>CAVSMH010000001.1:0-613323 GCA_963728965.1 Bryobacterales bacterium
AGGGAAGCGGACCCGGACGGTCTTCGTGCCGTCCGGGCCACGGAGTTGAATCGCCACCGGCCTGGTGGCGTCGAAAACAGGAGCGTTGGTGTCCATCGAAAGTGTCCTTACGAGCAGATTGCATCCACGACGGTCTTGCCGACCGCCGTGAGGATGCCGTTCGTGACGTGGTACATCGGCAGGCACTCGACCGCGACCGTGAGGATCTGGTCCGTCTCCGCGATCTCGACCACGGAGTAGGTCACCTGCTGCCACGTCAATTGGAGCGAGTTGTTCGCGTCGTACGCCAGCGTCACGACCGCCGTGCCGGTGGTCTGCGCCTTGAGCTTCGTGTACTCGTCCGATCCGTTCATGAACCGCGCGACGAACTTCAGATTGCCGACGCGATTGCCGAATTCCAGCCTGCCGCGGATCGCGCCGGTGGAGCCATCGCCTGCCGTCTGGAAGCCGGAGCCGGGGAAGAAGCCAGCGTCCATCCGGATATTGTTCTTCCAGCCCGTTTCCAGGGAGACGATGTTCTTGTTGGTCACATAGTCCACGCCGTTGATCGAGAGCGTCAACGAAGCGGAGGGCAGGAGCTTCTCCGTGGTCGCGGCGGGCATCGTAATGCCGGTCGCGGAGTCGATAACCTTGCCGGACCCGACCAACTCGACGCTGATCTTGCTGTTGGCGCGGCCAGGACCGGAGCCGACAGTGATCTGGAAGCCTTCGACGGCCAGGCCAACCGCCTGCCGGTCGAGGACGACGCCCGCACCGGGCCGGATCTGCTCGACGTACGAGAGGTACGGCAACTCCGCGGCATCGCCAGCCGCAGGCATGAGCGGAGTGCAGGTGTACACGTACGGGCCAGCACCGCTCTTGACGACCTTGCCCAACGCGAACGCAACCGCCCACGCGCCGATCTCCGCGCTGAGATACTTCTCCAGCGTGGCGTCCACGTCCCACGCCGTCTTGAACGTGGCGGTCGGGAACTCGTGGCCCTTGCCGTACTCCTCGGCGTCGTTTTCGGTCGCCAGTTTCGGGTTCGCGAGCGCGGCGTTCAACTTGCTGAACCGCCACATGTCGGCTGCAACCTGCGCCGTCGCGATATCGGCCTGCTTCTTCTTCCCGAAGCAGACCAGTACTTCCTGAAGCCTAGTCGTGGACATCGGTCGTTACCTCCTCTTCGTTGGCCGGCGGTTCGCACTGGCTAAAGCCAGCCACCATAAGGGGCGTCAGCACCTCGGGTTTCGCCTCGACCTTTCGAATCTCGCCTTCGCCCCATGGCGGGCGCATATACACGAACTCAGTCATCGCCAATCTCCGTGAACGTGATGGGTACTTCGAAATAGTCCAGCCCCTCGGCATCCGGTCTGCCGTTGAATCAAGGGCAGGTCCATCGGGTAGAAGGAGGGATGGACCGTGGTGTTCAGCATCTGCTGCCCACTGGCGGTCGGGACGCCTTTGGTGATCAATCGGAACAGCCGGTAGTACGGCGTTGGGCGGGTCGCCATCGAACGTCTCGCGCGCCCGCAGGAACAGCGTCACCTGGTGCTTCCACACATCCATGCCGCCGAACGAACCGGGTCCCGTGCCCTGCCAGACCGCCATGATAGACGGCGCGGGCATCTGGTGGATCGCGTGCGTGAGGCTGACATGCTTCGGGTACTGGTCGTGGTAGGCGTAGATCCGTTCCGGATCGCCGGCCATCTCGTCAACCAGATCCGGGAATGTCTCGCAGCATGGCGACCAGGTTGTCTACCAGATTAGAGGTGTCGATCATGTTGCTTACCGCCAAGGCTGCGCTCCAGGATGAGTTTCGGGGCCATCTCTCTGAGTACCCGCCGCGCGGACTCCGCCACCGCCACCTTGTTCTTCGGCGAGAACACCACCCATGGCTCGATCTTCTGGTTGATCCACGCCTTCAGCCGGTCCTTGCGAGTGGAGTTGCTGGCCTTCGCCTTGTTATCCGATACCGTGCGCACCTGAAAGTTCCGCAGCATGTCGCCGGTCATCATCAGGTTGCGACGGTTCCCCCTGCCGAGTTTCGTTTTCTGGATCGCATACCGTTTGGTGAGTGGCTTCGCGGCGGAATCGGTCGGACCTTGCGCGGCCGCCAGGCGGTTCTTGACGGCGGCCACGCCAACAGTCCCGATCTTGAACATGGACTGCTGGCGGAAGTTCATCTGATCGATCCGAACCTGCTTCTTGTAGAACACCCGTACCGATGCCATCAGGTCTTCTCTCGAATGGAAAGCCAGCAACCGCCGGCGGGATCGTTCAGTACTTCGAAAACGGTGTAGGCTGCGCCGTCGACGGTGACCTCATCACCGTGATCAGGCGGCGTCGAAAAACTGGACAGTGCCACGAACAGCCGCGCGTACACGGTGTCGGGGTGGCGTTGCTCGTCGGTCCTCTTGTCTAGGATGCCGATGACCGTGAATGGATCACCTGCGCCCTGCTGGTAAGAAACCGGCTGGCCGAACGCGGCCAGGATAGCCGCGTTCGCCAAACCGGACTGTTGTGACCACGCCGCCATGGGATTACGCCGCGGCGGTGGCGTAGAGCGCCCAGACCTCGATAACGCCCGCGGTCAAGGGGCCGGTGGCGATCGTGACGTTGATCTTGCCGGCCGCAGACATCTTGAACGGGTGTCGCGACGGCAGTGGGTACGACCAACGCGTTCGTCCCGAGCGACGCCTTGGCAGTGGCAGCCAGGATGCTGGCGGCACCGGAACCGGCAACGGTTCCAATCGAGACCGTGGCCGCTCCGGCCGCCGCGACAGCGGTAGTCGAGACCACGCCGCCCCCGAACACGACAGCGTTGATCGGGATGGTGTCGCTGACCGTCGGCGTGCAGGATGCGCCGCCATCCACGCTGAAGTCGTATTTGGCATACGCCACCTTGAGGCCGTGCGCCTGCCCCGAAAAGCCGGGCACGCTAAACAGGTTGACCCGCACAACGGCTGCGCCCGTCGCGGCGGCCACCTCGACCGCTCCGATCAGCAGGTTGCTGCCGACCGTGGACGTCACCTTCTTCGCCGTGTCGTCCCAGTAGGCCAAATCGCCCTGCGCAAAGGTGCTGGCGTCCTTGGCGAGGTCGTAGACACCCTCGACCTCGCACTCGACATTGTTGCCCGAGAGTGCGTCGATGGCGGCCACACCGAAGACGTTGCCCACCTTGAAGCCGCCCCCGGAGAGCACGTCATAGGGCGCCGCGAGGGTGAGATTGTCACCGCTTTTCACGAAATTGATCATGATTCTTTTCTCCTTTTCGTTGCCTCGGAATGTTGACTCAACCGCCCTACGCCGCGGTGTTCTTCTGCAAGCCGCGGAAGTCGATCGCCGCGGCAGCAAAATCCAGACGAGCCTTGATCTCGACGCCGTCCACCTCGAAGCCCTGCCGGGTCTCGATGTAGACACCCTGCTGCCCCTCGAGATAGCAATACTCGATCGTGTCAATCGAGCTCGGGTCGGCCGCCGTGTACCAGTTCGTGTCGCCGACGCTCGCCACCGCATCGAGGCGGGGCTCCACGATCGGCACCATGGCGCGCACGAAGGCGGGCACATCGGCGGAAGATGCGGTTGCCGCCAGGTTGATGGGGTTGGTGATCTGGACCGCAATGCCCTCGAGCGCCGCCGGGATGATCAGGTACTTGGGAATCAGGTTCAGGATCGTGCCCTTGGGCGCAGTCTGCTTGCGCATCGCCTTGCGCGCGGCGGTGATGTTGGCCACGGCCGCGAGGCCATTGGTGGCCGTCAGGTTCTTGTGCGTCGCGTGGAACAGCGGCAGGCCATCGGCCATGTTCGCGTTCGCCGTGATCACGGCCCACACGGTGTCGCTCTCGAGGGTGGCGGCCGCGATGCCCAATCCGGCGGGAATCCGCGTCAACGCCTGGAGGTCGTCGTTGAGAACCACCTTGCGGGTGATCGGCACGATTCCGCCCCAGGTCGTGAGCGCGTAGGATTCCTTCGAGTCGCCCAGATAGATGCGGACGAACTCCCCGTTTTCGTTGGTCTTCTGCAAGGCGGCGATGTCGCTCAACTGGATGCGATTCACCGGCTTGAAGTCGGCCGCGGTGACCTGCCGGCAGAACGGCACGAAGGTGCGGGGCGCCGCCTCATACGCCTGGCGCAGGGTCTTGTTGGCGACGTTCGCCAGGATGTTGGGGAAGTCGCTGGTGGTCATGGCGCCATCGAAATACTCGGACGCCCCGTGCCGACCCTGGAGCGCCACACGAGCGATCTCGTGCCGGTCCATTCCGCGCGTTTTCACGCCGGCGGCATTCAGGCATTCGCGCGCCATGTCCACCAGCGTGAGCCCGGCAAATTCCCGGCCCTTTTCCGACCAGCTCGCGGGGCGCGCGAGGGTTGCCCCTCAAGAGCAACGCAGCCTCCATCCCTTCGCGCCGTTTGTCCACCTCGTCCTTGCCGCCGAAATGGGGCGGGTTAATCGGAACGGTGGGATTCTTCCGGTACTCGGCATCGAGCTTCGTCATGATGCGCTCACGAGCGACGTCGACGGACACGCCCTCGTCAATCAGCGCGGCGAGGAAGCTCTCCTCCACCTTGAATGGGCCGGTCGCGATCGCGCGAATGGTGCTGGCGCGCAACCGCTCCGCCTTCACCGCCTCGTCGCGCGCGGCGGCGAGGGCAACTTCGTTTTGACGGGCCTCTACGCCCGGGTCCTGCGTGGTCGTTTCCATCTCAGGTTTCTCCTTTGTCTGGGCAGATGCCCGTTCGGGTTCAACTACACTCGGTGGCGCCGGTGGCGTTACCGCCGCCGACATGAAATTGGTGGCCGCATCGGCGGCCACGGACACGAGGGAGATCTCGAACGGTTCCCAATCCGTCGCGGTGAATTCCCTGCGTTCCTGGCCCTTCGGCGTGGTGTCGACCTTCTTGTAGATCCACATGCCGGGGCTGAGGTTCTGAATGATGCCGCCCTTCACGTCGTTCCAGATCGCAGTCACGGCATCGCGTTTGCTGAACTGGATCGTGGCCAGGCCGGTGGATTTCTTCGCCCATGCTTTGCGCACCACGCCCAGTTGACTCTCGACGCCGTACGCGCTGTGCGAGTCCAGTACGGGACCGCCGTTATTCAGGCGATCCATACGGCAGCCTTTCATGTCGAGGATGAGGTCGTATTCCTCGCCAGTGCGCCAGTCGAAACGCGGCACCTTGGCGCCCGTGTACCAGACGGCATCGATGGTGCGGGCATCGTCATTGGCCGATGGCGGAGCGAAGGTCGCCGCAACCGTGAAGCGCTCGACTTGGAATTCCGCGGTCTCCTGTTGAGGTTCGGGCTGCGCCGCAGCAGCGATGACCTCCACCGGGGCGGTCTCCGGCGCTGTCCCCGTGATTTCTTCGGGCATAAAGAACTCCTTCCTGTAGCTGTTGATTTACGAGGCGTAGGTGCGGGTGGGCGAATCCCACTGCCGGGCTGAATGCTTCACCGTGCCAGTCTGCTTCACGGCTGGCGCCGGCGACTCGCCTCCGCCAGTTTGCTGCTCGACGCCTTTGTCGTTCACCTTGCGCGGATCGCAATCCAGGATGATCTGCAGTTCGTCGAGCAACTCGTTCATCCGCTTGATTTCCTGCAACTGCTTCTCGGGATCGTAGCCGTTCTGTGCGATCGCCTCGGACAACGTCAACGTGCCCGTGCGGATGCGCTTCAACTCGGCCATAGCATCCTTCAGCGGATCCACGGATTCGAACTTCGGCGCCGTCCATTGCACGCCATAGTTGGCCTCGGGGATCTTTCCGATGAAGACCAGGGTGTCGATGAACCTGCGCCACGTCGGCCGGCAGTACATCGGGATCAGCGTCAACCACCGGAACGCCTCGATGGCGTTACGGAACCCCAGCATGCCCGCTCGATAGGAGGAGTAGTTGACGTTGGACAAATCCCCGGAGAGCAACTCATAGGGAACGTCGATACCGGCGCCGATCCCCTGGAGTTCCGTCATGAGGTATTCGCGATACCCGCCGGCCGGCGACGGCGCGTTGAACTTGATGTCCTCGCCGGGCTTCAGATACTCGATCATGCCGGGGTACATCCGCTCGAGCGTGTTGCCGGTTTTGGGGTCGGTGGACTTCGCACCGAGCGGCAAGCCACCCGAACCCTCGGGACGCGTCACGATTCCCGCCAGGCACGCCTCCGTCTTCTTCCGCATGCGCTCCGCGTCGCGATAATCGTCGAGGTCCCGCATCGCGAGCATGACGGGCGCCAGCCATGGCACGCCGCGCACCTGGCCGGGCCGCAGGATGCAGTAGGTGTGCATCACTTGCGAGGCGGGCACTGGCTGGCTCAGAAGTCCCCCGTACGGATTCAGCAGGTAGACGCCACCCGGGTGATAGTTATAGAGCCAGTACGACTCGCGCTGCCCGAAAAGGTTGAATTGAACGCCCTGGATGATGTGCCCAGTCGCGATGCCCATGGTCCTGGAGACATCCAGGAAGTCCCCTTCCAGCACCTGCAACTGGAGTGGGACACGGAAATTGTCCTGCGGCAACCGCGGCCGGAACCGGACGATACCGTCACCGCTCTCGGCGGTCGTGCGCACGATGAGCGCCTGCATCCCGTAGAAATCCAACTGCCCGCCCGGATCGCAGTTCTCAGCGAAGTAGAGCCACTCGGCGTCGATGATCTTGTCGAGCTCCGGCGTTCCCGTCTTCGCCTGGGGAACGATCCCGGTTCCCACCGTGTTCCCGACCAGTTCGGCGATGGCCTTGCTGGCGTACGGATTATTGCGCAGCAGATCGCGCGACCGGTTGCGCAGACTGATCAGGGAGGCGCCGATCTCGGTGTTCGCGTCGCCGCCGGCCGCCACCCACCCATCCGTGCGGCGCCCCGACTTCGCGCCGTCATACGCGAACGTCTCTGTCGCCGCGCGGAACCGCGCGCGCCGATATGCCCGCTCGGGCGAGAAGTAGCCGATCACTTTGTCGAGGGCGTTCATCTAGTCCCTGCTGTGCATGGCCAAGCTGAAAGAGGATGGCGTCGTACCCGAGGCGTTGGCGATCGCGGCTTCGATGTCGGCGAGCGCCTTCCGCATATCATCGACGCTGGTGTACTCAACCGCGCGGTCGGTGAACTGTACACGGCGCGTGCCACTGAAGATTGCGCGCTGCAGCGCGTCGCGCATCGCTTGCAAGTTCCGATAGTTGGATCATTTGAACCAGTTCCTGCCACCGCCGCGCGGCCCCCAAAAGTCATCGCGGAGCGCCCAAGTACCGTCACCGGTGCGGACTGGTCGGCGGCGGTCGCCGGGGTGGTCCCCTCGAGTGCTGCCCAATCCTCGTCCGAGAAGCGATCGATTCCACAGACCGCCGCAGCCGCGCGGCAGAGCACCGCGAGGTCGAGTGGTTCGTTCCTGACCGATTTGTCGGGTATCCACTCCACCTTGCCGCTGGACCGGATAATCCGCGACTCGGAGCAGAGCCCGCGATAGAAGTCCTGATCCTTGTAGGCGTAGTGCTGGTATCCGGGTGGATACGTGCCATCGTCTGGCAGCACGATCCGCAGCCAGTCGTAGAACTCCTGCTTCGCCCAGTGCGTGCCAATGTGCCAGATCCGGACGTTTTGCCGCTTGCGCGAAGCGTCGGTAGGCGACACCGACGCAATCAGTTTCAGGAAGTCAGGCTTGCCCTTGGTAGCCACCACGGTACGTGGCGCAGCTATAGCGTCGCCGGCTGGCCCGTGCGCCGGTTGCGGGTGGCGCGCGGCAAACTCGTACACCATCTGCGGCCGGAAGCCCGAGTCGATCGTCATGGCCATGATCGGCATGGTGCCGCCTGACTCGCGCGGCCAGTCCACCGCGAGCAGTGCTTCCAATTCCTGCCAGACCTCGGGCGAGGACGTTTTGAGGGCTTGGCCGTTTTGGTCGGGCACCTGGATTACCCGGTAGTCCACCGACCAGGATTCCTTCCCCCGGCCATACGCCTTGATCTCCACCTCGAGCCGGTCATCCTGCACGTCGACGCCAGCCACCAGCAGCGATCCCTTCACCGGCACGATTCCGAGCTCGTAATCCTCGCGCCGCAGATAGACCTTTTCCCAATCTGGCGCCGACCCGCGTTCCGTCCAGAGTTCCGCCAGCACCGTGTTCAGGAACGCTTTGAGCGTCTCCGTCGATTCCTTGGCGACCAGGAACTCCGCGGCAATCGTTCCCCAGGACCGCTTCGGGGAGATCAACTGCGACACCCGGAATCCCGGAATCGGCGACCCAGGATTCTGCGGACGGTACTCGCCGCGTTCCACCATCCACGATTTCTGGTTGTGCGGGATGAGTTCCTTGCACTCCTCGCAGCAGTAGGCGGCCTTCTCAGGCTCGCCCTCTGGCCACACCAGCCCGCCGTCGGTGCCGTCGCTGAACACCAGGATCTGGAAGTGGTTGCATTTCGGGCACGGCACGAAGTACTCGCGCTGGTCGCTCGTGTTCCATGCCGCCTGGATCCGGCTCTCCCCGTCAACCGTCGGCGTCGAGCACATGATTACCTTCTTGTTGTGCTCAAACTCTCCGGTGCGCTGCATCGCCAGCGATACCGGATCGCCCTCCGATCCTGCGCTGGTGGGATACCTGTCAATCTCATCCAGCAACAGATACCGGATCGGACGCATGGCCAGGCCGGACGGCGAGATGGCGCCTGTGAAGGTGATGTGCCCGGACCCGTTGGCGAACACCTTGTGCATCGCCGTGTTGTTTGAATCGCGCGACTTCACCGCGGCGAGCTTCCCCTTGAGCGCGGGTGAATGTCGGAACAACGGTGCGACGCGATCCTTGGAAAGCGCCTTGGCATCCTCCGATCGCGGTTCCACCGCAAGCGTCGGGCCCGGATCTACATCCGCGATGTAGCCCAGGAAGTTCACCATGATGCTCGTCTTAAGCATCTGTGCCGCGCTCATTAATACCACCTGCTTGCACGGATGCGACGGGCTGAGGACGTCCATCGGTTCCCGCTGGTACGGTCGGGTGTGCCATTGGCCCCGTTCCGCCGACCCAGATCCGGTGAGCACCACGTTCTCGTCAGCCCACTGCGACACGGAGATGTCCCGTGGTGGCAGCAGCGCCTCCGCTCCAACCTGATACATCGAGAATGGTGCGTCCATCAGTAACCTGCGTCCGAGATGGCCTTCGCCATCTTGCGGCGTAAGGCGTTCGTTTCACCAACGAGGATCCGGTGAATCTCCGCTTCGGCTTTCGCCGCGGCGACCAGTGGCGCGACGCGATCTGGATATGCTGACAGCGCATCTCCGACGATCGCGGACCAATGCGCCGCATACTCGCCGGCCTTGGTCGCCTGGATCAGTTTTCCGGCCCGCTCCTCATACTCCAACTGCGCCGTCTTCGCCTTGAACGTCTCGCTCACGGCGCGGGCCCGGAGATATGCAGCAACGGGGTCGCTCGATACGTCCGGCTGGCCCGGCATACCCAAACCGCCACGCGGCTGGGGAGGTGCACTGGGCGTCGCGACCTGCGGTCTGGTCGCCTGATGCAGAGTCTTGCCGGCGAACGTGTTCCTTTCCCACTCCTGGTTTGCCCGCTCCGGATCGATGGTCCCGTCCGCGTTCGGAGTGATCCGCTTGGTCTTGATCGCCTTCTGCACGGCGCTGAGGGCAACACCGCGCAACCTTGCGTACGCCCGCTGAGAAACTCCTGTCATATGGACACCGGGCCGTCAGCAACCCGTGTCACGCCGCCATTGAATCTTTCTTCCGGAAAGTCGAACTTCGGCCTTGCTTTCCGCCGCCACTGAAGTGATGTATGTGTTCGATGCCACGCACCACCAAGACCACCAAGCAAACCGCCGCCGCCTGCTACGCGGAACGCCACGCCGAGTGCCAGGACCTGCTGAAGCGCATCGCCAGCCGCCTGGAGCAGCACCAAAAGGACCAAGCTCAGGAGCCCGCCAATTGGGGCTACCCTGGCGACCTCGGCCGCGTCACCGAGGAACTGGCATACGTCCTCGCCAGCCTCGGCGACCGTAGCGCGGTGGATGCCAAAGGACTGGAGTACTAACCATGCAAAAACACAACATCAAGGTCGGATCGACCTACATCGTCAAGGTCAGCGGCACGCTGGCCAAAGTCCGCCTCACCCGCGAACACCCGCGCGGCGGCTGGTACGGCACCAACCTCGCCACCGGCCGCGAGATCCGCATCCGGACAGCCGCACGCCTCCGCTCGGAGGCGTCTACGGCGCAGGAAATCAGCCCCGACGAGGCGCGCCAGATCGTCGACGAGATCGAATTCTGAATCAGGAGAAGACCATGACCACATTCACAATCGCCACCGACAACAACATCACCGCCTTCGCCGCCGCCGAGCAGGTTCCCGAAGGCCAAGACCATTTCGCCACCGAGAAGGAGTTCGCCAAGCTCTCCGCCGACTGGCCACTCGCCCGCTTCCCGGAGGTCTGGAACGCCTTCGCCGGGGTGGTGCCTTTCGACAGCCTCAAGCCGGTCAAGAAGTTCACGGATCGCAAGACGGCGGTCGTCCCGAATCTGGAAAGCCATCCAGGCACTGACGCCCGCCCCCGCGCCTCAGGCGGCCCCGCACGCGCCGAAGAAGACCAAGGCGGCCAAGAACGCCACTCCGAAGGACGCGACACCCTCGGCGCGCAACGGCAGCAAGAAGGCCATCGTCCTCGACATGCTCAAGCGCGCCGACGGCGCAACGCTCGCCGACATCATGGGCGCGACCGACTGGCAGGCCCACAGCGTCCGCGGCTTCATCTCCGGCAGCCTGGGCAAGAAGATGGGGCTTACCGTCGAATCCTTCAAACGCCCCGATGGCGTCCGCGCCTACCGCATCGGGCAGTAGACACGGCACCTCACGCCGCCGCCGGTTTTACACGCCGGCGGCGTTTCTGTTCCGGATCTCTTCCATCAGCGATTCCAGCCGAGCGTGGACATTCTCTTCTCGGAGGCGACATTCCCCAGACCGCACGTACGTGCCATTAATCCGAGTAAAGATCCGGTTTTCCAACTCCGCGAGTTCCTTGCGCACCTCGGCCAGCAGCGCCCGGTTCTGCAATCCAACGAAGGCGCCGATCAAGCCCGAGATGAGGCCGGTCGCAGGAATCAGGTATTTGACGATTTGATCTTCCATGGATGTCCTTCGAGAATTCGCAGCTCGGCCGACCAATCCGACAGAGCCAGGCAGAGCCCCATAAGGTCGGGGTTGCCGCTTCGTATTTCCTGCTCGATGGCCGCAACCTCCCGGCGGCAGCGTTCGATTCAGGCGGCTACGTTAGGCCGCTCCGCCGCCACGTCTTTGAACGGTCGTCCGTCCCCATCCAGCGTGGCTTCCTTCCCACTGAACTCCTGATACCGGCGAATGATCACGTCGCAGTACTTCGGATCCAACTCAATCACGCGCGCCTGGCGGCCGGCCTTCTCGCATGCGATCAGCGTTGTGCCGGACCCGCCGAACGGATCGAGCACCGTGTCCCTGCCCTTGCTGCTGTTCCGGATGGCGCGCTCCACCAACTCGACCGGCTTCATCGTCGGGTGGAGGTCGTTGACGTGCGGCTTCTTGATGAACCAAACGTCGCCCTGGTCGCGGGCGCCGCACCAGAAGTGGTCCGTGCCTTCCTTCCATCCGTAGAGGATCGGTTCGTACTGACGTTGGTAGTCGGACCGACCCATCGTGAAAGTGTTCTTCGCCCAAACGACGAACGTGGACCAGTGGCCGCCCGCCTCGCGGAAGACGCGCTGCAGCGTGTGGATCTCCGACGATGACATGCAGACGTAGATCGCGCCCTTGGTGACCGCCAGCACGTTCACGCAGGCGTCGCGCAGAAACTGCTCGAAGTCGGCTCCGAGATTGTCGTTGGCGATCGTCCGGTTCGTGCCGCGGAGCTTATCCTTCATCGTCGCGCCGTAGTTTACGTTGTAAGGCGGATCGGTGAAGATCATGTCGGCCAGGCCGCCGGCCAGAACCTTCTCGACGTCACATCCAACTGCGTCGAGTCGCCGCAGATGAGCCGGTGCTCGCCAAGGATCCACACGTCGCCCGGCACCGTTACCGCACGCTCCGGTGTCATCCGGGACGGCGTCTTCGTCGGTCAGACCCTCGCGTGGTCTTCTTCACCGTCGGCCAGGATCGTCTCCAGTTCGTCCGCCGAGAACCCGATCAGGTCGAGGTTGAATCCGTCCACCTCGAGTCCTGCAACTCGATGCGCAGCATCTCCGCATTCCATCCGGCGTTAAGCGCGATCTGGTTGTCGGCAAGCACCAGCGCGCGCCGCCTCGCTTCGCTCAGGTCGCCGATGACGATGACCGGGACCTCTGTCATCTCCAGTTTGCGCGCGGCCAGCAGGCGGGCGTGGCCAGCGATCACGATGTTGTCCGGCTCCAACCAGGATCGGGTTGGTCCATCCAAATTCGACAATGCTGGCCGCCACCTGAGCGATTTGCTCGTCGGAGTGGGTGCGCGCGTTCCGGGCGTAGGGAATCAGCCTGTCGATGGGCCACTTCTGGACCTGCAACTCGCGGAGTTCGTTTTTCACAGATGTGCCCATCGGACAGTCCATCAGGCCTTGGTCGGGGTGGCCTTGGGGAACAGGCCAAGCGGGTTGTGCAGATCGACGATCCTGGCGATCATCGGCACCACCACCGTGACCAGCTTGTCCCAACTGAATCTGCTGCGCTGAGATCCGTGCTCGGCGTCGTACGCGGACTTGATCACATCGAGCACCAGTTCGAGTTTCTTCTTGCCCTGGCCGGGCAGCGGGATCGCTTCCTCGACCGCCTGGACGGCGGCCAGCACCAGGGGAAAGATCTGGAGAATGATAAGCAGAGCGTTCATTGTCGTTATGGCTCCTTTGAATAAGTGGGGCGGCCTACCGCGCAGCCGCCCCGGATCGAGGCTAGGCAGCGGTCTTCGGCTGCGCCTGGTTGACCACGTTGCCGATCGCCGTGGTCGCTGTGGCCAGCGCCTGGACGATCTGCTGAAGGGTGGCGAGCACCGGCGTGATCGTCGCGTCCACCTGTTTGGCAACGGCGGCGGCCACTGCCTGGGCATCCACTCCCACGCCGGCGGCGCTCACGTCGGTGGCCCGGTTGGCGGGAACGGCGCCCGCGGTGAGGTTCGAACCGGCGCCACGCGACACCGGGTTCAGTTCGTCGGTCCACAGGGCGTCGGCAGCGACATCGGCGTGCCGGATGGCCTGCTTGCCGACCATGTTGGCGGTCTCGACCGCGTTCTGCAGAGCCTGCGACGCGATCTGGTTCAGCCGGGTCTGCTCGATGAGAGACTGGCGCGCGGCCTGGACGTCCAGATCCTGGTACACGTCGTAGGTCCGCTTGATGTTGGCGTACGTGACCCGCTGGTTCTCGTTGTGGGCCTCGCTGCCAGTGGCGTTGGCGTTCTTGAAAGACTCGTCCGTCCCGGTTTCGAACTCGCGTTCGCCCTGGTTCGGAGTGGCTACTTCGGGCATACTTGTTTTGTCTCCTTGTCTGTCGAATGAAACTGTGGGTCAGGAAGCCGAGCGGCTTCCGTAGAAAGGCGTCGTGTTCACGATGCCTTTTTTGCCGGGCCGTAATGGGGATTGGGCCCGTGGTGCTTGATGGCGCCGGAGTCCTGCATCTTCGGGTTGAGCGCCTGATCCGGATCGACGCCGCGCGCCGCGGCCACGTCCGCGAACGAATCGCCGTCTGGACTCCAGCCACCGCGTCGATGCCCAGGTTCAGCATGCGCCGCACGATCACATCGCAATAAGCCGGGCTTATCTCGCAGCCGTATGCCTGCCCGGCCCAGCACCTGCGCCGCGGCCATCGTCGTCCCGCTTCCCATGAAGGGATCGAAGACCACGTCGCCGGCGTCGGTGAACGCCTTTACGAAGAACTCCACCAGCGCGCGCGGGAATGGAGCGGAGTGCGATCCCTGGCTCGACTCGCTCTTGACTTCGATCACGTTGCTCGGCCGCGCCAGTCCGGCGTGCCTGCCCTCCGAATCGTCGGACAGGCTATTCCTGCTGCGCTGCCACGCATCCTGGTTCTTCCCGCCGTCCGCGGCCGCGCCCCGCGCGCCGGTACCCAGGAGCCCGCTCCCGGAGTTCGATTTCGGGTTGTCGGGCGAGTAGTCGAAGCAGTCGTCCGACTCGTGACTCACCGCCTCTGCGCGGAATTTGATCTGCTGCTGGCGGCAGAAGTGGAACACCGGTTCCCATGCGTTCTTAAAGCGGTTTTGCCAACCGCCAGGCACGCCATTGTCAGTCTTCCGCCAGCAGAATTCATCCACGAACCGCCAGCCCCACTGGCGCCGGTGCGCCAGTACCAGATCCATCACGTACAGGTTCCGCTCGCCCTCGTCGGCGTGCGCCTTGATGTTCAGGAAGTAGGATCCGTCCGGAGCCAGCACCGACTCGATGCCGGCGGCCACCGCGCGGTACCATTCCACGTACTCCTCGGGCGGCACCGGCTTGAACCCGCTGGTGGGGTCGTACTCGCGTTGCGTGGCGTAGGGCGGCGACGTGATCGCCACGTTCGCACGGGCGCCTGCCATCAACTTCTCGACGACGGCGGCGTCCCGGCAGTCGCCACAGATCAGACGGTGGCGTCCAATCAGCCAAACGTCCCCGGGCATGCGTAACCGGCTGCGCGGGAGGTTCGGGAACCGTTTCTTCCTCGACGGTGGCGGTAGCATCCGGTTCGTCCCTGGCAAGTAGCGCCGCGAGTTCGTCGTCGGAGAACCCCACCAGCGACAGGTTGAACCCATCCGCATCGAGCGACTCCAAGGCGCCCCGCAGCAACTCATCGTTCCACCCCGCATTCAGCGCAAGCTGGTTATCCGCGATGATGTACGCCCGCCGTTGAATCTCGCTGAGGTGGCCCAGCACCACCACCGGAACCTCCGCAAGGCCCAACTTGCGGGCGGCCAGGAGGCGACCGTGGCCGGCGATGATCCCGTCCGTGGAATCGACGAGGATCGGATTCACAAACCCAAACTCCACGATGGACGCCGCGATCTGCGCCACCTGCTCCGGAGAATGCGTGCGCGCGTTCTTGGCGTAGGGCACCAGCCGGTCGGTGGGCCAGATCTCGATGTGCCGCGCCATCGCGGGCGTGATGGTTGGCGGAAGTGTTGACATCTATTGTGGGGCCCATCGGCCAACCGTGCCGAACGCTGGGGTGGCCAGGGTGACCACCTGCCCTGACCACCTGAATAAGTGCAAGTAACTAGAGACTTTGTGCCACCATTCCACCCGCAGCAGAAAGTGGCCGTGGAGGACCCAAAATTGTTCCGGCAGTGCCCGTTTGGCGACGTATTGCCCCCGTTCGCGCCCGGTTGGCCCGTGTCGCACCGTCTTCCTTGGGGTTGGCTGGATGGCCCACCCGCCGCCTCCGACGCGCCCAACGCGCCCCTGTCCGCTATCGACCGCAAGTCGACGTGCCGCTTTCGGATACGTGCTGCGACGGTAAGCGCCGTCTGCTGCGCCACTGACGCGCCAACACTGCGGCAGCGCTCGGCTTCGTCCTCGGCGATCTCGAGGCAGACAGCCTTCGCCGCTCCGATTGCCTGGTCGCGTGTCTTGCTCAGTGCGGTCCGCAGGATCTCAGTCAGGTTCTCGGCGTTGTCCTTGGCAGGGATATCAAGTGCCCTGCAGACCATCTCTGCCAGTTGCTCGACCCTGATCACGCTCGGCATGGTCTGACCTCACTCGTGGATGGAATAGCCGGTGGAGAAGCCCTGCGCTGTCCGACGAAGCACCTGGCAGCCAACTCACGAAGTTCCCGACGGAATGGCAGGCCGCACGACCCCGGTCTTAAGCCGCGTTCTATTGCGATGTGCCTACCGCCGGTGCTGCCCTTGCGCGCCATAACGAGTTCACCGTGCTCCGCAGATCATCGGAGCGCCTGCGTCGCCAAGAACGTGTGTCTGCTGGCGCCCTTCCGCCGCCCGATTCCCAGGGCCACGGCGGGCATGATCATGGGCAGGTTTGCCAACTCAGCGATTCCCGCCCTACCGGTATGGGCCGCCCGATCATATGACCAGCGCGTCGCGTCCACGGAAGCCTGTGCGGAACCATGCCGAGGTCCGACTGAACAAACCGGATCGAAACTCCGGCCTCTACCCACTCTGCTCGTCCCTGCGCCACAAACCGCCGGGCGCGATTCTTCGACGTGAATCCACACCCGGACACCGGGTTTTCGATTCGGATGTTTTTGCGCATGGTTCTCGTTAGTGCCCAAGTGGGATTGCGAGTATGCCCGCAAGGAGATGAAGCGAGGAGGGAGCTTTCGAAGGTTGCGCCTGGCGCTCGCCTATCGAACCGAACCTTTCGATTACTATATACGCCCGGAAGCGGCGAAGTGTCCGGCCGTCCCCTCAAGTTTTTTCTTTGCGATCGAGCCGGATGATCCACGGCTGGTCCACATCCGGGTTGTAGAAGCGTTGCCGCGCCCCATTGGGCGGCGGACCAATGATCTCGATGGATTGGAGCGTGACTTCGCCGATGCGGTCGCCGGGCTTCAGAAAGCAGACAAGCCCGCGCCGAGGGTCGAAGATGCCATTGCCGCCAACGCCGTATAGCCGTTCGCGTTTCCAACCAAGCGATAGCGCCTGCTCACTGATCGCATCGACCAAAGCTATCGCCTCAGGTGAGATGGTATCGGCGGCGGTTTTGCGCACGCGCGGTACGGGCGCAGGCGGGCCCTCGTCCTCAGCCACCGGGGGCTGATAGTAGCCCGAACGAAATGCCCCCGCTGCTGCGAGCGAGTTGTGCTTCGCCAAAATGCTCGACTGCCCACTCATGCACGGCGTTGAACCGCACGCGCAAGTCTTCAAACGCGGCCGGAGGGAGATGCCCGGAGGTTGCGGCCTTCTTGGCAATGACCATCCGTGACCGCAGCCAGACGTAATACTCGGGATCGAGCCGCCGGTACACCGTGTCGTTGATCTGGAAGTCGCGGGCGAACTGCTCCGGGTTCGCGGTCGTCCACGTTGCGAGGGCAGTAGACACGAACAGGCCACCCCGCGAGTTTGTCCCGGGCACCTCCGGCGTCAATTGGCGCATGCTCCTGTAACTCCGTGCTCATGATCGCTCTCCTGGCTGGAATGGAATGCGTGGTTTCTCAATTGCGCGGGATCACGGTGGATCTTCGCCGGTGGTGCGGCGCGATGTCCAGTCTGGCCAGGTCAATCGCGGCGCGGTGTTCGGCGTGGGGACCTTCGGGAGACTTGGTGGGGACGTTCGCGGCCAACGTCCCCACCATTGATCTCTCGTGTTTTGTTTCGGTTGCAGACGCGGTGGGGACGGTGGGGACGTTGGTGCCAGTTTCAGGCCACCTACTGATATTGTTTTCTCTCTCGCGCGCTATATCTTCTACGGGCACGCGATTTTCTTGCGCGCGAGGATTCCGGGATACGTCCCCCACGTCCCCACACGTCCCCACCGCCTCCGTAATCGAGTGATTCTATGGGGCCAAGCTGGTGGGGACGTTGGTCGGCAAACGTCCCCACCACGTCCCCACCGATGTCCCCACCAAACAAATCCAAGAGGTTCGTCGCTGCGCGGACCAGTCCCGCCGCCGTCTGCCAACCCGAGGGCATAAAGAACGCCGGTCTTGTGATTGTGTTGGCTGCTCTGCTTGACAGTAAGTCCGTTGAATACTCGATCGCGCTTGGCGCCGAGCGCCTTGCCCAACCGTGTCTGCTGCGAGCGCGCCGACCCGTCTCCGCGCACGCTGAGCATCAGGTCGCGCTCTTCGCAAAACTGGTTCAGTTCGCCGACTTTCTTCGGTTCCTCGTGGTATGCCTCCCACCAGGCGCCGGTGAACTCACGCCACATCTGACCATCGGTATCCGCCGCTTCATAGAGTTCGTTCAGATTGCCGAGGAAGCCGGGGATTCCCGCTACCTCCAATACGCCGCCCATGATTCCGGACCACCTTTCGAACGACCCAAGGCGCGTCGCGTGCAGGGGTTTCCCGGCAGCAATCCACGCTTGAATCACCGTGAGTGCCGCATGGACGAGCGCCGAACGATTCTCTTGGGCCCATTCGGCGATCAGCGGATGTTTGAATCCCGCCCTCAGCCAGGGCATGTCGATCCTCGAATCAATGCGGAGCCGGATGCATCGCCGGCTCATCTCGCCGGATAGCCGCGGGTTGTTGCCGGTCATGAGCCATAGGGCATTATTCCGGAGATGCAGCATCGTGGATTCGCCCAGGAGCCGGTCCGTCCACCACGGCAGGGTCACAACGGACGCCAGCGCGGCCGAATCCAGCTTCCGTTTCTCGCTGAGGTTGTCGAGGAGGATGATCGGCCGGCCGGTAATCAGCTCAGCCGTAATCATCTTTCGAACCTCGTCCTCGCTTTCCGGCACAGTCCGCCCTTCGGACGCAGAGCCAGTCGAAACGATGCTGATCAAGGTGGCCAGCAGCCCCTTACCGGAGCCCTGCGTGGGCGCCTCGATCAGGTGTATCGGAGCAAGGTCGCCAATGATGCGCTGCAGAAAGGGGAGGAGTATTGCGGCGACGGCATGAGCGCGATCCGAATCCCTCACAAACGGGAAGTCCACGAGCAGTTCATCCACTAGCAGCCCTCTGGCATGCGCGATCTGCTCCCGTGAGGGTTGGGCCGGAACTTCCGAGACGTCTAGCGAATCGTCGGAGAACATCCAGAGCCGCGTCGGAACGATGGTAGCCGGCGCCAGTTATCAGCGTGGCGTCTTTTCCGAATGTCGGGGTGCGCACCACTGATTCCAGCGGCGGGAGTGCCGGATCCGGGTTCACCAGCATGTCACGGGCGGTATCTCTCGACGGCGGGGCAGCGACCACTGCCTCCTCGGTCACTCTAAGCCAGTTGGCGCTCCGGGCAAGCATGCCGTACATCGCCGTGTCGCCGAGCGCTTCGATCCGTCCCTCGGCGCCCGCGCCGGCAATGCGCACAAGTGCGCCGCCTTTCTGGAACATAAATGGCTTGTCCCGGACGTCTGGCCCTGCTGGCTCGTTAATCGCGTGAATCGCCGTCCAGGCATCGGCGATCACGTCGCGCAGTTGGCGATTGTTGAGCTGGATGCTTCGCAGCGGCGCAGGTTCTGGCTCGCCGACCGGCGCGGTTGCGGCGTTTCCCCTCGGACTGCCGCCAACGAACGCACCAGCTCGGGTCACGCGCGGAGGGCGTGCGATTCCCACGACCTTCAATTGCTTCCGAAGCGTAGTGACCGGCAGCCGGATCTTCCCGCACCGCACCTGAATCAGCCTGAGGTACCGATCCTGTTCAATGGGTGCGAGCCGACCAACCTCCGATAGGATCGGCTCGAGGATCCGGCTGAGATCAGCATCTGGAACGTCGGGACTGAGCTTTGAAATGGCCAGTTCCAGCGGGGTTTGTGCCGCCGCGAGGATGGCTTCGAAATCGGCCGCCGTCTTGCCGGACGCGAAGAACTCGTTGACATCGATCTTGGCGTCGGTCATCAGCGCGTCGGCCTCGGCGCTGCCGCCAGGCAGGCCGGCGAGTTTCTCGCGCGCGGCCTGCTGTTTTTTGCCAAGAGGCAAAACGGCCACCCGTGTCGCGATTCCGTGCTGCGCCAGGATGCGCGCCGTCTTCAGCGCACCCTGCATGCCCGCCTCGGAGATCTCGTTGTCCTGGCAAATGTAGACGGTCTTCACGCCGGCGAGTTTCGGCAGCAACCGTTCCCAGTCGGCCTCGCGGATCTGGACCGTTACCGGCGACACGACCGGGAATCCGTGCTCCATCAGGGAAATACAATCCGTAACCCCTTCCGTGATGATGACCCGCTCGGGCCGCGCAAGCAGGACATCCTCGTTGTAGAGGACGTCATTCCGGATACACGGCGAGACGTGGCTGTTGTTTCGGTCGTTGCGGACCGCCAGTTTCTTGTACTTCGACTTCTCCCATTCCTGATCCGGTGTCCAAGGCGTGCGCCGGCCGATCATGAAGACGACGTGCCCGCGGCTCCAATATGGGAAGACGATCCGGCCATCGAAGAATGGGACCAGCCCGTCCTGCGCCGTCGGCCGGAAGACGGAGGTGGCCGCCAGCTCACGCATGGTGAAGGCGCCAGGCCCGTCCATCAACATGCGCGACGACGCTGGGCTCGCCATTCTCCGCGTATCCGATCTGCAGTCGGCCGATCGTCTCGTCGCTGATTCCGTATTTCTCCCGAAACCAGGCGAGGACTTCCGGGTTTCCGACGAGACGCTGGTAATACACGCCCGCAGACGCGGTCAGCACCTCACGCACGCGGAGCGCAATCCGGTGAGCTTCCTCTGCCTGTTCCGGACTGCCGGAAGCGAGCATTCGACAAGGGCGGAAGCCGAACGTGTGCCGCCAGAAAGTCGCGTGCCTGCCGGTGGGAGTCCGGCATTGAGCCAGACTGCCCGCGCGTGACCAGGCCGAACCGGACGAATTCGACCAACTGCAGCACATCGCCGCCGATGCCACAGGCGTGGCAAAACCAGCCCTGCTTATCGAGCCAGACGTGAAGCGAGCGGTGGGACTGGCTCCGGTGGTTCGGGCAATCGCAGAACAGCGTCTGTCGCGATTCCTGCGTGATGCGGCCGCCGAGAAGTTCGCGGGCGATCTCGCCGATGTCCACGTCGGTGACCTGCCGGTAGTAAGTGTGGACATCTACCGGAGGTGCAGTCACTGCCGTGTCTCCGGGTGGAGCAGGAAGGAGAGAAAGGTGTTTCGGCGGTCCACCTGGCGTTTGGCGGCGCAGTTGTCGATGCCCCACCGGTCCCCGAGAAGAATCACGGAGTCTTTCGCCCGCGTTACCGCGGTATACAGCAGATTGCGGTGGTGCATGAAGGAGTGGGACTTGTGGGCGATCACGACCGCGCAGGGAAATTCCGATCCCTGCACTTTATGGATCGACGTCGCATAGGCCAATTGGATGTTGCCAAGCGCATCGCTGCCGCTTTTGATCTCTACAGGCCGGCCATCGAAATCGACGGAAAGACCGCCGTCCGGCTTGGCGTCAACTACGACGCCCATCGCGCCATTCATGACGCCCAATTCGTAGTCGTTCTTCGTCTGGATCACTTTGTCGCCCGGATAGGGTCGCGCGCGGTGGCCAGCTTCGACGGTAGGCACATCGAACCCAAACAACTTCTTCTGCAAGAGTCGCTGCAACTCGATGTTCAACTCCACAGTGCCGAGCGGACCTTTGTGCGTCGGCGTGAGCACCTGCACATCACGAATCAGGTCGTAGCCCAGCCGCTCCTTCAGCACTTCCTCGAAGAGGAGCAGGAGCATGCGCCGCACATCCTCGCGGTCCGTAAATTTGTCGATGACGTACCAGGGCCGGCGCGCGCCGACGAACGAATCCGATGTGGGACGCACCTCGCCAGTCGAGGATGGCTGTGGAGTTCTCTTTCAGAACGCCTGCCTGGCGGATGATCCGAGTGAGCACCGTGGTCGGGATCGCCATGGAACGTACAAGGTCCCGCAGGAGGTTACCCGGGCCCACCGGCGGCAACTGGTTGTGATCGCCAACAAGAACGACGGCGGTGCGCATCCGATCTACCGCCTGGAATAGCCGCCACGCAAGTGGGACGTCCATCATCGACACTTCGTCCACGACGAGAATGTCCGCATCAATCGGGTTTAGCGCGTCTCGCGAATATGTGTGACCATTGAAGCCCAACAGCCGATGAATCGTGCTCGCTTCATGGCCGACGACTTCCTCGAGGCGCTTGGCGGCTTTGCCGGTGGGCGCGGCCAACACGACCTTCAATTCCAGTCGTTCAGCGATGCTGGCGATGGTCGATACAGCGTAAGTCTTGCCGCTACCGGCGCCGCCGGTCATCAGCGAGATGGAGAAGTTGAGCGCGTTCCTGACTGCGTCGCGCTGCTCGGGATTCAATTCGCCGCCCTCAGCATCGAGAAGATGCTCTACCTGCGTGACAGCGTGCGGACTGCGCCGGCCGGCTGTCTTCAGGACTTCGGCGAGTTCCGTCTCCATCCGGTGAATCTCCGGATCGGCAACTACCAGCCGCTCGAACGGCTGTGAGACAAGACGCCCCTCGGCAATCAGGGCTTCGAGATGCCCCTCGATCACCTCGCGGCTGTCGAGCGTGTCCATCACCAGCAGCGTATTGGCGCGGTCAAGCAGATCTTCAAATTCCACCCAGCAGTCGCCATCATCGAGCGCGGCCAGCACGCTGTAGTGGATCCCCGCCCGAATCCGCGATGGCAGATCCTTCGGCGTGCCCATCTTGCGGGCAATTTTGTCGACCCGTTTGAAGCCGTAGCCGGTAATTTCCCGCATCAGCACATAGGGATCGTTCTCCAGGATCGGCACGACCTGGCTGCCGAATTTGCCCACCAGCGTCGTCACCTGGTGATGGGTGAGCCCGAAGCGGGAGAGGTAGGTCATGGCGGCGTTAAAGTCGCTGTTGGCGATCCAAATACGTTGGAGATCCATGATCGCCTCCACCGGCGCCTTCGCGATTGCGGCCACGGTCTCGGGCTGACTGCGGATCGCCGTGTCGAAGCGCGCGCCGAAATGATCGGCGATCAGCCGGGCTTTGACCGGTCCGATCCCTTTTACGTCCGGGTGATTCGCCAGGAAGTTCGCCAGCCCATCGGCGTCCATCTCCTGATCGAACCCCATGCAGTCGGCCGCGAACTGCCGACCGTATTTCGGATGGTTGGCCCACTGGCCCTCCAGTCGAACCGCATCATTCTCCCTGGCAAACACCTTGCCGGCAAACGTGATGAGATTGCCGTCCGACGTACGGAGGCGCCCGGCGCTAAACGTCGGGCCCGAGTAGAAAAGTACTTCCACGATGCCGCGGATAGAACACGGGACCTCTTGGGTTGCCGCCTTCGTCATGCTTTCCACCTCGCGTGAGCGCCGAGCAGATAGGCCTGCACAAACTGACAAGCCGCCTGACGGCTGGAACAGAAGAACACCGGGATGCGGTAGTCGAGTGTGATGGACAGCGCGCTACCGAGCACGGCGTTCGGATGGGCGCCACCCCGATAGCGTCCCTGCAATACTTCCAGGAGACCTGCCTCGACCACCACGCAGGCCGCGCGACAGCCGGCCAGTTTGCGGAGTTCGCGCCGGAAACGGGCGCGTTGGTGAATCACCGTGGAGATGAAATCATCGAGCGTCTTCCGTTCCACGGCGACCACACTCTCCATGCCTGCGACCGAGTAATCCCCGGCTGGCAGGGCGCGGTGTTCCACCAGCACCAGCCGGGAATCGAACGAGTAAGGTTCCTGCTCCCTTGTGTCGGCGACGAGCGTGACCAGCGAGGCGCTAGAACGGGACAAGCGCGTCGCCCGCCTCCTGCCGGAACTTGCTCGGCGTCCGGTCGTTTACGATGCGGCTGTTGAAGTAGATGTTCTCGTTGTCGCCTTTGGTCTTCTTGGTGACCTCGAGCTTCACGTCGAGCAGCTTGCTCAGATTCCTGGGCAGGTCCGACAGTTTCTCCAGGTCCAGACCGCAGATGTGCAGGTCGGTCTTCACGAACTTCAAGGTGTTTGGGGTGAAGACGCTGTTGCGCCACATGAGGCGGTTGACGTAGCGCGGCGCGAGGACGCGCAGGGTCCATTTCAGCATCGGGTTGCCGGTGGTGTGCGCTTCCGCGATTTCCACCTTCTCCACAACAACCTGATACTTCCCGTCGGGAACGCTCTCCATGTCTGAGCGCTCCGCCGGAGTTTCGCTTTGGAAGTCGTCGTCAAACTGAGTCAGATCGATCGATTTGTTAGCCATGTGCTCTTCTCCTGTTGGGACGAATTATTGCTTTGCCGCGGACTGCGCCTGACGGCTGGGTTCCACAGCTTTGGCCGTGGACGCCGCCACCGTCGCCGCGTTGTAGGACTCCCGGAACTTGCCGAAGTCGAGGTCCAGCGTCTCGGGAAGCCGGCCCGTGCGATCGCCGGCCTCGTAGTACAGGCTCGGCTTCGTGCGGATCACGCGCCGCATGCTCTGCTCCCCCTTTTCGCCGGGAACGGCTTCGAGGTCGCAGAACAGCACCATGTCGGCCATCCCGAGCACGATCTTGCGGGCCTTGTCCGGCAGCGTCGGCACGACCCGCATGTATTTGCCGGTGCGCGAGTCCACCTCCATCTCCTTGGCGTGCGAGATGAGGAACAGCCCGTAGGGCAGGAAGGCGAGCTTGGTGAGCACGCGCTGGAATTCGTTATTGACCAACGCATAACCCTTGCCGTAACCCAGGTCGGATTCGTGCTCGACCTTGAACTTCGCCAGGATGTATTCGGTGCAGAACTTGTAGGCGTTGTCGATGGTGTCCAGGATCACCGTCTTAAACGGGTGATTGCCCTCGACGATTTCGGCGCACGCCTTGCGCAGATCCTCCCAGGACTGAATAGGTACCTGGTAGACGTCCAGGGCATTGAGTCCGGGTTCGGTGGCCAGGAAGAGCGCACTGTCCGCTTGCGAGCAGAGGGTGGACTTCCCGATTTTCGTTTGCCCGTACACCAGCACCGTGAGATCGGCCAGGTCCGGCTTGGGTTGAGTTTTTGTTGTCGGCAGTAACGGCATGGTTGCGAAGTCTCCTTTTAGAAAGCGGGCTCGGTGGGATCGCTGGGCAGCACCCGCAACTCCTCGTGGGGCGCCACCCGCTGGTAGAAGTTCTCGATGACGTTGGGATTACCGTTCGAGCGGCACAGCGCGAAGTACGCGCACGGCCTGTGAAAGTTGAAGCAGAAGCCGGTGTTTTGATAGAAGACGCCGCGCCGGCGGGCGTCGAGGTATGCCTGGGTCAGTTCCCAGAGTTCGCTGCGCAGAATGTCGAAGCGGTCACGGGAGAGGTAAAGCATCTCCCGGTGGAGCATGGCCAGATCGGCGTACTTTTCCGCGAGGCGCTCCTGGAATTCCTCATCCGTTTCCGGCAGCTTGCGCTTGGCGGTCGTCTTGCCCGTCTTCGACTTCGCCAGCAGTTCCGCGCGGCGCGCCTCGTACTCTTCCTGCGTTTCGCCCTTACTCTGCTGCAGCTTCGCTTTGACGAGGATGTTGTAGAGGATGCCGGTGATGGTGATGCCCATCGCCTGTTCCACATAGTAGGCGTAGATGGTGATCTGGAAGTCCGTCCACAACCGCTCCAGATAATCGGCGTCGAGTTGCGCAGCGGTTTTGTGTTCCAGGAGGAAGTAGTCGTTCCCGATGCGCACGATGCCGTCGACCTTGCCCGCGAGGACGAAGCTGCGGGATGCCGCGCCCGTGGCGGGATTGACGATTGGACCCTGGAACGTCTTTTCCAGCGCCACCACTTCGAATTCTTCCGCCGCATACCGTGCCGCGTAGGCTTTCATCAAAGCCGTGGCGTTGTGCCAGTCCCGGCGCTGGCCTTCGTCATACAGCCGGTTGGGGCAGAGCGTGCCGATGACATCCAGCACGCGCCCGAGATCGCGGCATTGGTGCCACAGCTCAAGGCACTGGTGTACGAGAGAGCCGAAGTGGAGATTGCCGTCGCGCTCCAGACCGACCAGTTGCTGGATGTAGCGCCAGTCCACCGCCTTACGGCAGTTCCGGAACAGCGACCACATCGAATAGGTGGAGATTATCGGCGATGTGCTTCTTGGAGTGGATGGCATCATTGGCAGCCTCCGTTCGGCACGAGACCAGCCTCGACGAACGTGCGGCGCAAACGAAGGATCTTGTCGTGCACCGTCGAGCGGGGAATGCCCAGCATTCGGCCGGCCTCCGCGGGCGAGTATTCCAGTAGCAGAAAGACCAATTCCCGATCCTGGCAACCGAGAGCGGATGAGAGTCGTTCCATGTCGGTGTAGAACTCTCGCAGTTCGGCCCCGGAGTCGACCGGCCACGGACCGGCGTCGCCAAGAGATATGTGCGTAGGCGATCGCCGGGCGGCGCGTGCCAACGAGGCAATCCGGCTGGCAACGACGCGCTCAATGAAGGTTCGGAGCGATGCCCGAGCCGGATCGAATTGGGGGAGGGCGCGCCAGCAGGCGGTCAGGCCTTCCTGCTCGAAGTCCTCCCGGTCTGCCACTGCAATGGCGCCGCTCACCACCGCCGCCGCCGCGCGCACCCTTGCCACACGCGCTGCGATCGGGTAGGCCTGTTCGAAGGTCGCCTCAACCATTGCGGCGCCCTCCGGCCATCTCGATCTCCATCGAGAAGGGCAGCCCGCTTTTCACTTCGAGCGTCCGGATCTCGCCGGCATCGACGTCGCGGATGTACTCGAACAGTTCAGCGACCTGTGGCTTCAGTTCGAAATCGGCCATCGGCGTTCTCGAGGCGCCAGGATCGTGCGAGCAGAACTTCACGCCACGCACGAAGGCAGGCCACGGATCGAGCGCGAGTTCGCCACGCACGATACGTAGATACTCAAAACGCCCGAAGCCGACGCTGCTCATTGCAGCGACGAACATTCGTTCGGATGGCAGAAGTTCGGCGGTGGAAACGGGGCGGCTCATCGCGCTACCACCGTCGTAGCGGGAACCGGGCTCTGCCCCGCGATCCACGCGTCGACCGCTTCAGGGCGGTACCGTACGAGAGCGCCGATTTTGACGAATTGCGGTCCCCGCTTCTGGCTGCGCCATTTGCGGAGCGTCAGCACGCTGATCGAGCACGAGTCCGCGACCTCGTGTTCATTAAGGAGTCGTTGTGGTGTGTTGGGCTTCATCTCGATACTTGCTGCGGGGTGTTTACCCGCAACCTCTGTATCGAGAATGCCCGAGGCGCTGTTTTTCTAATACGAACTTACGCGGAAGAAATCCGGAAGAAATCCGGAAACTTCAGCGGCGCACCAGGAGCGTAACGGAAGGCGGCAGCTTGCCTGCGAGGAGTTGTTCCACGGTGGCTCCGATGCTGGCCGCCATGGCCTCAAAGTTGGCTCTTCGCATCTTGCCGGTCTTCAAGAAGTTCCTGAGGGTCCGGTCCGTAGTCTGAAACTGGTTGCCGAACTGAGTCTCGGTCAAGCCCCTGGCCGCCATGTAATCGTGGACGGCCTGCACGGCCGCATTGCTGCCAATGGATCGCTGCACCTTGCGCTCCCCGGTCGGAACTGCGGTGGGCTCTTCAGTCGGTCCGGGGGCGCCAAGGCACCGCTCCCAGTCCAAGCTCAAGCCGCCCGTTGCCGCCACCTGCATCAACGAAACAGCGATGATGCCATCCTCCGAGGCCAGCCGCCGAAACTCGGTGGACTGGGGAAGCGCTCTGGGCGTGAGCAATGCGACCGTCTCGCGCCTGCCTGGTGCATCCAAACGTTTCAACCGCGCGAGCACCGCATCCGGATTGTTATTCGGCAGCGACAAATACACCACTACCACGCCATGGCTCGCCACCACCCGCTCTCCCACATAAACCAGCCCGCCGTCAGACTGGCAACCGGTTCCATCGATGCCGTTTTCCTTTCGGAGTTTCTCGACAAGCCCGCTCAACCGTACTTCATACTGCCGGACATCGTCTTCGTTCAAGGCAACAGGCGCGCAGAAATCTTCTCCATCGGCCACGCCGAAGATGCCGCGTGCAGTCTCCCGCACCGCGAGATCCGCGCCGGGACCGTATCGTTGTGGGCGCGGGATCTCGGTCGCCCGGCTGGTCTCCCCGAGAATGCCTTCGGCGACCAGGAGCCGGAGAGCCTCGGGAGTGTGATGGCCGGCTATTCCCTGCTGGACTACGGGCGCCGCCATTTGATCCAGCAGTGAGAGAACTGTTTGAAGCAGGTTTTCAGGCATTCAGGATTGCCCAATTGCGCAGATACCGGAAAACATCCTCCGCGTGCGTTGCGCGCTTGAACGAAATTCTGTTGGTGCCGCTCAAGTCGACGCGCTTTCCGCGCCCGTCATCTGGAAACCCGACTTTGAAGACGGCCCGGGTGATGGTCGCCGAGGGAAGCTTTTGCCGCATTCCGTTCAGCTCGAGCGTCTCCAGCACGTTCTTTGACCGCACCACAAACGCCGGGCCGTGCTTTTGGAACAACTTGAAATGAAGCTCGATCAGGGTCGCGGAGTCTCCAGCATCCACCTCCGTCGCGAAATCCTCCGAGGCGATCGCCGCGAGCGAGAACTTCAGGGCCGCCTCCGGTTTCTCGAAAAGATCGGGGTCGCCGAAGCAACACTCCGCGAAGGTCTTGCGCAGGGAAGTCTCCTCTTTCTCGAAGCGTGCCTCGATCTCGACCTGTCCAGTCTCCGTATTGTGGCTGATGAAGTCCTGCTGCGCCGGCCGAAACACCGTCGGCGCGACTCTCACGCGGCTCCTCGGGCCCTCGAACACCAGCATCGCCTTCGTGCGCTTCTCATGGTACACGATGAAATTTGTATAGGGCCCTTCCTGGTATTGCCGGACCAGCACGCGGTCGCTGTTCTTATCACCCTTGAATAGATCCGACAGGCGCTCCTGCAGCCGCTGTGTGGCTGCGGGAATGTCCGTGATCGCCCGGCCAGCCTCGCCCTGGAACACCGAGAATCTCTCTGCTTGCTGAAGGGCACACCGGTCGTAAGCCAGGTTGAAGGCATCCTCGTTTTCCGCTCGAACTTTCAGGCTGAGGCATTCCACCGGGAGAGCGCCGCCGGGATCGGGCTCGTAGGGTTCGGGCTGACACTGGCAGGCAGCCACCAGATCCTCGTGCCCGCGCTCGGTACTCAGGTCATAGGCGCGATACAACCCCTCCATGAACTGGTCCTTTACGGCGCCGTCACCAACGAGAATGAAATCCTTGAAGCTGGCGACGTCGAGCGACGCGACATCGACGTCGAGACCGGAACCCCAGATCCCCACGTAATTCCCCAGGATGCTTTCGGAGCCCTGGAATTTATCTAAGAAACGATCTCCATTGAATGCTCGGTGCTTTACCATGGCTCCGCGAGCCTCCCTGATGTTTTGTTGGTTTTTTTGATTCGATCAGCCTTAAAACGCGCGGCGCGGCCCCGCGTCTGCTTACATCCCAATCCCGATCTACTCCACGAACTCTCTTCGGTCTGGAACCGCATTGCCGGACCGGGCCGCCCGGCGGCATGCCGACTCGTAGGCTCGCTGCTCCTGACAATGCGGGCAGGCGCCGGTTAGGGCGGGCGTGACGTCGACACTATCTTCAAACAGCCGTCCATGGCAGGTCGCCATCCAGCCGAGTTTGTCGCCACTGATCCCTTCGTACACCCGCTGCTGCTTGCTGTGCCGGCCTGGCTTCAGACAATCGAACAGGCATGGTGCGTGGCTTCCATCAGGCAGTTTGGGCGACGTGCATCCGGTACCGGCGACCGCCATGCGCATTGACCCGTCCTTGGTGACGTGCGCTCCTTCCAGCGGGTAGGGTTCTTCTTGGCGGAGATCGTAGCTCGCGCCGCACGGGAAAACCAGGTGTTTCATTGCATTATCACCATCGATGGGCTCTTCGCAGGGGAATATAGCGGGTGATCTAGCTGACAGCCAGGATCTGCGTGCGCGGACGGGCAGACGGAATTTGAGTTGAGCGCCATCTTCAGACTCCTCAATGAGATACGTTAGTCTGTAGCGGCAGGTCGAATCCCGTCGAACAACGTCAGGCGGGTTGCCTGGAGTACATCTGCCACCCGATTATAGCAGGCGAATAAGAGGCGAATCTAGATTAAGCCGCAGGCTGTTCAGCATGCTCGAAATTCTCTTCTTTCCCCATCGGCGCTGTGGAGGGCCGTGAGCAGCGGGACTCCGAGAGACAGGGTATGTCCGGTTTGATAAACGGGGTTCCAAGCTTCACGCGGGGTTGCGGAAAGTGAAACAATACAGAAGATAAATGTTGCCAAATGATCTGGACGACACCAGAGACATGCGCCCTTTCTGCGGCATGCACACCGAACTCCCCGTGACCCTACTTGCATGAGCCAAACCGCACTCAACGACATTGAAAAGCTCGAAGACAGCCTATGGGCTGCCGCCGACAACCTTCGCGCCAACTCGAAGCTGACATCGTCGGAATATTGCATGCCGGTGCTCGGCGTCATCTTCCTGCGTCATGCCACGAACCGATATGACGCCGCCCGCCAGCAGATTGCGCGGACCAGGCCGCCGGCAAAATGCCGAAGCGCCCGCTGGTCAAGGGCGACTTCATCAAGCGCCGCGCGCTCATGCTGCCCGAAGGAAGCCCGCTACGACGAGCTGCTGAAGCTGCCCAAGGGTACGAACCTTGGCACCGCGCTCGTCGAGGCCATGAACGCCATCGAGCGCGATTTCGAGCCGCTCGCTGGACCAACTCCCCAAGGACTACGAGAAGTTCGAGCAACGATCTTCTCGAAGATCTTCTGCGCGTCTTCGACAGCGACACCCTGCGCACCGCCAGCGGCGATGTCTTCGGGCGCATCTATGAATACTTCCTGATGAAGTTCGCCATGCAGGGCGCGCAGGATAACGGGGAGTTTTTCACCCCGCCCTCGCTCGTGCAGACTATCGTCAACGTCATCGAACCCGATCACGGCATCGTCTTCGATCCGGCTTGCGGATCCGGCGGCATGTTCGTCCAGTCCAGCCACTTCATCGAGCGACTCGGCAAGGACACTGCCCACCGAGTTACCTTCTTCGGCCAGGAAAAGACGGCTACCACCATCCGTCTGGCGAAGATGAATCTTGCCGTCCACGGCCTGGAAGGCGACATCCGCGAGGCGAACACCTTTTACGAGGACGTCCACTACCTCTATGACAAATGCGACTTTGTGATGGCAAATCCGCCCTTCAACGTGGACATGGTGGACGCCGAGAAGATAAAGGATGATCGCCGCCTGCCGTTCGGCCTGCCCGGCGTGAACAAAGCCAAGAAGGTCGCGAACGGAAACTATCTCTGGATCTCCTACTTCTACAGCTACCTGGGACCGAAAGGCCGGGCCGGGTTCGTCATGTCGTCGCAGGCGTCCAGCGCCGGCCACGGCGAAGCGGAAGTGCGCCGCAAGCTCGTCGAGACCGGCGACGTGGACGTGATGGTTTCGATCCGCTCCAACTTTTTCTACACCCGCACCGTCCCCTGCGAACTCTGGCACTTCGACAAAGGCAAGCCTGAAGGCCGCCGTGACCAGGTGCTCATGATCGATGCACGCAACATCTACCGCAAGGTCACGCGCAAGATCTACGACTTCACTCCGGAGCAACTCGCACAACCTCACCGCCATCGTTTGGCTTTATCGCGGCCAGACCGATCGGTTCCTCGCGTTGGTGCAGAGCCACTTGGACCGGACCATAGCACTGAGCGGCCGCCATCGGCGAGCAAACCGCCGCATTTCGCAAAACCTACACTGCGCTTGCTGACGCCGCCGCGCCGTTTCTGAAGACCTTGCCCGCCAAATCAGAAGAAGCTGCGGAGGAGACCGTCGTCCCATCCCTTCAGGACTTAATCAAGGAACGGGATGAGGCGGCCGAGGCGTGTTTCCAGTCCCTGGATTTGTGGATCGCGCGCATCGCAAAGAACTGGAAAGAGCCGTGCGCGCCCGAACTCCCGGCCCAGCAGAAGCGCCTCGCCGACCTCGATGCGCTCGCCATTGCCTGCCGTGACCTGGTGAAGGACGTTGACCTCGTCACAAAGCTCACCACACGATTGGTGGACGCCGCGGAAAAGGAGGTCAGGAAATCCAAGGAGAACGGCGATGGCAATCACGACAACTGGGACGGCCGCGCCATCGGGCGCCTCGAAAAGGAACTCGACACCGGGCGCAAGGAAGCCGTCGAACAGCTAAGGCGCACGGCCTACTTCGAGCGCCAAGCCCACTGGTTGCTGTCACGATTCCCCGATGCGAAGTTCGTGGCCGTGCCCGGTCTTTGCCGCATCGTCCCGCGAGCCGAGATCCAAACTGCGGACTGGAGCCTCACGCCGGGCCGTTACGTGGGACTCGCCCCTACGGAAGTGGATGAGGATTTCGATTTCGAACAGGTCCTGCGCGACATCCACATTGAACTTGCCGACTTGAACCGGGAAGCCTGTGCCCTGGCGGCCAAGATTCAGGTGAATTTCGAGGGGCTAGCGATATGAAGTGGCGTGATTCCACTCTTGGGGAACTTGCGGAGCGAGATGGCGGACTGATTCAAACTGGGCCCTTCGGTTCGCAGCTTCATCAGGCCGAATACGAGTCCGAGGGCGTTCCAGTCATCATGCCTAAGGACATTGTAGGCGGGCAGGTTACAGTCGCGTCCGTGGCTCGGATATCGGAGGAGACAGCCAACCGGCTCGGACGGCACAGGCTCAAGCCGCGGTCAATCGTGCTCCCACGGCGGGGAGAAGTGACCAAGCGGGCGTTCATCAGAAATGAACAAGAAGGATGGCTCTGCGGAACTGGTTGCCTGAAGATAGAACTTGGCGGCAAACATCTTGTTCCTGAGTTTCTGTATTATTTCATGGACCAAGGGCATGTTGTGCAATGGCTTGAGCAACACGCCGTCGGCACGACGATGCTGAATCTCAGCGCGGGGATCGTTGCCGAACTGCCAGTTCATTATCCGGATACCGAAACGCAGCAAAGAATCGCATCCGTCCTGTCCGCTTACGACGACTTGATCGAGAACAACCGCCGGAGGATGGCGTTATTGGAGGAGTCGGCGCGCCTGCTATACCGCGAGTGGTTCGTCCGTCTCCGCTTCCCCGGCCACGAACACACCCGCATCGTCAACGGCATTCCGGAGGGGTGGGAGGGCGTAACCGTAGGTGACTATGTCGAGCGCGGCAAGGTCCGCCTTCAGACTGGGCCATTTGGTACCCAGCTTCGAGCTTCTGATTATACGGACTCTGGCACGCCGGTGATCAACGTTCGGAATATCGGTTATGGAGATCTCCGGGATGACAAGATCGAGTTCGTCCCCGAAGCCGTCGTCGAACGGCTAGGCGTGCACATCCTCCAGACCGGTGATATCGTTTTCGGCCGCAAAGGTGCGGTCGACAGGCACTTGCTAATTAACACGAGTCAGGCTGGGTGGATGCAAGGATCCGATTGCATCCGGCTGCGGATTTTGAGTGACTTAGTCTGCCCCTTGTTTCTGTCATTCACATTCCGCGAAGAAAGCTACAAGCAGTGGATGCTGACTCAATGCTCAAACAAGGCGACGATGGCCTCCCTAAACCACGAAGTGATCGCTCGAATCCCGATTCTCGGACCGAGCCAGCTACTGCTCAGGGATTTTGGCGACTTTGCATCCTCGATCTTGACGCAAATTGCAGTTTTGCAGCGTCAATCCGAAAATGCAGCGAGGGCGCGCGACCTGCTGCTACCGCGTTTGATGAGCGGGGAGATTGCGATTTGACCATGGACGAGACTCAACTTCGAGAAGTGGCTGATAAGTTCTTAAGACCGCTCATTTCTGGTTCTCGCCTTGAGCCTCAGAGCGTTGTCTCAAAGAAGGGCCAGGCCCTCGTGGCACTCGCTGACCCATGCACAATTAAGTTCAAAACTGAGAAAGCTGATCTCTACCGTCTTGTCTTGCGTCGCAGCCAACCCTTCGCGAAGGTTGGCGCAGCAGGTGTCAACGAGAGCAAGGTAGTCGAAGCATTCGTGAACGTTGTCCAGACCATGGCGGAAGGCCTGAGTTCGTCCTACAGGGCTGACATCCTCGCTGCATTCCCCAGACGCGTTGTGGCGAAAGCACTCTGCAACGACCAACAAGAAGAAGACACGCTCTTGGCGGCACTGGACCAACTCACGGCCTGGGCTGGGCAGCAATATGAAGGAAAGCCAATTCCCGCGGCGATTGGCTTCGTTCCAGGCCCTAAGACCGGGACGGTGGCGCTTGGAGATCTCTGCAAAGAGAGCTTTAGCGCGGTTTTGTCCAACGGCTTTGATACTCTGCTCACCTGTGATTCTTCAGGGAGGGTCCTCAAACACGAGACACTTGCTCCTCCACCGGTGGCCTTGAACTTCTCGCCTTACAGGCTCGGATCTGTGGCTGGGTGGGCGAAAGCCGGTCGTATCGCATTGGTGCTCAACCGCACGGGAGAAATTCTGGTCTTCCAGGATGAAGAGTTGCGGTTTGCGCGACGAGGAGGACTGTGGCATTTCTTGACGCATGCCCCTGTGATTACGCAGATGGGTGGTCCCGACAACAAGGAGCTTCGAACCGCTGTATACGCGACGTGTCTCGACGCTTCCTTTGCACGAACCGGAGCCTGCCTTGGAATAGTGACTAGCAACCACTCAAACGAGTGGCCCAAGCTTGCCGTATCAACCGGAGATCACCTGGGCGGTGCTCTATCAACAAAGGCCAAGGTCCTCACAACCATCATCGGGACGACCAAGTTCCAGGATCTTGATCGGCGATTGCGTCAAGAACTTGTTGCCATAGATGGCGCGACCCTTATCGATAGCGCGGGCCGAGTGCTCGCCGTGGGGGCTATCCTCAAGATTCCCGGCGGTAGCACAGGAGGAGGCCGGCTTGCCGCAGCCAAGGCCCTTGGCAAATTGGGCGTGGGTATCAAAGTATCGCAGGATGGCGGAATTAGCGGCTTCCATGCCGACGTCGCTGAGCCAAAGTTCACAGTGATGTAGAGACGCTTAATGGCCTACACCGACATCAACAGCGAAGACCGGCTTGTTCAGGCCACCTTCGCCGAGCATCTGGAGAAGGTGCTCGGATGGGAGAGCGTCTATGCCTGGAACGAAGAGACGTTCGGGCCGGACGGCACGCTGGGCCGGGCGGACACGCGCGAGGTGGTGCTCACGCGCGACCTGCGCGCGGCGTTGGTGCGTCTGAATCCGCAGTTGCCGCCTGCGGCCATCGATGAGGCCGTTGGGCAAGCTCACGCGGCACGATTTCTCGCGCTCGCTGCTGCAGCACAATCAGGAGTTTTATCAGTTCATCCGCGACGGCGTGCCGGTGAGCTACCGCGATGCGCAAGGCCAACTTCGCGACGCGCAGGCGCGGGTAATTGATTTCCAGAACGGATCATGGCGCGAGATCGGCAAGCCGCAACAACCGCTTCCTCGCGGTGCGTGAGTTGAAGATTACCGGGCTGCGCACGCCGGGCTACAATCGCCGCGCTGACCTGGTCTGTTTCGTCAACGGCTTGCCCCTGGTGTTCATCGAGCTGAAGGCGGTGTACCGGAACATCCGCGCGGGCTTCGACGGCAACCTGCGGGACTACCTGGATGAGAACGTCATCGCCCACGCCTTTCACCACAACGCGTTTCTCATCGTCAGCAACGGCCATCGCGCCCGCTACGGCTCGATCACCAGCCAGTGGGAGCATTTCGCCGAATGGAAGCGGCATGGATGAGCGCGACAAGGGCAGCGTGGAGGCGGAGGTGCTGCTCAATGGCATGCTCGCCCATGACCGGTTGCTCGACCTCGTCGAGAATTTCATCCTGTTCGATGCCAGCAAGCCCGGCGCGACGCGCAAGGTCGATCGCGCGCAATCATCAGGTGCTGGGCGTGAACAACGCGGTGGCGTCGGTCGGCAGGCAGGAGGAGTTGAAGCGGGAGTTCCCGCCGGAGAAGCGGCTCGCCTATCGCGTGGTGGAACTGCCGACAGGAGGAGGCCGTCGGACGCCGACCTGTTGCCCGTGGCGCAGTACCATCGAGGACCAAAGGACAAGCGCGTGCTCGAACTGGTGGAGTCCGCGCATCCCGACCTCGGCAAGCTGGGCGTGTTCTGGCACACGCAGGGCAGCGGCAAGTCGTATTCGATGGCGTTCTTCGCCGAGAAGGTGCGGCGGCGAGATTTCGGCCAAGTTCACCTTCCTGCTGATGACCGACCGCAACGACCTGGACAGCCAGATCTACCGCACGTTCGTCGGCTGCGGCGTGGCCGATGAGAAGACGCCGCGCGCCAGTTCCGGGGAGGAGCTGAAGGAGTTGCTCAAGCAGAACCATCGCTACATTTTCAGCCTGATCCACAAATTCAACCAGGACGTGAATCCGCACGAGCCTTACAGCACGCGGGACGACATCATCGTGATTTCCGACGAGGCGCACCGCACGCAGGCTGGCAAGCTCGCCCGCAACATGCGGCTGGCCCTGCCAAACGCGGCCTTCATCGGTTTCACCGGCACGCCGCTGTTCAAGCACGACAATCTGACCAAGCGCATCTTCGGCAGTTACGTCTCGCGCTACGACTTCAAGCGCTCCGAAGAAGACGGCGCGACGGTGAAGCTGGTCTATGAGAATCGCGGCGAGAAACTCGGCATCGCCCGGCTGGACCTGAACGACCGCATCGCCGACGCCATCGCCAAGGCCGAGCTCGACCCGGACAAGGAGGCACTGCTGGAAAAGCTGCTCGGGCAGGACTACGAGGTCATCACCGCCGATGACCGGCTGGACAAGATCGCTGCCGATTTCGTGGAGCACTTGCGCCGACGCGCTGGGAATCAGGCAAGTCCATGCTCGTCTGCATCGACAAGATCACCTGCGGGCGGATGTGTCAGCGGATCATCCCGCGCTGGCAGGCGAAGCTGGCGAAGGTGACGCGCGCTGATCCCGGTCAAAGAGGCCGAGATTGACAGCGCGCACCGACGAACGCGAACGGGAAGAGGCGGCCAAGGAACTCGACCTAGCTGCGCGGCCAGGCGCAGTGGATGGAAGAGACGATCATCGAGATCATCATCAGCGAGGGCCAGAACGAGGTCGCCGATTTCAAGAAGTGGGGCGTCGACATCATCCCGCACCGCGCACGGATGAAGCAGGGGTTCGAAGTCGGGCGACAAGCGGGTGGACGTGGAGTCGGCATTCAAGAATCCCGAGCACCCGTTCCGTGTGGCGATCGTCTGCGCCATGTGGCTGACAGGTTTCGACGTGGAATGCCTCTCCACGCTCTATATCGACAAGCCGATGAAGGCCCACACCCTGATGCAGGCCATCGCGCGGGCGAACCGCGTCTATCCCGGCAAGGATTTCGGCCTGATCGTGGACTACAACGGCATGCTGAAGAGTCTGCGGGAGGCATTGGCGCAATACGCTCTCGGCGACGAGGGCGGCGGCGGGGAAGAGATCGTCGCCCCGATCGAGGAACGGGTAAAGGCGCTGCTCGCGGCCATTGAAGAAACGGAGAAGCACCTGCGCGGGCTGGGCTTCGATCCCGCTCGATTGAAGGGCGCGAAAGGGTTCGCGCGGATTCAGGCGCTGGCCGACGCCGTGGAGGCGGTTTACACTTCCGATGAATCGAAGCGTCGGTTTGAGATTCTGGCGCGGCAGGTGTTCATCCGGTTCAAGGCGCTGATCATGGAGCCGTCGGCGTTTGCCTACGCCGAGCGCCACGACAACATCGAGGCGATCTACAAGAAGCTCGAAGAACGCCGCGACACGGCCGACGTCACGGACTTGCTCAAGGAGCTGCACCGCATCGTCAATGAAGCAATCCGCGCAGCAGAACCGGGCGATGACCGGTCGGAGGTCGAAGTTCTACGACCTGAGCCAGATCGACCTGGAGAAGCTGCGCGACGAGTTCGCGAAGAAGGTAAGCGCAAGGCGTCAGCGTTGCAGGACATCCGCCAGATGGTTGAAGACAAGCTGGCGCAGATGCTCGCGCAGCAACCCGCAGCGGATGGATTACTACAAGAAGTACTCGGAGATCATCGCCGACTACAACCGCGAGAAAGACCGCGTCACCATCGAGGAGACATTCGCGAAGCTGGTGGACCTCGCCAAGAGCCTGACGCCGAACAGCGCCGCGCTGCCGAGGAAGGATTGAGCGAAGACGAACTCGCGCTGTTCGACCTTCTGAAAAAGGACAACCTCAGCAAGGCTGACCGGGAGAGAGTGAAGCTGGCGAGCCAGAGCCTGCTGGACTCGGTACGCAAACTCATCGCCCCGTTGGAACGCTGGACGGAGAAGGAGCAAACCCAGGCGGAAGTGGAGACGTTCATCCTCGATCACGTCTTCCAGGAATTGCCCACGCCTCCTTTCAGCGATGACGAAAAACAGACGATTGCAAAGCTGGTCTATGAGCACGTCTGGCAGCAGAGCGTGGGTGAGACCTACTTTTCGGCGTCCGCCGGATAGCAGCTGTTTTTTGAGCAAGGTCCCGACCGGAATGGCTCAGGTCTCTTTCCATGCCCGTCTCTGACGCTCCCAGAGGACAAATTTGATAACTGACCGGACGTGCCTTTCGGGAATGATGGTCTCTCCGGGTTCCCGGCCCAGCCCGATGATTTCCTCTTGAATGTCCGGTGCCAGGAGCATCAGGTTCATGATCTGCGTAAGGCGGGCCCGAGTGACGAAGCCAAGACGGGCGATGTCGGCATAGTCGCGGACCTCGCCGCGGTCGACCATGTCTTGGAACTTGATGGCCAGTGCCATCAGACGCGTGATCCGTGGAATGCGCGGCAGCGCCGGTACCGCCGTTGGCTTCAGCTTGGCGGGTCGGCCGCCACGCCGGGCCCAATTGAGTGGAATCTCTTCTTCGCATCTTCCGTTCACTTCGACGCTCCCTTGCAGTACTCCCCGATTCCGTTTGAGTTGTAGGTGACCCTAACCTTGTCGCCGCGGGCGTCGTATCCGACCCGTTCAACCAGTTGGCGCAGGAGGCGGCACTGCTGCTCGATGGTCATCGTCTTCCAGACTTCGTCGAAGTTGCCCAGATGTTGGCGCACCATCGGCCCGTCGAAGCGGAGCCGCTCACCGCGAGCCACGGCCTTCCGCAATTCCTCCGCTTTCGCATCGCCGACCGCGATCAGTTCACGGAGTTCTGCCTCGCGCGTCGGCGTCCAACGTGGTTGCGCGCACGAGCTGCGACTTCGCGTTACGGACCCGGACGTTCACCGCCTTCAACTCCTCCCGGTGCCGGTTCAGTTCCTCCGTCAGCCGCTGGCGCGCGGCCCGGGCCGGCTTCCTCGACCACTTCCGGCGCCAGCACGAAGCGCCGGACACTCTGAACAACCGCCTCCTCGACTACCGGTGCCGACACCGCCCGCGTCGTGCAGCCGTCTCCGTTCCGCTGGGTTGCCCGGAGGCAGACGTAGTATCGATACCTCCGCTGCTTGCTGGAGGAGTAGCTGGGGGACATCGCCGACCCGCAACAAGAGCAGTAGAGCAGGCCGCGCAGCAGGGACTCCAGCCTGGGCCGATGCTCGGTTCCGGGATTCCGGGTGTTCTCCTTCAGCTTCTCCTGGACCAGGTCGAAGGTCCGGTCATCGACGACCCGCGCGTGGTTGGCGGCGACAATTTCACTCGTCCGCGCGGATGCGTGCCGCATAGAGCGGGTTCGCCAGCATCTTGTAGACGTGGCACTTCCGCATGGGGTGGCCGCCGTAGAACTTGCCGTCCTTGGTCGTCCACTGCTTGTCGTGCCAGCCGAGGTCCGACGCACTTCGCCACGATGCCGTAGACAGTCTGGCCTTCGAGATACCACTCGAAGATCTGGCGCACGCGGTCGGCTTCCTCGACGTTGAGCACGAGGCAACCGGCTTCCAGGTCGTAGCCGAGCGGGAGGTGGCCGCCGGTCCACTTGCCGCGCTTCCGCGCCAGCACCTGTTTGTCGCGCGTGCGTTCGGAGATGATCTCGCGTTCGAACTGGGCGAACGACAGGAGGATGTTCAGCGTGAGGCGGCCGAGGGACGTCGTGGTGTTGAACTGCTGCGTGACCGAGACAAACGTCGTGCCGTGCTTGTCCAGAATCTCCATGATCTTGGCGAAGTCGCGGATGGAGCGACTCAGCCGGTCCACCTTGTACACCACCACGCAGTCGACCTTCTTGGCCTGAACATCGGCCAGCAGGCGGCGCATGGCGGGCCGCTCCATGTTGGCGCCGGTGTAGCCGCCGTCGTCATACTGATCCGGCAGCAGCGTCCATCCCTCGCCGGCCTGGCTGCGGATGTAGGCCTCGCCGGCATCCCGCTGGGCGTCGAGCGAATTGAAGTCCTGGCCCAAGCCCTCCTCCGTCGATTTCCGGGTGTAGATGGCGCACCGGACCGTCGCGGCCGCGCCGTTCCCGTTGCCGTTATTCTTGTTCGCCACGCTTCACTCCTGGCCGGTGTCCGAGGTTGTAAAAGGCAAAGCCGTTCCAGCGCGTGCCCGTGGCTTCGGTCACGGCCTTGCTCAGCGATTTGTAGATCCTGCCGCCGCACTCAAAGCCGCCATCTGCGCGGACGTGGACGATGATGTCCTTCCCCTGATAGCGGCGAATTAAAGGAGTGCCCGGCAGCGGCAACCGCGGGTCGAGCGCGGGCTTGAGCCGCGCCTCCACCGTTCGGCTTTCGTCGATGGGCTCCCTCAGGAAGTTCTTCGGCGCGCGGATGCGCAGGTCGGCATCGTCCGCGATCTCGAGCGCGCGGCGGCGCGCACGCTCCGAGAGTCCGCCCCACGCGTTCGCCTGGATGCGCCAGGCGATGCGGCGGAACAGGAACTGCTTGTGATTGGATCGGGAGTTCTCGCCGAAGACCTCGCGGTACTTGTCCTTGAGTTGCGCGGTGGTCAGGCTGCGTAGGCCTTCGATCTCTTCTCTGATCCGTGATGGATCGACTGCGGTTTCGTTTCTCATGGCGTTAACCAGCAGTCACATGAGGGCTCTCTGTCTCCGGCAAGTCAACTTGGCTGGCTGGCCGGATCCGGGAAGAGCAGCCGGACGAGTGCATCGCCGAGGATGGCGGCAACTTCGGTGAATGGCGCTGTCGAGAGCGGCGTCGCGATCGCGCATGAGCGGTCTCCTTGGAAGACCACCCACGACGATCTCCGCTTGGCGGTCGAGCCGTCGTCTGGTGGATGTGATCGACGCGGCGTTGTGCCGTGTCCGTTAACTATATACGCCGGGCGGGTTCGAGTTGTCCGGCCTGGACTGCCAAAACCGGGTTTGCCGGGTTTGCTGTTGGAGTTGGCCGACAGGAATCGTATGGCCGTTAGTGGAAGCACTTCCATGAAGCGAAGATGCATCTCCGGCAAGCAGAAAATCGTGCACAGCAAGCCTTAAGAATGCGAAGTAAGATACACTGTCTGGTTCAGTCGAAGCAATGTCCCCCGCTCAGCTTCAGTTCCAGGAGTGAGAAGGAAGGCCGTTGTCCGACTCGATGCGACTAGTCAAAAGGCCACCTTAACATTGAGGCGAGATGAACGCTCGTACGCCACATCGCGACGCTATCCGGCTTCTTTTTTCCATCCGGGCAGGGAGTTCGCCCCTTGCAGACGCTGCTATGCCCGATGTAGCGGCGATCTTCAAAGGCGAGACGCGGCTTTTGGCCTTCGAGTTTTGGGTTCGAAACCCTGATTATCTTGCCGCGGAACTTCTGGACCTGTTCGAGCAAACGGGCGAATCTGAGTACTTTCTAGCGGCAAGGTCGATTTTTGATCATGAGGAGCCGGACTTACGCCGAGTTCCGATGATCCGCTATTTTTTTGGTGCCTACGATCGATTGGACGATGCCTTATCCCTGCTTCGGTCCCGCGATCTGATCCGCATCACCGGTCTGAAAAGCAAAGATAAAGTGCAGGAGACTGATTTTCTGCTGACGGCGAAGGGTGCGGACCTGTGCGTTTCATGCGTGATCGCTGCGCCAGTCCTCAAATGGTATGCGGATCGCGGGGCCCTCGTCGCGAAGGTAGCGGGCGATAGAGGCGGAACTGCGCTGAAGCAGCAGCAATATGAGCGGGCATCCTACGCCGAGACTGAGCTTGGTGGAGTGATCCCACCGATCGGCGACGAGGTCTTGCGGCGGCTGGAGCGAATGGGAGCGGCGGTCTAGGAGCGGACAAATGGCCCAACCTAACGGAGAATGGCATGATATGATCGCGGCGCGTGCCGGAGTGGACGTCTCCAGGATCAAGTCCACCTTGGCGTCTCACCACATCATTCCAAGTCCTGTGCTGGCGTCGCCCCGGCGGCTAATGCTCGTCGAGATCGCCTTCTCTGGAGTCAAGGATGGGGTAGTGGATGGCGGCCCGTTCGAGTTCCGGTGGGACGGATTAGGGCATGGGCTCTGGGCCATGCTGACGGACCAGAATCTGCGCGGCAAATCATCCATTATGGAGGTGGTCCGGTGGCTACTGCGAGGAAGACCATCAAGCAACCTTCAAGATGACGTCCGACGGTGGATTCACCATGCCCACCTACGCTTTCTTCTTGACGACGTGAACCACGAAGTAAGGGTCGAAACGCAGGACGGCGTCACGGGCAGCCTCGTACGTTTAAAATCCGGCGCTACCGATGATGTGACGCTGGCCAAGTTCGCTAACGATCAGGAATTCGAAGCGGTGATGGCCGATTTCTTCATGCACGCGTTGGGCATGGAAGCTATCACGAGTTGGCGCGATAGCGTCGACCCCGACGAGTCCGGAAAGGCGATCTCCCATGGATGGGTAGCTTTTTCGGGTGCGATGTTCATCGGCACCAATTACGAGGTTCTGCTGGGCGATATGCCTGTGGCCGCCGGACTGAACGCGCGGCTGATGCAGATGTATCTGGGTGTGCCGTGGGTATCGACGTTGGCGGCGGCCAAATCGGCGCAACAGGCGGTCCAGAACGCAGCGGATATTCGATCACGGCGACGCACGCACGAGCAGGCTGTCAGGCGTGCTCGCGCGGACCAGATCAGTGCTGACCTCGAATCCAAGCGCCGAAAGCTTTCTCGATTGCCCTCTGACCAAGCGTTGCGCGATACGCTTTCCGCGCTCAGCAAGACGTACGCCGAGGCGAAGCGTCAGGAACAGGCCATACAACATCGGATTGAACGCGAGACATCGGCTCTGGACCAGGTGGATGCGGTTTATCAGGAAGATCGCCGGGATCTCCAAACCCATCTGGATTCGATGGCCGCCGGCGCTGTTTTCCGCATGCTCGATCCTACATGCTGCCCACGATGCGATCACTCTATTCCAGACTCAAGAAAGAAGCAGGAGAAAGTGACGCACGCCTGCGCGGTCTGCGGGGAGTCCATCGCCGCGAGCGATGATGCGGAGATTTTGCGGAGCGAGATCGAAGGCAGGGTTAAGGCATCAAAGGCCGCTTGTGACAAGCTGGCGGCGGGTCTTGAGGCCGCAAAGGGCAAGCTGGGGGAAGTTCAAGACAGCCTCGCAACAATTCAGGCTCAGATCGACGAAAACACGGCGCGCTTGGGAACATTCGCACGCCGTCAGGAACTGCTCACCGTCATCTCGGTGCTTGAGGGGCGTCTTCAGGAGGCAGCATTCGAGCCTGAGCCCGAGGATGGAGGCAACGAGGACGATCTGGCCATTCTGAACGCGATCGTTGTGGAAACGGAGGACCGCGTCAGAGCTTTGCGCGAGGAGTTGTTGAAGGATGTGTCGGCGCGTCTGGTGGAGTACGCCCGGCACTTCGGAATGCACAGCCTTTCTCAGGCATCTCTGAAAGGGAACGCCAATCTGTCTTTGGAAAAGGGCGCTGCTACGACCAGCTACAGCAAGGTGACGGAGGGAGAGAAACTTAGGCTAAAGGTCGCGACTGTTCTGGCCATGATAGAGGTCGCCGAAAAACGGAGTGTTGGTCGTCACCCGGGGCTGCTGATGATCGACTCCCCGGCGGCGCAGGAAGTTTCCCCTGACGACCTCGGCGAATTGGTCGCCGGACTGCAATCAGTCTCGAAGAGCATCTCCCACATTCAGGTATTTGTCTCTGGCCGCACCTCGGCGGCAATTACGGAACACGTGCCGGCAATAAACCGCCGCGAGGCTTTGGGCGGGGGCTTCCTGTGGTGATCCGCGATGGGCGGCCGGCTGAAAGGCATCCCATAGAAGCAAGCCTGATGGCTCTGCTTGAAGCTGGTCAGGAGCCGTCAATCACAGCGCTCGGTGGCCTCGATCTTATAGCGGGAGCGGCGAAAACGCTCGGTGCTTCCCCGTTACTGCCGGAACTGCTACGGCCCGTGCTTCGGTCTTGGGGCCGGACCCCGGCGCAGGAACAAACGTTGGTCGCGGACACCTTTCTGAATTTGCTGGAAGGCGTGTCGACTGATTTCGTTCTGATTGAAGCAGTCGATATTCTCGACACATTCCGCCCGCTGCCGGACGGCACGGATGAAGTGTGTTTCGCGATATTCCTGGCCAAAGCAGGGCGGTGCGAAGCGGAGCTTACGGCACTGGCCCGCGGAGCGGCGCTAGATGGAGCCTTCCGATTTGCTGCGTCGAATCGCCGATGGCAGTTGCGTCTTCTAGATTTCCTTCTGGGATTGTCACCGAATGACGAGCCGGTCTTCCTGTGCCGAGCGGCTAAGATAATGGGCGTTGCCTATTCCCACTGGCACGAACGGGAGCTGTTGGCAAAATTGGCTGAACTCGTCAATGTGGAGGCTGCGCAGCCGGACGCTTCATTTGAGCTGGGGATGGCGAATCTGGCGGATGGACTTGATGCTTCTTCCCAGGACGCTGCCCAGGACTTTCTTCATAAAGCCAAGGTTTGGTTCGATCTATCAGCGTCATCACGTGAGTCGAACCCCGAAGCGCGCTTGTATCGGGACTGTCTTGATCTCCTGACGCAGTACAGCGCTGGGCTGGACAAAGAGAGCCTGAGCGACACGCGGGACCGGGTCTGGGCCAATGCCTTCGAGCTGACAGCGTGGCACCGAGACGACAACTCACCCTCATGGCTCGGGTCACGGCACACTGAAGCCGCATGCTGGACCGTCATGGCCAACACCATCGCAGGCTTAGTCGAGCATCTCGACGAAACGGCTTGGTGGGATCCCTCCGCTGTCATCGAACACCACCTTCTTGCCACGTACACAGCGGGCAGAAGCATTCTCCGCCGACGTACAGACGGAAGCCTCGGAATGCTCCTGCAGCCGCGGATCACGGCGAGCCTCGCAAGGGTGAAAGGTCAGGCGTACCAGCTGAAGATTTGGCTCAGCAAGAACGCCGCTAACCCATGGGCCGATGAAGCGCGCGATCTGATCAAAGCGGTCGATCAGTTTGTCGAGCGAGAAAAGGGGTATCAAAACCCTTCTGAGGCGACGGCCCCATGCCTGACGGTCGCCGCCCTCATCGATAAGGCAGGCCTCCCCGCAGTAGTGAAGGGTAGCTTGACGGCTGTGGTCTCGAACGCCTTCACCCTTCAGCTCGCCAACCTGACGCTTGCGGAGGTCGAGATCATCGAGAGATGTCGAGCGGCTGTCGCGGTCCATCCCGATCACCACGACAATCCGCATGGGCAACGACTCTTCGACACCGTGCTGCTTTGGACAGTACGGTTCGTTTACACGCGTCTTGAGGTTACACAGAAAGACGACCCGACGGTGGCCTACCTATTTGAACGAGCTGACGGAAAGGTTGCTCATGAAGATGAACTGCAGGCTGATTACTTTCGCTGGCTCTCGACGAGCACGGCGGGCACTGATATAGAGCCAACCAATCTCGGGGGAGGGCGCGGCGATCTCAAACTGAAATCGAGCGGCGAGCGCCTTGTGATCGAAGTTAAGCGCGAGATGAGCGATTCGTCTTTCGATGCAATCGCTGCTTCTTATGCCGCGCAGAGCACTGACTACCAGAATGTGAGCATTCGACTGGGATTTTTGCTTGTTCTCGATCTAGCGGCATCGAACGGCGATGGAACGCCCCATATCACGACACTATTCGAGACACGGGACATTCGGAGGCCCGGAGAGATTGTCCCGCGCTCAATCACAATGGTCAAGTTGCCTGGGCGCAGGAAACGCCCCAGTGATCTCACCAAAGCGGCCAAATCGAGAAAAGTCCGCACCTCGTGACCTTCAGGAGGCATGCATTCTAGTTTGCGAACCTCTATCGCGGATACCAGCCGGCGTCGGGCGTTGCCCGGATTCGCCATTATTATCGAAACGCTCGGCTAGTAGGCGATACGCCAAGCACCCCGCCACACGGGCGAAATCGGCGCACATTTGGCGCTGAACATCGCAGTACGTTCACCGTCTGCCCTCCCGATTGCCGGGTGCGGGCACCGCATGCCCGTCTTCCGGCCAGACTGCTGATGGTCCAACCTTCATCGCATTGCGAGTCGTCGCTAACCGTGCGGGGCTCGGTTTCGAGCTGTCCGGCCTGAGTCTGGACATGTTCGGCCAGCCGTTAACCGATTCCTGGTTTCCGGGTGGAGACGGGGAGAATGGGCCTCCCGTGACCGCCACGGGCGCGCATACCTGGCCCGCCATGGCGAACGCGGAGACAAGCGGAGAGACAGAGACCGCGCGAAACGTCGGCCAGTTGGGAACTTGCGGAAACGCCTATGCCGTCAACAAACTGCGGGGAAATCGTTGCAGGGAATGGATTTGGCTCCTCAGGTAGGACTCGAACCTACAACCCTTCGGTTAACAGCCGAGCCGGTTGTAGCGCCAAACATAAGTAGCGCTGATCCGCCTTCGCGCGGGGTGTTCCATGTTCTGCCCCAGACCCTGAAGGACTATCAGCAGCCCAGAACTTGAGCCGGGGCAGCAGCCGTTTGTGGCCGATAAGTATCTTGGAGACCACGCGAATTGCATATGACAACCCGGATCTGGATCACGAGCATCGGGTGGCTGCTTTGCGCGTCGTATGCACAGGCACAACATTCCACATTTCAGACATATGGAGCCGAACTGGGCTTAACCAATCCCACTATTCTGGCCCTGCACCAGGATCGTAGAGGCTTCCTTTGGGTGAGCACGGAAGGCGGGCTGTTCCGGTACGACGGCGACCGTTTTCAGCCTTTCCGCGCGTACGCCGGCGCAAAAACGGGCTATACGTACTCCCTGCACAGTTCTCCCGATGGCCAGTTCTGGACAGCGTCGAGCGCTGGACTATTCAGGTTGACCGGGGATCGTCTGGTTGTGGTTCCAGGCTTTGAAAGTGAGCAACTGGAAGGCGGACAGTCCATCGGGAGCGACGCCACAAACGTGTATGTGGCCACGCCCCGTGGTCTTCGCGCGATGAACCTCTACGGCCGCGGACAGGTGCGCCTCCTTTCGCCGAGACAGTCTCATAGTGTGCTCGTGGCATCGGATCATACCATCTGGTTCGGATGCGGCAATCGGTTGTGTTCGATGCAAGCCGGCCGTGAACAGGAGTGGGGCGCCGAGCGAGGCGTGAGCGCAGGGCCTTGGAACAGTATCGCAGAGGATAGCGGCGGCCGTCTGTGGATTCGTTCGAGCGATCGGGTGCTAGTGCGCGAATCGACCAGCACGGCTTTTCATGCTGTGGGGAATCTTCCGGCGTTGAACTCATCACGCGGTTCGTTGCTGGTCTCGAATAGTTGTGGGCAGGTCATGATACCGCACAACGCGGGATTGATGATTTGCGACGCTGAGCAATGCCGGAATTCCGGCCCGGAAAGTGGACTGCCGCGCACGGAGGTTCTCACGGCATTGGAAGACCGCGAGGGTTCGCTTTGGCTTGGCTACAGTGGCCGCGGACTGGCTCGCCAGCTGGGAGGCAACCAATGGCAGAGCTTCACGGAGGAAGAAGGACTGGGCAGCCCAGGAATCTGGCGAATCGTCCGCGACATCGCAGGCGACCTGTGGATTGGTACCAGCCGTGGCCTATTCCATGGCTCCTATACCGCTGGCCGCTGGCGGTTTCGGCGATCAGATGCGGTGGGGGAACTGACAGTGTATGGACTGGTCGCGGACCCGGATGGCTCGTTGTGGATCGGAACGTTCCAGCCTGGGGAGAACGGTCTGGTTCGGTACAATCCGCGAACCCACGAAAAGGTAGTTTACCGTGTTTCCCCACGCTCCACGGGATTCTCGATCACGCAATTGAGCCGCGATGACACAGGCACGATTTGGGTTGCCGGACGGCGTGGCGTCATGCGACTGTTGCCCGGCGGCACGCGACTCGAGCCAGTGCCTCTACCCGTGGACGGCGCGGCTATTACGGAAATCCGGTCGACCAATCGTGGCTTGTACGTGGCGGGTAGGAAAGGTCTGTATATCCAGCAGGGAGCAGTACGCCGTTTGCTAACGGCAGCCGATGGCTTGAAGGACGACTTTGTGCAGTCGCTCTCGGTAGGCCCGGATGGGGCGCTGTGGATTGCCTATTTTTCGCCGTCTGGGATCACACGGATAGAGGTCAACGGCGGAAAGGTTGAGCTGCGCCACTTGACATCGGACGAGGGACTTCCGGGCAATGTTGTCTACTCGCAATTCTTCGATGCGCTAGGCCGGCACTGGCTGGGTACCGACAACGGCGTCGCGGTCCTCGACGGCGAGCGGTGGAGACACTACGATGTGTCGGATGGGCTGGTATGGAACGACTGCAACGCCCACTCATATCTGACGGAGCCTGACAGTACCGTGTGGGTGGGAACCAGCGCGGGACTAGCTCGGTATCACCCGGCTGGCCGGTCGAAATCAGTGTTGCCCGACACCCTGATTACTTCTGTGCTGCGTAATGATGTGCCGTCAGCCGGCGCGGATTTCGACTCCACCACGCGTTCCCTGGCGCTTCGGTTCACAGTGCTGTCCTATCAAGATCAGACGCCAAGATTCCGGTATCGAATCGGAGCCGGCTCCAGCCCGTGGGTTCAGACAAAAACACATGAGGTCCGTTTCGCCGAACTTCCTTCCGGCTCTTACCGGTTCGAAGTTCAGGGTGGAACGGAGGCCGGCGAGTGGAGCCACCCTGCGGTCCTGAACTTTCGGATCCATTCGCCCTGGTACCTGTCCTGGCCGTGCCAGGTAGGTTCGTTGCTCCTGCTCGGCGCGTTGGTTTGGTTCTGGTGGCGGCAGCGGGAGATTCGCCAAAGTACACTTCGAGCGACGCTCGAAGCGGCGGTCGCGGAACGGACACGGGACTTGGCCGAGGCCACCAAGCGGGCCGAGCAGGCCAATAACTCCAAGAGTCAGTTCCTGGCGAACATGAGTCACGAGATTCGTACACCGATGCATGGCGTCCTCGGCATGGCGCGCCTGGCACTTGATTCGAAAACGCTTCCGGAGTCGTCCGAGCACGTGGAGACCTTGTGTGGCACCGCAGAAGGGCTGTTGCATGTGATCAATGACATCCTCGACTTTTCCAAAATCGAGGCCGGCAAAATGCCGCTAGAGCACATTCCGTTCTCGCTGCCTCGCATGTTGGATGATCTTCGTAAGCTCATTTCTCCTCGAGCAGGCGCCAAGGGCGTAGACCTTCAGTGTCAGGCTGCTGAGAGTGTCCCGACGGTCATAGTAGGAGATCCGGCCAGGTTGCGGCAGGTACTCATGAACCTATTGGGAAATGCAGTCAAGTTCACATCAAATGGATCAGTTACGTTGGAAGTGGTCCAAACCGCATCGGACCCCGTGGATAGACGGTGCGAATTGCACTTTCGAGTGCGGGACACGGGCGTCGGCATTCCGAAGGAGCAGCAACAGACAATTTTCGAGGCATTCGGACAAGCCGACAGCAGCGTGACGAGGCGGTTCGGCGGAACAGGGCTAGGGCTGACCATTTGTTCTCAACTGGTGCAGTTGATGGGGGGACACATTTGGGTTGAAAGCGCGCCCGGAGTCGGGAGCACATTCCAGTTTACGTGCTCGGTCGGAATAGCAGGCCCGGAGTGTCTTGCCGAACGCACGGTGGACATCGTGGAGGAAGAACAACACGGCCTTCGTGTTCTCTTGGCCGAAGACAATCCCGTAAATCAGAGAGTGGCGACCGCGATGCTACGTAAGCACGCTCACCAAGTGACGGTCGTATCCACGGGTGTGGATGCTGTGGAGGCTTGGGAAGCAGGAGAATTCGATGTCATCTTGACTGATAACCAGATGCCCAAAATGGGTGGCCTCGAAGCTGTGCGCTGCATTCGAGAGTGTGAAATCGCTACAGGCCGTAGACGCACACGGGTAGTGGCTCTGAGTGCGAGTGCAATGATCGGAGATCGCGAGCGGTTCTTGTCCGCGGGCATGGATGCATTTCTCGCTAAGCCGTTCTCCGCTGCCGAACTGTACTCGGTGTTGCGACAGGTAATGGAGCCACGACCGGCGGCCGAGCCAAGATGGGAAACCAAGGACTGAACGTGTGCCGCAGCGAGTGCGCCCGCCGGCGATTGAGTGGGCGTGGCGTTCTGTAACGCCGCTCGGCTTCCTGCGTGCGTTTTCTCATACTCCTCCCGCGCTTTTCATTGGCCGCGCGCTGCCGCGCAGCAATCTCATCCAGGGCGCGCCGCTTCGCTTCCATCCGCACGTGCGAGTACCGCGAGAGCATGGCGCACGAGACGTGGCCGGCGATGCTCATGATCACCTCGTCGCCCGCGCCCGATTCGGAAAGCTCCGTTACCAGGGTGTGCCGGTTACCCGGTCGAGCATGTCCGCGGGATGCGCCCCGCAGCTCGATCACCTCCTCATTCGAGATTGTCCACGCGCCGCGTGCTCCAGGATCGTTTCTCCGTTGACCTCGGACCAGGCACTTGGCTTTTCACCCGCTGCTCCAACTCGATTCCTCCGCGCTGTGGTTCTCCGCCGCGGGCACTGCGGCTGTTCCCCTTGTAGCTTGGCTCACCGCGCCGGTCATTCCACCACCAGCCGATACCCGATCCCGGGCTCGGTCTGCAGGTGTTTCGGCCGCGTCGGATCCGCTTCCAGCTTCCGCCGCAGCTGCGCGATATACACCCTCAGATATTGCGCCTGTTCCACGTGATTCGCCCCCCACACCTCGCTGAGCAACTGCCGCTGGGTGAGCACCTTTCCCGGATACTTCAGCAGTACTTGGAGCAGCCGGTATTCGTTGGGCGTCAGGTGCACGTCTTCGCCTCCCACCCGCACCAGCCGTTTGTCCAGGTCCACTTCCACGCGGCCGAAGCGCAACGCCGCCCCTTGCGGCATCGCCGCGGCAGCCGAGCGGCGGAGCGCCGCGCGGATCCGCGCCAGCAGTTCGCCCACCCCGAACGGTTTGGCGACATAATCGTCGGCGCCCAGGTCCAACGCCGCAATCTTGTCGTTCTCCCGACCGCGCGCGGACAGGACCACGATCGGTGTCTGGCTTGCTTCCCGCACCCGGCGAATCACGTCCAGCCCATCGCGGTCCGGTAGTCCCAGGTCGAGCAGAATCAGGTCCGGCCGCCGCGTGTTTGCCTGCTGTACGCCTTCCTCGGCGGTCAGCGCCTCGGAATACAGGTAGCCTTCGGCGGTCAGCGTTGCCCGCAGGAAACGCCGGATCTGCGGATCGTCTTCCACAATCAGAATCAGCGCTTTCATGACGGCTCTTTCGACGGGATGCGAATCTGGAACACCGCGCCGCCTCCTTCCCGGTTGAACGCGTCGATCGACCCCTGGTGGGCCTCGATCACCGCCCGGCAGATGGCCAGCCCCAGTCCCACCCCTCGCGAGCCATCCGATCTCCCGCGATAGAACTTCTCGAAAATCCGCTTTTCCTCTCCCGGAGGAAAGCCCGGCCCGCGGTCGCGAATCTCCACCAGCACCGCATCGCCGGAAGCCTCCGCCACCACCTCGATCGGCGTCCCTTCCGGCGTATACTTGATCGCGTTCTCCAGTAAGTTCACGATGAGCTGTCCCAGCAGCACATCGTCCCCGTACACCAGCGGAAGCGTATCCGGCAGCGTGGTGGCCACCTGCCGCCGATCCAATTGCCGCTCCATCCGTTGCAGCGCCGCCCCCACGATCTCTTCGAGAGGGTAAAAATCCCGGCGAAGCTCCACGCCCGATTCCAGGCGAGTCATGTCCAGCAGATTGCCGACCAGCCGGCTGAGACGCTCCGCCTCGTCGGCGATGCTCTCCAGCAGGTCCTGCCGGGTCTCGGCCTCCAGCTTGTCGCCCTGCGAACGCAGGGTGGACGCGGCTCCGGTAATCGAGGCCAGCGGCGTTCGCAGATCGTGGGAAACCGCGCTCAGCAGCGAGCTGCGCATCTGTTCGGTCTCCATCCGCATGCGCGACACCTCGGCCGCGTGTTGACTGCGCGTCCGCTCGATCGCCATCGCCGTCTGGTTCGCCACTACCTCCAGAAGCTGCATCTGTTCGGATGTTATGCGTCCTCGCCCGGCCGGCGCGACACCCATGATTCCCACCGTCTCCCGGGCTCCCTTCAATGGGATGTAGAGCGCCATGGCTGCCATGTTCACCGGCATGCCGCGGCCCGCCATTTCACCGTGCTCGAACGCCCATTGCGCCGCCGGTTCCTCCGAAGTGGGAACGGGCAACCGCTCCGAAGAGCGGCGCCGGAAATCGATCTTGCCGTCCTGCGGCAGAAAAATGACCACCCGGCCTTCGAATACCTCTTCGGCATACTCGGCCGCCAGCCGCGCCACGTCCATCACCAGTCCCTGGCCCGCCAGCCGGCGCGAAAGCCGGTACAACGTCTCGTTACGCGCCTCCCGCGCCAACACCTCGGCGGCATGATTGCGAATCCGCGACGTTTGCGTGCTGATCACCAATGCCGTAATCAACATGGCCGAAAAGGTGAGGAGGTACTGGTAGTCCGACACCCGGAATGTCAGGTAGGGCGGCACGCAGAAAAAGTCGAACGCCGCCACGCTCAACAGCGATGCAGCCACCGACACCCGCCGGCTGCAGCGCATCGACACCGCCACCACGCCAATCAGGTACACCATCACCAGGTTGGTCGCCGCTACATGCGGGCGAAGCAGGAAAGCGGCGCCCGTCGCCATAGTGAGCACGAACGCCGCCAGCACGGCTTCGCGAATTGCCAGCGAGCGCTCCCATGCCCTGTCCCTTCCGCCGCTCACGTCTTCATTATGGTCGACTGCCCCTACTGGTGCTTCTGCGTGATCCGGTCGATCTCCGCCAGAATCTCCGGCTTTTTCTGCGAATCGAGATCGTGCTGAAGACGCTCCAGCGCCAGGCCGACCACATCCCTGTGGTGCAGCTTGGAACCGACGTCCTTCTCGCCCGTCAGGCGGAGCCAGAGGTCGTGCAGGCGGTCGAGATCTTCCGGCCACAGCCGGGGCGGGTGTGGCCCGAGGTTGACGTAGTTCGACGGCCGGTCCGGGGCGATCACCTGCAGCGAAAACGCGTGCCGCGGCGGCGGCAGGTTCTCCCAGGCGAGCCCGATCCGCTGCGCCAGTTCCTCCGATGGCATCCGTCCCGACACGCCGGTCACCAGCCGCGACGCTTTCAGATTGGCCGCCGTATGCACCATGGCATCGAATGGATCCACCGCCGGCACCACCAGCAGTTCCACGCCTTTGCCGTGTTTCTCCGCCATCGAAACCACGTGCGAGAACAGCTCCTGCTCGTAATCCGCGAATAGCTGGTCGTCCCGCAGCTCGTATTCTCCCGCCCCCGCGGAAATCGGGCGCACCGTCATCACCACGATGTCCTGCCGCCGCAGATTCGTCTTCTCCAGCACCTCCTCGAAATGCAGCATGCGGTGATAATCCCGAACCGCCACCAGCACGCATCCCGGACGCGCCCGCAGCGTTTGCGCGGTTACGTCGGACTGGTGATCCAGATTGAACTTCTCCAGGTCGGTCCTATTTTCGCGCTGCCTTCTCGCGTTGATTCGCTCCGAAACCACAAACAGCGAGTAGAGCACGATCGTGAACGAGACGCCGTAAATCGTCGCCACGCGCTTGGAGAACAGGTTGGCGATCCCCACCAGAAACAGGATCAGCGTCGTCGTCCCCAGGCCGATGGGAATCTCGGTCTTGCCGATCACGACGTTCAGCGGAAACCGGTATTCCTGATCGTGGCGTTGATAACGCAGCACCAGGACGCCCAGCGACTTGAGCGCGAAACTCCACACCACGCCGAAGGCGTACGCTTCGCCCAGCAGCAGCACATCGCCCCGGCTTACGATAATCGTGGCGATCTGAAGCAGCGCCATCGTGTTCAGGATGCGGAACGTCGTCCCATACTTACGGTGCGGTTTGCGGAACCAGTCCAGCAGGACTCCATCTTCGGCCACCCGGTTCAGCACGCCGTTCACCCCGATCAACGAGGTGTTCACGGCTCCGGACAGAATCAATATGCCAACCACGACCACGAACACGTGGAAACAGAGTTTGAGCAGCGAGGGTCCGGCGAGATTCATCACCAGTCCGCCAATCATGTTGTCGTAGAACGAAGGCCGGACGGCATCCGGAATGATCATGACCGCCAGCACCGAAATGACTCCCGTGCTCACCACCGCGTACGAGCAGATCAGGTTGGCCGTGATGCGCAGGTTCTTGAGCTTGGGATATGCCAGCTCCCGGTAAACCTGCGCCAGCGTCTCGAAACCACTCATCGCCAGCAGCGAATGCCCGAACGCCACAATCATGATCACGAAAGGAATCTGGGTGAGAAACGTGCCATCCAACCAGCCCCAGGACTCGCGAGTCAAATGCAGATTCGACGGCGTCGGCGCGGGCGGCAGTTGGGCGTTGCCGCGCAGGACCAGCGTCAGCGGACACCAGATCAGCAGGATCACCACCATGACGGTTGTGATCTGCATGATGCGCAGTGCCTTGGCGCTGGACTCGGGAACGCCTTTGATATTCGACCACCAGAAATACCCCGTCACCACGATGCTGAAAAACACCGAAAACCAATTGGGGTTGGTCTGCCAGCCCACGTGGAACGCGGCGCTGAATTCGTTCATCAGCCTGCCGAGATACTGTCCGGCGGCAACCACGCTGATCGGCCCGGTAAGCACGTAGTCCACCACCAGCGAGGCCACCGACAGCTTGGCCAGCGTCGGCCCCATGCTGTCCCGCACCACGACGTAGACGCCGCCGCGGACGAACATGCTGCTGCTTTCCATGTAGACCGAGCGCACCGCGAAGCTGAAGAACATCACCGTCAGCACCAGCCACGGTGCCGGTTTGCCCACCGATTGCTCGACGATGCCGCCGATATAAAACATGGTGGAGGCCATGTCGTTCAGCACGACGGCTGCGGCGCTCCAGAAGGAAATGAAAGTCAGGGCAACCGTCGTTGCCACCACGACTTTTGTGGTGTTCGTGTTACTTGACGTGCCGGGGGTCTGCATATCTCAGTCGATGAGCACCAGTTGACGGCCGTCCGCTTTCAAGCGCCGCGCCAGCTTCCGGTAGCGCGACTTCCACCAGCTCTTTTCCTTCGCGATGACCACCAGCGCCTCCGGCCCAAGTGCGTTGCGCAGCGTTTCTTCCGGCTCCCGGCACAACAGGATGCGCACTGCAATGTCCGCGTCCAGGTCGCTTACCAGGCCGTACATGGCCCGCTCGGTAAACTCCACCGCAATCGGCGGCCTTTCGAGGGGCAGCGGATACGGCACCCGCCGCGCCGCCAGAAGCAGCAGCGGCAGGTTCAGGCCGTGGGACAGCCGGGCGGCGGCCAGCAGGGCCGCCTTGGTACCGGCGAGGTCCGTGAAGATCACGTAGATACGGGCATTGGGACTCCTCGCCGACGCCGGAGAAGGGTTGCGTATCAGGTCCCCGGCTTTCGTCCTCGCCATGCTATCCAGCCTAGACGGCGGCTCATAAGGGCCGCATAAAATTGCACCCCGGCAACGTAAAGAAAGTATAAAGAACGTCGCCTGCCCTCGTTCGATGCCGGCCGCTTCCACCGGCTCCCGGCGCGCGGCACACTCCGGACGGTAAGATCGGTGCATGTCCATGCGTTTGACCGCGAGCCTGGCTACCACCGAGTCGCTGGCGCAGGTCTTCGGCGATCGCTCGGTATTGCAGGCCATGCTCGATTTCGAGTCCGCCCTGGCGCGCGCGGAAGCCCGGCTGGGCGTGATTCCGCCGGAAGCCGCGGCAGCCATCGCCGGGGCTGCTCGGGCGGATGGGTTCGATCTCGACGCGCTCGCACGGCAGAGCCTGCGCGCCGGCACGCCGGCCATTCCCCTGGTGCGCATGCTTACCAGCCGCGTCCAGACGGTGGACGCCGCCGCCGCCCGCTTTGTCCACTGGGGGGCCACCAGCCAGGATGTCGTGGACACCGCCCTGGTGCTGCTGCTCGGGCGTTCGCGCGAGATTCTGGAGGCCGATCACGCGCGCACCGTCCGGGCGTTGCACCGCCTCTCCGAAGATCACCGCGATTCGGTGATGCTTGCGCGCACCCTGCTCCAGCCCGCGCCGCCCATCACCTTCGGCTTGAAAGCGGCGGGCTGGCTGGGGGCGCTGCGCCGGAGTTGGACGCGCGCCGAGGCCGCCTTCGACGAGGCATACCTGCTCCAGTTCGGCGGCGCCAGCGGCACTCTCGCCGCTCTCGGCGAGCAGGGGCCGGCGGTGAGCGAGCGCCTCGCCGGGGAACTCCATCTCCGCTGTCCCCGGGCCCCCTGGCACTCGCACCGCGATCGTCTCGCCACCCTCATGGCGGCGCTCGGAATCTACACCGGGGCGCTCGGCAAGATGGCCCTCGATGTTGCGCTGCTCATGCAGCACGAAGTCGGCGAAGTGGCAGAGCCCGCGGGCGATGGCCGCGGCGGCTCCTCCACCATGCCGCAGAAACGCAACCCCACCGCCTGCGTGCTGGCGCTGGCCGCCGCCCGCCGCGTGCCCGGCCTGGTGGCCGATTTTCTGAACGGGATGCTCCACGAGCACGAACGTGCCGCCGGCGGATGGCAGGCGGAATGGATCACGGTGGCCGCGCTCGTCGCCGCCACCGGCGTGGCCCTCGAGTCGATGCGGGAAGCCGCCGAGGGGCTCGGGGTGAACCCCGCCCGCATGCGCCGCAATATCCAGGCCACCGGCGGCGCGGTGTTTGCCGAGCGTGCCTCCCTGCTGCTGGCCGCCGCTCTCGGGCGTGAGGCCGCGCACGAACTCATGGCCCAGGCGACCCGCCAGGTGGGCGATCATCGTACACTGGCCGAAGTGCTGGCCGGGATGCCCGAGGTGACGCGGATTCTCACTCCGGCGCAGTGCCACAGTCTCGAAACGCCGGAAGACTACCTGGGCAGCGCGGAGACGTTTCGCGCCCGCCTGCTGGCCGGCGGGGAGTGATCATGCCTTTGACCGATTCCGACGGCGCTCGCATCTACTACCGGCTGGAGGGGCGCGGCGACCTGCCGCTGCTGGTGCTGGCCCATTCGCTTGGCGTGGACCACGGCATGTGGGATGCCCAGACGGCGGCGCTGGTCCGCCATTTCCAGGTATTGCGAGTGGACGTGCGCGGGCACGGCGGGTCCGACGCTCCCGCCAACGAATACTCCATCGAACAGTTGGCGCGCGATGTGCTGGCGGTGGTGGATCGGACGGGCGGAAGGCCGTTCGCATTTTGCGGCCTCTCGCTGGGCGGCATGATCGGGCAGTGGCTGGGAGTGCATGCCGCCGGGCGCGTCACCGCGCTGGTACTCGCCAACACGTCGCCCCGGGTGGCCGACCCGAAGGCCTTCGAAACGCGGCGCCGCACGGTGCTCGAACAAGGGATGGGCGGCATTGCCGATGCCGTGATGGAGCGCTTCTTCTCGCCCGCCACGCGGGCGCGCGGGCTCCCCGAAGTGGAGTCGGTGCGCCACGCCATCCTCGCCACCAATCCCACCGGTTACGCCGGTTGCTGCGCCGCGGTTCGCGACATGGACCACACCGGCGTTCTCGGTCGCATCCGCGTGCCGGTGCTGGTCATCGCCGGCGACCACGATCAATCCACGCCCTGGAACGGCCACGGCGACGTCCTGGCACAGTCCATTCCGGGCGCGCGCGCCGTGCACCTGCCCACCGCGCACCTGTCCAACATCGAGCGGCCGTCTTCGTTCACCCGGGCCCTCCTCGAATTTCTCCTGCCTGCCGCGGCCGACACCGAGGCGGCGGGCCTGGCGGTGCGCCGCCACGTGCTCGGCGACGCGTATGTGGACCGGGCCATCGCCCGTTCCGGCGAGTGGAACCGCGATTTCCAGGAGATGATCACACGCTATGCCTGGGGAACGGTGTGGGCGCGTCCGGGCATGGCCCCCCGCACCCGCCGCCTGCTGGTGCTGGCCATGACGGCATCGCTCGGGCGCTGGGAGGAGTTCCGCCTGCACGTGCGTACCGGGCTCGCCCACGAGCTCGAACTTGCCGATCTGGAAGAAGTCCTGCTGCAAGTGGCGGTCTACGCCGGCGTGCCCGCCGCCAACACCGCGTTCCACATTGCCGGGGAGGAAGCCGGCGCGCCGTCTTGACGAACGGCGGATCCTTCCCATCGCTCGGACGCCGGCGCATGGGCAACGGCGCCCGGCAAGGGCGGCTAGTGGAGGAGGTCGTATTCGAATTTTCGGGGATCGAGGCCGCGGGATTGCAGCATGCGGACGCATTCCTCGATCGAATCGCCGATAGCTTCCACGCGGCGGAGCGGCAGGGTTTCCGGGGTGTAAATTTCCAGGGCGATGTGCTTGCCGTCGAAGCGGCGGTGTTCTTCGAGGGTGAACTCGTCGGGGCCGCGGCCGATCAGCTCGGATGCGTTCTTGGCGCTGGCACTCATAGGGACTCGACGCGCATTGTAGCAGAATCCGGTCAGGAGGCTTTCAGGATTGCCGCGACGACGGCCCAATAGATGTCGGCGGCGTGGGCCTTGGCCCAGTCGCCGAACAGGGCCGGGTACTGGGCCGGACTGGTGGCCGAGCGGGCATGCAGGCCCTTCAGCCCGCCGCCGAACGTCTTCTCGAGAAGGGGAGCGTCGCGGCCGGCGAGCGTCACCCGGAGATCGATGGCGAGGCTGACGCTGTCCGCCGCCTGCTGCACGCAGGATACCTGCGGACGGACTTTCAGCATGGCGACGGCATCGCCCTCGGACGGGACCAGCTCGAAGGGAAGGGCGGCGGCGGGAACGCCGGGCGAGGCCGCCACGGCGCGTACCGCATCGAGCACCATCGCCTGGGGGCGGAGCTCGGCGATGACCTGGGCCAACTGCCGCGGCGCCAAGGAACAGGAACTGTATAGGTTGTCGGGAGCCAGTTGCGCGTCGAGAACCAGGCGGCGCCTGGGGGGCGCGGGGAGCAGGGCGAGGACGCGATCCCGGGCGGCCGAAGACGACAACAAGGCGAGCCCGTAGGCGGTCCAACCCTGGCGGTCGCGGGCGCCGGCATCGGCACCGCGCTGGAGCAGCAGTTCCACAACGGCGGCATGGCCGCGCTGGGCGGCCAGCAGGAGCGGAGTGCGGCCTTCTTTATCGCGCGCTTCCACGGGGGCGTGGCGATCCAACAGCGCTTGGACCTGGGCGGTTTGTCCTTTGCGGGCGGCAGTCAACAAGTCCGGCCCCAGGTCCGCCGCCAGCAGGGAAGCGGCGGCCGCGAGGAGCAGCAGTCGAGAGGTCATCTAACTGAATTCTAGTCCGGTGGGGCGGGGCGGCGGAGCTACTGCGCGGGCACCGGTCTGTCGAGCCGTTTTGGGGGCGGAAGGTCGAGGGGCGGGATGCCGCCGACCGGCCTGGCGGCGCGGGCGGGGAGTTTTCCGAGATAGGTGTTGACCTCGCGCGGATTGTCGTCGGCGGACAGATGGAGGGTGAGGCTCACGTCCACGCGTTCCTCCTGGCGGCCGTAGGTGAACGAGCCGGACTGCAGTTGGGTGGCGTCGAGATCGACCGAATGGGCGGCGGCGCCTTCGCGAATCAGCAGGGTCGCGCCGGGAGCGGCGCGCACGGCCGGCGAGGTGCGGTCCCAGAGGATCCACAACTGTCCCTCGGTATCGATCGTGCGCAGGCCCAACACGGGAGCGACGGGGAGGGCCGGCGGGGGTTTTCGCGGCATGGGCCGGGCCCAGGAAACGCCGGTGCTCAGCCAGAGATCGCGGGTTTGAAACGCCAGCGCGCCGAAGCCCACGCCGGCCAGAATCGACAACGGTACACCGAGCCAGCGGTACGAGCGCGGCGGGGCGATCTGGGTGAACTTCGGTAGGGGCAGTTCCGCGGGTGCGGGTTGGTCGGGCGATGCCGGCAGGGCCACCGGCGGCGGGGGTGCGGGCAACGGCACGGTGGTGGTGGCGAGGGTGGCCAGGGAGGAGGCGGCGGCCGGCTCGCGGTGGGGCGCTTCGACCACCGCCGAATGTACCGGCGCCGGTTCGGGAACGGAGCGCCGGCCGAGGGGTTCCAGCACGAACTCGCCGTAACTGGCATCGGCACGGATGCGGCCGTCCGCCTCGCGAAAGAAGAAGCCCGCGCGCATGGGTTGAAAGCTGTGGGGCTTGAGCACCAGCCCCACCTGCCAGGGTTCCGGGAAGTATTGGGTAAAGACGGCGAGATCGGTATCCGACAGGAAGATCTCGCTGCGGGTATGGGAGTGCCACCAGCCTACCGGGAGCAGGCCGTCGGGATGGCGGTAGGCCGCGGCCAACATCGCGGCGAGCCGGCCGTAGTCGTTGGGGGAGAGGGTGAAGGAGGGACCGGTGAGATGCTCGCACTCGAGCAAGGCCTGGCGATGGACGACGACGCGTCCGGCCTCGGACGTTCCCAGCAGAATACCGCCGATTTCAGCGCCGCCGCGCGGAATGGAAAAGAAGGCATCCGTCACGGCGAGGCGGATGTCGTCGAGCACTTCCGGCGAGCAGGCGATGAGGAATGGACACTGCGGAACACTCCATCCGCGCCACGGGCTCGCGGCGTTGTCCTGGTTCATTCGGTCCGTTTCCGAACATTGATTGTAGCCGGTTGCCGGGCAGCCTCGCAGCTATAATATAGTCGTGCCGAAGACCAAAGAACTCGAGTTGCGGCTGCACCGGACGGAGCAGCAGTTGCGGCTTTTCCAGAAGATCAGCCGGTTCATGGTTCGGGACATGAGCCTCCAGGAAATTCTGGCGGGGGTAGTTCGCCTGGTAGTGGAGTTTACGGAGTGCGACGCCTGCCTGATCTACCTGCTGGACGGAGACGAGCTGGTGTTGTGCGCCTCCAACACACCGCATCCCTCGGTGATCGGGAAGCTGCGGCTGCGGTGGAGCGAAGGGCTGACCGGCTGGGTGGCGCGCGAACGGCGGATGATCGCGATCGCGCGGGAGGCATACAAAGACCAGCGGTTCAAGGCATTCGGAGAGCTGGAAGAGGACACCTTCGAAGCCTTCCTGTCGGCGCCGCTGATTGCGCGCAATCGGGTGGTGGGGGTGATCAACGTCCAGCACCGGGTACCGCACCAGCATACCGGGAGCGAAATGGAAGTGCTGACGACGGTGGGCGAGCAGATCGGTTGTGTGCTGCTGGTGGCCCGCATGTCGCCCGCGGCGCTGGAAGCGGCGAACCATGTGGAGACGGTGCTTTCCTCGGGCCCGGTGCCGATGAAACAATAAGACCAGAGTGACCTCCCGAATTCTTTGGCAGAGCGTTGCCGCGTTGGCCGTTGCCGGGCTGCTGGTTCCGGCGTGGGGCGCGCGCTGGCAGATGCAGTATTTCTACGACAAGAACAAGTCGTCCTTCGCGATCGCGGATTTGTGTTTTGCGTCGGCGAGCCGCGGTGTAGCGGTGGGTGTGATTGTGGAAGGGAGGAGACGCCGGCCCACGTCGGTGGTGACCGCCGACGGGGGCGCTCACTGGCAGACGGTGGAGTTGAAGGAAGCACCGGTCTCGCTGTTCTTCCTGAAGGAGAACCTGGGGTGGATGGTGACGGCCAAGGGGCTGTGGCAGACGACGGAGGCAGGCAAGAGCTGGCGAAAGATCAAGGGCCTGCCGAAGGGGATGCTGCGGGTGAATTTCCGCGACGAGCAGAACGGCATCGCGGTGGGCACGAAGAAGCGGGTGCTGGCCACCCACGACGGGGGGGCGCATTGGGAGCCGGTGGCGGCGGCCGCGGAACCGCCCGGCATGGACAAGTACAGCGCCTATAGCTGGGTGGCGTTCGCCAACGCGCGGTATGGATTGATCAGCGGATGGAACGCGCCGCCGCGAGCCTTCCCGCTGCAGTTTCCGGATTGGATGGATCCGGAAGGCGCGGTAAGCCGGCGCGAGACGCCCCATCTTTCGTACCAACTGGTGACGGCCGATGGGGGGAAGACGTGGAAGGCCAACTCGGCTTCGCTGCTGGGCGACATCACGAAAGTCCGCTTCAATCCGAGCGGGGTCGGGCTGGGGCTGGTGGAGCACACCAATTCGTTCCGCTATCCGAGCGAGGTGTATCGCATCGACTGGACCACGGGCAAGAGCGCGACGATTTACCGGGACCGCAAGTTCGACATCAGCGACATCTGGCTGACGCCGGACGGGACGGCATGGCTGGCGGGCGTGGTGGTGACGGGGCAGCTACGGAACGTGGTGCCGGGGCGGGTGCAGGTGCTGCAGTGCCGATCGAAGGATTATTCGTTGTGGACGGCGATGGAGGTGGACTATCGGGCGGAGGCGAACCAGGTGGTATTCTCCGGGGCAGACCAGAACCTGTGGCTGGCGACCGATAACGGGATGATCTTGAAGCTGGTGCCGTAGGCCGCGGGGGGAAAGCGATGCTGGGGGGCGAAATCGCTGCAAGCCATTGCATTCACGGGACCGAAAAAAAGCGGCGAGGCGGAGACTCGAGGTGGGCTAGCGGCAATGCGGTTCGATCGGCTTTCTGAGCATCCTGCACACTGGCACCGCGGATGCCGCCTCTACGCGACGCGAAGTTCGGCGGCGCCTCGCGTAGTCGTAGGTCCTAGGGCTGAATGGTCAGGTACACTGTCGGTGCGCTCAGCACCGCCCCGAAGTCCAGCCGGATCGGCCGGTCGCCGGAAGGCGTGTCGGGCGGTACCGCAATTCGTACCTGATAGAGACCGGGGGCAACCAGCGCGGCAACGTTCGGAGCGATGGCAGCATTGCCCAGTAACACCCGGAAAGAAGCCGCGACGGCATAGGAGCCAGTAAAATCGGTGTCGGTCGGAAATGCGGGGGTCGTCGGCCCTAGTCCGATCGCGTATAGATCGATGGTCTCCCCGGGTCGCACCGGGCGCACGATCCTGGGATCGTCGGCCGGATTTCCGAGCAGATCTCCGCTCGCGGGATCAACCGCGGTTGCGTAATATCCGCGCGCAGTCGGTATGGAGTAGATGGCAGGGAGGTATTCGAAGGAGCTGACTGTCACCGGGGCCGTGAACTGATTGGACCCGTTCGAAACCATGATCGGGACCGCTCCCTGATGCACACCTGCGGGGACGAGAGCGTCAATCAGGGTTGGACTGACATAGGACAACGGCGCTCGCAGACCGTCGATCAACACGGTGACTCCGCCCAGTGTGGTGGGCAAGGCGGCGTTGGGCTGCGGCTGCCATTGCTGGGTAACCGCGGACAGAGCCGACCCATAGATCGAGATCCAAGCGCCGGGAGCGATACCGGGCGTGAACGTCCACGGATCGACAATTCCCGACGGGGCGATCGTAGGCGCGGAAATTCCAGGTTGACTCACAAAGATGCGCTGTCCGGCTGCCCAAACCAACCCTGAACGCGACTCAGCGGATAGGTTGGCATCCACCGAAATGGATACCGGTCCCGAGCCGGCTCCAGATCCCGGCTGCACATGGATCCACTGGTAATCACTAGTGGCCGACCATGAGCATTGGGGCGGCGCAGTCACAATGGCGCTGACGGTGCCAGGAAGCGCACTGAAGCCGGAAGCAGGCCTTGCGACCGAGTATTGGCAGGCGGTCGGTGCAATCGAGAGAATCGCCGACGGGACGGAGGAATCCGTAAATAGCGGGATGGATGCGCCAATACCCGACTCCCGAGTCGGGGCGAAAGACAGATCGGCGAACGCGGTGCCTTGTGCGGTAAGTCCAGCCGCCGAACTGTATGCGGCCCACAAGCCGAAGGTGAGCGTCTCGATCGCTACGGGGTCGGTGTTAACGACCTCCCAAAGGGCCGTCGCGGTGCCATTCACGACCGGCAGCTCCGCCAGCGGGATAGCTCCGTAGCTGAGGTTCGCCGTCGCGCGAGCGGCCGGGACCGCGCCATTGACCCACGGATCGGTCTCGCCGGTCACCAGCACCGCCGGCGGCGACAATGTGTTTTCGGGCAAGCTGACGGTTGATGCGAACAGCTTCACGCCGGCGGGAAGATTGCGAATCACGGCCTTCAGGCGGGTGCCGAAGTCCGCCAATCCTGGATAGTTTCCCTGAAAGCTGCCCGCCGCTTTGAAGATCAGCCCCGACTCGGAGTTGTAAGTCTCGCCAGGAGCCGTCTGCCTGTCGCCGGCAGTGGTGCGGGATCTAAATGCAGCCGGAAAATTCTCCGTAAACTGGAAAACCGCAATCGGCGTCAGTCCCTGGCTGACTGGATCGATGAATGTTCCTCCGGCATTGGTGAGCGGTCCGGTGTTCGCGGGATTCCGTATCGCCGTCTGCAAGCCCGACTGGAAGAACCCATTGATCTGAACCGGATTGGCGACAGGCACAGAGACGCTCCCGGAGATTTCCAAGCTGGAAGCAACCAGGGTGCTTCCTTGGCTGCAACAGAGGCTGGCGACGTTGGCCCGTAGATTCGTGATCCGAAACACTCGCTGAATGCCGGCTGTTGCCGGCGCCAGGACGGGAATCCCGCTGAAGACAACCTGATTGGCCATCACCGCCCCGAAGAAGACGTTGACCGGAGGGGTTAGTGCTGTCGGTGAGCTGCTGGCAATGGGCACACCATCCGGCGACGAGAAGCCATACTGAACGCAACCCCCGGGCCCTGCGCCCAAGGTGTAGTTGTCGCACGCACTTTGCGATGCTGCCGGCCCGTATCCAGGGACCGGCGCCGCAATGGCGGGATAGGCGCCCGGCTCATCAATCAGCAACATCGCTTCCGAGATATTGGGGCTGAACAGAATGCGGCTCGCGACGGCGGTCACCAGGCTGACGGTGAATGTAGCCGTGGGGATTGCCGAGCCAGGAGGAAGTGCCTGGCCACCGGTGCAGGTGAGAACGATGTCGGCGATCAGCTCTGTCATGCCTTCGGCGCGTAGCGTGGGCGGTCTGGCAGTGGAATTATTAATGCAGCTCAGCGGACCGCCGGAATTGGTGCCTCCGCCCGGCACCTGCGCGAACGCCGAATTGGAAATGAGGATAAGGCCGAAGGGAAGGATGAATTGATCGAGCAGCGCCACAGGGGTCTCCTAACGTACCTGCACTTTGACGCGGCCCGGCAAAGATCTTAGCACGCGGCGAGTTCCCGCGTGGGCGGCACTGTATGTGTGGCATCGGCGGATTGGTTAAGCCTAGGCTGCGGAAGTCGTGGGCTTCCAGTTGTGGGGATGGTATTTGCCGGGGTGGAAGGCCACGACCTGTGGCTGGCGACCGATAACGGGATGATCTTGAAGCTGGTGCCGTAGGCCGCCCGCGGCCGCGCAGATCTGCGCGGAAAACCGAGCCCGGTTTATTCAAAACAAGGGACTTATTGGATCCCGGCCGCGCAGATCTGCGCGAGCGGCCCGCCCTGGCGGCGGGCGATGGCACTCCCGGCTGGTTCCAGTATCGCGCGGCGGCCGCGGGGGGAAAGCGACGCCGGGGGGCGAAACGGCTGCAAACCATTGCATTCACGGGACCGAAAAAAAGCGGCGAGGCGGTGAATGCCTCCTTGGGTCGCCCACAACGGGGACGGTCAGATCGAGTCCTGACTTTTCGGTGCTGATATGGTGCCGGCCTGCGATGTTTCTTCGAGGGGAGGGGGAATATCCTGAAATAAGAGGATAAAAAGGTGCGGAACTTAGTGATTCTGGCCGCCGTCATCGTGGCGGGCGGTTTGTGGTCCCTGTTCGCAGCCGACTCGGTCATCCCGCGCATGGAGCGGGTGGAGCCGGGGATCGCCCAAGCGGGCGACACCCTGAAAGTCACCGGCGAGAACCTGGATCGGGCCAATGTGAAGGCGTTATACCTGACCGACGGAAAGAAGGATACCCAGGTAATCATCATCGAAGAGTCGGCCAGCCACATTCTCTTCCAGGTCCCGACCGGGACCGTTGCCGGGCGGCTCGCCCTGATGGTGTTGACTGCCGGCGAAACTCCCAAACTGATCGAAGAGCCGGTGAAGGTGACGATCCAATAAGCGGGCGGACCGACGGGTGCGCGTGGGGCTAGCGGCCGGGCGCCAGGGCGATCAGCTTCTGATGGAGTTCGGCCAGGCGGGCGGCGTCGAACTTCACGACCTTGCGGTCGTAGGTCATCAGGCCGTTGACTTCGCCTTCGACGTCGGTGGTCTGGGTGTAGACGGCGGCGGCGAGGCCTTCGCGCACCAGGGGCTGGAGCTTGTCGATCAGGTCCTCATAGCCGGCTTGCAGTTTGGCGCGGTCCTCGAAGGTGCGGTAGCCCCAGTTGCGCTTGTTCCACCAGAGGTGATCGTCGAGGGGGAGGCCGAGGCCGCCGAATTCACCCAAGACGGAAATGCGGTCGGGCATGAGGGGAAACATGCCGGGGCCGGGGTAGACGTGCATATCTTTGAAGTCGCCAAAGCCGCGGTCTTCCCAGCCGCTGGGACCATCGACGAGACGGGAGGGGTCGAGCGACTTCACCAGCTTGAGCACGTCGTTGGTGGCATGCTGGCCCCAACCCTCGTTGAAGGGCACCCAGGCGATGACGCTGGGGGAATTGGCGAGGCCATGGACGAGGGCGCGGAGTTCGCGCTCGAAGGCGGCAGCTTCATCGGCAGTGAACACGGCGTCCTCGGCATTGCCCTTGCGGACGGAGGTGGACCGGCCGCGCTCCGTGGCGCTGGGCATATCCTGCCAGACCAGAAAGCCGAGGCGGTCGCACCAGTAGTACCAGCGGGCGGGCTCCACTTTCACGTGCTTGCGGCACATGTTGAAGCCCAGTTTCTTCAGGGTCTCGATGTCGGAGCGGAGGGCTTCGTCGGTGGGGGCGGTGTAGAGGCCGTCGGGCCACCAGCCCTGGTCGAGGGGGCCGATGAGGAAGAGGGGCAGATGGTTGAGGGCGATGCGGTTGTGACCGGCGGCATCTTTGGCCATCTCCACCTGGCGCATGGCGAAGTAGCTGGTGACGGCGTCACCGGAGCGGAGCTTGACATCGAGGTCGTAGAGGGTGGGGGAATCGGGGGTCCAGGCGGCCAGCATGCGGATGGGCAGGCGGACTTCGGTTCCAGTCTTACCGGAAATGCTGCCCATGACGACACCCTTCAGGCGGGCGGTGGCGGTGAATTCGGCGGCGGCGCTGCTCTGGACGGTGAGGCGCAACTGGCGCGCGTCGATATCGGGGACGAAGGCAAGCTCGCGGATGTGCACGGCGGGGACAGGCTCGAGCCAGACGGTTTGCCAGATGCCGGAGACGGCCGTATACCAGATGCCGTTGGGTTCGAGGACCTGTTTGCCGCGGGGGTGGAGGCTGGCATCGGTGGGGTCCCAGACGGCGACGGCGAGTTCCTGCGGGGCGGAGCCTGGTTTGAGGGCGCCGGTAATGTCGAAGGAAAAGGCGTCGTACCCGCCTTGGTGGCTGCCGACGGATTTGCCGTTGACGAAGACTTCCGCGCTCCAGTCGACGGCGCCGAAGTGGAGGAGGAGGCGCTCGCTTTTCCCGTGGGTGGCGGTAAAGGTGCGGCGGTACCAGAGACGCTCGTCGGGGCGGAGGGGGCGCTTGACGCCGGAGAGGGCGGATTCGATGGCGAAGGGAACGAGGATGTCGCCGGCGAAACGGGCGGGGCGGGCGGCGTCTTTGGGAGCGATGGCGTAGTCCCAGAGACCGTTGAGGTTGGTCCATTTGGCGCGGGTCATTTGAGGGCGCGGATATTCGGGGAGGGGATGGTCCGCACGGACCTGGCCGGTCCAGGGAGTGGTGAGGGGATTGTCGGCGGGCTTCCAGGTCTGGGCGGGGAGGAGGAGGCAGGAGAGGAAGAGGGCGACGGGGAAGCGCATACCGGGATTGTAACCGGTGGCAAGGCGGACAGCTATGCCGCCAGGAGGGCGAGGAACGATTCGGCGGCGCGGGAGAGTTTTTTCCGCTTGAGGTGGATGATGCCGACGGGGCGGCACAATTCCGGGGCCTGAAGCGAGGCGGTGGCGAGCCGGCCCTGGACGATTTCGGCCTGCATGGTGCGCGCCGGGAGAATGCTGATGCCGGAGCCCAGCGCCACGGCCTCTTTGACCATCTGGATGTTATCGAATTGCATGACGAGGTGGACTTCGACGCCATGAGTGCGGAAGAAGCGGTCGAGCTCGCGGCGGATGGGGAGTTCCTCATCGAAGCCGATGAAGTTTTCACCCTGGAGGTCCTGGGGCTGCACTTCGGGGCGGGAAGCGAGGACGTGGCCGGGGGGCAAGGCGATCTGCATCTGTTCGGCGCGCCAGGGGATGGCAGCGATTTCGCGGCTCGGCTCGGGATAGCTGACCAGGCCGAGTTCGGCCTCGCCGTTGCGGACGGCCTCATAGATACGGTCGGGGCGCATGTATTCGACGTGCAGCTGGGCATCGGGATGGAGGGTGAGAAACTCCTGCTGGATGCGGCTCATTTCGGAGAGGCCGACGGAGTAGATGGAAGCGACGCGCAAGGTTCCGGTGACATCGCCCTTCAAGGAATCGAGGGCGGTTTCGAGCTGTTCCTCGCGGCGCAGGACGTCGCGGCAGAAGCCGGCATAGAGGCGGCCGGCCTCGGTCAGTTCGAGCGGGCGTTTGCTGCGGTCGAAGAGGGGGGAGCCGAGGCGACGTTCCACCTCCTGCACGTGCTGGCTAGCGGCGGACTGGCTGACGCCGCATTGTGCGGCGCCGCGGCTCATGCTGCGGGAAGCAGCTATCTCCTTGAAGAGTTTCAGTTCCCAAAGGACCACGGGAACAGGATAGCATAAGGGGAGCTAATGTTGGCAAGCAAATCTTTTTGTATTGCCTTATAATCAAGAGACTGATACACTAACCGCAAGGCAACCGCCAATCGGTGTGCAGCGGCACGGGAGTACCCTCCCTGGCCGTGGCTTTTCGCGAGACTACCATGAACAACTCTGAACAAGCGAGCGGTCTACCTCCGGCGCAGGGTCTGTACGACCCGCGGTTCGAGCACGATGCCTGCGGCATCGGGTTTGTCGCCAACCTGCGCGGCCACAAGTCGCACGACATTATCGTGAAGGGCATTCAGGTTCTGGTGAACCTGACGCATCGCGGGGCGTGCGGGTGCGATCCGGAGACGGGCGACGGGGCAGGGGTGCTGATCCAGATTCCTCACAAATTCTTCGCGAGGGAGTGCGCGAAGCTGGGGTTCACGCTGCCACCGGCGGGCGAGTACGGGGTGGGGATGGTGTTTCTGCCGGTGGAGCCGCAGCCGCGCCTGACCTGCGAAGGGATCATCGAGCGGATCGCCCGGGAAGAGGGGTTGAATGTCCTGGGATGGCGGGACACGCCGATCGAGGGGTCGGCGATCGGGCGGGTGGCGCGGGTGTCGCAGCCGTACATCGAGCAGGTGTTCGTGAGCCGCGGGAAAGGGATGACGGAGGACCAGCTCGAGCGCAAACTGTACGTGGTGAGGAAGCGGGCGGAAGTGGAAGTAGGGGCATCGGATGTGCCGGACAAGGAGTTTTTCTACCTGCCCTCGCTTTCGGCGCGGACGATCGTATATAAGGGTCTGCTGCTGGCGCCGCAGATTGCGAACTTCTATCCGGAGCTGAGCGATCCGGACGTGGTGAGCGCGCTGTGCCTGGTGCATCAGCGGTTCTCGACGAACACGTTTCCGACCTGGCAACTGGCGCACCCGTTCCGGTACATCGCGCACAACGGGGAGATCAACACGTTGCGGGGCAACGTGAACTGGATGCACGCGCGGCAGTCGATTCTGTCATCGCCGCTGTTCGGGGACGACATCAAGAAGCTGTTCCCGGTGATCCAGCCGGGGGGCAGCGATTCGGCGGCGTTCGACAATGCGCTCGAACTGCTGGTGATGTCGGGGCGGGGGATTGCGCACGCGATGGCCATGCTGATACCGGAAGCGTGGACGAAGAACCGTCACATGAACCCGCAGAAGCGGGCGTTTTACGAATACCACGCGTCGCTGATGGAGCCGTGGGACGGTCCGGCGGCGATCGCCTTCACGGACGGGCGATCGATTGGGGCGACGCTCGACCGCAACGGGCTGCGTCCGGCGCGGTACCTGGTGACGCAGGACGACCTGGTGGTGATGGCGTCGGAGACCGGGGTTTTGCCGATCAAGCCGGAAGAAGTGAAGTTGAAGGGGCGGCTGCAGCCGGGAAAGATGCTGCTGGTGGATACGGTGGAGGGGCGGATCATCTCGGACCGGGAGTTGAAGTCGCGGCTGTACGGACGCAATCCGTACCAGCTCTGGCTGAAGGAGAACCAGATCACGCTGGACAAACTGGCCGACCCGCCGCGGGAGCACGGGGTGGATCCGGAAACGCTGCTGATGCGGCAGCGGGCGTTCGGCTACACCGACGAAGACATCCGGATGATCCTGGCGCCGATGGCGGAAAAAGGCGAGGAGCCGATAGGCTCGATGGGAACGGACACGCCGCTGGCTTGCCTTTCCGAGAAACCGCAACCGCTGTTCCACTATTTCAAGCAACTGTTCGCGCAGGTGACGAATCCGCCCATCGATCCGATTCGGGAAGAGATGGTGATGTCGCTGACCAGCTACATCGGGACGGAGCGCAACATCCTGGACGAAACGCCGCAGCACTGCCACACGTTGAAGCTGCCGCATCCGATTCTGACGAACCGGGACCTGGAAAAACTGCGGCGGGTATCGCAAGGGGATTTCCTGGCGACGACGCTGACGATGCTGTTTCCGGTGAAAGACGGGGAGAAAGGGCTGGAGAGCGCGCTGAACCAGCTTTCGAAGCGGGCGTCGCTGGCCATCAAGTCGGGATACACGCTGCTGATTCTGTCGGACCGGGGCTTTGACGAAGACTATGCGCCGATTCCGAGCCTGCTGGCGCTGGCGGCGATTCACAACCACCTGGTGCGGGAAGAGACGCGGACGCAGGTGGCGCTGATCATCGAATCGGGCGAGCCCCGGGAAGTGATGCACTTCGCGCTGCTGATCGGCTACGGGGCGAGCGCGGTGAATCCGTACCTGGCGCTGGAGACGGTGGGCAATAACGGGGCGGCGGCGAACTTCATCAAGGCGATCAACAAGGGGCTGCTGAAGACGTTCTCGAAGATGGGGATTTCGACGCTGCAGAGTTACCGCGGGGCGCAGGTGTTCGAAGCCATCGGGCTGAACCGGAAATTCGTGGACCGGTACTTCACGGGGACGGTGTCGCGGGTGGAAGGGGTAGGGCTGGGAGTGATCGCGGAGGAAGCGATTCGCAAGCACCGGCACGCATTCCACCCGATCACGCAGTTCGATACGGAGCTGGCGGTGGGCGGCAACTATCACTACCGGGTGCGCGGCGAGTATCACCGGCTGAACCCGCAGACGATCGCCAAGCTGCAACACGCGGTGCGGCAGGAGAGCTTCGCGACGTTCCAGGAGTACACGGACCTGGTGGATGACGAGAGCCGCCAGCTCTGCACGCTGCGCGGGCTGCTGGGCATCAAGCAGTCCGAGGAGCCGATTCCGCTGGAGGAAGTGGAACCGGCGCGGGAGATCGTGAAGCGCTTCGCGACGGGAGCGATGTCGTTCGGATCGATTTCGAAAGAGGCGCACGAGACGCTGGCCATCGCCATGAACCGGATCGGCGGCAAGTCGAATACGGGCGAGGGCGGGGAAGACGAGGCGCGGTTGAAGGACAACCGGCGGAGCGCGGTGAAGCAGGTGGCTTCGGGGCGATTCGGGGTGACGGCGAATTACCTGGTGAACGCGGAGGAATTGCAGATCAAGATGGCGCAGGGGGCCAAGCCCGGGGAAGGGGGCCAGCTTCCGGGTCACAAAGTGGATGAGACGATCGCGCGGGTGCGGCATTCGATACCGGGGGTGGGGCTGATTTCGCCGCCGCCGCATCACGATATCTACTCGATCGAAGACCTGGCGCAGTTGATTTACGATCTGAAGAACGTCAACCCGCAGGCGCGCATTTCGGTGAAGCTGGTGGCGGAGGTGGGGGTAGGGACGGTGGCCGCGGGGGTGGCCAAAGCGCACGCCGACGTGGTGCTGATTTCGGGGGATTCGGGCGGCACGGGCGCATCGCCATTGAGTTCGATCAAGCACGCCGGAGTTCCGTGGGAGCTGGGGTTGGCGGAAACGCACCAGGTGCTGGTGATGAACGACCTGCGGGGGAGGATTCGGGTGCAGACGGACGGCAAGCTGCAGACGGGCCGCGACGTGGTGATCGCGGCGCTGCTGGGGGCGGAGGAGTTCGGGTTTTCGACGTCGCCATTAGTGTCGATGGGGTGCATCATGATGCGCAAGTGCCACCTGAATACCTGCCCGGTGGGGATCGCGACGCAGGACCCGGTGCTGCGGGCCAAGTTCCAGGGGTCGCCCGAGAACGTGATCAACTTCTTCTTTTTTATTGCCGAGCAGGTGCGCGGTTACATGGCGCGGCTGGGGTGCCGCACGTTCGACGAAATGGTGGGGCGGGTGGACCTGCTCGAAGCGCGGCAGGCGCTGGAGCACTGGAAGGCGAAGGGCATCGACCTTTCGATGATTCTGTACAACCCGCAGATGCCGCGGCGGATTGCGCGGCGCTGCATTCAGAAGCAGGACCACGGGTTGGACCAGGCGCTGGATTACAAGCTGATCGATCACGCGCGGGACGCCATCGACAACGCGACGCCGATCGAGATCAAGCTTCCGATCCGCAACGTGCACCGCACGGTGGGGGCGATGCTGTCGGGAGAGATCGCGCGGCGGTGGGGTTCGGCGGGGCTGCCGGACGGCACCATCCGGTTTTATTTCACGGGTTCGGCGGGGCAGAGTTTCGGCGCGTTTCTGGCGCGGGGGGTGACGCTGGAGCTGGAAGGCGATGCCAACGATTACGTGGGGAAGGGCCTGTCGGGCGGCCGGCTGATTGTGTATCCGCCGCGGAGTTCCACGTTTTTGCCGGAAGAGAACATCGTGATCGGCAACGTGGCCCTTTACGGCGCCACCAGCGGGGAAGCGTTCTTCAACGGCGTGGCGGGGGAGCGCTTCGCGGTGCGCAATTCGGGCGCCACGGCGGTGGTCGAAGGGCTGGGGGATCACGGCTGCGAATACATGACGCGCGGGCTGGTGGTGGTGCTGGGCAAATGCGGGCGGAATTTCGCGGCGGGGATGAGCGGCGGGCTGGCGTTCGTGCTGGATGAGCGGGGCGATTTCGCCGAGCGGCGCTGCAACACCGCGGGGGTGGACCTGGAGCCGCTGACCGACGAAGACGTGACGCTGTTGTGCGGCCTGATCACGCGCCACGTGGAGGCCACCGAAAGCCCGCGCGGCAAGTGGGTGCTGGAGAACTGGGACCAGATGTTGGGCAAGTTCGTGAAGGTGTTCCCCAAGGAGTACAAGCGGGTGATCGCCGCCGGGCTGACGGCGTGGCGAGGCGAGGAGGCCGTGGTTCGTGGGTAAAGTCACCGGATTTCTGGAGTACCAGCGCGAGGTGGCCGAGCGGCGTCCGGCGGCCGAGCGAGTCAACGACTGGTTCGAAGTGTATCAGCCGATTGCCGCGGATCGGGTGAGCACGCAGGGTGCGCGCTGCATGGATTGCGGGGTGCCGTTTTGCCATACGGGCTGCCCGTTGACCAACCTGATTCCCGACTGGAACGACCTGGTGTGGCGGGGCAAGTGGCGGGAAGCGGTGCGGCAGTTGCATGCCACCAACAACTTTCCCGAGTTCACCGGACGAATTTGTCCGGCGCCGTGCGAAGCGGCGTGCGTGCTCGGCATCAACGAACCGCCGGTGACCATCAAGCAGATCGAGAAGACCATTATCGAGCGGGCTTTTGAAGAGGGCTTCATCCGGCCGGAGCCGTCGCCGTATCTTACGGGGAAGCGGGTGGCGGTGGTGGGGTCGGGACCCGCCGGGCTGGCCGCCGCGCAGCAACTGACGCGGGCGGGGCATGAAGTGACGGTGTTCGAAAAGGCGGACCGGATTGGCGGGCTGCTGCGCTACGGCATTCCGCATTTCAAGATGGAGAAGCACCTGATCGACCGCCGGCTGGAACAGATGCGGGCCGAAGGGGTGAAGTTCGAAGTGAACGCGCACGTGGGCGGGAACGTGGGGGTCGAAGATCTGCGCAGAGAGTTCGACGCCATGCTGCTGGCGGGCGGAGCGGAACAGCCGCGCGACCTGAAAGTGCCCGGGCGCGAGCTGAAGGGCATTCACTACGCGATGGAGTTTCTGCCGCAGCAGAACCGGCGGTGCGAAGGCGAGAGGGTGGCGGAGGGCGAAGCGATCGTGGCCACCGGCAAGCGGGTGGTGATCATCGGCGGCGGGGATACAGGCGCGGATTGCCTGGGCACATGCCATCGGCAGAAGGCGCTTTCGGTGACTCAGTTCGAGCTTCTGCCCAAGCCGCCGGACAGCCGCTCGCCTTCGACACCATGGCCGCTGTGGCCGTTGCAGCTGCGCATGGAAAGCTCGCACGAGGAAGGGGGCGTGCGGGACTGGAGTATTTCGACCACGCGGTTCAGCGGGGATGAAGATGGAAACGTGCGGGCGCTCCATGGCGTGCAGGTGGGTGCGCCGCCCGATTTCAAGGTGCAGCCGGCGAGCGAGTTCAGCATGGATGTGGACTTGGTGCTGCTGGCGATGGGATTTCTGGGTCCGGTGCGGCGCGGGATGGTGGAGCAGCTTGGGGTGGCGCTGGACGCGCGCGGGAATGTCAGCGCGGACGAGCGCTACATGACGTCGGTGCCCGGGGTGTTCGCCGCGGGCGACCTGCGGCGCGGGCAGTCGCTGGTGGTATGGGCGATCGCGGAGGGGCGCAAGGCGGCGCGGGGCATCGATCAGTACCTGATGGGCGAGAGCCGGCTGGCGTAGCGGCAGCGACGAGTGGCCGCGCATTGATTGAAACCCGCGGCTGGTGCTACTCGTCCAGTGGGACTGGTATCATTCAGCTATGCTACGCCACCTTACCTCTCGAACTGCAGTCTTCGCTGCCGCGGTTATTTTGTTGGTAGGTCCCGCGTCGGCTCAACTGTTGAGCAATGCGTCGGTCAAAGGCGCATACAATGTGCGTTATTTCGGCACTGATTCCACGACGTCGGATCGCCCGGTAGCGTTCGCCGGGACCATCACGTTCGACGGCAACAGCGACTCGAACGGCTATGGCGGATTCACCGTTACGGGGCAGGGAGCCTATCAGGGAACCAGTTCCCTGAACTTCCTGAAATCCGGCCAGTACGCGGTCCTGTCGAGCGGGATGTTCTTCATGACCAATCCGTTCGACCCGAACGGCAATACGACCTTCACCAACTTCCCGACCACGGTGTATGCGGGCGTGGGGGCGAACGGCGCGATTGTGGGGAGCAGCACGGACACCACCTTTTGCGACCTGTTCATCGCGATACCGGCGGCGGCCAGCGCGAACACGGCGAGTTTGAACGGCGCTTACTACGTGGGTAGCATGGGATTCTTCAACGGCGATACCACGCAGACGCGCGGGTCATTCGAAAAGATGACCTTCGACGGAAACGGCGGCCTGGGGAATGTCACGATCAACGGGACCGCGCAGAACCTGAGTAACGCCGCCACCAGCCAGACGAGCAACGGCGCCACTTACTCGGTGAGCGGGGGGGTGGGCACACTGACGCTTCCGGCTCCGGAGGGAGTGACGGCATCGAACCAGATCCTGGCCGGCGCCAAGACGCTGTATGTGGCGCAGGACGGCAGCTTCTTCGTGGCGGGAGATCCCGCCGGATTCGATGTAGTGGTGGGCGTGAAAGCGCTGAGCGCCGGCGTGGATTCGGCATTCCCCGGTCTGTATTGGGAGGGGTGGGTCGAGAATTACGCGGTGGGAAGCACGGCCGACGGGATGTACGGCGTTTCGGGTTCGTACTACGTGGTGAAGAGCGGGGTGCAGACGGGCCATCAGCGAACCAATGAAGACGGCCTGGGTTCGTACGACGTAACCTATACCGGCACGGTGTTCAGCGGCACGCCGCTCGCGCCGGCCGCCGATGGCACACAGACGTTCACGTTGACGTCGGGCAGCGCGTATGCGAAGTATGCGCTGGGGGCCGGCGGGAATCTGATTCTGGGCGCCGGGGTGGGCAATGGCGGGGACTACTGGGTGGATGTGGATGTGAAAGCGCCGCAACTTACCGGCAGCGGGGTGTTTCTCAACCCGCAATACATTTTCAACGGAGGCAGCTGGTCGCCGGTGACCTCGGGAGTGGCGCCGGGAGAGATCATTCAGCTCTTCGGCAGCAATCTGGCCGGGGGCACGTCGCAGGTGCAGGGCGGGCAGGCGTTCCCGACCACGCTGGGCAACGTTCAGGTGATGATCAACGATGTGGCGGCGCCGCTGTACTACGTGAGCCCCACGCAGATCAATGCCGTGGTGCCGTATTCGGAGCCGGCGGACGGAAGCTTCCTGGATATTAAGGTAGTCAACAACGGAACGGAATCCAACATTGCCTCGGTGTACAGTTGGGTGGCGTCTCCGGGCGTGTTCACGCTGACGGCGAACGGCATTGGGGACGGGGCCATCCGGCATCTGGACGGCAGCATCGTGACTCCCGACAATCCGGCCAAAGTGGGCGAAACGGTATCGATGTTCCTGACCGGGCTGGGCGAGGTGAGCCCCGCGCTGACCGAGGGCGCGGTCCCGCCGAACAGCCCGTTGAGCAACGCGGTGCTACCCGATATCTTCATCGACGGGCAGCAGGCCAAGGTGCTGTTCGCGGGGTTGACGCCGGGGCTGGCGGGGCTGTACCAGGTAAACATGACGATTCCGACGGGGGTCACGACCGGCGAGAGCGTGGGCATTGAAATCGACGCCTACGACGCCAACGACAATTTCGTGACGGTCAACGCGTCGGCGACGATTCCGATCGGGCAATAGCGCGGGGCTTGGACGGGCCGGGCTACCGGCGATCCCAATCGAGGTGCAGGCGGTCGCGGCCGTCGGTAGCATCGAGGGTGATCCGGTCGATGCGGTCGCGCGCGTCGGTGGAGATGTGCAGGGTGCCGCGGACGCGCGGGGTGGGCGCATCGGCCATCACATCGACCTTGAGGATTTCGCGATCGCGGCCCATGACACTGCCGGTGAAGACGAGCGGGCGGCCGTTGGGGGTACGGAAGGCGGCCCGGACGCGGCCGCCGCGATCGATATCGACGGTGGCATCGAGCAGCGGTTGGGGGGCGGCGCCGGCGAGGGTCGAGACGCCGCGCCCGCGGCTGCTGTAGTGGAGCACGTTATTCCAGGCGAACGCGCCCGCGGCGGGGGCGGCGCGGTCCTCACTGGCGGCCATGTCCCAACTCAGCCGGAAATGGTAGCGGCCGTACCGCCCGGCGGGATCGTGGATGCGGACGACGGCCGTGAACTCGTTGCGGCGGGCGGGTTCGGCAAGCAGGCGGACCTGGCCGCGGCCGGCCTTCACGGCGAAGCGGAATCCCTCGAGTGGCCGCTCGGGCAGGGGGGCGTTGCATAAGGACCCGTCGTCGAGCGGAGCGCGTCCGCTGCCGTCGCGGATGCGGACGAAGTCGCGCTGCAGGGAGACCTCGGCTTCGCCGTCGATTTGCAGGCGGATGTCGCACTGCCCGCGTCCGGGTGGCACGTCGTCGCGAGTGAGGGGGCGGACGTGAAAGCCGGCGTCGGCCAGGGCGGGAAGCGAGGCACAGAGGGCGATCAGCGCGATGAACGGAGGAGTCGGGGAGGCTTTCATGATGGTTACGGGTGGCGTCCTTATTGTATAGCTCTATTGGTTGGGGGTTGAAGCGAATGCCTCGGTCGAGTGGGCTCGCATACGGGTGCGGTTTGGCGTAATATAAGGTCCGGTTATGAGACTCGCCGGGACTTTGATGGCGGCGCTGATCGCCAGTTCCCTGCCTGCCGCCGCGCAGGCTCCCGTAATCAACGGCGTGATAAGCCAGGCTACTTTTGCCACCCCGGTGGCGCCGGGAATGCCCGTGGTGGTGAACGGCACCAATCTTGCGGACGCCAGTGCAGCGGTTTGTCCGGGCCCCCAGGTTCCGCTGGTTTGCGGGGGCGTTTCCGTGACGGTGAACGGCCGTGCGGTGCCGGTGCGGCTGGCCTATCAGAGCCAACTCGTTACGTATATTCCGGCAGAGCAGCCCGCCGGGCCAGTCAGCATGGTCGTGAAGAATCACCGGGGCATGGATTCGGCTCCGTTCGTTGTGACGGTGGAGACGACGGCGCCGGGGATTCAAAGACTGGGCGACGCGTCCGGCAGCACCCTGGGGTTCTTCTCGGATTCCGCCCAACGGGTGATCGGCCGCGCCAATCCGGCTCCGCCGGGCCAGGAATTCACGGTGTACGCGGTGGGGCTCGGGCCGACCAACCCGCCGGTAGCGACCGGCGAAACGGGCACAGCGCCGCTGGTGACGCTTCCGATGGTGTGGGTGGGCAGCCGCGCGGCGCCGGTGATCGCGGGGGGGTTGGGCTGCGGAGTGCTCTGCGAGCCGGGCGTCTACCTGGTGCGCTTCCTGCTGCCGCCGGACACCACACCGGGCGATCAGCCGGTATCGGTGGAAATCTCCGGCAAGCGAAGCCCGCCGGCGACATTGGTGGTGGGTGCGGGCACGGCCGGGCCGGCGGCAGGCTACCTGCAAAGCGTGATCGATTCCAGGGCGCGGATGATGTCGCCGGGGATGATCGCGAACGTGGTGGGGGGCGGCTTCACGGTGGCGACGGCAGGCGGGGGGCCGTGCTCGTTGGATGGGACGGTGTGGCCGCTCACGTGTCAGGGGGTGACGGTCACAATCAACGGGCGTAGGGCAGCCATTCAGACGGTGACACCGAACTTCATCACGATCCAGATTCCGTTCGAGGCCGCGCCGGGACCGGCGACGCTGGTGGTGGAGCGGCTGGCGGGCAGCCAGACGCTGCGATCGGACCCGCTGGCTTTCACGCTCGAAACGTTGAGCCCGACGCTGCCGGCCGATCCGACGTCGTCGTACGCCGGAGTGGTGATTCAGAACTCGGGCGGTCCGGCGTCGGTGACGAATCCGCTGCTGCCGGACGATACGATCATCCTGTTTCCTCAAGGGCTGGGGCAGACGAATCCGCCCATGGTGACGGGATTCGGGCTGCTGCAACCGGCGCCCACGGTTTTGCAGCCTTCGGTCACGGTGGGCGGCAAGGCGCTCGAGAACGTGGTGGCGGAAGTGCTGCCGGGAACGATCGGCCAATACCGGGTGACGGCCAGCGTGCCCAAGGGTATCGCCAGCGGCGATCAGCCGATCGTGCTGGAGGTGGGCGGGAAGAAGAGCCAGGCCGGCCTGCGGGTGCCGGTGTCGAACGACCCGGTGATTGCCGCAGTGACGAACGCCGCCTCGAGCGCGCGGGACATCGTGAGCGGATCGTGGGTTTCGATCTACGGACGGAACCTCTCGGTGAGCCGGCGGGAGTGGACCGAGAGCGACTTCCTGAACGGGTGGCTGCCCACCGATATCGAAGGCGTGAACGTGACGATCGGCGGGATCCCGGCCGTGGTGGCGTTCGTCAGCCCGCTGCAATTGAACGTGCTGGCGCCGGACGGGCTTCCGCCGGGGCCGGCGGAGGTAATTGTGCAGAGCCCGGCGGGCTGGCAGAAATCCCTGGCGAACGTGAAACCATACGCTCCGGGGATTTTCGGGCTTCCGGTGCCGCCGGGAACGTACCTGTCGGCGCTGCACACGGACTGGTCGTATGTGGCGAGACCGGGACAACTGGCGACGAATGTGACAGCGCGGCCGGCGCGTCCCGGGGAGACGATCATCTTCTACGGGACGGGCTTCGGGCCGACGGATCCGCCGGTCTCGGCCTATCATCGTTTCTCCGGATCGGCGCCGCTGGCGGGCACGGTGCCGGTGCGGGTGCAGATCGGTGGGGCCGAAGCCGAGGTGACCTACGCCGGGCTGGTGGCGAACGGTCTGTACCAGATGAACGTGGTGGTGCCGGAGGTGGCGGACGGCGACCGGGAGGTGGTGGTAACGATGGGAACCGAGGCGAGCCCGCGGGGCCGCTACATTCCCGTGCAGCGCTGAGTCGGACGAGCCGCCCTGCTAAAATTGAAGCAGCGCACTCGCTTATGACTACGCCCGAAGAGCGTCAACAGACGCTCGCCCAAATCCTGGAGCAACGTGTCCTCGTCCTCGATGGGGCGATGGGAACCATGCTTCAGCAATGCAACCTGACCGCGGCCGATTTCGGCGGCGCCGCGCTGGAGGGTTGCAACGAGAACCTGAACCGCACGCGGCCGGACGTGGTGCAAGGCATCCATCGGGCGTACCTCGAGGCGGGGTCGGACATGGTGGAGACCAACAGCTTCGGGGGGACGCCGCTGGTGCTGGCGGAGTACGGGCTCGAGGCGGAGGCGTACGAGCTGAACGTCCGCGCGGCGCAACTGGCGAGGCAGGCAGCGGCCGATTTTTCGACCGGGGCGCGGCCGCGGTTCGTGGCGGGCTCGATGGGGCCGACGACGAAGGCCATCACGGTGACCGGCGGGGTGACCTTCCGGCAACTGGTGGAGCACTTCTACCTACAGGCGAAGGGGCTGGTGGATGGCGGGGCGGATGTATTGCTGGTGGAGACCTCGCAGGACACGCGCAATGTGAAGGCCGCGATCCTGGGTATCGAGCGGCTGGGGGCCGAACTCGGGCGGCGGATCCCGGTGATGGTTTCGGGAACGATCGAGGCCACGGGCACGATGCTGGCCGGGCAGACGGCGGACGCATTCGTGGCGTCGGTGGCCTACGCTCCGCTGCTGTCCATCGGGCTGAACTGCGCCACCGGGCCCGAGTTCATGACGGACCACATCCGCACGATCAGCGGGATGAGCCCGTACTACGTGTCGTGCTATCCCAACGCGGGTCTGCCGGATGAGGAAGGCAAGTACCTGGAGACGCCCAGTTCGCTGGCCGCGCAGCTGGAGCGGTTCGTCGAAAACGGCTGGCTGAATATCGTGGGCGGGTGCTGCGGGACGACGGATGCGCACGTGCGGGCGATCGCCCAGATGGTGGAGGGCAAAGCGCCGCGGCGGATTCCGGGGCGCGCCGCGCGGTCGTACTATTCCGGGATCGAGCTGGTGGAAGCCGAGGAGAGCAGCCGGCCGCTGATCGTGGGCGAGCGAACCAACGTGATCGGGTCGCGGCTGTTCAAGAATATGGTGGCGGGCGAGAAGTGGGACGAGGCCACCGAGATTGCGCGCTGGCAGGTGAAGAACGGCGCCCACATCGTGGATGTGTGCCTGCAGAGCACGGACCGCGACGAGATCGAGGACATACCGGTTTTCTACGAGAAGCTGATCCGCAAGATCAAAGCGCCGATCATGGTGGATACGACCGATCCCAAGGCAGTGGAGCTGGCGCTGACCTACTGCCAGGGCAAGAGCATCATCAATTCGATCAACCTGGAGGATGGCGAGGAGAAGTTCGAGCTGGTGTGTCCGATCGCGCGCCGATACGGCGCGGCGGTGGTGGTGGGATCGATCGATGAAGACCGGGTGCAGGCGCAGGCCTTCACGCGCGAGCGGAAGGTGGCGGTGGCCGAGCGATCGTTCGAGCTGCTGACCGGGAAGTACGGGATTGCGGCGGAAGACATCATCATCGACCCGCTGGTGTTTCCATGCGCGACCGGGGACGCGAATTATATCGGCGGCGCGGTGGAGACGATCGAAGGCATCCGGCTGGTGAAGGAGAAGCTGCCGCTGGTGAAGACGGTGCTGGGCATCAGCAACATCTCGTTCGGGCTGCCGGCGGCGGCGCGCGAGGTGGTGAACTCGGTGTTCCTGTATTACTGCACGAAGGCGGGGCTCGACCTGGCGATTGTGAACGCGGAGAAGCTGGAGCGCTTCGCCTCGATTCCGCCGGAGGAGCGGCGGCTCGCCGAGAGCCTGCTGTTCAATTGGCCACCGGTGGACGCGGAGGACGAGAATCTGCGCACCGCGCCCGAGGACTGGCGCGAGCAGACGGCGGAGCAGAAGACCGGCATCAACCAGTGGCACATTGGCGCCATTGCGGAGCATTTCCGAACGGCCGGAAAGAAGCAGAAGCAGCGCGCCGAGGACCTGCCTCTGGACCAGCGGCTTGCCAACTACATCATCGAAGGCACGCGGGACGGGCTGGTGGCGGATCTGGATCGCAAGCTGGGGGAAGGGGCGGCGCCGCTCGATATCATCAACGGGCCGCTGATGGCCGGCATGGCGGAAGTGGGGCGGCTGTTCAACAACAACGAGCTGATCGTGGCGGAGGTGCTGCAATCCGCCGAAGCGATGAAGACGGCGGTGAACCACCTGGAACGGTTTATGGAGAAGGCCGAGTCGGCGTCGCGCGGCAAGGTCCTGCTGGCGACGGTGAAGGGCGACGTCCACGACATCGGCAAGAACCTGGTGGAGATCATCCTGTCCAACAACGGGTACCGGGTGATCAACCTGGGGATCAAGGTGCCACCGGAAACGCTGATCCGGGCGTTTCAGGAGCATCAACCGGACGTCATCGGGTTGTCGGGGCTGCTGGTGAAGAGCACGCAGCAGATGGTGATCACGGCCACGGACCTGAAGACGGCGGGCATTGCGGCGCCGCTGCTGGTGGGAGGGGCGGCGCTATCCGAGAAATTCACGCGCACGCGGATCGCGCCGGCTTACGGGGAAGCGGTGTGTTACGCGAAGGACGCGATGACGGGGCTCAGCCTGATGAACCGCCTCATGGATCCCGCCGAGCGGGAGGCGGTGCTGGAAGCGCACCGCACCGTAGCGGCGCCGGTAGCGGTGGAGGCGGCGGCTGCTCCCGTGGGCGGCATGGATACGCGGCGCAGCGGCAAGGTGCGGACCGATCTTCCCATTCCCGCCGCGCCGTACCTCGACCGCAAGCTGCGCGAGGTGCCGCACCTGGCGGAGGTGTGGAGCTACATCAATCCGTACATGCTGTACGGGCGGCACCTGGGGTACAAAGGGAATTTCGAAAAGGCGCTGACCGAGCACGACAGCCTGGCGCTGGAACTGTACCATAACGTGGAAGCGGTAAAGGGGGATGCGGCCCGCTTCATGAAGGTGAAAGCGGTGTGGCAGTTCTACGAGGCAGAGCGCGAGGGCAACGCCATCCACCTGTATCCACCGGGCGGCGCGGCGCCCATCCACACGTTCCGGTTCGGCAGGCAGCGGCGGGAAAACGGTCTTTGCCTGAGCGATTACATTCTGGATGGGGAGGAAGGCCGGCGCGACCACCTGGCACTGTTCGTGGTGACGGCGGGCGCGTGCATCCGCGAGCGGGCCGAGGAGTACAAGCAGGCGGGCGAATTTTTCCGGGCGCACGCCATTCAGGCGCTGGCGATCGAGACCGCCGAAGGCACCGCCGAATGGCTGCACCGCCGCATTCGCGAGGACTGGGGCTTCCCCGATCCGCCGACCACGACCATGCACGACCGGTTCACGTCGAAGTACCGGGGCAAGCGCTACAGCTTCGGGTACCCGGCGTGCCCGAATCTGGACGATCAGCAGGGGTTGTGGCAACTGCTGCACCCGGAAGAGATCGGCGTGCGGCTGACCGAAGGGATGATGATGGAGCCCGAAGCGAGCGTGAGCGCGCTGGTGTTCCATCACCCGGATTGCGGCTACTTCAGCGCGGACGAGGCGGAAGCGGCTTCGTGAGTCGCGGCGGCAGGGGTTAGCGCAGAATCGTTTCGTTATTGTGTGGCTTGCGGCGGAAGAGGCTCCGCCAGGAAGCGTCGAGCGCGACCCAGCGGTCGGACTCGGCCTGGGCTTCGAAGACGCTCAGGGAGCCGTGGCCCTGGCGGCACAGCAGCTCGGTGGCAGGCGGATCGAAGACGCTGGCCCAGGAGCCGAGCGTGACGGGCATCTCGAGGCGTCCGAGGCAGACGGGGCAGCGGCGGCGCTGGTCGGCGAGGCTCCACAGCACGCCCCAACCGAAGGCGCAAATGAAAGCGAAGCCGAAGACCAGGCCGCCGAAGAAGGCCCCGAGGCGGTCGCCGGGGATGGCGCGGCGCAAGGCATAGCCGGCTTCGAGCCACACCAGCGAGCCGAGGAGGAACATGAGCGCGAACTTGACGAGCAGGAAGGACCAATGGCGCCATCCCCGGCGCACCAGGGAGGCGCGGCCGATGAGCATGACCATGATGCCGGTAACCAGCGCCACGACCATCGGCGCGAGGTTGGCGAACAGGATATCGCCGGCGGGATCGTAGCGGCCGCGATGCGGCACGGGGGGTTGATAGCCCTGGAACAGAAGAATCAGGAAGCGGGTGCGGGCCAGGCCGTGGGTCAGCAGGAAGAGCAGGCCGAGGGCGGAGAGTCCGGTGGCAAGCACGAAGGCCGGGCCGTGCAGGAAGCGGCGGAGCTCGTCGCGGCTGAAGCGGAGCCAGAAGGCGGCGGCGAACGTGCGTAGAAAAAAACTGCACAGGTGGGCGCGGCCGTGGAGGGCCAGCTCGCCGCGCGCGATCAACGTGCAGAGGCTATGGAGATCGCTGCTGCGGCCGGCATGCCAGGCGGCACGTTCACGCGGGGGTGCAACCCGCGCCGCGAGGGCGAGCAGTCCGCGGCACATACGGGGCGCCTGCGATGGGGAATCGGGGCTCATGCGCCTCTCCTCGGTACGGTGTGTTTAGACACCGCGTACCGACCGAATGTTCCGGCGCGTGCTATTGCCCGAAGACGACGAGAAAGCCATCGGCCCCGCCGCCGGCATAGCCGCTTTGCAGGGGAGTATCGGAGACGGGAAGGCCGGCATAACCGAAGCCGGCGACGATGGCCGTGCCATCGGCAGCGACGGCGAGGCCGGTGGGCTGGTAGGTGGCGGTGGCGCCGAAGTAGGTGGAGTATTGAATGGCGCCGGGTCCGGCAACGCCCGGCTGGAGCTTGACGAGGAAGATATCGGTGCCCCGGCCCCAGTCGGGCTGCACGGCGTTGAGGACGGGAAAGTCGGGGGAGAGGGTGTAGCCGGTGACGTAGATGAAGCCCGCGCTGTCGCCCTGAATGGCCCAGCCGGAATCGCCGTGGGAGCCGCCGAGGTACGAGCTGTAGACGAGGCCCTCATGGGAAGGGAGGGCCGGATTGAAGACCACCACGAAGGCATCGTTGGCGCCGCTGTTAATGGTGCGGAGGGCGTCGTTGGTGGCGGGAAAATCCTCCGACAGGGTATAGCCGGTCAGCAGCAGGTTGCCCTTGGCATCGAACGCCATGGCGCGGACTTCGTCATTGCCGGTGCCGCCGAGATAGGTGGCGTAGACGAGCGAATCGTCACCCGACTTCGTCATATCGAGAACGCCGACAACGAGATCTTCGCCGCCAATCGGATTGGGATCGAAGTTGAGGCCCTTGACCGGGAAATTCTGCGAGGCGGTGGTAGTGGCGTAATAGACGAGGCCGTTGGATCCCACCAGAATGGCGCGGCCGTCGTCGAGGCCGCTCTCGCCGCCCATATAGGTGGCGTAGACCAGGCCGCCGGAGGCCGGGTCGAGCTTGACGAGAAAGGAGTCCTGCGCGCCCCACAGGGTGTTCTGGTAGGCGGACTCGGTGAGCGGAAAGTCGTTGGACTTGGTGTTGCCGATGACGTAGATCTGGCCGTTGAAGTCGACGGCGATGCCGTTGCCGACATCGGTGCCGGCGGCGCCGCCGAGATAGGTCGAATAGACGATGGAGTCGCCGCCAAACACGGTGCACACGTTGCGCACGGCGACGCAGGGGTTGAGCACGGTAACGAAGGCGTCCTGGGTGGTGGCGGCACCTTCGGCGAGGAAGGCGTTGGCGGTGACGGGGTAGTCGATGGATTGAGTGTAGCCGGTGAGGTAGGCGAGGCCGGCGGAATCGACATCGATGGCGAGGGCGGCGTCGTTATTGGTGCCGCCGAAATAACTGTAGTAGATGAGCGGATAGCCGGAGCCCGGAGTGGTATCGACGATGGCGAGGAAGGCGTCGCCGAGGCCGACCGCACCGGCGGTAACGGCGCCCTCGGTGGGGGCGATCTGGCCGGTGTCGGTCTGTCCGGTGATGTAGAGCCAGTTGCGCGGCCCGAGTTTGACGGCGTTGATCTGGTCCTTACCGGGGCCGCCGAAATAGCTGGAGTAAATCAGCACGGGGTCGATTACGAGGGCGCGGGCGGGGTCGTAGGGGTCGACGCGGAAGCCGGCCACATTGCCGCTGAGCAGGACATAGCTTCCGGCGATTTCGCGGCGGGCCGAGTTGGAATCCTGCTGGTATACGATGGGCTTCTTCTGGACGATGCGGCCGGCGGAGGAATCGAGGACGAGATCGCCTTGGGGGGAGACCGAAGCGGTGACGGGACCGCGGAAGCGGATGCGGATGGCGTCGGGCGCGGCGCCGGGCTGGAGCACGAAATCGTACTCCAACTGGTGCTGGCTGCCGTAGTAGACGACGTCGATGCCGGGGTAGACGTCGTGGTAGCGGACGCGGGCGTAGGTGGGGATGCCGGTGTGCCAGGACTGGCGGGGGCCGACGAAGTAGTTGGTGCGCGTGGGGAGCGGGTCGAGGGGTTCGATGCGGGTCGCGCGGCGGGAGTTGAGCAGCGAGAGAACGACGGGGCGGGAGCCGGGAATGCCGATGGCGGCGCCGTGTTCACCGAGGGCCAGGGTATAGCCGCCGGCATGGGCGGTGAAGCGAACATCGGGGGCAGCCTGTCCCTGGTTCTTTTCGAAGCGCAAGGGAAGTTGCGCGAGCGCGGCTTTCGCCTGGGGGAGGGCGGACGGGGAGCCCGGGACGGCCGCCGGCAGCAGGCCGACAGCGCATAGAAGCGACGCAAAGCGAGACAGGCGGAGCATGGAAATTCTATTAGAACATGCAGTGAGCCTGTGGAAAACTGGGCGCAGGCTTCACAGGCGTATCCCCGCGGTGACAGCAATCATTACGGGGGACGGGCTACCTAAGGGTTCGTTAATAAATAACATTTCCAAATCAGAATGTTTTGGCGTATTTTGGGGAGGTGACAGATCTCACCGGAATCAAGAAGCGCTTCTCGGCTTTGAGTCGGATACTGGACGAGCGTTCGCGCCGTTTGGTGGCTGGCGCTGAAAGCTTGGCGTTGCCGCGGGGTCCGAGGAAGCCATCCGCGAGATGAGACTCGCACTGGAAACGGACCCGCTCTCGATCCTGATCAGCCACAATCTGGCCGGTGCATATTATGGGGCCGGCCTGGAGGACCAGGCCATCGAGCAACATTTCCAGACGCTCGAGCTAAACCCCGTCTTCCCCGCCGCACACGGACAACTCGCCGTTCTGTATTCCAGGAGAGGCGCGTGCGAGAACGCTCTCGAAGAGGCGGAGCGTTTTCTGAGCCTCTCCGGGCGGGATCCGCGGAGCCGCTGCTTTCTTGCCATGGTGTATGCCAACTGCGGGATGCGTGCGGAGGCGACGGCGTGTATTGAGAATCTTGAGAAGGAGACTCCGTTCCACGGCGCGGGTGGGTTCGCCCCTTCGTTTATGCCGGATTGGGAGAGCGGGACCGTGTGTTCGCTTGCCTTGAGAAGTCTTACGAAGATCGCGACGTCTTTCTTGCTTTTCTGGCGATCCTGCCCGAGTTCCGGAGCCTTCATGGCGACCCGCGCTTCACGGATCTGTTGCGCCGGATCGGACTGCCTGCCCGGACGCCCGGCGCGGCTGCAGGACCGGCGGCGCGGTGATCTGGACGCGGCATCTCCGAATGCATATCGTCGGGCACGCAGAGCAATCCAGGTTGACGTATCCCCAAACCACCGATTGAGCAAGGCCGCAGCCTGATCCTCACAGGGAAGCGTCGGGCGTGGTACAGCCAAATGACGCGGGACGGTCCAAGCTCCGGTTGGCGCGTTATCGAACAAATCCGTGGAGCGCTCTCCTGGTCCAAGCGACGCGAAGAGGACGCCGCCCGTCAAGTTCGGCTATCCTGATGGTCAATGGTGCCCATGAATTTCCGTGTGGGTCTGCTGCTACTGCTTGCCGACTGGGCTGTGGGGTGGTCGCAATTGATTGGGCCATCCAGCGTATTTTCAGCACGGATCGACCACGCTGACGCAGTTGTCGAAAAGGCAAGTGTCCACGTGACGATCAAGAACACTGGTGAACTGCCGATCACCGCGTTTTCACTCAGTTTCTCGCATCTCAATGCGGCCGGTGAGCGCGTGCCTTGCGGCGGCAGGGGTGTGGACATGATTGACTGGTCTGATCCGATGCCGCGACGGAACATCTACGTCCATATGCGCCGTAAATGGATTCCACCGGGTGGTACGGCGACGCTGGACGGGTACCCGCGATGCCCAGATGGCGCGGCCCCCCTGGAACAAATTCAAGCGGAATTACGGACGGTCATCTTCGACAATGGCACCGGTGAGGGTGATGCAGCCCAGATCGAGGAAATTCTCCGGCTGCGACAGGAAGTCCTATCCGAGCGCCTGAAATGGTTGCCGCGATTCACCGCGCTACGCACTACAGCGGACCTGAAGAGCGCAGCCCTGAGTTTGTATCAAGATCTGGTCGAAGCGACGAGAGCAGTGGATATCGACCCCGACCGGGCGGCAGCGCAAGCGCTTTCCGGCGGTGTGCGCGACGAACTGCAGCAATTGGCGCTCGAACTCACACAGTGGGCCCGTAGCGGCGAGCCGCTGGTGAAGAACGAATTGCTACAGTGGCGCATTACCGATTTGGAGGACCGAACGGCCCGTCTGGCAAAAGGCTCCGGCATGACCGGGGCCGCTGGACGCTGAGATCACGCGCTGACGCAGATCGGAATCGATCGCACCGGCGGTCCAGATTGGATTTCCGGCGATCACGTTGGCCAGACATGGCCCGTGGACCGATGTGGTTTAGTAAAATCGCGATCCGACGGTCGGCAATCCGGAAGCAACCCACATGAGCGCGTAGTCACCATCTCGCGGATTGGCCGGACGTTCCGATCAAAGAAATCGTCGCGCCTGATGCGTAAAGCTGAAGGCGAGCCGACGTGCTGGTTGGCGGAGGCCGGATTCATCATGGGAATAGGAGCTGCTATGAAAGACATGGGAAACATCAAAGTGCTATTCATCGCGGGCTTTGGTCCGATCGTCCCTGAGCCGACTGCAAGTCGCAAGCTTTATAACGAGATCCTCGGTATTGGCTTCAAAGAAGAGAGTGGCGGCTATCTTCATACCGAGGCCCTGCAAGGCGCAAAAACTTTCGCTCTGTGGCCGCTTTCGCAAGTAGCGCAGTCCTGCTTTGGCAAGGATTCCTGGCCCAACGAGATCCCCGCGCCACACGCTTGGCTTGAGTTTGACGTTGACAATGTCGAGAATGCAACTCGGGAGCTCGAATCGCAAGGGCATCGAATGCTCGTAAAGAACAAGAAGGAACCGTGGGGCCAGACCGTCAGCCGTTTCATCACTCCGGAAGGATTGTTGGTCGGAGTCACGTTCACTCCCTCGATGCGAGAGATAGCGTCAGTTGTGACGGAAAGCGGCGTGCGAAGGCGCGTCCCGGGCGAATCTTGCGGCACTCGGATGTTCCAAGTTGACCTGTAGTCGCCGACGCGCACACTGCCCCAAACGGGATCGGGCAAGTTCGGCATGTGCTTAAGTGAATCGTATTTGGGCCTGGGATGGATAGTTTATTTCCTAACATGCTCTAACCGCCAAATATGCCGGCCGATCAGGGAAGGCGACGGGCCGCGCAAAACCGCTGCGTTCCGTCCGGATTCCGCCTGGAATTGGCCGCTGGAATCTGGGGGTTGTGTAGCCTGTCCCCTTAATTTACAGTAGAGGCGTGAGGATATTGTGGAGCGGGTTGCTCGTGGCGGTCACCCTCGCACTGGCTGCCGAGATGGCCGTGGTCGAGCCGAAGGACCTGGCGGCCCAACTGGCGGCTAAAGGAAACAAGACCGTGGTGCTTTATGTGGGGCCGGGTGTCCTGTTCCGCAGCAAGCACATTCCGGGGGCGGTATTCGCCGGGCCCGGCAATAGCAGGGAAGGACTCGAACTCCTCCGAAGCGCGGCCAAAGGCCTCCCCAAGAATCGCGACATCGTGATCTATTGCGGCTGCTGCCCGTGGAACCACTGCCCCAACGTCCAGCCCTCCTTCGACGTCCTGAAACAGATGGGCTTCACGCGCGTGAAGGTGATGTACTCGCCCGTCGGCTTCAAGGCGGACTGGATCGACAAGGGCTATCCGGTGGAGTGAAGCTTACCGGGCGGTGCCGTCTTTGCTGATCGCCGGCGGGGGCGGAGCTTTGTCGTCCCCGTAATTGGCGGCGAGATATTCGATGAGCGCCTCGCGGTCGGCAATCACGGTGCCCCAGCCGGCCATTTTGGCCACTTCCTTCGTCCACACGGCGCGAGAAAGCCGCTGCGAGTGGATCAGGCGCAGGCTGTGGCAGGCGACGCAGCTGCGCGCTTCCTCCTTCCGGCCGCGCGCAATCGCCGCCGGGTCGGCGGCCACGGCACATCCGCCGGCAAGCAGACCGGCGACGATCAGGCTTCGCATAAGACTCCCACCCGATCCACCGCATTCCAGAGATAGCCCGAGGGGTTCCAAGGCGGCACGATGGGCTGCACGCGGCCGGCGGAATCGGTCGCGCGCGAGAGGATGGTGTAGTAGCCGGGATCGGCGGGGCGCCACTGGTAGTGGAACAGGCGCCACGCAAACGGCAGCTTGGGAAGGGAGAGCTGCGCGTCCTGCCAGCGGCTGCCGCCATCGGTAGAGATCTCCACGCGTTCGATGGCCTGCTCGCCGGCCCATGCGAAGCCGCGGACCGTCACGGCACCGAGGCGGACTTTGGCCTGGTCCTCCGGCGCGGTAATGCATGACTTCACGGGCATGCCCTCGACCACTTCGAGCTCGGCCGGCCTGGCCGGGGCGCCGGGCGGCAGGTTGTATTTGGGAAAGCGATAGGCGGGGTTCATGAAGAAGCCGCTGTTCGGCTGCGCGGTGGCCGAAAGACGGATGAGCCACTTCACCGAGCTGGTGCCGTCCCATCCGGGCACGATGAGCCGGACGGGGAAGCCGTGCAGCGGCGGAACGGGCTGGCCGTTCATGCGGAGGGCCAGGATCGTGGCCGGATGGAGCGCCTTGTTCATGGGAAGGGCGCGGACGAAATCGGGTGTGGCCGCGGGGCCCTGGTCGGCGCCGTCCGACTCGAGCCAGGCGGCTGAAGCGGAGACGCCGGCGAGGCGGAGGACGTCGGTAACCGAAGGTCCCGACCACTCCGCGTTGCCGATGGCGCCGCGTCCCCACTGAATGCCGGGCACCTTGGGGACGAAGAAGCCGCGGCCATTGCCGGTGCATTCGATGGTCGCGGGCAGGGTGTGTCGCGGCAGCTTCTGGAGGTCGGCGAGGGTCAATTGGAGGGGCTTCGACACCATGCCGTTCACGGTCAGCCGATAGGCCGCGGGATCGATTGCGGCGGGCCGGGGCAGGTGCTGGCGCACGAAGAAGACATCGGTCGGGGTGAGCCACGAATCGAAATCAGGCAGCGGCGTTTCGAGATCCTCGGGGCGGTCGTTGTGCAGAATCATGGGCCGCTTGCCGGGAATGGCGACGGGCTCGTCGGCGGCGCGCAGAACGCCTGCCAGAAACGCGGCGAGGGCGTGACGCCGGCTCAGGGGCATGCTCAGCGCACCGCGCGGCGGGCCGGTTTTTGGAGAGAATCGATAAAGCCGGCGATCTCCGGCCAACTCCACTCGATCACGGACGAATCCTGCAACTCGTCCGGCACGGCGCTGCGCTCGCACTTTTCGACATACACTCCCAGCAGCGGGAAGCCCGCGTTGGCCACGCACTCCAGCTCCCATTTGACGCCGCTGCCCTGCTTGAGGCGCTTGCTGACGAGGATGATGGAGCCGTCACACTCGAAGGTGCGGGTGCGGCATGCTCCCTTCCATCGTTCGACCCAGGGTTGCTTGGTGGGCATGTCCGCGAACTCAACCGGCAGGTGCGAGCTGCGGGCTTGATTGATAACGAGGTCGCGGAATTTATAATCTTCTTCCGCGTAGACCAGAAACACCCGAACCAGTCGACCGGCCATAAGTTCCAACACCCGGTGCCCACAGCGCACCGACGAGGGGAGTATAGCACACGACTTTCGGAACACGCCGGTCTGGAATTCGTCCTACGCCAGCAGGGGGGGCGCTGTGACACACTATTCGGGATGAAACGAATTGCCGTTCTGCTGTGCGCGTGCGGCCTGGTTGCCGCCACGGAGAGAGTCGAGATTCTTCGCGACGAGTACGGCGTACCCCACATTTTTGCCAAGACGGCTGCCGGAGCGGCGTTCGGCTCGGGCTATGCGCAGGCCGAAGACCGCCTCGAAGAGATGCTGCGCAACTACCGCAAGGCCGAAGGCACGATGGCGGAGGTGTTCGGTCCGGACTGGGTGTCCCACGACTATCAGCAGCGGCTGTGGCGCCATCGCGAGGTGGCGCAGGAGCACTACAAGGATCTCGATCCGAAGCTTCGCGCCATCTGCGAAGCATTTCAGGCGGGCGTCCGGAAATTCATGCAGGAGCATCCGGAACAGGTGCCGGCGTGGGCTCCCAAACTGGAACCCTGGCAACTGGTGGCCCTGGGCCGGTACATCATCTGGGGCTGGCCGGACGGGGAAGCGCGGGGCGACCTGCAACGCGCCGGAATCAAGCAGGACCCGGTGGCGTATCACGGTTCGAATGAAATGCTGCTGGCGCCGTCGCGCACGGCCATGCGGGCGCCGATGGCGGTGATCGATCCGCACTTGAGCTGGTACGGCGAGTTCCGCTTCTACGAAATCCGCATGTACGGCGGGGAGTTGGAAACCTCGGGCGCGGCGATTCTGGGGCTGCCGTTTCCCTCGCTCGGGCACACGCGATTTCTTTCCGTGGCCATGACCACCGGCGGGCCCGATACGGCCGATGCCTATGAAGAAGAGGTGCGCGACGGCAAGTACCGTTTCAAAGACGAGTGGCGTCCGCTCGAGGTGAGAACCGAGCGCATCGGCGTGAAAGTAGGCGACCAAGTGAAGTGGCAGGAGGTGAAGATCGAATCCACCGGCCACGGGCCTATCGTGGCTCACAAGGGTGGCAAGGCCTACTCCGTCGCGATTCCGTACGCGAACGAGTACAAACTGCTGGAGACCGGCTGGCAGTTGGCCACCGCGAAGAACCTGGCGGAGGCCAAGAAGGCGCTCGCGGGGCTGCAATACATGGCGCAGAACATCATGGTAGGCACGGTGGACGGGGACATCTACTACGTGCGGAACGGACGCGTGCCGGTGCGGCCGGCGGGGTGCGATTCGTCGCGGCCCATGGCCGGCGCGAGCGGCGCCTGCGAATGGCAGGGCATCCATCCGTTCGAAGACCTGGTGCAGATTACCAATCCGCCGCAGGGATACATGCAGAACTGCAACGTCTCGCCTTTCGCGATGATGAAGGATTCGCCCCTGGTTCCGGAAACGTGGGCGGCGCACCCGTACCTTTATAACGACACGCGCCGGTCTGCGCACCAGCGGGCGGCCATGATGGTGGACCTGCTGGATGCCGCCCACCAGGTGACGCCGGAACAGATGATGGCGATCGCGTTTTCACCCCAGGTGTGGCACGCGGAATTCTGGCAGGAGCGCATTCGCAAGGCGGCGCCGGACAGCGCGCTTGGAAGACTGCTGGCCGGATGGGACCGGCGCAGCGACGCCGACTCGCGGGCGGCGCTGGGGTTCTACCTGTTCAAAACGGCCCTGGGGGTGGTGGGCCGCTCGGTAGAAGTGCCGGAGACGCTCACCGACGAAGCGGTGCGCGATGCGCTGTCCAAGGCCACGCAACGGCTGAATGGAGATTTCGGCCCCGACGCCGTATTCGGCACGCTGTTTCGCGTCGGGCGGCAGGGCGGAGCGCACACCTACCCGGTCAGCGGCGGAACGTTGAACGAGGCGGGCATGGCCACGCCCCGAGCCATCGGCTTCGATCCGATCGGCAAGGAGATGGTGGGCCGCAGCGGGCAAACCTCGACCCAGATTGTCATCCTGACCAAGCCCCCTCAGTCGTACATGGTGATTCCGCTGGGAGAGAGCGACCACAAGGATTCCGGCCACTGGGACGACCAGGCGGAAAAGCTGTTTAGCAAGAGCCAGGCCAAGCCCACCTACTTCCTGCGCCGGGCGGAGTTGGAGAAGCACACCACGCGCAAGGAGCAGTTGGAGTATTGAGATGATCGCAGGGCTGCGCCTGAGCCCGGGTCAGTGAAATCTCTTCTTATAGAAAAAGTCCAGATCGAACATGCCGTTCAGATCGCGCTCCGCGGTGGCGGACCAGTGCGGGTCGATCGCCCACTCGATGCGTACGATCTGCGGATTGCTGGAGGTCACGTCCGAAATGTAGGTGAAAGTGATGTCGCGGGTGATCTGCTGTTGCAGGGTGAGGGTGGCCTGCGGCGTGTTCGATGCCCCGGTGATCTGGGGATCGATCTTCAGCTTGCTCACGCCGAAGAGGCGCTGCAATCGCCCGGAAACGGGGTTAGCGACCGTTTGTCCGAGGAGGGTCGAAGCGCCCGCCTGCTCGAAATTCTGCTGGGGAGCCACCGGTTGCCGGGCCGCCAAGACCGGGTCCGTGGTGGGGACCTTGCCCGAGGCCAGCAGCGAAACCAGGTCGGAAAACATCATCGGCGGGTCGGACCGGTAGGAAAGCTTCATCTTATCCATCGGTCCGGTGACGCTCAGGGAGACATCGATGCCCTGCACCGTGGTTTCCAGGTCGATGTTCAAAACCGGATTGATCTTTTGCGGATTGAAAAACGAAACGGTGCCCTGGTCGATGGTGTACTTCGATCCGAAGAAGACCACGTCACCCTGCGTCACCACGACCCGCCCGAGCATGCCGGGATTGTCGACGTTGCCGCGCAGCGTCAGGTTGGCGTCGGCCTTCAAATCCTGGGTCAGCGTGGTGCGGAACTGGGTGTCCGTGGCCGTCTGGATTTTCACGTCGAAGCGGATGCCGCCGAGCACGCCGGTGCTCGCGGTCCGGACCGCGGGAGGCGTGGCTGCCTGGGTCAGGATCGATCCGATATCGGAGTGGGAATGGAGGGCGACCTCCTCGATGGTGACGTTGCCGGAAAGCAGGCTGCGCGATGTCACACCCGCCAGCGTCAGTTTGGCACTGGCCTGGGTGGTCACATTTTCGGGCTCCGTCACGTGGATGTGGGCTGCGTTTGCCTCCAGTTGAAAACGCATTTCCGGCCCGCCGAAGGTGGTGAAGCCGGTGAGGGTGATCTTGCCGCCGCCGGTCTCGCCGGTGAGGTTCTGGATCACCGCCTGGGTGCCGCTGAACAGCACCGTCCCGTTCGCCCCGGAGATCCCGTTCGGCAAACTGGTCATGTTGAAGGAAGCGTCCTGGAGCTGGAGCCGCCCGTTCACTACGGGTTTGCCGGTGGTGCCGGTAACGGCCGCGTTGAGCACAACGTTGCCGGAGGAGAAGATATCGGGACTGAACGCTTCGAGCAGATCGAGCTTGAGGTTGCCGTTGGCATGCACGTCGAGCGACTGCGGATTGCCCAGCGAGGCGGAGCCCGTCACGGCGAGATTGGTGAAGGGTCCCACGAGCCGGGCATTTTGCACTGTAACCACGTTGTGGTCGAGCGCGACCACCATCGGCGCGGCGTTATGCAATTCGAAGTTCACCCGCGGCTGCCGTCCGCCGGTGGCGGGCTCGGAGTGCGCCTCCACTTTGGACAGTTGCAGCCTGCCGCGCATCTGCGCAGTGTTGGCCAGCGGGCCGGAGAGCGTCAGGTCGCCGGCTGCGCCGGCATCGAGAGGCAGGTCTTTACCGCCCATCAGCGGACTCAGCCCCGCGTAAGTGAGATTCGCGAAGGTGAGGTGGGCATTCACGGAATGATCGCCGGCGAGTTGCAAGCTTCCGGTGCCTCGAATGTCGGCGCCGCCCAGGTTGGACGTGAGGCTGATTGCGGCGGCGCCGCCCGTGGTATGGGCGGTTGCGGTCAGGTCGCCCAGGCGCTGCTGGTTGAGGCGGAGATTTTTCACGTTGAAGTTGGCGTTGAGCGCGGAAAACTCGGGGGTGGATTGACGCAACGTGGCCGCGCCATCAGCGGCGAGTTGCACCACGCCGGCAAGGCCCGGCTCGGACTGCTCAATGGTATGGATTCCGGCAAGCTGCACGTCGTTGCTTTGGAGATGGAATCGCACCTGCCCGTTTTGCAGGTCGTTGGCCGGGTGTGCGAACGAGGCGTTCGCCTCGATCCAGGACGGCCCGGTTTCGACGCGGAACGACGGCACGTCGATCAACTGGTTGGTATAGCGCAAGGTCGCCTGAAGGCGGTCGAACGGTTGCTGGTAGGCCGACACCTTGGTGATAGTCACCTCGCCCGAGGCGTGGGGATCCAGGAGCGTGCCCGACAACCGCGCATTCGCCGCGAGAACGCCGGTGACGGGAACCTCGCGTTTTCCCGCGACCGCCAGGACACGGTCGATGGGCAGCCCGGCGATTTCCGCGGTGGCGGTGGTCTGATGGTCGCCCGTCAGCAGCGATTGTCCGTTGACGTGGATGGTGGAGCCGGCAAAATCGGAGGTGACGTTGTATTGGACGGTAGAGCCGGCCGAAGCCGCCGTGGCCCGGAAGTCGCCGAGCGACTTGCCTTCCATTTCGAGTCCTCGCGCGGCGAGGTTGGCGTTGACGCCGGTGAACTGCACGCCGAAGCCGGCGATGTCGGCGGTCGCGTCGCCATTCACCGACAGCAGGCCGCGCAACCCGGGGCGGTCCTTCACCAACGCCTGGAATTGCGCCAACTGCACCTGGTTGCTGGCCACGTGGACCCGTAGGGAACCATGTTGCAGGTCGTTCTCCTGGTGCTGATAGCTCGCCGTGGCATCGAGGTGAGAAGGCCCGGCGGTCCATTGCAGGCCAGGAATGTCGATGGAGCGGTCCGTCATGACGGCCTGGGCGGTGAGGCGGTCGAACGGCTCACCCTCGACGGTGCCGTTGAGCACGGACAGGTCGGCGTTGCCGCGCGGGCTGCCCACGGTGCCGGCGACGTGCACATCGACGGTGAGCGCGCCCGTCACCGGCACGTCGGGCTTGCCCGCCAGCGCCAGCACGTCCGCCATGTCGGCGTTGCGCACGGAAGCCTCGAGCCGCAAGGGCTGGTTCGGTTGCGGTTGCCAGTGACGCATCCCGACGGAGCCCGAGAACCGGGCCTGCAACGCTCCGTGGGCGAGCACGCCGTTGGTCACCGTGGCCCCGGACGGCGAAGCGGTCACGTCCGCCGCCATCTGGCCGAAGCGGCGTCCGCTGGCGGCGAAGTTGGTCATCTGGAGCTGCGCCTGAATTCGCGGCGCGCTGAGCGTACCCGTGACGGTTGCGTTCACCGCGGCCGTTCCGCCATTTTCCAGTTTCACTGGAAGCGATGGCGCCACGGGCCGGAAATCGTCGAGATCGTGCGACACAACGCGCGCCTGAATCCGCCGGCCCAGTGAGCCGGAAATGTCCACGCGCGTGTGCGGCAGTTGCAGGTGGGAGCGAGCGATCGTCACCGTGTCGGCGCGCGCGTTGTAATCCACGTTGAGCCGCCCCGAAACGGGCACTCCGTGCGGCCCCGGCGCGACGGAAAGGTTGGCCCGCGCCACGAGATCGGACTTTTTCTCGAGATTGCCTTCGGCCTCGACGGGACCGCTCACGACGCCGTCGTAACCAAGTTTGCCGGTGGAGAGCGCCTGCGCCACGCGCGCGATATCGAAGTGATGCAAGTTGCCGGAGAACTGGAATTGCGCCTGGTTCTGAAGCGCGCCCGAACCGGTGAGAAAGCCGCCCAGCGCCGAAGCCCGCAGGCCGCTCACTTCGATGCGGTTCGGATCGGCTTTGATGGCGGAAGTCATGTCGATTCCGCCGAGGCGCGTGTTTCCCTGCCGCACCGAGACGTTTTGCGCATCCACATTTCCGGTGAGCAGGTAGCCCTGATTGCGGCGCAGCGCGAGGTTGCCTCCGACGTGGAGCGTACCTTCGGGCCGCGCGGAGAGCTTCAGAAGGCGTCCGATCTCGCCCAGGGAGAGGGTGGTATGGAACTGGATGGCGTCGGGCGCCGTGTCCATCAGCGTGCCGGACGCTTCGATGGTGCTGTTGCCATAGGTGATCTTGCCGGCGTCGAGACGAAGATTCCCGTTGGTCACGGAAGCATTCACGTCCGCATTGACGAATTCGGGCGCGTGCGTGGTGTCGAGCGGAAGGTCGAGATCGGCGACGCGTTTTACTTCATCCACCGCCACCCGCGCCTTGACGTGGGCGGAGACATCGGGGGAGGCCAGGTGGCTGATGGTGCCGGTGAGATCCACCCGCGACCGGGGGGTAGTGAGTTCGGCATCGGATAAGGTGATTGTGTGTTCGGCCAGCGTGACCGGCAGTTTCACATTCACGTCGAGCGGCCGGTTCCCGCCCGATTTCAGAAACAGGGGGCGGATGTCGAGTTGGCCGCGATAGTGCGGATTGACCGGGTCGTACCCCAGTTGGGCATGCAGGTTGGCGCCGCTGGCATCGAACGCCGCTTTGCGGTCGGCGAACGTAGCGCTGCCGTTGCGGAGGTCGAAACGGCCGATGGCCAGGTCCACTACCGTTTCCAGGCCGGTCTTGTCGCTGGTTTTTTTGGTCTTCGGCGTGGGGATGTTGGTGTGCCCGTCGGCGTACACAATCACGTTGGCCTGCGGAGTCTCTACCAGCAGGTAGGAGATGCCGACGAAGTTATGGGACGGCGTCGTCAACTTGAAATTCACTTCCAGGTGTTTGGCACGAAACAAGGGCGCGGCCTGGGGCCCTTCGGTCCCATGAATCACGAAGTCGTAAACGTCGGCCCGCATGTGGGTCCAATCGAAATGGAACCGGCCGATCGCGGCCGTTCCGCCGGTGCCGGTTTCGACCGCTTCGACAATCCGGGTGCGTGCGAAATTGCGGAACCAATCCGTCTGAACGACGACGATACCCGCGATCACCACCAGGAGCAGCAGGCCCGCCAAAGACCCGCCCACGATGAGTGCGATTTTCCGGCCGCGGGTCATTCGAAGGCCTCCTTCTTGAAGCGAACTCGGGTGCCGTTGCGTTTCTGCTTCAGCCAGGACTCCAACTGCTGGTCTACGCCGGCCGGCAGAGGCGCCTCCTCCATGGCGGGCGCCGCGCGATTGGCAGTCCCCGCCGTGGAGGCCACGGGAGCTTGCGGGTTCTGGTCCGGTACGCTCGCCAGTGCCGACCCGGCAGAAAGGCCAGGGGCGGCGCTGTTCCGGGCAGCGGCCAGTCCGACGGCGAAACGCTGGTCGGTGAAGCGCATGATGGCGAGTTCCCAGAGGAAATGCTGCTGCAACTGATCCTCGGTGATCCCGTACCTGGCCAGGGCTTCGCGCAGTTTGGCATCGCTGCCATAGTTTTCCTCGCGGAACTTGCGCAGCATGGCGGCGGCTTCCTCCCGGGACGGGGCCGGATATCCGCCGATCTCCATTTCATTGCGAATGAGTTGCTGGTCCACCAGCCGTTCGGCGGCGGCGCGGCGCTCTTCGGGACCCAGGCCGACAGGCTGCCGGTTGAGGAAGCCGGTGAGCCGCACTTCCTGCAATACCTCGGTCTCGGTGATCACGTTTTTACCCACCACCACGGCGATGCGGTCCACTACCGCGGAGATTCCAGCCGCGGGCAGAGCCGCCATCCCGATCCAAATCGCGCCGGTAATTATGTTAGAAGCCCGCATCTCAGAATGCCTGTCCGATGGAAAAGAAAAACTGAAAATGGGAGACGCTGCGGATGGTCGGCGTGGCGGTGCCAAACAGCAGGTCGTTGTAAGAGCCTTCCAAGCCGTGGAACGTCGGCGGATTGATACTGTAGGCCAAGTCCACGCGCACCGGGCCGAGCGGCGTCTTGTAACGGATGCCGAACCCGGCGGCATGCACCATGTAGTCGAAATCGGTGAGGCTGTTCTGGTGCACGCGAAACGAAATGCTGCTCAGGTCGGTATAGACATTGCCGAGGTCGTGAAAGAGGACGCCGGAAATGTTGTCGCCGATCAGGGGGAAACGCAGTTCGGTCTGGTGGAACAGAAGGGCGTTGCCGCCCAGCGGAAAGCCGGTGAGAGTGTCGCGCGGGCCGGCCTGGTTGTCGGGAAAAGCGCGCAGCGAGGTGCTGCCGCCGCCGAAGAAGCGCTCGGAAATCGGCACGTAGACGAACGGATCGGTATCGGAAGCCAGTCCGAACGGGTGAATCCAACCGAACTCGGTGTTGCTGGCGAGTACGAAACTGCCGGACAGTTGCTTGTAGTAAGAATTGCGCGCCAGCAGCCGGGTCATATTTTTGTTTCCGCCCAGGTGACGATCGACCAGGGCCAGATCCACGGTATTGTAATAACCGCGGTGGGCGTCGGTCGGATCGTCGCGGCGGTCCTGAATCAGGTTTCCGGCAAACATCGCAAGTTGCGCGGATGTGGATTCGAGCGGAACGAGCAGCGGGTTGATTTTGAGTGTGCTCTGGTCCACGCGCACGTCGCGCCACGTATACCGCCCCAGCAGAGTGGTGGCTTTCGACAACTTCTGGGAGAGTTGGACGGAGCCCTCCAGGCGCCGCGCCGTGAAGGTGAGAACGTCGCGGGTGTTGTCGTACAGGCCGGTAACGGAAATGTTGCGCCCGTCCACGTTGCGGTATCGCGGCGCGAGGTAGTTCAGGGAAATGCGCCGGTCGAGGGTGGAGTAGCGTCCTTTGAAGTTGAGGCTGTGGCCCAGGCCCCAGAGGTTGAGCCGGCTGACTTGCAGATTGGCGCGCGGCGCAAAACCGGTGGCGCCGGAGGGCGAGTTGAGGCTCGTCTGGCTGCCGCCGATGCGCGCAATCTCGGCGCCCCCGCCCACCGCAACATAGTAGCGGTGGCCTTCGGTGAAGTGGTAAACCACGTACTTGTTCCGCGTGTTGCCGTCCTGGTTCTGGATGGCCATGTCCACCTTGTCGAACACGCCCAGGTTGTAGAGGCGGCGCTGGGTGCGGCCCATTTCGGTCCAGGAGAGCGGATCGCCCGGTTTCATCTGGATGTTCGGGTCGACGAGGCGGTGCCGGGTGTTCTCCATGCCGGTGATCAGCACGGCGCGAACGTATTGAGGCTGGCCGGGCGTAACCGTGTAGCGCACGCCCACCTGGCTGGGGCCGGGACCGGGTGTCGCGCTGTACTCGACTGTCACATTGGGATATCCCGAGGCCAGATACACGTTGGTGAGGTAGTCACGATCGATGGCCAGGCTGCTGTCGCTCAAGGGTTGACCGGGAATCGAAGCCAGCATGCTACGGATGGTGTCTTTGTCGGGACGGTTGACGCCGTCGAGGGTCAGGCTGGATACCACGTACTGCGGGCCTTCCTGGATATCCATGGTGACCGCGACTTCGCCGGGCTTACCCTTGTAATCGTCGGTGGCACGGACGGCGGCCTTGACGTCGCGGAAGCCATTGTTGCGGTACAGGGCGCGAATGCTGTCTTCGTCGCGCCGCGCAAACCCGTCACTGTAGCGTCCGTGGCGGAGGCGCAGAAAGCCCGCCGGCTGAATGAACATGCGCTGGCGAATTTCGTCCGTGGTGAAGTAGTGGTTCCCGGTCACATTCACCTCCACCACTTTATGGCGGCCGCCCTGGATGATGGAGTAGGTAATTTCCCGCTGGTCGGGGCTCACCTCTTTGCTGGTGAAATCGACCTGGACGTCGAAATACCCGCGGTCCTGATAATAATCGCGAAGGTTGCGCACACCGCGCACGAGCAGGTCGCGATCCACGAAACCCTCGTCGAACACCGGCACGTAGGTTTCAAGTTTGCCCTTGGACAACTTGGCGCCACTGGTCTCGATCTTGATTTTGGGGCCGCCGTCGGCCTCGATCACCGGCCGGACGCGGTTGTCCGCGGCGATATACTCCTGGCGATCCAGATTGACCGACGCCGTGAGCCTGTCCTTACTTTGATACTTATTGCGAATCTTATAGAGCCCGCGCTGGACGTTCTCTTCAGTAGCGGGTTTCCAGCGAAACCAGCCCTTGAACTTGGCGGCGCTCGCCACGTCGCCGGCCGGAATCCGCGTGTCACCCTGGATGGTGGGCTGGGTGAGCCGGGCGCGCTTGCCCGAGTCTACGCGGAACGTCAACCAGACCTGCTGGTGTTCGGCGTCACGCTGGATGTTCGGCTGGACCTTTGCGAGATAAAGGCCGTTGCGTTGGAGCAGATCGGTGAGGTTCTGCTCGGCAGTCTGGAGGTCCTCATCATCGAAAGGGGTTCCTAGCTCGAGTCGCGTGGCATTGGCGAGTTGTCCCTCGCTCGGGGGCAGCTTGACTTTGCCGTGTACTTCCACGGGGCCGACGAACCACTGCTCGGTGGTCCGGATCACCAACACGACGCCCTGCGCGGCCGGCTGCACTTCGATGGCGATGTTGGAATAGTTACCGGTGGAGTACAGCTTCTTGATGGCTTCCCGCACTTCGGCCAGATGCAGCGGGGTACCCTTGGTGAACGGCACCATGCGGGCGAGGTCGGCGCGGGTTACGGGCTGCGATTCGGGCTCGAACCGAACCTCTTCAATGGCTTTCCCTTCGTATTGGCTGGGCGGCGCCAGTTCGGGTTGCTGCCCAAACGTACCCGACGCGACCAGAAACAGGGAAGAAAAGTACGACAGCACCCGGAGCGCGAGCCGTGACGCCATGCACGGGGGAGGTGCACGTTACTCTCCCTCGTATGGTCTTTCACCGCGTCAGGCGAATTACTGAGGTTGCGTCACGCGAGGCGTGAAAAGTTGCCTAGACGAGTTTGGAGGTCAGGGTAATATTGGCCTTGTACAGCTTCGAGACCGGGCATCCGGTCTTGGCGGCCTGCACGGCCTGGTCGAATGCCTCCTGAGAAGCTCCCGGCACACGCGCCGTCAGATCCAGATGGCTGGAGGTGATGGCGAAACCGTCGGGCTGCTTTTCGAGCGTGATGGTGCAGGTGGTTTCGATGCTGTCAGCCTTCAGGTTCGCTTCCGCAAGCTGGGCCGAGAGCGCCATGGAAAAACAGCCGGCGTGGGCCGCAGCGAGCAGTTCCTCGGGATTCGTGCCCGGAGCATCCTCAAACCGGGTCTGGAAGGAGTAGGGAGTGTTGGAAAGCACACCGCTGGGAGCGGAAAGCGCCCCCTTGCCGGATTTCAAATCGCCGCGCCACTGCGCACTAGCCGTTCGCTTCATAGGGGAGTAGATGCGGGAAGCAGGGGGCAGGCTTCGGAAAGGAGACGGGCCGGGAGCATGGTCCAGGGCGGCGGAACATGCGGGGACGAGTCCCTTTGGTACCGGCGGTCACAACCAGGCGATGCAAATTTGACGGTTCGTTGCGCAGGAGGAATTAGGATGAAACGAATCGTTGCTTTTGCTTATGGCGTCGCGTGCTACGGCGTATTCTTCGCCACGTTCCTGTACGCGATCGGTTTTCTCGGGAACTTCGCTGTGCCGAAATCGATGGATTCCGGCCCGGAGGGCTCGTTCCTTTCGGCACTGGGGATGGACGGCGCGCTGCTGGCGCTGTTTGCGATCCAGCACAGCGTGATGGCCCGGCCCTGGTTCAAACGCGCGTGGACGCGCATTGTGCCCGAGCCGGTGGAGCGGAGCACGTACGTGCTGTTTTCCAGCCTGGCGCTGCTGTTGATGTTCCGGCTGTGGCAGCCGATGGGCGGTGTCGTGTGGCATGTCGAGGGTGTGGCGGCCACGGTGATTCTGGGGGTGTACGCGGCGGGCATGCTGATCGTCCTGCTGAGCACATTCCTCATCAATCACTTTGACCTGTTCGGTTTGCGGCAGGTTTATCTGTACCTGGTGGGAGTCCGTTATACACACCTGGCGTTTCGCACGCCGGTGTTCTACCGCTACGTGCGGCATCCGCTGTATGTGGGCTGGCTGCTGGCATTTTGGGCGGCTCCGGTAATGACCGCCGCGCACCTGTTTTTTGCGCTGATGACGACCGCCTACATTCTGACGGCGATCCGCTTCGAAGAGGCGGACCTGGTCAGCATGCACGGCGAGAAGTATCGGCGCTACCGGCGCCAGGTGCCGATGCTTGTGCCCTCGCTCGGCGGCAGGCCGGACACGACGGATCTGCTGGGCGTGCTGCCCAACCGGCCTCCGGACGCCTTATCCTGAAGCCATGGCAGACGTCGCTGGCAAGGTGGCCCTGGTGACCGGCAGCAGCCGGGGCATTGGCCGGGAGATCGCGTTGGCGCTCGGGCGCGCCGGTTGCCACGTGGCGGTGAACTATCGCGCGCGGCGGGAGGAAGCGGAACGCGCGGCGGTCGCAATCGGCGAACTGGGCTGCGGGGCCATGGCGGTGCGCGCGGATGTCTCGCTGGCGGGCGACGTGGACCAGATGATCGACGAGGTGACGCGGGTGCTGGGGCCGGTCGAGATTCTGGTGAACAATGCGGGAATCGCCCGCGTGCAGGAGATCGAGGAGATCACCGAGGAGGACTGGAATCTCATTCTCGCGGTGAACCTCACCTCGTGCTTTCTGGTGACCCAGGGGGTGCTGCCGGGCATGCGGTTGCGGCGCTGGGGCCGCGTGATCAACATTTCGTCGGTGGCGGCGCAGGCAGGCACGGTGGTGGGGCCGCACTATGCGGCGTCCAAGGCGGGCATGCTGGGACTGACGCGCGCCTATGCCAAGCTGCTGGCCAAGGAGGGGGTGACCTGCAACGCCATCGCCCCGGCGCTCGTGGAGACCGATATGGTGAACTCCAACCCCAACGCGCGGCCCGAACTGATTCCGGTGGGCCGCTTCGGCCGGGTCGAGGAGGTGGCCGATGTGGCGGTGATGCTGGCGGGCAACGGGTACATCACCGGCCAGACCATCAACGTCAACGGGGGCTGGTACCTGAGCTGAACGGCATGGCGCGGCGCGACGTGCAGGGTGAGATCGAACGGCTGGGCCGGCTGCGCGACGCGGCCGCGGAGGAGGCGGACGGCGCGCTGCGCAAGGCGCTGGGCGATCGCGTGAATCTGGTCGTGGCCAAGGCCGCGAAACTGATCGGCGAGATGAACCGCCGCGAGCTGATTCCGGACCTGCTCCGGGCGTTGGACCGGCTGCTTGAGAAAGGCGCCGAGCGCGACCCGCAATGCTGGGGGAAGAGCGCCATCGTCAAGGCGCTCGTGGACCTGGACCATCGTGACTCCGGGCCGTTCCTGCGCGGCGTACGCTCGGTCCAGATGGAGCCGGTGTGGGGCAAGCTCGAGGACATGGCGCAGAACGTGCGCGGCATTTGTGTGCTGGCCCTGGCAGCGTGCACCGATCTGCGCCGCGAGGAGATTCTGCGCCACATCGTGGACGTGATGACCGATCCGGCGCAGACTGTGCGGACCGAAGCGGTACGCGCGCTGGAATCGATGGAGGGCGACGAGAGCGCGCTCCTGCTGCGGCTGAAGGCGCGAACCGGCGACAGGGAGCCGCCGGTGATGGGACAGGTATTCGATTCGCTGCTGAAGCTGGAGCGCGAGCAGGGCGTCGCGTTTGTGGCGCCGTTTCTCGAGGGGGAGGCACCGGAGATCGGCGGCGAAGCGGCGCTGGCGCTCGGCATCTCGCGCCTTCCGGGGACGGTGGAGATCCTGCGCGCGGCTTACGATCCGGCGAGGCCGGAACTGCGCCAGGTGATTTTGCGCGCGCTCGGGGCGTCGCGGTCGGACGCGGCCATCGAGTTCTTGAGGACGGTGGCGCGGGACGGTGCGCCGCTCGACATGGCAGCGGCGCGCGAAGCGCTGGCGCTGCTGGGCGAAGCTACGCCGACTTCAACTCCTGCTCCACCGCCTCGCTGAAGCGATCGATTTCGCCGACCGTGGTGTACACGTTGGGCGTGACGCGCAGGCCGGTGTACTCCTCGTGGGGCACGTAGGCGGTCACGATGGCGTGCCTGCTCCACAAGGCCTCGCGCATCTTGCCAGCGTCGGCGCCGGTGAAGGCGAGAAAGCCGATGCCGCAGGACTGGGCCGGGTCGAGGCTGTGCAGCAGCTTGCATTTCGGATGCTGCGCCAGGCGGGTGCCCCAGCGGTCGCGCAGGTAGCGGAGGCGCGCCGCTTTGCGATCGATGCCGAGATTCTCGTTGAAGATCAGCGCCTCGCTGATGGCGTTGTGATTGGCGGCCGGGTGCGTGCCGATCTCTTCGAACTTGCGGATGTCGTGGTCTTGCGACTTTCCGGCCGCCATGAGCGGCCACGTGGCGGCGATGCGCGATTTCCGCACGTGGAGAAATCCGGTGCCGATGGGGGCGTAGGTCCACTTGTGGAGGCTAGTGCCGTAGTAGTCGCAATTCAGGTCGGAGAGCCGGAACGGAAAATGGCCGAAGGCGTGCGCCCCATCCACAATGGTGGGGATGTTGCGGGACTGTGCCATGTCGCAGATGCGGCGGATGGGGAAGATCTGTCCGGTGCGGTTGGTGATGTGGCAGACCAGGATCAGCTTCGTGCGGGGAGTGACGGCGCTCTCGATGCGCTGGTAGAGGTCGTCCAGGCCCGCCGGCGGCACGGGGAAGGAGATGGTCTTGAGCACGATGCCTTCGCGCCGTTCGCGCTGCCGGAAGGTGGTGAGCATGCGGGGATAGTCCTGGTTGGTGGTGAGGACTTCGTCGCCCCTGTGGAGGTCGAGGCCGTACTGCGCGTTTTCGAGCGATTCGCTGGCGTTGCGGGTGATGGCCATTTCCTCGGGATCGCATCCGGCAAAGGCGGCGAGACGCACGCGCACCTGTTCGACCTGGCGTTCGAGGGTGGCGATCATGGTGTGGTACGGCCCCATGTCGCTGTATTCCAGGTAGCGCCGCATGGCATCCTGCACGGTGCGGGGCGAGGGGCAGACGTGGCCATTATTGAGGTTGATGATATTGCGGTCGATGCTGAAGGCGTTCCGCACTTCCGCCCAGAAATCCTCGTCGGTGGCGACGTCTTCCGGCGTTCGCCCCTTGGCGGCCGTGGAGGCAGCGGCGACACGTTCGATGGCATTGTCCTGGAACGCCGCCACCGCGAGCGTACCGGCCGCGGCCCGGAAAAAGCTTCTGCGATGCATGGGTTGGATGCTACAGCAGGCGGGCCTTCGCGGTCAAGAGGCTCGCTGCCCGGGCGGGGCGGGAGGCGCGGCGGGCATCAGTAAACCGGCGCACCGGCGGTGAGCGGGGATTGGCGGATCTCCAGGCAGCCGCGGCCAGTGGGCAGGACTTTCCCGGGGTTGAGGCGGTTGTCGGGATCGAACAGGAGCTTGAGGCGGGCCAGCATCTCCAGGGTCTCGGGGGGAAACAGCCGGGCCATCAGTTCCTTTTTCTCCAGGCCCACGCCGTGCTCGCCGGTGATGGAGCCGCCGGCGTCAATACAATAGGTCAGGATCTCCTGGCCGGCGGTGCGCGCCTTTTCCAGGTCGCCGGGCTTGCGCGCGTTGAACAGAATGATGGGATGCATGTTGCCATCGCCGGCATGGAAGATGTTGCTGATGGTGAGGCCGGACCGGGCCGCGACGTCGGCGATGAAGCGGAGCGTGGGAGCGATCTTGGTGCGCGGCACGACGCCGTCCTGCACGTAGTAGGTGGGGCTGACGCGGCCCACGGCGCCGAAGGCGTTCTTGCGGCCTTTCCAGAGCAGGTCGCGTTCCTCGGCGGTACGGGCGATGCGGAACTCGCGCGCGCCCGAGCCCACGCAGGCGTCGCGAATCTGCTCGACCTGGACTTCCACCGCCTCGCGCATGCCCTCGAGCTCGATCAACAGCACGGCGGCGGCGTCCAGCGGGTAGCCGGCATGGGTGGCTTCCTCCACCATTCGGAGCATCACGCCGTCCAGCATCTCCACAGCGACGGGGGTGATGCCGCGCTCGGTAATGGCGGTCACGGTGCGGCCGGCATCTTCGTTGGACTCGTAGATGGCGAGGGCGGTTTTCACCATCTCGGGTTTGCGCATGAGCCGCACGGTTACCCGTGTGACCAGCACCATGGTGCCTTCCGAGCCGGTGAGCAGGCCGGTCAGATCGTAGCCGGGCAGGTCGGGCTCCTTGCCGCCGGTTTCGACCACGGTGCCATCGGGCAGTACGAATTCCAGGCCCAGGACATGATTGGTGGTGACGCCGTAGGCCAGGGTGTGGGGGCCGCCAGCGTTCTCGGCCACGTTGCCGCCGATGGTGCAGGCCCGCTGGCTGGAGGGATCGGGGGCGTAGAAATAGCCGGCGTTCTGAACGGCGAGGGTGATATCGAGGTTGACCACGCCGGGTTGGACCACCGCCCGCTCGTTCTCGAGGTCGATTTCGAGGATGCGGTTCATGCGGGCGAAGGCGATCAGGATGCCGCCTTCGGCGGGGATGGCGCCGCCGGAGAGGCCCGTACCGGCGCCCCGTCCGACGAAGGGAACGTGAAACTCCTGGGCGATCTTCACAATCGCGGAGACCTCCCCGGTGGTGCGCGGGAAGACGACCAGGTCGGGGCGGTGCTTGTCTACACCACCATCATATTCATAGAGGGTGAGGTCCTCGGGGCGGTCGAGATATCCGCGCGGCCCCAACAGGGCGGCGAGGCGTTGCTGACAGCCGTTCGGCAGCATGCGATTGGGTCTCCTACAACTTTAGACCTTTTAGATATTCCCGAAAAGGGCCGCCGAGATCGTCCCGGCACAAGGCGAACTCGACGGTGGCTTTGAGAAAGCCGAGTTTGTCGCCGGCGTCGTAGCGGGTCCCCTCGAAACGGTAGGCGTACAGCGGGCGGGTACTCAGCATATGGCGCAGGGCATCGGTAAGCTGGATCTCGCCGCCCGAGCCCGGATCGATGGCCTGCAGGGAGTTGAAGATTTCGGGGGTGAGCACATAGCGGCCGATGATGGCAAGGTTGGACGGGGCGTCGGATGGCTTGGGCTTCTCCACCAGGTCCCATACGCGAAACAGGCGGTCGCTGCCGTTGTGGGGAACGGGCTCGGCGCGAATCGCGCCGTAGGCCGAGATCTTCTCCGCGGGAACCTCCATGACCGCGACCACCGGGGCCTGAAAGAAATCGTGGATATCGATGAGCTGGCGGAGGGCGGGGACCTCGGCTTCGATGACGTCATCGGCGAGCACCACCGCAAACGGCTCGGGGCCGACGAGATCCATGGCGCGCAGGACGGCATGGCCCAAGCCGAGGGCTTCCTTCTGGCGGACATAAGACACGTCAATCATGTCCGAGATGCCGCGCACGATTTCGAGCAGGTCGGTCTTACCGCGGGATTCGAGCAGGTACTCCAGTTCGAAGCTCACATCGAAGTGATCCTCGATCGCGGACTTGCCCCGCCCGGTCACCATGATGATGTTGCGGATTCCCGAATGGAGGGCTTCCTCCACGCCATATTGAATGATGGGCTTGTCCACAATGGGCAGCATTTCCTTGGGCTGCGCCTTGGTGGCTGGCAGAAAACGGGTGCCCAGCCCAGCGGCGGGAAAGACGACTTTTCGAACTTTGGCCGGCATCTTTTTACAGTTTGGGTGCAATGCGCGCGATTCGCAACTGCTGAATTGTGTTTCCAATTCCGCTGTGGTATGTATAGAAACCTGGGAAAACAACCAAATGGCCTACATAATTGCAGAACCCTGCATTGGAACCAAAGATACTGCCTGCGTCGACGCCTGCCCGGTGGATTGCATCCATCCGAAGAAGGACGAGCCGAGCCACGACACTGAGGAAATGCTCTACATCGATCCGGTGGAATGTATCGACTGCGGCGCCTGCGTACCAGTCTGCCCCGTTTCGGCGATCTTCGCGCTCGATGATCTGCCGGAAAAATGGGCCGATTTCACCCCGAGAAACGCCGCCTATTACGGCCGCTAGTCCCGTGGGGCAGGCCATTGCGGTTTGTGGCCTGCCACCGAGGATGCAAAGGCGGACGACTGGGCTGCTATCCAGGGCGATAGGTAGCGCAGGCGGTGTCCGTCTCCCACAGTTTTACCGCTTGTACCCGCACTCCGTCACGCGCTTTTAAGCTTTCCATCACCTGGTCGCAGATGTACCGGGCCATATTCTCCGCCGAGGGGTTCAGGCGATCGAACGGCGGGAACTCGTTCAGCCACTGGTGGTCCATGCGGTCGAGAACGGCGTGGAGGGAGCGCTTCAGCTCGACGAAATCCACCAGCAGGCCGATGGAATCCAGCTCGGGGCCTTCCAGGGTGATCTGGCAGCGGTAGTTGTGGCCGTGCACATTCTCGCACTTTCCGTGGTAGTTTCGCAGGGCATGCCCGGCGGCGAATGTTTCCTCAATCGTCACTTCAAACATCGAAAAACTTCTCCACGTCTTCCAGGCGGGTGGTAAACCGGTAGTCCGGCAGGCTGTCGAAGAACACCTGGCCGTATCGCTGCCTGGTGATGCGATTATCGAGCAGGACGAGCACCCCGCGGTCGGACTTGCTGCGGATGAGGCGCCCAAACCCCTGCTTCAGGGCGATGGCAGCCTGGGGGATCTGGTAGTCATAGAACGGGTTTCCCCCCGCCCGGCGGATGCTCTCGATGCGCGCGTTCACGACCGGGTCGTTTGGTACCGCAAAAGGTAGTTTATCAATGATTACGCAACTCAACTGTTCGCCGGGCACGTCCACGCCCTGCCAGAAAGAAGATGTGGCGAAGAGCACGCAATTGGGAGTGGTGCGGAACTCGTCGAGCAGGGCGCGGCGCGGACCGGTGCCTTGCAGCAGGGTGGGGTAGTCGATTTCCAGCGACACGCGATCGTACACCAGGCGCATCTGCTGATAGCTGGTGAACAGGACGAAAGCCCGGCCGCGGCTGTGTTCGAGGATGCGCACCACTTCCTCGGCGGCCATTTTGGCAAATGCCGGGTTGCGCGGTTCGGGCAGGTGCTGCGGCACGTAGAGCAGGGCCTGGCTCTGGTAGTCGAAGTGGCCGGGCACGACCAGGGTGCGCGGAGCTTCCACGCCGAGGCGCTTCTGGACGTACTCGAAACCGCCCGCCACGGCCAGCGTGGCCGAGGTCAGCACCACGGTTTCCACCTGGTTGAACAGGCGCTCGGCCAACATGTGCGCGACATCGATGGGGGTCGCTTGCAGGAAGCAGCCGCGGCCGCGCTTCTCCAGCCAGTAGACGAACCGGGGGTCGTCTTCCTCCATGACGAAGCGGAGGCCGTCGCCGAGCTCGACGGTGCGGCGCAGCAGCGGCGCTATCTCTTCAGGGGGATTCTGGATGAGCTTGAGGTGCGAGCCGATCAGTTCGAGCGCGGAGCGCAGGCCGCCGTAGGTCTGCTCGTTGTCTTCGCGGAATTCGTCGCGGCCGGTGAAGGCTGTGCGGCGCTCCTGTTCCCCGAAGAGGCCGAAAAAGCGGGTGCTCAACTCGTCGAGGCGTTCGAGCACGCGGTCCAGCTCCGGGGAGCCGAACTTCTTCATGCGGCCGATGGAGGCGACGTCGCGCCGCAGGTCCTGGAATTCATGGTTGCTAATGGAGACGCCGAAATATTGGCCGGCGACATCCTCGATTTCGTGGGCCTCATCGAAAACCACGGCGTGATATTCGGGGAGAATGCCGCCCTCGTAGCTGGCGTCGCGCAGCGAGAGGTCGGCGAAAAAGAGGTGATGGTTGACGATGACGATGTCGCTTTCGAGGGCCCGCTGGTGCATGAGGGTGATGAAACAGCGCTCGTAGTTGGGGCATTTCTGGCCGGTGCAGAGGTCGGAACGCGCATCCACCTTGGCCCAGGCGGTGCTCGATTCGGGAAGGCACTTGATCTCGGTGCGGTCGCCGATCTCGGTGGACTTCTCCCATTCGCGGATGATTTCGAAATCGGCGACTTCCTCGAGGCCGCTGAGCACGGGCGCCTTGTCGGCATCGTAGATTTTCTGCCGGCAGGCATAGTTGTTGCGGCCTTTCATGTAGCAGACCTTCAGGGGGCGCGAGAAGTGCTGCTGAAGAAAGGGGACGTCCTTGAAGTAGAGCTGCTCCTGAAGGTTTTTGGTGCCGGTGGAGACCACGATGCGCTTGCCGGAGAGCAGCGCGGGCACCAGGTACGCGAGCGTCTTGCCGGTGCCGGTGCCGGCCTCGACGATCAGGTGGCGGCGGTCGGCGAGGGCGGATTCCACGGCTTCGGCCATGTCCACCTGCCCGGAGCGGAACTCGTAGTTGGGATGCCATTGGGAGAGGGTTCCGCGACGTGAGAAGAACCGGCGGGCCCCCGCGGTTCGCGCCTGGGTGGGCATTGGATAGTTCGATTTTAACAGGCGCGGAGGCGCGTTATTTCCGCATCGGGGTCGGTTCCCGGGCTAGAGGATATCCTCGAGTTTCTTGCGGAGTTCCGCCGAAAGGCGGGGATTCTCTCCGCCGGTGGAGATGGCTACCTGCACGTTGCCGCGGTGGAGGCGGGAGGGGACGACGAAGTCGCACTCGTCGGGAGAATCGGCGATATTGGCGAAGACGCCCTTGCCTTTGGCGGCGATGGCGATGCGGTGGTTCGTCAGGCGGTCGTCGGTGGCGGCGAAGATTAACATCATGCCGGCGAAATCGGAGGCACGGAAGCGGCGGGCGATGTAGCGCACGGGGAGGTCCTGGAACTCGGGCTCGGCCTGCGGCGCCACCACCGTCACCCGCGCCCCGGCTTCGACGAGTCCCCTGGTCTTGCGGAGGGCGACTCTGCCGGCACCTACCACGAGCACGGGCCGGTCGCGCAGGTTGAGGAAAATCGGATAGTGCTTCAAGTCCGAAATGTAGCATCTTGACGAGGGGCGCGGCTGTAACGAAGAGGGGCGCGGGGTCACCAGTTGTCAAGCGCCGAGGTTTGCAGGAGAGGGCCGGGCCGGAGAGTTCTGGTTCGGAATCGCACGTCCGGGGACCTCGGGCTGAACGAAAGATCGGAGATACTCGGTAGATGTTATGACGCCTCTCGATTACGCCGACTGCTACTGGAACCTGCAAGTCCCGATCACCGGGGACGCGGGCACCGAAATCCGCACCGTCAATGTTCACAAGTATCTGCTGGTGAACATGCAAAGCGGCGACGTGAACCTACCCGCGAAGGACAACCTGCTTTCCAAGGTGAGGGCGCACCTGAACAAGGCAGGCACGGTGGAGGTGGAGGTGGTGCGGGCCATCAACGGGACGCGGCAATCGTTCATTTTCACGGACTGGACCGATCTGCCGCTGATCCTGTTGCGGCCGTTCATTGGAAAGGGCTCGCCCGAAGAGAACCAGGTGGTGCTCCAGTTGGCGGTGCGTCACGGGCTGGCGACGAAGGATACGTTGCAGCAGTATGCCGATGCGAACCTGGGGCTGGACTGCAACGGTTTCGTTGGCAACTACATCCGGCAGGTGTATGACGGTACGCTCAAATGGTATGCCTACCAGTCCGACCCGATCCACGGCAGCTCGCGCATCCGGGACCTGATCCACAAGGCCGGCGTCCGGAAAAAAAAGGTGGCGGACCTGACCTTCGCCGGAATCCAGATCATGGGACTGGTGGACCACTCCCACGAGATCGTGAACACCAGCGCGCCGGCGGGGCACGTGGTGATCAGCGAACCGTTCACGCTGACCAACAGCCTGGCGCCTGCCGTTGTCGCGGCGACCGCGGGCATGTCGCTGCTGGCCGGTGCGGTGGGCGCCGCGCTGAAAACGATTCCGGGCACGCGGCCTTCGCTCGAGGTGGTCGAATCGACCGGGGCGAATCACAACGGGCTGGTGAAATCCACTTATGTCATTGCGAGCGTGGACGGGCACGGCATTTTCCACCTGGAGCGCGGACTGGGGATGGGAACGCTGGCGGTGCAGGTGTATACGATGCGGTGACCGGCGGTGGGCGTGCCGGCGCCGGGTTACAGATTTGAAGTGTGGGTCGCCGCACGGGTCATGGTACCGAGTTGGGAGGGCCTTGTCCGGAGGAGCGGGCCGGTGTGTGATACTTCTCCCATGGAAGTCACGGACCTGCTGCGCCGTGTGCACTCCGGCGATTCAGAAGCGTTCCGGGACGTGATTCCGCTGGTGTACGACGAGTTGAAGAAAGTGGCGGCGGGGCATCTCCGCCGGCAATCGAATCGTGGTCTGCTGGAAACCACGTCGCTGGTTCATGAGCTCTTTTTGCGGATGCACGGGCGCGATCATCCGGATTACGAGAGCCGCACCCATTTTTATCGGGTTGCCTCCTATCAAATGCGGCAGTTGCTGGTGGATATGGCGCGGGCCCGCAACGCGCAGAAGCGCGGGCAGGAGGTGCAGGTACTCGCGCCGGAGCGGCATGCGGGGCACACCGATCCGCGTCCGGACCTGCTGCTGGCCTTGGATGAGGCGCTGGAGCGGCTGGAGGAACAGCATCCTCGCAAGGCGCGGCTGGTGGAGATGCGGTACTTCGGCGGAATGACGGCGGAGGACAGCGCGGCGGCGTTGGACCTGCCGCTGCACACGGTTCGACGCGAGCTTCGCCTGGCGCATGCATGGCTGCACCGCGAACTCGCGCCATGAGCCCGGAAACCGAACGCATCTTTTCAGAAGTGGCCGACCTTCCCCCAGCGGCGAGGGAACAATACTACGAGAGCCAGCAGGTGGACGAGGCGGTCCGCGACAATGTGGAGTCGCTGCTGGCGCACGATGTGGGAGCGACGGGGTTTCTGGAAGGGTCGATAGCGGCCCTGGCGGAGGCCGCGCTGGCGCGGATGACGGGCCGGCGCTGCGGACCTTATGAGCTGTTGGAGTTGATTGGCAGAGGCGGCATGGGAGCGGTCTATCGGGCGTGCCGCCGGGACGGGGAAGTGGAACAGGAAGTGGCGATCAAGGTGCTTCGCCACGGCTCCACCGACGCCAATATCGAAGACCGGTTTCTCCAGGAGCGCCAGATCCTGGCCAACCTGTCGCATCCCAATATCGCGCGCATGCTGGACGCGGGCCGAACCGCGGAGGGCCAGCCCTACCTGGTGATGGAGTTCGTGAGGGGCATCGCCATCGACGAGTACTGTCGCGGGGCTTCGCTGCGCGACCGGATCGCCTTGTTTCTGCCGGTGTGCGAAGCCGTCGCGCATGCGCACCGCAACCTGGTTGTGCACCGCGACCTGAAGCCGGCGAACATTTTAGTGACCGCGGACGGCCATCCCAAGCTGCTCGACTTCGGCATCGCGAAAATCATGGCTCCCGACATGAGCGTGACGCGGCTCGAAGACCGGGCGTTGACCCCGGAGTACGGCAGCCCCGAGCAGGTCACCCACGCGCCGACGACGACCGCCACCGATATCTACTCGCTGGGCGCGCTGCTGTACAGCCTGCTCACCGGGGCGTCGCCGCATCGGTTCGAGAGCCGGACGCCGGAGGAAGTGACGGACGTCATCTGCCGGCGCGAGGCGCCGCCGGCAAGCCGCTTCGAACCGGCATGCCGCGGCGACCTGGATGCGATTCTGCGCAAGGCGCTGCGCAAGGAGCCGGAGGAGCGCTACGCCACCGTGGAGCAGTTTGCCGACGACCTGCGCAGCTATCTGAGCTGGCGCCCGGTGCGGGTGCGCGGCGACGAGTGGCTCTACCGGCTGCGCCGGTTCGCGCGGCGGCATTGGGTGACGGTCATGGCGGTCACCCTGGCCTTTGCGGGGCTGACGGGCGGATTGCTGGTTGCCCATCGCGAGCAGGCCATCGCCGAGCGGCGCTTCCGGCAGGTTCGCGACCTGGCCGAACGCCTGTTCGATATCGATCAGGAAGTGCGGCCGCTGCCGGGCTCGACGCAGGCGCGGCAGGAAATCGTGGCGACCTCGCTCGAATACCTCGACCGGTTAAGCAAGGAAGCCAGCGACGATTCCGGCCTGATGGTGGAACTGGCCGCGGCCTACACCAAGACGGCTTCCATCCTGGGCCGCCGGGGCTTGCCGAACCTGGGCCGGTACGAGGACGCGCTCCATGCGCTCGAGAAGGCGGATACCCTGCTGCGCCAGGTGCTGGCACGAGATCCGGGGGATCGTGCGGCACTGCGGGGGCTGGTCAACAACGGAATGGAACTGGCGGATGTCAGGCAGCGGTTGAAGTCCGGCAAAGAGGCGCAGGAAAAGGCCCTGGCCGTGGCCCGGGACACCGACCGGATGCTCAGCGGTCACGTACCGGACGTTGCCGAACTCCGCCTCGCGGTCGGCGCCTACTCGCGGATCAGCACCATTCTGCTCAATGAGACGCGGGTCGCCGACGCCCGGCTGTTTATCGAGAAGGCGCTGGTGCGGCAGCGGCGGCTGACGGAGTTGGTCCACACGCCAGGCGCGCAGTTTGGACTGGCTGGAACCCTGCGCATGTACGGCACGCAGTTGCGGTACGAGGGCGACCTGGAACGCGCCGTCAAGAACCTGGAAGAGGGGCTGCACATCGTGGAGCAATTCCCGGAGGATGTCCATACCCTGACCGAACGGTCGACGGTGCTGTACTACCTGGGCGTCACTCTCGGTGAAGTGGAAGGCCTCAGCCTGGGGCGGTCGGAGGCCGGGGCGAAAGCGCTGACGGAAAGCCTGGCGATCTGCCGGCGGCTGGTGGCGGCCGACCCCAAGGACATGAATTCGCGCATCGACCTGGCGCAGGCGGCCACGAAAGCGGGACGGATCCTGGCGCGGCGCGATCCGGTGAAGGCGCTGGCCCTGTTCGACGAGGGCATTGCGGTGTTGTCGGCGGCTCCGGCCGGGGAGCAGTCGCGAGACGAATACCTGATTCGTCTGTGGTGCGATTCGACGTCCGCGCTGAACGCGCTCCACCGGTACGGGGAGTCGCGGCGGAGAATCGCCCTGGCGATCGGGGCCTTGCGCGCGGCCGATCGTTTTCCCTTCGAGGCGACGACTCCCACCTCGGAGGAGGACGTCCTGCTCCGCGCGCAGGCGGAAACCGAAGCGGCCGAGGGGAACCTGGCCAAGGCCATCGAGATTCGGGAAGGGGCGGTCCGGATGTATCGCCGCGACAAGAGCTTTATCGAGGCGGACCTGCAACACGCTTTCGGCCTGGCGAACCAGTGGGCGCGGCTGGCCGAACTGAACCGCCTGGCGGGACGGCGCGAGGCAGCCCGTGAGAACGAGGCCCGGCGCGCCGCGCTGTGGCAGTCGTGGCTGGCGAACGACGCGGCGAATGCGTTTGTCCGCGGGCAGTTGGCGGCGGTGGAACGAGAGTAGCCCGCCGACGCCGCCGCTGACGCCTGCTATGATGAAGTCGCATGCCGCAAGCCCTTCCCACAGTAGTAATTGTGGGCCGGCCGAACGTCGGAAAATCTACCCTATTCAATCGCATCACAGGGCATCGCCGCGCCATCGTGGGAGATGAGCCCGGGATCACGCGCGACCGCATTCACGGTACCGCGGAACACGGGGGACGCCGGTTCGAGGCGATCGATACGGGGGGCATCGTAGTGGACGACCGGGAGTATATTCCCAGCCAGGTCCTGCGGCAGGCGGAAGTAGCGCTGCGGAGCGCGGCGCACATTGTGTTCCTGGTGGACGGACGGAGCGAGATCACCGCCCCGGACCGCGACCTGGCGCAGATGCTGCTGCGCCTGGGCAAACCCGTCACACTGGCCGTGAACAAGGCCGACAGCGGGGACAAACGGGACCTGGCCCACCAGTTTTACGAACTGGGCGTTCCGGATGTATACGCGGTATCGGCCGAGCACGGGGTGGGCGTCGATGAGTTGCTGGATCGCGTCACGGCAACCCTGCCGGAGGAGGCCGCGGCATCGGAAGAAGCGCCGGCGAAGGCGATCAAGGTGGCCATCATCGGCCGGCCTAACGTCGGCAAGTCCACCCTGCTGAATGTGCTGACGGGACAGGATCGGGCAATCGTGTCGCCGGTGGCGGGAACGACCCGCGATGCGGTGGACGAGACCGTGGTCCGCGACGGCACCGAATACGTGTTTGTGGATACGGCCGGCATTCGCAGGAAGGGCAAAACCAAACTGATGGCGGAGAAGATGAGCGTGGTCATGGCGCGCCGCCATATCCGAATGGCCCATGTGGTGCTGCTGGTTCTGGATGCGACGGAGGGAGTGTTGGGCCTGGATGCCACCATTGCCGGATACGCCCACGAAGGCGGGCGGGGGCTGATCGTGTGCGTGAACAAGTGGGATGAAGTGGAAGGCCACATGGGGCAGAAGCGGAATGAGTTCGAGAGCAAGGTCCGGGATCAGTTCAAGTTTCTGGAGTACGCGCCGGTGGTTTTTCTGTCGGCCCTGACCGGGGCGGGGGTGGCGCCGCTGTTCCGGTTGATCGGCGAAGTGTACGAATCGGCCTCACGGCGCATCAGCACCGGCGAGATGAACCGGTTTGTGGAGGGTCTGCGGTTCGAGGAGCGGAAAATCTTTTATATTACGCAGGCTTCGATCCGGCCGCCTCAATTTGTGGTATTCACGGATCGGGGGGGGCCGCTGCATTTTTCGCATGAGAGATACCTGGTGAACCAGATCCGGCGGCGATTCGGCTTTCGGGGGACCCCGATCGTCCTCAAAACACGAGCCAAGCTGGCTCGACGGGAAAAGTAATTCAACGTTTGCGTTTTCCGAACAGTCCCCTATAGACTAGAGGAACAACAGTATCATGTTGGTGCTTATCGTTACTTATACAGGAGGGCGGCCCTATGTGGAATAAACGACGGGATGAGGAACCGTCCAGGCCTCTGATCCCGCCGGCGCCCAGTCCGCCGCCGGCCACGGTGGCGCCTGCTTCCGTAGAACCGAAAAAGGAGAGTATACCCGTGTCCAGCATGCCAGTCGGGAGATTCGAACCGGAGGGTCGTTCCGGGGGTGGCTCCGCCACGATCGGGAAAGCCGTTAAGATCATCGGCCAGATCCACAGCAAGGAAGACTTGTATGTGGACGGCGATCTCGAGGGCACGGTGGAGGCGCTCGAGCACAAGCTGACAATCGGGCCCAATGGCACCGTACATGCGGGCATCAAAGCTCGTGAGGTAGTGGCGCTGGGAACGATTCAAGGGAACGTGGAGGCCGCCGAAAAAATCGAAATCCGCAAGGATGCCAAGCTGGTCGGCGACATCCGGACGGCGCGAATTGTGATCGAAGACGGTGCCTATTTCAAGGGTAGTATCGACATCATCAAGCCGGAACCGGCCAAACCGGCAGCCAAGCCACAAGGGCCCGCTCCGGTATCGGCCCCCGCCCCCGTCAGCCACGCGCCTGCTGCCGCCGGGGCTTCCGAGGTGAAACGGTAGATTGTAGGATCTTTGATGTTGCTGCCAGGACCGCTGAAGAATATACTGCGCGGCGGGCGAGGCGGGTCCGCGCCGAACGGACCCGAGGGACCAGTGCCGGCCTCCCTGCGTACGATGTTGCCGCCGCGCAACGGAACCGGCAACGAAGTCCTCGGTACGCGGCAAAGCCGCGGGCTGCAGGAGTTCTTCACTTACATTCGCGACCAGTCCGGTCTTACCATTCTGGACCTGGGCGGCGCCACCCAGCAAAACGTCAACTTCATCACCAACCTGGGCCATCGTCTCTATTCGGAGGACTTTCTCCAGATCCTCAACGAGACGTTCGGCCTGGACGATACGGTGGACCAGTCCAATCCGGGTCGCATCGAGTATTTCCTTCGCCAGGCGCTCGACCATCCCGAGCAACATTTTGACGGCGTGCTGGTGTGGGACGTGCTGGAGTACCTGGCGCCGCCGCTGCTGCTCGCCGTGGTGGAGCGGATGCAGCGCATTGTGAAGCCGAAGAGCTACATGCTGGCGTTCTTCCACTCCGACGACAAGCTGCAGGCGGTGCCGTTCTACTCTTTCCGGATTCAGGACGTGAACCTGCTTCAGGTGGGACAGCAGGGGGTGCGGCGTCCGACGCAACTGTTCAACAACCGCAGCCTGGAGAAGCTGTTCGGGCGTTTCGAGTCGGTGAAATTCTTCCTGACGAAGGAGCGTCTGCGGGAAGTCATCGTAAAGGCGTAAGCGGCAGAGACGAGATGGCGCCGCGTCACTCGTACTTGAGGGCGCGGACCGGCTCGATGCGGGACGCTTTTCTTCCGGGGACGAAGGCGGCGGCGAGGGCGACCGTGGCCAGGAACAGTGCCGCTCCGGCGAACACGGGGGGATCGACGGCCTTGACGTCGAACAGTTGCGATTCCACATAGCGGCTCAGCACGAATGCGGCCAGCAAACCCAAAGTAATGCCGGCCGCCGCGGTGCGCGCAGCCTCGGCCAGAACCATTTTCAAGACGCTGCCGGGGACCGCGCCCAGCGCTACGCGAAGCCCGATCTCGGGAGTCCGCCGCGCCACGCCATAGGCCACGACCCCATACAACCCGATGGCGGCCAACAGCGTGGCGAGCACACCGAAGGCGAGCGAGAGCATGGCAATCAGCCGATCGGAGTAGATGGAGTCGCGCACCTCGACGTCGACGGGACTCAGATCGCGGACCGGGACGTTGGCGTCCATCGATCGCACCAGTTGGCGGATGGTGGAACTCAGTTGACCTTCCTCGCCGGCGCCGCGCACATAGAAGGTGAGTTGGGTGGGCTGGTCCCACTGCTGGTAGGGGATGAAGATGGTTTCCTTGGCGGGGTTGCGGACTTCGGGCCGGACATCGGCGGCAACGCCCACGATCTCGCGGTCGAGCTTGGGATGGTTGCTGGCGCCGAACATGAAGCGGCGGCCGATCGGATCGCGGCCGGCGAAGTAGCGCTTCACGAACGCCTCGTTGACAATGGCGACTTTCGGAGCGGCGGCGGAATCGCGATCGGTGAATTCGCGGCCGGCGCGCAGGGGCACACCCATGGCCTGGAAGTAACCGCCGCTGACGGCGATGCGGGTGGAGCCGACGTACTCGTTTTCCTTGGGCTGGTAGCCTTCGACGGTGATGTTACTGCCGCGGTTGCTGCCCGAGAAGGGACCGCCATCGGCGGCGGCGACGCTGAGGACGCCTCCCGCCGAAGCCAGGCGCCGTTCGACATCGCGATAGAACGCGATCGCCCCGGCCAGATGATGACGGCTGGGAGTGGTATCGAGCGAGAACATCAGCAGTTGATGGGTGCGGAAGCCGAGATCGACGTTGATGAGGCGGACGAAGCTGGTGGTGAAGAGTCCGGCGCCCACCAGCAGGAGCAGGGAGAGCGCGACCTGGGCGGTGACGATGGCCTTGCGGAAGCGGGCGGGCCCCCCGCCGGCGGTCATGCTGGCGGCCTGGTTTTTCAGGGTTTCCGCCACGTCCGGACGGGTGGCCTGCATGGCCGGGAAGACGGCGAAGGCGACGCCGCTCACCACGGCCAGCGCCAGGGTGAAGGCGAGCAGGCGGAAATCGATGGCGGGCGAAAGCCAGGCGTGCGCCTGCTGGCTGGGCAGGAGGCGGATGAGCGTGTCGGTGCTCCAGGAAGCCACCGCGAGCCCCAGGATTCCGCCGGCCAGGGCGAGCACCAGGCCTTCGGTGAGAAGCTGGCGAATCAGGGCGCGGCGGCCCGCGCCCAGGGCGAGACGGATGGCGATTTCCCGGCGCCGGCCTCCAGCGCGCGCCAGCATCAGGCTGGCGACGTTGGCGCAGGCGATCAGGAGCACCAGTCCGACCATGGCCATGAGCGCTTCGAGCGGCTTTTCCCACCGCCGGCGCATGCCGTTGATGCCTTGCGCGGCCGGCCGCAGCTCGGCGCGATGGTTGAGGAACTCGTTGCGGGCGCGCTCGCTCGACATGCGGCCCATACGCGACAGTTCGCCTTCGAGAATGGCGCGGTACGCCACGTCGGTGGCGGCCTGGGCGCGCGGCAGTTTCCAGCCAGGGCGGAGCCTGCCAAACAGATTGAGCCAGCGGACAGTGGGATCCTCCAGGCCATCCCAGGTGGGGGTGGCGGTGCGTTTCATGGCGATCGGCAGGTACAGGTTCGGCGCGCTGCCGGGCATGATCCCGTTGAACCGCGCGGAGGCCACGCCGATCACCTGCATCGGCTGTCCGTTAATGGCGATCGTCTGGTTCAGAATATCGGGACGCGCGCCGAAGCGCGAGGACCAGTAGGCGTGGCTCAGCATGACCACGGGATGGGCGCCGGGGGCGCCATCGTCTTCCGGCACGAGCACGCGGCCCAGTGCGGCGGGGACGCCGAGGGTGGTGAAAAAGTTACCGGAGACGATTTCCGCCGAGGCGGTATCGGTGCTGCCGCCGAAAGCCGCCGCGACGCGTGTTCCCATGCGGGCGATCATGCCCGAGAAGGCGGGATCGCGATCGCGCAGGGCGTGGTACATGGGAACGGAAAAGACGCTTTCGAAATTATCGCTGGAAGTTTGCCCGGGAGCCACGTAGTCGGTATGCAGCAGCACCAGACGCTCGGGATCGCGAACCGGCAGGGAGCGCAGGACGACCTGATCGAGGAGCGAGAAGATGGCGGTATTGGCACCGATCCCCAAGGCCAGCGACAAGACCGCCACGATGGTGAACATGGCGCTGCGGCGCAGGGTCCGAAGGGCGAACAGGAAGTCTTTACGCATGGGTTCCCGGAGGGTATGGTGCACGTGCCGTTCCGCGGGAAGCGGGGGAAATACAGGAAGATATGGACTACGCCATGTCCATCCCTGGGACAGTCTGTCCGGACACGGGACGGGACTTGCCGGGGCTGCGATGAGCGGGCAGGCACGGTTAGCCGTAGCGGTTCAGGAGGGCGTTCAGGCGGACACGGATGGGATCGCAGTAGGCGGTCATGCCGCGGAGGAGGGTTACTTTCGTCCCTTCGGCGTTATTCCATCGCACGGCTACTTCGACGGTGCGGTAGCCCAGCCGACGGGCGATGACCAGCACTTCCACGTCGAAACCAAAACCCTCCAGGCGCTGGCGGCGGAAGATCTCGCGGGCGGCGGCGGATTCGAACAGCTTGAAGCCGCATTGCGTATCGCGGAAGGGCAGGGAAGTGATGAGCCGTACCCAGAGGTTGAAGATCCGGCCCATGGCTTCACGGAGCCACGGCTGGTGCACGCCCACCAGCGAGCGGTCCACGGCACGCGAGCCGATGGCCACCTGAACGCCGGAGCGCTCGGCGGCGCTCCACAGCCGCTCCAGCTCGGCGATGGGCGCGGAGAGATCGGCGTCGGTGAACAGGGCCCAGTCGCCTTGGGCGGCCAGCATCCCGTTGCGGACCGTGTAGCCTTTGCCGCGGTTTCCCGGATTCTGAATCACGCGGATGCCGCTGCGGCGCGCCACTTGGGCGGTGGCATCGGTCGAGCCGTCATCGACGACCACGATTTCGGCGAATTCCCAGCGGGTTTCCGCGAGATAGGCGCGCACGGCGGCGAGTGTGGCGGGTAACCGTTTCTCCTCGTTGTAGGCAGGGATGATGATCGAGATAGATCGTCTCAAGAGGAAGATTTATAATAGCTTATTTCCCCTATAGGAGACCGGTTTGTCGCTCGAAGACGAGTTGCTGAAACAGCGCCTGGAGCGCGTGCACGCGATTGCCGCACTGGGGCACCGGCCGTACGGCCGCCGCTACGACTACACCCACACCATTCCCGAAATTCTGGCCAATTACGGCGGAAGGACGGCCGACGAGCTGGGGCCGGCGGTACGCACACGGGTGGCGGGCCGGATCATGACCCGGCGGCTGATGGGAAAGGCGGGGTTCGCGCATCTTCAGCAGTCGGGCGAGCGGCTGCAAATTTACGTGAAGAAGGACGCGGTGGGCGAGCGCGACTTCCAGCTCTTCCAACTGCTGGACATCGGCGATATCGTGGGCGTGGAAGGATACCTGTTCCGCACGCGCACGGGCGAGCTGAGCGTGCACGCCGAGAAGCTGGAGTTTCTCGCCAAGACGCTGCTGTCGATGCCCGAGAAGTGGCATGGGCTGGAGGACGTCGAGATCCGCTACCGGCAGCGATATCTCGACCTGATCGCCAATCCGGAATCGCGGAAGGTGTTCGTGACGCGGGCGCGGATCATCGCATCGCTGCGGCGGCAGTTGGAGGCGCGCGGGTTCATCGAGGTGGAGACGCCCATGATGCAGCCGCTCTATGGAGGCGCCACGGCACGGCCGTTCGTGACGCACCACAACACGCTCGACCTCGACCTGTTCCTGCGCATCGCGCCGGAGCTGTACCTGAAGCGGCTGGTGGTGGGCGGACTGGAGCGGGTGTACGAGATCAACCGCAACTTCCGCAACGAGGGTCTCTCGACGCACCACAATCCCGAGTTCACCATGCTGGAGTTTTACCAGGCTTACACCGACTACCGGGGACTGATGGACCTCTCCGCGGAACTGCTCCGCGAGACCGCGCTCGACGCGGTGGGGACCACCCAGGTGCAGTACGAGGGCCACGCGATCGACTTCGGGTGCATCGGGCGTTTCACGATGCGCGAAGCGGTGGTGCATTTCTGGCAAGGCGAGGGAGCGCCCACCCCCGGGGATGTGGCCAATCCGGAATGGCTGCTGCATCACTCGCCGAAGACGTCGCCCGGAGAAGCGCTGACGGAAATTTTCGAGCGCAAAGTGGAAGACCAGCTGATCCAGCCGGTGATCATTTACGACTACCCGGTGGAGACCTCGCCCCTTTCCAAGAACAAGCCGGAGGACCCGGCCTTCGTGGAGCGGTTCGAAATCTACGCGGCGGGCATGGAGATCGGCAACGCGTACACCGAGCTGAACGATCCGCAGGAGCAGCGGCGGCGGTTCGAAATGCAGCTCGCCATGCGGGAGCGGGGCGACGAAGAGGCGCACCAGATGGACGAGGACTACGTGCGGGCGCTGGCGTACGCGATGCCTCCCACGGGCGGGGAGGGCATCGGTATCGACCGGCTGACGATGATCCTGACGGGCTGCCGTTCCATTCGGGACGTGATCCTGTTCCCGCTGCTGCGGCCGGAAGGCCCGATCGACCTGATCGACACCATGCGGCGCCTGGACGGCGGCCCGCAAACCTCGTGAAGACCGGCTTCGAGCTGTTCGTGGCGTCGCGGTACCTGCGGGCGCACCGCAAGCAGGCGGTGATTTCGGTCATCACCGTGATCTCCATTCTGGGGGTGGCGGCGGGAGTGATGGCGCTGGTGATCGCGCTGGGGGTGAACAATGGCTTCCGGTCGACGCTCCAGAAGAACCTGCTGGGGGCGATGGCCCACATCGACGTAAAGCCCCGCGAGCCCGGTCCGGGCATCGAGAACTGGCGCGACCTGGCGGCGCGGATCCGCAAGCTGCCGCACGTGACGGCGGTGTCGCCGGCGCTGTACAGCCCGGTGTTCGTGACCGGCCCGCTGCAATCCACCGGGGCGATCCTGAAGGGGATCGACGTGGATGCCGAGCTGGCCATCAGCGACGCGCTGCGGCGGCTGAAAGCGGGCTCGCTCGATCGCCTGCGCGATCCCCAGGCCAAGCCGCCGGGGATCATCCTGGGGGCGCGGCTGGTGGAAGACACGGGCATGGTGCTGCACTCGAACGTCTACGTGATCAGCCCGCAGGGCGGCGACCTGACGCCGTTCGGTACGGTGCCCCGGCCGATCCTGTTCCGCGTAACCGGCATCTTCGAATCGGGGTTCTACGAAGTGGACGATAAGTGGGCGTTCACCTCGATTGCGGCCACCCAGCAGATGCTGCATATTCCCGACGCGGTGAACAGCATCGAGGTGAACGTGGACGACCTGAACCGCGCCGACGTCTACGCCAAAGCCATCGAACGGGTGGCCGGACCGCAGTACACCACGGTGACCTGGAAGGAGCAGAACCGGCAGCTCATGTCGGCGCTCAACATGGAGCGGATCGTCACCATCATCACCATCGGGCTGATCGAGATCGTGGCGGCGCTGAACATTTTCATCACGCTGGTGATGATGGTGATGGAGAAGTACCGCGACATCGCCATCCTGATGTCGATGGGAGCGCGGCTGGGACAGGTCCGCCGGATCTTCATGATGCAGGGCGTGCTGATCGGAGTGGTAGGCAGCGCGATCGGGCTGGGGGTGGGCTATACGCTGTGCTACTACGCCAACCGATACCGGTGGGTGCGGCTCCCGCAGGACGTGTACGCCCTGTCGTTCGTGCCGTTCGAGCCGCGCTGGATCGATGGGGTGTGGATTGCGGCGCTGGCGATCCTGGTGAGCTTCCTTGCCACGCTCTATCCCGCAAGGAATGCCACCCGGATCGCCCCCGCCGAAGTGCTGAGGTACGAATAGAGGTTACTTGCTCAAGGTATAGTTGACGTCGATTTCGGTTTGCACCTCGACCGGATTGCCGTTGAGGAGGGTGGTCTGATAGACCCATTGGCGGACGGCATCGAGGGCGGAGGGCACCAGCAGGGGATGGCCGCTGATCACTTCGAGACGCTGCACGGTGCCATCTTTGCCGATGACGGCGGAGAGCCTCACCTGGCCCTCGATGTGGGCGGCCTTGGCTTCCGGCGGGTAGACGGGGGCGACCTTGTTGATGAGCTTCACCTGCTGCACCGAGCCGCCGATTTTGATGCGCTGCGGGAAATCGGGGACGTAGTCCGCCGCGGTGATGATGAGTGCCGCGGTATCGCCGCTGGGTGCCAGGGCGACGCGCAAATGCTCGTCGAATTCGCGGACTGCGGCCAGGGTCTTGGGCAGCGAATCTTCGGCAATCGGGTCGCCCTCATGGAGCGGCAACCTGGCCAGCAGATCGTTCCTGGCCTGGTCGGAAAGGCCCATCACGCTGATGCTGCCGAGGGTGCGGCCGACCAGGGCGGGGCGGCGCGGGCTGCCGCTGAGGGCGCCGCGTACCGACGGCTCGGAGCCGGCGCCGACGCCGCCGGGCACGCCGCGCACGACGCCGCCTTCATGAACGGCGGCGGCACCCGATCCTTCCGCCGGCAGCTGGAAGGCAATGCTGACGACCCGCGAAGCGCCCGCCGGGCCGTGGGCGAAATGCCAGCCGAACACGGAGGTGAGGGCTGCCTTGCGCAGTTCATCGGGCCCGCTGAGGACGCGGGCATCGATGACATTGCCTTCGGCATCGAGTTTGGCCTCCACGGCGACGACGCCCTGCACCCCGGCGCGGCGCGCCGCCTCGGGATAGGCTACCGGGGCGCGGTGCATGAGCGCGGCACCACCCACATCGACGCTGACTCCGGGGGCGTCTCGCACCACCTGGGGCGAGGCCGCCAGAGGAAACGCCGTGGCCACGAACCAGCACGCCCCGGCGAGAAATCCCAAGCCGGCGGCGAGCCCTGAAATCCATCTCGTTCTCGACATACGAACCTCCTTCAAAATCGAAACCACCCGATGCTTCAGGTGCCGCCTTCGCAGGAATAGCGGAGCCGGAGCGAGGTCCGGCTGGATCCCCGCGCCCGCGATGGCCAGCAACGCGTCGACATACTCGTCGCGAGCCTGCGTCCGTTCGACGACGGTGCGGTCGACCGCCTGCTCGCGCGCCAGTTGAATTTCTCCCAGCAACCACCAGATTGCCGGATGGAACCAGAAGATCGCCCGGACCCATTCTTCGGCGAAAGTGAAGAGCCAGTCGTGCCGCTCGACGTGCAGAAGTTCATGGCACAGGATGACCTCGCGGCGCGCCGGATCCATTTCCGGAAAGCCCGCGGGCAGGAGAATCACCGGTCGCCAGAATCCGAACGTCACGGGACTCTTGATGTGTTCGGAGATCCGGGTGGGACAGGCGCCCGGCTTGCCGCAAGCCCAAGCGCGGGAGTGGAGGCGGTAACGGCGGAGCCTCCACAGGCCGACGGCGAGCCAGCCGAGACGGATCACCGCGCCGGCGGCCAGCACGGCCAGCGCGATCTCGGTGGCCGGTGGGATGCGCGTGGAGCCGGATTTGGCGGGCGTGACCAGGACCACCGTGGTGGTGACATCCACCAGGTCGGTGACGACGGCCTGGCGCCAGGGCCGCACCTTCGGCAGGATGAGGCAGGCGGCCAGCAGAATCTGCCAGTACAGCAGCCGGGCGCGCGGCACACGCAAGCGGAGCAGCGACGGGATGAACGCCGCCAGGCCGACCAGCAGGCCGATTTGCAGGCTGTAGGTGATGAGGTTGTCCCAGATCAAACGGAAGGTCATGGCTTCCTCCGCAGGCGCGCGATTTCCTCGAGGTCGGCACGCGAAAGGTGGTGTTCCTCGACGAGGTGGACGAGCAGGGGTTCGGCCGAGCCGTTGAAGACGCGGTTGACGAACTCGCGGACCATGGCGCCGATGACCTGGCGTTTGGGCTGGGCGGCGCGGTAGACATAGGCGCGGTCGGCCGACGTCTTCGCCACGTAGCCTTTCTGTTCCAGGATCTTGAGCATGGTCATGACGGTGGTGTAGGCCACCTTGCGCCGCTCCAGCAATGCCTCGTAGACATCGCGGACCGTGACGCTTTCCCGCTCCCAGACGACCTTCATGATTTCCAGTTCCTGCCCGGTGAGGGTGGTGCTCCGGCGTCTCATACTAATTAATTAGTACGAATGAAATCGCGTGTCAAGAGAAAAAACGCCGAAGATAGGAATTTTCCGCGCAAATCATGCTTCGCCATCGGCGGGCAGCCGTTTCCGCAGCGTGAGGAGTAGGCCGCCGGCCAGGGCCAGCGATGCGGCGAGATACACCATCGCGCCGGTGAACGAGCCCGTGCTCTGTTTGATCCAGCCGGTGACGTAAGGGCCGACGAACCCTCCCAGGTTGCCGGCCGAATTGATCAGGCCCACCGCTCCGGCGGCGGCCGATCCGGAAAGGAAAGAGGTGGGATACGACCACCACACCGCCATCGGGGCATACGTACCGATGGCCGCCAGCACCATGAAGGAGAAGTACGTCCACGGCGCGTGGGCGAAGGCGCCGGCGCCCACTCCGATCGCCGCCAGAAACAGGTGGATGGCGCCGTGCCACCGCTTCTCGTTGCGCAGGGAAGAGGAGTGGCCGGTGTAAGCCGATGCCACGAGCGAGATCATCATGGCCACCGAGACCGCGCGCCCGATGGCCGGATTCGACCAGCCCGAGACTTCCTTCAGCACGGTGGGCATCCAGTAATTGAAGCCCCAGAAACCCGTGATCCACAGGAAGTAGATCAGGCAGAGCTTCCCCACTTCGCGATCCTTCAGCGCCTGCCTCAGGGTGTACCGGCGCGTGGCGGTCTTCGCGGCGACTTCACGCTCGTATCGCTCGGTGAGGAACTCTTTTTCCGCCGGCGTAAGCCATGGGGCCTGGCGAGGCCAGTCCGCCATCCAGAAGATCAGGACGACTCCCAGAGCGACCGCCGGAACGGCTTCAATCAGGAAGAGGACCTGCCAGCCGCGCAGCCCGAACACCGAAAACCCGATCAGCCAGCCGGCCAGGGGAGCGCCGATGATGCCGGCGGTCTGCAGGGAAGTAAGCAGCAGGGCTATGGCTCGGGCCCGGTCGCCGGCGCCAAACCAGCGCGGAATGCAACTGGCATAGATGACCGGGTAGAGGCTCGCCTCGGCGGCGCCCAGGAGGAAGCGGACGAGGTAGAACTGCCAGGCGGTGTGCATGAACGCCATGAAGGCCGAGATCAGCCCCCAGGTAATCATGATGCGCGCCAGCCAGCCGCGAGGACTGTAGCGTTCCGCGATCAGCGCTCCGGGCACCTCGAACAGGAAGTACCCGGCGAAGAAGATGCCCGCGCCCAAGCCGAAGGTTTGCGAATCGAACCCCAGATCCCGGTTCATGGTGAGCGCCGCGTAGCCGATGTTGACGCGATCGATATACGCGATCACCGAGACCAGGAACAAGGGCAGCACGACCCGCGCATAGGCCTTTCGGTTTGTGCGCTCCGCGAGATCGCGATCGTGCATCGCCTGGTCTGGCCTCAGACGTCCGAGTCCTGCACCTCGAAGAGGGCCTTGATGTAGTCCTTGCGGGCGGCCAGCTCACCGAAACGGACCGGCGCATCGGCCATGGGCAGGCGATGAGTAATCCACGGCAGAATATCGATTTCACCGCGCTCCATCATGCCGATCACCCGTGGAAAATGGTGATGGCTGTTGCGGCTCATCTGGATGGTGAGTTCGCGGCGCATGAGGAGCGTGTGGTCCACGGGGATCTCTCCCAGAAACTGGCCCACCAGCACCAGTGTGCCGGCGGGGCTGACGCGCTCGAAGCTCGAGCGGATGGCCTCCTCGTCTCCGGTGGCATCGAAAACGAAGGGAGCGGTGCGGCCGTCGTACTCCGGCAGCACCTCCATGCCGAAGCGGCCGGCGAAGCGGCGGCGGAACTCCACCTTCTCCACGATGCGCGCGGAGGCGCCGGCCAGCAGCACGAACTGAAGCACGGCCAGGCCGATCGGTCCCGCGCCGACGATCAGCGCGTCGTCGCCGGCGGCAATCCCGCTGCGCACCACGGCATGGGCGCCGATGGTCAGGAACTCCACCAATGCCAACTGATCGAACGAGAGCCGGCCGGACGGGTAGAGCCGTTCCACGGGGACCGCCGCGAGGCCGCGCATACCGCCATCGACGTGCACTCCGAACACCTTCATCTCGGTGCAGCAATTCGGCCGGTTCAACCGGCACGGGCGACACACACCGCAACTGAAATGGGGCTCGATGGCGCAGCGCTCACCGGGCCGGATGCCGCGGGCGTTCTCCGGCGCTTCGAGCACCTCGCAGCTCAACTCGTGGCCGAGAATCCGCGGGTAGCTGTAGTTCGGCTGATTGCCATCGTAGGCATGCCAATCGCTGCCGCACACCGCGATCCGTCGGATCCGTACCAGGGCCTCTCCCGGTTTCGCCACGACGGGATCCACGTGGTGCGCGGCGAGTTTGCGGGGCTCTTCGAGCACGATCTGTCGCATAGATTTCGCTCAGAGTATAGCAGCCGTTGTGCGTCGTTGCGGTCTGGCTCCCAGGTGGCGTGGGCGGACTGGGCAGGCTTGGCGGAGTGTTGTGGCACAATCCCAGGCGGCCGGCGATGAAGCGCATTAATCTACGCCTGAGGCGCCCCGGCATGCGTCCGGCCGGCGCGGCGGCGTGGTCGTATCGGGAACCCCAACCAGCCACACACGGAGGTGGCGGGCCATGAACCAGCGAATCGTACTGCTCCTGGGATCGGTCCTCCTGTCGGCGCATTCACGTGAACGCGTCGCATCAGGGTCGCGAAGGCGCCATCGATATCGGCCAGGCGAACGTTTTCGGGGCGGGAGCCGCGGGCGGTGCCGCGGCGGGATCGGGAAAGCTGATTGCCATCATCGCCGGCGTGGCCGCGGCGGGGGCAGTTGGGGCGGCCTTGGGTTTGCGCGGCGGCAAGAACACGCCACCGTCGCCCGCAGTCCCTGCGGCGCCCACTGCGCCGGCGGGCAGCATCTCGTTGGGAAACGCGGGGGCCGGGTTCGGTCCGCCGCACTAGCACCCGGAGGAGTCGGATGAAAGCGCTGCTGGTTTTCCTGCCGGTCCTGGCGATGGCCGGCGAGACGCTGCGGGGCCCGGTCGCAGGCTATGTCGCGGAAAGGCACGGTGCGCAACTCCGCACCATTCTGGGTGTCCCGGGCGCGTTCGAGTTCAGCGATCCACTGACCTTGCCGGAAGGAGTCACACGGGTCCGGCCCGCACCGGGCCACGACTTCGCGCTGGTGGAAGTGGGCGACGGCGCGGGCGTGCTGCACCTCGACCGCGGTTCTGCCGGGCGTGTAGTGCCGGTAGACGGGATGCTGCCGGCCGATTGGGCGGCGTTCAGTGCGACCGGTACCGCGGCGGCCCTGTTTTCGGCCCCGTCCGGAATGGTCCAGGTAGCCATCGGGTTGCCGGACGCGCCTCGCATCGCGATGACCCGGGATGTGTCGGATCTGGCGCTGCGAACCGCGTCCGTCAGCGACGATGGTGCGCTGGTGGTCGCCGCCTCGGAGGATGCCGCTTACTTCCTGCACCGCGAAGGACCGCCGCAACTCGACGCCAGCTCCACGCCGCGCGATCTGAACAGCGCCAACGTCACCTTCACCGCCGCCGCGGGCGCCCAGTTGAACGGTCTGTCCTTCACCGTCGCCCTCTCTCCGAAAGCCGCGGACTGGTTCGGCAGTGCCGCCGGAGCGGCCAGTGGCGGGGCGTTTTCGATGCAGATTCCGTTCAACTACTCGGGCGACACCAGCGCCATCGGGTCGGTTTCGGTGACGCTGGTGAATTCGGTAGGACTTTCCGCACCGGTTTCCGGCGGCAAGTAGGGTTGAACGCACCGGTGCGCGCCGCGCGAGGCGCGCCTCCCCTCCCTTGCGGGTTTCTCCAACGGCCCAGGGCGGATCTGTGGGTCCTGGCGGGCCGCAGTTCGTCGTTTCGACGTGTAGTTGAACCTCTTCCTTGCGGGTCTTTGCATTGAGGATGGTTTCCGGCGATCGTCATTGCCGATCCGCAAGCCTCCCCGTCTAACGATCCCATAGCGATTGACTATCGTTTTGCGCGAACGCGCAGGCAGACAGGAGTCGTGTATCCAAGAGATGAAAACGCGGGCTTCTTGTTGGGCTTTGCGTGTAACTGCGGTAACCGCAATTCTATGGTCGATCTTTCGTGCGGTTGAACAGTCTGTCACCCTGGATGAGGCCGATACCTACTTTCTTTTCGCGGCCCGGGAGGCGAAGTATATCTGGTACGGGTTCCCTAACAACCACCTTCTCAACTCACTGCTGATCTGGCTCAGCACTCATTTGTTCGGAGTGTCGCCCCTGACGATCCGGCTTCCCGCGTTGATGGGCGCGGCGCTCTACATCTCGGTTGTCTATTTCCTCTGCCAGGCGACTATCGATCGATTCCCATTGCAACTGGCAACCTTGACTTGCCTGGTGTACAACCCATTCATACTGGATTTCTTTGCCGCGGCGCGGGGCTACAGCCTGGCCAACGCATTCCTCATGGCGGCACTGGCGATTCCGGTGTGGCATGGCTCCGCCGGCCGCAAGGCAACCGCCATCTCCAGCGCCCTGGCGTCGGCGGCCGTTGCATTGTCGTTCGCTTCGAACTTTTGCTTCGCTTTTGCCGATTGTGCGGCCCTCCTGGCCATCACGATTTGGGCCGCGCGGCGGCGCGGGCCGCACTCCATCGCGCGGATTGCCATTTGCTGCACCTTGCCTGCGGCTGCCATCTCACTCGGCCTATGCGGCTACCCGATTGCCCACTTCGCGCGAAAAGAGCTCTGGTACGGGGCGCGGTCGGTCGGAGAGATGATGAAAAGCCTGGTGGACGCGTCTATGTATCGTCCATTCGGCCCGCTCGGGAATTCGGAGGCAGCGACCTTCCTGGCCCGGACTCTGCTGATCGTGCTGCTCGTGCTCTGTATTTTGCGCCTGATTGCCGAAACGCGGGACGGAGAGCTGCTGCGCAGCCGGCAGGCACGATTGACGGCATGGGTCGGGGCGATGATTCTTCTAACCCTGTCAGCTCACTATCTTGCTTTCCGAATTGCCGGGCTGCCGCTGCCCATGTCACGTACGGGTATCTTCTTCCTGCCGCTGGTTACCTGGTTAGTCGCTCTTATCACAGCGCTACCGCCGAAATCGCTTGTGTCGCGGCTTCTCGGCTATGCCCTCCGCGGTGGATTGATCTGCCTGGCGGCGCATTGCCTGCTCTGCCTTCGATATACCTATTTCAGGGAATATGAATGGGACGCAGACGTGAAGGACGTCCATCGCGTGATCGAACGCATGGAACGGACATACGGGGTTCATGACATTGCATCCGACGGATTGTACACATCCCCCTTGAATTTCTATCGTGTCATCGCAGAGACCGGCAGGCTCGCGCCGCTCCCGGCCTATCCTGGCATGGTTCCCGCCGGACGGGCGGTCTATATCCTCAACGCGTGGTACGGCGGGTACCGCACATTTTTGTGCCAATCCCGATTGGTGGTTGTCTATCGCGGACGAAGGACAGGGGTAGTGGTTGCCGTGCCGCCGGATGGTCCAGTGCCCCCGCTACCGGCCGCGCCCTGAATCGTGGACGGGGCGGCCCGGGGGCCGCGGCGCACCTTGGTTGTATCATCGCCGTATGCGGTTTCATACCGAATACCTCACTTTCAAAACCAGGCAGCACCGCGAATTCATCAATATTACCGAACAGGTGGAAACGGCCCTCCGCAAGAGCGGAATCCAGGACGGCATGATCCTGGTGTCCGCTATGCACATCACCGCCGGCGTGTGGGTGAACGATGCCGAGGACGGGCTGCTCGCCGATATCGACGAATGGCTCGAAACACTCGCGCCGTTCCGCCCGGATTACCGGCACCACCACACGGGCGAGACCAACGGCGATTCCCACCTCAAAAGCCTGCTGGTCCATCACGAGGTGATCGTCCCGGTCACCAAAGGCAAACTCGATTTCGGTCCCTGGCAGCAGGTTTATTATGCGGAATTCGACGGACAGCGATCCAAGCGCGTCATCATCAAAGTAATGGGAGAGTGATTGAAAGGGACCGCCCGGCGGCGGCATTTCGGATCTGAGGATAATCATGCGACGCATTTTCTTTTCGATCTTTCTGAGCGCGATGCTGGCGCTGCCCGCCGAACTGCCGGTGCGCGAGGTGGTGCTCTACAAACATGGGGTGGGGTTCTTCGAACGCGCCGGCCGGCTGGGCCCAGGCGAATCGGCGCGCCTCGACTTCAACGCCACCGAGATGAATGACGTTCTGAAGTCGCTCACCATCGAAGAGAAAGGCGGCGGGAAAGTGTCCGGCTTGCGCTACGACTCGATGGACCCCCTCAGCCACAAGCTGGCCGGGTTTCCCTTTCAGATCGGCGCGGGCCAGGCGCTGAGCGTCATGCTCGATCAGCTCAAGGGCGCGCGCCTGGAGCTGACATTCGGCAACCAGGCGGTGGCCGGCGCCATCGTAAACGGCCGCTCCGTCGAAGGCACCGACCGCCAGCCGGAGCGCGAGCAACTCACCCTGATGCTCGATACGGGCGAGCTGCGCACGGTGGACCTCGGCGCCGCCACCGGCATCCGCTTCGCCGATCCCAAGCTGCAACAGCAGTTCCGCGACTACCTGGCGGCCCTGGCCGCCGCCCGGTCCAAGGAGAAGCGCAGCGTCTACATCGATTCCACCGACACCGCGGAGCGGGAACTCTCGGCCACTTACACCATCCCTTCGCCGGTGTGGAAATCGAGCTACCGGCTGATCTTCCCCACCAGCGGGCAACCCGTGCTCGAAGGCTGGGCCATCGTGGACAATACCACCGGCGAGGATTGGAACAAGGTGCGGCTCTCGCTGGTTTCGGGGCGGCCGATTTCGTTCGTCAGCCAGCTCTATGCGCCGAAGTATGTGGCGCGGCCGGTGGCCGAACTGGCCGACGACCGGGCGGCGCGGCCGGTAGTGCACGAAGGCGCTTTCGCCACGAGCGGACTGGGCGGGGTCCCACAAGGCGCTCAGGGCGGGGTATTGGGCGGCATTATCGGGGCGCCCAAAGCGATGGCGGCGCCGGCGCCGCCAGCGCCGGCGCGCGAGAGGAGATTTCTGGCGGAGGGTGAGCAACAGGCCGTCACGGTCGCTCCCAGCTCCATCGTGGCCGATTCCGCCGCCCGTGAACTGGGCGAGCTCTTCGAGTACCGTCTCGCGCAGCCGGTCACCATCCGCAAGGACGAATCCGCCATGCTCCCCTTCCTGCAACAGTCCATCGAAGGCCGCAAGCTGCTCATCTATTCCGACCACAGCTCGCCCCATCCCACCAATGCCGCCGAACTGACCAACACCAGCGGCAAGACACTCGATGGCGGCCCCATCACCGTGTACGACGGTGGCGCCTACGGCGGCGAGGCGCTGATGGAGACGCTCAAGTCCGGCGACAAGCGGCTCATCAGTTACGCCGTCGATCTCGGCACGCGCATCACCGAGGCGTTCGGCAGCAAGCAGGCCATCGTTCGCGAGATCCACGGCAGCCGCGGTGTCCTCACCACCAGGATGTCCTCCGATGAGACCCGCACCTACACGGTGCGCAATGTGGACGCCAAGGCCAAGACCCTCATTCTCGAGCACCCCCTGCGGCAGGACTACACGCTGCTGAACCAGAAGCCCAAGGAAAAGACGCCCGGCGCCTACCGTTTCGAAATCCAGTTGGCGGCCAACGCCACCCAGGAGTTCCCCGTGGCGGAGGAGCGAATCTTCGAGCAGTCTTATTACGTGACGAATCTGACTCCCGACGTGATCCTGAATTACGTCTCCAATCGCGCGCTGAGCGATGCCGGCCGGCGCCAGTTGCAGCACATTGCCGACCAGAAGTCGCAGATCGCCGACAACGATCGCGGCCTCCAGGATGTGGAGCGGCAAACCCGCGACCTCAACACCGATGAAGAGCGCATCCGCCGCAACATCCAGAGCCTGAACAGCGTCAGCGGGCAGCAGCAGCAGGTGCAGAACTATGCCCGTCAGCTCGACGCGCATGAACAGCAATTGGCCGCCCTGCGCGACCGGCAGGCGGAGTTGCAGAAGAAGAAGGCGGAGCTCGAGACCGGGCTGGCCAAACTGATCGAGGGTCTGTCTTTTTGAAAGTCGCGCTGATCGGCTTCGGACACGTGGGCCGCACGCTGGCGCGGCTGATCGGCCGCTCGGCGGAAGAATTTCCGTTCACCATCACCGGCATCCACACCCTGCGGCACGGCACCGCCGTGGACCCCGGCGGCCTGCCGGCGAACCCGCGATTCGGTCCGCGGGCCGCGTCGATCGAGGAGTTCCTCGATCGCGCGCGCGCCGACATCGCGGCGGAGCTCACCACCCTGAACCCTGTTGACGGCCAGCCGGCCATCGCCCACATCCGCGCGGCCTTCGCTCGCGGAATGCACGTTGCGACCGCCAACAAAGGCCCGATCGCCCATGCGTATGCCGATCTGCGCGACGAGTCCCACCGGGCCGGCGTGGGGTTCCGCTTCGAATCCTCCGTCATGGACGGAGCGCCGGTGTTTAACCTGTGGGAGCCGTGCCTGCCCGGGGTGCGGCTGCTGGGCTTCACCGGCGCCTTGAATTCCACATCCAAAGTGGTGGTGGAGACCATGGAGCGCGGCGGCAGTTTCGAAGAAGGGCTCGCGGACGCCCGCGCCTTGGGGGTCACCGAGGGCGATGGGGCATTCGATGTGGAAGGCTGGGACTCGGCCGCCAAAACAGCCGCGCTCGCGAATGTTTTCATGAATGCCCGCACCACGCCGCAGCAGGTGTCCACCCGCGGCATCACCCGCCTCACCCCCGAACGCCTCCGCGAGATGGCGCAGCGCGGCAAGACCGTGCGGCTCATCAGCCGCGGACGGCGCAACGGCTCCGGCGTCTCGCTCCGCGTGCGCGCGGAAGTGCTCGATCGCCACGACGTGCTGGCATGCACGCCGGGCACCTCCAACCTGCTGCTGTTCCACACCGACCTGATGGGCACCTTCGGCACCGTCTCCATCCACCCGGGCGTGGAACAGACGGCCTACGGCGTTTTCAGCGACCTGGTGAACCTCGCGCGAAGTTCGCGGTAACCTATTCGGGGAGACATCGCCATGAATAACGACCACACCACGAGGCGCGACCTGTTCCGCTGGGCGTCGCTGGCCGGGCTCGCCGGAGCCGCCGCGGCGCAGACGCCCGACCGCGGCCAGAGCGCGGCCAGCGTGTTCGGCATGAAGTTCGAGCCGAAGCAGAAGGTACGCATCGGCATCATCGGCGTGGGCGGCAGGGGTTCGTCCCTGCTGCACAATTTCACGGCCGTGGACAACGTCGAGGTTCCCGCCGTCTGCGACATCATTCGCGAAAAATGCGAGCGCGCCAAGGCGGCCGTAGCGCGGGCCGGCCATACCGAGACGGTCGAAATTTACGCGGGCAGCGAGCGCGCCTTTGAAGATCTCGTGAAGCGCAGCGATCTCGACCTGGTCGTGATCGCCACCCCCTGGATCTGGCATGTACGCATGGCCGTCGCCGCCATGAAAGCCGGCAAGCACGCCGCCGTGGAAGTCCCCGCCGCGCGCACGCTCGAGGAGTGCTGGCAGTTGGTGGATACCTCCGAGCAGACCCGCCGCCACTGCATGCAGCTCGAAAACTGCTGCTACGGGTATAACGAAATGCTGGTGCTCAACATGGTGAAGGCCGGGCTGTTCGGCGAGTTGATTCACGGCGGCGCGGCGTACCTGCACGACCTGCGCGGCGAACTGCTCTCCAAGCAGGGTGAAGGCCTGTGGCGCAGAAACGAACACTTCCATCGCAACGGCAATCTGTATCCTACCCACGGCCTGGGCCCGGTGGCCCACTACATGGACATCAACCGGGGCGACCGGTTCGAAACTCTCGTTTCCATGAGTTCGCTGTCGGTCTCGCTGGCCTTCTATCGCGACCAGCATCTGCCTGCCGACGATCCCCGCCGGAAGGAAACCTATGCCTGCGGCGATTTGAACACCAGCCTCATCAAGACCGGCAAAGGAAGGCTCATCCGGCTGGAGCACAGCACCACCACCCCGGAGCCCTATGACCGCATCAACCTGATCGCCGGCACGAAGGGCATCTTCAAAGACTATCCGCCGGTGATCTACCTGGATGGCCATGGGCGCGAGGAGTGGTCGCCCATCGACGCTTATAAGAAGGAGTACGAGCCGCAGATCTGGACCAAAATGGGCGAGATCGCGCAAAAGCTGGGCGGCCACGGCGGCATGGATTTCATCATGGCCTACCGGTTGATCCAGTCGATGCGTCAGGGCACGGAGCCCGACATCAACGTGTACGATGCCGCCGCGTGGAGCGCCGCCGGCCCTTTAAGCGAGATGTCCGTGGCCAAGGGTAGCGCGCCGATCGAGTATCCCGACTTCACGCGCGGCAAGTGGCAGGGCTAGCCCGTCAGAAGCGCTGAAGGGCCTGGCGCGCCATTCGTTCCGCGGCGGCCGAGACCTGCTCCGCATCGCCGAAGCCAAGCACCGAAACCAGCACGTAGTCCCGGTCTCCGCGAATCACGTGCAACTGTGTGCCATAGTCCGCGATGTCCAGAAAGAAGGCTACCGGGCCGAGGCCGCCGACCTCCCGCACACGGGCATCGGGAATCGCCGCCTTGAGACTGGCGAGTTCGGCCGTCATGTCCGGCTTGCTCTTCAGCCGCTGGATGGTAATGGTAACCTGGCCCTTGCCGCCGGCATAGTCGCAGCTCGAATTGCCGCCATCGGCCTCTTCTTTGCCGTTGCCCACGCTGCGTCCCAACGCGCGCTCCACATCGGCGCGGGTCACCAGCGCGCAGGCACTCAGGGTGCGGACCGGCTCCGGCCGGCTGATCGGCGCCGGACGGGCATCGCTGGCCAGGTGCAGAAGCAGGTAAAGGAATAGGGGCACTCGTCTATTAGGGGGCTTCGCAAGCGACCTGGACAATGGGGAGGACGGCTAGTACCGAGGGCGGCTAGTCGCGCATCCCAAACCCCCTCCCCCGGGGAATCGATTATACTGGACCCGAATTCCCAGGAAGGGGACCTATGCATCTGCATCGCCGTCAGTTTCTCCAGATGGGCGGGCTCGCCTGGACCGCCGCCCGCGCCTATGACCTCGCCGCCGCCGACCAGGCGCCCAAGCGCGTGGGCCTCATCGGCTGCGGATGGTATGGGAAATCCGACCTGTTTCGCCTCGTCCAAGTTGCACCCGTGGAAATCGTCTCCCTCTGCGATGTCGACAAGAAGATGCTCGCCGACTGCGCGGAAATGGCGGCCCAGCGCCAGGCCTCGAAAAAGAAGCCCCGCACCTACACCGACTACCGCGAGATGCTCAAGGAAAAAGATCTCGATCTGGTCGAAGTCGCCACTCCCGATCACTGGCACGCCCTGCCCATGATCGCCGCCGCCCAATCCGGCGCCGACATCTACGTGCAGAAGCCCATCAGCGTGGACATCGTCGAAGGTCAGGCCATGCTCGCCGCCGCCCGCAAATACCAGCGCGTCGTCCAGGTGGGCACCCAGCGCCGCAGCACGCCCCACCTGATCGAGGCGCGCGAACTCGTCAAGGAAGGGAAACTCGGCACCATCGGCCTGGTGGAGATCTACTCTTACGGCGGCGGCCGCGCCATCATGGCGCAACCGGCCCCCGTGCCCGACACCCTCGATTGGGAATTCTGGGTGGGCCCCGCGCCCATGATGCCCTACAGTCCCGACGTCCAGCGTTCCTGGCGCCAGTTCATGGAGTACGGCAACGGCACCATCGGCGACATGGGCATCCACATGTTCGACATGGTGCGCTGGTTCATGGACCTCGGCTGGCCCAACCGCATCTCTTCGTTCGGCGGGCTGCGCGTCCTCAAAGGCGGTAAATCCAATATCCCCGACTCTCAGACCGCCATGTTCGAGTACGACGACCTGACCGTCGTCTGGCAGCACCGCCGCTTCGGCCCCTCCGTGGACCCCAAGTACCCGTGGGGCGCGACCCTGTACGGGGACAAAGGCACCCTCAAGGCAGGCGTCATGGGCTACGATTTCACCCCCGCCGGCCGCGGCGCCGAGACCATTCACAAGGATGTCACCTACGAACTCGAACAGTACCCCGAGGATAAGACCGAGGCGCGCCTTGAACGCCACGTCGCCCCAGCCATCCGCGGCCATATGAAAGACCTGCTGGCCAACATGGCCACTCGCGGGCGTCCCGTGGCCGATATTGAACAAGGCTACATCTCCACATCGTGCTGCATCCTCGCCAATCTCTCCATGCGCCTCGGGCGCACCCTCGCCTGGGACCCGCGGAAACAATCCATCATCGGCGATGAAGAGGCCAACCGTCTGCTGCGCCGTCCCTATCGCCAGCCCTGGATCCATCCCGAAGTGAACAACGTTTGACCCTTCGCGCGTCGGATATAATCACCCGATGCGCCGTCGTCTCCGTTTCGTCCTCTGTGTTTCGCTCGCGCTCGTTGCGGCGTGTTCCCGGAAGCCGCCGGCTGAAACCGCATCCAAGGCCGCTGAGTCTCCCGTGGTCTGGCTGGCCAACGGCTGGTCCGACGCCGAGCGCGCCGAGTATTATCACCTGCCCGAAGGCAGTGAACTCATGCCTTACACCTTGCTCGCGAACCTGGTCAGCGTGCGCACGGGCAAGCCGTTCTTCCAGCAGATGGATCGCTTCGGTTTTCTCGACGATTCGGTCGGAGCGGACAATCCGCACGGCCTCCCCGTGGGCATCACCGCCGGCCCTTCCAGAAACGCCAGCGCCAGAGGCCTGGAGATGTCCGGGTTCAACTGTGCGGCGTGCCACGTGGGCGAGATCACCTACCGCGGCAAGCGCCTGCGCATCGATGGCGCCCCCGCCCTCATCAACCTGCAAGGCTACCAGATCGAATTTGCCGACTCGCTCAATGCCACCCTCAACGAGCCCCGCAAACTGCTGGCTCTCGTCATCGCCATGGAGAAGGATCGCAACGCCGCCGATACGCCCTCACTCGACAGCGCTACGGGCTACCTGAACGATCCCTCGGTGAAGTCGGCCGGCGATGCCGCGGCCAAATCCACCGCCGATCCGAATTTCCATTCCGTCCCTTCGAGCACCGCCGATACGGCCGATCGCGCCGCCCCCCGGCTCAGCTTCCCCGAACGTTTGAAAAACGATATCGCGTTCTTGAAGGCCCGCCTGGAGTACGTCAACCACGGCAAGTTGATCGTCGACGGCACCGAACCCGGGCCGGGGCGCGTGGACGCATTCGGCGCCGCGCGCAACCTGCTGTTTTCGAGCCAAGCGGTGAAAATGCAATCGCCGGTGAGCTTCCCCTTCCTCTGGGATGTGCCGGACACCACCCAACAGCGCGCCGGCGAAACCGCCCGCTGGATCCATTACGACGGCAACACCAACTCCATCCTCGAGCGCAACATCGGCCAAGCCCTCGGCATGGGTGCGGTCTTCGACCCCAAGACCTACGAGTCCACCCTCCGCATCGCCAACCTGCACCGCCTGGAAGTCTTGATCCACAAGTTGCAGCCACCCAAGTGGCCCGCCGATGTCCTCGGCCCCATCGACGAGGCCAAGGCCAAAACCGGCGAGCAGATCTTCAAAGACACCTGCCAGGGCTGTCATCAGGACCGCCTGTATGCCCTCGTGGAGATCGGGACCGATCCCAACCGCGCCAACAGCTTCGGCCGCGCCGTCGGCAACAAGCCGTTCCCCGCGGCCGTGGCCCCCATCCTCAGCGGCCTCAAGAAGAGAGCCTTTCAAGACGACGGCATTCCCCTCGCGGAGCAGGCCTCCATGGATGCGAACCCGGTCATCTGGCGCGCCACCGGTAAGTACATGGCGCGCACCCTGCGCGGCATCTGGGTCACGGCCCCCTACCTCCACAACGGCTCCGTCCCCACCCTCTACCATCTGCTGCATCCCGACCAGCGCCCGGCGAAATTCACCCTCGGTGTCCGCGAGTTCGATCCCGAAAAGATCGGCTACCGCAGCGAGGACGCCCCGTCCGCCGTCAACGCCTGGGTCTTCGACACCGCCATGCCCGGCAACAGCAACATCGGCCATGCCGGCGAAAAGTTCGGCACCACCCTCTCCGAGGACCAGAAGGGCGCCCTGCTCGAATACCTCAAGACCTTATAGGTTTAATCGGGCAGCGCGACCACGCGACCGCTTTTGGCCGCTTCCTCGGCCGCCAGCGTCACCTCGTTGGCGCTGACGATCTCCGCCCACGTCAGTCCGGGCCTGGTTCCCAGGTAGGCCGATTGCAGAAAGTCCGCAAACACCGAACCCGCGGCCGGCAGCTTTGCAAGAGAGCGCTTGCCGCCCGCCGCCATCACGGTCACGCCGCTGTCCTCGCGGTACTCCACGATACCGCGCGTGCCCGCCAGCCGCAGCCGGTCGTCCCCGTGTCCCGGCACCGCCGCCGGTCGCAGATAGTCCATCCGCAGCGTCGCCGTCCCGCCGTTGTCCAGCCGGAAAATGCTGGCCGTCACATTCTGCATGTCGCCCAGTTCCGGAAACGCCACATGGCCTTCCAATGACATCGCTCGCGAAAACCGCCGTCCGCTGGTGAAGCTCATCAGGTCGATCATGTGGATGCCGATCCACAGAATCGTGCTGCCGTACGTGCTTGCGTGCTTCTGCCATTCGGGCCGGGTGTCCTGCTGGTAGCTCTTCTGCGCATCCATTTGCGCCACCTCGCCGACCTCCCCCGAATCCACCACCGCTTTCATGGCGCGATAGTGCGGCTCGAAGCGCATCGGCAGCAGCATCCCCGCCCGAACGCCCGACCGCACAACGGCGGTCTTCACCGCGTTCCACTCGCGCCGGTCGATGGCAAACGGCTTCTCCGCGATGAAGTTCAGCTTGCGCGCCGCGCACGCCAGGATCGCGGCTGCCCGCCCGCCATCGTGATTACAGATCCCTGCGCAATCCAGCCGCTCCCGTTCCAGCATCTCCGGGTAGTCGCGATAGCGCCGCGCCTTCGCCACCACGGGATTCCGAAACTGCCCTTCCATCGCCCGGCTGTCGGAGCCCGCGTCAGCCACCGCCACCAGTTCCACGTCGGGAAAGTCCGCCAGCGGTCGCAGCACCTCTTCCGGATGCCCATCGAACCCGATCAGCCCGAGCCGCACCTTGCGAGGCAGCTTCACTAGCTCCGCCCGCGCCAGGGAACCGCATCCGGCCATCGCCCCCACCAGGGCCCGCCGCGACAGCCTCAACCCGCGCCCCATTTTCGAGTCCACCTCACTTACCCCCGCCCGGGGACTTCAGCCGTGCCGGCTTGAGCGTCCAACCCTGCAAGCGTCCCAGGTCCAGCAGCGGCCCGCCCGAAAATCCTTCCCGATGGATCACCCAGTTGAACGGCCGGCGCGGGTCCGTGGCGAAGTTGCTGTCGAAGCCGATCTTGCCGCGCATCACCCGCACGTCCGCGCCCGGCTCGAGAATGCCACCCGCCAGCGTCGCCGCAAAATCGGCCAGCGAGAGCGTCTCCGCGCCGAGGAACACCTCATTCGGCAAACGGTGATTCCGCCGCACGAAATCGCCGGCATCCGTCACCGCCGTTCGAAACGCCGCCGAGGGAATGGAGGGCTTGGTGTACGTGGTCACCCCGGCGCCGGTGGGGCCGTCCACAACCTCCGGCTGCACGCCCAGCAACGCCAGCAGCATATCCGCCGGGGAGACCATCTGCCCGCCGATCTCGCCAAACCCAATCTGGTGGCTCAGTTGCTCCGCGGCCCCGCGGCGATCCACCCCGCCAGGCACCACCGGCTCGTATCGCGCCAGAATCTCGTCGGCCGTCACGAACTGAACGCCCGGCCGCAGTTTCATGTGCTCCACAAAGTGTCGCAGCACGCCGTAGCAGCGCTCCGAATCTTCGGCGGTCCGCCGGTGCGGCTTCACCCACTCATCGCGCGGCGGGTTGGCGCCGCGGGCGAAATTCACCGCGTCCCAGAACTCCGTGGTCACAAACTCGGTGGGATGGTAATAGATGCTGATGACGCCCCCGCCCGCAGCCGCAAGCCGCCCCGCCGCCTCGTCGAACCGTCCGTACGCGGCGGCGTCCTCCGCTCCCCGATTCAACTGGGCGCGAAACTGGTTGCGCCCCATGTGGAAGATATACAGCAGGCCTCCGTACCAGAAGGGCTGCTCAGCCACGGCCACCTGGTCGCCCTCGTCCAGATACACGGGGATGCCGAGCCGCCGCAGCGCCAGGTTGGTCTGCGGCGCCCACGAGCTTCCGGGCTGCCCATAGCACACCGGCTGCCGCTGGAAGATCCGTTTGACGTCGGCCAGCCCGGCGGCCTCGCGCCGCTCGAATTCGGCCGCGCCAGCGAGATATCCGAAATCCACCAGGTACTCCGCCGGCGTGGGATGCACGCTGTGCCAGGTCGTATGGAAACCGATCGCGTGCCGCGAAAGCGCGCTGATCACATCGCGCCGTCCCCGGCTTTCCAGCATGCGAGCCTTCTCCGCGACTACCTTAAAGGTCGCGCGCACTCCTTCCGCCGTCAGGTCGCGCGCAATCCGCAGCGCGGCGTCATCGGCCGCCGGCTCGATGTAATCTTCCGTGTCGAACCACAGCACCACGAACACCGGACCGGCGGCGCGAGCCAACGCCGCCGTCAGAAGCAGGAGAATTGCGAGGTGGTGAGCCATCTGGCACCCATCATAACTCCCACCTGCCGGCACGCCAGGCTACGTCGGTTACCCGCCGCCAACATCCTGCTCCGCCAAGTCCCGTTCCCTCCCGATTGCCTCCTGGCGGTCCTCCGGAGCCGGAGCGTGTTTTGAGGTGGTGGCTCCGGCGCGTTCTGTAAAACGCTGGTATTGCGGACGTTTGCATCTGCGTACTAGACGGCACCTGTACGCCCGGTACTGAGACGGTTTCCGTCGCCGGGCAACCAATTATCGAATGTTCTACTTGATCCCATCGGTGGTTGGATGTTTCGCGGGTGTCGGGCTGACGGCAGCGTGGCTGGGTTCGTCGATGACGGACCGGAACGAGACGGAGGAATCGGCTCCGGAGCTCGCAGTCGAGCGGCGGTTCCACAAGCGAGTGCGGGTCCGCTATGAAGCCGTGGTGGATGTGATGGGCGTCTGCATGAGCCTCCGCGTGCGCGGCGTCAACCGGCACAAGAAAGGGGCGATGGTCGCATCCTCGCGCCCCCTCAAGCCCGGCTCGATCGTGTTCTTTCACGATCAGACGCATCGCAGCATGGGATTCGCCCGGGTCCGCCACTGCACTCCGAACAGCCCCAGCGAATTCCTTATCGGTCTCGAATTCGACAGCCCCTTGATGCTGACCGAACCCGGCGCCTGGCACATCCAGCGCATCGCGCAGGACTGAAAGCACCCCGCGGACGCATCGAAGTGGCGCGGACCCGCTCGCGCCCCTCGCGCGTTATAGCATAGGAGCATGTTGACTGACCGGGACAGTCGCCAACTCGATGACGAAGGCTACCTGGTTCTGCCCGGACGGATGCCCCCGGAATGGCTCGATCGGTTGCGCAGCCGCATCGATGGGTTGTTCGCGGAGGAAGGCGGCGCGGCCGGCAGCGAATTCAAGCAGGAGCCGGAGGCGCGCCGGCTGGCCAACCTGGTCAACAAGGGCCGCATCTTCGAAGAAGCCATGCAGATGCCGGACGTGCTGGAATGTATGGCCCACGTGCTGGGTCCGAAATTCAAGCTGAGCAGCCTGAACGCCCGCTCCGCCGATCCGCACGGTACAACCGGCCAGCCGCTGCACGCCGACAGCGGAGCGATCGCCGATGAGTCCGGCTACTGGGTGTGCAATTCGGTATGGATGCTCGACGACTTCACGCTTGAAAACGGCGCCACGCGCATGATCCCGGGCTCCCACCGCTGGCACCGCCTGCCGCCGCCCGACACGTACGGACCCTATCCCGGAGAACGGCTGGTGCTGGGCGAGGCCGGCACCGTGGTGGTCATGAACGCCCACATGTGGCACGGCGGCACGGCCAACCGCACCGCCCGTCCACGCCGTGCCATGCACGTATACTACACCCGCTGGGATAAACCGCAGCAGCAATATCAGAAAGGCCTGCTCAGCGCGGAGGTGCAGTCGCGGCTGAGCCCGGAAGCCCGGCGCATCCTGGCACTCGACGACCCCGAGAACGATCGGCTAAGCTCCATCGGCAGCGGCAAAAGCGGCTTCATGAAATAGTACCGCTCCGACCACCCAGGCTACTTCGGAAGGAGCGGGAGCACCAGCCATCCCTCCAACGGGCCTCCCACCACCACGCTGCCACTTGAATTCTGGTATTCCGAGTCCTATAGTACGGTTTGGGCCCGCAGTGGCTCGTTAGCCGCCCAGGTTGAATCCCGGCAGCCTGGCCTCGCAAGCGGAGGCGCGTTCGGAAGGCAGTGACCCCGACTGGCGCGTCTGATCCGGAACAAGGAGGCTGGATGAGAACTCAACTTCAATGGAGTGTGCTGGCAGCAGCGGTCCTGCTGGCAGGTTGCGCGTCGAAAGGGCCCGCTCCGCCGCAGCCCGGCACCCCCGCCTTTAGCTGGGGTGGCGCGCAGACCACCTTCCGCAGCGGCGACGTCCTGCGAACCAGCGAGAACCTGGAACGCCTGATCAAGACCGATAACGAGTTCGCGGCACGCGCGCGGCCCTGGTCCATCGTTGTCTCCGCGGGCATCACCCGGGGCTTCGCCGACCTCGCCAATACCTACGACGACGGCGCCAAGGCCAACCGCAATAACCCCATGCCGTTCCGCAAGCAGAGCAACACCCTGCGCTCCATGGCCAGCAGCAGCGCGCTCCAGTTCACCGAAGACGTCCACCAGTTCCTAACCAAAGACAAAGATGCCGCCGTGCTGCTGGCATTCGATTACCCGCCGGGTTCCATCTCGCCGCCGCCCGGCATGGCCAAGGTGGCCGGGGGACTGCTCGTCCAGGAGTCCGAAGCCGCCTCGCTTCAATCGGCGATGCTCCAGCGCGGTGTGCTGTCCGCCTTGAGCCGCGTCGTGGCCAGCCCCGATGACACCGCGGGCACGCTCGAGAAGATGAAGGCGCCCGAAGTCCGCGTTCCCAGGGCCACCTTCCTGCTCGCCGTCGCGCAGATGCTCTATCAGCAATCCGAGCTGTTCGGCGGCAAACAACTCGACCGCCCCGACCGGCTGAAGGTGATGTGCACCGAAGCGCTCGAGGCCCTCAAGGACGTCCCCGAAAGCAAGGACTCCAAGCAACTCACCGGCAAGATCCAGGCCAGCCTGAAAAAGATCAAGGCTACCTGATCTCGGCCAAACGGCGCTTCCGGATCGGGCTCGGACCCGTCGCACGGCCCTGCCGCGCAGGGCATCGTGCGGCATAGGCGGTGAACTCATGAACATCACCGAACTCTTCATTCGACGGCCCGTCATGACCACCTTGGTCATGTCGGGCATCGTCGTGTTTGGCGTGGCGGGCTACCGCTCCCTGCCGGTCAGTGACCTGCCCAACGTGGACTTCCCCACCATCATGGTCAATGCGGGGCTTCCCGGGGCCAGTCCCGAAACCATGGCCGCTTCCGTGGCCACCCCGCTCGAGCGCCAGTTCTCCACCATTCCGGGCCTGGATTCGATGACCTCCACCAGTTCCCGCGGCTCCACCAGCGTGACCCTCCAGTTCAGCCTCGACCGCGGTTTGGATGCCGCCGCCCTCGACGTCCAGTCCGCTATCTCGGGCTCGCTCCGCCGCCTCCCACCCGGCATGCCGAATCCGCCCACCTTCCGCAAAGTCAACCCGGCCGATGCACCCATCCTCAACCTCGCTCTCAGCTCTCCCACCCTGCCGCTCTCCGCCGTGGACGAATATGCCGAGAACATGATCTCGCAGCGTATCTCGATGATCAACGGCGTCGCCCAGGTCAATGTCTACGGCGCGCAGAAGTACGCCGTCCGCGCGCAACTCGACCCGAACCTGCTGGCGGCCCGCGGCATCGGCATAGACACCGTGCAGTCGGCTCTGGAACGGCACAACACGAACCGGCCCACCGGTACACTCTGGGGGCCGCGGCGGGCATATACCGTTCAGGCCACCGGGCAGCTCATGACCGCCGCCGAGTATCGCCCCCTCATCGTCACCTACCGCGCCGGCCGCCCCGTGCGCCTAGCCGAACTTGGCGTCGTGCTCGACAGCGTCGAGAACAACAAGGTGGCAAGCTGGTACAACGACGCCCGTTCCATTACCCTCGTGGTCCAGCGCCAGCCCGGCACCAATACCGTCGATGTCGTGGACAGCATCCGCCGCCTGCTCCCCTCGTTTCGCGAGCAGTTGCCGCCGGCCGTGAAACTCGAGGTCGTCTACGACCGCTCCGAGTCCATTCGCGAATCGGTCAACGATGTCAAGTTCACCCTGGTGCTCACCGTCGCCCTCGTGGTTATGGTGATCTTCCTGTTTCTTCGCAACGTCTCCGCCACCGTCATTCCCTCGCTGGCTTTGCCGCTCTCCATCGTCGGCACGTTCGCCGCCATGTCGCTGGCCGGTTACACCCTCGATAACCTGTCGCTCATGGCGCTTACCCTTTCCGTGGGCTTCGTGGTCGACGATGCGATCGTCATCCTGGAGAACATCGTCCGCCACATGGAGATGGGCAAGAAGCGCATGGAGGCGGCCCTTGAAGGCGCCCGCGAAATCGGCTTCACCATCATCTCCATGACCCTGTCCCTGGCCGCCGTGTTCATCCCCGTGCTGTTCATGGGCGGCATCATGGGCAGGCTGTTTCACGAATTCGCCGTCACCATCAGCGTCGCCATCCTGATCTCCGGCTTCGTATCGCTCAGCCTCACCCCGATGCTGTGCAGCCGGTTTCTCACCCCGCCCGGCGAGCATCCCAACCGCCTCTACCGCGCCTCCGAGAGCGTCTTCCAAGGCATGCGCCGCTTCTACGGCTGGTCGCTGGGCGGGGTGCTGCGCCATCGTTTCCTGACGCTCATCGCCGCTGCGGGTACGCTCGCCGCTACCGTGTACCTCTACGGCCTCGCCCCCAAAGGGTTCATCCCCAACCAGGACACCGGACAGCTCAGCGGATCCACCGAGGCCCCGCAGGATATCTCCTTCGACGGAATGGTGGCGCGCCAGCAGGAGGTGGCCGCCGTCTTGGCCGCCGATCCCGATATCGAAGGCTTTACCTCCAGCATCGGCCAGGGCGGTTACAGTTCGGCCAGCAACGCCGGCCGCATCTTCATTCGCCTCAAGCCGCGCAACCAGCGCCGCCGTTCGCCCGAACAGATCATCGATCACCTCCGCCCCCGCCTCAACGCCATCCCCGGCATGCGCACCTACCTGCAGAACCCGCCCCTCATCCGCATCGGCGGAATGATGACCCGCAGTCTCTACCAGTACACCCTCCAGGCCCCCGATATCGATCTCCTCTACCGCACCGCCGCCGATTTCGAAAAGCGCATGCGCGACTTGCCCGGCCTCACCGACGTTTCGAGCGACCTGCAAATCGCCAGCCCGATGGTGACGCTCGACATCGACCGCGACCGCGCCTCCGCGCTCAACGTCACCGCCGACCAGGTCGAAGACGCGCTCTACAACGCCTACGGTTCGCGCCAGGTCTCCATGATCTACTCCTCCACCGACGATTACCAGGTCATCATGGAGCTGTTGCCGCAATACCAGCTCGACCCCGACGGGCTCGGCCTGCTCTACGTCACCTCCACCAGCGGCAAGCTCGTGGCGCTGAATTCGGTCGCCCGCTTGCGCACCGGCGTCGGCCCCCTCACCGTCGCGCACCTGGGACAGTTGCCGGCCGTGACCATTTCCTTCAATCTCGAACCGGGCGTCTCGCTCGGCGAAGCCGTGGAGCGCGTCGGAGAGTTGGCCCGCGAGGCCCTGCCGGCCACCGTCCGCACCAGTTTTCAAGGCGTGGCGGCGGCCTTTCAATCCTCCATGGGAGGCATGAGCGTGCTGCTGGTCATGGCCGTTCTGGTCATCTACATGGTCCTCGGCATCTTATATGAGAGCTTCGTCCATCCCCTCACCATCCTCTCGGGCCTCCCTTCGGCCGGCCTCGGTGCGCTGGCCACCTTGCTCATCTTCCACGACGAGCTGAATCTGTATTCCTTCGTCGGCATCATCATGCTGATCGGCATCGTCAAGAAGAACGCCATCATGATGATCGACTTCGCGCTCGAAGCGCAGCGCACGCGCCATGCGCACTATGCCGATGCCATCCACGAAGCCTGCCTGGTGCGCTTCCGGCCCATCATGATGACCACCATGGCGGCTCTGATGGGTACTCTGCCCATCGCCCTCGGACTCGGCGCCGGCGGCGAGGCGCGCCGTCCCCTGGGCCTGGCGGTGGTCGGCGGACTCGTCGTATCGCAGTTACTCACCCTGTACATCACCCCGGTGATCTACATTTACCTGGAACGCGCCCGCGAGCTCACCGCCAGCATGCGCAAACGCCCCCGCCATCCGGCGGCCCCACTCACTCGCGAACTCGCGCTGAAACCCTGAGCGGCCTGTTTCATACCCGCCTGCGAACTGTACGCAGGGCGCCTCTGTAATGAAATCGTCACACTGCGGCGGCCAGAACGAAGATACCCAATTCGGTCAAGGTGTGGTTGAGCAGGCCTTCGTGGGGAGTCAGGGCGGCGAGGACAAGCGGGGTGCTGACGGTGTTTCCGTAGTAGGCAAAATCCATCACGAACCAGGTGGCGCTGGCACCGACCAGGTACTGCGCCCAGCGGCGATTGGCGACCAGTTGGTGAAAACCGCCCCAAAACGAAGCCCGTGCGCGGGAACGGTTCGGCGCCGCCGCGCGGGAGGTTGGCACCGGCTCGCCGAAGATGCTGTGAGAGGCGCTTTCGAATTCTTCGTGCCGGCCCGCCGCGAGCAGAAAGCGCGGCGTCTCGTGGACCATGGACCGCCTGGGCCGCAAGCGAATCCAGGCCGTCGGATTCGCCGTGATGGGCGCCGCCTTTGCGGCCATGGCGCTCATCCCCAACATCCAGAGCGTCGTCACACCCTTTCTGATCATCTACGGGCTGAGCTATTTCTTCACCGAATTCGGCCCCAACGCCACTACCTTCGTGTATTCCGCCACAATCTTCCCCTTGACGGGCCGCACCACCGGCCATGGCATTGCCGCCGCCACCGGTAAATTAGGCGCTTTCGCCGGCGTCTTCCTCTTTCCCCTGCTGTTGCACTGGCGCGGCCTGCCCGCGGCGGAATCGGCGGCCGCCGTGATCAGTATCCTGGGAATGGTCGTCACCCTCGGCATGCTGCCCGAAACCAAGGGCAAGAGCTTTGAAGAGCCCACCGAAAACTGATCGCCAGGCTGCTCCCGCGAGTTTTCTTACCCGGTAACGCCGCGACTGGTGCGTGCACCATCCTCCCCATCCGGTTTCGGGCCGGCGGAATTCCCGCAGCCTCAAAATCTAAAACGTGATGCGCGCGTTCAACTGCAGTTTGCGCGCCTGGTTGGCCTGTGAAGTCAACGTGCCGAAGCTGGCCTGGTCCGGGTTCAAGGCAGGCGTTCCGAAGCAGACCACGTTGAACACGTTGAATGCGTCGCCCTGGATCGCAAGCCGAATATTCTCGTGGATCGCAAACTCGCGGCGCACGCTGAGGTCAGCCGAGTACGTGTAGGGCGCGTTGAGGCCGTACACTCCGGTTCGCGGCAAGTTGCCCCAGGTGTAAGCCGCGGGCGCAACGAATGCCCTCCGATCCAGGTACGCGGTTGGCGAGGAGCCGGTGACATTGCCGTCCCCATAGTTCCCGTTGATGCGGACGCTTCCGCTGAACGCCGGGTTGTAATTGGGGATGCAGGTGCCCAGAATCCCCCCGCTGTTGCAGGCCGAGCCGGTGAGCGCCAGCGGAGAGCCGCTGGCGAACGTCACGATCCCTGAGATCGTCCAGCCGCCAACCACCGAGCGCAGCACGGCGCTTCCCGGATTCAGGTGGCGCCCTGCGCCGAACGGCAATTGGTATGCCCACGTGCCCTGGAACACGTGCCTGTGATCGATGACGCCGCGCGATTTTTCCAGCGAATAGTCGAACGGGTTCCGGGCGGTGTTCAGCAGGTTATCCATCTGCTTGCTGAACGTGTACCCTGCCGTAAACGTGAGGCCATTGGTGTAGCGGCGGTTGAGCGTTGTCTGGAGCCCCTGGTAGTTCGACTGGCCGACATCGAACCATGGAGCGCTGATGGTGCCGTATTGCGGGTAAGGGCGAAGCATCTGGCCAATCGTCCCCACGAAGTTCGGAAACGGCAAGCCGATTTCCGGAAACATGGCTCGCGCCGTGTCAATGTTGGCGGAGTTGGCCGTTGCCGTCAGCAGCGGACCCAGCGCCAGATATTTCAACGGCACGGCGTTGATCGGCGAGCCGCCGCCGTTGCCCGGCCCCGCCAGGTACTTCCCCAGGCTGGCGCTGTAAGCCACACCCAGGGTCAGGTTCGGTGTGATCGAGCGTTGAATGCCGAAATTCCAGTTCTCGTAGTACGGCGGCTTGGCGCCGATTTCGGGGCTGCCATCGACCGGATTCTGCACGCCCGTGGGATTCGTTGTGATGTAGCCCGTCCCGTAAGTCGGATCGATAAACGGCGGCGCCTGGGCGATCGGCGGCACGCCATTGTCCCAGTAGTATGCCGGTGCGTTGTTGCCCGGGCTCGTCGCGCTGTTGGTCGCGTTGAAGCCGAGCTGACTCAGGCCCTGGCGCGAGTTGTTCCGCCCGCCAACGCCGCCGACGTGCACGTACATGATGGCAAAGCCCGCCCGCAGGACGGTCTTATCATTGAGCCGGTACGCCGCGCCCAGGCGCGGACCGAAATTCTTGTAGTGTGTTTCGACCGGCGTCCCGCAGTTGCATCGGTTTGTGCCATTGCCGGCAAAGTTCAGCGCCCCCAGGTGCCCTCCGGCGGCCGCGTTTGGCAAGTTGGGATCGAAGAACGACATGAAGTCGTTCACTTCCGTGAACGGACCCATGAGGTCCCAGCGAAGGCCCAGATTGAGTGTCAGCCGCGTGCTCACCTTCCAGTCGTCCTGCACGTAGGCGGCGTACCCTTTGTAACGGCCGCCGGTCTCTGCGATCGCGTTCTGGCTGACGCCGCTGCTGTTGAGCGCGCCGAGCAGGTAGGTGGCATACGCATTGCCGGTGGTCGTTACCAGCGATCCCCCGGCATTGTAGCCCTGGGTCTGGGCGCTGTTGAAGTTGAAGGTGGCGGTCAGCGCGAAATTCTCGTTGTCCTGGAGCGACTGCCACTGGAAACCAAACACCAGGTTATGCCGGCCTTTCACCCACATCAGGTTGTCCTGCATGGTGAACGTATTGGCGGCTTCGTTGAAGAAGTGGGCGTTGGTCCCCTGCCAGCCGCCCGGCGAATTCGTGCCGGTGAAGTTCATGTCCGGGAAGGTCAACTGGACCACGCTCGGAGGCAGGCCCTTCAGCCCCGCCTTTTGCGGATACGCCCCCGCGATGGTGGGGTTCTGAAGGGGAATCCAGATGCGGTTAAAGGAATAACTGAACTGGTTCAATAGCGTCGGCTTGATCGTGAAGGTGTCGTGAAACTGCACCATTTTGACCGCTTCCTGCACGATGCGCCCCTGGGTGTAAGGTTCCGGCAGAACACCCGCCGCCGCCGACTGGTTGAGGCTGCCGGTGAAATTCGTGGCGTAGTTGCCTCCGGCGAAGAACCCGTACAGCCGATGCCGGTCCGAGAGGTTGGCGTCCACCTTGCCAACCGTCGTCCACGTGTTCAGCACGATCGGCAGGTCGGGCAGGTAGTTGTTCACAATGTTCGAGTTGGTGGGAGCGGGCAGATAGGACTGAAACGACTGCGAGACCGGAGACAGGCGCGCGCTGGGAATGATGTTTCCGGCGAACGGCGTCCTCGTGCAGATCGAACCGGCGCACGTCTGGCTTGCCGGATCGTATATGGTTTGCGAGGCCGGAAGCTCGCTGAAATCGCCGGTCCGCTCGCGCACCGTCGGGATCGATTGCAGAGTCGGGTTCAACAATCCCGAGTTGTACTTGTACCGGTCGTAGTTTGCGAAAAAGAACAGCTTGTTCTTCTTGATCGGGCCGCCCACGAGTCCGCCGAATTCGTTCTGGTGATCGATGGCTCTCGCTTTCGGAAAGAACCCTCGCGCGTCCAGGGCTGTGTTGCGGAAGTATTCGAATCCCGCGCCATGGAACGAGTTGGTTCCCGATTTCAAGACATAGTTCTCCACGCCTTGCCCTTCATACTGGGCCTTGGCGCCATTGGTCTCCACCTGAAACTGGTCCACCGCGTCCACCGAAACCGCAAACGCCAGATAACGGGTATCACCCTGCGTTCCGGCGCTGGTAAGAGGCATCCCTTCCAGGTAGACCTCGTTGTGGTACGTCTGGCCTCCGTTGAACGAGGCAAACGTGGGGCCGGCGGCCTGCGTGACGGCGCTGTTGACGCCGGGCACCAGCGCGATGAATTGTGTGGGATCCCTCGGCACTCCATTCATGGCCAGGGGAAGCGCTGCATACAGCTTGTTCTCCATCGACGAACCAAGCGTTGCGTCGTCGGTGTGCAGCACCGGCGGAGCATCAGTCACCACAATCGATTGGGTGGATGCGCCCAACTCCAATCGCAGGTTGAGTCCGATGGTTCCGAGGGCGACCACTTCCACGTGCTGCTGGGTAAGGGTTTGAAAGCCCTCCGTCTTCGCCGTAACGGTATATTCGCCGGGCTGAAGCGGAGCAAGCACGAAGAACCCGGAATCGGTCGTCTTGCGATTGGTTTGAACTCCCGTTGCCACGTTTGTCGCGGTAACTGAAGCGCCGGCCACAACGGCTCCGGACGGATCAGTGATCGTGCCTTGAATTGTTCCGCTGCCACCCACTTGCGCAGTAGCAGGCGCGACTGTCAGAAGCACTGCCCACAAGCAACCAAACAACGCTCGCATGGACTCCTCCACAGAATCTGGTCGACCACGCCTTGTTCACGCCGGCCGCAGGGCTCGCGAAGGCGCCCAAGGCGCCCAATGGCGAAGCGAGTACCGCCGGCAAATCAGCTTACATCTACGGGATCGTCCCGCGGCGCAAATTATACCAATAGGAGGCTCTATGAAGTTACAGGCAGGAGCAGGCAGAGCAGGCAGCCACCAGACGCCCGAGGGCAGCGGCCGCTGCTACCCCTATCCCACTGGTTGCGCGAACGGCTATCGCCAGCCACGTGTCGGCGGTACTTTCCGCGACATCGAGGAGAATGCGCCCCCTTGTGCTCCGGCCAACCGGAGGTCGATAATTGAGCCGTAGCTCCGTATAGGCAACTCAGAGGCGCGGTCGCTAATAACAGAAGTTCTCCAAGGCCTCCCCATCGGCAAATACACAGCCATCGAAGGATCTTGCACACCTTTATCTTCTGTCGGCCCGAATTGGGATGCGGCGGGCACTCTGCTTGAAGTGCGCCACCAGCTGTGACAGAGCAGAATCACCATTTGTGACGGCCGTCGAGATACTGGCTTAATCGGCCCCGGCGTGGTTGATGGCCACATCGTCTACTCTTCCAGCCCATGTCAGCCGATGATGTCGCCAGTGCAATAGGCAGAATCGCAATGAGCTCACCGCTGAATGCCACCTTGGAAATCGCGGGTCCCGAGCAGTTTCGTCTGGATGAAGTCGTCCGCTGGGACCTGGCTGCGCGCAAGGATCCACACGAGGTAATCTCCGACCCGCACGCGCGCTACTACGGTATCGAGGTGAGCTAGAGGACACTGGTCCCTAACGATGACGCGCGACTCGGCGAGACGCGCTTCGAAGACTGGCTCAACCAATCTACGAAACAAGCCCCAAAGACGGCGCGGCAGAGGGCATAAGTGCGGCGACGGCGAACAATTATGACGATCTCACGACCCAGTTGTGTTTCGAATGCGCGGAGGCCGAATTCGAAGGTACCACCCTTCGAGAAGGTGCCGTCTGCATGAGTAATCACCGTACCCACGTTGGCACGGACCTCGGCCGTTTCGGTAGCGCTAGGCGCGCTGCGGTTCGGCGCCACACCGATCAGTCCCAGCTGAAGCGCCGGAAACTGCAGGTGAAGGGTGATGTCCACCGCGGGGGTGCCGTTGTAGACGAAGGTCCGAGTCCACAGCGATTGCGCCACCAGTTGTCCAACGACGTCCTGTCCCGGCGCGCCGGGATTGCCGAAGAGCAACTGGCTTACGCCGACTCCGCCGTTGCCGTCCGATTCCGCAAGTGAGGATGCAAATGCCCCCGAAATGTTGGTTGAGCGGCCGGAGGCGTTCACGCCCTTGGCGGCAATGTGGAGAAGCTCCGCACTCTGTTTCGGATCGGGCACTGTCCCAAGTAAAGGGTTCGAGTGCTGAAACACCGTGCCGCCCGGCAGGATGGCCTCGCTCACATTGGCGGAGAGGTCGATCGGGCTGCCAACCACGCCGAACTGTAGAGTGCTGGCGCATAACATTCCACTGGATAACACTGCAACGAGAGCCGCTGTTTCTTTTGCTCCGTTCCGTGGCCCGGAATGTCATGGCCCGTACGGTGACGGGCCATGTGCGGAACTGCTGGCTGCGGGTTTACCGGGAAGAACGAGCAAGCGGGGGCTCACAGTGCATTCAACGCCTTTTCCAACCCGTCAACCCGCTGCCGGAAGCCGAGCACCACCGGGCTCGCCGAATCGCCCGCCATCAGGGCGTCGCGGATCGCCTTCGCCTCCCGAACGGCGGGACGAGCGAGGTCGGCTCGGCCGGTCGCGAGATAGTGCTCAGCCAGGCGCGCGTAGGCCCGGCCGAGGGTGATGTTCAGCGGAAAGCTCTGCGGATCTTCGTGGCGGTCCAGAATCAGCTGGTCGATGCGCGACAAGACGGCCTGGAGGTCCTGGTCGGAAAGTGCCCCTCGAACCACGGGGAAGAGAACATCGCGATCGGTGAACGCGGTTAGCGGCTCGGCGCAGAACTGTGCGATCCGCAATTCGTCCACCTGCCACTCGTGCGCCACGGAGCACCAGCGGCGAGCGTCGTCCAGCCGATTCAGCCGGCGGAGGGACCATACCAGATTGGCGACACCGAGATTGCGGGTCTGCGTCAGGCCGCGGGCATGGCTGTTGCGGACGACTTCCATTAGCAGAGCGGGCGCCCCTTCGGCGCGGCCTTGTTCGATCGACTCGCGGGCGAGTGCGAGGCGCGCACTTTCCAGCCACACCGTGCCATTGAGTTCGGCCTGCATGACCGGCGGCAAGGTGCGGAACTCATCGAGCGCCTCATGCGCGAGCCGATATCCGTCTTCTCGGGCCCCTCTCTGCCGCGCGAGGCGAAGTCCGCTGAGCTTCACCAGAAGGGCATTGCGGCGAGATGCGGGCGAGGGCTGAACGCGCAACCACCGGTCGGCGGCAGACTTTGAGCGTGTCAGGGTTGCTGCGGCCTCCGTAAATTCGCCTTTGTGCGCCAGGATCATGGCCAGCCGTCGCCACGCAATGCTGACTTCCCGCCAGCGGGGCGGCCCGGGCAGTGTCTGAAGTGAAACGGCGGCCCGCCGCAGAGAGCGCTCCGCGGCGGCCTGCTGCTGGTCGACGATGTTGGGGTCGGCACTGTCATCGTTGAGAAGTTCCTGGACAAGGGCATCGAGGCGCGCCGCGTTCGAGAGAGCCTCCTGGGCGCTCGCAGCCGCGCGGGCCTCGTTTTCCATAGCCTGACGCTCATGCGTGAGCGCGGACTGGTGCTGACGTCGAGCCTCGGCTGCCGCGATGGCCGCACGGCGCGAAGCACGGTCCGCCCGCCACCATCCGCCGGCCAATGAGAGCACGAGGAGCACGGTGAGGGACGCCGCAGCCCAGTTCCTGCGGAGGAAGCGGCGCGCGACGTAGGCGGCCGTGGCTGGACGGGCGCGGAGCGGCAGCCCCTCGCGCAGCCGGCGCAGGTCCTCTAGGAGATCGGGCACAGATAAGTAGCGGTCGCCGGCGTGCTCCGCCATAGCGCGCCGGAGAATGTATCGCAAGTCCGAGCGCGCCGCCGAGGCAGGCAGCATTTCTTCGAGCAGCCGCCCCAGCGAATAAATGTCGCTGGGAACCGAGGGCCCGCCGCCGCGCTTCCGCTCCGGGCTGGCGTACTGCGGCGTCAGCATTAGCCGCGTCACTTCGCCGCGTATGTCGGCCTCGGCCGCGAGCAGTTCCGCGGCGCCGAAATCCAGTAACTTGGGGAAACCCTCGGAAGTAACGAGCACATTCCCCGGTTTGATATCTCCATGAACGATCAGGCGCGAGTGCAGATAGCTCACCGACTCACCGACAGACTGGAACAACTCCAGCCGTCGCGGGAGAGGAGGATTCATCCGTTCCAGATAGGTATGGAGCGGCTCGCCGCGGACAAACTCCATTACCAGGAACGAGCGGCCGCTGGAATCGGCGCCGCAATCCATCAGGCGGACGATATTGGGATGATCGAGCCCGGCCAGAATCTGGCGCTCCTTCACAAATTTTTCACGAAACTTTCCGGTATCGAATCCGGGGCGCAGGATCTTCACGGCGGCTTCGAGCCTGACGCCGTCTTCGAGGCACTCGGCCCGATACACCACGCCCAGGCCCCCCTCGCCGATGCGTTCAAGGAGCTTCCAGCGCGCCAGCGACGACCGCGGCAGGTCGGCGGCAAGGACCTCCGGCAAAGGGACATCGAGGAATGCCCCGGCGTGCTCATCGGCGGCCAGCATCCGCCGCAGCTCGACTTCCAGTTGGCGTTCGCCGGCGCACTCGACCGCCAGGAAGGCCTCGCGCTCGTCCGGAGTCAGGCTGGCGGCGCCCCAAAAGAGCCTCTCGAGCTTTTCTATCGGTGAAGTGAATGAGGCGCCCGATTCAGGCGGTGAGGGAGTCATATAGCCAGGCTCGCGAGAACTGCCAATCGCGCTTCGCAGTGATCAGAGAGATATGGAGCACCTCGGCGATCTCGTCGAATTCCATGCCGCCGAAGAAACGCATTTCCACGACGCGCGCCTTACGAGCATCAAGTTGGGAGAGCCGTTCCAGGGCTTGGTGGACAGCCAGCACCTGGACAACGTTGAACGCCATGCCTTCCGGTTCGTTGACGCCCTCCAGGGTGACGCGCGTCCAATGGCGGCCGCGTTTCTCGGCCAGCCGGGCACGGACGTAATCCACCAGCACGTTGCGCATCGCGTTCGATGCCAAGGCCAGGAAATACGACCGGCTCTTCCACGGCTGCCGGGCCAACCGAAGCCAGGTTTCGTTGACCAGCGCCGTCGGTTGAAGGCTGACCTGCGGCGCACGGCGCTTGAGATGGAAGGCGGCAAGCCGGCGCAGCTCCCGGTAAATGCTCTCCAGATCGGCATGGGGGACCGTTTCGGCAGCCATAAAATAAAACGCCCCATCCATGATACGCGCTTCTTCGCTTTTGCGAGTCCTCCAAACAGGAGGGGGGATGATGCTAGCGAACCGAATCCTGTCCAGGAGCACCACGGCCGGCCTGGTTTTGAGTCTGACGCTGGGCGGACTGATACCGCTCTCGGCCGGCGAGGACGCCCACAGGAGCGGCCGGGACAAGATCCTTTACATCTGGGCGAGCGACCAGGAGCACAAGGCGCCTGATTTTCTCGCGGTGATCAATTTCGATGAAGATTCGCACGACTACGGCAAGGTCATCCGCACGGTACCTCTGCCGCCTCCCGGCAACATCGGCAATGAACCGCACCACTGTCACCTCAACGCGAACAAGACGATTCTGGGATGCGGCGGCCTCCTCAGCGTGCTCAAGAACCAGAACGGAATCTTTTTCTTCGATGTCCGGGATGCCCAAAATCCGCGCTTCCTGTTTTCCGCACGGGCGGTGGAGTCGAGCATCACCGACGATTTCCTGCCGACGCGCGAAGGCGGATTCCTGATCACGCAGATGGGATCCGCTTCCGGAGGAGAGCCGGGCCGCGTGGCTGAGTTCGATGGGCGCCTGCACTTCGTGGCCAACCATTTCGGGACCATGTCGCTGTTTGACGAATGGCCAAAGAAGCCCCCACTCGACGGGTTTAATCCGCACGGCATTTCGGCGCGGCCCGACCTGAACCTGATGATGACCGCCGATTTTCTTCTGCCGTCGAGCACCCTCACCGGCTCGGCGGGCCCGGTATTGCGGGGTGCGGTTCGGATCTGGGATTATCGCGCGCGCCGGATCACCAAGACGATCAACCTGATGTCGCCGGACGGCGGGCCGGCGCTCGGCACCATGGATGTCAAAATGCTGCCCGGAGATCCGCGCGGCATCGGTTACGTAGCCGGCATGTTCGACGGCCACATCTACAAGATCGATCCCATCGCCGGCACCGGTGAAGCGGTGTTTGATTGCGCCACGGTGACGCCTCACGTGGAAACCAGCGTAACCGGCGGCATGGGGCAGATCCTGGCGACACCGCAGAGCGGCGACCGGCTGATTTTCGGGCTGTTCCAAGCGGGCCAGGTCGGCATGCTGGACACCACGGACCGTTCCAACCTCAAGCAACTTTCGGTGGTGACGGTGGGCCCTCCCGACAGCGGCCCCCACAATCTGGTGCTCAGCAGCGACGAAAGGCGCCTGGTCATTACCGACTATTTCCTGAATGAGGACGATGCCGGCATCATTCACTTCGAAGGCGATCACAAGGTGCACGTCCTCAAGGTGACCCATGACGAGCTGATCGAAGACAAACGATTCCAACTCGACTTCAATACTGCGTTCCCCGCGGGAAGAGCCCGCCCCCACGGGATCGCAATGAAGTGACGGAGCCGGAGGGCCGTTCAGGAAAGGAGCCGACGGTGGCGAAGACTCACATTGCGCGTGGTGCCTTGTCCGGCTTGGCCGGGCTGGCGGCACTTACCGCCGCGTTCGTCGTGGGGCGGGCTCCGCTCTGGCGCGCGGAAGCGGCCAAACCCGCGGCACGTGCCGTGCTCTACTATGTCGACCCGATGCATCCCTCCTACCGCGCGGACCGGCCCGGCAAGGCGCCTGATTGCGGGATGGACCTGAAACCGGTATACGCGGACAGCCGGCCGATGGGCGGCGGCGTGGATACACCGGGAACCGTGCGGCTTACTTCGGGGCAGGAGCAACTGATCCGTCTGAAGACCGAGACCTTGCGCAGGGGTAACGGCTCCTGGGAGGTGGAAACAATCGGCCGCGTGGTGCCGGAAGAAGGCCTGACGTTCCGCGTTTCGGCGGGAACCGATGGATGGGTGCGGCGGGTGTTCTCCGACGCCACCGGCACGCAGGTGAAGAAGGGCCAGAAATTGGCGGCGTTCTACGGGAAGGACGTTTCGCCGCCACAGCAGGGATACCTGTTTGCGCTGGAGTCGTTCGAGCGTCTAAGGAAGTCCGCGGCCAAATCAGAGCAGATCGACCTGGCGGCGCGGCAACTGGCTCTGGCGCGCGAGGACTTGGGGTTGATCGGCATGGGCGACGAACAGATCGCCGTTCTGGACCGGACGCGACGTGAAACCTACGAAATCGACCTATCTGCGCCGGCAAACGGCCAGATTCTCGAACGGAACATCGACGTGGGAGACCGGTTCATTAAGGGCACGGTTCTTTACAAGCTTGCCGATTTGTCCCAGGTGTGGGTTCTCGCGGACGTGTTGTTGCGGGATGTGGAGTCGGTGGGATTGGTGCGGAAGGCGCGGGTCGCGATTACCGGGGTCGCTCCCATGGATGCGCGCGTTACCCAGGCGCCACTCGATTTTGCGCCCGACGCCGTAGTGGGGAAACTGCGGCTGGAAGTCGCCAATGCCCGCCGTGTGCTGGTCCCCGGCATGTTCGTCAAAGTGACGTTGACCGTGGATGCCGGTCCGGCGCTGACCCTGGACGAGAATGCGGTGCTCGATTCTGGTCGCCGCAGCCACGTGTTCGTAGCGCTGGGCAATGGACGCTACGAACCACGGGAAGTGGAAACCGGCTGGCGGCAGGGAGGACGGATTGAGATTCGATCGGGTTTGAAGGACGGGGAGGCGGTGGTGACCGAGGGCGCGTTTCTGCTGGATTCGGAAAGCCGCTTGCGGAGTTCTGGTAAAGCCCCGCCGCCCGGCTTGCGCCGGCCACCACCATCGAGCAGGCGCAGGCGGAGATGAACGCCATCGCGGCGGGCCTGGAAGCGCAATATCCCGAGGACGCAAACTGGGGCATCCAGCTCAAACCGTTACACGACGATCTGGTCAGCCAGTGCGTGAACGTGAGCAACCTGCTGCTGGCGCGCTCCGGCGTGCGGCGGCGGGAGATGGCGATCCGCTCTGCCATCGGCGCGACGCGTGCCTTACTGGTGCGCCAACTGCTCACCGAGAGCGTGACCCTGGCCGCGTTGGGAGGCGCGCTGGGCTTGCTCGTTGCCTGGTGGGGCGTTCGCACCCTGGTCGCGCTCGGTCCCGAACAACTTCCGCGTGTTCAGGCCATCGGCCTCGACGTCCGCGTGGTTCTGGTTACCGTCGCGGCCTCCCTCTTCTGTGGGTTGCTCTTCGGACTGACGCCCGCCTTGGCTGGCGGAACCGATCCACGCCGTGGCCGCCCACGCGGCGCATTCGTAGTGGCCGAGGTCGCGCTCTCGTTCGTCCTGCTCACTGGCGCCGGCCTTTTCATGCGCAGTTTCGTCGCGATCGGCCGCGTCGACGCCGGCTTCAATCCGCGCGGCGTGCTGACCATGAATACAACGCTCTCGGTTCCGAAACTCGTCGGCGCACGGCGCTACGCGGCATTCTATGAGAGCTTCGTCGAGGAACTGTCGCGACTCCCCGGGGTGTCCGCCGCGGGCGCCGCGTCGAATCTACCTTGGACTGGCGCCAATGACACCACCTTGTTCGGCATCACAGGCCGCCCGGACCTCCCAGCCTGACGCTGCAGGCGCGCTCTTTATCGGTCTCCCGCGATTATCTGCGTGCCATCGGCGTGCCCCTGCTGGCCGGCCGCTGGCTCACCACCGCCGACCACTTCGACGCACCCAAGGTGGCGCTCGTCAACAAAGCCCTGGCCTTGCAGTATTGGCCCACCGTGGAAGCCTGCATCGGACAGCAAATCTACACGCGCAACCCCATGGATCGCGATGCCGCCATGACTATCGTCGGCATAACCGGCAACGTGAAGGACGGTCCCACCGACGCGCAGGCGCCCCCGGCGATCTATTCGCCATTCCTGCAAAACCCGAGCTTCGGCAATTACGTGGTGCTACGCGCGGCAGCCGACCCCGTCGCGCTCGCCGGTGCCGTCCGCGACGTGGCCCGGCGAGTGGGAAACGATTTCAGCATTCGGGAAGTCCGCCCGATGAAAGAGGTGGTGGGCGCCGCCGTGGCGACGGAACGGTTCGTCCTGCAAATGGTCGGCCTGTTCGCCGCCCTAGCTCTGGTGCTGATCGGCGTTTATGGCGCGATCTCTTACACCATCACCCGCTGCTCGCGCGAGATCGCGATCCGCTCGGCGATCGGCGCGCAGCCCACCGAAACGCTCCGGTTCGTGCTTGGCCAGGCGGCGACATGCATCCTCGCCGGCCTAATCGTAGGCGGCCTCGCGTCCGCCTCGCTGGCCCGCGTGCTCGCCAGCCTTCTCTACCAGGTGAGCGCGAGAGACCCGCTGACGTTCGTGGCCGTCGCCGTGCTCCTTGCCCTGGGGTTTCGGCGTCATACCTCTTCAGGATACCCGCAGCTTCGGGCCGCGGATCAAGGTTGCTATTTGATGACCCCAGTAGTACTAGGACGCCGCGCTATCAATTTCGAGCGGGCCACTGATTGTTACTGCCCGGCCAGTCCCCAAGATCCACGAAGCGCGCGAATTGCAGGGCTTTGGCGCCGGTGAGGGTGGACACTGAGAAGGTGATCGCGCCGGAGGGGACGTAGGTGGTGTGATAGAAATCGTCGCCGATGAGCGGGAGGTTCGGCTGGCCATCGATGGTCCCCAGGACGAACCCGTTGTAGGTGCCGTATTGATAGTTGGGTGGCAGCGCGGTGAATTGGATGGTTACGGCGCCGGCCGCGGTGGCGGCGAGAAACAAAACGAACAATCCCTTGAACACAAGTGTAGTTTCGGACGGGGAATAGCGGCGGTCGATAGAGCGGCAGTCCTAATCGCGGCCTTAGAGCGGTCCGGGGACTAGAACTTTTCCCGTACGGGAGGCGATCGGTTCGATCGGTTTTTGCGTCTATATGTGTATGCACCTGGTGCGGGACTTCCGCACCGCGCTACGGGCGCTCGCCCGTAAGCCCGGCGTCACGGCGCTGGCCGTGGCTTCGTTGACTCTTGCGATCGGCTTCAGCACGGCAGCGTTCAGCGTTCTGGACGCGTATTCGTTCCGCGATCTGCCGGTGCGCCAACCCAAAGAGCTCCAATGGATCTACGTGAATACCCGGGAGCATCGGCCGGACGGGCTGAGCTGGCGCGAGTATGAGGGGCTGGCGGCCCGAAGCCGGACGTTCAGCGAAGTCGTGGCGCAGTGCCGGATGGGGCCGGCTGTGAAACTGCCCGACCGGCAGGATTTTCCAATCAGCGCGATCGTCAGCGACAACTACTTCGATGTGCTGGGGGTGAAAGCCGCCAAGGGCGCTGTTTTCCACACGGGCAAGGGGCAGGACGGGGTGGTCGTGTTGGCCGACCGCTACTGGCGGCAGATGCTGGGTGGCGATCCGAAGATTATCGGCCGCTCGCTCGAAGTGGGGCGGGGCGTTCTGCGGGTGTCGGGTGTGCTGCCGCCCGGATTCGCCGGGGCGTCGCGCGGGATTGCGGTGGACCTGTTCCTGCCTTCGCAAGCGTGGTTCGGCTCGGTGGCCGGCGGCAATCCGGACGCCCGCGACGGGGAATACGAGACGCTGGGAAGGCTGCGGCCGGGAGCGAGCATGGGGGCGGCTCGCGCCGAGCTGGACGGCATCCTCAGGCAACTGGAGCGGGACGGCCTGGCGGCCGGTCCGGACCGTAAAGTGGCACTTGAGGATTTTACGGATAAGAATTTACTGGCAAAGGTAAAATCGTACGCCATATTTCTGGCGGCTATGGTCCTTCTGATCCTCATCGCGGCGGCCAACCTGGCCAACCTGCGGCTGGTGGATAACGAAGGGCGGCGTCGCGAGACCGCCGTCCGGCTTGCGTTGGGGGCGGGAACGCGCAACCTGGCCGCACAGCATTTCGCCGAGGCGATCCTGCTGGGAGTGGCCGGAACGGCGCTGGGACTGATGCTGGCGTCGTGGCTGATCCGGGTGGCGGGGGCCATGCTGTACGCGGGCAAGTCGTACCTCGATTATGGCATCGCGCTCGACCGGCGCACGTTCGGGTTCAGCGCCGGCGCCCTGGCGGTGGTCGCGCTGGTGGGGGCGGCGATTCCGCTGCTGGACGCCTGGAAGCGGCAGATCGCGCCGGCGCTCCAGGGGTCGCGGATTGTGGGTTCCTCGCGGTGGCTGTCGGCTTTGGTAGTGACGCAGATGGCGCTGGTCACGGCGGCGACCTGCTCGGCGGGACTGCTGTGGCGCAGCCTGCAAAACGTCTCGGCCATCCGGCCGGCCATGGACCCGGACCGCAAGATGCTGATGGTCACCGGTTTCTGGCGGCTGCCGGCCGGTCAGACGACCCAGCGTGCGGAAGTGCTGGGTGCGGGACTGACGGGCTTGCCGGGCGTGGAACAAGTGGCATGGGCGCGGCGCGCATTGCTCAGCGGATCGGGTGGCGGCGCCACCGTGACGGCGGAATTGACGGGGCAGCCGAAGCTACGATTCCGCATGAACCAGGTGAGCCCGGGGTACTTCGCGGCCACGGGAGCGCGGATTGTGAGCGGGCGCGGGTTCACTGCGTTCGACGGACCCGACGCAACCCCGGTAGTGATGGTAAATGCCGCGTTTGTGCGGCGATTTGCAGGGGAACACGCGGTGGGCGAGTGGATAACGGTGGCCGGGAAGAGCCGGCAGATTGTCGGGGTGGTGGAAGACGGTCCGACGATTCACCTCCGCGAGACGATCGAGCCGTACTTCTATTTCCCCTTGGCGCAGTTGCCGGCCGGCAACATTACCGGATTCATCCAGACGCGGCAGAATCCGGCGGAGTTGGCGGCCCTGGTGCGCCGTACGGCGCGCAGCGTGGACCCGGGGTTCACCCTGCTGGGCATCACGACGATGGCGCAGCACATGCGCGGGGCGCGGTCGAGCGAACTGCTGGCTGCCAATGTCACCGGCGGGCTGGCCGCGGTGGGGCTGCTGCTGGCTGCGGCGGGGCTGTTCGGCGTGACTCTGTTTGCGGTAGCGCGAAGGACGCCGGAGTTTGGCGTTCGGGTGGCCATGGGAGCGACGCCGGGCAAGGTGGCAAGACAGGTACTGCGGGAGGCCGGGGTGCGCATCGCGATCGCGCTGCCAATGGGGTGGGCGCTGGCGTACGCCGGGCGGACCGCCATGGAGAAGATGTTGTATGGCGTGACAGCGGACGATCCACGCACCTTCTTCGCCGCCAGCTTGGTGGTCGCGGCGGTGGGTTGCGCAGCGGCGCTGCACCCCGCGTTGCGTGCGGCGAGGGTGGACCCGATGGCGGCGCTACGGCATGAATAGTCGCGTGGTGCGCGGCTCTGCACGGGCTGCGCACCACCCGGACTACGATCAGGCTTTCAGCGTTTTCAGGAACGCCACACTCTGGACGGTCAGATCCCAGTTCTGCTCGACAAAGTAATTCTTCACGCCGCCGGTTTTGGCCGCGGTGAAGATCTTGGCCCAATCGAGGCTGTCTTTGCCTACGGCCAGTCCCGGATTCCCGCGTCCTCCTCCGCGCGCGCCGCGGGGCCCGCCCGAGCCCGGCGCCGGGGCATTCAGGTCCACACCCTGCAAGTGCATGGAGAGGAAACGCCCCGGATATTTGTTGAAGTACATGACGGGGTCGCCCACGGCGCGCATGGCGGACATCTGAAACTGCATCTTGACGAGCTTGGGGTCGAGGAGTTCCAGGAGGACTTCGTAGACCACGCGGCCATCCACCTTGGACATCTCGAAGCGCTCGTCGTGCAGGAACTGCTGGATGCCCGCTTTGGCCGCCGCTTCTCCGATACGGTTGTACTCGTCAGCGGCTTTCTTCACCACATCCATGGTGGTGACGCCGTCCTGTACGTGGCCGTTCAGGGATGCTGTGCCCATCTGGGTCATACCCAGCTGGTGGGACCAGGCGATCATCTCGGGCTGTTTGTTGCGGAGTTCACTCAGCTCGAAATGGGCACTGGGACATTTGAGCCCGTGATCGTCCAGGAGCTTGCGGGTCTGTTTGGCGTCCGCCAATGCGGCGAACTCGGCGTATCCGGGCGAGCACAATTCCAGGCTCCCCACGCCGAGGGCTTTCATATCGCGGCAGAGGCCGGCGAAATCACCGTCCTTGATGCGCTGGCGGTGGGGGTACGTCTGGCTGCCGATCGGCAAGCCGAGTGGATTGGCAGCGACGGATTGGGCCGCAAGGGGAAGCAACCCGGCCGCACCGGCCATCGCCTGCGATTTTTTCAGAAACCCTCTTCTCGACATAGCTGGCATCTACACCTCCACAACTGCAAAGTGCGGCGCGGGGCGCCGCCGGGAACGTTACACGCCGGTCAGGCGCCACCCGTCGCGATACTCGCGCTTCAGGTACAGGTTGGCTTCGGGAGCGTTTTTGAAGCTCATAGCCTCCTGGTCCCACTGCAACGCCGGCGCGCAGTGGCTTTCGTTGAAGATTTTTCGGCTGTAGCGGATGGCCGCGCCGGCCAGCGCGATGGCTTCGGAGCAGTTTGCGGCATTGAGGAAATTACCGGCCGATGCCGGACCGCCTTTGAACGCCGCGATCCACTCGGCATCGCCCGCACCGCCGCCACCGCCCCGGCGTCCGCCGCGCGGCTCCGGAAGACCTTTGGCCGCGCGATAGGCCTGCATCTTTTTCGCGGGGATCAGCTCGTTGTTCAGGATCGCTCCCTTGTCGCCGATGAAGAGGCTGCCGGTGGCGGGGATGGATTTACCGTCTTCGGACAACTCGTCAGGCGTGAAGGGCCGCATGCCGCCGTCGTACCAATACAGCTTCAGCGCCGGCCATGACCCATGTGCGGCGAACTTGAAGCACACGCGGTTGGCATAGGGAAACGCGAAATCGTTCATCTTGACGCCGCTGACCTGGTCGTTGATTTCACAACTGGAGCTGGATTGCGCCTCGACGCTGTAGGGCACGGGCAGGTCGAGCGCCATGAAGATGGGCCAGAGGCTGTAGTTGCCCATGTCGGCGATGCTGCCGCCGCCGAAATCGTACCAGCCGCGGAACACGGCGTGGGTGTAGCTGGGGTGATAGGGGCGCTCGTGCTCGGGACCCAGCCACAGGTCCCAATCGAAGTTCGCCGGCACCGGCGGTCGATCGGTGGGTAAGGCCAGTTGCTGGGGCCAGAAGGGCCGGTCGGTCCAGTTGTGCACTTCGCGAATGGTGCCGATAGCGCCATCGACAATCATCTGCCGCAGCGCGGTGAGCGGCGAGTGCCAGGCCAGCAGGTGCGTAGCCATGCCGGTCTTGCGCGCGGTATCCACCACCATACGCACCTCAGCCACGCGGTTGGCGAGCGGTTTGTGCATGAGGACGTGCTTGCGGCGTTTCATGGCGGCGATGGAAATGGTAGCGTGCAGGTGATCGGGCGTCATGATCTTGACGGCGTCGAGGTCGCGCTCTTTTTCGAGGAGCTCGCGAAAGTCGGCGTAGGTGGCGACGGCCTTGAACTGTTCCGCGGCGCGCTTCTTGGCGTAGTAGGTTTCGATGATCTCCTTGGCCATGTCGCGGCCGGCTCGAATGCCGCTGACGCCGGCTCCCCATTCGGGGTTTTCGAGGACCTTGCGCACGCTGTCGCGGATGCCGGTCTTGTCCCAATCGACATAGTTGGTGCCGTCCTTGACGGGATCGCACACAGCGACAATCTGTACGTCGGGAGCCGCGATCAAGCGGAGCATCTCGCGGGTGCCCTGGGTACCGCAGCCGATGTAGGCCAGGGTAATCTTGTCACTTGGCGCGACATATCCCGGCCCACCCAACACGTGTCTCGGAACCAGCGTGAGGGCGAGTCCGGCAGCGGCCGGCGCCAGGAATTCGCGACGGTTGACATCGTCTTTCAAAGGCATTGGGTCTCCTTTTCTCTTGCGTCTCCACTCACTACCGATCGGCTACTTCGCAAGCCTGCCGCGGAGCACGATGATCGAGGCCTTTGGAAGCGAATATAGCGTATCGGGGCCGCCGGCGGCGAGGGTCGATTTGGCCGGCGGGCCATCCGGATCGGGATGACCGTTGAGCATGGGGCGCCCGCGGCCCCCACCCTGGCCCGCCGGAGGGGCATCGGCAGGCAGGGGTTCCGGATGAAACTGATATTGCGCCGCTCCGAAAACGATCCGGTCGATGGTGCCGGTGAAGCTGCGATTCCGGCCCGAGCCATCGGCAAAGACGACCTTGACGTCGTGATCGTGATTCTCGTCCTTATTCACCAGCATGAGCGACCATTGCCCGTCGGGCCGCTCGAGGGCGTAGGCGGTGACGAGAATATTGCCCTCCGGGTCCTTGACGTCGCTGGCCACCTTGTACAGCTTGTGGGTGGCATCCACGGGCTGGGCCCATTCGCGGGCAATGACCTGGGTGGCGAGGTATTGCGGCGTGTAGAACTTGACGTGGTTGTTCTCATCGATGGGCAGGAACGTAGTGGGGCTTCCGCCGCGGCCCTCGGTGGCGATGTAGTGGAAATGGTAAGTGCCGCCGGCGCCGGCGGTCATCATGGCGCCGACATAGTCGGCCAGCCAGAGACCGCTCTTGACGGTTCCGGGACTGCCTTCGCCGAGATCGTTGCCTTCGGTCATGAAGAACGGCACGTTGGGCGGCAGACCATTATCCTTCCAGGCCTGGATGACGTGGTTCACCCACGCCGGCTCATGGTAGAGCGAACTCCATTCGCCGCACAGCCGCGTGCCCATGCAGGGATAGTGTTCGAAGGAGAAAAAGGTGAAGTCCTGGAGGCGATCGCGGGCCTTGAGGTAAGCCACGAAACGGCCCAGAAAGGAGACTCTCCCGTTGGCGTCCGCCCACGAATCGACATCGGCCGGGGTGCCTTCGAACGACGGACCGCCGAGGGGGGCGCTGGGCACGAGCTTGTGAATGGCTTTGGCGAACTGGACGTAGAGCGCGGCGTAGTCTTCGGGAAGGACACGCTGGCCGTCCGCCTCTTCGCCCATTTCGATCCATGAGATGGGATACTTCCGTTTGTAGAGATACGCGATTTCGTTGGCCGCATCTTCGGGCATGGTGTAGAGGACGGCGACCGGGATCATGGCCGGGAGGCCGCGCGTAACGCCGCAATTGAAAAAGAAGTCCAGCCCGATCTGATCGCCGCGCCCGTAGTCGAGGTCGGAGGCGGCGTGCCACGGATCGACCGAGGAGGGCCAGGTGATGGTCTGCTGGCGGCTAGGAAGGTGCTTCACGATGTCGCTGAACTCTCCGGAGTCGGAGATGGTTCCGATGTAGAGCTCGTTGATGGCGTATCCAACGCAGTTACGGCGGTCCTCGGCGCCGTGCGTGTCGCAGGTGTTGGAGGACTCGGTCATCCAGATGCGGAGATAGCGGACGGGGACCTTCCAACTGATCAGTTTGTGTGTGGGAGTTCCGCCTTTGCCATCGGCAATAGTGCCCATGGGAAACGTCTGCCAGGCGCCCTTGTTGATGCCCTGGTAGAACGGCGCGCGCTCGCCGGTCCAAAACTGGACGTAGTAGCGGCGGGCGTAGGGATTGGCCCAGGCGATGCGGATGGCGTTCACATCGACGATGGCGCCGAGATCGATCATGACCCACTGCGGGTGCAGGGAATCATCATCGCCGGTGTAGTTGCTGGTGAGGTAGGGGTTGCTTTTCCAGTAAGACGCCAGGTTGCCGTCGGTGAGGCGCGACCAGCCGTTGCCATCGCCCACGGTGGCGCCGCGGTGGGGCAGGGGATAGGCCCACGAGTGCAGGATCTTCTCATCGGTCGGTTCGGCGCTGCCGGTGAAGTAGCCCTCCTGTTTGGCGGCGTTGCTCCAGGTGCCGTGGGGATTCCAGTGCCACGCCTCGATCATGAGCTCGGTGTTCTGGCGATAGGTGACCGTTCCCCATCCCGCTCCCAGGAGTTCCTTGAGGACGGGATCGGTGAGCAGGCGCTCGGTATTTTTCTCGTTGGCCTCGCGGGTGGCGCCGCCGCGCAGGCGGTCGATGGAGCCGCCGAGCGCCCGCGGCGGGCTGAACGAATTGACGGCGTGGGACGGCGCCGCGTCTACCACGATATTCTGCGCCCGGGCCGGGCTCATAGACGAGAACGGCACGGCTACGGCCACGACGAGCCCGAGCTGTAAGCGGATCTTCAATGACACAATTTCCTCCCCGCGCCGGGAATCGATGGGAATGGCCGGTGCGAGCCTGCGGAGATTCGTGGCGCGGACCGGCGGAGCGCGCGGGTCCGCCGGCCCTTGCTCCACGTCAGTAGTAAATCTTCACGCCGATCTGAAGTTGCCGCGCGCTGCGGCCGGGCGCGTAACTGGTGATCTGGCCGAAGGTATCGCTCCCGAAGTTCTCGTCGGGGCGCCCGAAGGTGGGCGTATTGGTGAGATTGAACGACTCCAGCCGGAACTGCGCCGTCTTGCGTTCCGTGAAGCGGAAGTTCTTCATCAGGGTGAAATCGCCGTTGCGGATTCCGAACGTGCGGTAATTGGGCAACGTGCGCGGCGCCGAACCGTAGACATCGGAATCGGGCTGCGAGAAGGCGTCCGGATTGAAGTACTGCTGGATGCGCTGACTGGGCGATCCCGTGGTCATCGGATTGCCGATGATGTTGGGCCGCTGATCCCCCGACAGGAGGTCGGGCGAATCGAGGTTGGGAACGATGGGGTAGCCGGAGCTGAAGGTGAGAATCGAGCTGAGTTCCCAGCCGCCGATCAGGGCGTCGGCAACGCGGTGCATGTTCTTGCCGAAGGCACGCCCGCGGCCGACGGGCAGCTGGTAAGTGAAGTTCACTACGAGTCGCTGCGGGATATCGAAGGTGGCGAGCGAGCGCTCCTGGCGCAGATCCTTCCAGTTCTGCAGACCGGTGAAGCCGCCCAGCCAGTCGATATCGGTACCCGGCGAATCGGAATCGCTGATCAGCTTGGAGATGGTGTAGTGGGCCAGGGCCGAGAGGCCTTGGGAAAACCGCTTCTCGTAACTCAAACTGACCGAGTGATAGATGGAGTTACCAATGTACGGCGGCGAAGTGTAACCGCCCAGGTAGGACTCATACTGCGGGTAAGTGAGCAGTAACTGCTGGTATTCCACGGTGGGGTCGCTGAGTACCGACTGCGGATTGGTAATCACTCCGAAGAACGGATTGGGGACCTGCTCGTAGAGCGCGTCGCGGCCGAGGGCCCAATACATCGGGTCCAGCTTGTTGCGGTTCCCCAGCACGTCGTCGGTGCCGAAGGAGAGATGGGTTCCTTTCGTGCCGGCATAGCTCACTTCGAGCACGCCGCTGCCGGGCACCTGACGCTGGACGGAGAAGCTCCACTGCTGCACCTGCGGGTTGACGGTGTGCGGGTCATAGCTGTCGAAGCCCTGGCCGATGTAAGCCAGCGGATCGCGCTTCGGTCCGGGCGGGATGGTCAGGCCGTTCGGGAAGGGGTCCTGCAAGGTGGCGTACTGGGTGTAGTTACCGTCGCGGCTGAACTGGACATCCGAGCCGGAACGGAATGCCGAACCTACTTCGCCCTTGATGGACGCGCGAGAGACGGAATAATAAATCCCATAGCCGGCGCGGATCGACATCTTACTGCCGAGCGCATAGGCGATGCCAATGCGCGGCTGGACGTTGTTGTAGTCGCCCAGGTACGGGGTGCGGCGATTGCCGCCGCCGGCATACATCATGACCCCTTGCAGATTGGGGAACGCGGGCACCTTCCCCGCCAGCGGCGAGGTGGCGCCGAAGTCGAACCAGTTGAGTCGGTTGAAGCGTTCGGTGCGCGGAATGTCGAAGTCATACCGCAAACCCAGGTTGAGGGTGAAGTTGCGGGTGATCTTCCAGTCATCCTGCAGGTAAGTCCCGAAGTAGCGTGACGACGTGGCGGTGGGATAGTCGGTATCGGTGCTGCCGCCGCTGCCCCAGCCCAGCAACATGGTGGCGATGCCGTTGCCTTGGCTGGAACTGGAACTGGTCGGGTCCTCGCCGGTCATGCTGCGGCTGAAACTGAGGCGTCCGGCGGGATAGCCGGGCTGGAAATAGTTCTCGTGGTACAGGCGGAACTCGGCGCCGCCCTTGATGATGTGGCCTCCCACGGTCTTCGTGATGCTGCCGTTTACCAGGCCGACATCCTCGCCCTGGCGGATCAGAGCCCAGCCACCCGCACCGAGGGTGCGGTAACTGGTCGCCGAAATGTTGGGGAAGTGCATCACACCCAGCGCTTCGAACATGGGCGACAGCCCCAGCGTGTTGGGATCCGACGAATCGAAGCCGGTCGAGATCGGGGTGGTGTGGACGCGGTTGCGCAGCACGCTGGCCCGCACCGTCATGACGGTGGTCGGGTTCTGGGTACGGGTGTAGTCGATCACATAGTTCTGGGTGCGGTGGGAACTTTGGTTGATGTTGGCCGAGATGTTGCCCCACAGGTTCGCCGGGTCGGAGTTGCCCCAATCCACGCTGTAGCGGGAAGTGAGGCGCTGGCGGTCGCTGAGGTTGTGATCGATCTTGAAATCCATCTTGTCGCCAAGGCTCGAATTGGAGCCGACTTTGTAGAAGTTATTGACGTGAGTCAGCGGGTCGCCATCGGAGGTGGCCTGCGGGTAGTACTTCAGGAACTTGAGCGAGGCGGGATTCTGCATGGTGGCCGGAATCCGGTTGTTCGCGAACGGCATGCGTAGAATCGAGCCATCTTCGGACTCGTAGGTATCGTAGGGATTGTAGATGGTGTAGAGCTTGCCGTTGGAGCGCAGGGTCTGGGAGAAGTCGCCCTCCAGTTGCAGTGGCGTGGGTACGGTAGTTTGCAGCGAAGTGGCGCTGGCCTGCCGCGTCTGTTCGAAATCGAGGAAGAAGAACGTCCGGTTCTTGCCGTTATAGAGTTTGGGCAGAAACACGGGGCCGCCCATGGTGGCTCCAAAGACGTGTCGGCTGAAATCGGGCGAAGTCAGGCCCTCCCGGTTATTGAAGAAGCTGTTGGCGTTGAGGGATGCATTCCGGTAAAATTCGTAACCCACGCCGTGGACCTCGTTGGTGCCGCTCTTGGACACCATGTTGACGATGGCGCCGCCGGTATTGCCGAACTCGGCGCTGAAGAAGTTCGTCTGGATTTTGAATTCTTCGATGACATCCACCGAGGGCGTGTACTTGAGGTCGGTGATGCTGCTGTTCTGTTCGACGCCGCTGATGGCAGCGCCGTCCAGCACCACCTCTGAGGTCGAGTTGCGATTTCCGCTGGCGACGAAATTGACGCTGTCGGCGCCGCCGGCTTCACTCTCGACCGGCACCACGCCGGCGGTGAGCATGACCAGCGCCATGGGATTACGGGACTGCAGCGGCGCGCTCTGAATGGTCCGGTCACCCACGACCTGCCCCATGGTGGCGGCGGCGGTGTTCAACAAGGTAGCGGTTGACTGAACCTCGATGGCGGTGGCCAGTTGGCCCACCTGCAGTTCCATATCGACGGTGCCCTGCTGCTGGACTTCAAGCGGAAATGCCGGCACGTCGGCCTTCTGAAAGCCCGGGGCCTCGAAGGCCAGAGTGTAGTGGCCGGGCGGCAGGGCCGTGAAGTTGTAGCGGCCGGCTTCGTCGGTTTTGGCCGCGCGCTTTACGTTGCGTTCGACGTCGGTCGCGGTGACCGAAACGCCAGGCACGGCGGAATGCGTCGGGTCGGTTACGGTTCCCCGCACGGATGCCGTGTAGGACTGGGCCCATGCCATTATGGGCAGAAACAGCCAGACAAGCTTCTTGAGCATATGTACCATCCCCCTGCAGCGGACGCTAGCGCTAAATCCGAAGCAATTTACGTGTACAACAGTTTGGCCCCGTTTTCAAGGGTGGGTAGGATCGGGGCGGCGCGGCGGACCGCATGCCGTCGTGGAGTGGGGGGGCCGCCGGCCAATCGATTCGCGGACGGCTCACGTTTTCGCGCATGTCCCGTCTAGCAGGCTGCTGAAAAAGTCCCCGGACTACTTAGAATGGCACTTACCAACAGCCGCAAACTGTTGATTCTACGTTTGACGGAGCGAGACATTGGGTGCTTTCGGGCATCGAAATACCCTTTTTCAGCAACCTGCTAAGGATTCCATGCTTCGTCTCGCATTGAGTATCGCGCTGGCCGTCCCCGCCGCCGCCCAGATTGTCCCCGGGCTGACGATCCAGCCGAGCGGCAACAACCAGAAAGCTTCGGTAACCCAGTATATCGGCCCCGTACGGGTGACGATCGACTACTCCAGCCCCGCCGTGCACGGACCGGACGGCAAGGACCGGCGCGGCCAGATCTGGGGAAAACTCGTGCCGTACGGGCTGACCGATCTCGGGTTCGGCAACGGCAAGCCGGCGCCCTGGCGCGCTGGGGCGAACGAGAACACCGTGTTTGAGACCTCGGACCCGGTTCTCATCGAAGGAAAGCCGCTGGCCGCGGGGCGCTACGGGCTGCACATGATCGCCGGCCCGGAGGAATGGCAAGTGATCTTCTCGAAAGACGCCAACGCCTGGGGCAGTTTCTATTACGACCCGGCCGACGACGCGCTGCGCGTGACGGTGAAGCCGCACAAACACGAGTACCGCGAATGGATGACCTACGAATTCACGACGCGGCGGCTGGCCGAGTCGGTGGCGGAATTGCAGTGGGAGGAACTGGCGGTGCCGTGGACCATTAAGGTGGAGAACATCGACGATCTCTATATTTCAAAACTCAAAGAGAACCTGACCAACGTGCAGGGGTTCGGGTGGCGCGGTTGGGTGGCCGCGTCGCAGTTCTGCCTGTCGCGGAACACGCACCTGAACCAGGCGCTCGAATGGGCCGAGATCGCCGTGAGCAAACCCTTCATCGGCGAAGCGAACTTCACAACGCTGAGCAATAAAGCGATGGTGCTGGAGAAACTCGGCCGCAAGGACGAGGCCACGACCGTGATGCAAACGGCCGTCCACCTGCGTACGGCGATGCCCATCGACCTGCACCAGTATGGCCGCCGCCTGCTGGCCGAGAAAAAGAATTAGGAAGCGCTGGAGGTGTTCCGGTTGAGCTTTGAACGGAACGGGGACGAGTGGCCGGTGCACGTTGGACTGGCGCGCGGCTATTCGGCGACCGGAGACCTGAAGCAGGCCCTTGAGCATGCGCGGAAGGCGCTGGCCCAGGCGCCGGACCCGGTGAACCGGAAGAGCCTGGAGGCAATGATCGCCGCCCTCGAAGCAGGCCATCCGGTGGAACAGTAGCGGCGGATTCAGCGCGTTCCTTCTGCAAACGCGGCGGGTTGATTGTATGATGTTCCTGCAAAGGGAACGCCGGCAGAATTACCTCACGATAGATTGGAAGGGATCCTGGCGTGGCCCTGAGTGCTTTTGGGATGGAGCACTACAGAGACGCTGGCTCGTGGCTTGCATGCAGAATTCGCCCGTGCCCTTCCGGCCCCTCGATGTCGCCCAATGGAACATGGCGGCCGAGGGAACCGCGGACGGACGCTGGTATGTCCGTCCGAAACTGGAGCTCGGCCTGGATCCGGTTTCGGACGCGGTGATCGTGGCGGCATGATTTTCTGAAAGAGGACGGAAATGGCGGAATGTTGGAGGTGGCTGGTGGTCGGCGCCGCTCTGGGGCTGACCGGCACGCCCGCCGGGCTCGCGCAGGCCGCGCATCGCTGCGCGGACCTCACCCAATACCGCGCGCCGGCGCTCGACTTGCGGATCGAAAAAGCCAAAGAGGTTCCGGCGTCGGAGCCGGGCGAGCGGTGGAGATCCGCGGTCGCGGCACTGCCGTCGTACTGCCGCGTCGAAGGCGTGATCGACCCGCGCACGGGCGCCGACGGGAAGAGTTACGGCATCGGTTTCGCGCTGGCGCTGCCCGAGCCCTGGAGCGGCCGTTTTCTGTTTCAGGGCGGGGGCGGATTGAACGGGACGGTGGCGTCGCCCGAGGGAGCGCAGGCGGCCGGGGGCGCTTCGGCGCTGGCCCGCGGCTTCGCGGTGGTGACGACCGATAGCGGGCATAAGGGCAAGGTCTTCGATGGCGGCTTCTTCCGCGATCAGCAGGCCAGCCTGGACTTCTACTATGTGGCCATCGGCCGGGTGGCGGCGCTCGCCCGCGAACTGATTGCCTGGTATTACGGGCGCGGCGCCGCGTATGCGTACTACGTGGGGTGTTCGACGGGCGGACGCGAAGCGATGATCATGTCGCAACGCTACCCTCTCTATTTCGACGGCATCGTTTCGGGCGATCCCGCCATCCGAACCGGATACTCCAATCTCGCGCTGGGCTATATCGGCGCGGTATTCACGCGGCAGGCGCCGAAGGACGCCGCGGGGAAGGCGGCTGCCGAGCTGTTGTTTTCGGACGCGGACCGGAAGCTGATCGTCCGGGCGCTGCTGGAACGCTGCGATGGGAAGGATGGGATTGCGGACGGAATGATCTTCGATTCGCGCGGGTGCGACTTCGATCCGGCGATCCTGACGTGCGAGGGTGCGAAGACCGATGCGTGCCTGACGGCCGGCCAGGTGGAGGCGCTGAAGAAGGCCTTTGCGGGACCGAAGAACCGGCGGGGCGAAGCGGTGTATCCGGGCTTTCCGTACGATGCCGGAATCGCGGAGAGCGCCGGGCTGCCGGGCCTGCTGAACGGCCCGCGAATCCCGGTGCGAACAGGTGCGGACGCGGCGAATTTCAACGTCGAGCGGGAGGCCGCCCGGATCGCGTCGAACACCAACGGGCTGCTCGGCGACAGCACCTGGACGAACCTGAGCACGTTCGCCGGCCACGGCGGCAAACTGATCTTCTACCATGGCATGAGCGACCCCTGGTTTTCGCCGCTGGATACGCTGAGGTATTACGACAAGATGGCCAGGGACACGGGCGGAGCCGCCCCGGTGACCGCGTGGAGCCGCCTCTACCTCGTGCCGGGCATGGGCCACTGCCAGGGAGGAAGCGCGGCGCTCGACCGTTTCGACATGCTCACCGCGATCGTGAATTGGGTGGAGAAGGGCGAGGCTCCGGACGCGGTGGTGGCTACCGGCCGCGCCTTCCCGGGGCGAAGCCGGCCACTGTGCCCGTATCCGCGGTATGCCGCATACACCGGCAAGGGCAACCCGAACGACTCTCGGAACTTCACCTGCCGGGAGTAACTGCCGCGCGCGTCGGGCCGGCTACTCGATGGACCCCGTCACCACGCGGTACTTGCTGCGGTCCGACAGGTTCTTCGGACGGTACGGTTTGTCGAGTTGTGCCGACATGCGCAGAAAGGCGCTTTCGTGCACGAGGGATCCCTCGGGAATCCGACGCCAACGCCCCAGCGGAACGCGGAATCCGCGCTTGCGCGTGATGTGGTTGTAGGGCAGCCTGGGAAATACCTCCAGCACCCGCCACCAGAGGGTGAGCGAGTTGTGCAACATGGCGGCTGGATTGGGCTTGGCTGCGGCACCATCGCGGCCCCGGCCTAATACCGATTCCACGCGGTCGGAAAGCACTCGCAGCCCCGCATTCCGGGCTTCGCGGATCATCCACTCGAGGGTGATCTTGGCGAGACCGCTATTCTCCTCGGCGTAGCCGCCGCCGATGTCGCTGTGTACCCCCGGAAACCACACCTGCTGGATATCCTGCCCCTTGGCGGGTGACCACAGGTTCTGGCGGTAGAAGGCCCGGCGCTCGTCGATGGACACCGCATGCCGGCCGGTCACGATATCCGGATTGAACGCCGTGTACGGCAGCTTGAGCGGCGTGTAGACCTGGCCCACCGAGCTGACCGTGTCCCAGACGCCGACGAAATGCGGCTTCACGTCCATGGACGAAAATGCTGCGCGGAATTTCTTGGCGATTTCCGGGCTGCCCTGTTTTCCGTACTTTTTCATAAGCCGGATGGCATAGGGCACGAGCGCCACATCGCCGCAGCGAATGAGTCCGCACACATGCAGCATGGCGCACAGCGCCCGCGCCGTGTACGCGCCCCGGCTGAATCCGAAGACGAACAGCCGGTCGTCCGCGCGGAGGTTTTCCATCAGCCACGCATACTGATCCGCCAGGTGGTGGGAGATGCCGTATCCGAATGCCAGGCCGAATATCTTCGTCCAGAGGCGGCTGAATCCGTTCAGGGCGTAGGGCGACCCCATGCTGCCCAGTCCCGGATGATAGTAGCTGACCTGCTCGGGACTGTGCTCCAGAACGGAGTACAGGCGAACCACGTTGGTGTTGTGGACGCCGAACTCGTTGTTGGTGCCGTCGCAACAGACCACGATATTTCTGCCCATGAGACCTCCAGGAGCCGAACATTCTACTCGATGTCATGGCGCGAGGCACTCGCACCATTACGCCAATGCTATGTTTGATGGATATGCGCATCGTGATCGTCGCAGCCGTCGTCGCGGCTTGCGCCTGCGGGCCTGCCACTCAGGCTGGCAGCACGCCCGAATACACCTACCAGATCGTACACACTTATCCTCACGACCGCGCCGCCTTCACCCAGGGACTCTTCTACCTGGATGGCTTCTTGTACGAAAGCACGGGGCTCGAGGAGCAGTCCTCCGTACGCAAGGTGAAATTCGAAACCGGCGAGGTGCTGCAGAAACACGAGATTCCCGGGCAGTATTTCGGCGAAGGCATTGTCAACTGGAAAGACCGCCTGCTGGAACTCACGTGGAAAGCGCAAACCGGCTTCGTCTACGACCTCGCCAGCTTCACGCCGCGCAGCGAGTTTCACTACCCGGGCGAAGGCTGGGGCCTTACGCAGGACGGCAAACGCATTATCATGAGCGACGGCAGCGCCCAGCTTCGCTTCTGGGATCCGGAGACTTTGCGGGAAACGGGCCGGATCACGGTGACGGACCAGGGCGAGCCTGTAGCGAAACTGAACGAACTCGAATGGATTAAAGGCGAGATTTTCGCCAACGTCTGGGAGACCGAACGGATTGCTCGCATCGATCCGAAATCCGGGAAGGTGGTGGCCTGGATCGATCTCACCGGGCTGTTGACTCCGTCCGACCTGATGGAAGGCCCGTTGCAGACGGACGTGCTGAACGGCATCGCTTATAACGCCGCGGACGACCGCCTCTTCGTCACCGGAAAGCGCTGGCCGAAACTGTTCGAGATCCGGCTGGTGAAGCGCTGAGCGGCGGATTCAACTGATATCCGGCACCAGGAATCGCGCCGGTTGTCCGGCTGCCTGGGCCACGGCTTCGGCCGCCAGGTAACCGCTGCGCACGGCACCCTCCATGGTGGCGGGCCAGCCCGAGCGGGTCCAATCGCCGGCCAGGAAGACGCGCGGCAGGCCAGCTTCGGGAGTGGGGCGCAGGGCCTCCGTTTCGGGCGCCGCCGAAAACGTCGCACGCTGCTCCTTGATTACGTGCGCTTTCACCAGGTTGGCTTCGCGCACCCGCGGAAAATAGAGCCGGAGGTCGCCCACTGCAATATCGATGATCTCGTTCCGCGACAGGTTGGTGAGATCGCGCGACGCGCTCACCACCAGTTGCAGGTAGCGCCCCGAATCCTTGTTGAACATCCACTGCATGGTGCGGTCGAGCAGGGTGGCGTGGGGCAGGGTAGTGATCTCGCGATCGAACCAGAGGTGCACGCCGGTGATGGGTGAATGCTCGAGGCGGGGCGCCTCCATGCCCACCGCTTCCAGGCGTTCGAAGGGCAGCGCGCTGATGTAGTGATCGGCCGTGTGCAACTCGCCCGCCACGCGGAAACCGGCATCTTCGATACGTTCGACGGGAGCGCGAAAATGAAACACGACCTTGCCGAGGCGCTGCCACACGCCGGTGCTATAGAGTTGCGCCAGCGGGATGGAGGGGATTCCCATTTCATACCCATCGGCCCTGGCCATGAACCCCAGCCAGAAGACTTGGAAACCGTGTACGGCGGCCATGCGGTCGAGGTCTTCGTTGACGGCGCTGACCAGGATCTGGCGCCAGAAGCGGTCGATGGCGCGCGGCGTCTGGCGTTTTTGCAGGAGCCAGTCGAGCATGCTGATGCGGTCGAGGTCTTTGCGGCGAGTACGCTCGCGCCGGATGGCGGCCAGCGCCCGTGCGATGCGCAGCTTGTCACCGCGGTTGAGGCAGTGCATTTTCAGAAACGCCGCGGTGAAGTGGAAGGGCGCCGGCAGACGGCCGCGGCGCAGCACGGAGATGCGTCCGCCGGGCTCCAGGAAATAAAACTCGCGATAGAAACGGATGCGGTCGCGGACCCCCAGGCGTCCGTAGAAATCGAGCAGGTTGACGCAACAGCGCAACAGGATGTGCTGGCAGTTGTCGATGATCTCGGGTTCCTCTTCGGGGCTGGAAACCGGGAGGGGAAACGATGTCGCCCGCCCGCCCAGATACGACCGCGACTCGAAAACCTCCACATCGAAACCGGCGCCCCCCAGGGCGGCCGCCGCTGACAGCCCGGCGAGTCCGCCGCCGGCGATCAATACCTTCGGCATTCGATAGTATCCCCTTGGGCAGGTAATCCCTGCCCCGACACCAGTACTATTTCAGAGCGATTTCAATCCGCGTCCGAGTCACTTTCCCCGATAGACGAACGACGAGCTTTTTGGTTCCGAAATTGGGATTTTGCGGCGGCGGCGCAAATATGCTCACAGCGTCCCAAACAGCGTCCCTGGGAGAGAGGATGCGCGCTTCCAACTCGGCATCGCCGTTCTGTAAAAATGCGGTCGCATGGTCGAGGGTATGGCCCGCGTCGGTGACCATTCCCCAGGCCGGGAGGCAGGACTTCGTCCGCCTGCCGTTTGAGGCTGGCCCGGATGCCGCCGGCAGTGGAATCGGAAATCACCAGTGCCTGAAGACGTTTGAAATCGGCGGTGGTGGCGATCAGGCGCGGGTGCTCTTTGCGCAGCGTCTGGAGCGGATGCTCGGGCACAGCCGCCGAGGCCCCTGGCCGCCACCATCGACGCGATCAACCGGAGCATGACCTCCTTCATTCTAATTCTTGGACGGGCACAAGTTCCCAATCGGACGCCCGAATCCGCGTATACTGCTGGTGATGACCCGACGCCAAATGATCGCCCTGGCCGCGGCCGCTCCGCTGGCGGCATCCGCGCCGCCCGAAACCAGGCTGGGAATCGATCTCTTCAGCCTGCGCTCGCAAAACTGGTCGCCGTTCCAACTGCTGGACTACAGCGCCAGACAGGGCGCCAAGGTGGTCCATTTTTCGGAGATCCGGTTCATCGGCAGCCTCGAGCCGGACAACCTGAAGCAGGTGCGGGCGCACGCCGAGAAGCTGGGCATCGAGATCGAAATCGGCATGCGCTCCATCTGCCCCACCTCGAAAATGTTCGACGCGGGCGCGGGCACGGCCGACGAGCAGCTTGCGAGGATGATCGATTCAGCCGTGACGGTGGGCTCCAAGATCGTGCGGGCGGTGCTGGGAAGCGCAGAAGACCGCAAGCCCGGACCCATCGACCGCCATATCGAGAGCACCGTGGCGGTGCTGCGGAAGTCGCGGCAGAAGGCGCTGGACGCCAACATCAAAATCGCCATCGAGAACCACGCCGGAGACATGCAGTCGCACGAGGTGAAGCGGCTGATCGAAGAGAGCGGGCGGGATTTCGTGGGTTCCTGCCTGGACTCGGGGAATCCGCTGTGGACGCTGGAAGACCCCCTGGTGGCGCTCGATACCCTGCATCCCTACGTGTTGACCAGCCACCTGCGCGACAGCGCGGTGTGGGCCACACCGGAAGGCGCGGCGGTGGCGTGGGTGCGGATGGGTGAAGGCAACGTGCACATCGAGGAGTTTGTCCGCAAGTATTCCGAGCTATGTCCGGGGCGCGCGCTGTCGCTCGAATCGATCGTCACCGGTCCGCGTATTTATGCGTATCGCAGCCCCGGATTCTGGGATGCGTACCACGACATTCCCGCGTGGGAGTTTGAGCGTTTCGTGGAGATCGCCGAGCGCGGCAAGCCGCACCCCGCACCGGCGCGAGGTGGGAGCCGGGAAGAAGCGCAACAACGCGAGCGCGAAGACTTGGAAGCGAGCATCCGGTATACGCGCAAGCTGCTCGGCAGCTAAGTCGGCGGCGGAGTCATGGGCTCCACTTGCGGAGAATGCTCTCCATGGTCGCCGGGGTGACGGGTTTCGAAACGTAGTCGTCCATGCCCGCCGCAGTGCATTGTTCGCGGGTTCCCGCGATGGCGTGGGCCGTGAGCGCCACAATCGGGGTTCGGGCTTCACTCGGTTCGCGTGACCGGATCTCCCGGGATGCGGCAAACCCGTCCATCTCGGGCATGCCGCAATCCATGAGGATCAGATCGTAGGGGAACCGTCCGATCATCTGTACGGCTTCTCTGCCGTTGGCCGCCAAGTCCACATGACAGCCCAGCTTTTCCAGCATCCGGACGGCGATTTTCTGGTTCACCGGATTGTCCTCGGCAACCAGGATGCGGCGGCGACGGGCGGCGAGGTCGCGCTCCAGCGCTTCGCGTGACGACCCTGGATCGGAGGGATCGGATTCCTGGGGCGCGGCCGGGGCCAAGGGAAGAGTTAGCAGGAACCGAGAGCCGGTGCCATACTCGCTGGTCACGGTCAGCGATGCACCCATCAATTCCGCCAGTTCGCGCGAGAGGGCCAGGCCGAGGCCGGCGCCTTCGCGCCGTTTCCTGAGCGACGAATCCACCTGGCTGAACTTGCGGAACAGCAAGGGGAGTTGGTCTGCCGCAATGCCGATGCCGGTGTCTTCGACCACGATTCGGAAGAGATGGCGGCCGTCGTCCATGGGGGAGGAAGCCACACACAGACTCACCCTGCCGCGATCGGTGAACTTGATGGCATTGCTGAGGAGATTGAGGACAATCTGGCGCGCGCGGCCGGAGTCGGACCATACCCAGCGAACGTCGGTCTGAGCGAGAAAATCGTATTCGAGCCCTTTGGCGAGCGCCTGGGGGGTGAGAAAGTCGGCCGTTTCCGACAGGCAGGCGACGATATCGAAAGCGCCCGGCTCGATGGTCATTCGGCCGGCTTCGATCTTCGAGAGATCGAGAATGTCGTTCACGATGCTGAGCAGCGAATTACCCGACCGGCGGATGGTTTCGGCGTAGTCCCGCTGCTCGTCGTTGAGGGGCATATCGAGAAGCAGCCCGGTGGCGCCGATGATCCCGTTCATGGGGGTGCGAATCTCGTGGCTCATGTTGGCCAGGAACTCGCTTTTGGCGCGGTTGGCATTTTCGGCTTCGGTTTTGGCGCGCTCGAGTTCCACCGCGCGGGCCTGAGCGTCGGCCTCGGCGCGCTTGCGGTCGCTGATGTCGCGGCAAAGACACAGGACGGCCGGCTGGTGGCGGTAGCGGAACACGCGGCTATTGATTTCTACCGGCATCTCCGAGCCGTCCTTTCGCAGATGGACCGTTTCGATCAGGGCTTCGCCGTGCTCCAACAGACTGGCTCGCCTGTCCGGCATGTCACAGGCGGATCGCGGCGCATCGATTTGCGGAATCGACATAGTGAGCAACTCGTCGCGGGTATAGCCAAGCCGCTCGCACGCCACCTGATTGGCCTCCAGGAAGCGGCCTTCGGAATCGGCGATGAAGATGGCATCGTTGGCAGTATCGAAGAGGGTGCGGAATTCGGCAGCCGATTGGAGCAATGCCATTTCCACCTGCGCCTGCCGGCGTCGTCGCCGACGCGTCTCCAGGCCGTAGGAAAGATCGGCCGCCAGTTCCTCCAGCAGGCACATCTCTTCGGGGTGGAAGGCATCGCGCTCCGAAGCGTAGATCGTCAGGGTGCCGATCACCTCGTCGTCGCACCGCAGAGGCAAGGCCACAAGGGCTTTGTAGCCGTACGTTTCGGCCCGTTCCCGCCAGGGCGCGAAAGCCGGATCGGAGGCGGCATCGTTGCAGATGGCGCACTGTCCGGTGCGGATGCTGGTGCCGGCCGGTCCGCGCCCGGCGGGTGAGTCATCCCAGGTGACACCCAGGGATTTCACGTACTCCAGGCTGGTTCCTTCGGCGGCGACGACGCGCACGGTTTTGCGGGGGTCCCGTTCGGCGAAACCGATCCATGCCAGCGGATAGCCGCCGGTATGAGTGATGGCCTCGCAGATATCGCGGAGCAGCCGGGCCTCGTCTCCCCCCGGATCACCGCTTGGTTGCTGGCCGACAATACGCGTGTGGCCCGGGTGGCGAGGCGCAAGGCGCGATCGGCGCGGTGGCGTTCGGTGATATCGCGGATCACGCTGTGGCGGTACCGGATTCCATCCACTTCGAAGGTGCGGGAACTGACTTCGACGGGGATTGTCGATCCGTCCCTGCGCCGATGCAGGCCCTCCAACACTTCCGAGCCGTGCGCGGCGAGGTTCTCCCACCGAAGATCGAAGCTCGCCCGTTCGGAGTGGTCCAACAGATCGAGGATGGAAAGCCCGAGCAGTTCCTCCATGGTGTAACCGTAGGTCGCGACGGCGCGATCGTTGGCTTCGAGGATGCGGCCCTGGTCGTCGAACAACAGCACTATATCGTTGATGTACGTGCGCAACCGGGCATAACGCTCTTCGAGCGCCCGGCGTTGCCGTTCCGCCCGGTACTGGCGCCGGTAGAACCGGTTCTGCTGACGATGCCAGAAGAATCCATAGGCCGCCAGACAGGCGGCCAGGAGCAGCCCCACCACCAGCGCGGTGACTCGCGACTGGTGCCCGAGGGGAGCGTAAATCTCGCTATTATCCACTTTGGCTACCAGGGCCCAGCGCGTTCCTGGTACCGGTTTCAGAGCGGCTGCCACGGAGACCCCGCGATAATCGATGCCTTTGCGGATCCCCTCCGCCCCCCGTGCCGCCAGGGCCGCGGGAAGGTTTTCCTGGAAGGCCAGCGTAAACTGCTCTCCCACCCATCTTTTGTGGCGCAAGGGATGGAGGAAGCGAACCCGGTCTCCATCGGCTCGCACCAGCAGACTCTCCGCCGTGGGGCTAGGCGTGGGCCAGGACTGGACGCTGGCCAAGAGAAATGCCGATGCGTCGATATGGAGCAGGACCGCGCGGAACGCGCTGCCAGTCTGCTGGGGGGGCAGCGGTGCGACGACATCGATCAAAGTCGGACCACCGGGGACGGAGTACGGGTCCGATACGACAACCTCGCCGCTTTCGAGCGCCCGGCGGACCAGCGGCACCAGCAGGCTGGCGGCGGCATTGGTACCATCCGAGGCGTTCAACAGGGCGTGCCCATCCGGATCGAGCAGCGCCACCTGGGAATAGCCCGCATGGGCGCGAAATGTTTCCATCCAACTCCGGAGTTGGCCGTCGCGCGCGGGCGTTGGCGGAGCCTGGAGGAGGGGACTGGCGCTGAACAGCAGCGCATCGGCCACGCGCTCGTTCCGCCAGGCGACCACCTGCTGCACTTTGAGGTCGGCAATGGCGGAGATCTGGGCCTGGATTCCCGCCTCGATATTTTCGCGCTGAGCCCGGTAGTAGCGATATCCGGCCGCCACGATGCCGGAGCACAAGAGGACCAGGATGGTCAGCGCGGTGAGCTGAGACCGGCGCGAATCGAGCGTACCGGCGGCTGCCGAAGAGCTCCAATCCGGTACTGGCAGCGCGTTGGAACCGGTCTCGGGTGGTTCAGGAGGAGTCATCTTCGCAAGCTCGTATTCAGCACCGGATCGATGCGGGTCCACGCTCTTTCAGAGAACTTATCGGCTGGGGTGAGGAATTCTGTAAATTCTTTTTCGACCGGGGGGGCGCCGCGTCAATACGCCATCAGCGTGACCTTGGTGTAGGCCACCTGAAATCCGTGCCGCTCGTAGTTACGCTGCGACGCGCTGCCGGGCAAGGTGGTGGCCGTGGCGGTGTCGGCGCCCTGTGCCAGCGCTTCGTTCAGGCGGGCAGCGATCAGCTCGTAATGCAAGCCGCGGCGTCGCCAGAGAGGAATCGTGCTGTCGGCAAAGAGCGCAGCCAGACCGCCGCGGACGGTGAGCGAGCCACCGCCGGCGGGTTCGGCCGCATCGGCAACGGCCAGGTAGCACAGCGCACCGGGCATAGCGAAGATGGCGCGGCCGACGTCCATTTCCTCGCTGGTGAGTTCGGCCTGCTCGAAAAAGCCGCGTCCCACGGTGTGCGACCAGAGTTCGCATTCGCCGGCGATGGCGCGACGAATCCGCGGGGTGGCGACGATCGGGGCACCGCCGAGGCGCTTGACCAGCACGTTATTGAACTCGGTGGGACGGTAGCCGCGGCCGGACAGGAGCGGAAGCAGGCCAGGGTCGGCCAGGGGGCAGAGGTCGATGCAGATGCGCGCCCCGCGAGAACGAAAAAACACCTCCATGTCGTCGATTTCGCCGGCGGGGACCGGACCGTTCAGGCCGATGCCCACCACTTGCGTAAGGGGCGAATCGACGCCCACGAAGATGGCACAGCCGCCGGCAATCTCGAGGGTGGCCGACCCGCCGTGGACGATACAGCCCCGGGCATTGGCGGCTTCGGCGGCTTCCATGCGGCGGGCCAGAACAAGATCGGCGGAAAGCATCCTGTGACAGTATGGCGCACGGGAGCATCATATAGATATGGCGATTCAATCTCTCACAATACCGGTGCGCGGCATGACTTGCGGAAATTGCGCGCGCAGCGTGGAGCGCGCCCTGTCGTCCACCCCTGGTGTGACGAAAGCGACGGTGGAGCTACAGGCCGGCGCGGCCAACGTGGAGTATGATCCGGAGCTGGTCAAACCCGAGGTCTTGGCCAACGCGGTGCGTGATCTGGGATACGAAGTGCCGGCATGAACACCACGGCTTCGGAGCGTGTGGACCTGCCGGTCTCGGGGATGACCTGCGCGGCGTGCGCGCGGGCCATCGAGCGGAGGCTCGGCAAGACGGCGGGCGTCGAACGCGCCAGCGTCAACTTCGCCACCGGCACGGCCACCGTGGAGTATCGTCCCGAACAGGCGAAGGTTAAGGACTTCGTCGGGGCGATTGAAGACCTGGGCTACGGCGTGCCCGCCGACCGGACGCAACCCGATAGTGAGGAGCCCGGCTACCGGCGGCGCCTGCTGGTGGCGGCGCTGTTTGCCACACCGGTGATGGTGCTGGGCATGGCGCACCGGCTTCCCTGGATGCAGTTCCTGTTGTCTCTGCCGGTAGTGGCGTACGCGGGTGCGCCGTTCTATCGCGACGCGTGGACCGCGCTTCGCCACGCCTCGGCCAACATGAACACCCTGATTGCGCTGGGCACCGGGGCGGCGTTCCTGTATTCGGTGTACCAGACACTGATGGGCGGTCACGAGGTGTATTTCGAGGCCGCGGCGGTGATCATCGCGCTGATCCTGCTGGGAAGGACCCTTGAGGCGCACGCGCGGGGCAAGGCTTCGGAGGCGATCCGCGGGCTGATGGACCTGCAGCCTCCCACGGCGCGCGTGTTGCGCGATGGCGTCGAGGTGGAGACGCCCGCCGAACAGGTGCGGGTGGGGGACCGGGTGGTGGTGCGGCCGGGCGATCGCATTCCGGTGGATGGGACCATTTTCGAGGGCGAATCGGCGGTGGACGAGTCGATGCTCACGGGCGAGAGCATGCCGGCGGAAAAGCAGGCGGGCGGGGCGGTATTCGCGGGCACCATCAACCGCTCGGGAAGTTTTCGGTACGAGGCCACCCAGGTGGGCCGCGGCACCGTATTGCAGCAGATGATCGAGATGGTGAAGCAGGCGCAGGGCTCGCGGGCGCCGGTGGCGCGGCTGGCGGACGTCGTCAGCGGCTACTTCACCGTGGGGGTCCTGGTGGCCGCGCTGGTCACGTTCGCGGTGTGGCTGTTTCTGGCGCCTTTCGCCACGGCCATGACCAATGCGGTGGCGGTGCTGATTATCGCCTGCCCGTGCGCGCTGGGCCTGGCGACGCCCACGGCGATCATGGTGGGCACCGGGCGCGGCGCGCGGCAGGGGATCCTGATCAAGGGCGGCGAAGCGCTAGAGATGGCGCACAAGATCGATGCCGTGATTCTGGACAAGACCGGCACGGTGACCCACGGCGAGCCGCGGGTGGTGGGGGTGATCGCGGCCGGAGGGTTCGCAGAAGACGAGGTGCTGCGGCTGGCGGCGGCGGCGGAGCGGTATTCGGAGCACCCGTTGGGACGCGCGGTGGTGGAAGCGGCGGCCGAGCGGGGGCTCGCGGTGGAAGATTCGATCTCGTTCTCGGCGATGGCGGGGCATGGCGTGCGCGCCCGCGTGGGCCAGCGCGAAGTGACGGTGGGGCGTCCGGGAGTGACGGTGACCGTGGATGGCATGGTCGCGGGAACGATTGCCGTGGCCGATACCATTAAACCGGAAGCGGCCGAAGCGGTGCGCCGGCTGCGCGCGATGGGGCTCGAGGTGTGGATGATCACGGGCGACCACCGCGCGGCGGCAGAAGCGGTGGCGCGCGAGGCGGGGATTGAGCGGGTGCTGGCGGAGGTGCTGCCCGAGGGAAAGGTGGCTGAAGTGAAGAAACTGCAAGCCGCGGGGCGGCGTGTGGCGATGGTCGGGGATGGCATCAACGACGCCCCGGCGCTGGCCCAGGCGGACCTGGGGATTGCCATGGGGTCGGGGACCGGGGTGGCGATGGAGGCGGGAGACGTCACGCTCATGCGCAGTAATCTCAACGGGGTGGCGGACGCCATTGCGCTCTCGCGGCGCACCATGCGGATCATCCGGCAGAACCTGTTCTGGGCCTTCGCCTACAACACGGTAGGGATTCCGGTGGCGGCGCTGGGGCTGCTCTCGCCGATGGTGGCATCGGGGGCCATGGCCATGTCGAGCGTTTCGGTGGTGGGGAACAGTTTGCGGCTGCGCTAGGCCTGGCAATTTCCGGAAAAACTCCAGCGTTTTGTCGAAACCTGCTACGGGCGCGCGAGCCAGGTCAGGACGGTTTCCATTTCGAGGATGGTGTCGGCGGGGGTGGGGGTGCGCGGCAGGCGTATCAGGGCGGTCTCGATGTGGCGCGCTTTGAGCGCGAAGTACAGGGCATCGGCCTCCGGGTCCGGGTCCGCGGCGAGCACCAGCGTAGGGGTGCGGAAGTGCTGCGCATGGAAGAGAGGGCTGCTGGCGGTATAGCGGCTCGGATCGTCCCACGGAAATGCACCCAGCCAAGCCTCGGCTTGGCGCAGGCCATCGGGAGCCAGGGCTACGTGGATAGCCCAGTCGACGATGGGGCGGCGGGCCACGGCGGCGTGGAAGCGGGTGGTGTGGCCGATGGTCCAGGCAGCCAGCAGGCCGCCGGTCAGGGTGAGGTGCTGCGAGTCGATAGAGCCGGTGGCGAGCGCGGTATCCACGGCACGCATGAGATCGTCGTAATCGTCGCCGGGGAAGGAAGTGGGGAGCAGGTTGCCCCACACTTCGCCGTAGCCCGGTGTGCCGCGGGGGTTGACGCACAGGACGACGAAGCCGCGGGCGGCGACGATTTGCGAGTACAGGCAGAAATCGGGGCCGCACATGGTGCGCGGGTCGTCGTGGATCTCGAGTAGCAGGGGGTACTTCTTAGCCGCGTCGAAAGCGGGCGGCCGGGTGATCCAGGCGCGAGCGGGTTCCTCCGGGTCGCGGGGCCGGGCCTCGGCGGAACGGCCGGCGACAGCCAGGGGGAGCACCTCCACGGGGGCGATTTCGCGCTCGGCCAGGAGCCGCCCATTGGGGTCAGCCAGGGTGACCGGTTGCGAGGCGCGATCCACGGTGAAGGTGAACACGCCGCCGGCCTCAGAAGCGGTGGAGCGGACCGTGACCGCGCGGCCGTTATCGGCCAGGGAGAAGCCGCGCAGGCGTTGCGGAACGGTCGTAACCTGCCGCACCGTGCCGTCGTTGTGGGCGGCCCAGGCGTAGGTGGAGCCGCGGTCGTCGGCCAGGAAGTACACGTTGCGCGAATCGGAACTCCACTGAGGATCGGTGACATCGCGATCGAGCGAGCCGGCGAGAATCCGCTGCCGCGAGCCGTCGGCATTCATCACGTAGAGCTTCCGCGTGGCGTAACTTTGGGTGTTGTCGCGGGTGGAGAGCCAGGCAATGCGGGAGCCGTCGGGCGAGACGACCGGGTGCCGGTTGTGGCCGGGCGCAGCGGCTACCGGTTGGGGAGCGCCGCCCGCAATTCCGAACCGGTAGATGCGGCCGTCCTCACAAGCGGCCAGGATCGATTGGCCGTCGATCATCCAGGCGGGCTCGCCCACCACGGAAAAGCCGGCAGTGGAGAGCGGAGCGGTCGCCGAGGTCACCGAGAGCTGCCGGTAAGTGGCATGCGCCAGGCGCGGCAGGATGGCGGGGGGCGCCCATGGCGCGGGCGGGGCGAGGGCGGCAAGGCGGGTGAAGGCGAACGACTTGCCATCGGGCGACCAGGCCAAGGTGAGGGGCTGCGGGTCGAGCCGCGTGACCTGGGTATCGGCGGTATCGGTGCCGGATGCAAACGCCCGTTGAAAGATCTGCGGGGCGCCGCCACGGTCGGAAAGCCAGCCGATGCGGGTGCCGTCGGGCGACCAGCGCGGCATCCGGTCGCGCCAGGCGCCTTGCGTGAAAGGTCGCCGGGTTTTGCCGTCGGTGGAGGCAATCCACAGGTTCGCGAACTGGCGGTTGGCGTTGCGGTCGTTCCAGGATTCGACATACACCACCCACTGGCCATCGGGACTGATGCGCGGGTCGGAGGCAGTGCGCCAGTTCCACAGATCGTCCGCTGTGAAAGAAGGCCGGGCGGCGAGCAGCGGCAGGACAAAAAACGGGACGAACAGCAAGGACCTCACGGGAGTAGTCTCCCACACTGTGGTAGTGTCGAAAAATGCGATTTCGGAGCCGGCGGATTGCCAATTTCACGGAGTCGGTCATCCGCGAGATGACCCGTCTGGCGCTGCACCACGGCGCGGTGAATCTGGCTCAGGGATTTCCGGATTTCCCGGCGCCGTCGGTCTTAAAGCGCGCCGCCGCCGAGGCCATCGCCTGCGACATCAACCAGTACAGCATCACTTGGGGAGCCAAGCCGCTGCGCGACGCCATCGCGCGCAAATACCGCCGCCACTATGGGATGGAGTTCGACCCGGAGCGCGAGATCACGGTGTGCTGCGGGGCCACCGAAGGCATGGTCGCGTCGCTGATGGCGGTGCTCGATCCGGACGACGAGGTGGTAGTATTCGAGCCATTCTATGAGAATTACCACCCCGACACGCAGCTTTGCGGGGCCAGGGTCCGCTACGTCACGCTGCACGCGCCCCATTGGACATTCGACCCGGCAGAGCTGCGCGCCGCGTTCACCGGGCGGACCCGGGCGATCATTCTCAATTCGCCCAACAATCCAACCGGTAAGGTCTTCTCCCGGGAGGAATTGGAGTGCGTTGCGCGATTGTGCCAGGAATTCGATGTGCTGGCGATTACCGACGAGATTTACGAGCACATTTTGTACGATGGCGCGGTGCACATTCCGATCGCGTCACTGAACGGGATGCGGGAGCGGTCCATCCTGGTGAACAGCATGAGCAAGACATACGCTGTGACGGGCTGGCGGGTAGGGTGGGTACTAGCGCCGCCGGAGCTAACCGATTGCATCCGCAAGGTTCACGATTTCCTGACGGTGGGAGCGGCGGCACCCTTGCAGCAGGCGGGCGCCATGGCGCTCAGCCTGCCGGACGAATATTACACGGAACTGGCGGCCGAATACGCCACCCGGCGCGACCATCTCGTGACGAGTTTGAAACAGGCCGGATTCGTTTGTTATGCGCCGGGCGGAGCCTATTATCTAATGACGGATATTTCCGCATTTGGCTTTCGGAACGATGTCGAATTCGTAACTTATCTAATTGAAAAAGCGGGAGTTGCCGCCGTTCCCGGATCGAGCTTTTTCGCACAAAAGGGAAATGGGACCCAGAATGTGCGCTTTTGTTTTTGCAAAAAATATGAGACTCTAGAAGTAGCTCGGCACAGAATCTTACAGCTCCAATTGTAGAGTCACCGGATGTGCGCCGGAGTAAAGGCAATGCTTCCTCAGTTCATAGTTTCGGAAACCACGGTCCGCGAAGCGGGATCGGCGGCACAAATCGACCTTGGCCAGTGGCAGGGCGAGACCCTGGTCCTCACGTTGGGGATCACGCGCATCATCGAACAGGAAAGCATCGACGTATCGATCTGGGGTTCCGCCGATGGTTCGGACTGGGGCACCAAACCGCTGCTGGCTTTCCCTCAGAAGTTCTACTGCGGTACCTACCAGATGCTGCTGGATATGACAGAACAGCCGGTACGCTACCTGCGTGCCCAATGGCAAGTGAACCGGTGGGGAAAGGGCGATCCGAAGCCGCTGTTCACGGTATATCTCTTCGCGCAGCCCATGCGGCAGAAGATGGCAGCGGCTGGTTAATCGTTCTGTAAGCGGTTCCATTCCTTCCCCCGAGCTGCAGCTTTCTACTGGACCTCAAAACGAGATCACTCCCGGGCCTGCTTATACATCACTAACATCAGGATGAGCGGCGTCCGCGCCACAATGCCGTGTGTGAGCTGGGGCGGCATGTGGACCAACGCGCCGGCGCCGACTTCGTGGACGTCCTCGCCGAGCGATAGTGTGGCGTCCCCGCTCACGAAATGCAGGGAGGCGGCCATAGGCGCCGTGTGAGCGGACAGTTCCTGGCCGGGCGCGAAGCCGAAGACCAGGATTTTGACATGGTCGTCGCTGTAGAGGGTACGACTGAGGATTCCGTTTTCGGGAATCTGGACTTCCGCGGCGAGGCTGCGGATCAGGGTGTAAACGGGCATACTCCCAGATTCCCTCTTTTCGGCGCCGTTGGCAGAAAAAAAACGGCACGGGACCGCGGGGGTGTGGAGCGCTCCCTGATGGCCGGGACCGCGATTGGTGGCGGAGGCGCGCGAGGTCTCCTGTGGGGGACGCGCGCGGGCAGCGGTCGGAGAGCCGGCTCGGTGGCCGGGGCCTGCGCACTGCCTGGACGCAGGCTACCAGCCGCCGTTGGCGAAAACCGTGCGGCAGGATTTGCAGAACTCGGCGCCTTTGACATCGAGACGTTCGACGGCGTGGCTGGACGCCATCACGCAACGCCAATCGGCGCAGTGGCGCAGGCCGAAGGTGTGCCCCAACTCGTGGGCGGCTTCTTTCACCAGCCGCTCGCGCAACAGTTTTTCGCTGGCCGGCAGTCCGTAGAACTCCTCGGCCAGACGCGCGCTGGAAACCACGGCGCAGTTGCCGTCAAGCTGGGCTTCGCCGAAGACGAAGGTCAGCACCGGAACGAACAGGTCGGACGCGGCAACGCCAAGGATGCGGGCGTCCGGGTCGGCCGCCTTTTCAAGCCGCTGGAGAATGGCGGTGGAGTAGTACTGGCTGCGACGCTCGTCGAACGAGAAAGCGATGTCGAGGATCTCCGGACGGATGCGGCAGGGCGTCCGGAAGGTCCGCGCCAGGGTTGCCGCCAACTGCTCGAGGCGATCGAATCGCAGGCCCCCTTTGACGCTGACCAGCGGGATGAGATGGATCGGCCTCACCGCAGCCCGTAGCGTCGCAGCTTGTTGTACAGAGTCGTGCGGTCGATATCCAGGATCCGGGCCGCCCGCGAGAGATTATGCTGCGTCTCGCGAAGGATCCGCTCGATATGGACGCGCTCCACATCTTCCAGCGTCTTGCCGCCTTTCGGCTCGTCGGCCTGGAACTGGAAGGAGAAGTCCGAGGGCCGGATTTCCGAACCGCGGCCGATGACCAGCGCCCGTTCCACGGCGTTTTCCAACTCGCGCACGTTGCCCGGCCAGTCGTGGCGCATCAGGATCTCCACGGCCTCGGGCGAAATGGAAGGCACGGCGCGGCTGGTCGCCATGCAGAACTTGTTCAGGAAATGATTGACCAGCAGGGGAATGTCCTCGCGGCGCTCGCGCAGGGGCGGCAGGTCGATACAGAACACGTGCAGGCGGTAGTACAGGTCCGGCCGGAACGCCCCGGCCTTCACCAGGGTCTCGAGGTTCTTGTTGGTGGCGGCGATGCACCGGAAATCGACCTTGAGCTGCTGGTTGCCGCCCACCCGCACGATCTCCTTTTCCTGAAGGACGCGCAGCAGGTCGGTCTGGGTCTTCAGGCTGATGTCGCTGATCTCATCCAGGAACACGGAGCCGCCATCGGCCACCTCGAACTTGCCCTTCTTGCGATACTGTGCCCCCGTGAAGGCGCCTTTTTCATGGCCGAAGAGCTCGCTTTCGAGCAGGGTTTCGGTGAGCGCGCCGCAATGAATGGTGACCATGGGCATGTAGCGGCGAGGTCCCGCGGCGTGAATGGCGCGGGCCACCACTTCCTTCCCGGTGCCGCTCTCGCCGGTGATGAGTACGGTAGCCTCGGTGGGCGCCACCATCTCGATCAACTCGGTCACCTTCTTCATGGCGGGGCTGCGGCCAATCAATTCCGTACTGGGGTAGACCTCCTGGAGGTTCTCGCGTAGCCGGACCACCTCGCGGCGCGCCCGCTGGTGCTCCAGGGCGTTGGCCACCAGGTGCGATAGCTCATCGGGATCCACCGGCTTGGTGATGTAGTCGTAGGCCCCGTGCTTGAGCGCCTGCACGGCCGTATCCACGGCGGCATAACCGGTCATGATGATCACCGTCAGGTCCGGGTCGGCCTCGCGCAGGCGGGACTGGAGCTCCATACCGTCCATGCCGGGCATTTTGATATCGATCAGGGCGATATCGAATTCGGCCTGGGCGATGACTTCGAGCGCCTCGCGCGCGCTCGCCACCGGCTTGGCCGTGTAGCCCTCGCTGGTGAACCACTTGCCCAGCGAATCGCGGACCACCAGTTCATCGTCTACTACCAATATGCGGCCCTTCGTTTTGACCGTGGTTGTGGGCTCTGTCATCGTTGCCATGTCATCCTCCTGTCATTTCCTCGCGCCATCCGGCAAGGCGCCCGCAGGAATACCCGCGGCTACGTTCGCCGGAAGCTCGAGTTTGAACTCCGTGCCTTCGCCCGGCGTGGAGCTGACCGTGATATCCCCCGCGTGCTGCTCCACGATGCTGTGCGCAACGGCCAGACCGAGGCCGGTGCGGTTCTGGTCCTCCTTCGTAGTGAAGAAAGGATCGAAGATCCGCGGCAAAACCTCGGCCGGGATGCCGCTTCCCGTATCCTTGACTCGAACCTGACCCTGCTCGGCGGCGGGATCGAACTCCGTGGTTACCTCGAGGCGGCCGCCTTTAGGCATGGCCTCCGAGGCATTCACCATCAGCACCAGGATTACCTGCTGGATCTGGTTGGCATCGCATTCCACCTGGGGCAGATCCGGGGCCAGGCTCTCCACCAGCTCGATGTTCTGCATCGCCAGCTTATGTTTGATCAACAGCACGGCGCGATGCACCACGGTATTCAGGTCGTTCGGCTCGCGGTGGCTGGGCGCCTGCCGCGAGAACGTCAGCAGGTTCTTCACCAGCTCGCCGCAGCGCTTGCTCTCCCGCTCGATGGTCTGGAGCTGCTCGACCAGGTCGTCGCGCCCCGTCAGTTCGTGCTTGAGCAGCTCGCGCATGACGAGGCGGGCATATGTCAGGATGCCGAAGAGCGGGTTGTTGATCTCGTGGGCCACGGTAGCGGCCAGTTTGCCGATGGAGGCCATTTTTTCGGAGCGGAGCAGGGTTTTGTGTACCCGCTCGAGCTCCGCCGTCTTGCGACGCACCTCCTCTTCGATCTTGGCTTGGACTCCGGCCACCTCGGCCGTCATCTTGTTGAACGACGCGGCCAGATCTCCCAATTCGTCGTCCGAATGGACCGGCAGCCGGTATTCGAGGTCGCCGCCCGCCACGCGGTGGGTTCCGGCGATCAGCGACTTGACCGGGCGGTAGACCACGATCCACATGAATCCGACAGCCGCCGCGCACCCGAACAGGATGGCGCCGAAAAGGAACCAGCGCAGGGTGGAGTTATGCCGGGCCAGCTGCGTGTCCACGACCGCCAGCGAGAGATCGGCATCGATCACACCGAGCACGCGCTGGCTGGCCTCATGCACATGGCATTCCGCCTCGGTGCAATCGGTCGAGTTGTAGATGGGCCGCATCACTCCCTGGAGGTGTTCGCCGCGGTCCCAGAAGGTGCGGGCGCGGGTGAGGCGGTCGATGCCCAGAAGCGGCTGCGCTCCGGAGTGACACTCGTTGCACCCCTCCGCGCTCTTGTCCACCACCGAGCCGACTTCGCGGGCTTCGGTGGAGAGGGTGATGCGTCCATCCTTGTTGAAAATGCGGATGCGGCGGATGCCGCGCTGGCTGCCCAGGTCGCGGATGATGTTGTACAGCGCGTCCCGCTGATTATGGAGCATCTCGTAGCGGGTGCTGCGGAGGATGACGTCGGTGACGCGGTCGGCCGACAGGGCAACCAGGCTCTCGGCGTTGGAGCGCGCCATGCGCAGGTTCATGAAGCCGAACAGGGCGAAGAAGGCGGTCGTACTGGCGATGACGCACAGCGCCAGCTTGGCCGCCAACCCGAGCCGAATTTGCTTGGCCAGCTTCATGACTCCCGCGGCCCCGGGGCCGCACACTGCCGGCGCGGCGGCCGGTTATCCGACCGCCACGCGGTCATCCTCCTTGGCTTCCGTTCCGGTTTCGGCGTGCCCCTCCGGGTACGCTTCGAAAACGGGGAAATACTGCGCGATGACGCGGAAAATTGCGAATCCCGCGGCGACGATCGAGAGGGTCACCGCCACCTCGCTCCACTTGGGTAGATAATGCGTCCCGGAGCCGGCTTCCAGGCCCGTCGTGCCCACGTTCAGGCGGTTCGCAATGACGCCGAAAACCACCATCACGGCGCAGGCGTACAGCGCGCCGGGCCGGATGCGGATGCGGTGTTGATACAGCAGAATCGTGGGGACCACCAGCAGCGTCATTTCGAGCAGGAACAGCCAGGTTTCGATGCGGTTTCGGGACAGCAGCGACAGCACGTGACGATGTCCGAGATCGAGGAAACGGATCCACAGGTAGACGCTCATCACCACCGCCAGCACGCGCGCGATGCTGGCCAGCAGCGGCAATTCCAGGGCCCTGCCAAAGGCACGGCTGCTGTGCCACGACTCGAAGATGGTCATGGCCAAGCCGACGGCGATCGCCGAAACGTAGAACAGCAGCGGCAGCATCGGCGTGTACCACAGCGGATACAGTTTCTCGGGGACGATCAGGAACAGCGAGCCCAGCGAACTCTGGTGCAGCGTGGAAAGCAGCACGCCGAGGATCATCAGGGGCACCGAGATCTTGTGGATCCAGGCGAGCGGTTTGTGCAACCCGAACCTCTCCAGGACAATCGGCAGAAACTCGAGAAACAACACGGTGGTGTAGAGGGTGACGCACCAGGCCACCTCGAACATCACCGAATGCGGATTCCACATCACCAGCGGATGCCACAGGCGGTCGGGGCGGCCGAGGTCGAACAACAGGCCCACCACCACCAGCACGTAGCCCAGGAAGGCGGTGAGGATCGCCGGCCGGAGCACGGGCTGGTACTTCTCGATGGCAAAGATGTGGACGATCGCCACCAGGGTGAATCCGCCCGCGGCGAGGGCCACCCCGCACATCACATCGAAACCGATCCAGATGCCCCACGGGAACTTGTCGCTGAGGTTCGTGGATCCCCCCAAACCATAGAAAATCCGGAGGTAAGTGGCATAGAGCCCACTCAGCATAATGGCCGCGAAAATCGCGCGCCAGACAGTGATTCTGGGCAGCTTGCGGGTCACCGGCGACCCTCCTTCTGGGCCACTTCGGCCCGGCGGTTGGTAATCCACCAGATCCCTCCCAGCAGTACGGCGCCGGTAGATACCACGTCGGGCAGGAGTTCGAGGACGCGCCAGGTGGTTTCGGGCAAAGGCTCCTGCGGCACCCCGGTGCGCAGGCCGATCTGGTCGAACGGCACGGCGGAGAGGTAGAACACCGATGTGCCCCCTACCTCCGTGAGGCCGTAGATCTTGGGATAGTACTGGTCCGGCTTTTCGGCGATCCGCTGATGCGCCTCGGCGATCAACTCCTCGCGGTCGCCGTTTTTCGTGGCGCCGACCGGGCATGCTTCGGCGCAGGCCGTCACCTTGCCCTGGCTCTGGCGGTCGTAGCACATGTCGCACTTGCGCATGCGGGGCAGGCGAGCCGACCACTCGTAGGAAGGCACCTGGAACGGGCAAGCCTGCATGCAGTACCGGCAGCCCATGCACTTCTCGGCATCGTAGACCACCGGACCCAGGGCGGTCTTCTGTAAGGCCCCGACCGGGCACACGGAGGCGCACGCCGGTTGCAGACAGTTCATGCACAGCCGGCGGCTGTATTTGTCCCCATGCGTTTCGATGGTCGTGAGCTTGTGGGCGGAGAGCGTTTCCTCAGCCGCGATTTTGTCGTCGTAGGGGAATCCCCATCGCTCTGCACAAGCTCCCTCGCAGGCTTTACAACCTATGCAGAGGGTGCTGTCGTATAAGATTGCCTTCGACATAATAGGACCCTCAACTCCTTTTTAGCAGAAATCAGCCACAATGTGTAGCAAAATGTTACAGTCCGGCGACGGGCAAGGAAAACCCCGCTACCGCCGTCCTTTCGCCGGCCCGGAACGCCGGGCTGCCGCGGGCGGAAGCCGGACTTGCGCCACCGCGCCTCACGCCGTGAGGAAGAACTCTCCGGTGGTGGCCTTCCAGTTGGCATCCGCCAGGGCCGTGATCAAATCTTCGGTGGGACGTCCGCCATCGGCCGCGACCGCGCCGGCCAGCACCGGTTGACGCGCGTACAACCGCTCGACCGATTCCCGCATCCATTCGCGAATCAAGCCCTTGGGCACCAGATTGCGATTGGTGTTTTCTTCATCCGGCACATGGACGGAAACAAGCCAGCCTTTGCCGTAGGGGTCCTGGCGGAAAGCGGCGGGATTGTTGAGGATCTCGGTATTGATTTCCAGCACTTCCCCTTCGGTGGGGGAGACCATCTCGGCCTTCTCTCCATCGCGATAGAACGCAAGCACTTTCTGGCCCTGGCGGATCCACTGGCCGGGCTTGGGCAACTCGATGCGCTCGATTTTGCCGATCAGTGCGGCGGCGAACTCGTCGGCGCCCACGCGCACCACGTTTTTGCGCTCTCTGACCAGCCAGCTATGGCCGGGATGATATGAAAGCTGTTCGGGGACCTTGAAGCCATCCACGAAGTCTCCGCCAGGACCGGCCGGGACTGCCTGCGGCGCCTGAACCGGAACGGTGTTGAGCGCCTTGCGACGATTGAGAACGAAATCCAGAACGATGAAAACGAGGAACGTAGCCAATACCAGTAGGACCGTCATGATGTTGCCTTCCTTTCTCCGACTCCCATAAGGGCACGGGAAGGGCCAAATAGCGGTGTTTTTTACCCTTTTATCTGTTGTGATTTCAACCGGATACGGCGATGGGTTTGTCGACGCCGGAGGGCGCTGTTGCGTTTCTCGACGGCACACCGTCGAGAAACGCCATGAAGCGCCGGATAATCAGAGGTTTAGGCGGCATGTCGTGATTCCCGACGGCGCTGTCGGAAATCACGACCAATCGGCGGTTGCCTCAGGGCTCGTGGAACCCCGCCGGCGAGATCCGCGCCGCCTCCCTCCCGTCGGCAGCATCCGCACGGTGACTTCGTGCCGTCCTCAATCTGGTTGGAATACCTGCTTACAGGGGCTGGTCCTTAAGCGACGATCTTCTTCCGCACCGCATAGAGGACAATCTCGGCGGTGTTGTGCAAATTGAGCTTCTGCATGAGATGAGTGCGGTGGGTTTCCACGGTATAGGGGCTGACACTCAATAAGGTAGCTACCTCCTTATTGGATTTCCCTTCCGCCAGCAGTTGCAGGATTTCGCGCTCGCGTTCGGTGAGGAGCTCGTAGGAGTCTTCCATCCCTTTGCTCTGCAGTTGGCGCACGTAGTCTTCGGCCAGGGTTTGGGCAATGGCGGGGCTGAAGAAGGAGCGCCCGGTGGCAACGGCCCGGACGGCACGCACCAGGTCGGCCTGAACGGCGTCTTTGAGGAGGTACCCCTTCACGCCCGCGGTGAGCGCCCGGACGATGAACTCCTCGTCGGCATACATGCTCAGGATGATGATCCGGATATCGGGGTCGCGGTGCAGGATCTGAGCGGCCGCGTCGATGCCGTTCAATTGGGGCATGGCGATATCCATGACGATGACGGAGGGGCAGAGCTCCTCGGCCTGGCGTACCGCCTGGCGGCCGTCGGAGGCTTCCCCGACGAGCTCCATATCTTCCTGCCGCTCGAGCAGGAATCGCAGGCCGGCCCGCACGACGTCGTGGTCGTCGGCCACCAGGATCTTGATCCTCAAGCCGTTACCTCCTTAGGAGCAGGGATTTCGCAATGCAGGAGCGTGCCCGCCGAAGGCTGCGACCGCACTTGCATGCTTCCCCCCAATTCTCGCACCCGCTCCTCGATTCCGACCAGCCCGATGCCACGGTCGCGGACTTTGTGGACGTCGAACCCGACGCCGTCGTCTTCCACGGTCAACGAGAGTGTCGTGGGACCGCCGTGGAGAGAGACGCGGATGGATGTGGCGCGGGCGTGCCGCGCGGAGTTGGTGAGCGCCTCCTGAACGACCCGGTAGACGCAGGTGCGGTGCGTGTCGGGAAGGTTCGCCAGCTCTCCGTCGAGCCGCATTTCGACCGGGACGCCACTCCGTTTGGTGAACTCGCGCGCCTGCCATTGCAGGGCGGGGGCCAACCCCAATTCATCCAACACGGAAGGGCGCAGGCCGGCGGACATATTGCGGACGCTGCGCAGCGTATCCTCGGTGAGCTTCTTGGCCTGGGCCAGGTGATCGGTGAAATCGGGTCCGGCGGTAGTACGGAACTCCTCGACGTTGCCCAGTTCCATACGCAGGGCGGTGAGCATCTGACCGACCTGGTCGTGCAATTCGCGCGAGATGCTGCGGCGCTCTTCCTCCTGTGCCCCGGAGAGGGTTTGGGAGAGGCGGCGGAGTTCCTTGGCACTGTTTTCAATCTGAAGCAGGTAGACCGCGGTGGCCGCTTCGAGCGATCGGGTCCTCAAGATGCTGGCGAGGGCCACAACGCCACCCAGCAGCAAGGCGAGTCCGGCAATGCGCCGCAGGTCGGACTTGAGCTCCTGTTCGGTCTGCAAGACCTGCTGCTGCCGTCGCAGTCCCTGTTGGACGTTCAAGCCGCCGAGCCGCTCGATGGCACTGAGTACCGCTTCGCGGTAGGGAACGACGGAGCGTCGCAAAAACGACCGTCCGAGAGCCGCTTTATCTGCCGGCGTCCAGTCGAACACGGGATCCACCGATCTCCAGTACACGCGGATGGCCTGGCGCAACTCCGTAACCTGGGCCCGCTGCTCCTCTGAGCCAGTCCGTTCCAGTGCGCCCAGATTCTCTTCGATCGAGGAACGCAGGGACTCGAGGGTGGCGCGGTCGGTGGCCGCCGATTCGAGAGACGTTTCGAGCAGGTAATCGCGGACGAGAATGGCGGTTAGGAACAGTTCGGTACGAACGCGGTCAATGAGGGCGCGCTCGCCGCGCAGACGGTCCTGAATGGTGGCTACCTCGGCGTACACTTTGCCCAGACTGCGGTGCAGGGCCGCCGCCGAGCCGCCGATCAGCAGCAACAGGGCTCCGAAGCCGATTAAAAGAAGAGGCCAGGTGCGGAGTCTCACTACGCCCGCATTCTAGCAGGCCTGGACACTTGTGTAGGCTGGAGCGTATGGACGTGGTGTTCAGCGATCTGGATGGAACCCTTCTGGATGCGGAGACCTATTCGTACGAAGGGGCGGCGGCGGGAATGGCGCTGTTGAGGAGCCGGGCGGTCCCGCTGGTTCTCTGCACCAGCAAAACCCGTAGCGAGGTGGAGTACTGGCGCGAGCGCATGGGGAACCGCGATCCGTTCGTGGTGGAGAACGGCGGCGCGGTGTATCTTCCGGCGGGCTACTTCGGGGTCTCGCAGCGTGAAAGCCGGCGCAGGGGAGACTACCAGGTGTGGCAATCGGGCACGGAATACGCGGAACTGGTACAGGCGCTCGAGGAAGCCTCCGCTAAAGCTGGGTGCCGGGTGCGGGGATTCCATCAGATGGCAGCGGGCGAGGTGGGCGCTCTTTGCGGCTTGAGTCCGGCACACGCGCAACTCGCCAAGGAGCGTGAGTTCGACGAGCCGTTTGTGATTCTGGATCCGGAAAGGGAAGGCGCGCTGGCGGCGGCGATCGAAGCCGCGGGCCGGCACTATACCCGCGGCGGCCGGTTCGGGCACATCATGGGAAATAACGACAAAGCGGCGGCGGTGCGCACGCTGGTGGAGGGGTACCGGGAACTCGATCCGCGCGTCCGCACCATCGGGCTGGGAGACGGTCTGAACGATGCCTCGTTTCTCAATGTGGTGGACGTGCCGGTGCTGATCCGCAGCGCGGGGCTGGAGCGCCTCCAGGCGGCGGTCCCCCGTGGCCAAGCCACCGCTCTGCCGGGACCGTTGGGATGGAGCGAGGCGATCCGCTCGCTATTCGGGTGACCGCGGGTGCGCATCGGCTGAGGAGCTCTGCAAGCAGTCGTCATGACGGATACTGAGGGTGTGAACGATCATGTTGCCGGAGCGAATGACGGGCGCCTCCTGGTGATTTCCAACCGGCTCCCGGTCAAAATCCAGCGCACCACCACCGGCTGGAGGGCGGAGCACAGCTCAGGCGGGCTGGCCAGCGCCATGATCCCGATCCTCAGCCGGAGCGAGGGTTTGTGGATCGGCTGGCCGGGAAGCTCGGCGGATATCGGCAATCCCAAGCGCCAGCAGATCATCGACAATTGGGCCACCGAGGATCGCCTGATCGCGGTGGAATTGCCGCCGGAAATCGCGCGGAACTTTTACGAGGGCTACGCCAACCAGACTCTCTGGCCTTTGTTTCACTACTTTCCGTCGCGGCTGGTTTTTGACCCGAAGGGCTGGGCAGCCTATGTCGCCGCCAACGAACTGTTCCGGGATATGGCGGTGCGCCACTATCGCGAAGGAGACTTGATCTGGGTGCATGACTACCAGTTGATGCTCCTTCCCAGTTTGCTCCGCGAAGCCCTCCCCAACGCCCGCATCGGCTTCTTCCTCCACATACCGTTTCCGTCCTCGGAGGTGTTCCGCATCGTTCCGGAGCGGGCCAGCCTGCTCGACGGCCTGCTCGGCGCGGACCTGCTGGCGTTTCAGACCTATTCTCACCTGCAACACTTTCGGACCTCGCTGCTGCGGGTGAGCGGGCGGGAGAGCCGGATCGACCAGATCGACATCGGCGGGCGGACGGTGCGGGTGGCCGCACTGCCTATCGGTATCGCGCCGGCGGAGTTCACCAGCATCCTCCAGAAACGGGAATGCCTGGACCGCATCGCCGAGCTGAGGCAGCGCCACAGCGGCAGACGAATCCTGCTGGCCGTCGATCGGCTGGACTACTCCAAGGGCATCCCCAACCGCCTGCGCGCTTATCGGCGCCTGCTCGAGCGGGCGCCGGAGCTGCGCGAACGAGTGGTCCTGATGCAGGTGGCGGTGCCGTCGCGCGAGCGGGTCTTCACTTACGAAGCGTTGCGCCGCGAAGTCAACGAGCTCGTCGGCGAGATCAACGGGCAGTTCGGCACTCCGGGCTGGACTCCGGTGATTTATATCCGGCGCGGCATTCCCCGGTCGCAACTGGTGGCGTTGTACCGCCTGGCCGATGTGGGCTGGGTCACCCCGTTGCGTGACGGCATGAACCTGGTGTCAAAAGAGTATGTCGCATGCCAGCAGGATAGCGACGGGATCCTGCTGTTGAGTGAATTTGCCGGGGCCGCCGAAGAGATGGGCGAAGCGTTCCAGGTGAACCCCCATGACGAGGAACAAACCGCCCGCGTGCTGCAAACCGCGCTAGAGACTCCGCCCGAACTGCGCCGGAAGCGAATCCAGGCGCTTCGCGAACGGGTAGAAGAGAACAACGTATTCGCCTGGAGCGAGAGCTTCCTTTCCGCGCTCCGCCAGGCCTCGGACGGAGGGGGCACGGCTCCCACCGAGCAGCCTCTTCCGCTCGATTGCGAGGCCATCACCAGGGCCTATCGGCAGGCCGAACGGAGGCTCCTGCTGCTGGATTACGACGGCACCCTGGTATGCTACGCCGACCGGCCGGAAAAGGCCGTTCCGGCTCCCGAAGTGGGCCAGCTCCTGGGCATCCTGAGCGCCGACGCACGAAACCGGGTGGTGGTGATTTCAGGCAGGCAGCGCAGCGACCTCGAGCGGTGGTTCGGCCATCTGGCGGGGCTGTTCCTGGTCGCCGAACACGGCGCCATTCTGCGCCCCGCCGGGTCGATGGACTGGAAGCCGGGACGGCCGCTCTTCTCTCGCGACTGGATGAATCGCGTCCGGCCCGTGCTGGAACATTTCGTCCACCGCACGCCGGGGAGTTTCATTGAGGAAAAGGAGTATTCGCTGGTGTGGCATTACCGTCTGTCGCCGCAGGATTTCGGGGAGTGGCTGGCGCATGAGCTGGTGGCGATGCTCGAGGGCATGCTGGCGGAAACCGAATTACGGGCGATTCGCGGCCGCAAGATCGTGGAGGTCAAGCCGCTGTGGATCCATAAGGGCGGGGTCGCCGACCGTTTCTCCGCGGAGTACGGGCCCGACGCGTTTCAGTTCGCCATCGGGGACGACCGCACCGATGAAGACACCTTTGAGGCACTGCCCGAAACTGCCTGGACCGTGCGTGTGGGTCCGGAACGCTCCCGTGCCCGTTTCTTCGTACCTGAACAGCGCGAGGTGATCGAGTTGTTGAGCCGATTTGCCGGGCAGACGTCCTGAACCGCAGGAGGGCCGCGTTCAGCGGCCGCCACGCATGTCAGCGTCCGGTTTGAGCACCGCGAGCTTGTTCCGAAAACCGGATCTCACCCGGATAAACTCCTCGTGTTCGAGTTGCAGTTCCCGCGCGATTTGGCGGACGGCGTGGTTCTCGGCTTCGGAGATGGTGTCGTCGGCGGCAGCCACCGCGAAGAGGCAGCCCAGCAGGTTGAGCTTGTCCTCGCGGGTCGCGAGGTTGTTGAATTCCCGCGTGACCAGGAAGTTTTCCGTCGCCCCAAACAGCAGGTTCTGCGTTTTCGCCATCTGCACGATCAGGATGGCTAACTCTTCTCCGAGGCCGCCCGTGTCCGCGACAATCTTCTCCATGGCGGCGGTTTCCACGTCGCTGATGAGCAGGTCGGCGCGCGCCACGCGGCTCAGAATGTATGCGAATGCGGCGATAAAGCGGGCCCGCTCGGCCGGCAGACGATCGAGCGCCGCGACAATCTTCCGAACGGTTGCCGTTTCCGCTCCGGCGGGGGATCTCTCCTCCGGCGATAATCCGAGGAAATGGCGAATGGACATAGTTTCAGTCTACGCTGGCCAGGGAGGCGGGTTTGGGTGGATCAGTCCGGAACGCAGCGGTCGGCAAGATCCTTGATCTGCTCAACCTGCATGACCGTCGAGTCATTACGCGAATACGTACGGCCGCTGAGCTCCACGCGATGGCCCAGGTAGCGCGCGAAATCCTGCACAGGAAAACCGTCGGGCTCCAGTTCCATCAGCAGCTTCAAATCGTGGTCGCCGCGCAGCACATAGCGCGGCCCCGGCGCTTCGTCGAGGCAGCCGGAAGTAGTGCCCGGAGCCACGAGCTTGGACTCGTCTTCGCCGCCCGTGCGCGGCGGCGGGGCGCCGCAGACGTCCGACAGACTTTCGATTCTCCGGACTTTGACGACCGATTCGCCGCCGGCCGCCGTGCTGCGGCTGCCGGTGACCGCGACCTTATGCCCAAGGAATCGGGCGAAGTTCTGCGGCGGAAATCCGACCGGCTCGAGCAGGGCAATCAAATGGAGTTCCCGCTCTTCGCGGAGGACATATTGCGGGCCGGCCTGCTCATCGAGACAGCCTGTCAACGTGGAGCTTGTCTCAGCGAAGGCCACCCCGACCGGCGCCGCCAACCCGATCCCGACGCCCAACAGCAGGGCGGCCATTCCCCCGTTACGAAGCATGAGCTCCTCCCCGGTGGACGGTTGCAACTTCGGCTCCATTGTGGTCCGCCGTGCCATTCGCATTCCGGAAATAGACCGTGCGGATGGGGAACGGAATTTCGACGCCGGTTTCGCGAAACCGTTTGAAGATCCGCTTTCGCAATTCGTGCTGCACCAGGTACTGATCCACGAACTCCTGCACCTGGCAGATCAGCGTGAAGTTCAGAGACGAGTCGCCGAACCCGGGGATGAAACGCACAAATGGGGCGGGCTCGGCCAGCAGACCGGGAATTTCGCCGGCGCCCTTTACCGCCTCTTCGACCAGCAGTTTCTCAATGGCGTCGGGATCCGCGTCATAACTCACACCGATCGGAATCAGCAGGGACATGCGGCGTTCCGGCCGGTGGTAGTTGGTGACGATGGCCTGCGCCAGCGTGGCGTTGGGGACGAACACGATGTTATTGGGGAGGGTGCGGATGCTGGTGCTACGCCAACTGATGTCGGTGACATAGCCCTCTTCGCCGCTGGCCAGTTTGATGTAGTCGCCCACGCGGATCTGGTTCGCGACGCTGATGTACAGCCCGGCAAACAGGTTCGACAACGTATCCTGGAGGGCCAGCGCCACGGCAATGCCGCCGACTCCCAGTGCGGTGAGGATCGGCGTAATCGAGATCCCAAGCAGGTTCAGCAGGAGCAGCGTGCCCAATCCAACCACCGCCATTTTGGCGAGATTGCCCGTCAGCGTGGTGGCCGGCGACGCACCGGGGACACGGGCTCCGTAGAACTTGACGACATTGGCGGCCAGGCTCGATCCCACGAAGGTGAGGGAAACGATCCACAGCACCAGCAGAGCTTTTCCGGTGAGAGTCACCGCGCGGGGCGGAAGGGGAGAACTGGCGGTTGCCAGATAAAGGCCGAGAATCAGCACCCAAAGCATGAACGGAGTGCGGATGGCATTGACCAGGAGATCGTCGAGCACCGATGAGGTACGGCCGATCCAACGATCGAGGTGTCTGAACAGGATCCGCTTCGCCACGATACCCAAAGCGACTGTGACACCCAGCACGGCCAGCGGGATGGCCAGGGTGCGCCAGTTGTCGTTGAAAAAGGCCAACGCTCCGTTCAATAGCACCTCCTTGTGGTTGGCCGCCGGCATTCCCAAAATGGCCTTGGGAGGTTGGAATGCGGAGCCCGCGCCGGCGGCCCTGTATTCAGGGTCGCTCTCCCGTCGAATCGGCACGATCACTTCAAGGCGGGATATGTTTGACAAAATGCCACTATGCCGGGGTGAAAGCTCAAAAGGCGCAGCCGAAGCTGCTGATCAGGCCATAGTCGCTTTGCGGACGGCCAGCACTGGACGGCTGTCGAATCGCTCAAGCGGGCGTACGCTCCAGATGAGGTGTGCCAGGACCGGCATGCGCAATCCGGCGCCGATGTGTTCGGCATCGCCTCCGCGTGGTGAGGCGGTCGGAATTCTTAAGAAAAACGGTGTCGGCGCGACACGCCGCGACCACAGTCGCGGCGGCGATCCATACGCAAACGAGGTGCCGGTGGGTCATAGGTTCAGGTCCACTGCCGGTTCGGCGAGGGCTGATGGTAACTCCCTTCAGTCTCCGCGGAGCTGTCATGCCGTCCGGCGGTATCGAGTAGGTTATGCTTGCAATTGGAATCGGCCCGTTCGCGCCGGCATTTTCCGGAGGCTACTGGGGAGGGAGAACTATGGATTCGGCAGCAGCCAGGCGACATCTGGCGGCCCTGCGGGCCATCGATGCCGTGTTGTCGGAGCGGATTGTCCAAAGACGGGGACCGGGCGTGCTGGCCCAGTTGACGCGCCGGCTGCGCCACATGAATCGCCCGGCCGGGCATGAAGCAGCCGTCCGGCGGCTGGGAGCCGATAGGGCTCTGCTGCTCCGGGTCAAGGCGGCCATGGGACGCCTGAGCGGCGCGAGGTATGGTGTCTGCCTGCTGTGTCACAAGCCCATCAGCGCCCCCCACCTGAATGCGGTACCCTGGGCCGCTTTCTGCATTCCGTGCCGCGCGGCCATGGACAGCCGCGAAGCCGTGTTGGCCTCTCCCGGAGTTAGGGGCTGGACCAGGAGCAACGGCTTCGGGGAGAACGGTGCGCCGTAGGGCAGCGCGCCGGATGGAGTTCGGTGGCGCCGGGTGTGCGTAAGTACCGCTTGTGTGCGCCCCAAGGGCTCAGGCGTAGTCGCCGCAGATGGAGACGTCGAGGCCCATTTCGCGGAGCATGGCGGCCTTGGTCGCCAGGGCCAGATCGGCGCCGGCAGCGTCCGGTGCGTAGGCCACCTGGACATGATTCGACTTGTGGCGGGCCATCAACTGATCGCGCGTGACGCCGTAGAGTACGGCGTGCATCACCGGCCATTGCGGGGTGGTGATGCGCCAGCGGCGCTCGGTCTCCTCCGGCGGGAGCTCCACGGCGCGCGCGCGGCCGAGGTCCACCTTCAAACGTCCGCCATCCACAAAGACGCGGCTCCAGACAATTTCGCCAGGGCGGCTGACGCCCTTGATGCCGCCGCCGCCCAGTCGGAAATACATGGGCGGCTGGCGTTCGCTGACAGCGCCGGCATACCCGCCGGTGAGGTGGGCAGGGGGCACGGCGCCGGAGATCTCGAACACCCACACGAATTCGTCGCGGCCGTTCACTGGGTACGATTCGCCGTAGCGCACATCGTGGAGGGTGGTTTCGGGAGCGAACCCGAGCTCGCTCCAGACCCGGTTGGTGACCAGGGCGTCCAGGCCGGCGCACTCGTCCACTTCGTTGAAATGCGGCAGGGGGCGCCCTTCATAGAGCACCCGGCCGTTGCCGCGCGCCGCCACCGGGGGCCGGTCCGCATTGTTGAGCAAGCCTTCGGCCAGATCGGAGGCGGGGGCGAGGTCTTTCAGGCCCTGCTGATACTGAATGCCGACGGCGTCGCAGCCGAAGTCGTCGGCGATGCGGAGGGCGGCGATATACATTTTGCACTGGCCGAGAATCTGGTCGTCAGTGAGATCGGTCTCGGGGTTGGGTCCGGTGACGAAGCGCATGCCCTTGCGGTCGAGCCAGTGGCGGACGGCGAGGGCCTCTTCCCCGGTAACCGCTTGCATTTCGGCGAACAGGGCGGACTGGCTGAGCCGCTCTTTGAAGACGCCGGTGGGATGCAGCAGTTCATCGGGGATGATGGCGTTATACATTCCCATGCAGCCCTCATCGAAAATGCCCATGATGGCCTTCGCCCGGCGGAGCTCACGCGCCAGGCGGGCGCCGGTCTCCTCGGACCGTGCCGGCAGCCGGAAGCGGTCGAGCGGGTGGACATGACTGAGGTCGTGCTGGAGGGTTTCGCCGGCGAGCCAGCGGCGCAATCCGCCCAGGAAGAACTCGTCGGTAAAGTCCTGGCTCCACAAACTGCTGTAGCGAACGCCGGCCTTGGTGAGCGAAGCGTTGAGGTTGAGGAGACCGACCAGGCCGGGCCACTCGCCGCTCCAGTTGGCGATCGTGAGGATGGGCCCCTGGTGGGTGTACAAACCATGCAGGATATGGTGACTATACTGCCAGACGGCTTCTACGACGACGAGCGGGGCATCGGCGGGGATGCTGCGGAACACCTCCATCCCTCGTTTCTGGCTGTCGATGAAGCCATGACCCTTTTCCGGGTCGCAGGGGTGGCCCCTGCGGACCGGGCGCCCTTCGCGGCGAATGGCGCCCATGACGGCCTCTTCGGCCCGCGCCTGGGCTGGCCAGCACTTCTGGTTGGCAGAGAGGCGCAGGTCGCCACTGGCGATGAGGATAACGCTGTCGGGCATGACCCTATTCTGCCATTCCGCGAAAGCCGAGTCCAGCGGTTTCGGCTCATGTTTAACGATAACCCGGCTGAGCGGCGGTGGCCGCCGGAGAACGACTTGGGGCCGCGCGCCCGGGGGCCACTCCAGCAGTTACCATGGATTATGAAGAGGAGATTCTGTCTTTGGGCGGCCGCCGCGGTGCTGCCGCTGGCCGGCGCGGACTTGGATGTGGCGGCGCGGCTAGCGAAATGGAAGCCGGTGGAGATGCCGTTCCATGCAGGCAACCTGAGCGCGAAAGAACGCCAACTAGTGGACAAGCTGGTGCAGGCGTCGCGGCTGCTCGATGATATCTACTGGCGGCAGAGCGATAGCGCCGGATTGACGCTGTACAAGAGCACCCACGATGCCCCGCTCAAGCGGCTGCTGATGATTATGGGCTGCCGCTGGGACCTGCTGGATGAGAATCGTCCGTTCGACAGCGGGACGGGTCCCATGCCGCCCGGTCACGAGCTATATCCGCACGACCTGACGCGCGCCGAGATTGAAGCGTACGTCCGGCAGCATCCGGAAGATCGGGCAGCGATTTACGATCCGTACACAGTCGTGAAACGGAAGGGCGGGCGCCTCATTGGGGTGCCGTACCACGAAGAGTACCGCGAGTTCGTCGGGCCCATGGCGGCGGCGCTACGGCAAGCGGCGGATCTGAGCGATGATCGCGCGTTCGCTGCTTTTCTGCGGCTGCGTGCCGACGGCTTGCAGAAGGACGACTATTACCAAAGCGACCTGGCATGGCTGGAACTGAAGGACCCCAGGATCGACGTCATCTTCGCGCCATATGAAACCTACCTCGACGACCTGATGGGGGTGAAGACGTCCTACGGCGCATCGATTCTGATCCGCAACGAGGAGGAGAGCCGGAAGCTGTCGCTGTATGAGAAGTACGTCCCGGAGATTCAGGACGCGCTGCCGCTCGAGGCGGCGGACCGGCCGTCCAAGCGCGGCCACCTGAGCCCGATGGAAGTGATGGATGCGCCGTATCGCGCGGGCGACCTGCGGCACGGATACCAGGCGGTGGCTGACAATCTGCCCAACGATCCGCGAATCCACCAGGAGAAGGGAAGCAAGAAGATCTTCTTCAAGAACTTCATGGACGCGCGGGTGAACTACGTGATCTTGCCAATTGCGCGGAAACTGATGCCGGCCGAACAGGCGGAGAAGGCCAGCGCCGAGGGCTACATGGCAGGCACCCTGCTGCACGAAATCTGTCATGGACTGGGCCCCACGTTCGCCCGGCAGAAGGGCAAGCAGGTGGACATCCGCGAGGCGATCGGGCCGGCGTACTCGGGCCTCGAAGAGGCTAAAGCGGATGTGGTGGGGATGTTCGGCCTTCACTGGCTGGTGGACCACAAGGCGCTTCCAGCCGGGCGGCTCCACGAATACTACGCCTCGTATCTTGCCGGGCTGTTCCGCACGCTGCGGTTTGGAACCGGCGAGGCGCACGGGCGGGCGGAAATGATGGAGTTCAACTACCTGGTGGAGAACGGCGCGGTAGCGAACCAGGACGGGCGATATGCCGTGGATTACGCGAAGATGCCCGGGGTTCTGGCAGGGCTGGCGCGCGAACTGCTGGCCATCGAGGCCACCGGCGACCGGACGCGGGCGGAAAACTGGTTCGCGAAGTACGACAAAATGCCGGCAGAGTTGACGGCGGCGCTGGCACGGACGAGCGATATTCCGGTGGACATCGACCCGGGGTTCTCGTTCAAGGATGAAGTAAAGTAACCACGGTCACGCGGGTAAAACCCTCGGCGGGGCTGGGGGGAACGAGCTTGGCGGCCATCCTGGCGAGGACGTCGCGCGGTACGACGCGATGGCGCGCGGCATTGCGGGCGAGACACTCTTCGAGGGGAACGTCGAAGAAGACGGCTTCGATATCGCAACCATAGGACTTGCCGATGCCGACGTAGGGCGCGCGTTCCTGGGGAGTGAGATTGGTGGCGTCGATGTAGGTTACGGGGCGGCCTATAGACAGGCGCTGCCGCAGGAGATACCGCATGGTCTGGAAGACACGCTCATGGATGCTCTGATCGGTTTCGTCATCGGCGAGCCAACGCCGGATGGCGTCCGAAGACAGGCCAGCCACGCCACGTTTTTCGAGGTATGTGGACTTGCCGGAACCGGGCAAGCCCACCAATAGCACAACCTGCATGAGTAACGCCGGTGCCGGCACAGCCCCTGATCAATGGGATCCCGGAGAACCGGCGGCCGGCCCACGAGCGTTACAGGGCTAGCTGGTCGCCTGTTCGGCCGAGGCAGTGCCTTCGGGAGTCGCGGGTGGGACTTCGGGCGGAGCCGGCGGCGGCGCGGGCGCCCTCTTCGCGGTCTTTCGTCCGGCCTTTTTGGCTGGCGCCTTTTTAGCTGGTGCCTTCTTCGCGGGCGCCTTTTTGGCTGGCGCCTTTTTAGCTGGCGCCTTCTTGGCGGGCGCCTTCTTCACGGCTTTCTTCGCTGCTGGCTTGACGGCCTTCTTTACTGCTGCTTTCTTCGCCGGCTTCTTTTTTGCCATCGTGTATTCCTCGAACTCGGATTCTCCCAGGATTAGTCAAATTATCGTACAACGAATTTTCGGAATCACCAATCCTCTTTTTGAAAATTGCGTTACTGAAGTATGATCGGTCGCAGCGTCGGCCCGCGGTGTGAGTGGTAAGCAGCGAGACGAGTCTACGGTGCGGCGCTGCCGATGCGAGTATGGGCCCACAAAAAAATTGCGGAGGAGGATCGCGGAGTGAGGCACCGCTGGGACGAGCGGTATAAGGATGCTGCGAAGCTGGACTTTACGCCGGACGCGCTGCTGGTGCAGGTGGCGGGATTGGTGAAGCCGGGGCTGGCGCTCGACCTGGCGTGCGGCGCGGGCAGACATGCTCTTCACCTGGCGCGGCTGGGATGGGAGGTGGTGGCCGTCGATGCGTCGGCAGCGGCCATCGCGATCCTGCGGAGCCGCGCCGAAGGGCTGCCGATCGATGCGCGGGTGGCCGACCTGGAAGCGGGAAGCTTTGTCATCGGGCCGGCGGAGTTTGACCTCGTGTGCGACTTCTTCTACCTTCAACGGGACCTGTTTCCGGCGATCCGGGAGGGCGTGCGTCCGGGCGGTGTGTTTGCCGGAGCCATCCACCTGGTGGACGAAAGGCCCGGCGCGGCCGCTCACAATCCGGCGTTCCTGCTGCGGCCGGGAGAACTGCGGGAAGAGTTTGCCGACTGGAAGATTCTCTACTACTCCGAGCGAGTAGAGGGGGCACGGCCGGCGGCGCGAATGATTGCCCGCAAAGCGTAGCGTTCGCCGGCCCGGCCCCCCGTCTCTCATCCGAACAGGCCGGACAGAGAGGCGCCGGCCAGCACTAGCACTGCCCACGGGATGAGCACTACGGCCAGTGCTCCGCCGAAGCTGACCTTCTTGCCGCCAGCCGCACTCAGGCCTACCGCGATCAGGAGCAGGGTCCAGATGGTGAACAGGTCGATTGAGCGGGCCAGGGAATATACGAACTTGGAACTGGTGGTCGGGTCCATGAAGGCGGCCGGGTTGAAGGCCAGGGGGTTTTGAAGGTTGAACTCCTCCGGCCGTTTCAGGAACATGACGACGCAAAAGAGGATCGTCTGAATGACGGTCGGCACCGAAGCATACCAGAGAATCGCCCATATCTGTTTGAAGCGCACCGGCGCGGACATCATCCCTTTGAGAATGCCGAGCAGGATCGCCGCAGCGATCAGGTACAGGAGGGGACGGCCGATGATGGCGAAGCCATAGCCCGCGATGGGAGCGATCTTCATCTGCATCGCCTCCATGCGCTGGCGCTGCTCCGGAGGCATCTGTTCGAGTCTCTGCTGGGCGCTGGCGCTCTGCTGGGACTGCTGCCGCACGATGGTCTCCCAGCCGATCCGCGAAGAGAGCAGATAGGTCGATGCTACCCAGAGCAGGGTAAGGAGGAGTAGAGGAGTCCAGAATGCGGGCCGCCGCGCAATGTCTTCAAACGTTTTTTTGGGTTCAAAGAACACACCGGTGAGCCGCGAGAATTCGCCCATCCCCTGCGGCTGCGGTTCTATTGCCGTTTGGCTTTCGGGAGTCATATCAGAGAGATTGTACTCCTTCACCCGTGAAACCGCTCGGCTTATCATGAGGATTCATGGGGCGACGCTTTTTGCTGCTGTTGATGCTGGTGCTGGGAGCGTGCAAACCGGCGGAAGAGGGGCGGCGGCGTGCGATTGTGGGGGCGGTGCTAATCGATGGCGGCGGCGGGCCACCGGTGTCCGATTCGGTGGTGGTGGTTGCGGGCGGACAGATTGCGGCGGTAGGGGCCCGATTGAATGTGCCTATTGCGGCGGACACGGACTTGGTGAACGGTGCAGGGAAATACCTGGTACCGGCGCCGATCGATCTGTCGGGGAGCGCCGGGGCAGGGTTGACGCACGTTGCGGCCACGGCGTCAGCCGCAGTGATCGAAGCCGCGCGCAACGGGGGCAAACGCGTGGCCGCCGAAATCTCCACTGCGGCCGGCATGCGGGCGATGGTGGATAACGGCGCGGCGGTGCTGGTGGGCATGGTGCGCGATACAACGGAATTGGACGCGGCACTTTTGGGGCGAATGCGCAACCTGCGGATCGTGGTGGCGCCGGCGCTGTCGCGGGCGGGGGCGCAGTTGGAGACGGCCAGCCGCAACACCCTGGCGATGTTCCGCGCGGGTGTACCGATCGCGCTGGCTTCGGGCGGCGGCGATGCGGTGCGGGAAGCCGAACTGCTGGCGGCGGCCGGGCTGCCACCGTTCGACGTGATTGCGGCCGCCACGCAGAATTCGGCGATGGCGCTGGGCGAGCTCGACCAGACGGGAACCATCGCGCCGGGGAAGCGGGCCGACCTGCTGCTGCTATCCGCCAACCCGGGAGAAGACGTGGCCAATCTGCGCCGGGTCGCACTGCGGATGTCCGCAGGCGAATGGGTACGCTAATCCGATGGAACAAAGTGCCGCCCGGGTGCGTAGCCCTTCTTCGAGAACAGCTATGCGCCCCATGCACATCGTTCCGGCTCTAGCAGCCGGCCTTCTCTGCCTCACGGCCTGCGACGTTCAGGACTGGGGCGACTTCAACGGAAAGTACACCAGCGACTTCCATTACAATTATCCGCTGCGCCCGGGCGGCAGCCTGGCGCTCGAGACCTTCAACGGCTCGGTGGAAATTTCGGGGTGGGACCAGGATACGGTGGACATCAGCGGCACCAAATATGGTCCAACGCAAAGCGCCGCCGATGCCCTGAAGATTGAAATCGACCACAACCCGGACTCGGTGAGCATTCGCGTGCCGCGGCCTTACGACCGGCGTAACCGGGAAGGGGCCAAGTTCGTGATCAAGATTCCACGCGGGGTAGTGCTGGACCGGATTGCGAGCTCCAACGGCGGCATCCACGCGACAGCGGGCGCCGGGCCGGCGCGCCTGAAGACTTCCAACGGCGGCATCCATGTGGAAGACCTGGACGGGAACCTGGACGCGCAGACTTCGAACGGGCCGGTGGAGGTCCACGAAGTGAAAGGCGACGTCTCGGCCCACACTTCGAATGGGCACATCCGGGTGGACCGGGTAGATGGGGCGCTCGAGGCGGTGACATCCAACGGCGGTGTGCGCGCCGAGGTGGGACGCACGGACCGTACGGTCCGCGTGGAGACTTCCAACGGCCCGGTGGAGTTGTGGCTGCCGAACGGCCTCAGCCGCGAAGTGCGCGTGAATACCAACAATTCCGGGATCACCCTGCATCTGCCTTCCAGTTTGAATGCGCGGCTGCTCGCACGCACTTCCAACTCGTCGATCAGTACGGATTTTGATGTGAGCATACGCGGTGAGATCGACAAGAACCACATGGATGCGACCATCGGATCGGGAGGGCCGCTGATCGACCTCACGACTTCGAATGGCGGGATCCGGCTGTTGAAGGGAAGGCCGGGGGTCTAAGGGTCGAAGAGCCAGGCGCGGCCGGCTGTGCGCGTGCGGCACGCGAGGACAAGCTCAATTGGCCAGGGCGTCGCGAATGCGGGCGGTGAGCATCTCGACAAACCGTTCGGGCACGAATCCGTTCAAGCGGCTGTAGACTTTGCCGTCACGGGCGGTGACGATGGTCGTCGGGATCGAAGTGACTTTCAGTGCCCGCGAAAGGCCATCCTCGAAGTAGACCGGGCCGTTCCATTGCACTTCGGCCAGGAAGGGTGAGACGGCGGCGTGGTCTTCATCGGTGCTCAGCGAGAGGAAGACCACGGACGAGTCGTTCTGAAAGCGCTTCTTGACCTGTTCGTAAAGCGGGTGCTGGACGCGGCACGGCTCGCACCAGGTAGCCCAGAAATCGAAAACCACAACCTTGCCCTTCAGGCTGGCCAGAGACAGCCGGCTGCCGTCCGGGCCGGAGAGGGTAAACTCCATGGGATCGGTGAGGCGGGCGTTGGGGTCATTGGCACGGAGCGCCAGCTCGCGGATGTGGATGAGGGCCAGATTGCGATCGTAGGCGGCCAGCAGCAGGTCACCCAACCCGGCGTCGCTGCCGTGGGCCTTGCGGTAGAGCTCTCCCATGCGGCCGCGGTCGCGGGCGCGATCGGCATCGGTAGTTTCGGGATCGGGAATGGTGAAGGCATCGGCCAAGGCGCGGGCCGCTTCGGCGGGTTTGCCGAGGCGCTCCGAGCAGCGGGCGATTTCGCGGGCGGCCTGGGCGGATGGGTCGGCATCGAACGCGCGTTGCGCCAGGGCGAGGGCCTCCTCGTTCTTTCCCAGGATGCCGCTGGCCTGCGCCTGCCACACGAGGGCGCGGCGGATGGCACGCGCACTACGGGTTTTCCAGTCTGCGCCGTTCATGCCGGAACTGGTCTGGAGCTTGCGGACCACTTCTTCGTAGTGGTTGGCGTAGTTCAGGGCGGCTTCGGCCGCCTCTTTGGAAGGGGACCCGGCGAGCAGGGCGCGGGTGACCGACTCCAGGATCTGGAGGTCGTCGGGTTGGGCGGTCAGGACGCGCTCACCGTAGAGCACGATCCGGCGGTCGTCATGGGCTTCGATAGCGGCGCGCGCGGCTGCCCGGACGAGTTCGTCTTTCCGTGGGGAATCGGGGTACTTGTGAAGGTGATTCTCGAGGGCGCGTAGGTACTCGACAGGGCTGGAGCCCGCGTCGGAGAGGGCGGTTTCGAGGTCGGCCTGTTCCTGGGGCGAGATGGCGGGCTTGGGCACGGGCCTGGTTTGGGCGCAGAGCGCGGCCACCGCCAGGAACAGGATGGCCCAGCGGCTCATTGCGCTTTTTGCGGGTTACGAATGGATTCGGCGATTTCCGCCGCCCGCATCCGCGCGGTATGCATGTAGGTTTCGTTCTTGACGACGCGGTCGAGCAGGGGAAGGTATTGCTCGGGGGATACCAGGCGTCCGCGGATCATGGCGGATTCGAGCAGGCCTAGCGCTTTGTAGACGCCTAGCTTGTCGTACTTGACGGCGCGTTCGAGGTCGATGCGGTGCTGCGCCGATTCGGCGATACGCTCGAACCAGTCGAGGAGGGCCTTGGCATTCAGGTCGTCGGAGTAATTGAACTTGGCTTCGATCTTGGTAGCGCCCTCTTCGTAGCGGAAGGTCTTGGTTCCCATGAAGGCTACCTTCAATCCGGATTCGAGAGGGCGTTTGAAATGATCGAGGCGGGCGGCGAGATCGAAGATCAGTCTGGTATCGGCGGGGGAGAGCTGGGATTTGAGGGGCTGGTCGTCGTCCACGGCTTCGCGGTAGTCCACGTTTCCGGCGCTGTCGACGGTGACCTGGGTGTAAGCGGGGGTGCTTCCCGGAAACGACTTGGAGTAGATCAGGCGGCCGCTGTCAGCAGCCGAAAGCGCGCACGTGAAGAGCAAAAGGAGCGACCATTTCATAACGATCTCAAGCCAGCTTCCGGTTTACGGCCTCGCGGGTAGCATGACAGATGGCGACGGCCAAGGCGTCGGACGCGTCTTCGGACTCCAGTTCGGCAGCCAGGCGGAGCAGGGAACGGACCATCCTCTGCACTTGGCACTTCTCCGCGCGCCCGTACCCCACCACGCTGATTTTGACCTCCAGGGGCGAGTACTCGGCCACGGCCATTCCAGCCTCGGCCACCGCCACGAGCGCGACGCCGCGGACATGCGCCAGCTTCAGCGCAGTCTTGACGTTAGCCGAATAAAAGACCTCTTCGACGGCGGCACATTGCGGAGCGAATTCCCGAATCAGCCGCCGCAACCCCTCGGCAATCTCGAGCAGCCGCCGTTCGAACGTCCACCCGGGAGTGGTCCGGATGAAACCGGCCGCGATCATGCGATGTTCGGCGCCGTCGCTATCGATGACGCCATACCCCGTCCGCTGCGCCCCGCAATCGATACCGAGCACGCGCACGTTATTGGGCCAAGGCCTCCAACTCCTTCTCGTCGATATCGAAATTGGAATAGACGTTCTGCACGTCGTCGTGCTCTTCCAGGGCTTCGGTCAGTCTCAGGATGCCGGCGGCATTCTTGCCTTCCAGGCGGATCAGGTTCTTAGGAATATAGGCGACGCTGGCTTCCTCGTGCGGGATCCCGGCGGCTTCCAGTGCTTTGATGGCGGCCTCGTGAGCTTCTGGCGGGGAGATGACGGTCCAATGTTCGCCTTCGCGGCGCAGGTCGTCGCCGCCGGCATCGAGGACCACGTTCATGAGCTGGTCCTCACCGGCCTTTTCAACGGGCACGAGAATCTGGCTTTTGCGTTCGAACATCCAGGCGACGCTGCCCGGTTCACCCATGTTTCCGCCGTGTTTGGAAAAGAGATGGCGGATATCGCTGACAGTGCGGTTGCGGTTATCGGTGGCGACATTGACGAGGACCGCGGCACCGCCGGGACCGTAGCCTTCGAACATGACTTCTTCGATCTGGCCACCCTCGAGTTCTCCGGTGCCGCGCATGATGGCCTTCTTGATATTGTCGGCGGGCATGCTGACGGCTTTGGCAGCGAGCACCGCGGTGCGGAGGCGGGGATTGCCGTCGGGGTCGCCCCCGCTGCGCGCGGCGATGGTGATTTCCTTGATGATGCGCGTAAATGACTTTCCGCGCTTGGCGTCCAGTGCCGCCTTTTTGTGCTTAATGGTGGCCCATTTGGAATGGCCCGACATGTGAACCTCGCAAGGTAGGCTCCGACCCCAGCGGCCGGAGATGACAATGTTATGAATTCAACCGTATTTGAGGATAGCAGAATCAGGAATATGGCTCAACCTTGGACTTGGGGAAACCGAGGCAGGGGGCGGAGAAATGCACGGCTGCGGCTGTGACGTTTCGAGCGGCGCGTGCGTCTACGTGAATATAGTGCAATCCAGGCTTTTGATCACCCTCGGGGTGTTCGCGGGGGTGCTGTGTGCGGCGCGTCCCTTCGCGGTTTCGCCCTTTTCTGTGTATTCTCGATCCATTCAGGCGTTGGGGGGTACGCCCGTCGATCCGGGAGCGTTTCCGGAGACGGTGGCGGGCTTTCAACAATATCTGAGCGCCAGCGGGGTGCGGGCAGTGTCGGCAGTGGAACTGACACGTCCCCATCACCCCGACGTCGCGTCCCGGCTTGGCTTCGATGCGTTCCTGCCGCCGCGGAACTGGTGGCCGCGCGGAGCGGCGCTGGCCCTGCTGACGCAGGGAATTCGTGAGCGGGCGCGCGGCCCGGTAGCGGTGCGCAACTGGTGGCGGCCGGCGCGGTACAACGCGGACCCGGCGGTGGGCGGCGCGAAAAACGGCGACCATCCCACGGCCAACGCGCTCGACCTGGACTATGCCACGGTGGGCAGCCGCATGCAGGCGGAGCTGTACCTGCGACAGCTGGAGCGAAAGAATCCGTGGATGGAATTATCGTTCGGTTTCGGCGCGTTGAGCACGCATGTGGGGCTGGCTTCGCCGCGCGGCCATCGCGAATGGCACTATGCGGGATGGCAGCCGCCCCGGCAAGAGGTGCGCCGCACGGGATCCCCGCGGGGATAGCACCGGCACGTTGCGCGACTGGTACAGTGGAAGTCGAATGATAGTGCTGGGCATCGATATCGGTGGCGCGCAGATCCGCGCCGGGATGGTGAACGAATCGGGCGCCATCCTCGCTTCACGGACAATCCAGACGCCGCCGGATCTGGATGCGTTCCTGCCCTCGTTGCAAGACGCCATCCGCTGGCTGATGGAGGCGACCGCCCTGCCGGCAGGGGTAGGGGTGGGATGCAAGGGGATCATCAACCCGGACAGCACGCAGGTGGAGATTCTGCCGGGGACGCTGCATTACCTGGAGGGGCTGCGGTTGAGCGACCTGGTGGGCTTGCCCGTGGACGTGCCGGTGTTCGCGGATAACGACGCGCGGGTGGCGATGGCCGGGGAGATGGTGTGGGGGGCGGCGCGCGGGCATGACGAGGTAGTCATGCTGACCCTGGGGATGGGGGTCGGCGGGGCGGTGGTGGCGAACGGACGCGTGCTGCGCGGGCGCACCGGAGTGGCTGGACACCTCGGCCACATGACCATCGAGCCGGACGGAGAGTTGTGTCCCTGCGGCAACCGCGGGTGCCTGGAAACGGTCTTTTCGGCGCGGGCCATCGAGGCACAGGCATGGTCGGCGGTACACCGCGGCTGCGCGTCGGCGCTAACCCGGCTGTTCCGCGAACAGCCGCAGCTCGCCACCTGCCGCACCATCTTTCAAGCCGCGCGGGAAGGCGATGCAGTCTCGGCGGAGATTATTGCGCGCGCCATCCGGAAGCTGGGGGCCGCCGTGGCCGGACTGGTCCACATCTTCGATCCGGAGCTGGTGATTGTGGGAGGACAGGTGGCGGATGCCGGCACCGACCTGTTGGAGCCGTTGCAGGAGGAAGTGTGGAGCCGCTCGCGCACTTTCCTCGGTCGCGAAGTGCCTCTGGTGGAACAGCAGGTGGCGGACAAGTCGGGAATCGTGGGGGCGGCCGGGCTGGTGATGGCGCCGCGGGGATAGCACCGTCCGCAGCCTACGGAACGCGAAACTGCGCATACACGAAGTCGCGAATCCGGAGGTACCACTCGGCACCCAGGATGCGCGGGAACAAGCACAATGACGCCGCTCTGAGGGCAAGCTTCTCAGGGCCCGCTCCCCAGGGCTCAATTGTTCGGCCAAGTGCCATATCCTGCATTGCGTTGCGTCTGATTACATCAAGTAAAGTCTTGGGTGGGCCGAAGGTCCTCGCCGGCTGGTGTGCCAGATAGCCGGCGAATGCCCCCAGCGCCGCGGAATCGGCTCCGGCAGCCAGCGGGGGAAGCGAGGACTGGGCGCCTTCGGGCGCGGCGGGGATGTCAGGGACGCGGGCGGGCAGCACCCGGACCTCCATGGGACGGATGATCCAGTCGCCCACCTTCAACTGCACTTCCAGGCGGAAGCGATCCACATCGGCGTTGGGTGGAATCCAGAGGTCGAGGAGGTACAGGCGCGTGGTCTGGCCTTCGATGGCGTCGTCGGGGTCGGGCATCGTGCCGAAATCCGGAAGGCGTTCGAGGGGCACCAGTTTGTCGGGGATCCAGCCCTCGGCGGTCTTGACGAAGTGCTCACGGTAGAGGTCCACTCGGCAGGCGGTGATGGGGTTGGTGGCGACGTAGAGGAAATAGGATTCCTTGGGGGGCACGGAGACCGCAATCTGGAAAGAGGCGTAAGCGTTGCGTGCGGCGCCGGGGGAGAGGATTTCACGCGTGACTGCGCCGCGGTCGGCAGGCACGACAGCGCCGAAGGGGTCCAGGCGGTGCAACTCGGAGAAGATGTCCACGGTTTGGGCGGCTGCTATCAGGGCCACCGTGGCCACACCGAAAGACAGCCGGATCACTCCCACCGCAGCGCCTCGGTGGGATTCAGGTGCGCCGCACGGTTGGCGGGCAGAATGCCGAAAACCAGGCCCACGATGCATGAGACACCAAAGGCGACCAAAATGGCCGTTGCAGAAATCGGAATGCGGATATCGGCGAACAGTCGCACGCTGAGCGGAATCGCCACACCCACCAGTATGCCCAACGAGCCGCCGGTGAGGCTGACCATCATGGCCTCGGTGAGAAATTGCAGCAGGATCTCGCGGGCCGAGGCGCCGACGGCCAGGCGCACGCCGATCTCGCGGGTGCGCTCGGTGACCGTGACGAGCATGATGTTCATGATGCCGATGCCCGAGATCACCAATGTGATGGCCGAGACCAGCACCAGAACCAGCGAGAGGATCAGGGAGATGTTCTTGGCCGCGTTGAGAATGGCGGTGAGAGTATCGACGCGATAGCTGGCTCCGGGCCGATGGCGGGCGACCAGAATATCATGCACCTCGACGGCGACCCGGTCTACTTCAGCAGGGGAGCGCACCTGAACGTAGAGCGGGTCGATGCGCTCCACGGGAGTGAAGTAGCGCAGCACGGCGATGGGCATGAGGATGGTGTCGCGCTCGACCTCGGACTGGCCGAACGTTTCGACCTTCTCGTGAAAGGTGCCGATCACGGTGAACTGGAGACCGAAGAGGCGGATCACCTGGCCAAGACCGGCAGCCTGGCTGCCGTAGAGGCGGCGGGCGAGATTGTCGGTGAGCAGCACGACTTTGTTGCGCAGCGCGACGTCGCCGCGATCGAGAAAGCGGCCGCTGCTGATCACGATATTGCGCACGGGCTGATAAGCCTCATCGGTGCCGATCACCTTGACGTCCTGTTCTTTGCCGCCGATCAGGACGTGGTCGAAATTGGACATGACACCGGTGGCGGCGACAATGTCGGCGCCCAAACCATTGCGGATGGCCTCGACATCGGCCATTTTGATGTAGTCGGCGTCGGCGATGGGAGTGCTCGGTCCTGCCGAGACGTAGTAGGCGAAGATGATGTTGGAACCGATGCCCTGGACTTGTTCGAGGATGTAGTCGCGGCTGGTAAGGGAGATGGTGACGACCAGGATCACGGAGGCGGTTCCGATGACCATGCCCAACGCGGTGAGAAACGACCGGACCGGATTTGCGCGAAGGGCTTGGGCGCTGAAGCGAACCGCCTCACTAAGAAACATGCGGCCCGGCTAGGAGCCGTGAACCTGCCGCAGCAGTTTCCGGGCGTCGGACCTGGGCGGGTCCTCGGGCGACAAAGTAGAACTCAAGTATCGCTTTAACAAATCGCGGGCAACATCGAGGTTTTTGCCCTGCTTGATATACAGGTCGGCCTTGGCATACATGAGTTTAGGGCTGTCAGGGGAGATCGTCTCGGCACGCGCGATGCTCAGATTGGCCTCCTGGTAGCGTCCCTGATTCGCCAAAAAGCGGGCGAGGTCGATAAAGCGGCCGATTTGTTTGGGCGAGACCTCGATGGCGCGGCGCAACTGCTCTTCGGCGCTGTGGTACTCTTTGCGCTTTTCGGCGAGTTTGGCCTGGGAGCAGTACCCCTCGGCCGGGTCGATCGCGGCGATCCGCGCGGCGGTAGCCTGCGCCTTATCGAATCCACCACCCAGGAATCCGGGGGCTTCGAGGTAGTATTCGAAGAGGTCCGTCAGGGCGTCCAAATTCTGTGGATTCAGTTGCGCAGCAAGTTCGAAGTAGCGTCGTGCTTTAGTTGCCAGGCCGGGAGCGGTGAAGGGGCTCGAGGTTTCGGCGCGACGTCCGTAAGCCCGGGCCAGCCACAAGGCGTGACTGGAATTGTGGGGCTCGCCGGCCAGGGCCTTTTCGAGAACCTCGGAGGCCTTTTTGTAGTCCCCCTGCATGTAGTAATTCCGGCCGATCAGCTCATAGACCGCGCTGTCCTTGTCGGGAATCGCCTGCAACACTTTAAGAGATTCCTCGAAACTCGTGAGGCTGTAGAGCTTACGTCCGCGCTCAAATTCGGCGCTGCCCGCCCAGAGAAAACCCGAGATTCCCAACAACAATACCAGTCGTTTCAAGTCAACCTGCCTGAAGCCCTATGGCTATTTTATCTCACATACATAGATGGTTACGTTCCCTTAATGGTTTCGGATGAGCGTACCCTTCCTGCTAATAAAGAACGCGAATTCGAGACCGTGAGTGGCTCAAGGGATAACTGGGGGCGGGAGGATTTTGGGGAGCAACACGCGGGGGGTGGGGCGGGAAGGGGGGTGCGGGCGTGAATTCAGCGAATGGGGAGATCGGGAATCCGCCTGCCGGGGGCAGGCAGCAGTTTGTCACCGCGCGCCGAAGCGGCGCCTGCCCCGTGGACGCGGACGGTCGCACTACCGCCGCGTGATTTGCTTCGGCGCGCCCGGATGCGTTTCCACCGAGTGGTACACAGGGGTCACGGTGCGGAGATATTGATAGACGGCCCGTAAATCGTGGGGCTTCATCTTGCTGAAGTTGAGCCAGGGCATCAGCGTAAACGAGTCCGGACCAGCTAGGCGGGGCGCGTCGCCGGCCGCGTATTCCCGATAGTCGTAGAACTTTTTCAGGAAATACGCCTCGCTCCAATTGCCGATTCCGGTCTGCGGATCCGGGGTGATGTTGGCGGTCACCACGGTTCCCAGGCGGGTGGCGAAAACTTCGCCCCCGGCGAGTTCCATACCGGCGACAGGCCGGCCTTTTTCGGAGCGCGTGTGGCAGTCGGCGCAACCGGCCAGGCTCACCAGATACTGCCCGCGCTTCACCGCGGTGCTGATGTCGGGAGGCGGCACCGAACCGGCCGGCTGCGGGGCGGACTTGATCAACATCGCCAAAGGGAACTTCAGTTGGGTAGAGGGCAGAGGATTGCGGACCGGCGGCAGGGTATTCAGGTACGCCACCAGAGCCTGCACATCCTCATCGCTCATATGGCGGAAATTCTGGTAGGGCATCATCGGGAAGAGGGCGTTGCCACGCTTGTCCACGCCCTCGCGGATGGCGCGGATCTTTTCACCATCGGTCCAGGTGCCGATGCCGGTCTCGAGGTCGGGCGTGATGTTCGGCGCCACGACGGTGCCGGGCAAGTTGTCCACCAGGGCCGAGAGCACATTTCCCTGTCCGCGGCCGGACTCCACCACCGGGCCCCCCAGCCGTTCGAAATCGCGCAGCGAATGGCATCCGTCACAATCCGCCACGACGGTGAACAGATATTTCCCGCGCGCGATGCGGTGGGGCGTCATCGGGACCCGAATGGACAGGGCCGGCGCCTGCGGCGGTTTGCGCAAATAGAGATACCCAACACCAGCGGCGGGAACGACAATCAGCAAAGTCGAAGCGGCCAGTAAGATCTTCTTTATCATGTTCCCTCCGATGAGAGTACGCGCCAGCAGTCTCGGCACTCCAATAACGCAGAATCCGATAAGCCGTTGAGAATGACGGGCAGGGTGGGTCCGGCATAACCGGCCACAGAAGCCATCTATTTTCGCGTTCGTAAATTTGTCTGGCTTTGGTTCAATTCTTGTAGTATAGTTACTCCAAGATGGAATTCGAGCCCAAGGGTCCCGAGGCTGCCAGACTCCGCCAGCGCAAATTTGCGCTGCTCCGCCAATTCCCTTTCCCCCAAGATCTGCTGCCAGGCTCGCTGTCCGTCAGCCATACCAAGTGTGGAAAGCCTACTTGCCATTGCGCCAAAGGCGAGGGGCACCCCGCTTGGTCGCTCACCTTTATGGTGGCCGGTAAGAAGCGGGTCGAACGCATCCCCAAGGATTGGGTGGACGACGTCCGCCGGCGCGTCGCTGCCGGCCACGCCTTTCAGGACGCTCTGCGCGAGGTCCTCGCCGCCAATGCCGAGTTGCTGGTATTGCGGCGCAAACAGCAGCCCCGCTGACCGGGCCACACGTTCGCCAAATCCAAAACTACGCCTGCCACTGCCTGGGCCTGAAGTCCTTCTTCCAACGACCGGGCGATGGCCGGGTCCATCCCCATATCCCGGCGCGAGATCTGGTCTGGGCCGTGGTGATCGGACGTGTCCTGCGCGCCGCAAGTTTCTTGCGCCTGGAATGGCTGGCGCACTCTCCGGTGCGCGCCGAGTTGGGCTTGAAAGGCCAGTTCGGGGATGATGCCTTGGCCTACTGCACCGAGCGCATGGACCCGGAGACGACGCGATTGGCTGTGGCGACCGCGCTGCACCAAGCCAAGCGCAACAAGGCCTTCGAGAACAGCCGCTTCATAGGGCTGGCGCTGGACGGTACCGGCGCGGGGCATACCCACAAAGAACCCTGCCCGTTGTGTGATCCGGTCAAGGATTCCAAGGGTGCAGTACATGGTTCCTTGCATCATTTCGTACTGATCAGCATGGTCGGCGTTGGTTTGACGCTGCCGATCGATGTGGAGCCCTACGGGCCTGGCGATAGCGAGTATGCCGCAGCCCAGCGTTTGCTGCGGCGCGCGGTGGGGCATCTTGGCGCGCGTTTCGCCGACTATGTAGTGGGAGACAGCGCGTATGCCACGGCTCCTTTTCTCCACACCGCCGCGGAGGTCGCTCTGCCCATGGTGGCGCGCCTCAAGGAGAACCTTCCTCTTTTAGCCGCTGCCGTGCGCGCCCGCTTTGACGGGCAACCGCCCCAGGCCGTGTTCCAAGAGGGCGATGATCGGGTCGAGGTCTGGGACGCGGATAATTTCGCTCCTTGGGAAACCCTGAACTGGCCCGCCGTACGCGTCCTGCGGTACTGCCAGCACAAACGCGATGGGACCGTAATACAAGCCGAATGGCTGACCGACTTCTCCATCCCCAAACTCGGGAGCTTGAGTTTCTACCGCATCGCCAAAAGCCGCTGGGAGATCGAGAATCAGGGCTTCAACGACGGCAAGAACCGCTATGGCATGGAGCACATCTGCCATCATCAGGCCAACAGCATTCTGATCGTATGGCTGCTGATCGCACTGGCCATGGTGATCGAACGCCTTTACCGGTTGCGCTATCTGCACCGTGGTGACCATGCCATTCGCTGCGCCATGCAACTGCATGACTATCTCTGGTTGACCCTAGGGACCCATAGTCCGCCGGATACCAGTTGACCCCGGCGCCGCGCGGACGGCGAGCACGGCTCCGTTGATCTTTGACAACTCGACTCTTTTCCGTGAAGCGATAACCCGCCGGAGCCGCCATTGCTCAAAAGGCCAGCAGGAACGCTGCCGACCTCACGATTCAAACCGCTCCACAGCGCCGCCCCCTCCTTCGCGGAACTTCCGAGACCGCTGAGTACGCGCAAACCGGTTTGCGATTGGATCATCGCTGTAGTACACTCGATATTTACTTCTGTGGTTGCTACGCACTCCGTGTGTTCCGGCTCCCGGATCGAGGAAATCATGCACGCGATAATTGAGACAGGCGGAAAACAGTACCGGGTTGCGCCCGGGGACGTGATCCGCGTGGAAAAACTGGCCGGCGACGTCGGCTCCGAAATCGAACTGCCGGCGAAGGCAGCCTTCACCGATGCTGGAGAACTCTACTCCGGCGGAACCGTGAAGGGCACGATCGTGGGCAACGGACGGGGCGACAAGGTGCTGGTTTTCAAATTCAAGCGCAAGAAGCAGTACAAGAAAACCATCGGGCACCGCCAGTCTTTCACGGAATTGAAAGTGGGCGACATCGTCTTATAGGTGACCTATGGCTCATAAGAAAGGGTTAGGCAGTTCCAAGAACGGCCGGGATTCGAACGCGCAGCGGCTGGGCGTGAAGGTTTTCGGCGGGCAACTCGTGCCGGGCGGTTCGATCATCGTGCGGCAGCGCGGCACCAAGATCAAACCAGGGCTGAACGTAGGCTGGGCCAAGGACGACAGCCTGTTCGCCAAAGTGACGGGCGTGGTGGAATTCAAGGACCGCGGTCGAATGGGCAAGTTCGTGAGCGTCAACGAAGTCGCCTGAACGGGGCAGACTCGAAGGTCATCACCAGGCCGCCGGTTTCGAGTGAAGCCGGCGGCTTTTCTATGTTCATCGACGAAGCCAGAATCATGGTCAAGGCGGGCGACGGCGGCAACGGCTGCCTGGCCTTCCGGCGCGAGAAGTACGTGCCGCGCGGCGGCCCGAGCGGTGGCGACGGGGGCCGCGGGGGCGATGTGGTGTTCGTCTCCGATGAACACGAAAGCACCCTCCTCAAGTTCCGCTTTAATCCCGAACACAAGGCCCAGCGGGGCCGTCATGGGGAGGGCAGCAACCGCACCGGCGCGGATGGCCAATCGATCGAAGTGGCGGTGCCGGTGGGCACGATCGTGTACGACGAAACGGCCGGCGAACGCCTTTTTGATTTCAGCGAACCGGGACAGCGTCTGACTGTGGCGCGCGGCGGGCGGGGCGGGCGCGGCAATGCTCGCTTTGCGACCTCCACCCACCAAGCGCCCACCGAGCACGAGCCCGGGCATCCCGGCGAGGAGAAACGGCTCCGGCTGGAGCTGAAACTCCTGGCCGACGTGGGGCTGGTGGGGTTTCCGAATGCCGGCAAGTCGACGCTCATCTCTCGCATTTCGGCGGCCCGCCCGAAGATCGCCGATTATCCGTTCACGACGCTCGAACCGCAACTCGGCGTGGTCCAGTTGGAGAATTTCCGTAGTTTTGTGGTGGCCGATATTCCGGGGCTGATCGAAGGCGCGCACCTGGGGCATGGCCTGGGCATTCAATTCCTGCGCCACATCGAACGCACGCGGTTGCTGGCACATCTGGTCGACGTGTCCGAAGCCACCGGCCGCGATCCGGTACACGACTTTGAAACGGTCATGCAAGAGCTCGCCGGTTTCAGCGAAGAGCTGGCGGCCAAGCCGATGATCGTGATTGCAGCTAAAATGGACATTGCGCAGGATCCGACGCGAGTGGCGTCCCTACGCGAGCTCGCCGCCGCGCGAGGTCTGCCGTATTTTGAGATCTCGAGCGCGACCGGCCAGGGCATCGATGGGTTGAAGTACGCGATGGCGGAACGAGTGCTCGGTGAAAAACCGGAGTGATCTGCCATCATGCTACGTAATGCAATCGGCCTTGCCGCGGTGCTGCTGCCCGCCGCATTGGCGCAACACACTGTGGACCTGGAAGGACGATACTGGTTACCCGAAATGAACGCGCGGCTGCGCGTCGACCAGAACGGGTTCGGCACGGATATCGATGCCAAACGGGACCTCGGCATCTCGAAAACGGATTTTGCCCAGGGAGTCGTCACCCTGCTGAGCGGGCGCAACCGGGTGAAATTTGGGTACACCCCGATTGCCTATTCGGCAGACAGCGACATCACCCGCACGCTGGTTTTCCGGGGTACGGAGTACCTGCTGGGAACCCGCGTGGTATCGGACCTCGAAGTCAAGCATCTCCAGGCGAGCTGGGCTTACCAGTTCATCCGCGCCGGCGACGGACGTTTCCGGCTGGGTCCGATGGTGGAAGCCGATGGGTTTCTGATGCGGGGGAGCCTGAATGCGCCCAACCTGAATCTGTCGCAGAAGGAGAACCTCTCGGCCGGGCTGCCGACCGTCGGCGCCGCCATGGATATCAACCCGCACCGGCGGGTGAATGTCTACGGCGAAGTGGCCGGCATGAAGGTGGGCGACTACGGCTACTTTATCTCGAGCGACGCCGGAGTCAAAGTGCGGGTAAGCCATGTGCTGTTCAGCGCGGGTTACCGTACCTTCAACCTGCACGTGACCACCGCCCCCGATTTCGCGCGCCTACGCCTGCGCGGGCCGTTTGCCGGGGCAGGGTTCACGTTCTGATATGGAGCGACCTTGTCAATGGGCTGCTTTAATCGTTGGCGGCCTCTGGCGAGGTGTAGGCCACTCGTGCAGGGTGCAGTGCAGGCAACAGGGTGAGAGGCAAGTGCGACGGTTGATCAATCTGATATTCGCGGGTCGGAACCGCACAGGTCATGATCCTCGGGAGCTGCCTCGGACTAGCGGCGCGGGTTGGGTCCGAAGACCGGACCGCATAGAACGCAGGAGGATTCTCCTTTCCGTGTCCTCCCACCCTGAGACCTGCGCTGCATCCTGCACGAGCTTGGCAAGACCTCCGTGATTGAATGGCGGCCGGGCGGCGATTGCCGCACGGCCACAGAACGCTACGGATTTGTTGACTGGTCATCTGGTCTGGCTGCACGGCGGAAGGCAGCTCAATGACCTGAACAGAACAGTGTGGGCGCAGCCGGGCGGCGATTTCAATCGTGGCACGGCGTCCGGCAGCGTCGCCGTCGAGCATGAGAATTACCTGCCGGAAGCTGTCGAGGAGCAAGCGTTGCTGCGACTCGTAGAGAGCCGACCCCATCAGCGCGACCACCGAACGAACACCAGCCTGATACAACTGAAAGCAGTCGAAGAAACCCTCCACCACGACCACGGTTGGCTTGTTTGCGGCGGCGGCGCGGTGGAGGTTGAACAGGATTTCCGATTTGGCGAAACCCGGCGGGAATCGGTAGCGCGGCGGGGGGCTATCTACGGCGCGGCCGCAATAGGCGACCAGTTCCCCACGCCGATTGTGGATGGGAATGACCAGCCGTCCGCCGCAGGGCGGCCTCTCGCAAGGTGCATCCCTCGATGGCGGCCACGAAGTCCAGACCGCTGCCGCCGGCGCCGCACGAGAAGCAGTGAAAGATGTTCCGGTTGAGGTTGGCGTGGAAGGCCTCCGGGCCTTCGCCGTGGTGAATGGGACAACGCCCGCGGTATTGATCCCGGCCGCTCCGCCGCAATTTCACGTGGTAGCGCTCGAAAATCAGCGCCAGCGGAACACTGCGCTTGACGGCTGCAAAATCCACCCGGTCACTCATCGCCGCCTCCCCTGTCTACGCGGCCCGGGCCGCGCAACGCGCCTCGGTGCGCACGGCAATCGCCCAGAGGAACCCCAGCAATTCCCGGCCAATGGCGGTGACGATCTGGTTCTTGTTCTTGCCCCGAGCGGACATCTTTTTGTACCGCATGTGCAGCCGCGACTGCGCTTTCCAGGAGATCTCCTTGATCTCCGAGTCCAGACCCTGTTGTCGTTTCCACAGCGCGTCACCGACCGAGGGCCGATGCTGGTAGGCCCAGGCCGCTTCCATAATCACGCGACGGAGGTGGGCATTGCCGGTTTTGGTGATGCCGCCGCGCTGGATGCGATTACCGCTGGAGAACTCGCTGGAGACCAGGCCGCTGTAGCCCATCAGTTGCCGGAGCTTTTCAAAACGAGACAATTTGCCCACTTCGGGGACGATGCTTACGGCCGTGATTTTGGCCACGCCGCGCAGCGCCTGCAAAGCTTCGATCACGGCGCGCATTTCCGCGGGCGCCTTCTCGATGGCGATGTCAATGGCTTTTTCCAAATCAACGATCCGCTCCGCCATGTGATCCACTTCGTGGACGTAATCGAGCAGCGTAGCCTCCAGCGCCGGCTCCTGGAAGTGGACGCTGGTTTTGACCCAGGCCAGATGTTTCTGCGTCCAGCTCTTTTTCATGTCCACGGGCGAACGCTGGCCATGGCGCAGCAGAAACTTATTCAAACGGTGTCGTGCGCGAAGCTGGTCCTGTCTGGCATCCTCGCGCGCCCGTACCAAATCCCGCAGCGCTTCGTGCGCGGCGTCGGGAACCCACACTGGTGTGAGGTCGCCGGCACGGTAGCTGCGGGCCAGTTTGGCGGCGTCCCGGCGATCGGTTTTCACACGGTCGCCGGCCTTGACCGGGACCAGCGACGGAGCAATCACTTCACAGGACACCTTGAGCGCCGTCAGTTGCCAATACAGGACGTAACCGGTGGGGGCCGCTTCATAGCAGGCCCTCAGGTTCTGCGCCGGCCCCAGCTTTGCCACCAATTTGCGAATCGATTCCAAGCGATTCGGGACGATGCCCAGGGGACGGACCTCTCCGTCCGGCTCGGCTACCGCGATCGCGATGGTGTCCGCGTGGACATCAAAACCAATAAATCGGACTTTAGATTTCGACATGCGACCAACTCCTTTCGTATGCGGCTCTGCACCGCGGGTTTCCTATTTCGCAGCGTAATCCGCGCTACTGCGAAGCAGGGGTTGGTCGCTCCATTATGACTAGCTACTTTCCGGCGCATAATTCAGTTCTTGGGTGAGACCTGACCACCGGCGGATGGTGTCAAAAACGGCAAAAGGCCCGGCGGGTATGCCCGCCGGGCATTCAATTCGTTGATTTCGGGGAACTTCAAAAACTCAGTTTTTGCGTTCCGCTAACACCGTCCCGAGGTGGTGGAGGTTGTCGGCGATCACCCCGAGCCCAACCCACCGTTTCATCCCCTTGTCACCCCTGTACAGGCAGCGCCGCAGACCGTGCCGACGCTTGAGAACGCTTATGCGACCTTCACAGCCGGTCCTCCATCGCTGCCCTTCTTTGAACCATCGTTTCTTTTGCTCGCGCTTGCGGTCGGCGCTTTTCGTGGAGCAGTTCGGGATGCAGACTCGCTTCACGCCCCGCTCGTGAGCAGCAGCTTCATTTTTGGCGGAGTAAAACGCGGCGTCGCCGGCCACCAGACGAGGCGCGCAGCCCAACCTTATCCTTATGCGCATCGAGCGCAGGGATCACCAACTCCGGGTCGCTTGGTCGCTTTTCGTAGACCGCGTAGTCGGTGATGATCTGATTCTCGGATTCCTGAATCTTGACCATCCTCCCAAACTCGGTGGGCTTGCTGGCTTTGCCCTTGCGGATGATTTCGGTGGTGGTCTCGAAGAGGCTCACCAGTTTCTCAGCCACGTGCGTGTCGCCGCCAAAGATCCGCTGTCTGGCTTGCCGCATCACGTGCTGCACCCGCGGCACGAAGGTGTCCAGTTCCTTCCGTAATCCCTCGAGGGCAGCTTGCTGCATCACATCCGCCGACCGTTTCACGCCACGCGTGATCTCGCCGGAAAACTTCTTGGCCTGACCGACCACGCGTCCCACCACCGCCAGGAGTTTTTAGTATCCCTGCTGCAAACGCTCCCGGTTCGGCCCGCCCTTGCTGCGCGCCACCCGCCCGATCTCCAAGATGCGGTACTTCACGCTCCGACTGCGGTCCCGTAGTTTGGCGCCCTGCTGCCCTGCGATCTCCCCGATGCGCTTCATCGCCCGGATCAGCACCCGCACTCCATCGCCCAGCAGACTGCTGTCGGTCGGATAATGGATGTTCGTCTCCACCACCGTCGTGTCCAGACGCATCTTGCGCCCCTTGACCACCTGCTTTTCCTGGGCGATGTTCACCACGCGTGCATGGATCTTCTCTATCTCTGCCGGCCCCAACGCCAATTCCCAACCGCCCATCGACTTGGCATCGGGCACCTTCGCCGCCCCCACCCGTGTGAAATCGCGATACACCAGGTTGGCGCGGACTTCGCGCTCCAGCACGTCGAAGCTCCAGTTGCGGAGGTGCTTCAGCAACAGCAACCGCAGAACCACTTCCGCCGGCGTGCCCCGCCGCCCGCGCGTACGGCTTTTCGGGCGACGCCGCGCCAGCGCCTCATACACGGTCGAGACCAGTTGTTCGTCATCGAGCGCCTGGTCGGCGTGCTTCATCCAGTTCTCTTGCAGGTCCGACACTTCTTCCGCAATGAAACCATCGCCGAAGCGAAGCTGTTGCCGCCGGGCCTCAATCATCCGCGGCTCCTCGGTGCAGCCGCCGGCGCACGCTTTCGCTTCTCTTGCTGCCACTGCTTACGCAAGCGATCCCGATTCAGCTTGGCGATCGCACAACCAATCTCCCAAAAGGTGGTCCAAGCCAATTGCGCCTGGCGAGCGGTTGGGACGTGTTCCGGTGGGACATACAGAGAGCGGCTCTTGCCGTCTTCGCGATACGTGACGTAGAGGTGCGGCCCGTGCAGGCGTTTGGGGTCGCGATAGCAGATGCAACCGGGATTGCCGCAACGGCGAGAAGTTTCCGACAGGCCGCCCTGGACCATGGTTTCGGTGGCGCTGAGGAGTCGCTCCATGAGCCGCTGTTGCTTACGCATATATTACTATTAAGATAGGCTTGTCTGTTCTTGTTGCCAAGACAAAACTGACAACTACCTTCAAAAATGTTTCGGGATGGAATTTTGTACGATCTTGCAGCGTGTCGGCTGCCGCGGCGCAGAGCCGAAAAGACTTACCCCCTCAATTTTGCGCCGGAAAGTAGTTAGTTTCTGTCGCGAAACGGGTGAGAATGTCAAAAAGCAGCCCGGGAATGCTGCATAAATCGGGTCCTATTGTTTCAGCTATACCGATGAACGGTGCTAGGACGTAGGCATCCGAGATCGGTTGTCCGGCGTTGCTCGGTTTCAGGGGGGTGGAGAGCCCGAAAGACGGTCGAAATGGGCGGAACACAGCATGAGCGCGGAGATCGGAGACGCTTCGCCTAAGCTGGTGTGGGGGAGAAGAAGGCTTTATGCGGCGACTCGGCGGCGCTTCGGTTTCCGGTCCTCGAGCATTTGGGCGATGCGCATCAAATTGTTGGCCAACACTGCGGCGCCGACCAGCATCTCGAACCTCTCGCGGCCTTTGGTTCGGCACCGCTTCATGCCCCGACCACGGAACAACACGGAGATACGGCCTTCTATGCCGACGCGGAATCGCTGGGCTTTCTTGAATGCTTTGCTGCGCTCCAGGGCTTCCTCCTCGGCGGTCTTCTTTCCTCCCCGTTGCGGGATGCACACCTCGCCGACTTCAGCGTCCCGGCAGCGCTGCACATTGTCGGCGGTGTAAAAACCGCGATCCCCGGCGTACCACTCGGGAGGGTGTTGGAAGGTTTGCCGGTGACGCTCCAGCGAGGCTTCCACATGGTCGCTGTCGGCGGGGTTTCCCTTCAGCACTCGGTAGTCTGTGATCAATCCCTGGGCGCTCTCGGCCAGGAACACCTTGTGGCCAAATTCCACCGGTTTCAGAACCTTGCCCCGCTTGATCAGATCCGTGTGGGGCTCGAAGATCGAGTAGACCTTCTGCTCGCTGGGGACCTGCTCTCCCAGCAGCACCCGGCGCCGGGTCTGGTCGATGACGCGGTCGGCCAGCTCGCAGTAGGATGTGATCTCGCTCCGCAGCTGGTCGATCACCAAGCCCGCGAGCACATCGATTCCCCCAATGCCTTTGGTCCGTTCGACCACCTGGCGGGCGCTTTGCACCACCTGCCCGGTGATCCGCAACAGTTCGCGGTACTTGGGTTCTTGCTGTTGCTGCCGCTGCTGGACGGTCATCCGTTGGATCTGTTGCATGCGGCGGCGAGCACTGCGGGTGCGATTGGTAAATCCCTGTACCCCGTTGGGAAGTTTGTCGTGAAGATCTTGAACCAGACGAGTGAGGGTGCGCACAGAGTCCCAGAGTAGAGTCCCATCGGTAGGGTAATGAATGTTGGTTTCCACTACCGTGGTGTCGACGCGGAGTTTCTTGCCGTCTTCCAGCCCGAGTTTGACGGCTGCCTGGACCACGGCTTGGTTGATGGCTTGAAGCGTAGCCGGGGCGAGGCGGTTGAAAGCCCGGTTGACGGCGTCGTGCTTGGGGACCAGATGGCTGTCAAACTGGGTAAAGCCGCGCAGCGTGTAGCCATCGTTGATCCGCTCACGCAGTTCGCGATAGTCCCAGTTCTTGACGCGCATGAGAGTCAACGAGCGCAGGGTCTGCGAGGCAGTGATGCCGCAACGCCGGTGCTAGCAGCCTGTGGTAATAGTGAGACGGGCGAATAAAAACATGTGACCTCGTAAATGTTTTGAGCGTCTATTGGATATGGCAATGGGAACGCGGCGGAAGCGGGAGCGGCAACAGGATCTGTGGATCGCAACCAGCGATGTGGTCGAGACACCAGCCAATGTCTTCTACGACCGCTTGAATCAGATTCTGGACGGGCACGATTTCGATGCCAAGGTGGAGCGGCTGTGCCGGAAGTTTTACAAAGACAGCGTATACGGTCGGCCCAGCATGGCGCCGGGGGTCTACTTCCGATCGCTACTGATCGGTTTTTTTGAGGGCCTCGATTCGGAGCGAGGAATCGCGTGGCGGACAGCCGACTCTCTGTCGTTACGGAAATTCCTGGGCTACGCGCTGGATGAGGCCACGCCGGATCATTCCACGATTTCGCGCACGCGGCGATTGTATTGGCTGGAGACGCACAAGGCCGTGTTCCGCTGGGTGCTGAAGATCCTCGATCAAGAGGGACTGGTCAGCGGACGGACCGTATCGATTGATGCCACTACGCTGGAAGCCAATGCGGCGCTGAAAAGCATCGTGCGGCGGGACAACGGACAAAGCTACAACGACTATCTGAAGGAACTGGCCAAGGCCGCCGGGATCGAGAACCCGACGCGCGAACAGTTGGCACGACTGGACCGCAAGCGAAAGAAGAAAGGATCGAATCAGGAGTGGATGAGCCCCAGTGACCCCGACGCCCGAATCACCAAAATGAAGGATGGGCGGACGCACCTGGCGCACAAGGCCGAGCACGCAGTGGATCTGACCAGTGGGGCGCTGCTGGCAGTGACGCTGCAGCCGGCCAATGAAGGGGACACGACGACGATCCACCGGACCCTGGAAGAAGCGCAAGCTGTGGCCCGCGAGATCAACGAACATGGAGTCGAAGAGGTGGTAGCGGACAAGGGCTATCACAGCGGCGCGGTGCTGAAGAAAGTACATGAGCAGGAAGTCCGATGCTACATCCCCGAGCCGGAGCGTGGGCGGCGAAACTGGCAAGGTGAGGGGAAGGAGGAAGAGCAGAAGCGGACCTATGAAAACCGGCGGCGTGGGCGCGGCGACCGCAACAAGCGACTCCAGAAGTTGCGGAGCGAACTGACGGAGCGGAGCTTCGCACACCTATACGAGACCGGCGGAATGAGACGGGTGCACCTGCGGGGTCGGAAAAACATTCTGAAGCGACTACTGGTGCACGGAGCCGCGTTCAATCTCTCGTTGATCCTGCGCCAGACCATGGGAGTGGGGAAGCCCCGGCGGTTACAGGGGCTTTCTTTGCAACCGTTTATGCTGTTCGCGCGCATTTTTTCGTGGCTCTGGGCGACATCATGAGCACCAGAACAAAGGAGTGAGAGCTTTGCAATGCAAAGCGGCGGCGCGAGGGCCATGCTGCCAGCCGATTCAGGCATATATCAAGTAATTTGCTTCGGGCTGGCTGCCTGGAAAACGCCTACTTCTGACACGGGCTGCTAGCCGATTGCGATATTCAGGACGACGATGAGCAGGGCGTAGCCGATGAGTACGTGTACCGCAACGACCATCCGCACGAGAGTGCTGTTCGGGAGAATGTCGCCGAGACCAACCGTTGTCTGAATGATTGTGCTGAAGTAAAAGAAATCCCAGAAGGACCATGCGTCGGGTTCCTCTGTGGCGAGCGATGCCAAGCGTGACTGGTCGGTTTCTTGCTGGATCTCTGCATTCGCGAGGACGTTGGTGAGTGCAACTTTCCAGTCGCTCGTGGTCTGTACCCACTGCTTACTGTTGATGTATGCGCGAAACCACGACCTCCCAGGTGGATCAAATTCATTGGCCTTCAGCAGGACCTTGCCATCCGCATCCAGGAGTTCGAGAATGCACCCGGCAGGACCGCCTGCTGGAGGCCCGCTGAGAAGCGTGATTTTCGCCCTTCTGCCGGAAGAGAGGGTCAGTTCGCCGCCGTATTTGCCCTTGGGAACTTCTGTGCCTCCTTCAAGCTGTTGCAGTGCTTCTCGGAGCATCTCAATGCCGAGCCTACGATCCGCTGCTCGTGTCGTAAGCTCATTAATTTGCCCACGCAGGATCTCAATGTTGAACACGAAGTTACTCCTGCGACGTCGGTAGATAGAAAAATAGATCCGAGCAAAGAGGAACTGTACCGCCACGAATGTCGCGAACGTGGCGATTAGCCTCGATGTTCGATCGGGAAGTACTGACGAGATTAACTCGGTTACGCTCATGAGTGAGGCTCTACGCTGATGGGTGCTTGGTGGCAACATTATCGCTCAGATAGAGCTTCCCATACCGATTCGCGCGTCTCCCGGAAACTTTGGGCCAATCCCAACACGGCTGAAGCTGCTTCAGATTCCCCAAAGTTCCCCCAAAGTTCCACTGAAGTTCCCTTGCCTCGTCCGGACGCCTGCGAGGAGCTTCGCCATTTCCGCAAAGTTGCCCAGCGATGTTCCCCGAAATTCCCCCGATATTCCTTGCCAAGTTCCCTTGTTGCGTCGAGCTATCTGTCGCATTCTGAAGCTTCGATTGGAAACAGAAATTGACGATGGGCGCAAGTCAGGAATCATTCCCGAAACTGCTTAACGATCACGAGGTCGCGGCGCGCGTCGGCGTGAGCGTCGCCACGGTTCGCCGCTGGCGTCAACTTGGCACCGGTCCGCTATACCTGAAAATCGGGGCGCTGGCTCGTTACCGGCTGCAGGACATCCACGACTGGCTGGACAGCCGTCCTACCGGCGGCGACCCCACGGATCGCATGCAGGAGTTCAACCGTGCGTGACGTTGTCGGCAACGGTACAAGTGCCGAGGTGGTGGCCGGCCGAATTCTGGTCCGACCGTCGTTCGCGGACCTGCTGCGGATTCGGCGGATTCCAGGCGGTTCCTGGGACACCCGCATAAAGGCCTACGCCTTCCCCGCGAGCCGGGAGTGCGCCTCGATTCTGAAGAATTACCTGCGTGCCCTCTGCACCAGCGAGCAGTTCAATGCCCTGTTGATTTCCGGCGCACAGCCATTTGCCGGAGACCCACGCCCATCGAGCGAAGCCGCGGACTTCGCCGGCACGGCGCCGGATCCCCTCGCTGCACCGGCCGAAATCGCGGCTCCCGATGGATTGATAACGCAACCGTGGCGACACCAGGAAGCCGCCTACAAATTCTGCCTCGACAAGTTCGCACTCGGCTTCCGCGCGATCCTTCTCGCGATGGGCATGGGCACGGGAAAGACCCTGGTGGCCATCATGCTCCTCTTGTTCCTGCGTGCGCGCCGAGTGATGATCGCATCTCCGCTTCGTGTCGTTCCGGTCTGGGTCACGCAGATCGAGCGCCATGTCGGAATCAACATCGTGACCGTCGCCCTCGACGAGGACGCGGGCGCGGTCGAGAAGAAACGCGGACTGGCCGAGGAAAAGTTGCGACTGGCACACGCCCGAGGCGTCCCGTTCATCTGCATCATCAACTACGACAGCGCATGGCGCGAGCCGTTCGCTTCCTGGGCCGAGAGTTGGATTGGGACCTGATCATCGCGGACGAGGCCCACAGAATCAAGGCTCCCGGCGGCAGGGCATCCCTGTTCTTCAAGCGCATGCGCACGCGCGCCAACTACCGTGTGGCTCTCACTGGCACCCCTATGCCCCACGGCCCTTTGGACATCTACGCCGTATTCCGCTTCCTAGATATCACGATCTTTGGGCCTGGTTTCGCGCCCTTCCGTCAGGAATACGCGGTGATGGGTGGGTATCCGCCACGCGATTCCTCGCTCCGAATCGAGGCCCTCAAAAAAACCGATCAGTAGCGATCGGAAGTAGACCCCCGGCGCCATGCTGGGCCGACCGTATACGCTGTCTTTGTAAAACTTCCGGCACAGCCGCTCCACCTTGGCATCGAAATCGTGCCCGTCCAGAATCTGATTCAAGCGGTCGTAGAAGACATTGGCTGGTGTCTCGACCACATCGCTGGTTGCGATCCACAGATCCTGTTGCCGCTCCCGCTTCCGCCGCGTTCCCATTGCCATATCCAATAGACGCTCAAAACATTTACGAGGTCACATGTTTTTATTCGCCCGTCTCACTATTACCACAGGCTGCTAGGGTTCTTGAGACCGCGCTCCAGATCCAGGCGGACCTGCTCGACCAGTTCGGAGTGCTGGCTGAGGAATGCATCGATACCTTGCAGGACGGGATCGAGATGGACGCCCAGTCGGCTCAATTCCAGGTCGGCAAAGCTGAGTTGGGAGTCGAGAGTGCGGCTCATAGCATCAGCGGTGGCTGTCCGGTCGGAGCACCTTGTGGTTGAGTTCACAAATGCGCTCCAAGGTGGCCTTGAGCTTTTGATAGTTGCGCAACCATTGTTGGACGATGGGCTTCTGTTCGGGGGAGAGGCTGATCTGCTTGTTGCGTCCACCGGGATAGCTGACGGTCAACACCCAGACGAGATGGCCCTTACCGCGAGCACAGACGGCGCAGCCGGAGCGATGGCGGATACGGCGGCGGAGCAAGGAGCCACGAAGAATCTCGGTAGTGGAGGGGAGGGCAGCAGCGAGCTTGGCTCGGGCTTTGATGACTGTTTCTTGCTTCATCTATATATATGAAACAGCAGAGATTTAGTTTTGTCAATCCCTTCAGCAATATTTATTCCAAGGTTTGTTTTTGCGTCGCGGGGGCTCTCACCGAAACCGTTTTCCTGCCTCGATACCCTGCGAGCGGCATGGGCGAGGGTTCCGAAGAATCCGGCGCCCAGAGCCACCGGAAGACATGCCGATCAACTCACTGCCGAGGCACAGACATGCCCGGATGTTCCAACTCTCTGGCGAACATTAGCCCGGTTTTCGCAAGCCCCGCCAGCGGCCCCCTGCGGCCCCGCCCCGGACGATCATCGTTAACTCGTTAGGCGGCAATTACTTAAGAGTTTCGCGACAGAAACTAGTTAGTTAACCTAGATCCATTTTTGGGTGTGATGCAGATTCACGCGGTGATCGGCCCAGGAAACGAAGTTCAGCTCGCAGTCTAAACCTACCTTGAAGTCAGTGCGTGGCATACTCATCGGCCCGTCGATCGATATGTCCCGCGACTCTCCGAGAATGCGGATCTCCCCCCGGGGGAACGCACTGGTCTTGAGGTCTTGCACGGCTTGGTGCGCGACGCCCGAATGGTCAAACAAACCCACTGCCGTTTTCGACATATTGCGCCTCTGGCCAAAGGTCACCAACAGAATAGAATTATCGGGACCCCTCTGTCTCCTCTGAGCGCGAGGAGGACCGAACGCCTCTCCACCCTCGGGAATCGGACTGCCCTTGAGACGGCCGTCGACGCAGGGTTCCTGTCACCCTCGATCACTCGCGTCAATGTCACGGCACGAGATGGTCCATTCCCTCTTTGAAAGGCCGCCGTGCAGCGGCACGGAGTTCACCGAAGGCAGATGCAGAGGCTGCCGAATCGGGCTGTTCTACGGCCCGGTTGGGACTGATCAGCCTGCAGCCGCACCAGTCACCCGAATTCATTAGATTCGTTGATGAGTTGGCAGCACAGGCCAAGGCCTTGGCTTCTGAGAAGGAATGAAATGGACAGTAGACTTACCCTCTCAGAGTTGATAGCGGTTCAGCATCAGTTCGACAGCGAACATGCAAGTCAGGGTCGGCCGTGGAGTGAGAAGATAGGCGAAGAGAATGTGCATATTCTGCTTGAGCTCACCGTTGCGCTGTCCGGGGAACTTGGGGAGTTTGCAAATATCGTCAAGAGCATCGCGCGGGGTGACTACGGTTTAGAGGACGCCAAAGGACGGCTTTCCAATGAGCTCGCCGACGTGTTCATCTACGTTGTCAAGCTTGCGGATCAGTTGGGTATCGATTTGGAGCGGGCATTTCTTGAGAAGGTCGAGTTCAAAGAAAAGAAACGGATGTTGTTCTCCTGAGCGTTAACAACAGGGGCGAATTCATGAGATGGGTTAGTGGGTTAGTCTCGATTTGGGTCGAAGAAACGGCGAAATCGGCCGTAGAGCCAGATGGGGCCCACCCGCTGATTAACGGCTCACCGCTCCCGTCGAACGTGTTATGACTTCGCGGAATCGTGCTATGCCAACATCGAAAATAAGGGCAAACGACGAAGCTGGAGGTCCGGCGGCGGTGCCTCGCCGTTCCAAATTGGGTGCGACCGCCGATCTTACCTGCGGGCCAGCCAAAACGCGGCCGGAGCTTGTTCTCCCCCCGCTGGATAACGGCCTGTCATCGCTTCGAGGCGGTTTTCAACAACCGCTGTACCCGGGCGAGGGCGGCGTTGAGGTCACTCCCACGGTCCGCCCGGCCTCCACTTGAGATCGAAGGAGTCCTTCCGCGCGGTCGCCGTCAGTGGCAGCGAGGCGAAGCGCCGCACTTGCGCCACGATCTCGTTCAATCCGGATTCGGATTCGAATCTACTCCGGCGGACGAATGCTCGCCACTGTACGGCCCGGGCGGGGTCTGCGCTGAAAGCGTCGGTCAATCCAACTGGGGTCGCATCGATTGTGGTGCCACGATGTCGAAAGGTCGATCGAATGGCCTCGGTCAGAAGATCCCCGTCAAACGGATACAGCCGCGCCAGCAGGGCGATGTCGTAGTAGTCCTTGATACGGCTGTCGAGGCGCCCGAGCATGGTGAGGGCCTCGAGCTTCTCGGCCACCACGGTTTCCTTTGGATAGGCCATGAGCACTGGCGGCGGAAATTCCAGCATCGCCGGGTACTCGATCTCGATTGGTCGCGGGACGATCTCTGAGTCGCCTTTCCAGTGCCCGGTTCTGCCGCCAGTTCCACTGTCGGTCCACCAGCAGTGCGAAGCGTTCCTCGAAACTGAGTTGCGTGCTTTGAGGGTCTTCCTGTTGTCGCGTAAAAGCGTCGGCCATGCCGCGCATACGCATGGTGTACAACTTCTCTATCGTTTGTTGGTTGAGCATGCTTCTCCTCGTCGTCTATGGAATCGCCTGAGGATCGGCCTCCGGCGGTGAATCAAAATAATCGGCGCCACGGATGGCCGACCGGCGCGGTACCGGCGAAAGCGCTACGAGCGCACCAAGCGCAGTTGCTCCTGGTGGCCGGCAATCCGGAGACCGATGCAGCGCCGGTGTGGCGGAGCGTGAGTTCATAAAAAAGACTTGCGTTCCGGTTTTTCTTCTGGCAGACTGATCGCAAGATGCCAGCCGAGTGGAGATACCGGGGCAGAGTTGTTACAGCGGAAGATATCTTGTTTATTCGCGCGTTCATCGCCGCGCATCCGTATGCGAGCCGACGCCGATTATCGGCGCTCCTGTGCGAAGCGAGGCAATGGAAGCAAGCCAACGGCGCTCCCTGCGACATGATCTGTCGCGGGCTTCTGTTGATGCTCCACCGGGCAGGCGAGATCGAACTTCCCGCCGTTCGTCAAACCTCGCTGAATCCTTTCGTACGGCGCGTGCGGCCGCAGCCTGCGCTGATCGACAGGACGCCGCTCAGCGCCTCGCTCGGTCAACTCGGACCGATCGAAGTCATGCAAGTCCGGCGCACGGAGGAAGAGCCGCTATTCAATAGCCTGATCGAGCACCATCACTATTTGGGTTACGAGCAACCGGTGGGCGAACACCTGAAGTATCTGGTGTGGGCGCAAGGCCGACCGATCGCGTGTCTGGCGTGGAGTTCGGCACCGCGCCACTTGGGCAGCCGGGACCGATATATAGGATGGAGCGCCGAAGCGCGACGGCGTAACATCCGCTTCATTGCTTACAATACGCGTTTTCTGATTCTGCCGTGGGTGACGGTGCCTCACTTGGCCTCCTACCTCCTCGGCCGCATAGCCCGCCTGCTATCGCAGGATTGAAAGCGCCTCTACGAGCACCCGATCTATTTTCTGGAAACCTTTGTAGACCCGGAACGGTTTCGCGGAACCTGCTATCGGGCGGCCAACTGGGTGATGCTGGGGAGAACGACAGGGCGCGGCAAAGACGATCATACGAATCGGCCGAACCGGTCGATCAAAGAGGTGCTGGGGTTTCCCGTGCACCGACGGTTTCGCGAGTTACTGTAGGAGGCGGAAGCATGAAGGCGCCCGGCCCGGAGGGCAGGATCGACGTTTCCACGGAGGAGTTGGAGGCGTTGCTGGAGCAGGTCAAGCAGGAGCCGTTGCGGGAGGAAGGCTATCACAAGCTGAAGGCCGCGATCCGCACACTGGGCTATGTGACCGAACTGCTGGAGAAGAAGGAAACGACCCTGACGGCGCTGCGTGAATTGTTATGTTCTGCCAGCACCGAGAAAACCGACAAGGTGTTGAAGCAAGCCGGCATCAACACCGGTGAGAAGAAACCAGAAAGCCTTTCGAAGAAGCCGAAGAGAACGGCTGGCGGGCACGGGCGTAATAGTGCGGCGGCCTACAGCGGGGCGCAAAAGGTCAAAGTTCCGCACGCGTCATTAAAGCCGGGAGATGCGTGTCCGGATGGGTGCGGCGGCAAGGTCTATCCGCAGCGCGAACCCGGCGTGCTGGTGCGGATCAAAGGGCAGGCGCCGCTGGCCGCGACCGTCTATGAGCTGGAAAAGCTGAGATGTAATCTGTGCGGGAACGTGTACACGGCCGAAGCTCCGGCCGACGCCCGCGAGAAGAAGTACGACGAATCGGCTGCCGCCATGATCGCCCTGTTGCGCTACGGCAGCGGGGTCCCCTGGAATCGGACGGAAGGTCTGGAAGCGAACCTCGGAATCCCGCTCCCAGCGGCGACACAATGCGAGATCATGGTGCAGACCGCGATTCCGCTCCAGCCAGCCCTGGAGGAACTCAAGCGCCAGGCCGCGCAAGCTGAAGTGGTACACAATGATGACACGTCCATGCGCGTGCTGTCGCTGGACCGGGATGCGGATATTTCCCCGGAGCGGACCGGCGATGCGGAGGCGCGGGAACAGGGCATGTCAGCGGAGCAACGCCTCGCCTTCCACCAGGAGCACAGTAAGCCTGTCATGGACAAATTGCACGCCTGGCTCGGGGCCCAGTTCGACGAAAGGCTGGTAGAACCGAACTCCGGATTGGGGCAGGCGATCTCCTACTTACTCAACCACTGGCAGAAACTGACGCTGTTTCTCGAAAAAGCCGGCGTGCCCCTGGACAACAACATCGTGGAAAGGGCCCTGAAGAAGGCCATCCTGCATCGCAAGAACTCGCTGTTTTACAAGACCCGGAAGGGGGCGCAGATGGGAGACCTGTTCATGAGCCTGATCCACACCTGCGAGCTCAACGAGGTCAATGCATTCGATTACCTCACGGAGTTGCTGCGGCACGTCGAGGAGTTGAAACGCAACCCGTCGGCTTGGATGCCCTGGAGTTACCGTGACACCCTGGCACGGCTCGCCACACCGGCTGCCGCGTAATATGATGATTCCTTCCTGGCCGAAAAGGATCGACTGCGGCCATGGTTGGGTGACATCCTGAAATGCCCATAAAACGGGCTTCTCAAGAGATAAAATCAGATAACGTTTTCGGCCACGCACGAAGACCAACGAAAATGTTTCGTGCGGGCCTGTATGCCCGTGTCTCCACCAATGATCAACAGACTCTGGCCATGCAGAGCCGCGAGATGCGGGAATATGCCGTCCGGCGAGGTTGGACCATTGCCGTGAACGTCCGCGAGGTCGGCTCCGGTGCGGCCAAGCGAGAAGCCCGTGAGAAACTGCTAGAGGCCGCCCGCCGACGCGAAATCGATGTCGTGCTGGTCTGGCGACTGGACCGCTGGGGTCGGTCAGTGACCGATCTGTTGGCGACACTCCAGGAACTGGAACATCTCGGTGTCGGTTTCGTATCGCTGACCGAGGCGCTGGATCTGACTACGCCCGCGGGTCGAGCAATGGCGGGGCTGCTGGCCGTCTTCGCCGCATTCGAACGGGAGATCCTGGGCGAACGGACTCGGGCTGGCTTGGCCCAGGCTCGGCTGAACGGCAAACGTCTGGGCCGGCCGGCAACCGCCGCTGTACACGCTGCGGAAATCCGGAAGCTGCATCGCTCCGGCATCAGCAAATCCGAAATCGCTCGCCGTCTGCAAATCGGTCGTACCTCGGTGCGCCGGATCCTGGCACCTTGGTAACTAATGGGCAGACCGTGTGTGGAGGTCCGGTGAAACGTCGGAAGCAAATCGCCGTCGGCGAAAAGGTTCCTCTCGAACTGACCGAGCGCGAACGTGACCTGATCATGAAGCATACCTTTGCCGGCATCGATCTAACGGACCGTTTGCGCGTCGTGCCCGGCCCTGGCCGGCGGCCGTTTTATCGTTTCACCCTGGACGATCTGGATGAACTGGCGGGTTACGTGGCGGCAGAAGCGAACCACGCCAAGGTCAAGAAGCTCGAGAAAGAGCTTCGTCAGCTGTACGGTCGGATAGCGGACGTTCTTGAATCCTATACGGATGAGCCTGACGAATCCGCGCTCTGAAGGCCACCCCGAACGGCTGACGTACGCAGCCTTCCCGAAAGCTCACAGCTGTTCAAGGCGGAGTGCGAAGAACACCTGGAGCGAATGGGAAGGAGACGCACTTGCCTTGGAGGAACACCCCGAAGTCAGGGACAACCTCGATTCCCTTTTTAGGGGCGTTCACAGCATCAAAGGCAATGCTGGTCTGCTGTTGGGACACGTCACTGGCGCCGCCCTGACAGATAGTCATCCACTGCAGCTGCTGGTTCGCGTGGCCCACGGCCTGGAGTCCCTTCTCGATCCGTTCCGTGGAGCGAGCGCCGGTCTGGTGTCGGAACAGACGACCCAAACCGCGCTGGAGGCCTGCGACGCGATCCGCAGTCTGTTGGGGAACCTCACGCACAATGGCGCTGGCGGACCGGTCTCGCCCGAATTGCTCGGGCGTTTGGGCGTGCGGAGTTACACCGCCCCGAGCACCCGGCCCGTCGATGGGAGGGAAGCCGCGTTTCGGAATACGGCGTCACAGTGCGTCGAGATGATTGATGGCTGTCTCCAGCGCTTGGAAAGTGACGACGAGTCCACGGGGCCCGTCCTCGAAACCTACCTGCGAGGTCTCAAGAACCTGGCAGCGGCTGCCAAGTACCAGAATTGCGCGGAACTGGAAGAACCGCTGGCGCAACAACTCCGGATCCTGGATGCCGCGATGAGGACCGGCGACGCCTTGGGCAGCGCAGACCGCTCGACCCTTGGTGGTGCGTTTCATGCGGTTCGCGCGATTCTGGACCGCGTAACGCCGGACGGGGAGACCAGGCCCGTTGCGGAGCCCGCCGACGCTGCCCAACCGGCGGCGAAAGCTCCGGCGGACCGACCCGACGCTGGGGTGTCACCCACGACAATTCGAATCGATCAGAACAGGTTGGACCGCCTGATGAGGGTAGTCGGCGAACTGCTGGTTGCCCGCGGCGCATTCCCGCTGCTGGTTCAGAAACTGAACGGCGGAGACGGCACGGGAGTGATGAAGGACCTGAAAGAGACTGGTTCCAACATCTCCCGCATGCCGACGAACTCCAGACCAGCGTCATGTCGATCCGGATGCTGCCGGTCAAGACCGTTTTCCAGAGATTCCCACGCCTGGTGCGAGACCTCGCGCGGTCCCTCGGAAAGGAAGTGCGGCTGGTCATAGAAGGCGAGGGCATCGAGTTGGACAAGACCATCCTCGAACAAATCGGCGATCCGTTGGTTCACGTGATTCGCAACGCCGTGGATCATGGCATTGAGACGCCTCAGGAACGCCTGGCAAAAGGCAAAGACGCGTCCGGACAACTAGAGCTGCGAGCGATTCATGAGGCGGGCGGCGTGTCGATTGAGGTCACAGAAGACGGGCGTGGCATCGACCCCGACGCGCTCAAGCGGAAAGCGGTCGAAAAAGGCCTGCTAACGCCGGAAGCCGCGGCCGGGATGAGCGAGGAGGCGGCTTTTCAGTTAGTGTTCCTGCCAGGGTTGACGACTGCCGCCAAGGTCACCGACGTTTCCGGTAGGGGAGTCGGAATGGATGTAGTTCGCAGTAACGTTCGCAACCTGCACGGCACCATCGAGATTCGGTCGAAGCAGGGCCAAGGTACAACGTTCCGGATCAAGCTACCAACCAGTCTCATGATTTCAAAAAGCATTTTGCTGGAAGCGGGAACTCAGGAATACATTCTACCGCTGAGCAATATTCGGGACATGGTCAAGATGCCAGCCGAAGAGGCGCACGAATACCGTGGGCTCACCCTCGCTCAGGTCCGGGGAAACATCTACTCCATTTTCAGCCTTGCGGAAATGTTGGGCCTGGTACCCACAAAATCGGAGGAGCTTTCCGTCGCAATTGTCGAAGCAGGCACAGTGAAGTACGGTTTGGTGGTCGATAAGTTTCTCAGTGAAGTGGAGGTCCTGATCAAACCGCTAGCAGGCGGTCTGGAGCAATGCAAGGTGGACTTGTCCCGATTTTTGAGACAAACAGTTAAGACACAAATTCCATTGAATGGAGAATTGTGTCATGGGGCTGTCACGACGAACTTTCACGCGTGAGGAGAAATTGGCCGCCATCCGACGGCTGGAGACGGGGTCCTCGATTGCCGAGGTGGCGCGGGCATTTGAGGTGAACCCGAATGTCCTGCATCGCTGGCGCCGGGAATTCCGTGAAGGACCGGGCAATGCGTTTCCGGGCTTGGGAAAGCAGCGGTGGGATGATACCGAGCAGGCCAAGCTGGAGCGGAAAATCGGCCAGCAAACCCTGGAGATCGATTTTTTAAAGCGCAGCTTGCAACGCATCGAGGAACAGCGGAGGTTGCAGGCATTGACTGGAAAGCCGCGATCTACGGGAACATCCAGGAGCAAGTCCGGAGGGAAACGAGCATGAGCATCGCCGAGATGTGCGCGCTGGCCCATCTGAGCCGGGCCGGCTACTACCGGTTCCTGACCACGCCGGCCGCCGGGGATAAGGACATCGATCTACGGGATGCCATCCAGCGGATCGCCTTGGAGTTTCCCGCCTATGGACGGCCACGCATGACCGAAGAACTGCACCGGCGCGGCTGGCAGGTCGGGCCGAACCGGGTGTACCGCCTGATGCGGGAGGACAATCTGCTGTGCCTGCGGCGACGGAAGTTCCTGGTGACCACGAACTCCAATCACAGTCGGCCGGTGTACCCGAACCTGGCGCGCGGGATGGCGTTGACCGACATCGATCAACTGTGGGTGGCGGACATCACCTACATTCGACTGGCAGCGGAGTTCGTGTATCTAGCTGTCATCTTGGATGCCTACTCGCGGCGGGTGATTGGCTGGGCGCTGGACCGAACGTTGGAGGACGAGCTTACCATCGCAGCGCTTCGCATGGCGCTTGAGCGGCGCATACCGGCGCCGGGTTTGGTGCATCATTCTGACCGCGGCGTGCAGTACGCCTCACAAGACTACACGGACCTGCTGAAGAGCCGGGACATCACCATCAGCATGAGTCGCAAGGGAAATCCGTTCGACAATGCGGCCTGCGAATCGTTCATGAAGACCCTCAAATATGAGGAGGTGTATCGCCAGGAATACCGCGATCTGGCGGAGGCGCGGGCTTCCATAAAGCACTTCCTGGAACGGGTGTACAACCGCAAACGCCTCCATTCGGCGCTCGGCTACCGGCCGCCGGTGGAGTTTGAACAACAGTTGTTGGGCCAGGCAGCAACCACGAGCGCATGCCGCCGCGCCCTATGACATCGACGCATCATATGAATGGCGGAAGCAAAGGCGCCCTATACAGGGAAACTCGACAAGCGACCGGCAGCTACGTGGTCCGGATTGTAATCGCCACAGCCGAGTTTGCGCCGATGCCTCCCCACTGGCCGGGCTACCCCGGCGGTCTCATTCTGACGGCCATCAGAATGCGTTTTTCAAGGCATGGCGGAATCTATCTGGTCCGATGTGGTATGAAAACCAAACCCCAGGCCGGGAGCCGTGCCGCCTCCCGTCGGTCGGCCCCGAACCCGGGTAGCAGAGCGTGTCGGGAGGACCGCGCTCCATCTCATCGTCCGCAGATGAGTTCCGGCCGGCTATTCCTTGATCGGGGTGCTCGCCAGCAGAGCCCGTCTCCGCTTCACCGGCAGCTTCATCCTAAAACCGTTCCGGGATGGGGCACAATGAAATGGCAGCGAACGGTCAACAGTGTCTTAACTATTTGTCTCAGCAAACGGGGCAATGCAAGGAGTTTCAAGGCGCCGCCATCATGGGAGACGGACGGGTAGTGCTTGTCTTGAATGCACTGGAGTGCCACACCTTGGATCGAACCGCATGCAGTTAGCCGAGCAACCCGAAGTCCAGCCTGGAGTTACGCCGTTCTGGGGGCGTCCCTCAGCCTGGCTGCGAACTGCGCTTCAAGTAGGTGCGATTGGCCGCGAGAAAGCGGGCGCGAACGATTTGGAGGGAAACCTCTGGGCAGGTACGCTTGCGCAGGTGATTGCGGATCTCGATCATCTGAACCACAACACAGAAAAAGATTTCTTGAGAATCGGCGAAAAGCTGGGTGAGTTTATCGAGGCTGTAAATCTGATTTCGTGTGACCTCAGATCTCTGGCGAGCCTGATTTCAGGAGAGCACGGCCTGCGCGCCTCGCAGGCGCTTACGTCCGCCCTCGATCATTCTCGCGAGATGGCCGCACGTGTCGAAGAAGGCAACGCCCTACTGAGCAGCATGCGCCAAGACGCCCGCCTGCTGAAGCAGAATATATACGGATTCGAGGGAACCAGTGCCCGACGCGGTCGGTGTCCGCGCCGGTGATCGAGAACGCGGTCATCGACCAGATTCGCGGCATCGCGGCAAATCCGGCGGTGGTAGATGAGGTGGTCCGTGATCTTGATGAGAAGCGGGTTGCTGGTGTCGACGGACTGGAACGGGAGAAGCGGGTCATGGAGGGCGAACTTCAGCGGCTCGGGCAGGAGATCGCCGGTCTCATCCGCATGAATGGAAAGCTGGCCGCCGATCGCATGGCCGACCTGCAAGACAGGGTATCGGTGGTCGAGCGGCAGCTCCGCGAGGTGCGCGAGCAGTTGGCGGAGTCGGTCGGGCAGACGGTGGACGCCGCCAGCGTGCGGAAGACGCTCCGCGAGTTCGACGCCATCTGGTCAGAGATGACGCCGCGCGAACAAGAAAAGTTCGTGAAGACATTGGTTGAGCGCGTCTCGTACGACGGAGCGACGGGCACGGTAACGGTCGGCTTCCGCACCGCCGGAATCAGGCAACTTTGCGCTGAGGTGATGACGAACAAATGACAATACAATCCCATGGACTCGAAGTAAGAGTCCGATTGCAGCCGACAGTCCGGGAGATCAGCCGGCGGCCGAAGAAGAGTACACAAGCGGTCGCGCCTGTGCCAAAGCGTGGCCGGTTCCCGAGGATCACACAGGTGGTGGCGCTCGCCCTTCACTTTCAGGAGATGATCGACAGTCCCGAGATTCGCGGACACACGGACCTCGCGCGGCTCGGCTGTGTTAGCCGCGAACGCATCAGCCAGATCATGATGCTCACGTGGCTCGCGCCGGACATCCAGGAGGAAATCGTAAGATTGCCGCAGTCCCCGGGAGGCCGTTTTTACGTCGGTGAGGCAATGCTTCGCCCGATCGCCCGGCTGCCTCTATGGGACGACCAGCGAGAATGTTGGCGCGGCGTGCTTGGCAGCCACGAGCTCCGGTATCATCAAGGAAGGCGAAGCATGAGCCTTGAGGAAGCCATTCTGGAGAAGGTCCGCCGTCTTCCACCGGCGAAGCAGGAGGAGGTTCTGCGTTTCGCGGACGGCCTACAGCACCGATCACCCGTAAGAATGGTTCCGTCCCGCGACCGAAGCCGTGAAATGGATTGGCTTAAGGAAAACCGCGCCAAGTATGCGGATCAATGGGTGGTTGTGGAAGGTGACCGCCTGATCGCCGCGGATGTGGACGCACACAAGGTTTTTGCGGCGGCCAAAGCTGCGGGCATCGAAGTCCCCTTTCTGGTGCGCGTGCTTCCCGAAGATCCGCTCCCGTTCGTTGGGGGTTGGGTGTAGGGATGCCCCTATCGCTCAACTTCGAAGCTTCACATCGCTATGCCTCCACCGATGGAATCGATATTCCAATCGAGCTTCGCGTTGGCAACCAGAGAGTCGAGCTGATAGCGAGGCTGGACACGGGTGCAGCGCATTGCATTTTCGACCGCAGGTACGGTGAAGAGCTTGGGTTGGATGTCGAATCGGGACGACCTCAGCGTTTCCGAACCATGGCAGGCTCGTTCGTGGCCTATGAACACGAGGTCACTCTTCATACGCTCGGCATCGAGTTCTCAGCAGTTGTTTTTTTCGCTCAGGATCCGGCATTCAGCAAGAGTTTTGTCGGCCGGTCTGGTTGGCTTGACCGTCTTCGCGTCGGGATTGTCGACTATGATCGCTTGCTGTTTCTGAGCGCCTACGAGTCGTAACCGAACGTTTCTTGGCTTCCTTGATCCGCTGCTGCAACTCAGGATCGGCGGGTTTGGCGGCGCGCTCCAGTTCCTCCCACTTTTTTTCCAGATTACGGAGATAGGCTCCGGCTTCGTCCTGGTGTCCGAGGTAGAAGGCGATGGCACCATGGATCTGTTCCAGAGACAGTGTGGGGAAGTTCTCGCGGATTGTCTGCGCTGAGGTGCCATCCCGATATTCGTAGATGATGGAAGCCAATGAAACACGGCTGCCGGCCAGGTAATAGGCACCATTGCGCATTTCGACGAATTCGCGCTGCATTGAGACTACCTCTCCTATTTTGGCTCCGTTTGCGGTCGCAGGCTGGCGCACTCGAATGTGGCTGTCCAGAGACGCCGGCTCGGTGTGAACTGCAGCGGGCCGGAGTCCATACTCATCCAGATCCGCAGGCGCTGGCCAAGGCGCAGTACATCCTTGTCGTCTCCGCGGCGGTGGAGTTTGCCGCCGCTCCGTAGGAACTCAAGCAACACACTCCCCTCAGCCGTGGGTACCCCGTGCGTGTCGTTCTCGATTGCTGGAAGACGAGGCGGCCTGGATGACCCGCGTGGCAACCTGGCCCTCGAATTTTGCCGGCTTGCTGGCCGCCTTCGGCCCCGTTGGGTTGTCTGGGAAAACGTTCCCGGAGTTCTGTCCTCGAACGGAGGCAGGGACTTTGGCACCATCCTCGCGGCGCTGGCGAACCTCGGGTATGGTTGCGCCTGGCGGGTGCTGGACGCTCAGTTCTTCGGAGTGCCCCAGCGTCGCCGTCGCGTCTTCGTTGTCGGACATCTTGGAGACTGGCGACGTGCCACGGCGGTACTTCTTGAGCGCGAGAGCATGCGCGGGAATCCTCCGGCGCGCCGCAAGGCGCGGGAAGAAGTTGCCGGCGCTCTTGGCGGCGGCTCTGGAGCACGTGGCTGGTGTGACGACCTCGACCGGGCCGGAGCGTTCGTAGCTCACGCTTTGAACGGCAAGGGCGGCAGCGGGCGGATGGACGGCGAGAGCGAGACGTTCGTGGCGCATCCGCTCAGCGGAGAAGGATTCGATGCCAGCGAGGATGGCACAGGCCGAGGCACGCCACTGGTCGCAGCCTTCTCGGCGAAGGATCACGGCGCGGACGCCGGTGGTCTCGCTCCTACCCTTCGGGCCATGCCGCATGACCGCAGTCACGCGAACGGCGGTGGGCAGATTGCGGTGTGCGTACAACAGGGGCAGACCGGCGTCCGCGAATACGACACCGCCGGCACGGTGCGCTCCGACGCTCCGGGCACGCAGCCGGGCGGGAGTCTCATACGCCTTCGCATGGCGGTGCGGCGACTGATGCCGCGTGAGTGCGAACGGCTCCAGGGACTTCCGGACGACTGGACGCTGATCCCGTACCGTGGCAAACCCGCCGCCGATGGGCCGCGCTACCGGGCCATCGGCAACTCCATGGCGGTGCCGGTGATGCGGCGGATCGGGAGACGAATGCAAATGGTGGAGGCAGTCTGTGGCTGATTCGGCTTCATTGCAGGAGCGGTCGTTCGGGAAGATTGCGGTGCCAGTTCCGGGCACGCCTGTGCGGTTGTCCTGCGCGGCGGGCGTCGCGTCGTGGGCAGTGATGTTGTTGTCGGTGTCTAGGGTAAACGTCGTCATGGTTGGTCTCCTGTTTCAAAATTCGATCTCGTCGACAATCCGGCGCGCTTCGTCGTCGGTGAGGCGGCCCTTGAGGCCTCCCTGCTTGATCCATCCGTCAACAGCAGTCTGGACAGCATTCCAGAAGTCCGTTTCGTTGTAGTCAAAGGGGCGCTCGAACGCGCCGCCGTACCCGTTGGCGTCCGTGTAGCCGTGCAGTTCGCTGAAGGAGGCGCAGGTGCGGGGAACCGTCCCGGCGGCAACGTCGGCGAGGATTCGGCTTTGGCCCGTTCCACAACCCGATGTAACTCGTCGGCGCTGAAGTCCGGGTATCGCGGGTTGCGGACCGGCTCGGGGCACCCTTCTCCGGCCGGCGTCGCATCCGAGCGGAGGCGACCGGCCGTCCGGATGCGAATCTCGCGGCCGGTGGCGAGGTTGGTGCCGTACCAGCCACCGCGTGGGGTTCGCGAGTAATGCGGACTTTGGCCAGCGTTCCGCTGTCAAGCCCCAATCGCAGCATCCCGACGCCGGAGTGCGCGAGCAGATTCAGGCGCTCTGGTTGCGGTGGACCGATGAAGCCGACGCCAGTGGCCTGACGGAGTTCTACGGCATCCAGGCGCTGGCGTGCCGGTCGGTGATGGAACCCCCGGAGGTTTAGCGCATTGTGGCCAGAATAGCTGGATTACAATGAATGCACTTGAGCGGAGGATACCCGATGGACCTCCCGTCGATCCAGCGGCAGACGGATGCGGAGGGGCTGGATTACTTCGAAGTTCCCGTCACTTTTACGGAGATTGGCGAGGAATGACTCCAATACGGTTTGGCTGTTGCCCCCATTCGGACAGGGCGCGCCCAAAGCGTTTGAAACAAAACCAGAGATTCTTGTTCCGGCGATGGTCGCCGGCTGGACGCAGTGTGATCCGCCAACGGCCGAGGAGGTAACGACCAATGTCCACGACTAGACTCCAGGAACTCCTGATCGGCTTTGGTAAGGGCAAACAGACCGACATTGCGACCGCCAACTTGGTTGCGACCGTCTGGCAGTTGAAGAAGCTCAACGCCCAGCTCGCCAATCCGAAGCTCAACACGTAGCGGCCGCCAGGACGATACGGCAACGCAACGCCACCTGCTGAGGAGTGCCGTGCGCCGCAGTCCACTGCTGGAGCTTCTGCTGCTCCACATCGGAAATCTGACACGACTTCCCCACACCTCAGGATAGCGCGGCCCGGATTGTTATGTCTAGTTATTTGTTGGACACTACACTAGCGTGTTCGTTGGACTGAAGCTGCACCCGGAACTCACCGAAATCGTTGCGCAAAATGGGATGATTCCAATACCCAACAGCCTGCGCGAGGCCTTTGGCGAATGGCTAGACCCTCCAACAATCGCGAGGATCCATGCTGTTAGCCGCATAACAGAAATGGGTCGGGATATTCCACAGCGGCACAAACAGCCAGCGCCGCTCCGGCAAACGGTCATAGCCCGGGGCCGGCCGTTGACAGCGCGAACAGCGTCCTCGGATCCCGCCATGCGGTTCCACCCGGATCTCGATCGACTCCGGCCGCCCCTGGCGGCAGTGCATCCGCACGTCGCAATAAACGAAGCCGACGAAACGTTGCACTTGATTCAAAATCGTCTGAACCTGCAGTTGAATGGCTGGCATCCTTTGCTCGACGGAGGAGTCTCTTTCTCTCAACTGCAGATTAATCCGTTTGGCTGGAGACCAGCTATTCTCCAGGGCCAGAAGGAGAGGAAGCGCAGACTTGGCGGGCCCGCTTGGTTATGAGCTTCGCCCTCTTACTAGGAGGTTTGGGCGGGGCTGGGACCAGGGTCAAGGCCGAGCGAAGCGAGCCCATAGGGTTGCCTTGACCCTGGTCCCAGTTCCGCCCTATTCATACTCAGGAGGACGAAGCGGACCCACTGACCGCCTCGCCTCATGGCTACCTTGCCCACAAATCCTGCCATAGAGCCAGAAATGTTTTATACGTCCGCGCGGTCGTACCGTTTTCGCCGTTTCGCTGTGCTCAGATCGATGCCGCTGAGCAGCGCACCTAATTCCTGCGCCGTGATCTCACGCCGGCATTCTGCGCCGCCGTCGCCCAACCGAACCGCGTACGTCCTCTCCTCTCTCAACCGCTTGCTCCATACGGCGAAACCGTCGCGATCCCAGTACAAAATCTTCACCCGGTCCTTGCGCCGACTCGTAAACACAAACAGGTGTCCGGCGAAAGGGTCCAACTCCAGGCGCTCCCGGACCAGCGCCTGCAGACTGTCGAAGCTCTTGCGCATATCGCACGGCGTGACGCAGAGGTACACCCGCACGCTGGCTGGCAGGTGGATCAGCAGCGCCATCGGGGCGGCACCCATCCGAACGCGGTATTGGGGAGCACTCTGTCGATCATCCTTGATTTCGGCATTCCGGTGTTCTTTTGTGGCAACCGCCAGGCCGCCTGTTATTTCGTCCAGGCGTATCTACTCGCCGCGAACTCGAGGTGGGGAGCATGACAGCAGAGCGCACCAGTATCCGAGGCGTGTTGGAAACGGTCTTCCACTCGGGACCAACATTCAGCGCCGGCAGACTGCGGGCGCCCGACGGAGCCATCGTGAAGTTCGCCGGCAAGGTGTTCTTTCGCGAGAATGGTGCCGTCCGCCTGGAGGGCCATTGGACGCATCATCCCAAGTATGGCCGCCAATTCGAGGCCGAGTTCATGGGCCACGATCTGGAGATGGACCCGGATGGCCTAGCCGCCTTCCTGGCGAATCATCCGGACGTGAAGGGCATCGGCCCGGCGAAGGCGCGGTTGATAGCTGACGCGTTTGGCTCCGGCTTCGACTCGGTTATCCGCAGCAGGCCTGAAGACCTTGCAGCGGCTGCAGGGTTCCGCTCGAGCCCATTTTCGGGCCTCAGCAGGTGTGGATCCCGTCCAGCACGGCTGTGTGACCCGCGGCCAGTCCGGCCGCATGCCCGAACTCCCACCGCAGTGCCCGTGACTTTCTAGCAGCGCGGGCCGGTCTTGCCGCCGCTTTCCAAAATCGGGCGCACACCTGAGGAGATAGCAGAAGGTGAGGAGTCGCACCAACTCACGCTCCGCGTCCGGGAGGCATTGACCGCCATTGGCGACCTTTACCACCGGCGGCTGACCGGGAACGCCGAGATGCTGACTTGGTTCCGCAGCAAGTACGGAATCAGCGAAGACACGATCGCGCGCCTGAAGATCGGCTACGCCGCGAACGACGAGCCCAGTGTCGTTCGCACGCTGATGGAGCGGACCGGTGCGTTCACGCTGCGGGAGTTGGCGGCGACATCAGCTTTTCGACCGACCGCGCAGGACGGGCTGGTCCCCTTCTTTGACCGTCGCATTATCTTTTCATATTGGAGCCGGGGCCAGGTCGTCTTCATGATTGGGCGTCGAACACCCTGGACTCCCGATCAGGTCTGGGAGAAAGCGAAATACAAGAAGCTCCCCATCCACAATGAGCGTGACCACAGCCATGTTGCACCCTGTATCCGGCAACGATGTGCTCTACAACGAGGACGTGTTGCTTGGGCGGCCCGAACGCGTCGTCATCACCGAAGGAGTCACCGACTGCATTTCGCTCATAGAGCATCTGTTCCCATCGGTGTCGCCGGTGACTGTGCAGATCCGCGAGGCGGATTGGGAACGGCTCCTGGCGAAACTGCGTGGCGTGAAAACGGTCTTCATCTGTAAAGACAATGAAGTCTCCGAAGCGGGCATGCATGGTGCCCTGAGAACGGCCCGCGTCCTGGCCGATCACGGCATTGCGACGCGCGTGGCCGCCTTGCCGATTGGCGAAAAGCAGCGGGCCGCACGCGAGAGGCTGGCCAACGGTAATGCCGAATCCGAGGAATTAGTGGCCGCGGCGAAGATCGATCGAGATGTTCTTCTTGACGCATGGCAGGCGATCCGGGCCGTCAATGGCGATTTGAGCGATCTCGCCGAGCTTCCCTATTTTCTTTTCCAACGACAGGGCGCCCTGGTCCGATTGGTTCCGAACGGTGTTGACGGTGCGCTCGAAATCGAACTGGCGCAAGATGCATTCGTGTTTGCGCTCCTGGTGGAGTCCGCGAATTGGATCAAGGTCACCGAAGAAGCAGTCCTTCCTCTCTCCCCAATAGCTGCCGCGCCAGCGCCACCGTTTGCACCCGCTCCGCAAACCGCGGCGTATCCGGCGGAAGTTGGGCCAGCATCCGGCGAGCCCTCCCCGCGAATTCCCGCGGCATCGTGCAGGCGGCCCTCGGACGGCCTGCACGAAGTTCCACGTCATGGCCGCCCATCACGCAGGCGGAGGTGCCAATCCGAAAAGCGCTGCGACGGAGCCCCTACGCCCCTGGACCTCCGTGTGTCTTCTTCACTGATGTGGCGGCGGCGAGACGCTGCCCGCACGCGTCAGGCCTTCGAAACCTGCGCCTGCGTTTGCTTCGCTTCGCGGCGGCGCCGGCCGCTCAACAGGTACAGCGCGGCACGTAATTCAAGCAGCGGGTCGGCGGAAGGCTCGATCCCCTCCACGCGCGGAATCGGATCGAAGATGATGTGTCGCTGTTGCGCTTCGTTGTCGGCAGCCTTGGCGGTTAGGACCATGGTGCCCAGCCGAACCGATGGACGGTCCGCGGGCCAGTGGTTGGTTGCGTCATCCACGATGTCGCCTTCCCCGGCCAGTTGCACGTGGATGTGAAACCGGATCGGTCCTTTCGCGATGCGCTCGCTCAGCTCTTCGAACAGGTAGTTGGGGCCCTTGGCGGCTGCCGCGGCCGGATCCAGATGTTCGATGCCCGCCTCTGGTGAAAGGCGATAGCGACCGTACCGGGCAGCGCCGCTTTGGTTTAGGAAGCGCATCGCCGTTACCGCGAAGTAGGCTTCTTTTGCGAAACTCGCCGGACTCGGCTTCGGTATCTGCACGTAGGCCAATGCCGCCGGATGCGTGCCGAGGAACTTCTCGATGGGCGTAGGCGAAGTGTTCGCCGATCCGCTGGCGGCGATGGCTCGCAGCATCTCGAGAAACTCCTGGCCCGTTCGCGTCGCAAAGCCGTCCGTCGACTGGCCGATGATATCGGTGTGCACATGCTCGGCCAGGTGAAACCGGATGGCGATCCCGCGTGGATTCGCGTTGGCATCGTTGTCCGGGATCATCGGAATCCCCGTACCGTCGGAGAACCGCACCGTCACCGGCGTAGACTCTCGTGCAACGTGCGGTGCCCGCGTCAGCGAGGCCGCCTCCGAAGATGGGCTGAACGTACCGGTCAGGAGCACCCCTTTCGCATGGGCCGGGCGAAACCCGGGATGCAATCCGAATATCGTATCGAATTGCTGCATCACGTCCTTTGCGAGTTGAATGAGTTTCTCGTCCAATGGCAGTGGCATAGTGCCTCCCTCGAAAATAGTCGTTAAGGATACTCGACAGATGTCGGCCCATCGGCATTGGTTGCATCTCGGGTTCGGAACCGCCGCAACGATTGCGGGGGTGCGCCTCTGATTCGGGTGAATTCTCACATTGTCTGTGCCATTTACACCTGCTCCAGAAGCGTCTGGGAGGTGCTAAACGCGCTCGGCACACAATAAATTCTGATATCATCACGCCATCGGTCTTCGGGAGGCCGGGCGCCGCCACATGTTCTCCAGTTGTACGCCAGATCACGCCACATGGGCCGGCAAGAACCAGCGTAGACAGCAGGTCCGTGCGGCTCAGGTTCGCTTGCTCTACAGCAATGCCAGAACCGGCACCGCCGTCACCTTACTCGCCGCCCCCGCCCTGGCGTACTTTCAGTCACGGTTCATTCCGTATGGCACCGTCGTCGCCTGGCTGTCATACATGTTCCTGGTGTGCACGGCCAGGTTCTTTCTCGCCCGCCGTTACCTGCACATGGCTCCCGGCCCGGCGCGGATTGCGCCCTGGAGCACCGCCTTTGCCATCGGCGCCGGATTCGGCGGAGCCGGCTGGGGCTTGGCTGGCATCTTTCTCTACCCCGAAGCGCAGCTCATGCACCAGTTGTTCGTCGTTTTCGTACTGGGTGGCATGATGCTGGGCGGCGCCTCCCTGCTGGCCGCGCGGCCGGAAGCCTTTCTGGCGTTCCTGACGCCGGCCGGTCTCCTGCCGTCCCTGCGTCTCCTCTTTGAACCCGACCGCGAGCACATCGCCATGGGCTTGCTCGCCATCCTCTTCACGGCCGCCCTGCTGGTCGCGACGTGGCGCTTACAGCGCACCATCGAATCGTCGCTCGAATTGCAGTTCGAAAACCGGGAACTGGTGAGCGAGTTGCAAATCGCCAATAACCAGGCGCTCACTCTCAATCAGCAATTGGAGCAGCGCGTCCTCGAACGGACTGCCGAATTGTACCAGTCCAACCTGCGTTTGCGCGACGAGATCCGGCAGCGGGAGCAGACCGAAGAGGAGCTGTTGCGCGTGCGCAACCTGGAATCGCTCGGCGTGCTGGCTGGCGGCATCGCTCACGATTTCAATAATTTCCTAACCATCGTCCAGGGCAATATCGAGCTGGCCCAGATGGACCTGGATGAGGATTCGCCGGTTCGCGCCACCCTCCAGCAAACCTCCGTCGCCTGCCGGCGTGCGGGGTTCCTCTCCAACCAGTTGCTGACGTTCGCCAAGGGCGGCGCTCCCATTCGTCGCGTGGTCTCGGTCGCCGAACTAATCCTTGACTCGGTCAACCTGGTGCGCACAGGCGCCCTGGTCAGCGTCGACGTCGATATCGCCGACGATCTCTGGTGCGCCGAGCTCGATCGCAGCCAGATCGGCCAAGTCCTTCACAACATCCTTCTGAATGCCAGGCAAGCCATGCCAGAAGGGGGAATCGTGGAAGTCCACGCTGAAAATCTGCTCCCGAGCGGCCAGCCGCCGGACCTCCGCGAGCAGGTCAGAATCTCCATCCGGGACTACGGCCCGGGCATCCCCGCCGACATTCTGCCGCGCATCTTCGATCCGTACTTCACCACCCGCACGGGGGGTACCGGACTCGGTCTGACAACGGCCTACGCCATCGTTACCCGCCACGGCGGCCGTATCTCGGTGGACTCGAAAGTGGGCCAGGGCACGGTCTTCGTTCTCGATTTGCCCGCCACCCGGGAGCGTCCCGCGCCCGAAGTGGCGCCCGCCGCCCGCTTGCGCCGCGGCACCGGCCGACTCCTGGTCATGGATGACGAGGAGGCTTTGCGGATGCTGCTCGAGCGCGTCCTTACCACGCTCGGCTATGAGGTGCATGCGGCCCGCGATGGCGCCGAAGCCATCGCCTTGTACGAATCCGCCAAGGCGGCGGGGGTGGGCTACGATGCCGTTCTGTTGGATCTGACGGTTAGCGGCGGCATGGGAGGCGTGGAGGCGGCGGTCCGCTTGCGCGAACTGGACCCCTCGGCCAGACTGATCGTTTCGAGCGGATATTCCGACGCTCCGGTCATGGCGAGGTTCCGCGATTACGGTTTCGACGACGCCATTCCCAAGCCTTGGCTGATGCCCCAACTCAGTGAGGTTTTCGAGCGAGTGCTGGTACGCAAGCCCGAGCAGAACACGATCTGACCGGTCTCGCCCGGTGCGCCCGGAAACGCGCCGACATCCGTTCCGAATCGCCCCTCCGGGAGTCCGAAATCCCTATATACTATTCCTAAGTTCCGGAGGGCCGAGTTTGCATCGACAGAGGGGGTACGCCGCACGTTGGGTGCCCGTGGTGTTGGTGGCAGGCGCATGCTTCAGCGTGGCCGGCCCTCCACCACCGGCTCCGGACGTTCGCACCACGATCAATCGGTACTGTATCGGCTGCCACAATCAGAAGCTCAAAACAGCGGGCGTGGCTCTTGAGGGAGAGCAGGATATCGGCGCGCACGCCGATCTTTGGGAAAGAGTAGTCCGCAAGCTGAGGACGCGCTCGATGCCGCCGGCGGGACTGCCGCGGCCCGATGAACCGGCGTACGCCTCCGCTCTCTCCACCATTGAGACAACGCTCGACACCGCGGCCGAATTGCGGCCGAATCCCGGCCGGACCGATACCTTCCGCCGCCTGAATCGGACCGAATACCGGAACGCGATTCGCGACCTTCTGGCGCTGGATATCGATGCCGGCGCGCTGCTGCCCGGCGATGACGCGAGCCACGGGTTCGACAATGTGACGGTGGGAGAGCTTTCGCCGACGCTGCTGGAGCGCTACGTCACCGCGGCGCGGAAGATCAGCCGGCTCGCGCTCGGCAGCCCCGTTCGGTCGCCCGGCGGCGACACCGTCACGCTGCCGCCCGATCTTACCCAGGAGCAGCATTTCGAAGACCTTCCCATCGGCACACGCGGGGGCGTGGTTGTCCGATATACGTTTCCTTTGGATGCGGAATACGAAATCAATGTGCGGCTGACGCGCGACCGCAACGAGCACGTCGAAGGGCTGACCGAGCCCTCTGACGTCGAGTTGCTGCTGGACGGCCAACGCATGGCATTGATCACCGTGAAGCCGCCCTCAGCCGGCAACGACTATCACCTCGTCGATAAAGACCTGGACATCCGCATTCCCGTCAAAGCCGGCCCACACCGCGTCGCCGCCACCTTTCCGAAGCGTCCCACGACGTTGCTCGAAACCGAGCGGCAGCCCTACCAGGCGCACTTCAACATGGACCGGCATCCCCGCATTCAGCCGGCCGTCTATTCCGTTTCGGTGAACGGCCCGTTTCACCCCCAAGGCTCCGGGGACACTCCCAGCCGGCGGCGGCTTCTGGTGTGCACACCCGCTACTCCGGCCGGGGAACCAGCCTGCGCGGCCCGCATCTTCTCCACGCTGATGCGCCGCGCGTACCGGCGGCCGGTAACGGAGGCCGATCTGCGGGTTCCCCTCGGGTTCTTCCGCGAAGCCCGCCGCGCGGGAGACTTCGAGGCGGGAATCGAGATGGGACTGCGAGCGGTTCTAGTCAGCCCGGAATTCCTCTTCCGCTTCGAACCGGATCCGGCGGGCGTTGCGCCGGATACCGCTTATCGGATCGGCGACCTGGATCTGGCATCGCGCCTCTCGTTCTTCCTCTGGAGCAGCATTCCCGATGACGAACTGCTGGATGCCGCCATCGCCGGCAAGCTCCACGATCCCGCCACGCTCGAACACCAGGTGCGCCGCATGCTCGCGGACCAGCGTTCCGAAGCCCTGGTGAATAACTTCGCGAACCAGTGGCTCTACCTGCGGAACCTGGATGCCGTCAAGCCCGACATGCGGCTCTTCCCGGATTTCGACGACAACCTGCGGCAGGCATTCCGGCGGGAAACGGAGCTGCTTTTTGAGAGCGTGATGCGCGACGACCGCAGCATCGAAGACCTGCTGCGCGCGAACTACACCTTTCTCAACGAGCGGCTCGCCCGGCACTACGGCATCCCCCACATTTATGGTAGCCGCTTCCGGCGCGTGACGTTCGCGGGCAACCGTATGCGCGGGGGGCTGTTGCGGCAGGGCAGCATCTTGACGGTTACGTCCTATGCCACGCGCACTTCGCCCGTCATTCGCGGCAAGTGGATTCTCTCCAATATTCTCGGGATTCCGCCGCCACCGCCGCCGTCTTCGGTTCCGGCGTTAAAGGACAACGCCAAGGTCGGCCACGCGGTGTCGATGCGGGAACGGATGGCCGAACATCGTGCCCATCCCGCGTGTGCGGGATGCCATCAGCTCATGGACCCGGTCGGCTTCTCACTCGAGAATTACGATGCCGTCGGCCGTTGGCGCGCGGCCGTGGACGGCAAGCCCATCGACGCCTCCGGCGGCCTGCCCGACGGCAGCCAATTCGAAGGCGTGGCCGGCCTGGAAGAGGCCTTGCTCCGGCGGCCGGACGCTTTCGCCACGACGTTCTCCGAGAAGCTGCTCACTTACGCGCTGGGCCGCGGCGTGGAGTCATACGATGCCCCGGCGATCCGCAAGATCGTGCGCCGGGCGCAGGCCGAGGATTACCGGTTTTCGTCGTTCCTGCTCGGGATCGTCAACAGCACACCGTTTCAAATGAGGAGGTCGCAATGATCGTCACCAAGAAGGCTCTTCCGCGGCGAACGTTCCTGCGCGGCATGGGCGCTACCCTGGCGCTTCCGCTGCTGGATGCGATGGTGCCGGCCGGATCGGCTCTGGCAGCCACTCCGGCGCGGCCGATTCGCCGCCTGGGATTTGTCTACGTTCCGATGGGGGCCCACATGCCCGAGTGGACTCCCGCGGCGGAGAAGCTGACCGAACTTTCGCCGTGCCTGCGCGCCCTCGCGCCGGTGGCCGATCAACTCACCGTCCTGACCAACCTGGAGTTGAAGAATGCGTATCCGGGCACGCACGCGACCTCCAACGCCGCCTTTCTCAGCGCCGCTTCGGCCAAGTGGACCGAAAGCAGCGACTATTACCTGGGGACGACGGTTGACCAGGTGGCCGCCAAACAGATCGGAGTGGGGACGCGGCTGCCCTCGCTCGAACTTGCCATGGATCTGCTCACCACCGTCGGCCAGTGCGACAACGGGTACGCGTGCGTTTATCAGAACAACCTGTCCTGGTCGTCGCCCACCACGCCGCTGCCGGCGGAGGCGCAGCCGCGCGTCGTCTTCGAACGTTTGTTCGGCGATGGAGGCACCGCCGCGGAACGGCTGGCGGAACTGCGGAAAACGTCGAGCCTGTTGGATTGGGTGCGGGACGATATCGCGCGGCTCCAGAAGAAACTGGGCCCGGGCGATCGTACCAAGGTGAACGAGTATCTCGACACGGTGCGCGAGGTGGAGCGGCGGATCCAGACGGCGGAGGCCGAAACGGCCGATTCCAGGCTGCCGGACCTCGATCGGCCGGTAGGCGTGCCGGCCGCGTATGCGGACCACGCCCGCCTGATGTTCGACCTGCAGTTGCTGGCCTTCCAGGGCGACGTCACGCGCGTGGTTACCTTTCAACTGGCGCGCGAGACGAGCACGCGCGCGTATCCCGAAATCGGCGTGCCCGAGCCGCACCATCCGCTGACGCATAACGGGGGCAATCCGGAGATGCTGGCCAAGGTGGCGAAGATCAACGCATTCCATGTGGCGCTGTTCTCCGCATTTCTGGAGAAACTCGCGGCCACGCCGGATGGGGATGGGTCGCTGCTGGACCACACCGTGTACCTGTACGGAAGCGGGATGAGCAACGGCGACAAGCATGACCATACCAACCTGCCGATCCTGGTTGCCGGTGGGGGCGCGCGCAAGGGCGGCCGCCACATTCGTTATGCCAGGCCAACGCCGCTCGCCAATCTCCACCTGACCTTGCTCGACAAGGCGGGAGTACGGCTCGATTCCTTTGCCGACAGCACCGGCAAGATTCCGGAATTGCTGCAACCGCTTTCGCTGTGACGATGCGGGCCGAACTCCGCGCGATCTTCGGGCTGGCTGCCGTGTGCCTGCTGGCGGCGGGAGCGGACCATCGGCTTGCCGACGCGGCGAAGAAGAGCGACCGGGGGGCGGTCCGCACCCTGCTCAGTCAGCACGCGCCGGTCAACGCGCCCCAGGTGGATGGAACCACGGCGCTCCATTGGGCGGCGCGGAACGACGATCTCGAAACCGCCGGACTGTTAGTGCGGGCGGGCGCCGATGCCAAGGCCGTCAACCGGTACGGGTTCCTGCCGCTGTCGCTGGCGTGCGCCAACGGAAGCATCGCCATGGTGCGGCTCCTGCTTGCCGCCGGCGCCGACGGGAACGCCGCACTTCCGGGCGGCGAAACGGCGCTCATGACGGCGGCGCGCACGGGCAATGTGGAGGTGGTGAATGCGCTCGTGGCAGCGGGCGCGGATGTCAATGCGAAAGAGAGCCGGCGCGGCCAGACGGCGCTGATGTGGGCGGCGGCCGAAGGAAACGACGCCGCTGTGGAGGCCCTCATCCACGCCGGCGCCGACGTCCATGCGCGGCTGGATTCGGGCTTCACGCCGTTCCTGTTCGCGGTCCGCGAGGGCCGCATCGGGGTGGCGAAGATTCTGTGCAAGGCCGGCGCCAGCGTGAACGAAACGATCGATGGGCCACGAAGGGTCCCCGGCGGCAAGGGCCCGCGCGCGGGCACCAGCGCGTTGATCCTGGCGGCCCTCAACGCGCATTACGAACTCGCTGCCTGGCTCCTGGATGCCGGGGCGAACCCCAACGCGAACGGCCCCGGGTACACGGCGCTGCATACGGTGACCTGGGTCCGAAAACCTGGCGGCGGCGACAACGACCCGGCGCCCGACGGCTCCGGCAACCTGACCAGCCTGCAATTCGTCAAGCGATTGGTGGAGCACGGCGCCGATATCAATTCGCGCATGACACGCAAGGTGGGCGTGGGGCTGACGAGCCTGAACACCCTGGGCGCCACCCCGTTCCTGCTGGCGGCGCGCACAGCCGATGCCGAGCTGATGCGGTATCTCGCCTCGCTCGGCGCCGACCCGCGCATTCCCAATGCCGACGGTGCGACCGCCGTGATTGTCGCGGCGGGCCTGGGCACGCGATCGCCGGGCGAAGACGCCGGCACGGAAGCCGAGGTGGTCGAAGCACTGCAGGCAGCGATCGACTTGGGCAACGACATCAATGCCGTGGATGGCAACGGCGAGACGGCGATGCACGGCGCTGCTTACAAGAACCTTCCGGGGGCGGTCGATTTCCTGGCAGCGCACGGCGCCAGGATCGAGGTGTGGAACCGCCCGAACCAGCACGGGTGGACGCCGCTCACCATTGCCGAAGGCTACCGGTTTGGGAATTTCAAACCGTCACCGGAGACCGCCGCCGCCATCCGCCGGGCGATGATCGCCGCGGGCGTGACCCCGCCCGACCCGCTGCCGCCCCTCAGTGCGCCGCCGACCAGTGCCCGCTGAAAGAGGCTTGCTGGTTACCTTCAGCGCTGTCAGCCTGATGAGGCCAGTGGATCGACGGCAACCGGCCAGCCGGTTTCGGCCGCGCCGCGGCGAACCATGCTGCGCGTGGCTGGAACGCCGCGAAATCCAGGAGGAGCAGGCTCGAAGAATTAGCCGCCGGGCAGGAGGATTTCATTGCCTTCCGGGGAGGAGGGGGGCGCAAGGGCGCGATTGCTGGGTTCTGTGCAGATGAATTCGTTGAGAGCAATGGAGTTCTTGGGTTCGTTTCGCATGGCCGGGTTGCGCAGCTCCGCGAGGGTGTGCAGGGCGCGGTGCCACATCAGGTGGAGACGCGTTTCGTAGCGATGGAGGAGACCGAGGGGCGGTGCACCTGCCAGGTCGGCAAAGGCATTGGCCAGGCGGGCCAGTTCGCGCCCCTTGGGTTGGGACTCGAGCGCGCCCTGGAGGAGACCGTTCTCAATGGCCCACGCGCGACGCATGCGCCAATAGGATGACGCCATTTCTTCGATGAGCCCGAATTCGATGTCGTCCATGGGAGCGAAGCGATCGAGGTGGAACTGGAGCAGCTCGTCAAAGGACTCGGGCGATTCGTCGGGCAGCACGACGCACTTGGCGAGCAGGCCGTGACGGATGGCATTTTTGGATGCACGGGCCTTGCCGGCCGGCGTTTTCGGACCGCGAGAGCGGGCGCCGTTGAGCCGGGCGGCCGTCTTTCGTTTTTCAGAAACCATTTTTCACCACATTCACTATAACTTGCCGGCCCAAACAGACGGAGGAAATCGCTTTTGTTTTCAGGCGGTTGTGACGTGTGACGAGAGTTCTTAAAGCGGACTATTTGGTCCGAAATAAGGCCTCGGCGTGCTAGGCTCGAATCAGGATGTGGAGGTTTGCCGAGGGGATTTCCGATGAGCCGTCGAGCGGCGTGGATCAGACCCCGCCCGGAGCGGCGGAAGACGAGGATACGGCGGGATGGGTAAGGCGCAGGCTGGGATTCGAGCCAGACGCGAGGCAGTTACGGGTATTGAACTCCCGAAGCAGGAGGGTGGTGTTGAACTGCACCCGTCAGTGGGGGAAATCGACTGTCACCGCGGCGAAGGCCGTGCATCATGCCAGCACCAGGCGCGACAGCCTGACGCTGGTGGTGAGCCCGACCGCGCGGCAGAGCGCCGAATTCGTGCGGAAGGCGGCGGGGTTCGCGCGGCAGTTGAGGATCCGGACCAAAGGCGACGGCGACAACCAGATCTCGCTGGCGTTTCCCAACGGGTCGCGGATTGTGGGGCTGCCGGGTGCGGAGGCGACGGTGAGGGGCTTTTCGGCGGTGTCGCTGCTGCTGGTGGACGAAGCTTCGCGGGTGACGGACGATTTGTACCTGGCGATTCGGCCGATGCTGGCTGTGAGCCGAGGAACGCTGTGGCTCATGAGCACACCATTCGGGAAGAGGGGCTTCTTCTATGAAACCTGGGCCAATGGCGGGGTTGAGTGGGACAAAGTACGCGTGCCGGCAGACGAGTGTCCGCGGATTCCGCGGGAGTTTCTGGAAGAAGAGAAGAGAACGATGGGGGAGAGGTGGTACCGGCAGGAATACCAATGCTCGTTCGAGGACTCGGTGAGCCAGGTATTCGACCGGGAACTGATCGAGATGGCCATCACACCCGAGGTGAAACCCCTGTTTCCGGGAAAGGGACCGGAGCGTCGCAGATGAGGGAGACGAGGGGTTGAGCGAAGCGTACTTTGTGGGGCTGGACCTGGGACAGAGCCAGGACTTCACTGCGCTCGCGGTGCTGGAGCGAGTGGAACTGAGGGGGGAGTGGGACGCAGCGGCATGGGCGTGGCGCAAGACGGCGGCGCTGCAACTGCGACATCTGGAGCGGGTGGCGCTGGGGACTCCGTATCCGGAGATTGTGGAGCGGGTGAGGGAGTTGACGCGGGCGCCGGAACTGAAGGGAAAGGTCCACCTGATCGTGGACGCGACGGGAGTGGGGCGACCGGTGGTGGACCTGCTGCGGAAGGGAGAACTGAAATGCAGGCTGTGGCCGGCACTGATCACCGCCGGCAGCGCGGAAGGGCTGCACGAGGGATATTACCGGGTGCCGAAGCGGGACCTGATCGTGGGGCTACAGGTGCTGTTTCAGCGCGGGGGGCTGCAGATTGCGGAGGGGTTGAACGACGGGCCGACGCTGGTGGGGGAGTTGACGCAGATGCAGGTGAAGGTGACGAGCGAGAGGAACGAGAAGTACGGCGTGTGGAGAGAAGGAGGGCACGACGACCTGGTGCTGGCGACGGCGCTGGCGTGTTGGGCGGCACGGAAGGTGTATCCGAATCCGCCTTACGGGGAGGACGCACACTGGCGGGCGGGCGTGGAGAGGACGAAGCGGTTTTGGTGAGGGGGGTAAATCAGGGCAGGGCACTGCGGGTATGCGGTTCTGTTCGCGGGTGACCGGGATTCGGCCGGATCGCATCGCGATTCGTTCAATAGGCGCCGCGCGGCATCAGGACGGTTTTGATCGTACGCGCAAGGATGTATGCATCGAGCCAAAGCGACCAGTTCCGGATGTAATACGTATCGAGGTGCTCCTGCATTTTGAGATCGGCGTCGCTCCGCTCGGAAACCTGCCAGAAGCCCGTCAAGCCAGGCGGCACGCTCTGGCGCAATTCCCGGAACTCCGCGCCGAAGCCTTCCATATGGTACCGAGGGAACGGCCGCGGTCCGACAAGGCTCATCTCGCCCTGCAGGATGTTCCACAACTGCGGGAGCTCATCGAGGCTGGTTTTGCGAAGCAGGCGGCCGACGCCGGGTAAGATGCGCGGGTCATGCTTCAGTTTGAAGAATCGGTGCCAATGGTCGCGTTCTCGCGGGTTGTCTGCGAGATACCGTTTCAGCAGTTTGTCCGCATCCGGGTACATAGTTCGCAACTTCCACACCCGGATCTTGCCCCCGCGGTATCCTTCGCGCTCTTGGGTATAGAACGCAGGCCCCGGGCTGATCCGCTTGATCCAGAACGCAAAAACCGCGATCAGAGGAATGCTCCCCAGGAAGAAAGGCACACTGATCGCGTAATCCAGGGCGCGCTTCAGATAGTAGTTTCTTTTCAGCAACAGGTTCCGCCGGAACTCGATTCCGAGCGTGCCGCCCAAATCGCGTGCGGTCGTCCAGAGGCTCTGCATGCCGGGGAGATCGGGCACGAACACGACTCTCGGGAACGGCAGCCGTGCGACAAGGGCAGGCAGTTGGGGGCGAAAGCTCGGCATCGCGACAATGACCGTGCGTGCGTACCTGGTCAGTGTGGGGGCCAGTGATATCGCGCCCAGCACCGGCACGCCGGCAACAGTTTTGCCCCAATTCTCCGCCCGGTTCTTTAGCAACGCGATGGGAATAAGGCCCAGTTCGCGACGGCGCTGTAGCGATTCGACGAGCCGAGAACCGGCATTATCGGAACTGAGGACGATGACCGGTGTACCCCACCAACGGCAGCGCATCAGGATCGTAACCAGCGCCGCCTCGACGAGGGGCGACAAAATCAGTGCACAGGCAAAGCTGGACAGTTCGATGGCGCGCGACCATCCCCCTTTCAGAACGAGGTTGTCCCACATCACCATGCCGGCAAACGTGACCGACGCCGCTACGACGCGCCGACGCAACCGCTCTACCGGCCCGAGTCCGTACCCGGGATACAGGCCCATCAGCCAATTGGCAAGCGGCAGTGTTAACAAACCCAGGATGATGCCGCGGTAACTCTGAGGTCCGATGGTGTTCGTTAGCCATGGGGCGGCGATCTGGCGGGCCAATAATCCAAAGGCGAGTGCGAGTTGGCCTGCGCAACGTCGATGAGCACCAGCAGCATGGGGACAGAGCGCCGCTCCCGAAAGTCCAACGGTTCCGCCACGCGCTGATGCGCTTCGATTTCTAAGCTGAGCGCCGATAGTTGACCGGCAACTCCGAACGGAAGGACTGTGTCAGATGCCATGGGAGTTTTGGAGAATGGTTTGTTGGTGCCTTTGCGGATTGGGAGAATCGTCAGGCGAGGACCGGGACTTAAGCTGCGGCGAGAACCTGGCTTTCGATCCAGGCGTACGTCTTTTCCATCCCCGCGCGCAGGGGCGCTGCAGGAGCCCAGCCAAGCTTCTCCCGGATGAGCCGGTTATCGGAATTGCTGCCGCGGACGCCGAGGGGGCCGTCGACGTGGCGGATGACGAGCTTCTTGCCGGCGATGGAATGGCTAGTTCCGCCAATTGGTTGATGGTGACCATTTCTTCAGAGCCTACGTTGACGGGGCCGGAGAAGTCGGAATCCATGAGGCGGCGGACGGCTTCGACGCATTCATCGACATAGAGGAAAGAGCGGGTCTGGCGGCCATCGCCCCAGATTTCGATCTCGCCGCCATCGGGGGTTTGGGCGACCTTGCGGCAGAGGGCGGCGGGTGCCTTTTCGCGGCCTCCGTCCCAAGTGCCTTCGGGTCCGAAGATATTGTGGAAGCGCGCGACGCGAACCTGGACGCCGTAGTTGCGGCGGTAGGCAAGGTAGAGACGCTCGCTGAAGAATTTTTCCCGACCGCAGTCATGCAAGTATTGGGATACCGCCCGTGAAATAGAAGATAGGGCGGCGCATGAGGGTCCGACCGCCCATCCAGCGTTCGGCAGGCAACGGAGAGGCCGGGGTTGACCACTGACCAAGGCCGAAGCCGCCTGTGACGGCTGCGGAAAGCGCCACCAAACCTCGCAAGTACGGCTGGCAGCCATCAACAGACCGGGCTAGCGCCATACTTCCGACGTTGGGCTGCCAGAGCGAAGGCAGTGGTCATAGAAAGGCAGACTCCGGAAATCAGATATTTGAAAAAAAACCTTCCTGCGGCACGAGCTTCCGACCCATCCACTCGAGCCAATGAATCGCCGGAAAAGACGAGCTAAACGAGGTCGACATATAATAGATCCAACCGAATCACCGCACGTCCGCCCAGTAGGTTCTATTAGCACTTAGCCATCTAACCAGCCGGCCGGGTAAACGCGGATAAGACCTCCCTAAATGGTATGCAAACACCCGAATTGCGGCTTCGACGATAGATCTCGGAAGGTATCGGAAGTGCCCCGACTTCAGAAGGTCGGTTACCTGGCGCAGCACCACGGTGATGCCTTCCCGCGTTACACCTGTCTTAGCGAGCGGACCTTCGTGCGTTCTCATGAACACGCCTTGATCGAAGTAACGCCGAGCAAGTTTGGCGAGTGTAAGGTTGTGCGAATGAACGACAACCGCGTCAGCCTCGTAGGCCACCGCGAACCCACTCTGAAGCAGTTTCTCACAGAGAACCAAATCCTCGCTCATGATAATCCTTTCAGGGAAGCGCCCGACCCTTTCAAAACTGGTCTTGAGAACAGCCGAGGCAACGTTCGAGAAACGGAAGTTGCCGAGGAGAGGCGACGACACCGAGCAAAGGTCTTGGATCTGCGATTGCGTCGGATAGTTTTTGAGGCGCCACACGGCCTCTGTGGGTAACGCATCGTGCCTGGCCTTCTGTCGAGCGTAGGCAGCCGCAACTCTGTCGCATCCCAGTCGCCTCGTGAGGTTGTGGATGAAACGCGGATCCGCGGGAACGGCATCATCGGTCATGAAAAGGAGAATGTTGCCAGCCGCCATCTGAGACGCCATGTTGCGTGTCCCACCGTGGTCGAACGCCTCGCGCGATATTTTATATACAGAACAGCCGAGTGACCTGGCCACTTCCGCGGTGCCGTCCAGCGAATCTGAGTCGATTACAATGATCTCCAGTGGTCTAAGCGTTTGTTCCTTGAGCGCGCTTACCAGCTGGGGAAGACGCAGACTCGCCTCGAGCGTCGGAATGAGCACGGAAACTCTGACATTCTCCATGGTTCACTTAAGCCGTCATTATTACGTGCGGTGCAGTTCTAGCCACAGACGGAAGACAAGACTCCTACAGGCTGAGCGGAGCGCCACGTATTAGTGCGTTGATACAGCGTTGACTGGAACTCCAGATGTCGTTGTTGGAGGATGTCAAGTCTGAACTGTCTGGCGGTTTCCAGGTTACGCCGGGACATCTCCGCCATTCTGCCCCGTGTGGACAGGACTTCAATAATCCTTAGCGCCAGAGCAGCCGGGTCGTTGGGCGGCGTCATGTCCTCGGGTGGGAGCACCTCCGGGATACCTCCGACTCTCGTCGCGATGCATGGTAAAGCGCGGCCCATGGCCTCCAGAAGAGCCCGAGGCATCCCTTCAGTGCGCGAAGGCATAAGAAAGAGGTCAGCCCGGTCGAGCAGTTCCCTTAGGTCGGCCCGTGTGCTCGACGGGATAAACTGTAGTTCTCCCGACAGGCCTAGCTGGTGCGCGCGGTGGATGAGTTCGTGCCGATGTTTGCCGCTGCCAACGAAAATCGTCCGCATGTGATGCCCCCGCCTTTTCAGGATCGCGAGCGCGTCGATCAGCGTGTCAGCCCCTTTGGCCATATTGGAAAGGGAACCCACGCTTAACAAGGAAGCCGGCGCAACATCAACCCGATCTTCTCGCGACTTGCTCATCAGCCATTCGGCCGTCAACTCGACGTCTGAGACTCCGTCAAACCCGCTGCCGGGCAGGGCCGGAAAAGTACGTTGCAGAGCCCTCCCCGTGACATAAGCGCAGGCGGCGGCTTCCCGGCAAAGCCCTCGCAGCAGATTGGCGAAGTGCCATCGCAGATAGGGACGCAGTACAGATCGCACCGCCCCCGGTGAAAAGTCCCCGAGCGGGTCGGCCACAACGAAAAGTCCAAACGGGTGCTTCTTTTGCCGAAGGACCGCCGCGAAATCGAATGCCATTTGGGAAGGGGCACGAAGTAAGTACGCCGAATCGCGGTCGTAGAAAAAGCGCAGAAACGATTTGACCGCGCTAAAGTTCCGAACGTACTGCCAAGGCCCGACGTATAGCGGTGGAGATAGAAAGGTGACTCCCGGACCGTCGCAGAGTTCCATACCAGGATGCGTCGACACTGTTGGCTCAATGCGCGTAACGACCTGGACAGAATCAAAGACTCCGAGGAATCGGGAATAGTAGGAGTATCGACCACCCCCTGTCCCCCAGACCCTGCCATCAGCGCCCCGATAGAGGCGCAGCTGATCGACGAATACTAGTTTCATTTCATTCCATGGCACAGGGAAAGCCAGCGGGTTTTTCAGGCCTTGTGGCCGCTTCGCCGCACATGAACTCGGCCATTTTGGATCCATTGCCTACTGCGTGCGCTGTGCACACCACGAGCAGCGTTTGTCGAGGCTCACTTATTAGTCGCGAAAGACCGAACATAAGCAGGACCCCGGTGTTGACGATTCCGAATGCGAAGCTGGTCACGGCCCCGGCCCACGTGTATAGCAGCCAAAATGTAGCCAGACCAGCCCGTGGTCTTCCATTGCGAAGGTCGCGAACATCCGCTCGCAGGACGATCCAGCTGAGTCCAAGCCAGTACGCGGCGTATCCGAATCCGCCCACACGACCCCATTCAAAAGTAATGAGCTCAAAAAAAGGCTCAATCAACCCGTATCCGCTATTCTTTTGGATTGTGGAGGCATCCATGATGTCTCTGGTGATCACCGTGTTTGCACCCAGGCCGGCACCCCATATAGAATTACTATGGCCATCACCTATCCAACGATAGGTGTTGTCCCGGTACTTGCCGCGAGCTGATTCATAAAGCTCGGTTAGGTCAGGTGCCGAGTTTGTCGAACTTCTGTACACGAAATCGGAAATTTCGTTTTTTCCAAACCACGGAAGGAACAATACAACCAACATCGCGCCTATAGCCCGGTGCCGCGTCGTGCGGCGTCTGCCAAACATGGCGAAGAGCAACAGTGTCCCACAAGTGCTGATCCAACCGGCGAAGAGGGCGGTTCTAGTTCCGCTCCAAATCAGCACGGCGCCGTAGCCCAGCCCCACGACGGCAATCGTCGCCCGCAAGATATTAGACCGGGTCTGAAACCAACCGAACGCAAGGACGACCAAAGCCAATAACGACGTGTGCCCAATAAATGTCGGGCCGAGTGATGTGTTCAGAAGACGTGGTGTGGTGTAAGCGCCGATTCGAATCGGAGCGCTTCCGTCGAACGCCGCCTCCGCACCGATGCCGGACAATCCGGAGATCGCTGTGGCTGCGACCACGATCGCGCCTGGAAAAATCCAGGACGTAAACAGTATTGCTCTAGCCTCCGAGGCGGAGTCGATCTCAGAACAGGCCAGACCGCCGATGATGCGAGCTCCGACGATGTACATCACCACCCAGCAGCCGAGCTTAGTCAACGAATTGCCGGGATAAAGCGCGACGCGCGAAAGGCAGACTACGATGCCATAGAGCACTAGCGCTCCAAGCCCGACCTCGATCTTAGAGACACTACCGAACATAGCCAAACGCATGCGGCGATGTCCAATCATGATGACTGATGCACCGACGAGGATGTCAACCGACCAGCCGAATCCCGCCAGGCCCGATGCATTTGTCAGTAGTTCTGCGGATGTGATCACCGCGACGGCGCCACTCACAATCCATTTACCAGCCCCCTTCACTATGGCGCAAACGAAGAAAGCGACGGTTAGAAGGAAAACAACGAAGAATGACGGATGGTCAAGCATTCTGGGGCCCTCGCCGCTGCTCCCGGGTCCCGTTCGGAAAGTAGAACCGTAGCGCCACACGCGCGCGTAGTTTCTTCAGCGTATACCTTAGCCCGCTCGACCACAAAAGCGTATTCCAGAACAACCGGTAGGTCAGAGCATGCCAGTCTCTGGCCACGGCCCCAATCAGTTCTTTCCGGGCTTTGCCGGGGCAGCCCCTTTCCATGTGCTCTCGAGCAACACTGAGACGCACCGAAGTGTCAGTCTTTATTCCCTCGACTTCCAGACGGCTGCGGAACACCTCGTCCCGCTGCAATTGTTCAAATACTGCCAGCAAATGCTCGCGATAAAGATCGATTGTACGGGCGGACGTTTTGTTGCTGCTTGTCACGTGATAGCGGACCAGGAGGTTGGGAGAAATGCTGAAGCGACAGCGTGCCGCCAGCCCTAACCACATGGAGTAGTCTTCCATTGAAGAGTGCGAACCTTCAAAACGCAATCCGCTTTCGAGCCACGCACTCCGTCGGAGAACTACAGACGAACAGACCACGAGATTCCACCGCAGCATGTGTCGAAAAGCATCGCCCTGGTGGCTGGCAGAGATGATATCGACGACGGTATTGGTGCTATCCACGACGAGGGCGCCCGTGCTAGAAAGTGCCATGGCGGGATCGCACTCGAGGGCTGCGATTTGCTGGTTCAACTTGCCGGGAAGCCATTCGTCGTCGGCGTCCAGAAATGCAATATACTCGCCTTCGGAATTGTCCACACCGCGGTTTCGTGCCAGCGCGGTGCCTGCGTTGGCCTGCCTGAGATACTTAATCCGCGGGATGTAGGGCTGGACCTTGTCAACCGTGTCGTCCGTTGAACCATCATCGACAACCACAATTTCCAGGTTTAACCAATTTTGGAGTAGTACGCTTGTAATCGCACGCGACAGGGTGGCTGCTGAATTATAGGTGGGAATAATAACGGATACACGTGGTGTGGCCATATGTTTATTGCCCTGCGTGCAATCTGTCCATTACTTCGGCTGTGACGGTATGTTTGGCTTTGCGTAGCCTCCGTATCAACAGGGCTGTCGGGGGCCATGTCTCTAGGGCTCCCCTTAACTTTCGGTGCCGTCGAAGAGGGTTGAATGAGTGGCAATCTCCTGTGTGCTCAAAACACCGATAACCTTCAATGAATGCGGCTTTTATCTCATTCTGCGCCTCAAAGCGCCGGCAAAAGTCCATCTCTACAACATGCATAGGTTTGCCTTCACGATATAGTCCGATATGTTCGTGAAAGCATCTCCGCTTGATATGTGGCGTGTCGGTGTAGACATAGTCACCGGTGGTCGCCCGCCACTTCGATCGATTTGTATACACCTGTGCCCTGCGGCCACTCGCTGTGTTCCACAGCTCAAAGGGCCCATCGAAAGGCTCCCTGAGCCGGATAAATCCCACGTCAGGGCGCTCAGCGAACAGTTCCAGCGAGGCTTCTAGGAAATCCGGAAGCCCCACGCACGACCAATCATCCTGGAGATGAAGAATAAAGTCGCCTTTAGCTGTCCGGATTCCGCTATTCGAATTGGCGCCAATACCCCGATTTTGTTTTGCCAACAGGAAGTGGTCGCAGGGAAGTTCACGAGCCCTTGCCTGAACAGCCGCCGATGAACCATCGTCACACAGAATGATCTCGAGACAGGAGCGCGGATACGTTGTGCGGTTGAGCATAGTGTATAGGGTTTGTTCCAATAGAGCCGGCCGCTCATAAGCTATCAGTATTACGCTGATCATAGGCTTTGATCTGTTGAAGCGGGGTCATTCCTCGAATGTAAGCGATTTTGATTCATGGAAGCCTTGCCGTAAAATGGGCTATATAACTCGTAAGGGTGGTGCGCGCCCGGATCATCGCGGACAGGGATATGTTACCGAGCTGGAGAACGTCATTGCGACCCGTGCCAGCCCGGTAGGACCCGGCACCACGAATCCCGAATCGCGCGCATTCTCATTTTGCCGGCATCCGCGGTCAGTCTGCCGTCCACAACCCGCTTCATGGTTGAGCCGAGGATCAAAAGCTGGCGAGCGATAAACACTAGCGGATTCTTGCCGTACTCTTTCTGAATACATAGGGTATTGCGCAGGCCATAGTAGTGCCGCCAGTCGTTGACGGGCGGGTCCGGAACCATCCCTCTCAATCGGACAATGCGGGCGTCCGTGACGCAGATCATCTCAGCCTTGGCCCGGAACCGGATGCGGCACGCGTACTCTGTGTCATCACCCTGAAAGAAGAAATCGGGGCGCGGATATCCGATTTGTTCCAAAATCGAACGGTGGAACAGCGGGCCTTCGAATGAAAAGTCCGCTAGTGGAATAGTCTCTGGAAGGTGTTCGATACGAGCATACTCGTGAGCGATCGATGGTCCCTTGAATGTAAAGGACCACCATTTTCGGAGGTCGAGATCGCGAGCAGCCGCCTCCGCGATCTCGCTGTTGGTGGTAATCCGAAGCGGCACCAGTACCCGACGATCGGCGCTGGCCCGCTGCAGGAGGCGTTCCAGGCAGACAGGCTCCGGGGCGACATCGTCGTCCATGACCCAGATCCATTCATGTCCGTCTTCACAGGCGCGCTTCATCCCGTGGTAGAACCCCCCCGCGCCGCCCGTGTTCGAGGTGAGGCGCTCGTAGACGACGTGCGGTTGGTATCTGTCGCGGATCAGGTCGGAGGTTCCGTCCGTGGAGGCATTATCTATTACGTAGATTGCGTCGACACGTCGGCGCTGACCGATAACCGCCTCCAGGCAGTCCGGAAGGAGCCGCCGGCGATTGTGAGTGACCACCACCGCGGCGACGGTCATGCGATTTGTGTGAGTCATGGAAACTGTACCTTTTGAAAAGCAGCGAATAGGGAGCACGAGCAGCGCGAACCGTTGCATACGTCCACCCAGTGAAAAAGCTGTAAGCTGGCGGTGAGCAGCTTTGCCACGGGGGAATCAGGCCAGTGCCGGAGCATTCTGTAGTAAAGCGCGCAGGGCAACCATGCGAGCAAGCCGGTGTTGTACCGATGTGTGACCATCCGTAGAGTCTTCGGACTTAGGCCGCTCAGGGCTTTCAGATCGTATCCTTCGACCAAGTGGCCGACGGCGTCGTGGAAGTCACGGCCGAAAACTTGGGGATAACGCGGCGTCGGCACCGACACGAGCACTTCCCCTCCCGGCTTCAGCAGGCCGGAAGCGCGCAGCAAAAGCTCTTCCGGATTTGTAACATGTTCCAGAACGTCGATGAGCAAAACGACGTCGAATTCGCCTTCCATGTCGTGACGGCAGATGTCGACCTCGCTGAACCTCAGACGGTCGGGAAAAAGCCGGCTTGCCGTGCTCCGGGCATAAGCGATCGCCCTCGAGTTGAGGTCGCATCCCACTCCCCGGAGGCGCGGAAAGCGGCGGGCGAGTTCGAACAGATTGAGGCCGCAGCCACAACCAAGTTCCAGGATTCGCATCTCACTGGCGGGGCACGGGGAATGACTCTCGAAATACTTCAGCATCGGCCGTAGCCGGAAGTGGCTGTGAAGGTCCGGGGTTCCGAAGACTTTCCGGAAGATGCGTTTCAACGGATTGGCCGTTGGTTCGTAGGTGAAGGATCCGATGGGCATTGGTATGAACCCTCAGAAAGCGGTCAAAGAATAGCCCTGCGCCGAAGGATGAAGTACTCGGCTACGCCGATCATGGTCTCGATGGCCACCGCTGCGACGGCAAGTCCCTCGTGCCCACCGACGAAAATAGCGGACGGTGCCAGGACCAGGTTCAACAGGGCTGCTCCGGCCACGATTCTCAGAAAACTCGAATGCATACCCGACGCCACCATGCCGTGGAGCCCCAAAATAGTGTTTGTGGCTACGGCCGCGACGGAAAATATTAGAATCTGAATGATCCGAACAGAGCCGGCGAATCTTGATCCAAGATAGAGGGGAACCAGCCGGGGAGCGAGAATACACGTCAGGATCGCCCCTGCGATCGTGACAGCCGGCACCGCCCAAAGGAGTCGCTTCAGGTCGTGAGCGGCCCGCTCGGGCGTCGACTGAAACGACTTGCAGAAATGCGGGTAGAGCGACTGTGAAACCGGATTCCAAAGCGACTGGATCCCGGCAACCACTTTCTGTCCCGCGGAATAGTGCCCTACCACCGACACATCTGTCAGAAGACCGAGGATCACCGTATTGGAACCGGTGTATACATTGCTGCACACCGTCGCTACGAACGTTCGCCATCCGTCCCTCAACTGGTCCACGATGGCGTGCAACTTTGGCAACGGTAGCGCTCTGCCAAGACGCCGGCAGGCGAGCGCCGAACCCGCCAGCCCGCTGCTGACAAACATGCCGGCCTGGATCAAGAGGAGCAGCCAGTAGTCGGAAGGGGTGCGGACGAAGACAAAGATCAGTGGAGTAAGCACGAGCTTCGGCACGACGTTGAAGAGAGTGATCCACTTCATCTCTTCGATCGCCTGAAAAAACCAGTCCATGCACAGGACGTTTCCGATTACGGCCACGAATGCGCAGAAATAAGCTCCCATGTCGCGCCGCAAAAAAGGAACCGCGGCAAAGGCCGCCACCGAGACAGATAAACACCCGAACATTAGAATCAACTTCGCAATCCAAATGTTGATCACGATCTCAGCCAGCCTGGAATTGTCGCCCTGACTGACAGCTGCTGCCCTTGTGGCCGAGTACGAGAATCCGTAACTAGTAATTAATATGGAGTACTGAACGATCGCCTGGATCAGTGACACGGCGCCAAACATCTTCGGCCCCAGAACGGCCGCGGTATAAGGGAGGACGACTAAGGGCAGAATATAAGCAGCCCCTTGAGCGGCTGACAGAGCCGCCACGTTCTTTAGAACGCGGTGCGCCGCCGGCGCGCGCAACAGCTGCTGAAAAGACACGAAGGTGGCACTCATTGGCGGGAGCCCACGAGTTGGGGGGCAACCTCCCGGCGGTTTGCGCCTGAATCGTTAGAAACGCGAGTCGCGATTACACGCTGACTGCGGTGCCGACCGGCGTTGACGAGCTCGGAGTGCCAGCACGTCAACTCCGGAGCTCCGAAGAGGATCCGGTCGGCGGCTTCTACCCCCTGCATGCAGGCATGGTCCTGATTGGCGACTTCGTACTTCCACGCTCCGAAGCGGCCGCGCGAAAGAATCCCGAGCGCCTCCAAGCCGTGCAAAGCGCTGTTGACATGCTCGTCGCGATCGAGAGTGGGCGTTGGATAGCCGAATGGCGCATAAAAGCGCCAGGTGGATACGATGTCGCTTGAGGAGTCGAGCAAGTGTGTGTTGCGCATGCCATGGACGACTTGATCAACGACGTCGAACTCGTCTATGGGACGCCAGGGCGACGTGGCCACTTCCGCCATAAGAGACCAATAACCGGGACCTGGCACGTTGCGAGGCGAGTAGTTCGAGAACACCGTTACGCGATAGAAGGGGCAGTCGCCGTCCGGAAAGTACATCCAGCTCTTGTCGCTGACGGTCTTCGGAATCTCACCCCGCAAGCCGATCCCGACCACGTGCGTGCCGGAATGTCGTAGATGGCCTGTCTCGGAGATCAGGCGCTCGTCACCGATGGCCGCAGCCAGGACGTTCAGCGGCAGGGTCGAGATCAGCCTATCGTACGGGAATTCCTCGCCATCTGCGGCGATTGCAACGCGCCGTACCGAATCGATCCTGGTAACCTCGACCTGATACCGCAATCGCTTTGGGGGAAGCAGTGCGGCGACAGCGTTCCAGATGGCGCCGGTTCCGCCGCGCAGCGGAAAGCGAAAAGTGCTGTTCGGCCCCCAGCCTGGATCGTCGCGCCCGACGACGACATTCTCTACGATGCGGCCGAGGTCCACTTCGGCCACGCGTTCCCCGACCCAGTTGTAACCCATAGTCGTGGGCGGGAATGCCCACACCTTGGCGTTGTACGGCAGGAGAAAAAGGTCTGCAAGACCTCGGCCGAACGATTTGACGATCCACTCCTCGAAGTTTGCGGGCTGACCGGACGCGGCGGCTCGGACCGCGACCAGGCCGCGTAGGCACTCGACAACGTCTCCGCCCGGCAATTGCTGAATGTTGTTTTGAAGAGGGTAGGGAATAAAGCGGTTGCGAATCCAAATGAAGGATTGGCGCATGTGCTCCAGCCACGCGCCCCCGAGAGCCCGATCCATGAGGCGATCGAAATAGTCGTAATGCGAGAACTGCACGTGGCCACCGATGTCCCACGTGAATCCCTGGGAGTCGAGGAAAGAGGCTGCCAACCCGCCGGGATATTCATTCTTCTCCAACACCAAGAAATTGTCGTGACCGAGTTCGTGCAGCCTGTAGGCGGCACCCAGGCCTGTACACCCTGCCCCGATAATAACGAGTTTAGGAGACGTTTGTCGTGAGTTCATGTTGGAAAGTGATTTGGTGGGATGCGAAGAGGCGGAAAATCGCTTCATCAGCTGTTGGTTGGTTTGTAATACTTCGAATAGTACTTCCCGTAATAGCCGTAGTAATAATACCGGTCGCTCATGTCCTCGCGGACTTCGTTGAGCGCCACGCCGATTACATTCGCCTTCAACCGCTTCAGGCTGGTGAGGACGCTCGCGACGGCGTTGCGGTTGGTTTGTCCGGCCAGCGTGATCACCACCACGCCGTCTACGACGGCTGCCATCTGTAAGGGCTCGGCGAAGCCAAGCAGCGGCGGAGAGTCGACAATGACCAGGTCGTAGTCGCGCTCCGCTTCGGTCAGAAGCTGGTCGAGAACGGTGCCCAGACGGTCCGCGGCGCGGCGGGAGGCGGGGCCGGCAGGCAGGACGTCCAAGTCGGGATGGGCCGCGGAATTCTGGATTACATCCCGCCAGTGATCGTCCGCAGTGATCACGGTAGACAAACCCCGCTCATTCGATATTCCGAGACGCTCGTGGAGGCTGGGACGGCGCAGGTCGGCGTCAATCAGCAGCGTCTTGCGTTTTTGCTGGCTGTGCGCGATGGCGAGATGCATCGAGGTGGTGGACTTTCCTTCGCGCGGCGTGGCCGAAGTGAGGAGCAGGCTGCGGGGACGCTTGCCTACATCGGAGAGCAGGATCGAGTCGCGCAGCGTGCGGATCGCCTCTTCAAACGCGGATGCGTCACCGGAACGACCGTTGTGCTTCACCAGGCCATTGCCGTTTTCGTCGGAGGCCAGAGGCACTCGGCCCCGCCACGGCCGCACCATGGGCAGCGAGCCAAGCACCTCGGTCTTCAGGCCCTTCTGGATCTGCTCGGGATCGCGCACGGTGTTGTCCAGGACGTCGGCGAGAACGGCCGCGCCGACTCCCAGCAGCGTCGAGAAGAGCAGGGCGAGAACGCCGTTCAGCGGCAGGTCGGGAAACACCGGCTTGAGCGCCGGACGCGCGGAATCGGCCAGGCGGATGGAGCTGTTCTGGAAACTGGAGTTGATGCCGGCCTCTTTGATCTTGCGAACCAGTTCCTCATACAGCCCCTTGTCCGTGCCGGCTTCCTGCTTTAAGGCCTTGTATTCGAACGAGCGGGCATTGATGCGGTCGAACTCGGCCTTCGCTTCGGCGACGGCCCTACGAAGCATGTTCTCCCGGTTTACCGCTTCCTGATATTCGAGGTTGACACGCTGCGAAATATTGGCCTGGAGCGACTCGAACTGGCGTTCCAGCTCAAGGAGCTGGGAGGCGGCTTTCTTGTACTCGGGGTGCGCGGCACCGTATTGCACCCGTACCACGGCGAACCTTTCGCGCGACTCGTCCACCCGCTCGGCAAGTTTCCGCAGTTGCTCTCCCTGTGTGGATGCCTGGGCCGCTTCGAGTGAACCCGTTCGGACGCTGTCAAAGGCGGCCTGCTTACGTACCCGGTCCGCCTGCGCGTTGGTGAACTCGGTGTTGAGTTGGAGCAGGCGCGCCGAGAGAATACTGGTCTTCTCCTCCGGGTTGATCACGCTCAGGTCCTTCTCGAACTGCACCAGGGCGGCGGAGGAGCGCTCCATCTTGGCTTTCAACTCTTCGAGCTGCTTCTCCATGAACGCCGAGAGCCCGGCGGAGGCGCGGAAGCGGATATTGTAGGTGTGTTCGATATAGCTCTGGGCCACGGCATTGGCTACGTTGGCGGCCAGCTCCGGATCGGGCGATCGGTAACTGAGCAGCAGCAGGTAGGTGTTCGGCGGCCGCGTGACCTTCAGCTTCTTCAGCACCACGGGGGCGTTCTGGGCACGGGCGGTGGGCAAGTCCCTATCGAGCGGGCCGGCATCGGCGACGGGAATCTTGAATCGCTGCGCCACCGGCCGCAGCACGGAGTCGGACTGAATGATCTTGATCTGCGTGGCGAGGAACTGGTCGGCATCGTTCGGCGCCATGCGGGCGGCGTCCTGCCCGATTACGGCGGCGGGCATCTGGCGATCGATATCGACACTCGCGGTGGCCTCGTAAATCGGGGTGAGCCGGGAAGAAATCAGCACCGTCGAGATGACGCAGATCACTACAAACGAGAGGATCTTCCATTTGTGGCGGCGCAGAATCCACAGGTAGTGAGAAAGAGGTACGGCCTGTTCCTCGGCGTCGGGCTCGCCCCAATTGAGAGGCGCCTGGACGGTGATGTATTCGGGTACGGCGGGAACGGAGGCGCTGCCATTCCCTGCGGGAGCGGGAAGGGCACGGAGTTCAGTTGAATTGGGCATGGAATCAGATCGCTGTTCTCACTTGGATTGCCGCGCGCTACCGGTCGTGTTCAATGACCATTTCAGGTACGTGCGGGGCTGTACTTCGCGGACCACCGTAAGACCGAGCCGTTGGCGTGCCAGGCCCAGTTCGTACGCCGCTTGCAGGGTCATCCAGAACTTGGGGGTAGTGCCGAAGTATCGCGAAAGCCTCAGCGCGGTTTCCGCGGTAACCGCATCGTTGCCTTTGAGGATGGCATCCACATGGCGGGGCGACAGGTGCAGGGCCGCCGCCAGTTCGTTGGGCGACATGCCAATGGGCGCGAGGAAGACGTCGCGGAGAATGGTGCCGGGGTGAGCGGCAGGTTTCCTGGGCATTCGCGTTGATGGCTAGCGGCGCCAGACCAGGACGCCGGACGCGGTGGCGGTCCCGAAACCGGCGATGCGGTCAAGGGCCGACATTGTCATGCGCTTTCCCTTGCTGTCGGGGATATAAAGGATGTCATTGGCGGTCAGCGGAACATCCGGGGACTTGCGGCTCATGATCTTGTCGAGCGCCACGGGGATTTCGTTCTTCTCGCCGGCACCCTCCTGGCGGTAGATGTACGCCTGCTTGCTGGCGTAAGGCATCAGGCCTTCGGCAAGGGCCAGCATCTGGAGGACTGTCGTATCGGCGCCGTCCTGCACGGGAAAAGCTCCGGGCCTTTTAACATTGCCAACGATGTAGATCCTGCCCACCTCCGGAACGCGAATCTCCTCGCCGCCCACCAGCTTCACATTGAGTTCGGGGTCGGCATCATCGATCAGGGCGCGTACCGAGATCCGGCGGGTCAGCATCATGGGCTTGCCTTCGGGCCCGGGCTGGGTGCGGCTGACGATGATTTCCCTTCCGGCGTCTTCACGCAGACCCTGGGCGCGCGCCAGGGCTTCCAGCAGGGTGGTGGGTCCTTCAACCTGGAACACCAGGGGCATCTTTACCGCGCCGGCTACGCTGACCGGACGGCTTTGATACGCGGCGATGGTGACCGTCACATAGGGATCGTTGAGCAGTTCCTCCGCTTGCAGCGCCTTGGTGATGGCGGACTCCAACTCGGCGGGGTACAGCCCCTCGGCCTTGATCGGCTGCTTCACCATGGGGAGCCGGATCAGGCCGTTGGCTCCGACTCGGATGGTGCGGCTGAGCTCGGGGGCATCGTAGACAGACACGGCAATGAGGTCGTTGGGACCCACCGGTTGGGCGGGGAGGTTGGCGCCCAGTTCGGGTGCCGGAAGCGGCCGCGGAGCCTGCTGCGCCCAGGCACCAACCCCGAGAACGAATACCGCGATGAAGAAACGCATGCGCTGCACCTTTCAGTCCTGAGTTTTTGGCCCACTCACGCTGACGAGGACGCCTTGCATCCGCGCGAGGCTCGATTCGAGCGAGGAGAGGCGCTGTTCCACCGCCAGGATCCGGTTGTTGCCGGGTTGCTCCGCGTTCGGCGGCGAACCATCGGCGGTGGCCAACATGACCGATCGGGCGAAGTCGGACAGGCACCGTGCACCCTGAAGTGCCGAAGCAGATTTTAAGCGCTCCAGCTCCTCATCGGTGACCCGGAAATTGATAATTCGGCTCCTTAGCTTGTACATGAAGAGTCTCCTTGATGAATCGATATGACGTCGATTCACACGGGAACGAATAAGGAATACTGGAAAGCCATTGAGATGCACTCGTCAGAATCGGGCAGAGCTTCGCCCCTTGAGCCCCACGTTCCCGGTCCGTTTGGAAGTAGCCGCAGATGCCGGTTCAGGCGCGGAAGTTCACCCGTTCACTGAACCGGCCTGTGGTACGAAAGAAGTACATCCGTCAATATCATAGGGCCAGGCCCCGTGCTAATTCTCACGTTTTTTTGGTGTTTCCGGCCGGGTTGAACGGACTCCGGCGCGGCTATGGTTTAACACCCCCATCGGGGCATCTGTGGCATAATGGCGGCATCCGGGAGGGTACGATGTCTCCACGAACGGTCGTTAGGGCGCTCATCGTAGTTGGGATGAGCGGGTTGTTGCCCTTGGGTTATACGCAGGGCCGCGGTGGAGGGTCCTCGGCGCCACCGGCCGGCGGCACCACCACGGGTCCAGGAGGTGCGGGCGGTACCAACATTCCCACTCCGAGCCCCGGACGGACCAACATCCCCAGCACCAATCCAAGGAATACCCCCCAACAGCAAACTCCGCAGCAGCCGATTTTTCTCAGCGGACGTGTTCTGCTCGAGGACGGCACACCGCCGCCTGAAACCGTTATCATCGAAAGCGTGTGCGGCACCTCGCAGCACAACGAGGGCTACACCGACAGCAAGGGCTACTTTTCCATCGAATTCGGCCGCCGTATGGGTGTCTTACAGGATGCCAGCGAGACTTCTACTCCCGGCTTTGGCAATGGCGGCGGCTTTGGCGGCCCTCCCGGTATGTCGGGCAGTGCCGGACCCGGTTTCGGCGGCGGCATGTCATCCGCCAGCGCCGACATGCGCACATTCAACTGCGAGTTGCGGGCCAAACTGGCGGGGTACCGTTCGCAGGCGTATAGCCTGGTCAACCGCCGGCCCATGGACAATCCCGATATCGGCGTGATCCTGCTGCACCGTTTGGGTGAAAGCGAAGGTACGACGGTCAGTGCCAGTACGCTGGCCGCTCCCAAGGACGCCCGCAAGGCATTCCAGAAGGGCATGGACGCCTTGAAGAAGCGCAAGCAGGCCGACGCCGTGAAGAACTTCGAGAAGGCCGTCAATGTCTATCCGGAATTTGCCGCTGCGTGGTTCGAACTCGGAAGGATCCAGGTAGACCGGGGGGATTTGGAAACGGCCCGCCGCTCGTTCGACACGGCTGCCAAATCCGACCCGAAATTCGTGGCCCCCCTGGTCGAGATCGCCAACCTGAGCATGAAGCAGCAGAACTGGAAGGAAGTGGCGGATGTCACAGCCCGCGCCGAAAAGCTCGACTCGTTCGATTATCCGCAGATCTTCCTGTTGAACGCGGTGGCCAACTACAACCTGCACAATCTCGAGGCCGCGGAAAAGAGCATCCGCCAGGCGGAAAAGCTCGACACGCGCCATCAATTCCCGAAAACCCAGCACCTGTTTGGTATCATCCTGGCCCAGCGTCAGGACTACCTCGGCGCCGCCGAACAGTTCAAGGCCTACTTGAAATTCGCGCCATCCGCGTCGGACGCCGCCACCGTGCGCTCGCAACTCGACCAGGTAGAAAAGCTGACCGGCCAACCGCAGAAGCCGAATCCACAGCAATAACGCGCAGTGGGGTAGACACTCGTCCGGAGCGCGGGAAGCCGCTTACCGCCCCGGCACGCCAACCCATCCGCGTGTCGAGAAGTCGCTGAGCGTCAGCACAATCAGAATCGCCAGCCACAACAGCCCGCCCGTCACCACCAGCTTGGTGAGCCGGGTACTGTGGCGGACGTGCATGAAGAACAGCGCCACCAGCAACATCTTGCATACCGCGATCGCCAGGGCCGCCACCACACTGAACGGGCCCAGGTCGACGAAGGCTACCGCGGTGGTGATCACGGTCAGTGCGATCAGTGCCGCAAAAACCAAAAGGTACGTTCTGACGCTATCGAGGTGCTCGGTCATATTCATTTGAGATGGCGATCGATCAGGTAGAGCAGCGGGAACAGAAAGATCCAGATGATGTCCACGAAGTGCCAGTAGAGTCCCGCCACGTCTACCGGCGTCATGTACTCCGCCGAGTACTTGCCCTTGTGCGCCCAGTACAGCAGCGTCGACAGAATTCCCACGCCAATTACCATGTGCAGGGCGTGCAGCCCGGTCATGGCAAAATATAAAGAGAAGAACAATTGTGCGTGACCCTGTGCCGCGGGGGGGACTCCTTCCAGGTGGAACGTGGGCCCCGGCACATGGTGCTCCACGAATTTCTCGTTCCATTCGTAAGCCTTCACACCCAGGAACACCCCGCCCAGCAGCAGCGTCAGGATGAGAAACAGAATCAGCCCCTGGCGCCATCCGGTCTGCGCGGCCCGCACCGCCAGCACCATGGTCAGCGAGCTGCACAGCAGCACTACCGTATTGGCTGCGCCGATGTACACGTTCAGCGTCGTGCTGGCGTAGCCGAAGATGGCCGGGTAGGCTGAACGGTAAACCGTGTAGGTCAGGAACATGCCGCCGAAGAACATGATTTCGGTGATGAGGAAGATCCACATCCCCAGCGTCGATGCGTCCTTCTGCTGTTCGGCGGTGTCGAACTGCGTGCGTAGGGCGAGCGTTTCCGCGTGAGCTTCGCTAGCCAACTTCGATTACCTCCCCTATCGTCGTGCTGTAGTCGTAGGCATCGTGGGTCACGACCGGAATCTGGTCGAAGTTGTGCACCGGCGGCGGCGATGACGTCTGCCATTCCAGGCCGGTCGCCTTCCACGGATTCGCCCCCGCCACGGGCCCGTACCGCAGCGACCAGATGAAGTAGATCATCGGAATCACATAGCCCACGGCCAGCACCGACGCGCCGGCGGTCGAAAGCACATGCAGCACCTGAAACTCGTCCGGGTACACATGATAGCGCCGCGGCATCCCCAGGTATCCCAGAATGAACTGCGGGAAGAAGGTCAGGTTGAACCCGAGAAAAATCACCAGGGCCGACAGCTTGGCCCAGCCCTCCGGATACATCCGCCCCGTCATCTTGGGCCACCAGTAATGCAGGCCGCCCAGGTACGCCATAATGGCGCCACCCACCATGATGTAGTGGAAGTGGGCCACTACGAAATACGTGTCGGTCACGTGGACGTCGATTCCCAGGCACGCTACGAACAGTCCCGTCAGGCCGCCGATGGTGAACAGTCCGATGAAGCCGAAGGCGTACAGCATCGGCGTGGCATACGAAATGGACCCCTTGTACAGCGTGGCCGTCCAGTTGAATACCTTAATGGCCGAGGGAATCGCCACGAAATAGCTGAGGAACGAAAACACCATTCCCGCGTACACCGATTGCGTGCTGACGAACAGGTGGTGGCCCCACACCAGGAACCCGAGCACCGCGATTGCCACGCTCGAAAAGGCCACGAACTCATACCCGAACACCGGCTTCCGGGAGTAAACCGACACCAGTTCGCTGATCACGCCCATCGCCGGCAGCACCATGATGTAGACCGCCGGATGCGAGTAGAACCAGAACAGGTGCTGGAACAGCACCGGGTCGCCGCCCAGCGCCGGGTCGAAGATGCCGATATGAAACAGGCGTTCGCAGAGCACCAGCACGAGGGTCACGGCGAGCACCGGAGTGCCCAGCACCTGGATCAGGCTGGTGGCGTAGTGGGACCACACGAAGAGCGGCATCTTGAACCACGTCATTCCTGGCGCCCGCATGCGGTGAATGGTCACGATGAAGTTCAAGCCCGTCAGAATCGACGAGAAACCCGCGATGAAGATGCCCAGCGCCGTCGCGATCACCCACGTATTCGAATAGGTCGTGCTGTACGGCGTGTAGAAGGTCCAGCCCGTGTCCACTCCGCCCGCCAGCATGGCAAACAGGGCGAACAGTCCTCCCACCACCAGCAGGTACCAGCTCAACAGGTTGATCTTGGGGAAGGCCAGGTCGCGCGCGCCGATCATCATCGGCAGGAAGAAATTGCCCAACGTCGCGGGAATGGATGGGATCAGAAAGAAAAAGATCATCGCCACGCCGTGCATGGTGAAGAGCTTGTTGTACGTCTCGGAAGACACCAGGTCTCCCTGCGGCGTCAACAGCTCGAGCCGGATCAGGGTGGCGAAGGCGCCGCCCAGGAAGAAGAACAGCGTGATCGTCGCCAGGTACAGCAGCGCGATGCGCTTGTGGTCCTTCGTCAGCAGCCACGACTTGATGCCGTAACTCGCGTTCAGATAATGTTCGCGTTCTTGTACTGCTGCGGTAATCATAATGTCTAACGATTGTTTGGCAAAACTCGCGAATTGGGTGGAGCCGCCGGCGCGGCCCCGGCGGGCTTCGGCGCCAACGACTTCACGTATTCCAACAATTCCAGCACGTTCTCTTCGGTCACCTGCCCCTGGAACGTCGGCATCAGCGGCTCGTATCCGGCAACTACTTTCGCCGAGGGTTGCAGAATCGATTCCCGAATGTAGGCTTCATCCGCGATCACGCGAACGCCCCCCGCCAGGTGCACCGTGCTGCCGAACACCCCCACCAGCGAGGGGCAGCGGCCCGAGCTGTCCGGCGCGATGGCAGTTCGCGCACCCCAACTGCTCGAACATCTTGTGCCCCATGTCCGCCAGCGAGCCGGAGGGCGCCCCGCCGCTCAACCAGTTCTGATACTCCTGGGGCTCCATCACATACACCCAGCCGATCATTCCCGAATGCCGGGTTCCGCAGAATTCGGCGCAGAACAGGTGGTATTTGCCGGGCTTGGTCGGATTGAACCAGATGGTCGAATACCGCCCCGGCAGCACGTCCTGCTTGATGCGAAACGCCGGAATGAAGAAGCTGTGGATCACATCTTCCGAAGTCATCGTCAGCCGCACCGGCCGGCCCACCGGAACGTGCAGTTCGTTGATCTCGCGCTGGCCTTCCAGGTGTTGCAGCTTCCACATCCACTGCTTGCCCACCACGTAAATCGGAATCGCGTTGCTGGGCGGCCGGCTCTCCCGGAAGAAGATGCTGGCGCCCCACGTGAACATGATCATGGTGAGCCCGAAAGGAATCACGCTCCACACGATCTCGAGCGCCAGCCCGGTATGCACCGTGCGCGGCAGTTCCTGCTCCGACCGGCGCCGGTAGCGGACGGCAAAGTACAGAATGGCGAAGAAAATCACCAGTGAAAAGAACACCGCCACCGCGAGCAGAAAATACAGCAGGTGATCCACTTCCGGCGCGATCGTGGACGCCTGTTCGGGAAACAGGGGTAGTATCTTATCCATTGCGTTTGTCCGCTCGGAAATCGCGGCGCAACACGATCAGCAGGAAGGTGCCGCACACCAGCACGAACGCCCCGCCGGCAAAACGCACGATGTTCATGGATATCGCGCCGTACTTGCCGGTGGCCGGGTCGTAGTGATAGCAGAACAGCAGGAGCTGATCCACGGGGCTGCCGATCTTCTCCTGCGAGGCTTCCACCAGCCCCAGCCGCACGTCGCGCGGAGCGTACTCCACTCCATAGAAGTAGCGCGACAGGTGCCCTTCGGGAGTCATGATCATGATGCCGCTGGCATGCGCGAACTGATCCGTCTTCGGGTCGTACTTGTAGTGGAAGCCCACCGCATCGGTCAGGGCCTTGATGTTGGTCTGGTCGCCGGTAAGGAAGTGCCAGCCGTTGGCGGTGTTCGGCCTTCCGTAGCGCCGCAGGTACATCTGTTTCTTGGAAGCCGCGATCTCCGGAGTGTCCTTCGGATCGAAGCTCACGCTCACCACCTCGAAGTCCTGCCCGGGAGTGAAGGAAACCGCCTTGAGGCTGCTCTCCAGGCCGTTCAGGATCTGCGTGCACAGCATCGGGCAGCGATAGTAAACCAGCGCGAGGATCACCGGCTTCTTCGCCTGAAAAAATGTGGAGAGCGGTACCGGCCGGCCGTACTCGTCTCGAAACACCAGGTCGAGCGGCACTGGTTGGTCCAGCTTCTGATCGATTCCGACCCCTTCGAGCGCCTTGGGCAGCGCCGGTTTCAGGTTCGAATCCTGCATGCTCAGCGATGGCTGCGCGGGGGCTACCTGTCCCGGTTGGGCGAAGGCGGCCGTCGCCGCCAGAACAGCCGCCACTATGACTGGCGCTGGCACTCGTCTCTGTGTGATGATCCGTCCTTTCATTGCTTCTCCCCACTCAGCGGACCGCCCGGCCGCTGCATGATCTCTCCCAGCCCGCTCTCCGTGGGAACCGTTACCGCGGTCGCGGCGGCGGCTTGCGGGCGCGAAGGCAAACCGCGCTGGGCCAGCAGATCGATCGCGCGGGCGATCGGAATTCGGGCGATGCCGTGCTTCTGATCCACCCAGCCGTAGCTGGTCAAAACGGAATCCTCCGCGGCTCGCATGGCTTGCAAATCCTGGATCGGGTTGTTCTGCAGCCGCGGCGACGGAGGCACCCGGTTCTCGAGGGAGATGGCGCCTGCCACCGGCGGCTCCTCGCTCGACTGGAAATATTTGAACAGACCCACCAGGATCAGCAGCGCCACGCCGCACAGCAGCACCAGCGCAATGGCGAACTTGCCGACCGCCCAGGTGTTGACGTCGCTTGCTTCGTGGTGGATTTCGCGCCGCTCCACGTCCGGATGTCTATTCTCGGCCATGCTCCAAAGCCTCCTCCAGTTGCGGATCGTGAATCGGAATCAGCGGCCGCTTCTCCAATTGCAGCAGAAAATACGCCAGCCACAACCCGCCCAATGCCACGGGAGTCACGAAATCCAGCCAACTCACCCCGAACGCGCCCTTGCGGAAGTCCGGCGCGACCATCCAGTAGAGATCCACGAACCGCATCAGCAGAATGAAAACCGCAATTCCGGCCAGCAGCTTAAAATTGCGCTTCAGGTCGCGCGACAGCAGCAGCGCGAACGGCAGCGCGAAGTGCCCCAGCACCAGGCCGATTCCCACGTACTGCCAGCCGCCGCGCAGCCGGTTCAGATACCACGGGATCTCTTCCGGCAGGTTGCCCGCCCAGATAATCAGGAACTGCGAAAACGAAAAGTACGCCCACACCATCACCAGCGCCAGGAGCAGTTTTCCCAAATCGTGCAGGTGCCGCGGCGTGAGAATTTCCGACAGCGGCCGGCGGTACGAAAGCAGCACCATCAGCGCAATCAGAAACGCCATCGACGACAGCCCTTGTCCCGCCATGAACAGCATGCCGAAAATCGTCGAGAACCAGTGCGGGTTGATCGACAGCACCCAGTCGATCGCCATGAACGTGATGCTGAAGCCCCAGAACACCAGCCCAGGGCCGCTCACCGCCGCCATCTTGCGGTGCGGCACCGCCGTCCCTTCGCGATCTTCCGCCAGCGACCACCGGTTCAGGTACCACGAGCACAACCACCAGCCGCCGAAGTAGAGTGCCGCACGGATCAGGAAAAACGGAACGTTCAGATAGATCTGCTTGTGCTTCAGGATTTCATCGGCCGCAACCAGGTTGCCATGCGACCACTGGTACAGGTTCGGGATGCCGATCAACACCGGCAGAAACATCAGTGCGATCAGCGGCAGCGTTCGCGCCGCGGCCTCGCACGGACGGCGGATTACCAGTCCCCACGCCCCGCCGGTGAGATATTGCAGCATCAGCCACGCCATCGACCCCACCGCCAGCCCGACATAAAAAACGTACGCCCACAGGTACGACCGGTAGAACTGGAACGGGGAAACCAAAAAGCCGATCAGGCACAGCACCGTGCCGGCCACTCCGGCAATCAGCGCCCGCGAGCGCCACTGGCGCATATCGCCGCGGAGTTCCGCCGAAATGCCGAAATCCATCGCCGGCGCCGTCACCGGGCACCTCCGCCGATGCGCGCGCGATCCTCGGGCGTCAGGTCGCTCGCCGCCACGTTCTGGCTCAGTTGCAGCGCGCGCACGTAGGACACGATGGCCCACCGGTCCCGTACGGGAATTTGTGCGGCGTAATCGGGCATAGCGCCGAAACCGTTGGTAATCACGTCGAAGATATATCCGTTGGCGGCCTTCCGCAGCCGGTCGGTATGATACGAGGGCGGCTGCCGGTAGCCGCGGCGCGCGATCATGCCATCGCCCTTGCCCAGCCGGCCGTGACATGGTGCGCAGTACACGTTGAAACGGTCCTCTCCGCGCTCGAGCACTTCCCGGGTCACCGGAAACGGAAACGCTTCCACCGGCTTTCCGTCCGGCCCCTTGCCGGTGTAGAGCGCTGTGTCTTCCTCCAGGTGTCCGCGGGCCACGGTGCCTTCCACCAGTTGCCGCTCCGACCGCCCGTCCGGAAAGAACCGGGTAGGCCGAAGCGGGATGTATTTCGGCTGGTCCTGCATATCCTGGCGGCACGCCACCGATGTGGCCAGGGCTGCAATCGCCACGCCGAGCATCAGATTAGTGCGCAACTTCAGACACCTCTTTCGCCTCCAGGCTTTCCAGAAAGCTGCACGTCCGCTCGTGGTCGAACAGCGGGTCGGTCGCTTCGATACACAGGAAGAACCGGTTGCGCGACGCCAGCGCAAAGCGCGGCACATTGAACGTCGGGTGGTACGGCATGGGCAGCCCGCAGAGCGCCAGCAGCCCCAGCACCGCCGAGATCGCCGCAAACAAAATGGTCAACTCGAAGGTAATCACGATATAGGATGGCCAACTGTGCAGCGGACGCCCGCCTACATTGATGGGGTACGAAACCACCGTCACGTAATACTGCAGCATGTACCCTGTGATACCGCCGACGATGCCGCCGATCAGGACGATCAGCGGAAGGCGGTTCTTGTGCAGGTGCAGCGCCTCGCTGAGTTCTTCAATGTGGAACGGCGAGTACGCGTCCAGCTTGCGGTAGCCCTTCTCGCGGGCGGCCCGCGTGGCATTCACCAGCGAAGTGGGATCGGCGAACTCGGCCATCACTCCGTAAATCGCCTGTTTCACTGCTGCACCTCCTCTTCGACCTTCGCCTGGGGCAGCAGGCTGCGCACTTCAAAGATCGAAATCATCGGCAGCAGCCGGATGAACAGGAAAAACAAGAACAGGAACAGCCCGATGGTGCCGACGTACGTTGCCCAGTCCCAGCGCGTAGCCTGGAAGATCGACCACGACGACGGCAGAAAGTCCTGCGCCAGGCTGCTCACAATGATCACGTACCGTTCCAGCCACATGCCGATCAGCACGATGATCGACCACACGAACAGCAGCGCCGGCGTGCCGCGGATGCGCCGGAACCACAGCGCCTGCGGCGCGACGATATTACAGAAAAGCAGCGCCCAGTAGGTGACCGCGTACGGCCCGGTCATGCGGTTCCAAATGGCTGCCTGTTCGTACACGTTGCCGCTGTACCACGCCGTGAACGTTTCGAGCATGTAGGCGTATGCCACAATCAGCCCCGTGGCCAGCATCACCTTCGCCGAATTGTCCAGGTGCTTGTCGGTGATCAGCCCCTGCAGCCCGTACGCCGCCCGCAGCGGAATCGCCAGCGCCAGCACCATCGCAAACCCCGAATAGATCGCGCCGGCCACGAAATAGGGCGGGAAAAACGTGCTGTGCCAGCCGGGCACGATGGCGATCGTGAAGTCGAAGCTCACCACCGTGTGCACCGAGAGCACCAGCGGAGTCGCCAGTCCGGCCAGCAGCAGCGACGCTGTCTCATACACGCTCCAGTGCCGGGCCGAACCGCGCCAGCCCATCGCCATGATCCCGTAGACGAACCGCGCGAAGCGGCTGTGGGTGCGGTCGCGCAGCGTGGCCAGGTCGGGCATCAGCCCCACATACCAGAACAGCAGCGAAACCGTGGCGTAGGTGGAAACCGCGAACACGTCCCACACCAGCGGACTGCGGAACTGCGGCTGCACGCCCATGGTGTTGGGATACGGGAACAGCCAGTACGCCAGCCACGGCCTCCCCAGGTGCAGAATCGGGAACATGCCGGCGCAGGCCACCGCAAACAGCGTCATCGCTTCGGCGAACCGGTTGATCGAATTGCGCCACCGCTGGTTCAGCAGCAGCAGGATCGCCGAAATCAGCGTCCCCGCGTGGCCGATTCCAATCCACCACACGAAATTCGTGATCGCGAAGCCCCACATCACCGGCACGCGCAGACCCCAGATGCCCACACCCTTCGCGAACAGAATCGCTACCGCCAACAGAAAAAGGAACACCAGCGAGAGCCCCACCGCGAATCCCGCGAACCAGAACAGCGGCGTCTTTTTGGTGAGAACCACCGTCGCCACCTGGTCGGTGACCGTCCCGAACGTATAGCCCGGCGCGATGATTGACCTTGGCCGCGGTCTCTCGACTACCTGTGGATCATCCGGCATGAGTTACCCTTCCACCTCCGGATTGGGATTGCGCAGCGTGGCCAGGTAGGTCGTGCGGGGCCGCGTGTTCAGGTCCTCCAGCATCCCGTAGTTCCGCTTTTCGCCTTTCATCTTCGATACGCGGCTGGTCGGATCGTTCACGTCGCCGAAGATGATGGCCTCGGTCGGACAACTGGCCTGGCAGGCCGTCTGGATTTCGCCGTCACGCACCTTCCGGTCCTGCTTCTCCGCGTCGATTTTGGCCGCGTTGATGCGTTGCACGCAGTACGTGCACTTCTCCATCACCCCCCGGCTGCGCACCGTCACATCGGGGTTGTTCAGCAGCTTCAGGCTGGGCGTCTCGTAATCCGAGTAGAGGTAAAAATTGAATCGCCGCACTTTGTACGGGCAGTTGTTGGAGCAGTAGCGCGTACCCACGCAGCGGTTGTAGACCATGTCGTTCAGGCCTTCGGCGCTGTGATTGGTGGCCTGCACCGGGCACACCAGTTCGCACGGAGCGTTCTCGCACTGCATGCAGGGCACCGGCTGGTTGTACAGATCGGGATTGTTGACGTCGCCGCTGTAATAGGTGTCTACGCGCAGCCAGTGCATCATACGGCTGCGGCGCACCTGGTCTTTGCCGACCACCGCGATGTTGTTCTCCGCCTGGCACGCCACCACGCACGCGCTGCACCCCGTGCACGCGTTCAGGTCGATGGCCATCCCCCAGGCGTAGCCCGGGTACTTCCATTCCGGATAGATCGTCAATTCGCGCGGCGGCGCTTCGGCGCCGGCGTGTACCGACTCCGGCTCTTTCTTGTACTCCTCGAGCGTACCTTCGTGGATCAGGTGGCGCCGCGTGTCCAGCACGTGATCGTTCTGCGTGGTGGCGAACAGATAAGTCCCCGAGACCTTCTGCGCATCCATGCCCACGTCCTGCCACAGCTCGCCCGCCGTGCGCAGCCCGAACGGGTTGAAGCCGAAGCCCGAGCCCGTTCGCCCGGCGCGCGTGCGTCCGTAGCCCAGGTGCAGGGTCACCGCGCCGTTCACGTGCCCCGGTTGGATGAACACCGGCGCACGCAGCCCGCGCCCCTGATAGCTCAACCGCACCAGGTCGCCGGTCTCGACGCCGAGGCGATGGGCCGTCGCCGGGCTCAGGATGGCGGCGTTGTCCCAGGTGATCTTGGTGATCGGCTTGGGCAGTTCCTGGAGCCACCCGTTATTGGCGAAGCGTCCATCGTAGATCGTCGGATCGGGGCGGAAGATGACTTCCAGCTTGCCGCCGAGCCGGTGCTGCCGGGCCCGCTCGGAAATCGCCGCGCCCTGGATCGCCGGGGTCTTCACCGCCAGCGCCGAGTTCGGCACGAAGCCGTCGTGCACCGCGCGCCGCCACCATGTTTCGAAATCGGTGCCGGCGTGCTGCGTCGCCCAGTAGCCGCGGATGATTTCGCGCGGCGATACTTCCGGCAGCCCGGCAACGGTTTGCAGCAACTGGTATGCGGACCGCCCGCCGTACAGCGGGTCGATCAACGGCTGCTGAATCGTCACCGTGCCGTCGAACGCGCGCGCGTCCCCCCAGGTTTCCAGGTAGTGCGTTTCCGGCAGCCGCCACTGACACACGTCCGAGGTTTCGTCCTCATAAAGGCTCAGGTGGATCCGCACCTTCGCCTTCTGAATCCGGTCGCGCATTCCCATTTCGACCGGAGCGTTGAACACCGGATTTCCGCCTAGAATCACCAGCAGATCCACCACGCCCGCGTCCAGGTCCTTCACCAGGTCCTGCAAGGAGGCCAGCTGGTCCATCGGGTTCGCCTCGATCGAATCGGTGTAGAAGACCGTCTTGCCGACGTTGCCCAGGGAGGCGTTCATCACGTGGACCAACGCGTGTACGATCGGAGGCTGGTAGTCGCCGGCGATCACCAGGCTGGCGCCTTTGTTGAGCTGAAGGTCGCGCGCGATCGCGCCGATCCATTTATAGATGTCGCCGTTCTCGCCCTGCTTGGGACCGTTGGCCGCACCCAGCCCGGTCGCCAATGCCCAGGCGAATTCTTCGATGTCTCCGGCGCGCAGCGGCAGGCGATGATCGGCCCGCGAGCCGGTCGCCGTCGGCATAGGCTCCACTACATACAGCCGGTTCATCGTGCCGCCGGTTTCCGATAGCCGGCGCCCCATCGAGAACTGCCGCGCGTAGCGCAAACTTGCCGGTCCCGAAGCCAGAAAATCCGAATCGATGGCTACGATGGTCTTCGCGTTGGCCAGGTTGTAGTAGGTGTTGACCGGCTGTCCGAAGGCCTGCTGCGCGCCCGCCCGCGCCATGTGCGCCCCCGCCGGTTCCCATTGATGCCACTTCGCGCCCGGGAACACCTTCAGCAAATTGCGAAACTGCTCCCCCATGGTCGGCGACGTGACCGTCTCCGTGAGAATGCGCAAACCCGCGCCGTTCTTCTTCTTCTGCGCCGCCAGCAGTTCGCTGAATTCGCTGAGAAATCCGCCCCACGAACGGATCTCGCCCTGGTGCGTGATCGCCTGCGCCCGATCCGGATCGTACAGTTGCAGCACGGAAGCCTGCGAGAAGATGTCGCACGCCCCCAGCGTTCCCGGATGCTCCGGGTTGCCTTCGATCTTGGTCGGACGGCCTTCATGGCTTTCCGCCAGGATGCCGTTGGCCACCCCGCTCAGCGTCATCGCGGTGGCATAGAATAGCGGCCGGCCCGGGATCAACTCCTCCGGCTGGCGGATGTACGGCATGATGTGCTCGGTAGGTTGCCGCGTACAGGCCGAGAGGCCCGCCAGCGCCAGCGACGCGCCCATCAGCTTCAGGAAATTGCGTCGCCCCTCCACACAGTCTTCATCCTCGCTCCAGCCCACCGCCTGGCGGGGAAACTCCCGCTCCACCAGGTCGCGGAATTCCGGCGTTGCCGCCAGGTCTTCCAGGCTGCGCCAGTATTCGCGTCCGCGGGCGCCGCCCAGCCGCGCACGGATGGCGGCCATATTCAGCTTCTGTTCCGGTTCACTCATCGATGACAAGTCGAACAACTGGTCAGCACCCGCGCATCCTGCACCTGGTACTGATGCATCAGGCGCCGGCCGATCTCTTCCTGATCGCCCGCCGGCTGGTAACCCATGGTGGTGATGAACGCGCGCGGCCGCAGAACTCTCTCGGGGTGCCGGTGGCAATCGATGCACCAACTCATCTGCAACGAGTTTTCCTGCCACGTCAGGGGCATCCGATCCACCCTGCCGTGACAACTCTCGCAACCGACTCCCTTGTTCACGTGAATGCTGTGATTGAAATACACAAAATCCGGCAGGTCGTTCACCCGCGTCCACCGGATCGACTCCCCGGTGCGAAAACTGGCCCGCACCGGCTCGAGCGTCGGGCTCGTGTTCCAGATCTGCGAGTGGCAGTTCATGCAGGTCTTGGTCGGCGGAATGTTGGCGAACCCCGAAGTCTCGACCGTGGTGTGACAATACCGGCAGTCGATCCCCAGGCCGCCTACATGGTGCGCGTGGCTGAAGGGCACGGGTTGTTCCCGCGCCTGCGTCGCGCGCGTCTCATACGCGGACCGGTCCAGTTCGGCGAACACCCAGGCCAGAAACGCCAGAATAAACACCGCCCCAAAAATCGTGATCCGCGCGAACGTGTTCGTGCTGTGATGAAAAATCTGGGACATGGCTTATTGCCGTCCCAGGACAAAGGTCAGAATGTTTTTGTTTGGCATCCGGAAAAAACAGGAAAATCCAGCTATCCCCACTGCACCAAAAAATACCATTCCAATCGGCCGCTTTCTGCAGGTTCGCAACAACCGGTCAAATCCATCGGATGCAGAAACCGGCCTTTCGTTTCAACTTGTTTCCAAGCCTTCGCCATCCGGCCGATCGTTGGAATTCATACCATCTGGTCCCGCCTACCTCCGCTCCAGCAAATATACGGAATTCTCCAGGTGACTCTCCGTTCCGTCCTGGCAGATCGCGAAGGACGCCACTCGCTGTGCGTTCGCGGAGCGCTTGTTCCACAGCGAACCTCCCGCGTATTCCCCGTCCTTGCGGAGCGCGTAAAAATTCAGATCCACCGCCGCAAGCCGTTTTTCGTCGTTATCGAAATTCCGCGCCACGCGTTTCAGCGCGTCCAGCACCGCTTCTTTGGGCGACATCCCGTGATGCATATTCTCCACCACGGTGTGCGCCCCGCAGACGCGAAGATTCTCTTCGCCACGTCCCGTGGAACCCGCCCCGCCCACGTCCTGGTCCAGCCACAGGCCGCCCCCGATGATCGGCGAATCGCCCACCCGCCCGGCGATCTTCCAAGCCACGCCGCTGGTGGTCGTCACCGCCGACATTTCGCCCTTCTCGTTCAAGGCCATGCAATTGATGGTTCCGTGCGGCGGATCCACCGCCACCCGGTAGGCCCACGCGATGGTCTCATCGTCGAACTGCGGAAACAACCGTTTCAGCTCGCCGATGGTCTTTTCGTTCGGCGGCCCATCCACGCCCGATTCCCAATTGCTGTGCCCACTGCGGTCGCGCATTTCGCGCTTCCAGGCCAGCCACGCCATCCGCGATCGGTCGGTCAGCAGGTCTTCTTCCGGAAGGCCGTGCATCTTGGCGAACTTCAGCGCGCCATCGCCCACCAGCATCATGTGGTCCGTCTCGGTCAACACCAGCTTGGCCACTTTCGACGGCGTCTTGATATTGCGAATCGCCCCCACCGAGCCACCCCGCCGCGTAGGCCCGTGCATGCAGCACGAATCGAGTTCGACCACGCCGTCCTCGTTGGGCAGCCCTCCGTAACCGACGCTCGTATCGTTCGGGTCGAGTTCCTGAATATTCACGCCCGCGATCACCGCATCCAGCGTGTCGCCGCCCGCTTTGACCGTCTCCATCGCCTTCGCGCACGCCCGCACGCCGTTGGCGCTGGAGATGATGACGTTTTTCGGCTTGCTCTGTCCCCGTACCACACGGATCATGGGGAACGTGGCCGCGCCCAAAAGCGCCGCCCTCCGGCTGAATTTCATCACTTGTCTCCTTTCGCTCGGGTGGCCCGGTGCTCGCCCGCGCATCTCGACCCGCGGCTGCAGGTATGTGAAAGAGATCAATTATGTCACAGCCGGAGCGGGAGTGGGGTATCCGGTTTCCAGGTTCGCCTGGCCCGTCCGCCATGCGCCCCTATCTGTCGTCTCCAACCGCCGCCGCCCGCGCTACCCTGGAACTTGGTCCCCACGCTCCTCTCCGAACGCAGGATCTGGTACGGGCTCTGGTCCCGCTCGCGCCCCACCGTCCACTACGTCATGCAGACCGAGGCGCACGTCTATGCCCTCGCCATCTCCGCCAGCGTCCTGCTGGCCTTCTACCCCTTCCTGATGGTCATGATGTCGTTCTGCCACAACATCCTTCACTGGCGTGCGGCGGAACAGGCCATCTATCTCGCCCTGAACGATTTCTTCGCCCGCGATGCCGGCGAGTTCGTCGCCCGCAATCTCCAGCCGTGGAGCGTCGGCAATGTCGGCCTCACCTCCATGTTCCTCCTCCTGTTCACCGCCAACGCCATCTTCGAGCCCCTCGAAGTCGCCCTCAACCGCGCCTGGGGCGTCGCCAGCAACCGCTCCTATCTCAAGAACCAGCTCGTCGCCCTTGGCCTCATCCTCGTCTGCGGCGGCCTCGCCCTCCTCTCGTTCATGCTCACCGCCCTCAACAACCACTGGATGTCCGACTGGGTCGGCGCCGATGGCAGCCTCGGCGTGTGGGCCAACCTGCTGCTCTTCAAACTGGCCGCGCTGCCGCTCTCCATCCTGGCCCTGTTTCTCATCTATTGGCTGTTGCCCAATCGGAAGATCCGGCCCTCCCGCGTGGCCCCCGTCGCGATCCTGGTGGGACTCGCGCTGGAAGCCCTCAAGTACGTCAACCTGCTGGTCTGGCCCCTCCTCAAAAACAAGCTCCAGCACGAATACAACATCTTTAAATACTCGATCACCATCCTGCTCTGGAGCTTCGTCGCCTCCATGATCGTGCTCGCCGGCGCCGAGTTCGCTGCCCGCCATGATCGCCAAGACCCCCGGTCGGAGAATCTGCCGTGAAGAACTGGAAGGCCATCGCGGAAGCCGGCGGCTTCGACATCCCCGCCGCCGAGCTCGACCGCCTCGTCGAACCGCTGCGCGCCCTGGAGAGCCAATTCCGTCCCCTCGTCCGCAATCTCCCGCCGGAACTCGAACCGCTCACCGTGCTGCCCCCGGAGGATGAGGAATGACGATCCTCCAGGCCGCCGACTCCCTGCGCGCCCGCCGCGTCTCCTCGGTCGAGCTGATCACCGAGTCGCTCGCCCGCATCGGCGAGCTCGATGGCGCCCTCCGCGCCTTCATCACCACCACCCCCGAGCGCGCCCTCGCCCTCGCCCGCCACGCCGATGCCGAACTCGCCGCCGGCCGCGACCTCGGCCCCCTCCACGGTATCCCCATCGCCGTCAAGGACCTCTTCTTCACCTCCGGCGTCCGCACCACCGGCGGCTCCCGCGTCTATGACGACTTCGTCCCCGCCTGCGATGCCGCCGTCGTTCAGCGCCTCGCGTCCGCCGGTGCCGTCCTTGTCGGCAAGACCAACATGCACGAGTGCGCCTACGGCATCACCTCCGCCAACCCCCACTACGGCGCCGTCCGCAATCCCTGGCACCTGGCGCACAGTCCCGGTGGCTCCAGCGGAGGCTCCGGCGCCGCCGTCGCCGCTGGCATGGTGCCCGCCGCCATGGGCAGTGATACCGGCGGCTCCATCCGCATCCCCGCCGCTTTCTGTGGAACCGTCGGCCTCAAACCTACCTACGGCCGCGTCAGCCGCTTCGGCGCCTTTCCGCTCGGCTACACGCTCGATCACATGGGCCCCCTCACCCGCACCGTCCGCGATGCCGCTGTCGTCCTCCATGCCATCGCCGGTCACGACCGCCGCGACGAAACCTCCTCGCGCCGTCCCGTGCCCGACTACCTCCCCAAGCCGGCCTGTTCCATCCGCGGCCTCGTCATCGGCGTCCCCAATAATTTCTACTTCGATCGTATCGATCCCGAGGTCGATGCCGCCGTGCGCCGCGCCATCGCTCTCGCCGAATCCCTCGGCGCCGATCTGAAGCCGGTTCGCGTCCCCGATATGGAAGCCGTCAACGCCGTCGCCCGCATGGTCCTGCTCGCCGAAGCTTCCGCCGTCTGGGAGCCCCACCTCGCCGACCGCTCCCGGTTCGGGCCCGACGTCATGGCCCTGTTCGACCAGGGGCGCCTCGTGCCCGCCACTGACTACGTCAACGCGCAGCGCCTCCGCCGCCAGTTGCGCTTGCAGTTCGACGGCCTCTGGGCCGCGGTCGGTTGCCTCCTCACCCCCACTACCGCCAACCTGCCTCCCCGCATCGGCGACACCACCGTGAACCTCGGCGGCTGCCACGAGGACGTTCGCCTCGCGACCACCCGCCTCCTGCGCGGCATCAACCTGCTCGGCCTGCCCGCCCTGTCCCTTCCCTGCGGCCTCAGCGCCAGCGGCCTCCCCATCGGCCTGCAAATCATCGGCGCCCGCTTTGAAGAGGAGCTCGTGCTGCGTATCGGCGCCGCGCTCGAAGATTCGGGGTTGACCATTCCGTGCCCAAACGTCTGATCCTTTTCGCCTCCACCACCGGCTACCAGATCCGCGTGTTCGCCGATGCCGCCCGCCGCCTGGGCATCGATTTCACGCTCGCCACCGACCGCTGCGACAGCCTCGACGATCCCTGGGGCGACCGCGCCATCCCCGTCAAATTCGATCACCGCCTCTCCCGCTCCATCCCCAAACTCCGCGCCCTGCAGTTTGAAGCCGTGGCCGCCGTCGGCGACCGCCCCGCCGTCCTTGCCGCCTATGCCGCCGAAGGCTTCGGCGTGCCGTTCCACCTGCCCGCCGCCGCCAACGCTTGCGCCGACAAGTACCTCGCCCGACAGCTCTACCAGGCCGCCGGCCTGCGCGTCCCCTCCTTCTTCCGCGCCGAACTCAAAGACGACCCCGGCCGGCTCGCCGCGCGTGCCCCCTACCCCTGCGTCCTCAAGCCCCTCGGCCTCTCCGCCAGCCGCGGCGTCATCCGCGCCAACGATTCCGGCGAGTTCGTCGCCGCCCTCCGCCGCATCCGCAAAATCGGCGAGCGTTTCCTCCAAATCGAAAGCTACATCCCCGGCCGCGAATTCGCTGTCGAAGGCCTCGTCACCCACGGCCAATTCCAGCCCCTTGCCATCTTCGACAAACCCGACCCCCTGGAAGGCCCCTTCTTCGAGGAGACCATCTACGTCACACCCTCCCGCGAGCCCGCCGAAGTCCAGTCCGCGCTGCTCGAGACCACCGCGCAGGCCATCCGCGCGCTCGGCCTCCGCCACGGCCCCGTTCACGTCGAGTTGCGCTACAACCAGGAAGGCGCGTGGATCCTCGAGGCGCACGCCCGCCCCATCGGCGGCCTCTGTGCCAAAACCCTGCGTTTCGATGGCGGAATGTCTCTGGAGGAACTCATCCTGCGTCATGCTCTCGGCGAAGACGTCGCCGGCGTGCGCCTCCAGGGTCCATCCTCGGGAGTGATGATGATCCCCATCCCGAAAGACGGCATCTACGAGTCCGTGGAAGGAACCGGGCGCGCCGCCGCCGTCCCGGGCATGGAAGAGGTTGTGATCACCGCCAAGGAAGGCCAGCGGTTACAGCCCTTGCCGGAAGGATCGACGTACCTCGGTTTCCTCTTCGCGCGCACCCCTTCTCCCGCCGAAACCGAAGCGGCCCTGCGCCGCTCCCACGCCGAGCTGCGTTTCCGCATCGCCACCGTGCTCGAAACGCTCAAGCCTTCGCCCTAGCAGCCCGTGTCAGAAGTAGGCGTTTTCCAGGCAGCCAGCCCGAAGCAAATTACTTGATATATGCCTGAATCGGCTGGCAGCATGGCCCTCGCGCCGCCGCTTTGCATTGCAAAGCTCTCACTCCTTTGTTCTGGTGCTCGTGATGTCGCCCAGAGCCACGAAAAAATGCGCGCGAACAGCATAAACGGTTGCAAAGAAAGCCCCTGTAACCGCCGGGGCTTCCCCACTCCCATGGTCTGGCGCAGGATCAACGAGAGATTGAACGCGGCTCCGTGCACCAGTAGTCGCTTCAGAATGTTCTTCCGACCCCGCAGGTGCACCCGTCTCATTCCGCCGGTCTCGTATAGGTGTGCGAAGCTCCGCTCCGTCAGTTCGCTCCGCAACTTCTGGAGTCGCTTGTTGCGGTCGCCGCGCCCACGCCGCCGGTTTTCATAGGTCCGCTTCTGCTCTTCCTCCTTCCCCTCACCTTGCCAGTTTCGCCGCCCACGCTCCGGCTCGGGGATGTAGCATCGGACTTCCTGCTCATGTACTTTCTTCAGCACCGCGCCGCTGTGATAGCCCTTGTCCGCTACCACCTCTTCGACTCCATGTTCGTTGATCTCGCGGGCCACAGCTTGCGCTTCTTCCAGGGTCCGGTGGATCGTCGTCGTGTCCCCTTCATTGGCCGGCTGCAGCGTCATTGCCAGCAGCGCCCCACTGGTCAGATCCACTGCGTGCTCGGCCTTGTGCGCCAGGTGCGTCCGCCCATCCTTCATTTTGGTGATTCGGGCGTCGGGGTCACTGGGGCTCATCCACTCCTGATTCGATCCTTTCTTCTTTCGCTTGCGGTCCAGTCGTGCCAACTGTTCGCGCGTCGGGTTCTCGATCCCGGCGGCCTTGGCCAGTTCCTTCAGATAGTCGTTGTAGCTTTGTCCGTTGTCCCGCCGCACGATGCTTTTCAGCGCCGCATTGGCTTCCAGCGTAGTGGCATCAATCGATACGGTCCGTCCGCTGACCAGTCCCTCTTGATCGAGGATCTTCAGCACCCAGCGGAACACGGCCTTGTGCGTCTCCAGCCAATACAATCGCCGCGTGCGCGAAATCGTGGAATGATCCGGCGTGGCCTCATCCAGCGCGTAGCCCAGGAATTTCCGTAACGACAGAGAGTCGGCTGTCCGCCACGCGATTCCTCGCTCCGAATCGAGGCCCTCAAAAAAACCGATCAGTAGCGATCGGAAGTAGACCCCCGGCGCCATGCTGGGCCGACCGTATACGCTGTCTTTGTAAAACTTCCGGCACAGCCGCTCCACCTTGGCATCGAAATCGTGCCCGTCCAGAATCTGATTCAAGCGGTCGTAGAAGACATTGGCTGGTGTCTCGACCACATCGCTGGTTGCGATCCACAGATCCTGTTGCCGCTCCCGCTTCCGCCGCGTTCCCATTGCCATATCCAATAGACGCTCAAAACATTTACGAGGTCACATGTTTTTATTCGCCCGTCTCACTATTACCACAGGCTGCTAGGGACCCATAGTCCGCCGGATACCAGTTGACCCCGGCGCCGCGCGGACGGCGAGCACGGCTCCGTTGATCTTTGACAACTCGACTCTTTTCCGTGAAGCGATAACCCGCCGGAGCCGCCATTGCTCAAAAGGCCAGCAGGAACGCTGCCGACCTCACGATTCAAACCGCTCCACAGCGCCGCCCCCTCCTTCGCGGAACTTCCGAGACCGCTGGGTGCGAGCCTGGTCAGCGGCGGGCCATCGCCGGCGCGTGATATCATAGGGGTTCTCACACCATCTGAGGTCTGCGTGGCTAGAATCACCCGAAAAGAGCTTAAGACTGACAAGTTCGCCCTGGAAGTCGAACACACAGTAAACTTCTTCGAGGAACACCAGAAGGAAATTCTCCGCTACGGCGCTATCGTGCTAGCGGTCATTGTGTTGATTTTTGGCTACACCATCTATGCCAGGCGCCAGCATGCCCAGCGGGAACAGGCCCTGGCACGCGCTATCCAGGTGCAGGAATCTCCGGTGGGGCCGCCCACGCCCGGGGTGAACAACAATTTCCCGACCCAGGAGGTCAAGGATCAGGTGGCGCTGAAGGCATTCACGGAAGTGCAGTCGCGTTACCCGGGCACGACGGAAGGGCAGATTGCCGAATACTACCTGGGCGCCATTAAGGCGGATGAAGGCAAACTCGCCGAAGCCGAGGTCAATTTCAAGAACGTGGCCGACCACGGGGACGCCAAATATGGGTCTTTGGCGAAGCTCTCGCTGGCGCAGATCTACTTTTCCGACGGGCGCGTCGACCAGGGTGAAAAGCTGCTGCGGGACCTGATTGCGAACCCGACCATCTACGTATCCAAAGACCAGGCGACGCTGGCCCTGGCGCGGCTGTTGGCGCCGAAAAAGCCGGCGGAGGCGCGCAAACTGCTCGAGCCGCTGCGCAATCAGAAGGGCGCCGCGGGGCAGGTCGCGCTGCAACTGTACGGCGAACTGCCGCCCCAGTAGCCCGCCACCGGACATGCTGGCGCGGCTGCAGTTTCCGGTGGAGCGGAGCCGGGGGCGAAGCTACCCGGAGCCGGAACATCCCTACCGCAACGCCTTCCAGCGCGATCGCGACCGGGTGGTCCATTCGCGCGCGTTCCGCCGGCTGGAAGCCAAGACGCAGGTGTTCGCACCGGAGCTTTCCGATCATTTCCGCAACCGCCTCACCCACACCATCGAAGTAGCGCAGATCGCCCGGACGGTGGCGGCGGTGCTTGGGCTGAACCAGGACTTGACCGAGGCGCTGGCGCTGGCTCACGATATCGGACACCCGCCGTTTGCGCATGCCGGCGAAGAAGCGCTGCGCCGCGAGATGGAGCGGTTCGGCGATAGCTTCGAGCACAACCTGCATGCCCTCCGCATCGTGGAGAGCTTCGAACAGCGGTACGCCCGATTTCCAGGGCTGAACCTGACGTTCGAAGTGCGCGAAGGAATGGTGAAGCACTCCCGCGATTTTGGACCGGGCGAACGGCCCGAACTGGAGGCGTACCTGCCTGGACAGCGTCCGCCGCTCGAAGCCCAGTTGATCGACCTGGCGGACGAGGTGGCCTACAATACCGCGGATCTGGACGACGCCTTCGCCGCCGGACTGCTGACTGCCGAAGACGCCGCCGATTGCGTCCCTCAGTACCGCGCCATCTGGGAAGCGGTCGAGACGCAGTATCCCGGCGCGACCGCGCGCGAGCGGTTCTACGAGGCGTTGCGTCAGTTGATCGACGCGCTGGTTTCCGGGCTGATCCAGGGGACGGTAGCGAAGGCGGAGGCGTGCGGCGTACGGGATGTGGACGACGTGCGCGCCGGCGCGGAGAGGATCGCGGCCTTCAGCCCGGAAACGGCCGAAGCCAGCCGCGAGATGAAGGCCTTCCTGCACCGGCGCGTGTATGTTTCCAAAGAGCTCGGGGAGGACCGGCTGCAATCCATGCGCCGGGTGGCGGAACTGTTCCAGTTTTTTCTGGACGATCCAGCGCAGCTTCCCCAGCCTTATTGCGAACTGACGGCCGCCGAGCCGGTGCACCGCGTGGTTTGCGACTACATTGCGGGCATGACCGACGGCTTCTTTCGCCGCACCTACGAGCAATTCATCGGCCGGGGTACGCTTCGCGGGTTGTGACGCGAGACAGCTCGACTTCACGCACACCGTAGAGGCGCTTCAGGTGTTGGCAGAGTTGGGGCCGATCCGTTCGGGGTCCTCCCTGCCTCGTGTTCCAGTTCGACTTTGAAGACAGAGTGGGTCAGGCTCATCTCCGGCTTTCCGCGTGACGTCATCCGGCGGCCCCGGGAACTGATGGACATGGGTAGCCGCGGAGTCTGGTTCGTTCTTCCTATACTTAAGTATGCCTTGTGCGATCTGCCACGAGCGCCGCGCGCGCCGCTACTGTCCCGGGGTGCGGGCCGACATCTGCGCCATCTGTTGCGGGACCGAGCGCGAAATCACCATCGACTGCCCCCTCGACTGCGAGTACCTGCGGCAGGCGCGGCAGCATGAGAAGCCGGTGGGCGTAGCGGCCGAGGAGATGCCCAACCGCGATATCCGGGTTTCCGAGAAGGTGCTCGATGAAAACCCGCCGCTGGTGGCCTTTCTGGCCCGCACTCTGCTTGCGGCTGCGCTGGAGGTGCCGGGGGTCGTCGACCGCGATGTGCGGGAGGCAATCGAGGCCTTGATCCAGACGTATCGCACCTTGCAGAGCGGCGTTTACTACGAGACCATTCCGGCCAATCTGCTGGCTGCCAACGTCTATCACGAGGTGCAGGAGAAGCTGGCGGAGTATCGCCGCCAGGAGACCCAGAACTTGGGCGTGACGAAGACCCGGGACGCGCACGTGCTGGCGTACCTGGTTTTTCTGCAACGGGTGGCGTTGAGCTATAGCGGCAGCCGGCCCCGGTCGCGGGCGTTCCTCAGCGCATTGCTGCAAGGCTATGCCGCCGAGGCGGCGGAAGCCTCACCGGTGGGTTCGCCATTGATCTTGCCCTGAGCCACGATGCGGCGGATGTGCTCGATCTGACAGGCGCGCTTTCGGTTGGTGCTGACGATCTGTGCGGTGAATTTTCGCGAGCCGTTGACCAGGAGCTCGATCGAGCGATTGAGCGGATAGTCGAACGTGAGCAGGTGGCCTTCGGTGAGCGCGAGGAGATCGCGCACGGTGACAGTCGGCCCTTCCAGGCGCGCTTCCAGCGTGATCTGGGCTTCCTTGATCAAACGCAACACACGCGCCTGTTCCGTTTGGCTGGCATGAGTCTTGCGGACGGACCACTGCTGGTCGAATTTCTGCCGCATCATCTTGATGACGATGGAGGGCAGCGCGATGTTCATCATGCCCACCGTTTCGCCGATGCGGATCTCGATTCCGATGGCCACGACGGCCTCGTTGGGAGCCAGGATGTGCAACAGCTGCGGCTCGGTCTCCATGGATTCGATGGTGAAATCGACCGTGGTGACGCCCTTCCAGGCTTCCCTCAAGTCGTGGAGGATGATGCGAAACAGGCCGTCGAGGAGTTTCTGTTCGATCTCGGTGACGTCGCGCTGGATCGTGGTGGAAGACTTGCCGGTGCCGCCCAACAACATTTCGATGATGGGGAACACCAGCGAGGGGTTCAGTTCCATGACACCGTTGCCGTCATAGGGGCTGAGTCCCAGTGACACCATGCAGGTGGGCGAGGGAAGACCGTCCAGGAACTCGGCGTAGGAGAGTTGCTCGACGCTGACCAGGTTGACGGTGAGGTAAGACCGGAGATAAGCCGATAGGCTGGACACCAGGTTGCGGACAAAGGTGTCGTGAAGCAGGTGGATGGCACGAACCTGCGACTTCGGGATGCGGTCGGGGCGGCGAAAATCGAAGCGGACCGCGGGCGTTTCGCGTTTCCGCTCACTGATATTCTGGAATACCGCATCGATTTCCTGCTGGGATAGCTGGCGGCTCAAATCTACGGCTCCTGGTATTTGATCGGCAGCCGCCCAATAAACTTTAGGCCTCCCAGAACACCGACCGGCAGGGCGGTGAGGCCCCCCAGAGCCCTTTTTTTCGGTTTCAGCAATTCCGGGCTAATGAAATCTACCATTCCTCCGATGAATAGGGGTGTAAGGAGTCGAATGGAGGCTGACGTCTTAGTAGTAGATGATTCCGCTGCGATCCGAAAGATCCTGCAGCGCGTATTGCGGCAGACCGGGATGGCGATCCGTACGATCCACGAGGCCGGCAATGGGCAGGAGGCGTTGGACCTGATGCAAGCCCATTCGGTCAACCTGGTCCTCACAGATATCAATATGCCCAAGATGGATGGCATTCAACTCCTGGCCGCCATCAAGGCGGCCCCGGAATGGCGGGAGCTCCCCGTGGTGATGATCACCACCGAGGGGGGTGAGACGAAGGTGGGCGAGGCCGTTCGGCTCGGCGCCGCCGGGTATGTCCGAAAGCCTTTCACCGCCGATCAGATCAAGGAGAAACTGGCCGGAATATTGGAGCCAACGTCCTTATGAAGAATGTTCATGACCTGATTGTGGAGCGGATCCGCCATTCCGCAAGCGACGTCTTTTCGACCATGCTGGGCGTCGACCTGCCGCCCGGCGAGGCGAACCTGGAAAACGGAACACCGGCGGTGAATGATGGCGTCTTATCGCTAATTGGCCTGGCGGGAGCATGGGTAGGAACCGGGTGCATCGCCTGCTCGCCGGTGGTTGCATGCCGGATCTGTTCAATGATGTTGATGACCGAGGCGACCGCAGTCGATGAAGAGGTGCTGGACGCGGTTGCCGAGTTGACGAATATGGTTATCGGCAGCGTCAAAAACGATCTCGAGCCCCATCTGGGCAGCCTCGGACTGAGTATCCCGACCGTCGTGTTCGGCAGGAATTTCAAGACCAAGAGCGCCGGGACTACCGAGTGGAGCGTCCTGCGCTACATGTGGGAAGGGGAGCCGCTGATCATCCGGTTGTTCCTGGCGCCGGCGGAAAGCGCCACGCCGCACATCTCCCACCTGACCACCAATTACAGTTTGGAAGTTTGATACGAATCCTGGAGATCATATGCCAGCTACCATGCAAACCGTCAACGAAACCGCCGCCACGGCCCAGAACGACGCCCGGGCAGGCAAGTACCTCACCTTTCAATTGGCCAACGAAGAGTTTGGCATCGGCGTGCTGAAGGTGAGAGAGATCATGGGAATACAAGAAATCACCGCAGTACCGCAGACGCCCTCGCACATCAAAGGGGTGATCAATCTTCGCGGTAAGGTAGTGCCGGTCATCGATCTCCGGCTGAAGTTCGGGATGACTACGGCCGAATACACGCAACGTACCTGTATTATCGTCACGCAGGTACAGGGCGAGTCGGGACCGATCCTGATGGGAATCATTGTGGACGGTGTGTCCGAGGTCCTCACGCTGTCGTCCTCGGAAATCGAAGACACGCCGGATTTCGGTGAAGAGATCGCCGGCCGGTACCTTCTGGGTATGGCCAAAGTAAAAGGCAAGGTGAAGATTCTGCTCGATATCGACAAAGTGTTGTCGACGCAGGAACTGCGCCACCTCAACTCGATTCTCGAATAGCGGGCTGTGAGCCATCCGCGAGGTTTCGACATGTCAACGTTGCCTGGTCTCGGCCATGCGGTCGAGGAATTAGCGCTTCAACTGGTGGTGGCAGAGCCCGATGTTCCGGTCAATGCCGCCGACTGGCTCCCGCCGCTGGAGAAGATCAGAGAGGGTGCCCTTCGAGAGAATGCCGCCAAGGTCGCCGAAGTGGCGGCGTCCGTGATCGAGGCGCTTCGGAAGGGCGTGGAGGACGGTGAGCCGCTGGCGGGTCAACTCTCGCTCGATATCGTCCGGCTGCAGGAGGCACTGGCGCAGGCGCAGGCGCCAGAGACGCCATCGTCACCGGCATCCCTGGCCGAGGATGCCGAGCTCGTCGCCGATTTCATCGTCGAGAGCCGTGAACACCTGGCATCCATCGAGACTCAACTCCTCGAGGTGGAACGTAATTCTTCGGATGCCGAGGCACTGAACGCTGTTTTCCGCGGTTTTCACACCATTAAGGGGCTGGCCGGCTTCCTGGAACTCTGGGTGATGCAGAAACTCGCGCACGAAGTGGAAACGGTGCTCGACCTGGCGCGGAATTCCCAGTTGACGATCACCCGGTCGGCGATTGACGTGATGCTGGAGGGTGCCGACCATCTGCGCCACTGGTTGAGCCATCTGGAAAGGCAACTGAAGAATCAGCCATCTCAGCCGCCGGCGGAAGATGCCAACCTGCTGGCACGCATCCGCGCTTTGGTGGCGGGCGGACCTGCGGCGGGCGACCCGGCTGCGGGCATCGCTGCCATGGCCGCTGCCGTGGAGGACCCCGGCTCGGGCGGAGAGCCCGCGCAGGATCGACCGGCCGCCGCGGAGGCCGCTGCGAGCACCCCCACGGCCGCCACTCGCCACGAGGCCACGGTCGTGAAAGTGGACACGGCGAAGCTGGACTATCTGGTCGATATGGCGGGCGAAATGGTAATTGCCGAGTCCCTGGTCCGTCACGATCCGGAATTGGCGGCGTTAAGAAGTCCCAAACTCCAGCGCAAGATCGGCCAGCTCACCCGGATTACGAGTGAGTTGCAGCGAACCGCGATGGCGATGCGGCTGGTTCCCATCGGCCCGCTGTTCCGTCGGATGGCGCGGCTGGTACGCGATCTCTCGCGCCAGTTCGGAAAATCCGTAACCATGGAGACCATAGGTGACGATATCGAACTGGATCGGACCATTGTGGAAGGGCTCGCCGACCCCTTGATGCACATGGTTCGCAATGCGCTGGACCATGGCATCGAATCGCCATCGGAGCGACAGCGGGCCGGCAAGAGCTATCCGGCGAAGCTTCTGTTGAAGGCTCAGCATCAGGCCGGGCAGGTGGTGATCGAAATCACCGACGATGGCCGCGGGCTCGACGCACAGAAGATTAAGGCGAAGGCGCTGGAAAAAGGCCTGATCGCGGCCGCGGAAGGCACGTCGGACGAAGAAATCTACAATTTCATTTTCCTGCCTGGATTCAGCACTGCCGCGAATGTGACCAACGTCTCCGGGCGTGGCGTGGGCATGGACGTTGTCCGAAAGCACATCGAGAAACTGCGTGGGCGCATCGAAATCCGGTCGAAGCCGGGTTGCGGCTCGACGTTCCTCCTCAAGCTTCCGCTGACGCTCGCAATCATCGATGGACTGGTGGTGGCAGTCGGCCAGGAGCGCTATATCGTGCCGCTGTTTTCCGTCCGCGAGATGTTCCGCCCCACCACCGAGCACGTCTGGACGGTGCGGCAAAAGGCTGAGATGGCGCTGGTGCGTGGCAGCCTTCTGCCGGTAGTGCGGCTATATCGCCGCTTTCGGGTGCAGCCGCGCTCGGAAGATCCGCTGCAATCGGTGTTGATCGTAGCGGAGGTGGAAGGGCGGCGATTCTGCGTGCTGGTGGACGATCTGATCGGCAAACAGGAGGTCGTGATCAAGCCGTTGGGCGAGATTTTCGGCAACACGGCTGGAATTGCCGGCGGTGCGATTCTGGGCGATGGCAGGGTGGGTCTGATTCTGGACCTGGAGAGACTGTTCCAGGGGAACGAGCAGTGACGCGAGATTGTAAGCCCACCGGCTTGGTGGATTGGGATGCAGTGCGCCCGCTGGCGCCGCAGGAGTTCGAACAGATTCGTCAATTAGCGTATCGGACTTTCGGGCTCGATCTCAAGCAGGGCAAGGAGGAGTTGGTTTCAGCGCGGCTTCGGCGCCTGGTGCGGCACGGCGGCTTTCGCTCCTTCCAGGATTATTACCGTCACGTAGTGAACGATCATACGGGGGAAGCGCTGGCGCGTATGATCGACGCATTGGCGACCAACCACACTTCGTTCCTGCGCGAACCCGACCATTTCGACTTCCTCCGCCAGGAGGTTCTGCCCGCCTTCGCTTCGCGCAGCCACCTGGAGATCTGGAGCGCCGCATGCTCCACCGGGGAAGAGGTCTGGACCCTGGCGTTTCTCCTGAATGACCTTCTGCGCGCGCAGAAAGTCGGCGTGGTCGCGACCGATATTTCGAACAAGGCCCTCGGCTTTGCGGAACGCGCCGTGTATCCGGCGGACCGTTGCGCGGGGCTGCCGCCCCAGTGGTTATCGAAATATTTCGTTCCGCAGCCCGGCTCCGGCAAAGCCTACGGGGTGATCCCGCGAATCCGCTCGCAGGCACGATTCCGCCGAATCAACCTGGTCGAAGGATTCTCCTGGCCTCAGCCGTTCCCGGTGATTTTTTGCAGGAATGTGATGATCTATTTCGACAGGAACACTCAGGAACAGGTGGTGAATCGTATTGCGGCCCATCTCGAACCGGGAGGCTACCTGTTCGTGGGGCACGCGGAGAGTCTGACCCGGATTTCACACGACCTGGAGTATGTGCGGCCGGCGGTGTACCGCAAGAAAAAGCGAGAAGGCACGTGGAGCAGATCGTAGTAGGGATGGCCGATTGCAGGGTAGGCACCGCGCGGGGCCAGGTGCTCGTCACTTACGCTTTGGGGTCGTGCATCGGGCTGACGGTGTACGACCCCGTAGCGGCAGTGGGGGGTCTCCTCCACTTTATGCTGCCCGACTCCACGATTGACTCTGCTCGCGGGCGGGAGAACCCTTTTATGTTCGCCGACACCGGAATCCCCTTGCTGCTCGAGCAGGTTTGCGGGCGGGGAGCCTCGAAACGGCGGCTTGTCGCACATGCACTCGGAGGAGCGCAAATCATGGACCAGGAAAACGTCTTCGAGATCGGCAAACGGAACTACCTTGCCCTGCGCCGGATCTTGTGGAAGGCGGGTTTACTTTTGCACGGCGAGGCAGTCGGTGGCGTCAATTCACGAACCGTACGCCTGGATATCGGCACCGGCCGATTGTGGTTTCAGGAGGCGGGTACGGAGCGGGAGCTATATTCGCCGCAGCAGAGGAAAGGAGCAACCCCATGGCCTACCGCGTCCTGATTGTCGACGACTCGGCCGCGATGCGGACGTTCGTGCGCCGGGTGATGGAGTTGTCCGGCTTCGATCTTGCGGCGTGCTTCGAGGCCGGCAACGGCCAGGAGGCACTCGAGTTGCTGCGCAGAGAATGGGTGGATGCCATCCTGACGGACATCAACATGCCCAATGTCGATGGCGAGGAATTTCTGAGGCGCATCTCCGCCGACGAACTGCTGCGCGCCATTCCGGTGATCGTAGTGTCGACGGATGCGACGCAGAACCGCATAGAGCGTCTGCTTTCTCTGGGCGCCAAAGGATACGTCACCAAGCCGTTTCTGCCCGAGACGTTGCGGACCCAACTCGAACAAACGCTGGGGGTGCCCAATGACTGAATGCTCTCTGAGGGAGGCGCTGGAAAACTCGGTGACGGATGTCCTCGAGAAGATGTTCTTCATCCGCAGCCTGGGCGTACCCGACAGTGCGTTGCCGCACACCGATGTAATCGCTCGACTGACATTTGAGGGCGAACCGTCCGGGTGTTTCACGCTGCGCGTGACGAGATCGGCGGCCTGTTCGATAGCGGCCGACTTTCTCGGTGCGGAAGAAGGCCAATTAATGGAAGGAGAAGTTTCCGACGTTATTTGCGAACTGGCAAACATGATTTGTGGATCGGTGCTGAGCCGGGTAGAAAGCAACACCACGTTCCGGCTGGCCTCGCCGCGGCTGGTAGAACCCGAAGCGCCGGCCGCTACCGCCGGAGCGTCCGCTCCCGGAAGTGCCGCCCACGCAGTTGAGATTTCGGGGGGGGTGCTGATGGCCTCCATCCAAACGGAAACTCCCGGATGCCCCAGAGTCGAAGAATACGCATTCTGATCGTCGATGATTCGGCGATTGTCCGCAAGATCCTCACCGATGCTCTTGCCGGCGAGCCGGACCTGGAAGTGGTGGGTACGGCGCCCGATCCATATGTGGCGCGAGACAAGATTCTGGCATTGCACCCGGACGTGCTGACGCTGGACATCGAAATGCCGCGGATGGACGGACTGACGTTTCTCCGCAAGCTGATGCACTTCCATCCCCTGCCGACGATTGTGATCAGTTCGCTGGCCCAGCAGTCCTGTCAGACGGCGCTAAAGGCGCTCGAGTCCGGGGCGGTCGAGGTTCTGGCAAAGCCGGGCGGTCCGTACTCGGTGGGAGATCTGCGCACCAGCCTGGCTTCGAAGATCCGCGCGGCGGCGGCGGCACGGATTCCGCGCATCTCCACCGCCTCAGCCCTCCCGCCGCAACCTTCGGCAAAGAGCCGCGTACCTTACCAGAAATCCTCATGGGCAGCACATCGGGTGATCGCGATCGGAGCATCGACCGGCGGCACCGAGGCCATTGCGAACGTGCTGACCCGCTTTCCGGCCGATTGTCCCGGCGTGGTCGTGACTCAGCACATTCCGCCGGTATTCTCGCGTGCGTTCGCCAATCGACTCAACGAAATCTGCGCCCTCGAAGTGCGGGAAGCCCAGGATGGCGACGAACTTCGCCCGGGCCTGGCATTGGTCGCGCCGGGAGACTTCCACATGTTATTGCGGAAGAGCGCTGGCCGATATTTCGTCAGCGTCAAAACGGGCCCGCGGGTCTGTTATCAGCGCCCGTCGGTCGATGTCCTGTTTCTTTCGGTCGCGGAGTCGGCGGGACGGGATGCGACCGCCGCACTGCTGACCGGAATGGGCTCCGACGGCGCGCAGGGATTGTTGAAGATGCGACAGTCGGGGGCGGCCACCATCGCGCAGGACGAGGCTACCTGTGTCGTCTTCGGCATGCCGCGCGAGGCCATTCACCTCGGAGCCGCCCAACAGGTGTTGCCGTTGCCGTCGATCGCGAACGCGATTCTATCGCCCTAGGCGGATTCTGCATTCGTTGTCTGCGGCCCCGCCGGGACACTCCAGGCCCGCGGGATTCGGGTTGACGCTCAGGTGCTGCGAAAGCTACAGTAGTAGTGTTCTTCTTCACCGGCAGTAAAAAGTCCCCATCGTCTAGCCCGGCCTAGGACATCGCCCTTTCACGGCGGTAACGGGGGTTCGAATCCCCCTGGGGACGCCACATTGGCCCGCCGTTTGCAACTCTCTTGCATGAGTTCCTGACAAATTGACCCAGGAACGTTCTATCGCCGCCACTTTGACGAGACCAGACCAAGGAGTTGCAAACGGTATGAAAATCGGAACCTTCGCGATCGCAGCGGGCGCATTGGCCCTGGGGCTCGCTTCGTGGATTACCCCCGGCAAAGCCCAGGGCCCGCTGTGGGATGTCGTACATGTGAACCTGCCGTATACGGTGACCGTCGGCGATCATACGCTCCAGCCCGGCGAGTACACGATTCAACAGTTGCGAGACCAGGGCGGCAACAGCCGCGTACTGCTGATCTACTCTGACAGCGGAATGAAATTCGAAACTTCGGCGATGACGATTCCCGCAGTCGATCCGAGCACGCCAGAAGATACCAGGGTCTTACTTCACCATGTCGGCCCGGACTACTATTTCGACAAGATTTGGATCCAGGGCAAGAACTATGGGTACGAATTCCCGTTGCCGAGCAGCGTCAGAGCGCGCGAGCAGGAACAGATGGCGGGCCTGACGGTACCGGCAACGTATTCGACTACGCCCGCAGAGGCGGAAACGGCCACCACGAAACAGGCGACTACTACGGCGGCGGCCACCCAATCCCAGACTACTACGCCGGCTACTACCGAATCCCAGACTACTGCGCCGGCGGCCACCCAATCCCAAACGACCGCGCCAGCGGCCACCTCGCCCACCACGATGGCGCAGAACACGACGCCGCAGCCTCCCGCCGCAACCCCGGCTCCGACCATGCAGCCGGAAAACAACATGGCGAATCGGGAAATGCCGGAGACCACGACGGCCCCTCGCACTATGCCGTCTACTTCAGCCGGCTGGCTCATGATGCTGCTGGGCGGCGGTACCTTGTCCGGAGCCGGCCTGATGTTGCGGCGCAAGCGGTAAAAGGACCACTCGGGAACAGGGGTATCAGATGCGCCGCCACCGAAAGCGAACGTTCTTATCCATGATGCTGGTTAGCGGCGGATTTGTCCTCCTGTTCCTGGGTGCACGGGACTTTTTAGAGTCCCGTCTGGGGCAGGCCGAGGCCGGACAGCAGTTCGAGGCACTGGTGCCCGATGCGGCGCCCGCTTCAGTCCCGGTCGCTTCGCCACCGGCTGTGCCAACCCGCGTCGCACCACCCAAGGTGGGAAGCACCGTCGCCAAGCTGATTATTCCGAGACTCGCCGCCGAGTTGTACGTATTGGAGGGCGACGGCGCGCGCGAATTGCGTCGTGGCCCGGGGCACCTGACGGGCACGGCTTTGCCAGGAGAAAAAGGCAACTGTGTAATTGCGGCGCATCGCGACACCCACTTCCGAATCCTGAAAGACATTCGCCGCGGCGATAAGATTGTGCTCCAAACAGCCCGTGGCCGCTTCCTTTACCGGGTACGCTCGACCAGGGTGGTCTCGCCCAGGAATACCGAGGCATTGCAGCCTACATCGGCCGCCGAGCTCAATCTCATCACCTGTTATCCGTTTTACTATGTCGGTCCCGCGCCGCGCCGCTTCGTGGTGGAAGCGCGGCTTGCCGCCTCCCGGACAGAAACTGCCAGCCAGAACGACCCGCCAAGACGTTTGGCTGGTGGAGCAGGGCGTCCGACATCGTAAAATGGGCTTGATGCCCGATCACTCCGAGGATTTCTACCGCATACAGAAGCTTCCGCCGTATGTCTTTGCCGTCATCAACGAGATGCGGGCGAAGGCACGCGCGGCACAGATTGACGTGATCGATCTCGGAATGGGGAATCCCGATGGGGCCACACCCAGGCCCGTGGTCAACAAACTGATTGAAGCGACGCGTAACGCGCGAAATCACCGCTACTCTCAATCGAGGGGCATCCCAAGACTCCGCGAGGAGATTACGCGACGCTATCGCCAGAACTACCAGGTGGAACTGGATCCGGACCGGGAAGCCATCGTTACTATTGGCGCGAAGGACGCGCTGGCGCATTTGCTGTTCGCCACCGTCGGCCCAGGCGATGCCGTGGTATCCCCGAATCCGGCGTATCCCATCCATCAATATGGAGTGCTGATGGCGGAAGGGCATGCGTGTATGCTGCCGATGCCGGACGCTGCGACGTTCCTCAACCGGCTGGAGGACCTGTACCGCAATTCCACGCGCAAGCCCAAGCTGCTGCTGATTTCATTCCCCCACAATCCCACCACTACCTGCGTCGACCTGGATTTCCTGGGCGAAATCATCCGCCTTGCGCGCGCTCACGGCACCATGGTGATCCACGATTTCGCGTATGCCGACCTGGGATTCGACGGCTACCGGCCACCCAGTATTCTGCAAGTCGAGGGCGCCAGGGAAGTGGCTGTCGAAATTTTCTCCATGTCCAAGAGTTACAACATGGCCGGATGGCGGGTGGGCTTCTGCCTCGGCAACGCGAAGATGATCGCGGCTCTGGCCCGCATCAAGAGCTATCTGGATTATGGGGTCTTTCAGCCGATTCAGATTGCTTCCATCATCGCCCTGCGCGAGTGCGAAGAAGAGACCCGCAAAATCTGCGCCATGTATCAAAAACGCCGCGACGCGCTGGTCACCGGTCTCGGCCGTGCGGGTTGGCCGGTCGAGAAGCCGCGCGGATCGATGTTCCTGTGGGCGCCGCTGCCGGAGCGGTTCCGCGCCTTGGGTTCGCTGGAATTCTCCAAACTGCTGTTGGAAAAAGCGCAGGTCGCCGTCTCACCGGGAATCGGTTTCGGGCCGCTGGGAGAAGGCCACGTACGCTTCGCCCTGGTGGAGAACGAACAGCGAATCCGGCAGGCCACCCGAACGATCGGCCAGTTCCTCAAATAGTCTGAAGGCCCGTTACCGGCGCTTTGCCCCAGCCCCGGGGATTAGCGCGCGGGTGAGCCGGCGAATTTCTCCCAGGCCTCGGCACCACCCCGGAGCGGGCGCACCCGGGTAATTCCTTGCGATTTCAGGAGCAGCGCCGCACGGGCGCTGGAGGCTTCGTTGGGTCAACTGCAAAACAGAATAATCTCCCGATCTCGCGGAATCTCATGGCTGCGGAGGGAGAGATCTTCCGGAGAGATCCGGGTGGCGCCCGGGATCCGGCTCGCGTCTTCGGTCAGATTACTGCGAAGGTCGACGATGAAAAGTTCCTCGCCGGCATCCATTCGGTCCCGTAATTCCTCCGGTGTGATGCGGGCTACATCCAACTGCCGCAGGAATCGCCGGCGTTGCACGAATTTCCGCGCGATCCATAGGGCGAACAGAGTCAGCACCAGCAACAGGAGACCGGAACCGGTACGAGACGCATAGGCCAGCGCCGTCTCCAACTGCTCGCTGAAAATATAGCCCAGCGCCAGATAGGCGCCGCTCCAGATTGAGGCACCCGCCGCGTCGAAGAGCAGGAATCGCCCGTAGGGGCTTTTGGAATTGCCAGCCAGGGGCGCGGCCACGGCGTTCAAGCCGGGAATGAATTTGGAGATGAGCAGGCTGTTCATTCCATATTTCAGGAAGGCGTTTTCCGTCTGCCGCACGCAGGAGTCGGGTTCCAGCGAGACCCGGCAAAGCAGCCGCAGGACGCTCCGCCCGCGATGCCTCCCGAGTTGGAACCAGATGCTGTCCGCGATGAGAGCCGCGCTGACACAGCACGCGATGGCGAGCGGCACCTGCAGGCGGCCCGTGCGAACCAGCGCGCCGACCGCCAGCAGCACCGGGACCGAGGGCAGCGGGATGGCGCTCTGCTCCGCCAGCACCCAGAAGAACAAGAGGGCATACCCGTGCCGCTCCACAAACGCGAGGGTTTGGGCGATTGCCTGGTGATCGGGCATCACTCGATCCTCGACGGTCGCGCTGACATGTCAGGATTCCTCCCGGGTCGTTCCGGGTTGTACTCGGCCGGCCTTAGTGAGCTGCCTTCTCCCCATGGCCGCCGAAGCCGTAGCGCATCGCCGACAGCAGCCTCGCCTGATAGTCCGCCTCGCCGCGCGAGGCAAACCGCTCATACAGGGCTGCGGAGAGGACGGGCGCCGGGACGGATTCATCGATCGCAGCCTTGATCGTCCACCTCCCTTCGCCCGAATCCGAAACCCGTCCAGCGAACTGCGACAGAGCGGGATCCTTTACCAGGCCAGCCGCCGTGATATCCAGCAGCCACGAGGCGACCACGCTGCCGCGTCGCCATACTTCGGCGATATCCCGCAAATTGAGATCGTATCGGTAGTGCTCAGGGCAGCGCAACGGCGCGGTTTCCGCGTCGGCGGTACGGGCGTGCTGACCCACATTGGCATCCCGCAGGATACTGAGCCCTTCCGCATAGGCCGCCATCAAACCGTATTCGATCCCGTTGTGGACCATCTTCACGAAGTGGCCGGCACCCGAGCCGCCGCATCGCAGGTAGCCCTGTTCGGCGGTGCCGTCAAGCTGCTCCCTGCCCGGGGTGCGGGGAATGGTGCCTTTGCCCGGCGCCAGCGCTGCAAAGATCGGATCGAGGTGGGCGACCACATCCGTCTCGCCGCCAATCATCATGCAGTAACCTCGTTCGAGCCCCCAGATCCCGCCGCTGGTTCCGACGTCGATGTAGTGGATTCGCTTCGCCGCAAGCTGCTGAGAGCGCCGCAGGTCATCCACATAATAGGAATTGCCGCCGTCGATAAGGATGTCTCCCGCTTCCAGGTGGGGCAGGAGATTGGCGACTGTGCCGTCTACAACGGCTGCGGGCACCATCAACCATACCGCGCGAGGTTTATCGAGCTTCGATGCCAGATCCTGCAACGAAGCGCTTCCCCCCGCCTGTTCCTGGACGAGCTCGTCGATGGCCGCCGACGACACATCGAAGACCACGCAGTGGTGCCCGCCGCGCAGAAGGCGCCGCACCATGTTTGCCCCCATTCGTCCCAGACCCACCATTCCCAGTTGCATAAGTCCCCTCGCTTCCCGAAAATCAGCTACCGCCCCGGTCATCCCGGCGGCCGCATCGGCGGCGGGCCCTCATCGGCCCTCCTTGTGGTTTCGGTATCGGCGAATCAAGCCGTTGGTCGAACTGTCGTGGGCGAGCACGGGCACCGCCTGGCTCTCGAGTTCCGGAATGATGCGCTGCGCCAGCACCTTCCCGAGTTCCACGCCCCACTGGTCGAACGAGTTGATCTGCCAGATAACGCCCTGGGTGAACACCGAGTGCTCGTACAGGGCGACCAGTTTGCCGAGAATCTCCGGCGTGAGCCGGTCGGCCAGAATCGTGTTTGACGGGCGATTGCCCTCGAAGACGCGGTGAGGGACGAGCCATTCCGGGGTCCCTTCGGCCTTCACCTGCTCGGGCGTTTTGCCGAATGCCAGGGCCTCACTCTGCGCGAAGACGTTCGCCATGAGCATGTCGTGGTGACGGCCCAGCGGATTGAGCGGCCGGGCGAATGCGATGAAGTCGCACGGAATGAGCCGTGTGCCCTGGTGGATCAACTGATAGAACGAATGCTGCCCGTTGGTTCCCGGCTCTCCCCAATAAATCGCGCCCGTCGGATAATCGACCGCGGCGCCGTCCAGCGTGACGTGCTTGCCGTTGCTCTCCATGGTCAACTGCTGCAGGTAGGCCGGGAACCGCTTCAGGTATTGGTCGTACGGCAGCACCGCCACGGTCCCGGCGGCGAAGAAGTCGGTGTACCAGATTCCCAGGAGACCCATCAGTACGGGCAGGTTGCGGTTAAACGGAGCGGTCCGGAAATGTTCATCCATCTGGTGGAAGCCGTCCAACATGGCGCGGAAGTGGTCGGGTCCAACCGATACCATAGTCGACAGGCCGATCGCCGAATCCATGGAATACCGTCCGCCGACCCAATCCCAGAAGCCGAACATGTTGGCGGTATCGATTCCGAACTTCGACACTTCCGCCGCGTTGGTGGAAACAGCGACGAAGTGCCTGGCGATGGCTTGTTCGTCGCCGCCGAGTCCGGCCAGCGACCAGGCGCGGGCCGAGCGGGCATTCGTCATGGTTTCGAGCGTGGTAAACGTTTTCGACGAGACGATGAAGAGCGTCTCCCGCGGGTCGAGGTCACGGACCGCTTCCGCGAAGTCGGTGCCATCCACATTCGAGACGAAGCGGAAGGTGAGGGTGCGATCGCTCCAATGTTTCAGGGCTTCGTACGCCATGACTGGGCCGAGATCGGAGCCGCCGATCCCGATATTGATAACGTTGCGAATGCTCTGGCCGGTGTGGCCTTTCCATTCGCCGCCGCGTAGGCGCTGGGAGAAGTCCGCCATGCGGTCGAGCACGGCGTGGACTTGCGGCACCACGTTTTCGCCGTCTACGCGAAAGGACGCTCCTTTCGGCGCGCGCAGTGCCACGTGGAGGACCGCGCGATTTTCCGTGACGTTGATCTTCTCTCCACCGAACATGGCGTCGATTCGCGGACGCAGGCCGGACTCGCCGGCCAGTTGAACGAGGAGCCGGATCGTTTCATCCGTCACGCGATTCTTCGAGTAATCCAGGAAGATGCCCGCAGCTTCGGCAGTCAACCGCTCCCCACGGCCGGGATCGGCGGCGAACAGATCTCGCAGATGGGTGCGGCGAACACTCTCGAAATGCGCCTGGAGAGCCTTCCAAGCCCTGAGTTTGGTGAGCGGTTCGACCGCCTGGATTGCGGCCCCCGGGCGTACGTCTGTTGCCATTTGGGTGCTCCTTTCGTTCCGCGCGTTATCGGGCAGCGGCGGTCTTGAGTGCGGCGGTTTTGGCGCCGATCACGGACATCAACTCGTTCCAAGAGGTGACGAACGATTTGGCCCCCTCGTCCTGAAGCCGGGCTGCCAGGGCATCGATATCGACGCCGGACCGGCCGAAGGCCGCCAACACTTCCTCGCAATCGCCACCGTCCGCCGGCAGGATCGTTCCGACTTTGCCGTGATCCGCGAGTGCCTTCAAGGTGTTTTCCGGCATGGTGTTTACGGTGAACGGCGCGGATAGGGCCTCGATGTAGAGAACATCGGAGGCTGCGGGGTCTTTGGTTCCCGTGCTGGCCCACAGCAGCCGCTGCGGCCGGGCTCCCGCGTTCCAGACACGCTGCCAGCGAGGCGATGCCAGCAACTCCCGGTACGCCTTGTAGGTGCGCCGGGCGATGGCGATGCCGAGTTGGTTTTTGAGCGATTCGGGCACCTTGCCGGCGACCGCCGCGTCCCAGCGGCTGATGAACAACGAAGCGACGGAGGGAACGCTGGGCGGAAGCCCGGCATCGATGCGCGCCTCGATGCCGCGCAGGTAGGCGTCGGCCGCCGCCAGGTACTGCTCGCGCGAGAACAACAGGGTGACGTTGATAGGAACCCCGGCAAAGATCGCCTTTTCGATGGCCGGCAACCCTTCTTTCGTGCCCGGGATTTTGATGAACAAGTTCGGTTGTCCGGCGCGCTGGTGAAGGTCTCTGGCGGCTTTCAGGGTACTGGCGGTGTCGTACGCCAGCAGGGGCGAGACTTCGAGCGACACCCACCCGTCCACGCCGCTGGTCCGCTGGTGGATCGGCGCGAACAGGGCGGCAGCCCGCGTCAGGTCCTCCAGCGCCAGTCCGAAGAAGAGTTCCTCGCCGGATTTGCCCTGATTCATTTTGTCGCGGATCGCGGCGTCATAGGCCGTGCTCTTTTGGATCGCGTGATCGAAAATCGTCGGATTCGAGGTGAGGCCGGTTACCGAGAGTTCATCGATGTACCGGGAGAGCGTGCCGCTGTCCAGCAGGTCGCGAGTAATGTTATCGAGCCAGATGCTCTGCCCCAAGTTGTGGAGCGCTTCGGTGGCTTTCATGGTGATCAAACCTCCAGGGCCTTCTTTCTGTTTGAGTGCCCGTTATCCTGAAACGGTTCGTGGCTGTGGTGAAGGAGCGCACAAAGCGCCATTCACGATTTCCTGCGCTTCGCGCAGGATGGCGTTCAGATGCGATTCGTCCTTGAAACTTTCCGCATAGATCTTATAAAGGTTCTCCGTACCCGAAGGCCGGGCGGCAAACCAGCCGTTCCGGGCGACCACTTTGAGGCCGCCGATCGGGGCGCCGTTGCCCGGGGCACGGGTGAGCTTGGCGACGATCGGCTCGCCGGCCAGGCTCGATTCGGTAATAGCCTCGGGCGATAACTCCCGCAGCTTGCTCTTCTCTTCCGGTGTGGCAGGGGCGTCGATCCGCGTGTAATAGGGCGAGCCGGACTCGACCGTCAGTTCGCGGTATTGCTCACCCGGATCCTTGCCGGTGCGCGCGGTCATCTCGGCAGCCAACAGGTTCATGATCGGTCCGTCTTTGTCGGTGGTCCATACAGTGCCGTCGTGCCGCAAAAAACTCGCGCCCGCGCTTTCCTCGGCGCCAAAACAGCACGAGCCGTCGGCGAGCCCCGGAACGAACCACTTGAATCCGACGGGCACTTCCAGAAGCCGCCTTCCGAGGCGCTCCACCACCCGATCGATCATGCTGCTGCTGACCAGCGTCTTTCCGACCACCACGTCTTTGGGCCACGCAGGGCGGTGCTCCAGCAGGTAATGAATCGCGGCCGCCAGAAAGTGATTCGGATTCATCAGGCCGGCCGAGGGTGTCACGATGCCATGCCGGTCCGAGTCCGGATCGTTCGCGAAGGCGACGTCGTATCGGTCTTTCAATCCCACGAGCCGCGCCATGGCATATGGGCTGGAACAGTCCATGCGGATCACGCCGTCGTGATCCACCGGCATGAATGAGAACGTCGGGTCGATGGCCTGGTTGACCACGCTGATGTTCAGGCGATACTCCTCGTTGATCGGCTCCCAGTAGGCTCTGGCAGCGCCGCCGAGCGGGTCGACGGCCAGCTTGAGCCCGGCCGAGCGTATGGCCTCCATGTCGACGACGTTGCGAAGATCGCGCACGTAAGGCAGGACGAAGTCCTCCTGGTGCGTCGACGGCGCCTTCAGGGCGGCAAAGAACGGGATGCGCTTCACGCCGGCATTATTGCCGCGCAGCAGTTCGTTGGCCCGGTTTTCCACCCATTGAGTCACGTCGGTATCGGCGGGGCCCCCGTTCGGCGGGTTGTACTTGAGGCCGCCATCTTCGGGTGGATTGTGTGACGGTGTAATGACGATCCCGTCGGCCAGGTGCGAATTCCGCCCGCGGTTGTAGACGAGAATGGCGCGGGAGATGGCCGGCGTGGGTGTTACGCCGTTATCGCGCTGCATCACCGTTTCCACACCGTTGGCCACCAGGACTTCGAGCGCCGTGCGCTGAGCGGGATCGGAAGCCGCGTGGGTATCCTTGCCCAGGTGCAGCGGGCCATCCGTGCCTTGGGCACGGCGATAGTCGCAGACGGCCTGGACGATCGCCAGGATGTGCGCTTCGGTGAAGGTGCCGCGCAGCGGCGAGCCGCGGTGTCCGCTGGTGCCGAAGCTGACCATCTGGTGCGGGTCGCTCACGTCGGGCCGGCGATCGTAATATTCCCGTTCGAGACGGGCCAGGTCGACCAGCATCTCCTTCGGGGCGGGGTGCCCGGCCAAAGGCGAAATCGTCTTGGGCGATGGTCTTTCTACGGAACTGGACATGGAAGTTCCTTCTCCCGTTCTTGGTGGAGAACGCTGCTGCTCTTCTCATTGTCCGGCATCAGCCTTTCGCTGTCATCAGCAGCGGCGCTTTATCAGCCGACAAATTGGCTTGGGAAGGCTGTCCTCGCACAATGGATGGGTTTCTGTACGCGGCTCAAAATGTGAGATAGTGAAGCGCATACGGGATCACATACCGCCGCCTTATGAGTGCCGCCACGGGACGAATTCTCATTGCTGACGACGAGCCGGCCCTGCTCCGCATGATGAGCGTGTATCTGGGGCGTCTCGGCTTTCAGGTGACCACGGCGGAGACCACGGCCCAGGCCTGGAGCGAGGCCCAAGCCGCGCCGAGCGAGTTTTCTTTGGCCGTTCTGGACGCCTCCATGGCGGGGATGACCGCTGAGGATCTGGCGCTGCGGATCCTGCGCGCCAACCCCTCGGCCAAAGTGATTGCCGCCAGCGGGTATCCTGTGGACATGACCGCCATCGAGTCCGCCGCACCGGGGCGGACCCTGTTTCTTCAGAAGCCGTTCACTCCGGAAATGCTCGCTGCCGCGGTACGGAGGATGCTTGGCACGCAAGAAGAAGACGTTTGAGCTGGACAAGGAAGTGAAAGCGATCGCGCGCGAGCGCGTGGGGCGCGTGCCCGCGACCAAGCCCATCGAACCGAAATCGTCCCGGCGGAAGCCGAAGCATAAGAAAAAGGCGGAGGAACAGTCCTCGTGAGCGCGCCGCCGGGCGAGTCGCGGCGAGAGTTTCTCGCCTTCGGCTCGATCTTCGGCTGGATTCCGTTCCTTCGGCCCAAACACGTGAGCATGGCGGGGGCACGATTCCGCATCTTCCGCAACGGCCACTCGCGGCGCCGCTACGTGTTTATCCATGGCGACGAGGAGACGGCGCGCGGCGTGTTGCTGCGCCACATCAAGGCGAACCAGGGCATCGCCTACATGGTGGAGAGCCGCACCCGCACGGTGCCTTGCGAGGCGGGCCGGATCGACCCCAACCGGATGTTTTCGCGAGTGGGCGCCGCGGCGAGCCTGAAACACTTAAACCCCGACTGGCCGCAGGAACGGGTCGAGGCTGCGCTGGCGAAGCTGGACCACCAGCGGGACCACCTGGTGCATGCGCTGCTGCCGCCGCCGGGCGGCCTGCTGGTCGCCTTACACAACAACTCCGCGGCTTACTCGGTCACGGACGAGGTGCCCATCAGCGATGCCAAATCGCTTCGCGAGCCTTCCAATCCGCACGCGTTTTTTCTGTGTACCGATCCCGCCGATTTCGCCCTGCTGGCTACGTCCGGTTACAACGTCGTGCTCCAGCAGCATACGCCTCCCGATGACGATGGCTCGCTCTCGCGCCTGGCGGCCGTGCGCGGAGCGCGCTATGTCAACCTGGAAGTGGCCGCCGGCCATTCCGGACGGCAGCAGGAAATGCTGGACTGGCTGGAGTGGATGCTGCCGTAGCGTCGAATCCGGAGGCGGCTACATGAAGTAGTCTTTGACTTTTTCGAAGAGTCCCTTCTCGGTGGGCGAATTGTCTACCGGGAGCGTCTCGCGCAACTGCTCGAACAGCTTGCGCTGTTCGCGCGTGAGGCGCGTCGGCACTTTGACCTCGATGTGCACGAACTGATCGCCGCGACCGCTGCCGTTCAGCACCGGCACGCCTTTGTTACGCAGCCGGAACTGTGCGCTGGTCTGGGTGCCCTCCGGGATCTTCAGCTTGTGCGGGCCTTCGAGGGTGGGCACTTCGATCTCGCAGCCGAGCGCGGCCTGGGCCAGATTCAGCGGGATGGAGCAGTGCAGGTCGTTTTCGCGTCGTTCGAAAAATGCGTGCGGCTTGACCTTCAGAAAGACATACAGGTCGCCCGAGGGGCCGCCGTTCGCACCCGGCTGCCCTTCGCCGGGCAGGCGCACGCGGGTGCCGTCGTCCACTCCCGCGGGAATGTTGACCTTGAGCTTGCGCTGGGCCTGGCGGTAGCCCTGGCCGCGGCACTGGCTGCACGGGTGGCGTATGATCTGTCCGGCGCCGCCGCAGGTGCTGCACGTGCGGCGGATGGAAAGGAAGCTCTGCTGGTAAACCACTTCGCCGCGGCCGTTGCAGGTGGGGCAGGTGTTGGGCCTGGTACCCGGCTCGGAGCCGGCGCCGTGGCAGTGCTCGCAGCGCTCCATACGCGGCACCTGAATTTCGGCGGGAAGGCCGAACACCGCCTCCTCGAAACCGATTTCGAGATCGTACCGGACATCCTCGCCGCGCTGCGCCCGGGTGCGCCGCCGCGTGCCGCCGCCGAACAGGTCGCTGAAGCCGAAGAAATCGCCCAGGATGTCGCTGAAGTCCGCGAAGGCATCCGGGTTGAAACCGCCGGCCGCGGCCGGGCCTTGCAGGCCGGCATGGCCGAAACGGTCGTAGGTAGCGCGTTTCTGCGGATCGCTGAGGACGCTGTAAGCTTCCGACGCCTCTTTGAACTTGTCCTCCGCCGTGGGGTCCTCGGGATTGCGGTCCGGATGGAACTTCAGCGCGAGCTTCCGGTAGGCGCTCTTGATGTCCGGATCGCCGGCATCCCTGCCCACACCGAGAACTTCGTAATAATCTCTTTTCGACACGGAATCCATTGTGTTACTACGGTTTGACCGCGACTCGTACCATCGCGGGCCGGAGGAGCTTTCCCTTGAAATTATAGCCTCGCTGATACTCGCCCAGAACCGTCAGGTCGTCCACGGTATCGGTCGGTACGCGTTCCACGGCCTGGTGCACATTGGGGTCGAAAGGTTTTCCTTCCGCCTCGATCGGCTCCAGGCCCATCTTCTTCAGCGTTTCGTAGAGCCGCAGATAAATCAATTCCACACCCTTGGCATAGTCGCGGTCGGCAGTCTCGGCTTTGAGCGCGCGCTCGAAATCGTCCAGCACCGGGAGGATCTCGCGGACCAGTTCAATAGTGGCGAATTGCAGAAACTCGGAGTGCTCGCGCTCGTTGCGCCGCCGGGCATTTTCGAACTCCGCGCGCACGCGCAGGACACGGTCCTGCAACTCAGTCTTCTCGGCCAGGAGCTGGTCACGTTCCGCCATGACGGCGGCCAGTTGCCCTTCCAGGGTTTCTGCCGGCAGGTTGGTGTCGGAAGACACCTCCGATGGATTCGATTCGGGCATTGGGGGCTCCACTTCTTTTAGCTTATCAAACCCGCCGGGGCAGTTCCGCCCCGGGCCGTCCGCTTCAGAACGGCGCGCGTTCGAGCGCGCGGCTGGTTTCCAGAACCGCACCCATGATCCGTTCATAGTGCATCCGCATTGGCCCGAGGACGGCGACTTTGGCGGGCACGCCGCTGCCCAGCCGCACGGTGATTCCGATCAGCGCCAGGTCCTTCATCGCGGGGTGAGCCTCCTCCAGGCCCACATGTACTTCGAGCTCGCCGGGCGGCTGCTCCAGAAAGCGGTCCAACAACTCGATGAGGCGCCGCTTTTCTTCGAGCGCGCAGAGCAGCTCGCGCATCTTTTCCCGCGTCAGGTGCAGGTCGAGACCGAGCAGGTTCGAGGCACCCTCCATATGCACCTCGGGAGAGGTGTCCACGTCCAGCAGGCCCTTCTGGCACAGGGTCTGGAGATTCCGCATGACCTGGTCGTAGGCCGCGCTCTCCTCCGCCATCCGGCGCACCAGCTCGCAGCGGGCATCGCTCAGCTCCCATCCGGTGAAATTGCGATTGATATAGTTGCGCGCCGAAATCAGCTCGTCGGGCAGCACGGGGTGCTCCAGCACCACTACCTGGTTGCGAACGGCGTGATCGCTGGTGACCAGAATCATCAGCACCCGCCGGTCGGCGAGCGGCACCAGCTCGATCTGATCGAGTCTCTGCGAAAAGGCCGGAATGGCGACGGCAATCCCGACGTTGTGGCTCAGCTCCATCAGGATGTGACTGCTCCGTTCCATGCGCGCGCCGATGGTGTGCAGGTTGGTGAACTCGCTGCGCAGCCGGTCCGTCTGACGCGCGGCCACACGGCTGGCGGAGAGGGACTTCACGTAGAAACGAAAGGCCTTTTCGGTCGGCACGCGGCCAGCGGAGGTGTGCGGCTGCGACAGGAAGCCCTCGTCGGCCAGATCGGCCATAACGTTGCGAATCGACGCCGGGCTGAGCGAGCGAGTGCGGCACTTCGAAATGGTTCGGGATCCCACCGGTTCGCCCGTTTCAATATACGCGCGAACGATCGAAGTCAGGATCTCCTCATGTCTGGTTGTTAGCGGCGCGTCCGTCCACATAGACCCGTAAGGCCAATATTCTATTCATATTGTAATCGGCGTACCGCGTCGGGTCAATGTAGGAGTCGGGGCTGGGGGCCGCGCGCTGGATTCCGGAGCATCTCCGTCACAGAGAGGGCACGCGCCGCAGCGTCAGCGGCGGACTTCGCGGGGGTCGTCCATGCGCGGGCTCTTGGCGCCATGAGGGGCGGCTCTCGCCTTTGACGGATCGAAGATGCGCTTGTCCACGGGAAGTGCTTTGTAGGGCGCCGGGTCGGGTGTGTCGGTCAGACAGTCGGCCAGATCGGCGGCCGCGGCATCGAACAGGTTCAGCGGCGGGATGCCCAGCAGGCGGAATACGGTTTTCAGCAGGCCGGGAAAACTGGTGTTGGTGTGGGAGACGTAATTCTTGCGGCACCAGGGGCCGGCGCAGAGCAGCAGGGTGCGCTGCGCGTCGATATGGTCCACACCGCCCTGGGCATCGTCCTCGGTAATGAAGACCACCATCTCCTTCCACCATTTGGTGCCGGAAAGGTACTCCAGAATCCGCCCCAGTGCGTAGTCGTTGTCCACCACGAAAGAGGCTTCGTAGGGGTAGCCGTCCTCAGGACGGGCAGCAGCCATGTGATCGTCGGGCAGGTGCATGAAGAGGAAACGCGGCAAGTCCTCCCCGCCCTTGACATATTTGCGGTCCATCTCGCGGATGAACTGCGCGGCGCGGTACTGGTCCGGGATGTTCATGTTGAAGCCCGGGTATTCGCGCGAGGTATTTTGGTAGAGCGGCTCGGGCATGGGCACGTTGGTGAGGAAGCGGGCGCCGGTGGGCTCGAGTTGCTTGCCTTCGTCGACACCGGCGAGCTCGAAGCCTTCGCCGAAGTTGAAAAACGAAATGCCGTGCCGCGCCAGGTGGTGCCAGATGGTGCCGCCCTCGAGCTGGTCCTCGGGATGGACGGAGGAGTCCGACCCCGCGAACAGGAGCCGGCCGGGGGCTTCCCCGAGACGGAAATCCTTCTTCTGATCGCTATAGGCTGCCATCAGCGAGGACTCGGTCCAGGCATTGGGATACGAGCCGACCAGCCAGTGATGGCCGTCCACGCTCACGTCCGAATCGGCGTAGAAGTTGTCGCTGAAGGACCAGCGCCGGACGATGGCGTGATGGTTCGGCGTGACGTTGATCCCCTTCAGGCTGAGCCGCTTGCCTTTGCCATCGACATAGCCGTGCGTGCCGAAGCGCGCCAGTTGGGGCGCGCCTACCACGCGACCGTTGGAGGCGGTGGAGACATCCCCCAACACCTCGTCGTACGTGCGGTTCTCTTTGACGATCAGGACCACGTGGCGGATGCCGGCGGGGAGCGGGCCGGGCGCCCCGGCGCGCGGGCGAAAGCCGTTGGCATCCATCACGAACGAGGTCTGCGCGGCGAGATCTTCGGCGTGCGGCATGGGGTACATCGAGAGCGTCCCGTGACGGGTGCGCGGCGCGTACAGCGAGTCGTTCGGTCCGCGCCCCCGGCCCCGCGCGTTGGTGACCATGACGGTACCGTCTTCGATGGCCACGCGGGTGGGGAACCAGCCCGCCGTCAGATGCCCCAGAACGTGGCGGGTGCGGGTATCGATCACGCCCACGGCGTTGATCCCGGCTTCGGCCACCAACAGCCACCCGGATGTCTCGTCGTAGGCCATGCCGATGGGAAGCACACCGCGCAAATTCTCCAGGCCTGGCATGCGGATCGGGATCTCGGCCTGCACCTGGTTGGTCTGGCGATCGATGACGGTGATGGAGTCGTTCGACGCATTGGAAACATAGACCTGCGCGGCGGTGGCGACGACGCCCGAAGGGCTGCTGCCGCCGTTACTGTTCGCGCCGAAGGGCACGCCGGTGCGCACGAAGGCCTCGACCTTCGGCTCGGCCGGCGTGGCGACATCGATCACGCAAAGTGAGTTGGACTCGCGGACATTGGGGTCGCCGAGCCCGGGCACCCGGACCGGTCCCGTTTCGGTGGCGCGCTCCACGCCGGCAACGGCTTCGGCACTCGGGAAGCCGAACGCGGGAAACGGCAAGCCGGTAGTTTTGGCCTGTTTCGAAGCGGCTCCGGGAACCGGCTGGTACTGAAACATGCCGATGTTGGTGACGTACAATTTCCGGCGGTCGGGGGACAGGGCGAGGGCGAACGGCAGGCGCCCGGCGCGAACCGAAGCAAGGATGTGGCGGGAGCGGGCATCGACCACGGCGATGCGGAAATTGGCCTGGTCGGCTATATAGAGGATGCCGCGTTCCGCATCGAAGGCGAGGTCGCCGGTGTAACTGTCTTCGAATCCGTTTTGATTGAGGTCGATGACGCGGCGGCGCTCGGCGTTCCAGTCGAAGAGGCTGACGCGGCCGGAGTTGCCTTCCGAAGCATAGACGGCGTGCTCGCCGGAAAAGGCCGCGCCCATGAACACTCCGCGCCATTCGTCTTCGCCGGATTCATCCTGCATTTCCGGGTTACGCGCGACCAGTTGGCGCACTTCCCAGTGAGCCGATTTATTCCGCTCCAGGACCGTAAGGGAGTTTCGCCCGGGCCCTCCGTTGACGGTGACCACGGCGTGACCCGAGGGGCTGACAGCGATACCGAACGCGCCGGCGCCGGTGACGTACTGGTCGCCGAGGGGCGCCACGATGCGGCCTCCGGGCAGGATGGAGGACGCGGCGGCGCGCGCCGCCATGCGCATTCCGGCGGGGGGAGACAGGCCTTGCGTCAGGAGCGAAGCCGGCAATAACAGAAGCGCCAGGAGCGAGCGCGGCGCGAACACCTCTCCATGATAGCCGCAAAATGATGTCAATAATGGGCGAGTCCCGGGCCGGCAGCGGTCTCGGAAGTTCCGCGAAGGAGGGGGCGGCGCTGTGGAGCGGTTTGAATCGTGAGGTCGGCAGCGTTCCTGCTGGCCTTTTGAGCAATGGCGGCTCCGGCGGGTTATCGCTTCACGGAAAAGAGTCGAGTTGTCAAAGATCAACGGAGCCGTGCTCGCCGTCCGCGCGGCGCCGGGGTCAACTGGTATCCGGCGGACTATGGGTCCCTAGGGTCAACCAGAGATAGTCATGCAGTTGCATGGCGCAGCGAATGGCATGGTCACCACGGTGCAGATAGCGCAACCGGTAAAGGCGTTCGATCACCATGGCCAGTGCGATCAGCAGCCATACGATCAGAATGCTGTTGGCCTGATGATGGCAGATGTGCTCCATGCCATAGCGGTTCTTGCCGTCGTTGAAGCCCTGATTCTCGATCTCCCAGCGGCTTTTGGCGATGCGGTAGAAACTCAAGCTCCCGAGTTTGGGGATGGAGAAGTCGGTCAGCCATTCGGCTTGTATTACGGTCCCATCGCGTTTGTGCTGGCAGTACCGCAGGACGCGTACGGCGGGCCAGTTCAGGGTTTCCCAAGGAGCGAAATTATCCGCGTCCCAGACCTCGACCCGATCATCGCCCTCTTGGAACACGGCCTGGGGCGGTTGCCCGTCAAAGCGGGCGCGCACGGCAGCGGCTAAAAGAGGAAGGTTCTCCTTGAGGCGCGCCACCATGGGCAGAGCGACCTCCGCGGCGGTGTGGAGAAAAGGAGCCGTGGCATACGCGCTGTCTCCCACTACATAGTCGGCGAAACGCGCGCCAAGATGCCCCACCGCGCGCCGCAGCAAACGCTGGGCTGCGGCATACTCGCTATCGCCAGGCCCGTAGGGCTCCACATCGATCGGCAGCGTCAAACCAACGCCGACCATGCTGATCAGTACGAAATGATGCAAGGAACCATGTACTGCACCCTTGGAATCCTTGACCGGATCACACAACGGGCAGGGTTCTTTGTGGGTATGCCCCGCGCCGGTACCGTCCAGCGCCAGCCCTATGAAGCGGCTGTTCTCGAAGGCCTTGTTGCGCTTGGCTTGGTGCAGCGCGGTCGCCACAGCCAATCGCGTCGTCTCCGGGTCCATGCGCTCGGTGCAGTAGGCCAAGGCATCATCCCCGAACTGGCCTTTCAAGCCCAACTCGGCGCGCACCGGAGAGTGCGCCAGCCATTCCAGGCGCAAGAAACTTGCGGCGCGCAGGACACGTCCGATCACTACGGCCCAGACCAGATCTCGCGCCGGGATATGGGGATGGACCCGGCCATCGCCCGGTCGTTGGAAGAAGGACTTCAGGCCCAGGCAGTGGCAGGCGTAGTTTTGGATTTGGCGAACGTGTGGCCCGGTCAGCGGGGCTGCTGTTTGCGCCGCAATACCAGCAACTCGGCATTGGCGGCGAGGACCTCGCGCAGAGCGTCCTGAAAGGCGTGGCCGGCAGCGACGCGCCGGCGGACGTCGTCCACCCAATCCTTGGGGATGCGTTCGACCCGCTTCTTACCGGCCACCATAAAGGTGAGCGACCAAGCGGGGTGCCCCTCGCCTTTGGCGCAATGGCAAGTAGGCTTTCCACACTTGGTATGGCTGACGGACAGCGAGCCTGGCAGCAGATCTTGGGGGAAAGGGAATTGGCGGAGCAGCGCAAATTTGCGCTGGCGGAGTCTGGCAGCCTCGGGACCCTTGGGCTCGAATTCCATCTTGGAGTAACTATACTACAAGAATTGAACCAAAGCCAGACAAATTTACGAACGCGAAAATAGATGGCTTCTGTGGCCGGTTATGCCGGACCCACCCTGCCCGTCATTCTCAACGGCTTATCGGATTCTGCGTTATTGGAGTGCCGAGACTGCTGCCGGGCCGGCCGGGCCGGGCGGCGCGCAGAAAAATACGGGAATCGCGTAAAACTTGACCGGACCGGGAAAAGAATTCCCGATTGCATTTCATGTGAGAAGGTAGATAATTGTTTCAATAGCAGGTGATTTTTGTGCTGTTTCCAACAGCGACGCAGGGGTTGCACACACTTTCCGAATTGGCGTATGATTTGGCACGCCAAATGCTGACAGGGGGCATGTTATGCGCGGCGTAGCGGGTCTGATCGCACTGTTCGGTATCCTGTCAGCCGGAAGCGTGGGCGCGCAGCAATCGGCCGATCCGCAGCAGAAACAGGCCCCGAAGCAGAAAAAGAGCCCGCCCAAGGCGCAAGCCGATTCGATGAACGGCTGTATCGATCAGCAGGAGGGCCGCTACGTTCTCATCAGCGCGCAAAGTCGCGACACCATCGCCGATCTGGAAGCAGAAGGCTTCCCGACGGAGGGTTTCGCTAAACATGTGGGGCAACGGGTGATCGTCCGGGGCAGCAAGAGCCCGGCAACGGGCCGGCCCCTTTTTCGGGTTCGCAGCATCGAGACAGTCAGCGAAAGTTGCGAGCCTCCAGCACTCGAGCAGGAAAATTGAATAAAGTCTTTGGAGGAGACCTCATGGCATCCAGTCCCATAGTCACGGCGCCACAGAAACCGCTAGAAGATCCCCTGGCCCATCTGCCGTGCTCCAGCATTGTGGAGTACCGCAAAGGCCAGATGATTTACAACCAGGACCAGCCATCGACCAGTATTTACCTGGTCATCGATGGCAAGGTAAAAGTATCGCGTCTGGCCGACGATGGGCACCAGGTAGTGGTGGACATCTATCAGCCGGATGAGTTTTTCGGCGAATCGGCATTCTTGAATCTCCCGCACCGGTCCGAACAGGCAACCGCCCTCGAAAACACCAAGCTGATGACGTGGACGACCTCGGAGATCGAAGACATCGTCATGAAGCGGCCGCGGCTGGCGGTGGCCCTGCTTCAGATTCTGGTACAGCGCACCATCGATTTCACGCACCGCATCGAGAGTTTTTCGGTGGATAACATTGCGCGGCGGCTGGCGCGGTCACTGATCCGGTTCTCCGAACGTCTGGGTTCGGCGGAGGACGACGGGTCGGTCCGCATGGTGCCGTTCACGCATGAGCTGCTGTCGCAGTATGTGGGCACCTCGCGTGAGATCGTGACCCACTACATGAACCAGTTCCGCCGGCAGGGATATCTGCGCTATTCGCGCAAGGGGATCATTCTCTACCGCGACGCTTTCCGCGAGTGGCTCCGCCAGAACGCTTGATTCCACCGGTCCGAACGGTTCGTGTGCCTTGTGGTAATCTGTACGACCATGAAGCGGACCATTCTGGCTGGGCTGTTTGCCGGCATCGCGCTGTTCGCGTGGGAATCCGTGGCGCACATGCTGCTGCCATTGGGCGACACCGGGATCAAGGCACTCTCCAACGAGCAGGCGGTCCTGCCGCTGCTCAAGGAGCATATCAGCGAGCCCGGGTTCTACTTCTTTCCGGCGCCGGAGGACCGGCCTGGGATGACGGCCGAGCAGAAGCGGGATGCCTTGTCCAAGGCCGAGGACCGGTGGCGCAGGGGGCCTTCGGGCATCCTGATCATTCACCCCAACGGGGCGGACTCGTTGTCGGCCCGGCAACTCCTGACACAGCTCGGTGTCGATCTGGCGGCCATGCTCCTGGTCGCCTTCGTGCTGTCGCGCGTGGGCGCCGGCGGCTACGGAGTGCGAGTGCTGCTGGTGACGCTGATGGGCCTGCTTCCGTGCCTTCAAGCGGAGGTGCCGAACTGGAACTGGTACGGCTTCCCCACTGCGTACATGCTGTCGCAGGCGATGGTGCACGTGGTGGGGTTCGCCATCGGCGGACTGCTGTTGGCAAAGGTGATGGGTGGAGTGCCGGTGAGCCCGGAGGGCAGGATCGCGGAATCGCGGGCGGCTTGAGCAGCGGCGCCCGGCGCGATCGGCGGGTCGCTGATGAAGGCCAACTTTCGGCCGTCGGGCGACCAGGCAGGCGGGTTCCCGGCCGGGGGCCTGCAGTGATTTTCGGGAACACGCGGATGCGGTTTGTCGATGGGCCGTGTTATTCGTAGCGCAAGGCGACAGTGGGGTCGATGCGCAGCGCCCGGCGCGCCGGAATGACCGTGGCCAGAGCCGCGACTATCGCCAGCAGCAGGGCGGCGCCCGTGAACGCCACCGGGTCCGTCGCGGTGATGCCGAACAGCAGGCTGCGGATCAGGCGGGCGACGGCGAATGCGGCCGGCAGGCCCACGCCGGCGCCGATCAGCGAGACCACCAGGGCCCGCTTTACCACGCCGCGCAGGATATCCGAGGGGCTCGCGCCGAGCGCTATGCGGAGGCCAATTTCGCGCGTGCGCTGGGTGACCGAATAAGACACCAGGCCGTAGATGCCCACGCTGGCGAGCAGCAGCGCCAGGCCCGCGAAGGAGCCGAGCAGCCAGGTGGAGAGGCGGCGCACGACAAGAGTGTCTTTCACCACCTGGTTCATGGTGCGCACGTCCGCCACCGGTTGTTCGCTATCCACCGAGAGAATCGCACGGCGGATGGCCGCGGCGAACGGTTGAGCGTCCGCGGCGGTGCGCACTACCAGGCTGAACGACGACGGGGCATCCTGGGCGAGGGGGACGTAGATGGCCGGCTCGATGGTTCGTTCCAGGCCGCTCAAGCGGACATCGGCCGCGACGCCTACGATTTCGCGCGCCTCCCCGGAGCCCGCGCGGATGCGACGGCCGATGGGGTCCTGGCTGCCGAAATAGCGCCGCGCCAGCGTTTCGTTGATCAGGGCGACGCGGGTGCTGTCGGATTTGTCGCGCTCCGTGAAGCTTCGGCCGCGGCGAAGCGCGATGCCCATGGTTTCGAGGAACGAGGGGGTGATCTCGCGAAAATCGGCCGTAGGCTCGAGCCCGCGCTGGGCCGATGGCTGCCCTTCCACCTGGAACGAGGTAGAGGAAATGCGGAGGTCGAGAATGCGGCCGCGCAGCGGCAAAACGTTGACCGCGTCGGCGGACCGCACGCCGGGAACGCTCTGGAGGCGTTTCAATACGGCCTGGGTGAAGTCCGCGCGCTTCTGCCGGTCGCCGTATTTGGAGGAGGGCAGGGTGAGGCTCATGGTGAGGATCTGGCCCGGACGGAAGCCCGGATCGACCGCCATCACGCTGAGGAAACTGCGGGCCATGAGCCCGGCTGCGGCAGCGAGCACCACCGCGAGCGCGACCTCGCCCGCCAGCAGCACGCTGCGCAGGCGCTGGGTTCCGCCGCCTACCGCGGAACGGCCGCCTTCCTTCAGGGTTTCCGAAAGGTTCACCTTGGCCGCGCGCAGCGCGGGCACAACGCCGAACAGGAGCCCGGTAAGCAGGGAAACGCCGAGGGCAAAGACGAGTACGCGAAGGTCGATATCCATCTGCTGCAAGCGCGGCAGCATATCCGGGACAAAGCCGCGCAGGGCGCGGACGCACCAGGACGCCAGGAGTAGCCCGAGCGCTCCGCCGGCGAGCGAAAGCAGAATGCTCTCGGTGACCAACTGGCGGACCACACGCCCCCAACCGGCGCCCACGGCGGTGCGCACGGCAATCTCTTTCTGGCGCGCGGCCGAGCGTGCCAGCAGCAGTCCGGCAACATTGGCGCAGGAGATGAGCAGCAGCAGTCCGACCGCCGAGAGCAGCACCAGCAGGGCGGGGCGGATGGGGCCGGGACCCGCGGCCACCACGTTGAGGGGCATGACGGTGACGCCGATGCCGGCGTTCGTTTCGGGGTGCCGCTGGGCCAGGGCGAGCGCGATGGAATCCATATCGGACTGCGCCTGGGCGACGGTGACGCCGGGCTTCAGGCGCCCCATGATGCCATAGTTGTGATTGCCGCGATTCTGCGCGGCCAGATCCAAGCCGATCGGGATCCACAGATCCACTTTGGTCAGCGAGTCCACGTTTTCGGGAAGCACGCCTACCACCGTGTAGCTGATCCCATCGAGCCCGATGGAACGGCCCAGGATGTGACGGTCGGCGCCGAAACGGCGCTGCCAGAATGGCTGGCTCAGCAGCACGGCGGGGCGCCCGCCGGGACGGTCCTCTTCGGGAAGGAACTCGCGCCCCAGCGCCGGCACCACGCCCATTACCGAAAAGAAGCCAGCCGCGGCCTTACCCGCCTGGGCGCGTTCCGGTTCGCCGCCGGCGGTGACGTTGAACCCGTATTCGGGGATGGTGAAAGCGGGCGACATGTCCTCGAAGGAGTGGTTCTCGCGCTTCCAATCGAGAAAGGTGGGGCCGGAGACGGGGAGTTGTTCGAAGCCGCGGGCCTTCCAGGTCTCCCAGAGCATGACGATGCGATCGGCGTTGCGGTAGGGCATGGGGCGCAGCAGGACGGCATTGATCATGCTGAAGATAGCCGTGTTGGGGCCGATCCCCAAAGCGACCGTGAGTACCGCAACCGCGGCGAAACCCGGGCTCTTCGCAAGAAGCCGGATGGCGTAACGAAGGTCTTGCCACATGGGAGAATCCGATCTGTAAAGCCTAGATTAGCGTACGGATTCGGCGAGCAATAGTTCCGTGGCGGATCAGGTTTTTTGGGGAGCGCGGCCGGCGGGGCGGCCATAGGCCATGGCGAGCCTCCGTTGCAGCCACATCGGCACCCAGCCCATCGCCCTGGCGAGCACTTTATAGATGGCGCCCGGGATGACGTATAGTTGGTTGCGGGCGAGGCCGCGGAGCGAGGCATCGACGATCTGCTCGGGCCGCATCCACAGGCGCGCCGGAATGGGCCTGCGATCCATACCGATTACGTCGTGGAATTCGGTATGTGTGAAGCCCGGGCAGAGCGCCTGGACCTGGACCGGCGAATGGGCGCTTTTCAGCTCGAGGTAGAGCCCTTCGGTGAAGTGGTTCATCCAGGCTTTGGTGGCGCAGTAGCTGACGCTGCCGGGGCTGGTGCCGAAGCCGGCCACCGACGCGACGTTGATGATGGCGCCCTTGGCGCGCGGGACCATCACGGTGAGAGCCGCATGGGTGAGCCGGACGGTAGCCAGCACGTGGAGGCGGTGCATGTCGAGCTGGCCTTCGACGGGGATTTCGAAGAAGCGCCCGACGCTGCCGAAGCCGGCGTTGTTGACCAGCAGGTCGAGATCGGGCGCCCTGCGGATGCGCGCCGCGACGCGCTCCACGTCCTCGTCGCGGGTCAGGTCGGCTGCCAGCGCTTCAGCATGCGGAAGCTCGCGCGCGAAGGTTTCCAGGCGGTCCCGGCGGCGGGCCACCAGGATCAGGCGGTAGCCTTCCGCGGAGAGCCTGCGGGCGAAGGTGGCGCCGATCCCGCTCGACGCGCCGGTCACGAGGGCCAGGGGCTGGGTGTGGTCCATAGCGGTCTCAGTTTACAGCGCGGCGGAGTTGACAATTTTAATAATTCGATTATGATTGAAGTATTGAACCCGGCCGGGACGCCGGAATCGCGGTCCGGACGGCCGCGCTTGCGCGAGAAGCCGATGAGGAACGAACGGGAAGACCCGATCATCCGCTACGCGGATATGTTCGCAGCCATGGGCACCGAATCGCGGCTGCGTATCATGCAGTTGCTGCTGTCGGCCCATCCGGACGGGATGGTGGTGGGAGAGATTCAGGCGGAGTTGGGAATTTCCGGCTCCAACCTGTCGCACCATCTCGACAAATTGAAGAATGAAGGACTGGTGCAGGTCAAGCGCGAAGGGACCTATTTGCGCTGTACGGCCAATGCGGAGGCGCTGCGAGAGGTTCTGGCGTTTCTCTATGCCGAGTGTTGCACGCGCAGCAAAGTGGTCAAGCCGGAAAATATCGTCATTCCACTGCAAAAACTGGAGAAGACATGAGCGCACAAGAGATCAAGGACGTGGTCAGAGAGAAGTACGGACAGGCGGCACTCCGCGTCGTGAAGGGCGGAAGTTCGTGCTGCGGGGCGGCGCCGGCGGACGCGCACTGCGCCGACCCGATCACCGGAAACCTGTACGATGCGGCCCAGGTGGGCGAACTGCCGGAAACCGCGGTGCTGGCCTCACTCGGCTGCGGGAATCCCACAGCCCTGGCCGAACTGAAGGCAGGCGAAGTGGTGCTCGACCTGGGGTCGGGCGGGGGCATCGACGTACTGCTCTCGGCGCGCCGGGTTGGGGCCACGGGAAAAGCGTACGGCCTCGACATGACCGATGAGATGCTGGCGCTGGCCGAGGAGAACCGGCGCAAGGCCGGCGTGCAAAATGTGGAGTTTCTCAAAGGCGAGATCGAAAGCATTCCCCTGCCCGACAACACGGTGGACGTGATCATCTCCAATTGTGTGATCAACCTGTCGGCCAACAAGGACCGCGTACTGGCGGAGGCCTTCCGCGTGCTGAAGCCGGGAGGGCGATTCGCGGTGTCGGACGTGGTGACCCGCGGCGAGATGCTGCCGGCGATCCGGCAAAGCATGCTGTTGTGGGTGGGATGCGTGGCGGGAGCCTTGGAAGAGCAGGAGTATCGCGGGAAACTGGCGGCGGCCGGATTCGAGCAGATCGACATCGAGCCGACGCGGATCTATGGGTTGGAGGACGCGGTATCGTTCCTGAAGGATCAGAGCATCGATATCCAGGCCATTGCGTCCGAGGTGGACGGCAAGTTCATGAGCGCGTTCATTCGGGCGCGGAAGCCGGCCTGCTGCGCGCCTACCTGCTGTTCCTGAGGTTGACCCCGAAATCACCTGGGGCAGGCGTCGCTGAAGGCGTCGAACAGACGGCGGTGGGGGGCGAAGCGCTGCTGGTCTTCGGGATGCCACTGCACGGCCAGGGCGAATCGCTGGTCGGCCCGTTCCACCGCCTCGATAACGCCGTCGGGGGCGCGGGCCGATACGACGAGATTTTCGCCGACCGCTGCCACCGCCTGGTGATGGCGTGAGTTCACCGGCAATTCGGACTGAGCCGCGATTGCCGCGAGCGCGGTGCCCGGCTCGATCAGGACGTTGTGGGCCGGCAGCGATGCATCCGCGGGCCGCATTTCATGGCCCTCGATGTGCTGAAACAGTGTGCCTCCGGCATGGGCCACGTTGAACAACTGCATGCCGCGGCAGATGGCCAGCACCGGTAGATCGCGGGCGAGCGCATCGGAGAGTAACGCCAGTTCCAGGGCGTCGCGCGCATCGTCCGGGGCCTGGGTGTGTGCTTCGGGCGCGCGGCTGTAGACCTTCGGATTCACGTCCGAGCCGCCGGCCAGGAGCAGCCCGGCGAATCCTTCCAGGGACCGCACGCCATGCGCAGCCGTAATGAGCACCGGCTCGGCGCCCGCGGCGCGCACCGCGTCCGCATAGGGCGGCGCCTTGCGCGGATTGCCGTAGGAGATGGCGATTCGTTTCATTGGAGCACCGGGCGGGTCTGCGGGAGCGCAGCCGGAAGCCGGCATACTGCCACCACGTGGTTATGGTAGGGGCAGAGCAGTCCGGCCGGGCAAGGGTCTCGGGTTACGAACCAGGTAACCGGATAGCGCACCGTCAGCCTCTCGAAATCGGCCATTTGAAAATGCTCCCAGCCCTGTCCGCTCTGCACCTCGGCTTTCCATTCGTCGGCCAGGCTCGGGAACAGCGACACCACGCCGCTGTCCTTGAGGGCGTCGGCCAGCATGCTGCGTTCGGCAATCGCACGGAATCCGTGCATATCCTCGCCCGGCCGCGACATGTAGACCGGATCGAGAGCGAAGACCGCGTTCCTGGGAGTGTTGCCGCGGATCCACAAAAACGCCGCGTTCCACGCATTCCCGCCGGCGGTGCCGGGCCACTCCACATGGGAACTCGCCGGATATGCGGCCGTCTGCACCAGGTACAGGGAAACCGCGAGTGGAACGAACAGCCCCAACCATCGCCAGGCATGCCGGCGCAGGGCGTATTCTCCGATCAGGCCGCCCAGCAGCAGAAAGAAGATAACGTACACCAGGTGAAATGCCCGCATGGGTTGCAGCCGGGTGTAGTTCTCCAGGCGCGTGGAGGCCACGAGGACGATGGCAGCCAGCGTGAACATCAGCCCGAACGGCGTCAGCGCGCGAGCCAGCGTTCGAAACGGCGGCCTGGCGCCGCGCAGGTCCGCTCGCGAGAGCCACTCCAGCAGTGCCAGCGGCGCGAACGCTCCCACCCACTCATACCAGGCCCACCGGGAAACGAAAAAATAGCTGCGCGAGAGCAGCGCTTCGCGCGCGTTGCCGCGGGCAGGCCCCCATCCGAACAGGAACGGAAGCACCGCAGGGAAGCCCAAAGCCGGCGCGGGCGCCTCCGCCACCGCCTCTGAACCCCGGCGGGTCACCCAGGCCAGGCATCCGAGAAACACCGCCAGGTAGGCACTCATCTGGGGGTGCACCAGCGCCGTGAACAGCCACCACGCGGCCGCCTGCCTGCGGCATCCAGCCACGTAGCAGGCAATCGCGAAGATGGTCGCCGGAGTGGAAAGCGTGCGCGCGGTGACGTACGGATCGGCGATGGCCAGCGCCGTGCCGGCGACGGGCACCGTGAGGGTGGCGGCGAGCAGGGCGATCCCTCCCCATCGCGCGGAATCGGTGGTGAAGCAGGCGCAGAGGAGCCGCCAGCCCGCCAGCATGAGCAGGAACGTGCCGGCCACGTACCAGGCGAAAATCGCCGCGTCCACCGGCAAACGCGTCAGCCGCGCCGAGCCGCCCACCAGCAGCGGAAAAATGGACAGATGCGCGTGCTGCTCGAAGAACTGCGCGCCAAACGGATAGAGAGCCGGGTCGGCTGCCTGCTTGATGCCGGGTACGTAGATGGCCGCGTCATCCGCGCCCAGGTGGTAGCCCTGGACGCACACGGCCAGCGCCGTTGCCATCAGCAATCCCACGACCGGTGTGCGCGCCGTACTAAACGAGAACATCGAAATCGGCAGTGAAGTGCCTCCCTCGTTGGCCGAAGAAATACCCGTAGCCGGATCGGCGATGTTGCCGGTCGTGCCGGACTGCTGGCGCCACGAGCGCACCGGCGACCCGGCGACTGTGGGAGTCTAGCGTAGTCACGTCGAGACTGGCGGCTGCAGCTATCGCGACACCATAGCACAATGCCAGGAACAATGCCGTCGCGCTCGGCCTGCCCGGGCGGCTCACGAGGGCCGTCCCTTCTTAAACCCGGCGCCGATTTTCGCGTTGAGCAGATGGGCCTGATTCTTTCCGCTGGGATATACTCTCGCCCATGGCGGGACGCGATGAACTGGACTTGCAGCGCTTCGGTTATGCCCAGGAACTGTTCCGGAAGATGGGAGGGTTTTCAAACTTCGCGATCTCGTTTTCCATCATTTCCATTCTGACCGGCGCCGTAACGCTCTACGGCTATGGGTTAGAGATGGGCGGCCCCCTGGAGATGTCGCTGGGGTGGCCGGTAGCCACGCTGTTCACCCTGGCGCTGGCGGCCAGCATGGCGGAACTGTGCTCGGCATACCCCACCGCGGGAGCCATGTATCACTGGGCGACGGCATTAGGCGGGACGGCCTGCGGCTGGTTCGTGGCATGGCTGAACATCATCGGGCTGATTGCCGCGCAGGCCGGCATCAATTTCAGTTGCGCGCAGTTCGCGCTGCCGTTCCTGGGCATTCCGGCGTCGGCCACCAACGTCTTTCTGATGTTCGCGTTCACACTGGTGGTCCACGCGCTGATCAACCACTACGGAGTCCGGCTGGTGGCGGTGCTGAACGACCTCAGCGTGGGGATTCATGTGGCGGGTGTGGCGGCGATCGTGATCGCCATCTTCTGGCTGGCGCCCCGGCAGCCGGTGGGCTTCCTGGCCGAGGGCGTGAACTCGAGCGGGCGCTCGCCCTACCTGTGGGCGTTCCTGCTGGGGCTGTTGCAGGCGCACTGGACTTACACCGGATTTGACGGGTCGGCGCACATGGCGGAGGAGACCCACGATGCCCGGCGGACGGCGCCGTGGGGCGTGGTGATCTCGGTGGCGGTATCGGGAGTGGTGGGCTACGCTCTGCTCATTTCGCTGACGCTGGCGATTCATTCGATCCCCGCCGTGCTGGGCGCGAAGGACGCGCACGGCAATCCGGTGCCGGCGGCGATCGCGGTGCTGGAGTCGGCGCTGGGGGCGAAAGCGGGCAATGCCATGGCAGCGCTGGCATCCATGGCGATGTGGTTCTGCGGGCTGTCGTGTGTGACCTCGGCGTCGCGGGCGGTCTATTCTCTGGCGCGCGATGGCGGCGTACCCGGGAGCGGTTTTCTTCAGCGCATCAATCCGCAGCACGGCACCCCGGGGCCGGCGATTTGGACGGTAGTGGCGGCGACGATTGCGGCCATGGCATGGACGGGCGCCGTGCCGGTCGTCACGTCGTTGAGCACGGTGGCGCTTTACATCGCGTATGTGATTCCGGTGGCGTTGGGGCTGCGCGCGCGGCTGCGCGGCTCGACGTGGCCTTCCGAGGCGGTGTGGTCGCTGGGGCGCGCAGGGGCGGCGGTGAACACCGTCGCGGTCGTCTACACCACGTTCATCGCGGTGGTGCTGGTGATGCCGCCGAACCAGCTGGCGGCCAAGACGCTGGCCGGAGTGCTGCTGGTGCTGGCGGCGATCTACGTGGTGCGGGTGCGACGGCGGTACCAGGGACCGGCATGGGCGCGGGGCCGCGCCGGGATCAGTCCCGGAGCCGCCGATTGAGAGCCTGCGCCTCGCATCAGTCACAATGGAGCGACCAGCCTGTTTGCGGAGGAGCGGGTTACGGTGCCAACCGGTGAAGCCGGCGGCACAGAGCCGCCTCCCGGCTGATTCCCGAGGCCATGACAGGTCGCTCCATATTAGAATTCGAGCCGCAAGACGAATGCGCCGATACGGTTGCCGCCGCTGTCGGCGCCGCGCGCGCTGGTGATCCGGCCGAACGCCAGGCTGGTGATGTTGGTGCCCGGGTCGCTGAGGTTCGGGTGGTTGGGGAGGTTGGTGAACGACGCTTCGAACTTCAGCGTGGCGCGCTCGGCGATACGGAAGTCCTTGCCGAAAGCCATGGACAGATTGACCGTGCCGGGTCCGACCAGGGTGCCGACGCCGGCGGTTCCGAAGCGGCCGATCGGCGGGCCGGAACAACTGAACTGGTTGGAAGCGCCGGGAACGCGACCCGGGCACACAAACGCCGCCCGGTTCAGGAACACATCGGCGGTGGGATTCGCGAGGCCGGGATCGATGCCGATGGCATCCGGCCGGAGCGTGCCGCGGATATCGCCGCCCGTGCCCGAAGGATCGCCACCGCTCATGGTGGGCGTCAGGAACGGGCCGGTTTGCAGCAGGAAGATGCTGCTCACCCGCCAGCCGCCAGCAAAGGCATCCACCACTGGCGTGGCGCGGCTCATGAACCGCCGGGCCTTGCCGACGGGAAGCTCATAAATTACGTTCGAAATCCAGCGGTGGCGGCGGGTGAAAACGATGTTGCCGCGATCGGCCCGCCGGTCCATCGAATTGGAAAGTCGCCCGCCGCCGGTCTCGCCGGACCAGCCGCCCGGCGCAGGGCCTGCGGCATCGCCGACGTTCTTGGCCCATGTCCACGCGCTCGAAAGAGTGAGCCCCGCGCTCATGCGGTGGTTGATTTCGGTCTGCATGGAGCTGTAAATGGCGTTCGCGCCGGTATCACGGGAGTAGATCCGGCCCCAATAAGGAAACGGCCGGTCGGTGAACGGGCGCTGTGCATACGGAATCGTGGACGGTAAGGGCTGGTTCAAATCCGGCGCGAAGGGCAGCTCGGCCGAGCGCAGGCCGATATAGCTCACGCGGATGCCGGTGCTCCAGCCGAGATCGCGCTCCACGCTCAGGTTCCATTGCAGCGCGTAGGGGTCCTTGAAATGGGGATCGTTGGCGGTTCCGAAATACGCCTGGCCAAACGGTGAGGAGGTGACGCCGCTGCCGTTGGTGGAGATCTGCGGCAGGCGGAACAGCGGTGTGCCGTTGTCGATGGAGTTGGAGAATTCGCGCACGTCGGAGCTGCTGATGCCGGTGAGCGAATAGAACACCGCGCCCAGTACGGTCATGTTGTAGCGTCCGAAGCCGCCGCGGATCACGGTTTTGGTGTCGTTGAACGGGCGGTAGGCGAAGCCGAATCGCGGATTGAAATCGTGCTTCCGAGAGAAGCGCAGGGTGTCGGGCCAGCCGGCGTCCTTGGCTTGCAGGAACGGCGTGCAGGGGATGCCGTTCCAGGCGGCGGCCGGGCAGGCGTTGATGGAGAGCAGGAACCCGGGCGCGGTGATATCGAGCGCGTGCTGCGAAGAGGGGATGATGACTCGGCCGGTACGCGCGACGGAACGGTCGAAGTTGGTGATATCGCCGCCCTGATCGAGGAACGGCGGGTGATATTCCCAGCGCAGCCCGTATTCGAGGGTGAGTTTCGGGCTGACCTTGAAGCTGTCCTGGGCGTAGGCGGCGTAGTGATACGAGATGCCGTCGTTGTCCTGCTTCACCGACGCGTAGGAGGAATGGTACGGCAGCCCGTACAGGAAGTCGGCCACTTCGGCGCCGGTGAACCGGCCGTCGAAATCGAAGTTGCCGTAGTTGTCGCTGCCCGTGAAGCCGAGCGCGGTCTGGGCGCGGAGCCGGCGCGCATCGCCGCCGAACTTCAGGGTGTGGCGCCCCTTCACCCACGTGAGGTTGTCGTTCCACTGGTAGGTGTGGGAGTAACCGAAGCCCGCCTTGCCCTTGCCGAAGCTGGTGGTGCTGTTATCGAAATTGAACGACGACAGGCCGTTGAAAGTGAGTTCCGGCAGGTTCAGCAATCCGAATGTGCCGGTGATCTGTTGTCCGTCGAATGCATAGGCCGTGGCGCTGTCGTTGTTGCTGACGCCGAAGCGGAACTCGTTGAGCAGCGTGGGGGCGATGGTGTAGTTGTGCGAAACCACGACGCTCCGCGAGTGCGAGTACGAAGTGTCGGCGGGCAGCAGCAGGGTGTTGGGGCTGGTCTGGTCCTGGTTCTTCCAACTGAATCGCCCGAAGACGGATTGCTTGCTGGTAAGCATATGGTCGATGCGGATGTCGAACTGCTTGGAGAGGATGGGCGCGGCGGTGTTGATGCGGTAGTTGCCGGACTGCTGGACCGCCGTACTGCCGAAGTTGGGCAGCGGATAGAAAGCCAGCACTTTGGGGGCGAGCGCCACCACCTGCGAGGCCGGCACGCGGTTTCCGGGGAGCGGCGCGTTGGTGAAGGGGTCTTTGAGAACCGTCTTTTCGTTGCTGAAATCGCCATTCCGCATCAGCTCGGTGGGGACCGTGGCCGAGATGGCCCGCCCGGTGCGGTACTGCATGTCCTCGAACGTGCCGAAGAAGAACGTCCGGTCTTTCCGGACCGGTCCGCCGAAGCTGCCGCCGAAGTCGTTGGCGGTCTTCTGCGGTTTGGACGTGGAACCGAATGGCGTGGCGTCGAAGACGCGGTTCTGCATGTACTCGAAGGCCGACCCGTGAAACCGGTTGGTGCCGGCCTTAGAGGTGGTGGTAATGTCTCCCACCTGACCGTACTCCGCATTGTTGCCAACACCCTGGACCTTCATCTCGGCGATGCCCTCGGCGGATGGAAAGAGATCGCCGAGGGGATTATTGTTGGTCGCGTTCTTGGTGGATACGCCGTCGAGCGAGACTTCGGTTTGGGCGGGAAGCGAGCCCTGCACCGAGAAATTGTAGCTGTTGTCGCTCTGCACTCCAGTCTGGTAGGAGAGAATGCGCAGCGGGCTGGTATTACCCGAACCGCGGTAGTTAACGGGCAGATGCAGTACCTGCTGCGAGTCGAAGGTGGACGCGATGGTTCCGGTGTCGGTCGTGACCACCGCCGCCGTTCCCTCCACCTGCACGACTTCGGTGAGCTGGCCCACGTCCATGGGGATGTTGACGCGCAGCGACTGGCGCGCGGCGAGCTCCAGGTTGGAGGCGCGGAAGGACTTGAACCCGGTCACATCGGCACGGACCGAGTAGGTGCCGGCTTTGAGGTTCAACACTTCATAGTTGCCCTGGGCGTCGGAAAGCACCGAGCGCGAAATGTTGTCGAGATCGTTGGTAATGGTGATTCTGACGTTGGGCACCACCGCGCCGGTGGTATCCGATACGGTCCCCAGGATGGTGCCGAAAGTAGACTGGGCGCACAGCACCAGGGGTGCCGCCGCAAGCAGCAAAGCGGATTTGAGGAAGCTCATGGTGGTGGGGCTAGTATATATTGCGTGTGTGAAATTCAAATGAGATTGTGGTGACGCGAATGTAATTGGAAATACCATGGCAGGCGGAGCCGGCAGGGAAGCTGAATTGGCTATAATGTGGTGCCGCGCGCGGCGGAAACGACGGACCTGAACATGTTCGACGAGCTGGTGACCTTTTCTTTCCCGACGACGATTTTGTTTGGCTCGGGCGCGGTGCGGCGCCTTGCGCTCTGTTTGCAGGAGACGAAGGTGACCAAGCCGCTCATCGTATCCGATCCGGGCGTGCGGGCCGCGGGTGTTTTGGACTGCGTGGTGGGCGTGCTGAGGCAGGAAGGCATCGCTCACGGGGTCTTCTGGGGAGTTCATGGGAACCCGGTCGAAGACGATGTGCGCGAGTCCGCGGAACTGTACCGCTCGCTGGGCTGCGATGGGGTAATCGGTTTGGGCGGCGGCAGCGCGCTGGATGTGGCGAAGGCTGCCGTGGTGATGGCGCGGCACAGCGGAACGCTGGCGGAACTGGAGTGGCAGGCGGGCGGCATGGCGCGCATGACCGGGCCGTACGATCCGATTCTGGCAATACCGACGACAGCGGGGACGGGCAGCGAGGTGGGGCGGTCCTCGGTGATCACGTCGCATAAGCTGGGGCGCAAAATCATCATCTTCAGCCCATGGCTGATGCCGAAACGCGCGATTCTCGATCCGGAACTGACCGTGGGGCTGCCGCCGATGCTCACGGCGGCCACCGGCATGGACGCCTTCACGCACTGCCTGGAGTCGCTGACCTGCCCGGTGTTCCATCCGCTGTGCGACGCGATCGCGATCCACGGGCTGGAACTGATCATCCGCTACCTGGAACGAGCGACGCACCACGGAACGGATATCGAGGCCCGCGGAAACATGCAGGTGGCGGCAACCATGGGAGCGATCGCGTTCCAGAAGGATTTGGGGGCGACGCACTCGCTGGCCCATCCGCTCTCCACCGAGTTCGGACTGAACCACGGCCTGGCCAATGCGCTCTGCCTGCCGGCGGTGATGCGCTTCAACCTGGAGCCGGCCGCCGCCCACTATGCCCGGCTGGCGGCCCTGTTCGGTGCTCCGGCGGAAGCCGCGCGCGGGGTGGCGGAAGTGGCGGGCATGATCGAGCGCATTGGCATTGCGCGCGGATTGCGGCGTCATGGCGTGCCTCGCGAGAGCCTCCCGGGGCTCTCGGCGAAGGCGTTTGAGGACTCCTGCCACAAGACCAACATTCGGCCGTGCACCGAGCAGGACCTGCTGCGGCTCTACGAGGAGAGTTGGTGATCGAAACATCAGCGTGGAACCTTGTCAATCCGGCCACGGGCGAGGTGTATCGCACCATCGAGTCCACGGCCGCGACCGGGATCGAAGCGATTCTGGCGCGGATGCGGCAGGCGCAGCAGGACTGGCGCGAGGTCGCGGTGGAGAAACGTGCCGCCGCCTGCCGGCGATTTATCGATGCCTTCGGCGCCATGAAGGAGCCGGTGGCGCTGGACATCACCCGGCAGATGGGCAAGCCGCTGGGGCAGGCGCGGCGTGAAGTGGACACCATGCTCGACCGGGCGGAGACGATGATCCGGCTGGCGCCGGCTGCGCTGGCCGACGAGGTGCTCGCGCCGAAGGCCGGATTCCGCCGGTTCATCCGGCACGAGCCGCTGGGAATCGTGCTCGATATTCCCGCATGGAATTACCCTCTGCTGATTGCGGTGAATGTGGTGGTGCCCGCGCTGCTGGCGGGCAACGCCGTGCTGATCAAGCATGCGCGCCTGACGCCGCTGTGCGGCGATGCTTTCGTGGAGGCGTTCCGGCGCGCCGACCTTCCGGCGGATCTGATCGCGTCCATTCACACCGGGCACGATACGATTCGCCGGCTCGTGGATACGCGCCAGGTGGATTTCGTGTCGTTCACGGGATCGGTCGAAGGCGGACGCGCGGTCTACCAGGCGGCCTCGGCGCAACTGCTGGATATGGGGCTTGAACTCGGCGGCAAAGATCCGGCGCTGGTTTGCGAGGACGCGGATTTCACCTTCGCCGTGGAGAACCTGGTGGATGGAGCGTTCTACAACGCGGGACAGAGCTGCTGCGCGGTGGAGCGGATTTACGTGATGCGGCCGCTGTTTCGGAGTTTCGTTGAGGCGTACGTCGCCGAGGTGGAGAAGTATCGCGTAGGGAACCCGGAGGACGAGACCACGACGGTAGGCCCGTTGGCGCAAAGCAAGACCGTGGAATACATGGACTACCAGGTGGGCGAAGCGGTGCGGCGCGGTGCGCGGGTGTTGACCGGCGGGCGGCGGCTCCCCGGTCGGGGCAACTACTACGCGCCGACCGTGCTGGTCGATGTGGACCACGGCATGAGCGTGATGAAGGACGAGAGCTTCGGGCCGGTCATCGGGATTATGCCGGTGGACAGCGAAGCGGAAGGCGTGCGGGTCATGAACGAGAGCCCCTACGGCCTCACCGCGTCGATATGGACCGCCGATATCGAACGTGGCGAGAGCCTGGCGCACCGCACCGCCGCGGGCACGGTCTACGTCAACCGCTGCGATTACCTGGATCCGGAGCTGGCCTGGACCGGTATCAAAGACAGCGGCCATGGCTGTACCCTGTCGCATCTCGGTTTCGGGTACCTGACGCGCCCCAAGAGCTTCCACCTGCGCACACGCACATGACCATCGACGAGCTTCGCGGGAGTGTCGAGCGAGGGGAAATCGACACCGTGCTCCTGACGTTCACCGACAGCTACGGCCGGCAGATGGGGAAGCGGCTGGATGCTGGCTTCTTTCTGGAGAGCGGCGCCGAGGGCGCGCATGCCTGCGACTACCTGCTTACCGTGGACATGCACATGCAGCCGATGCCGGGATACCGGTTGGCGAGTTGGGAGCGCGGGTACGGCGACTTCCACATGGCGCCCGATCTCGCCACCCTGCGGCGGGCAAGCTGGCTCGAAAAAACGGCGCTGGTGGTTTGCGACCTGCGGGAACGCGACTCGCACGCGCTGGTCGAGGCAGCGCCGCGGCCCGTGCTGCGCAGGCAGGTGGAGCGGGTGGGAGCGCTGGGCTACCAACCCATGTGCGGCTCCGAGCTGGAGTACTACATCTTCCACAATTCCTACCGGCAGGCGGCCGCCGCGGGCTATGCGGGGCTGGAGCCGGCGGGCTGGTACCTGGAGGATTACCACGTGCTCCAGGGAACCCGGGAAGAACGGCTGAACGGCGCCGTGCGGCGGCACCTGGCGGCGTCGGGAATCCCGGTGGAATGCTCCAAGGGCGAATGGGGCAAAGGGCAGCACGAGTTGAACGTGCGGTTCGCCGATGCCCTGGGAATGGCCGACCGGCACGCGATTTTCAAGCAGTGCTTCAAGGAGGTGGCCGAGCAGTTGGGCGTGAGCGTGACGTTCATGGCCAAACCGGATGCGGCGCAGGCGGGCTCGAGCTGCCACGTGCACGTAAGCTTGTGGCGCGACGGGCGCAACGCCATGGCCGGCGGCAGCGAACTGGGGCCGGTTCGCGCGAGCGACGTGTTTCGCTGGTTTCTGGCCGGCTGGATCGCGCACGCGCCCGAATTCATGGTGTTCTACGCGCCGACGGTGAACTCGTACAAACGCTTCCGGGCGGGCTCCTGGGCGCCGACACGGCTGGCGTGGAGCTACGACAACCGCACCGCCAGTTTTCGCGTGGTGGGGAAGGGGAGCAGCCTGCGCATCGAGTGCCGCATTCCTGGGGCTGACTGCAACCCGTACCTTTGCTTCGCGGCGGCGCTGGCCTCGGGGGCGGACGGGATTGCGCGCCGAATGGAACCACCGCCCGTCTTTGCGGGCGATGCGTACGCGGCCACCTCGCTCGCGTGTGTGCCGGCCACGCTGCGCGAAGCGACGGAGCGATTTCAGGCGAGCCCGTTCGTCAAAGAAGCGCTGGGCGCGGGCGTGGCGGAGCACTACGCCCATTTCTTCAAGCTCGAGCAGGACGCGTATGACGCGGCGGTGACCGATTGGGAAAGACGCCGGTACTTCGAACAGATCTAGCGGTCCAGGGCCTGAATCCGGCGAAGTCAATGAACGGCCGAAACCGGCATGGGCATGGACCCCTGGCTGATTGAAACGATTTGACACGCGAGGAAAATAGCGGTGTAATCAGATCGCTACCCTAGTGATCTGAGTATATATGGCCAATTCGAAATCCGCCCAGTCCGCTCTCGACATGCTAATCCTCACGATCCTCAGCCGCCGTGGCCCGTCGCACGGCTACGGGATAGCCACCGCCATCCAGGAGACCTCCGACGAGGCCCTGCGAGTGGAAGAAGGATCCCTCTATCCGGCTCTCCACCGAATGGAAGAATCCGGGTGGATCACGGCGGAATGGATGATCACGGAGAATAAGCGCCGCGCGCGGATCTATCGCATTAGCCGTGCTGGAACAAAGCAACTCGCGGTCGAAAGGGAGAGTTGGAACAGCTTTTCGGCGGGTGTGGCCCGGGTGCTCCGCCACGCGTAGTGCCGGCGGAAGGACCTTGGGGAGAACTCAACATGTCCTGGCTCACAAAACTCAAGTACGCATTGAACCCGCGCCGGCTGGATCAAGAGCTAGCCGATGAGATGCGGGACCATCTCGAGCGCCGCGCCGCGGACCTCGCGCGTCGGGGTCTCAGCCTCCCGGAGGCTCAACGGCAGGCGGCGCATTCCTTTGGCAATGTCACGTCGCTTCGCGAGGAAAGCCGGGAACTCAGGGGTTGGGCGGCGGTGGAAGGAACCTGCCAGGATGCCCGCTACGCCTGGCGCGGCCTGCTCCGCAATCCGGTTTTCGCCGCCGCCATCGTTGCCTCTCTCAGCCTGGCGATCGGAGCCAACACGGCGATCTACTCGATTGTGGACGCCGCCCTGTTGCGGCCGCTGCCCGTGCCGCAACCCGAGCGGCTGTTCACTTTGACCACGTCCGAAAACGGCCCGTTTGGGATTCCGGCGTCCGGAGATGGCGAAACGTTCAGCTATCCGCTGTATGAGCAGCTTCTGGGGGCAGCGGGCGATTCCGCGCGCCTCGCCCTTTTCGGCCCGCCCAATCGCGTGGAAGCGCGGGCACCCGGCGCCGACGCGCCGCATGAACAGGTGATCGGGCAGTTTGTGTCGCCGGATGCCTTCGACATGCTGAGTGTTCCGCCGGCGCTGGGCCGGCTGTTCTCGCCCGGCGAGGACCATTACCCCTCGCCGCGCGCCGTGGTGGTGCTGAGCTATGCCTATTGGCGGCGGCGATTCGGTGCGGATCCGGCCGTGCTAGGGCAGAGCTTGACGGTGGACGGCAGGACCTATATGGTCCTCGGTGTTGCCCGGGAGGGCTTCAGCGGTGTCGAACCAGGCAAGGTGGTCGAAGTATGGCTGCCAGTCACGGTGGCCGACCCCGGCATCTTCACGAACCCTGATATCAGGCTATTCCACGTGATGGGGCGTCTCGCTTCCGGAGTCAGCAGGGAGCAGCTTGCGGACCGTTTGCGCCCCACGTTTCACCATCACCAGGAAACCAGGATCGCCATGGGACCGGAAACGCCGGTCGCAGTTCAGAAGCATATGCGGGCGGCGATCCTCATGGCTTACTCCGGCGCCACCGGGACCTCCGACTTCCGGCGGACCTTCTCGCAGCCGCTATGGATTCTGCTGGGGGTGTCCGGCTGCATACTGCTGATTGCCTGCGCCAACGTCGCAAGCCTTTTGCTCGCGCGCTCAACCGCGCGATCGGCGGAGATGGCACTGCGCATTTCACTGGGGGCGCGGCGGGCGCGCCTGGTACGTCAGCTTCTGACGGAGAGCCTGTTCGTTGTGTCGTTGGCCGGACTCGGCGGTTGGGTGTTGGCGAGTACTGCCGCGCCGGCGCTGCTGACGATGGTTTCGACAAAGACGAATCCGGTACAGCTCGATCTGGCGATGGATACTCGTGTCCTGTTGTTTTGCGCCGCGATCTGCGCGGTTGCCGCGCTGTCCTTAGGGCTGCTTCCGGCATGGCAGGCGACCGGCATCGGTCCCATGTACGCACTTCGCCATCCCAATGGGCAGGGCGGCCGCCTGCGGATGGGGCGCGTATTTGTGGCCGTTCAGTTGGCGTTCGCGTTCTGTCTTGTTATTGGAGGCGCCGGATTTCTTTTCAGCCTGCGCAACCTTGCGGGGGTGGAAACGGGGTTCGATCCCAGAGGTGTAACCGTCTTGACCATCAGCGACGCAGCCCGGCGCGATCGCCAGCTCGAGCTCATGCAGCAACTGCAACTGCGAGTGGCCGCATTGCCCAACGTGCAGGGAGCGGCCACCGGCTGGATGGCGATTCTCTCGGGGGCGCGGCGGTCGCAGAGAGTGGTGCTGCCGGGCAAGGCGCCATCCGAACGCGAGGCGACGTTTTATCGCGTTTCGCCGGGCTACTTCGCGACACTCCGCACACCCTTGCTGAGCGGCCGCGATTTGACATATCGGGACAATGACGACGAACCGGTGCCGACGGTTGTCAATCGGGCGTTCGCGAGGAGATACTTCGGAACCGATTCGGTGCTTGGCCGGGAGTTCCGCCGCGACGACGATGTGCGCCATCAGATTGTCGGTCTGGCCGCCGATTCGCACTTTGGCAGTCTGCGCGATGGACCGGAACCAATCGCCTATATGGCGATGAAACCCCCGAGAGCATTCACGTTGTACGTGCGCTCCACTCTGCATGCCGGATCGGTGGCGAAGATGGTGGCGCGCGAGGCGGCGGCGTCGGGGCCGGGATTGAGGATCAAAGACGTTGATACAGTGGAGGCACTGGTAGGGAGCACGATTCTCAAAGAAAAACTGCTGGCCTGTCTTGGCGGGGCCTTTGCCTTCCTCGGCCTCGTTCTGGCCGCAATCGGGTTATTCGCGCTCCTCAATTACTCCGTGACGCGGCGGACCAGGGAAATCGGCATTCGAGCCGCCCTGGGCGCGGGGCGGTTGCCGATCTACAATCTTGTTTTGAAAGATGTGGCCGCCATGATCGGAGGAGGGCTGACGGTTGGACTGGCGGGTTCGCTCGCGCTGATGCGCTTTACGCAATCCCTTTTGTTTGGAATCGAGCCAATCGACCCACTCGTCATCGGCACGTCCATGGCGGTTTTTGTGGGAGCAGCCGTAATTGCGGGTGGATTGCCTGCCCGCCGCGCCGCTTCCATTGATCCCGTGGTGGCACTCAGGCACGAGTAAGCGCAACGGATAGCGGCTGGTCGGCGACCGCTTAAGATCGATCCGTTTACAGGCGCAGTTACAACGGACAGCCTGACGGTCGGAACTCCAATTGATTCGGACGCGGACGCAGTCCCGGTTCACGCGCCCATTCCAAGGCCCGCGCCTTCGTCGCATCTCGAAAACGGGGATTCCTGGTCGCCCGTTGCGGCGGCGCCCACTGCGCCGGGCTGGCCGGCATGCCGCTCCCTCGGGGAGCGCCGGATGCCGGTGTAGAATGGAATCCATCAAGAGCAGGGGATAACGACCGCACCTTTGCGGAGCGAGCCTGACCCGTCGCGGCTGGCGAGCACCGTTTCAGCCGCTGCCGCTGAGATCCGTCATCTGAAATGCTGTCTGTGTCGGATCTGCGTCTTGGGGTTCCTGCGGAGGGAGCCAGAACATGATCGAGTTTTTCCGAAACCTCTTTTCGAACGATTTTATGCCGCACGGCATGTGCTACCTGTGGCAGCCGGGGGTCCTGTGGCTGAACGTGATTTCGGACGGGCTCATTGCCGCGGCATACTATGCGATTCCGTTCCTGCTTTTTTATTTCGTGAAGAAGCGCCGGGACATCAATTTCAATCGGATTTTCGCGGCGTTCGGGATGTTCATTCTGGCGTGCGGGAGCACCCACCTCCTGGGGGCTCTCACGGTGTGGGACCCGATATACCGCCTGGAGGGGCTGGTCAAAGCGGTCACCGCGGCGGCGTCCATCACTACGTTGCTCATGATGATACCCCTGATGCCGGTGCTGATCGGTCTCGCCAGCCCCAGCGAGTTGGCCAGCCTCAATGCGGCACTACAACAAGAGATTGGCGAGCGCCGCGCGGCGGAAGCCGAAATCCGCTCCATCAACGAGGAACTGGAGGATCGCGTCGCGCGCCGGACCGCCGAGCAGCGCGCGCTCGAAATACAGTTGATCCAGGCGCAAAAAATGGAAGCGGTCGGCCGGCTGGCCGGCGGCGTCGCGCACGATTTCAACAACCTGCTGACGGTGATCGTGGGCTACTGCGAAATGCTCAGCGAACACCTGAGAGGGGACGAGACCGGCCTGGAGTTCGCTCAGGAAGTGTCCGCGGCGGCCAACCGGGCTTCGGCGCTGACCAACCAACTGCTGGCTTTCGGCCGGAGGCAGGTCTCCATCCCGCGGGTCGTCAACCTGAACGAGCAGCTACAGGAGATCCAGAAGATGCTGGGCCGGATCATCGGCGAGGACATCCGACTGGTGATTCGCCTGGCGCCCGCACTCCGTAAGATCGAGGCCGATCCGTCCCACCTCGACCAGGTCGTGATGAATCTCGCCGTCAACTCCCGCGACGCCATGCCCGAAGGGGGTACGTTGACCCTGGAAACCGCGAATGTGGACGTCACGGCGGCATTCGGCGATAGCCACAGCGGCGTTCTGCCGGGCTCCTACGTCATGCTGCGCGTGAGCGACACCGGGGTCGGCATGGATGCCGCCACCCGGGCGCGTGTTTTCGAGCCGTTCTTTACGACCAAAGAGCAGGGCAAGGGCACGGGGCTGGGGCTCTCGATCGTCTACGGAATCGTGAAGCAGAACCACGGGGAAGTCGTCGTAGACAGCGCGCCCGGTGAAGGGACGGTCTTCCGGATCTACTTTCCGGTATCCGCCGCTCTTCCGGGGCCCGTTGCCGGAGCCGGTTCGGCGGAGCCCACGGCGGTCGCCGGCGAGACCATTCTGCTGGTCGAGGATGAAGATCCGGTGCGCAAACTGATCCGCGCCATGCTCGAGCACCGGGGTTATCGGGTGATCGATACCGACTCCGCGGCCCGCGCGCTGGAATTCCTCCGCCAGGAACCGGGCATCGATCTTCTGCTTACCGATGTGATCATGCCGCAGGTGAGCGGCGCGGAGTTGGTGCGCCAGGCGAGAAAACTGCGGGGGGACATTCGGGTGTTATTCATGTCGGGTTATGCGGACACCGGGGTGGTGAACGCGATGCTTACCAAGGATGCCCGTTTTATCCAGAAGCCGTTTACCGCCGGCGCCCTTTACGAAAAGATCCGGGAGATCCTTGACGCCGACGCCTGATCGCGCGGTATTCGCTGAAAGGGGGCGGCGCAACGGCGGGCGGCTACTGAGGTTTTCCCATCAGGGTCGGGCCGCACCCGGGCAACGGCGCGGCAGAGCGGCCGACGATGGCGAGCATCTCGCGATGCTCGGCGGACGCTCCCATCGTCCGAAACTCGTGCTGGACGATGCGGATTGCCGCCCGGGTCCCGCAGGAACGGATAATTCTGCCCGAAACGGTCAATTGCATCGGCGCCACGTTGTGCAGGAGGACGGGCCAGGCGATGGACAGCTCGACGTTCATGCCTGCGGGCAGCGGGCGGCAAGCATCGAAAAGAATGCCGCCGCTCGAAAGATCGAGGGTGTGGCCTAACCCGATATCCCGCACCTTGCGGCGGCGGATGAGCTTCCAACGAAGCTCCAGTTGAATGCCATAACGGCGGTCGAAGCGGCGGTCGCCCGCGATGCTGTCGACCTGATTGAGTGGATCGGGCTTGGTCATCGTCTCCTGTCGGTGTTCACCCGTGCGAACGATTTCATTATGGAGGCAGAGGCGGGGGCACGGCCAGTAATGCGGGTACTTTGTTGGTACTGCGTCCTGAAGTTCTAGTAAAGGATCGGAATATGCTGATGGAGGTTCAGGAATTCGCCCGGCGAATTCCCCGGCAAAGGCGCTTGCTATGCTCGTAGAAGCGAAACAGGAGTTGCTAAACACCGTGATCCGACTTAGTCTCCGCGCCTGCATATTGCTGGCGCCGCTGGTCCTCCTGGGCCAGGATCTGAAGGAATTTGAGAAGAAAGTTACGGAATTCACGCTCCCCAACGGAATGCGGTTCATCATCGCCGAACGGCACGAAGCGCCGGTGGTATCGATGCGGACGTATGTGAACGCCGGAAGTGTAGATGATCCGTCCGGTGAAACCGGTCTTGCGCACATGTTCGAGCACATGGCATTCAAAGGAACGGAGACCATCGGAACGCGCGACTGGCCGGAGGAGAAGAAGGCGCTCGAGGACGTCGAACAGGTGTACGACCGGCTGGACGCGGAGCGCAACCAGGGACCACGGGCGGACCCAGCTAAAATCGCCGATCTGAAGTTACAACTGGAAACTGCCATCACACGCGCCCAAGCCTTCGTCCTGCCCAACGAGTACACCCGGATTATCGAGGAGAACGGCGGCGCGGGACTCAATGCCGAAACCTCGCTCGATGCGACGGAGTACTATTACAGCCTGCCGTCGAACCGGCTCGAACTATGGTTCCTGCTGGAATCGCAGCGCTTTCTGAAGCCGGTATTTCGTGAATTTTATAAAGAGCGCAGCGTGGTACAGGAAGAAAACCGCATGCGGGTGGAGTCCAGCCCACAGGGCAAACTGATGCAGGATTTCACCGCGACGAGCTTCACCGCCCATCCGTACCGCAATCCTCCCGGGGGATGGCCCAGCGATACCGCCAACTTGCGGGTATCGGAAGCGATCCGCTTCTTCCGGGAATATTACGTTCCGGCGAACATCACGATGGGGATCGTGGGCGATGTCGATCCGGCCAAAGCGCGGCGGTTGGCCGAGCGGTATTTCGGGCCCATGGCGGAGCGGCCGCTTCCGCCTCTGCTGACGACCGTGGAGCCGCCGCAACCGGGTCCCAAAACGGCGGTGGTGTACACGCCCAGCCAGCCGATCCTGATGATCGGGTACAAACGGCCGGACCAGTACTCGCCGGACGATCCGGTGTTCGACGTAATCCAACTGGTTCTTTCGCGGGGCCGGACCAGCCTGCTCTACAAGGACCTCGTACAGGAGAAGAAGATCGCCCTGGCGGCGCAGGCCATATCGAGTTTTCCGGCCAACCGTTATCCCAGCCTGTTCACGTTTTTCGTGGCGCCGTCGCTGGGCCACACGGTCGAGGAGAACCAGAAAGAACTGGATGACCTGCTGGGCCGGTTTCAGCAGCAGCCCGTGGATGCAACCACCTTGGCCCGTGCGAAAACGCAGGCCCGCGCCATGACGGTGCGACGCCTGGGGGACAATGCCGGCCTGGCCGAGCTGCTCACCTACTACTCGGCGAACTACGGCGACTGGCGGAAGCTGTTCACCTCGATCGACGACGTGAACAAAGTGACGGCGAACGATGTGCAGCGGGTGGCGCGGCAGTGTTTCGTCGTCCACGACCGGACCGTGGCGTATACCTCCGCGGCGGGTGAGGCGGCGCCGGCGCGGGGAGGGCGCCCATGAAACAAATCCTGACGTTCTCCATCCTGGCGTTCGCGGCGATGGCCCAGACCCGTGCGCCGTCGCGCTCCCGGGAGCGGCCGGCGGTGGCTCACGCGCCGGCTTCCCGACCTGCTGCGCCGGCTTCCTACAAGGACCTCAAGTTTCCGCCGCTGGGTGCCATCCAGGTGCCCAATGTCGCCACATTCACGCTGGCGAATGGCATGAAACTGTTCCTGCTGGAGGATCATGAACTGCCCGTTGTCCGCGGCACGGCCCTGGTGCGTACCGGCAATCTGTTCGATCCGCCGGACAAGGTGGGTCTCGCCAGCCTCACCGGAATGGTGATGCGCACCGGCGGGACGAAGTCGCGTACCGGCGATCAATTGGACCAGCAACTCGAGGATATCGCCGCGGGGGTGGAGAGCAACATCGGCGAGACCTCCGGTTCGGTCAGTTTCTCCGCCATGAAAGCCAATACCGACGAGGTGCTGGGACTCTTCGAGGATGTGCTCACCAATCCGGCCTTCCGGCAGGACCGGATCGAACTGGCAAAATCGCAGATTCGCAGCGCGATTTCGCGGCGCAACGACAGCCCTGGCGGTATCTCGGAGCGGGAATTCCTGAGCATCGTTTACGGCCGCGACACGCCCTACGGCTGGCAGGAGGAATACGCCACGATCGACCGCATCACGCGCGACGACCTGCAGAACTTCTACCGGCGCTACTTCTTCCCCGCCAACGTCATGCTGGCGGTGTTCGGTGACTTCGATACGGCCGAGATGAAAGCCCGGCTGGAAAAGCTGTTCGCGGGCTTTACGGTACAGCAGCCGCCGGTGCCCGCCTTTCCCAAAGTGGGCCCCGGGCCCTCCGGCGGTACGTACCTGGCCGCGAAGCGGGACGTCACCCAGACCTTCTTCGCCATGGGACAGTTGGGCGGTGAGCTCAGGGATCCGGAGTACCCGGCACTGGAGATCATGAGTAACATCCTGGGGGGCGGCTTCCAGAGCCGGCTGTTCCAGAGGGTGCGCACGAAGATGGGGAACGCCTACAATATCGGCGCCGAATGGGCGGCGAGCTACGATCATCCGGGAACGTTTCTCATCGCCGGCAGCACCAAATCGCTGTCGACGGTGGAGACGATGAAGGCGATTCGGGAAGAAGTGGACCGGATCCGCACCACCGAAGTCACCGAAGCGGAGTTGAAGACGGCGAAGGACACAGCGCTGAACAGTCTCGTATTCGCTTTCGACACCAAGGTCAAGACGCTCAACCGACTCCTGACGTACGAGTATTTCGGCTACCCCCGCGATTTCATGCAGCAGTATCAGAAGGGGCTGGCCGCGGTAACCAGGGCGGATGTGCTGCGCGTTGCCAAGGAGCGTCTCGATCCCGCGAAGTTCGTCACCGTGGCGGTGGGCAATCCGCAAGATCTTGGGACGCCGCTGGACACCTTGGGAGCCCCGGTGACAACTCTCGACCTGACGATTCCACCGCCCAAGCCCGAACCGGCGGCCGCCAGCAAGCCGGGCCTCGAAGAAGGCAGGAAGCTGATGGAACGGGTGCGGCAGGCGGTGGGCGATGCCGATAAACTGGCGGCGGTGAAAGACTACACGAACATCGCGCAGTATCGGCTCGCCGGCAACGGCGCGCAGATTACCGAGACCGACCGCTGGATCGCTCCCGCGGCGATCCGAGAGGAAAGCAGCGCATCCGGCCGGAAGACCGCGCTTTTCTGGGACGGCAAGGTGGGCTGGTATGCGAATCGCGGCGGCTGGGTGCCGCTGATCGGGCCCCAGTTGAAATCGGTCGAGGGGGACCTCTTCCGCATGTATTTTCCGTTTCTGCTGAGCGACCGGATGGAAGGGCGCACGGTCAACGCCACCGGCGCCCACACGGTGGAGATCAGCGACCAGCAGGGCAACATCGCCCAGTTGGAGATCGACGGCGAGACGGGGCTGCCCGCGCGAGTGCTCTACCAGCGCCTGCCGGGGGCCGGACCGCCGGTGACGGTGCAGGAGGATTACGCCGATTTCCGTGAAGTCGGCGGGATCCGGATGCCTCACAAGATTACCCTGTTTCAGGGCGGCGCGAAGTTCGCGGACGTGACGGTGAGCGAAATCCGGCTGAACATGGGTTTGAAGATCGAGGATCTGAGAAGACGGCCATGAAGTGGTGGATTGCAGCGATACTTTGGACGGCCTCGGCACTCTCCGCTGGCCCGGCGGAGACCCGCCAGGAACGAGGCAAGCGCGCGGTGGACGAGGCCTTGCACGCCCTCGGAGGCGACGCGTTCCTGAGCATGCAAGACCGCGTGGAAAGCGGCCGCGCGTATTCGTTTTACCGGCAGGAATTGACCGGCCTTTCGTTGGCCAAGATCTACACCCGCTACCTGACGCCGGTTCCCGGAAAAGTATCGCAGCGCGAGCGGGAGGCGTTCGGTAAGGACGAGGCTTCGGCCGTGCTGTTCACCGAGAATGGCGCCTGGGAGATCACCTTCCGCGGCGCACGCCCGCTGGATGACGAGCGGCTGGCGAGATACCGCGACAGCACGCTGCGCAACATCCTGTACATTCTCCGGCAGCGGCTCAAGGAGCCGGGCATGACGTTCTACTCGCAGGGAACCGATTTCTGGGAGAACCGGCCGGTGGAAATCGTGGACATCACCGACGCCCAGAACGTGACGGTGACTGTATACTTCGACCAGCTCTCGAAACTGCCGGTGCGGCAAGTGTTCCGGCGACGCAATCCCGAGTACAAGGACTTCGACACCGAAGAGACCGTGTTTGCCAACTTCCGCGACGTCGGCAACGGCGTTAAGTGGCCCAGCACCCAGGTGCGCAGTCGCAACGGCGAGAAGATTTTCGAGATGTACTCGGATTCGGTACAGGTGAACCAGGATTTGCGGGACGACCTGTTCACGCTGCCGTCCACCCTGAAGATCCTACCGAAGGCGAAGTGACGCTCGAAGAGTTTTACCGCCGGCGCGCGGCGCGGGGCCGGTGGCGGCGGGCGCTCGATCCGCCGGCTCCCTACGTGATGAACCCGCGCGAGCCGAAGGATTTCGCGCTGGGCCGTTGGAACTTGTACATCGGGGGTGCGGGCCGCAAAGTCTCGGGATACGTCAACCTGGATCTGTTCGCCGTTCCGGGCGTGGATGTTTCGGCGGACGCGCATCAACTGCCTTTTGGCGACGCCGTGTTTGGCCGCGTGGAATGCGACGCGGTGCTGGAGCACGTGCGGGATCCGCGGCGGGTGATGCGCGAGATCGAGCGGGTGCTGCGGCCCGGCGGCTACGCCCATCTGGTCACGCCCTTCTGCCATCCGTTTCACGAATATCCGAAAGACTTCCGCCGGTTCACGCTGGATGGGTTGAAGGAAATGGCCGGCGGTATGGAGGTCGTGGCTGAGGGCTGGCGCACCGGGCCTACCGCAACCCTGCTGGTGTTCGCCATCGAGTATGTCAAGCTGCTGCTGCCCTGGAGGCCGTGGCGGGTGGCGGCGCACGGCGTGCTGGGCTGGCTGCTGTTTCCACTGCGCTATCTGGATCTGCTGCTGCTGGACACGCCGCGCGCCGGACGGCTCGGGAATCATTGCTTCCTGTGGTTGCAAAAGCCCGGCTGATCGCGGTGCGGCGCGGTCAGGGCGCAAAAGCAGGTGCGAGGGTGAGCGCGGCATTCCGCCGGTAGGTGTCCACCCTCAGGCGGCGGCCATCGCTGCGGATGGTGATCAGGCCTTCGCGATCGGTCCGGAAGATTTCGCTGTGATGCTGTTCGAGGCGTTCGATCACGTCCGGGTTGGGATGTCCGTAGCTGTTGTCCAGCCCCGCCGAGATGACGGCGTAAGTGGGATTGACCGCGCCCAGGAACTGTTCCGTGCTGGAGGTCTTACTGCCGTGGTGCGCTACTTTGAGCACGTCGGTATGTTCGAGTTCGTTGGCGGCGAGCATCTGGTACTCGATCTGGCGCTCGATATCGCCGCCCAGCAGAAACGAATGGCGCCCGAAGCGCAGGCGCAGCACCAGCGAATCGTTGTTTTTCGGGGTGTCGCCGGGAAGGTAGTCGGGGAACGGCGCCAGCACCTCCACCTGCGCTCCGCCAAACCGGAATTGAAGCGGCTCCTGCATAGGCACGATCCGCGTTCCACTGCGCCGGGCGGCGTCGCGCAGGGCGCGCCAGGAAGGGCTGTCGGGAGTGGCGCCGGTCCACAGTTCCCTGGGGTGGAAATCGGCGACCAGCGCGGGCAATCCGCCGATGTGATCTTCGTGCGCATGCGAGAGGGCGACGATATCGAGACGGCGCAGCGAGCGCGCCCACAGGTAGGGCGCGACCACGTCTTCGCCGATGTCCAGTTGGGACTTGGCCTGGCGGCCGAACGCGGGAATGCCGCCGCCGTCCACCAGCATGCGCTTTCCATCGGGGAACACCACCAGGATGCTGTCACCCTGGCCGACATCGATGGCCGTCATTTCCAGTTGTCCGGGGCGCACGTCGGCCGCGAAGGGATGGTCTAACACCAGCGCCAGGCAAACGGCGACCGCCGCGGCCGCCGTTGCGCGCCACCAGCGGCCGCGTATCACCGCGGCGGCAATCAGTGCGGCCGAAAGGGCAATCGCGAGCCAGAGCGGAGGGGCCGGAATGCGCCAGTTGGGTTCGATTCCCGCGTGCCAGCTAACCACCTTCTGCGACAGCGCCAGCAACACTCCGGCGATGCGCGCCACCCAGACCCAGCCGGTGAGGACGGCGGTGAACCCGATGGGTACGATCAGCCCCATCAGTGGTACGACCACGGCGTTGGCCGAGAGCCCGGTGAGCCCGACGCGATGAAAGTAAACCACCATGGGCAGCGCCAGTCCTACCTGCACGACTGCCGAGACCAGCGTCACTTCGTAAACGAAGAACAGGATGCGCGCCGGCACGACGACGGCAAGATCGGCGGCGCGCGGCCCGAAACCGAGCCGCCGCAGGGTATCGCCGAGCAGGCGCATCTCGATACGGAATTGCGCCGCCCGGGGCAGCAGGTGCGGATCGCGGCCGGTATCGCGGAGCCCTTCGAGGGCGTGATTGAGCGGACCGGAGGTGGCGCGGATCATCGGCGCCGCGAATGCGCCCAGGAAGGCTACGGCCAGAAACGTGAGCTGAAAGCTGGCATCGAACAACTGGCCGGGATCGCAGATCAGGAAACCCAGCGCCACCGCTGCGAGCAGGTTGATCGGCCGCCGTTCGCGGTAGAAGAATGTGGCGATCATGACCAGCGTGAGCCCCGCCGCCGAGCGCGTGCAGGGCGCCTGCCAGCCCGTCACCAGGGCATACAACCACGCCGCCGCGGCGGTCATCAGCAGGGCCAGGCTCTCCGGAATGAAACAGAGCCGCAGGAGGAGCAGAAAAAATGCGGCCAAAACCGCCACATGCGTTCCGGAGATGACCAGGGCATGAAAGGTGCCCGTGGAGCGGTACTGCTCGGTCCACACCTTTTGAAGCTGGAACGACTGGCCGATCAGGATAGCCTGCATCATGCCGGTTTGATACGAGTCGCCGTGGTAGAGACTGTCGATCCGGGCGAGTGCGGCGGCGCGGAGGTCCATCACCGCTTTCTGGAATCGCGACCCGCAGTGTCCGGGCAGAACGCGAACCGTGCCAGCCGCCCCGGAAGCAGTCCAGTAGATCTCCGAGCGCGCGAGGTAGCCGGCGTAGTCGAACGCTCCCGGATTGCCGAAATTGTGCGGCTGGCGCACGCGGGCATCCATTTCAATGGACTCTCCGTAGCGCAGCGCCGGCAGCGGCTCATCGCCGCGAGTGTACAGAGTGACTTGCGCGCGGGCGTGGGGCTCCAGTTCCAGGACGAAGCGCTCGCGACGCCCCGAAATCGCGGGGGGTTCGACCACGCACCCGCCCAGGACGACGAGTTCGCGGCCCTCCGCGTCCAGTTCCGGCGAGGGTCCCGGACGGTGGGCCAGGTCGGTGAGGGCGCCGGCCGCGAAGAGGCCGAGGCAACAGCAGGCTCCGGCGAGAACCCGCGAATGGCGATAGAGGGCGACGATGCCGAGCAGCAGGAAAGCGGCAGCGACGCTGAACAGTTCCGAGATTTGAAACGGTACGAAGCGGGAAACCAGGATACCCGAGGCAATAGCAGCCAGGGGCCCGACCAGCGGGTCCTTCACGGGAATGCCGATTGTAGCAGGCGGTGCGCCGCGGTCCTAGCGCGCGGCGCCGATTGATCCGCCGATGCCGGCTCAGCCGGCGAAGTGCATCTTTTCAACCAGGGAGTGGAACTCGGCGGAGTTGGTCATCCCCTGGAACGACGCGTCCCGAAGGAAGATCAAACCGCTCGAGCGCTGGCGATAGGCCTCCTCGAGAAACTCGAGGGCCCGCCTCTCGTCACCGAGGCCAAGCGAGATAGTGCCCAGATCGAAGGGGGACACATAGCGATGTTTGGCCAGTTCCTCGAGCTGGCGCAAGAGAGCGACGCCCTGCTCGCGCTGGCCGCGAAAGGCGTACGCCCGTGCCACGAGCGCGATGGCATGGGGGTTGTCGCCGGTCCGTTCGCTTGCCCGGGCCAGGGCGGCGTCCGCCTCCGCGAACTGTTTTTGGGCACGGTAGGAGCCGGACAGGATCAAATAGCCCGCAACCAGGTTCGGCGCCATTTCGGTCGTATGCAGCGCCTGTTCCGTAGCCGCGTCATAGTTGCCCGCGGCGCGGTACGTGTACGCCAGGTTGATGCTCGTCATCAGCGAGAAGGGTTCCAACTGGGCGGCGCGGCGCAACTCGGGGAGGGCTTCCTGGAGGCGGCCCTGGTCGCGCAGAAACATGCCGTACCACAGGTGCGCCGCCGGCAGCCACGGATTCAATTTCAGCGCCTGGCGGTATTCGGCTTCGGCGCCGGTCCAGTTCCAGTCGTACGCCTCCAGCACGGCGGCCAGCGAAACGTGGGCTTCCGCCAGGCCGGGGTCGATATCGAGAGCCCGCTCGGCGGCGCGCCGGGCCTGCTCCATGCCTTCGCCTGGCGGGATGAAGCCGTATTGGGAGAGCAGGTTGTAGGCGTCCGCCATACCCGCGTAGGCGGCGGCGAATTTCGGGTCGCGCACGATGGCGCGCTGGAAGCAATCGATGCTCTCGCGGATGGCGGATTCGGTCTGGCGGTCCATCCGGTAGCGGCCGCGTATATAAAGGTCCTGGGCCGCCGGGACGGGTTCGTGGGCCGCGGTTGCCGTTGGTTGGACGGGCCTGCCGCGCCACAGGATGGCCGATCCGGCGGCCAGGATCACCGCTGCCACCACGAGGGCCGCGATTGCCCGCAGGGGCGGGCGCCGCGATGCCGGTGAAACTGCCGCCGGTTCCGGCTCGGCGGCGGGCCCAGGTTCCTCCGGAGCCATGCTTCGGACGGAAAACACGGGAACGTATGTACGTTTCGGTAAGTCGATGACGACGGGGTCATGGGCGCCGGCGCCGGCATAGTACTGAGCGAGACGCACGCGCAGGTTGCGGGCCTGCACACGCACGATGGGATCGAGACGCGGGTCGAAATCGTCGCCGCGTTCGAAAACCGCCACACCCAGCGAGTATTCCTTAAGCAAGTTACCCCTTCCGGCGACGGTTTCTTCCACGACAAAACGCAGGAAACGGCACAGGCTCGGAGATGACGCGAGCGGCGGGTTGGAGGCGATCCGCTCCAGTTCTGCGATTACCAAATCGGGTTGGACTGACTCGGACACTCGAACGCACCTTTCGGTCGAAGTGGCTGTTGTTGAAGTTAAGACGAATTAACCGACCGTTGGTCACGTGAAACAGGTGTGAGTTTTTTGCGAGCAGGCACGGGGTGTGCCGCGTGTTAGGTTAAGGCTGATGAAAGCGAAAGAAATCCTTGCTTTGATAACCGAAATTGGCCTTGTTCCGATTGTCCGCACAGCCACCGCCGAAGGCGCCATCAAGGCCGTGGAAACACTTCATCGCAGTGGTGTGCGCGCCGCCGAGATTACCATGACCGTGCCGGGTGCGATCCACGCGCTTGAAAAGGTGGCGGATCGCTTCGGCGGCGAGATGATGCTCGGTGCCGGTACGGTGCTCGATCCCGAGACGGCGCGGGCGTGCATGCTGGCGGGCGCCGAATTCTTCGTAACGCCGAGCCTGCGGGTCGCAACCATCGAGATGGTCAAGCGCTACTCCAAGGTGATTTGCCCTGGAGCGCTCACCCCGACGGAGGTGCTGACTGCCTGGGAGGCGGGCGCGGACGTCGTTAAGGTCTTTCCCTGCGGCAACGTCGGCGGGCCGAAATATATTAAGGCACTGAAGGGCCCGTTCCCGCAGATCGAGATGATCCCAACCGGCGGCGTGAACCTGGACACCACCGGCGATTTCCTGAAAGCCGGCGCCTGCGCGGTTGCCGTAGGCGGAGAACTGGTGGACGGCAAGTCCGTATCAGAAGGCCGCTTCGAGGTGATCGAAGCGCGAGCCCGGCAGTACCTGGCGGCCATCGCCAAAGCCCGTGCGGAGATGGCGGCCGGAGCGTAGCGGCCATCCGGCCTCGCCGACGGCCGCTCCGCAGCTTGTTAAACTGAGTATTTCGTTATGGCTATCAGCAAAGAGCTGTTGGAAATACTGGTGTGTCCCCTGGACAAGGCTACCGTGGAGCTCAAACCCGACGGCAGCGGCCTCAAGTGCGTCGAGTGCCATCGCGTCTATCCCATTCGCGACGACATTCCCGTGATGCTCGTCGATGAGGCGAAAATCGAAGAATAGAACACCGTGGAAAGCGTTCTGGAAAGCCTGCCGCGGAACGGCCGCGTGGCGATCGTCCGTTTGCGGTCGCTGGGCGACTGCGTGCTTACGACTCCCGCGGCGGAGCTTTTGAAGCGGCACCGCCCGGATATCGCCATCGCGGTGGTGGTGGAAGAACGCTTCCGGGCTATCTTCGAGGACAATCCGGATATTGCCGAAATTCTTCCCCCGGACGCCGGAGCGGTGCGGCGGTGGAATCCGCAGCTCTGCCTGAACCTGCACGGGGGCGCGCGCAGCGTATGGCTGACGGCTCGATCGGGCGCGCGTTACCGCGCCGGGTTCGGGCACTTCCGCCGACAGTTCGCTTATAACGTGCGGATCCCGCGGGCGCAGGAGATCCTCGGCCAGGAACGCACCGTACACACCGCCGAGCACCTGGCGAGCGCGATGTTTTACCTGGGCGTGCCGGTGAGCCAAGTTCCGCGCGCGAAACTGGTGGCGCGCCCGGGTGCGGTTCTTCCCGCTCTGCGCGGCGGCCACGTGGTAGTGCATCCGGTAGCGGCGACGCCCGCGAAGACGTGGTCCGCCCGCGGGTTTCTGACGGTTGCGGAACACCTGCGGCAGGCCGGGCTCGAGCCGGTTTTCATCGGAGCGGCAAGTGATGATCTGTCCCCTTTTGCGCGCCACCGGCTGGTGCGCGGCGCGCCGCTTTCCGACATCAAATCGCTGCTCGCGCGCGCAGTCTTGTTCCTGGGTAACGATTCCGGACCGGCGCACATGGCAGCGGCGCTCGGCCTGCCCGTGGCGGTGATCTTCGGCGATTCCGACCCCGCCATTTGGGGGCCGTGGCGGACGTCCTCCGAGGTGCTGACCGGTTCGCCGGAAGCGGGCGACGTCATCGATGCGCTGGCCCGGCTGCGGGTGCACGCATGAGCGAAGTGTTCCGCCTGCTTTCGTATGCCCGCCGTTACTGGGGTTATCTGTTGGCGTCGGTAGTGCTGATGGCGGCGGCGGGAGGAGCGCAAGGCATGACCGCGCTACTCATCGGACCCATCATGGATGTGGTGCTCAATCCCTCGCTGCCGGAGAGCCGCATCCTGTTGTTTACCGATCCGCTATTCCGCCACCGCGTTTACCTGGATCAGCTCGTGCCGTCGGGCTTTCACAACGTGGCATCGATGGTGTCGTTCTGCATCCTGACGGTGTTCCTCACCAAGGGGCTGTGCGATTATTTCGGCAATTTCCTGATCAACTATGTAGGCTTCTCGTCGGTGACGGATCTGCGCAACCAGATCTTCAGCAAAGTGCTGAACCAGGGCGCGCAGTTTTTCGAGGCGCATTCCACGGGACAGTTGATGTCGTCCATCATGAACGATGTGGACAAGGTGCAACTGGCCACCTCCCACATCCTGGCGGATTTTCTGCGGCAGTTGTTCAGCGTGGTGGCACTGCTGTATGTGGTGATGAGCAAAGACTGGCGGCTGGCGGTGGTGAGCCTCACCGTGCTGCCCTTTGTCATGCTGCCCACCCGTCAGATCGGGCGGCGGATCCGGCGGATCAGCCGGCGCACCCAGGACCGCCAGGCGGAGCTGAACCAGATCCTCCAGGAGACGCTGAGCGGGCACATGGTGGTGAAGGCATTCGGGGCGGAAGGGTACGAATCGCGCCGCTTCCGCGATGCCGCCCACAACCTGCTGAAGAGCAACCTGCGCTACGTGCGGCAACAGGCCCTGTCCACGCCGGTGATCGAGATGTTCGGCGCCGCGACCATCGTGGGCCTGCTCTGGTATGCGCGCAACCAGGTTAAGGCGCACGCGCTCACCGTGGGCGGCTTCACCACGTTCGTGATGGCCCTCTTGCTGCTCTACGATCCGGTGAAACGGCTGGTCGGCATCCACAACATTTTCGAGCAGGCGCTGGGCGCCTCGCAAAAAGTGTTCGAGTATCTCGACCACACCGAGGAGATCGTTGAAAAGCCGGGCGCTCTCCCGGTGGCGGGCTTCCGCGACCGGATTGTGTTCGACGATATCTGTTTCCGCTACCCGGGCGCCCCCAACGGATTCCAGATCCAGGCCCTCCACTTGGAAGTCAAGGCCGGCGAGGTGGTGGCCCTGGTGGGGCCGAGCGGCGGCGGAAAGACCACGCTCGCCAACCTGCTGCCGCGGTTTTACGATGTGACCGGGGGCGCCGTCGCGGTGGATGGGCACGACGTGAGGGACCTGGACCTCGGCTCGCTGCGCGCCCAGATCGGCATCGTGGCGCAGGATACCTTCCTGTTCAACGATACGGTGGCCAACAACATCGCTTACGGACGGCCCGGGGTGCCGGCCGACGCGATCCGGCGCGCCGCGGAAATGGCCCTGGCCCACGAATTCATCGAGCGGCTGCCTGAAGGCTATGAAACCGTGATCGGCGACCGCGGAGTCCGGCTCAGCGGCGGCCAGCGGCAGCGCATCGCCATCGCCCGCGCCCTGCTGAAGAACGCTCCCATCCTGATTCTGGACGAGGCCACCTCGCATCTCGACACCGAGTCCGAAATGCTGGTACAGAAGGCGCTGGCGAACCTGATGGAGCACCGCACGGTAATCGTCATCGCGCATCGCCTGTCCACCATACGCCGCGCCGACAAGATCGTGGTCCTCGAGCGGGGGTGCGTCAGTGAAGTGGGCACGCACGAGGAGTTGGTGAACCGCGGAGGAATTTATCAGCGGCTCCACGAGTTGCAGTTCGAGGATGCCGGATCGGTGGTGGACCTTTGAGCGTACGCAGCATGACCGGTTTCGCCCGGGTGAGAAGAACCATCGCGGAGGGCGAAATCGTGATGAGCCTGAAGAGCGTGAACCATCGCGGACTGGACCTGCACTTCCATCTGCCGCCGGAGCTGGAAGCCCTGGAATACGAGGTCCGCGGGGTTGTGCGGCGTGGGCTGGTGCGGGGACACGTGCAGATCAACCTCGCCTTCAACCGCATCGTGGCCGGCGAGGCGGTCACCTGGAACCGCTCCCTGATGGATGCCTACCTGCGCGCCTATCGCGAAGCCGCGGCGCAATACCAGGTCCACGGCGAAGCCGACCTGAATGCCGCCTTGCGCGTGCCCGGCATGCTGGCCAGCGGCGCGGAGGAAGAGAGCAGTGAACAGGTGGCGCGGGCGATTCTGGAGGTGGCCGGCGAGGCGGTGGCCGCCCTGAATGAGTTTCGCGAGCGGGAAGGCGCCGCCATGGCCGCGGAGATGCGCCAGAGGGGCCGCTGCCTCTGCGACCTGGCCGCCCGCATCGAGGAGATTCGCGCCGGAGCGTTTCCCGCCTTTCATAAGCGCTTGCGCGACAAACTGACCGACCTTTTGCACGGCGTTGGCATCGACCCGCAGCGGCTGGCGCAGGAGGCGGCGGTGCTGGCCGACCGCAGCGATATCGCCGAAGAACTGGTACGGCTGCGCACCCACGCCGCCCATCTGGACGACCTGCTTTCGGGCGAGGGCGAGGTGGGAAAGCGCCTCGATTTTCTGTTGCAGGAGATGAACCGCGAGGCCAACACGATCCTCTCGAAGACTTCCGGACTGGGCGATCTCGGCCTGACGATCACGGAGCTGGCGCTGGCGGCGAAATCGGAGATCGACAAGATCCGCGAGCAATCCCTGAACCTGGAATAACGATGCGCCACATCGCCTCGCCTGGAACGGCTGCCTGACATGACTACGGTTTTCATTGTTTCCGCGCCCTCCGGCTCGGGCAAATCCACCCTGGTGGCTCGCCTGCTCACCAATGTTCGGGGACTGATGTTTTCGGTCTCCTACACTACCCGCAAGCCGCGCGGCCACGAGATGGACGGTCACAACTACCACTTCGTCTCCAGCGATGAGTTCGTGCAGATGTTGGCGGGCGATGAATTCCTGGAGTGGGCGGAGGTCTTCGGCAACTACTACGGCACCCACCGCCGCGTTCTTGAGCAGGCCCGGGAACTGGGGAAAGACCTGGTACTCGACATCGACGTGCAAGGTGCGAGACAATTGAAGGATAAGATTCCTGAAGCCGTCACCATCTTTATCCTGGCGCCCTCGCGGCAGATCCTGGAACAGCGGCTGCGCGCGCGCAGCGAGGACCGGGACGACGTGATCGCAAGGCGGTTGCGGGATGCGGCCGAGGAGATTCGCAACTACTGCGCCTACGATTATGTCCTGATTAACCGCGACCTGGAGGAGTCGGATGGCGCGCTTTCTGCGATTGTCCATGCGGAGCGGGTCCGGCGAACCCGGATGGAGGATCAGGTGCGGCCGATTCTGCGGACTTTTGAAATTTGAGAGATTGGAAGAGGTATCGACAACATGGGTGACAAGAGCCCTCGCAACAACGCCCACTGTACCATCCCGGACGACCCGGATCAGAGCACGTACCGATTCATCATCGTGGCCGCCAAGCGAGCCCGCCAATTGCAGGGTGGAGCCCGGCCGGTGCTGCCCACCTCCTCGAAAAAGCCCACCGTCATTGCCACCGAAGAGGTCCGGCGCGGGCTGGTGAAGTACAGCCTGACCGGGCAGGCGCCCGAAGAAGCGGGCCCCGAGCCGGCAGTGTAGCCCCGCCGCTTTCCTCATGAAGATCATTCTCGGCATCGGCGGCGGAATCGCGGCGTATAAAGCTGCCGAACTGGCGCGGTTGCTGGCGCAGGAGGGTCACACCGTGCAGGCGGTGATGACCGGCGCCGCGCAGGAGTTCGTGCGCCCGCTGACCTTCGCGGCGTTGACCGGCCGCAAAGTCCTCACCGACCTGTTCGCCATCGAAAGCGCCATTGAACACATTGCTGTGGCGCAGGAACACGAGCTGTTGGCGGTGGCTCCGGCCACTGCGGACCTGCTTGCCAGGATGGCGCACGGCTTGGCGGACGATTTCCTGACCACGCTGTACCTGGCGTTCACCGGCCCGGTGGTGATCGCTCCGGCCATGAACGTGAACATGTGGCAGCACCCGGCCACGGCCGCGAATCTCCAGGTACTGCGCGACCGGGGTCACAACATCGTAGAACCCGGCAGCGGATTTCTGGCCTGCGGCATGACCGGGCCTGGCCGGCTGGCCGAGCCGCAGGCGATTGTGGAGGCCATCGTCGCCCGGCTGAAAGGGCGCCGCGACCTGGATGGCGAAACCGTGCTGATCACCGCCGGGCCCACCCAGGAACCGTTGGACCCGGTGCGCTTTATCTCCAACCGGTCGAGCGGCAAGATGGGCTACGCGCTGGCGGAGGCCGCCGCGGCGCGCGGGGCCCGCGTAATCCTGATCTCCGGTCCGGTGCACCTGGCGCCGCCGCGGGGCGTGGAAGTGATTGCGGTGCGCACCGCCGTCGAGATGCGCGAAAAGGTGTTCGAGAATCTCGGCCCCGCCGGCATCGTGATCAAGTCGGCGGCGGTGGCGGACTTCCACTTGAGCAAGGTGCCCGACCAGAAGGTGAAGAAGACTGCGGCGCGCATCTCGCTCGAACTCGATCCGACCCCCGACATCCTGGCGGAACTGGGGCGCAGGAAGGGCGACCGGCTGCTGATCGGTTTCGCTGCGGAAACGCAGAATCTTCAGCAGGAGGCCCGCCGCAAGCTGGAATCGAAGAACTGCGATCTGGTGGTGGGCAACTTCGTCGGCGCCAGCGACAGCGGGTTTGAAAGCGATCAGAACGAGGTCCTGCTGGTTTCGCGGACCGGCGAGCCGGTCAGCATTCCACGCGCTCCCAAGCGCGAGATCGCCGACCGCATTTTCGACCAGGTGATGAAACTTCGCCTCTCCCTCCATGCCGCCGATGGACGATGAACAACTGCGCCAGTACCTGGAGTTCTACCGCGACCTGGGTATCCGCACGCTCTACCGCCGCGGCGGCGCCGCCATCGACCCTGCTCCCGTGGCGGAGGAACCGGCGGCCGGCGCACCGCCGGCGCGATCCCGCGAAACATTGAAGACCGAATTGCCCTCGCTGGCGCCGGCCGGCGACTCGCTCCTTCAGATCTTCAACGACATCGGCGACTGCCGGCGGTGCCGTCTGCATGCGGGACGCAACCAGATCGTCTTCGGCGTGGGCAGCCCGCGCGCACCGCTGGTGTTCGTGGGAGAAGGACCGGGAGCCGACGAAGACGCTCAGGGAATCCCGTTCGTGGGCCGGGCCGGCCAATTGCTGACACAGATGATCGAAAACACCGCCCGCAAAGAGGGCATCCCGCTGACCCGGGAAGATGTCTATATCTGCAACGTGGTGAAGTGCCGGCCTCCCGAGAATCGCACTCCCGAACCGGATGAAATGGAGATCTGCGGGCAGTTTCTCTACCGCCAGTTGATGGCCATTCAGCCCAAGGCGATCTGCGCCCTGGGAGGCACCGCTGCGCGCGCACTGACCGGCCACAAAGAGGGAGTCACCAAGATGCGCGGGCGATGGTTCGAATGGCGCCAGTTCCCGGTGATGGTCACCTATCACCCCTCGTATCTGTTGCGGCCCTATAACCAGAACGCGAAGCGGGAAGCCTGGGAAGACCTCAAAAAGGTCCTCCACTTCGTTTACGATTGAGGCTCGACGGATGCGCACTGCCAGCGGCGCCGCATCCGGCCGACCCTTGGGGCCGCGATCGTCAGGACCGGGCGGGCACGATCGTCTAGATCCCTGCCCGTCGCACCGCCGTTTCGCCCACCGGTTGCGGCACGTTGATGCCCTGATTGCGAAGCGCTTCCTGCATTGCCTGCGTATAGATGTCGATGTGCTTGCGCGAATAGCGGAGCATTCCCGCCCGGCGCAGGCGGTTCATCTGGAACGTGATGATCTCCCGCGAGGTGCCGACAAACTCCGCGATCGTGTGATGGGTCAGCGAAGCGATGCGCACCGAGCCGTCCGGCATCAGCGAACCCAGGGTGTTGGCCAATTGAACCAGCGCCAGCATGACCCGCTCCGGTGTCTTGTACATGGCCATGCTCTCGATGCGGTCCTGCATCTCGATGCACTGCCGCACCATGTATTGGGCGAGAGCGATACCCAGGCGAGGTTCCCGTTCAATCTGCATCTCGATTTCGGAACGCGACCAGCACATGACGCTGGCGTTATCCAGCGCTACCGCGGACTCCGTCCGGGAGGGCGAGCCGACCAGCGCGGATTCCCCGAACAACCCCTCGGCACAGACAAGCCTACCGATCGTCTCCAGGCCGTCATCGGCGGTCGTCGTGATCTTCACTCGACCCAGAATCACCACGTACAAACTGTCCGACGGCTGATGTTCGTCATAGATGATGCGACGCTTGGCGAACTCCTGTACCGGCTTGCGGGGCAAGTAGGTCAGTGGATCTTCGTACGGGAGTGTCGCCTCCAAAGAACGAACCATTTTTCGTTTTCTCCCTTGGCCGATTGAATAGCGTACCGACCTCAGCTTAACCCTATCATACACTTACGTCCATCGGCTAAGTTGCTAGCCTGATCACGCTTAGGTGACGAACCTTACAGAACGACGTTGGGTTTGCCACCAATGGCACGCCTTACCCCTGAATCCGGGCCGTATGGGCCAAGCCGTACCCGAATCCGGCACGTGCTAAACTACTCTCTCACGCACAAACAATGCTCCTTGCCCGTGAATTCGTCGCCTATGTGTCGCGACAGCTCGTGAACAGGCTGACGCCAGGCACGATCGAGACCACGACACCCGATGTGGTAGCCGAAAAGATCACGGACGTGATCACCGGGGAACTCGCGGTCGAGGACCGCCTGAACGATGAGGTCCGCGACCTGTTGAGCCAGTACAGCGAGTACATGCGGCGCGAAGGGGTGAGTTACCAGGAGATGTTTCGGCGCATCAAAAACACCCTCATTTCGCAGCGCAAGGTCATTCGGGCTTCGGGCCGGGACTCGGGCGACGCCATGAAGCTGTCGCGCGACAAAGTAACTGACATGTCCCACAAGTTGGTGGATATGCTCCGCCGGAGCCGCGAACTGCGGCTAAAGATTAAAGATACGAACGCGGTGCGGCTGGAGATCGTGCGGGTGATGACCGAATTGCTGGTGGCCGAGGACAAGGTAGATCGCGCCGCCCGTCAAAAAATCCGGTCGCAAAAACGCGAGATTCCCGAAGGCAGCGAAGAGTGGGACCTGCTGCACCGGCGATATTATTCCGAAGAACTGAGGAAGCTCGGCATCGATCTGGGGAAGTAGCATCCGCTTTTTGACGGCTTGACATTTGCCCGCGCCGCTGGCGATACTGCCTGAGCAACAACCGAGAAGAGAGAGAGAGAATATGAACAGCCCGGCCAGGCTTCTGGAGATTCTGCGCCGTCACGAGATGGACATTCTCGATGATTGGGTGCGGCACCAGATGGCCACCCACGGAGCCCGTGGCAGCATGGTCCGCGAGGACGAAATTCAGCAGCAATCCCGCAGTTTCCTGGCGGCGGTGCGACAGGCGCTCGAGCGCGGCGGATCGGGGGATATCTCCGAGCCGGCATGGGCCGGAGCACGCGACATCCTGACCGAGTTGACCCGCACGCGCGCACGAAAGGGCTTCGCTCCGGCGGAGACGGCTAGCTTCGTGCTGTCGCTCAAGCTGCCGGTTTTTACCAAGTTGCGGCACGAATATGGCGCCGATGCGGCGGCGCTGGCAGCGGAAACCTGGAGCACTACCGAATTGATCGACAAGCTCGGCCTGTTCACCACCGAGGTTCACCAGAAGACCCGCGAAGAAGTGATCGCCCGGCAGCAGCAGGAGTTGCTCGAACTCTCCACCCCCGTAGTGAAACTCTGGGATGGCATTCTGGCCCTGCCGCTGATCGGAACCCTGGACAGTGCTCGCACGCAGGTGGTCATGGAAAACTTGCTGCAACAGATCGTGGACACCGGCGCGGATATCGCCATCATCGACATCACCGGCGTGCCCATGGTGGACACCCTGGTAGCCCAACACCTGATGAAGACGGTGGCCGCGGCGCGGCTGATGGGAGCCGATTGCATCATCAGCGGTGTCCGTCCGCAGATTGCCCAGACCATCGTTCACCTGGGTGTGGAACTGGGTGACATCACCACCAAGGCCACCCTCGCGGATGCCTTTCGGGTGGCCTTGCGGCGTTCCGGCCAGACGCTGGTCAAAAACGAAACAGCCCGCTAGGTGCCGCATGGAACGGATTCCGATTCTGAAGATGGGGGACCTCCTGCTGGTGACGATCCAGGTGGACATGCACGACCGGCTGGCGCTGTCGCTTCAGGAGGACCTCACCAGCAAAATCGCCCAAACGCGCGCACACGGCGTCCTTATCGACATTTCCTCGCTGGAGATGGTGGACTCCTTCATCGGCCGCATGCTGGGAAACATTGCCAGCATGTCCAGGGTGCTCGGCGCGCAGACGGTGGTGGTGGGCATGCAGCCTTCGGTGGCAATCACCCTGGTGGAACTGGGGTTGTCGCTGAAGGGCGTGCGCACCGCGTTGAACGTCGAACGGGGAATGCAGTTGTTGCGGAGTTCGGTGGAAGAGACGGACCACCATCATGGCTGGCCAAGCCCTCAAAGCTGAAACTGTCAGTATCCGGAGTACGGAGCATATCGTGGCCGTCCGCCAACTGGTGCGCGCGCGCTCTCAGGATTTGGGTTTTTCCCTCGTCGATCAGACCAAGATCGTGACCGCCGCGAGCGAACTGGCGCGCAACGCGATCATTCACGGCGGTGGCGGCTGGGCGCGCATCGAAGTGGTCGAGAATGGCGTGCGCCGCGGACTGCGGCTGGTGTTCGAAGACCAGGGACCCGGCATTCCGGATATCGAAAAGGCATTGCAGGATGGCTTCACCACCGGCAATGGCCTGGGCTTGGGGCTGGGAGGCGCAAAGCGGCTTTCGAACGAATTCCAGGTCGAATCGCGGCCCGGGGAGGGCACTCGCGTGACGATCGTCCGGTGGCGATCGTGAGCACGATCTCGGTACGGGTGGACGGGTACGACCAGGTGGCCGAGGCGCGTCGCAACGCCGTCGCCATGGCCACCCGGCTCGATCTGGACGACGTCGTCATCGCCCGTGTCGCGCTGGTGGTCACGGAGGCCGCGACCAACTTGTGGAAGCACGCCGGCGGTGGTGAAATCCTGCTGGTGCCGCCCGCCTTGCACTCGGGAATCGAGATTCTGGCGCTCGACAAGGGGCCGGGTCTCGCCGATTTGGCGCGATGTTTCCAGGATGGATATTCGACGGCGGGGAGTCCGGGCACCGGCCTGGGAGCGATCCGGCGGCTGTCGCTCGCCTGCGACGTCTTTACCGAGTCCGGCCATGGTACCGCCCTGCTGGCACGGTTCCCGTCCCGGCACCGGAACGGAGGCCCCCAGGCTGACGCCCAACCGGCCATCGGAGCGGTTTCGGTCGCCAAACAGGGAGAGTCGGTGTGCGGCGACGGCTACGCCATATATGAGCAGCCCGGGTCCACGCTGGTGCTGGTGGTGGATGGATTGGGGCATGGCGAACTTGCCTCTCAATCCGCTCTGGCCGCCATCGAGGCGTTCGGCGATGCGAATCGAGAAGGGCCGGCCGACATTATCACCCACCTGCATGGCGCGCTTCGCGCCACGCGGGGCGCCGCTGCGGCGGTCGCGCTCTTCGACCACCGAAGCCGGGAAATCCGCTTCTCCGGAATCGGCAACATCGCCGGAGTGGTATTTTCCGGAACCGAAGCCCGGCACATGACTTCGCTGCCCGGCATCGTCGGTCATGATTCCCGCCGTGTACGGGAATTCACCTATGCCTGGCCACTCCACGCGACGGCACTGCTATACTCGGATGGCATAGCTACACATTGGTCGATCCATCGCTACGAGGGGCTGTTGCTGCGCGATCCCGTCCTGGTTGCAGGCGTTCTGTACCGTGACTGGAACCGCGGCCGGGATGATGCGACCATTCTCGCTTTACGCGAGCAGGACGCGCCATGACTACCAAGTTGCATTCCGTGATTCTCCATTCGGAGGAGGATGTAGTCGCGGTGCGACGCCAGGCGCGCGCTATTGCGGGCCTGCTGGGTTTTGATGAGAACGACCGCACCCGCATCGCTACCGCCGTTTCCGAAATTGCCCGCAACGCTTACCACTATGGTTCCGGAGGCCTCGCCGAATTCCTGGTTGACGCGGCCGAGGCAACCTACACGGTTCGCATCTCCGATTGCGGCCCGGGTATCCCCGATCTGAAGAAGATTCTGAATGGTGCCTACCGGTCCAAAACCGGCATGGGCTTGGGGTTGATCGGCGCCCGGCGGCTGATGGACGATTTTCGGGTCGAGTCCGAACCCGGCAAGGGCACCGTGGTCCACCTTTCCAAGCGGCTGCCGGAACGATCTTCCGGCCTGAAGCCGCAGCGCCTGGCCAAAATCTCCGCCGACATCGGCAAGGCCGTCCCCCACAATGTGCTGGACGAGCTCCGCGAGGAGAACCGCGAGCTTTTGCGGCTGCTGGACGAGTTGCGCGCCCGCCAGGACGAGCTGACGCGCGTCAACCTGGAGCTGGAGGATACCAACCGCGGGGTGGTCGCGTTGTATGCCGAGCTCGACGAGAGAGCCGAGCGGCTGCGCCGCGCCGACGAGATGAAATCGCGCTTCCTCTCCCATATGAGCCACGAGTTCCGCACGCCCCTCACTTCGATCATGGCTCTCAGCCGGCTGCTGATGGACGAGTCCGACGGCAAGCTTTCGGGGGAACAGCACAAACAGGCCATGTTCATCCGCAAGTCCGCGGAGAATCTCCTGGAGATGGTCAACGATCTGTTGGACCTGGCGCGGATCGAGGCGGGAAAATCGGTGGTGCGGCCGGTTCATTTTCAGGTTTCAAGCCTGTTCGGCGCCCTGCGCAGCGTGCTGCGCCCCTTGCAGGTGAACGGCGACATCGAACTCGTCTTCGAAGATCCGGTCGGCATCCCACCCCTGTTCACGGACGAGGCCAAGCTGGCGCAGATCCTGCGGAACTTCATTTCCAATGCGTTGAAATTCACCGAGCGCGGCGAGGTCCGCGTCTCGGCGCACCTCGGCCAGGGGGGAGAATCCGCCATTTTCGCCGTGTCCGATACCGGCATCGGCATCGAACCCAAGCACCTGGAATTGATCTTCCAGGAATTCCAACAGATCGAAACCCCCATCCAGGCGCGGTTTCGCGGCACCGGATTGGGGCTTCCGCTCAGCAAGGGGCTGGCGGAACTGCTGGGCGGCCGGGTGCGCGTGGAGAGCACCGTCGGGCACGGATCCGTTTTCACCGCGGAGATTCCGGTGGTCTTCGCCGGAGCCGATCTGGCAACTGCCCCTGCCAGCGGCTGCGATCTCCTGGTGGTCGATGACGAAGAGGTGTCGCGCTATCTCATCCGCCAGGCGCTCGGTACGCCTGCGGGACTGGCGGAGGCGGAGAATGGTGTTTCGGGCCTCGATGCCGCCAGGCGGCTTAACCCGCGGGCTGTTCTGCTCGACATCCGCATGCCGGGAATGAGCGGGCTCGACGTCCTGAAGGAACTCAAAGCCGACCCCGGCACCCGCGACATTCCCGTGGTGATTATGACGTCGAAAGCGCTGACGAAGGACGAACACGATTACCTGAGATCCCAGGCGGTGGCCATTCTGTCCAAGGAAGTTCTCTCGAATTCGGATGCCGGCCTTCGGATCCGGGCAGCGCTCGAAGAAAAATCGGCCGGTAAGCCGGCAGACACAACCGCTGCTGCATTTGGCAGCTAGAGCTGAGAAAGCTGAGCCTATGAGAGCCGCGTCTCGCCCCACTATTCTTAATGTTGACGATAACGACATTTGCCGGTACGCGGTAACGCGCGTTCTGGAGCGGCACAACTTCAGCGTCAGGGAAGCCGGCTCCGGCACGGAAGCCCTGCGCATGGCTGCCGAGGAACTGCCGGATCTCGTGCTGCTGGATATCAATCTGCCGGACATCAACGGCTTCGAAGTGTGCCGGCGTCTGAAATCGGCGGTGGCCACTTCGCAGATTCCGGTGCTGCACATCACCGCTTCCTACCCCAACGGGTCGGACCGCGCGCGGGGGCTGGACGCGGGGGCCGACAGCTACCTGGTGGAACCGGTGGAGCCGGACGTGCTCCTGGCGACCATCAATTCGATCCTGCGCGCCCGCCGCGCCGAAGAGGCCGCGCGCGCCATGGCCCGGGAATGGCAGGCCACCTTCGACTGCATCAGCGACGGGGTGGCGCTGGTGGATGCCGAGGGGCGGATCCAGCAATGTAACGACAGCCTGGCGCGCATCGCCGTGCGCGCGCGCAGCGAAATTCTGGGGTCGTTCTGCCAGCAGCTCTTCGGCGACATCCCCGCCGACGATCACTTGTTCGTCCGCGCCTCGGAAACCCGGCGGCGCGAGACGATGGAGATCGAACACAACGCCCGGCAGCTCGTCCTCACCGTCGATCCCCGGCTGGATGCGGACGGCCGCATGAACGGAGCCGTGCTCATCGCCCGCGACATGACCGAGCAGCGGCAACTGGAAGAGCAGTTCCGGGAGAGCCAGAAGCTCGAAACCGTGGGCACGCTCGCCGCCGGAGTGGCGCACGATTTCAATAACCTGCTGACCAGCATCATGGGCAACGCCAGCCTGGTCGTGAGCGATCTGCCGCCCGATTCCCCGCACCACGACAAGCTCAACGACGTGGTGAATGCCGGCGAGCGGGCCGCCGACCTCACCCGCCAGTTGCTGGCGTATTCCGGCAAAGGCCGCCACCACATGCAAAAGGTGGATCTGTCGGCGCTGATTCGTAATGTTCAGCATTTGATTGAGGCGTCGGTTCCCAAGAAGATCGACCTGAAGTTCCGCCTGGCGTCCCGCCTGCCGTGGATCAATGCCGATCCCAACCAGGTACAGCAGATCATCGTGAACCTGGTCAGCAACGCCACCGAAGCCATCGAGGATGCCAGCGGCGCCATCGAGTTACGCACCGGAATGGACGGCGACGCGTCGATCTACCTGGAAGTGTGCGATACCGGCTGCGGGATGGCTCCCGAAGTGAAGGCCCGCATGTTCGATCCGTTCTTCACCACCAAATTCACCGGCCGCGGACTGGGCTTGGCGGCGGTGGCCGGCATTGTCCGCGGCCACAACGCGACCATCCAGGTCAACAGCGCCCTGGGCCAGGGATCCACATTGCGCATCTCCTTCCCCGCCGCCGACGAAGTGGCCAGGCCGCTCCCCGCGCGCGCCGTTTCGGGCGCCACCGTGCTTGTCGTGGATGACGAAGAGATGGTGCGCCGCATTGCCCAGGCGTCGCTCGAAGTGCGCGGCTACCGGGTGCTGCTGGCGGCCAACGGCCGGGAGGCCATTGAAATGGCGCGCCGCCACCCCGAAATCGGCCTGGTACTCCTGGATCTCACCATGCCCGTCATGGGCGGTGAGGAGGCCATCGACCAGATTGTCGCCTCCAACCCCAATATCCAGGTGATCGTTTCGACCGGCTATGACCATCGCCAGGCCCTGGCCAAGTTCAAACAGAAGCGGGTCAGCGGATACTTGCAGAAACCGTACACCTCGCGGCAACTGGCCGAGCGCGTGCGCGAGTTGCTGCCCCGCGGGCCTGCGGACATTTCGGCCGTCCCTCCCGCATCCTGACACTACCCGCCTGGCTGTTGCCCCAAAGGTGCCGCCGCGCCTCTTGCCATTTGGCGAACAAAAGGCGAAAATAAGGAATGGCACTCGTTGGCATCGCTCGTCTGGCGGCCGAAAGCGAACTGCTGGAGGCCAAACGCTCGGTGCAGTATTTCGAGATCGCTGCCCGCAGCATTCTCAACCGCACCAAGCCCCACATGCCGTTCCAGTGGACCATCAATCCGTACCGCGGCTGTGAGTTCGGCTGCAAATACTGCTATGCGCGCTACACCCACGAGTTCATGGAAATGGCGCCGGCGGAATTCGAGGACCGGATTTACGCCAAATCGGCTTCGGCCCACCTCTTGCGTCAAGAACTGCGGCATATCGATCGCAGCCAGCGCATCGCCATCGGTACGGCCACCGATCCGTATCAGCCCGCCGAGCGGCGGTTCGGGCGAACCCGGGCGATTCTCGAGGTGTTCGCGCAGGACCGCGGGTGGCATGTGGGGATCGTCACCAAGTCGGACCTGGTGCTGCGCGACCTGGACCTGTTGCGCGAAATCTCCCGTGCCAATGTGCTGACCGTGAGCCTCACCATCACCACGCTCAACTCCAAGCTGGCGCGCCTGCTGGAGCCGCGTGCGCCGCGGCCCGACCTCCGCCTGGAGACCGTGCGCCGCCTGTGCGAGGCCGGCGTCGCGGTGGGCGTGATGCCGAATCCCATCATGCCAGGGCTCACCGATGGCGAACGGCAGTTGGACCGGCTGGCAAAGGCCGCGCGCGATGCCGGCGCGCTGTCTTTCGGCGGCGGACCGCTGTTTCTGATGCCTTCGGCGCAGGCGGTGTTCTTTCCGTTTCTCGAGCGGGAGTTTCCGCAACTGGCGCCGCGCTACCGCAAGCTCTTCGAGAAGAGCGGCTATCTGGGGCGGGACTACAAGAAAATCCTCGGCGAGCGCGTGCAGCGGATTCGCGATCGCTACGGGCTGGCTTCCGGCCCCATCGAGTACCGTCCGGAAGTCTGGATCGAAGAGCAGGGGGAACTGTTTCCGCTACAGTGAAGGCGTGGATCTGGCTGCCTTCGACTACCACCTGCCCGAAGAGCTCATCGCCCAGGAACCGCTGGCGGAGCGCGCCGCGTCGCGCATGCTGGTGCTCGACCGCCGGCAAGGCTGCTGGGAGGACCGCACCTTTCGCGAGTTCCCGGAGTTCCTGCAGCCGGGCGATTGCCTGGTCCTGAACGACTCGCGCGTGTTTCCCGCCCGCCTGTTCGGCGAGCGCGCGGGAGTGCGTTCTCTGCCCATCGGCAAACACAATCCGAAGCGGCGCGAATACCTCAGCGGCCGCGTGGAAGTGTTCCTGCTCCATCCGGCGAGCCCCGATGGCCGGGAATGGCAGGCGCTCGTCAGGCCGGGCCGCAAAATGCGCCTCCGCGAGCGGATCCGCTTCGAAGACGGGCTCGAAGGCGAGATCGTGGCGCGCGGCGAACTGGGCGAACGCACCATCCGTTTCTCCGCGGCGGACGATCTGTTCGCCCGGTTCGAAAAGATCGGTCACGTGCCGCTGCCGCCCTACATCAAGCGTGCCGACGAGCCGGCCGACCGGGAACGCTACCAGACCGTATTCGCGCGCGAACAGGGCTCGGTGGCCGCGCCGACCGCGGGGTTGCACTTCACCCGCGAGGTGCTCGACCGGTGCCGCGCGCGCGGAGCGGAGGTGGCCTGCGTGACCCTGCACGTCGGCCTGGGGACCTTTCAGCCGCTGCACGCCGGGCGCATCGAGGACGCCCGGCTGCACGCCGAGCGCTACCTGGTTCGCGAAGACCAGGCGGCGCGCATCCGCGCGGCCAAACGCGTGGTCGCCGTGGGCACCACCAGCGTGCGCACCATCGAGAGCGCCTGGCAGTCGGGAAGTCTCGCGGGAAATACCGACATCTTTATTTATCCGGGCTTCGAGTTCCGCGCCACCGGGGCGATGCTGACCAACTTCCACCTGCCGCGCAGCAGCCTGCTGCTGCTGGTGTGCGCGTTCGCGGGGACCGAGCTGGCCCTGGCGGCCTACCACCACGCGGTGGAAACGCGCTACCGCTTCTATTCGTACGGCGACTGTATGTTAATTTTGTGAGGGCCGCGTGATGGCGCCCTCGGAGGCCGAGGAAACCAGCGCGCTGTACTTGGCGAACACGCCGGACCGGTAACGCGCGGCAGGCTGTTTCCACGCCGCCAGACGGCGCTTCACTTCTTCCGCCGGAACTTCCAGGTCGAGCACCCCGCGGTTGGCGTCTACCGTGATCATGTCGCCTTCGTGGACCGCGGCGATGGGTCCGCCGTTGAACGCTTCCGGAGCCACGTGCGCGATCATGAAGCCGTGGGTAGCGCCGCTGAACCGGCCATCGGTCACCAGGGCCACAGTGTCGGAGAGCCCCGCGCCGACAATCGCTCCGGTCACGCCCAGCATCTCGCGCATCCCGGGACCGCCCCGCGGACCCTCGTAGCGGATCAACACCACGTCGCCCGCCCGGATGGCGCCCTCGGTGACGGCGTGCATGGCGTCTTCCTCGCGCTCGAAAACCCGCGCCGGCCCGCGGTGCACATTCTTCTCGTGACCGGCCAGCTTGATGACACACCCCTCCGGCGCCAGGCTGCCCCGCAAAATGGCGATTCCGCCGCGCGGCTTCAACGGCTTGTCGAGCGCGTGAATCACCTCCTGTCCGGCGCTTTCCTTCGCCTCGGCGGCCTCTTCGGCGAAGGTGCGGCCGGTAATGGTGATCGCCGAGCCGTCCACATAGCCGCCGTCCACCAGGCGCTTGGCGATCACCGGGATGCCGCCGGCCTTGTCCACGTCGGCAGCCATGAACCGGCCCGCGGGCTTGATATCGACCAGCACCGGCGTACGGGCCGAAATCCCGTCGAAATCGTCGATGGAGAGCGGCACTTCGGCTTCGCGCGCCATGGCCAGCAGGTGCAGCACCGCGTTGGTCGAGCCGGCCGTGGCGGCAACCCCGGCAATGGCATTGTCGAACGCCTTGCGCGTGCAGATATCGCGGGCGCGGCGTTCGTTCTTCACGGCGTCCATAATGATGCGGCCGCAGCGGACGGCCACGTCGTCTTTCCGCGGATCCACCTGCGGCACCGCCGCCGTACCCATGGGCGCCAGGCCGATCAATTCCATCACGGTGGCCATGGTGTTGGCGGTGAACTGCCCGCCGCAGGCGCCCGCCCCCGGGCAGGCATGGTCTTCGATGTCGCGCAGTTCGGCGTCGTCGATGCGGCCGCGCGCGTGCGCGCCGACCGCTTCAAACACGTCCTGGATGGTGATGTCGTGCCCGTTGTGTTGGCCCGGCAGGATCGTGCCGCCATACAGAATCACCCCGGGAATGTTGAGGCGGAGCAGCGCCATCGCCGCGCCCGGTATGGTCTTGTCGCAGGCCACCAGCGCCACCACGCCGTCGAACATGTGGCCGCGCACCAGCAGCTCGATCGAATCGGCGATGATTTCGCGGCTGACCAGCGACGTCTTCATGCCTTCCGTGCCCATGGTCACGCCATCGGAAATGGCGATCGTGTTGAACTCCATCGGCGTCCCGCCGGCGGCGCGGATGCCTTCTTTCACCTTCACGGCAAGCGCGCGCAGGTTGTAATTACAGGGCATGGTTTCGATCCAGGTGTTGGCGACCCCGATGATCGGCTTGGCGAGATCCTCGTCGGTGAAGCCGATGGCCTTCAACATGGCGCGTGCCGGGGCGCGATCCCGTCCCTGGGTGATGGTATGGCTTTGCAGTTTCATGGCGGAAGTACCAGTGTAATCCATCGGGATTCCGCCGCCCGATGTTTTGCACCGTGCCGTCCGGCGCCGGCAACCGCCGGGCGGGGCTATCCGCGCTTTCTCACCAGCAGGCAGGTCACGTTGTCAGGCCCGCCCGCCTGCTTGGCGGCTTCCACCAGGCGGCGGCAGCTATCCTCGAGCGTCGCGCCGTCGGTACTGCCGCGCAGGATGTGCTCCATCTTTCCGGCGTCCACCACGCCATGCAGCCCGTCGCTGCAAATCAGCACCATCGAGCCGTCGTGCAGCCGCACCGAGTAGTAGTTCACGGTGAGCGGCGTGCTGGCGCCGATCGCCATGGTCAGGACATGTCGCATGGGGTGGTTGCGCAGGCTTTCCTCGTCGAGCCCCAGGGGACGGCCGACTTCGTTCACCCAGGTTTGATCTTCGGTGATCGCGCGGAAGCCCTCCTCATCCAGCAGGTAGGCCCGGCTGTCCCCCACGCTGGCGATCGACAAGCCATCGTCCAGCTCGAGTGCCGCCACCAGGGTGGTGCCCATCCCTTCCAGGCTGGGGTCGCTGTTGGAGGCTTCCCGCACCCGCCGGTTCGCTTCCTCTACCGCCGAAAGCAGAACCTGGGAATCGCGCCGCCGCGCCAGCAACACCATCTCCGCCACCGTGTCCACGGCAAGCCGCGAGGCGCATTCGCCGGCCTTGGCGCCGCCCATGCCGTCGGCCAAAACGTATAAGCCCAGCTCCGGTTCAATCAGACAGTAGTCTTCATTGTTCGACCTGACGCAGCCCTTGTCCGACAGTGCGGAGGCTTCCAACATGAGTCGACATTCTCCTTCGCTGCCCACCACTCCATCTGGCGGGGTGCGCCACTCCGGTGTCGCCGCGGGCTTGAGCCCCTCCAACAACATGGTTGCGTCGGCGTACCGCAACCGTATTTTAACCAATCGTGACAGTTGTTAGAATGCTTAGTTTGATGTTCTGGTACCGTCTCCGATTGACGCTCGACATGATCAAGTTCGAGCATTCGGTGTTTGCCCTGCCTTTTGCCCTCACGGGAGCCCTGCTGGCCTTTCGTGAAAACGAGTATAGCCCGGGTGCCACCCTCTCTTCCACTGCCTGGAAACTGAGCTGGATCGTCGTGGCGATGGTGGCCGCCCGCTCCGCGGCGATGGCCTTCAACCGCCTCGTCGATGCCGAAATCGATGGCCGCAACCCTCGGACGAAGATGCGCCACCTGCCCGCCGGACTCCTCAGCCAGGGGTTCGGATGGGCGTTCGTGGTCATCACCTCGGCCGCCTTCCTCCTGGCTGCCGGCATGCTCAACGTGCTTTGCCTGCGCCTCGCGCCGCTGGCCCTGGCGTTCGTATTCTTCTATTCCTTCACCAAACGGTTTACCTCCTTTTCACACGTGGTCCTGGGGTTTTGCCTGGGAATCGCACCCGCCGCCGCGTGGATCGCCGTCCGCGGTTCGCTCGACCCGCGGATTCTCTGGCTCACCGCCGCCGTCACCTGCTGGACCGCTGGCTTCGATATCATCTATTCCTGCCAGGATTACGAATTCGATTGCGCCGAAGGCCTGGCCAGTGTGCCGCGGTTCGTGGGCATCGCCGGGGCGCTCCGCGTCGCCCGCGGGCTGCATCTCCTGATGATTCTGTGCCTGCTGGCATTGGTCCACTACCTGCACCTGGGGGCCTTCGCCCTGGTCGGCGTGGCGGCCATCGTGGCGCTGCTGGTTTACGAACATAGCCTCGTGAAACCGAACGACTTGTCGCGCGTCAATGCGGCCTTCTTCACCATGAACGGATACGTCAGCGTGCTATTCTTTGTATTCTGGGCTGCTGACATTTTCCTCATCAAACCGGGTGCCTGAAGCCATGCATGTGGTCATCGACGATCCGCGCCTCGTTCCCATCCGCGACAAGGTCGAAGCCGGCCAACGGCTGTCGTTCGAAGAGGGCGTGGCGCTCTACCGCACCAACGATATCCTCGCCCTCGGGTATCTCGCCAATCTCGTTCGCGAGCGGCTCCACGGCCAGACCACGTACTTCAACGTCAACCGGCATATCAACCCCACCGATGTCTGCGTCGCCAGTTGCCGGCTCTGCGCGTTCGGCAAGCGCGTCCGCGACCCGAAAGCGTACACCATGTCGCTCGAGGAGGTGTGGCACCGCGCTGGCGAGGGTTGGAGCGAAGCCGTCACCGAGTTCCACATCGTCGGCGGACTCCATCCGGAGTTGACCCTGGACTGGTACTGCGAAATGCTGCGCGGGCTGAAGCAGCGCTTCCCGCAGGTCCATCTGAAAGCCTTCACCATGGTGGAGATCGCCTACCTGGCGCGGCGCACCAAAATCTCCATCCGCGAAACGCTCGAACGCCTGCGCGATGCCGGTATGGATTCGCTGCCCGGAGGCGGCGCGGAAATCTTCAACGAGCGCGTGCGGCGCATTATCTGCGACCACAAGATCGACGGCCAGGAGTGGATCGATGCCGCGCGTGCGGCCCACCAGTTGGGACTCCGCTCCAACTGCACCATGCTCTACGGCCACATCGAAAACGACGAGGACCGCGCCGATCACCTGGTGCGGCTGCGCGCCTTACAGGATGAGACTCACGGCTTCGTGACCTTCATCCCGCTGGCTTTCCACCCCGACAATACGCCCTTGCAGCACATCCCGAAAACCACCGGGTTCGACGATATCAAGAACGTGGCGGTGGCCCGGCTGATGTTGGACAACATCCCGCACATCAAGGCCTACTGGGTGATGATGACACCCCGCATCGCGCAGATCGCGCTTCGCTTCGGCGCCGACGATATCGACGGCACCATCGTCGAGGAGCGCATTTACCACGATGCCGGCGCTACCACGATGCAAGGTTTGCGGCGCGCGGAATTGCTGCAACTCATCCGCAAGGCGGGGCGCGAGCCCGTCGAGCGCGACACACTATACCGCCCCGTCCAGCGCACCGAAAAAACCTTCACCGTCCTTGTGTAGCCCGCTTTCGGCTTGACCAGCGCGGGCCGGAGTGCGAGGCTGATTCATTGGGCGTCGCGCTCCGCTGCCAACCGGACTTGCGCGCCGTTTTCCTGGAGATCCGACATGAGGAACCACTGCCAAAGCCGCTGTTGTAGACGCCGAAGCTTCCTTGCCATCCTGCCGATGATGGTTGCCCTGTTTCCCGCAATTGTTCAAGCCGACCAGGTCGTGATGAAGAACGGCGACCGCGTCACCGGCAGCATCATCAAGCAGGATGGCAAGGAGATTACCATCAAAACGGCTCTGTTCGGAACGGTCACCGCGCCATGGGACCAGGTGGCCTCCATCCAGTCCGAACAGCCGGTGAACCTGGTGCTCAAGAATGGCCAGACCCTGGTGGGCCCGCTCTCCACCAGCCAGGGGCGAATGGAGATTGGAACCACCTCGATTGCGCCGGAGAACGTCGCCGCCATCCGCAATCCCGACCAGCAGAGGGCCTATGAGCGCCTGCTCCACCCGACGCTGCGGGAGCTGTGGTCGGGCAACGTGATCCTCGGCTGGGCCGGCACCAACGGCAACGCCAAGACCCTCACCTTCACCACCACGCTGGACGCTGCGCGCACCACCAGCACCGACAAGACGTCCATCACCTTCAACCTGATCAAGGCATCTGCCCTGGTAGACGGCACGAGTGCCAGCACCGCCGAAGCCGCGCGAGGCGGAATCGCCTACGACCACAACGTGAGCCATCGCCTTTTCGTGAACGCCTTTAATGACTACGAATACGACAAATTCCAGAGACTGGACCTGCGCTTCGTCCTCGGCGGAGGCTTCGGTTATCACGCCGTGAAAGGCCCCCGCGCCTCCCTGGATGTCCTTGGCGGCGCCGCCTTCAACCACTCCGCCTTCAGCACGCCCCTGACTCGCAACAATGGCGAGGCGTTCTGGGGCGACGAGTATTCGTTCAAGCTGAATTCGATCACCTCCCTCACCCAGGCCTTCCGCATGTTCAACCAACTGTCGGACACGCACGCCTACCGGGTGAACGCCGATTTGGCTTTCACCACCCGGCTGAGGCGATGGCTCAGTTGGAACGTCTCGTTGAGCGATCGCTTTCTCAGCGACCCGGTTCCCGGCCGCAAAACCAACGACTGGCTGTACACCACCGGGCTGGGCGTGACGTTCGGGAAATAAGCCGGCCGCCGGGTCGCGACTCCAATACCACTCCCGACCTTTCCGACACGCGGGAGATCCTGGCCCGATCCTCGTGCCGCACGTCAGGTTATTGCGCCGCCAGGATGTGGTCCAGGTGGTGCTGCATGTGACCGATGTAATCGACGATGAGAGCTTCCAGGCTGCCGCTCCAATGCTCCCCCACCCGGCAGCGGACGGAAAGCCGCTCCTCGGGAATGCGGCCGATCGTCGCGGCCAGCGTGCGATTCAGGCGCGTCCACGTCTCGATCAGTTCGCTCCACGGCATGACCGCGTAGCCGCCCATCTGAACCCACCCCGGCCCATCGTAGGAAGGACCGGAGTACTCGCCCGCCAGCGCTGCCGTGATGAAGCGGACGCGATTGTTGGTGGCCGAGTCGATCAGGTGTCCGAGTTCCTCTTTCTTTGACCACCCTCCCCGATCGGGCGGCCGGGCGCCTGCCGCCGGATCGGAAATTGCCCGCAGCCACTCTCCTCCGGCAGCCACCGCCGCGTCGAGCCGCTCCGCCAGTGTCGCCATCCGGCCCTTAGAAATTCAATCGCATCACGAATTCCATGATCCGCCCGCCGGGGTCGTTGGTGTTGGACAGATCCCGGTACGCCCCGTTATTGGGAATCTGGCCAAACGCCGAACCGATCGTCGACGTAGTCGTGATGCCGTTGCCCGGCGAGAACAGCAGGAAGTTCGTCAGGTTGAAGACGTTCAACGCCTGCGCCCGAAATTCCAGGTTGACCCGCTCGCGGATGCGCGTCCTCTTGACCAGGCTGACATCCCATTTCTGCTGCCACGGGCCGTATAGGAAAATGTTCTGCCCCAGTTCCCCGGCGGTGGTTGGTGGACCGACATACGGCTGGTTCGGATCGAGGTTGGCGAGCGTTTTGCCGCCCACTTCAAACGCTGCCAGGCTGTTGTCCACCAGGCTCTGGGGCAGGAAATAGACCGTCCCCAATCCCTGCGCATTGGTCGTCTTGCGGAGCGACAGCATGCCCTGGAGTTGGGATGCCGTGAGGCCGTGCAGCACCACACCGGAGTCGTTCTGGTTGAGGGTGCCCCGGCCGCTCTGCAATTTGATGGGCGACCCGGATTGGATGCGCGTCACCGACGCCAGTTCCCACCCCTCGAGCGCTTTCCGGGCGGGGACGAAATGCACCTGGCCCAGGAAATGGCGCCCCGGGCCGAACGGCAGTTCATAAATCCAGTTCAGTTTCACCGCATGGCGGATGTCGAACGGCGAAGGCGATTTGTCCAGCCCGACGTTGCGCAGCGTGCTGTAGCTTCCGCCGCGCCCCTGGCTGAGTTCGTTGGTGATCGAATGACTCCACGTGTAGCTGGCCTGAAACAGCAGTCCCAGCGACAGCCGGCGCCGCGCCTCCACCTGCAAGCCGTGATAGGTGGTGTTGCCTCCGTTGACCACCAGGTTGGCCGCTCCGCTCCCCAACGTGGGATTCACCTGGAACATGTTGATCGGGTATCCGGCCGCCCTCAGCCGGTTCATGTCGGCCGCCGTGGTGGCAATGGTCCGCGCCAGGTTCCCCGCCTGGCCGCGCACCAACTGGTTCGCGGTCGTCTGGTCATTGCTGGTATTGAGCGCCACCGGAATGATCTGGAGGGGCCGCTGCCCGGCCAGTCCCTGGTTGCTGAAGTTGTTGGTGGGTGTGGCGCCGATGGGCTGCGCCGCGCGCGCGATGGCCAGGTTGTGGGCCGCTGCCTGGAAATCGGCCAGGAACCCGTTCTCCAGGATGTTGGTCTCGTTCAGATTCTCGGTGCGCCACAGGTCCGTTCCGTGATTGCCGACATAGCGCACTTCCATCACCGTGTCCCGCGTCAACTCCCGCTGGAACCCGATGTTCCAGCTCTGCACGTATCCCACCTTCAGATTGGGGCTGAACTCGTTCGCGTTGTTTCCCGACACTGCCGCCAGGGGAAAGCTGGGCGTCGTCGGCGCCGCACGCGACGGCAGCGACGGATCGCGGAAGAGCACCGATCCGGGAGACCCGAATTGCGCCGGAAAATTGCCCGGATCGACGCTTGTGGTCACCGTCCGGCCCTGATTTCCACCCCACACCGAAAACGTGCCGGCATCTTCCCGAATCGTGGAAATCGCATATCCCGCGCGCAGCACACTCTGCCCGTCGCGGCCGAACAGCCAGGAGAGCGGCCTGGCATCACCCTTGGGAAGTTGCCACGCCATGCCGATCGAAGGTGCCAGCTTGCCCCATCCCTCGTCGTATCCGGACGTGCCCGGCGTCACCAGGTTGAACTCCGTGGCCGTCCCCGTGAGGGTGTTCGGCGCGAACAGGTTCCCCACGCCCGAAACGCCCCACACGCCTTCGTATCCCGGCCGCGTGTACACGCCATTCAGGTTCACCGGCGGATTCTGCCGGTCCCACCGCAACCCGTAGTTCGCCGTCAGCCGGGGGCTGAGCCGCCACGAGTCCTGCACGTACAGCCCGAACTCGCGCTGCTGGTTCCGCACGATGGGCTGGTTGACGCCGTATGTCTTCGTCTTCTCGTCCAGCACCACGCTGTTGTTGACGTTGGACACGCGCCCCGTCAGCAAGGCGTAGAGATTGCCGGCGTCGGTCAGGTTGCCGGCGGTCGCTCCCGGAAAATTCGCGGTGGTGAAAATGCTCGTCGCGCCGGTGTTGATCGGATCGTTGGCGGCCAGTCCGAAGGTCACACCGGGGACGAACGGCGCCCCGCTGCTGGCCGTCGTCCACGAGTTCACCTGGGTGAAACTGCCGCCGAAATTCCACAGGTGCTGACCCTCGGCAAACGTCAGGTTGGCGTTGCCCTGCTTGAGTGGAGTGTTGCGCCGCGACTGTCCCGTGGTGCGGTAGGCGCAGCCGATGTAGGCGGTCGCGCAGGTGGTGGCGCTGGTTCCGCCGAAGATCGGCGAGTATCCCCGCCACTGCTCGAAATCCGCGGCCGAGATACCATTATTGAAGATCACCGTGCCGCCCACCAGCCCGAACCGCACTTCGCTGGTCAATCGGGGAGTCAACGTGGAGCGCAGCGCTGCCACGGCGGAAAACGAAATGCCGCCCTGGTTGCCCGGCTCGGTCCCGTTCAGCACGTTCCCCGTCCCCGGATAGACCGGGCTGGCTGTGCCGACGTTCACCCCATCCGGGCTGCGCAGGTTGGTCTGGTAGTTGTAAACGAACTCCAGGTGGTGCTTCTCGGTCACGTTGTAGTCCAGGCGTACCGTCGGGAAGTTGCGGTTGTTGGCCCCCTTGCTCTGAAAGTCGAGGCTGTTGCGGTTGTAGTCGCTATTGCTGGCGACCCGGCTTTTCAAGCCCGGCTGCCCGTTGGTCAGCGTTGCCACCTGGGCAAACGTCTGGGCGAGCAGCGGATCGGGGGTCGCGGGATACCCGTTCGCCGCGGCCAACTGGTACAGGTTCACCGTGCGCACCACCCCACCGGAGCTGTAGGTAAACACGCCCCCGAGCGCGCCCGGCGCCAGTATCATCCCGGTCGGCTCGGTATAGGTCTGCGGCAGCCGAAAGGCTTCGAAGGCGGCGAAGAAGAACAGCTTGTTGCGCCGGATCGGCCCGCCCACCGTGCCGCCGAACTGGTTGAACACAATGTGGTCGCGAGGCAGCCCGTTGATGTTGTTGTAGTAGAAGTTCGAGTTCAGGTCCTGGTTGCGGTGCTGCTCGAACAGGCCCCCGTGCCATTCGTTGGAACCGCTGCGCGTCACCATCTTCACCTGGTAGGCGCCCTCGGCATTGCTGTCCGCTCCCGCCGAGGCGCTGCTTACGGTCATTTCCTCGATGGCGTCGGCGCGCGGAAAAATGGCATTAAAGAAACCGTCGCTCGATTTGTTGGCGTTGTCCTGGATATTGATCCCGTCGAGCGTCACGTTCATCGCCGCTTGCGGCAGTCCGTAGACCGACGTGCTGCGCGGTACTCCCGGCGTGGCGCTCCCCGGCTGGGTCACGATCAGCTCCGTCAGATTCCGGCTGGTAAACGGCAGCTCGTGCAGTTGCCTCCCCACCAGCGTGGAAGTCACCGTGGCAGTTTGCGTCTGTAACACTTCGGCGCCCGCCGAAACTTCGATCGTCTCGGTGAGCGCGCCGACTTCGAGGGTGAGGTTAACTGTCGCCGGTACTCCGGCATCGATCTTCACGTTGGCCGCGGTGGCGCTCTTGAAGCCCGGGTGGCTCACCGTGACGGTGTAGGTCGCCGTCGCCATCGAAGGCAGCACCCAGAACCCTCTCTCGTTGGTCACCGCGCGGAACCCTTGGCCGTTCACGTTGTTAACGATCTTCACATCGGCTGCCGGAACTCCCGCTCCCTGGGAATCGGTGACGGTGCCTTCCAGGCGCCCGGTGGTGACTTGGGCCATCCCCATCAGGCCAAGGCAAACAAGGATACAACCTGCCGTAACAATTTTCATTCGGGAACTCCTCTAGATGTTGAGCGACGGTGCTCAGACCCCTGGGTGGTGGCATACATATTACCGGTGCCGGCCGCGCGGGTCAATAGATTTGAAGGTTAAACGAGGTTAATCGCCGCATCCCCAATTCGGCCGCCGGGCGTTGTATCATGAATTCCGTTTGATTTGGTGGCGACCCCACCGCGGAGGAAGTGAATGACGAAACGACGATGGCACACCGCTTTACTTGCTGCAGCGGCCCTGGCCGTTCCGATCCTGGCTCTGGCCGACGTGAGCGGGACACCCGCGTTGAAAGTGAACGAGACCCTGAACCTGGATACCGGTGCGGTCGGGACGTCGGGAGGTGACATCGTTTGGAACGGCACCGCCATCAGCCCCCAATCGGGCGTCACCCTGTTCTCGAGCGATTTAGTGCCGGTCTCCGCTTTCGACGCCGTGGACGGAAATCTCTTGGCCTCGCTGGCTGCGCTCTACAACACGCAACCGGTCCCCGTGCCCGCTCCGACGAGTGGTGTGTTAATCGCGGTTCACACGAAGGGCGGGCATTATGCCAAACTCCTCGTGACGCGCGGCGCTGCGACCGATCCGATTGGCGTCAAGTTCACCACGTTTGGCGAAACCACCGGCGGGGGCGGGGGACCGAACGGCAACGGCCCTGCCATCACCACGGTCCAGAACAACTACGGCCTGATTTCACCCGGACTCCCCAACTACGGTTTGGCTCCCGGGACCCTCTTTTTCATTCAAGGCTCGAATCTGGCGAACACCACCACGGACCTGTTATCCAGTGCCGCGCCGGGTTTGCAGACCTCCGTCAGCGGCGTCATCGTATCCGTCACCGTCGGCAGCACCACTTTGCAGTGCCCCCTCTACTATCTCTCTCCCACCCAGGTGGATGCGGTTCTGCCGGGGACGACTCCGTTGGGCAACGGGACGATCAGCGTCAACAACAACGGCACCATCAGTGCAACCTTTCCGGTGGTTGTCGTGCAGAGCGCCTTCGGCATACTGAGCTACAACGGTAGCCTCGGCGCCGCCTATGACCTCGACTACGCCCTGATCACCGCCACCAACGCCGCCAATCCGAACCAGGTCATCGTGCTATGGGGCTCCGGCGTGGGCGGTGATCCGAGCAATGACGATAAGCTGTTTCCTCAGAAGCAGAACGATCTGACGAGTGTTCCCATGCAGGCGTATGTGGGCGGCGTTCAGGCGGCCATCGCCTACCGCGGCCGGTCGCAATACCCAGGCGTCGATCAGGTCGTCCTGACGATTCCGGCTTCTGTGCCCACCGGGTGTTATGTTTCCCTCACCGTGGTCAGCGGAAACATCGTCAGCAATTCGGTCACGATCCCGATCGCTGCCAGTGGGAAAACTTGCTCGGATGCCGGATCCAGCCTTCCTCCGGACGTGCTTTCGGGCCTAAGCGGCAAGACCACCATCCGGGAGGGAGTGCTGAGCGTGGGTCAAGCCACCAGCATCAGCTCCTCCGGCACCGAAACCACTCGCGCCCTCGGCGGTTTCTTTCAAAGTGTTTCCGGCTTTGGCACTTCGGCCGCGGCCAACCAGGTCTCCATGGGGAGTTGCATCGTCTACAATAGCCTCGGCAGTTCCGATTCGTCCTCAGGCGTGAGCACTACCGGTCTCGATGCCGGGGCTTCGATTTCCGTCACCGGTCCCGCGGGTTCGCTCAGTATGCCGCAACTGTCGCTGCCGGGGGTTGGGGCGGGATATTACGCCCCGACGGCGACCGTACCGGCCAGCTTTATTCCGGCCGGCGGCGGCACATTCACTTTCGACAACGGCTCCGGCGGCGCCGATGTGAAACACTTCAACACCAGCCTTGCCCTGCCGGCGGCGCTGACTTGGACCAATGCCGCGCAAGTGGCCTCGGTGACTCGCTCGCAAGGAGTCTCGGTGACGTGGACCGGCGGCGCCTCCGGGTCGTACGTCAGTATCGGCGGTTCATCGACAGCCACCATCAATGGCAAACTGGTCACCGTCACCTTCGCATGCCAGGCTCCCGTCGCTGCCGGCCAGTTTTCGGTTCCCGTGCCGGTCCTGCTGGCGATGCCCCCGGGCAATGGTTCCCTGATCGTCGGCGACTACACCAACTTCCAGCTCTTCACGGCCTCCGGACTCGATTTCGGGATCCTGGTGGGCGCCGCGACGACTTCCAAGAGCCTCGCTTATAACTGAGGTTTCGCAAAGACGGCCTCCGGTCGCACGCGATCGACGTGCGTAAGATAGTAGCGGAGACCGAAACTTGAAAAAGCTGCTGCTCCTGCTGCTGCCGGTGCTCGCGGTGGCGGCGATCGTGTGGGGAATCGTCCGCAAGAACGAGCCCCCCAAGATCAGCTTCGCGCGCGCCAGGCGCCAGACCCTCGTGAGCACCCTGCCGACCAACGGCAAGGTGGAGCCCTTCGAGTGGCGCGCCGTACGCACCCAAGCCGCTGGAATCGTGAGCCGCGTCTCCGTTCACGACGGCCAGTGGGTGGCCCGGGACGCCGAACTGGCCGCCATCGCCGATGCCGCGCTTCAGTCCGACATTCAGGCCGCCGAGGCGAAGGCAGCCGAAGCGCGCGCCAACCTGGCGGCCCTCGAAGCCGGCGGCCGGCCTTCCGACGTCGCCGAGATCGACAGCAGCCTCGAGCGCTCCCGGGCCGAACTGTCCCAGCAGATCCGCGAAGCCGAAGCGCTGGAACGGCTGGCCGCCCAACAGGCTGCCACTCCGGCCGAAGTGCAGGCCGCCCAGGAAAAGGTGCGGCAGACCCGCCTGATCCTGGAAGGGCTGCAAAAGCGGCGGGCCTCGCTGGTTGCCAAGCCCGAAATCGCCGCCGCCCGGGCTCGCCTCCAGGAAGCCGAAGTGGCCCTCGACCGCGCGCGCAGCCGCGCCGCCCTGAGCATCATCCGTTCCCCTCTCGCCGGGGTGATCTACGACCTCCCCATCCATCCGGGCGCCTATCTGAACGTGGGCGACATGGTCGCCCAAGTGGGGCAACTGGACCGGGTGCACGTTCGCCTCTATGTGGACGAGCCGGAACTGGGCCGAATCCGCATCGGACAGCCCGTGGCGATCACCTGGCAGGCGCTGCCCGGCAGGTCCTGGCAGGGCACGGTCGAACGCATGCCCACCTCCATCCAGGCGCTCGGTGCGCGACAGGTGGGTGAGGTTCTCTGCACCATCGAAAACCCGGACCACGACCTGATCCCCGGCACCAACGTGGACGCCGAAATTCGCACCGCGGTCACCGGCGACGCCCTCGTCATTCCTCGCGAAACCTTGCGCCACGATGCAGCCGGAGATTACGTCTTGGTCCTGAACGGCGATACGGTCGAGCGCCGTCCTGTGAAGACCGGCACTTCCGCCATAGCCCAGGTGCAGGTGACCGCCGGTCTGGCCCCGGGCGATGCGGTCGCCCTGCCGTCCGATACCCCGCTGAAACCGGGTGATCGCGTGCAGCCGGTTGTTCCAGGCCTGTAAGCCCCGCGTTTCCGCCGGGCCGCCCTGGAACAGCCCCGTTCGCCCGCCTCCGCCGTGCTCCCGGCGCGACTATGCTACTGTAAAGCAGGTACTTGAAACCCGAATTCGGCCAAGCGCGTCGGAAACGGTGTATGGGAACACTGAGCGGTGTTTTGACCGTCCCCGGGTTCGGTAGCAGGGTTGCCGCTAAAACCAAAGTGGACTATCAGAATACCCCGGAAGGAGCCTTGGTCCGCCGGGCACAAACCGGTGATGAGGCCGCGTTTCGCGAAATCGTGGAACGCTACCAGTCCAAAGTGTTCTCTATCATCCATGGCATTGTGCGCCAACGCAATGACGTGGAAGACATTGCCCAGCAGGTATTTGCTAAGGTTTACCTGTCTTTGCGGAATTTCGATTTCCGGTCCTCTTTGATCACCTGGATTTATAAGATCACCGTCAACGAGTGCTTCGATTATCTGCGCAAACGCAAGGTGCGCAAGCTCGTGTATGAGAGCGATCTCAGCGAGGACGAGGTCCGGCGGGTCGAAAACACGGAACCGAATATCGACCGGCAGGACCCGGCCGATACCGCGCTCGCGCGACGCGACTACATTTTGAAACTCCTCTCCCGCGTTTCCGAAGAGGAACGCATGCTTTTGATGATGAAAGAGGTGGAGGGGTATTCGGTGGAAGAGCTGTCCGAAAAAACCGGCATGAATGAAAACACCATCAAGGTGAAGCTCTTCCGGGCGCGGCAGAAACTGGTGAAAGCGGCCCAGCGGTTGGATCGGGCTCCCGGCCTGGTGCCGGGTTGACCCGAAATTCTTGGATAGGAGTGGTCCCGCAAACGGGCACATCAAGACTCGCAGCGGGGTGGGTTCTACAGTTGTACTTTACATTCGTAAGGGAAGAAACATATGCACGCGGTAGTCATGGACAGCCTCGAAGAGTATCTGTCCGGTTCGCTGGAACCGGCGGACCGGCAGGCTGTTGACGCACATCTGAGTACCTGTTCGCTGTGCCGCGAGGAGATGCGCGGCATGGAGGACGTGTCGCAATTGTTTGGCACTCTGAAATCCGACGCGGTTTTGGAGCGTCGCCCCGGTTTTTATGCGGGCGTGATGCGGCTGGTCGAGGAGCACCAGGCTGTCCCTTCCTTCGCGGGTGTGTTTGCTCTGGATTTCGCCTTCGGCCGCCGCCTCGTTTTTGCATCGCTGCTGACATTGGCGGTGCTGGGCAGTTACCTGATATCACGCGAGGCCGAATATCCGGCCGGGCCCTCGCCGGAAGCCATCATGGCGCAGGAAGACTCTCCTGCGTTCAGTTCGGCTCCCGCCCAGGACAACATGCTGGTCACCCTCACTGCCTATGAGCAGCGTTAATCTCCTCGACCGGTCGCCTGTCGGCAAAATCTGGAATCCCAAGCTGGCCTGCGTGGTCACCCTGTCCCTGGTGTTCCTGTGCGGCGCCGTCGCCGGCGCCTTGGCCATGGATTTTGGCGTCCACAGCCGCACCCGTTCTCCCGCCTTCGATACCGTCCAGGGCAAGGCCGCCTATTTCGAGCACCTGCGCCAGGAACTCGACCTCACGCCCGCCCAATCCGAGCAGATCAAGTCCATCCTCAACGATTTCTGGCAGTACTACCGCAGCGTGCTGAGCGACAGCAAGGCGCGCGTGGAGCAGTTGCTCAACGAGGAGCAGCGCCGGAAATTTGAAAAGATCCTGCAACAGCAGACGTTGCGCTAACCGTGCCGCCTGACTGCGCGCCGCGCGCGCCGAAATGAGTGCCGCCGCGCCCGGCAGGATTGGGTTTGCGCGGGGCCCGAGTTTTTTGTTGCCCGCTGCACCGTTTCGACGGAAACTGAAGGTCTAAAGGAGCGGCGCGAGAATTGGAAAGAAACGGGCGCAAAACCTCATTGGTCATGGAGCCGGCGGAACGATGGACACCCCAGGTGGCCGGAGAGTTGTACGATGTGGCGAGCTGGGGCAAAGGCTACTTTTCGGTCGGCGATGACGGCCACGTCCACGTCCACCCCGAGAAGGACGCGTCCCGGGCCATCGATCTCAAGAAACTGGTCGATACCCTGGTGCTGCGCGGTATCAACCTGCCGATCCTTATCCGCTTCGCCGGCATCCTGAAGCACCGGCTGGGCGAGATCCACACCGCGTTCAGCACCGCCATTGCCGAGCACCGCTACCAGGGCGGTTACTGCTGTGTGTACCCTATCAAGGTCAATCAGCAGCGGCAGGTGGTGGAGGAGGTGCTGGAGTTCGGCAAGCCCTACCATTTCGGCCTGGAGGCGGGCTCCAAACCGGAGTTGATGGCGGTCATGGCCATGGCCGATAACGACACCCCCATCATCTGCAACGGCTTCAAGGACGACGAGTACATCGAAATGGCGATGCTGGCCCAGAAGGTCGGCCGCCAGATCATCCCGGTGGTGGAGAAATATACCGAGCTGCAACTGATTCTCAAGTACAGCCAACGTGTCGGCGTGCGTCCGATGATCGGGCTGCGCGTGAAGCTGGCGAGCCGCGGCTCCGGACGCTGGAAGTCGTCGGGCGGCTACCGCTCCAAGTTCGGGCTCTCCGCCACGGAGGCGATGCGCGCCTTGGGCGAGCTGAAGGAACTGGGCATGGCGGATTGCCTGAACCTGCTGCATTTTCACCTGGGCAGCCAGATCACCAATATCCGCCAGATCAAGGGCGCGGTGAACGAGTCGGTGCGGGTGTATGTGGACCTGGCACGGGCGGGCGCCGGGCTGAAGTACCTCGATGTCGGCGGCGGCCTCGGCATCGATTACGATGGCTCGCAGACCGATTTCGAATCCAGCGTCAACTACACCCTCCAGGAGTACGCCAACGACATCATCTACCACGTGCAGAACGTGTGCGATGAAGTGGGCGTGGCCCATCCCACGATTGTGACGGAGAGCGGCCGCGCGATCGTCGCCTATCACAGCGTGCTGGTGTTCAACGTCTTGGGCGTCGCCGGAATGGGCGAAGCGGACGTGCCGGCCGAGCCGCCCGCCGATGCCGAGCAGCCGCTGGTGGATTTGCAGGAAACCTACCGCGGCCTGACCGCCAAGAACCTGCTCGAAAGTTACCACGACGCGCAGCAGGCGCTCGACCAGGCGCTGAATCTGTTCAGCCTCGGCTATCTCTCGCTCGAGCAGCGCTGCATTGCCGAAAACCTCTACTGGGCGATTTCCCGGAAAATCCAGAAGCAGGCCCGCGAGCTGGACTACTTTCCCGAAGAACTGGAAGGCATCGACGCGATGCTCTCCGACACCTACTTCTGCAACTTTTCGCTATTTCAAAGCATGCCCGACAGTTGGGCCATCAAGCAGCTCTTTCCCATCATGCCGATTCACCGGCTGGAAGAGGAGCCGGGGCGGCCGGCGGTGCTCGGCGACATCACCTGCGACTCGGACGGGAAAGTGGATGCCTTTATCGATCGGCGCGATGTCAAGCGCACGCTCCAATTGCACCCCTTCGATGGGGGCGACTACTATCTGGGCGCGTTTCTGGTGGGGGCGTACCAGGAGATTCTGGGCGACCTGCACAATCTCTTCGGCGACACCAACGCCGTGCACGTGCGGCTGGCTCCCACCGGCGAGATCATCCTGGACTCGGTCATCAAGGGCGACACCGTCCGCGAAGTCCTGAACTACGTCCAGTTCAGCTCCGATTCGCTGGTGACCCGGCTGCGGCGCGACGTGGAGGCGGCCCTTCGCGAGAACCGCATGACCTACGAAGAAAGCGGCGCCCTGCTCAAGTTCTACGAAGAGGGCCTGCACGGCTACACCTATCTCGAAGACGTGCACGAGCAATAAGCCATTTGTGGGGCGGTCCCCTTGGAGGCACACGATGAACATCATGTTGTGGGTCCTGCAGGTCCTCGCCGCGCTCCTCTACGCAGCGTCGGGCGTCATGAAGGTGTTTATGTTCGACAAGGTAAGCGAGGGGGTCCCGTCCTTTGGTGCGTTGCCGCGGGAAGCCTGGGAGACCCTCGGCATCCTCGAACTCGTCTGCACGGTCGGGCTCATCGTCCCCGCCGCCCTCCATTGGCAGCCTCGGCTGACGGTCCTGGCTGCCGCGGTCCTGGCGATCGAGAGCCTCGTTTTCGTCTGGGTGCACGTTCAGTACCGCGAGATCACGGCCATAATCTTGAGCGGCGTGCTGGGCCTCCTCCTGGCGTTCATCGCGTACGGCCGGACGGTCCTGAGGCCGATCCCCGGGGCACGCGACTCGGAAACAATCCACTCGGATGTATCACGCGCGTCTCGCCATGGCGCCCTCCGGGAGTGATCGGCTTGCCACCGATCTCCGTGGGTTCGGGCCGATCGGAATTCTCGCGATTCTCGTCATCTTCTTCACCGGCAATTAGGTCCAAGGTCGGCACGCGGCCGGCTCCCCCACCGGCCAATCCCCGACCCGGTGAGTTCGCAAACGGCCGGACAGCCAGGGGTACGGCGAGGATGTCCGCCCCACTCATGGCGCTACTATTGAGGGCGCGCGATCATGCAAACCGAATCGTTCGATGGCTTCCGCGTGTGGCTGCTCGCCGGCGTCGCCGCGCTCGGCGGCCTCCTGTTCGGCTACGACTGGGTCGTCATCGGCGGCGCCAAGCCCTTCTACGAGAAATTCTTCCATCTGCACTCGGAGCAGGCCATCGGCTGGGCGAACAGTTGCGCGCTGCTCGGCTGCCTGCTGGGCTCGCTGGCTTCGGGAGCGGCATCCGACCGTTTTGGCCGGAAGAAACTCCTCGTCACCTCGGCGCTGCTGTTCACGGTGTCGTCCGTGCTGACCGGCTGGGCGGCGACCTTCCCGCAGTTCGTGTTCTGGCGGATTGCGGGCGGAGTCGCCATTGGGATCGCCTCCAACATCTCGCCGGTGTACATCGCCGAGATCAGCCCCGCGCGCTGGCGCGGCCGCATGGTGGCGCTGAACCAGATGACCATCGTGGTCGGTATTCTTGCCGCGCAGATCGCGAACTGGAGGATCGCCCAACCGGTGCCGGCATCGGCCACCGCGGAAGCCATCCGGCTCTCCTGGAACGGGCAGTACGGCTGGCGCTGGATGTTCACCGCGGTCGCCGTTCCATCGCTGGTGTTCCTGGCCGGCGCGCTGCTGATTCCCGAAAGCCCGCGCTGGCTGGCGGCGCGCGGGCGCAAGGATCGCGCCGTCCCCCTCCGCGAGGTCGCCGCCCCCGCGATGCGCAAGGTGCTCGGCATCGGTATCTTCCTCGCTGTTTTGCAGCAGTGGAGCGGCATCAACGTCATCTTCAACTACGCCGAAGAGATCTATCGGGGCGCCGGCTACGGCGTCAATGACATCCTCTTTAACATCGTAATCACCGGCGCCATCAACCTGGTCTTCACTTTGGTCGCCCTGGTCCTGGTGGACCGCGCCGGCCGCCGCGTCCTGATGCTGGCCGGCTGCGCCGCTATCGGCATCTGCCACACGTTGCTCGGCTTGGCCTATCATTTCGGGCTGAAGGGCCTGCCCGTCCTGGTCTGCACCCTCGGCGCGATCGGCTCCTATGCGATGTCCCTGGCACCGGTGACCTGGGTGCTGATCGCCGAGATCTTCCCCACCCGCATCCGGGGCCGGGCGGTGTCGGTAGCCGTGTCCGCGCTCTGGATTGCCTGCTTCGCACTGACCTTCACCTTCCCGATTCTGAACCGCGCGCTCGGAGCTGCCGGGACGTTCTGGCTCTACGCCGGGATCTGTTTCGCGGGATTCCTGTTTGTGCGCCGGCAGGTGGCGGAGACCAAGGGCAAGAGCCTGGAGCAAATCGAGAGCGCCTTAGCCCGATCACCCCTATCTTGACAGACTTTAGGGTGATGGTACAATGGGTCTCAGATTAGTCCTTTATTAGCAAAGAGATGCGATATTCGCATCCGAATTGCGCCGGGATGAATCCAAGAGGGTGCCAATGGCTCACGTTCTTCCCATTCCGCATCTCGCCCGTACCGAGGCCGAGCCCCTGCTGGCTACCATCGGAAACACTCCGCTCATCCGGCTGGAGCGAATCCCGAGCGAGTTTCCTGGCATCGAAATCTTCGGTAAGGCCGAATATTTCAACCCCGGGGGGTCGGTGAAGGATCGTGCCGCTCTCAATATGGTGCTCGACGGAGAGCGCTCCGGAAAGCTGAATCACAGCCGCACCATTCTCGATTCCACCAGCGGCAACACCGGCATCGCCTATGCCATGATCGCCGCCAACCGCGGGTACCGCGTCAAACTGGTGCTTCCCGCCAATGCTTCCGAAGAACGCAAGCGCATCCTGAAGGCATACGGGGCCGAGACCATCTTCAGCGAGCCGGGCGAAGGGTCCGACGGCGCCATCCGCCTCTGCCGCAAGATCTACATGGAAGACCCCGACCGTTACTTCTACCCCGACCAATACAACAATCCGGCCAATTGGAAGGCCCACTACGAACATACCGGTCCGGAGATCATTCACCAGACCGGCGCGCGGCTGACCCATTTCGTGACGTCGATGGGCACCAGCGGAACGTTCATGGGGGTTTCGCGGCGGCTGAAGCGCGACCTGCCCGAGGTGACTTGCATCTCGGCCCAACCTTCCAGCGGGTTTCATGGTCTGGAGGGTCTGAAGCACATGCCCACCGCGATCGTGCCCGGCATCTACGACGACAAACTCGCCGACGGCAACCTGTGGATCGAAACCGAAGACGCCTACCGGATGGTGCGTCGGCTGGCCCGCGAAGAGGGGCTGCTCGTGGGCATCTCATCCGGCTGCAACGTGCTGGCCGCCACCATGCTGGCCCGCGAAGTGGCCGCGCGCGGCGAAACCGCCATGATCGTCACCGTGCTGTGCGACAGCGCCGAAAAATATCTGAGCGAACATTTCTGGGACGAGGAATGATCCGGATCGAGCCAGACGCCTGGGCCGCCATGGTCGCGCACGCCCGTCAGGCGTATCCCAATGAGTGCTGCGGCGCGATGATTGGCGCCAACGGCGGCGGCGAGAAGCAGGTACGCGTGGCCATGCCGCTTGAGAACGCCTTCGATGGCGTGCAGGCGACGCGCTACGAGCTTCGCCCCCGCGACCTGTTGGCCGCCGAGCAGGCCGCGCGCGAGCGCCACATGGATGTCATCGGGATTTACCACTCCCACCCCGATTGCGACGCCTATTTCTCGGAAACGGATTTGAGGAATTCTTGCCCGTGGTACTCCTTCGTCGTGCTGTCCATCCAGAGCGGCGAGTTTCACCACGCCAACAGTTGGCTGCCCAACTTCGAACAGACCGCGGCGGCCAAAGAGGAGTTGATCTACTGACATGCCCAAAGTTATCATCCCCACACCCCTGCGGCAGTTCACCGGCAAACAGGACGCTGTGACCGTTTCCGGCGGCACTGTGGGCGAAGCGCTCAGCGCGCTCACGTCGCAGTTTCCCGATTTGCGAAAACAGCTTTTCAATGACGAAGGCAAAGTCCGCAGCTTCGTCAACATCTACCTGAATGACGAAGACATCCGCTACCTGAGCAAAGACTCCACCCCCGCCAAAGAAGGCGACACCATCTCGCTGGTGCCCTCCATTGCGGGCGGGTCCACGCTGGCCGCGCCGCCGTCTACGGAACTCTCCAACGACGAGATTCTCCGCTACAGCCGTCATCTCATCATTCCCGAGGTTGGAATCGACGGGCAGAAGAAGTTGAAGGCGGCGAAGGTGCTGCTGGTGGGCGCCGGCGGGTTGGGCGCGCCGCTCGGGCTGTACCTCTCGGCTGCCGGTATCGGCCATATCGGGATGGTGGACTTCGACGTCGTCGACTTCACCAATCTCCAGCGCCAGGTGATTCATTCCACCAGCGACGTGGGACGCAAGAAGCTGGATTCTGCCGCCGACAAGATGCTGGGCATCAATCCCAATGTCAACATCACCAAACACGAAGTGGCGCTATCGAGCGAAAACGCGCTCGATATCCTCAAAGACTACGACATGGTGGTGGACGGCACCGACAACTTCCCTACACGCTACTTGGTGAACGATGCCTGCGTGTTGCTGGGCAAGCCCAACGTCTACGGCTCCATCTTCCGGTTCGAAGGCCAGGCCTCCGTCTTCGCCTATGAAGGCGGACCGTGCTACCGCTGCCTTTATCCGGAGCCGCCGCCCCCGGGCCTGGTCCCGAGCTGCGCCGAGGGCGGAGTGCTCGGTATCCTGCCGGGAACCATCGGTCTGATCCAGGCCACCGAAGCCGTCAAGCTGATCCTCGGAATCGGCGAGCCGTTGGTCGGCCGCCTGCTGCTGTACGATGCGCTCGCAATGCGTTTCCGCGAACTCAAGCTGCGCCGCAATCCCGAATGCCCGGCCTGCGGCGAGCATCGTACGATCACCAAACTGATCGACTATCAGCAGTTCTGCGGCATCCCCCAGCAGCCTGCCGGGGCCGTTCAGGAGGCCAAAATGAGCGATACCGAAATCGACCCCACGGAAGTGAAACGGAAGCTGGACCGCGGGGATAACTTTGTTCTGATCGACGTGCGCGAGCCGCACGAGTACCGCATCTGCAGCATTCCCGGTGCCCGGCTGATTCCCCTCGGCGAATTCCCGAAACACGTCGGCGAATTCGACCCCGAGTCCGACATCGTGATCCACTGCCGCAGCGGCGTGCGTAGCGCCAAAGCCTGCAACGTGCTGCGGCAAGCCGGCTTCGAGCATGTCCGCAATATGGTTGGCGGCATTCTCGCGTGGAGCGACAAGGTCGACCCGAGCGTCCCGAAATATTGACCCACGCTCGACCTCCGTCTTTACAACCTCGTCCGCGGCGAAACGCCCGGTCGCATTTGGCTATCGGAATGCAAAACCACGGACGAGGTTTCACGCATGAAAGTCGGAGGCATCCTACTCATTTTGATTGGCGCCGTGGTTCTCATCTGGGGATCGTTCGGTTTCCGAACCCGGGAAAAGGTAGTTGACATAGGTCCGATTGAAGCAACCCGCGAAGAAACGCACTATACGCCTTACGCCCCCATCGCCGGCGGTATTCTCGTTGCCGGCGGCGTAGTGTTGATGATCGCTGGACGCCGGACGCACGGCGTCTGATCCCATCCGCTCACCGCTTTGAACCAACATCGCCGCTATGCACCGGATTGGTTCGTGCGTTGCGCAATGCGTGACCTGAGTTCCACGATGCCGACGGTCGCCACCGGAATCACGCCCACTAGCCGTATGTGTCTGGTATCCAATGCTGCACCGGCGGCGGCCGCGACAATATAAGAAGCAAACATGCACACGAGAAGCCGGGGCGAACCGGCGCTCTTCTGAGGGGGAATGGTGCGCGGCCGCCTTGCCGTCGCAAGCGAGACGATCGCCGTGGTAATCGTTCCGGTAATAAAGGTGGTGACCACGCCGGAAATCCGCAGACGGCGAACGGCCACGCTCTGGATGCCCAAGCCACAGGCGGCCGTTGCGATCACTGCTAAACTCCACCGCGGCGTGAGCATCCACAGCAGCCCAAACACAATCACAAATGGCAACTCCAGCGCCACCCCCACCCGCAGATCGCGTCGCCGGTCGTTTCTGGAACGGACCAGGACAAGAGCGGCAATTACCGAGCCCGTCGTGAATGAGGTGAGCGAAACCGCGCACGGCAACACGTGAGATTTGTCCGCGCCGAACATCCCCAGCCCGAACACTACCGTGTTTCCGGTCATATTGGCCGTAAAGACACCTGAACGCAGGTAACTGAGTGCGTCCATGAAACCGGAGGACCAGGTAAGTAGCAGCAGGTCCGCCCACGGCCACCACTTCGTGAGTCTCCCTTGGCCGGCGGTCAGGCTCACCAGAGATTGCCCGAGGCGTTGAAAGGCAGCCCGGCGGGTGGCTGCTCGATGCGAATGGCCGCATCGCGTTCCGCCTCCTGCAGCATTGCCTCGGAGATCCACATGCGGTCGAGGTCGGCAGTGCTCGCGATCCGGCAAACCCGGGGCGCACCCTTCGGCAGTGCCGAGCACAGGGCGACTTCGGCAGCTTCCCGATCCGAGTCGAGCGCCAGCGGAAGGGGCCCTTCCCGCGTCGTGCTTTCCGGCTCCGAAGCCGTGAGAAGATTCACGTAAGTCGCTCCCGGATCGTACGCCTCAACAAATCGCCGCGTCGTGAAATCGGCCAGTCCGACTCCCAGGCCATTGCCCAACGATGCGTTGGTAAGCGAGAGCACGACAATCCGCTTGATTTCGGGCTCTCGGGGTCCCTTCCCGGTCGCACGGTACCTGCCAATGACATTCAAGTCCATTCCGCTGCCGGAAACAGTCTTTCCGAGCTCATCCACGATCAGTACATCCAGATGGTCGAAGGGCAACTTAGCCACATGCGGCTTGGCAATCTGCAACAGCCGCTGGTCCGCCTCGAGAAAAGCTTCGTGCCGCGCCTCGACCACTTCGATAACCATGGGCTGCCGGTAGCCGTTCTCCACCACTGCCACCCCGAACAGGATCGGCGCCTTCGCCATGGTGACTTCCGGGACCTGTCGCACCGAGTCCCACAGACCGTGGCTGTGCGCCTCCTGCGCACCGTGCTGCTTGCCGAGACCGACCACCACCATCTTGAGCAGACCGGAGGCGAGCGTCTCGTCCGATTCCGGGTGCGTCTTGGTTCGGCCGAGGACAATGATCCCATCGGCGGCCGCCGCCAGCGCATCGAGATGGGCGATCGCGCCGTTGCGTGCCGGCCCCAGCGCGATGGTATCCATGGTGGCTCCGATGGGCGCACCGAGTCGCGCCTCATCGACACCGAGTAGCTGAAGGATTCTCTTCTGGCCTTCCGGCGTCGCGCCGCCATGGCTGCCCATGGCCGGAATGATAAACGGCTCGCCACCGCACGCCTTCACGGCGTCGATGATCCCCGCCAGCAGCTCGCGCAGCCCGCCCATGCCGCGGCTGCCCGCGGTAATCGCGATCCGCGCCCCGCGCGAAATCCTGGATGCCAGGCCCGCCCCGAGCAGTCGCTCGCGCACCTCGTGCTGCGGGTCAGTGATATGTTCGCCGGGAAGAGCGCGCCGGATCAGCGCCATCGGCGGCAGCGGGCGCGTGGGGAATGCCAGATGCGATTTCATCGGATCAGGTCCTCCAGGCACTCTCCTCTATCGGCTCGAAGGCAGGTGCTGGTCGGGTTGCTGTAAGCGTTCCTTGACCGTCGCTGGTAGGTCGTGCGCCTTGGCCACCAGCAAACTGACCTGCCATAGCTCCTGATCGGAAAGCACCCCTTCGAAGGAAGGCATGCCCGTGAGCCGGATCCCGTTCGAGATGACCCAGTGCGATCTGCCGACCGGATCGTCCGTCACGCCCATGCCTGTCAGTAGCTCCGGAGGTTGCGGATACATCCCCCGCTCTACTTCCGTTTTGCCCTGCCCGGGGAGTCCGTGGCAAAACGCGCAAGAGTTCCGGTAAATGCGCGCGCCTTCCATCAGGTTGGGCTCGGTAGCCTCAACCGGCGACGGAACCGTCGAGGCCTTTTCGAGTCGGGTCTGGAGAGCTGCGTGAACGAGAAACCTTTCAAAAGGCAGCGGCGGCGCCTTTGTACTGACAGGTGCGTATCCCATTCGGAAGTAAATATAGGTCCCGAGTGCCGCCAGCCCAAAACCTAGAAAGATCCCGATGACAATACCTTTCCAAATGCCCATTCGCGTTTGCAGTATGGCATATTTATTCACCCTCGTCCGTTAGCCAGGCAACACGCCCCACCCTGCCGGTGCCGCCGGATACGGTTCTCCCGCATAGGTGATCAAACTCCTACCCCATTCGGCGATCGGTCTGTTGCAATGAAATTGCATATCTTACGAAGGAGTAGGCGCGCCGCCTGATCGCCGGCGAGCACCTGAATGAGCTGGGAGGTCCGTTTTGCTGGTTGAGGAAATTGAGCAGGCGAAAGCCGTACGTCACCCACCTTCTCCGATCCACCTGTCGAACACGGTGGTTGCCACTCTCGAAGCCGAATTGTGCGCGGCCATCCAAGGCGAGGTGCGCTTCGATGCCGGATCGCGCGCACTCTATGCGACCGATGGATCCAACTACCGGCAGGTGCCGATCGGTGTCACATGCCCGCGAACCACAGAGGAAGTCGAGGCCATCGTAGCGGCCTGCCGCCGCCACGGCGCACCCGTGCTTTCGCGCGGAGGAGGCACCAGCCTTGCCGGGCAGTGCTGCAACGTCGCGGTCATTATCGACTTCTCGAAATACATGCACAAGGTGCTCGAGGTCGATGCCGATCGCCGGCTCGGGCGCGTTCAGCCGGGCGCGATATTGGACTCCTTGCGTGATGCGGCTGAGAAGTACCACCTGACTTTCGGCCCCGATCCCGCCACGCACACGCATTGCACCCTGGGGGGCATGGTTGGCAATAACTCCTGTGGCATCCACGCGCAGATGGCGGGACGCACCGCGGACAACATCCACGAACTCGAAATTCTCACTTACGATGGCTGCCGGATGAAAGTAGGTGAGACCAGCGACCTCGCGTTGGAATCGATCATTCGCCAAGGCGGACGTCGGGGCGAGATTTACGCCGCGCTCAGAGCGTTGCGCGACCGCTACGCTACCCTCATCCGTGAGCGTTTTCCGCGCCTCCCACGGCGCGTGTCGGGGTATAACCTCGACCAGCTTCTGCCCGAAAACGGATTCCAGGTAGCCCGTGCGCTCGTCGGAACGGAGGGCACCTGCGTCACCGTCCTGGAGGTGATCGGAAACCTGGTTTACAGTCCGCCCGTCCGCACCTTGGTCGTCCTCGGTTATCCCGATGTCTATTCCGCCGGCGACCACATTCCGGATATCGTCGCCCATCAGCCGATCGGATGTGAAGGCATCGACGACCGGCTGATTCACTACTACAAAAAAAAGGGCGAGCACCTCGACGACACCGCGGCGCTCCCGGAGGGCGGCGGCTGGCTGCTGGTGCAGTTCGGCGGCGCCACCAGGGACGAGGCCGACGGCCGCGCGCGCGAAATGATGGACGCCCTTCGCAAGCAGCCGAATGCTCCCACCATGAAGCTCTACGACAAGCCGGCCGAGGAGGAGCGCATCTGGGAAGTGCGCGAGTCCAGCCTCGGTGCCACCGCGTGGGTGCCCGGCGAACCGGCCACCTGGCCGGGCTGGGAGGATTCCGCCGTGCCGCCCGATCGCGTCGGCGACTACCTGCGCGACCTTCGCAAGCTGTTCAGCAAACACGGTTATCATCCGTCCGTTTACGGGCACCTCGGCCAGGGCTGCATTCACTGCCGCGTGGAGTTCGGCATGCGGACCAAACAGGGGCTGGATAACTTCCGCTCGTTCATGGACGAGGCCACCTCACTGGTGGTAAGTTATGGCGGCTCTCTTTCCGGCGAGCATGGCGACGGTCAGTCGCGGGCCGAGTTTCTTCCCAAAATGTTCGGTGAAGAACTCGTCGGTGCCTTTCGCGAGTTCAAGGCCATCTGGGATCCCGAGTGGAAGATGAACCCGGGAAAGGTGGTCGACCCGTACAGCATCACCGATAACTTACGGCTGGGTACCAATTACAATCCGCCGGAAGTCAGTACCCATTTTCAGTTTCCGGACGATCACGGATCGTTTCCGCACGCTGCCTTGCGTTGTGTGGGTGTTGGAAAATGCCGCCGCGAGGAGGGCGGCACCATGTGCCCCAGCTACATGGTCACCCGCGAGGAACAACACTCCACACGTGGACGCGCGCGCCTGTTGTTTGAGATGCTGCATGGCGATCCGCTCGAGGATGGCTGGCACAGCGATGCCGTTCACGAGGCGCTCGATCTCTGCCTTGCCTGCAAAGGCTGCAAAGGCGATTGTCCAGTCAATGTCGATATGGCGACTTACAAGGCGGAGTTCCTGTCCCACTATTATGAAGGTCGCCTGCGTCCCCGCCACGCCTATTCCATGGGCCTGATCTACTGGTGGGCGCGTCTGGCCTCCCTTGCGCCGCGGGCCGTCAACCTGGTAAGTCACGCCCCGATCCTGAGCCGCGTTGCCAAGGCCCTCGGCGGCATCGCGCCGGAGCGCACCATCCCTCGTTTTGCCAACCAGACGTTTCACGTCATGGTTCCGGCGCAGGGCGGTCGTGAACCCCGATGGGCCCGAGGTGCTCCTGTGGCCGGACACATTCAACAATTACTTCCACCCGCCCGTCGCCAGGGCGGCGGTGGAAGTTCTCGAGCACGCCGGCTTCCGCGTCACCATCCCGCAGCGCAGCCTCTGTTGCGGCCGGCCGCTCTATGACTTCGGAATGCTCGATACCGCCAAACGGTTGTTGCAGCAGACGCTTTCGGAACTGGCGCCACAGATCCGCGCCGCCGTTCCTATGGTCGGCCTGGAGCCGAGTTGCCTGGCGGTGTTTCGCGACGAGATGGTCAGCATGCTCCCGAATGACTGGGATGCCAAACGCCTCCACCAGCAGTGCTTCACAATCAGTGAGTTCCTCGAAAAACAGAACCGCCTCTCGTCGTTTCCAAAGCTCGAACGCAAGGCGGTCGTCCATGGTCATTGTCACCACAAGGCCATTATGAAAATGGAAGCCGAGGAGCGGCTGTTCCATCAGATCGGCCTCGATTTCCACGTTCTCGATTCGGGTTGCTGCGGCATGGCGGGCAGCTTTGGGTTCGAGAAGGACCACTATGAGGTATCGGTCGCCTGCGCCGAACGGGTGTTGATACCGGCTGTCCGTCACGCCGAGGACACCACCCTGATTGTCGCCGATGGCTTTAGCTGCCGCGAGCAGATCTCGCAGATGACGAATCGAGAAGCCCGCCACACGGCGGAGGTGTTGCAGATGGCGATTCACGGCGGCGCCGAGCCCCGGCCGGCGCGCCGCGCGCTTCGATTGGGGTGGGCAGTCGGGGCGCTTGCCGGGTTGGCGGCCGGTTTTCTTTTCACCCGGCGCTTACGATCACAGTAAGTCGCCTGTAAGTGCAAGACAAGGGGGAATCATGGCTCAGACGGTATCGGAAATATTAGTAAGTCGGCTCATCGAGTGGGGTGTTGACACGATCTTCGGCCTCCCCGGTGACGGGATCAACGGGGTATTCGAGGCGTTGCGCGAGCACCAGGATAAACTCAAGTTCATCCAGGTGCGCCACGAGGAGGCGGCAGCGTTCGCCGCCTGCGCTTACGCCAAGTTCACGGGGCGTTTGGGTGTCTGTATCGCCACCTCCGGTCCCGGAGGCGTCCACCTGCTCAACGGATTGTACGACGCGAAATTCGATCGCCAGCCCGTGCTCGCGATCACCGGCCACACCTTTCACGACTTGATCGGAACCCACTATCAACAGGATCTCGATCTCGACAAGCTCTTCATGGACGTCGCCGTGTATAACCAGCGCGTCATGGGCCCCGCGCATGTAGAGAACGTGGTCGACGAAGCCATCAAAACGGCGCTGGCGTACCGCGGTGTCGCGCACGTGACCATACCCAAGGACATTCAGGAGTGGAAAACGTCCGATGCCCAGCGTTCCAGCATGAATGTCAAGAATCACAGCGCCGGCGTGCTCGCTTCGCGCTATCCCATTCCGCCCGAGGCCGATTTCGAGGCCGCCGCGCGGCTGATCGCCGATGGCTCGCGGGTCGCGATCCTGGCCGGCCGCGGAGCCCTCGGCGCGCGCAAGGAGGTTCTGGCACTCGCCGAAAAATTGAAGGCGCCCGTCATCAAAGCTCTTCTCGGCAAGGCGGTGATCCCCGATGACAGCCCCTGCAGCCTCGGCGGGCTGGGCCTGCTGGGAACCGCTCCCTCGCAGGATGCCATGCAGGAATGCGACACCCTCATCATGGCAGGTACCAGCTTCCCGTATATCGAGTTCCTTCCCAAACCCGACCAGGCGAAAATCATCCAGGTGGATATCGACCCCACGCGGGTGGGCCTGCGCGCCAGTGTGGATGTGGGCCTGGTGGGCGACTGCGCCGCCGTATTGGGCCTGCTGGAAAAATTCGTCGCCCCTAAGAAGAATCGCGGCTTCCTCGAAAAGTCGCAGCGCCGCATGCAATCGTGGAACAAGCTGATGGACGAGCGCGGAACGCGGCCGGACAAACCCATGAAGCCGCAGGTGGTGACGCACGAACTGAATAAGCTGCTCGATGATGACGCCATCGTGATCTCCGACAGCGGCACCATCGCCACGTGGTCCGCGCGATACATTCACATCCGCGGCGATATGCAGTTCTCGCTTTCGGGGATGCTGGCCAGCATGGCCAACGGTTTGCCGTACAGCATTGGCGCCGCAGTCGCCTTTCCCGGCCGGCAGGTGGTGTGCGTCGTCGGCGACGGCGGTCTCACCATGCTGATGGGCGAGATCGCCACGCTGGTGAAGTACAAGCTGCCCGTAAAAGTGGTCGTCATCAAGAACAACGAGCTGGGCCAGATCAAGTGGGAACAGATGGCGCTGGATGCCAATCCCGAGTTCGGCATCGATCTCCAGCCGATCGATTTCGCCCTCCACGCGCAGGCCTGCGGAGCGGCGGGATTCACCATTGACGATCCGAAGGATGCCGGCGACCTGCTCCGCCGCGCGCTGGCCCACCCCGGCCCCGCAGTCGTTCAGGCCGTGGTCGATCCCAACGAGCCGCCTCTGCCCGGCAATATCAGCCTGGAGCAGAGCATCCACTTCGCCGAGGCGTTGGTGCGCGGCGATAAGCGGCGCGGCGAGATCATCAAAACGATCGCCGAAAACAAAATTCGCGAGGTAATCTGAAGAACCTTGGGAGACCCGTTACACGGACATGGAATTCGATCGGAACATGCCGCCCGGCCGATTGCGGCCGCGCGATGAAGCGCTTTACGTGAGCCAGAGCCGTACCGTTCTGAGTACGGCGACCGACGGCTTTATCCATGGGGAGGCGGGGCAGGGGCTGTTTGTGTTTCAGACCCGGCTCCTTTCCCGCTACGTATACACCATCAACGGCCAGTCCGTCCAACCTGTCGGCATTTCGAATATCGAGGATCAGAATCAGCTCGCCTATTACGTGATCGAGTCTCCCAATGCCGATCGGGACCTGTTTCGAGGAGCACTCGGGCCAGGCGGACGCGCCGCTACCGAAGCCGTTGAGCTTCAGCTTTCCCGGTTCGTCACCGATGGCCTTCAGGAAGAAGTCGAGCTCCGCAATCACACCCTGAGGCCCGTCCGCCTCACGCTCGAGCTCGCTATCGATTCCGACTTTGCCGATATCGCGGAAGTGCATTCTTCCCGCCGCCAGCACGGCCGGCTGGAACGCGCCTGGCGGGTGGAAGACGGGGCCGGCGAGCTGACCTGGACGTACACAGCCGAACACGATTACGAGCACCAGGGCAACGTCGGCAAGGCGTCGCTGCAGCGCGGCGCCACCGTCCGGTTTGCGACTTCCGGATCCCCACCCGGTTTCGATGACGCCGCAAGTCGTGTTCGCTTCGATATCGAGCTGGCTCCGCACGGCTCCTGGCATTGTCGCGTGCTGGTGTCCGCCCTCATGGACGGCCGCGCCTTGCAGCCGGAAATTGCCGAGCAGGGGTTCGCGTCCAGCACGCCGCGCCGCCAGGCCCGCGAGCGGTTCCTTCGGGACTCGACCCAAATTGACATCGAAACCCCGCCCCTTGCGTTGATTACCGAGCGCGCGCTCGACCGGGCACGGCGCGACCTGGTCGGATTGCGGCTTTACGATCTCGATCGCGAAGATGGAGGCTGGACGCCGGCTGCCGGTCTCCCTGTGTACATCGCCCTGTTCGGCCGCGATGCGCTCACCGCATCGTGGCAGGCCGCCCTCTTGAGTGACGAACTGATGCGCGGGGCCCTCGCCGAACTGGCTGAAACCCAGGCTACCGGGCGCAACGACTGGTACGACGCCCAGCCCGGCCGGTTCGTCCACCAGATGGAAACCGGCCCTCTCGCCGCGCTCCGCTACAATCCCCACGAGCGATATTACGGCTCCCTCACCGGACCCGGTTTTTATCCCGTCGTCTTATCCAATCTCTGGCATTGGACCGGCAATGACGACGTCATCCGGCGCTTTCTCGATCCCGCACTCCAAGGACTGGCATGGCTGGAGCGCGATGCCAAACGCGACGACGGCTTCTACGCCTACCAGACCCGTTCCGAGCAAGGCGTGAAGAACCAGGCGTGGAAGGACTCCTACGACGCGATCGTGTATCCCGATGGCAGCCAGGTGCAGGCGCCCATCGCCCCCACCGAGTTTCAGGCGTTCGTGTTTGCTTCCAAGGTTCGCATCTCCGAGATGCTGTGGTGGCTCGGCCAACGGGACGACTCCCGCCGCCTCTTCGATGAGGCGATCGCCCTGCGTGATCGCTTCGACGAATCGTTCTGGATGGAGGATGAAGGCTGTTTCGGTATGGGACTCGATCCGGCCGGAGAGCTCATTCGCTCCATCGGGTCCGAATCCGCCCACGCCGTCGCGGCGGGAATTGTGAAACCGGAGAAGGTCGAACGCACCGTACAACGATTGTTTCAGCCCGATATGTTCTCCGGCTGGGGACTGCGCACCCTTTCGGCGCTGCATCCCGCGTTCAATCCGTTCAGCTACCATCGCGGCTCCGTCTGGCCCGCCGAGCAGGCCGCTTTCTGCATGGGCCTGATGCGGTACGGATTTCATGAGCGGCTGCACCTTGTCGCCAAGGCCCAACTGGAGGCCGCGGCCCTGTTTGAATACTGCCGCCTGCCGGAACTGTTCAGCGGCCATCAGCGCGATGACCGGCATCCGCTGCCCGCGCTCTATCCGCATGCCGACTCGCCCCAGGCGTGGTCGGCCTCCGCCGTACCGTGCATGATCCAGGCGATGCTCGGCCTGTTTCCGTATGCACCCCTCCACGCGCTGTTCATCGACCCCCATTTGCCGGAGTGGCTGCCGGTCCTGCGGCTGCGCGACCTTCGCGTCGGGGATGCCCGCGTGGATATCCGTTTCCGCCGCCATGACAACGGCGAGACCGGCTACCAGGTGCTCGACATGCGAGGATCGCTGCACGTGGTCCGCCAGCCGAGCCCGTGGTCGGTCACAGCCGGTTTCGGAGAGCGCCTCATCGACGCCGTCGCCAGTTTTCTACCGGGTCATTGAGCGTATGGAAACCGGGGCAAGGGGACAATGACACCGCACGGGTTGCCACTCCTGGCCATCCTCTCTCTGCTCGTGGCCGCGGGTTGCGCGGCCGTCATCGCCCTCGACATCCTGCGCGGCTACCGGCAGCGCATGTGGATCATGGATATCGTTTGGCCGGTCACGGCGCTGTGGTCGGGACCTCTCGGACTATGGGCCTATTTCCGGTTGGGGCGCCTTTCCACCCCGCAAAAGGCCGGGGAAGCGAAAAAACGCGGTAAAGACAGTCCCGCGAAAAAGAAGCCGTTCCCGCAAATCGTCGCGGTGGCTGCCACTCACTGCGGCGCCGGTTGCACGCTCGGCGACATCATCGCCGAGTGGATCCATTTCTCGGCGCCCATCACCATTGCGGGCGAGGCCATTTTCGGCGCCTGGCTGCTGGATTACCTGTTCGCCTTCGCTCTTGGCATTGCCTTCCAGTACTTCACCATCGTGCCCATGCGCAACCTCTCCCTGGGGAAGGGATTGGTGCAGGCGCTAAAGGCCGACACCCTGTCTTTGAGCGCGTGGCAAATCGGCATGTACGGCTGGATGGCCCTCATGCGCTTTGTCGTGTTCGGGCGCGACATTCCGAAAACCGATCCGTCGTTCTGGTTCCTCATGCAGATCGCAATGGCGTCCGGTTTTCTGACCAGTTACCCGGTGAACTGGTGGCTGATCAGGAAGGGCATTAAGGAGAAAATGTGACACTCGTAGCCGATGCGATTCGTTCCGTCGTTGGAAGGAGACCTATGTCGGGAAAAAAGCAGGAGGTGGTAGTGGTCACCGGCGCCTCGGCCGGTGTGGGACGGGCGACCGTTCGGCGGTTCGCACGCGCCAGGGCGCACATCGGGCTCCTGGCCCGTGGAACCGACGGGCTGGAGGCGGCTCGCTCCGAAGTCGAGGAATGCGGCGGCCAGGCAGTAGTGATTCCGGTGGATGTAGCCAATGCCGCCGATGTCGAAGCGGCCGCCGAAAAAGTCGAACAGACCTTCGGCCCCATCGACATCTGGGTCAACAACGCCATGGTTACCGTCTTTGCGCCGTTCCTCGAAATCACTCCCGAAGAATTCCACCGCGCTACGGAGGTGACCTACCTGGGCTGCGTTTATGGGACCATGGCGGCCCTCAAGCGAATGGTTTCGCGCGACCGTGGCGCCATCGTGCAGGTCGGTTCCGCGCTCGCCTATCGCAGCATCCCGTTGCAGGCCCCCTATTGCGGCGCCAAAGCCGCCATTCGGGGCTTCACCGACTCCATACGAACGGAACTGCTGCACCGCAAGAGTCGGGTTCACGTCACCGCCGTGCACATGCCCGCGCTCAACACGCCGCAGTTCGACTGGTGCGAAACCAGGCTGCCCAACCACCCCCAGCCCGTCCCGCCGATCTTTCAGCCCGAAGTGGCCGCCAACGCGATCTTCTATGCCGCCCACCATCGCCGCCGCGAAATCTGGGTGGGAGGCTCGACTGTCGGCGCGATTGTCGGCACCAAGATCATCCCCGGACTCCTGGACCGCTATCTGGCCCGGAACGGCTATCAGTCCCAGCAGACCGATGAACCCGTTTCCCCGGCGCGTCCCAGCAATCTGTTCCACGCCGTGCCCGGCGATTACGGAGCGCACGGCAGCTTCGATTCCCGTGCCGGCTCGGCAAGCCCTCAATTGTGGGCCGATACACATCGCGGCTGGCTGACCGCCCTCGGCGTGGGCGCCGGTTTGTTGCTGGGTGCCGCCGTGATGAAGGCGCGCGATTGAAATTGCCGCCGGCCAACCGCCTTTTGGCTCCGCCGCCTGTGCCTGGACCACCCACGGTCTACGCCGGACGCACGTGCAGGGCCACCAACTGCGTGGCCACCGGCACCCCGCCGACCACTTTTACGTGCAGAATCGCTTCGAACGGTCGCACCGTCCCCAGCCGGGCGAGCAGTTCGTTCAACTCCCGCTCGTGACACACGAATTCCACCGCCGCCTGGGTGCCGATGGTGGTGGTCCCGGCCAGGATCATCACCCGAAAGCCGGACGTGCTGCCCGGCACCAGGCCGATCAGCGCGTAGTCTTCCGTGATCGGCACACTCTTCGAGCCAAGGTACGACTTCTCCTCGCCGGGGCGGGGATGCAGGTTGACGATCTCCACGTGGCCCTTGCGGTCGCCCGACGTCACGAACCGGAACACGAAATCCTGAGTGGTTGGGATTTCCCGCAGGGTGAGGTTCTCCGAGGGCGATCCCACAAAAATCAGGTCATTGTTGCGCGTGTCGTCCAGCGAAAGCAGCCGGCCGCGCTTCACCCGCGCACCGTGATTCAGCAGGCTGAAGATGCGGTCGAGCTCGTGCATCGCCAGCACCTCGCCGACTCCGGTGTAGTGGTCGAGAATCGCCTCACGCGAATCGCGCTTCGGATCGAAATACCGCATCCCGGTGTCCGGCCGTCCCACGAATTCGGCATTGCTGAAGACCACCCACGGATCTTCCGGACGATCCACAAAAGCATGCCAGAAGGTCCGCACCGCCGCCGGCGCCTGCGCCGGAATCGGGGCGGTCGCGATTTCCGTGGGCCGCTTCAGCAGAAGATAGATCACCGTGGATAGTAAGCCAACGCACAGAATCGACAGCACCCAAAAGACCGCCAGCGGCACCCGCGCCGGACCCGGCAGTGCCGGCGCTGGTGGCGGCACCGGCGCCGCGATGGGCGCTGCATCGGGCAGATGACGTACGTGAAGCGCCAGCGAGTAGGAGCCTTTGGGCAGGTCGAGTATCAGCGGATCGTCGGCGCCTTCGAGCGCGTAGTACTCGGCCAGCTTCGAACGCAGTCGCCCGGTTTGCACGCGCACCGTGGCATCCAGCCGCGGATCGAAATCGGCGGACCGCCCGAATACCTCCGTGGCAATTTGATATTCCTTGATCGTCTCGCCCGGATGATCGCTGTGACGCTCCGCCAGATACCGTAACAATCGGCACAGCGATTCGGAACCTTTCAGAATAGAGCTGTTGACGACCTTGTCCAGTTCGTCGAAAAGTAAACCGCGAGGCGTCGGCGAGACCCCTGTTACCGACATGGCTGGAAGCGTAACAAAGTTATTGAAGTAATTGCAAGCCCACAGTTTAGTCTCTGAAACAGTATCTAACAGCAAAAACACTTGCCAAAACGTAAATGCCGTCGCAGACTTATTGCCATCGCAGGCGTTTGTTCGCCGAATTTTCGGGAGGAGGGGGAATGACCAAGGCACCACGTTACGTGTATTGGTACGTACTGATAGCAGTTTTGTTGCTGGCGCCGGCCGCCTATAGCCAGCAGGTATTTGGCAGCATTTATGGTACGGTAACCGACAAAACCGGCGGCGCGGTTCCGGCTGCCGTTGTTACTATCACCGATCAGGACAAGGGCACGAAATCTCAGGTAGAAACCAACGCCGATGGTAACTACACCAAGGATCGGTTGATTCCCGGCAGCTACACCGTCGAAGTGGAAGGTAAGGGGTTCCGCAAGGCCGTCAGCAAAGATGTTCGGGTCAGTGTCGATCAGGGATCGCGACTCGATATCGTGCTCGAAATCGGCGAGGTCACCCAGACCGTCGAAGTCAGCGCCGCCGCGCCGCTGCTGCAATCGGACCGCGCGGATGTGGCCACCACCTTTACGTCTCAACAACTCGAAGACCTGCCCTCGTTCGAACGGAACACCCAATCCTACCTGCTGCTGACGCCGGGAGCCGTGAAACTGAACGGCTGGGACCACGCCGCCAGCGAAAACCCGCAGGGCAGCAAGCAGATCCTGGTCAACGGGCAACACTTCAGCGGCACCGGGTATGAACTGGATGGCACCGAAAATCAAAGCCCGATTCTCGGGATCATTGTCATCAACCCCAACCTCGATTCCCTCAGCGAAAGCAAGATCTCCAGCCAGAATTACGATGCCGAGTTCGGCTACGCCGGCGCCGGTATCATGAATATCTCCACCAAGTCCGGAAGCAACGAGTTCCACGGCACCGCGTTCGAGTATCTCCGCACCAACACCAGCGGCTTCACCGATTTCGGACGCAACCCGTTCTCCGAGCCCAACGGCGCCCCGGCGGTTCACTGGAACCAGTTCGGCGGCTCGGTCGGCGGGCCGCTCGTGAAGAACAAGGTCTTCTGGTTCGGCGATGCGCAAATCACCCGGCAGCGCACCGGGTCCACCGTGCTTACCAACGTGCCCACCGCGCTGGCGCGAACCGGCGACCTCAGCCAGTACGTATTCGGCACGCGCAACATCATTTATGACCCCCTCACCGGCAACCCCGCCACCGGGCAGGGGCGTACGCCGTTCGCCAACAACCTCATCCCCGCCAACCGGCTCAGCCAGCAGGCGCTGAATATCCTCGAGTTGCTTCCCGGGCCGAACGCCGTCGATCCGGGCGGCACGGCCTATCTCAACAACTACATCGGCGGCGGCTCGAACACGTTCAATTCCAACAATTGGGATACCCGTTGGGACTGGTTCGTCAACGAGAAGCAATCCCTGTTCGGACGCTACAGCTACCAGCAGTTCGATCAGGCCGCGCCCGGCGCATTCGGCCAGCAGGCCGGCGGCCCGGCCCTGAGCGGCAACCGCTTCTCCGGTACCGCCGATGCGCGCAACCAGAGCCTCGCCATCGGCTACACGCGCACCATCAACCCCACCATGGTCAACGATTTCCGCTTTGGATTTATGCGGTATCGCGTGAACACGCTGCCCGGCGACATTGGCACGACTCCCGCCAAAGACGCCGGAATCCCGGGGCTGAACAACGACACCTTCTTCACCTCGGGCATCCCGTACTTTCATATCCAGGGCGATGGAGAAACCAGGATCGGCTATTCGCTCGATGCCAACGGCTGCAACTGCCCGCTCGCCGAGCGCGAACAGCAATTCCAATGGACCGACAACCTGTCCAAGATCCGCGGCAATCACTCCATCAAAGTCGGCGCCGACCTGCGCTACGCCATGAATCTCCGCGTGCCCAGCGACACCCACCGTTCGGGCGAACTGCAATTTGAAAACGGCTACACCGGAAATGTTCCCGCCGGCGGCGGCGACCCCCAGGGCGGACTCGGACTAGCCAGCTTCCTGCTCGGCGAGGTCACCGATTTCGGACGCTACGTCAGTGTTTCCACCGATGCGCAAGAGCGGCAGAAGCGCTTCTTCTGGTACGCGCAGGACACCTGGCGCATCACCCCCAAGTTGCAGTTCAACTACGGCTTGCGTTGGGAAATGGTGTTCCCGGAAACGGTGAACGCGCCGGGCAACGGCGCGCAACTCAACCTGGCCACCGGCAAAATCGGTGTGTTCGGCGTGGGCCGCGTCTCCATCCACGGCTACCAGGAAATGAACTGGAAGAACTTCGCGCCGCGCCTGGGCGTCACCTATCAGCTCACTCCCAAGACCGTCGTGCGCGCCGGTTATGGCTGGGCCTACGAATTGGGCACCTTCGGTTCCCTGTTCGGCCACAACGTGACGCAAAACGTGCCGGTGCTGGCCAAGCAGCAGATTAACCGGGCCAACAACTGGGACGGCGTCTTCTCCCTTGCCCAGGGCCCCCCGGCGCCCCAAGCCGTCCAGCCCGATTCCAATGGCGAGTTCCTGCTGCCTGACGGCATTACCGGGAAGGCGCGGCCCATGAACGTGGTGATGCCCCGCGTCATGACTTACAACTTCACGGTGCAGCACCAACTGCTGAAGGATCTCGCCGTATCGGTGGGCTACGTGGGCAACTCCGGCCGCCACATGTTCACCGGCAACGGTCCCACCGTAAACCCCAACGAGGCGGCCTTCGTCCCGGGCCTCTCGCAGAATGCCCGCAAACCGTTCTATCCCCTGTACGGCTGGACTCAGGGTATCGACTTCTACTGCAATTGCGCCAATAACCGCTACGACTCGTTGCAGGTCCAGGTGGATAAGCGCTACTCCTTCGGGCTGACATTCCATTCCAGCTACACCTACCAGCTGGCCCAGGGCGATGGCGCCACTTCGGCCGACGCCAACTGGGCGTTCTTTTACAACCGCTCGCTCGGCTACGGAACCAACGGATTCTTTCCGCACCACCAGTTCACCTTCTCGCCGGTGTGGGAGATCCCCTTCGGCACGGGCCGCAAATTCGGCAGCAACACCAGCCGCGCCCTCGATCTGGCCCTGGGCGGGTGGAACCTGGATGCCGTCTCGGTGGTCTACAGCGGGTTCGGTTTCGATCCCAATTACGACGCGCCCCCGGGATACAGCCGGCCCGACGTCGGCCCCAACAACATCCCCGACCAGGGTTCGGGCGATCCCTACAGCGGCGCGACCCACAATCGCGACCAGTGGTATCAGGGCGGGCTGGGCGGAGCCTTCGTGCTCCCCGCCCCCAATACGTTCGGAACCTATCCCATCGGCTCGCTGCTCGGTCCGCGATTCTATGAACAGGATCTGGCGCTCGCCAAAACCTTCAAGCCCACCGAGAAGCTGGGGATCACCTTGCGGGCCGAAGGTTACAACATCTTCAATCACACCAACCTCGGCATGCCGGCCAACAACGTCACCGCGAGCAACGCCGGCCAGATCACCGGAATCGCCTTCGGCTCGAACATGCGGCGCATGCAATACGCCCTGCGGTTCCAATTCTAAAATGGACCGGCTTGTCATGCTCTCCGAACGCTTGCCGACCGGGCCGCCGCGGCCATGGTAGACTGAAGCCCTGTCTGTGCTTCGCAGGGAGTTCATCCGGTCCATCTGCCGTACGGCTGGCGTCTTCTCTTTGGAGCAATTGCTGAAGGGAACCCCGCTCGGCGCGCAGTTTGTCAACGTGGCGCGCGAGGCCGGCCTGCGCGCCGCCACCATTTTCGGCGGCAAGGAGCGCAACCGTTTTCTGCTCGAGACCACCGGCTGCGGAGTCGCCTTCTTCGATTACGACCATGACGGCTGGCTCGACCTGTTCTTCGTCAACGGTACCCGCTTCGAAGCCAGTTGGACCCAAGCCAACGAGCCCACCAGCCGCCTTTATCGCAACAATCGCGACGGCACGTTCACCGATGTGACACTCGCCTCCGGCTTGGCCCGCACCGGCTGGGGCCAGGGCTGCTGCATCGGCGATTACGATAACGACGGCAGCGACGACCTGCTGGTCACCTACTGGGGCGACTGCGTCCTCTACCGCAACCTGGGCAACGGCAAATTCGAGGATGTCTCCGAAAAATCCGGCATTGCCGGGACGGCGCGCAAGACTCCCAACGGGCTGAATCGCTGGAACACCGGATGCGCCTTCGTGGACTACGACCGCGACGGACACCTCGATCTGTTCGTCGCCAACTATATCGATTTCGACCCGAAGACCGTGCCCCTGCCCGAATCCGGCAACTGCCTCTACAAGGGCGTCAAGGTCGCCTGCGGCCCTCCGGGCCTCGATGGCGGGAAGAACATCCTCTTCCACAACAACGGCGACGGCACCTTTCGCGATGTCTCCGAACAGGCCGGCATCTGGAAGACGCCGGGCACCTACGGGCTGGGCGTGCTGGTGGCCGATTTCGACGATGACGGATGGCCCGATATCTTCGTGGCCAACGATTCCACCTCCTCGGCGCTCTACCGGAACAACCACGACGGCACGTTCACCGATGTCGCCATCGAAGCCGGCGCGGCGTACAGCCCCGATGGCAAGCCGCAGGCCGGAATGGGTGTGGCGGCCGCCGATTACGATTGCGACGGCCGCCTCGATATCCTCAAGACCAACTTCGCCGGCGACACCTCCAGCCTCTACCGCAACACCGACGGCAAGTTTTTCGAGGACATGACCTTTCAGGCGGGGCTCGGCAGAAACACGCGCTTCCTGGGCTGGGGCGCCATGTTCATCGATTTCGACAACGACGGCTGGCCCGACATTCTCCTGTGCAACGGCCATGTCTATCCCGAAGTGGCCGAGACCGCCATCGAATACGGCTATCGCCAGCGCAAGGTGCTGTACCGCAATCTCGGCAACGGCCGGTTCGCCGACGTGTCGCTCGATGCCGGACCGGGTATTACGGAGACCGTTCCGGGCCGCGGCTGCGCGCTCGGCGATTTCGATAACGATGGTGACCTCGACGTGGTGGTCAACTGCGTCAATGACGTGCCGCAACTGCTGCGCTGCGATTCCACCGCCCGCAATCACTGGATCAAGGTGAAGTGCGTGGGCACGAAATCGAATCGCTCCGCCATCGGCGCCCGCGTGTACTGCACCACCGGGAAGCACCGCCAGGTGGACGAAGTACGCAGCGGCGGCAGCTACATTTCGCAGGGCGATCTGCGGGTGCATTTCGGCCTCGGAACGGCGGACACCGCGGATCTCGAGATCCGCTGGCCCAGCGGGCGCGTGGATAAAGTCGCCGGGCTCGCCGCCGACCGCATCTACACCGCCACCGAGGGCCAGGGCCTCAAGACGTGATCCGCCGCCGCGAATTTCTGGCGCTGCTGGCGGCCGGCGCCCGGGCCACCACCCCGGCCAGTCCTTTCCATTTCGTGGACGTGGCGCGCGAGGCCGGGCTCACTCAGCCGGTGATTTACGGCGGCGTGGAAACCAAGAAGTACATCCTGGAGACGAACGGCTGCGGGATTGCCTTCTTCGATTACGACCACGATGGCTGGCCCGATCTTTTCGTCCCCGGAGGCTCGCGCATCGGCGGCGCGCCGGCGGGCGCGACCAACCGCCTGTACCGGAACAATCGCGATGGCACCTTTACCGACGTCACCCGGAAGGCCGGGCTCGAGCGCGTCGTGTGGGCCTCCGGCGTGGCCGTCGGCGACTACGACAACGACGGCCGCCACGACCTGTTCGTGAGTTGCTGGGGCCAGAACCTCCTCTACCACAACAACGGCGACGGCACCTTCACCGATGTCACCAAAGAGGCCGGCCTGCTGCACGCCCGCCCCGAGTGGGGCGCCGGCTGCACCTTCGTGGATTACAATCGCGACGGCTTTCTCGACCTGTTCGTCAGCACCTACCTGGATTTCGATTTCAAGACCATTCCCCAGCCGGGCGCCAACGAGAACTGCACCTGGAAAGGGCTGGCGGTGAATTGCGGACCCCGCGGCCTGCCCACCGGCCGCAATTTTCTCTACCGGAACAACGGCGACGGCACCTTCACCGATGTCTCGGAAGCCGCCGGAATCGCCCCCGTGGACAAGCGCTACGCCATGACCTCAGTCGCCGCCGATTTCGACGACGACGGCTGGCCCGACATCTTCGTGGCCTGCGATTCGACGCCCGGGATTCTCTACCGCAACAACCATGACGGCACCTTCACCGACACGGCGCTCGAAGCCGGTGTGGCCTACAACGAAGACGGCCGCGCCCAGGCCGGCATGGGAGTGGCGGTGGCCGATGCCATGGGCGAGGGCCGTCTCGATCTCTTCAAAACCCACTTCGCCGACGACACGCCGGTGCTCTACCGCAACCAGGGGCAGGGACGGTTCGAAGATGTAACCGGCCGCTCGGGGCTGGCCGCCTTCACCCGCTACGTGGGATGGGGCGCCGGCTTCGCGGATTTCGACAACGACGGCCGGGTGGACCTCCTGTTCGTGAACGGCAGCGTCTATCCGGAAATCGAAACGCTGTTCGCCGAATACAAATATCGAAACCCGCGGATCGTGCTGCGCAATGCCGGAGGCGGCCGCTTCGAAAACCTGAGCGAGCGCAGCGGCCCCGGAATCTCGGACCGCCACTCCAGCCGCGGCTGCGCGTTCGGCGATTTCGACAACGATGGCAACGTGGATGCCCTGGTCATGAATATGAACGAGCCTCCTTCGCTGCTGCGCAACGATGCCCGCAACGAAAACCACTGGCTGAAACTCGAACTCATCGGCACCAGGTCGAACCGCAGCGCCATCGGCGCGCGCGTTTTCGTCACCGCCGGCGGACGCCGGCAGCGGCAGGACGTGCTCAGCCAGTCGAGCTTCTACTCGCAGAGCGACCTGCGCCTGCATTTCGGAATGGGCGCGGCGAAGGAGGCGGACGTGGAGATCCGCTGGCCCTCCGGCGCCATACAGCAGGTGCGCGGCGTGCGCGCCGGCCAGGTGGTGACGGTGCGCGAGAAGGCCTGAACGCGTGCGGCCCGCGACCGGATTTTCGCGATGCCTATTCGCAGCGCAGCGCGGTCATCGGATCCAGCCGTGAGGCCTGCCACGCCGACATCGCCGAAGCCAGTGCCGACACCAGGATCAGCAGCAGCGCACCCGCCACCAGAATCACCGGATCGCGCAGGTTGCCTTTTGCCCACTGCGCGAAAACGGAATTCAGCCCCACGGTGAGCACCATCCCCGCCCCGATTCCGCTTGCCACACTCCCCAGCGTCGAGGCAAACACGATACCGAGCACGTGGCCGCGCTGCGCGCCCAACGCCATTCGAATCCCGAATTCATTGGTCCGTTGCGTTACCGCGTAGGAGACCACGCTGTGCAGTCCCACCGCGGCCAGCGCCAGCGCCAGGCCGCCGAATACTCCGAAGATCCACGCCGCCAGCCGCTCCTGCTGCCACTCCTGCCCATCGGAGATCCACGTATCCAGGTCCTCGGTCTGGCTGTAGCTTTGCTGCTCGGGGTCCACCGCCGTCAATTGCCTCCGCACCGCGCGCAGCAGGGTCAGCGGCGGCGCCCCGGTCCTCACCAGCACCTGCGTGCCCATCCTCATGTTGAGCGTGTAAGGCACAAAGACCGCGGGCGTGACCGGGTTGGACAACCCGTCGTTCCTCGCATCTCCCACCACACCGACGATCTGCAGCCACGAATCGGCGATCTTGGGCGCCGATACTACCGCCGGCGGACGGTCTTCGATCTCCGGCAGTTTCACCGAGCGTCCGATGGCGCCGCCATTCGGGAAGTAGCGCTGCGCAAAGCTCCGGTTGATCACCGCCACGTGCGCGCCGTTCCGGTTCTCCGTCTCGTCCCAGATCCGGCCTTCGAGCAGCGGAATGCGCAGCACCGCAAAGTACCCCGGGCCGATCAGGTTGATCGAGCCCTTCTGCTGGTCCGCGGCGGCTTGGCCCAGAATCTCGAACCGCGCCGGCCAGCCATTTCGCGGCGGCGTGGCGTTGCTGGAGATCGCCGCCAGCATCACACCCGGCGTTTCCGCCACCTTCGCGCGCAGTTGCGCGAAATAGGTCGCCCGCGCGGCCCACGTGGTGTAAGAGTTCTCGTGCAGCGGAATCCCGACACTCATCACGTGGTGCGGGTCGTAGCCGAGGGGCGTATGGATCAATCGTAAGAAGCCCTTCATCGCCGACCCCGCCCCGGCTACGAGTACCAGTGTCAGCGCAATCTGCAGCGCGATCAGCGCATTGTGGGCTCTCCGTCCGCGAACGCTTCCCGCCACCCGGCGCGTGTTCGACGTCATCACGCGGGCCGCCTGCGTCCGCGACAACTGGAGCGCCGGCCAGAGTCCGAAAACGAGCGCCGTCGCCGTCGCCACCCCGGCGCTGAAAAAGAGCACCGGCAAATTGATGCGGATGACCACTTCCGGAGCGAAGGCAAACCGCGGCAGCACCGTCTTGATACCCGCCAGAATTCCGTAGGACGCCAGCACCCCCAGCACCACGCCCATCGCGGCCAATACCATCGATTCCGTCAGCAACTGGCGCACGATCTGGCGGCCCTGCGCCCCCACCGCGGCCCGCACCGCAAACTCGTGCTGCCGCGCCGTGCCTCTTGCCAGCAGCAGAATCGAGACGTTTCCGCACCCGATTCCCAGCAGCAGGCTCACCGCGCCGAAGAGCAGATACAGGGTTCCACTCATGCTACGTTCCACCCATGCGTTGAGCCCCTCTACCTGCACTTTGAAATGTTCGGGAAAATGACGCGGCAGGTCCCTGGCAAACTGCTCCAGCAGCGGTTGCAGCATGGCATCGGCCGCCCGGTGCGTCACCCCGGGCCGCAGGCGGAAATCGACCATACAAAAGTGGTTCGGGTCGCGGGTCATCTGCAGCGGCAGGTATACATCCGCGCTGTACCACCGGAAGCGCGGCGCCGCGATGCCCACGATGGTGTACCGTTTCCGGTCGAGCTCGATCGACTTTCCCACCGCCTGCACGTCCCCGCCGAGCCGTTCCTGCCAGAACTGGTAGGACAACACCGCTACCGGTTGGGGTTCCTGCCCTTCGATCGCGTCCCGCCCCAGCAGTCCCCGCCCCAGCAGCGGCGCGACGCCCAGATCGTCGAAGCCGTTGGAGATGAGGCCGATTGCGTTCACATTCTCCGGCAGGTCGTGCCCGGTCATGGTCATCGCGTGGTAGTCCATGGCCAGCATGCTCTCGATCGCCGGTACCCGCCGCAGTTGCTGAATCTGCGCCGGGTTCAAATTGACGCCTTCCACGGAGCCGGCCTTGGTCCTCACCGTCATCCGCACGATCCGGTCCGCCGCCTTGAACGGATACGGATTGATCAGCGCCGCATAGATCACGCTGAATACCGCCGTCGTCGCGCCGATGCCGAGCGCCAGCGAGAGGACCGCCGTGGAGGTGAATCCGGGACTCTGCATGAATTGCCGGACGGAATAGCGCAGGTCCTGAATCAAAGTCTGCATCGCACCCCCGGCGCCCAGACGGCGGGTGCCATCCATCATGGCATACGAAGCGCGCGGGCAGGAATGGCGTTTCTGCCTCGGCCCGCGCGCAATCCACCGGCGGCGGTGCTCCTTCCCGCGCTTCCCGTTTCAGAACTGGAACACCAGCGACACCTGGTACGTTCTCGGCTCCACGAAATGGGTCCCGCTGAAAGTGGACAGGAAGTTGTACAACGCGGCCTTGTTCGCCAGGTTGTATACCGCCGCCTTCAGGTCTACTCGCACCGGCTCCGTGTGGAACAGGTCGTTGATGCCCGCCCCCACGTCGAAAATGCTGCGCGGGCTGATGCGCGGCGGGTTGGTGTCGGGATTCGCCGTTCCCTCGATCGGAATCGAGATGCGCGTTGCGCCGTAGTTGGCGCTGCCGCACGACGCAATCGGACTCCCCAGGCTCGCCATCTCCGCCCCGCAATAGAATCCGATCGCCGCCTGTTGCGCGGCAGTCAGGCTCAGCGCGGAGGCAAGGTCGGGCACGTTGCCCGCCACCATGCCGCTGTCGTACCGCCAGGTGAAGTCGAACCAGGGCGCGTTCTTCGACCGCTGATACCGCAGGTTGGCGGTGTGGGAATACGCCTCGTCGTGGTCGATCCGGAAGACGCTGTAATCTACCGGAGAGTTGAAGATCAGCCCGCCGGTTTCCGGTCCGAAGAATCGCGCGCGCGTGTGGCCGAACGTGACGTACCCCTGAAAGCCTTTCAGGTCCGTCGTGGAGATGCGGCCCGAAAGGCCATCCAGCTTCGACTTCCGCCACGAAATCGGAAATGAAATCGGCGTGTTGAACAGAACGCCGAAATCATATGCGTTGTCGGTTAACTTCCAGAAGTAGCCGGCTTCCACCACCAGGTACTTTCCGAACGACTGCTCGAAGCCGCCGTTGAACTGGTTGCGCATGCCCGGTTTCAGCGGCACGGATGCGTACGCGCCGAACACGTTGCCGGCCAGTCCGCCCACTCCCGAAGCGCTCGAAAGCAGCAGGTTCTCGTTGTACGGGGTCTCCATCGTTCTCGAAAACGACGCCCGCAGCACCGTGCCCGTCGGCTTCAACTGGTAGGAGGCGCCCACCCGCGGCTGAATGCCCGTCGCCGTGCTCAGCCCGTCGTACCGGTCCGCCCGGAGGCCGCCATTCAGCGTCCATCGCCCCAGCGTGATCGTGTCCTGCGCGTAGAAGCCGTACTCGTTCACGTGGCCGGCATCCTGGTAGCGAAACCGGGCGCCGCCGCGCGTCAGATCGTATGGCGCGAGCCCGCGCGAGAATTGCGGGTTCGCCTGCAATCCCGCCGCGGCACACTCGCCCGGCGCGGTAATCGACGCCGCACCGGCCGCCGCCCCGGCGCCATCCGTACACACCGCGTTGAAGCCGAAATCCGTGATCCCCATGGCGAACTCTTCGCTGAGCCGCGTCTGATTCAGTTCCGTGCCGATCCGGATATCGTGCTTCCCGCGCACCGCTGAAACGTCCCCGCGCATCCCATAGTTGAACAGCGTGCGAGCTTGCGAAAGCGTTGCCGGCTGGTCCAGGAACGGATCGGCGCTGGGGTAGTAATTCACCGCGTCGCGCCGCGCCCACAGGTTCATCGTCAACAGCGTGCTGGCTCCGAACGTGTGCTGGTAGCCCGGGGCAATGTTGAACGTGATCAGCTTCTGCCGCTGGTCCTGCCCCGGCTGGTCGTAAGTGGTCGGAATCTGGAACCAGTTGCGCGCCGCGAACAGGTTCAGGTGCAGCGCGTTCGCCGAATCCGGCTGGTAATCGATCCGGTCGAAGAACGTGCCGTTGTTGCCGGCGTCGTGCATCGGGTGGAATTCCGGCGAATCGAGAAAACGGCCGGAACGCTCGGTGTTGAACACCAGAAACTGCCCGGCTTTGGCGCCGCCCCAACCCAGTGACGCATTCTCCCCGCCCGTTCCGAACGAGCCGTAATTCGCCTCCAACGATCCGAACGGCTTTTTGCCGAGCCCGGACCGAGTCACCGCGTCTACCACCAGGCTCGTCTTGTCGCCGTACTGGGCCGCCGGCATTCCGGTGATGAGCTGCATCGATTCGATGGCGTTCACCGGCATCTGCGTCGAGAATGCCTTGCTCTGTTGATCGCTCACCGGCTGCCCGTCGATTACGAAGCTGGTCTGCGCGTGATCGCCGAGCGGATGGAAGAACCCGTTCGAGTCCGCCACCACGCCCGGAGCGCTCATCGTGATCGCCGCGCTCAACCCCGCCGCGGGCGCCGCCAGCGGCAAGGTCGAAAGCAGGCTTCGGTCCACATCGTTGTGGGCCACCGGAACGTTTTCCACCAGGCTGGCGCCCGACGCTTCCCACCTGGATCGCCGTCTGCGCCTGGGCCAGCGCCAACTGGATCGGCACGTTCACGGGCACGGTGCTCCGCACCGCTACGTCCTTCGCGAACGGGGCGAAGCCGGGCACAGTCACTTCGAGGCGATAGGAATTCAGCGGCACGTTATTGAACCGGAACGTGCCTGTCGAATCGGTTGGGACGGTTTGCCGGTAATTCGATACCGGGTTGTGTATTTCGACCGTAGCGCCGGCGATGGCGCTCCCGGATGGATCGGTGATTGCACCGGCGACCGTGCCGGCGCTGATGGATTGCGCTGCTGCCGGAGCAAGCGCGTAAACCAACAGGGCAGATACAACTAGTGCATCGACAAATATGGATTTCACAGACTCCTCGCTTCAGATCCTGTTTAGCAGGCTGCTGAAAAAGTCCCCGGACTACTTAGAATGGCACTTACCAACAGCCGCAAACTGTTGATTCTACGTTTGACGGAGCGAGACATTGGGTGCTTTCGGGCATCGAAATACCCTTTTTCAGCAACCTGCTAGGCAATGTTCGGACCGTCCCCGAAGGTAGCGGTCCGCCGCGCGTTACGAACAGGAAACTGAGGGAGGTGCGCGGGAAGCGAAGTGAAGAACGGGCGCCTGGGCCGGAGCCGGGGACTGAAACGTCGCGGCCGTCCAGGCGGTGGCGAACTCGGGTGCGTCGAAAACCAGCGGGACGGTGTCGAGCGTGGCGTGCGGTCCGGTGTGGCACAGCAGGCAGCAGTGCTCGTCGGAGCGGTGCTCGTGGTGCTGGGCCTCGAGTGCAAAGCACTGGCCCAGAACCAGGACGCAGAGGAATAGCGGCAGACAAGTCGTCCGCAGTTTGGCGAACTGTTCCCCTCGCATCACGCTTGCTCTAATTATACGTGACGAGGCGCCGGCCGGCCGCCGCCAGCGCAAAGTGTTCCCGCTCGCTACTTCGACGGCTTCCAGTCGGGCAGCCGTCCCGGCGTGGGCGGTGCGCCTGCCGCGTCGAGCTGCTTTTCGAGCGCCTTGATATCGGTTTCGATGAGCCGGCGCAGTTTTGGGATCTCGGCGGCGAGGGCTTCGGAGGCGAGCTGATACTGCTCGTTGGCGGTCTTCGTCGGCCGCCCGGTAGTGCCGCGGGTCGCCGCGGCGGCGGCCTGGACGTGCTCCGCAATGGACGCCGGCACGCCTTCGTTGTGCGCACGCCAGACGCGATCGCCGGAAAGCTCCAGGTTGATTTCGGCCAGGTTCTTTGCGAGACGCAGTGCATCCTCGCGGAGTTTGTTCGACAGGCTGGGCGTCGCGTCGATCGCACGGCGGATCGCCGAGAGGCGCTGCCCCGCTTCGGCGGCGGCTTGCTGAGTGGCCGTCATGGCCTTCTGGAGCGCGCCGAGCTTTTCCTGGTAGGCGGCGAGAGCCAACCGGTCCTCGCGGTTCGAGGGACCCTCGGCCAGAACTTCGAACGACTGTGAACCGGCGAGCGGGGTGATCAGGCCGTCCTTGCGCAGGGCGAGCGATACGCTGTATTTGCCGGGCACCACGAGGGCGCCCGTCGCGCCGCCGCGCCCGCCGGCGCCGAACTGCTCTTCTTCACCGCCGCCGCCCCGTCCGCCGGCGCCTCCCCGCCCGCCCGCGGCCCCTCCGCGGCCTCCCGCTCCACCGGTCGGGGGCGCCGGCGGCAGGACGATGCTCTGCGCCCGCAGATCCCAAGCCACGCGATGGATGCCGCGAGTGGCGGGCGCATCCATCCGCCGGATCACCTTGCCGGAAGCGTCGGCGATCGACACCACCACGGCCGGCGGCTCCTCCAGCGCTTCGGCGCGCAGCTCTTCCGGCGTCGGGTAGGGCGGCGCCTCGCCTTTCTGCATGGCGGCGCGCTCGCGCTGCACACGCTCCTGCTGCCGCGTCCGGATGGCCTCCTTCAGGTGGAAGGTGATGGCCGCGCCGACCGGCGGATTAGGCGCCGTAAAGTAGGCGGTCCCGAGGTCGCCGCCGGGGTTGTAGGGAAGGTACGAGAGAGCGCTTCGCACCGGGAACAGCACGCTCTGGTTCTGCAACATCTCGGCGGTGGCTACCCGCAGCGGGCTGTAGTCGTCGAGCACGTAGACGCTGCGCCCGAAGGTGCCGATCACCAGGTCGTCCATCTGCTTCTGGATGGCGAGGTCGCGTACCAGGATGGTGGGCAGCCCCACATTCAGTTTGATCCACTTCTCGCCGCCGATGACGGTGTAATAGAGGCCGAATTCGGTGCCGGCGAAAAGCAGGTTCTTGTTGATGTGATCTTCGGCCAGCGCGTACACGCCCCCGCGTTCGGGCAGGTTGCCGGCGATGTTGACCCACGTCCTGCCCTTATCGGCGCTCTTCAGGATGTATGGTTTGAAGTCGCCGTTCTGGTGATTCTCGTAGGCCACGTAGACCACGCCGGGGTCGTGCTGCGAGGCCACGATGCGCTGCACGTAGGCGTCCCCGGGCACGCCGGCCGCTTGCTCCACTTTGCGCCAGGTCTTGCCGCCGTCCTCGGTGATCTCGACCAGCCCGTCGTCGGTGCCGGCATAGAGCAAACCTTCCTGTTTGGGCGATTCCGCCAGCGCGGAGAGATTGCCGTAGAGGGCGGTGGAGACGTTCTTCTGAATGGCATCTACCGGCCACACCTTGCCCATCATGGGAAGTTGGTTGCGATCGAGATGCCGGGTGAGGTCGGGGCTCACCGCGTGCCAGCTATCGCCGCGGTCGTCGCTGCGGTAGAGGCGTTGCGCTCCGAAGTACAGACGCGTGTTGGAGTGCGGGCTGATGATCAGCGGGGTGTCCCAGTTCCAGCGCATGGGCGGATCGCCCTTCACCGGCTGCGGCTGGATGGAGACGCGCTCGCCGGTGCGCTTGTCGAACCGCACCATCACACCGTTCTGCATGTTGGCGTAGATGGTGTTGGGGTCCTTGGGGTCCACGCGCGAATAGAAACCGTCGCCGCCGTTGGTCACAAAGCAGTCGCTGTTGTACAGGGCCACGTTCCTGGTGCGCGCGGCGCAACCGAAGCTGTTGTTGTCCTGGGTGCCGCCGTAGATGTGGTAGAACGGCGCATCGTCGCTCACCGTGACGTCGTACAGCTGCGCCGTCGGCAGATTGGCTTTGAACACCCAGCTTGCGGCGCGGTCGTAGCTCTCGTAGAGGCCGCCGTCGCAGCCCACCAGGTAGTGATTGTTGTTCTTGGGATCGATCCAGATATCGTGATTGTCCACGTGTTTGTTGCGGGTGGGGAGCGCGGCCAGGGTACGGCCGCCATCATCGGAGACCATGATGTTGACGCCTTGAATGTAGACGCGGTCGGGATCGGCGGGATCCACCTGCACCTTGGAGTAATACTGCCCCTGCTGGTCGTAGCTGTTGCGCTTCTCCCAGGTGACGCCGTTGTCGGCGGAGCGGTAGAGTCCGCCGCGCCCTTCGGGTCCTTCCACCTGCGCATACACGATATTGAGGTTGGAGGGTGCGCGTTCGAGGCCGATGCGGCCGAGCTCGCCGGTGGGGAATCCGCCGCGCGCCGCGGTCCAGGTCTTGCCGGCGTCGATGGAGCGCCACAGGCCGCTTTCCGGCCCGCCATGGATGATGCCGAAATACTTGCGCTGCCGTTGATGGGTGGCGGCCAGCAGAAGGTCGGGATGGCGCGGGTCCAGCAGCACATCGGAGCAGCCGGTGTACTCGCCGACCTTGATGAGGCTTGCCGACCAGCTCTTGCCGCCGTCGGTGGTTTTGTAGAGCCCGCGCTCGCCGCCGCCCTTCCAAAGGGGACCCGGGGCGGCGACGTAGACCACGCCCGAATCGCGCGGGTCGATCACGATGCGCGCGATATGCTCGGTGAGCTTGAGGCCGACGTTGCGCCAGGTGCGCCCGGCATCGTCGCTGCGGTACACGCCATCGCCGTACGAGACGCTCCGCTGGTTGTTATTCTCTCCCGTGCCCAGCCAGACGATATTGGGATTCTTGGGATCGATGGCGACATAGCCGATGGAGTACGAGCCGTAGTTGTCGAAGACAGGAGTCCAGGTGGTCCCGTTGTTGTGGGTGAGCCAGAGGCCGCCGGACGCTTCAGCCACCAGGTAGTGGTTGGAATCGTCGGGGAAGACGGCGATCTGCGACACGCGGCCGGAGATGAATGCCGGGCCGATCTGCCGCGCGCGCAGGCCGGCAAACGTAGTCGCGCTAATCGGCTCGTCGGACCCGCCGCCGCGCCGCCCACCCCGGGCCGGCTCGTCCTGCGCCACGACCGGCAGGGCAAGACACAAAAGGAGCGGAAATAGCCTCATGGACGGTGAGTATAACTCATGGCGGACGCGGGCTTTCCCCCGCAATGGACACAGTGTGCCCGTTGCCAAATTGGAAGTGGTTGAAAAAGAGGTGTTTGCCCGAATTGCAATGGGCACAGTGTGCCCATCGGCCGGGCGGGCGGCCCACTTCAGGTATCATGATTAGTCCTATGGACCGAAGAACCTGGGTGCAACTGATGGGCATTCTGGCAGCAGCCCGCCCTGCCGCGGCACAACAGCGGGGCGGCGGGCGCGGCCGGGCGCAGCAGCCGATGCGCATCACCAAAGAGCAGGTGGAAGCGGGGCTCAAGCTGCTCGGCCTGGAGTTTCAGGACTCCGAAGTGGAGCAGATGCTGCGGCGCGTCAACAGTTCGCTCTCCAGCTTCGAAGCGGTGCGCCAGATTCCCGTGCCTTACGGCACCGAGCCGGCGTTCACCTTCCGGCCCGGTCTGCCGGACCGCATCCCGCAGAAGGGCCCGGCGCGGTTCGAGACGACCTTCGCGCGCAGCCGTCCGGCGAAGCCCGCGGGCGAGCTGGAGGAACTGGCATTCCTGCGGGTCAGCGAACTGGCGCCGCTGGTGCGCTCGCGCGCGGTCTCCTCCACCGACCTTACACGGATGTACCTGGCGCGGCTGAAGAAGTATTCGCCGCGCCTGCTTTCGGTGGTGAACCTGACCGAGGAACTGGCGCTGAAACAAGCCGCCCAGGCGGACGCCGAAATCAAACGCGGCCACTACCGCGGCCCGCTGCACGGCATCCCGTTCGGCGTGAAGGACCTGTTCGACACCGAGGGCATCCCCACCACGTGGGGCGCCGAGCCGTTTGAGAATCGCGTGCCGGCGGCCAACGCCACCTGCGTCGATCGCCTGTACCAGGCCGGCGCGGTGCTGGTCGCCAAGCTTTCCATGGGCGCGCTGGCCATGGGGGACCTGTGGTTCAAGGGGCGCACGCTGAGCCCGTGGCCCACCGCGGCGGCCAAAGAGAAGGGCGAGTACGACCGCGGCTCGAGCGGATCGTCGGCGGGCTCGGCGGCTTCGACGGCGGCGGGCCTGGTGGGCTTCTCGCTGGGAACCGAAACGCTGGGTTCGATCGTCTCGCCCAGCACGGCCTGCGGCACCGTCGGGCTGCGGCCGACCTACGGGCGGGTGAGCCGGCACGGCGCCATGGCGCTCAGTTGGACCATGGACAAGATCGGGCCCATCTGCCGGGGCGTCGAGGATTGCGCGCTGGTGTTGAACGCCATCCACGGGCCCGACGGGCACGACCGCAGCGTGGCCGCCGACCCGTTCCACTGGGAGCCCCGCCGGCCGCTCGCCGGCCTGCGGGTGGGCGTGCTGAAGGATTTCGAGCGCCTGGAAGGCGACCAGAAAAAGATCTACGACCAGGCGCTGTCCGACCTGAAAAAAGCCGGCGTCACGCTGACCCCGGTGGAGTATCGCGAAGAGCTGACGGGCATCCGTTTCCTGCTCGATGCCGAGGGCGCGGCGGCCTTCGACGACATCACGCGCGACGGCCAGGTGCGCACGCTCCGCGGGCAGGGCCCGGGCGACTGGCCGAACACGTTCCGCAGCTCGCGCCTGGTGCCGGCCGTGGAGTACATTCGGGCGCAGCGCATCCGCGCGATGCTGGTGGAGAAGTTCGAAACCTTCATGGCGGGCTGGGACGTGATCGTGCTCGCCCCCAACAACGGCCTGCTTACCACCACCAATTTGACCGGCAATCCGCAGGTGGTGATGAAGTGCGGATATCTGAACGGCATTCCGCGCTCCCTCAGTTTTCTGGGTCGCATCTATGACGAAGGCTCCCCGCTCCGCGTGGCGCTGGCCTACGAACAGGCAACCGAATGGCACAAAATGAATCCCACGTTGTTCGCATGAACCGGCGGCTGTTTCTGGCCGCGAGCGCGGCGGCGGGTTTGGCGCAGCAGCCCGCGGCGGTGCCCGAGGCCATCCGCGACCTGAAGCCGATGACCGCCGGGATTGAGCCCATCGGCGCCGAGGAGCGCCGCGCGCGCGTGGAGAAAGCCCGCCGGCTGATGCAGGAGAACCGCATCGGCGCGCTGGTGCTGGAGGGCGGCTCGAGCACCTTCTATTACACCGGAACGCGCACGGCGTACCTGGTGATACCGGCGCGGGGCGGACTGGTGTGGGTGGTTTCCGAGGCCGATGCCGGCCGGGACCGCCTGGCCGGCGACGTGCGCACCTTCCAGCCCGGCGAAGACCCGTACCAAAAACTGGCCGGGGCGTTGCGGGGCAGCGGCAATCGCATCGCGCTCGAGGAGCGGGTGCGCTTCGCGGTGTACGACGGCTTGCGCAAAGCAGCGCCCGCGGCCGAATTCACCAGCGGCGACCCGGTAACGGTAGGCTGCCGCGTGATCAAGTCGCCCGCCGAGATCGCCCTGATGCAGCGCGCCAACGATATCACCGTGGCGGCTTACAAGGCGGCCTTCACCACCCTGCACGAAGGCATGACGCAGCGCGAGCTGAGTGCCAATATCGCCGCCGCGTACCGCGCGCTGGGCGCGCCGGGCAATGCCATGGCGATCTTCGGCAAGTACACCGCGTTTCCCCACGGCAGCATCGAGCCGCAGACGCTGAAGGAAGGCGACTTCGTGCTGGTGGACGATGGGTGTACGGTGGAGGGCTACCAGTCGGACATCACCCGCACGGTGATTTTCGGCAAACCCACCGCGCGGCAGCGGGAGGTGTGGAACCTGGAGCGCAAGGCGCAGGACGCCGCGCTGGCCGCCGCGAGGCCGGGCGCCACCTGCGAAAGCGTGGATCGGGCGGCGCGCCAGGTGATCACCGATGCCGGGTTCGGCCCGGGCTACAAGGTGCCCGGACTGCCGCACCGGACGGGTCACGGCATCGGGCTCGACGGCCACGAATGGACGTACCTGGTGCGCGGCAACAAGACCCGTCTGCAACCGGGCATGTGCTTCAGCGACGAACCCACCATCGCGATTTACGGCGAATTCGGCGTCCGCCTGGAGGACTGCCTGTACATCACCGGGGAGGGCGCGAGGATGTTCAGCAAACAGAGTCCGGCCATCGATCAGCCGTTCGGGTAAACTTATGCCGCAGCCGAACTATCGTGAACGCATCGGCCGCTTGCAGGCCGCGATGAAGGAATTCGGACTCCAGGCGGTGGTGCTGGAGCCGGGGCCGGCCATGATGTACCTCACCGGCGTGCGGTGGGGACGGAGCGAGCGCACCTTCGCCGTGGTGTTGCCGGCGAAAGGGGAGCCGGTGTGGGTGCTGCCGGGCTTCGAAGAGATGCGCGCGCGCGAGTTGATTCACGTGGGCGACGATCTTCGCGTCTGGCAGGAGGATGAGAGCCCGTACGAGCGGATCGTGGCGGGGCTGAAGGATCGCGGCGCCGCTTCCGGGCGGGTGGCCATCGACGAAAACGCGCGGTTCTTCGTCTTTGACGGCATCCGCAAACTGGCACCCAAGCTGGAGTTCGCGGGGGCCCGGCAGGTGCTTGAGGCGGCCGGAGTGGATACCACGGCGCCCTCGCCGCGACGATAGCGGGTGCGGGTATTGCCCCACCACGGTTGCGTGGTTGGAGCATCGCAAAGGCAAGCCCACGGGTTTGTGGAGTTTCCCGTCTTTTTTCTTGAAATCCGCGGCGGCGGTGTGTCATACTCCTCAAAACGGTTTTACGTTTCGGGGCTGAACCGAAGATAACGGAGATTTCTTTTTAAGCTGGATCATCATTCTGTGCGGTCGTAGCGTCCGACGTTTATAGCTGTGTACGCACTTCGGGTCTGCAATTCTCTTCGAGGTTAGGACCACGAAATGCTACGACTGACTCTCCGGCACCTCGCAGGCTGTGCGCTGGTGGCCCTGTTCATCGTGTGCTCCGTCGCACACGCGCAAGTTTCAACCACGGGAAGCATTTTGGGGGTGGTGAAAGACCCCTCCGGCGCCATCGTGCCAAACGCGGTGGTGGTGTGCGCCGGCATGGAGACGGGCAGCCGTTTCGAAACCAAGAGCACCGGCGCTGGCGCGTATGCCTGCCCCAACCTGGTGGAGGGAATGTACCGGGTGGATGTAGCCGCTCCGGGTTTTGTCAAAGCGGTCATCAGCAGCATCAAGGTGAATGTGGCGACGGCGGCCATGGTGGACGTACGCCTGGAAGTCGGCGCCACGACGGAAACGATCCAGGTGGACGCCGAGTCCACGCCGGTGATCACGGCAACGACGGCGGTCGCCACGACGATCGTCGGCCGGCAGATTCTGGAACTGCCGCTGTCCACGCGCAGCGCGCTCGACCTGGCGTTCCAGATGCCCGGCGCGGCGGGCGGCGGGGGTCCGCGTTATTCCAGTTTTGAAGGCCTGCCGCACGGCGCGCTGAACGTGGCCATCGACGGCATCAACGTGCAGGATAACCTGTTGAAGAGTGCGTCGGGCGGCAGTTTCTACACCTACATCACGCCGCGCGTGGACGCGGTGGACGAGGTGACGGTCAGCTCGGCGGCCAACGCGGCCAGCGCCGGTGAGGGGGCCGTGCAGATCACCTTCGTCACCAAGCGCGGCACGAACGACTGGCACGGGGGAGTGTTCGAGCAGGTTCGCAACAACTATTTCAACGCCAATACCTGGTTCAACAACAAGAATGGCCTGCCGCGCCAGGTACTGCGCCTGAACCAGTTTGGCGGCCGGTTGGGCGGCCCGATCATCAAGAACAAACTGTTCATTTTCGGGGTATGGGACGATTTCCGGCTGCCCAATGCGATTGCCCGCACGCGAACGGTGCTGAAGACGAGCGCCCTGGCCGGCGATTTCACCTACAAAGGCTCGGACGGGCAGAACCACACGGTGAATGTACTGCAGGCGGCAGCCGGAAACGGTCTTCGGTCCACCCCGGATGCGAACATTGGGGCGCTGCTGAAGCAGATCGACGCACTGCGCACGGGCGGGCAGGTGGGGATCACGCCCAACGACCTGTTCCGCGACACGATGAGCTTCAACAACGTCGGCTCGCAGCGCCGCTACTTCCCGACCACGCGGCTGGACTACGTGATCAACGAGAAGATGTCGCTCGAAGCGGAATGGTATTACCAGGGATTCCGCAGCTTCCCCGATACGCTCAACAGCTACGATCGCACGTATCCCGGATTCGAGATGCTGAACGGCAAGAATGCGCAGGGGTCGCAGAACTCCAACCGGCACCAGACTTCGCTTTCGTTCCGGTGGACACCGGGAGCGACGATGAGCAACGAGCTGCGCTTCGGGGAGAACGGCGGGACGGTGGTTTTCGCCGGCGGCATGGACCAGAGCCTGTATCCCAACAATACTCGCCTGAGCTGGCCGCTGAGCCTGACTTCGCCGCTCAGCCTGCCGCGCGATTCGCGCCGCAATACACCGTTCCTGAGCCTGCAAGACACGCTGAGCTGGCAGAAGAGCCAGCACACGCTGAATTTCGGCGTGAGCTACAACCGGATGAGTCCGTGGGACCGGAGCATCGGTACCGCGGTGCCCCTGGCGAGCCTGGGAGTGACCTCCAACGATCCGGCCAGCCAGATGTTCAACGCCTCGAATTTCCCGGCGATTCAGAGCGCGGACATCACCAACGCGCAGAACCTGTATGCATTGCTGACCGGGCGGATTTCAGGCGTGTCGGGCGTGGTGAACGTAGATGAGAAGACCCACGCGTACGTGCCGTACGCGCCGCTGACGGTGCGCAACTTTCAGCAGAACCTGGGAGTGTTTTTCACCGACAATTTCCGCCTGCGACCCACGGTGACGCTGAATTTCGGACTGCGGTGGGACTACCAGGGCGTGCCCGGCAACACCAACGGAGTATATACCATGCCGCAGGGCGGCTACGCCGGTCTGTTCGACGTATCGGGCAAGGACAACCTGTTCCAGCCGGGGACGCTTTCCGGAGAGGCCACCAGCTTCGTGACGGCCGGCCAGTCATGGGACAAGCACTTCGCCAATTTCGCGCCGAGCGTGGGCGTGGTGTGGTCGCCCGGCTCGGACAATCTCGTTTCGAAGGCCATCTTCGGGAAAGGGGGAGCGCTCCGGATGGGCTATTCCATGACGTACAGCCGCGAGGGCCTGGCGCACCTGACCCAGGTGGAGGGCGCCAACCCGGGTCCGACGGCGACCGCGACGCTGACCGCCGATGTGGACTTCAAGGCCGGGACGATGTTCTACGACGGCAAGATTCCGCCGTTGACGCTGAAGCCGACCTCGTACAGTTTTCCGCTGTCCTACAGCCCGCCCACATACAGCGGGGCCAGCTCCAACTGGTACGACCCGAACCTGACGCCGCCGCGCGTGCACAGCTACAGCATCGGCATCCAGCGGGAGATTGCGAAGGACACCGTGCTCGAGGCGCGCTACGTCGGCAACTTCGGCCAGAACCTGTGGCGCCAGTACAATCTGAACGAAGCCAATATCATCGAGAACAAGTTCCTGCAGGAATTTGTCAATGCGCGGAACAATTACAACGTGTGCGTGGCCAACCGGCTGGCGTGCACCGGGTCGGGCTCGGGCACGCTGCGCTTCGATAACCGCGGCGTGGCCGGGCAGGTGGACCTGCCGATTCTGAATGCGGCGTTCAAGGGCACCACCGGTTTCACCAGCAGCAGCTTCATCACCAACCTCCAGCAGGGCACCGCCGGCTCGATGGCCAACACGCTGGGCAACAACAAGACCTATATGGACAACCTCACCGGCGCGGGCTATGCCAAGAACCTCTTCCTGGTGAACCCGACCATGGCGAACGGCGGCGCCTGGCTGCTGTCGAACGGTGCGTGGTCGAACTACAACTCGTTGCAGGTGGAGGTACGGCGGCACACCCGCAGCGGCCTCACCTTCATGTCCAGCTACGTCTTTTCGAAAGGGCGGAGCAACCTCTTCGGGGACGCGCAATCGTCGGCCACGCAGCCCGTCACGCTACGGAACTTCTCGCTGGGCGATGGGCCTTCGCCGTACGACATTCGCCACGCCTTCAAGATGAACTGGATGTACGACCTTCCGTTCGGACCGGGCAAGATGTTCGCGCCCTCGACCAACGGCGTGCTCAGCCGGATTATCGGCGGCTGGACCCTCGACGGGGTCGCCCGGATCCAGTCGGGACCGGCGATCCAGTTGACCACGGGGAGCAGCAGCACCAACGGGCGGGGCACGCTGAGCCAGTTCGATGGCGGTGTGCTTCCCATGGTGCCGGTGTCGCAACTGCAGAGCATGGCGCACATTCACAAGCTTCCCAACGGAGTGGTGACGCTGGTGGATTCCGACCTGATCGGCGCCGACGGACGGGCGAACCCGGCGTACCTACAGGTGGCCAGCACGCCCGGGCAGCTCGGTTACAACGTGTTCCTCTACGGTCCGCCGCTGGTGCGCCTGGATTCGAGCATTGTGAAGCGCACGCGGATCAACGAGCGGTTCAATATGGAGTTGCGCGCGCAGGTGCTGAATGTGCTCAATGCGGTGAACTTCATGGCCTGCAGCGCCTCGTCTTCGACCTGTTCGCTCAACATCACCAGCACGACCTTCGGCCAGACGACCAACTACTACCAGGACTTCAACGGGTCGCAGGATCCCGGCGGCCGGGTGATCGAACTGGTGGTTCGCCTGAACTTCTAAGGTCCGGTCAACCACACCCGGGGCGGGTCCAAGAAACCGCCCCGGGGAGTCTTACAATCCGGCTGCGGGAGGGTTGATCCGCAGATTGTAGAATTTCGCCTCTCTTTATCTTGAAATCCGCCCGCCTGTATGTCATAATCCTCACACATACACTTTTGCCGCGAACGGCTTGTTTTCGGGGCCGTCAGCGGTCGGAGTGTAGATTGAGATTGCTTCGGGGTCGGCCGTGCCGTGGCGCGTATGAAACCCATGAGGTAGGTACGGTCTTCCGGATGAAGGTGCGAACAGTTATGAGCATACGTAGAGTACTGTCCTTCTCACTGCTCCTGGTTTGTCTTCTGTACACATACCCGGCGCACACGCAAACCATCAACGGTTCGATCAGCGGCACCGTCTCGGATTCCTCGGGGGCGGTCATTCCGAACGCCAGAATTGTGGTGAAGAACCTGGAGACGGGCATCGCGCGCGAGGCGGACACGGATCCGACGGGCGTGTACCGGGTTCGGGCGCTGCCGGTTGGCCGGTACTCGGTATCGTTTTCGGCCGCCGGATTCGAGACCATGATCCGGCAGCCGATCGAGGTGCAGATGGCCGTGGACCTGGCGATCAACATCACGTTGTCGCCGGGTGTGAACACGCAGGTGGTGTCGGTTACCGCGGAAGCGCCGCTGATCGAGGCGACCCAGGGGCAGGTCAGCAAGGGCGTGGAAGCGCTGCGCATTCTGGAACTGCCGGGCCTGAACTCGCTGAACGGGCTGGCGCTGCTGCAGGCGGGCGTGGTCAACAACCAGAACGGCCGTCCGGGGTCGGGTTTTGCGGTGAACGGCGCCCGCAACCGGTCCAACAATTTCACCATCGATGGCGCTAATAATAATGACCAGTCGCTGAGCATTCCGCGGCTGAACCTGCCTCCGGAGTACCTGGACCAGTTCCGCATCATCACCAATAACTTCGCCGCCGAGTACGGCCGCAATTCGGGAGCGTTCGTCAGCCAGATCACGCGCTCGGGCACCAATGATTTTCACGGAATCGAGCGTTGGACGTGGACCGGCAACGGACTGGACTCGCTGACGACGAGCCAGCAGCGCACCTTCAACACTTATAAGGGGCAGGGCCTGTCGGACGGGCAGGCGATGCATAAGGCGCGGGCGGTGGTCGTGGAGAACCAGGGCCTGCTCAGCCTGGGGGGCCCCGTCAAGAGAGACCGGAGTTTCTTCTACGTCGGCTACGACGCAGACCGGTACCGCACCACGGCGGTGCCGACCAATATCGCCATCAGCCCGGCGGGCGCCGATCTGCTGCGCGCCAATCAGAGCAAGTTCGCCCCGGGAGCGGTGGATTCTCTGCTCAACACGTTCCCGGTAGCCAACGATCCGACCTCGCGCGGTCAGATCAGCATCGCCATTCCGGGCGCGTCGTCGCTGGTCATCCCCATGCAGCAGCTCAGCCCCGGCTTGAATGCTCCGCTATCGTACGGCCGGAACAGCTGGCGCTGGATCTTCAAGAACGAAACCAAGATCACCGATAAGAACAGCCTCACGTCGCGCTACGTGATTTACGATTACGCCGACCCCGGCGCTCCGACGGGCCTGACCGCGAACCGGGTCGGACAGAACAACCGGGACCAGTCGCTGACGTTCAACGACACGCACGTGCTGACGCCGACGATGCTGAACGAAGCCCGCGTCACGTACACCCGCCGCGGCATCCACTTCCCGGAGAACCAGCCGCAGTATGTCTATATCGGCGGATTCACCTCGGTGGGCAGCTCGAACTATCCGCAGTACCGAGTCGATAACGGGTATGAATATACCGACAACTTTTCCGTGGTGCACGGCCGGCACACCATCAAGACGGGATTCAACCTGTACCACGTGAGCCTGTTGTCGTACGCCCCGTTCAATGTGCGCGGCACGGTGCAGTACAACTCGCTGGCGGATTTTCTGTTCGACCGGCAGGGCAGCTTCTCGAAGTACACGGGCATGCCTTCGTTCAACGCGGTTACCAACGAACTGGGAGCCTTCTTCCAGGACGACATCCGCCTGAAGCCGACCTTCTCGTTGAACGTGGGCTTGCGCTACGAGTACGACACGGCTCCGTTCGGTTACTGGTCGAACGCCAAGCCGGACAAGAACAACTTCGGACCGCGGTTCGGGTTTGCCTACAGCCCGCGGCCGTCCGGCGGCGTGCTGGGAAAACTGCTGGGAGACGGCAAGACCTCGATGCGCGGCGGCTTCGCCATGACCTACGACCAGATTTTCCAGAACGTGCTGCTGAACGTATTCCGGAACTATCCGCGCGGCCTCAACTACAACTACGGGCCGATCGATGGAAAGGGACTGTTCCTGGGGGCCAACCAGCCGGTGGTTCCCACGGTGGAAGAATACGGGAAGACGTTCAACGTGGATACCCTGGATGGCCGCAACTTCGCCACCAACGAGGTGGCCGCACAGCCGTACGGCTTGCAGTTCAGTTACGGTGTGGAGCGGCAGTTGTTCAACAACTACGTGGTGAAGGTGTTCTACATCGGCACACGCGGGATCCGGTTGATTCGCGAGCGCGAGACCAACTATGGTTTCCTGAAGTCAGCGGTGGATGCCAACCCGGCGACCTTCGCGGGCGCTCTTTCGGGACTGCAACTGGCCAGCAGCACTCCGGGAGTGGCGGCGAGCGCCGGCGCGGTGTACCGCGTGGACCCGGCGATCGGCGGGCGCGTGGTGGGCGGCGGCATAGCGGAATCTTCGTACCACTCGCTGCAGACCACAATCGCGAAGCGGTTCTCCAACGGCTTCCAGTTTGAAGCCAACTACACCTGGAGCGCGTTCATCAACGATTCGGACGATATCCTGGGCGGCAACGCCAACAGCACGTTTCCGTCGGTACCGTTCAACTTCCAGTTGGACAAGGCCCGGGCAGCGCTCGATCAACCGCAGCGGCTGGTGGTGAACTACGTCTACCAGTTCCCGTTCTTCAAGCAGCAGAGTGGGCTGTTGGGCCGGGTGCTGGGCGGATTCGAGCTTTCGGGAGTGACCACGGAAGCTTCGGGCACGCCGTTCTCAATTCTGAACTCCAACAACGCGCTGGGGACGCTTCCCAACTCGCAGGTGTCCACGGTGATTTCGACGCAGCGGGCATCCATCAATCCCAACGGGGCTGCGGGAACGGCCGGACCGCCGTCTCTCAACCCGTACTACATCGCCAACCCGGCCAACTCGGGCATCATCGGCAACCTGGGCCGCAACACGCAACGCACCGGTGGGCTGAATAGCTGGGATGCGGCGCTGGTGAAGAACATCCGCGTACACAGCGAGAATCACATGGTGCAGTTGCGCTGGGAAGTGTTCGACGTGATGAACCACCGCAACTTCACGACGCTGCCGGCTTCGACGGTCAGCAATTCGACCAATATGGGGACCTTCCTGAACCTCGGCCAGACGAATGTAGGCGGGCGCAGCATGCAGTTGTTGCTGCGGTATCAGTTTTAGCGGGAACCCGACTGTGGCGGCAGACCAGGGTGTCTGCGCCACCGCGGCCAGCGTAACTTCCCCAGGGGGGCGGGTCCTCCGCCCCCCGATCTCAACCCACAACTTTCGGCTGTTCTCTGGGCGAGGTGCCTTCGGGGTCGTTGGCCTTCGCTCCCGAAGGAGCTTTCACGGGGCCGAGCAGCAACGGGTCCCCGGTCGCGCGCATCCAGCGATCGAGGCGGGACTGCATGTCATTCCGTGCATCCCGGGCGGCAGGATCGGCCGCGACGTTGCGGGACTCATTGGGATCGAACACCAGGTCGTAGAGTTGTTCGGAGGGCACCGTGCGATCGCGCCAGCGATTCTCCAGCCAGAAGGTCTTGCTCGGGCCGTCATCGCAGTTCGGCAGGTTGGGGTGTTGGCGGCCATCGAAGTGGCGGATGTACTTCCAGCGGTGGGTGCGCACGGCGCGCTTGGGCTCGTAGGCGGCGTGATAGTTCACCTCGGCGAAGATCTCGTCGTGAATCTCACCAGACTGGCCGCGGAGGAGCGGCATCATGGACGCGCCTTCGAGCCATGCCGGCTTTTCGATATCCAGCAGGTCGCACAGGGTAGGGAAGAGGTCGAGGTGGGAGACCATGGCATCCACTACTTTGCCGCCGGAGAAGCCGCCCGGGCCGCGTACGATCAGCGATACTCCCATGCCGTGGTCGGTGAGGTTGCACTTCATGGCCGGGAAGGCGATGCCGTGATCGGTGGTGGAGATGACCAGGGTGTTTTCGGCGAGGCCATTGGCCTCGAGCGCGTTCAGCACCACGCCCACGCCGTCATCCATGACGCGCGCGCTGGCCTTGAACGCGGCGATATCCGCGCGCGTTTCGGGAGTATCGGGGATGGGCGCGGGCGGCAGGCAGAAACGCGGGTCCTCGCGCGGCGAGGGAGAGCGGAACTCGCGATGGGTCTCGAAGAAACCCACGTCGAGAAAGAACGGCGGGCGGCGCCGTTTGGCGAGGAACCCGGCCGCGCCGGGGGCGACGTCCTCGACGTGATTGCCGGCGAAGGCCACTACTTCGTCGTAGCCGATGACCTTGGGATCGCTGGCGATGTGCTGGAGCCCGATGAGCGCGGAGGAGTAACCGGCGCGGCGCAGCGTGTGGAGCATGTGCCGGCTGTAATCATCGATGCGGAACCCGCGATGCGCGAGGCCCAACATGCCGTTGCGGTGGGGGCACATGCCGGTGAGCAGGCTGGCGCGGCTGGGCGAACAGGTGGGTGCGGCATTGAACGCCTTGCGGAAGAGGACGCCGCCCTCGGCCAGCTTTTGCAGATTGGGAGCGGGCACGGCGTGGCCGTACGGCTGAAGGTAGCGGCCGGTGTCGTGCGAGTGGATATAGAGAATGTTGGGGCGCAGGCGGGCGGTCTGCGCGAGGGCGGATGCGCCCGCCACGCAGGTTCCCAGAAAGGCGCGGCGGGCCAGGTCATCATGTGCCATGCCAGCATTATGGCGCGTTGAGGCGGCGTTTGTGCGTGCTATGCTGACACCGCATGCCCAGCATCTTTGTTCCAGACCTGCTCCAGCACAAGCTCGCGTTCATCACCGGGGGCGGCAGCGGCATCGGACGGCGGATTGCGGAGCGATTCGCCGGGCACGGCGCCACGGTGGTCCTGGCGGGCCGCAAGATGGAGAAACTCGAGTCGGCGGCGGAAGCCATCCGCAGCGCCGGCGGCCGCGCGGAAACCGCGGCATTAGATGTGCGCGACTACGCCGCGGTGGAAGCCGCGCTCCAGAAGGCGCGCGACCAGCACGGGGAGATCGATATCGTGCTTTGCGCCGCGGCCGGAAATTTTCCCGCGCCGGTCAGCGCGATGTCGGCCAACGGGTTCAAGGCGGTGATCGATATCGACCTGTTGGGCACGTTCAACACCTGCCGGGGCGCGTACCCGCACCTGCGCAAGCCCGGCGGGGTGGTGCTGGCGATTTCCGCCAATCACGCCAGCATGCCGATCGCCTGCCAGGCGCACGTGTGCGCGGCCAAAGCCGGCGTGGAGTTGTTGACGAAGACGCTGGCGCTCGAATGGGGTCCGGCGGGGATACGCGCCAACTGCATCACGCCCGGGCCCACCGATGAGACCGAAGGCATGCAGCGGCTGGCGCCCACGGCGGAGATGCGGCGGGCGATCGAAGGCAACATCCCGCTGCGGCGCTACGGGACCAAGGACGAGCTGGCCGATCTGGCGCTCTTTTTATGTTCCGAGGCCGCCTCGTATATGACGGGCGGGGTCTATGTCTGCGATGGCGGACAGTCGCTTTGCCGGGCCGCGGTTTCGGGTCCGGCCATGGCTCTGTAAGCGGGTTGTTTGGTGGCCGGCGAGGATTCCCACACGACGGGGCTGTTCTGGCTTCGCCACTCGTCCACGGCCGTGTAGTACTGGGCTTCGAGGACGGTGCGCTTGATCTTGAGGGTGGGGGTCATGATGCCGTTGGCGACGGTCCACGGACCATCGGCGATGACGATCATGGATACGCGCTCGTGGGGATCGAGCATGGCGTTGATCGACTGCATGCGATCGAGCAGGGACAGTTCCAGGTTCTTCTGCGCCTCCGGGTCGGCGCAGCGTTTGCGCGCGTCATCGGCGAGCAGCAGCACGGCAAACGGGCTGGGCAGGCCCGCGCCCATAATGCAGCAGCCCTCCACATCGGGATCGGACAGGAACATGCTTTCGATGGGAGCGGGCGCGACGTACTTGCCTTTGCTGGTTTTGAATTGCTCTTTGACGCGGCCGATAATGCGAAGCTGGCCGTCGGCATCGAGCTGCACCAGGTCGCCGGTCCGGAAGAAGCCGTCGTCGGTGAAAGCATTGCGCGTGCCGGCGGGGTCCTTGTAGTAGCCGAGCATGTTCATGGGGCTCTTGACGAGCAGTTCGCCATCGGGCCCAAGCCGGGTCTCGACGCCCGGCAGGCCCCTGCCCACGAAGCCGGGGTGGATCGCGCCGGGCCAAGGCACGTGGGTGATCATGGTCTCGGTCATGCCGTAGCCTTCGGCGAGGTTGAGGCCGAGCTTGCGGTACCACATCAGGATTTCGGGGGCCAGCGGGGCGGCGCCGGATGCGGCCTGTTGCACGGTGCCGAGGCCCATTTTGTGCAGAATCCGCCGCTTGACGTAGTTTCTTACAATGGGCAGGCGCCACAGGCGCTCCAGTTTTTCGCGGGGCATTTTTACGAACACGCCCTGCTGAAACTTCATCCACAGGCGGGGCACCGAGAAAAACAGCGTGGGCCGGGCGCGGCGCAGGTCGTCCAGAAACGTCTCGATGCCTTCGGTGAAGTAGTAATGCCAGCCGACGTACAGCCCGATCATCTCGGCGGAGCGCTCCACGATGTGGGCCAGCGGAAGGTAGGACAGGAAGCGCTGATCGGCATGGAGCTGCAACTGCGCAGCGAGCGATTTGCTGACGTACCGGAAGGCGGCGAAGCTGTGCATGACGCCCTTGGGAGTGCCGGTCGTGCCCGAAGTGTACATGATGGTGGCCAGATCATCGGCGGGGCGGGTGATGATGCCGGTGAGCGGAGGCCGGTCGATGGCGGTCTCCCAGTCGCTGTAGCTGCTGTCTTCCGGGGCGTTCGGGAAGAAGATGCAGTGCACCCCGGCCGGGATACCCTGGGTGACCATTTCGCGGTCGTCGGTAGCGCCCACGAAACAGCCCTTGGATTCGCTGTGGTCCAGAATCTGGCGGACGGTTTGGGGTCTGAGCGAAGGATAGATGGGGACGCTGACGTGGCCCGCCATCCAGATCGCGGCATCGGCCATGATCCACCAGGCGCAGTTGCGGGAGAGGATCGCGACGCGCGAGCCGGGATCCCAGTCCTGTTTTTTCAGGTATGCCGCCATGCGGCGGACTTCATCCGCCGCCTGAGCCCAAGTCCATTCCCGCAGCTTTCCGTGGTCGTAGGGCTGGGTCAGAAAAATACGATCGGGCCGTTCGTTTTCCCACCGGTAGAGTCTCTGTAGGGGCAAGTCATCTTCCGTGAAGGTGAGCATCCTCGTTCTCCGACGTCTAAACAATGAAGAACGTTCCGTGTCTCGCAGCCAGGCGGATCACGTTGCGAGTTCATTGGGGAGGCGCGAGCGGGCTCCACAAGGATTGCACTTGCGCTTTATGTTACCGGTGGGTAAGATATCAAGTGCCTGGCGGGGTGTCAACCCACCAGTATCCCTACGTCATGCCAAAAGGAGACGCAGTCCCGCCTCACACGCACTGGAAGGCCTTTTCCAGCCGGCGCCGCGACCCGGAGACCAAACGGGACGCAGTGTTGCAAACTGCAGCAGAGTTATTTCTGGAAAAGAGCTACGCGCGGACGTCGCTGAACGATGTCGCCGAGAAGTTAAACATAACAAAGCCTGCTCTCTATCACTACTTTCGCAATAAGGAAGAGATCCTGATCGAGTGTTACCGTCTCGGCACAGGGATGATTGGCGAGATTCTCGACGATATTGAAAAACGCTACGCCACAGGTTTCGACAAAGTGAGGGCCTTTGTCTATTCGTATGTAAAAGTACTTACCGCTGATTTCGGGAGGTGCGTGATGCGGCTGGATCAAGGCGATTTGTCCCCCGACGCACGGAACGATGTGCGGACTTACAAACGGAAGATCGACCGCCGGTTGCGGTCGTTCATCCAACAGGGGATCGAGGACGGATCGATTGCGCCGTGCGATCCCAAGCTGACCGCCTTCGCGATTGCGGGCGCGGTGAATTGGGTTTCCATGTGGTACGAGCCGAGGGGACCGCTCGCGCCGGAAGAAATCGCTGCGCAGTTCGCAGAAACACTGACGCAGGGCATCGCGCGCCGGAAGCGGCGCGTCAAATCGTTTGGTGCTTCCAATCAGGAGTCGTCATGAGTGCTCAAACCGTTGTGAACCCCGCCATGCCGGGGGAAGTCGCGTCCGAGCGGGCGCCGATTCTAATTCGCAAGGCCGCCGTGTTGGGGGCAGGAACCATGGGTTCCCGCATTGCGGCGCACCTGGCCAACGCGGGAGTTCCGGTGGCGCTGCTGGATCTGGCCAAGCCGGAGGGCGCGCGCAGTGCGATCGCAATGCAGGCCCTCGATGGTCTGAAGAAAAGCAAGCCGGCCGCGTTCTTCGACGCCTCGTTCGCCTCGCGCATCACGCCCGGCAATTTCGAAGACGACCTGGCGCAGTTGAACGAGTGCGAGTGGGTGATTGAGGCGGTCACCGAAAACCTGGAGATCAAGCAGGCGCTGTTTGAGAAGATCACGCCGTATTTGAAGGCGGACGTGATTCTGACCACTAACACGAGCGGCCTGCCGGTGGCGCTGGTTGCGGAGAAGATGCCCGAGCACCTGCGGCGGCGCTGTTTCGGCACGCACTTCTTCAATCCGCCGCGATATATGCGGCTGCTCGAAATCATCCCGGCGCCGGAAACCGACGCATCGGTGATCGAGGCCATCCGGCAGTTCGGCGACCTGCGGCTGGGCAAGGAGGTAGTGCTGGCGCGGGACACGCCCAACTTCATCGCCAACCGCATCGGCACCTTCATGATGCTGGAGGCGGTGCGGCTCATGCAGGAGGAAGACCTGAGCATCGAAGAGGTGGACGCGCTGACCGGGAGCGCGGTGGGGTTTCCGCGAACCGGCACGTTCCGGCTGGCGGACCTGGTGGGACTCGACGTGCTCGCCCACGTGGCGCGGAATTTCACGCGTCTGCGGGGGTCGGCGGAAGCGCAGATGAGCCTGCCGCCGTTCATCGTCACGATGCTCGAGCGGGGCTGGCTGGGCGACAAGACGAAGCAGGGGTTCTACAAAAAAACCAAGGACGCGGAAGGCAAGGAAGTGCGGCTGGTGCTGGACTGGAAGACGCTGGAATACCATCCGGCGCAGAAGCCGAAGCTGCCCGGGCTCGAAATGGCCAAGAACGCCGAACGGCTGCCGGACCGGCTGGCGCAACTGTTGAGCGGCGATGCGAAGAAGGACAAGGGCGCGCGCTTCCACTGGCGGCTGCTGAGCGCACTGTGGAACTACGGCGCCGACTGCCTGCCGGAGATCGCCGACGATGCCGCGAGTGTGGACCGCGCCATGCGCGCGGGCTTCAACTGGCAGATGGGTCCGTTCCAGCTTTGGGACGCCGCGGGGGTGCGCGCCACCGTGGAGCGCATGAAGAAGGCGGAGGAACCGGTGAGCGCCAACGTGGAACGGCTGCTGGGGGCCGGCGAATCGTGGTATCGCAACGAAGGCCGGGAGTGTTTCGATCCGGTTCGGGAAGCGTATCAGCCCATTGCACAGCCGCCTGGGATCGCACGGATCGCCACGTTCCGCGCGGCTCACGGCGTGGTGAAGCACAATCCGGGAGCGTCGTTGATCGACCTGGGAGATGGGGTGGCGTGCCTGGAACTGCATTCCAAGAAGGACGCCATCGGCGAGGACATCGTGCGGCTGGTGACCGAGACGCTGCGGCCGGACGGCGATGCGGTGCGCAATTTCGAGGCGTTCGTGATTTCGGGCGATGGGGACAACTTCTCGGTGGGCGCCAACCTGATGCAGCTGCTGCTTTCGGTGCAGGAAGAGGAGTGGGACGAGGTGGAGTTCGCCATCCGCGCCTTCCAGGGAATGACGGCGTCGATCAAATTCTGCCCGCGGCCGGTGGTGGTGGCGCCGTTCGGGTTCTGTTTCGGCGGCGGAGCCGAGATCGCCCTGCATGCGCCGCGGCGGCAGGCGAATGCCGAGCTTTACATGGGGCTCGTCGAGACCGGTGTGGGCCTGCTGCCCGGAGCGGGCGGCTGCAAAGAGATGACGCTGCGCGCCATCGATGCGGCGGCCGCGGTGCGCGACGGCGGCCGCAGCGAATCGGTCGAACTGCTGGAGGCGCTCAAGCGGAACTTCGAGACGGTGGCGATGGCGAAGGTTTCGACGTCGGCCGTAGAGGCGTTCCGGATGGGCATGCTGTTGCACGGCGACCGCATCACCATGAACCGCGAGCGGCTGCTGCTGGACGCGAAACACCAGGCGCGCGACATGGCCAATGCCGGCTACGCCGCGCCGGCGCCGCGCACGAGTATTCCGGCGCCGGGAGAGAACGTGCTGGCCACACTGAAGCTGGGTGTGCACCTGATGCGCGAGGCCGCATTCATCAGCGAGCACGACGCCAAGGTGGGCAAGTGGGTAGCGCATGTGATGTGCGGCGGAACGATCACGCCGGGCACGCCGGTGAGCGAACAGTATTTCCTCGACCTGGAGCGCGAGGCGTTCCTGTCGCTGGCCGGGGAGAAGAAAACGCAGGAGCGGATTGCCTTCACGTTGAAGACCGGCAAGCCGCTGAGGAACTAAGGGAGTCACTCGAAATGAGAGAAGCTGTCATCGTCAGTTCCGTTCGCACGCCCGTGGGCAAGGCGCCCAAGGGCACGCTGCGCGCGACCCGCCCCGACGAGCTTGGGGCCGCGGCGATCTCGGGCGCGGTCGGGCGGGTGCCCGCACTGGACAGGAAAGAGATCGAAGACGTGATCATCGGCTGCGCCATGCCCGAAGCGGAGCAGGGGCAAAACGTGGCGCGCATCTGCTCGCTGCGCGCCGGCGTGCCGATCGAATCCGCCGCCATGACCATCAACCGGTACTGTGCCTCGGGTTTGCAGTCGATCGCCCTGGCGGCGGAGCGGATCCGCTCGGGGGGGGCGGACGTAATCGTGGCCGGCGGCGCCGAATCCATGTCCATGGTGCCGATGGGCGGGAACAAAATTTCCATCAACCCCTGGCTACAGGAGCATTATCCCGATTCGTACCTGTCGATGGGGCTCACCGCGGAGCGCCTGGCGAAGCACTACGGCATTACGCGCGAAGAGGCCGACCAGTTCGCGCTGGCCAGCCACCAGAAGGCACTGGCGGCGCAGGCGGAGGGGCGGTTCGAGGAGGAGATCGTGCCGGTGTGCGTCACGTTCACCGTGCCGGATGCCAAGTCGAAACCGAAGAAGACCGAGCTGGTATTCCGGGCGGATGAAGGTCCGCGCAAGGATACCTCGCTCGAAGCGCTGGCGGCGCTCAAGCCTGCGTTCCACGCCAAAGGTACGGTCACGGCCGGGAATTCCTCGCAGACTTCCGACGGAGCGGCGGCCGCGGTGGTGATGTCGGACGAGCGGGCGGCGGCCCTGGGCATCCAGCCGATGGCGCGACTTGTGGCGTACGCCTATGCCGGGTGCAAGCCCGAGGAGATGGGCGTGGGACCGGTGTATGCCATCCCGAAGGCCCTGAAGCTGGCCGGGCTGACGCTCGACGATATCGACGTGATCGAGCTCAACGAAGCGTTCGCCGTGCAGGCGCTCGCGGTAATTCAGCTGCTCGGCCTGGACCGGGCGAAAGTGAACGTGAACGGCGGCGCGATTGCGCTGGGCCACCCGCTGGGCTGCACCGGCGCCAAGCTCACCGCTACCGTGTTGCAGGAACTGAAGCGCCGCCATGGCCGGTACGGGATGGTGACGATGTGTGTAGGCGGCGGCATGGGCGCCGCGGGAATTTTCGAGAACTTGAACTAGAGGTATTGGCGATGGCAACAACGAAGGCGGAAGCAACGGCCAAGCGCGTCAAAGGCGGCAGCTTTCTGATTGAAGAACGCGACCCGCAGGACATCTTTACTCCGGAGGATTTCTCCGACGAACACCGGCAGATCGCCAAGACGGCGGTGGATTTCACCAACAACGAAGTGCTGCCGGCAGCCAAGGAAATCGAGTCCAAGAATTTCGCCATCACCCGCGCGCTTCTCCGCAAGGCGGGGGAACTGGGCCTGATGAGCGTGGATATCCCGGAAGAGTACGGCGGACTGGAACTCGACAAGGTCAGTTCCGCGGTGGTGGCCGAATCGATCAGCAAGCTGGCGAGTTTTTCAGTAGCCTTCAGCGCGCACTCGGGGATCGGCACCCTACCGATTGTCTGGTACGGCAGCGAAGCGCAGAAGCGGCGGTACCTGCCCAAGCTCGCCACCGGCGAATGGATCGGCGCTTACGCGCTGTCGGAATCCTCTTCGGCGTCGGACGCCATGAACTGCCGCACCCGGGCGGTGCTCTCGCCCGACGGCACGCAGTATGTCCTGAACGGCGAGAAGATGTGGATCACCAACAGCGGCTTCGCCGACATCTTCACCGTGTTCGCCAAGGTGGACGGCGAGCAGTTCACGGCGTTTCTGATCGAGCGCAACACGCCCGGCCTGACGGTGGGCGCCGAGGAGCACAAACTCGGCATCCGGGGCTCTTCGACGTGTCCGCTGATTCTCAGCGATTGCGCGGTGCCCGTTGAAAACATACTGGGCGAGGTGGGCAAGGGGCAATACATCGCGTTCAACATTCTCAACATCGGCCGCTTCAAGCTGGGGGCGGCGTGCGTGGGCGGAGCGCGCAACTCGCTGGCCGACGGCATTGGCTACGCCAAAGAACGCAAGGCGTTCGGCAAATCGATTAGCGAGTTCGGCCTGATTCAGGAGAAGATCGCCGAATCGGCCACGGGCATCTATGCGGGCGAGGCGATGGTCTATCGGACGATCGGGATGATCGACTCCGCGCTGGCCGATGTAGACACCAAGGCGCCCGGAGCGTCCCGTGAAATCCAGAAGCGCATCGAAGAGTACGCGGTGGAGTGCTCGATTTTGAAAGTGTGGGGGTCGGAGATGCTGGACATGGTGGTGGACCACATGCTCCAGATCTACGCGGGCTACGGCTACGTGGAGGAGTACCCGGCCGAGCGCGCCTACCGCGATTCGCGCATCAACCGCATCTTTGAAGGCACCAACGAAATCAACCGCCTGATTATCACCGGCTGGCTGATGAAGCGCGCCATGAAGGGACAACTGCCCCTGCTACAGGCCATCAAGCAGCTTATGGACGAAGTGATGGCCGGACCCACGGCGGCCGCGGAGCACGAGGGTCCGCTCGCGGGGGAGCACAAGCTGTTGGCGAACGCCAAGAAACTCGGGCTTTTCGCGGCCGGCGTCGCGTCGCAAAAATACATGATGGGGCTGGCCGACCAGCAGGAAGTGATGGGGGCGCTGGCCGACGCGATGATGGAGGTGTATGGCATCGAATCGTGCATCCTGCGCACCGAAAAGCTGATTGCCGCTCGCGGCGAAGCGGCGGCGAAGCAGGCCATCGCGATGACGCAGTATTACGCCGCCAAGGCCTTCGACATCATCGATCGCAGCGCGCGCAAGGTGATCGCGACGGTGGCCGAAGGGGACCTGCTACGAACGCAGATGGCGATCTACCGGCGGCTGGCGAAGCATGAGCCCGCCGACAGCATCGGGCTGGGGCGGCAGATTGCGCAGCACGTGATTGGCGCGGGGCGGTACACGCTGTAGCGCAAAGGGCGCTCCTACGGCAGCGGCTTCACGCGGAGATTGCGAAACTCGACCAGGGTTCCGTGCCCGAGCAGGCCGATGTGTCCCGCGGTTCGTTTCACTCCGGGGTGCTCCTTGAGCACCTCGGGCTCGCGCGCGATATCGAGGCTTTCGTCGATGAGGATGGAGCCGTTCATGGTCACGCGCACGTGCCGGCCGTCCAGCAAAATTTCCTCCTCGTTCCACTGGCCGGCCGCCTTCTGGAACCCGGTGCGCGCCGGAATCATGCCGTAGACCGATCCGCTGTACTGCTCGGGGCGGATGACGCCGCGATACTTTTCGTTGCGGTCGTCGAGGATCTGGATCTCCATGCCTTCGTACGACGCCCGGCCGTTGAGCGGCGCGCGCACGCCGATGCCGTTGTTGCCGCCCGGTGAAAGGCGGTATTCGAAACGGAAAATGAAATTCGCATATTCCTTTTCGGTGAAGAGGTTGCCTCCGCCATCGGCGGGGCAGGTGAGGATGCCATCCTTCACCAGGTAGCCGGGGCCCACCCCGCCGATCAGAGTCCAGCCGTTCAGCGTCTTGCCGTCGAAGAGCGGCAGGAAGCCGGGCTCGGCGGCGGGCACAAGCGCCGCGGCTCCCAGCAGCAGTGCGCAGAGGGTACGATTCATGGCGTTACCCATCATATAGCAGCCGGTTAGAATAGAGGCTTCGCCAGGCTATGATCCCCGCCGTGATGACTACCGTTGTGGAACTCGAAGACGAGCTTTCGCGTCCCACCGAAGCCGATAAGGCTTGCCTGCGCCGCATCGAGGGCGACATTCTGATTCTTGGCGCGGCGGGCAAGATGGGGCCATCGCTGGCGGGCTTGTGCCGGCGCGCGGCGGATGGCGCGGGCAAGGCGCGGCGCGTGATCGGCGTTTCACGCCATCCGGTAGCGGTAGAGGGCGTGGAGTCCATCGGCTGCGATCTGCTGGATCGCGAGCAGCTCGCGCGGCTGCCGGATTGTCCGAACGTGTTGTACCTGGCGGGCCGGAAGTTCGGCTCTTCGGGCAATCCCGAGCTCACGTGGGCTATGAACACGGTGGTGCCGGCGAACGTGGCGGAGCGATATCGGGGAAGCCGGATGGTGGTCTTCTCCACCGGCAACGTGTACGCGCTGCGGCCGCCTTCGAGCGGCGGGGCGAGAGAGACCGACGCTCCCGCGCCGGTGGGCGAATACGCCCAATCGTGTCTCGGCCGCGAGCGTGTGTTCGACTACTACTCGCGCCGCAACGACACCTGGTGCCTGTTCTTCCGGCTGAACTATGCGGTGGACCTGCGCTACGGAGTGCTGGTGGATATTGCGCGGAAGGTGTACGCCGGCGCGCCGGTGCCGGTGACGGTGCCGGCCTTCAATGTGATCTGGCAGCGCGACGCCAATTCCTATGCGCTGCGCTCGCTCGAGTTTTGCGAGTCGCCGCCGGCGGTGCTGAATGTGACCGGGCCCGAGACGCTGACGGTGCGTAGCGTGGCGGAGTGGTTCGGCAGGCGGTTCGGGCGAGCGTGCGAGTTTGCCGGCGAGGAGGGGCCGACGGCGCTGCTGAGCGATGCTTCGAACTGCTATGCGCTGCTGGGCCATCCGCTGGTGACGGCCCACGATCTGATGGAGATGGTGGCGGTGTGGGTGGAGAGCGGCGGCGCCAGCCTGGACAAGCCAACGCATTTCGAAGTCGCCGACGGAAAGTTCTGAGCACCGGGACGAGTCCGGCCGGAGACGGCTCAGCGGAAGACGACGATATCGTCGATGGTCACCAAGCTTCCGGTGGAGCTGCCGTAGGGTTCGCCCAGCACCACCAGGCGCACGGAATGGGGGCCGTTGTGGAGGCCGAAGCCGTGCCAGACGGATTCGCCTCCCTTGCTCGAGGGCTCATCCGAATTCACGTCCAGCGTGCGATTCAGCTTGCCATCGAGGTATACCTCGAGCTTGCCGCCGTTGGGGAGGTAGGGACCGGTGACAATGGCGCCCGTGCCCTGGAACGACACGGTGGCTTCGGCGCCGCGGTCGGAAGCCGTCCGCGAGACGGCGTCGGAGTTGCGGCGCGGTTGCGTCTGCCAGTTTCCCTTCCATGACCAGCGCGGGTCGTTGGCCGCGATGCGCTCCACGGGCGAACCGTAATCGTCCCACAACTCGAGCTTGGGGGCCGCCGGTTTCTGGGTGCGGATGGTGATCTGGTCGCCCTCCACCTTACCGCCGGTCTTCCGGATCAAGGCCAGGGTCCGCCTTTCGTTGCTCTCCACGATGGAGTGGAAGGAAAAATCGGTGTAGCGAAACTTCTGGTCGGCGAGCGCCGGGATGCCGCCCTTCCATTCCTCGGGAATCGCGCGATAGCCCAGCATCACGCCCAGGATGCCGCCGGCACTGGCGGGATTGCAGTCCGAATCCTGGCCGCTGCGGGTGGAGATCTCGAGCGTCTTGCCGAAATCGCGGTGCCCGTAGAGCAGGCCGATGGCAATGTACGCCCCGTTCAGCTTGGCATCGATGTTGAAGGGCTTCAGGGCGCCATCGGGGCAGGGGTCGCGCTTGTCCCACTTGTCCTCGATCCGATGCCAGACCGTTTTCCAGTCGTCCGGGTACTGTTTCGACCAGCCGAGCAGGTCGTTGATGAGCCTGGCGTATGGACTGGCGGCGGGAATGGACGCCAGCCCCGCCTCGACGACTTTGCGCGGGTCATTTTCAAAGAACGCGGCGGCGTACATGCCGGCGACGAACATGCCGCCGTAGATGCCGTCGCCGTAGTTCATCACGCGTCCGGCGCGCCAGGCGATGTCGTTGGCCGCCTGGGGCAGGCCTGGCGCCATGAGGCCGATGAAATCGGCCTCGATCTGGAAGTCGATGTCATTGGCGTGGGCGTTGTACCTGGGGGTGCCGGAGAGGGTGGCGGGAACGCCGCGGCGGAGGGCGCGGCGCGCCGCCAGGTTGGCATGCCAGAGGCTGTATCGGGCGTCCTTGAACATGGCGCCGAAATCATCGGTGGTGGCATCGAGGCCCTTGTCGTCCATCACCTTGGCAAAGGTCATGTCTACGTAGAGATCGTCCTGGTTCAGGGAGTTCGAGACGCGGTCCGGCTTCCAGGGGGGCAGTTCGCTCTCGTTGATCCTGGCGTTGCTGCGGAACTCGGTGGGAGCGCCATAGCTCACGCCGATCATCTGGCCGGCCCAGCCGCCCTGAATCTTATCGCGCAGGTCGGCGAGGGACACGTGCCGCATGGATTGTGCCGCCGCGCCGACGGACGCCAGCGCGAGAAGGGTGATCAGTCGCATGGAACCTCCTATTCTAGTAGCTTCATTTTGCGAACGCAGAAGGCGTCGTACGAAATGCCGTTGAAGGTGAGGCCGGAAAAAACCAGGGCGATGGAGCGGCCATCGGCGGAGATCCACTTGGAGGGCAGCCGGTATCCGTGGGTTTCGCCGAGGCCCCAGTATTCGGTGTGGAATGCCACCGACCAGGGGCCCCAGGGCTGCGGCGCTTCGTACAAGCCCCATCCGCCGGTATGGCCGTAGCCGACGGCCAGCAGGTAGCGCTTCAGACCCGGGTCGAAGACCGCGTCGACGCGCTGACAGTGCCCTGGAAATGAGAATACAGCGCGGCGCCGTTCGATATAGGAGGTGAACGAGGGGCGTCCGCGGGCGTCGAGCCCGGCGAAGAACTCCCACGCGGCACGGTCGCGCAGCTTCGATTTGGGGGCGCGGGCGAGCGCCACCCCATCGTCGACCGCGTAGGCGCTGGGTCCGTCCTGCGAGTACGCGTAGACGTAGTCATCGGGCGCGCCGGCGTAGTTGGGTCCGAAATTCAGGAACGCCGGAGAGCCGAAGCCCTGGTCGAAGTGAAAACCCCAGGTCCAGGTGTGGCCGTGATCGGGGCTCCACACGAGCTGGGAATTGCCCACGTTGCGCACCCACAGATAGAGGACGCCGGCAACCATCAGCAGACCGCTGGCCTTGGCGCCGCGCGCGCCGTCTCCGGCGCGCTCTCCGGAGGCGGAGCGGAGATTCACGCCGGCGAAATCGTCCGGGCCTCCGGTGAGGCGAGCGAAGCCGAGGCTGAGCTTCTGCGGAAGTTTGGGTTCGAATCCCCAGCCGTCGCCGTATGCCGTGTAGAGATCGCCATCGTCGGCCCAAGTGACCGGCCAGTTATCGCTGTCTACCGCCTGACGAACGACGGAGGCGGCGGGGGCGAACTCCACGTGCCGGATGACGCGGCTCGGCGGATACGGCGGGTTCACCGGTTGGACGGGGTTGCCCATGGCGTCCATCACGGGTGCGAACAGCATCTCGTAAATGGATTTCCAGAATTCGCTTTCCGCGGCGGTGAGGGCGGTGCCGTTGCGGACCACGATCAGCTTCAGGCTGGGAACGGCGAGGGCGACCTGGTTACCGGCGCCGGCGCCGGCGAACGCATCGCGGGGCACGGCGGGCCAGGCGCCATCGAAGTTCACCCACCAGCCGAGGCCGGAGCCCGGAGCGTAGGGCGTGGCGGTGCGATCGGGCATCGGCATCCCGGCATAGCGCAGCGCCGCGTCCACCGAGCGCTCGCCCGCCAGCGGCTTGCCGTCCCACATACCGCGGTTCATCATCCATTCGAAGACGCGAGCGGTGGCGCGCGGCGTGTAGGCGCCGCCGCCCCAATTGGCGTACAGGTCGAGTCCGTCTACGCGGTACGGGCGTCCATAGCCGATGGACCATTCTTGATCGGGAATGCCGAGGGGCCGCATGACGCGGTCGCGCAGCAGCGCCTTGATGTCGGTGTGCGGAGCACCGCGCAAGCTGGCGGTGACGGCGTACGCCAGCGCGGCCATTCCGGGATTGCTGTACTGGTAGCGGGTGCCGGGCGCGAACAGCATGGGGGCCTCGTGGAGCGCGATGGTGAACGGATCGGGCGTGCGTTTCCAGAAGCGGTCCATCCAGCCGGAGTCGGCGTGTTCGGCGTCGGATATGCCGGACGTGTGGGTGGCGAGGTGGCGGATCAGGATTTTCGATTTCAGCGGATCTTCGCTCCAGCCGGGGATAAAGCGTGACGCCGGATCGCCCGGCCGGATGCGTCCGTCGTTCATGGCGAGGAGCAGGGACACGCCGCCCACCAGGGCTTTGGCCATGGAGGCGGTGTAGTGCAGCTTGGCCGCGGTCTCGCCCGGGGCATACCACTCAAACACCGTGCGGCCATCCTTGACGATCAGGATGGCGGAGGTGTGATGCTGCGCGAGATGGTCGCGCATGGCTTCCAGTTTGGCGGCGTCGAAACCGGCGGCGGCCGGGGAGATGGCGGGCCAGGAGAGGCCCTGGGCCGCGGCGGCGCAGGCCGCGGCGAGGCAGAGGAGCACGCGGCAGACAGGCCACGGAATGAAACCGCTTGCGGGAATAGCAGGCCCAAAGATAGGCTTGCCGGGGGACATGGATCGAAGATACAATGGCCGCGGTGCAAGCGATTTCAACCGAAGGCGGTAGGACTTCATGAGTAACAGACTATCCAGACGACAGTTCGCAATTCAAGGCGCGGCTCTCGGGCTCGCAGCCCTGACCGTGAAAAAGGCACGCAGTGCGCCGGCCGAAGAACACCGGCTGTCGATCGCGCCCGCGGCCAGCATTGGCACGATCCGTCCGGAGTTGCACGGTCACTTTGCCGAGCACCTCGGCTCCTGCACGTATGGCGGACTCTGGGTCGGTAAGAACTCGAAGATACCCAACATCAACGGCTATCGCCAACAGGCGGTGGAGTACCTGAAGGCGCTGGGCATCCCGGTGCTGCGCTGGCCGGGCGGTTGTTTCGCCGACGACTACCATTGGCGCGAAGGCATCGGCCCGGCCGAGAAACGGCCCAAGCTCGTGAACATTCACTGGGGCAACTACGTGGAAGACAACAGCTTCGGTACGCACGAGTTCATCGGGCTGTGCCGCCTGATTGGCGCGGAGCCGTACCTTGCCGGCAACGTGGGCAGCGGGAGTCCGCAGGAATTGCGCGACTGGGTGGAGTACTGCAATTACCCCTCGGGCAGCACGCTGTCCGACGAGCGGGCCGCGAACGGTTCGCCCGAGCCGTTCAAAGTGCGGTACTGGGGCGTCGGCAACGAGAATTGGGGCTGCGGGGGGCAGATGCGCGCCGATGAGTACAACCAGCACTACCGGCAGTTCGCCAACTACATGCGCCGTTTCGGGGATACCACGCCGTTCCTGATTGCCTGCGGTCCGAACCGCAACAACAAGGACTGGACGGAGAAGTTTTTCGGGGCGATGCCGGGCGGCCGCGGTCGCCTGCCCAACGGGTACGCCATGCACTACTACTCCAACAGCCGCGTGCCCGCCACCAAGTTCACGGCCGATGCCATGCACCAGCAGTTCCAGTCGTTCCCGCTGATCGAGGAGGCCATCCTGGAGCAGCGGGCGCTGCTCGATAAATTCGATCCCAGCAAGAACATCGGGCTGATGGTGGACGAATGGGGCGTGTGGGACCAGATGGTTCCCGAAGAGCAGCAGAAGTACGGCCGGCTGTGGCAGCAGATCACGATGCGCAGCGCGGTGGCCGCGGCGCTCGGCCTCAACGTATTCCATCGCCAGGCCGATAAACTCTACATGTGCAACATCGCGCAGATTGCCAACGTGCTGCACTCGATCATCCTCACCGAGGAAGACAAGTGCATCCGCACGCCCACCTACTACGCGTTCGAGCTGTTGAAGCCGCACCGCGGAAAGACGGCGATCCAGGTGGAAAACGACGACAAATCGCCGGTGGGCCTTTCGGTGTCGGCATCGCACGAGAACAACGACCTGGTGGTCACGCTGGTGAATCCCAAGCCCGATACGCCGATGAAGGTGAACTGCGCGATCGCGGGCAAGAGCGCCTCGTCGGCCACGGCACGCGCGCTGTATCATGCCGATATGAACGCGTGCAATACATTCGATCACCCCGATGTGGTGGTTCCCAAGAATCACACGGCCAGCGCCTCGGGCTCGGGCGTACAGGTGGAACTGCCGCCGCTTTCGGTGGTCACGGTCTCGGTCCGCATGGCATGAGGTGAAACGATGAAGATGACTCGACGCAGTTTCGGACTGGCGGTGGCCGGCGCGCCGTACATCCTGCGCGGACAGCCGGCGGCGCTTCGCGCGCGCATCAAGATCGATACCGAGCGGGCGATCGGCGATATCGATCCGCTGCTCTACGGAAACTTCATCGAGCACCTCGGCCGCTGCATCGATGGCGGGGTGTTCGAGGAGAAATCGCCGCTCTCCGATTCCCAGGGCTACCGCAAAGACGTGCTGGAGGCGGCCAAGAAGCTCAATGTGACGCTGCTTCGCTGGCCGGGCGGGAACTTCTCGTCGAACTATCACTGGAAGGACGGGATCGGCCCGCGCGATCAGCGCCCGCCGCGCCTGGAGATGGCCTGGGGGACGGTGGAGAGCAACCGCTTCGGGACGCACGAGTTTCTGCAGTATGCGGAGATGCTCGGCACCGAGCCCTATATCTGCTGCAATCTCGGCACGGGCACCTGGACCGAGGCGCAGCAGTGGGTGGAATACGTCAATTCCTCCGAAGATACGGCGATGACGCGCCTGCGCAAACAGAACGGGCGCGCCGAGCCGTGGAAGGTGAAGTACTGGGGGCTGGGCAACGAAATGGACGGTCCCTGGCAGATGGGCCATCGCAGCGCCGAGGAGTACGGCAAATTCGCGCTGGAAGCGGCCAAGCTGATGAAGTGGACCGATCCCGAGATCAAGCTGATTGCGGCGGGCAGTTCCAACTTTCAGCCGGGGGTGGACTGGACCGCCTGGAATCGCACCGTGCTGGAATACCTGCGGCAGCACGCCGATTTCCTGGCGATCCACATGTACGTCGGGAACCCGAACAACAACTTCGGCGATTTTCTGACCAGCTCGGTGGATCTGGACCAGCGCATCAAAATCACCGAAGGGATTATCGATTCGGCCATGGCAGGGCAGCCCGGCAACCGGCGGGTGTACATCGCCTGGGACGAGTGGAATGTCTGGTACCGGGCCCGCGGCGCCAAGGAGCGCGGCCGCCGGATCCTCGAAGAGCACTACAACCTGGAAGACGCCCTGGTGGTGGCCACATTCCTGAATTCGTTCGTGAACCACGCGCATATCGTGAAGATCGCCAACATGGCGCAACTGGTGAACGTGATCGCGCCGATCTTCACGAACGAGAACAGCCTGTTCCTGCAGACCATCTACTATCCGCTGGCGCTGTTCGCCAACAACAGCAAGGGCAAGGCGCTCCAGCTATTCGTGGATTCCCCCAAATACAAATCGACCCGGTTCGACGACGTGCCGTACCTGGATGCTTCCGCGGCGTACGACAACGGCACGCTGGTGGTCAACGTGGTGAACCGCCATCGCGACCAGCCGATCGAAGCCGAACTGTTGGCCGAGGACAAACAGTTTTCGGGTCCGGTGGCGGTTTCCGAAGTAAACGGTCCCGATATCAAAGCCGAGAACGACTTCGGCAAAACTACCGTGAAGGCGACGGAACGCTCGGCGAGCGCGAGCGGCAACACGCTGCGGTACACGTTCCCGGCGCATTCGTACACCATGTTGAAGGTGAAGCTGGCCTGAGGCCATGCACGGGCTTTTGCTGGCATTGCAACTGCTGGCGCTCCACGGCGACGTGGAAGGCGTCCACGACCCGGCGATCATCCGCGAGGGCGGCACCTACTACGTTTTCTGCACCGGCGGCCGCCCGGGCGGGGGTGTGATCCCGATTCGCACATCGAGCGATATGACTACCTGGAAGCTCGCGGGGTACGTGTTCGAGAAGCTTCCGGACTGGGCCGCGAAAGAGATTCCGAAGGCGCGCGGGGCGTGGGCTCCCGATATTTCGTTCTACAACGGCAGGTATCAACTGTACTATGCCGTCTCGACGTTCGGCAGCCGGAACTCCGCCATAGGGCTTGCCACCAACGCCACGCTCGATCCCGGAAGCCCCAACTACCGCTGGGTGGATGAAGGCATGGTGCTTCGCTCTTACCAGGACAAGGATGACTGGAACGCCATCGACCCCAATCTGTTTATCGAGAACAAGCACAGCGTGTGGCTCGATTGGGGCAGTTTCTGGGGCGGCATCAAAATGCGCCGGCTGGATCCGGAGACGGGCAAGCCCGCGGAAAACGACACGACCGTGTACTCGCTTTCGAGCCGGCCGCGGACGCCACCCATCGGCGGGTCGGTAGAGGCGCCGTTCCTGATCCGACACGGCGGCTGGTTCTATCTGTTCGTGTCGTTCGACCGCTGCTGCCGGGGCGTGAACAGCACGTACAACGTGGTGGTCGGCCGGTCCAAGAAGGTGACCGGACCGTATGTCGACAAAAGCGGAAAGCCGATGACGGAAGGCGGCGGCTCAGTGGTGATCGCAGCCCAGACCGCAAACTGGCACGGTGCCGGCCATGAGGCCGTGCTCCAGGAAAAACGCGCGGATTACCTGGTCTTCCACACGTATGACGGGAAGACCGGGCGTCCATTCCTACAGATCGAAACGATGGAATGGGTGGACGGCTGGCCGCGGGTCGCACCGCTACCCTAGGTTGCTCATCGCCCGGCATTGTTCTGGCCAGCCGGCTGCCGGATTGCCGCGGGTGTGGCTTCCTTCGTCAGTCGCCGGAGACTCGCTCCAACTCCCGGGCGGATCCGGCCAGGGCGCCCACGCTCACGTGGATTTGCGGCATGGCGCCGGTTTCGAAGGCGTCCGAAAGCGAGTCCAGCTTCTCGCGGAGCAGTTGGCGGCGAAGGCGCGCTTCGAAATCGCGGAGCTGCTGCTCGACGGTGCTCGCCTTCTGCCGGTTGCGCACCATGTCTTCCCGGTAGCGCTTGAGGAAGTAGCCGATGGTCTCCACGCGGATTCGGATGGAGCCGGTGGGCTTGTTCTCGTCGATGTCTTTGAAGCAGAAGTAGGGCGTGCCGGAGTGCTCCACGACCTCTTCCACCACGGTGTAGATGGGCGCGTCGTGGCCGCACTTGAAGCTGGATAGCTCGAGCGCCACCAGGTTGGGATGGCGGGCGATGTACTTGGCCACCCACACCTTGCGGCTGGTGTTTTCGCTATAGGAGTTCTTCCACACATCGGCGATGGAGAGGGGGTGCGGAATCTCGCCGGCTTCGACTTCGTCGCCGAACAGGCGCCAGAGGATGTCGTCGTCGATGGGCAGGCAGTCCTGGGCGAAGACGGGATAGCCGAGCTTCTGGAATTCCTCCAGGATCTCGTGGTTCACGCCGGGATCGTTGTGATAGGGGCGGCCCAGCAGGACCACGCCCAGGCGATCCTCGCGCTCCAGCTGTTCGAGCACCTCGCGCGCGGCGCCGCGCATGGTCACGTTATTGAAGTAGTCGAGCGCGCGATAACCCTGCTCGACCGCACGCTTATTCTCCTCGGGCGACAGCCCCAGAATATCCTTGAACTGTTCGAAGAGCTGCCGCTCGAGGAGGTCGGGTCTGGACAGGTTCACGAAGGTGTCCAGGAAGAGTATGCCTTTTTCCGCGAAGAGGTCGCCTTCCTTGATAAAGGCGGCCTTGACGGCTTCGGGAGTGGTGGCCACGGTGGGGCACGAGCGGCTGGCCTGGGTGCCGTGCAGTTCGCTCGTGAGGCAATCGATCATCGGAAAGAAGATGATGTCCAGCGGCTTCCTGGCGTGCACTTTGTAGAGCAGATTGTGCACGTGCGGGATGCCGAGCTTGGAGGGGAAGCACGGGTCGATGGCGCCGCGCTTGGCGCCTTCCTTGTAGAGTTCTTCGGAGGTGTAGTCAGAGTAGACGAGGTTCTCGGCCTTGATGCCGAGCGACGCGAAATAGCCGGTGAACACAGGCGTCTGCGAGTACATGTTCAACACGCGCGGCATTCCGATGCGGATCTCCGAGCGTTTGCGCATGAGCTCCGCGCGCTTCTTCTGGGCCGGGGTGATCTGGAACCGCGGGCTGGCATCCGCGACTAGCGGCACATCCGGGACGCGGAAGACGGCCTTGGCGGCGATCTCCACGAAGTTGGGGTTTTCCTTTTTGACCTTGTCGAGATTGCCCTTGATCTGGCGCATCTCGTCGATGTTTTCGACTGTGCCTTTTTCGCAGGTGGCGATGATCAGACGCTGCGCGCCGGCTTCGAGGGGGACCTTGGTCTTGGCCGGGGGCCGGTAATCGATATTCACCACGTTGGTCTTCACGTCGATGAAGGTCCGCAGGCACTTGTTCTTGCAGAAGTAGCAGCGGGTGGCTTCATTGCGCGTGGTCTTGTACTGGATGCTGGCGCAGCCGTCCAGGCCGATGAAGGAGCTGGTGCGGCCGTTGTCCCAGAGGCGTCCGGCTTCGAGAGCGGCGCCGATGGCGCCGGCTTCGCCGCAATGCTCGTGCACGATGACATCCGGCTGCACCTCTTTGCCTTTGAATCGCGACTCGATGAAATCCACCTGCGCCTTCACGGCGGCGAGATTGTATTGCGTGCCGCCCTGCAGCAGGAAGCGGCTGCCGATGGCGGAGAGGTTCGGGATCTGCGACACGTACAGCCAGATGTTTTTGGGGAGCACGTTGCAGAGGCCGGCCATGATCTCTTCAGGCTTCCATCCCTGCCGCTGGAAATCGACGATGTCGCTCTGCATGAACACCGCACAGCCGTAGCCGAAGGAGGGGAAGCCCCTGGCACCGAAAGCGGTGTCGGCGTACTGCTCCACGGGCACGTTGAAGCCCTGGGCGGTGGACTGGAGGAAATAGCCGTTGCCGGCGGAACACTGCGTGTTGAGCTTGAAATCCTTCACGCGGCCGTTCTTGAGGATGATGATCTTGATGTCCTGACCGCCGACGTCGCAGATCACATCCACGTTGTCGTAGAAGTGGAGGCCGGCTTCGGTGTGGGCGACGGTCTCGACCAGGGCCGCATCGGCGCCGATGACGTCCTTCAGGATATCCTTGGCGTAGCCGGTGGTGCCCACGCCCAGAATCTTGAGCTCGACGCCCTGATCGCGGACCTGGCTGTCGAGCTTCTGGAGCACCTCGATGGTGTCTTCGATGGGATTGCCCTTGGAGAGTTGATAGGTCTTGGCGAGGATGCGCCGTTTGTGATCCTTGGAAATGAGGACAGCCTTGGTGGAGGTGGAGCCGCCATCGATGCCCACGAAGCCTTCGACGACTTCGCCCGGCTGAAAGGTCGCGGGGACGAACTTCTTGGGGCGGTACTTGCGTTTGAACGCGGCCAGATCGTCTTCGTCTTTGGCGAGCCCGCCGGTGCCGCCGCGCTTGGCCTTTTCTTCCTCGCGGCCCACATTGATGTACCAGGCCAGCTTGTCGTAACCCAGGTACTGCCCGACGCCTTCGTCTTCGGTTTTGCCGTACTCGACCGAACCGATGGCGGCGAAATACTGGGCGTTTTCCGGTGTCCGGATGAGTTCCTCGGGCGGGACGCCTTCGGGCAGGGGCGTATTCCGTTCCTCCCAGATCTTGGGAATGTTGGTCTTCCAGCAGTCGCGCATGCCCTTGATGTAGCAGTTGGGGCCGCCGAGCAGCAGCACCACGGGTTGCAACGTATTGCCGCGGGTGAGGACGGAAAGGTTCTGCATGACGATGGCTTCGAACAGCGAGGCCATCAGCTCGTCGGGCGGCACTCCCATCTTCTGCAGTCCGTTGATGTCGGTCTCCGCGAAGACGCCGCACTTGCCGGCGACCGGATGCAGCTTGATACCGTTGTAACCCATTTGGCAAAGCTGCTCGGAGGGGATCCGCAGCTTGGCGTTGATCTTGTCGATGACCGCGCCGGTGCCGCCGGCGCACTTGTCGTTCATCGAGGGGATCTTCTTCTTGCGGCCGGTTTCCGGGTCCTTCTTGAAGATGATGATCTTGGCGTCCTGGCCGCCCAGCTCGATGACGGAACCGCACTCGGGGTAGAGGAGTTCCACGGCCAGCGACACCGCATTGACTTCCTGCACGAACTTCGCGCCAAGGCTCTTGGCGAGCCCGTTGCCGCCGGAGCCGGTGATGAAGATGCGTGAGTCTTTCGCCTGGAAGCCGTCGATTTCGACCTCGAAGCGCTGCAGGAACTCAAGCACCTTCTCGGGCTGCTTGGTATCGTGACGCTGATAGTCGCGCCACAGAATTTCATTGGTGGCGGCGTCGACGACCACGGCCTTGACGGTCGTGGAACCGACATCCATTCCAATCAAGAACTGTTTGTCCATGGCCTAGTTTGCCCGTGTCCCTTCGGTCGTGATGCTTTCCGCGATGTGCATGACGAAATTCGCCGCCGAGCCGATCACGCCTTTGGTGTGCGGCACCTGATACATAGGACGCCTGGATTCGGGATGCGCCTCCACCCACGCGCGGCACTGATCGAGGGTGAGCCCGGCGCGGTCGAGCGTTTCGGCAAATTCCTTCTTGGCCTTGTTTTTGGCCTCGCCGAGCGCCATCTGCACGCGGCTGTGAGCGTTGATCTCGCCTTCGCCCGAAGTTTCGATGGGCAGATAGATCATGTCCTTGTAATTGGAGACGACCGCCGATTGCGCACCGTCGGACTGGGTGGACGGCATGCAGCCGAAAGGCTTGAGGGAAAGCACCATGTGGGCCAGATCTTTGTTGGAGTAGTAAATATTTTTGGCGACCTCGAGGTGGCCTTCGCCGCCGCCCGCGCGGGAGTTGTAGAAGGGATGTCCGAGGCGCTGGAGCTCGTACTGATCGGCAAGGTGGTGGGCGATGCCGCCCAGGGAGTTCACGATTTTGTGATACTCGCGCTTGAAGATCGCTTCGGCCAGTTTCAGTTTGGCGACCTTCTGGCGGAAATCCACTTCGATTTTGGCGCGGGAACCGATCTTCCAGATGGGCGGCAGGACGGCGCCTTCCTCGAGCCCTTTGAAGTCTTTGTACTTCTGGATGACCTGGTGAATCATGTACATGATCCAGGTACCAATGGGCTCGACCAACACCTGGGCGCCCTCGCGCTGCAGGAAGGTGAACATGTTGAAGTTGCCGTCCCCTTCGGTGGTCTGGGCCCAGAATTCGCCCGTGATCTTGACGATTGGCTTGATGCGCAGGCGGTCGATTTCGATTTCGTTAAAGCGATCGCGGCAGCGCTCGAGCGCGGAGACGTAGTCATCGCCCTTGAGCTGGTTAACGAATTTGCCGATGTATTCGGCGGTGTCGGAGAAGCCGCCCAGGTATTTCGTGAGGCCGCCATCGAGCTTCCAGGGCCGTTTGCGGCGGAAGATCTCGTGCAGGTAATCCATGTTGTCGTCGAGCACGCCATCGGTCGCGCCCGCTTCCATTTCATAGGGGCGAATGGCGTAGGCCACCTCGTTGACGACGTCGCCACAGTTGAGCGCATTCAGGATTCCGAGGAAGAAATCCAGATTCATCTCGAGACCGGCCTCGGCATCGGACTGGTCCAGACCGCCGGACTGCTGGAAGAGGAGCACGCGGAAGCCGTCGAATCCGGCGTTGCGCAGGGCCAGTCGATACTCGGCTTCATACATGCCGAAGCGGCATGGCCCACAGGCTCCGGCGGTAAAAAAGACGTACCGGTCGATGATCTCCTGTTTGGAAAGGCCCTGTTCTTCGAGCGACTGAAGGTACTGCACCAGGTTGCCCACGGTGAAGTAGGTGGGATTGCACTGCCCGTTGTTGCCGTACTCCTTCCCCGTCTGGAAGGCTTTCACATTGGGCGTGGGCACGGCCTCGGCGCAGTATCCCAGACCCTCTAACGCGCCATGGACCAGCTTTTCATGTTTCCAGGTGAGTCCGCCGAACAACAAGGTGGTGTTCGGGCGCTGGTCTTTGGTGAACGGCCGTTCCTGGGGCCGCTTGAAATGGTGCGCATCGCGCTTCACAAGACCCGCGTCACGTTCGAGCCGAGCGCGCTCCTCCGCGAGTCGCTGCTGGATGATCTCTTCCACCGACGAGCCGATTTGAACGAGGTTCGCGGATGTAGTGGTTTTGGGTTGGACAGTCTGAGTGCTCATAGTAGGTAAGCCTTTCCCAGTTTGAGGTCATCTTGGCTCTTTAAACGATTGAAAGAAATAGGTATCCATCGAATGGCGACATCATGGTCGGAATGGGGGAATCCATGGGTTGAGCGGAACGCGCGAGAATTCGAACAAAATTGGACCCGCTGTGAGGGTCCGGACATTGACCGGACTTGGGGCAGGGCAATGGCGAGCGGGTCACCCGCACTTGACTCCTCGTTCCGATTCTGATAACTCTCTCTAGACTGCGGCACCTGCTGCCCGGGTACCAGCTTTTTTTGGGGGAAATGACTCGATGCCAGTGCTGTTTCGAGAGCGGCGGATGGCCGTCTGCGCGCTTGCGGCTGGACTCCTGGCGGCGGCCGCAACGATGTTCGCTCAAACGGCGTATCAAGGGCCCCGGATGCCGGACGGCAAGCCCAATCTGAACGGCATCTGGCAGGCGATGAATACGGCCAATTGGGATTTGGAGGAACATTCGGCGCGGGGCGGGCTGGTGGTCGCATTGGGGGCCATCGGCGCCGAACCCGGCGGCAGTGGCGTGGTGGACGGCGGCGCCATCCCCTATCTGCCCGGCGCCCGGGAACGGAAGCAAGCCAATTTCGAAGCCCGCCTGAGTGCCGATCCCGAGGTCAAATGCTACCTGCCTGGCATACCGCGAGCAGCCTACATGCCGTATCCGTTCCAGATCTTGCACAGTGCGGAGGCGATCTTCTTCGCGTACGAATACGACGGCGCGGTACGCAATATCTACCTCAAGGATCCGGGGCCGGCGCCCACCGACTCCTGGATGGGACAATCGGTGGGCCACTGGGAAGGGAATACGCTGGTGATCGACGTTACGGGGCTGGATGAGCGCACCTGGTTGGACCGCGCCGGCAATTTTCACAGCGACGCGCTGCACGTGGTGGAGCGCTACACGCCACTCACTCCCGACGTGCTCTCCTACGAAGCGACCATCGAAGATCCCAAAGTGTTTTCGCGCCCGTGGAAGATCCGAATGCCGCTCTACCGCCACCTGGAAAAGAACGCCCGGCTGATGGAGTTCAAGTGCGTGGAATTTGCCGAAGACCTGATGTACGGCGATTTCAGCAAGAAGACCCAAAAGTAGTGCAGGAGGAGTTGCGATGAGGAAGAACCGACTCGCGGTGTTGGCCTTGGCCGCGCTCGCGCCGGCGGCTCCGGTGTGGGGACATCATGCGTTTGCGGCGGAGTTCGACGCCAAGAAGCCGGTCCACCTGGTGGGCATCGTCACCAAGGTGGAGTTGATCAACCCGCACGCCTGGATTCACGTGGACGTTAAAAGTCCCGATGGGAAGGTGACCAGTTGGATGGTGGAAGCGGGCAGCCCGAACGTCCTGCTGCGGCGCGGTTTCACCAAGAGCACGGTGGCGCAGGGGACGCCGGTGGTGGTGGACGGGTATCAGTCGAAGGACGGTTCGATGCGCGCCAACGGTCGGGACATCACGCTGCCGGACGGCAGAAAACTGTTCCTCGGCTCGTCAGGCACCGGCGCGCCCTACGACCAGAAGAAGTAGGAGGCACGATGAACTGCCGATATTTTGGATTACTGGGTACACTGGCACTGCTGGCGGCGCCGGTCGCAGGCCAGGTTCCGGCGGCCGGGCCACACTCCGCCAAGTTAGAGACTCCGGCCGTGCCCCGCACGCCCGATGGACACCCCGATCTGCAAGGCATCTGGACCAACGCCACCATCACGCCGCTGGAGCGACCGGCGGCGCTGGCCGGAAAGGCCACCCTCACGGACGCCGAAGCTGCCGCCCTGGAGAAGGGCGCAGCCGAAGAGTTAGCCAAAGTCGATGGCGCTTCCGTACACCCCCTGCTCGCGGCGGCGGGCTCGAACGGCACGGGCGGATATAACGTGCTGTTCATCGATCGCGGTTCGGAATTCGCCAGAGTGGATGGGCTCAAGCGCACCTCGCTGATTGTGGACCCGCCGGACGGCAAGGTGCCGGCGCTGCTGCCGGAAGCGCGACGACGGAACGCCGCCATGGGGGGCAATCGCCTGGACAGTGTGAAGGACCGCCCGCTCGCCGAGCGGTGCCTGCTGGGGTTCGGCTCCACCTCCGGACCACCCATGCTGCCCGTGCTGTACAACAACAACTACCAGATCGTGCAGACGGCCGACCACGTGATGATCCTGGTGGAGATGGTTCACGATGCCCGCATCATCCGGATGAACGGCACACATCCGGGGGCGAAGGTGCGGCTGTGGCTGGGCGATTCGATCGGCCGCTGGGAAGGCGACACGCTGGTGGTCGACACCACCAATTTCACCGACCAGACGAGGTTTCGTGGATCGTCGGAGAGACTGCACGTCGTCGAGCGATTCACGCGAGTGGATGCCGGCACGATATTGTATCGGGCGACCATCGACGACTCGACCACGTTCACGAAACCGTGGACGCTGGAGTATCCGTTCGTGAGCACCGAAGGCCCGATCTACGAATACGCGTGCCACGAAGGAAACTATGCCCTGACCGACATTCTGGGAGGGGCGCGCAAAGCCGAAGAGCAGGCATCGCGAAAGTAGCGACCGGGCCGCAACCCTCAAGAAAACCCGATCCACCTTCCGCCAATCCCGACCGCCGACCACAAGAGAAGCGAAACCAGAGCCACGGCCCGGTTTTCGAGTGATCCGCAAGAGTCTGCCGCGCCGGACGCCGACCTGCGCCAGACGGTGAACGTGAAGAGAATGGCCAGTGCCAGCGAGGTCATCTTCAACCAGAACGCGCCATGGTAGTAGAGCTTGACGGCTTCGGAAGTGAAAAGCATCAGGCCCGAGAGCAGCATGACGGCCAGGCTGCCCAGCAGCCATCGCCGCGTATCGCGCCAGAGCTGCGCCACCGGCTGCCGTTCCAGGACGAGTCCGGCGAGGCGGAGATTGAGCAGCAGAACCGCACCGCCGAGCACGGCGAGCGCCAGCAGATGGACGGACTCAATGACGGGGAAGAGCCAGCGCGAATCGCGAATGGCTTCGCCCAACCGGGAGTTTTCACACCACGTGAAGAAGGCCAGGAGCGACATGGGATCAGATCTTGTCGAACCAGTTGTAGGCAATCATCCGCCCCGCCACCACGATCCCCGCCCATAGGATCAGGGACACGCCGCCGGCGAGCCGGGCCGGCAGGGGCGGGACCGGATCGAAGTCCCATTCCGCCCTCTTGCGGTAGATGGTGCGGTGGAATACCGCGACGTTGACGCCGGCCAATAGCAGGAAGAGCACCTTCACGCGAAAGAAAACGTTGAGGTAGGTTTTCACCGGAATGGCAAAGAACAGCAGCGCGCCGCTCGCGACCATGGCGGCGAATCCGGCGGTGATCCACGGAAACAACCGCTCTACGACTTCCGACACGGGCGTTTTGAGCATGGTCACACCGATCAGGCGGAGGTCGAGCATGACGGCGAGCCCCAAAAACACGCAGAGGGTGAGAACGTGAACCGATTCGATGATGGGATACCCCCATATCGATTCGTGGAGCGCGATGCTCCACGGCGTGCTTTCGAGCCACCGACAGAATCCCAGGAGATTCACTTCGGGTTATTCTACACTGGCGTGAGGGCGCCTGGCAGATGGAGGAGGGGCGTGCGGGTTCCGGCGTGATAGAATAAGCGTCCACCTCAATATGGAACGCGCCAGCAAGCTTCTCCGCAGCCTGGCTTTTGCCGGCGAATCGGTCAGCCCCGAAACGCTCGCGGCCGCGGTGTGGGCCGATGCCGTGGGAAAGAAGATCGCGGCGCACACGCGAGTGATGCGCATGGTTCGCACAAGGCTGATTGTCGAAGTGGAAGACCGGATCTGGCAGCGGCAGTTACTGAGCCTCAGTCCTTTCATCGTGGCGAATCTCGCCAAGAGCCTGGGGAGCGGGTTGGTGGAGGACGTCGAATTCCGTACGATGCCGCGGCGGCGGGAACCGCAGCGCGCGACTCGGCCGGTGCCGGTTGCCGCCTTGGACGAAGCAGACGGCATTGCGGATCCGGTATTGCGGCGACTATACCGCATTTCGCGAATGAAGGCAGGGGCGTGAAGATCACCGAACCAGAAGTCCGCTACGTAGCCGATCTCGCCAATCTGAAGTTGTCGGATGCCGAAGTCGCCCGATTCCAGGCGGACCTGGACGGCATTCTGCAACATATGGACAAGCTCAACGAAATCGACACTGCGGGTGTGGAGCCGATGGCGCAGGTGCTATATGATGCGGGCGAGGCGGCCAGCCTGCGACCCGGTGAGCCGGTGCCTCCGTTGGGAGCCGAGCGTGCGCTGGCGAACGCTCCCCAACCGGGCGCGGGATATTTCAAGGTGCCGAAAGTGATCGAGCGATAGCTGCTTCCGGCCTAACCCTTTTTTCCGAACATGGACGTGAAATCTCTAACCATCGACGCCGTGCGCGAGGCGGTGTTGTCGCGCCGTATCAGTGCCACGGAACTGGTCGGCGAGGCGCTCCGCTATGCGGAAGCCGAGAACCCGCGCACCGGGGCTTATCTGCACTTCAGCGGGGAACGCGCGCTGGCTGCCGCCGGACGTGTGGATGGACTTGTGGCGCAGGGTAAAGACCCGGGGCCGCTGGCCGGCGTGCCGGTGGCGGTAAAAGATGTCATCCTCACCGAGGGCGTGCTCACGACGTGCGGATCGCGCCTGCTGGCCGGGTACATTCCGCCTTACGATGCCACGGCAATTACGCGGCTGGAGAGCGCGGGCGCGGTGATCCTCGGCAAGACGAACTGCGACGAGTTCGCCATGGGCTCCTCCACCGAGAACTCCGCCTTCGGTCCGGTGCGCAACCCTGTGAATCCGGAGCGGGTGCCCGGCGGATCGAGCGGCGGCTCGGCAGCGGCGGTGGCGCAAGGCACGGCGGTGGTGGCACTGGGTTCGGATACGGGGGGGTCAATCCGGCAGCCGGCTTCGTTTTGCGGCGTGGTGGGGGTGACGCCCACGTATGGCCGCGTATCGCGGTATGGGCTGACGGCGTTCGCCAGCTCGCTCGACCACATTGGCCCGTTGGCGCGCTCGGTGAAGGATGCGGCGACGGTGCTCTCGGTGATCGCAGGCAGGGACCCGGCCGATGCCACCTCCGCCGACATTTCGGTGCCGGATTATCCCTCCGAGCTGGACGGCCGGGTAAAAGGGTTGAAGCTTGGGCTGCCCCGCGAGTATCTAAAAGGTTTGACAAGCGAAACGGGCGACTTGATCTCCGCCGGCGCGGAGACGCTCCGGAAATTGGGCTGCGAGGTCCGCGAGATCAGCCTTCCCGCAACCGATTACGCGATTGCCTGCTATTACGTCATCGCCACGGCCGAGGCCAGTTCCAACCTGGCGCGGTACGACGGAGTGCGGTACACCTGCCGTTCACCCCAGTCCGACACTCTTGCCGGGATGTACCGAAACACACGCGGAGAGGGATTCGGCGCGGAGTGCAAGCGACGGATCATGCTGGGAACGTATGTGCTGAGCCACGGCTATTATGACGCGTACTATTTGAAAGCGCAGAAGGTGCGGGCCCTGATCGCGCGCGATTTTGCCATCGCGTTTCAGCAAGTGGATGCGGTGATCGCGCCCGTTTCGCCGTTTCCCGCGTTCCGCCTCGGAGAGAAAATCGACGATCCGGTGGCGATGTACCTGTCGGACATCTATACGATCACCGGCAGCCTGGCGGGCATACCGTGCATGAGTGTTCCGTGCGGCACAACGCCGGATGGATTGCCGGTGGGAATGCAGATTCTGACCAGGCATTTCGATGAGCCGACCATGTTCCGGTTGGCGGACGCATATGAAAAAGCTTCCGGGCTGGGTAAGGGGAATTCCGGCTCAGGCCGACGATAGGCCGGGGCGGAAAATCACTCAGGTCCGAATTCGAGGAGAAAAAAGGAGAGGAGACCAAGATGCCATTCACATTACCGCCATTGCCTTATGCACCCGAAGGGCTGGAGCCCCACATCGACAAAACGACCATGGAGATCCACCATGGGAAACATCACGGCGCATACGTGAACAACCTGAACAAGGCGCTGGAATCGGCGCCCGACCTGGCGAACAAGACCGTGGAAGAGCTGCTGGCCAACAACTGCGCCATCGTGCCGGAGAATATTCGTACGGCGGTGCGCAACAATGGCGGCGGGCATATCAATCACTCCATGTTCTGGCAGATTATGAAGCCGAATGGCGGGGGGCCGCCGATCGGAAATCTCGCCCAGGCGGTGATTGGCGCCTTCGGCAGTTTCGACAGCTTTAAGGAGAAGTTCAACCAGGCGGCAGCCACGCGCTTCGGCTCCGGATGGGCCTGGCTGGTGTCGAGCGGCGGCAAGGTGGAAATCTACTCCACCGCCAATCAGGACAGCCCCGTGATGGAAGGCAAGTTTCCGGTGATGGGGCTGGACGTGTGGGAGCATGCCTACTACCTGAAGTATCAGAACCGCAGGCCGGAGTATGTCAGCGCCTGGTGGAATGTGGTGAACTGGGAGGAGATCGAGAAGCGGTTCCGCTCGATCCACTAAGGCAACAAAGGCCTTCGGCACCGTGCGGAGCTACGACCTCATTGTGATCGGCTCGGGACCTTCCGGCCAACGCGCCGCGATTCAGGGCGCGAAGTGCGGCCGTCGCGTGGTGGTGATCGAACAGCGCGAAGTGGTGGGCGGCGTTTGCATCAACACCGGCACCATCCCGAGCAAAACCATGCGGGAGGCGGTGCTGCACCTGTCCGGCTTTCAATTCCAGGGCATCTACGGCATCAACTATCACGTGAAGGAGAAGATCACGATGGCGGATCTGGGTTTTCGGATCAGCCAGGTGATCAAGACCGAAGCGGACGTAACCCAGGCCCAACTGGCGCGCAACGGTGTCGACATCGTGCAGGGGCGCGCCAGTTTCCTGGATCCCACGCATGTGCGGGTGGAAAGCTCGCGGGGCCAGTCGGATTTCGAAGCGCCGATCGTCATTGTGGCCACGGGCACCAAGCCGTCGAGTTCGAAGACGGTGCCGATCAACGGTCGCAACATCGTCAACAGCGACCAGATTCTGGACCTGCCGCAGATTCCACGGACGCTGATCGTGGTGGGCGGCGGGGTGATCGGCGTGGAGTACACGTGCATGTTCGCGATTCTGGGCGTGCGCGTGATCCTGGTGGAAAAGCGGCCGCGCCTCCTGGAATTTGCCGACACCGAGATGGTGGAAGCCTTGTCCTACCATTTGCGGGACCATCGCGTCACCATGCGCTTGAACGAAGAGGTGGCCAGCGTGGAAGAAACCGCCGATGGCGGGGTGGTGGCGAACCTCAAGAGCAACAAGCGTGTTGTGGGCGACACGCTGCTGTACGCCGTGGGACGGCAGGGCGCGGTGGACGACCTGAACCTGGCCGCGGCAGGACTGGAGGCCGACAACCGCGGCCGCATTGCGGTGGACGAAAAGTACCGCACCAAGGTGAAGAACATCTTCGCGGTCGGCGACGTGATCGGCTTTCCCAGCCTTGCTTCGGTGTCGATGGAGCAGGGCCGGATCGCCGCGGCCAACGCCTTCGACGTGAGCATTCAATCGAATCCCGCCACATATCCTTACGGGATCTATACCATCCCCGAGATCTCCTTCATCGGCAAGACCGAAGAGCAGTTGACAGCGGAGGACGTGCCGTATGAAGTGGGCGTGGCGTTTTACCGGGAGACGGCGCGCGGCCAGATCCGCGGCGACACGACCGGGCGTCTCAAGATTATCTTCCATCGCGAGACGCGCGAGATCCTGGGTGTGCATATCATCGGCGAAGGTGCCTCGGAGTTGCTGCACATCGGTCAGGCGGTTCTCATACTGAAAGGCAGCGTGGATTATTTCGTGGAGACGGTGTTCAACTATCCTACCTTGGCGGAGTGCTACAAGCAGGCGGCTTTCAACGGGATCAACAAGCTGATGAGGTTCTGAACGATGGTGTCATTATGGTGCGCGAGCCTGCAAGACGATAGCGCGTTTGCGCGGTGGATGCGGGGCTGGAGGTTTTAATGGGAGCCTCGATCGGTATCCTGGCGACGCATTACATCTGGGTGGGGGTGGTCGAGGGCACCAGCCTGTCCAGCGCGTGCATGTACCCGGAGTCGGGGCAGGGGCATATCGACCTGAAGTCTATGCCGGGGGACGCCATCATTGCGAGGATTCTGGAGCAGATCGACCGGTTGCGGCAGGGCGCCGACGTGGCGTGCGTGGGGGCCGGCTTTCCGGGAATTGTGCGCAACGGAATCATCGACGATTCTCCCAACCTCGGACAACTCAAAGGTCTGCGGATGCAGGACCGGCTCTGCGCCGCGCTGCGAGCCAAGGGACTGAACGCGCCGGTTACGATCATGAACGACACGGAAGCGCTGGCAGCGGGAATCGCCGTGACCCGCGAGAATGCCGAAGCCCTGGTGCGAGTCTGGTATCTCGGCGACGGCGTCGGTTTCGGACTCTACCCACAACGCGATGGAGTGTGGGAAGGCGGCCATTCGGTGGTGACGCTGGACCCGAAGGAGAACTTCTGCGGGTGCGGCGGCCTGGGGCACCTGGAGGGCATCATGGGGAATCGCGCCATGCGGCTTCGATTCCTCGACATGGAGCCGGAGGAGGTGTTCGCGGCGGCACGACACGGCGACGCACGCGCGGGTGGTTTCGTGAAGATGTGGCACCGTGCCCTGGCGGCGGCCACGGCAACCAGCGTCCACATGGCGGGACCGGGGAGGTTCTACCTGGCGGGACCGAATGCGGAGTACGTGGAGTTGGGGCTGCTCAATATGTACCTGCAGGAGATGGTGAAGATGAGCCCGCTGCAGGGGACGTTCTACGAGATCGTGCCCACCAGCCACGATCTGGCACTCATCGGCGCCGCGGTCATTGGCCGGGGCCAGTAACGACGAGCGCCCAATCGCCTTTGACGCGCACCTCCCGGGCCGCGGGAAACACCGCTGTTACCAGGTTGACCTCGGAGGCTTCGAAACCGCTGGCCAGGAGTGTGCCGCCGAGGCGAAGCACCCGCAACAGATCGGGCGCAATACGGACGATGGTCTCGGGATTGATATTGGCCACCGCCAGGTCCGCGGCGCCGCTGGCGACGGCATCGGCCGAGCCGATGAAGCCTTCGCCGGCGATTTCCACCGCGATGGGATCGAGGTCGCAGGCGAAGACTCTGGCGGCCCCCAGCATCCGCGCGGCCCTTGCCAGGATACCGGACCCGGTCCCCACATCGAGAACCGAGGACCCGGGTCGGACGTAGTCTTCGAGCGCCTCCATGCAGAGTTGGGTGGTTTCGTGGACACCGGTTCCGAACGCCTGCCCCGGGTTCACGGCCATGCGGAAACGGCCGGCGGGCGCGGGATCGTCACGCCACTCCGGTACCAGGTAGAAGCGCGCGCCGACTTCCATGGGCTGCAGCAGTTCACGCGCGGACTCCACCCAATCGCGCTGCTCCTCGCGGCGCATGGCGGCGCCGGGGTATAAACGGAGCAACCGCTCATGGCTTTCAGTATCCTCGAAAAACGCGCGCACCCGCCGCGGATTCAGCTCCACGATTCCGGCCGAGCCCTGTTCCCAAAGCTCGGCAATGAGGAGGTCGCGGTCCTCCGGATCGCAATCGATTTCGAGTGAGAACATCCCCGTTTTACCTCTCCGTTATGGTCTCACAGGGGAATCGGGGGCATAGCGGATGAGGCGCCACCGCATCCAAACGGACACCGCTATCCCATACGCGGACGACCGGGGCGGTACGAGACTCTCCTATGCCAACTATCGGGCATGGGCGGCGGGAGCTTCATTTCAAGGAGTGACTCCCCAGTACTTCGGGCTGATGGGAATTCCGCTGCGCCGGGGGCGGCTCCGGAATGAGCCGGCAGGGGCCGACTACCGAGCTGGTGGGGTGGTGGTGGCCGCGGACTCGGCCTTCGCGAGCGCCCGGCGGATGCACTGCAGCAGCGCCGGCAGATTGACGGGCTTGGTGATCACGGCGTCCATGCCCTCGGCCAGACACTGTTCGTGCTGCTGTTCCGAGGCGTGTGCGGTTAACGCGACGATCGGCGTGCTGGACCAGGCGGGGACGGCCTGGCGGAACTCTTCCTGGCGAATCAGCCGCGTGGCTTCCAGCCCATCGACCCCGGGCATCTGTATGTCCATAAGTACGAGGTCAAATCGGGCTTGCAAGAAGCGGTCGTACGCCTCTTGCCCGTTGGCAGCTAACACTACCGTCCAGCCCTGGCGTCTCAGCATCGAGCAGATGACTTTCTGATTGATGGGGTTATCTTCGGCGACGAGAATGTCCAAGCGGGGAATCGGAGTTTGGCCGACCAATTCAGGGTGGTTGTCCGGACGCACCGGCTCGGGGCACGCCGGCAGGGATAACTCCACGAAAAACCGGCTCCCCTGTCCCGGCCGGCTCTCGGCCCACAGCCGCCCTCCCATAAGGTCGACGAGCCGTCGCGTGATGGTCAAGCCAAGCCCGGTGCCGCCGTACTGCCGGCTATGGGAGCCATCGGCCTGGGTAAAGGGCTCGAAAATGGTCTGTAGCTTCTCTACCGGAATCCCGATGCCGCTGTCGCGCACTTCGAACCGGATGGTGCCTTCGCGCTGCCTGCTCACGGTGACGTCGATGGCGCCATGCGCGGTGAACTTTACGGCATTGCCCACCAGGTTGATGAGGACCTGCCGGAGGCGAACCGGATCGCCGCGAACCCACGCCGGGCAATCGGGGGCAAAGACCAGGCTCAATTTCAGGTTCCGTTCGCGCACGGCGATATCGAAGATCTGGAGAGCCTCGTGAAATGCCGCGCGGAACTCGAAATCCACGGCTTCGATCGTCATTTTTCCCGCCTCGATCTTCGACAGGTCCAGGATGTCGTTCAGGATGGTAACGAGCGACTGTGCCGCGTTCTGCGCTACCAGCAACTGATCTCTTTGTTCGGGGTCGGTGCACTGGTCGAGCACCAGGCTGATCATCCCCATCACGCCGTTCATCGGGGTGCGGATCTCGTGGCTCATGTTCGCCAGGAACTCGCTTTTGAGGCGGGCGGCGTCTTCGGCACTTTCCTTGGCGAGGCGCAACTCCGCATTGACGCGGCTTCGCTCCGCAACCTGCTCTTCGAGCGACCGTCGATGCTGCGCGAGTTCGGCGTCCCGCCGGCCGATTTCTTCGAGCATGGTATTGAATGACTCGGCCAGGACGCCCACCTCGTCTGAAGACGACACCGCTACGCGATCGTGGAAACCGTGCGTCTCGGCGATGCGCTTGGCCACCCTGGCGATACTCAGCAGGGGAGCGGAAACCCGCGATTGCATGGCGAGGGCCAGGATGGCGGCGACTGCCAGGCTGAGAATGATGATCAGGACTGCGCCGCCCGCATACTGACGCACGACCGAAGCCACCGAGGGCAGCCCCGCTTCGAGGAGCAGCGAGCCAACCCGCTCTCCATCCACCGTGACGGGGCGTGTGAGGATCAGCGCCCGGCCATCGCGCCGGACTCCCGTGGGAGGCTGCGGCGGACACTCGAACCCGGCGGCCCGGTGGTAAGTCGCAAAACAACCGGCTTGGGAATCGTACAGCACGGCCGCCCGGACCAGGTCGTCGCTGCGGAGGGAAAAGAGGATTTCGCGCGCGGCTTTGCGATCGCCGAGCATGATTGCCGGGGCCGACTGGTCCGCCACGATATTGCCGATGGCAGTCACCTGCGCGGTGCGGGACTCCCAGGAGCGTTGGAGATCGAACCACGTGAATCCGGCCGCGGCAATGACGGCGGCCACCACGCTGCCGGCGGCGATGAGCACGGTAAGTTTCCAACGTAGTGGAAGGTACCGGGTCATGTGCCGCGCTTCCTTCGAATCTGGCCGAAGCGCAGGAGGGTGGAACTGATCTCCACCCCGCAGCGCTTGAGCGCCGCCAGATCGACATCAAACCCCATGTGGCCGTCAACCACGGCCAGGCTTACCGCCCCGCCGTAGTCCAGGAATTTATCGGTTTCGCCCAGGGTAAGCACGTGGAAGGCGCCGGCAACCTGTAAGACCGGGGAGATTTCCGCTTTCTTGTCAGTCGCGAAGTAAACGAGATGGCAACAGCGGGGGTCTTCGCCGGGGTGGAATTCCACGAGGCGAACGCCCCTCCCGTTCACCGTTTTGGCAGCGATAACGGCGCCAAGAACCCGCATGAACGACGGGCGCCCGAGGACGCCGACGACCAGCGGCTCGTTGGAGGCCGGATTCCCCGGCCAGGTGGAGTAGCGCAAAAAACTGAGGACCGTGGCAGCTCTCAGCTCATCCTCTCCCTCGCCGGCAGGGACGGCTCTGGTCGAAGGAGCCGCGACCAGCGCGATACAGAGAATCGATAGTACCTGTGGGCGCACCCGGGTCTCGCTCCTTAGAACCGTTGCGTCCACCTGATCACGAACAGCCGGCGCACGGGAATCGCGGGAAACACCGCTTCCGGAAGGATTTCGATCAGGTGCCGATCGGTCAGGTTCTGCACCGTCAGGCTGATTTCACCCGAGCGGGTTGCTTTCCAGCCGAGGCGAGCGTCGAGCAGCAGCGCCCCGGGGGTGCCGAACGTCCGGTCGCGCGACCGGGCGCGGGCCATCAGATCGAGCTTGAGATTGCGGCTGAGGTCGTGCTGCGAACGCAACAGGGCCTGGTGTCGCAGGTCGGACGGAAGCCGATCCCAAACATACGTACCGGTGTCAGATGCCGGCAACCACCGCCTGTCCTTGACATAGGAGTAGGAAGGGACCAAGCGCCAGGACTGCCGCACCTGAACGGTCCCGCTGATTTCTCCGCCGTACGATCGCCCAGCACCGAGATTGGTTTCGTTCAAAAAGAGCGCCGGACCGTTTACGGTCATTTCGGGGTAAGGAGGTGTGGAGATTGCCCGCAGGCGGCCGTAGTCGCTCCGGAACAACGAGAAATCGACCGACCAGCGCTGACCCGACTGCCGGCGGTAGCCTGCCTCCAGACTGCGCTCCGTCTCGGAGAGCATGCTTTTTGAGCCTACGAAGAGCAAGGTCACCGGAAAACCCGCGGCATCGGTCTGGCCGTCGTCCAGCATCAGGTCGCGATCGAACCGGTTGGGCGCCCTGACGGCTCGGGAGAACGCCGCCCAGACAGACTGCCGGTTGCTGGGTGTATACAGCAGCCGAAAACTGGGCTGGTATTCCGCCTGGCGGACGGAGTGGTAGTCTACCCGGATCCCGGCGGAGGCCATCCAGCGCCCCGGAACAATCTGCCACTCGTCCCGCGCCACCAGATCGCCAGCCCGGTATACCGACGACACGGGACTAAAGAAGGTATAACGGGTGCCGGTGGCCGTATCCCAGTACTGTTGATAGCCGGCTCCGCAATAGAACTCATGGTTTTCCGCGATCCGCCAGCGATGCTGGTAATCCACAATGAGGTTGTTCAAATCGGGATTTACAAACGGATAGCTGAATCGGCTTTTGTCAAAAGAGACTTGCAGCACGCTTTCTCCGCCGTTCGCGGTGATGTGGCTCCAGCGCGCCTGAACAAATCCGCCGCTGTAGTGACTGTTTCCAACGACCTTGTCAACGGCGGGCGCCAGAGCGGGGAAGGCGAGCGGGTCGTGGCGCTCGACCATCGAGAAGTCGCCTTCGACCGACCACTGGTCTCTCTCGCCAGACCGGCCATCGAAGCGGAAGCCGAAGTCTCCACGGTCCATGTCGAGGTCCCGGAGGACCGGCTCCTGATACCCGGACACATCGAAGTAGTAGAGGCCCGGCGACCCGTAGCCGGGCGTCCGCCGCTCCAGCTTGCTCCAGACCCGGTACGCGAATGCGTCGCTCGGGGCCGCCCCCCAACTTACCTCGGCCGCCGCGCGCAGTTCGTTGCCGCCCACAGCGCCCACCCGTAGTCCCTTGCTGACGGAGGCGCGTTTGGTAATGATATTGATCACGCCATTGACGGCATTGGGCCCCCACATGACGGCGCCGGGTCCGCGCACCACCTCAATCTGCTCGATCTCGTCGAGGGGCACATCCACGGCATCCCAACTGAGCCCCGAAAACAGCGGCATGTAAAGTGGCCGGCCATCGATCATCACCAGGATCTTGTCGCTGTACATCCGGTTCGAACCGCGGGCCGAAATTGCCCACGAGCGGCCGTCCACACTGAGAACACTGAGCCCTGGCACCCATCGCAAGGCTTCGGGAATGGAAGTGGCGCCGGAGCGCAGGATGTCCTCGGAGGTCAGTACGAACACTGCCGCCGGCGCGCTGGCGAGCTGCTGCGCCTTTCTGCCGACGGAAGTTACCTGAACACTGAAGAGCTCATCGACGCTGAGCTGATCGAGGTTATCAGTAGGAGCGCCAACGCGCTGAGCGAGAGCGGCTCCCAGACTTGCCACCGCCAACAGGATATGCCGAACAAGCGTCACATTACGCTAATCGGCCGTTTGCCCGCAGGGCTTGAGGGGGGATATCCAAAAAAAGACCTGGCTATTGCCTCATCGCATACGTTTTTTGCGCGGCGTGCAGCAGGGCCTGCGCTTTGGGAAGGCTCTCGATGGCTTTCAGGACCTCCGGATCCGTGGCCCATGCCGCCCGGTTGGCGGCGTTCTTGTCGAACGCGCGGAAGTAGAATTCGTAGCGCAGGCGGTCCCGCACCCAATCCCGGTTGGCAGCGAACTCGGCATCCGTGAAGGCAATCTGGTGTTCTTTCAAGTAGGCCTGGAACTTCTCCAAGACCTGTTGATCAGGCTCCCAGCCTTCCGGCAATTGGGGCTTTTTCGCGCCAAAGTACACCGATGCGAAGCGGTAGAAAGCATCCATGCCCGCAAACGGAATCAGGCGGCGCTGAAACAGGTTGGCGCGCGGGCCCTTGTACTTCTCGTCTGGAGTGATGCCACCGCCGCCGTACACCTTACGACCGCTGTCGGTGGCCTTCACGTCCTGGGTATTCGGCGCGGCTTCTTTGTTGCGGGCATAGAAATACTGCAGGAACGACTGATGGGAATAGTCGCGCTGGATCAGGCGGCCGCTAGGAGTGTAGTAGTGGGCAATGGTGAGCAGTAACGCCGCACCCTGGTCGAGCGGGAATTGCGCCTGCACCAAGCCCTTTCCGAAGGTGGTTTCCCCCATGATCCAGGCGCGATCGTGATCCTGCAGGGCGCCCGAGACGATTTCCGAAGCCGAAGCGGACGTTCCGTTGACCAGCACCACAATGGGATAGTTCTGCGCCAGGGCATTGGCCTTGGCGCGGAACACCTGCTCGTTCTCCGCGCGGCCATGATGGGAGACGACGGTCTGCCCATTGTGCAGAAACCGGCCGGCGAGGTTCACCGCTTCGGTGACCAGCCCGCCCCGATTGTCCCGCAAATCGAGAATGAGTCCGTTGATGTTCTGCTCGCCCATCTTGCGGAGCAGGTTGTCGACGTCCTTGGAGATGTTCTGCGCTTCGAACGTGCTGACTCCCAGATAGGCGATACCGGCCTTCGCCCAGAACGCGTCCACGTAGCTCGTCTCGATCTCGCCGCGGGTTACGGTAGCTACGTAGGGATCGGTCAGGCCCTCGCGTTTCACGCTTACCCGCACTTGCGTCCCTTTCTGCCCACGCAACAGGTCGGCCACCGCCGCCGAATCCATGCCTTTCGTGTCTTTACCGTCCACGGCCACGATCAAATCGCCGCGGCGAAGGTCGGCTTTCCAGGCCGGCGAGTTGGGGAAAGGCTCCATGACCGCCACCCTCGGCGGATCCGCCAGGATGGCCATCCCGACCCCGTAGTACTGTGCGTGCTGCCGCCGCTGCATTTCCCGGTACTCGGCCGGGTCGACAAAGCTGGAGTGCGGGTCGAGCGTCTTGAGCATCCCCGGAATGGCGCCCTGATAGAACGCGTGCTCCGAGGAGACCGGATCGGCGAAGTTCTTCTCGATCAGCGCGTACGCCGCCGCCACGGCCTTCATGTCCTTGTCCACATCCTCGGTATTGTTGGATGCGGCGCGGGCGTGGATCTGCGGGCCATACACCGGTGCCAGGAGCACCGAAGCAGCAACGATCACGGCGGCAAATGCACTATTTCTGATTTTCATGACAGTTATTGGACGGCGGTTGTGAGATTTCGGGCCGACGGCTTGGAGTCGCGCGACGACAAGGCGGGTTCAGCTCCCTAAAAGGAGTGTAGCATAAGGAGCCGGACGCTCCCGTTTCGCGATGGCACGAGGTTTTTCGGGTAGCATAGGTTGGATGGCAGGGGAAGAGTATGACCTGGCGGTGATTGGAACGGGTGCAGCCGCAACCACGGTGGCCTACGCCTGCCGGGAGGCGGGGTGGAGCGTGGCAGTAGTCGACTCGCGGCCGTTCGGCGGTACTTGCGCCAACCGCGGTTGCGATCCCAAAAAAGTGCTGGTCGGCGCGGCGGAACTGCTGGACTGGGCGCGGCGCATGGAGGGACGAGGCTTCGCCGCCGGACAGCCGCACATCGACTGGCCCGCCCTGATGCGATTCAAAAAGTCGTTCACCGATCCAGTGCCGGCCGACCGCGAACGCGGTTTCGAGGCTGCCGGTATTCGGGCGTTCCACGGCGTGGCCCGGTTTCTCGACGCCGCCACCCTGGACATCGATGGCACGGCAATCCGGGCCCGCCGCTTCGTGATCGCAGCGGGAGCGGCACCCGCACGGCTGCACATTCCCGGCGAAGACCTGCTGATGGACAGCGACGGGTTTCTGGATCTCGAAGCGGTGCCCGCGAGCATCGTCTTTGTGGGGGGAGGATACATCGCCTTCGAGTTCGCCCATCTGATGGCGCGGGCCGGTGCGCAGGTCACCATCCTGCACCGCGGGGCGCGGCCGCTCGAGCAGTTTGACGCCGGAATGATCGCCCGCCTGGTCTCGCATACCCGGAAGATCGGCATTGACCTACGCCTGGGTACGGCGGTGGAAGCGGTGGAAAGGAGCGGCAGCGGTTTCCGGGTACAGACGTCAAAAGAACCGGTGGAGGCGCAACTGGCGGTGCATGCCGCCGGTCGCCCGCCACAGATCGAACCCTTGAACCTGCCCGCCGCCGGGATCGAGGCTAGCGCCCGCGGCGTGACGGTCAACCCGTTCCTCCAGAGTGTCACCAACCCGCAGATCTATGCCGTCGGCGATGTGGCGGCCAGTGGCGGCCCACCCCTGACGCCGGTGGCGGGATACGAAGGTCGCATCGCCGCCGCCAACCTGCTGCGCGGCAATCACCGGCAAGTGGACTACCGGGGGGTCGCCAGCGCGGTCTTCACCGTCCCGCCGCTGGCGATGGTGGGCCTCACCGAAGAAGCCGCCGGTAAGCAGGGGCTGGATTACGAGGTGCGCGAAGGCGATTCCACGGGATGGTACTCTTCCCGGCGGATCGCCGAAGAGTGCTCGGGATTCAAGGTCCTGCTCGACCGGGCCAGCGGGCGCCTGCTGGGAGCCCATCTTCTCGGCGAAAGCGCAGCCGAACTGATCAACGTGTTCGCGCTGGCGATTCGCACCGGTCTGACCGGGGAGCAGGTCAAGGAGCCGTTGTACGCGTATCCCACGCACGGCTCGAACATCCAGTACATGGTTTGAGCGTGATTCTCGAAATCCGCAACGTCTCGTGCGCGCTGGGCGGCAGGGTCATCCTCCGCGACATCAGCCTGGATATCGAGGAAGGCGAAACGGTGGTGCTGCTGGGCCGCAGCGGCTCGGGGAAGACCACTCTGCTCAAAACGGTCAACGGCCTGGTACCGGCGACCGCGGGGGAGATTCGTTTCGAAGGAAAGCCGGCGGGCGAATGGGATCCCATCCTGTTACGGCGGCGCATGGGGTACGTGATTCAAGATGCCGGCTTGTTCCCCCATTGGACCGTGGAAGCCAATGTGGGGGCCGTTCCACGGCTGGAGAACTGGCAGGCGGGCGCGATTGCGGACCGGGTCGAGCTGCTGCTGGCCGCCGTCGGGCTGGATCCGGCCGAATTCCGCGCGCGCTATCCGCGCGAACTCTCGGGCGGGCAGAAGCAGCGCGTGGGAATCGCGCGTGCGCTCGCGGCCGACCCGCCCCTGCTGCTGCTCGATGAGCCTTTCGCCGCGCTGGACCCGATCACCCGTTTCGATCTCCAGCGGCAGTTTCTGGAATTGCGGCGCTCGGTGCGGAAAACCGCGCTGTTTGTCACCCACGATATCCGCGAAGCCCTGATGATGGCTTCGCGGGTGGCTCTGCTCAGAGAGGGCGCACTCGACCTGCTGCTGACTCCCGAGGAATTCCTGCGGGCGCAGTCCGCGGAGGCGCGGGCGTTTCTGGCGGGCCTGGAGGAACACTGGAGGCGAGATGAACGGCCGCGGGTCTGAGATCTTGCTGCTCACCCTGGAACACCTGGAACTGGTGGCGGTAACCATTGTGATCGCCGCCGCCATCGCGCTTCCCGCGGCGGTGCTGCTGGTGCGGCGAGCGAGCCTGCGCCGGTGGATTCTCGGTTTCACCAACCTGGCGCAGACCATACCCAGCCTGGCGTTATTCGGGTTCCTGTTGCCGCTCCCGCTCATCGGGGGCATTGGCAAACGCACCGCGATCATCGCTCTTTGCCTCTACGCGCTGCTGCCCATTCTGCGGAACACGCTGGTAGGCATTCTGGGCGTCGATCCGGCGGTGCGCGAATCGGCGGTGGCGATCGGTATGACGAACCGGCAGGTGCTCTGGCAGGTGGAGCTACCCCTGGCCGTGCCCTCGATTGTCGCCGGTCTGCGCATCGCTACGGTCACCACGATCGGTACCGCGACCATCGCCGCGGCCATCGGCGCGGGCGGCCTCGGCGTATTTATTTTCCGTGGCATCTCCATGGTGGACACGGCCACTGTGCTGGCGGGGGCGGTTCCCGCCGCGATCCTGGCGCTGCTCGCCGACGAAGGACTGGAATGGATCGAACGAAAGCTCTCGCCCTTTTGACACTGGCGTTCACCGCCGGCTGCTCGCGCGCGCCACGCATCGTGGTCGGGTCCAAGAACTTTACCGAGCAGATTCTGCTGGGCGAGATTCTGGCGCAGCAGATCGAGCGTACGGCCAGGATCCCCGTGGCACGGAAACTGAACCTGGGCGGCACACTTCTAGCGCATGAGGCGCTGGTCCAGGGATCCATCGACCTGTACCCCGAATACACCGGGACGGCGTTGACGGCCGTTCTCAAGCAGTCTCCGTTTCCGGATGCGCGCACAGTGCTGGGCGCGGTCCGCGACGCCTACCAGCGCCGCTGGCACCTGACGTGGCTGCCGCCGCTGGGGTTTAACAACACCTTCGCCATGGTGATTCGCGGGGAAGCGGCACGCGCCGGGAAGCTGACCACGCTTTCGGAAGCGGCTGCTGCACATGCCTGGCGATTGGGAGCAGGCTATGAATTCAAGCAACGTCCGGACGGCCTGGAGGGGCTGCTGAATACCTATCATTTGCGAACGGTGGACCAGCCCGTCACGATGGACTTGGGTCTGCTTTACTCGGCTCTCGAAAACGGCAAAGTGGACATGATCGCCGCCAATTCCACCGACGGGCTGATCTCGGTCCTGGATGTGGTGATCCTGAAAGACGACCGCCACTACTTCCCGCCTTACGAATGTGCCGTGGTGGCGCGTGAAGAGACCCTGGCGCGATATCCGCAGCTTCGGCAGGCACTGGAGCAGCTTTCCGGCAAGCTGTCGGACGCGGCGATGCGCAGGCTCAACTATGCGGTAGACGGTCAGCATCGCCGGCCGGCCGATGTGGCCGCGGAATTCCTCGGCGCGTTGCGGTAGCACTTTCGCGCCGTTGAGCGGGCAGACGATGATCGCACCCCGGCAGTACTGACAGTACCTAACCTATCCAAAGTTAACTTTCGTTTGACCGGGTCCAGCAGGGACCATAGATGTTCCATGGTGCGCGTGTTGGCACTGACGGGGCTGGCGTTCGGCTTCCTGGGCATATCACCCAACCTGCGCAACACCGTGCGGGATGGCGTCACGCTGGTAACGGGTGCTCTGGATGCGTACAGCCCGGTGTCTTACCTGGCGCTGGTGGGTGTCCTGATCCTCGGTTTCCTGTTTTTCCTGCGAGGCGCTTCGGCCCCGCGGTGATGCCGGCGAACCGAACCTCAGACCGCGCGAGCCTTGCGCGGTGTGGCCGCGGTCTCGGACTTGGCGGGCTTGCGATCCCCGATTCCGGCGAGACGCTTCACCTGATCCGTGACGCACACCAGGAACATCGGCTGCCGCGCCGTTTTCATGAGATCGATGATGCGGCTGGGAGCGTCCTCCATATAAATCGACTTGCCGTCGGTCAGCAGGTGAACGTCCGATGTGGCACTGATCGCCTCACTCAAGCGCTTGCCCATGTCCTTTTGAAGGAATCGCAGCACGCGGCGGATTTTCTGAAGCGAAAAACCCTTGCGTCGAAGCTCGGCGATGACGGAAATCTCTACGACCTCCTCTGGCATGTAGATCCGCTTGTGCCCATCCTGGCGGGGGGAGACGACATTGCGTTCGTCCCACCACTGCAACTGCCGGAGGCTGACGCCGCAAATGCGGGCGACTTCACTGCTGTTGAAGCCCGGCGCATCCGGCGACAGAAGCGGACGGGATTTCCTGGCTTTAAACATTTTCGGAGGCTTCCGTTGTTAATTTGGGGCCACTTTGGATTGTACATGCGCCATCCGCCGTGTCAAGCGGTTCGAACGGCATTTCTTTCGGCGACAGGCTTGGTGCGGGCTGTCACGGAACCTTCGCCGACGGTGTGCGGAGCAGCACCCGCGGGCCCCCAACGGAAGCTTTCCGCGCAGGCCGCGCGGCTACACTGGAAGCGGAGGAGTTATGGATTTGGACTTCAACGCCAACGGCTTGGGCAGCAGGAACGTCTGGATCGGCATTGCGATTGGGGCAGCGGTCGGAATTGGAATCGCATTATCGCGCCGCAAACGGACACGCTGGGATTCGGCTCGGGAACTGACGCAGCGCGTGGCCAGCCGAACCGGGGATCTGGGCGATGCCGCGCGCGACTTGGTGGACCGCGTCAGAACCATTTATGAGGAAAGCCGCAAGGTCGTGGAAGACGCGAGCGAGTTGTGGGAGCACGGTCGCAAACTCGTAGGCGCTTGATTTCGAGACCCTCCGAATGACACGCGGAGCACACGCCGCGTTAATCCTTTGTAAAATCCGAACACAGGGCCGATCGAGGCGAAGCGCTTACGGGAGTACCCGCCGAGATCGGCCGCTCATCGAGGGACCTAGAACTGCTCAACTCGGGCGACGGGCGTAGCGGACCTTGTCCAGACGCAACGATGCCCGGCGGGTTCTCGCGATCCAACTAACATACTTGCTTTCAGTTATTTACACTGGAACCGGAGGGGGACGGGGGTCGTGCTATAATGAAGATGTTCCCCCGCACGGATTGGAGTTCCAATGAACACCCGCAAGTTTTGGCTTCTGGACTATGACCCCGAAGGCGCAGTCTATGAGAACTTGGCGTGGGACCTTCCGGGTCATCGGCTATCAGGACGTTCTACGCCGGCCCGTTGGCGCAAGCCGACGCCGCATCGGAGCCGGTAAAATCTCGACCTGCTTCTCTCGCTCTGCCCCCGGGTTGGAATCGCGGGTAGTTCCTGGTAGGAAACTCACGTTTGCGTAATCCTTACACACGCGTGTACTTGTCCGCACTCTGCGAAGAGGCTCGAACCGGCTGGCTGTCGATGATTGTTCCTGAAAAGACATAAGTTATGGAGAACGGCGCCTGGATTGCTTAATCCAGCGCGAGGTTTGAACCACTATGAAAGCTTTCCTAGCGACCACATGCATCGTAGCTGGCACTTTGCTCGCAAGTGGATGCGCAAGCAAAAAGTACGTTCGCAACACCACCGCTCCCATTCAAGCCAAGGTGGACCAGGTGGGTGAGCAGACTACCCAAAATGGGCAACAGATTCAGGACACGCGGAACCAGGTGAAGCAGGTCGATGAGAAGGCTCAGGCCGGCATCAGCGCCGCGCAGGAGCGTGCCTCGACAGCCGACCAGCACGCCCAGCAAGCCGACCAACATGCATCTGCCGCCATGGACAAAGCCAACCAGGCGGCGCAAGTCGGAGATCAGAATAGCCAGGCTCTGGCGAGTTTGAGGCAAGTCGTTTCCAACATCGATGATTACAAGCTTCAAACCTCGGTCAGCGTCCCGTTCAAATTCGATAAATATGCTTTGACGACGGATGCCAAGCAGGACCTGGACAAGCTGGCTGGAGACGTGAAGAGTGACAAACGGTTCTTCATCGCCGTGGAGGGCTACACGGACAACACCGGATCGAAGAACTACAATAGCGTGCTCAGCCGCCACCGGGCGGATTCCGTGGTGGAGTACCTGGTCTCCAAGCACGACATTCCGATCTATCGCATCCATATGATCGGCCTTGGCGAAGATAAACCGGTAGACGAAGCCCGCAACCGGGCTGCTCGCGCCAAAAACCGCCGAGTCGAAGTCAAAGTTTTCAGCGCCGATCAGGTAACCGCGTCCCTCGACAACACCAACAGTGGTGCCAGCCGGATGCAGCAAGAAACGCCCCGCCCGATCGAGCACTAGTTTCTTTCTTTTGGAATTTAAAAGTCACTCAGTGAGCCGCCCGGCCGTGGGGCGGCTCGCTTATTTTTGGACTTGCCGGCGGCGGGAGGGAATGCCCGCCGCTGGATTTTTCCCGAAACGCCTGCCACCAGATGAACATCGCCGTCAGGTTGGCAACCAGGATCAGCAGGTTTCCCGGGAGCATCCACGCGTGACTCTGTGAGCCTGTGGCCAGATTCCGCAAGGACCCGCCGATCGCCTCTCCAGTGAACTGAATTCCAAGGGCTCCGCTAACCATGAGCAATCGATAATCCTTCTTCTTCGCGGCAATCAGAATAGCCCAGAGCGCGAGATCGAGGACTGTGGAGCACACGTACAGGTCTCGTGTCCAGGGCGTCATCCACACGCCGATTAGAGCGTGGGGCTGGTGGTGAATGAGGAAACTGACACCCGCGAACAAAACAGCGGCGGGCGCCAAGCCGAGGAGGACCACTCTGCGGGCGCGGGATTGCGCTGTAGCGCGGTAAATCAGGCTGATGACAACCGCGAAGAGGAGTAGCTGGAGAACTCCCTCATCGCGCCAATAATACCAGGGATACCAATAGCCGGATCTTGGCTCGTGGAGACGAAGCCCCACATAGAGCCGCAGTTCGATAATGGTCGTGAAAAAATTCGTAATCGTATAGGCGAAGACAAACGGATATCGCTTATACGGGCCTCGCACGAGTGCTGAGACGATTAACAATTCGAGTGCGAGCCCAACGACGAATCCAAGAACTTGGATCGCGAATTCCATCCTGTTCAATTCTAGGCCCGAACGTCGAAAGTGCGCCGAAAAGTTGAAAATCGGGATTCAGCTCGATCAAGCAGACGTGCCGGCCACGACTTACGATGGGGAGGCCGGGGTTCCGGCCGGTGAGTTCAGGCGACCGTGGCGTAACTGCCGCCACCGGCCCAGGGATCGGGGGGCATGGCGGGGCCGTGATTGACGGCGAGGGAACTGCCGCCGCCGGCCCAGGGATCAGGCGGCATGGCGGGACCGTGATTGACGGCGAGGGAACTGCCGCCGCCGGCCCAGGGATCAGGCGGCATGGCGGGACCGTGATTGACGGCGAGGGAACTGCCGCCGCCGGCCCAGGGATCGGGCGGCATGGCGGGACCGTGATTGACGGCGAGGGAACTGCCACCGCCGGCCCAGGGATCGGGCGGCATGGCGGGACCGTGATTGACGGCGAGGGAACTGCCACCGCCGGCCCAGGGATCGGGCGGCATGGCGGGACCGTGATTGACGGCGAGGGAACTGCCGCCGCCGGCCCAGGGATCAGGGGGCATGGCGGGGCCATGATTGACGGCGAGGGAACTGCCGCCGCCGGCCCAGGGATCGGGCGGCATGGCGGGACCGTGATTGACGGCGAGGGAACTGCCGCCGCCGGCCCAGGGATCGGGCGGCATGGCGGGACCGTGATTGACGGCGAGGGAACTGCCGCCGCCGGCCCAGGGATCGGGCGGCATGGCGGGACCGTGATTGACGGCGAGGGAACTGCCGCCGCCGGCCCAGGGATCGGGCGGCATGGCGGGACCGTGATTGACGGCGAGGGAACTGCTGCCGCCGGCCCAGGGATCGGGCGGCATGGCGGGACCATGATTGACGGCGAGGGAACTGCCGCCGCCGGCCCAGGGATCGGGCGGCATGGCGGGACCGTGATTGACGGCGAGGGAACTGCCGCCGCCGGCCCAGGGATCGGGCGGCATGGCGGGACCGTGAGCCTGCAAAGCCGGTTGTGGCATCAGTACGGCATGGCCGAACGGTGGCACGCCCGCACCCAGAAGAGCGCTGCAACCCAGAGCTAAAGCGAACGCCAATGCGACCGCAGCAAAAACGAACTTGTTGTCCAACAATCTTCGCATGATCATCTTAAGAGATCTCCTGGCATCAAACACGGTTGGTTTGAGCTCCATTTTTCAGGCAATTAGAAGACTAGCGCAGGCTCCGCTCATCGGATTCTGCTTCCAAAATACAGACGACTCTGGCTATCTCATCCGAGAGTGTACCTTAATAAGGGAGAAAATGCTTAGTTCGGTAAGGTGGAATCCAGTACTGACAGGCCACAAGTTATAGTTCGTCAGTCGAGCGAATACCCTATGGCAATTGCAGGTGGGTTTGGGCCTATTGTTCGGTGGCGTGCAACCGGATGGGCGAGTGACGCTTGGGGTGCTCCGGATACTCCGGCGCAGTTCGGAACTGCCGGTCTCCGGCATGCTCGAGACGCATATCCGCGACGACTTCATCGAGCATTTCCCGCGTGGCGATCTTGGTCTCCATCGCGAAAGACGTCAGCAAAAGATTGTCGCACAGAGCATTGATCAGGCGAGGGATCCCCTGGGCGCGATAGTGCACTTCTTCCAGGATGTCGGCGGGTATGTAGGTCTGGTCTTTAACTCCGCAGCGGCCCATGCGCGAGTTGACGTAGGCAATCGTCTCCGGAAGCGAGAATCCGCGTAACGTGCACCGCAGCGCGACCCGCTGCTTCAACTGCCGGAACTCGGGAGCTTCCAGCTTGCGGTCCAGTTCCTGCTGGCCGGCCAGAATAATCTGAAGCAATTTGCCGCGGCGGTTCTCCAGGTTGCCGAGGAGGCGGATTTCTTCGAGCACATCCCATTCCAGATTGTGCGCCTCATCGACGATCAGGACCGTGGTGCGGCCCGCGCCTGCCCGCTCCAGCAGGATATGGTTCAGTGAAAGCAGGACCTCGGTTTTGGATCGGGGATTGCACCGCAGATCAAGGTCGTAGGCGAGGAGTTCGAAAAACTGCTCCACCGTCAGCCGGGAATTGAAGAGCGAGGCAAAGGCCACCTGCTGCGCATTCAGGAAATCGCGCAGGCACTCCAGCATCGTGGTCTTGCCCGTGCCGACTTCCCCGGTCAGCACGATGAACCCCTTTCGGCTCTGCACCCCGTAGATGAGGTTGGCCAAGGCCTCCTCGTGCTGGGGACTACGAAACAAAAGGGCCGGGTCCGGGCTCATGTTGAACGGGTTCTGGTTGAAACCGAAGAAGGCGTTGTACATGGATCACGTGGCCCGGCAACTATTCAGGCATCTTAGCATGTGCCGTCTGCCGGGGCCACCGGCGAGGCGGGCGGTGGTGTCGGAGCGTGCAATTCAGGAAACAGCGGCCGGCGGCTGCGGCGGTTTTTCGCCGGACGCGCTCTTGACCGCCGATTTCACCGGGCTGATCAGAATATGGGCGTTGCGCCCTTCGAGGCGCGGCTGCGCTTCCACACTCCCGAAGGTGGCCAGATCGGCCGCGAACCGCATGAGCAGCTTCTTGCCCAGATCGGCATGGGCGATTTCCCGCCCCCGGAACTGAACCACCGCCTTGACCCGGTTGCCTTCCTGAAGGAATCGGATGGCATGGTTCTTTTTGAAATCGTAATCGTGGTCGTCGGTATTGGGGCGGAATTTCAATTCCTTAACTTGCACGACATGCTGTTTTTTCTTAGCGTCGTGCTGCTTCTTTTTCTGTTCGTACTGATAGTGGCCGAAATCCACGGCCTTGGCGACCGGAGGCACCGCGGTCGGAGCCACCAGCACGAGATCGAGCCCCAGTTCCTGCGCCTTTCGCAAGGCGGCGGAAGTGGGCATCACCTCGGTGGTGCCGTCCGGGAACACCGCGCGGACTTCGCGCGCGCGGATCGACTCGTTTACGTTCTCTCTGCGGTTCTGCCTGCGAGGAGGAAAGTTTCTGCCTGGATACATTTGTGCTTATACGTCGGATTCAGGGTTGTGCCGATAGGCGAAGGTGAGCGGAACGCCCGTGGAAATGCTTTGGCCGATAGTCGAATTGATGCGAATGAAAGACAAACCCAATTTCGTCAGTCTCAGTGTACACCAAAATCCACCCTGGAAGTCAAAAGCCCGGCGGCATTATTTGCCGTGCTGGTATGGAATTTACAGGGGGATGGCGCCCGCCTGGAACTCCGCTAGTCCTGCGCCTCGGCTGGAACGGAGGCTAGGCAAATTTCCAGCCCTTCCGGAATTTGGGTTTCAGGTACGCGTTCGCGTCGGCATTATTGGTGAATTGCATCTTCTGGGCGTCCCACAGAAGCTTGCCCTCCACGCGCATGGCGATCACGCCCAGCAACATCCACTGCACGAAGGGTCCCGAGATGCTGAAATTCGAGCAGGCCGGATCTCCGCCTTTGGCCGCCCGGAACCAGTCCCGATAGTGGCTGCGCACCCATTCCGTTTCCGGTCCGGGACAACGCGTCAGCACCTGGGGCGGCATCTTGTAGTCTTTCATCCTCTCCGCCGGAACCAATCGCGTCCGCTCGCCGTAGCAGCCCGTGGTCACCATTCCCTTGTCGCCGATAAAAAGGCTGCCATTGATGTCCTTGTCGCCCAGCAATTCTCCCTCGGGGACGCCAGGCAGCTTGGGCTGGGCGGTCATCCGGTCATACCAGAACAGCTTGAGCGGCGGCATCGCTCCGCGCGCCGGGAAATCGTAGCGCAGGGCCACGCGGTACGGGAACGTATACTCGGCCTTGCCTTCGATCCTGGTGCACTCCACGCTGATCGGCGCGCCCAGCCGCATGGCCATATTGGCCGTGCCCAGAATGTGGCACGCCATGTCGCCGATGGCGCCGCTGCCGAAATCCGGAAAGGCCCGCCAGTTGTGCGGCACGTACGCCGGGCTGTAAGGCCGCATCTCCGAGCCCCCCAGCCACGCGTCCCAATCGAGACTCGCCGGCACGCTTTTCTCGGCGGGTACCACGTCGGGCCCTTGCGGCCAGTAAGGATCGGGCCGGTTGGTCCACGCGTGCACTTCAGTGACGTTGCCGATATCGCCGCTCCAGATGATTTCGCAGCACTCGCGCGCGCCCGGTTGCGAATAGCCCTGGTTGCCCATCTGGCTGGCGACGCCGTAGGTGGCCGCGGCCGCCGTCAACTGCTGCGCCTCCCATACCGTGCGGGTCAGCGGCTTCTGGCAATAGACATGTTTGCCGCGGACCATGGCCCACATGGCCGCGGTGCCGTGCATGTGATCCGGGCAAGACACCAGGACCGCGTCGATGTTCTTCTCTTCCTTGTCGAACATCCGGCGAAAGTCCTTGTACTTAGGCACGTTGGGGTAGGCCGCGAAGATCTTGGCGGCGCGCTGGTCGTCCGGATCCGCCATGGCCACGATGTTCTCGCTGGAACAGCCCGCGATGTCGCTGGCGCCTTTCCCTCCCGCACCGATCGCAGCGATATTCAGTTTCTCGTTGGGCGATTTGAACCCCGCGCGCTTGAGGGACGGAGTACTGCCGAACCCGCCGGCGGGAATGCTCCCCGCCAGCAGGGTGCCGAAGAAAAAATGCCGCCTGGAAACGCCTTCCGCCATCTGAGGTATCCTCCCGGAGTGTCTATGCTATCAGAGGACCTGAGCGACAGGCATCGGGCTACCGGGCGGGGTGCGAAGCCGAACGCTCCACGGCTTGCTTTCCGACAGGCAAAATCGATAGGATGCAAATCGCCGATGCAACTACTTTTTCAACCACCGACCGATAACGGCCGCATCGACTCGTACGGCTTCGAGTTTCTCTCCCTCAACGTCCGGCGTCTGGCCCCGGGCAGCTCGATGGAAGCCGACACCGCCGATCGCGAACTGGGAATCGTGATTCTGGGCGGCCAATGTGCGGTCCACTCCTCCGCCGGCGACTGGAACCCTGTCGGGGAACGTCCGAACGTCTTCCGCGGGCTGCCGCACGCAGTTTATCTTCCGCTCGCCACCCGCTTCCGCGTAACCGCGCTCACCGATTGCGATCTCGCCTTCTGTTACGCGCGCGCCACCCGGTCCTTTCCGGCGCGCCTCATTTCTCCCGGCGATATCGAAGTCGAAATCCGCGGCGGCGGCAACGCCACCCGCCAGATCAACCACATCCTCACGCCCGCGTTCCCGGCCGATCGCCTGCTGCTGGTGGAGGTCTACACGCCCAGCGGCAACTGGTCCAGCTACCCGCCGCATAAGCACGACGTGCACAACCCGCCCACCGAGGTCGATCTCGAAGAATACTACTACTACCGGGTGGACCACCCCGATGGTTACGCGATCCAGAAGGTCTATACCCGGGACCGCCGCATCGACCAGACGCTCACTGTTCGTGATGGCGACCTGGTGCTGGTCCCCGAAGGCTACCATCCGGTGGTGGCGGCTCACGGTTACAACGTCTACTACCTGAACGCGCTGGCGGGCTCCGCGCGATCGATGGCTGCGTCGGACGATCCGGCCTACGCGTGGGTCCGCGAGACCTGGCGCGATCGGGATCCGAGGCTGCCGCTGGTTGGCTGAGAAACGCTCATGGATATCGCCATTCTGGGCCGCATCGGCTACGACCTTTACTCCGAAGAGCCCCACGTGCCGCTTGCCCAGGTGCGCCGCTTCTCGCGCTACCTGGGAGGGTCGAGCGCCAACATGGCCGTGGGACTCGCGCGGCTGGGCGCAAGCGTGGGCATCGTCGGCTGTCTCGGCACCGACAGCCTGAGCCAGTTCCTGATCGAGTTCCTGAAGACGGAAAAGGTGGACGCCAGCCACATCACCACCGAGTCTGGCTACCTGCCTTCGCTGGCCATCACCGAAGTCTCGCCGCCCGACCGCTTCCCCCAGGTGTTTTACCGCCGCGATCCGGCCGACACCCTGTTGCGTGTCTCCGAATCCGATCTCGCCTACGTGGCGGCGAGCCGCATGTTCGTCACCAACGGAACGTCCTTATGCGCGTCGCCCTCGCGCGAATCCACGTACCGCGCCCTCGAACGCGCCCGGGAGGCCGGTTGCCGCGTCGTCTTCGACGTCGATTACCGGGCCATGTCCTGGAACGGCCCGGAAGAGGCCGGCCTGGCGGTGCGCCTGGCGCTGCCGTTTGTGGATGTGCTGATCGGCAACCCGCCGGAGTTGATGCTTGTCGCCGGAGCCGCCGATCTCGATCGCGCTACCGCCTGTCTGCGCTCCCGCGTGCCGATGGTCATATCGAAGCTGGGAGAAATGGGCACCCGCGTCTGGACCGGCGGCGAATCGGTCTTCCGGCCGCCGTATTCCGTGGAAGTGGTGTCCACGATCGGTGCCGGCGACGGTTTCGCGTCCGGCTTCCTCTATGCTCTCCTCCAGGGGCTGACCGTGCCCGAGTGCCTCCACTATGGCAATGCCGCGGCGGCCATCGTCGTCAGCCGTCTGAGCTGTTCGGAAGCTATGCCCACTCTCGCCGAAGTCCGCGAGCTCATGGCGCGCCAGCAATCCGCCGCCACCCCGACATGATGACCCGCTCCTTTCTTCCCGACACCGCGATGGCCCGGCTCACCGAAGCCCGGATCGCCGATCCCGAACTGCCCGCACGAGCGGCCGCCGCCCGCGTTCGCCGTGAGCGCCTGGCTCCGGGCGGCAGGCTGAATATCCTGGCCGCCGATCATCCGGCTCGCCGCATCACCAAAGTGGGCGAGAAGCCACTCGCCATGGCCGATCGCCAGGACTACCTCGCGCGGATCCTGCGCGTGCTCCTGGCGCCCGGCGTGGACGGCCTCATGGCCACCATGGACATTCTCGAGGACCTGCTCGCGATCTCCGCCTTTGTTCGCGAGGCCGGTGGCCCGCCGCTTCTCGATCGGAAACTCCTGATCGCCAGCCTGAATCGCGGCGGCCTCGCCGGCACCGCCTGGGAACTGGACGACCCCATCACCGGCGCCAGTCCCGCCACCTGCGCCGCCTGGAACCTGGATGGCGCCAAAATCCTGCTGCGCGTCGCCGACGAAGAGCCCGGGTCACTGAAGACCCTGCTGGCCAGTGCCCGGGCCATCGACGAGTGCAATGCGCTGCGGCTGCCCATGTTTCTCGAGCCCCTTCCCGTCGTCCGCACCGCCCGTGGGTGGACGGTGTGTAAGGACGCCGAGGCGCTGACGCGCCTGGCCGGCGCCGCCTCCGCCCTGGGCGACAGCAGCCGTTATCTCTGGCTCAAACTGCCCTACTGCGAGAGCTACGAGACGGTGGCCCGCGCCACCTCGCTGCCCATTCTTTTATTGGGCGGCGAATCGGCAGGCGGACCCGCCCCGTTCCTGAACGAACTGGCCCGCGCGCTCGCCGCCGGGCCCAATGTTCGGGGCGCGCTGGTGGGCAGAAACGTTCTCTATCCCGGCGACGACGATCCCCGCGGCATGGCCGCAGCCGTGGGCGGAATCATTCATCAGGGCTGGACCGTAGACCAAGCCCTGCAATCGTTGGACGAAAACCGCGGGCGCGACCTGGACTTTTTCTCGCGCCTGTTCTAGACAGGATATCGATGGCGACACGACGAGTCACGATGGCACAAGCCCTGCTGGGCTTTCTCAGGAATCAATACGTCGAGCGCGACGGGACCGAGCACCGCTTCTTTGAAGGCGCGTGGGGCATCTTCGGCCACGGCAATATCGCCGGATTCGGCCAGGCGCTCCAGCAGTGCCCCGAGTTTCCCTACTATTTGTGCCGCAACGAGCAGGCGGCGGTGCACCTGGCCGCGGCGTTTGCCAAAGCCCGCAAACGCCTCTCCACATTCGTCTGCGTCTCCTCCATTGGTCCCGGTGCCACCAACATGATCACGGGAGCCGCCGCCGCCACCATCAACCGCGTCCCTGTGCTGCTGCTACCCGGCGATATCTTCGCGCGCCGCAATGTTGCCCCGGTGTTGCAGCAACTCGAGTCCGAGTACAGTCAGGATATCTCCGTCAACGACGCCTTTAAACCGGTTTCGCGCTATTGGGACCGCATCAACCGCCCCGACCAGCTTCCTAACTCCGTGGTGGAAGCCATGCGGGTCCTGGTCTCGCCGGCGCACACCGGTGCGGTGGTGCTGGCGCTGCCGCAGGATGTCCAGGCCGAGGCTTGGGACTACCCCGAAGAGATGTTCGAAAAGCGCGTCTGGCACATCGCGCGACCGGTGCCGGAGCCGGCCATGTTCGCTCGCGCCGTGGGCGCAATCCGGGGGGCGCGGCGGCCGTTGATCGTGGCCGGCGGCGGCGTCATATACAGTGAAGCCTCCGCCGCGCTGGCAGCGTTCACCCACCAAACCGGCATTCCCGCAGGCGAGACCCAGGCCGGCAAGGGCTCTCTGCCATTCGACCACCCGCGCAACCTCGGCGCCATCGGCGTCACCGGCACTCCGGGAGCCAACCTGGCGGCGCGCGATGCCGACGTGGTCATCGCCATCGGCACCCGCCTGAGCGATTTCACTACCGCTTCCAAGACCGCGTTCCAGAATCCGGACGTGCGCTTCCTGAACGTCAACGTTTCTGAATTCGATGCCGCGAAGCACACCGCCCTGCCACTGGTGGCCGATGCGCGGGTGGCGCTCGAGCAACTCGCCGGCGCGTTGACCGGCTACTCGGTCGCTCCCGAGTACTCCGACTGCGTCGCGGCCTGGAAGGGGCGTTGGGAAGAGGAGACCGATCGCCTCTTCGGCCTGCGCCACGGGCCGCCTATCAGCCAGGGCGAAGTCATCGGCGCCGTCAACCGCGCCTCCCGGCCTCAAGACATAGTGGTGAACGCCGCCGGCAGCATGCCCGGCGACCTGCACAAGCTCTGGCGCACCCGCCAGCCCGGCGGCTATCACATGGAGTACGGCTACTCGTGCATGGGATACGAAATCGCGGGCGGGCTCGGCATCAAGATGGCCGACCCCTCGCGCGACGTCTACGTGATGGTCGGCGACGGCTCCTTCCTCATGATGGCCTCCGAAATCGCCACCTCGATACAGGAAGGCTACAAGCTCAACATCGTGGTGGTCGACAATCACGGGTACTCCAGCATCGGGGGCCTTTCGCAGGCAATCGGCTCCGGCGGTTTCGGGACCGACTACCGTCTCCGCAGCGCGGATGGCCGCCTGGCCGGCGAATATGTCCCGGTCGATTTCGAAGCTCTCTGCTCCGGACTCGGCGCCCACACCGTTCGCGCGCGCTCCGGCGAAGAACTGGAGGCGGCGCTCGAAGCCATGCGCCATCACCACCGGACCACCGCCGTGGTGATCGAAGTGGACAAAGAGCAGCGCGTCCCCGGCTACGAGTCCTGGTGGGACGTCCCTATGTCCGAGGTTTCCGAAATCGAATCCATCCGCCAGGCACGCGCCCGTTACGAGACGGAAGTGAAGCGCGAGCGCCGCCTGGAAGTGGGCGCGGGGATGCAGGAGTGAGCGTGCTCCGTGTCGGCAACGCCCCTTGTTCCTGGGGCACGCTCGAATTCGAGGGCGCGAAGGGCGAATCGATCGGCTTCGCCCGCATGCTCGACGAGCTTGCCGAAACCGGGTACACCGGCACCGAGCTCGGTGATTGGGGCTACATGCCCACCGACCCGGAACGGCTCCGCGGCGAACTGGCCTCGCGGCGGCTCATGATGCTGGGAGCATTCGTGCCGGTAGCCCTGAAGGAGCCGGCCGCGCACGAGCCGGGCATCGCGAGCGCCGTCCGCGTGGCCCGCCTGCTGGCCGCCGTCGCCGCGGATCCCAAGCCGTTTCTCGTGCTGGCCGACAATAACGGCAGCATTGCCGAACGCACGCAGAACGCCGGCCGTATCAGACCGGCGATGGGCCTCAGCTCTTCGGAGTGGCGCGTTTTCGCCGATGGCGCCAATCGCGTCGCGCGCGCTGTGGCGGAGCAGGCCGGGCTGCGCACAGTCTTCCACCACCACTGCGCCGGCTACGTGGAAACTCCCGATGAGATCGGCCGCCTGCTCGACCTGACCGATCCCGACCTTCTCGGCCTGGTCTTCGATACCGGGCATTACGCGTTTGGCTCGCAGAACGCCCCCGTCGTCGAGGCCCTGAACCGTTTCCGCGACCGCATCTGGTACATGCATTTCAAAGACCTGGACCCGGCGGTGGCCGAGCACTCTCGCGCCGAAAACTGGGACTACTTTGAATCGCTCCGCCACGGCGTTTTCTGCGAACTCGGCCGCGGTACGGTGGATTTCCCCGCCGTCCTGCGCTGGCTCGAATCCACCGGCTACCAGGGCTATGTGCTCGTCGAGCAGGACGTGCTCCCGGGCACGGGAGCGCCGCGCGAAAGCGCCCGCCGCAACCGGGAATACCTGCGAACCATCGAAGACCAGGAATCAGCATGAAACAACTCCCTATCGGCATCATCGGCGCCGGCCGCATTGGCCGGGTCCACGCCGAAAACCTGGCGTTCCGCATTCCGGAAGCCGTCCCCGCCGCCATCGCGGACGTGAACCCCGCGGCCGCGCACCATCTGGCCGAACGATGCGGCATCGCCCGCGTTGCGTCCAGTGCCGCGGAGATCCTGACCGATCCCGCCATCGAAGCCGTGCTGATCTGCTCCTCCACCGATACGCATGCGGACCTGATCGTCGAAGCCGCCCGTGCCGGCAAGCACATCTTCTGCGAAAAGCCGATCGATCACACCCTTGCTCGAATCGATCGTGCGCTGGCCGCCGTTGCCGCCGCCGGCGTCAAGCTCCAGATCGGGTTCAACCGCCGCTTCGATGCCAACTTCGCCCGTGTTCGCCAGGCGGTTCTGCGCGGCGAAATCGGCACTCCCCACCTGATGCACATCATCAGCCGCGACCCAGCCCCGCCGCCAGTTTCCTATATCAAGGTATCCGGCGGCCTCTTCCTCGACATGACCATCCACGACTTCGATATGGCGCGATTTCTCATTGGCGATGAAGTGGAGGAGATCTATACCGCCGCCGGCGTGCGGGTCGATCCCGCCATCGGGGAGGCAGGCGATCTGGATACAGCGCTGCTGGTGCTGCGCTTCCGCAACGGTGTCATCGGCACCATCGACAACAGCCGCAAAGCGGTATACGGCTACGACCAGCGCGTCGAGATTCTGGGCTCGGGCGGCTCTATCGCCACACAAAACTGCTATCCCAACCAGGCCATCGTCAGCACCGCCGAATCGGTCCGGCGCGACCTTCCGCTGAATTTTTTTATGGAGCGGTACACCGAGAGCTTCGTAGCCGAGCTCCGCGCTTTCGTCGAGGCCGTGCGTTCGGGCGCTCCCACCCCCGTGACCGGACTCGACGGCCGCATTCCCGTCGAGATGGCGCTGGCCGCGCGCCAGTCGTACGACGAGCATCGTCCGGTTCGCCTGGGGGTCGCCGCCGGGTTTGGCTGATGGATTGCAAATCCGCAAGTCCCGGAGGAGACATGCGGATTGCGATCGTGTCGTTTTTGCTTGTCGGGAGTGGCTATGGCTTCGACATCAGCCCGGTCCAGCCGATCATCGCGCCCGATGGTGTGGTCAACGCGGCAAGCTACATTCCGCGCGGATTCGTGAATCACGGCATTGCCCGCGGCTCCCTGTTTCTGATTTTCGGAAACTACCTCGGCCCCGACACCCTGGCGCAAGCCGATGCCTATCCGTTGCCGGCCGCGGCCGGCCTCGTCGGCACCCGCGTGACCATCTCCGCCGGGGTATACACCGGGTATGCGCCAGTGGTGTACACCTCCGCCAAGCAGGTAGCAGCGGTTTTGCCGTCCAACGTTCCCGAGGGAAACGCGACCCTCACCGTGAACTATCGCAATCTTGCCAGTAACCCCGTGGTGATTCACGTGGTGCGCAGCGCCTTCGGCGCGTTCACGCTGGATCAGGCGGGATCGGGAACGGCCGTCGTGCAGAATTTCGTCAGCCAGGGACAAACGCCGCTGAACACCGTGATGGCATCGGCGACTCCCGGTCAAACCGTGATCCTGTGGGGCACCGGACTGGGGCCCGTGGGCGGCGATGAAGCGGCCGGACCGCTGCCCGGGGCGCTGCCTTACCTGGATGCGCTCTACGTCGGGGGCCGGCCCGCCAACGTTCGATTCGCGGGCCGTTCCGGTTGTTGTGCGGGCGTCGACCAGATCGTGTTCGACATACCGGCCGGCGTCTCAGGCTGCTATGTGCCCATTGTGGCGATCGCCGGCGGCACGGTCAGCAATACCGGCACGATCGCAGTTTCAACCGGTGGCGGGGGATGCGACGATGCCGTGAGCTGGCGCGCGGCCGACCTCGCCGTGCTCGCGCGCAACGGGCGGCTGCGCGTCGGAACGGTGGCTCTATGGAACCAGACTGCAGCGGGTGCGACGACGGGCTCGAATACGCTTTCCGCCAGCTTCGTCTCCTATACGCCGCAAATGCTGGCCGCGGCGTACCCGGCCGTCAATCCCGCCGCGGGCTCGTGTTACCTGGCGGAATCCCGCACCGATTTCGATCCATCCCTGCTACCTCACGGCGATCCGCTGAATGCGGGCTTCGGCGTCATGACCAGCGGGCTGGCGGGGTCACTGACGGCGGATTGGGTGTCGCCGGGCAACTACGAGTCGTCCATGAGTCCCGCGTCTCTGCCGGCGGGTGTGTATGCGCTTTCGGGCGCCGGAGGCCCGGACATCGGCCCGATGCAAACCAGCTTCACGGTTTTGCCGGCTGTCGCGTGGACCAATTCCGCGGATTACGCCACGCCGGTCCAAACCGGGCAAAGCCTCCCCTTCCGCTGGACGGGCGGAGATGCCGGTTCTTTCGCGACCATTTGGTTGAGTTCGTCGAGCGCGAACCTGACAACATCCATCCGCTGTAATGTTCCGGCATCAGCCGGCAGTTTCACCGTTCCCGACTACCTCACGCGGACGCTGGTGCAGGGCCAGGGAACCGTTTCCGTCGGGTCTTTCAGCCCGGCGACGGTCTTCACCGCGACCGGCCTGGATACAGCTTCGGTCACTTCCGGAACTGCCACGGTAGTCCGGACCAGCTTCCAGACGCCGGTCGGCAGCACGAACTGAGATACCCGGCGGCCTCTACGAGGTGACGAGCGCCTGGTGCCCGGGGCGGGACTTGAACCCGCACTCACCTTGCGGTGAAAAGGATTTTAAGTCCTTTGCGTCTGCCAGTTTCGCCACCCGGGCTGGAGGTATTCCGTGGCCTGCGACCGTCACAATGGTGATTTTAGCAGCGCCGGGCACTGCGCTGCGCGGTCAATCCGCATTGCTACTCCGGCACCACCTCGTACCGCCGCGGACGCGGTTGTGCCACGGCGCGCTGCTCGCGGATCACGTCGGCTTCCAGTTCATCCAGCGCGTCCAACGCCTTCAACAGGTGGGGCGCGGTGTCCTTTTCGAGCGGGACCTGCACCTGGCGCCAGCGAGCGGCATGCAGGTTGTTATGGCGCAGCGTGAGCGCATGCACCTCGGCCGCCTGGCGAGCCATCGGAGTCGCCAGCCCGGCCAGATTCACACCGGCGGCAAGTTGCTCCGCGGTGAAGCTTTCCACCGGCTCGCCGTCGATCTTCAGGGCATAGCGGCCGGACGAAAGGCCGCGAACCGTGAGCGTCTCCTGGTTCAACGCCTCGATCACGTCGGAGGAACGAATCGCCAAGGGAATCCCCGCGCCGCGCGGGTCCATCGGCATGGGGAGCGCCTCGTCCGTCTGAATCCACGAGACGCCCTTCGACGGGCGCAGTTCGGACACCCGTGTGTTCCGCTCGCGGACCGGTTCCTTGCGGCCAGCGTCGATTTCCACGTCTGTAACCAGGGCCGGCGCGTTCCACGCCTTCAGCAGCGCCTCGGCCATCAGCAGGTGTCCTCCGGCTCCCGGGTGAATGCGGTCGGGAATCAGCCTCGCTGCCGCGGCGGCGTCCAGCCCGTTGGCCTTTTGGAGCGCGGCCGTGATGGAACTGTTCAGATCGGCCAGTCCGAGTCCCTGTTCCGATGCGAGTTGCTTGAGGAATTCGCCGTAACGCAGCAGCACCTGGTTGTAGCCGCCCTCGAAGGTGGGCGCACGCGTGACATCGTCGTAAGGCGACGGCTGAATCACCGTGACTCGCACGCCGGGCAATTGCCGCTTCAGGACCTCGACAATGTGCTTGTACCCGGAGGCGAATTCGTCGAAGATCGTCTGGTCGAAGGCGCGGTAGCGACCGTCGTTCATGCCCAGCATGATCGTCACGACTGTCGGGTTGTAGGTGAGCACGTCGCGCCACAGCCGCACATCCTCGGGGCCGCCGCCGCCGCCGGTCACGCGGTCGCCGCCCCATCCCGAATGCACGAAGCTCACGTTCATGCGCGGGAATCGCGTCACCACGTAAGTCTCGGCGAAGGTGGTGTACAGGCGCTGGTCGGTGATACTGTCGCCGTAGAACACGACCCGGTCGCCGTCCCGTAGCGCGAAACGCTCCTGCGCCGCCACGGCGCCGGCGGCAGCCAGCCATATGGCGATCCAAACGACTCGTTTTCGCATGTACATGCCCAGTTAGTATACCGTTCGGGCGATCCATCACGATCAGGACCGCCGGGGAAAGTACGGACCTTGCCCGCGGGGCGCCGCCGTTCAAGTTGACAACTTCGGGCCGGAACCGGCTTACTGAAAACGTGCCCGAATTGCCGGAAGTCGAAACCGTCACGCGCTCGATCGCTCCCCTGGTGGGCCGCCGCATCGTGACCGCGGAGTTCCGCTGCACGCGGATCCTGCGGGGCGGGCATCCCGACCGCATGGCGGCGCGCATTCAGGGCCGGCGGATCGCCGCGATCAAACGCTACGGCAAGTTCATCCTGGTATCTCTTGAGGGCCAGGGGTATCTGGTAATTCATCTGGGTATGACGGGGCGTCTTCTGCTGGCGGGCGAACCCGGCAAGCATACGCATGCCATACTTACCCTGGATCGCGGCGTGCTCCTGTATGATGACAGCCGGCAGTTCGGCTGCCTGGAGTTCAGCGAGGATTTCCCGAAGCGGGTTGCCAGGCTGGGGCCCGAACCTCTCGAGATCCCGTTCGACGAATTTGCCGCCGCCCTCCGGTCCCACAAGGGTCGCATCAAACCCCTGCTGCTGAACCAGGCGTTTCTGCGCGGCATCGGCAATATCTACGCGGACGAGGTATTGTTCCGGGCGGGCATCCATCCCATGGCGCGGCCCTGGCGGCTGCCCAGGCAGCGGGCTCGCCTGTTGTACGATGCCATCGGAGCGGTATTGACCGAGGCCATCGCCGCCGGCGGATCGTCGATATCCGATTATGTGGATGCCGGCGGCCGCAAGGGGTTTTTCCAGTTCAGTCACCGCGTTTATCAGCGCACCGGAGAACCCTGTATCACATGCGGGACCCCCATTCGGCGCATCTTAGTCGTACAAAGGTCCTCCCATTATTGCCCAAAGTGCCAGAAACGTTAGGTAAGATACTGTTGGAACCTAACTCGCTGGAGTAACGTCGTTAGTGGTGCAAACGGCCGAAGTATTGACGTTCCCCAGGGGCACATAATTTTTTTGTGATCGATTTTCGATCAAGAATTAGAAAGACTAGAGGAGATTCTCGACGTGAGACGCATTTGCCGCTACCTTCCACTATTCCTGCTACTGCTGGGAGTCCAGTTCGCCAGTGCACAGAGTGGCTTCGATGTAAATATGGGGTTCGGAACCTCCAGAGCCAAGTCGCTGGGTTTGGTCGATATTAATACCCTGTTGACTTGCACGAACTCTGCCAGCTCGACCTGCACCAAGACCCCCGATCTCGGCGGCGTGTTTATGGGTTTCGGTGCGAACCTGATGCTCTGGAGCCATTTTGGGATCGGAGGCGACGTGAGCTTCCAGCCCTCCAAACAGGATTATCTGGTGTTCCAGCAACAGGCGGCGGGCCAGTTCGGGGACATTCTCCAGTCGCGCACCACGTTCTACGATTTCAACGGCATCTTTCAGCCGATCTCGACCAAGCGGGCCGCCCTTCAGCTCGTCGGCGGCATCGGCGGCGCCAATGTGAAGTTCTATGAGAAGGTGTCTTCCAACAGCTCAGTTCTCGGCAATGCGAACTCCACCCAGTTTTTCGGGAGCTCTAATCATTTCCAGTTACACGCCGGGATTGGAGTTCAGCTTTACGCCACCGAGCACGTATTCATCCGGCCGCAGTTCGATCTTCACTATGTGACCAGCTTCTCGCAGTACGGTAGGAATGCGGTTCCCGGATTCATGGTGTGGGTCGGCTACAGTTTCGGCGATCGACCCTGAACCGGTCTCGCCCGCTCCCGCGCGCCGATGATCGATCTCAATTGCGACATGGGCGAGCTCGACGACGCTGCGCATGAAGCGGCGTTGATGGAGTACGTCACGTCGGCGAATATCGCCTGCGGAGGGCACGCGGGCGACGACCCCGCGATGGAACGGACGACAAGGCTGGCGCTTGCCCGGGGTGTGCGGATTGGTGCTCACCCCGGCTATCCCGACCGCGTCCGTTTCGGACGCGTCGAGATGCCGATGAGCCCGGCTGAAATCGAAGCCGCGATCGCGCAACAGATCGAGCGGCTGGACGCCATCGTCCGGCGGTGCGGGGGCGAGATCGTACATGTGAAACCGCACGGTGCGCTGTACAACGTCGCCGTGCGCAACGCCGAAGTGGCTCGCGCCATCGGCAACGCGGTGGCGCGATGGAACCGCTCGGTGGCCCTGTTTGGGCTCGCCGGTTCACCCATGCTGGATGTGTGGCGTGAAATGGGAATGACGGTGGTGGGCGAAGCCTTCGCCGACCGCCGCTACGAACCGGACGGGACGCTGCGGCCGCGCCGCTATCCCGACGCGCTGATCACCGACCCCCAGGCTGCCGCCCAACAGGCGCTGAACCTGGCCCGCGCCGGCAGGGCCCGGACGATTTGCGTTCATGGGGATACGCCCGGGGCAGTGGAGATTCTCAAAGCCTGCCGCACCGCCCTGCGGGGCGCAACATAAGTTCAGACCGCACGGCACCAAAGTACTGGACCGTCACAAGTTGCTTCCGAGCGACGTGCTGGCCCATAATGTGAACTACCGCTCGGAGAAGGGTGACCACCGATGGTGTGTCCCACGTGCAGTGCCGTCAATCCCGAAAACCTGAGGTTCTGCGGTCATTGCGGAACCGTACTGTATTGCCCTGACGATGCTCAAACCGTGCTGCTGGACGGCTCCACTGCCGCGGCGGCGGCTGCCACAGCCCGCTCCCCGCGGGTCGCCGCCGGACTGATTTCACCGCCGCCTGAGCCCGCTTCGTGGAGCGGCGAGCCATCTGGAGCGATCTCGCCGTCGCAGTTAACGCCCGGCAGTGCCTTCGGATCGCGGTACCGTATCGAAGCGTTGCTGGGCGAAGGCGGCATGGGGGCGGTGTACAAGGCCTACGATGCCGAGTTGGACCGCACCATCGCGCTGAAACTGGTGCGCCCCGAACTGGCCGTCAACGCCCAGACCATGCAGCGGTTTAAGCAGGAGCTGCTGCTGGCCAGCCGGATCTCGCAGAAGAACATCCTGCGCATCCACGACCTCGGTGACTGGAACGGCGTCAAGTTCATCACGATGGCCTTCGTGGAGGGTTCCGACCTCGCCGGCGTCATAGAAAAGCAGGGCCGGCTGTCGTTCGACCGCGCGCTCAAATTCACCATGCAGTTGTGCGAAGCCCTCCAGGCGGCGCACGACGAAGGCGTGGTGCACCGCGACCTGAAGCCCCAGAACATCCTCATTGACGCAGCGGATAACGTGTACGTCTCCGACTTCGGACTGGCCAAGTCGCTCGAAGCGGAAGTCACCATGATGACGCGCACGGGGCAAATCCTGGGAACCCCGCGTTACATGTCTCCCGAGCAGGTGGAGGCCCGCGATGTCGATCATCGCAGCGACCTCTACTCGCTGGGGCTGATTGCCTTCGAGATGTTCACCGGAGAGTTGCCCTTTTGCGGCGATTCGGCCATGCAGCTCATGTACCAGCGGGTTACCGAGCGGCCCCGGGACCCCAAATCGGTATGTCCCACGCTGCCCGCCTACCTCTCCGGTATTATTCTCAAGTGCCTCGAAAAAGATCCGGCAAAGCGTTACCAAAGCGCCCGCGAAATCCTTGCCGATCTGCAATCGCATAGGGCCAGCGCCACGCGCCGCGCGGATGGGGCGGATACCATCAGCATCGTCATCCCCAAGCCGAAAGGCTCCTGGTGGCTGGCCGCCGCGGCGGTGGTGCTCGGCGCCGGACTCCTCTTAGGCATACCCGGCACGCGGCACTGGATCCTGCGTACACCGTCCGCGCCGGCGTTGGTCACGCCCCGGCATTACCTGGCGGTGCTGCCTCTGAACGCGGTCGGCGATGACGAGAAACTGAAGGCCATCGCCGGTGGCGTTGTGGACGCTCTATCGACCAAGCTGGCCGGCCTGAAAGATGTCTATCTAGCTGCGGACAACCGGGTGAACGCCGCCCTGAGCCGGTCCGATGCGCTGAAGGACCAGAAAGCCTTGGCCCGTTTTTTGGGCGTCACGCTCCTGGTGCAGGGGACCATTCAGAGCCAGTCCGACCGGATCGCGATTACGCTTACGTTGTACGATTCGTCTACCGGGCAGGCGCAGCGGTTGCGCGCGTTTGAAGGATTCCGCCGGGACCTGCTCACCATCGAGGATCAGATTTTCAACCAGGTCGTCCAGGCGCTGCTGATCCGGCAGAGTACCGAAGAGAGAAGCCGGACGGCCATCCCGGTGGCCACCAATTACGACGCCTACGAGCTGTATTTGCAGGGCCGCGACCTGCTGCGCGGCAAGCGCGACGTGAGCGATGTACAAAAGGCTTTGAAGCTGTTCGACCAGGCCGTGAAGTTGGACTTCGGGTTCGCCCGTGCCTACGCCGGGATCGCCGATGCTTCCATCATCATGTGGGACCGCACGAAGGACCGCCGCTGGGTGGACCAGGCGGTGAACTCCGCGCAACAGGCCAAGACGCTCAACCAGAACCTCCTCGAAGCGCATCTTGCGCTCGGTACCGCCTATGGCGCCATCGGCAGGGCGGAAGAGTCCATCTACGAGCTGACCCAGGCCCGCGATCTGGCGCCCAATTCCGACGATGCGCTCCGCCGGCTAGCAAAGGCGTACCAGGCCGCCGGCCGTAAGATCGAGGCCATCGCCGCGTTTGCGAGAGCCAAAGACGTCAATCCGTTCCTGTGGCGCAACTACAACGATCTCGGCGCGGCATACCTCGCTTTTGGAGAGAATGAGAAAGCCCTCGAGGTGTTTCGCGAAGCCGCCGGGCGGCAACCCGACAATGCCTTCCCATGGTCCAACATGGGCGTGGTGTACTACAACCAGGGCAACTGGGCCGAGTGCATCACCGCCTTCCGGCAAGCCATGGACCTCCAGCCCGGCAACGCGCTGTTTCAGTCGAACCTCGGAGTGGCTTACTTCTTTGCGGGGAAATACGCCGAAGCGGCTACGCAGTTTAGAAGGGCCGTGGAGTTGAGTCCGAATGATGCGCGATACCGCGCCTATCTCGGGGATGCCTACCGGTGGCTGGACCAGACGGACCAAGCCATGCGCGCCTACGACCAAGCCGTCACCTTCGCCCTGAAAGAGGTGGAGTTGAACCCGAGAAACATCGATGCGCTGGGGGTGTTGGCCATGTGCTACGCCAAGATGGGCGACTCAGGCAAAGCCCTCAGTTTCATTCGCCGGGCTCGCCAGATTGAGCCAGAAAACGAGGACCTCATGTACAAGGAGGCCACGGTTCACGCGTTGGGACACCAAACCAGCGAATCGATTGCCAGCTTGCGGGCCGCGCTCGAGCATGGCCATTCCGTCGAGGAAGCCAAGAGCGATCCGGAATTGAAGACCATTCGGGAAGCGCCCGAATTTGCCATACTCCTAAAGGACCTCGCGGCGAAATCCGGAAAGTAAGGCGTTCGGGTTGACGGCGGGCGCCCGGCTGGAGGAATATGGTTGACTGCTTGTTGCACGGGGAGGGGACATGTTTCTGAGGGATACATTCCGGGTGTGGTGTGCGGCGGCTTTCCTACCGGTGGCGGCGATGGCCGGTCCGATCAAGGATCCGTCCATGGGGATTGCCACCGACAGCCTGAGCGATCCTATTACGACCGCCACCATGTTCAGCCCCAATGGCAACGGAGGTGGCGCGTTCGGTTTCTACAACGCCACGGGGTTTTTCATTCGAGGCCTGGAATTCGGCACGTTCATTCTGCCGGACCTCACCCCGCAGCAGTTGGCGGGTGTTTTCTCCTGCAACGACGCAGTCACTCCCGGGCATGCCAATCCCTTTTTCCTGAACTGCGCCATCGGCTACACACCGTCCACCGGCGAACTCCGGATCGATTTCTTCGGCACTTTCCCCGAGGAAGTGCCGGGCGACGCCACCGATTCCGAAGCCGGTGAGCACGAGGGTATTCCGCCGATTCTGCCGCGCTGCCTGGATACGCCGGATGCTCCGGGGTGCCGGGGGGTTGGTCATTTCGTCGTGACGCTGAACGACAACTACAGCCGCTCCCCGTCGGGAACCGGTGGATGGTCGACCACTGCGACTCCGGACATCTTCCTGCCGGGGGGACCGGTCTTCAGCGTGCTTCGCATTGACACCGCACCTGAACCTGCAACGATCGGGCTGGCTTTCGGTGCCCTGGCGGCGCTGTCGGGGCTCGCCTGGCGCCGCCGGAAAACCCAGCGTCCCCGTTGATCGCAGCGCGGCGACCGTGTCCGCCGGGAAAGCGCGGCACGCACGCGTAGCCGCGCCCCTGCTCAAAACGTGATCCCCACCAGGAACTCCGCCTGGTTCTGATTGCTCTGGAGAAAGCTGTTGGCATCCAGGAAGTGCTTGGCGCCCCATCTTGTGTAGCGGAGCTCGGGCACGATGTGGACCAGCACGTGAATATCGAGCCCGGCGCCAATCACGAAACCAGTGGTGGTCTTCTTGTGTAGCTCCATCGGAGACGAACTGGTGGTCGTGGTAGTGTTGCCTCCAACTGTCTCCCTGACGGTTTGCGTGAGACCCTGCAGGGTGTCGAAGGCGACCCCGCCATCCACAAACGGGCGGAGGATGCCGCCGGGAAACCGGTACTTCGCCAGCAGCGGGAACTCCCAGGCGTTGCCCGTCGTGTTCGCACTCTGGATCACCGTGGTCACGCCGGTCGTGCCGCTGTTGCTGGCATAATTCAGGTGACGATACAGCGCATCCACTTCGACCCCGAAACCAAAGGGAAGCCGCAATTCGGCCGAGACTCCGATAATGTACCGATTGGGAACCGAAGTGTAGTTAACGTGTCCGGATTCCACCGTGGAGAGAAAATCCGTCAGGGGCACGCCACCTTTGATACCCGCCGAGAACGGCTGGGAACAGGCGCAGGCAGTGGCCAGCAGGAACGGCAACAGAGCTCTCATGATGCACCTTACGAAGAAAGGGGTGCAATGGTTTCTGTATGTGTGAAACCTTGCTCGGTTAACTCACACTCGCAGCGAAAAAGATTCGCCGAGATAGATTTTCTTGACTTCCGGGTCCCGTTCCAGCGCCTCCGGGCTGCCGGCGCGGAGAATGCGTCCCTTGTTGATAATGTAGGCGCGATCAGTGACCACCAGCGTCTCGCGCACCGCATGGTCGGTGATCAGGATGCCGATTCCCGAACGCTTGAGGTCGAAAATGATTCGCTGGAGTTCCAGTACCTGGATGGGGTCGATTCCGGAAAAGGGTTCGTCGAGCAGCAGGAAACTGGGGTTGATCACCAGTGAGCGGGCGATCTCGACGCGCCGCCGTTCGCCCCCCGACAGCATGTAGCCGCGGCTGCGCCGCACCTGTTCCAGCCCCAGTTGGTCGATCAGCCGCTCCATGGTTTCGCGGCGCTCGTGAGAACTCATCGGCCGCGTCTCCAGAATCGCCATCAGGTTCTCTTCCACGCTCAGCTTGCGGAAGACTGACGCTTCCTGCGGAAGATAGCTGATGCCCCGCCGGGCGCGCTGGTACATCGGGAGCAGGGTGATGTCCTCTTCATCGACCAGGACGCGGCCTGAATCGGGACTGATGAGTCCCACAATCATGTAGAACGAAGTGGTCTTACCCGCGCCGTTCGGGCCCAGCAGGCCCACCACCTCGCCCTGCTGCACGAACAGCGATACATCGTCCACCACCGTCCGTCCGCGATAATTTTTCGAGATTCGTTTGGTTTCGAGCTTGCTCATGGCCGTTGGCGGAGAGGGCTAATAGAGCGTGACGGCTCTCCTGTGACTGCGGTTACTTGCGCTGCAGACGGCTTTGGCCTGGGCGGGCGGAAGACCCATTCACCAGAAGCCTATCATCGTTGGCAAAGTAGGTCAAATCGGAGCCCTCGGTGGTCTCCAGCTTTCCGTTCGATTTCTTCACCACCAGCCGCGGTTCGCCGCCGTTCAAGAACACGTGCTGGTCGCTGGTGTAGTATTCGCCATGCTCCCCGGTGCCGGTGCGCACGCCGGCGCGGTTGTTCTGGACCATACGCACGGCCCCGTCGGCGATGGCTTTTTCAAGGCGCGAGTCGGCACCGGTATCGGCCAGGTATGCATTCAGCTCTTTGCCATTCACCTGAAGGCCGGGCCGGTCCAGAACAACTCCCCCGCTGTACCGCGCCAGCCGGTTTTCGTCCGTATAGACCAGGTGCGGGGCATGCACGAGCGTCAGCACCGGTGAGCCCACGCTCTTCTTCTGCGGATTCTTGGGATCGGCCTTCGGTTCCTCCCAGAGAGTGGTCACGACGTTCCCGTCGGCCACCAGGATGCGTTTCTCGCGATCGATATCGATCGCCGACGCCTGAATGCGATTGGCCCCCTGCCAGAGGGTGACGCCGCCTTCATAGTGAACGCGGCGGTTGCGGTGCGAAGAGTCCATCTGTTGGGCCTGTGCCTGCAGCGGCTGATCGCCCGAGAGCAGTTCCGAATTCTTCTTCTTATCGGGCAATCGGCTCGAGGTCACGTTCCCCGTGGCGGTGTAGTCGCCGGTCCGCTGGTCCATGCGGATCCGGTCGGCGGCGGTCGAGCCGCTTGGATCCCACATCCGCGCCCCTGTCTCCAGGAGGATCACGTCCCGGGCCGAATCCAGCGTGGCTTTGCTGGCGCGGGCCCGGCGGTCCCCCTGTTCATAGCTGAAGTCTCCGGATTGTTCCATCGTCGCCAGGCGGCTGCCGTTGGGCTCGAAATTCGCGACGATCTGGCGGCTGGTGGTGACCGACGGCGGGATCTTGCGTTTGATTTCATCAGGGCTGGGATCGGTCTGGGTGCGAACGTCGGTTGCCCGGAACGACTGGATCCGGTTCTGGCCCCCATAGGCAATCACCATGTTGCTGCCATCCAGGCGGCGATGGTGCTGCGCCGAAAGGTTAGGGATGAATTCCAGCGTCCCGGGAGTGTGTGCCATCACGTTGTCGATCTCGTGTCCGCCGTCCCTCATTTTCATATTGAGGCGGTCGCTGTGCAGCACGTGGGTTTCGGGCATCGGCCGCCCCGCAATGGGCAGCGGCCGGGAGGTCATCACGCTGTTTCCCGACGTGTCCACGGTGGAGAGGACGCTGTCGCCGGTGGCTGTGTCGAATCCCATCTCCACGTGGAATGCGGTCACGGTGGTCTCCGCGGTGGGCGAGTTTGAAACCAGCCGCGCGTTGGTCTGCCCGGTGATCTTCCGGATCACCCCGTCCTCATCAAAATCGATCCAAAGCTGGTCGGCCGCGTATTGCAGCTTCCGGTTCGGATATGCGTCGGTACCGTGCGCTTTGGTGGCATCGATCTTGGCGATGGACTTGTGGTGCTCGCTGTCTTCCTGAAGCTGGATGGTGACATTCTCCCCCTCGACCACCATGCTGTCCCGCTTGAGACGCCCCCATGGGGTGAGCAGAATCTGCGAATCCTTCTCGCGATACTCGAGCCGGCCCGCCTCGATCTCCATCGGTTTGGCGTGCGGCCCGAGCGTCTTCCAATGCATGACCACGTCGTGCTTCATGATCAGCGCAAGGGTTGTGGGATCGTAGGACGCGCCCATCGCGGTACCGGTGCCGCGCTCGAAAACGAAGTCCGCAGACCGCTCGGTCTCCACCCGGCCGGAGGCGCTGTCGCAGGTCACCCCGGAGGTCTTGATGGAAACCGGCGTGTGCTTGGGCTCGCCGGACATGGGCAGGTCGAGAGTGATCTCCACCGCCCCATCGGAATACACATGGTGGTCCTCACTGAAAATCGAAGCCGCCGAGCTCTTGACCAGGTTATAGGCATCGCCGGCCTTGTTAGGCAGTTTCAGGACGATGCCGGTGAGGTCGGCACGCGACGAGTCCCTGACCTGTTTGAACTCATCGGCTTGGAGGTCGAAGATGACGCGCCCCGTTTTGGTGTCCTGCTGGACCCACACGTAACCTTTCGAGGAGGCATTCAACCCCGGGGGCAGGGGAGCCGGTTTGGGAGGCGCCGCGGCTTCCTGGGCATTTCTCTGTGCCCGGTACGTGAAGCCGATACCGCCGAGGATCGCGACTATGGCGACCAGGAGGAGCCAGCGCGTGCCTCGCATGGGGATAAGACCAGTGTAGCGCGCGATTCGGTCCTTGCCTCCGGGCCCATGGGAAGCAAGTCGCGCTTGCGCCTGCCAAGGATGCCGCGCGGTGCCACCTGCAGCTTGGCGGGCTTGCACCATGGCCTCTGGGCCCGCGGTTGCTATACTCAGGGCGGCCATGTCTCAGCGCATCCAGATCTTCGTCACCGGTGGCACCTTCGACAAGGAGTACAACGAGTTGACCGGTGAGTTGTACTTCCAGCGCACACACGTGCCTGAAATGCTGGAGCGCGGACGGTGCCGGGTCCCGGTCGATATCGAAACCCTCATGATGATCGACAGCCTTCAGATGAACGATTCCGACCGGCAGTTGATTCTTGACCGCTGCGCCGCCTCGGCCCATTCGCGCATCGTGATCACTCACGGCACCGATACCATGGAACAGACGGCAGCCCTGCTGGGTAAGCACATCCGGGACAAGACCGTGGTCTTGACCGGCGCCATGGTGCCCTACACGTTTGGCAGTTCCGATGGAATGTTCAACCTGGGGACGGCCTTGGCTTTCGTCCAAGGGCTCGGCCCGGGGGTGTTTGTGGCCATGAACGGACGGTGCTTTGGCTGGGACTCGGTGCGCAAGAACCGGGAGCTGGGAGTCTTCGAACAAGAATCTTAGCGCGTCATTGTCAATGCTAATAATTCCTTAGTTTCTAGTGGTTTACAAATAGTTATTGTCACTCTGAGGGCGAGTGTGCTAATAATATTGAACGTAACCAAACTATCTGGCACGACGCCCGGACGACCGGGCCTTGGCTCTGCCAGTTAGACCGAAACTCAAAACATACCATTAGTGGAGGTTTGTGATCCATGAAGATTCGTCCGCTCTACGACCGGATCGTAGTCAAGCGCGTTGAGCAGAAAGAGCAAATGCAGGGCGGCCTGTACATCCCGGATACGGCCAAAGAAAAGCCGCAGGAAGGCGAAGTGGTTGCCGCCGGAAAGGGCAAACGGCTGGAGGACGGCAAAGTCGTTCCGCTGGACGTTCAGGTCGGCGACCGGATCCTGTTCGGAAAGTATTCCGGCAGCGACATCAAACTGGATGATGACGAGTATTTGATCATGCGTGAGGACGAGGTGCTGGGCATACTCGATGCCGCACCGAAGGCGGCCAAGAAGGCATCGTAAGGAGTCGAGACATGGCGAAACAGATTATTTACGCAGAGAATTCCCGGCAAGCCATTTTGCGCGGTGTCAACCAGCTTGCTGACGCGGTCAAAGTGACGCTCGGCCCCAAGGGCCGCAACGTCGTCCTGGAGAAGAAGTTCGGCGGTCCGAACATCACCAAGGACGGGGTCACGGTGGCCAAAGAGATCGAATTGAAGGATCCGCTGGAGAACATGGGCGCGCAGATGGTGCGCGAGGTGGCATCCAAGACGTCGGATGTGGCGGGCGATGGCACCACCACCGCCACCATTCTGGCGCAATCGATCTTCCGCGAAGGCGTGAAGTCGGTGGCCGCGGGAGCGAACCCGATGGCGCTGAAGCGCGGCATCGAGAAGGCCGTCGAAGTGGCCATCGAGGAAGTGAAGAAGCTCTCCAAGCCGGTTTCCGGTGAAATGATCGCCCAGGTTGGCACGATTTCCGCCAACAGCGACACCACCATCGGCAACATCATCGCCGAAGCGATGAAGAAGGTCGGCAAGGACGGCGTGATCACGGTCGAAGAGTCCAAGACCATGAGCACCGAGCTGGACACCGTGGAAGGCATGCAGTTCGACCGCGGCTACCTGTCCCCGTACTTTGTGACCGATGCCGAGCGCATGGAAGTCGTGCTCGAGGATCCCTACATCCTCATCCACGAGAAGAAGATCAGCAACATGAAGGACCTGCTGCCGCTGCTCGAGCAGATTGCCCGCTCCGGCAAGCCGCTGCTGATCATCGCCGAGGAAGTGGAAGGTGAAGCGCTCGCCACCCTGGTCGTGAACAAACTGCGCGGCACCCTGAACGCCTGCGCCGTGAAGGCCCCGGGCTTCGGCGATCGCCGCAAGGCCATGCTGGAAGACATCGGCATCCTGACCGGCGGCAAGGCCATCATGGAAGAGACCGGCATCAAGCTGGAAGGCGTGCGGCTGGAAGATTTGGGCCGGGCGAAGCGCGTCACCGTGGACAAGGACAACACGACACTCGTCGACGGCAACGGTTCGCAGAAGTCCATCGAAGGCCGAATTAAACAGTTGCGCGCGCAGATCGATGAGACCACGTCCGACTACGACCGCGAGAAACTGCAGGAGCGGCTGGCGAAACTGGCCGGTGGTGTGGCGGTAATCAAGGTCGGCGCGGCGACCGAGACCGAAATGAAGGAGAAGAAGGCGCGCGTCGAGGATGCCCTGCATGCCACTCGCGCTGCCGTCGAGGAAGGGATCGTGCCCGGCGGCGGTGTCGCCCTTCTGCGGGCCGCGAGGGCCCTCGCCGACCTCAAGGTGGGCGGCGATGAACAGATCGGAGTGGACATCGTGAAGCGGGCCTGTGAGGAGCCGCTGCGCCAGATCGTGGTCAACTCGGGCACCGAAGGTGCAATCGTGGTGGGCCGGGTCCGCGACAACAACGACCCGAACTTCGGCTTCAACGCGCAGACCGACACCTATGAAGACCTGGTGGCTGCCGGCGTGATCGACCCGACGAAGGTGACCCGCACTGCCCTACAAAACGCGGCTTCGATTGCGTCGCTGATGTTGACCACCGAAGCCATGGTAGCCGAGATCCCCGAGAAGAAGGCGGCGCCCGGCGGCGGACCTGGCGGCCACGGCCCCGAAATGGACTACTAGCCCAATCGTATCTGCATCGCCCGGACTCATCCCGGCGTTCTTCGCCGGGGACAGGGCATCACAACCGCGCCGCCCGGCCAGCCCCGGCGGCGCTTTTTTTCCTTAGGCCTGTCGATCACAACCCGCATCCCACCCGGCGACGCGCGACCGCCGCTCCGGCTGCCCGGGCTTCTCCGCGGCGCGAAGCTCAGGCCGAGAACCGGTAGCCTTTGCCGCGAATCGTCTGAATGTACTTCGGGCTTTGTGGATTGTCTTCCAGTTTCTGGCGCAGCCAGGCCACGTGAACGTCGATCGTGCGCGAGGAGACTTCGCTGCTGTATTCCCACACCCGTTGCAGGATCTCTTCGCGCGGCACCACGCGGTCGCGATGGTCCACCAGGTATCGCAGAAGCTGAAGTTCCTTCGCCGCAAGGTTCACCGGCTGACCCTTCTTTCGCACTTCCGCGCGCTCGAAATCCACTTCGATGTTGTCGAACTGGAACGTGCGGACCGGGATCCGGTTCTCTTTCTGTACCCGCCGCAGCAGCGCTTCTACCCGCGCCACCAGTTCGGCGGGATCGAACGGCTTAGTGAGATAATCGTCCGCTCCGAGCTTCAGTCCCACCACGCGATCTACCACCTGTGTTTTGGCGGTCAACATCAGAATGGCGGTGTCGATGCCCTTTTGCCGCAGTTCCCGGCACACTTCGAAGCCTGTCTTCCGCGGAAGCATCACGTCCAGCACGAGCAGGTCGAAGTTCCCCGATGCGGCCTTGGCCAGCCCCTTCTCGCCGTCACCGGCCGCCTCGACGTCATAGCCCTCGGCGCTCAGCAGGTCCGTGATCGTCAGCACGAGGCCCGGCTCGTCCTCAACCAGCAGAATTCGCAAACTCATCCTGAGACTCTGCGGGCGCGGCGGGGATCCGAACAATGAACACGGTGCCCTGCATCGGCACGCTCTCTACGCGAATACTGCCGCCGTGCGCCTCCACGATGTTCTTGACCAGGTTCAACCCCAATCCCGTTCCATGAATCTGGTCCTGCACAGCGCGGCGCCCGCGGAAAAACGGATCGAACACGTGCTCCTGCTCGTCGCGTGGGATGCCGGGGCCGCGGTCGGCGACGCGAATCTCGACTGCCGTGCCGGTTCCCTCCTCCACCTGTGAAGCGAAGACGCCGATCCAGTTGGTGCCGTTGGTACCATACTTGAGCGCGTTGTCGACGAGATTCTGCAGAACATGCCGGAGCGCCAGTTCATCGGCGAGCACTCGCGGCAACCGCGGGTCGAGTCGTTTTTCCACCACCAGGGCCGGGTTGCGCATCGCCGATCCGATTGATCGCAGGCCCTCCTCCACCAGCCGGTCCACCGCCACCGGCTCCCGTGAGCGGATCAGGAGCCCAGCCTGGCTGCCAGCGAAGCGCAGCACCTGCTCCACCAGGAGGGTCAGCTTTTCGCTTTCGGACTGGATCAGGGCGCCGTACTTTTCCACCTGCTCGGGGCGCGCTGCGAGCCTGCCGCGCAGATTGAACGCCGCCGTCCGGATGACCGTGAGCGGGGTGCGCAACTCATGCGAGATCCCCGCGACGAAGTTCATCTGCAACTCGGCCAGGTGGTGGGCCCGCCGCGAGAGTCGGACCAGGGTGCCGACGGCCGCCAGGATGAGAGCCAGAATCCCGGCGGAAACGAGCAGATTGCGGCGCCGCGTGGCAGCAACCAGGGCATCCAGCGACCCGGCCCGGTGTTGCACCAAAAGCCGCCATCGGCCTGGTCCACCCTCGGGCGGCGGAGCCAGGGTGTCGGGGCCCGCCGCCGCGGATGGCTCCCGGCGTTCGAACCGTGGAGATGGCGCCTCAAGTTCGGCGCCGCGCCCACGTCCGCCGCCCCGGCCTCGGCCGCCGAAACCCATCAGGCGCGGTTCCAGCAGACCCACCCAGGCATCCGGTTTGTCCTCGATGGCGCCGCGCCGCGTCGGATCGGAGCTGTAGATGGAAATCGCCGCTTCGGTGTTCGAAACCACCTCCGCATCGTAGGCGAGTGTGCCGCCTTCTCCCAGAAACCGGTGCAGGAATCGGGGCAGGACGGTCTCCCGCATGTAGTCCAGGTTCAGTTCGATCAGCAGCCATTCCCGTTCCCGAGAGCCGCGGTCTTCGGTGGCCGGTGCGAACCGGGGAAGTTCGATCAGGGCCGGATTGCGGCTGAAGCCCGTGCCGGGAACGCCATGGAGGCGCTGTGTCAGCCGGTCGCGCAGTGCCGCCCACCCGGCAGGCCAGTCCGCGGCGGCGAACTGCGCCGACTTCAGGTTGAGCATCCGCAAGTGGATCTCGTCTTCTACCGGAACGGCCAGGCCGATCTGCTGAAACAGCGGTTCGTGCGACTGTTTCCAGCGCGCGTATTCGGTCGCGTAGGCGCGTTCGCTTCCGGCCTGTTGGATCTGATCAGCGGTTGGGATCAAGGCGTTGCACGCGGAGGAGATTTCTTCGTTGAAAGCGCGGCTGAGCGCATTCAGGCGAATTTGGAGGGCCTCCTGCAACCGGCTCCGCTCAGCGTCGGTAATCTCGCCAATCCACCGGTACTGGAGCACAGCGAGCACGCCGCAGAGGATTCCCAAAAGGCTCACGGAGGCCCACGCAAGCCAGGCGCGCCGCTCAAAGCTCCGCATGTATCCAGGGTAAACCTGCTCGCACGTTAAGGAGGTTAAGACGAGAAGTGCCGCAAATCGTGGTCGAATCCGGCTACAATGAGGGTCAGGACTCACCGAATCGGCTGGCGTAGCTCAGTTGGTAGAGCATCTGATTTGTAATCAGAGGGTCGGGGGTTCAAGCCCCTCCGCCAGCTCCAATTCCTCAATAACCTTAAGAGTTCAGATCACGGGCGTTGCCACTGGTTTGGTAGCAACGCTGGTAGCAACCGGATTTGCAGCGGTGTTCAGAATCGCGTCCATCTTATCGGCCGTGTCCTTCCGCAGAGCGGGTACGACGTGCGAGTACGTGTTCATCGTGACGGCGATTTGGCTGTGACCAAGCAAATCCATCACGACACGGGGATGGACACCTTGCGTGAGCAAAAGCGTTGCGGCCGTGTGGCGAAGATCATGAATCCGAATATGGGGTAAACCGGCGATCGAGAGAATCTCCGTGAACGCACGTTCGAGGTTTCTCGGTTCGAGCGGCGTGCCGATAGCCGTTGTGAAAACGAACTGCGAATCTTTCCAACGGGTGCCCGCGAGCCGTCGTTCTTCCTCCTGGCGTCGACGGTGCTCGGCAAGGCCCGACACAATCACTCTCGGAAGATTTAACGGTTCGACGACTCGAACGTTTCGGCTCTTTGAGTAGGAGGCGTCCTTTTTTGTCCCCTGGCATCTTAATTCTCTGAAGTGTCATGTGGACAGATAGAGTGCCCGCTTCCAGATCAATTGCTGGCCACTGAAGCGCGAGAGCTTCACCCTTTCGAAGTCCAAGAGCAAGTGCCGTCGAGAAAAGTGCGCCGTGGCGGTGTTGTGCAGCGGCTTTCAAAAATCGTTGCGCTTCCTCCGCTGTGTAGGGATGAATCTCAGATGCCTGGCACTTCGGGAAATCAACCAGCATCGCCACGTTCCGTGGAACCAGGTCCAGTTTGCAGGCGTGGTTCAGTGCCATTCGCACGCACTGTTGATGGTTGATGCCGCGAACTTTCGCACGGGCTCTTCAGAATGGGTTTCACAGCCGCAATGGATCCACCTGTGGAAGCGGAGCCTACGCATCGACTACAGTCCGAGCGTTCGGGTGAACGCGGTGCGAAACGCGATCGACGGAGCACGCGAGGCGCTCAAATATTCATTGAAGCTGTCGGACATGATAGCGGACCCAGACTGGTTAATCGAGATGACGAAGCAGGTTCGAAGGAAACGCTTCATCGCATCCGGCGGCTTACTCAAAAACGTGCTGCGCGAGGACCAGGAAACGCAAGACGATCTCATGTTGCAAGGCCGGTGACGACGCGACCGAACAATCGGATCTTTGGTTTGATTGGTTTCGCTGGCTGGGCCGCTATATGAGGCGTTGCACGGTCCCTGTGTAGGGGGGACTGGAGGGAGATCTTGAATTCTCCAGACCTCCCCGCCAATCACGGCCTCCGGCGTGACGCTCGGGTCGCATCCCTGCGTTGCCCTATCCTTCAGCCGGCCCGAACCAAATTACCAGATGCGATTGCGCAGGCCTGATGGGGAATTCCCCCTAAAAAAATCAGAGTTATCCCTAAAGTATCAAGACAAGTAGGACGTGCGCACGCGAGACTACGTCTCGAATCCGGGGGCGCGGGGGACGCTGTCCCCCGCGCCCCCTGGGATTTAAGCGCGTACGTGCCATGATTGGCATCCGCTCGCTTTGCTCGCTGGCGGCCGGCTGTCGCCCCCCCAGGTCTGGGCACGACCGCAACAGCAACTCCACCGGCCGGTGCATCGCCCGATGCGCTCGGTCAGGTGAGTGGCCGTGACCGCCTTTTTCTTTCTGTCTTTTTGGTCGTTGTCCACAGATCCACATCCACGAGCTAGGCGACTACTGCTACCTACCGGTTGCTGCCCCCAGGCGCCCTGGGCCGATTTCCGGGCAGCGAGCACTCTCCCGGGGGCACGCCGAGCGATCCTGGGGCCTCCTGGCGCAGCTGGGGGGTAGGTAGGAAGACCTCTGCCGAACTCCGGATTCCCAATCGTGGTCCCGGTCGATAGCCTGAAATCAGGCATGATCACCGATACCCATCGGCACCGCCACGGGGCGCCCAGATGCCTCCGGCCGGCATCCCGGCACTCGCCGCGATCCTCTCCGTCAGCCCGAGCACGGCGCGGCGCCTGGTCAAAGACGGCGCGGTGCGCACGATCCGCGTCCGCGGGCTGCTGCGCATCTCCGAGGGCGAGCTCGCCCGTATCGCCTCCCCCGGCACCACACCACCAGGAGAAACACACGCATGACGACGACACTCGAGAACCTCCGACAAACGAAAAGCGCTGCGCTGGATCGTATGGAGGCCTTGAACAACATTGCGAAAAAAAAGAAAATCGCGACCTCAGCGCCAGCGGAAAAAAAGAGTATGAGGCCAAAAAGGCCGAAGTAGAGTCACTGAACCTCCAAATTCCCTGGGCCCAGGATGCCGCCGAAACCACTCGAATGGACGAGAGATGCAGGCCTCCACACACTGCCGGCACATCCGGCGACGAACCGAACGGCCTGGTCAACCGGATGAGCGAGGCGCTCGCCTGCCGCTATACGGGCAAGGCTCCCAGTGAGAGCGCGAGGGACTTTATGGGCGGCCGCATTGCGGACCTGGCCCGCGTGTGCCTGCAGGCGAAGGGGATCCGCGCGCCGATGACCGCCGGCAAGACGATCGAGCTCGCCATGCACCCGACGTCCGACTTCCCGAGTCTCCTCGAGGGCGCGCCGGCCGGCGCATGCTCATGGATACCTATCAGGCGGCCGAACCCACCATCAAACGCGTGTGCCGGCGAAGTACCGCTTCGGACTTCCGGACGAAAAGTGCGTTGCGACTGGGCGAAGCGCCGCGGCTGCTGAAGGTGAACCAGACCGGCGAAATCGAATATGGCACGCGAGCGGAAGCGGCCGAGAGCTATCGCATTTTCACGTACGGCCGGCTATTCAGCATCACGCGAGCAAGTCTGGTCAACGACGATTTGGGGGCTTCGCCGACTTCGGCAACGCATGGGGCGTGGCGGCGGCCGGCACCGAGGGGCAGTTGCTGGTTGACCTGGTGGCGTCCATTCGGGTCCTGGCCACCGACTCCAAGGCTCTATTCTCTGCGGAGCACGGCAACCTGGCAAATCCGGGTGCAGCGATCAGCGATACCACGCTGGGCGCTGCTCGCCTGGCGATGCGGACCACGCGCGGACTGGACGCGGAAACCATCATCGAAGTCGCGCCGCGTTACCTGCTCGTTCCGGCAGCGGAGCCGCTACGCGACTACGAGACAGTGGTGCGCCTGATCGCCGGGACGACGACGGCCAAGGGCCTAACCGTGACCTGCCGCCTGGACCACCGCAAGCACCCCGTTGGGCGCAAGATCACGGATGACGAGTTTTCCGATGTCAATCTGAAGCCCGACAAATTTCATGGCGAATGGAACTACACGATTCATCCAAGGAACTAACACAGTTGTAAATGTTATTTATTTACTATGCCTTAGCATCTGGCGGGCGACATTGCGATGCAGCGCGTTCACGAATCGCCAGAAGGTGGATTGGACCGGCAGCTTGGTGACTTTAAGGATGCCCGTCAGGATGGGATCGCGCGCGACGAAGCGCAACTGGTTCAGCCGCGGAAAGCCGATGTAGAGGCCGAGCACGATGCCCAGCACGAATCGGTACAGGTCCATGGCTCGGGGAATCCGCTTCGAGGTCAGGGTCTGCTCCACCAGGGGCTGGAACCCCACTTTCTCCAGCATGGTGATGATCGGCAGCAGTCCGCCGTAGGGAGTCAGATTCCTACCATTGAAGTCATAGGGCGTAAAGGCATTGATTCTATTGGGTTCCGGAAATAACATCACGAACCCCTTGATTGGCGGGCCTTCGGCCGCTATCCGGTTCTTGTTCCTTAACCATTTGGGTGGCTTCTGAGAATCGGCTCGCGAAGCTGTGAACTCCGCGGACCTACTGTTTTAACGCAGGATTCTCAGAATCCCAAATGGCGTCAGGCCTCAGCCGGCCGCTGTTCGCGTCGGGCACCGTGCATAATCCAGGTCAAAGCTGAGTTGGTGGATGTCGGGCTCCTGCATTTGTTGTTGCAGGGCTTCGGCCATGCCGCGCATGCGCATGGCGCAGAGTTTGTCGATGGTCGGTTGGTTCAGCATGATGAGTCCTCGCTAAGTGGTGGATTGGGTGGTGGCGGATCGAAATACTTCGGCCCGCGAATGTTGGGGTGATCTAGGGGCGGCCGCGTGGGCTGGGCCTCGGCCTCTGGCAGAGTGTCGAGATTGCATTTCAACATGGATTCGATGTTCTTGTAGGAATAAGTCCTGTGCCGGAACGCGCGCTGCGCAACGGCTTCCAGCCGCTGGTGGCCGTACTCGTCGCCAAGGCGAATGACGCCCAGGCACGTGCGGAATCTTTGCTCGGGATGCGGCTTGGAGGCGAGGATGCGCTCCAGCAGTTCGGCGGTAAGCGGGCCGCTCTTCCGGCCCCATTCCACGAGGCGTGAGGACGTCCACTGCAGGTATCGCTGATGGGATTTCGGCCGATGCTCATCGAGCGTGGAGGTCTGTTGGGTACGCGGCTGCGGGCGTGATTGGCCACCCGCACGCCTTTGTGGAAGATCTCCAAACGTGGAGGCGGATAAGCGCACCTCAACCGGTTCGTGAACCAGGCGGTAAGGCACACTGTAGAAGTGGCCGTCGGCGACCACGTGATAGTCGATGTTGACGCGGGCCGTGGCCCAGTCACCGTACTGATAGCGTTCGGCAGGCAAAGCGCTCAGGACCGGTTTGTCGAGCGCTTCAAACAGGCTGCGGCGTGTGCCTGTGGTTTTGCGGAAGGGTCTGTTGTTGAGGCCGGTGAGCAGTTCCGCGATGGCTTGATTGACTTCGCCTAGCGAGAAGAACGTTCGCTTTCTCAGCGCGGCCATGATCCATCGCTCCACTACCAAAACTTCGGACTCGACTTTGTCAGATTACATAGACAACGCCGGGAGATCGCATGGCAAGGCTCAAAAAGCCCGATCAAAAACTTCGCGAGCTCAGAAATACCGGTACCCTCAACTCTCATCCCGCGGCCGTCTCCGACACCTTGTTCCGCGAGAATCCCTTCTTCGATTCCAGAGACCTGCTGCAAGTGCGCTACGAGATGTTGCGACGCCACCGGGTGGATGGAGCTTCTGATCGTGGAAACCGCCTCGGTTTTTGGAGTTTCCCGCCCAACTTTCTATCAGGCGGAAGCTGCATTCGAAAGGGGCGGCCTGACGGGTCTGGTGCCCAAGCAGCGCGGCCCCAGGGAGGGACACAAGCTGTCCAGCCAGGTGATCGAACACGTGCGGACATTGAAGTCTTCTTCTCCCGGCCTGACGACCGTCGAATGCGTCCGAGCCGTGCAGGAGAAGTTTGGGATTACCGTTCATCGCCGCAGCCTGGAAAGGGCGATGGCGGGCAAAAAAAAACCGCGCAAGGAGAGTTGAGATTGCCACTGCCGGCCACCGCCACCGAAGCATACGAGGTGTTGCGACAGCACGTGGTTCGGCCCGACGGGCAGACCGTGCATGCCGAAGGCAGAGGCGTCCTAATCCACTGCGGCTTGGCTCGATGGGCACAGCGGCAGTCCTTCCCCACGGTGGTGCCACCACCCGGTCCTCGTCCGTGGCGCGACCGATCTCAACCAGCGGTTCCCCCGACTGGACGGAGACAGAACTCGTCAGACTCGTCGCTGGTTTGATTCTCAGTATTCGACAGGAGGTCACGCATGCCTGAACTGAAAATTACCAGTCAGCACCTGCAGAGGGATGCTTACCTTTACATCCGCCAGTCCACGCCGCGCCAGGTATTGGAGAACACCGAGAGTACACAACGCCAGTACGCATTGCGTGATCGTGCCGTGCTGCTGGGGTGGCCCCTGGAACGTATCCACGTCCTCGACAGCGACCTCGGCAAGTCCGGTTCGCAGTCGGCTGGCCGGGACGGTTTTCAGCGGCTTGTCAGTGAGGTTGCTCTCGGTAAGGCGGGTATGGTGATGGGGCTTGAAGTGTCGCGACTGGCTCGGAACTCCGCCGATTGGCATCGCCTGATCGAGTTGTGTTCTCTCGCCGGCGCGCTGATTCTCGACGAAGACGGGATCTACGATCCAGCCAACTTCAACGACCGGCTCCTGCTCGGCTTAAAAGGGACCATGTCGGAAGCAGAGTTGCACTTCCTGAAGGCTCGGATGAGAGGTGGCGCGATCAACAAGGCACGACGGGGAGAGTTGGAGATGCGGCCACCGGTTGGTTTGGTCTACCGGGACGATGGAGTGCTGGTTCTTGATCCAGACGCCGAGGTACAAGCTGCCGTTCGATTGGTCTTCGAGACGTTCAACCGGACCGGCTCAGCCATGCAAACCGCGAAAGATATTTCACGAGCAAGGGCTGCGTTTCCCGCGTCGCATTCGCAAGGGGGTCGACAAAGGCGATTTACACTGGGTGAAGGCGGGGCATTCGAGGATCATCCAGATACTTCACAACCCTCGCTACGCTGGGGCCTTCGTTTATGGACGCGTGCGCACCCGCCACCTCCCGGATGGCACGCACTGCACCATGAAGGTTCCGCAGTCTGAATGGCAGTTTGTGATTCCCGGCATTCACGCCGGCTACATCACCTGGGAGGAGTTTGAGACCAATCAAAAGCGCCTCGCCGAAAACGCCTCAGGCTTTGGAAAGGCGCGGAAGGCCGGCCCGGCACGCGAAGGACCCGCGCTTCTGCAGGGCCGCGTCATCTGCGGCGTCTGCGGGGAACGGATGGGGGTTCGGTACAGTATCGCCTACCGGCAGGTGGCTCCCAACTACGTCTGCCAGGAAGCATCCGTCCGGCGGGGAGAGAAGGTCTGCCAATTCGTGCCGGGCTGTGTTGTTGATCGGGCGATGAGCGACCTGTTGCTGGAACTGATGCGGCCGATGACTCTGGAAGTCGCCCTCGCGGTGCAGCAGGAAGTGGAGCTGCGAATTACTGAAACCGACACTTTACGGCGAAAGCACGTGGATCGGGCGCAGTACGAGGCCGAACTGGCGCGGCGTCGCTATATGAAGGTCGACCCCGATAACCGTCTGGTGGCCGACAGTCTGGAGGCGGAGTGGAACAACAAGCTCCGTTCCTTGGCTGACGCACAGGAACAGTATGAGCAACAGACTCACAAACAAAGGCTGTTGATAGATTCGCAGACGCGCGAGCAGTTGCTCTCCCTGGCTGCGGATTTTCCGCGAGTATGGAATGACCCAGCCGTCGAATCCCGCGAGCGAAAACGCATTCTCCGGCTGCTCATCGAAGATGTGACGTTGATCAACGGCGAGATGATTCAGGTGCACGTGCGACTCCGCGGGGGCGCCACTCGCAGCCTCGCTTTGGCCAAACCCCTGCCGATCGCCCAGATCCGGAAGACGAAGCCGGGGGTGGTTGCCGAGATCGACTCTCTGCTGGATCACCACTGTGACCGCGAGGTCGCGGAGATTTTGAATCGGCGAGGACGGCGGACGTGGCAGAATGAGCCGTTCAGCTTGAAGAAGATTGCGCATATCCGTCAGGCATTCAATCTGAAGTGTCGCTACAGCCGACTGCGAGCCAAGGGACTGCTCACCGCCAAGGAGATGAGCGATCAGCACGGCGTGACGACCACGACAATCAACCTCTGGGCAAGAGAGGGCCGACTGAAAAAGCACCGTTATGACAATGCTCGGCGCTGTCTCTACGAGCCGCTGAATAAGGGAGCTATCCTAAAGGGCCAGGGCGGCCGTCGGCCCAAACAGCCTGTTTTCACCTTTGCGCAAGCGGGATGAGGTGCAGTATGAAACGTAAGCCTTGTCGCGAGGCTTCATGCGACGCGCCGGGATCACCGCCACGCCATAGTGTGTGGCCATTTCCTCGTAGGTGCGGTTGAGATCCGGTTCGTAGCGGCAGGCGTGACGCCGGACTTCAAGTTGTCCGGGACCAGGATTTCCGGCGTGCCCCCGATAAATTCAAAGACGCGCAGATGGGCGCCGATCCAGTCGGCAAGCCCCTGCGTCCAGGTGGCTTCGGCGTAGGTGTAGCTGCTGGCGCCGAGCACCGCGACGAACACGGCGGCGGCGCGGACTTCGCGGGTGATCGGGTCGTGAATCGGGATCGTGTCGCCGGCCTACTAGTCGACAAACAGCTTTTCGCCGGCGCGATGTTCGTGACGGAGCACGACGTCCTGACGTTTGAGCCAACTGCGATACAGGCCGCAGTAGCGGCTGTAGCGGTAACCGTTGGGCTGCTGTTCGCGGTACTCCTGCCAAAGCAACTGCAGGGTCAAGTGCTTGTGGGTCTGTAGCTCGCGCCAGATCTCGGCGTAGTCTGGCTCGTCGGCCTTGCGCCAACTCGGCGCTGGGATCGCGGAAGGCGCCAGTGCGGTTCTCAACCGGTCCTCATCCCAATCGGCGATGTCCGGCCACGTGAGTCCGGAAGCTGCCGCCATCCGCAAGTAGTCGGAGACAGTAGCTTGGCCGATCTGACAACTCACGGCGATCTGCCGCTGGCTCAACCCGAGACCGGCTAGCCTCAGGACAGTTTTGATCTTATGCATGGACAACCTCTCTTGCGGCAACCGGGATCCTCCACCTTCAGGGTGGAGCCCGGTCACCGCTGGTTGTCCAGCGCCGCCAAGCCAGGTGCCTGGCGCGCCGTTCTTAACCGACTGGCCGAGTGATCGGCATCAGTTTGGAACGGCGATCGCCATCACTTTGGAATGGTGATCGGCATGGGTTTGGAATCGCGATCGCCATCAGTTCGGAACGCTGATCGGCATCGCTCGGAATACGCAGTAAATGCCCAAACCGCGTAGGAAACTGCCCAAAGGGATCCACGCCCATGAGTCGGGCTCGTTGTACATCTGCTGCAAGAACGAGCACGGTAGTCGATGCGGCGCAGCGGCACGCGAAAAGCCCGCGGCCGCTGGTCCGGCAGATAGGACAGGATTCGCCGGACGAAGAACGTTCCACCGCCCTCAGCGAGTTCTCCCGACATGACGCACTGTCCGAAACCGCCGTACGGAAAGAGCGCTGGAGCGTCGGAATTGATCAGCATGGCGTCATAGCAGGATCGAAGTTCGGGATGCGCGAGCAGATTAAACGCACGTTCCGCTTTCTGTAGTTCGGCCTTGGCTGCGCCATCCGACTCAAGCTCGACGCGGCGCATCCGGTACGACGGTCGCAGGTCGGCAAGGGTGGTCGTCGGGAGCGTACGCAAGACTGCGTAGAGCGTGGGCTGATTGGTGCCGTCCTGATTGTGATCAGCGGCATAGAAATAGCTCCGTACCGCGCCATTGGGAATGTGCAGTGATGCAACGCCCAGACGACTGTCCATGACCTCGGCGCGCACGAAGGGTTCGCCGCGCCGGTCCGGTTTCGGCTGGGTGACATAGCCGATGCGGCCGAAATAGAGGTGGCGGGCTTTCCGGCGCAGGGGCGCTCTGGCCGGCCAGGTACTCTGCAATCGGCGATCCGGCCGTGCTTGGGCGAATGTCATCGCCGACCCGCAAGAAGCTCGCGGGGACTCTTGGAATCAGAATGTCGCCGCCGTCGGTCAAGCATTGGGCGGTTTGACCCTCAATCCGGACAGACTTGACTCGACACGCCGGAGCGTTTTGATAAGACGGAGTAGCTGGCTGAGTTCCTTCTGACATGCACCAAGTCTCAATTGATGAGGGCGTTCCCGGCGACCAGGACCGGCTCCTCAGTTAGGGCCTGCATGAGAGCCTCCGCGTCGCCAATCATGAGATCGAGTTCCGGATCGGGAGCGTAGGCGACGTCCGGCTCAGCTGAATCCTCCGAGCCAATAAGGTCCTTGGCACCCTGGACCGTTTCCGAAAACGCTGCGGAATCCTCGAGTACCGCGGCTAAGCCAATATCCCGCGTAAACCAGTTTGCATCGTTTGGGTCGGCGCCACATGCCGGGCAAACCGGCTCAGAAGGATTGTCGGGATCGAGCCTGAATCCACACTGCTGACAGAAATGGTTTGTCGGTTTCATCGCTGCCCCAGTCTAAGGCGACATTTGGATTTGCGCCCAAAAGTGGCAGTGGCGATTTGGACGTTGCTTGCCGCCCGGCGACCAGCCTTTCGCTGCAAGGCATTGATGTTAAAGGAGAAATGCATATGGCCTGTCCGGACTGTGCTGGGGACTTCCGGTTTGAGACTTCAGTTGAAACGCACGGCCTTGACTGCGGACCGTACGAGACGTTCCACGAAGAATTCATCGTCTGCCGAGCGTGCGGCGGTCGGTTCGACCTCCGCGACTGGGATGGCGCGCCGGAAGAGGTGCCTTCGCTCTGGGAAGCAGAGGATACCCCAGCAAGGTTGCCCATCCAGCGATCTGCCCTCTGAATCGCGATGACTGCGCCGGATTCAGTGGCCCGAAATCCCAGACCAGGGCGGTTGGGGGAAACTGGTTCGTAGATGCCAGGCGTGAAGGTCAAAGCCCACTTCATCGAACCAATGCTCTTGCAGCCCACTGGGAACCTGCCTCAGATCGGCTCGTGGATTTACGAACTTAAGCTCGATGGCTACCGCTGCGTGGTGATTAAGAGCGGCGGTCGGGTCCAACTCCGATCGCGCAACGGCAAGGATTTCAACGGCAGGTACCCGGCTATCGTAAAGGCGCTGGCTGCGATGCCCGATGAAACTGTAATCGACGGTGAGATCGTGGCTCTGGATGAATCGGGCAAGCCATCATTCACCGCGCTGCAGAACTTCGGCTCCGGCATGGTAGGAGTGTACTATTACGTATTCGACATGATGATCCTCGCCGGCGGCGATGTCATGAACGAGCCGCTGAACGTGCGCCGCAAATTGCTGCAAGAGCGCGTGTTGGTGAAGTTGCGTGAGCCGATCCGCGAATCGCCCGAGCTGAACGCGGGCCTGCCAGACTTGATCCGCTCCGTGAAGGAACATGGCCTGGAGGGCCTGGTGGCGAAAAGGTGTGACAGCCGCTACGAGCCCGGCCAACGCTCGGGCGCCTGGCAGAAGATGCGGGTCAACCAGGGGCAGGTCTTCGTGATCGCTGGATACACCCTGTCACCCAAGAACTTCGACGCCATCGTGTTCGGCTACTACGACAGCGGGAAGCTCATGTACGCCGGGCGCACCCGCAATGGGTTCACGCCCTCAATGCGCGACCAGCTATTCAAGCGCTTCAATGCCCTGGCGACGGAGAAGTGCCCTTTTGCGAACCTCCCTGAAGCTAGTGTGGTGTCCAACAAATAACTGGACAGACGGTCCTGCTCAAGGTTATGCTGGGACATGGCGTTGTCTGGCGTTCTTTCCGCGTCCGAGCGGCAGCAGATTCAGCAATGGGTGGCAGCCCATGGCACCCCTCAGCAAGTCGCCTTGCGCTGCCGGATTGTACTGGCTGCCGCGGACGGACAATCCGACGTGGCCATTGCTCAGCAGCTGCTCATCAACCGAAAGACCGTCATCTTGTGGCGCCAGCGTTTCTCCGAGCAGCGCTTGGATGGACTATGGGAGATTGCGCCAGGACGCGGACGCAAACCGAACTACGACACTGATAAGATCGCCGCCATCGTGGACGCAACCCTGCAGACCAAACCCGAAGGCATGACGCATTGGAGCTGCCGCTCCATGGCCCAAAGTCAGGGCGTGAGTAAGTCCACGATCAACAACATCTGGCAGGCCCACCAGCTGAAGCCCCACCGGGTGAAGACATTCAAGCTGTCGCGGGACCCGAAGTTCCTCGAGAAAATGACCGACGTGATCGGGTTGTATTTGAACCCGCCCGAGCAGGCCATTGTGTTGTGTGTTGATGAGAAGAGTCAAATCCAGGCGCTGGATCGCACTCAGCCCGGGTTGCCGATTAAGAAGGGCCGCTGTGGGACCATGACCCACGACTACTAGCGCAACGGCACGACGACTCTATTCGCCGCCCTGGAGGTCTTGCAAGGGAAGGTGATCGGCCAATGCCATCAGCGCCATCGCCATCAGGAGTTTCTCAAGTTCCTGCGCACCCTGGACCAGGAGTTCCCTGGTGAGACCCCGCTCCATCTCGTCATGGACAATTACGGAACTCACAAGCACGAGAAGGTGCGGAACTGGCTGAAGCGTCACCCACGCTTCGTACTCCACTTCGTTCCCACCAGTTCCAGTTGGCTGAACCTGGTCGAGCGCTGGTTCGGGCACTTGGATCAGAAGGCGATCCGACGGGGCGTGTTTCGAAGCGTGGGGGATCTGAAAGCATCCATCGACGCATTCCTCACGGTGTGGAACAAAGATCCGAAGCCGTTCGTCTGGGCCGCGACGGTAGAATCCATCACCGAGAAACTCTCCCGTTGCCGACGGACGCTGGAGAAGATCCAACCCGGCTGGGCGGACAGTGGGGCGAGGGGCTGACTGCCGAGAAAATGAAGGCATGCCATTGGCTGACCCCCGTGCTGGTGGGGCAGTTCGAATTCGTCGAATGGACGCCTGACGGGGAAGCGGCGTCGCACTACACGCGTTCGTCGAATAGAACCACAAAAGTTTCGGATCACGCATCCGTTTCACCCGCTTAACGGTCGTGAGTTTGAGGCCCTCTCCCGCAAAGAATATAGCGGCGAGCACCGAGTGTGCTTTGTCGACAAGAAAGGCCGCCAGTGCGAGATTCCTCTGGGGTGGACCGACCTCGCGCCGGAAGACGCTCTCACCACATTGTCCGCGGGCAAGAGCTGGTTCCGGGCCGCAGATCTACTTGACCTCATGCGCCTGATAGAGAGTCTGCGGCGATGAGGTGTAAGGCAAATTTCGTCTATGCCGTCAAAGAAATTATGCCGCAGTCATTGCTTATCGCCAACGCTGTATGCGATCAAATTCGCCTAAAACACTCGAATATCAGCTGCAAATTGCTCGCAAAAAATCTTGACACCGCAGGCATATTGTACATAATTGTATGGACACACGATATCCGAGATTTCGGAGCTTCGGCCGATGCCCGACGACCCAAGGAGAAGATCCAAGCGCGACGCCCTAAAGCGGCACGGCACCCTCAATCCCGATCCCGACGTGGTAAAAGATCCACTCTTCCAAACCGGCGAATTCTTCGATCCCGCCGATCTCGTGCAAGTCAAGTACGAGATGCTTCGTCGCGTAAGAGTGGACAAGCACCCAGTCAGCCAGTCCGCTTCGGCATTCGGCTTCTCCCGTCCAACCTACTATCAGGCGGAAGCCGATTTTCAGCGCGATGGCTTGATGGGGTTGTTGCCCGAAAAACGCGGACCTCGCCAAGGCCACAAGCTCACGTCAGACGTTCTGGACTTCGCTGCCCAACTCCGTGCAAGCGATCCGTCCGTCCGCCCTCCGGCTTTGGCCGCAGCCATTCAGAAGCGGTTCGCCATAACGGCTCACCCGCGCAGCATAGAACGCGCGTTGGGCCGCCAGGAAAAAAAACGCCGCTGAATCCGGCGAACGGCGCGCGGAATACTGCGGCGCCGCAAGCGCTGATCTCTGCTTACGAAGAGCTGCGAGAGCGAGCCGCTGGCTCTTCGAGTTCTGGGCGCTTAGGCATGGCCTTCTTTCTTGGCCAGGGAATGGTGGCATGGATGCAGGCATGCTCCTGGGTCGCCTCCACTACTCCCGACAACTTGCGCCGGTGTCCAACCGTTAGCGGCCCTTTGCCGAATGACCTCCGCAGTGAGGTCGTGCTGGTATTGGCAGCAATGGCCCTCAACCAGGCGCCGGAGGTCCATCCATGAGCGTCGAAACAAGCCAGAAGGTGACTGCCAGTCAACTCAAGCGCAGCGCATTTCTGTACGTCCGCCAATCCACTCCGCGCCAGGTTTTGGAGCATACCGAGAGTACCGCCCGCCAATATGCGCTCCGGAAACGCGCCGTCGCCCTCGGCTGGCAGGATGATCAAGTCATCACCATCGATAGTGACCTGGGCCAATCCGGGGCGTCCTCTGTGGATCGAAAAGGCTTTCAAAAGCTGGTGATGGACGTAAGCATGGGCCGGGCCGGTATCGTCCTGGGCCTGGAAGTGTCGCGCCTTGCGCGAAACTCGACAGACTGGCACCGCCTGCTGGAGATCTGTGCCCTCACGGATACTCTAATACTGGACGAGGACGGCATTTGTCACCCCGGCGATTTCAATGATCGCCTGCTGCTGGGCTTGAAAGGAAACAATGAGCGAAGCAGAACTCCACCTCATCCGCGCGAGGATGCGCGGCGGGGTGCTCAACAAGGCCAAGCGAGGCGAACTGGAGACGCCGCTGCCGTTTGGCTTCGCCTACGACGATGAAGGCCGGGTTGTGCTGGATCCTGATCAGCAAGTTCAGCAGGCCATCCGATCCGTATTCGAAACGTTTTCGCCGAGTGGGTTCGGCACTCAGCGTGGCAAAGCACTTTCGCGAGCACGGCTTGCGGTTTCCGCGCTTGGTTCGCCAGCCTGGGTGTCCCGTGGAAGTCGGCTGGGGAGACCTGGAGCATAACAGGGTTACACGCATCCTTCGCAATCCACGGTACGCCGGCGCTTTCTTCTACGGGCGCACGCGTTTTCACAAGAAGATCGACGGCGGAGGCCGCGTTCAGCGTTTGCCCCGACAAGAATGGCACACGTTGATACGTGAGTTTTCGGCAAACGTGCGTGCGGCCAGCTAGGCTGGCCTGTTAAGTTCATTCAGTCGCCCAGGAGGCGGCTGATTGTGAACCGCAAGAGCGCACCCATTCCTGAACCGATCGCGCAGTTGCAGCGCCAGTTGGAGCAGTTTCGCAGCACCCAGTCGGGGCGGACGAAGCTGCCGGAGTCCCTATGGCAGGCCGCAGTTGAATTGGCACGGCAATACGGTGTTTATCCAGTGGCCCATCCGTTGCGACTGGACTATACGCGGCTGAAGAAGCAACTCGGTGGGCCTCCCATCCGCCGACAGAGAAGGGCTACCAAGCCAGCATTCGTCGAGCTCATCGCGCCGGGCCGCACCACGCCCGAAGAGTGCGTGATCGAGTTCGAGTCTTGTGGCGGGAGCAAGATGCGAATCCAGTGGAAGTCCACCGCGCCGCCAGACTGGACGAACCTGCTGCGCGCCTGGCGAGACGCGGAGCGATGATCCAGATCACCGCTCAGATGAGGGTGCTGGTGGCTATCGAGCCGGTTGATGGACGTAAGGGCATTGATTCCCTAGCGCGACTCTGCCAGGAGAAGCTTTCCGAAGATCCATTCTCCGGCTGTGTGTTCGTGTTTCGGAGCCGTAGCGGAACCGCGATCCGACTACTCAGCTATGACGGCCAGGGATACTGGCTTGCACAGAAACGGCTCTCGAAGGGGCGGTTTGTGTGGTGGCCGGAAGACACCAGAGCCACCAAGTCACTGGAAGCCTATGAGGCGCAGTTGCTGATGGCGGCGGGCGACCTTTCCCGGGTGCGGGCGGCGCCGATGTGGCGCCGAGTCGGGGCGCTGAAGTAAATATCGCGAACCCCCTTGCGTTCCAAGAAAAACAGGTTCATACTGCTGGACATGACGGAAGCAGCGGTCGCGTTCAAGTATCGCGGCCGGGAGATCAGCCAGGAAGACATCCTTTATATACGCGCGCTGATCGAGCGGCACCCAAACGAAAGCCGCCGCACGCTATCGACCCAGCTATGTGAAGCGTGGCAGTGGCGCCAGACCAATGGCGCGCTGCGCGACATGGTGTGCCGTGGCATGCTGCTGATGCTGGATCGGGCTGGCCAGATCACATTGCCACCGGTGAGTTATGTGCGGCATAATCCGCTGGCAAATAGAGTCCGGCCAGAGCCGGCGCGGCTCGACACCACTCCCATAGAAGACCGGCTGCGGGGCCTACAGCCGCTGGAGTTCGAGCAGGTTCGGCGCACCACGCAAGAGGCGTTGTTCAATAGCTTGATCGAGGAGCATCATTATCTCGGCTACGAGCAGCCGGTGGGAGAACACCTGAAGTATCTGGTGTGGGCGGGGTACCCTTTGGGTCCGCGGCCGGTCGCCTGCCTGGCATGGTCATCGGCTCCGCGACATCTGGGCAGTCGCGACCTTTACATCGGCTGGAACGCCGAAGCGCGGCGTCGCAACATCCGCTTCATCGCCTACAACACGCGGTTCCTGATCCTTCCGTGGGTACGGGTGGAGCACTTGGCGTCGCATATTCTGGGCCGTATGGCCGCGCGGATCTCCGATGACTGGCAGCGAATGTACGGGCATCCGATTCACTTTCTGGAAACCTTCATGGATCCGGAACGATTCCGCGGAACCTGTTACCGCGCGGCCAACTGGGTGTTCCTCGGTATGACGACGGGCCGAGGCAAACAATCCAACAGCTATGTACCGAACCGGTCGATCAAAGAGGTTTTGGGATATCCGTTGACGAAGCGGTTTCGCGAACTGCTTGGGGAGTAGCATGAAATCCGCCAGACGCCGTATCGATGTGAACCTGGAAGAGCTGGACCGGGTGCTGGATGGAGCGCGGCAGGAGCCGCTGAGCGAAGCCGATTACGACAAGCTCAAGGGCGTATTGCATGCCATGGCGGCGATGCTGGTGCGACCGCGCAATACGGAGAAGACCAGCACCGTGGTGGAAACGCCGGAGGGTTCGACAAGGAGCACCGGGAATCAGCCCGATACCGACTCGCAGCCTTCACCGGGACACGGACGCAATGGCGCCGGGGCGTTTGGCGGGGCGCGGAAGGTCGACATTCCTCACCAGGATCTGAAGCACGGGGACCGCTGCCCGGAGTGCGGGCATGGAAACGTATACGGGCAGAAGGAGCCGAAGGTGTTAGTCAGGATCGTGGGACAGGCCCCGCTGGCGGCTACGGTTTATTCGCTGGAGCGGCTACGCTGCGGCGCCTGCGGACAGGTCTTCACCGCAAAAGAGCCGGAAGGAGTGGGCGCGGAAAAGTATGACGAGACGGCGGTGGCAATGATCGCGCAGCTCAAGTACGGCAGCGGGACACCATTCTACCGTTTGGAACAACTGGAAAGCCAACTCGGGATTCCGTTACCGGCGGCCACGCAGTGGGAGATCGTGGAGGAAGCGGCGGAGTTGATAAAGCCGGCGCGGGAGGAGTTGATCCGGCAGGCGGCGCAGGGCGAGGTGATACACAACGACGACACTAGCATGCGGGTCTTACGACTGGCGCGAGAGCCGTCGGACGAACGCACGGGCGTGTTCACCAGCGGGATTGTGTCAACCGGCCAGGGCTGGAAGATCGCGCTGTACTTCACCGGGCGCCAGCACGCCGGCGAGAACATCGCCGACGTGTTAAAGCAAAGGGCAGCGGAACGGCTGGTCCCGATACAGATGTGTGACGCACTATCGCGCAACGTGCCGAAGTTGCTTCCGGGAGTGGAGATTCTGCTGGCGAACTGCCTTGCCCACGGAAGAAGACAGTTCGTGGAAGTGGCGGAAAACTTTCCCGACGAATGCCGTTATGTGCTGGAGACGCTGGGCCAGGTGTATGGCCACGATGCCGACGCGCTTGAGCAAGCCCTGACGCCGGAGCAACGGTTGCAGTTTCATCAGCAGCACAGCGGGCCGGTGATGGAGCAACTGCATGGCTGGCTGGCAGCGCAGTTGACCGAGCGTAAGACAGAGCCGAACTCCGGGCTGGGCAAGGCAATCACGTACTTGCTACGGCACTGGCGTCCTTTGACGACGTTTCTCCGGGCCGCTGGGGCACCACTGGATAACAATATCGTAGAAAGGGCACTGAAGCGGGCCGTTCTTCACCGGAAGAACGCCTTGTTCTACCGAACGCTGAACGGGGCGCAGGTGGGCGACCTGTTCATGAGCTTGATTCACACCTGTCAGTTGTGCGGCGCCAACTCGTTCGAGTATCTGACGGAACTGCAGCGGCATGCCCGGGAACTGGCGGCCAACCCGGCGGAGTGGATGCCATGGAACTATCGCCAGACGCTGGCGCCGCCTGGAGTATGATGAATCCTGCCTGGCCGAAAAGGATCCTCTGCGGCCTGACAGGAATGTCACTCGGAATTGGCCGCAAAACCAGCATCTGGACCGGATGTATTCGCATAGGGTTTTTGGCCATACAATCACTTGAAATACTGTTGGTGATTTGTGCCAGCGCTCGATCTTGCCGTTGGATTGCGGGTAGTAGGGTGACGTCCTCACATGGGTCATACCCGAGATCCGAATGAACTCTTTGAAATCCGCGCGATGAACTGCGGTCCGTTGTCGGAGATGATCCGCGGCTTCGCCTCCGGATATTTCTCCCTGGCCCCCTGGAGGATGATCTCAATTTCCGCCTCGGTCATCGACTCCCGCAAAGCCCAATGCACGATCGAGCGGCTGTAGCCGTCCAGCACGCTGCACAGGTAGTAGAACGGCCGCTGATGTTGATGTAGGAAACATCGATGTGCCAATGCTGGTGCGCTTGGAGTGGTTGCTCGAAGCCCGTGCCTTTCTTGGAAAGCTTCCCTTTCCACTTCGCCAGCAACCCAGCTTGGCCCAAGACTCGCCAGACGCTGGACGGGCTCACCGCCACGATGTCGGCGTCCAACATCATGAACGTCAAGCGCCGATAGCCTTCCAGCGGATTTTTCAAATGGAAATTGATGATCGCCTCCTTCTCCCACTGCTCCAACCAGAAATCCCGGGGAATCCAACCGTTGTGCTCGTTCACCTTGCCATATCGTTCCCGCCACCCATAGAACTTACTGGCTGTGATGCCGAGCCACCCGATGAACCGTCCGACGCCGATCTCCGTCCTCTCCGACCAGCGCCGGACGTAGTCCACGATCTGGTCCCGCACGTCGTGCGGCACCCAGACCCCGTTCAGATCTCCCCAAGACTTTTTTTTAAGGCGACATGCTCCGCCATCAGCTCCGCCAGGACCTCATCCTTGGTCTGGATCTTCTTTTCCAGATATTCGATGCGTTGCTGTTGGGGCTGCTGGTTGGGACGCTCTTTGGTCTGGAAGGCGGCCGCTCCATTCTCGAAGAACTCCTTCTGCCACCGGTAGAAAACCGTTGGCTGCAGGCCCAGTTCATCGCAGAGCTTGGAGATCGGCTCCTGGCTCAACAAATGCCGCCTGAGGACGGCGACCTTCTCGTCGGGTGTGTAATGCTTCCTTGTCTTTTTCAGCGTTCTCTCCGTTATCTTAACGGAGGCGCGATCTCTCATTTCCAACTGAGGCGGAGTCTGAACTCCGCCTTTGACCGGAACGGCGGTGCAGAATCTACCGCCAGGGCGTTGGCGCTCAGTTGTGCGTCGGTCGCGAGCCCGCCATCACCGGAGTCGCCGTCAGTGCCATTGCCCGCGAGTGTAGTGATGGTTCCTTCCGGAGATAGCTTGAGGACTTTGTGAAACGAAGAGAAGAACAGGTTGCCCGCGCTGTCTGCCGCCATGGCGCCCGCTTGGAAGGGCAGTTGCGCGGCGGTGGTAATGATCCCATTGGGAGAGACCCGGCGAACGATGTTCGACTGCAAGATGAACAGGTCGCCGGCGCGGTCGACTGCCAAGCCGGAAAGACCGTCCAATTGCACGCTGGTGGCGGGCTCGGCATCGCCAAAGTGGTAGTAACAACACTGGCCGTTACCTGCCACGGTGGCGACGCCGCCGTCAGGAGAAAGCATCTGAATCTGGTTGTTGAACGTTGAAAAAAACAGGTTGTGTGCGCCATCTACTGCAAAGCGGCGATTATCGACGACGCGCCAGGGATCGATGAAGTTGCCCACGAGTGTGGTGAAAGTTCCGTCGGGGGCAAGCTTGAGCACTGCAAAGTTAGTGAGGATACCGATACCCTCAGGGTCATCGGCATAATCGATTCCCGTGTCCGCGATGAGGAGGTTCCCAGCGCCGTCGATCGCCAGGCCCGACGGCTGGCACAGTTGCGCCGCTGTTGGCGCACGGCCGTCAGCGGAGACACCGGCCACGCACACGGTGTAGGGCGCCCCATTGCCCGCCACAGTGCTAATGATCCCGTCCGGTGAGACCTTGCGGATAAGCCCAGCACGCGCGTCCACGATGAACACGTTCCCCGCGCTGTCCACGGCTACGCTAAATGCGAGTAGCTGAACGCTTGTCGCATACCCGCCATCCGCGGAAGCCCCGAATAAGGTGCCGCCGCCCGCGAAGGTGGTGATGATCCCGCTAGGGAAAACTTTGCGAACTCGTGAACTCAGATAGGGTCCGCCACCCTCAGCGATAAACAGATCTCCCGAGGAATCCACGGCCAAACCTTCAGGATTGGCCAGTTGCGCATCGGTGGCAAGGCCGCCATCACCGGAATCACCGACCGAGCCATTGCCCGCCACTGTGCTGATGATTCCGTCTGGCGATACTTTGCGAACGCGCTCGCCGCCGGCGATGAACAGGTTTCCCGCGGCGTCGAGGGTTAGCGCAGTTGGATCCAAGAGTTCGGCTTCAAGTGCAGGCCCGCCGTCACCCGAATCGCCTACCCGCGAATTGCCGGCGACACGGGTGATGATGCCGCGCCGTCCGCCGTTCAGGTCGAGCCTGAAGATGCAGTCGTAGCTGATGAAGTATAAATTTCCCGCGAGATCGGTTGCGAATCCTTTCGGAACCAGCGGCATCTCGACCGCGATTGCAGGTGTGGTCGGTGGCGAACCGCCCGCCACTGTCGAGATGGAATACTGCTGGGGCTGGGCTGGTGCTGCGACAGCGAACCCCAGCCACAAGAAAGCGAAACCCACGCGCATAAACCTCATCGTGCAATCCCTCCGCTCGCTTCAGCTATCGCGCGCCGATACCCTCGCGCACAGGCGCACGGGAATGGCTTCGTGGTCCGCATCATGCGGATGTCATATGTGCCGTTGCCGTTGGAGCAGACCATCATGTTTCCTTGAGCAATAGCAGCAAATCATGTGCCCAGTCGTCTTTGCTCACACCACCCGGATACAACAGATGGGCCAGGTTGTCCTTACTATATGCGAGAACAAAGTTCGCGTGGGCAACTGCATAATTCCTTTCGGCTGCCCCCACTTTCTGCGCTACTGGAACGCCTGCGGCTCTTTGGACCGTTTCGATCGCGGCTTCGGTTCCGCTGAGACCGATGAACCGGCGGTCGAAAAGATCAAGCCAGCGGCGCAGCACGGCGGGAGTGTCGCGCGCCGGATCGGTGGTGACAAAAACGAGTTTGACTTTGCCCGCAGCAGCGGCAGGCAGTTTCTTCAGTGCCGCGCCGATATTGGCCATATGCATCGGGCACTGGTCAGGGCACGACGTATACCCGAAGAAGAGCAGCGTCACGTATCCCTGCGTCTTCTCGCGGAAATCGAAGGGTACCCCCGAGGTGTCGGTCAGAGTGAATTTCGGCTTCGGCAGGGGCGGCGTAATTACACCGCCCCGGTATTGCGGTTCGCTCGCTTGCCCGCTCACCTCGGGGATGTAGACTGCCGCTATCGCCGCGGCCATCAGAATCGATGTGAATCGCAGATTCATGCCAGCCTCGCTTACGGGACCACGATCACTCTTCCTACCATCCCCAGGAAATCGTGAAGGCCGCAGATGTAATTGAAAGTTCCTGGAGCCGTGAACGTTACGCGGAATCGTGTAATCTCGACGGGCCACTGCGGCAGCCCGACGGTTTCCTGGTTTGGCAAGATTAGAAATCCCGAGTTGATGCTCTCATTCGGCGAGCTGATCGTCGCGTGTCTGACGCCGTCCGAATCCAACGTGACCCCAGGGGAAGGTGGCGCGAGAATCGCAGGCTCCGGCCCGAAGGTGACTGTATGGACGGCGGTCGGCGACAGATTCGTCCACTCTACGGTGTCCCCGACTCGCACGACGGTGTTGTCACCAAGGAAACGCCAGACCGCGGTCATGTAAGACCCTCCCCCGGTCGCGGTGATGGCCGAGATTCCGGCTGTGATCCCGTGCGCCGAAGTTCGTTGACCGTCGGCGTTTCCCCGGCCGGCAAGACCAGACGCGTCCGACAGTAATTCAGCCTGCTGCTCCTGCGCCTGGCGATCGTAGAAGGCTTGGTCGTGCGGAAGGCTTTCCCATGGGTTGAGGACGTGAACTGTTCCCGTCATCCGGACGTGGACCAGGCAAACAAGTTTGAAATTGCCGGCCGTCGGGAAGTGGACAGTATAGGTCTGGCCGAGCTGGGTTGGGGCCGAGGTCACGCACGTGGAGCCGTTGAAGGTCGAGCCGTCGGGCGTTGGGCCTGGGCACCCGACAAACGCTCCGGCGGGAGTGAAAATGGGCGGCCGTATCTGTGCCGGTGGGCCCGGGGTTAGAAAGGTAACTGTATGGATCTCATCGGCGGCCACCGTCCACCGTACGCCATCCCCGGCATGAATCCAGAGATCGTTTGGCAGAAAGGCCATGACTTGTTTCGCCTTATCGCTGCTCTGCGCGCCCACCAGAGCATTCCAGCTTGCGGCGCGAAGCGGCTTGCCGGCACCCGCGATCGTTAGCCATATACCTAATAACGCAATTGGTTTCCATTTCATTTTTGATTCTCCGAAGACTCTCCCGAAGGCGGGGTTCATCTCGCTGCGCCTGTCACTTCTCTCGTTGCGAAAGCGCCGGAGTGCCCAACCAGCCACCGTTTTAAGGGTTCGTTTCATCTCATTCCCCTCGCTGCTTGTCTTTCATCGGCTCAGCGGGGCGGGGCGAACTGCCGCCGCGGGGCCAACGGGTGAGTTCAGTTTCGCTTGCCAGGAGCAAGTTTTTCAATGCAACGGAGATTACCCATAAATCACGAATTCCTCACGAGCCAAGTACCTGAGATGTCGTGCCCTTCAGGGACTAGGCAGCTGCGATTCGGCCGGTGACGGGACGTGATAAACTGGCTCCCAACTCTAACCGGGTGGGCGATCAGAATGGCGGGGACCCCAGAGTTCGGCAGGTTGGCAGGAGATTCGATTGTTCGGTTCGGGCCCTTTGAGCTCGACCTCGGGGCGGCGGAGTTACGCAAAAACGGCACAAGAGTCCGGCTGCAGGATCAACCATTTCAAGTTCTCCGCATGCTCCTGGAAAGCCATGGCCGGGTCGTTACGCGTGAGGAGATTCAGCAGAGACTCTGGCCCGGCGACGCCATCGTCGAGTTCGATCACAGTATCAACGCCGCCGTCAGGCGGTTGCGGGATGTGTTGCAGGACTCGGCCGGCAAGCCGCGCTATATAGAGACGGTGACCCGCCGAGGGTATCGCTTTATTGGCCAAGTGGACTCAGCGGAGGAACCAGAGCGGCTGGCCACGTCTGCCACTGTCGTGCCTACTAATGGCCCGGTCGATGGGACGGCAGCATCGGTTCCGACGCTCTCATTCCCGCATCGGATCAAGCCTTTGGCTCTCATCCTCTTTGCGACGGCCACGATCCTCCTCGCCGTCTGGATTGGCGCAAAGTATAACTGAATCGGGTAAGCCACTGGTTCGACCAGTGCGACTCGAAGAGGTTTGACCGTTCCGGGAGTAGAATCCTCTCCAAGTGGCTTGATGAACCACAAGGAGAGGATGTAAATGTCGGAAACTTATCAAAGCCTATCTCATTCAAAATGGGACTGCAAGTATCATGTCGTGTTCGTGCCTAAACGGCGTCGGAAAGCCATCTTCGGCCAGACGCGCCGGCAACTGGGGGCGATCTTCCACGCGTTGGCACGGCAAAAAGAGTGCCAGATCATCGAGGGCCACCTGATGGCGGACCACGTGCACATGTGCATCGCGATTCCGCCCAAGCACCCGGTGGCCTCGGTGATCGGGTTCTTGAAGGGGAAAAGCGCCATCGCAATCGCCCGCTTGTGCGGTAAGGAAAGAAACTTTTCGGGCGAGCATTTCTGGGCCCGCGGTTACGCGGTCTCGACCGTCGGGTTCGAACTGGAGCAAGTCCGAACATACATCCGCGAGCAGGAAGCTGCGGATGGAGCAGGCGGACAATTCTGAACTATCTTGTAAGGCGCGCACCGCGCGACGCCTAGACCTTCAAGCCAACCGCCTTTGAGGCGGCCCAACTCATCAAGCCACCCGCTCTGCGGGGGGTGTCTGACAAGAGTGGCGCTCGGTCGTCCGCGCCGACGCTCCAGCCGTTGGTGCGGCTGGATCTCGAACTGGAGAGTCCATCGCCTGGATCGCATCCCGGAGCAGACGCCATCCTGTCGCCGAATGGGACGCGGTTGGTGTACGTCTCACAATCGAAGTTGTTCACCCGGCAACTCGATCAGTCAGGAACCACCGAGTTGCCGGGAACGGAAGGAGCAAAGGTGCCCTTCTTCTCACCAGACGGGCGGTGGGTTGCTTTCTTCGCGGACGGAAAGCTGAAGAAGGTTTCGGTGCAGGGCGGTCCAGTCGTTTCGTTATGTGACAATCCCGGCGTCGGCGGTGGCAGTTGGGGCGAGGACGGCAACATTGTCACGACCATTGATTTCAGCTTTTCGCAGATTTCTTCCGCCGGAGGCAAGCCAATCAAGCTGGCCGAGGTGGCCCCGGGAGACAGCGTTCAGCGCTGGCCTCAGATACTGCCGGGGGGCAAGGCTGTATTGTTCACTTCTTATCCATCTATGACCGGGGTAGAGGGGGCGGCAATTGAGGCTCTGTCATTAAGCGATCGCCGTCGTAAAACAATCGTGCGCGGCGCCTCTTGGGGCCGCTACTTGGGCAGTGGTCACCTGATTTATTCCGACAAAGGCGCGCTCTTTGCTGTTCACTTTGACCCGGACCGACTGGAAGTGCGTGGTTCTCCTACGGCAGTGCTACAGCAAGTGGCGTACAGCACGGCTTGGGGTTACCCGCAGGTTGACGTGTCGCAGACGGGTACACTGGTCTATCGGAGTTCCAGGGCCGGGGACGACTTGGTAACTGTCAATTGGCTTGATGAGGCTGGCACGATGAGCCCGCTCCTACCGCTGCCTGGCAATTATTCATCTCTAACGCTATCGCCGGACGGGCGCCGCCTGGCGCTGATTTTAGCAGGAGACATCTGGGTATACGAATTGGGGCGCGAGAGCATGACCCGGCTCACGTTCGGCGGGGGCTACAGCTTTCCGGTTTGGACTGCCGACGGCCGATACGTGGCCTTTCGCGGACCGCGCGGCATGCTATGGACCCGGGCCGATGGAACGGGGCAGCCTCACGTATTGACGCAGTGCGGCAATCCGCAAAACCCACAGTCCTTTTCGCCCGATGGTAAGCAGTTGGCATTTGTGGAAATAAACCCCGCAACGGGAGCAGACATCTGGACCCTGCCTGTGGAGAGCGGTTCGTCTGGCCTTCGAGCGGGCAAGCCGGAGGTGTTCCTCCAAACTCCCTTCCATGAGAGAGGTCCGGTTTTTTCGCCCGACGGGCGATGGCTCGCGTACTTTTCAAATGAGTCTGGCAACTACCGGGTATATGTCGATTCGTTTCCGAATAAAGGCCGCAAGCGGCAGGTCTCGTCCGACGGTAATTCGGGGCCGATGTGGTCCCGCAATGGAAAGGATCTGTTCTTCGTGCAGTTTCGCGCTCCGGCTGAACTCATGGCGGTGTCATATCAGCTTCGGCGCGCGGGAAAAGTGACCCACCTCCGCTTTCCAAGACTGACCCAGGCAGCTTGAATCGCGGCGCGGGGTGAGGAGTCATGTTTCCGCAGGAATTGATTGCCGTGCATCGATGGGCGCGGGCAGGACAGAAGCGGGCTTAGATTGCTGGCTTACAAAAATCCAGGAGCCATGCCGCGTTTTCCCGAAGTGTTGTGGTCGGCGATTCAGCGAGGAGGCGCAGAAGCACGTTTCTGCATCCGATTGGGTCCCGCGTCGCGAGTTCCACCAGTGCGGTCGTAAACCCGTCGTTGTCGTATCCTTCATCGAATCCGCGCTGATACGCAGTCAGCAGATCGTGCAGGGAGGACGGGCCTGCAAGTTCTGAGATCGGCCACGCCGCAGCCTCCCGCCAGAAGATGTCATCGTTGTTGAGAAGCAGCAGCAATCGGGGCAGATCCTCCGTCGAAGCGCGCTTGTGAATCCGCTCAGCGGCAGACGCAGCGATGCTCGCGTCGTCCTGACGCAGTGCTTGGACGAGATCTTCCCATTCGCCTTCAGTCATGCAGGTAAGCGAACCGAACAGTTGGTTGGCTCCTTCTGATTCTCTCATCAGTTCAGCTTCGTGCATCATGGCGAAGCCACGGCAACTCGACCGGCATGCAGCGGTAAGCAGCCAGGGCTTTTGGTGATGATGTTTCACAATGCCTGCGCCTCGGAAAAGACCGTGCTCCATCTGTCGTCACTGGTTCCGCCCGAACCCGCGTCTCGGACCACGCCAGCACGCGTGCAGTAAGTCCGAATGCCAGATGGCGCGGCGGAGCAAGACGCAGGCGAAGTGGCGCGCGAAGAACCCGGAGTACGCTGCCGGCTACCGCATTCAGCAGCGGGGAGCGCAGGAACAACCGCCGGAGCCATTGCGTTTACCGCCGCCGCTAAGCCAACTTCCCTGGGATCTCGCGAAAGACGAGTTCGGGCAGAAAGGCTCTGATTTCATTGGGGTTATGGGATCACTTCTCATGCGCTCGGCGAAAGACCAGTTCCGCGCGTATGTAGTTGATCCCACAAGAGTTCTGAGTCCACTTGCCCCTCTCGCCGAAAAAGACCAGTTCCAGCCTGCTCCATACTGATCGCGACGCCACGGACAATCGAATGCAACTGGAGTTTCACCAACTCGACCGTCGCTGGGAGCACCTGCGAGTGCACCATCCCGGGCGGCAGCGGCGGCTGTTGGCGTCGCTGGCCGAGAGCGGCCAGCAAACGCCCATCGTAGTGGTGGTGGCCGAGGGCCAGGCGGACCGCTATGTGGTGATCGACGGCTACAAGCGGATCGTTGCACTGAAGCAACTGAACCGGGACACGGTGGAAGCGGTGGTGTGGCCGATGAGCGAGGCCGCGGCGGTGTTGCTGGACCGCTCACTGCGACTGAGCGAACACGAGACTGCGCTGGAAGTGGGATGGCTGTTGGCGGAGTTGGAGCGGCGTTTCGACTACGGGCTTGACGAGTTGGCGCGGCGATTTGATCGCAGCGTGAGTTGGGTATCGCGACGGCTGGGGCTGGTGGAGATTCTACCGGAAGCGATCCAACAACAGGTGCGCGATGGCAAGATATTGGCGCAGGTGGCGATGAAGTTTCTGGTGCCGGTGGCCCGCCAAAGCCTGGAAGACTGCCAACGGATGGCCGCCATCTTCGCCCAGCATCACTGCGATACGCGCGAAGCCGGCCACCTCTATGCCGCGTGGCGCAAAGGCTCGCCCGCGATCCGCAAACGCATTCTGGATGATCCCGAGCTGTTTTTCAAAACACAGCGGCAAGCGCAAGAGAAAGCTCCGGCCGGAACCGGCGCTGAGCTGTTACGCGATCTGGAAATGGTAGTGGCGATTGTGAACCGCGCGCAACGGCGACTGGCGGGCGCCGCTGTGACGGAGTTGGATAACCAACAATCGAAGGCCGCGCGGCATCAGATGGAGCGCATTCAAAATCAACTCCGCCGCATCGACGAAGCAATCCAACCGGAGAAGAAACCGCATGTTGAGCCAAGCGCAACGCACCACGATTCTGGAACTGAATGCGAAGCAAGTGAGCAAACGAGAGATCGCGCGGGTGATGGGGATCTCGCGCGTGGCGGTGCGCAAAGTTCTGCGATCGAACTCCACCGCGATGCCGGAACTACACCGAGTCGCGAAGGCCGAACCCCACCGCCAACAGATCCTGGAGCTTTTCGACCGGTGCAAGGGGAATCTCGTGCGAGTCCATGAGGAGTTGGTGGCGGGCGGCGCGCAGTTATCGTATACCGCGTTAACGGCGTTCTGCCGGCGGCACGGAATCGGCTACGCGCCGCCCACGCCGGCGGGCCAGTACGCGTTCGCGCCGGGTGAGGAGGTTCAGCACGACACGTCTCCCCACGAACTCGAACTGGGCGGCAAGAAGCGCAAGGTGCAGACCGCCTCGGCGGTGCTGTGCTATTCGCGGATGCTGTTCTTCCAGTGTTATCCAAACTTCCGGCGTTTCGATTGCAAGGTATTTCTCACCGAGGCCCTACGCTACTTTGGCGGCGCCGCAACGCGGACCATGATCGACAACACGCACGTGGTGGTGCTGCGCGGCAGTGGACGCGACATGGTGCCGGTACCGGAGATGGCCGCCTTTGGAGAGCGTTTCGGTTTTCAGTTCGTGGCACACGCGATTGGGAATGCCAACCGTTCGGCGCGCGTAGAACGTCCCTTTCATTTCATCGAGAACAACTTCCTGGCGGGGCGCACCTTCCGCAGTTGGGAGGATCTGAATCAGCGTGCGCGGGAGTGGTGCGATAAGGTCAACTCGACCTACAAGAAACATATCCGTGCGGTTCCCCGTGAGCTGTTCGCCGTCGAACGGCTGCATCTGAAACCGCTGCCGATGTGGATTCCGGAGGTCTACCGGCTGCATCAGCGCCTGGTCGATATCGAAGGGTACGTGGCGCTGAACAGCAACCGGTACTCGGTTCCGGTGGACTGGATCGGTCGCCGCGTAGAGGTGCGCGAGACCAGGGACAAGATCGAGATTCAACTCGATGCCCGCCGCCTAGTCACGCACCGGCGCATTGCTGAAGCCGAGCACCAGCGAGTGATGCTGGCCGAGCATCGTCCACCGCGCGGTCAGAGAGACGCCCGGCCCGACCCGCATCCCGAAGAGAAGGCCATTGTCACGGCCGCGCCTGAGTTGGCCGACTACGTCGCTGGGTTGAAACAACGGAGCCGTAAGGTAGTCACGCTTGCCCTGCGGCAACTGTTACGTCTGGTGCGGGAGTATCCACGGGAACCGCTGTTGGGCGCCGTGCGCGAGGCCGGCCGTTATGGTCTTTACGATCTGGACCGGCTGGAACGGATGATCTTGCGCCGCGTGACGCGCGAATACTTTCTGCTCGAAGGGGAGTCTGGCGATGACTGAAGAACTGGAACAACTGCTGAAGAATCTCAAGCTGCGGCGCATGCTGGAGATCTATGACGAACAGTTGCGGGCCGCCGACAAGGACGATATCAGTTACTCGGAGTTCGTCACGCGCCTGGTGCGCGCGCAGTTTCAAGCCAGGCAGGAGGGCGCGCTGGAGTGGCGAATCCGGCGCGCCAATCTGCCCGAGCGCTGGTCGCTGGAGACGTTCCCTTTTGCCCGCCAACCGGGCGTGAATCGCAAACAGATTCGTGGGTTTGCAGAGTTGGAGTTCATCACCAAGGCGGAGAATATCGTGCTGGTCGGGGAAACCGGAAGGGGCAAGACCGGATTGGCTTGTAGCCTGCTGCTGAAGGCGCTGGAGAATGGTTACCGCTGTCAGTTCGTCAAGGCTCAGGACTTATTCGACGAGATGTATGCCTCGCTGGCGGATCGATCTTCGCGGCAGCTGCTCAAGCGCCTGGCGCGACTGGACGTCCTTTTGATCGACGAATTCGGGTATTTAAATCTGAAACCAGAGCAGTCCAACATCTTTTTCAAGCTGATGGAAGAACGTTACCGCCAGCATTCCACAATCATTACAACGAATTTGGTGTACGACGAGTGGCCGAACTTCTTGGGCAATCGCCCGATGGTGGAAGCGTTACTGAGCCGTTTGCGGCACTACTGCCACACGGTGCACATTGACGGGCCGTCGCTGCGCCTGCCACAAAGTTGAGGAGTACCATTGTGGATGACCGCTGCGACCAGGAAGAGTACATTCGGCAGGTTCTGGAGGCGTATCGCAAAACGCCAGGCACGATGGGTACAGTCCGTCGTCCGGACCGCATGCTGGCCGCGCAACTCTACCAGCGTGGCGTGGCCGTGAGCGTGATCGAAAATGCACTCGTGCTGGCGGCGGCGCGCCGCCTGATGCGGCCAGGGAATGCCCCACCGTTGGGCACGATTCGCTCGCTGGCATATTTCCTGCCGGTGATCGACGAAGTGCTCGATATGCGCGTCAGCCCAGAGTACTTCCAGCACATACGCCGCAAGCTCGAAAAGGTCGCCCGCGATCGATAGGCCACCACGCGCTCTTGGCGCGGATGATGGAACAACAACCCCGGCACGCCTTCGGCGTGGATAATACCGCTTGCTCGTCTCACTCCCAAAAGAACACGCCTTCGGCGTGGATGATAGCCCCTGATCTCGCTCCCGTTCCCAGTCCCGTTCTCAGAGTGGGTCACTTCAGGCCATCTTTACTGGTCTATTCTTGCCGAGCGCCCAAGCATATCAGAGCCACGGTGATTCGTTCGTGACAGATCAGCCCCGGGTATGGTCGAACAAAATAGCGCAGTTCACGGCCACGAAGAGTCTTGCAGCAGGGCCCGACGGCAAACGGATCGTCGTCATTCTGCCGGCTGAGACGCCCCAAGAGCCGCAGGATCGCCTGATCTTCCTGCTGAACTTCTTCGATGAATTGCGGCGTCGCGTGCCCTGAGCGCGCGCTGGCTACGCTCATCAGAAACCTCCGCCATCCCTCCCGATTCGCTCTTTGTTCCAAAACGTTGGCGGCTTATGCCAGATCCAGCCAGCTTCTCCGCCGCTAGCGGCGAAGTGTTGACGGATCAAGAATCTCCGAATTTCAGAACACGTAAAGCAGGTGGTTCAGTTGTCGTATGAATGGGGCCCAAGAGGCCAAATGCGAACCGACGACTCTATGGATGTTTTTCCAGATCACCTTCTGGCATACTGGGGCCCAGTTCGATATTAAGCAGCCATCGGCTTTCCAGGGCGGCCACGATCTGATTGACCCCACGCGATCGATATTGGCCAATTTGAGATGTTAGTCTACGAAGAGGTGCAGTATGAAGCGCAAACCTGCCACCTGCGCCACTCGCGATTCATGGGCTTGAGGGCGGGCCAGGAACCGGCCGAAGTGGTGGGGAAAGCCCGAACATGATGGGCGAACAAAAGGCGAATTATGTTACTCTCTTTCCCGTGAAGCAGTGCCGCGTGTCGTTCAGGGATTCGGACGCTATTGAGCACGCCGTCGAACTGGAGGCGCGGACATTGTACGAAGCGGTGGGGCTAGTGTCCTGTCACGTAAATGTCTTTATCCTTCACGGGCGGCATCAGAGAGGCATGTCGGAAGCTCGGCGGCGGCTATTTGGAGGCGTTGAAGCCTTCTGCTAATCCGACAAAGGCGGAGAATCCAAGCTGCTTAAGGGCAGTGGTTACGGTCTCGGTCGGAGCGAGACCCAGCACTCCGAGAACAGGGCCGTTCGGAAATGAGAAGTGATCATCGCGGATTTCCCCATGGTGCTCTTGCAACGTGGGAAGAACGGCCAAGAGGTTGCCCAAGCGGTCCTCCTGGTCAGTTACGTCGTAACAGGTAACGGCTCCTGTCTCCCGGTGATCGACGGTCCGATGGGCGGCCCAGATGCGCACACAGGCAGCCTTGTTGAGGATGCTGGCAACAGCCCACACAGGAGCTGTTTGTGCGGCAGCTTCGATACGGTCTCCGTAGTTTGGGTCCACGACTACAGTTGCATTGGTCATTTCACCGGCGCCTCCTGTGCTTCTCTCACGCGCTCGATCTTCCGCAGGATGGTCTTGGGTTTTGCCACCCAATGAAACGGACGTGGATGCTTGTTGTTGTCACGGATGTACTCCCGAATCGCTTTAACCAGTTCGGGGACACTCCGGAACGTGCCCCGCCGGATTCGCCGCCGCGTGATTTCCGCGAACCACCTTTCGATCTGGTTCAGCCAAGAAGCGCCTGTTGGGGTGAAGTGCACGTGATAGCGGGGCTTCTCGGTGAACCAGTTGCGGACAGCGGGATGCTTGTGGGTGCCGTAGTTGTCTAGCAGGTTGCTGAAAAAGGGTATTTCGATGCCCGAAAGCACCCAATGTCTCGCTCCGTCAAACGTAGAATCAACAGTTTGCGGCTGTTGGTAAGTGCCATTCTAAGTAGTCCGGGGACTTTTTCAGCAGCCTGCTAGAATAATGTGCACGTCCAGGTGGCGCGGAACCGATGCTTCGATTCTGTCCAGAAAAAGCAAAAACTCTTGATGCCGATGTCGCGGTTGGCATTGGCCGATGACCGTACCCTCCAGGACGTTCAAGGCGGCAAACAGCGTAGTCGTTCCGTGCCGCTGATAATCGTGCGTCTGACGCTCCGGCAGTTCAGGGCGAAGCGGCAGAATGGGCTGCGTCCGATCCAACGCTTGAATCTGACTCTTTTCGTCTACGCTCAGCACTATCGCCTTGTCCGGCGGATTCATGTACAACCCGGTAACGTCTCGGAGTTTGGCCACGAAATCAGGATCGGTGCTGAACTTGAACGACTCGACCCGATGTGGTTGCAGCTTGTGTTTTCTCCAAACGCGTTGTACTGTCGAACGGCTTACCCTTTGGGCTTTAGCCATCGTCCGAACACTCCAATGAGTTGCGTTCGTCGGCTTCGTTTTCATGGTGGCATCCACGATGGCCGCTTCCTTATCCGCCGATATAACTTTGGGCCTGCCGGTTCGCGGTTGATCCTGGAGGACGCCGCCCAACCCTGTTTCCTCGTACCGCCGGCGCCACAACAAAACCGTAGGAAGTGTCGTCGAGAGTTGGCGTGCAAGAACCTTATTGGGCACGCCATCCGCGGCTCCCAACAGAATTCTAAGGCGCAACACAATACTCTGTGGGGTGGCGCGATGGCGGGTGATCGCGATCAACTCGTTCCGCTGAACGTCAGAAAGTGACAACGCCTTTGCTGGCGGCCGGGGCATCGTATTCCATTATGCCCCTGCCGACCCAAAAGGTAAAGACATTTAAGGGACACGACACTAGCAATCGAGCGTTTTCGCCGCTGCGAGCACGTGAAATACGAACCGAAGGGGTTGCACGAGTTCATCGTGGAATCGCGAGAACCCGGCACTCAGCACCGACTAACCAGGAACACTTTTGATGCGTGGCTGCGCCGGCCGGGCGGGTCGCCCGCAGACGTAGCTCTGAAGACGAGATTGAAGGGGCTTCTGGGCGACCTGGCGTAAGCGGTGTTAGCGACCCAGACCTCGGGCCCCATCGGCGGTACTCTTGCGTATGCGACCCCTTCGGTATTCCATCAACGTCACCTTGGACGGGTGCTGCGATCATCGTGCAATCCTCCCGGACGAAGACTTGGATCGTCACGCGGTCGAGAACCTCGACCAGGCCGATGCCCTCCTCTTTGGCCGGGTGACTTACGAAATGATGGAGGCAGCGTTTCGGTCGCCGGCGCGGACGGGAGCGAGGCCTGATTGGATGGAACCCTTCGCCAGGACGATCGGCGCGGCAAAGAAGTACGTCGTGTCGAGCACCCTGGATCGGGTCGACTGGAACGCGGAGCTCGTGCGCGGGGATCTCGGTACGGCCGTTCAGCAGCTCAAGCGGGAGTCGGGTAAGGGACTGCTCGTGGGAGGCGTGAAGCTCCCGCTGGCGTTGACGGAGCTGGGATTGATTGATGAATACGAGTTTGTGGTGCAGCCCAGGCTAGCGGGCCACGGGCCGACGTTGTTCGCGGGGCTATCGAAGTATGTCGACTTGAGGCTCGTGAGCCGGCTGGAGTTCGGCACAGGTGCGGTGGCGATGCGGTATGAGCCGAGAAGGTAGCCATTGGGCCTGTTAAGCCCGAGCCGGCGCCTCCTTCAAGTACCAGGCGCGGACCAGTGGCGTATTCCAGCGGACCAAGGTCGAGAGCCGCTCCTTCTGATCCGGGTTCAGATTCCACGGATTCTTCAGCAGCAGCCAGCGAGTTCCTTTGACGGTCACTCTCTCTTTGGAGGTGACTTGCCGCCACAGTTGGCGGCGACCGGCTCGAAGGTCACCTCCTTCGTCATGCCGGCGGCAATGATCCGGCCAGCCTTCTGCCTCAGGGCGGCGTGATACCGCGAGACTCGGTTCCATTGTAGGCCCGCACGTAGAGCGCGTCGCCGACGTTGACGGACCAAATCCACGTCGGTGTGCCATAGGTTTTGCCGTCGTCGCGGAACGGCGCAATATGCAAATCGTCCGCCTTGGCGATCTTTTGCAGTTCTTCTTTTGACCATGCGGCCATTTGTCCGTACTCCTTTCCCTTACGGGCGCAGCAGCGTCTTGATAGCCCGCCGCTCATCCATGGCGCGGTAGCCTTCCGCCACGTTGTCGAGCGGCAGTGTCAAATCGAAGACCTTGCCGGGGTCGATCTTTCGGTTCCACACCAGATCGATCAACTCGGGCAGGAAGCGCCGCACCGGAGCAGGGCCGCCATGAAGGTGGACATGAGCGTTAAACAGTTTTTCGCCGTTGAGCTCGACTCCGTGCGGAACGCCGACGTAGCCAATATACCCTCCGGGCCGCGTCGAGCCGATGGCCTGCATCATCGACTCCTGTGTGCCCACGCATTCCAGCATGAAGTCAGCACCGATGCCTCGGGTCAATTCCTTAATGCGAGCCACCGCCTCGTCACCGCGCTCACTCACGATGTCGGTCGCGCCGAATTCGCGGGCGAGTTTCTGGCGCAACACGTGACGACTCATGGCAATGATCCGCCCCGCGCCCATCTGTCTGGCAGAGAGCACGCCCAGCAGGCCGACCGCGCCGTCGCCGACAACCGCGACGGTCGCGCCCGGTTTTACGTTCGCGGCAACGGCGGCGAACCAGCCGGTACCCAGAACGTCGGAGGCCGCCAGCAGGCTCGGGATCAGTTCGTCAGGAGGGACCTCCGGCGTCGCCACAAGCGTGCCGTCCGCGAGCGGAACGCGCACCAGCGGCGCCTGTGCGGTACCGACAAACTCCTTGTGTTGGCAGGACGACTGATAGCCGGCCTGGCAGTGGGGACAAGTATTGTCGGAGGCGAAAAACGAACCGATGACGAATTGCCCGGGCTTGATCGTCGTCACCGCGCTTCCGACCTCCTGGACAATGCCGCAGTATTCACGGCCCATCGGGGTCGGCTGAGTTACGGCGTTGATGCCTCGGTAGGGCCACAGGTCAGACCCGCATACGCAAGTCGCCGATGTCCTGACGATCGCGTCGGTGGGCTCAATGATCTTTGGTGTGCTGCGTTCCTCGAAACGCACATCGCGGGGTCCGTAGAGAACTGCGCCTTTCATGGGTATCTCCTGCCTTCCTGAGCGCTGCGCTTGCAGCTTCACATCTCGTAACCCGGTTTCTTATAAACCTTATCCCAGTTGTCCTGAATGTCCGGTTTGTAGACCCTCTGTCGCCAGTCTTGCGATTGGATTTCTTCGAACCCGACCGAAACGGTGTCGCTGGCGGCGAAAAAGGGGGCCAAAATGGCGGCGAAGTGGTCCCCCGCCAGGCGAGCAGTTCGGAGTGAGCCTTTCCCTCTTCTCAGGAGTGGTTGTCCGGAACAGCCCGGAGCCGTCAAGGGCGCGCCGTTGTTGGGCGCGGCGAAGCGAACCCTTGACGGCGCGAGGACCGTTCTGAAATGATCGCTGAAGAGGGAAAGGCCGGGCGAACGGTTGGCGAAAAGTGGTCCGCCATTTTGGTCCCTTCGCTTACCGCCTCTAACACGAAACGGATTCTTCTCCGTAGTTCAGGACCTCTATGACGTCTTCAGCGATCTTGACGGCGAGACGCGCTTTCTGTTGCTCTGATTTTCCAGGCCACAGCTTGACGATGACGTGGGGCATTCCTTAATCTCCTTGTTTGCTACTCTGGCCGCTTTTCAAACACACCTTTGACGACGGGCATAGCGGAAAAAACATTCGGCCAACCCGCATAGAAAGCGAGCTGTGTCAGCACCTCGGATGCCTGACGTTTGGTCAGACCGTTATCCATCGCGCGATTAAAATGGGCTGCTATCCAAAAAGTGTAATTAGCGTTCGACAGGCAGCGGCAGTCGGACGCGCAGCAGTGATAGATGGCCGCAATGAAATTTTCTTCCTGGCCAGGAAGCGTTGCATTCCGGTGGTGACGAACTCCCTGTAGGGCCGTTAACGCTTGCACGGTTGCCAACTATACGTATGGGGCCGGCGGGGAGATCTCAGGTTCGAACCTGTAACCGCGGATGGAGAGCGGATAGCGCGTGTCGCCGTCCCATCTGATATCGGCGAGCCCACGCGATCGAAGCTGGAGGGTAAACGTAGCACCACAAAGCGATTCCAATGCCCCCGGAGAGATCGGGCTCCAACCATTGGCGGCCGGATACGCACGGCGATAAGTCCGCGAAGCCCCGGCCGCCCGCAACGCCCGTACTACCACCCCAACCTGCGGCACACGTGTCTCTACTCTCTTCCCCTCCACTCCACAACTGAAACCGTCACAACTGCTCGCCAAGTAGTGCACTTGTGTGCAGGTTCTGCCGGTACGCGCGTCCCTGCCTCACGCAGTCTCACGTATTTGCACGCGGCCACGCACGTGCATTGTTAAACCCCAAAAAGATTGCCTACGGGCGGCCATCTACTTCGCTCCGTTCATTGACGAGCCTGACAGGAGATAGTATGTCGTTTCCGGCTTGGATGGTTCTCGGTCCGATTGCAGGGTTCATCGGCACCAAGATCGTAAATAGAAGAGGTGAGGGCATCCTGCTCGACATCCGGTTGGGTGTCCAGGACCACTCCCGATGAGATGCGGGATCCGGCAGAGCCAGCCGGCTCGCGTGCCGTCCGGTGCGCGCGATGCTGTAGTACTGCCAGGCGTTGGCCGACTCGCAATCCAGAAAGTTGGGAATTCCGACCAGAGAGCGATAGAACGCCACGGCCCGATTGATCGAGGAGGCTTCATGTCCCATTCCCACCGACCAGGAACCTCCGGCGGTGCGATGAAGGCGAAAGCTGGCATATAGGGAAGTTGGCAAGAAAACGTTTCTGAGATAAGGAGATTAACCATGATGATGCTATTAGTAATCCTAATCGTTGTGCTGTTGCTTGGCGGCGGCGGTTATTACGGCCGTGGCCGTTGGTATTAAAGGCCTGGATAGAACTCGAAAAGGAGGTTCGCGCGTCGTGCCAGGGCACTGCCTATGTTGGTTGAACCGCATGCGGGCGGGCGCCCTGGCGGCGGCCGGGAAAATCCGTGACAGCCGCCTGGGCAGACTGCACTGGCGGCGTGGCCTCATTCGCGTTTTGGTTGGCACGGCAATCGTCGTGACCACTCTGATTGCAGGGGGAGTCCATTACGTCTATTTCGATCGGACCAATCTGCCCGATCTGGACGCATTCAACCGGTTTGAGCTTCCCACTATCGGCCATGTTTACGATCTCAACGGCTGGCCGCTCGTAGAGATGGCCTCGGAATACCGTCAGATCACCAGGTATGAGGACATCCCGCCCGTTGTTCGCGGGGCGATCCTGGCCGCGGAGGACAAGAACTTCTTCTCACATAGCGGCGTCGACTACTCCGTGTTTGCTCGCGTACTGTGCAAACTCAGGATTGGGACTCTGCTGGATCGCCTTACGAAGATGGGACGGCGAGACGCGAACAATAGTGCCGCGATCTTCCCGCAGGGCGGATCGACCATCACCCAGCAGCTTGTGCGCGGCTATTTTCTCAAAACCATGACGGCTCGAGAAAACAGCGATCAGCTCCGGCACGGCCAAGTCCTGGCTCGTGTGCTGTCGCGCGTGATTGGCGCGCGAATGGTCAACATGCTGTTTCGGAAGCTGGAGGAGATCCGGCTATCGTTGTGGGTCGAAAGAGAGATGCGGGCGCGTTTCGGATCGAAACGTCGTGCTAAGGAAGAAATTCTGGCGCGGTACGCCAGCTTGATTTACATGGGAAACGGCCAGTACGGCCTTGCGAGGGGGGCCGAATACTACTTTGGCCGGCCTCTCGCCACGTTAACCGCGGATGATGCGGACAAGGCGGCGCTGCTGGCAGGCCTGGCAAAGTCGGCTCGTTACTACGCGCCCAATGCGAGCCCAACCCAGAGAGTCATCGCACGCAGGAATCAAATACTGGCGCTTATGGTAGCGACCGGCTCCATTTCTCAGGACCGCGCCGCGGCAGCCAGGCGGCGCCCGATTGAGACGGTCGCGCAGCACAGGGACAAGCCGATCGGAGCGTCTGCGGTCGTTGACAGTGTCCTTGACGAACTCAAAGGCCGCCGCGCCGGTCTCGGCGAAAAAGACCTGCTGCAGGGGCATATCCAGGTTTACTCGACGGTGGACGCCCGGGTGCAGCAGATTGCGAACCAGGCACTGGAGCACGGGCTCTTGCTGTATGAGAAGCGGCATCCCGGCGCCAGAGGCTTGATCCAGGGATCGGTCGTCGTCCTGAGAAACCGCGATGCGACTATCCTCGCCGAGACGGGTGGCCGGCAGTTCTACAAGCACCGCGCCAGCGCATACAGTGACTTCAATCGCGTAACGAAGTCACTGCGGCAGCCCGGGTCCGCCATGAAACCCATTGTCTATCTGGCGGCTTTTCGGACGGGCGCATTCAATCTCGACACAGCGGTGCCCGACGAACCCATCGGCGTTTCCAATGGCGGGGAGGAAGCTGCGAAATGGATCTCGAACTACGATGGTCAATTCAAGGGCATGATTCCCCTTCGCATGGCGCTGGCGGAATCCAGAAACGCCGTCGCGATTTGGATCACCGAGCAGATCGGCATCGCCAGCGTCCTGGAGACGGCTCGCAATCTGGGGATACGGACCCCGCTGCACCCCTACGTCACAACGGCCTTGGGGGCGTCCGAAGTGAACTTGCTCGAGCTTGCCAATGCGTACCGCACCATCGCAACGGGCACTCTCACTCAGCCTCGCGTGATCCGGAAGGTAGTCTTGGATTCAGGCGAGGTGGTAGTCGTTAACGGGCACGGGCCGTCTCCGGTCGATGTCGAGGGCGGCGCGCTCTCGCTGATTCAGGAAGGTCTGCGCGGTGTCGTGCGCATGCCCAGCGGCACGGCTCATGCACTGGACTCCCGCAGCTTCCCGGTCGCGGTTATGGGAAAGACAGGAACCACAAACGACTTCAGGGACGCGCTCTTTGTGGGATCCACCTACGGCCCTGAAGGAATCACCGTGGCCGTCCGCATAGGCTTTGACGACAACCGTTCCCTGGGAGCGAAAGAGACCGGCGGCAGGGTTGCGCTCCCGGTGTTCAAAGAAATCGTGCTCGGCGCGTACGGCGGGAAGCTGGTGGGGCCGGCGCCGCGGTTTCCGTCTCGGATGGAACAACGAATCGACGTCTACCTGAATGGCGAGCGTGTGGAAGCAACCGTCGCGACAAAATGCTTCGCCCACGCCGGCGTTCGCATCATTCCCCTCGGTCCCGCAGGCGCCACGCTCTGGAAGACAGTCGCGGCGGTCTTCGAAGGTCGCCTCACCCGCGCTTCGATTGCACCGACCGAACGTTACCGTTTTCCGGATTGATCGAGCAGCCGATGTCGAAGTCATAGGCGCGGACGTTGTTGCCCCGTTGCGCTCTGGCGGTCCCGGCGATCCAGTTATTCCGGCGGCTGTCGGCGGCCAACGAACCGAATTACACGTTCCGGTATCCATCTCGCTCGATCCGCTGCTCAGCCGCACGTTGGCATGCGGAGGTCGCATTGTCGTGGCCGGCATAGCGATCGGCCGTTGCCCGATTCCCTTCCTGGGAGATATCCACTCCCCGAACGATGCCATTGGCCAGGTTCATCGCGCTGGTCCGGATAGCGTTCGCAGGAAGCCGCGGTCGCCGCGAATTTCAACATCGGCGGGGCCGTCTGCGTAAACCTCGATAGTGCACTTGCCGGTGTCGTTACCATCTCCGCCCGTGAAAGTGGCCCGGCGCTCCGCAGTTTGGGCGCATACCTACGCCATCAGGGCGGTAGCGGCCGCCACTGTGACGAGACAACGTTCCAGGGTGTTCATAGGACAGAAATCAGGAATTGCATGGCCTAACTCGGGATGCGCTGCGCCGTTCCAACGGTCGCGCTTATTTGGAAGCAGGCGCTCCCGCCGCGGCAACCGCAGGATGTCGCAGGTCTGTGTCCACAGCCTGCAATTGATCAAGTTCTTTGAGCACGCTGGCCCAATCGTCGCCGTTGATCTTGGTTGAAATGGGAACGTCAAGGTCGTCGTAGAAAGCGAGAATATCGCTTCGCAGCTCTTGAGGTATTTCCGTGTAGTGGCCCTGCAGCTTGTGCAGTAGTTGCGAATACGCGGCATCCGTCAGTGTGTATTTCCCCGCCGCGGTGAACGTCCCCACATCAAGATTCTCATTCGGCAGCTTCAGCCGGCCTGCATTCTGGTCCGAAAGCAATTCCCGATAACGGGCAATGGTCGCATTGAAGCTGGCCATGTACATCTTCTCGGTTTCGGGTGTCAGCCTCTTAAAGTCCAGCGGCCGGAACGGGCCGACCTTTGGCACGATGCGGAACATAAATGCCAGGATTCTCGACCGGATCCCCGGCCGCTTATAAGTAGAGCCCCAATTCTTTTCGTAGCTGGAACGGGACAAATTGTAAAGGAAGGTCTTACGCGTAATGCTGGGAGCGTCTTTCCTGATTTCCTGTTTCTTGATTTGCCAGGCGACCCTCGTCATAGCCGGAAGAATCGTCCCAACGGCGCGACGATACGACCCGATGGCGAGATCGATGCTCATCAACACCTTTTCCGGCTTCATGCCGTAGGTATTTTCGAATGCCCGTTCGAGCAACGGTTTTGCCACTTCAAATCCGATGAAATCTTTGTACGCAGCGGAGGCGTAGCGGCCCTTGGCCGCCTGGAAGACGTCAAAGGCGAACTCCGTTTTACTGTGGGAAAACGGATCGTCGGCGTACGTCACCAGCTTTCCGAATTTCAGTCCAAGCTTCGGGTAGAACAAAGGAACGGCCCGGTTCACGGCCATTGGATGACCATTATTGTCGGCGGCATAGTGCGACAAGGCCCCCAGAGCGAACGCATACTCATTGATGTCTTGGGAGTCGCGGATCAGGTTCAGGATGAAATCGCCGCTCCGGACGTAATGTGTCAAATCGCTGAAAAACTTACTGCCGAACGGATAGTACCCCAAATCCTGAATAATGCATCCTCCATAGGCGTATGCGTGTGCTCCCGTCAATTCGTCCATGGTGGCAGCCGGGAATCGTTTGAGCAGCAGGGGCTTGATCGCGCTGTCCCACGTCGAATCGATGATGGCTTCATGGGTGAGAACGGAATACGCAGGTGCGGCTGAGGCCGTGAATAGGAACAAGAGGGAAAGAGCCAATGAGGACCGACAACTCCTGAACCGGCGCGTTGCCGCACGTGGCACAAGCTGCATAGCTTCGGCAAGGCACGTTCGTGACCAATCCTCCGCGGGCGCTCTCTTTGGGCCCCTATCACCAGGGGCGATTCCGCACTTTACGTGCACGTCTTGCATCTCCGCACGTGTGAATTCGAAACGTGGACCGCGAGTCCACCGTGCTGCGTGACGTGAAAGCCGCGTTGCGCGACGGATTCGCGACGGCAGCGTTGGAACGTGCATTGAGTGCGAATCGTAGAAAAACGCGCATTCTGTGAAGAACTTCGGCAGTGCGGATCCACCGCTGCTGCCCGGGCATCGAGTGGGCTACAGGAAATGCAGTTTCTGCTACGTGAAGTGCAGATTGTGCCGATTACTGCCTGGTGCGGCCCTCCCTCTCCTTGCGGCGCTATTCCATCGCGGCCAGGATCTGTTGCACACGTTGTCGAATTGCCCTTGTCGAGGCCCCGAGGATGGCGCTAACCGTGCACTAGCAGGGCAGTCGCAGCGAATGCCTGCGACAGAAGAGGCACAACAAATGAAACTAATGATTCTTACCCGCGCAGCTCTCGTCCTGGTCGCCGGGCTTTGCATTTCGCCCGCCCTGAGTGCGCAGTCGCCGGTGCGGGAAATGCGCGTGCAACTCGCCTCTGGGTTCAGCCCCATTCAGGGAAGACTAATTACAGCGGGCGACACGATCATTTTCATGGACGACGCCCAGCCGCAGTCTTCGTTCTTTGCCAATCGTACGCAGATCGAGCAGGTCAGCGCCGTCGATAAGGAATCGGTGATCTTCCAGTTCAAGCAGCCCGTCCGCGACCGGGAGGGTGCACGGACGCGGATGGAGTTTCGCGTTTCGCCGGAGGATGGCGACATTCTCAAAACGTGGTTTAGCCAAGCTGCTCCCGAAAGCGCCACGGCAGACCGTAGCAGGTCGGTACAATCCGAGCAATTCCCGACCTATTCCGCACGGCGGGACAAGCTCATCGGCGGCGATAACGGCCGGTTGGTAGTCGGGTCGGACCGCTTGAGTTTCGAAGCAGACAGCCCCGGCGCATCGCGCGAATGGCTATTTGCCGATATTCGGGAATTTAAGCAGAAGGGTCCTTATCGCCTGGAAATCCAGCCCTTCTCGGGCGAAAAATACAGTCTCGAACTGCAAGGCGGCGGGGGGATGGCTCGCGAGGATTTCCAGCGGATCGTTGACAGCATCGCGCGCGCGCGATCCAAGCGTTAAGCCAGCAGACCCCGTCACCTGCCTACAGACCAATACCCGCCGTGCCGCCCAGAGTGTGGTAGTCACGCCATAAGAACACGCCCCGACCTTCGAGGCGCTGCCGCTTGACCGAGTCCGGTCTGAGATGGAATAGCGCCGCAAGGAGATTGAGAGCCGCACCACCGCAGCAAACGGCACACTCTGCACTTCGCGTAGCAGAACCTGCATTTCCCGCAGCCGAGCCTGTTTTCTATCATGGCTGGCGAATCCGGTACTCGTCCTGGTTCTGCCCATAACACTCTTCGCCTACATCGTCGCAGCGGCGCCGTCGTTCAGCGGCCGATGATGGTGCCAGCCGTGCAATAGCAAAGCAGTCGCGGCGAATAGCCGCCGCGATAGAAGAGGCACAAGAGATGAAATTAATGATCGTGGCCGGTTTGGCCCTCACAACGTCTTTGATGGCGATCGATAAGGAGCCTGCCAACCGTCTGGACGAGGCGGCGTCGGTCTTTTCGGAGGTAATGGCAACACCCGACAAGGGGATCCCACAGGATCTGCTGGAGAAAGCCCACTGTATTGTCATTGTACCAGGGCTCAAAACGGCGGCCTTCATACTCGGCGGAAAGTACGGGGTCGGGTATCTTTCCTGCCGCAACAAGAGCGGCTTAGGCTGGTCGGCTCCCGCCACAGTTCGCATCGAGGGCGGCAGCGTCGGGTTTCAGATCGGTGGTTCCACGACCGACCTGATCATGCTCGTCATGTCGGAGCGCGGGGCGGATAAACTGCTTTCCAGTAAGTTCACTCTGGGCGCCGAGGGCTCCGTCGCGGCTGGTCCTGTCGGACGGACAGCGACAGCTCAAACTGACGCCCAGATGCATGCGGAGATCCTGTCGTGGTCGCGGTCCCAAGGCCTGTTTGCCGGCCTTGCTCTCGAAGGAGCGACGCTGCGGCAGGACCAGGACGACAACGCCACACTCTACGGCAAGAAACTGGAGAACCGGGACATCGTGACCAAGGGGAGGCGTGCGCCCAAATCGGCGGCTCGCCTGATGGCTCTCCTGAACAAGTACTCGGCGCGAGAGCGCTAGCGGAAAGAGAACAGAGAGGACGAGACATGAAGCTCATCAGCGCGTTCCTTACGGTATGTGGACTCATGGCGGCCCCGCCGCCGCAAGCTCCAAACCAGGTGCAACCGGCGACCGAAAACGAGGCCAGGATGGCCGCGGGTTCAACGCCAATCTATCGCGTGACCGTGACAGAGCGGACCGCTAAGGCAATCAACTATCAACACCGTAGCGGTGCGACAAAAATCGATTTCCGCGGCACTGAACTCCTGCCGGGAGCGCGCGGCGAGGCCAAAGTGGAGAGCAAGCAGGGCTACATCGAAATCGAGGTGGAGTTCGACAACCTACAGCCCGCGGCGAGACAAGGGTCCGAATATTTGACATATGTTCTGTGGGCCATTACACCCGAAGGGCGCACTTCCAACTTGGGAGAGATCCTTCTGAAGGGAACAAAGAGCAAGCTGGACGTAACTACCGAGCTTCAGGTATTTGGTTTGGTGGTTACCGCGGAACCTTACTATGCGGTCACCCGGCCGAGCGATCTTATTGTCATGGAAAACGTGGTTCGCGCGGACACGAAGGGGAAGATCGAGGAGATCGACGCCAAGTATGAACTGTTGCAGCGGGGCCAATATCAGCGGCTGGCGAACCCGCTGGCGCTGAAGCTCGATCAGAACGTGCCGCTGGAACTCTACGAAGCACGCAACGCGGTTCAGATCGCGCGCGCCATGGGTGCCGAGCGCTTTGCGACCGAGACGTTTCAGAAGGCTGGCAAAAACCTGTCTCAGGCCGAAGCCTACCAGGCACAGAAGGCAGGCAGGAAGCCTGTGACCATGACCGCCAGGGAAGCAGTGCAGACGGCGGAGGACTCACGGGCAATTGCGGTTAAGCGCCAGGAAGAAGATGCCTTGGCGATGGAGCGGCAGCAGTCGGCGGAGCGCGAAGCGCGTGCGCAGACCGAACGGGTTGCCGCGCAGACCGAGACCGATCGCGTCACAAGGGAAGCAGAGCAGGCCCGGATCAGCGCACAGGCTGAGTCAGAGCGCCTGACACGGGAAAAAGACGCGCAGGCCGCGGCCGCTGTTGCTGAAGCAGACCGCCTGAAGCGCGATACCGACGCGCGCATGTCCGCCGCGGCGGCCGACGCCGACCGCTTGAGGCTGGAAAACGAGACCCGCATGTCCGCCGCGGCGGCCGACGCCGACCGCTTGAGGCTGGAAAACGAGACCCACCTGGCTGCTGCGGCGGCCGACGCCGACCGCTTGAGGCTGGAAAACGAGACCCGCCTGGCTGCCGCGGCGGCTGAGGCAGATCGTCTCAAGCAGGAGAATGAAGCACAACGGGCAGCGAACCAGGCCGACATCGATCGTGCGGCAAAGGAGAAGGCGCAGACGGAGGCCGAGAAGGTGGAGTTGCGAGCGCAGCTCCTGAGGCAATTCGACGCTGTTCTGCAGACTCGCGACACGGCGCGTGGCTTGATCGTGAACATGTCGGATGTCCTCTTCGACACCGGCAGATCCTCATTGCGGCCTCTCGCCCGCGAAAAGCTGGCCAAGGTGGCCGGAATTGTCTCAGGGCATCCGGGCCTGAAGTTGGACGTGGAAGGTTACACGGACAGCGTCGGCAGCGAAGAGTATAACCAGCGGCTGTCCGAGCAACGCGGCGGGGCCGTTCGCGACTACCTGATGCAGCAGGGGATGGCTGCGAGTTCAGTCGCGTCGAAAGGTTTCGGAGAAACTCTGCCGGTAGCTTCCAATGATACCGCAAAGGGCCGGCAGCAGAACCGGCGTGTGGAACTGGTGATCTCCGGCGACATAATTGGCGCGGAGGTCGGTGCACCGGTCGCGGCCCGGTAATCGGAGGGTGACCCCGCTGCGGGGGCCCGCACGCCGCTGGCCCCGCAGCCAGGGTTTCAGCGGCGTGTGGAGCAATCCCTGATTAGCGCTTGGATCGTCGTACTGAGTGTTCTTGTCCTCTACCTACTCACTTCCATCAAAATCCTCAGGGAATACGAACGCGGCCCAGTATTTCGGCTGGGCCGCGTCCTGCCGCAGGCCAAAGGACCGGGCGTCGTGCTGGTCTTTGCGCCGATTGACCGCTGGTGCGGATGTTGGCCAGGAGCGGACACCAGTCGCGGGAACTGCGAAAGGTGAAATACCGTTGAAACCCGAGGTCTGCTGGTGCAACAGGGGCACAGTTGCGCCGGCTCCCGTGGAATCGGCCGGACGTCCCAAACGAGAAAACCGATGACCCGACATAATATTCCGCTAGGCAGGATTCTGGGAATTCCGATCGGCTTGGATTATTCCTGGTTCCTTATCTTTGCGCTGCTCACCTGGATGCTGGCAGGCAGTTACTATCCCGCCGAGTTTAAGACTTGGCCGCCCCTGCTGTATTGGGTCATGGGCGCTGCCACCGCGCTCATGCTCTTTGCCAGTGTGCTGCTCCACGAACTGGGACATTCGGTGGTCGCTTTGCGGTTTAAGATTCCCGTCCGCAGCATCACGTTGTTCATCTTTGGTGGCGTGGCTCAGATTGGCGCGGAGCCGCCGAGCCCCAGGGCGGAATTCCTCATCGCGATTGCCGGACCCATCGTGAGCTTGGCGCTGGCCGTGTTCTTCTCCCTGGTACAGCCGGCAGTGGCTGCCATTCAGCCTCTCTGGGGCTTGGCGAAATACCTGGCTTACATCAACTTTGCGTTGGTGCTATTCAATCTGATTCCCGGCTTCCCGCTGGATGGCGGCCGCGTATTCCGTGCCGCCGTTTGGGCCGCCACGAAGAACATGCGCCGGGCTACGCTCATCGCCGCCAACACGGGCCGGCTCTTTGGTTTCCTGTTTATCTTCGCCGGCGTCTGGCAAATGTTCCACGGTAACTTTGGCGGCGGGCTTTGGATTGCTTTCATCGGTTGGTTCCTCGACAATGCCGCATCACAGCAGGTGCATCAAGTGCTGTACCAGGGCCTGTTGGCAGGCCACACGGTTTCACAGGCCATGAGCAGTCACTGCGCCACGGTCACGGGAAACCAGACGCTGCAGCAACTGGTGGACGAGCACATCCTCGGTGGTGGGCAGCGCTGTCTTTTGGTTACTCGCGAAGCAGATACCGTGGGCCTGATCACTCTCCACCAAATCAAGGAAGTGCCGCGGCATGACTGGCCGACGACGAGCGCGGCAAACATCATGCTACCCCTCGAGCAGTTGAAACGCACCGGCCCTGACACGCCGCTATGGACCGCTCTCCAACAGATGGACCGCGATGGAGTCAACCAGTTGCCCGTAATAGATGATCACCACGTTTTCGGCATGCTGAGCCGGGAAGGGGTCATTACGTTTCTGCGGACACTGCAGGAGCTGGGGTGAGAATGCCGATCACTGTTATCCGCGTCATTCATCCAGACGAGGAACGCAAGATGGCGAGACCGTTTGCGTGGTCGCGGCGCGCCGGCTGCAAAAAGGAGAAGTGAACCGTGAAGACAGAAAGTCTTTCCCCGGATCTGCTGCACAAGATGGATGCCTACTGGCGCGCCGCCAATTATCTATCGGTCGGCCAGATCTATCTCTATGACAATCCGCTGCTAAAGCGCCCACTAACGCTCGCGGATGTGAAGCACATGCTGCTGGGGCACTGGGGCACAACCCCCGGGCAGAACTTCATTTACGTGCACTTGAACCGGATCATCAAAAAGTACGGGCTCGACATGATCTACGTTTCCGGCCCGGGGCACGGCGGCCCGGCCGTCGTAGGCAATACCTATCTCGAAGGCACTTATAGCGAGATCTATCCTGACATTAGCCAGGATGAAGCCGGGCTTCGGAAGCTCTTCGTTCAGTTTTCGTTTCCCGGTGGCATTCCCAGCCACGCGTCGCCGGAATGCCCGGGCTCGATCCATGAGGGTGGCGAACTGGGCTACTCGCTCAGCCATTCGTTCGGGGCGGTGTTCGACAATCCCGATCTCATCGTCGCCTGCGTCATCGGGGATGGCGAAGCGGAAACCGGACCCCTGGCCACGGCGTGGCATTCCAACAAGTTTCTCAATCCGGCCACTGACGGCGCGGTGCTGCCGATCCTGCATCTCAACGGTTACAAGATCTCCAACCCGACCGTCCTCGCCCGCATCACCCGCGAGGAATTGGAACAATTGCTCCACGGCTACGGATGGACGCCCTACTTCGTGGAGGGTCACGAGCCCGAGCTGATGCACAAGGCCATGGCCGCCACGCTCGACACGGCGGTGGAGCAGATTCGACAGATCCAACAGGAGGCCCGGGTCCACGGCAACCTCACGCGCCCGCGTTGGCCGATGATCGTCCTCAATTCGCCCAAAGGCTGGACAGGGCCGAAGGTTGTCGATGGCGTTGCGGTCGAAGGAACTTTCCGTTCCCACCAGGTGCCGCTCTCCGATCCGGCCACACATCCCGAACACCTCAAGCTGTTGGAAGACTGGCTAAGGAGTTACCGGCCTGAGGAACTGTTCGATGAGCATGGTGGCCTGAAACCGGAACTGGCCGAACTTGCGCCTAAGGGCGAACGGCGCATGGGCGCGAATCCCCACGCGAACGGCGGCAGTCTGCTCCGGGACCTACGAATGCCAGATTTCCGCGACTACGCGGTCGATGTGCCCATGCCTGGGGTGCGCGGCATCGGTGACACGCATGTGCTCGGGCGGTTCCTGCGCGATGTGGCGAAGCTGAACAGTCACCAGCGGAATTTCCGGGTCTTTGGTCCTGACGAGACGCTTTCCAACGGCCTTGAGGCCCTCTTTGAAGTGACCAAGCGCCAGTGGGACGCTGCGACCGTGCCAGAAGACGAGTTTCTCGCGCCGGCCGGGCGCGTGATGGAAATGCTCAGCGAGCACCAATGCGAGGGCTGGCTGGAGGGCTACCTGCTCACTGGACGGCATGGGCTTTTCAACTGCTACGAGGCCTTCATCCACATTGTGGATTCGATGTTTAACCAGCACGCCAAGTGGCTGAAGGTCACTTCGCACCTGCCGTGGCGGCGAAAGATCGCCTCGTTAAACTACCTGCTGGCCTCACATGTGTGGCGCCAGGATCACAACGGCTTCACACACCAGGATCCCGGTTTTATCGACCACGTCGTCAACAAGAAGGCAGAGGTCGTGCGTGTCTACCTTCCGCCGGACGCAAACTGCCTGCTCTCGGTGATGGACCACTGTCTGCGCAGCCGCCATTACGTCAACCTTGTGATCGCGGGCAAACACACGGCGCCGCAGTGGCTGACGATGGACGCGGCCGTCAAGCACTGCACCGAGGGCATCGGCATCTGGCAGTGGGCCAGCAACGACCAAGGGGTTGCACCCGACGTGGTCTTGGCCTGCTGTGGCGACGTGCCCACACTGGAGACGCTCGCTGCCGTCTCCATTCTGCGCGAGCACCTGCCCGATTTGAAAGTCCGCGTGGTCAACGTTGTCGACCTTATGAGGCTTCAGCCGCAAACCGAGCACCCCCACGGGTTGAGCGATATGGATTTCGACGAGCTGTTCACCAAGGATAAGCCGGTCATCTTCGCCTTCCATGCCTACCCGTGGTTGATTCACCGGCTCACATACCGCCGCACCAACCACGACAACATCCACGTCCGCGGCTATAAGGAAGAGGGCACCATCACTACGCCCTTCGACATGACCGTACTGAACGATCTGGACCGTTTCCATCTTGTAATGGACACCATCGACCGCCTGCCGCAGACGGGTGGCAAAGGCGTCTATCTGAAGCAGCAACTCAAGGACAAGCTGATCGAGCACAAGCAATACATTGACAAATACGGCCAAGATCTGCCGGAAATCCGGAATTGGAAATGGAGCAGCCCCAGATGAATCGGTAAGAGCGTTTGGACGCCGCGAGGAAGGGATCGCACCGCGAATAGTGGCTTAGCGATCTTGAGGTTTTCACATGCCTGGATCACAAAACAGGAGGCAGAAAATGACGGAGAAGAAGGAACTGCTCACCATGGAATCACTGGCCGAGTTGGCATCGGTTCACCAGCCGCCGTGTCTCTCGCTTTACCAGCCGACCCATCGGCGCCATCCCGAGAATCAGCAGGACCCGATCCGGTTTCGCAATCTTGTCAAGCAGTTGGAGGCATCGCTTCGGCAGAAGTATCCGGCCGTCGAGATCCGGCCCGTTCTGGAACCATTTGAAGCCCTCGCTCACGAGCATGACTTCTGGAATCATACTTTCGATGGACTGGCCGTGTTGGGTTGCCCGACCGTGTTTCGGGTGTTTCGGCTTCAGCGGCCGGTCGCCGAATTCGCTGTCGTAGCCGACAGCTTTCACACCAACCCCTTGCGGCGCTTTCTGCAAACGGCCGGCCGTTATCAGCTTCTCGGACTGAGTCTCCAGAAAATTCAGCTGTTCGAGGGAAACCGCGACGCGCTTGACGAGGTCGAACCGGCTCCGGGAGTCCCGCGGACAATTACCGAGGCGCTCGGCGATGAGTTGTCTGAGCCGCATCGGACTGTCGCCTCCTATGGTGGCGTCGGTCAGGGGACTGTGCCCATGCACCACGGCGACGGCGGGAGACAAGACGCGGTCCAGGCGGACGCCGAGCGATTCTTTCGTGCCGTCGACCGAGCAGTGCTCGAGCACCATTCCCAACCCTCGGGCCTGCCGTTGATCCTGGCGGCTCTGCAGGAACATCATTCTCTCTTCCGCCGGGTTAGCCATAACCCATTTCTGATGGCAGAGGGTCTCACCATCAATCCCGATACCCTGCCAATCGATGCGCTTCGGGAACGCGCCTGGCAAGTCGTCGAGCCGCACTACCAAGCGATGCTGGTTACACTGGCAGACGAGTTCTTAGGGGCGAAATCCAAAGGGCTTGGCAGTGACGACCTGACGCAGGTAGCGCAGGCGGCCGCCGGCGGGCGAGTAGCGACGTTGCTGATCGAGTCCGACCGCCAGATCGCCGGCCGGCTCGATGGCGCGACGGGGCGGATCAAAGTTGCTAGTCTGAGCAATCCGCACATCGACGACTTGCTCGACGATCTGGGCGAACTGGTTGGCAAGATGGGCGGCCGGGTTCTGGTCATCCCGGCCGAACGCATACCCGCGCAGACCGGACTGGCTGCCATCTACCGGTATTGAGCTAATCGAAATGACGGCGGAAGATATTAGACAAATCAAATCAGCCTGGAAGGATTATTGGATGGCCTACAACCGGATTGGCGTGGCACGCCTCGATCTACCGGATTCCCTGCCGCCGGGAAAGGCCGCCGACCGGCAGGAGTCGAAGGTGTAACGCGTCTGATTTCAGGTACAGAACACGAGGAGTATCATCATGACACCAACTGCAGGTAAGTCCGACGCGAGGCTAGGACCCAACCCGGAGTCCAACGATGATCCGAAATCTCTTCCCATGCGGGACCTGGAGGTAAAGTTGGGCTCTTCGCCAGACGGGCTGAGTCAAGCCGAGGCGGAGAAACGGCTGACCCAATATGGGCCTAACGAGATTGAAGAAAAAAAGACCAATCCGTTCCTGAAATTCCTCACCTATTTCTGGGGCCCGATCCCGTGGATGATCGAAGTGGCGGTGATTCTGTCGGGCGTGGTCGGGCACTGGCCGGATTTCTTCATCATCGTCCTCTTGCTGGTTTCCAATGCGGTGGTCGGCTTTTGGGAAGAACGCCAGGCGGGCAACGCCATTGCTGCTCTGAAGGCCAAACTGGCGATCAACGCCAGGGTGAAACGTGATGGAAAATGGACCGACCCGGCGTCGCGTGAGGTTGTGCCAGGCGACGTCATCCGCCTGCGACTGGGCGACATTGTGCCGGCGGATGCGCGCTTGCTGGAGGGCGACCCGGTCGAGGTGGATCAGTCCGCGTTGACAGGCGAATCCTTGCCTGCCGAGCGGAAATCCGGCGAGGCCGTGTTTTCTGGATCCATCGTGCGCCGCGGCGAAATCGAAGCGATGGTGTACGCTACCGGTGCCGAGACCTATTTCGGAGAGACCGCGCAACTGGTGCAAGAGGCGCATACCGTCAGCCATTTCCAGCGCGCCGTCCTGAAGATTGGCGATTACCTGATCATTCTCGCAGTAGCTTTGGTGGCGGTGATTATTACCGTCGCTCTCTTCCGCGGCGACCCGATGCTGGCTACGTTACAGTTCGCCCTGGTGCTGACCGTAGCTGCGATTCCCGTGGCGATGCCCACGGTCCTGTCGGTCACCATGGCGGTCGGCGCGCGTCTGCTGGCCAAAAAGGAAGCGATTGTCACCCGGCTGGCGGCCATCGAGGAATTGGCGGGCGTAGACGTACTTTGCTCGGACAAGACCGGCACCCTGACCCAGAATAAGCTGACGCTGGGCGATCCGTTCAGCGTCGCCGGTGTCCCCGCCGAGCAGATCATCCTCTACGCCGCACTGGCTTCCCGTGCGGAAGACAAGGACACCATCGACCTGGCCGTGATCGGCGCACTGAAGGACGATCAAGCCCTGCGAGGCTATCATGTCGTCCATTTTCAACCGTTCGACCCGGTCCACAAGCGCACCGAAGCTACCGTCAAAACTGCGGACGGAAAACAGTTCTATGTGGCCAAGGGAGCGCCGCAGGTGATTCTGGAGATGTCAGCTAACGCCGGCGAGGTCAAGGCAAACGTCGAGAATACCGTCAATGCATTTGCAGGACGCGGTTTCCGGTCATTGGGTGTGGCCCGGGCAGACCAGCAAGACAAGTGGCAGTTTGTTGGCGTGTTGCCGATGTTCGATCCGCCGCGCGAGCAGGCGAAATCGACCATAGCAAGCGCGCGGAAGATGGGCGTTGACGTCAAGATGGTTACCGGAGACCAAACGGCAATCGCTCGAGAAACTGCCCTGCAACTGGGGATGGGCACGAACATCCTGGACGCCAGCGGACTAGACGACACGAAGCGTCATGAGACGGCCCAGTCTGCCGAAGCCATCGAAAAAGCGGACGGTTTCGCTCAGGTGTTCCCCGAACATAAGTTTCACATTGTGGACGTCCTGCAGCAGCGGGGCCACATCGTTGGCATGACCGGCGACGGGGTGAACGACGCACCCGCGCTGAAGAAAGCCGACTGCGGCATCGCCGTCTCCGGAGCCACGGACGCGGCGCGCGCGGCGGCGTCCATTGTGCTGCTGACCTCCGGCCTATCGGTGATCATCGACGCGGTCAAAGAAAGCCGGAAAATCTTTCAGCGGATGAATAGTTATGCGATATACCGCATCACCGAAACACTGCGCGTCCTGTTGTTCATGACGCTGGCGATCCTGGTGTTCAACTTCTATCCAGTGACCGCAATAATGATCGTGATGCTGGCGTTGCTCAACGACGGAGCCATCCTTTCCATTGCGTATGACAATGTCCATTATGAAAACAAGCCTGAGGCCTGGAATATGCGGCTGGTGCTCGGGGTCTCTACAGTGCTGGGTGTCATCGGGGTCGTCTCCGCCTTCGGATTGTTTTATCTGGGCGAGCGCGTCTTTCATCTCGATCGTGCGCACATCCAGACGCTGATGTACCTGAAGTTGTCCGTGGCCGGACATCTGACAATCTTCCTGACGCGCACGCGCGGCCCGTTCTGGTCCATACGTCCAGCGCGGGTTCTGTGGGCCGCGGTGCTCGGCACGCAACTATTGGCGACTCTCATTGCGGTTTACGGGCTGTTTATGACGCCCCTTGGCTGGGGCTGGGCAGCGTTCGTCTGGGGCTACGCTCTGGCTTGGTTCCTGCTGAATGACCGCGTGAAACTGCTCGCGTATCGAATCTTTGATCCGACGAAAGCCCCGTTGTTGGCCGGGAAGCCGCTCGATCTCACCCCGCAGATCGCCGCACGGGCCTATGAGCTCTATGAGCATCGAGGCCGCGCTGATGGCCAGGCAGATCAAGACTGGCTTAAGGCGGAGCGCGAGATTCGAAAAGATTAGGCCGGACGGGGGATGCGTCAGGCCGCTATGTAGACCACCACACGTGGGCTTGTCGGGCCTGGATCTGATAATCGCACGGTAACCTTTCCACAGCAACCGAAGGCGATTATCCTTCGGTACGCACGCTTCCTTCCTCGTCCAGCAGCGGAAAAAAGCGCGTTCTGCGCGGTCGCATTCGTCGGCGCTGAGCGTGGTTGTCATCTTCGAAGGTAGGGTGGATGGCAGAAGCGCAGTCCAAACATGCACCTCGCTACCTAATGCGATGGGCATTTGTTGACCTAGCGGAGCACCGGCGGGGCTTCCGCGCGGCTGCTGGCGACCGTCACCGGCACCCCGTTCCGGAACATATTCAGGTAAATCGGCTTTTCATCCATCTCGCCCCGGCCGTCGAAATGATATCGCCCGTTGGCGCCCTCCCAGGGGGACATGAATCGGAGCGTGTAGGCTAAGTCGAGCGGGTTCGCCGAGCCCGAGTCGCGCACAGCTTTCGCCAGCAGGTGCAACGCGTCATAGCCTTGCGCGGCCCACGTATCCGGATCCCTTCGGAAACGGTCGCGGAACCTACGGACAAAGGCCTGGTTCTCGGGCGTCGCCGACGCCGGGTCGTAGATTTCGAAGTACATCGAGCCTTCGAGCCCGCGGCCCGCACGCCGGCGCATTTCCGGCGTATCGCTGAACGCTCCCACGACGTCCGTCTTCAGGCCGACCCTCCGCGCTTCCCGCAGGAAGTCGCCCGCCCATGGCTCCAGGCCGGCAAAAAAGATCACGTCTGCGGCGACCCCCTTCAGTTCGTTAACCGCGAACCTGAAATCGGCGCGTTCCCGCGAGTACGACCATTCGTACACCATATGCGTGTCGTAACCATTCAGGCTGACGTTGAACTGATAGGCCAGGTCCTCTCCATAGGCGTCCTCCTCCCAGATCAGGGCATACTTCCTGTAACCGCGGCCCACCAGCATCGTGGCCAGCGAGCGGGCGATCTTCTCGCTCGAGAGGGTCGTGCGGACGACATAGTTGAAGCCCCGCGCCGTCATCGATGTGCTGTTGGCGCCGACGATCAGGTTGAGCATTTTGGCCGGCTCGTAGATCGTCGATGCCTGAATGGCCGCGCTGTCGTCGTAGTATCCGAGCACCGCGCTCATCCTGGGATTGGAGGCGAACTCTACGGCGATGTCTTTGATCTTGTCCCAATCGAACGCGTCGTCCCGCAGAACCAGGCGCACGGGGACGCCGCCGGCGAGGCCCCCCGCGTTGATCTCCTCCTGTGCCAGTTGGAGACCTTCGGCCATGCCGTCATGGTTCGTCGAAAAGGGCCAGCAGACACCGACCAGCACCTCCTTCGGCATATGATTCAGAGCCTCGAGGCGGCGCTCCCCCATGCGGTCGAAGCTCCGCCATTGCGGCGCTAGCCCATACGCCAGCAGTCCTACCGATACCAGCGAGATGAATATAACCCTCATGACTTATTGCCCCATGATGAGCGGCAGGCCGCTCTTGCCCGACCCGACGATCAGCACCTTGGCGTTCGGCGACTTGGCGAGATCCTGCGTCGCCTGGATTCCATGCCAGGCCAGCACATCGGGCGAGAGGCTCCGCCGCACCGTTTCGTTGTAAACGCCGATTCCCTTCGCTTCGATGCTTTTCCGCTCCGCTTCCTTGTTGGCGATCGAAATACGATAGGTGTATTCCTGGTCGACCTGCTGCTGCGCCAGTTTGGCCTCGATCGCGTCGGAAATACGCGCCGGCAAAGTGATGCTCTCGATCGGCACGTCGTCGAGCGCCACAAAGCGAGCCTCCAGGTGGACCTTGGAGATGATGCTGATGCGCTCCTCAATCGCCTTCTGTGTGGTGTAGATTTGCTCCGGCTTAAACTGGCCGAAGATGCTCCGCATCACGGAGCGGACCTCTGGCCGAACAACCACGTTTACGTAGTCCGGGCCTACATGCTGGTGCAGCATCGGAAGGGTATCCCTCTCGAGGAAGTAGCGCACCGAATAGCGTACCGTCACGGTGAGACCGTCCAGCGTCAATACGTTGATCTGATCGGTGAATTGCTGCTTCCGGACGTTGTAAATGTACATCCTGTTGAACGGCAGGATGAAGTGGATGCCCTCGCGATAGACCGTGTCGATTTGCGTGCCGCCTCCTAGAAGCCGGTACATGACGCCGAGCTGGCCGGGACGGACCGAGATGACGATGCGCGGGAAAAACGCCGCGAGAAAGAAAGCCGCGAGCAGCGCAAGGACGATGAGCGGCGGAGTCTGGCGGCGCGCGAAGTCGCGCGCGCGCCGCCGCGCCATGGAGCCCCAATTGCGAAACGATGTCATTTCTCATTTCCCCTGGGATGCGTTGGCCCGCTTCGCCATTGTCACCGGCGCCGCGAAATACAGGAACGACAGAGTCACCAACGGCGTGACGACCATCGAAGCGAAGAAGAAGCCCCAGAAGCCGATACGCCGCTTTCGCCCCAGAAGCCCCGCCAGCAGGCTCGAGGCCAGGAAAAAGAGAAGAAGCTCAAGGCTCATCGCCGCCTCCCTATGCCTCGGCCGCGGGGCTCTGCCCGGCCTGCATGGACGCCGTCATCTTCTGGCCTTCTTCAAATTGCGTCCGGAAGTATTCGCGCACGGCGTCGGGATTAAAGTCGAGCAACGTCCCGCCGGCTTCGAAGTGCTGGACGAAGACCTTTCCGAGCGCCCAGGCGGCGGCGCCGGAAGAAAGGGCCATGGTCGACGCCCCCGCGATGGTGCCCACCGCCGGAATTGCCTTTAGCGCGCTGCCCACCACCGAGCAGGCGAGCGATTGCGGGACGAGCGTACCCACCAGAGCGCCGACGATCGCTTTGCCGCGGCTTTCGCTGAACGGCACTTCGTAAATCTTGGCGAGTTCGCAGACCAGCTTTAGCTGGACTGCCGAAATCGCCACCAGGTCCAGGAACGGGACCGGCACCAGGCCGGCGCCCACGGACCAATACATGTAATTGCGGATCTTTTTCGTCGCAAGTTGTTGTTTTTCGTTCATTGTTTCGGCTCCTTACACGCTTGCTTACTTCGGCCGGCCCAAACTCCACAACGGGTTGGGCCGCGGCCGGCGAATCCATTTCGAAGCACGCGGCGGGCTGCGTTGTCATGACCCCAGCACCGCGAAACGTCCCTCGTGCATATGCAGCACCCGGCCGGCGACGCCGAACCAGCGATCGTCATGCGTCACGCAGATGACGATCTTGCCCTGCTGCTTCAATTCGGGCAGAATTTCCTCGTAGAAAACGCGGCGGAAGTAGGGATCCTGTCCCGCCGCCCATTCGTCGAGTACGATGACCCGCTTGTCTTCGACCAGCGCCGTGACCAGCGCCAGACGTTTGCGCTGTCCCAGAGACAGGTCGATGGTTGTGAAGGCGCCGTTGCGTACCGCGGCCTTCCTGTTCACTTCCAGCCGCTCCAGCAAACGATTGGCGCGCTCCGCACCCGCGCTGTCTATCCCATAGAGGCGGCGAGAGAGGTGGTTGTCCGAAAAAACGGCCGCGATCTGATCGCGATAGCTCTGCATCCGCTCCGGACCAACCGTTTCGCCGTCCGCCATCACCGAGCCCTGGCCGAGCGGCATGAGGCCCGTGAGCAGCCGCAGCATGGTGGACTTGCCCGAACCGTTGCCGCCGGTGATGAACGTGATCTCGCCTGCGCGAAATTCCGCATCGAACGGCCCCACGGCAAACGTAGGGGCGCCGCCACGGTCGGTATACGCAAACGCGGCGCCGGAGAGCGCGATGCGGGAAGGGACGCGCTCCAACGCGACAGCAGTTTCCTCCACTACGCCGCCCTTCGAGGCGCGCAGCCGCTCTGCCGTGGACTCGATTCTGGCGAGCGCGAACTCGGTCTGTGAGACCAGCGGCGTCACATATGCCAGGGTGCCTACCGGCCCCACAATAAACAGCGTCACAACAGTGGCTTCCACCGCCACCTGATAGTAGTCCGCGGCGAACCTCGGCGCGGCGAACACCATCATGCCGATCAGCGCGTAAAACAGCGATTGCAGCAGCGCGAACTCGCGCCCCCAGCGTTTCTTGACGCCCGTTTGAGTGTCCCGCGCCCGCGCCGACGTCGCGCGCAGGTGCTGCAGCAATTCGGCGGCGCGAACGTCGTTCATGCGGGTTTCCTTGAAGCCGCGCACAAGATCCGTGAGTCCGTCGAACACCTCCAACTCGGCATCCCTCCCCGACTGCATCGCCTGCCCGAGCGCCACCATACGGCGGAAACGCACGGCCAGCGAAATGCCGGCGAAGCCGAAAGCCATCACACAAGCCGTCGGAGAAAGCCACGCCAGGTACACCGCGAGGAACACGAGCATGGCAATCTGCTGCGCGCCGATCAGCAGCATGGGCGTATTCTGCGCCAGCGTCTGGGTTTCCTGGATGAGGACCTGGAAGAGCTCGGCGCGGCCGATCCGGTCCACGGTCGCGAGGTCCGACCGTCGCGCCGAATCGAACAGCCGCACGCGCATGCGGTGCAGCATTCGCTCCACATCGTGCGATGCGGTCACCAGCGAGTAATTCTGGGAGACGGCGAAGAGAGCGAGGGCAATCGCAAAGCGCAGGGCCAGCGTCAGGCTGATGTTGCCGCCGGCGGCTTCGCGCGCGGCTTCATTCACAAGCCACAGCAGCACGGTGATCGAGAGCGCCGCCATAGCGGTCATCGCCGCGAGCATCCGCAGGTGCTCGGGCATCTCGCTCCAGATCAGACGCGGCAGACGCATGTCAGGCCACACTCCCGGCCGCCAGTTCGGTGAGGCGGCCTTCTTCCATATGCAAACGCCGCCCAGCCGCGTCGAAGTAATGGTCGTCGTGCGTCACTGCGAGGATCGTCAATCCGCGGCGCTGCAACTCCGGCAGCACCTCGCGGTAGAACTTGGCGCGGAACTGCGGGTCCTGGTCGGCAGCCCACTCGTCGAGCACCAGGATGGGCTTTTGCTCCAGCAGCGCGGCGATCAACGCCAGGCGCTTACGCTGGCCGGCCGACAGATCGCGCCGCGTGAAACGGCCATCGTCGAGCGCGGTGGCGCGCTCGAGTTCCATCCAGCGGACGAGCTTCTCGCCTTCACCGCTCTGCGTATCCGCGCCGTACAGGCGGGAGAAGATGTGGAAGTCCGTGAAGACCGTCGCTATCAGCGAGCGATAGCCGGACAGGCGTTCCGGCCCGATCGGGACGCCATCCACTTCCACGCGGCCCCGCTCAGGGTGATACAAGCTCGTCAGCAGTTTGAGGAAGGTCGATTTGCCCGATCCGTTGCCGCCCGTGATGAAGATGGTCTCGCCGCGGCGAATGGTCAGATCGAAAGGGCCGACGCCGAAGCCGCGCTCCCCCTCCACGGAGGGAAAACGGTACTCGACTCCGCTCAGCCGAATTTCCTGGAAATCCGGGCCCACCGGCAGTCCCGGTGCGCCGCTCCCCACTTCGGCCAGCTTGGCGAGATCCCGCTCCAGGCTGAGCATCTGCCCGGCCGCTGCTTCCGCGGCCGCCATCACCGCCACCGATTGCATCAGGCCGAACACCGAGGACGCCATAAACAGGCACGCGGCGGTCACCTTGACCACCTGCGCGTCGAACGCGGTGGAATGCGCCGGGACGACGAACACCACAATCCCGAGCATCAAGGTGTACCCGGTTTCGCCAAAGACGTACTGCTGCCAGCCGCGGAGGTGAACATCATTGCGCGCCGCTCTCGCGTTCTCCGACACTCTGCCGAACCACGCGTTCAAATCGCTGCTGCGGGCGCTGTTGAGGCGCTGCTCCTGGAATCCATCGAACAGGTCCGAAACGCTTTCGAACAGTGCGGATTCCTCGGCAGCCAGCGTCGATCGCCGCTCCTCGAGCGCGCTTCCCATTTGCTGGTAGACCACCGCTCCCGCACCGACCGTGATCCCGATGACCAAGAACGCCAGGGGCGAAATCGCCAGGATATAGAGCATGACCGCGACGATCATCAGCGCCGATCGCAGCGACAGCGCCAGGAACTGCGAGTTCGCCGAAACGGTCTGGCAGCTCTGGGTGATGCTTTCGAACAGCCGGCTTTCGCCGAACTGCTCGAGCTTCCACAGGTCGGCATGGCGCAACTGATCGAGCAGGCGCGTGCGCAGAACGTCGATTGCCTCCTCCATGCCTGCTCCCATACGCCCGACCGTCCAGCTTTCCGAAGCGGCGTAGAGCAGCACGGCCGCCACAAAGGCGACGCCGATCCAGGCGCTGATGCGGTCGCCCTGCTTGGCCGCGATCTCAGAGGCGGCCATGTTCACCACGGCCAGCGCCGTCACGCAGCCAAGAGCCGAGGCGGCGGCGCCCATCGTCACCAGCCGCAACGGCGCGGAACCGACCCTTCCGAGCAGACGAACCAGGTTCATGCGTTCACCGCGTCCAGCCATTCGCGCAGGTAGCCGGCAAGCTGATCGAGCCAGGGTTGCCGGAGCATCTGCCCGTGCGTGCCCTCCATCCAGCGCAGCGTCACGCCAGCGGAGGCAAGCGGACCCCAGCCATTCAGAGGATCGCCGGGAACGCCGGGCGCCTGCTTGCTCGCCACCTTGGGCCGCACGAGCAGCAGCTTTCCTTCAAGGGGACGCGGCCGGTAGCGCACCGCCGCGAGGCCATTGTTCTGAAACAGCGCCATCAGCCGCCGCATCCCCGCGCGATCCATACCTTCGGGCAGGAAGTGCCCTCCCTTGGCGCGCTCCACGATCAGGTCCAGGCGCTGGTCTTGGGTTAGCGGACGCAGGGTGGCCGCGTCGATCACCCCCATTGCGTCGAACAGCGCCGCCAGATACTCCGATTCGTCCTTGCTGAGCATCTCGCGAACGACATCCGGCACGGCCACTCCATCGAGCACCGCCACGGCGCGAACCTCGGCCCCGTTGCGCTGCATCTGCTTAGCGGCCTCCCATGCCAGCAGCCCGCCGAAGCTCCAGCCGGCCAACGCCACCGGTCCCGCGGGAACCGCTGCGCGAATCGCCGGAAGGTATGCGGCCGTCATGGCCTCAACCGTCGGATAGAGCGTCTGGCCTTCTTCCAACCCGTAGCTTTGGACCATGTACACTGGCTGGTCCGCGCCCAGCGCATCCGCCAGAGCGCGGTAGCACAAGACGTTGCCGCCTACCGGGTGGAAGCAGACCAGCGGGACGCGATTGCCGGTGGCGTTCACGGCCACTACCGGGCGCCATTCGGGCGCGGCGTCGCGCTTTTCGATCAGCGCCGCCATCGATGCCACCGTGGGGCTGCTGAACAGGTCGGCCAGCGGAAGCCGGATGCCGAATGCTTTCTCCACCTCCGACATGAGCTGCACCGCCAGCACGCTGTGGCCGCCCATGGCGAAGAAGTCGTCATTGCCGTCCTCCACGCGGGCTTCCAGCAGCCGGCTCCATACCGACGCCAACCGCTTCTCGATGTCCGTGGCGAGCGCCCTTTGCTGCCGCGCGTTTGCCGCCGAAAGTTCGGAAGGCGGCGGCAGGCGCTTTTCATCGAGCTTGCCGTTCGGCGTGCGGGGCAGCTCGGCGATGGGCACGATCCACGAAGGAATCATCCACGTGGGCACCCCCCCGTCCAACTCCTTCCGCATCTCGACCGGAGAGAAGCCCGGACGCGGCACGATGTAGGCGATCAGTTGGCGATTGCCGTCACCGCGCGGGTCCGCCGCTACCACGGCGGCCTGAAGCACGAGTGGATGGGCAGCGAGCTTCGCCTCCACCTCCTGGATCTCGATGCGATAGCCGCGAATCTTCACCTGCCGGTCTTCGCGGCCGGTGAATTGGAGGAGACCGTTCGAAAGCCGCCTTCCGATATCGCCGGTGCGATACCAGCGCCGGCCCATTTCGTCGCGCGCGAAGCATTCGTCCGTCTTGGCCGGATCATTCAAATAACCGCGCGCTAGTCCGCTGCCACCAATGCGAATCTCACCGGGCACGCCGTCCGGCGTGGGCCGGCCTGCCCTGTCGGTGATCTGCACCAGGACGTTATCGAGCGGCAGGCCGATGGGCGGCGGCAACTGCTCCGCCCAATTCCTGGAGGTCATGATGTGCTGGGTGGCGCAGACGCAGGCTTCGGTGGGGCCATACTGGTTTACGATCTTCAAGTCCCCGTGGCCCGGAATTTCGTAGAGACGCCTCAGCATCTCCGCCTTGACCGGCTCGCCCCCGAGAATGAAACATCTCGCGGACGTAGATCTTCCCGCAGCGCACCAATGATCCACCAGCATCGCAAACAGGCTTGGGGTGGCATCGCAAACGTCAAGCCCGTGGCTCTCAATGAACGCGTGGAGGCGTGCCGGGTCGTGCCGGGTTTCTTCGAGCGGCATGTGCAGCGAGTGCCCGTTCATCAGGGCGGTGCCGATGGAGTGAATGGAGCCGTCGAAGCCCAGCGTGAAGACGCAGGCCATGTGGAGCGGCTTGCCGCCCGCCATTGGCGCGTAAAGCGAACGCTCGATCGCAGCGGCGAGGTTGACAAACGGAGCGTGCTCCACCACCACGCCTTTCGGCTTTCCGGTGCTGCCGCTGGTGAAGATCACGTAAGCCGCCTGTTGCGGACCGACGGTTACGTCCGGTTGGGCGTCCGGCAGGAGTTCGAGCGCCTGCCGGCCATCGACTCTCCGCAGAACGGCCGCGCCCTCGCCGCGGCCATTCAGCCGCACCACCGCGTCGAAGCTGTACCGCGCGGGCTCGAAACCCGGCGCGTCGACCGCGGAGAACTCAATCGACGGACGTTCGGGCCGGCGCGCTGCCCAGTCGCGGAAAAAGGCGGAGGGCACGAAGAAGTCGTCGCTGAGATGCAACCTGGTGGTGTACCCCTCGCCCGCGTGGCTACGCGCAAACGCGGCAAGATCTGCCAGATAAGCGTCCTTGCGGTCGAGGTCCCAGATGCTGCCGAGAAACAGCGCGCCTCCGGGCGCGAGGAGCGATACGGCCTTGTCGAGTACGTCAGTCAGGTAGCCGAATCCAGGGAAGCTCTCGATCACGCTGTTGAGAATGACCATGTCGAACGAGGCGGCGGGCAGCAGGTCGATATCGTGGGCGCAGAGATGGCGCCCGGTGACGTGCGCCAGCCCGGCCCGACGCGCGTTGCGCTCGGCGCGCACGGCGTTTTGGCGGCTGATGTCGGAGGCCACATAGAAGCCGCAGTGCGGGGCCACATGCCGCATGGTGAAGCGCGACGCGCAACCGATCTCCAGCACCCGCGCGGACGGCGTCAGAAGCTCCGCCGTTTTCCTGCCGGCATTGGCTCCGAAGGCGGCCAATCGGGCCTCCGGGATGGATTGGCCAGTGAACGCGCTCTTCCATCCGCCGGCTCCGGCATCGCCGGCGCCTGCGACTGCCAGATGGTCCCACAGTTCCTCCGACATGAGCGCTCCGGGTGCCTCAATCACCCGCTCCGGCTCGTCCGCGTCCAGGCACAGCACGTTCTCGAGCGTGGGCGAAAGCCACTGCAGGCGCCGCGCGTCGCCCAGCGCGGAGGAGTCCACGATCAGCGTGGTCACGCCCGCTTCATCGGCGAGCAGGCGGCGGCGCTCCAGAGGCTGCGCCAGATCGAGTGGAAGGTAAACGTATCCCGCTTTCAGAATGCCCGTCATGGCAGCCGGGAACCAGCGGCTCCGGCCGGCCATCACGCCCACACGCGCTTCCCGCGGCAGACCGCGAGCGAGCAGCCAGCGTGCGATCCGGTTCGAGCAGGCGTCCAGTTCCCGGTAGGTCATCGAACCGGCCTCGTCGGCCAGCGCGGTGACCAGGGGCCGCCGGGCCGCCCATTCGGCGAAGCGCGAAACAAAGGTCGCGCCCTCATCCACAGCGGAGCTGAGAAGCTCGGCCGGCGGCGCGAGCGGTGGCATTACAGTTTCGAAAACAAAGTCGGCGATTCTCATTCGGATTCCTCGGTTTGGCCTACCGCCATCGACGCGAATTGCTCGAGATAGGCGAGCCAGCGTTCAGCGGTGGACCGGTCCAACAGATCGGCGTCGTACTCCAGCATGAATTCGGAGCCGCCTCGCCGCTCGGTGAAGAACAGCAGCAGGTCATGCTTCGCAGTGGGCGTGCAGATGGCCTCCTGCAAGGCGTCGGCATACGCCCGATCGGGCGGCCGGCCCACCCCGAAGACGCGGTCGATCAGCGACCCCTCGCCCTGCTCCTCCATACCTTCAAAGCGGTGATACTCGTAAACCACGTTGATCAGCGGCTGCCGGTTGGCCACGCGTCGCGGGGCGAGCGCCCGGACCAGCAGGTCGAACGGATACTCGCGATGATCCATTGCCGCGAGAACGGCGCCCTGCGCCTGTTCGACCAGCGGCGCGAACTCGGTGTCGTCCGTCACCTGAATGCGGATGGGCAGGACGTTCACGAAGAAGCCGACGAGTCCTTCCACCTCGGCGCGGTCGCGGCCGGTGGCGCCCATCCCGATCACCATGTCGCTTTGCCGGGTCAGGCGGTAAAGGAGGCTGCCAAACAGCGCCAGGCCGATCGCTGCAGGTGTGACGCCGCGCCGCCGCGCATACTGCGCCAGCCGCTCGGTCAACTCTGGCGGAAGTGCGCGTGTCACGGTATCGCCGCGGTGGGATTGCACGGCCGAAGGCGGGCGGTCCGATGGCAGCTCAATCGATGGCGGCACGCCGGCCAGCGCCGACCGCCAATACGCTGCCGAAGGGGTCCAGTCACGCCGGTTCTGCCAGGCGGCATAGTCCCGATACGCGATGGGCAGCACGTCGAGCGCCGGCTCTCCAGCGCCCTCGCGTGCCGCGCGGTAGAAAGCGGCGAGCTCGCGCAGCAGCACGTGCATCGACCATCCGTCGCACACAATGTGGTGCACCACCATCAGCACCAGCCAGTCGTCCTCCCCGAGCCGGATCGCGCGGGCGCGGATCAGCGGCGGCTGATCGAGTTGGAAGGGCGTAGCCGCTTCCCGCCGGGCGAGCCGGAGACTTTCCACGCGCGGATCGGCCGCGGCCGAGAGATCGTCAATGGCGAGAGGCGGGGTGGCGTCCGCCTGGATGCGCTGGACGATGCGCCCTTCTTCCTCATGGAACCCGGTGCGGAGCGGTTCATGCCGCGCGGCAAGCCGGCACAGCGCTGCGGCGAGTGCGGCGGTATCGAGCTCTCCGCCGAAGGGCATGGCGAAAGTGATGTTGTAGGCCGCCCCCGCGCCTTCGGAGCCGCCGGTCATGCGGCTGGCCAGATAAAGACGCGCCTGGGCGTGGCTGGCCGGATGCGACGACGCTTGCGGAGCGCGTTCGATGACGTCTCCCGTGCGGCTGCCGTGCTCGACCAGCTCCGCCAACCCGGCAACGGTCCGGCATGCGAAAAAATCTCGCATGGACAGGCGCACGCCGGCGGATCTCGCGATCCGGTTCACCACTTGGATCGCCAGCAGCGAATGTCCTCCCAAGTCGAAGAACCCGGCATCACGATCCTCAACCGGCCGGTGGAACACCTCGGCGAACGCGTCCGCGACGATGCGCTCCGCACCCGGGCGCGGCGGTTCGCCGATGGCCGCGACAGCTGTTTCGGGCGGCAGTTCAGCCGCCATCTTCGCGCGGTCCAGCTTGCCGTTCACAGTCAGGGGCAGCACGTCGACGTTCACGAATCTCCGCGGCGTCATGTAGGCCGGCAGTCGGAGCCCCAGCCAGTCGCGCAACACCGCCGCATCCAGTGCTCCGCCGGCAGGCTGAATGCAGGCCACAAGCGCGCCTTCGCCCGCGGCGTCCCGCACGAAGAGCACAGCCGAGGCCGCGACCGCGGGATGGGCGTTCAGTGCCTGCTCGATTTCCTCCAACTCGATTCGGTAGCCCCGCAGCTTGACCTGTCCGTCCATCCGGCCGCCGAATTCGAGGGCGCCATCGGCACGCCAGCGTCCCAGGTCCCCGGTCCGGTAGACTCTCTGCGCACCGCCGGTGAAGCGCTCGGCCGTCAGTTGGGGCCGGTTCAGGTACCCTTCCGCCAGCCCCAGCCCTCCGGTGACAATCTCGCCCCAAACTCCGACCGGCGCAGGAGCGCCGCTGGGTTCGAGGACGGCCACGTTGGTATGAGCGATCGGACGCCCGATTGGCGCGGGTCCTGGAGTCACATCGGCGGCGGTGAGCCGGTGGGCGCTGGTAAAAGTGGTGTTCTCGGTGGGCCCGTAGCAATTCAGAAAAGTCACACCCGGCGCGGCGCGCAACGCGCGCGCGGCGTGCGAGATGCTCAACACCTCGCCACCGGTGAGAACCAGGCGCATCCCCTGGAAGCTCTCCGGCGCCCGGTCTACCTGCCGGTTGAAAAGGCCGGTGGTGAGCCACAAGACCGTTACTCCGTAGCGCTTGCAGGCGCCTGCGAACAGGTCCGTAGCGAGCAGCTCTTCGCGCGTGGCTACCGCCAGGCGGGCGCCGTTCAGCAGGGCTCCCCAGATCTCGTAGCTTGAGGCATCGAAGGCCAACGGTCCTGATTGCAGTAGGCAGTCCCCCGTATGAATCTCGAGGTCTCCGCGGCCCAACGCGAGTCGCAGTACCCCCGCCTCCGTCACTACCGCGCCCTTCGGCACGCCAGTGGAGCCGGATGTGTACATCACATAGGCCGTTCCCCCTGCGGACGGCACGCCGGCGTACGCCGGATCGGCGGCAAGCAGGGTAGCCGCATCCAGCGTTCTCACAGAAACGGGCAGCACTTGGCGGCCGGCGCGATCCGCGATCACCACCTCGCACTCTGAATCTTTCGCGATCCAGGCGGCGCGATCGGCCGGCCACGCCGAATCGAACGGCACGTACACCGCTCCGGCGGCGACGATGCCGACCAGCAATACCACGGCGCTCGCATCGCGCTCGACGTACAGGCCGACGCGGCCACCCGGCGATACGCCGGCGGCCCGCAGTTGTGCGCCGATGCCAGACGCGCGGCCGAGCAGTTCGCGGTAACTGAGACGCAACCCCGAGCCTTCGAGCGCGATGGCATCCGGCGTCGCGGCGGCGCGATCGGCGAACACCCCGAACAGCCCGCGCTCCAGCGGAAGCGGCGGACGCGCGCCTTCTCCAATGGCAGCGAGCCAGTGCGCCTCCTCCGCGTCAACCAGCGGGAGGCTGGCGACCGGCCGCTCGGCCGCCGAAGCGGTCATTGCTTCCAGGAGCCGGCTCAGGTGGTGTGCCATCCGTTGGATGCGATCGCGATCAAAGATGGCGGTGTAGTATTCCACCGTCATCGTCATCCGGCCCGGCAGGTCGCGCACGAAGATTGCGAGATCGCCCTTACCGTCGCGGCGCGGAAGGCTGAAGAGCCGGAAGCCGCCGGCAGCGAGTTGTCCGACCTCAGCGAAATTCATGTAGGAGAGCGAAACATCGGAAAGCAGCGCACGGTCCGGCGCCGCAAGCGGCGCCAGGTCTTCGAGCAGGCGCGCTACGCCATACGCGCGATGCCGCTGCGCCTCGGCGTGGACAGCGTGCGCGCGCTCAATCAGACCGCCGACCGTGTCCTCGGGCTGGACAGGGAGGCGCAATGGCACGAGCGAAACCAGCATGCCGGGCAAGCCGGCCGCGCCGGCGCTTTCGCGCGAATCCACCGGCGCCGCTATAACGAGATCGTCCGTCCGGGCGTACCGGGCGAGCAGCGCCGCCCAGGCCGAAAGCACCACCGTAAACGGCGTGGTGCGCCGTTCGGCGGCGCAGGCGCGCAATCGGTCGAGGGTTTGCCGCGGGATGTCGAAATCGAGCGTGTCTGCCTGCCAGGTGTGGGCCGCCGGGCGCGGCCGGTCGGCCGGCAGATCGAGCGAAGGCAGCGTTCCACGGAACCTTTCCAGCCAGTAGGCGCGCGACTGATCGGCTGCGTCAGAACCTTTGCCTTGCCGGCTCCACCATGCGTAATCCTTCAACTGCACGGTAGGCGCGGGTACGGCCGTCCCGGCGTACAGGGCGGCGGCTTCGCCGAGTAGAAGTTCCATGGTCAAACCGTCGGCGAGCGCGTGGTGGACGTCCAGCAGCAGGACGCGCGCCTTTCCCGCAGTGCGGCCAAAAATCATGCGCACGGGCGGACGGCCCGTCCATAGCTCGAACGGCCGGACCCATTCCCGCATGGCTTGCGCGGGTGGGATGCCGCATGGTAATTCCATTTCCTCAATCGAGGCGGCCGTTGGCGGCAGGATCTCCATTTTGGGTTCGCCGTCTCCGGAATCCGGGCGATGGAAGCGCGTGCGCAGGATTTCGTGGCGCGCCACCAGGGCATCGAGCGCCGCTCGCAAGCGGGCCTCGTCCACGTCTTCCGGCAGTTCCAGTCCGCTCGGAAGGTTGTAGGCGGTGCCCATTTCGGCGGCCTGTTCGGCGCGCAGCACCGCCAGTTGTTCCCATGCAACCGGGTAGCGATCGCGGGGTGGCGCCGCGGGCAGAACGCGGCCTTCCGGACGCCGTTCCATGGCGCGCGAACGCAGCCGGTTGGCCAGCGCGGTGACAGTTCCGGTCTCGAACAGATCGGCCAACGTCATGGGGTGGCCAAGTTCGTGGACCACCTGCCCGACGATGCGGGCGCCGGCTAGCGAGTCGCCTCCCAGTTCGTAGAAATCGGCGCCAGGCGACACCGAGTCGTAGCCCAGCACTTCGGCCCAGACCGCGGCCAGGGCAGCAGCAAGCGCCCCGCTGCCGGCGGGTTTCGGCGCACGTGCCGGCTCCGCAACCGCTTCAGGAGTTGCGGGTGCGGGTTTCGCCGCCAGAGCTTGCCTTACCTCGGGGACCATCATGGCCACCTGCGGCTCGCCCGAGGCAAGCGCACGGCGGAACAGCGGGCCGATGTCCTCCTTCCCCGCTTCTCCAGCACCAGCGCTGGCGCGGCGTGCCATCATTCCCATTTCGCGGATGCCGCACCAATCGACGGTCAGCGCGGACTTCCGGCGGCGGCGGCGCGAGGCGGCGAACGCATCCAGAAACGCATTGGCGCCGGTGTAGGCCGCGTGTCCCGGATATCCGGTCAAGGAGGTAAGCGAACTGCTCATCACGAACGCTTCGAGCGGATCGCTCGCGGTCAATTCGTCCAACAGGCAGGCGCCGGACACTTTGGCTGCCAGAGCCGCGGCGTATGCTTCGGCGGCGCGATCGCCCCCGGCGAGATAGGCGCCATCTGGAACAGCCGCATTGTGCACAACCGCGGTAATCGGCCCAAGTTCGCACCTTACTTGTGCGAGCGTCGCGTCGAGCGCGCTGCGATCGGAGATGTCGCAGGCGTAAATCCCGATGCGCAGACCCAGCGCGCGCAGAGATTCCAGTTGCTTGCAGCGCGCGGCGGCTTCGGCCTCGTCCCCGTGGGGCACGCCGGTGCGCGAGAGCAGCGCCAGCGCGACGCGTCCATCGGCGGCCAGCGTTTCTGCCAGCAGAAGGGCCAGCCCGCCCGTTCCCCCGGTGACCACACAGCAGCCGTGCGAGGGCCACGTGGCGTTAGCTTCCCGTGCGGGAGCGTCGTCGAAGTCACGCCGGAAGCGCCGTCCTCCCCGCCACGCAATCGCGACTGGGTTTCCTTCGAGCGCCGCCAGTTCCGCCAGCAGCAGGGCGGGATCGGTAGCGTCATCGGTATCAATGTAGCGGGCCGTGAGCAGAGGCTCCTCCAGCGCGGCGGTCGTGACCACGCCATAGGTTAGGGCTTGGAATGGGTCGAGCGGTCCTGGCTCGAGCGCGAAAGCGCCTTCGCCCAGGGCAAGCACGCGCGCCGGATGACGTAACGCGCCCAACAGGGCGCGCATAGCGGCCGCGGCGCGAACTCCGACATCGGTTCCGCTGGCCGGCGCGAACACGATGGGCGGTGCATCTGCATCGCCGATCCGCGCAGCGGTCACGGGGTCGAGCGAACTGCTGCCGCTATGGGCGGCCAGCCGTCCGGCGGCGGCGAGATAGTTCGCGATTTTGTCCGCGAGCGCCCCCTCCCCGATAACGACCACTGGGCCGCCCGCGTCCCCAACGCTCAGCGGTTCCGGACGCCAGACCGGCAGTGAGGGCACGGCCTGGCAGGGGTGCGCGGACTCAGTGCCGTTCAGGCGCGCGAAGCGTAGACCCGAAAATGCAACGGCGACCCGGCCCGTGGCCCGATCGGCAAACCTCAGGTCCAACTCTACGCCGTCCGGGAGCGCACGCCGCACTACATGCACGACGGGATCGGCTGGCAGTTCGCCCGCGACGTCGATGGACTCGCAGCCACCGGGCACGAGGCCCGGACCTTCCAGTCCGAGACCTGCGGCAACATCCAGGAGTCCGGGATGCACCCGCAGCGAGCGGTCTTTGGAGCGCAGCCACCCGAGCGATTCGCCGCGTCCGGCGGCGGTCCGTTCCAGGCAATTCCAGCGCTCGCTGACTTCGACGATGCCTTGGCGCCGCTGAAACGGCGGGGCCGCGACTGCAGCGGTGCAACGCTCCGCCAGGGACAGCGGATCGAGCACACCGGCATCGGCATCGGGCGACTCCTCCACAGCAGCTTTCGCGAACGTCTGCCAGCGGCTGTCGAGCGTCCGCCCCGAGATACTGGCGGCGCCTTCGGGCGCGATTGCGAGCGTCACCGTGCCGGGTTCGAGGTCCGCCGGACGCAACGGCCGGATCCAGCGCAAATTGCGAATGCGTAGCTTCTTGCCGGGGAACACCTCGGCCAGCAGGGCCGGGAACGCCATGCCGACCACCGCGGGTGCGCCTTCGAGCAGGTGTTCGGAGGCCGGCCAGAATCCCCCAGCGTGAACGTCGAGCAGATGAATGCGGCCATTGGGGGTAACTACGGCGGGGCCGAGAAGGCCGCCAGAGCGCGCGGCGAGAGCCGGCGCCGGCGCCAGGACGGGCACACAGCGGCGGCGGTCCAGCGGGGTCGCCGGAAGGTGCGCCCTTCCGGCAGGACGGTCCTCGGGCCACGTCAGCCTGGCGCCGGCGGCAAACGCCTCCGCGGCAGCCTTCGCCGCGGCCTCGTCTCCATACACGGCGGCGACCGGGGCGCGGCCCCGGGTGGCCGTTCCGGTCACGACCAGTCCATCGACTGCTTCGGGCGCGACGGCAAAGACGGCCAGCCGCGCCATCAGGTCGCCACGATCGCGAATCCATACGGCGAGACGGGCGTCGAGCGCATCTCGTCCGGTAGCGAGGGTATGGGCGATGTCTTCCAGCGGGATTTCCGCATTGGCGCGCAAGGCCGCGACTACTGCGCCCGCATAGCTCGAAAGCAAAGAGGTATTAGGGGCTGAAAATCCTATAACAAAACAGCCGGAACCGGCAGGCCGCGGCGTCGCGGGCGGCGGCGCTTCCACGATTACATGGGCATTAATCCCGCTCAACCCGAACGCACTGACCCCGGCCCGGCGAGGCCCGCCTCGCGGCGCCAGCGGCATGAGCGACCGCGGCACTGCGACTGGCGCGTGCTGGAAATCGATGCGCGGATTCGGCGCCTCAAAGAATGGCTGCGGCGGCGCCTCGCCGTGCTTCAGACACATCAACGCTCTCGCCAGCCCGAGCGCGCCCGCCGCGCTGTCGAGATGACCGTAATTCCCTTTGCCCGAACCGATGGCGGCAAAGCCGGCTTCGGCAGGGTCACCCGCGAATGCCCTGGTCAGGCCCTCGATTTCGATCGGGTCTCCAAGCGCTGTCCCGGTACCGTGCGCTTCGATGTAAGAAAGGCTGGACAATGCAACTCCAGCGTCACGCGCCGCGGCCGCGATGACTTCCGCTTGCGCCGCCGGATTCGGCGCCGCCATGCCGCTCGATGCGCCATCCTGGTTGATCGCACTGCCCAGGATCGTGCCGTGAATCGCGTCGCCATCAGCCAGCGCGTCGGCCAGCGGACGGAGGAGGAACACAATCGAGCCTTCACCGCTCCCGGTGCCATCGGCGCCCGCGGCAAATGCGCGTGTGCGTCCGGTGGAGCTGTTGATCGTCAGCAGTTCGCCGTTTCCATGCGGAGCCAGGTCCACCTTCGCCGCCCCCGCAAGCGCCCATTGGCAGTCGCCGCGCCGCAGAGCTTCGCAGGCGGCGTCGATCGCGACCAGCGCTGAGGAACAGGCGGTGTCGAATACCGCCGCCGGACCTCGCCAGTTGTGCAGGAACGAAAGCCGGGTGGCGATATTGGATGGAACGTTCAGCACGAACACCTGTTCCAGGTGTCTGACGTCGCCGCCGCGCAAGAGAGCTTCCCGCCAGGTGGTCCCTGCCGATCGGCCGACAAACACGCCGACGCGGCCGTCGTCAAGCGCCCCGCCGCCGCGGCCCGCATCGTCGAGAGCGCGCACGGCGACTTCCAGAAACAGCCGCTGCTCGGGGTCGAGCAGGGCGGCATCGGCCGGCGACATGCGAAAACGTCGCGGGTCGAAGGCATACACGTCGTCGAGGTAGGCGGCCTCCGTGAATTCCGACGGTGCTTCGGCCCCGCGCACGGCAAACAGCGCGCGGACATCCGCATCGCGCCCGGAAGGCATGGGCCGAATCAGGTCGGCCCCTCTCGAAACGTCGCGCCAGAAGCTGGCCAGATCCTCACTGCCGACGAGGCGCAGTCCCATCCCCACCACGGCGATCGCACGCCCGGCGCCGGGTTCCGGCTTGGCGACTGCGGCGGGCGAAGGCGCAACGAGTGGCGTCGGACTCGGGGCCACACGCCGCGCCTGCTCCGCAATCGTGACGCTGGCGAACAGGTCGGCAATGGAAAAGACTCCCGGCCAGCGGGCGTTCAGACGCTCGTGCAGCACAACCACGCGCAACGAGTTCCCGCCCGCATCGAAAAAGCCGTCCCGCGGTCCCGGATCGGCGTCCGGCAGCACGGTCTTCCAGATTGCTTGGATTTCTGCTTCCGTTTCCGAGAGGGAAACGGACTTTGCCTGCGCGAATCCATCCAGGGGAGTACCACGGAGCGTCTTCCTGTCCAACTTCCCGCTCGAGGTGAGCGGCAGCGAGTCCAGGCGGAAGAATCGGGCCGGAACCATCGCTTCGGTAACTCGATCGCGCAAATGCGCGCGCAGCTTCGAGCCAGTAACTTCTCCACGCGGCAGAACGTATGCGTGCAACTCGGTGACACCTTCGGCGGCGGTGGTTACGACCACCGCGCGCTCTACCGCCGCGTGCGTCTCCAGAGCGCTTTCGATCTCTCCCAGTTCGATCCGCTGCCCGCGAATCTTTACCTGGTGATCCATCCGGCCGAGATATTCGACCGTGCCGTCGCGCCGCCAACGCCCCAGATCGCCCGTGCGGTATAGCCGTCCGCCGGCGCGGAACGGGTCGGGGATGAACTTCTCGCGCGTCAACTCGGGCCGGTTCACGTACCCTCGTGCGATCTGCACGCCGCCCAGATGGATCTCGCCTGGTACGCCGATGCCCACAGGCTGTCCCTTGGCATCGAGCACGTAGAGACTGGTGTTGGCGATCGGCCGTCCGATGGGCACTACGGCGCCGCCGTCCCAGGGCGAGCACGCCTGCCAGGTGACGTCCACCGTGGCCTCGGTAGGGCCGTAGAGATTGTGCAACTGGGTTCCGAAACGCCGGTGCAGCAGCCGGTTAAACCGCGCCACCAAGGCACTGTCGAGCGCCTCTCCGCTGGCGAAGACGTAGCGCAGCCGCTGGAGGCGGCCGATATCCGCGCGGCCGTCTTCCAGGCAGGTAAGGAACGCCGCCAGCATGGACGGAACGAAATGGGCCACGGTCACGCCGTGGCGCTCCATCCGGTCGACCAGGGCGAGTGGATCGCGCTCGGCGCCATGCGGCGGCAAAGCGACCGCAGCACCCGTCCAACTCCACCAGAACAATTCCCATACCGAAACGTCGAAGGTGACGGGGGTCTTCTGGAGAATCACGTCGCCGGGGCCGATCGGGAACGTTCTCTGCATCCAGAGAATGCGATTCAAGACCGAATGCTGCTCAATGGCGGCACCCTTGGGACGGCCGGTCGAGCCGGAGGTGAAGAGCACATAGGCCAAGCCTTCGGGCGAGCCGAGGTCGAGCGGCGCCGCTTCGTCCGTCTGATTGAGTTCGATGACGCGTGCGGCCGCCGCTTCCACCTGCGCGCGGCATTCCGGCGAGGCTACTACAACGGAGCGGCCCAGGTCTTCGAGCATTCCGGCTATGCGCGCGGGTGGGTCGACGGCGCCGAGCGGGGCGTAGGCAGCGCCCGCCATGAGAATGCCATGAATCGCGGCCAGCATTTCGGGCGCACGCCGGGCGCAGACCCCGACCACCTGCCCGGGCTGGACGCCTGCCGCTACCAGGCGGCGCGCCACCGCGCCGGCGCGAGCCGCGAAGGCGCGATAGTCGAGCGGCGCACCGTCCCACAGAACGGCGGGAGCCGCGGGTGTCGACGCCAGCGTGTCGAGCAGCGGACGGATGATCGTGCGGCGCGTCTCGAGCGGCGTAGCCGTGGCGTTGAACGTTTCGACCACCAGCGCCCGTTCCCCGGCTGACATCGCCGGCAGAGAGCCGACCGGCTGATCGGGATACGCCAGCGCGGCGGCGGCCAGCGCGTCGAGCCGGGCAAACAGCGCGTCAATGCTCTCGCGGTCGAACAGGTCCGTCGAATATTCGATCTGGCAAACGATGCGGCCATCCCGCCGGCGAAAATGAAAGCTCGCGTCAAACTTGGAATACGGGAAATCAAACCGCGGAGGCGTTGTGACCAGCCCGGGTAGGCTGGGAGCGCCCGGTTCGTCCGTTTGCCAAACTACGAGCACGTCGAACAGCGGGTTGCGGCTAAGATCGCGCGGAGCGCCCGCCGCGGCCACCAGTTCGTCGAACGGGCAGTCCTGGCTGGCGATTGCATCGAGGCAAGTCGATCGCGTCTCTGCGACAAGCGACCGGAAGCTCCGTTCCGGGTCGACCTTCTGGCGCAGCACGAGCGTGTTCACCAGGAACCCGACGGTATCGCGGGTTTCGGCGCGTTCGCGGCCGGCAATCAGGGTACCGAAGGTAATATCAGTGGCGCCGGTCAGCCGATGCAGGAGCGCTTGCAGCAGCGCGGTTGCGACGGCGAAAGGTGTGGTGGATTCGGAGCGGGCCAGACGATCGAGTTCCGCGGTTCGTCCGGCGTCGAAGACGAACTCGGCATTGTCCCCTTGGAAGCTTCTTACTTTGGGACGTGGTCTGTCCGTGGGCAGGGCCAACGGCTCGGGAAGAGGATCGAGAAGCGCAGCCCGGCGCGCCAGCAACGCGCGGCCCTCCGCGCTTGTCAGGAACTCCCGCTGACGGTTGGGCAGCTTCCGCAAACTGCCATTCGGGTGGAGGTGGGACGTCTCCGGAGGCGCCTGTCTCTCGCGCATACAGTGCAGCGAGGTCGCGCACGATGACGCCCAGCGACCAGCCATCCACAATCGAGTGATGGATAACGAACCCCGCTCGCCAGCGCGTCGGGTCGAGACGGTACAGCAATGCTCGCGCCCCGGTTTCCTCGTCGAGGCGGAAGGGCCGCTGCAACTCAGCGGCAAACCGGGCTTCAGCCGCGGCAGCCGGGGTGGGTTCGCCGGTGAGATCGAATTTCTGGAGCTTCAGACCGCCGGCCGGCGCCAGGCGTTGCCGGGGACGTCCGTCCGGACCTGCAAACACGCGCAACCGGAGCGCGTGATGCCGTTCCTCAAGCGCCAATACCGCGCGCGCGAACGCGTCCACATCCAGCGGGCCCGCAATGTCGAAGACCATCGGCACGTTGTAGACGCCGCTCTCGGGGTAGAGGCGCTGTAGCAGCCAGAGCCGCTCCTGTCCGGCGGATAAAGGCCATTCGCGATCGCTTTCGGCCGGGCCTTCCACCAGCGCGCGCAGAGCCTTGACATCGCGCTTGCCGTTTGCGTTCACCGGCAGCGCGGGAACGAGGACGAAGCGTGCGGGCATCATATAGACCGGCAGTTTCTCAGCGAGTGCGCTCCGCCATGCAATTTGCATAGACGGGTCCGCATCGGCCACCACACAGGCCACCAGGCCCTTCTTCGCGCCTTCTCCTGTGACGATCACGGCGGCATCGCGAACGCCCGCGCAGTCGCACAGGATCGTTTCGATCGCCGCGGTCTCAATGCGGTGACCCCGGATCTTCACTTGCCCGTCACGCCGGCCCTGAAATTCGAGCAGGCCGTCGGGCCGCCAGCGCGCGATGTCGCCGGTGCGGTAGACGCGCTCGTCTGGCCGCCACGGCAGCCTCACGAAGGAGGCATCGGTCAGATCGGGCCGGCCAGCATAGCCGATCGCCAGTCCGTCTCCGGCGCACACCAATTCGCCCCAGACTTCGGGCGCGGCCGGTTTGAGGTTTTCGTCGAGCACGTAAACGCGAGTGTTGTCCAGCGGTCGGCCGATCGGGATCGGGCCGTTGAGGTCTTCTGGGGAGACATGATGAATCGTCGTGAAACAGCAGTTCTCGGTGGGACCGTAACCGTTGGCGAGTTCCAGTTCGGGGCACGCCTGGAGCACGCGGCGCGCATGCGGCGGACTCAGGATTTCGCCGCCCGTCACCATCAACCGCAAGCCGGAAAACATCTCCGGGCATTCCTCGGCGGCGCGGCAGAACAGGCCGGCCGTCAGCCACATGACGGTGACGCCGGTGTCGCGCAGACCCTTGGCGAGCGCGGCGGTATCGAGCAGTTCTTCGTTCGCAACGATGCGGAGCGCAGCGCCGTTCAGCAGCGCCGGCCACATCTCGAAAACCGTCGCGTCGAAGGCCAGCGGCGCGGTCTGCGTCACGATGTCGCCGGAGTCGACTGAAAGCAGATCGCCCTGAAACGCAAGGCGCGCGATGGCTCGGTGCGGCACGGCGACGCCCTTGGGTGTGCCCGTCGTGCCGGAGGTGAACATTATGTAAGCCGGGTCGCCGCCCGAGCGAGCGGTGGGCCGTCCGGCGCCGGTCGTGTCCGGCAGTTGATCCAGGCGCAGAGTGACGATCCCGGCGACGCCCTTCAGCCGCGCGGCGCCCTTTGCGTCCGCCAGAAACAGGCGGGTGCCGGCGTCTGCCGCCAGCTTCGAGATTACGCCAGCCGGCATCTTGGAATCGAGCGGCAGGTATGCGGCCCCGGCCTTCCAGATGCCGAGAATGGCGGCGATCGCATCGAAGCCGCGTTCCACCGCCAGCCCGACGACCTCGCCCGGTCCGGTGGCCAAAAGGGCGGCGGCAATGGTATTGGCGCGCCGATCGACCGCTTCGTAGGTCATGGTCGCCCCGCCGCGATCGATCAGAGCAGTGTTTGCTGAGTATCGCGCCGCGGAGGCTTGCCACAACTCCGCCATCCCCGCGTCCCGTGGGTAAGGCACGGGGGTGTCGTTGAAAGCGTCGGTGTCGCGGGGCGGATCAACGGACGGCGAATCGGCGGCGTCGTCGATCAGTTTGGCCATGCCCGCGACCGTGGTGGCGCCGAGTGCATCGGCCAGCCAGAGTTTTCCCAGTCCACTCGTCTTTACCCGGTGTACCAGTTCCATGAGCAGTAGACTGTGGCCTCCCAGTACGAAGAAATCGTCGTCGCGGCGGATGGGAGTGGTATGCAGAAACTCGCCCCATAGGGCCGCGAGCGCACGCTCCGTCTCGGTGACGAACCCGCCCTGATCGGCGGCCGGCTCGACGTCCCACCCGCTCGGCGCCTCCCGCAGGATGCGTTGAAACTCGTCGGCCCAGCGGGCCACGGTCGCCCGCTCGAACAGCGCCGCGGCGTATGTGAGGGGACCCTCGAGTCCTCCGTCCGGTGCCGGCTCCAGGTTCAACATCAGCTCGTAGCGAGCGGCTTTGTTGTGACGCGTCAGGATCGCGACCCGCAGCCCGTCCAATTCGGGGACGGGCACAGGACGGGGCTGCATCGCGAAGACCGTCTGGATCAAAGGCGTCGTGCCGCGCGCGCGTGGCGGAGCTACCGCCTCGACCAGCTTTTCGAAGGGTACGCGCTGGCCGGCCATGACTTCGAGCACGTTGTCGCGCACTTGGCGCGTCAACGCGCCAAAGCTCTCAGCCGCGCCCACGTCGACCGGTATGGCAACGGTGTTCGAGAGATACCCGATGAGCGCTTCTTCGGCGGCGCCTTCGCGGGCGGCGACTGGCGCCCCAATCAGAAACCGCGTCCCACCGGTCACGCGAGCAAGCATCGCCGCCCACGCCGCAAGCGCCGTCATGTACAGGGTGGCACCGTCCCGGCGGCCGGCGGCGGCCAGAGCCTCCACAATGTGGGGCGCAATATGAATTGGGAGGGTGTCGCCTCGGCCGTCGGCACTGCCCGAGCGCGGCCGGTCGGCTGGAAGTTCCAGCGTAGTCGGGTAACCCTCGATGGCGCGACGCAAGCGGTCCAGTTGAGCCGTGATCTCAGCCCCTTCCAGCGCGGCGCGCTGTGCCCGGGCCAGATCGGCTACGCTGCGCTCGACCGGCGGAAGGGCGGGAGTTCTGCCGGCCCGCAAGGCGTTGTAAGCCGCCGCCAGATCGGTCGCGAAGACTCCGTTCGACCAGCCGTCCCAGGCGGCATGGTGGGCCGAAACCGAAAGCACATGCTCGTCCGCGCCCAGCGCAATTAGCCGAAAGGCAACGTGCGGGTCCGATTCCAGATCGATGGCACGGTGGGCGGCGCGGTCCAGTTCCGCTTCGAAGGCCGCGGCCGGCGCTCCACTCAAATCCGTGACGTCGAGGTGAAACGGGGCGGGCGGCAACGTCACTTGCTCAGGTCCGCTGGGACCGTCGCGGAACAGGCTGCGAAGGTTGGAATGACGAGAGATCAGCGCGGCCAGCGCGCCTTCGAGCGCCGTCCGGTCGAGTGAGCCCGATAGAGTCAACGCTAAATGTTCCGTATAGGCGCCGCTTCCGGCTCCGTCGCGGCACTCGAGCCGGTTCAGGAACCACATGCGCTCCTGGCCGGACGAAAGCGGCGCGGTCTGAGCTTCGCAGAGACGCGCGAGCAACTCAGGCCGCAACTCCTGCACGCGGTTCCTCAGCGCATCGGTAAACCGCGCACGGGGGGCGTCATAACCGAGCTTCCCGTCCTGGACTTTCAGCCGGATGTCTGAAGCCGCCAGATCCGCGAGCAGTTCCTCCACTGCGCCGCACTTCACGTCTGTTCGTTCCCTGACCATCACAGCCAACCCTCCTCACGCGTTTCCCCTGCGATGGCGACTACTGCGGGCGCTGTCGCGGTCACCAGGCGAGTGAGCCCGGCCACTGTTCCACCTTGAAAAAGAGCCGCCGGCGGGAGCTCACATCCCAGCCGCTGCCGCAGCCTGGCCGCGATGCGCACCGCGATCAATGAGTCGCCGCCCAAAGCCAGAAAGTCATCATCGCGGCCAATTGTCGGAACGCCCAGCACTTCGCGCCAGACGTCGGCGATCGCTGCCGCCACTTCGTCCGGACCGATACAACTTTCGGAGACCGCCCGCTCGATCCGCACGTCCGGGATGCTGTTGGTCTCGGGTTCGATCCAGAGCCTGGTACGTTCGAACGGATAGCCCGGCAGCCGAGCGCGCCGTGGAGCGTTTCCGGCGGCGGCGAGCCGATCGACCGGCGCTCCCGCCACCCAGAGCCGTCCCAGAGCGGTGAGGAAGGCGAGATGACCGTCTTCGATCTCCGGCGCTTGCGACGCGATCGCGCGCCCTTCCGCAACACCGGCGCCGCGCGCCAGCCGCGTCAGCGTGGCTCCGGGGCCCGCCTCGAACAAAAGATGCGTCGGCTCGGCCAGCATGCGGCGCACGCCGTCGGCGAAGCGGACCGTGCTTCGCAGGTGGCGCACCCAGTAGGCCAAGTCGGTCGCTTCTTCCGGCTTCAGCCAATCGCCACTGAGATTCGAAACAACCGGAATCGCGGGCGGTTGGAGACGGACTTTGGCCGCCTCCTCGCCGAAGTCAACCAGGATCGGCGCCATAAGCGCGGAATGGAAGGCATGAGACACCGGCAGCCGGTGGGCCGTCTTTTTCTGCGCGGCCACCATGTGCGCAAGCGCCTCGATCTGTTCGGCGGTCCCGGAGGCGACACATTGCCGCATCCCATTGACAGCCGCTAGATCTGCGCCACAGCGCGCCACGAGCGGCGCAAGCTCGTTCTCAGGCAGTGAAACGGCCAGCATTGCGCCGCGCGGGGCCGAGGCCATCAATCGGCCTCGCGCGATCACCAGCCGCAGAGCATCTTCGAAGCTCATGATGCCCGCCAGGCAGGCCGCGACATACTCCCCAATGCTGTGCCCAATCAGAGCGGACGGGCGGACGCCGAAGGCTTCCATTGCCTTCGCGATGGCGAATTCGGTGAGGAACAGAGCCGGTTGCGTGTACTGAGTCTCCGAAAGCGCGGCAGTAGCCGCGACGTTGCCCTTGGGCGCGAGCAGCAGGTCTGTGAGATTCGCAAACGGACCAGCACGCAACACGAGCGCAGCCTCGTCGATGACGGCGCGGACCGCAGGGAAGGCGTGGTAGAGCGCGCCAGCCATGCCAGCCTGTTGCACGCCCTGCCCGGGGAAGAGGAACCCAATCGAGAGCGCCTCGCCGCCTGCTTCTCCGTCGAAAGCTCCCGCGCCTCGCAGAACGGCGGCGGCGTCGTCCGCTGAAGCAGCGGCAACGGCGCGACGATAGCGCAGCGGCCGCCGCCGCGCCAGTGAGGAGGCAGCTTCGGCGAGGGGCGCTTCCAGATGCCCCGCGATGGCGACGGCAAGTTGCTGGCGCGCTTCGGCCGACGCGGCGCTGACGGTCAGGAGAATCGGCTGGGCGGGAGCGGGGGCGATCCCGGCATCGTTTGCCGCGCCGATGATTATGTGGATGTTCGTGCCGCCCATGCCAAAAGCGCTCACCCCGGCCAACCGGCGGCTGCGCAGCGGACCGGGCCAGGGCTCCGGCGTGGCGTTAACGCGAAATGGGCCTTCGGCGAACGGGATGGACGGATTGGCGGCCGAGAAATGAGCGGTCGGCGGAACGGTTGCATGCCGCACCGCGAGCACCGTCTTGACGAGCCCGGCCATGCCGGCCGCGGCATCCAGGTGCCCGATGTTGCCCTTCACCGAACCCAGCAACACGTGGCCCGGTTTCACGCCCGCGTACGCGGCGTTGAGCGCTGCCACCTCGATCGGATCGCCGAGCAGCGTGGCCGTGCCATGGCCTTCCACGAAACTTATCTCGTCCGGCGAAACGCCGGCATCCGCGAGCGCAGCCCGGATCGCGACAGCCTGCCCATCCACCGAGGGGGCGGAGAAGGCGGCCTTGCGAGCGCCGTCGTTGCACATGCCAACGCCCAGGATAGTGGCGTAGATCCGGTCGCCGTCCGCTAACGCATCTTCGAGACGCTTGAGGGCCAGCACCGCGGCCCCTGCTCCAGCGACGACACCGTCGGCATCGGCATCGAAAGGCCGGCAGACGCCCGCGCGCGATGCGATGCCGCCTTCGGCGCAGATGTGCCCGTGCCTGGAGAACATCCCCAGCGACGCCGCGCCCGCCAGCGCCACCCGGCAACGGCCGGCGCGCAGGTTGTCGACCGCCATACCGGTGGCCGAGAGCGCGGTCGAACAGGCGCTGCTCACAGTCATCGCAGGGCCGGTAAGACCCAACTTATACGCGATCCGGGTGGCCGCGAAGTCCTTGTCGGAGGCGACGACAGCCGCGAAACGCTCGGGCTCGCCGGCCAGGCCGAGGCGGTCGCGAAGGTTGTCCACCAAATACGAGTTGAAGCCGACTCCCGCGAACACTCCCACGGGACCATCAGCGGAGGGATCGCACGCCGCATCCTCCAGAGCGTGCCACGCCAGTTCCAGCAGCAGACGCTGCTGCGGGTCAATTTCGGCGGCCTCTCCCGTGCTGTAGCCGAAGGGCAGCGTATCAAAGAGCCCGGCGCCCTCAATCGGGGCGTGCGCGGAGACAAAATCCGGATGATCGACGAGGTGCGCGGGGGCTCCGGCGGCTTCGAGTTCGACACGGCTGGGACGGCGTACGCGATCGGCGCCGGCCATGAGATCGGCCCAGAACGTGTCGCAATCCGAGGCGCCCGGGAAGCGAAATGCCATGCCGACGATTGCGATTTCACTCGTCTGGTCCCTCCGGCGTGGCGTCGCGCAGTCGCTGCGGGCCTTGTTCCCCAATAAATGGCGGGCGAGCGCGGCTACGGTCGGGAAGCGGAAGAGGTCCACGGCGCTGACAGCTTTGCCCGTCGCCTTCTCGATAGCGATGGCGGCGCGCGGAACCAGCAGCGAATGGGCGCCCATTTCAAACAGGTTCGCCGCCAGATCGAGCTTGGAAAGACCCAACAGCTCTTCCCAAACTCCGGCGATCGACTGCTCGAGCGAGGCGGCGTCGCGACGGGATCTCCCGGTGAACAGCGGGCGCGGCAAAGCGTTGCGGTCCACTTTGCCCGAAGGTAACGTGGGCAGCGACGCCAGGCGCGTAAGGTGGGTGGGGACGGCGGCCTCCGGTAAGCGGCCGGCCAGCCAGGCGCATAATGCAATCGGGTCCGCGTCGCCTGTAAAGTGGCCGATCACGGCTGCTCCGCCTGGTGCGTCATCCCATTTGACTGCGGCGGCCGCGGTGACGCCCGTGAAGGCGCGCATCGTCGCCTCAACCTCTCCTAATTCGATGCGCTGGCAGCGGATCTTGACCTGATCGTCACGCCGCCCGATGAAGGCGATGTTGCCGTTGGGAAGCCAGCGGCCGAAGTCCCCTGTGCGGTACAGCCGATCGCCGGGCGCGCCGAACGGGTCGGCAACGAAGGCTGCGGCGGTCGCGTTTGCCATGCCGGGATAGCCGGTGGCGAGACCCGCGCCGCCGATGTACAACTCGCCCGCTTCCCCGATCGGCACACGCCGCATCTCTGCATCAAGAATGCGAATCCGACAGCCGGGCAGGGGGGGGCCAATGGGAATTTCCCGTTCGCCCGCTCCAGGTTCCGCCCGATAGCCCGTGGCATCCACGGTGGCTTCGGTCGGGCCGTACATGTTGTAAATTGCAACGGGTCCGAACACTGCGGCAATTCGGGCCGGCAGGTCCGGCGTCATCCGCTCGCCGCCGATCACGACCCGGTGTAGCGAGGGCAGGCCCACTGCCGGAGGACGCGCCAGCAGGGGCTCGATCTGCGAAGGAACCAAATTCAAGTGGGTGACGCCCTGCGCAGCGGCTTCCGCCCAGAAACGCGGCGGATCGAGCAGCGTCAGCCTCTCGGGAAACCACAGGGTCCCGCCGGTCACGAGCGGGAAGAATAGTTGCTGGAGAAAGGGATCGAAGGCCAGGCTCGACCCGGCACAAACGACTTCATCCGCGCCCAGGCCGAACCACTCGATCATCGACAGGATGCGCGACGTAATCGCGCGATGGGATAGCACCACGGGCTTGGGATGGCCGGTCGAACCCGAGGTGTGGTAGATCACTGCGGCACGTTCCGGATCGTGCCCGGCCGTGGAACTCGGGTGATTCCCCGGATCGCAGGACAGATTGAGCAGCAATCCGTCCCTGAGCCTTTTTGCTGTCCGATCGCTGCCAAGCATGAGGCGGCAGCCGGCGTTGCCAGCCATCGCGCGCAGCCGCTCGGAAGGCAGCGAGGGATCGAGCGGAACTACCGTGCCTTGGGCTTCCAGGATCGCCAAAAAGCCCGCAGCAGCCTCGATCTCGGCGCCCGCGCAGAGTCCTACCGGCTCGCCTGGCGCGACTCCTTCCGCAATCAGGCGGGCGCCCCACCTTTTCGTCAGCCCGGCCAACGCCTCATGTGTGCAAAAACGTGTGTTGGCGCTCTCAACAAGCGCGAGCTTGTTCGGAGTGACCGCCGCTGCTCGGGTCCAACCCTCGATCAGCGGCCGATCCCCGCAGCCGGCGGGAATCGGGACGCCTTCTTCCCAAGAGACTGGCGGAAACGCGGCGGCCGAATGCGTTGTAGTGTCTAAGTGCTCCACGCTGGCAGAATTCCTTATCAAAAGTTCGGTTTGCCCTGCGAACAACACTATAGATATCGGCGCGGAGAGCCATCAGCTGAATAGCTCCGGGCCCATTTTTCGGCTCCGTGGTGTTATTCAGCGCCGCCGCCCAGCGCGCGGTACAGCGCGACGACGTTCGTCAGTTCCTGGCGGCGGGCCTGCACCACTTGAAGCTGAGCGTCGAGCAACTGGCGCTCGGCATCCAGGTACTCGAGGTAACTCACCACGCCTTCCTTATAGGCGAGATCCGCGAGATTCACGCCTTCGCGGAGGGTTTCGACGAGGCTTTCCTGCTCAGCCCGCAGTTCGGCCAGTTTTCGCCGCGCGGCGAGCGCGTCCGCCACTTCACGGAAAGCCTGCTGCACGGTCTTCTGATAGGCAAGCAGCGCCTGCTGACGGCGCGCCTCCGCAGCTCGGACACCGGCCTTAACAGCGCCCGCATGAAAGATCGGCAGATTGGCCGCGGGCCCGAAGAACCACTCTCCGGGGAGGCGGAACAGGCCGAGCAGCGCCGAACTGGCGAAGCCGCCGGAGGATGTGAGGGAAATAGCAGGAAAGTACGCGGCGCGGGCCACCGCTGTCATGGCATGGGCGGAGATAAGTTGTTGCTCGGCGGCGCGGATGTCGGGCCGCCGGTCGAGTAAGTCCGCCGGTAGCCCGGCCGGAATCCGGGCGGTCAACACGTGATCGAACAGCGGCCGGCTTCGGGCACCCGCCCGGTCATGCCGGGCAGAAGGATCGCCTTCGGGTTGGGGAATCTCGCCAGAGCGGTTAGTGCGCCGGTTTTGTCATCCACTCCGCCCGCCAGATGCGTGAACTGCCCTTCGAGGGGGTACACTGTCGTGTCCGAGAGGACCAGCTGGATGTGCTGGAGCGCCGCGGCATCGACGGTGTTCACGGTGCGAAGGTAGAGCGTTTCCGCGATTCCGAAGACCACCTCGATGGGATCCACCCGGGAGATGGCAGCCAGGCGCCGGGGATCGCCGCGCGCCACGTTATTCCCGGCCGAGATCTCGGCGCGGCCAATCAGTCCGGCGATGGGGGCTCGGATCTCCGTTTCAGCCAAGTCGAGCCGGGCGTTCGCGAGGGCGGCCTTGGCCGCGGCAAGGCCGGCTTGGGCTTGCCGGAGGCCGATAGCCGAGATCGCTAAGGCCACCGACTGGCCGAACCCACAGCATCCGCGGCTTCATCTCGACCGTCACCAAGAAGATGGCCCTCAAGATCGAATCGCTCAAGAACGAGGCCGGCGAGAGAACGTACCGCGAAACAGAACGTGGCATGAACAGTGCCGTCAAGCCCTGAGGCTGCGGCTTATTCTCTTCAGGGGCCTTGTAGAATCAACAGTTACGTCCATCAGGGGTTCGCGTATCAACGGAATCCAGCGTCCAAGGCTTTCAAAGACTCGGAGGTAGGCAGTTTCCAAACTCATAGGAGTCGGCTGCGGGGGCTGAGACTTCGCACCGGAAGTGCCTGGAAAGGCAAGCGGTTCAAGTTCCCCGCCAATTGCCCACTTCTCCCTTTTTTATGGATGTAGCTCAAGGCTTTACATACCAGTTATCTTTCTTCTATTGCACTTACACTGATGCGGCATTTGCCACCGTAGATAGCGGTTTGGACGGAACCGGCACTGCTCTGGCGAGCATAGATCTTTAGCCAACTATAACGTTGGTTGCGACCCGGGTGCGCTTAACGTGGCCTGTCACTGGGATCAGGTTACGCTGAGTTTTGCAGGTGTGGCGAAATCGGCGATTTTTGGTGGCGCCAACTCAGCCACCGGGTTTGACAATATCGCCCTTGGATCTAACACCTCAACTGTACCGGAGCCTTTGCGCTTGCCCCGTTTGCTGAGACAAATAGTTAAGACACTGTTGACCGTTCGCTGCCATTTCATTGTGCCCCATCCCGGAACGGTTTTAGGATGAAGCTGCCGGTGAAGCGGAGACGGGCTCTGCTGGCGAGCACCCCGATCAAGGAATAGCCGGCCGGAACTCATCTGCGGACGATGAGATGGAGCGCGGTCCTCCCGACACGCTCTGCTACCCGGGTTCGGGGCCGACCGACGGGAGGCGGCACGGCTCCCGGCCTGGGGTTTGGTTTTCATACCACATCGGACCAGATAGATTCCGCCATGCCTTGAAAAACGCATTCTGATGGCCGTCAGAATGAGACCGCCGGGGTAGCCCGGCCAGTGGGGAGGCATCGGCGCAAACTCGGCTGTGGCGATTACAATCCGGACCACGTAGCTGCCGGTCGCTTGTCGAGTTTCCCTGTATAGGGCGCCTTTGCTTCCGCCATTCATATGATGCGTCGATGTCATAGGGCGCGGCGGCATACGGC
>CAVSMH010000002.1:0-687191 GCA_963728965.1 Bryobacterales bacterium
CGCTGGGTGGGCCGGGTGGGGACCTGCATGACATGCTGGTGGCCCAGAAAGGAACGCCACGCGTCCCTGTGCCCTGAATCCCCGTGGGTCTTCTTTCGGCAAGGCAGCAAGTACGCAGACCGGGTATCACCCAGACGCGGCCACCGTGTGGATGACATCCGCAAGGGCTGGGCCAAGGCAGTTGAAACCACCAAGACGCTGGAAGCGGCCCAGACGCTGGGTATCCGGCCTGAAGAGGTAACGGACGAACAGCGCAGCGCGGCCAAGGGGATTGACCGGCTATTCCATGACCTGCGCAGGACCGGGGTGCGCAACCTGATACGCGCTGGCGTCCCGCAGAAGGTGGCCATGATGATAAGCGGCCACAAGACCACCAGCATGTTCAGCCGCTACAACATCGTGGATGAACGGGACCTGCATGACGCGGCTGACAAGCTGGCCAAGTACCTGAACGGCAAAAAGTGACCCACCCATCGGGCGCAGGCAGCACGCAACCTGCGCCCCCTTCCCAGTGTTGACCTGACGCCTATTTCCCCTTGTCTTTCGTATCGTGCTTCGTGGTGTGCTGGTTTGAGACTTTCCGCCCTTTTCGTCCCAAGAATGGTGCTGGCCGGGGGAGTGGTCTGTATAGTGAATCGTTCCGGTTTCCTTGTCCACTGTCCCGCTGCCACCACCGGGCACGCCCTGTTCCCCGGAACCGTAAGGCCCCGGCCCGCCCTGTTCAACATCCTTACCCATTGGTGACCTCCTAACGCCAGTATGCCGCAACAACCGTGGGCCGGGGAAAGGGGCTTTGTGCTAGTTTTGTGCTATTCACCGGCCCAGCTTTCTGGCCGTCATCCAACCCCCTGAACCTGTCCCGTACTTTCTTGGCCCAGCGCGTGCGGAAGCCCCGGCCCCAATGCTAAGATGTAGAAGCAATGGACGCGCGGCACACCAAGTGGAGTGGAAGCAACGCAGTAGCACAAACCCGTGCGTCAGGGCAGGGTCAAGGGGTGTCTAGCACAAATCTAGCACAAAACGAAAATCCTGCTTTCTTCCGTTGTCTGCAAGTAATTCATTCTAAGGCTGTGCGCCCGTAGCTCAGTTGGATAGAGCGTCTGGCTACGAACCAGAAGGTCGGCAGTTCGAATCTGTCCGGGCGCACCATTTCCTTTCAATCACATTCAGATTAGTTGGGCCTCGCAGTGTCACCGCTGGAAGCCAAACTGGAAGCCAGAGGGTTCAGAACGGCGTCCATCTGGTCTGCGGCGTCCTCTTTCAGCGAGGGTAATACGTGGCTGTAGAGATTCGCGGTGGTGCTGAAGCTGGCATGACCGAGGATCTCCTGAACGAACTTCATTGGTACGCCCTTGCACCAGGAGCAATGTGGCCGCGCTGTGCCGCAAGTCGTGAAAGCGAAGCCGAGGCAGTCCCGAGGTCCGCATAATCGCGTAGAACGACTTCAGAAGATTCCTGGCATCTAGGTCCTTGGCTGCCTGAAAAGATTCTAAAAACCATTTTTATGCAGAATTGTTTTGGCGCATACTCAGGGTATGGGCCGTCCACCTCTGAATATCGATGTCGCCAAGAAGGATCAGCACGAATTGCGAAGACTGCTGAAGGGCGGGGTGCAACAGGTCCGAGTGGTGCTGCGGGCCTTGGCGCTCTTGCAGTTAGCAGAGGCTGCTAGTGCTCCGCAGATCGCCAAGGTGGTCCCTCTCACCGCACAGGCAATTCGCCGACTCGGCCATCGCTATCAGCAGGCCGGCCTGGATGGTGCCCTTTACGAGAAACAGAGGCCCGGCGCAGCCGAGGTGCTGGACGCTAACCAGAAACAGCGGATCATCGCGATGGTCTGTAGCGATCCGCCAGCAGGGCGCGCCCGCTGGACGGTTCGCCTGGTGGCCGAAGAGGCGGTGAAACGAAAACTGGTGCCGCAGGTAGGAAGGGAGACGATTCGGATTCTGCTGCTCCACCACGATTTCAAGCCGTGGCGGGAAAAAAATGTGGTGGTGCGCCGGGATAAACCGGCATGGAGTCGAGGATGAAAGAGCCTCACGAGAAAGGATTAGCAATCCGCTCGGCCCCGAGTTTTGCACTGGTTCGCCGCGAGGTGTCCAGTGAAGCGTAAACAGGGGGAAAGATGGGCTGGGTATCGAGCTTCGAAAATTTGCCATCAGGGCGCCGACGCCGTCACCACTGCGGAAGGCAACACGACCAGTAGCGTTAGTGCGAGCGACTGGTCGGCCCTGCGTAGTCGCAGACCCCATGCACGTCTGGAAACTCCATGCACGAGAACCGGGAGACCTCGGAGGTGCCTGAAGCGGACCTTCGCGACAGGCCGGCGGGTGAAGGCAATAGCCGTACGGCTCGCATGCACGTCTTTGAGGAGTCGGACAGCGGAGGAGTACCGATGAATCACGCGAACAATGGCGGGCAACCGCCGGCGGCGAGTGAGGAGGGAAGGCCGCTGATCAAGGAGAACACTCATCAATCCAGCACGCACTCGACACAGGGCGAGGCGCGCGTGTCCCAAGGATTGGCGGGTGTGCGTAAGGCAGCAAGGGAACGGAAGGAGATGAAGTTCACCGCGCTGCTTCACCATTTAACTGTCACTCTGCTCCGGGAAAGCTCTTACGCCCTGAAGCGTAAGGCCGCGCCGGGGGTGGATGGCATCACATGGGAGGAGTATGAGACCGGGCTGGAAGGTCGGCTCGCCGACCTGCACAGCCGGGTCCACCGTGGCGCTTATCGGGCGCAGCCGTCGAGAAGAGTTTTCATACCGAAACCGGATGGTCGGCAACGGCCACTCGGGGTCGCGGCCTTGGAGGACAAGGTTGTTCAACAGGCTGTGGTCACGATCCTCAACGAGATTTATGAAGAGGATTTTCGGGGTTTCTCGTACGGCTTCCGGCCAAAGCGTGGCCAGCATCAAGCGCTGGATGCGCTGTACGTCGCGATCACGCGGAAGAAGGTGAACTGGATTCTGGATTGTGACATTAGGGGCTTTTTCGATAATTTGTCGCACGATTGGCTCTTGAGGTTCGTCCAGCATCGCGTTGCCGACCGCCGCATTCTCCGGCTGATCCAGAAATGGCTGAAGGCGGGAGTGATGGAGGAAGGCGAATGGAAGAACACGGAGATGGGTACTCCACAGGGTTCGGTGATTTCGCCGCTGCTCGCGAATATCTATCTGCATTACGTGTTCGACCTGTGGGTGGACGTCTGGCGCAAGAAATGTGCGCGAGGCGATGTCGTAGTCGTTCGGTACGCCGACGATAATGTACTTGGATTCCAACACCTGGCCGAGGCGGACCGCTTCCTGACGGAGTTTCGGGAACGGTTGGCAAAGTTCGGATTGGAACTACACCCAGACAAGACGCGCCGGATTGAGTTCGGGCGGTTCGCCGAGCAAAACCGGAAACAGAAAGGAGAGGGAAGCCGGAGGCGTCCGATTTTCTGGGATTCACGCATATCAGCGGGAAGGACCGGAACGGGAGCTATGCCGTGAAGCGCAAAACGATCAGCAACCGAATGCGGGCCAAGCTGCTGGAAATCAAGCAGCAGCTCCGCAGACGGATGCATGAACCGGTAGCGCAGACCGGCCAATGGCTGCGGTCGATCGTCCAAGGCTACTTCAACTACCACGCGGTACCCGGAAACACCGACAGTCTGTCCGCATTCCGCTATCGGGTGATTCGGCTCTGGAGGACGATGTTGATCCATCGGGGCCAGAAGCATCATCTGACGTGGGCGCGGATGCAAAAGCTGGCTGACCGCTGGATTCCGCGGCCGCGTGTTCTTCATCCTTATCCACGAGTTCGCTTTGACGCCACACATCCGAGATAAGAGCCCCATGCGATATGTGACCGCTAAATTTATGTGGCGCCCAGCGCGCAACCCTTTTGGAATAGGCGGAACGACGGCCTGGGACGCCACATAACGACACGTGCTAAAGGCCTCGCAGAAATGTCATCAGTGCCGGATCATCTCTCCAGTGACGGGTCGAGCTGTTCGGATTGGTGACTTCGCACTTCGCCAGAGCCTTGGCCTTCATTTCCAGATCGATTTCGGCGTAAATATTGGTCGTGTCAAGGGAGACATGCCCGAGCCAGGCACGGATGGTGTTGATGTCGACGCCGGCGCGGAGGAGGTGCGTGGCCGTTGTATGTCTTATAGAGTGCGGACTGACCCGCTTTGACAGCAATGAAGGCATCTGCGTCTGGAGCCTCTGGACGTAGCGCTCAACAACGGCGTAAATACCAAAGCGCGTTATGGGATGCCCGCAGCGATTCAGAAACACAATGCCCGCGGGAGCGCGATTTATGATGAGCGGTTTGAGTTCCTCGACGGTGCGCGGCCAGAGCGGACATTGCCGCTCTTTGCCGCCTTTGCCGCGAATCTTCACGGAGCAACCGGCCAGATCTAATTCGCTGATAAGCATCTGTGCGGCTTCATGAGCGCGTGCTCCGGAGTTGTAGAGAAACAGCAACAGTGCGTGGTCCCGGCGGCCCTGTGGTGTTTGACGGTCCGGGGCTCCTAACAGCGCGTCCATCTCCGGCTTCTCCAGGTAAGGAATCAGTGTCTTACTCGCCTTTTTGAAGGGAATGGAACGAATCTGACCACACCAGGCAATGTGCTCTGGACTGTGCTCTCCCACGAACCGAGCCAGAGCATGAATCGCGGCCAAGCGCTGGTTGCGGGTGGCAATCGAACAGTTTCGGGAATGCTCCAGATCGGTGAGAAAGAGGCGCACTAGATCCGCGGACACGTTGATCACCGTCAGCCGGTCCACGGATTGGTGCAGTTTGTCGGCAACAAACGGAATCAGCATGGCCAGGGCATCGCGGTAGCTGCGTTGCGTGTTGCGCGCCAAGTTGCGCTCAGCTACCAAGTGCTCAAGCAGAAACCGCCGCACCCAGGGTCCCAGCAGTGTCAGATCATTCATGCTGCCCCCCGCCTGCGTATCGCTCAAAGCGCTGGCTGGCTTCGTGGAGCAGCTCCGGTGTCATTGTCAGATAGCGCTGGGTGGCCGCGATATGGACATGGCCGAGATAAGTTGCCAGTTGCGGCAGCAGCCGTTGCACATCTGCTCCCTGGCGATACCAGGAGATCAAACGATGTACCGCGGCGGCATGCCGTAGGTCATGCAACCGCGGTTGATAACGGCCGCCGGCGGACTGCAACACGCCGGCCCGAACTCGTAGCCGGCGAAAGACATTCTCCGCGGTATGCCGCTCCAGCGGGCTTCCATTGCGGGTCAGGAACAGCGCCGCATCTGGTTTGGTGGAATACTCCTTGGCACGACGGGCCACGTAGGTCTCCAGCGCACTACTGAGATCCGGGCTCATGGGTACCAGCCGGGTTTTGTAGAATTTGCTTTCGCGGATCGTGAGAATGCCGGCGGGCAAATCGACATCGGCTAGAGTGAGGGACAGGGCCTCGCTGATTCGTAGGCCTGCTCCGTATAACGACAAGATGAGCATGCGCCAGGTGTGGGGCTGCAGTTTGCTGCGTGGACTCTCACAATTGGCGCTGGCGTCGAGCAGCCGCTGTAGTTCCTCGTGCGAGAAGATGTGGGGTACAAATTCCGGTGCTTTAGGAACGATCTTAGGAAGCGGAGACCGATCCACGTGTCCTCGTGCAATGGCAAACCGATAAAAGCCGCGGAGCACCTCGTGTTTGCGGTGCCAAAAGCGCGTTATCGGGCCTGCGCCAGCAATGTAGTCGTGCACGCGGTCGGCCGTAATCTCGGCCATGGCAATGTCGCCCATGATTCGACAAAACGACTTCAAGGTGCGGCCCTCGGTGTTGAAGCGCATACCCATTCCCTGCTTATAGGCAACATACTGGGAGGCAAGAGCCGACAGCTTCATACCAGACCTCCCAGATCGAAATTCGCTACCTCTCGTAATCCGGCCAGATCGACTTTGGCATAGATACGGGTGGCAAAAGCACTGCGGTGCCCGAGATGATCGCCAATCTCCTTTAGCGAAAATCCCTCCGCCACCAGGTGGCCGCCGCAAGCGTGGCGTAGAGAGTGCGGTCCACGGCGTAGCAGGTGGATTCCGAGCGCGCTCAGGCGTGTGCTGACCAGATGGTATAGGGCCCCCTGGGAGAGCCGACGAAATGGCGCTTTGGACGTTAGGAAAATCTCGCGCTGCGCGCAACGCGGCCGCGCCTTCTGGAGGTAGTTCAGAATGGCCTCGCCGGCTTCACTGACGAGCGGATATTCTTGCGCTCGGCGCTGTTTCGGACGTGCGATCGAGACCTTTTCACTTCCCCAGTTCACATCTTGCAGACGTAAACCGGATACTTCACTGCTGCGGAGACCATAGGTCGCCAACAGGATCAGGATGGCCCGGTCGCGGATGTCTCGCGCCGAATCGCCGACGGTTGTGGCGATCAATCTCCGCACGTCCGGCCATGATGGACCTACGGGAAGGCCTTCGTGCTGGAACAGGCGAGGGCCGTCTATCCCGGCGGCAATGCTAGCCGCACACCACCCGCGTATCGCTGCGTATTTAAAGAAGGCACGCAGGGCTTTGGCGCTGGTAGCCACCGACACACGGCACCAAGCTTGTCTTCCGTTGGCAGCCAGAAAGGCATCCACATCTTCCAGGGAAACATCGTCGAGCGAACGATTCTGCTCGCCAAGCCAGCGCAAGAACTTCTCTACGTGCCAGTTCTGATTCCGGACGGTGGCTGGGGACAAACCGCGCTCGTCTCGCCGATATGCTGCAAAATCGGCAATCCGGTCCGCAAAGGGTACGATCTTGGGTTTGGGCACTTCCAAACGCCCTAAGAAGCGAAGCCAGTCCATGGCTGTTTGAACGAAGAGTTCCCGCGACCAGCGCAGGCCACCCGCTCGTTGTCGTTGGTGCTGCTCGCGCGCCCAATGGTTAGCGGCGGCTTCAATGACTGTTGAGTCAATTGCGTCGCCAACGGTCATGTCGATGCGCTCGGCGACAACCAAAAGTTCTTGAGCATAGCGCTGCAAGGTTGCGTGGGCCATGCCTTGGCCGGCGCAACGGTTCAGAAATAGTTCTCGGGCCGCTGCAAACCGGCCTCCTTGATGTCGAGCGACGATTGCAGGATAGCGGAATAGAGTGTCGAACATGATCGGGTCTCCTTTCGAACGGGGGAGGCCCGACTAGTATCCAGGATTCTTACTTATGTCGTCTTTGTTGGAGCCGGATGTTCATTCCAAGGGGGTTGCGCGCTGGGCGCCACATAAATTTGGCGACCACATATTGCAGAGCATTTTTAGCTTAGCGGCGCGGCCGTAGGCAGCCGGTGAAAGGCGCAGAAGCTGAGGGCCGCGGCGGTGAGCTAAAAATGGATTGGACTAAACCGCGGTAGGATGCCGGCCCTATGGGTGTTGAATGGTTCAGAGTGCTTGGGCCCGAAATGAGTAGGCCTGCTGGAGAATCGAACTGTGGAGGTTTTGTAGAGAGATACCACCAGTTTGAGGGAGGCGAGATGTTCCAGTCGATGATATCGACGTGGCAACCTGCGATCCAGGTAGGTGGAAGACAAGGTTTTCCCGGAGCGTTCGTGGCGTCGAACACGGGCCGAGCGCGATTTGGGGATTGTAGGCACGCGGATCATGAGGTGTCCTTGATAGCCGGTGAATTACCCAGTGCTACTGCCTCAACAAGGACCATGCGCCCGCGATGGCAGACCGGGCACTCGCGCAACGAGATACCGGTGAGTTCCTCATGCTGATCCCGATAGTCTTGCGGTGCCGGAAGGGCTGCAGGGGGTTCCATGCCCAACAATTGTCGGCACCGTGCCAGTTTCTCTTGCCGGTAGCGATTGCCGAAGAATCCGTAGTAGCGAATGCGCTGGAAACCGTCCGGTAAAGCATGGAGAAGAAACCGGCGGATGAACTCCTCGGCCGACAGTGTCATCGTTTTCTGCCGGCCCTTGTCGCGATAGTCTTTCCATTGAAACCGCACGTGACCGTCTTCGATATCCAGCAGGCGATTGTTCGAGATTGCCACCCGATGGGTATAGCGGCCGACATAGTCCAGCACCTGCTGGGGTCCGGCGAACGGGCGCTTGGCGTAGACGACCCATTTCATTTTTCGCAGCGGCACCAGGTAACGGGCGAACTGGCGGCGATCCCGGAGGTATGTCAGAGCGTTGAAGAACAGCAACTTGCCGCCATCGAAAGCGTTCTGGAGATACTCGAGGAAGAGGCGGCGGAACCGGTGCGACAACACACGTACCGGCAAAAAGAAGCCCGGCTTGCAGGCGATCCACCGGTTGCCGTCTGGCGAGAGTCCGCCGCCGGGAACGACGCAGTGGAGATGCGGGTGGTGCAGCAAGTTGGATCCCCAACTGTGGAGCACGGCGAAAAAACCGATCTCGGCGCCAAGGTGTTTCGGGTCGGCGGCGATGCACCGCAAGGTTTCGGCGGTGGCCCGAAAGAGAATGCGGTACACCACCTCCTTATTTTGGTAGGCAATGGCCGCAATCTCTTCCGGCACCGTGAAGACCACGTGGAAGTATTCGCAATCGAGAAGTTCGGCTTGGCGGCGTTGGATCCACTCCATGCGGGCCAACGATTGACACTTTGGGCAATGACGATTCCGGCAGGACCGGTAACAGATGCGCTGGTGGCCGCACTGATCGCACTGCTCAATTTGTCCACCGAGAGCTGCCGTTCGGCACACCTCGATGGCCGTCATGACGCGCCGCTGCGCTGTCGACATCGACGCGCCATACTTCTCTCGATAGGCTTCACCGTATTGGCGGAACACATCCGCCACTTCCAGTCTGGGGCGGTCCATGGGCCCGGCGCTCAGAAGTGCTGAGGCGGGGCGGGAACAGACTCAACGACAATGGGATGCGGGAGCAGGTCGAGCGGACTGGAGGTGGAACAGACCTTACTGGTGGCGATTCGCAGGTACCGGGCCGTGGTGGCCAGGCTGCGGTGCCCGAGCAGCAGTTGAATGGTGCGAACGTCAGTTCCCGATTCCAGTAAATGGACTGCGAATCCGTGCCTCAGCGAATGGGGAGTAATCGGCTTACGAATGCCAGAGAGCCGCCGAGCCTTCTGGCAGGCCAGTTCGACGGAATTTCTGGTGATTGGTTGGCCGCTCACATCACCTTGGAACAGCCAACCCTGCGGTCGCACGGCCCGAAAGTAGCTACGAAGCGTCTCCAGCAGTTTGGGAGACAGCATCACGTAACGATCCTTCTGGCCTTTGCCCTGTTCGACACGAATGACCATTCGCTGACTATCAATGTGGGCTGGTTTCAAACGGATAGCTTCGGAGATGCGCAGGCCGGCGGCATAGCAGGTAGTCAGAATCGCCCGATGCTTGGTGCTGCCCACACAACCCAGAAAGTGGAGGACCTCCTCCGGGCTCAGAACTACCGGCAGCCGCTGCGGCTTCTTCGGCGCTGGGATGACGTCCTCGAAGCTCCAGTCCTTCTTGAGAGAAACCTTGTAGAGAAACCGCAAGGCGGCGACGGCGATGAGGACGGAGCCGGGCGCCAGCTTTTTTTCATTGGTCAAGTAGACCTGGTAGGCCCGGATGTCCTCGGCGCCCAATAGTTCCGGTGATTTATCGAAATGACGCGCGAACAGCGACACCTGTTGCACGTAGGAAGTTTGGGTGTTCAGGGCGAGATTCCGCACCTGCATGTCTTCGGTCATGCGTTGCCGAAGGGATGTCATAGAAGGCTCCTTAACGAAATGGAATTGCTGCAAGCAGCACTTCCATGCTTTCGCGTAGGAGTTCTCAGCGGAAGGCAGGGGCCAAGTACAACAGCGAGAGCTTATTGCGTTCGACTGGCCGCGCTACGCGTCTACCGCGCAGCGGTTTAGTCCAACGCATAAAATGTGCTCGAACACATTTTATGCGGTAGTGCCGCCCGTGGGGATCTGTGCGGGGGGTGTCGGGCGACCGGCATCCCTACCGTGACCGTGGCGGATCTCGACGAGGAGTACGTCGCGAAGATGGAGGACGTGCTTGAAGTGTATGAACGTCCCTACGATCCGGAGCAACCGGTTGTCTGCCTGGACGAAAAGCCGGTTACCTTGCACGCCGATGTCCGGCCGACTTCTGCGGCCGTGCCCGGTCGGGAAGCCAGACGGGACAACGAATACGAACGATGCGGCACAGCCAATGTTTTCTGCGCGGTAGAGCCAAAAGCGGGACGTCATTCCACGTTCCCGACGCCGGACCGTTCAGGCTTTGAATTTGCCCGGGTGGCGGTCACCTTGGCGCTGGAATACCCGAACGCCAAGACCATCCACTTGATAATGGATAACCTGAACATCCATCGCCGCAAGGCCCTGAGCGATGTCTTCGGAGCCGAAATGGCCATGAAGTCTGGGGCCGCTTCACCGTTCACTACACGCCAACTCATGGCAGTTGGCTCAATCAGGTGGAGATTGAAATCGGGATGTTCGCGCAGCAGTGTTTAGGTAAGCGACGAATCCCCAGTCTCAAGATCCTGCGAGAGGAAGCGCGGGCCTGGAACCGACGAGTGAATCGAGATCGCGTCCAAATCAACTGGAAGTTTGATCGCCAAGCAGCCCGACGTAAATTCGGGTACAACAGGAACTCTTTCAAGCGGCCAGAGACCTAGGGTTGGGCCACGGCCCGAAATGGAGACGAAACGCGCTTTCCAAAAGCAAAATCCGATAACGTTCTTGGCCACCAGTGTCGGTTCCGGAGCGGCTCAAGGCCCTGTCGGGTGCTGCTGTGAAGAGACCGCCGTCACGAGCTTACTGCGCCCACCAAGGCACTGTCAAATTACCGTTGCGGAATTGTTGCAGTTCCACTTCGCGAAGCCGTGCAAGTGTCTCGACGATTCCATCCACTTCGAAAGAGCCACGTTCCGGCCCAGAGTCATCGTAATCGATGCTTACTTCTTTGAACAGTTCGCGTGCGGGCGGTCCATTTCTGAGGTCGAAGCCGGGTCCGAGGCCCACGTTATTCGGCCACGATCGGTCGACGTCCAGCACGACCATTTGTTTCGGGGACGATGCCGCACGATAGTCCACCAGATTCCAACCTTTCGCTCTGCGCAGCTCACCATCTCTGACCCTAAGAAAAGGATCGCTTCGAACGGACGGATAAACTAAAGCATTCGCACCTGCTTTACGCAGTAGAGTGCCGGCGGCTAACGCTTAGGCGTGGTAAAGAAATAACATTTACAACTGTGTTAGTTGCTTGGATGAATCGTGTAGTTCCATTCGCCATGAAATTTGTCGGGCTTCAGATTGACATGGGAAAACTCGTCATCCGTGATCTTGCGCCCAACGGGGTACTTGCGGTGGTCCAGGCGGCAGGTCACGGTTAGGCCCTTGGCCGTCGTCGTCCCGGCGATCAGGCGCACCACTGTCTCGTAGTCGCGTAGCGGCTCCCCGCGCCAGTTGGACGAGATGAAGGAAAACAACCGGTGCTCTACCTTGTTCCATTTGCTCGTGCCCGGCGGGAAATGGCAGACCGTCAGCGTCAGCCCCGTCTGGTCGGCCAAGCCTTGCAGTTCCCACTTCCACAGCCGCAGGCGCCAGCCGTTGCTACCACCGGCATCGGCAGTGATCAGCAACCGCCGAGTCCGAGGATACAGGCGGTGGCCCTCGGCGCGCCACCAACCGCGGATCGAAGCCACCGCGAACGCGCCTGTGTCGTGGTCCGTGCCCACGTTGACAAAGCCGACGTTGCGCCCCAGCTCGTAGATCCCGTAAGGATAGGCGCGGGGCACCTCGGGACCGGGAAAATCATGTCCGTTGACCTTGTCCGCCGTCCCCGCTTTGCGCCACTGGCGGCCCTGGTTCTGGTAGTTGCCAATCAATTCCTTTTTCTTCGTATCCACGGAAATGACGGGCTCGCCCGCCCGCAAGGCGTGCTTGACGGCGCGGTTAATATGCCGGAACTGCGCGTCGCGATCGGGATGGTCGTCCCCTTCCTCGGTCTTGCGGTTGCCCTGCAGGCTGTAGCCATCTTCTCGCAGGAGTTGGGTGACTTTGGTGTGGCTGACCGGGTGGTGCTCGGCAGTCAGTTCCGCCGCCAGCGTGCGGGCGCTCTTGCAGGTCCAGCGCAAGGGCGACTGCGGGTCGCCGCGCGCCGTAGGCTCGACCATGCCGTCCAAGGCGGGTGCCAGGCCGGGATCGTTGGACGTCAACGTATGGCGGCCGCCGCCCTCGTGGCGAATCCGGCCCGTCGCCAGCGGTGCGGCCTGCAATTCCTCAACGCGCGACAGACCGCAAGCGCGGCTGACCCGCGATACGCCGCCATAACCCAGTTCTACGGCTTTGCTGGCGGCCACCAAGCGGCGGGCGTGTTCGTCCAGATGCGGCCACATGCCAGCAAAGTACTGGGCGAGTTGGGCATCGGTGTCCCTGCCCAACGTAATAACACATCAGGAAAGTAGATGTAAATGTTATTTATTTATGAGCCCTTACGTGACAGGACACTAGCAGCCCGTGTCAGAAGTAGGCGTTTTCCAGGCAGCCAGCCCGAAGCAAATTACTTGATATATGCCTGAATCGGCTGGCAGCATGGCCCTCGCGCCGCCGCTTTGCATTGCAAAGCTCTCACTCCTTTGTTCTGGTGCTCGTGATGTCGCCCAGAGCCACGAAAAAATGCGCGCGAACAGCATAAACGGTTGCAAAGAAAGCCCCTGTAACCGCCGGGGCTTCCCCACTCCCATGGTCTGGCGCAGGATCAACGAGAGATTGAACGCGGCTCCGTGCACCAGTAGTCGCTTCAGAATGTTCTTCCGACCCCGCAGGTGCACCCGTCTCATTCCGCCGGTCTCGTATAGGTGTGCGAAGCTCCGCTCCGTCAGTTCGCTCCGCAACTTCTGGAGTCGCTTGTTGCGGTCGCCGCGCCCACGCCGCCGGTTTTCATAGGTCCGCTTCTGCTCTTCCTCCTTCCCCTCACCTTGCCAGTTTCGCCGCCCACGCTCCGGCTCGGGGATGTAGCATCGGACTTCCTGCTCATGTACTTTCTTCAGCACCGCGCCGCTGTGATAGCCCTTGTCCGCTACCACCTCTTCGACTCCATGTTCGTTGATCTCGCGGGCCACAGCTTGCGCTTCTTCCAGGGTCCGGTGGATCGTCGTCGTGTCCCCTTCATTGGCCGGCTGCAGCGTCACTGCCAGCAGCGCCCCACTGGTCAGATCCACTGCATGCTCGGCCTTGTGCGCCAGGTGCGTCCGCCCATCCTTCATTTTGGTGATTCGGGCGTCGGGGTCACTGGGGCTCATCCACTCGTGAGTTCGATCATCAGGCCTGGCCCACTTCGATCATCTAATTTGGCCCACCCCTGATAGTCATAGTTTGCCCCATTCGGCCGGGAGTTGTTCGCGCCGCCCCGGCGTGAGTGGAGCCTGGCGACGCCCGTAGGGCGGCGCGTTTCAGGCGAAACGAACGGCGGGGTGGCGCGAACCGGCGGCCCGCCTCCCGTTCACCGTTTCTTCCTCCTCTCCATCGTTCGCCGGAAGCGGAACGATTCTGTCCCGGTTTCAATAATGTGGGCCCGGTCCGTCACCCGATCCAGCAAGGCTTTGCACAATCGCGGGTTCGGGAATACCGTAGTCCATTCTGAAAATGGCAGATTTGTCGTGACGATCAGTGCCGCTCTCTCGGCCCGCTCGGATACCACTTGAAACAGAAACTCCGCCCCCACATCGGCCAGCGGAACATAGCCAACCTCGTCGAGCGCGATTAGCTCGTACTTCTGCCATCGGGCCATCATGCGTCGTACCTGATTGTTCTGCTTCGCTTCCACGAGCTCGTTGACCAGAGCCGCGGCCGTGGTGAAGCGGACCCGGCGTTTCTGCCGGCACGCAGCCAGACAGAGCCCGGTCGCCAGATGGCTCTTCCCCGTTCCACAGTCGCCGATCAGAACCACCGGTTCGTTACGTTCAATGTAGCCGCCTTCGGCCAGTTCGCGAATCTTTGCTGCTGGAATCGCCGGCGCCTGCGCAAAGTCGAACTCCTCCAGCGTCTTCATCCGGGGCAACTGCGAGTCCCGAATGCGATTGGCAATCGCATGCCGGTCGCGCTCCTCACACTCCAGCGCAAGTAATGCCTCCAGATACCCGATATGCGTGCGGTTTTCCTTCACCGCCTGCTCGGACAGGGAAACAAAGTTCGCGGCGATCGCCGGCGTCCGGACGGACTTGCAATACTGCCGCACGCTGGCATGTTCGAGAGATTCACTCGGGCTTTTCACTGGATCACCCCTTTGCATCTCAGCAGCAGGTCGTACGCGTTCATCACGGGTTGTGGCCGCTCAAACTGGGCCAGTTCTTCCGACAGTTGGACCTGGCACCGTCGGCGCTCCTCGGCATCCGGCGTGCGCATGATGTGCAACACGGCCGCCGCATCCGTTACCCCAAGGTGAAGGGCTTCCTCCACTGCGCCGATCAGCCGATCCCATCCACTGACCACGCCAACCCGAACCAGGCCGATCATCTCTCTGGTCCCGCCGCTCTTCCCGTAACGCTCCTCGAGTTTCTTCCAGATTCGATCCAAAGACGCGGGCCAGCGTCCGGCCTGCCTCCACTGCTCCAGCGGCGTCGACCCTGCCATGGCGCCCGGCTTCTTCTCCAATACATCGAGGTAGTGTTCGAGGTTCAGGATCTGGTGGCCGCGTCCGTAGTTTCGCTGGTGACGGGCGACGCATGTGCCGTCATACACGATCTCGATCAGCGAGGGCCATACCCGCGCGGTCACGCGCAGGCCGGGCCACAGGGGCGCCGAATACCAGTTCGTTTTCACTTTCACGCGGCCCTTGTTGTCTACGATCAATGGGTACAGGATCTCGTCTATCGGGAATCGCTCCTCGGCCGGCGGCAATAACTGCGCCCGTTCCATCTGGCTGGCCTCGCCAACCGTCATCGTCCTTCCGCTGATGGTTCGACTCCGGCTTGCCAGGCAGCCAGCCAATAGGTGCTGATTTAATTCCGCCAGGTCGGATGCCTCCGGCACCGGCACCAGCCAGTTCCGCCGGTACCGGCCCACTTCGCCTTCGACTCCACCTTTTTCATTGCCGCTCGCCGGGTTGCAGTATTCGCTCTGGAATCCCCAGTGCGAACGGAAGGCGATCACGCGACTGGTTTCTTCCCGCTGCCGTCCCCGTAGAATCTTCTTTACCGCGCTCGAGAGATTGTCGTAACGGAGGGTCCGAAAGACGCCACCGAAATACGCGAAGCCGTGCTCGTGCCCCTCCAAGAACGCCTGCTGGGTCGCATTGGTGTAGGCCCGGTGAAAGGCGTCTCCCGACCCCATACTGCGCATCGCGAAAAACTGCAGGACGCAGCGTTCGCCGCCCAGTTTCGCAGAGGCTTCGAACCAGTCCACTTGCGCTTCCTGGCCCAAGGCATAGGACTGCGGCACGAATATCTCGCGGCCGCTCAGGCCCAGCTCACGCTTCCTTCCCGCCACGAAGCGCCGCACGGTGGGCTCACCGATCGGATACTCGGGGTGCTCCTCTCGCACTCTGGTAAAGATCCGGTGTGCCGTGTGCCGCTGCTTCCGCGGCGCATCCCGGTCCTCTTCCAGAATCCGATTGATGATCTCTTTCAAAGGACCGAGCCGCGGCTGCTCCTTTTCGAAGCGCTTCCGTTCCGGCGGAATCGCGCTGCCGATCGCCTGTCGGACCATCCGGCGATGCACTCCGTGCTTCTCCGCCAGTCCCTTGATCGTCTCTCCGGCCGCGTGGCCGCGCCGGATCTCTTCGAATAATTCCACTTTCAGCCTCCTGTCCATCCCGGAATGGTTTCATTTCCAGGTGTCAGGGGTGGGCCAAATTAGACGATCGAAGTGGGCCAAATTAGACGAGCGAACTCAACTCCAGATTCGATCCTTTCTTCTTTCGCTTGCGGTCCAGTCGTGCCAACTGTTCGCGCGTCGGGTTCTCGATCCCGGCGGCCTTGGCCAGTTCCTTCAGATAGTCGTTGTAGCTTTGTCCGTTGTCCCGCCGCACGATGCTTTTCAGCGCCGCATTGGCTTCCAGCGTAGTGGCATCAATCGATACGGTCCGTCCGCTGACCAGTCCCTCTTGATCGAGGATCTTCAGCACCCAGCGGAACACGGCCTTGTGCGTCTCCAGCCAATACAATCGCCGCGTGCGCGAAATCGTGGAATGATCCGGCGTGGCCTCATCCAGCGCGTAGCCCAGGAATTTCCGTAACGACAGAGAGTCGGCTGTCGCCACGCGATTCCTCGCTCCGAATCGAGGCCCTCAAAAAAAACCGATCAGTAGCGATCGGAAGTAGACCCCCGGCGCCATGCTGGGCCGACCGTATACGCTGTCTTTGTAAAACTTCCGGCACAGCCGCTCCACCTTGGCATCGAAATCGTGCCCGTCCAGAATCTGATTCAAGCGGTCGTAGAAGACATTGGCTGGTGTCTCGACCACATCGCTGGTTGCGATCCACAGATCCTGTTGCCGCTCCCGCTTCCGCCGCGTTCCCATTGCCATATCCAATAGACGCTCAAAACATTTACGATGTCACATGTTTTTATTCGCCCGTCTCACTATTACCACAGGCTGCTAGTCTTGTCAAGAGTGCCGGCGCGGTCGCAGCCGTTTCGGAAGTGTTGCGAAACAGGGGTCGGCGCTGTGGAGTGGGTTTGAGTTGGGGAGGCAGGGGGTTTCTGGGGACCTTCGACCGACGGCGGGCCTCTGGGCGGGATGACTCCACGGCAAAGCGATCGAGTTGTCAAAGAGCAACGGAGTGCTGCCAGCCGTCCGCACGGCGTCGGTTTCAACCGGTGTCGGGCGGGTTGCGGCCTCCGAGGGTCAACCAGAGATAATCATGCAACTGCATGGCGGAGCGAACGCCGTGGTCGCCGCGATGCAGATAACGCAACCGATAGAGGCGTTCGATCACCAGGGCCAGTGCGATCAGCAGCCATACGATCAGGATGCTGTTGGGCTCATGGTGGCAGATGTGCTCCATGCCATAACGGTTCTTGCCGTCGTTGAAACCCCTATTCTCGATCTCCCAACGGCTCTTGGCCATGCGATAGAAACTCAGGCTGCCCAGTTTGGCGACGGTGAAGTTGGTCAGCCATTCGGCTTGGACCACCGTGCCATCGCGCTTGTGTTGGTGGTAGCGCAGCACGCGCACGGTGGGCCAGTGGAGGGTTTCCCAAGGGGCGAAGTCATCAGCGTCCCAGACCTCGACTCGGTCATTGCCCTCCTGGAACACGGCTTGGGGCGGCTGACCATCAAAGCGAGCGCGTACGTCGGCGGCCAACAGGGGCAGGTTCTCCTTCAGGCGCGCCACCACGGGTAGTCCGACATCCTCGGTGGTGTGCAAGAAAGGAGCTGTGGCGTAAGCGCCGTCTCCTACCACGTAGTCGGCGAAGCGTGGTCCCAGGTGCTCTACGGCGCGCCGCAGCAATCGCTGTGCGGCGGCATACTCGCTGTCGCCTGGCCCATAGGGCTCCACATCGATCGGCAGCGTTAAACCAGCGCCCACCACACTGACCAGCACAAAATGATGCAGGCAACCGTGCACTTCGCCTTTGGCGTCCTTGATGGGATCACACAACGAGCAGGGTTCCCTATAGGTGCGGCCTGCGCCGGTGCCGTCCAGAGCCAGACCGATAAAGCGGCTATTCTCGAAGGCCTTGTTCCGTTTGGCCTGGTGCAGTGCTGCCGCTAGAGCCAGTCGCGTCGACTCGGGGTTCATACGTTCGGTGCAGTAGGCCAAGGCATCATCGCCGAAGGCCGCTCTCACGCCTAACCCAATTCGTGCTGCGGAGTGGACTAACCACTCCAGGCGCAAAAAGCTGGTGATTCGCAGGATCCGGCTCATCACCACGGCCCACACGATGTCCGTCGCGGGAATGTGTGGCTGGGTACGACCATCGCCGGGTTGCTGGAAATAGTTCTTCAAAGCCAGACCATGGCAGGCATAGTTTTGAATCTGTCGAGAATGCGGCCCCTTCAGCGGGGTGGCTGCTGTTTGCGCCAGAGGACCAACAACTCGGCATTGGCCGTGAGGACCTCGCGCAGAGCGTCCTGAAAGGCGCGGCCAGCTTCAACGCGCCGGCGGACGTCGTCTACCCACTTGATAGGAATTCGTTCCACACGACGCTTTCCCTGCGACATGAAAGTGAGAAACCAAATCGGATGGCCCTCGCCAGACGCGCAATGACAAGTGGGTTTGCCACAGCGGCGGTGAGTGAGGGAGAGCGAACCAGGCAGCTGGTCATCGGGGAAGGGGAACTGACGGAGACAACTGAACTTGCGTTGCCGGAGGCGGGCGGCTTCGGGACCTTTTGGGCTAACGTCCATCTGAAAGCAATTATACATTCAGAATTGAACGTCAGTCAAGCCTTTCTGCGAACGCGAAAATAGAAACGATTCAAGTGGCTATTCGGCTGAACGATTCACCCGTGCCTTTTCATCGCCCTGGCGTCTTCTGTGGAAATGATGTTGCGAGACGGCTGGCGCGGTCGCAGCCGTTTCGGAAGTGTTGCGAAGCAGGGGTCCGGCGTTGTGGAGTGGGTTTGAGTTGGGGAGGCAGGGGGTTTCTGGGGACCTTCGACCGACGGCGGGCCTCTGGGCGGGATGACTCCACGGCAAAGCGATCGAGTTGTCAAAGAGCAACGGAGTGCTGCCAGCCGTCCGCACGGCGTCGGTTTCAACCGGTGTCGGGCGGGTTGCGGCCTCCGAGGGTCAACCAGAGATAATCATGCAACTGCATGGCGGAGCGAACGCCGTGGTCGCCGCGATGCAGATAACGCAACCGATAGAGGCGTTCGATCACCAGGGCCAGTGCGATCAGCAGCCATACGATCAGGATGCTGTTGGGCTCATGGTGGCAGATGTGCTCCATGCCATAACGGTTCTTGCCGTCGTTGAAACCCCTATTCTCGATCTCCCAACGGCTCTTGGCCATGCGATAGAAACTCAGGCTGCCCAGTTTGGCGACGGTGAAGTTGGTCAGCCATTCGGCTTGGACCACCGTGCCATCGCGCTTGTGTTGGTGGTAGCGCAGCACGCGCACGGTGGGCCAGTGGAGGGTTTCCCAAGGGGCGAAGTCATCAGCGTCCCAGACCTCGACTCGGTCATTGCCCTCCTGGAACACGGCTTGGGGCGGCTGACCATCAAAGCGAGCGCGTACGTCGGCGGCCAACAGGGGCAGGTTCTCCTTCAGGCGCGCCACCACGGGTAGTCCGACATCCTCGGTGGTGTGCAAGAAAGGAGCTGTGGCGTAAGCGCCGTCTCCTACCACGTAGTCGGCGAAGCGTGGTCCCAGGTGCTCTACGGCGCGCCGCAGCAATCGCTGTGCGGCGGCATACTCGCTGTCGCCTGGCCCATAGGGCTCCACATCGATCGGCAGCGTTAAACCAGCGCCCACCACACTGACCAGCACAAAATGATGCAGGCAACCGTGCACTTCGCCTTTGGCGTCCTTGATGGGATCACACAACGAGCAGGGTTCCCTATAGGTGCGGCCTGCGCCGGTGCCGTCCAGAGCCAGACCGATAAAGCGGCTATTCTCGAAGGCCTTGTTCCGTTTGGCCTGGTGCAGTGCTGCCGCTAGAGCCAGTCGCGTCGACTCGGGGTTCATACGTTCGGTGCAGTAGGCCAAGGCATCATCGCCGAAGGCCGCTCTCACGCCTAACCCAATTCGTGCTGCGGAGTGGACTAACCACTCCAGGCGCAAAAAGCTGGTGATTCGCAGGATCCGGCTCATCACCACGGCCCACACGATGTCCGTCGCGGGAATGTGTGGCTGGGTACGACCATCGCCGGGTTGCTGGAAATAGTTCTTCAAAGCCAGACCATGGCAGGCATAGTTTTGAATCTGTCGAGAATGCGGCCCCTTCAGCGGGGTGGCTGCTGTTTGCGCCAGAGGACCAACAACTCGGCATTGGCCGTGAGGACCTCGCGCAGAGCGTCCTGAAAGGCGCGGCCAGCTTCAACGCGCCGGCGGACGTCGTCTACCCACTTGATAGGAATTCGTTCCACACGACGCTTTCCCTGCGACATGAAAGTGAGAAACCAAATCGGATGGCCCTCGCCAGACGCGCAATGACAAGTGGGTTTGCCACAGCGGCGGTGAGTGAGGGAGAGCGAACCAGGCAGCAGGTCATCGGGGAAGGGGAACTGACGGAGACAACTGAACTTGCGTTGCCGGAGGCGGGCGGCTTCGGGACCTTTTGGCTAACGTCCCTTCGGCGCGCGGGAAAAGTGACCCACCTCCGCTTTCCAAGACTGACCCAGGCAGCTTGAATCGCGGCGCGGGGTGAGGAGTCATGTTTCCGCAGGAATTGATTGCCGTGCATCGATGGGCGCGGGCAGGACAGAAGCGGGCTTAGATTGCTGGCTTACAAAAATCCAGGAGCCATGCCGCGTTTTCCCGAAGTGTTGTGGTCGGCGATTCAGCGAGGAGGCGCAGAAGCACGTTTCTGCATCCGATTGGGTCCCGCGTCGCGAGTTCCACCAGTGCGGTCGTAAACCCGTCGTTGTCGTATCCTTCATCGAATCCGCGCTGATACGCAGTCAGCAGATCGTGCAGGGAGGACGGGCCTGCAAGTTCTGAGATCGGCCACGCCGCAGCCTCCCGCCAGAAGATGTCATCGTTGTTGAGAAGCAGCAGCAATCGGGGCAGATCCTCCGTCGAAGCGCGCTTGTGAATCCGCTCAGCGGCAGACGCAGCGATGCTCGCGTCGTCCTGACGCAGTGCTTGGACGAGATCTTCCCATTCGCCTTCAGTCATGCAGGTAAGCGAACCGAACAGTTGGTTGGCTCCTTCTGATTCTCTCATCAGTTCAGCTTCGTGCATCATGGCGAAGCCACGGCAACTCGACCGGCATGCAGCGGTAAGCAGCCAGGGCTTTTGGTGATGATGTTTCACAATGCCTGCGCCTCGGAAAAGACCGTGCTCCATCTGTCGTCACTGGTTCCGCCCGAACCCGCGTCTCGGACCACGCCAGCACGCGTGCAGTAAGTCCGAATGCCAGATGGCGCGGCGGAGCAAGACGCAGGCGAAGTGGCGCGCGAAGAACCCGGAGTACGCTGCCGGCTACCGCATTCAGCAGCGGGGAGCGCAGGAACAACCGCCGGAGCCATTGCGTTTACCGCCGCCGCTAAGCCGAAGTTCTTTGGGCTTCGAGAGGGAAATTGGGGGAAATCAATGACTTGGGTGGGGTCAGGGATCGGTCTACTGCCTACAAATGCGGAATTAGGGTCGAAGAGTGACGCCGAGCAGCTCCAATGCACGCTGCTGAATCACGGTGGGCTGCGTGAGCATATCGAAGACGGCGAGGCTTTTGTTGGCGGGTTGAATTCTGTTCTTGGCGATCGTTGCCAGATCGCCGATGAGCGTCTGAAAGCTGTGGACCTTGGTGCCGTCGGCGGTCTGTTTGGTAAGGGCCTTGAGTTTGGCCGAGGTGGAGCGTTGGGCGGGAGCGACGATGGAATCGCGAGCGGCCTGCGCTTGCGGCTTGTCATCGTCGTCGAAGAGGATGGGAGCCAAGAGCTGGCGCATGTGCCATTCCACGTAGTAGGCCAACACGCAAAGCAGGATGTGTGCCCGGACGCGATCCGGTAAGCGGTGATGGATAGGCCGCACCTGCAGGTCGACGGTCTTCAGACTGCGGAAGGCCCTCTCCACGCCGGATAAGCTCTTGTAACTTGCTACGACCTGCTGACTAGATAACACTTCTTGTGTGACATTGGTTCGGATGACATAGATTCCGTCCAGGTTCTGTTCGCGCTCGATGTTGGCCTTCTTCCGCTCGTAGTGAAAACTGTCCTCTTCGATGCGCAACTGAAAGTGCTTACCCATCTTGTAGCGGTTGAGAATCTTGCCGGCGCGTAATCCGATGTTCTGTTTGCCACGCAAAGGACGCTTGGCGCGCTTGGCGGCGGCGGCGATCTTCTCCAGTTGCTTCTCGGTCGCAGTCAGCAACTCGGGTCTTTTGCGCGCGCGTTCCTCGGCCAGCAGAGGATTGAAACAAGCCACCAGGCGCTCGCTGGGGAAGTCCGGATGAGCGATCTCGACGAGATCGGTTTGATCGAAGAGAGACATTTGCAACTGGCCGCCGGCAGCCAGTTTCTGGATCTGGGTGGCTCGTAAAGCGGAGATCCATTGGATACCTTTTGAGACCGGCAAGTCTTCACGAATGCGTGCGCTGGTGATCATGCCCCTGTCGCCAATCAGCACCATATCGGAGAGCCCGAATCGTTGACGCAGTTTATCGACTTGGGTAGCGACGGTTTTGGGATCGGACGTATTGCCGGCAAAAACTTCGACGGCGACCGGGCATCCGGCAGCGTTGGTGAGCAGACCAAAGACGATCTGCAATGTGCCGGACTTATCGTCACGCGAGTGACCGAGTTTGGCCAAAGGACAGTGGCGCCCTTCGAAGTAAGTGGAAGTTAGATCATAGAGCACCAGGCCGCCTTGGGAGAGATGGCGATTGGCAAGGGCTTGCTCGATGCGAGCCTGGTGCGGGAGCAGCCAGTCCATCGCTTGATAAAGTTCGGATTCATCAGCGGAATCCAATTGGAGGACCTCGCCGAGGCTGTGGTGGAGTGTATCGGAATGAAGCCCGCGGGCGGTAGCAAGTTTGGATGCGGGTTCGATGATGCGGGCAACGATCATGGCGATGACGAGATCGCGCTGTCGGCACGGAGTCGGGTCGAGGATGGAATCCAGATGCAGGTTGCGCAAGCAGCCGAGGACTGCGGCGACGTGGCCGTGAGGCAGTGAACGGGAGATGTGAAAGGACTCTGGCAAAGGGGTGGAGGAGGCGGTCAGAGCGCCGGACAAGGCGAAACGGATGGCGTCAATCTGATGAGGGGCGAGATGGGAGATGTTGGCGATGGTGCGGGTTTTGACTTTGCCGTCGAGGCGATAGGATTCGCGGAGGAGGATTGCGGGAGGGGAGTTGCGATTTGGTACGGTGGCGACGTACATGCTTACATGATAAGGAGATCAGTCGTTTAAATAAAGCACAAACTTGAGAATTTACATGCTTACGCAGATCCGCCAAAAACCTCATACCACCATCAGAACAAGAGATTTCTCCGTTTAGCTGTCAGAACTTCGGGCTAAGCCAACTTCCCTGGGATCTCGCGAAAGACGAGTTCGGGCAGAAAGGCTCTGATTTCATTGGGGTTATGGGATCACTTCTCATGCGCTCGGCGAAAGACCAGTTCCGCGCGTATGTAGTTGATCCCACAAGAGTTCTGAGTCCACTTGCCCCTCTCGCCGAAAAAGACCAGTTCCAGCCTGCTCCATACTGATCGCGACGCCACGGACAATCGAATGCAACTGGAGTTTCACCAACTCGACCGTCGCTGGGAGCACCTGCGAGTGCACCATCCCGGGCGGCAGCGGCGGCTGTTGGCGTCGCTGGCCGAGAGCGGCCAGCAAACGCCCATCGTAGTGGTGGTGGCCGAGGGCCAGGCGGACCGCTATGTGGTGATCGACGGCTACAAGCGGATCGTTGCACTGAAGCAACTGAACCGGGACACGGTGGAAGCGGTGGTGTGGCCGATGAGCGAGGCCGCGGCGGTGTTGCTGGACCGCTCACTGCGACTGAGCGAACACGAGACTGCGCTGGAAGTGGGATGGCTGTTGGCGGAGTTGGAGCGGCGTTTCGACTACGGGCTTGACGAGTTGGCGCGGCGATTTGATCGCAGCGTGAGTTGGGTATCGCGACGGCTGGGGCTGGTGGAGATTCTACCGGAAGCGATCCAACAACAGGTGCGCGATGGCAAGATATTGGCGCAGGTGGCGATGAAGTTTCTGGTGCCGGTGGCCCGCCAAAGCCTGGAAGACTGCCAACGGATGGCCGCCATCTTCGCCCAGCATCACTGCGATACGCGCGAAGCCGGCCACCTCTATGCCGCGTGGCGCAAAGGCTCGCCCGCGATCCGCAAACGCATTCTGGATGATCCCGAGCTGTTTTTCAAAACACAGCGGCAAGCGCAAGAGAAAGCTCCGGCCGGAACCGGCGCTGAGCTGTTACGCGATCTGGAAATGGTAGTGGCGATTGTGAACCGCGCGCAACGGCGACTGGCGGGCGCCGCTGTGACGGAGTTGGATAACCAACAATCGAAGGCCGCGCGGCATCAGATGGAGCGCATTCAAAATCAACTCCGCCGCATCGACGAAGCAATCCAACCGGAGAAGAAACCGCATGTTGAGCCAAGCGCAACGCACCACGATTCTGGAACTGAATGCGAAGCAAGTGAGCAAACGAGAGATCGCGCGGGTGATGGGGATCTCGCGCGTGGCGGTGCGCAAAGTTCTGCGATCGAACTCCACCGCGATGCCGGAACTACACCGAGTCGCGAAGGCCGAACCCCACCGCCAACAGATCCTGGAGCTTTTCGACCGGTGCAAGGGGAATCTCGTGCGAGTCCATGAGGAGTTGGTGGCGGGCGGCGCGCAGTTATCGTATACCGCGTTAACGGCGTTCTGCCGGCGGCACGGAATCGGCTACGCGCCGCCCACGCCGGCGGGCCAGTACGCGTTCGCGCCGGGTGAGGAGGTTCAGCACGACACGTCTCCCCACGAACTCGAACTGGGCGGCAAGAAGCGCAAGGTGCAGACCGCCTCGGCGGTGCTGTGCTATTCGCGGATGCTGTTCTTCCAGTGTTATCCAAACTTCCGGCGTTTCGATTGCAAGGTATTTCTCACCGAGGCCCTACGCTACTTTGGCGGCGCCGCAACGCGGACCATGATCGACAACACGCACGTGGTGGTGCTGCGCGGCAGTGGACGCGACATGGTGCCGGTACCGGAGATGGCCGCCTTTGGAGAGCGTTTCGGTTTTCAGTTCGTGGCACACGCGATTGGGAATGCCAACCGTTCGGCGCGCGTAGAACGTCCCTTTCATTTCATCGAGAACAACTTCCTGGCGGGGCGCACCTTCCGCAGTTGGGAGGATCTGAATCAGCGTGCGCGGGAGTGGTGCGATAAGGTCAACTCGACCTACAAGAAACATATCCGTGCGGTTCCCCGTGAGCTGTTCGCCGTCGAACGGCTGCATCTGAAACCGCTGCCGATGTGGATTCCGGAGGTCTACCGGCTGCATCAGCGCCTGGTCGATATCGAAGGGTACGTGGCGCTGAACAGCAACCGGTACTCGGTTCCGGTGGACTGGATCGGTCGCCGCGTAGAGGTGCGCGAGACCAGGGACAAGATCGAGATTCAACTCGATGCCCGCCGCCTAGTCACGCACCGGCGCATTGCTGAAGCCGAGCACCAGCGAGTGATGCTGGCCGAGCATCGTCCACCGCGCGGTCAGAGAGACGCCCGGCCCGACCCGCATCCCGAAGAGAAGGCCATTGTCACGGCCGCGCCTGAGTTGGCCGACTACGTCGCTGGGTTGAAACAACGGAGCCGTAAGGTAGTCACGCTTGCCCTGCGGCAACTGTTACGTCTGGTGCGGGAGTATCCACGGGAACCGCTGTTGGGCGCCGTGCGCGAGGCCGGCCGTTATGGTCTTTACGATCTGGACCGGCTGGAACGGATGATCTTGCGCCGCGTGACGCGCGAATACTTTCTGCTCGAAGGGGAGTCTGGCGATGACTGAAGAACTGGAACAACTGCTGAAGAATCTCAAGCTGCGGCGCATGCTGGAGATCTATGACGAACAGTTGCGGGCCGCCGACAAGGACGATATCAGTTACTCGGAGTTCGTCACGCGCCTGGTGCGCGCGCAGTTTCAAGCCAGGCAGGAGGGCGCGCTGGAGTGGCGAATCCGGCGCGCCAATCTGCCCGAGCGCTGGTCGCTGGAGACGTTCCCTTTTGCCCGCCAACCGGGCGTGAATCGCAAACAGATTCGTGGGTTTGCAGAGTTGGAGTTCATCACCAAGGCGGAGAATATCGTGCTGGTCGGGGAAACCGGAAGGGGCAAGACCGGATTGGCTTGTAGCCTGCTGCTGAAGGCGCTGGAGAATGGTTACCGCTGTCAGTTCGTCAAGGCTCAGGACTTATTCGACGAGATGTATGCCTCGCTGGCGGATCGATCTTCGCGGCAGCTGCTCAAGCGCCTGGCGCGACTGGACGTCCTTTTGATCGACGAATTCGGGTATTTAAATCTGAAACCAGAGCAGTCCAACATCTTTTTCAAGCTGATGGAAGAACGTTACCGCCAGCATTCCACAATCATTACAACGAATTTGGTGTACGACGAGTGGCCGAACTTCTTGGGCAATCGCCCGATGGTGGAAGCGTTACTGAGCCGTTTGCGGCACTACTGCCACACGGTGCACATTGACGGGCCGTCGCTGCGCCTGCCACAAAGTTGAGGAGTACCATTGTGGATGACCGCTGCGACCAGGAAGAGTACATTCGGCAGGTTCTGGAGGCGTATCGCAAAACGCCAGGCACGATGGGTACAGTCCGTCGTCCGGACCGCATGCTGGCCGCGCAACTCTACCAGCGTGGCGTGGCCGTGAGCGTGATCGAAAATGCACTCGTGCTGGCGGCGGCGCGCCGCCTGATGCGGCCAGGGAATGCCCCACCGTTGGGCACGATTCGCTCGCTGGCATATTTCCTGCCGGTGATCGACGAAGTGCTCGATATGCGCGTCAGCCCAGAGTACTTCCAGCACATACGCCGCAAGCTCGAAAAGGTCGCCCGCGATCGATAGGCCACCACGCGCTCTTGGCGCGGATGATGGAACAACAACCCCGGCACGCCTTCGGCGTGGATAATACCGCTTGCTCGTCTCACTCCCAAAAGAACACGCCTTCGGCGTGGATGATAGCCCCTGATCTCGCTCCCGTTCCCAGTCCCGTTCTCAGAGTGGGTCACTTCAGGCCATCTTTACTGGTCTATTCTTGCCGAGCGCCCAAGCGTCCATCTGAAAGCAATTATGCATTCAGAATTGAACGTTAGTCAAGCCTTTCTGCGAACGCGAAAATAGAAACGATTCAAGTGGCTATTCGGCTGAACGATTCACTCGTGCCTTTTCATCGCCCTGGCGTCTTCTGTGGAAATGATGTTGCGAGACGGCTGGCGCGGTCGGGTCAACCATGTCGATGAGATCGATTTTCCCGGTCCGGGCGAGGTGACTATAGTCCCACATCTCGCGAATTAATGTGTAGGCATCGTGCCCGGCAATCATCTTTGCAAAGAGTGTAGTAGCGCGATCTTGGGAAGCGCGTCGTCGCCCGCGAACCTCCTCGGACGTTGGCCAGTGAAACGCCAGGACTTTCCGGTGCGATCCCCAGGGATTGCCGCCAGTAGATCCTCAGGCCCGTCAGCAAGATCAAAGAACCACGGCAACCCAGCCCTTACCGCTTCTAACGCGATGGCTGGAAACCTTTGCACGTCGATCTGCTTGATCCAACCTTCGAAGGAGGTGAAGGGGATCTCAGTCTCCAGAGGCGCCTCCGCCCACGACAGTTCAATTATCCGATCAGGGTTGTCAACCTTTTCGGTCCCGGCCAATCTGATTTCCGTTTCATCGCCTCTAACGCCAACAACCCATCCGAGGCGATCGAGTTGCTGATTTCGCCGCTGTTCCCGGTGACTGGAGAGCCAACATTGAATGAGGCGAGCCGTCCCCTCGTGACCCTTTACAGTTGCGGCGGCGAGCGGCTTAGAGCCATCAAAATCGCCACGATCCGGGTCCGCTCCGGCTGCGAATAATGCTTCCGCGATTTCTTCGAAGCCTAGCATCGCTGCGTGAAGCAGCGGAGTAGCGCCCCAAGGTTCTCCCCAGCAATTCGGATCTGCTCCTGCGCTTAGCAGTTGCTGTACGCGATCCAAACATCGAGTCTGAACCGCCTCCGCAAGTCTCCGATTGAGCGCGCGCTGTTCCGCCTCCCGATCAGATTCCATCGATCACATTCTCTTTTCGGGCGATCCCGAGATGATTTACCACCCCTACCCTGCCGACGAATTCCAGCACAGGGCTAAGCCTCTCAGCTTGATTATACGTGCGATGCCGAGCGTTGCACTCCCGTCCGGTCTTCACGCACGCGCGCCGAAATGTCACGTTGCTGGTGATCCAACTCCCCAGCCTCCGCGCCGGCCAGCCGCCTATGGGCACGGTTCACGATCGCGGTGACCATCTCCAGATCGCGGATCAGTTCAGCGGCGCCCCCCGGCGGAGCTTTTTCTTGCCGCTGCGTTTTAAAAAACAGCCCCGGATCGTCAAGAATGCGTTTGCGGATGGCGGCCGATCCTCGCCGCCAGGCGGCATACAGTTGCCCGGCTTCGCGTGTATTGCAGCGATGCTCGGCGAAGATCGCTGCCATCCGCTGGCAATCCTCCAAGCTCTGGCGGGCCACCGGCACCAGAAACTTCATGGCTACCTGCGCCGTGACCTTGCCCTCGCGTACCTGCTGCTGAATCGCCTCCGGCAACAGTTCGACTAATGCCAACCCCCGCGATACCCACGTCACGCTGCGATCGAAGCGTCGCGCCAACTCGTCCAGGCTGTAGTCGAACCGCTGCTCCATCGCGGCAAGCAACCAGCCACTTCCAACGCGGTTTCTTGCTCTGTAACGGGCGCTTGGGTGACGGAACAAATCGCCAGAATAAAGCGGGGTGTCCGGTTCGGGACCTATCGTGAAGTGCCTGGAATCGGCGCGCGGTCGTTCTTGTACACCGTTCGGGCGTCGGGCGCCGTCTTGTGTGTTTTCGGAAGCGACTACTACTTGCAGATTTCACTCTATCGGATGGGAAAAGACTCCCAAATCACAACCGTCCTCGCGAAGTTGGCGGGAATGTCGATTCAACAGCTTGCCTGTTTTCAGCACCCGGCGATCAGCCAGAACAGCATCCGCCATTAATTACAGGGCTCCTGGTATTGCGCTTTCAGCTACCCGTGCTACGAACCGCGGTTGGCCGGCCCCCCCTTGGGATGACTCGCTCTAATAAGGGACAACTCAATGTTGCACGCTGTTAATTCGTAATTGGCCGGAGGCGATTGCAGTTTCAAAGAGTGTTCACTCCACCGGTAATTCTCCAGTTTGATGGCTGCCAACGCCGAAATTCACGTCACATCAACCGCATAGCACGTTCGACAGCCCCGACGGGAACGCACCCGAAACGGCCAAAGTTCGAAAAGTTCCCCTATGCCCCGCCAGTTATCAAAATCGCCCGGCGAGACTGTCAGCGCCGCCGCCGCAGTCCCCTTCGGGCAATACTAACTACTTTCCGGCGCAAAAATGAGCCATTAAGCCCTTTCGATCCAGTACCTGCGGCGACGGAGTTCTGCAAGAACGTACAGAAAGCGTCGCCGCGCGACAACCGCCGGCAGCCAGGGTTCGCGTTATCCTCCAAAAACATTTTTCGTGGGTGATGTCATTTTTCTGTTGACTCTCAAATGAGACGGGCATATCTTAATATTAAGCTATGCTTAAGAAGCAGCGACTCATTCAACGCCTCCTCCAGGCCACCGAATCCATGGTTCAGGGTGGCCTGTCGGAGACCTCCCGCCGCTGCGGCAATCCTAACTGCATCTGTGCTCGCGATCCCAAACGCCTGCACGGACCGCATCTCTACATTACTTATAGAGAACGCGGCAAGAGCCGTTCTTTGTACGTCCCGCCGGAGCATGCCGATATCGCTCGCCAAGCACAGCTATCGTGGGCGGCGTTTTGGGAGATCGGTTGTTCCCTGGCCGAGTTGAATCGTGACCGACTTCGGAAGCAGTGGCAGCAGGCAAAACAATCACGCACGCCAGCCAAGGGTAGGAACCAACTCCCATGATTGAGGCTCGGCGGCAGCAACGTCACTTCGGCGACGGTCTCATCGCCGAGGAAGTAGCCGACCTGCGAGAGGAATGGATGACCCATGCCGACCAGGTTCTGGAGGATGAACATCTGGTCTCAGCCGTGTACGAGGCTCTGGCTCGACGCAGCCCGAAGAGCCGCACCCGCGGCCGGCGGGGCACGCCGGCTGAAGTGGTTTTGCGGCTGCTGTTACTGAAACATATCCGCAACTGGAGCTACGAGGTGTTGGAGCGCGAGGTCCGGGCCAATCTGGTATATCGCGATTTCACGCGGGTGGGAGCCGCGAAAGCGCCCGATGCCAAGACCATGGGTCGCTGGGGATTGGCGCTGGGAGCGGAAGGGGTCGAAAAGATTCATGAACGAGTGGTGGAGATCGCCAAAGAAAACCAAGTAGTGAAGGGGCGCAAGATGCGCCTGGATACCACGGTGGTGGAAACGAACATCCACTACCCGACCGACAGCAATCTGCTGGGCGATGGCGTGCGTGTCCTGATCCGCGCGATGAAGCGGATCGGAGAGATCGCCGGGCAACAGGGAGCCAAACTCCGTGATCGGAGCCGGAGCGTAAAGTTCCGCATTTTGGAAATCGGGCGCGTGGCGCGCACCAAGGGGGGACCGAACCGGGAGCGCTTGCAACGGGGATATGAAAAGCTGTTGTCTGCAGTCGGGCGGGTGGTCGGGCAAGCCAAACGATTTTCCCGCGAGATTACCAAAGGCGTAAAACATTCCGCGGACGTGATGCAGCAAGCGGCTCTCGATGGTCTGCGAAAAGAACTGGACAGGATCGTACCGCGAGTCCAGCAGGTGATGCGACAAGCCAAACAGCGGATCTTCGGCGGTGACACCCACGTTTCCGAGAAACTGGTGAGCATCTTCGAGCCTACGACTGAGATCATTCGCAAGGGCAAGGCGAGTAAGCCAACCGAGTTCGGCAAGATGGTCAAAATCCAGGAAGGCGAGAATCAGATCATCACCGACTATGCCGTGTATGAAAAGCGGCCCAGTGACTCAGAGTTGGTGATTCCAGCCATCGATGCGCATGAGAAAAAACTGGGCTGCATTCCCCACTTGTTGGCGGGCGATGCTGCATTCTACTCCGCCAAGAATGAAACTGCCGCGCACCAAAGAGGTGTCAAGCGCGTATGTATCCCGAATCGCTCCACAAAAAACCCGGAGCGGAAGCGCGAACAAAAGAAGCGCTGGTTTAAACAAGGGCAGAAATGGCGGACCGGTTGCGAGGGTCGCATCAGTGTCCTTAAGCGCCGGCATGGTCTTCGGCGATGCATCTACCGGGGCGACAGTGGAATGAAGCGGTGGGTTGGCTTAGGCGTAATCGCTGACAATCTCCACCACCTTGGAGCGGTGTTAGGCGAACGCAAAAAGTGAATTTTCGAAGCACCCCAAAATCAGCTACTTGAAAGCCCGGCGCTCAGCCCACCGGGCTTTTCGTCGTTTCTGACACCGCGCGCCGGTGGTCAGAACTCACCAGAAAACGAATTTTGCGCCAGAAAGTAACTATTCCGAAACGAAGAATACGGACGTCGTCGAGGGCAGAACGAGCCGCACCGTCGTGGTCGTGTCACTCTGAGATACTTCTGCCGGCTGTTGCGCTGCTCCAGTGTGCGGATTCCAAATGCGAAGCGTCTTCTTCCCGCGCAAGATCACTTTCGTGTCTACAGCCCCCGCGGACGAGTTGGCGAAAAAGTAAATATCGTGCCCGTCTTTGACTTTGTGGATGTAGGTCAGCGCGCCATCATAGTCCGGTCCGACCTTGGGTGTTACGATCGGCTGCTGCATGTCCACATCCCGCTGCGGCAGAACCTGCCGCAGGGCAAAGTCCATCAGCCAGGGCTGGGTGTTCGAGATGAACAGCGATTGGCCGCCCGCTTCATTCTTGCGAGTGTAATACCAGAAGACGTACAAATTCCGGCGGTCCTGCGCGCGGCGCAGGTCGGCTCTCAACGGTTCGTCGGGAGACACTCCGAAAACGTCGTAAATGGCGCGGCGCACCTCGTCGTCCCTGCCGAATTCCGCCGAGCGGGTGGGCAGCAGGCCGGTGGCGACCACTTTGCCGCCACTCACGTAGAACTCGCGGATCCGCGCCGCGGCGGCCGCCGAGATAGTGTCGCCCGCCGGCACGAACAAAACGCTGAACTCTTCGCGATTCTCCCCGTTGTTCAGAACGATCCTGCCGTTCGCGACGGTCGAACGGCTCACCAGCACGTCGGGATGAAGATAGGTGTAATCGACCCCCAGGCCCCGGAATAGCGATTCGCCCAGGTTCTGATAGTCGAAACCGTAAACTGGGCCGCCCTCCCGGGCGTAAGCAGTCTCCATGATCTGCGGCGCCGGCTCTCCGGCGCTCGTCGGAAACTGCACGCCCCCCACATTCCGGTATGCCGCGAGCAGCGAGGCCGAAGGATACAACACTGCGATATCCGCAACGTGCCTCCCGTGCTGGAGCAAATGGCTGAGGCGGCCCACATAGTCGTTCAGTTCCGCTCGTTTGGGCTGCACCGTCCGGGCGGGAACTTGAAAGTTGACGCCCATGGCGAATTGGTCCATTGCCACCGCGTAGGCGATCTTCTCGTTGAGATTGCGGTAAGCCGCGTACGTTTCGGCTGCCGCCACCGGCTTGTCCCAGTTGAACGCGGACGAGGTTACAATCTTGTACGCGACATTGGTACGGCCCCACCACCAGATATCGTCAACGATCGGGACAGCCTGGTGTTCAAACACCTTCATCAGGTCGCCATTGAGGGGCGTCGGGTTGACGGGCTCCTCCTGGTCGAGATGCCCTCCGAACCGCAGGTGGCGGGCGGCGCACCAGTCGTTCAGTTTCTGAATGAAGTTCGCGCGGAAAAGCTCGCCCCGGAAGCCGAAGAGGGCATTGCGCGCCGCGCTCGTCTGCGGGCCGATGTCGTACCAGAGCGCAGGGTAATATTTCATCGGCGAGAATCCGTATTTCTGCTCAAATTTGACGTTGAATTCGGCCGTCCACATGCGGTCCTGTTGGTGCATCGATGGCTCGTCGTAGAACGTCTGCGTGATCAGGCTGCCGAAATACTGGCCGAAGTTCTTCTCGTACTGCCGGTACGTCATCGAGAGGTAGGCATCCACAGCCTTGTCGTCCAGGTAATCGACGACACGCGCCCGAGCTTCCGGGAGATAGAAAACCATCGCCTTCCACCTGCCTCTGGGAAGTTCGAACGCGACTGTGTCGCCGCGCTTGCGATCGCTCGCATCGATCAGTTCGTGTGTATCGCGGTTCATCAGCACGGCTCCCACGTAAATGCCTTTCGGAACGGCGAGTTCGATGCGCGAAGGCCCGGAGGCGTCCCGCTCCAACAGGTTCAGGCTCTTGGCCATGTATTGCGGATACTGCGCCGCTAGCTGGCCGGCCACGGTGCCGCTGGGAAACGCGTAATCGTCATACAGCACTACCTCGAGGCCCTGCTTCTTCGCCTCTGCCAGTGCGAGTTGGTAAAGGCGGAATTACTCGGGGCTGAGGAACGGCACGGCCGCCTGCGCGCCCGGCCGGACCCCGCCGGCTTCGATGAAAAAGCCGCCATAGTTCAGCCTGGCCATTTCCTGAATGCCCGAAATCACGTATTGGTCGGTCAGCGCATTCAGCGGAAAGCTCCACATCGCATGGCCGCGGTACGAGGCCGGCGGCCGCAGGAAGATGGCGGGGTCGAAGCTGCTGGCGGCCGGTTGTGCAGAGCAGGGCCAAAGTGATACGAGAAGGATGGAAAAGGTGTTGAACCACTTGCGGCGGAACTGCAACTCGGGGCCTCCCAGGGAGAAAAAGTTCTGAAAGCCCAGCATCTCATAGTGCAGGGCGAGAGCGCGAGATTGCGGGTCGGGCAAGGTCGCCAACGTCTCCCCGGCGCCTTTCTTGTTCAACGCCCGCGGCCGGTGCCAGGCAGTGCCCGCCTCCCAAGGTCCCCAATCGCGGGGTTCATTCGCCGCCGGAGCTTACTTTACCTCGCTCACAGGTCGAGCACTACGGCATCCCGATAGCAGACTTCCCCGCTCGCTGCTTCATTTCGCAGGTTCCCCGTAGACGTCAAATCGCCGTACCTTCGTAGTTCGCATGGTCCCGCCGATCCGGTCCTCCAGCGTCAGGGTGCAGCCGCTTGGGCTCATGTCGAAAACCTCTCTGTGAACATTGATCAGCCGACCCTTTTCGAGGCGGTAACGGTCCACCTGCGAACCGCACCGTCCGGCTCCCCCCAGATAGTGCGCGCTGATCTCATGCGTCTTTGCATCGAAGCCGATGGAATCTGATTTCCGACACCCGTGATGCCACTCGGCGCCCAGACAGTTTTGCCCCAACACGCGTGTCAACTCGTTCTCGACGAAGCGTCCGGGAACGGGATCGTATACCCAGTACGACCTGCTTGCCCATTTCCCTGCATATTCCGTAAGGACGGAAAAATCGAGATACCCGTCGAAGTCGACATCCTGCGCCCGGAAGGTGGCGCCAAAATGAATTGGCTGCCAGGCCATGATCGCCAGCGACTGTAACGCCGTTCCGTCCCCGCAGCCTGCTACCTCAATCTCACCTGCGCGAACCGTGTTGCTGGAACCCACCTGCCATTTCAACAGGAGGGGAGGAACGGTAATCCGGAACGCCGGTCCACCAGGCTTGACCGTCAGGCGGAAGGCGAGAGAACGCGGCGTCGCGGTGAAGTTGGACTCTTCCGGAGGACTGGTCGGGAGGTCGTGGCATAAGTCTGCCCACAATGCCAATGTCCCGCAAACAGCCAGCGTACCCAACCGACGCCACATCCCGTCCATCCTCGTGGCCTGCTGCCGCCAACACACCCTTGCGAATTGTATCAGGTGATCGGGCCGGGCGCGTGTCTGCAGGTCCACGACTCGCTCCCACGAAATGGAAGACCGTGAACGCCATCACAGGCGGGTTGAAAAATGGCAGCCGGCGGTCGATTTGGGCGGAGCCCGTTCGTCTAACTAGTGTGGTGTCCAACAAATAACTGGACAGACGGTCCTGCTCAAGGTTATGCTGGGACATGGCGTTGTCTGGCGTTCTTTCCGCGTCCGAGCGGCAGCAGATTCAGCAATGGGTGGCAGCCCATGGCACCCCTCAGCAAGTCGCCTTGCGCTGCCGGATTGTACTGGCTGCCGCGGACGGACAATCCGACGTGGCCATTGCTCAGCAGCTGCTCATCAACCGAAAGACCGTCATCTTGTGGCGCCAGCGTTTCTCCGAGCAGCGCTTGGATGGACTATGGGAGATTGCGCCAGGACGCGGACGCAAACCGAACTACGACACTGATAAGATCGCCGCCATCGTGGACGCAACCCTGCAGACCAAACCCGAAGGCATGACGCATTGGAGCTGCCGCTCCATGGCCCAAAGTCAGGGCGTGAGTAAGTCCACGATCAACAACATCTGGCAGGCCCACCAGCTGAAGCCCCACCGGGTGAAGACATTCAAGCTGTCGCGGGACCCGAAGTTCCTCGAGAAAATGACCGACGTGATCGGGTTGTATTTGAACCCGCCCGAGCAGGCCATTGTGTTGTGTGTTGATGAGAAGAGTCAAATCCAGGCGCTGGATCGCACTCAGCCCGGGTTGCCGATTAAGAAGGGCCGCTGTGGGACCATGACCCACGACTACAAGCGCAACGGCACGACGACTCTATTCGCCGCCCTGGAGGTCTTGCAAGGGAAGGTGATCGGCCAATGCCATCAGCGCCATCGCCATCAGGAGTTTCTCAAGTTCCTGCGCACCCTGGACCAGGAGTTCCCTGGTGAGACCCCGCTCCATCTCGTCATGGACAATTACGGAACTCACAAGCACGAGAAGGTGCGGAACTGGCTGAAGCGTCACCCACGCTTCGTACTCCACTTCGTTCCCACCAGTTCCAGTTGGCTGAACCTGGTCGAGCGCTGGTTCGGGCACTTGGATCAGAAGGCGATCCGACGGGGCGTGTTTCGAAGCGTGGGGGATCTGAAAGCATCCATCGACGCATTCCTCACGGTGTGGAACAAAGATCCGAAGCCGTTCGTCTGGGCCGCGACGGTAGAATCCATCACCGAGAAACTCTCCCGTTGCCGACGGACGCTGGAGAAGATCCAACCCGGCTGCACCAGCCCCAGGAGCCGCAAACGGAAGAAATAGCTGTCCATCTATTTCGCGGACACTACACTAGTGAAGGCCGGCACAGCCGGCTTGAATCTCACTCAGAGAGGCAAATATGAACGTGAAAACCGCCGAAACAAAACCAACCTACGAGCAGGCTCAATTGCAGCTTCAACTCTACGAGCAGCGGCGTGAGACACGCCTCCGGACGGCGCGCGACTGGTTTTCTAACCACTATTTCGTCAACAGCATGGAGGACTCCATGCGGCTCGCCGCGCCGGGAACCGAGAACGGCACACTGGTGATGATGGTTTTCAGCTATTGGGAGCAGGCCTGCGCCCTGCTCAACTACGGACTTCTTCACGAGGACCTCTTCTTCGAAACCACCGGCGAGTTTTTCGGGGTGTGGGAGCGCGTCCGGCCGGTGATCCAGGAAGGGCGGAAAATGTTTTCGAACCCGGGCTTCCTGGCGAACCTGGAAAAAGCTGCCGAGCGCTTCGAAACGTGGTCCGAAGCCCGCACCCCGGGCCAGATCGCGGCAATGCGGAAGTTCATGCAGCAGATGAAGCCGAAAACGGCAACCCCGTAATCAAGAAGACGGCGACGCCATAATCAGTAGGTTACGAGCGCGGCGGCTCACAGAGCCATCTCCACACCGGCTCAACGGTATGTCCTCGGGCGGATGTCCTCCCACACAAATTCCGATGATCGTGTCCCGCAGCCGCGCTCTTGCCGTGTTTCTCAACCGCGCTTGATTCGCTCCGCAACCTCGCCGCGCACACCATTCGGGCGTGCCCCCTTCATCCCCAGTTACTGCTCCGTAGTTACTTCCGTGCTGACCTATAACAATACGAGTTGTTATAGCTGTCATCCGCAGGGGCGGAATTAGCGATGCGGATGCGGCGGGTGATCACATTGCTGACGCTGACGGCGGCGCTATGCCATGGGCAGGAAGCCGATCCGCCGACCTCGTTTGCGATCAGCTACGTAGCGGCGGACGCCGTGTACATCAAGGCCGGCCGGGACGCCGGCTTGGCCGAGGGATTCCGCCTGACGGTAAAGCGGGTAAAGCCGGATGAGCCGGTTCTGGACGCCCTTGTGGTGGGCGAGATCGTAGTGATCTCGGTGGCCGGCACTTCCGCGGCCAGCGAGATTGCATCGAAGCACAGTCGGACTTTCAAGTCGGCGATACTGCCTTCCGGCGCCCGGTGGAAGCGCAGATGGTGAAGATGGTGCAGTCTTCGCGCACGGCGCGCAAGTACGCGCAGGTAGTCTCGTTCACGCGGCGCGTACTACGCCGCGACATTCAGCAAGGACCTGACGAATCGAGTACGGCTGGATGTCCAGGGCGGCAAACAAAACTTTCGGTCGGCGCTCACGGATGTACACCGGTCCCTGTTTCTTTCGACGGAAGCGGAGTGGTTTGTAGGCACCATTCGATCGGCAGCGGGTATGTAATCTACCGCGACGGGACCCAGAACTATGACCAGTGCTTTGCGAATGTCGGTTATCGTTCTTGAGCTGGCGGTGGGCCAGGCTATGCCGGCGGCGCCGGTCGCCCTCGGTTTTGCAGGTTCACGGCCGGGACTATCCGATCGAGTGGAAGGGAAGGGCGTGGATTGATCCGGAATCGACAGCCGTCGCCACTGTCGGCATCCATACGCCAGCCGTTGTGCCCTTCATCGGCACCGGTGGTGCTCGTGGCAGCCAAGACAGTTGAACGGTGTAATTGGCCGGGTTCGCGTGGCAGGTGTTGCACGTCTGCCACTTACCTTTGTGCGCGCCGGTATAGATCGGGAACTTGTGATTGAACGTAGCGGGCGTCCATCCCGTGGTCGTATGGCAGTCCTGGCACCTTTTTGGGAACCCGCTGCCAGGTGATTCAAATCGCTCACCTGGTTGTACACCGTGGCGTGACACGAGTAGCAGTCCGTCGGCGTCCCCGCGTAGCGGTTGTTCACATGGCAGGATGCGCACTGAACCGTAGTGTGCTTGCATGTCAGTGCGAATCGTGTCTTGTTATGGTCGAACGATGCCGGCTGCCAAGCCGCCGTGGTGTGGCAGGTGTCGCACGTGGTCGGGAATCCCGCTGTCACATGATTGGGATTCGTGGTCTGCTGATACTTGGTCAAATGACATCCGGAGCATACGGCCGGAGTGCCTGCGTAGACATTATTCACATGGCATTGCGAGCATACGACCGTTGTGTGTTTGCCCGTCAGCGGAAACCGCGTGCGCGTGTTATGGTCGAAGCTCGCCGGCTGCCACCCGCCGGTCGTATGGCAGAGGCTGCAGTCCTGCGGGAACCCCGCCGCCACGTGATTCGGATTGGTGGTCTGCTGGAATTTTCGTCAAATGGCAGCCCGAGCACTGCGTGGATGTCCCCGCGAATTTTCCGCCTATGTGGCACGAAGCGCACGGCACTGAAATGTGCTTGCCGGTCAGCGGAAAGCGCGTGCGCGTATTGTGGTCGAAGCTGGCCGGGCTCCATCCGCTGGTGGTGTGGCACGTCTCGCACGTGGTCGGGAACGCGGAGGCGGTGTGGTTCGGGTTCGTCGTCTTCTGGAAATCGGTCAGGTGACACCCGGAGCATACCGCGACCGTTCCCGTATACTTACCGCCGATGTGGCACGAGGCGCAGACCGCCGTTGTATGTTTCCCCGTCAGCGGGAACTTAGTCCGGCTGTGGTCGAAGTTAGCCGGGCTCCATCCGTCGGTTGTGGCACGTATCGCACGTGGTCAGGAATCCGGCCGTGGTATGGTTCGGGTTCGTCGTCTTCTGGAAGTCGGTCAGGTGACACCCGGAGCATACCGCGACCGTTCCCGTATACTTACCTCCGATATGGCACGACGCGCACTCCGTGCTCGCATTCTTCCCGGTCAACGGGAACTTAGTCAGGTTGTGATCGAAATCAGCCGGGCTCCATCCGTTGGGGGTATGGCACATCTCGCAGTTTTTCGGAAAACCGGCGTTGGCGTGGTTCGGGTTGGTGGCCTTCAGATGGTCCGCCGAGTGGCACGAATCGCAGGTCGACGGAAGACCGGCATAGCGGTCGTTCACGTGGCACTGCGCGCAGGCCGTCTTGGCGTGAATGCCGGTAAGGCTGAAACCCGTGGTCGAGTGGTCGAACTGGACGCCTGTCCATGCCGCCGTCGTATGGCAGATAGCGCAGTCGGTCGAGAACTTGGCCGCCGGGTGATTCGGGTTCTTCGTGGCCTGATACAACGCCATGTGGCATGCGCCGCATTCCACCGGCGTCCCCGTGTACTTCCCGCCCACGTGACAAGAGACGCAATCCACCGATACGTGCGCCCCGGTGAGCCTGAACCGGCTCAGGTCGTGATCGAACCGCGCGCCGCTCCACGCCGAGACGGAGTGGCACGTCTCGCAGCTCATGGAAAAATGGCTCGCGACGTAATTGGGGTTGGCGGTCTTCTCGAAATCTGCCAGATGACAGCCCGCTCAGTTCGTGGCGGTGCCGAAAAACTGCCCGCTCAGGTGACAGGACGTGCATGCCAGGTTCACGTGCGCTCCCACCAGCGGGAACCGCGTCGCCGCGTTGTGGTCGAACCGCGCGCCCTGCCGGGAGAGGTCGGTGTGGAACGACTGGCACTCTTTGGGAAAGCCGGCCTGCACGTGGTCCGGTGATTTCGCCGCCGCGAAATCCTTCGCGTGGCAGTCGAAACACGTGGAGGCGGTTCCGGTGAACCTCCCCCCCACATGACACGTGGTACAGGCGATCTGCGCGTGCGCGCCCCCCAGCGGGAATCCGGTGAACTGGCCATGGTCGAATCGCGCGCCGCGCCAGCCGTCCATCGTGTGACAGCTCGTGCAGTCCGTCGGCAGCCTGGCGGCCCGGTGATCCAGCACCCTGGTCCCCTCGTAATCAACCCGATGGCACGTGACCCACTCCGTACTCAATCCCGTGAACACCGCCGACGCCCCCCGCGATGGCACGACTCGCACGCCGCCATCGCGTGAGCGCCCAGCAGCGGAAACCGGTTCTGATGCCGTTGAATCGTCTGCACCCCCGCTCTCCATCCCTGCGGGCTGTGGCAGCTCTGGCAATCGGCACCGAACTGGCGCCGGTGAAGGTCGGCGTGGCAGTCCTGGCACTGCTTGCCCACATCCGTGAATACCGGCTGAAGGTGGCAGGACCCGCAAGCCACGGACTGGTGCATGCCGCGCAGCGGGTACCGCGTGTCCTTGTCGTGCTGGAACTCGGGAGCCGCGCGGATAGGCCGCCAACTCGTATTCGTGTGGCAGTTCTGGCAGAGGATCTGAAGCTTGCCGTGGGGACTTCGGGTCTGAGCAGTCTGCGCGTTCAACCAACTACCGCTGAGGAATAACCCGGAAATCACCAACCACCGTGTCAAAATCTGGCCCCTTAGTTGTACACTCCGGCACTTGGCGGCTATTTACTTTGACCTGCGTCAATCAGGTTTTGTACGGCGCCTCACATTCGCAACCGGAAGAAACGGGCTCGGGCTCCCACTTCCAATCGCTTCTGCGCATTACGGACCGAGGCCAATCGCCTTCGTCGAGCGCCGACTGTTCCATTTGGTACGGTCCCTTAGTTCGCATCCCGCCGGTTTATAATCGACACCATCTATGAAAGTCACCTGGGAGGGCGTGTTCCCCGCCATCACCACGCAGTTTCGCGCCGACCAGTCGCTGGACCTGCCGGCCACCTCGAAACACCTGGAGCTGCTGATTCAGGCCGGCATCCACGGCGTGGTTCTGCTGGGCACCGTCGGCGAAAACACCGCCCTGGAATATTCCGAAAAACTGGAAGTCCTGCGCGAAATGAAGCTGTCGGTACGCGGCCGTATTCCGGTGCTCAGCGGGGTTGCCGAGTACACCACCGCGCTCGCCTGCCGTTTTGCCCGCGACGTCGAAAAGATCGGCATCGATGGTCTGATGGTGCTCCCCGCCATGGTCTACAAGTCGGACGCGCGCGAAACCCTCACCCACTTCCGCAGCGTGGCCCGCGCCGGCGGCCTGCCGGTGATGATCTATAACAACCCCGTCGCGTACCACGTCGACGTGACGCCCGCGATGTTCGCCCAACTGGCGGATGAGCCCTCCATCGTCGCCATCAAGGAATCCTCGGAGAACGTCCGCCGCATTACCGACCTTGTGAATACGGTCGGCAGCCGCTTCGTCCTGTTCGGCGGCGTGGACGACCTGGTGCTGGAAAGCGTCCTGCTCGGCGCCCAGGGCTGGATTTCCGGGCTCGTCAACGCCTTCCCCGAAGAGAACCGCGCGCTGTGGGACCTGGCCGCCGCCGGCCAGTGGGATCGCGCCCGCGAGTTGTACCGGTGGTACACGCCCCTGCTGCACCTCGATACTGAAATCAAGCTGGTGCAGTACATCAAGCTGGCGATGAGCGAAGTGGGGCTGGGCGCCGAGTGGGTGCGGGCGCCGCGGCTGCCGCTCGAAGGCGAAGAGCGCGAACGCATCCTGAACATCGTCCGCCATGCGATTCGGACGCGGCCCGCCTTGCCGCTGGCGGCCGCCAGATGAGCGCGCCGCGAATCCACGTCATCGATTCGCATACCGGCGGCGAGCCCACCCGGGTGGTGGTGGAGGGCGCGCCCGACCTGGGCTCGGGCGCCATCGCCGAACGGCTGGAAAGGTTCCGCGCCCGCTTCGACGGCTTTCGCTCCGCGGTCGTGAACGAACCGCGCGGCAACGACGCCATGGTGGGAGCGATGCTCCTGGAGCCTTCCGACCCTTCCTGCGATGCCGGCGTTATCTTCTTCAACAACGTCGGCTACCTGGGCATGTGCGGCCACGGCACCATCGGCCTGGTCGCCACCCTGGCCCACCTGGGCCGCCTGCCCAACGGCGTTTGCCGCATCGAAACGCCGCCCGGTATCGTGGAGGCGCGCCTCGGCAATGACGGACGCGTGACGATTCGCAATGTCGCCAGCTACCGCAGCGCCGTGCACGTGCCGGTCGAAGCGCCGGGAATCGGCCGCGTCTACGGCGATATCGCCTGGGGCGGCAACTGGTTTTTCCTGGTCAGCGGCCACGGCCAGGAAATTGCGCTCGACCGGCTCGAAGAACTCACCGATTTTGCGTGGCGCCTCCGCCGCAGCCTGGCCGCTCATGGGTACACCGGCGCCGAAGGCCGCGAAATCGACCACATCGAATTGTTCGGCCGGCCCACCGTGGAAGGCGCCGACAGCAAGAACTTCGTGCTCTGCCCCGGGAAGGCGTACGACCGCTCGCCGTGCGGCACCGGGACCAGCGCCAAACTGGCCTGCCTCTACGCCGACGGGCGCCTCGATCCGGGACAGGTGTGGCGGCAGGAGAGCATTGTGGGCAGCGTCTTCGAAGGCACCGTGCAAGTGGTGGACGGGAAGATCTACCCCGAGATCACCGGCGCCGCGTTCGTGAACGCGGAAGCCGATTTGATCCTCGACGAACGCGACCCGTTCTGTTACGGAATCCGCGGAGCATGGGCGCAAGCTACGATGTAGCCATCGTCGGCGGCGGCATCGTGGGCGCGGCCTGCGCGGCGGCGTGCGCCCAGGCCGGGCTCCGTGTGGTGGTGGTGGAACCGGGACCCGTCGGCGGCGGCGCCACCGCCGCTGGTATGGGCCACATCGTCGTCATGGACGATTCTCCCGCCCAGTTGGCGCTCACCCGCTGCTCCCGGCAGCTTTGGATGGAATTCGCCCCCGAGCTTCACGCCGATATTGAATATTTTCCCTGCGGCTCCCTGTGGGTGGCGGCGGATGAAGAAGAAATGGCTGAGGTCCGCCGCAAAAAATGCCTCTACGACCTGGTCGGCGTGCGCGCCGAGGTGCTGGACGGCGAAGATCTTGCCCGCGCCGAACCCAATCTTCGCCCGGGACTCGCCGGCGCCCTGTTCGTCGCCGACGATGCCGTGCTGTATCCGCCCTGCGCGGCGCGATTGCTGCTGGAGCGATCGCGCGCGGCGCGCGTCGCCCAACCCGCCGTGGAGCTGCGCGGCGGCGCGATTGCGCTGCGCGACGGCTCCCGCATTAGCGCCGGCATCACCGTGAACGCCCTCGGCGCGTGGGCGCCCGCGCTCACGCCGGGAATTCCCGTCCAACCGCGCAAAGGTCACCTCCTCATCACCGACCGCTACCCGGGTTATGTGCGCGCCGTGCTGATCGAGCTGGGCTATTTGAAGAGCGCGCATTCGACCACCGCGGATTCGGTGGCCTTCAATGCGCAGCCGCGCAAGACCGGGCAGATCCTGATCGGCTCCTCGCGCCAGTTCGGCTCTGAAACCACCGCCATCGAGTTCCCCATGCTGAGCCGGATGCTGCGCCGCGCGGGGGAGTACATGCCCGGCCTGAAAGATCTCTGCGCCGTGCGCACCTGGACCGGATTCCGCGCCGCCACGCCGGACAAACTGCCGCTGATCGGCCCTTCGGCCGGCGACCCGCGCCTGTGGCTGGCAACCGGCCACGAAGGCTTGGGCATCACAACTTCGCTCGCCACCGGAAAGTTGGTAGCGGCCTGCCTCACGGGAAGCCCGCCGCCGATCCCGCCCGAGCCCTATCTCCCGGAGCGCTTCCGCCTCCCATCGCATGGCTGACACGATCACCCTCTCCGTGAACGGTTCCCCGGTAACGGTCCCGGCGGGCGCCATGGTCTCCGCCGCGGTCGCCATCGCGGGCGTGGCGGCGTTCCGCCGCTCGGTCACGGGCGAACCCCGCGGGCCGCTCTGCGGCATGGGGATCTGTTTCGAATGCCGCGTCACGGTGAACGGCCGCGCGCACGTCCGCAGTTGCCAGTTGCCGTGCGCACCGGGTATGGAGGTGCGGACGGATGGCTGACGTTGCGGTCGTCGGCGCGGGTCCGGCGGGCCTCCGCGCGGCGCAGCGGGCGGCGGAATCGGGCGCCACCGTCGTGCTCATCGACGACAACTCGATGCCCGGCGGCCAGATCTGGCGGGGACGGTCGCTCCCGGACCTGCCGTCGGCAGTACGCCTGATCTCGGGCGCCGCCGTGATCGCAGCGCCGCAGCCCGGGATCCTCACGCTCGAGGATCGCAATGTCTCTTACCGAAGCCTCATCCTGGCGACGGGCGCGCGCGAGCGTTTCCTTCCCTTCCCCGGGTGGACGCTGCCGCACGTGGTGGGCGCTGGCGGTTTGCAGGCCCTAGTGAAATCGGGCATGCCCATCGCCGGAAAAAAGGTCGTGGTGGCCGGAAGCGGTCCGCTGCTCCTGGCCGTGGCCGGATACCTGCGCCGGCAGGGCGCGCACATCGCGCTGGTGGCGGAACAGGCCGGCATGCGCGCGCTCGTCCGCTTCGGCGCCGCCTTGATCGGGCATCCCGCCAAGCTGGCGCAGGCCCTGGCTCTGCGATGGGGCATCCGATACCTCACTTCGACCTGGCCCGTAGCCGCAACGCCCGGCAGCGTGGCGCTGCATCGGAACGGCCGGAGCTGGAACGAGGCTTGCGACTACCTGGCGTGCGGCTTCGGACTGGTACCCAACACCGAGTTGCCCGCGCTCCTGGGATGCGGCCCGCCGGATGAATACCAGCAGGTGGCGCCGGATATCTATGCCGCCGGCGAAGTGACCGGAATCGGCGGGCTGGACCTCTCGCTGGTGGAAGGCGAAATTGCCGGATTCGCCGCCGCCGGCCAATTCCCAAAAGCCCGGTCGCTGTTTCCCCGGCGGCAGCGCCACCGGCGGTTTCGGAAAGCGCTCGAGCGGGCCTTCGCCTTGCGCGAAGAGCTCAAAAACCTGCCCGAGGACGATACCCTGGTGTGCCGCTGCGAAGACGTAACCTACGAACGTATCCGACGCTGCTCGGGCTGGCGCGAAGCCAAACTGCACACGCGCTGTGGAATGGGGCCGTGCCAGGGGCGCGTGTGCGGCGCGGCGCTGGAGTTCCTGCTGGCCTGGAAGGCGGAATCGGTGCGGCCGCCGGTCTTCCCGGCGCGCATCGAAAGCCTCATCGGCCCCACAGATCCCCTACCGTGAAACCTTCGGGGAAGGGGTCGTCGGGATCCACCACGTACTGCGCGAAGCCGGTGATCCAGGCCTGTCCGGAGAGCAGCGGAACCACGGCGGGATAAGGGCCGACGCGGGTCTCTTCGATCAGGCGGCCGGTGAATATGGTTCCGAGGATGCCTTCGTGGACGAAATCCTCAAATAACGGCAGCCGCCCCTTGGCGTGAAGCGCGGCCATTTTGGCGCAGGTCCCCGTGCCGCATGGCGAGCGGTCGAGCACGCCGCCCGACGAACCGGTGGAGACCACTACCGCATTCTTCCGGTGGGCATCGGCGCGCGAGGGTTCGCCCGAAACTTGCGAAATCGAGACACCGGCGATCTCCGGGTTTTCGGGGTGGACAACCGGGAGCTGCTCGCGGGTCGCGCCTTTGATCCGCTCCGCCACCCGGGCGATGTCGCGGGCTTCATCCGGCGCGAGGCGGAAACCGAGCGCCGCGGCGTCGGCGATGACATAGAACATGCCGCCGTAGGCGACATCCACCGTGACGGTGCCGAGCCCAGGCACTTCCACCGACGCATCGAGATGCACCGCGAAGGCGGGCACATTCCGGAAGGTGACCTTTTTCACTTTGCCCTGGCACACCTCGGCATCGATGCCGATCAGGCCGGCGGGCGTTTCGAGCCGCAGCCGCGTGAGCGGCTCGGTGACCGGGACCATGCCGGTCTCGATGAGCACGGTGACCACGCAGATGATGTTGGTGCCGGACATCGGCGGGTATTCGGCCTGCTCCATGATGACGAAGCCGGCGTCGGCTTCGGGAAGGGTGGGCGGCAGGATGAGGTTGCAGTTGGCGGCGGGGTACCCGCGCGGCTCCCGCAGCATGCGCAGACGGAGGCTGTCGGCGCGCAACTGAAGGTGGCGCATCTTCTGGAACATGGTGGCGCCGGGCACATCCAGAACTCCGCCGGTAATCACACTGCCCGGCTCGCCGCAGGCGTGCGCATCGACCGCGGTGATCATGCTGGAGAATCGCATGGTTTTCCGACACTATACACGCGGGCAAACGGACCTGATTGGCGCGGGGATGCCGGACGCTTTGCGAAGGAATATACTAGTCCGTTCGGATCGGAGAGGAGGCAGGTGCTCACCAGACACTTCATCCCGGTGTTGTCCATAGGCTTGGGCGTCGTGTTGGCGTATGGCCAGGAACTCGCCTCCGAGCAGCGGGTTGCGATCGAGCCTCGGGCGAGGCCGGCCGCGGCGCTGAAGGATATCCATCGCGCGACCTTCCGCATGGATGTGAAGATGGTCCAGATTCCGGTGACGGTGACGGACCTGCGCGACCGGCCGGTGTTGGATCTGGACAAAAGCCATTTCCGTGTGTTCGAGGACGATGTGGAACAGGACGTGGCGGCGTTCTCGATGGGAGATACGGCGATCTCCGCCGGGGTGGTGTTCGACACCAGCGGAAGTATGAAGACTCACATCGCGGAATCGCGCGAGGCGATCCGGCAGTTCCTGACAAGCACGGTCGAAGGAGACGAGTTCTTCCTGGTACGGTTCGCCGATCATCCGCGGCTGGCCACTCCCCTGACGCCTATGGCCGGGGAGATCTGGAAAGGGCTGACTACCGCCCATGCGCAAGGCTGGACGGCAATGAACGATGCCCTGTTTCTCGCCGCGAAAGAGATGCGCAGGGCAGTGAATTCGCGGCGCGTCCTGCTGGTGCTGAGCGACGGAGCCGACAACAACAGCCGCTTTTCGGACGGCGAGCTGATGTCGATGATGCGGGAAGCGGATTCGGGCGTGTTCGCCATCGGATTGCTGGAGCGCCCGCGGATTCTCGAAAAGCTGGCCGATGAAACCGGCGGACGAGTGATCTGGGTGCGCAAGGTGGCCGACCTGCCGGAGGCCATGGAGAAGCTGAGCCTCCAGATCCGCAATCAATATGTGATCGGCTATTTCTCCGATCATGCCCGCAACGACGGGCGCTATCATCACGTGCGCGTGGAAGTGCAGCCGCCACCGGAAGTGGGGCAAGTGCGCACCACCTGGCGGAGAGGCTATCTCGATCCGTAAGCCTCCCCGTTGGAAGAGTAGCGGCATAGTATAGTGGGTGGCACGGATGAGAGTTGCACCCTTCCTTCTGGGTTGGCTGTTGCTGACGATGCGCCTTTCCGCGCAGGACCCGGCGTCCGGACGGCGCCTGTTCGAGAACCGCTGTTCACGCTGCCACGGTGCCGATGGCAACGGCGGCGAAATGGGTCCGGCCATCCGGGGCCGGCTGCCCGCCCTCACCGACCGGCAACTGGCAGCGTTGTTCCACGAGGGGCTGCCTTCGCGGGGCATGCCGCCGATTCCTTTGAGCGAGGCGGACCTGCCGCTGCTCACCGGCTTTCTGCGATCGATTCAGCCGCACGGCGGCGAGCGGCTGGTGGTGCGCGAAGGAGTGTCGCTGACCGATGGCCGGAGCCTCAACGGTGTGGTCATGGGCCACGGATTCGACGATCTGCAACTGCGCACCGGCGACGGCCGGGTACACCTGCTGCGGCGCGAGGGCGCCCGCTACCGCGAGGTGACCTCGCAGACCGACTGGCCGGGTTATAACGGGCAGCCCGGCGGGAACCGCTACACCACCCTGGCGCAGATCACCCCGGAAAACGTTGCGCGGCTGGCGCCGCGGTGGGTGTTCACCATCCCGGATAACTCGCGGTTGGAAGTGACGCCGATCGTAGTGGAAGGCATGATGTACGTGACCAGCTCGAACGAGTGCTTCGCGCTCGATGCCGGCACGGGGCGGCGGATCTGGCACTACCAGCGGGCGCACACGCGCGGCTTACCGGGCAATGCGGCGGGCGGAATCAACCGCGGCGCTGCGGTGACGGGCGGGCGGCTCTTCATGGTGACCGACCACGCCCACCTGATCGCGCTGAACCGCTTCACGGGGGAGCTGGTCTGGGACACGGAAATGGCCGACTGGCACCAGAGCTACTTCGCCACATCGGCCCCGCTGGTGGCGGGCAGCCTGGTGATTTCGGGGGTAGGCGGAGGCGAGCACGGGTCGCGCGGGTTTGTGGCCGCCTTCGAGCAGACCACGGGAAGGGAGGTCTGGCGTTTCTGGACCGTTCCGCTCCCCGGCGAACCCGGCGCGGAGACCTGGCAAGGGAAAGGCATCCAGCACGGCGGCGCACCCACCTGGTTCACGGGAACCTACGACGCGGCATCGGACATGGTGTACTGGCCCACAGGCAATCCCAGCGCCGAATACAATGGCGACGACCGCGGCGGCGACAACCTGTACTCGGACTCCATCCTGGCCCTCGACAACCGGAACGGCAAGGTGCGGTGGTATTACCAGTTCACGCCACACGACCTATGGGACTGGGACGCGACGGAGACGCCGGTGCTGCTCGATACCGCCTGGCAGGGAGCGCCGCGCAAACTGCTGGTGCAGGCCAACCGCAACGGGTTCTTCTACGTCTTCGACCGTACCGACGGCAAGCTGCTGCTGGCGAAACCGTTCGTCCGGAGCCTCACCTGGGCGAGCGGGATCGGCGCTGACGGGCGGCCGGTGAAACTACCCAAGCAGGAACCGTCGGCGGAGGGCACGAAGGTGTGCCCGTCTCAGGACGGGGCGACGAATTGGTTTTCGCCTTCCTTCAATCCCGCCACGGGCTTGTACTACGTGCAGACCTATGAGAAATGCAGCGTCTACATGAAGGCCGACCCGGGGACGTGGGAACCCGGCAAGGAGTACCTGGGCGGATCGCAAAAACGGGCGCCGGGCGACAAGCCGGAGCGCATTCTGAAAGCCATCGAACTGGCCACGGGGCGCATCGCCTGGGAACTACCGCAGCCGGGCCCGGCGGTTTCCTGGGGTGGGACGCTCGCGACGGTTACCGGCCTGGTGATTTTCGGCGAGGAGAGCGGCGCGCTGATGGCCGCGGACGCGCGCACGGGCAAGCCGCTGTGGAGCTTTCAAACGAACCAGCTCTGGAAGGCATCGCCGATGACATACGAGTTCGACCACCGGCAGTACATCGCGGTAGCGGCGGGCTCGAACATCCTGGCATTCGCCGTGATGGAATAGCGGCGCTCCGATATACTGAAGCCATCGCTCAGAGGAGGGCCCGGTATGTCCGTCTGTAAGTTCACACTCAATGGAAAGCCCCAGTCCGTGGATGTCGCCGGCCAGATGCCGCTGCTATGGGTTTTGCGCGACACCCTGGGATTGACGGGCACGAAGTTCGGCTGCGGAATGGCCATCTGCGGGGCGTGCACGGCGCATGTCAACGGGCAGCCGATGCGCGCGTGCGCGACGCCGGTGGGGAGCGTGGCGGGGAAGAACGTCACCACCATCGAAGGCCTGTCGGCGGGCGCCAGCCACCCGGTGCAGCGCGCCTGGGTGGAAGAAGATGTGCCGCAGTGCGGCTACTGCCAGTCGGGACAGATCATGACGGCAGCGGCGCTGCTGGCGAAGACGTCGCAGCCGACGGATGCGGATATCGACGAGGCGATGCGCAACAACATCTGCCGGTGCGGCACGTACCAGGCGATCCGCCGGGCAATTCACCTGGCGGCGCAGTTTCAACGGGCGGCATTGCGGGGAGGTGCGCGATGAACCCGGTAGTGAAAATCAGCCGGCGGAGTTTTCTGAAGATCGGCGCCGCCGCCGGAAGCGGGTTGGTGCTGGGGGTGCGGCTGCCGGGCGCTTCGACGCCCGCGAAACTGAACGCGTGGGTGAATATTGGCGCGGACGACGCCGTCACGCTGTTCATCCACAAGGCGGAGATGGGCCAGGGAACAGTGACCTCGCTGGCGATGCTGCTGGCCGAGGAACTGGAGTGCGACTGGAAGAAGATCCGAACGGAGTTTCCGGGCATCAGTCGGGAATACGGGCCCAGCCAGGGCGTCGTGGGAAGCATGAGCATCCGCAGTTCCTGGGAGCCGCTGCGGCGGGCGGGGGCGGCGGCGCGGGAGATGCTGGTGGAGGCGGCGGCGCAACAGTGGGGCATCGACAAAGCGGGCTGCCGCGCCGAGAACAGCACGGTGATCGACGCCGCCGGCCATCGGCAGGTGACGTTCGGGGCGGTAGCCGAAGCGGCATCGCGCCTGCCGGTGCCGCCGACGGTGACACTGAAGGACGCCGCGCAGTTCCGGGTCATCGGCAAACCGCGGAAGCGTCTGGACACGCCGGCGAAGGTAAACGGGCGTGCGGTATTTGGAATCGATGTGCGGCGGCCCGGGATGCTGCACGCCGTGGTGGCGCGCTGCCCGGTGTTCGGCGGGAAGCTGGCTGGCTTCGATGACGGCGCGGCGAAGGCGGTTGCGGGGGTGAAGCACGTGGTGGCGATTTCGACCGGTCTGGCGGTGGTGGCGGACAACACCTGGTCGGCCGCGGAAGGTCGGCGGGCACTGAAGATCCGCTGGGACGAAGGACCGACGGCAGCGGTGGACAGTGCGGGCATCCGCCGCCGTTTTGTGGAGAAAGCGCAAAGCCCGGGCGCTGTGGCGCGGCAGGAGGGCGAAGGAGCGGCGGCGCTGGCCGGGGCGGCGAAGCGGATCGAGGCAGTATACGAAGTGCCATACCTGGCGCACGCTCCGATGGAGCCGTTGAACTGCGTGGCCGAGGTGCGGCCGGACGGATGCGAGGTATGGGCTTCGACGCAGGGGCAGACCGCGGCCCAGCACGCCGCCGCCGGGATCACGGGATTGCCGCTCGAGAAAGTCCAGGTGCATACGAAATACATGGGCGGCGGATTCGGCCGGCGCGCGCGGGCGGACTATGTGAGCGAGGCGGTGGAAACGGCGAAGGCGGTGGGCGTGCCGGTGCAACTGACCTGGATGCGCGAAGACGACCTTCAGCAGGACTACTACCGGCCGGCTTCGTACACCCGCTTCAGCGCGGGGCTGGACAGCGAGGGGTGGCCGGTAGCGCTGACCGGGCGGATTGTGTGCCCGCCCTTTGGAGGACTCCGCGAGGGCGTGTCCCGCACGGGGGTGGAGGGCATTGCGGACATGCCCTACGCGATCCCCAACCTGCTGGTGGACTATCATGCGGAAGACCCGGGCATTCCGGTGAGCTACTGGCGATCGGTGGGGTACTCGCAGAACACGTTTTTCCTGGAGAGTTTCATCGACGAACTGGCCGCCGCCGCGGGGAAGGATGCGGTGGAGTTCCGGCGGCTGCTGCTGGCGAACTCGCCGCGGCTGGTGGGGGTGCTGGACCTGGCCGCGGAACGGGCGGGCTGGGGGAAGGCGCCCGCAGACGGCCGCTCGCGCGGGGTGGCAGTGGCGTACAACGTAGGCAGCTTCAACGCACAGATTGCGGAAGTGTCGGTGCGCAATGGAGCGCTGCGGGTGCACCGGGTGGTCTGCGCGGTGGATTGCGGGCAGGTGGTGAACCCGGCGGGGGTGCAGCAGCAGATCGAGAGCGGCATCGTGTTCGGGCTGACGGCCGCGTTGAAGGGAGCCATCACGATCGACCGCGGGCGGGTGCAGCAGGAGAACTTTCATCAGTACGACATGCTGCGGATCGACGAGATGCCGGCGGTGGAAGTGTACCTGGTGCCTAGCGGCGCTCGGCCGGGCGGAATCGGGGAGGCCAGCGTCCCGCCGATTGCGCCGGCGGTAACGAACGCGATTTTCGCGGCCACGGGGAAGCGCGTTCGATCGCTGCCGATCCGGGTATAACGGGCGGCGTGACTCAAGTTGAGTCATCCCAGGGCTTCCGCCGTACTGGCCAGGTTTCGGAATGGGGCTCCGGGGCGGCCCGGATGGGCAACAGGCAGGGCCGACCCGTTTCCAGGGTCGCACGGGGCGGTCCGCGACGGCTCGGCGGGGCGTGGTGGAGATGAAGAAGTCCTGTGACTCCATGGGAGTAGGTAGATCAGGCGATGGTGTGACCGGGTCCGGCGCCGGTGACGCCCGGGCGCGACGCGGCAGGGAATGCTGAAACTGAATTGGCCCCGCGTGGCGGCCTGGCGGGCCGGGCGCCATCATCTCGATCGAAGGGCGCCCGCCGGAAGTATGCTCGCGGTGGCCAGCCGTCTCTGCGGGTTGCATGCCCAGGTGATGTCTTGCGCCGCGTTGACGGTGTGGGCCAGGGTGGAAGCACTCGAGCGGGGGGCGGTCGAGCGCGCGCTGTGGGGGGATCGCACGCTGGTCAAGACTTGGGCCATGCGGGGGACGCTGCACCTGCTGCCGGCCAGCGAGTTGCCGCTATGGCAGGCGGCTCTCAGCATCAGCCCGCGATACCTGAGGCCGGCCTTATGGCTGAAGTATTTTGGGATCACGATGGAGGAACTGAACCGCCTGACCGAAGCCGTGGGCGCGGTGCTGGACGGGCGGGTGATGACGCGCGAAGAACTCGCGGAGGAAGTAAGGCGGCATATCGGGTCGGATGCGCTTGGCGCCAAGCTGGCGTTGAGCAGTTGGGGCACGATGCTGAAGCCGGCGGCGTTCACGGGGCGATTGTGCTTCGGGCCGAGCCTCGGGCAGCGGGTCCGGTTCACGCGTCCGGACACGTGGCTGGGCGCGACGGGGCGCGGGCCGGCGGCGGTGGATCCGCGGACGGCGGCGGCGCAGGTGACGCGGCGATTCCTGGCGGCGAACGGTCCGGCCACGTTCCACGACCTGGCGCGTTGGTGGAACGGCGGCGGTATAGCCAACGCCCGGCAGTGGATCGCCTCGCTCGGCGAGGAGGTGGTTCCGGTTGAGTTGGAGGGCGTGACGGCGTGGATGCTCGGTGCGGATGCCGAGGAGATCCGCGAGTTTCGACCGGTGCGGACGGTGCGGCTGCTGCCCGGGTTCGATCAGTACGTGGTGGCGGCATCCTGCCATGCCCGACACTTGTTGCCTGGGGATCTGCGGAGCCGGGTTTTTCGACCACAAGGCTGGATTTCACCGGTGTTGCTGGTGAATGGCCGCATGGAAGGCACCTGGCGGCACCAGATCAAAGCCAGCCGGGTGGAGGTGGTGGTGGAACCGTTCATGAAGACACCGGCGTGGGTGCGGCGGGCTGCCGCAGAGGAGGCGGAGCGGCTGGCCGCGTTTCTGGGTGGGACGCCGAGCTTCGCCTGGCGGGGCGGAGCTGGAGCGGCACGGAGACCCGGAACTTTGCCGTCTGGCAGAGTTATGCTTGATTCTGGCTCCATCTTGATACTCGATCCTTCGGCGCGAGACTCTGCAGGCAGGACCGCCCGGAGTGCTGCCGTCATGGGTGCATCAACGAGGGAGGCAACCCGCCACAAGCGTCAGCGGGCGGCGCTTTCGGCAGGGAGTTGACAAGGAACCGGTCATCCGGGGCCATATCATAATGGAACAGTCTGCTGTTCCGTTGAATCGAACCGGACACTGCCACCGTCCGTTGTCCACGAAGGATGCCATTCATGCCCGCCGTCCGTCAACCGGGATGTGACCCCTCGCCGAGGTCATGAACCCAGATAAATCATTTGTCATTCTGAAGCTCATCAGACGAAGCGACGTACCGGCCCTACTCGCTCCGCAGTGCCTGCATCGGATCCACGGACGCTGCCCGCCGCGCCGGCACATAGGCCGCCGCCAAACTGGTAATCACCATGATGCAGCACGCACAGGCTAAGATAAGCAGGTCTGCCGGCCGAACGCCATAGACCGTGCTACCGAGCAAGCGTCCGGCGCCGAGCGCCCCCACGGAACCCAGGATTAAGCCCGCGATCACCAGCAGCCCCGCGTCCCGCAATACCAGTCCAAGCACCTCCCTGCGCCCCGCGCCGAGCGCGATCCGCACCCCGATCTCGCGTCGCCGCCTCGCAACCGTGTATGACAGCACGCCGTACAGCCCGGTCACCGTAAGCAACAGCGCGATCGCCGCAAAGCTGCCCATCAGCACCATCGGGAATTGGATCCCGGCCGTCGTCCTCGCCGATAGATCTTCGCCGGTCTGAAATTGGTGTACTGCCGCCTGCCGGTCCAGGCCCGCCAATTCGGCACGCACGGCCGATTCAAGTTCCGCCGGTCGGACGGCGGTCCGCAGCACAATCGTACCGAGGCCCCAGGGAAGCTGCTTGTAGGGAAAGTAGTAGATCGGGTCGGGATCCATCCCAAGCGCTGCCTGCTTCGCGTCTCCCACTACCCCGACGATCTCGCGCATTACAATTGGTCCGGCCCCGGACTGAATTCGCTTGCCGATCACGTCCTCCCCGGGAAAATATTTGCGCGCGAACGCCTCGTTGACCACCAATACCAGCGGAGATCCGGCGGCATCTCGTTCGCTGAAGTCCCGTCCCTTCAGAAGAGGAATCCCCATCGCGCCGAAGTAGCCCGGAGTCACAATCGCAATATCGGAACGCGGCCGGTCGGGGGCAGCGGCCCGCCGCTCCTCGATATCGAATGCCGCCCTCATTTCGTGGCCCTGTAGCGGTAGCGGCCTGCCGGTCCCCGCCGCCCGCACTCCCGGAATCGCTCTAACGCGCTCGATCAGCCGATCGCAGAATGCGATCTGACCGGCGGCCCCGTATTGGCCTTCGGGCAGGCCGACGTCGAAGGTCAACAGACGGTCGGTGCGGAAGCCCGGATCCTGCTGCGACAAGTGCCGAAAACTGGCGATCAGCAATTCCGCTCCCACCAGCAGTACCAGTCCGAGCGTGATCTGCCCAACGACCAGAGCGCTTCGAAACCGGTGGCGGCCCCGTGCAATATTCGCCGCCCCTTCTTTCAGGGCGCCGGCCGGATCCGCTCGTATCACGTCGAATGCCGGGGCCAGGCTGAACACCACGCTCGTCAGTAGCGCCACCAACGCCGAAAACGCCAGCACCCGCCCGTCGATGCCCGCTTGCGCAATGCGCGGGACCGGGATCCTGTCGCCCACCAGTGGTAAGAGTCCATGGATGGCGATCCACGCCAGCAGGATTCCGCCGGCTGTCGCAATCAGCCCGAGCGCGAGGCTCTCGATCAGCAATTGCCGCATAAGCGCCAGCCGCGATGCGCCCAGTGCCGCGCGCAACACAAACTCGCGGCTCCGCTCGGTGCTGCGGGCCAGCAGCAGGTTCGCCACGTTCGCACACGCAATCAGCAGCACCAGGCCAACCGCTCCCAGCAGGATCCAGAGCGCCTTTCGGCTGCTCCCGGCAACCCGCTCCAATTCCGGCTCCACCCAAGTCGTGGCAAGGTTCCTTCTTTGATCGGGATATTGCCGCGCCAGCTCGCCCGCTACCAAGTCCGTCTGCATTCGCGCCTGCTCGGCCGTCACACCGGTCTTCAAGCGGCCGATGGCATCTAGCATTCGCGCTCCGCGCTCACCGGTTGAGGTGGCGTCCTCGGCCAACGTGACCCACAATTGGACAGCAGGTACGTCCACCGGAAATTGGAACCCCGGCTTGGCCACTCCGGCCACCGTGAACGGCCTCCCGTTGATTCGGATTGCTCTTCCCAGGATTCCCTGGTCTCCGCCGAACCGGCTGGTCCATAAGGAATGGCTGAGCACCACCACGGACGTTCCAGGCCTTTCCTCCTCCGACAGGAAGCCGCGTCCCAGTTGCGGCTGCATACCCAACAGGGGAAACAGATCCCATGACACGATCTCGCCCACCACCTGTATGGCCGGCAGCGAATCGTTGAGAGTGAAGCGCGCGTCGCGGTAGGAGACCAGGTGATCGAACACACGGTTCTCTTTCCGGAAATCGAAGAAGGTTGGATAGGAGAGCGACGCCGGTTGCGGCGCGCCGCGTTGGTCCCCCGAACCGAAGGCCATTAGCCGTTCCGGCTCGGCATACGGGAGCGGCCGCAGCACCACCGCATCCAGCACGGCGAATACAACGGTGCTGGCGCCGATTCCGAGCGCCAGCGTCAATGCTGCCGAAGCGGTCAACCCCTTCGCTTTTCGGAGCTGGCGAAATGCGTGGTGGACGTCCTGCACCAGCACATCCAATGGTGGCAGAGCGCGCCGCTCTCGTAGGTTCTCTTTCACTTGAGTCACTCCTCCGAACTGCCGCAGCGCTGCAAAAAAGGCCTCGGCCGGCTCCATGCCGTCGCGGATAAATCGCGCCGCCAGCATGTCCAGATGGAGTCGGACCTCCTGGTTGAACTCCTCGTCCAGCCGCCGCCGCCGGAAGGTCCCGCAAATTCGAGAGAACACCGCGCGCAGCATAGGCCTAATGCTGGCTCTCCAGCTGCAACACCCGGCCGATGACGCTCGAAATGCGACCCCAACTCTCGGCTTCACGCACGAGTTGTTTGCGTCCGGCTTTGGTGATCGAATAGAACCTCGCCTTTCGGTTGTTTTCCGAGACGCCCCACTCCGAACGTAGCCACCCCTTCTGCGCCAGACGCAGCAAAGAGGCATATACCGTGCCCTCATTCAGCCGCAGCAGTTCCTCGCTAAGCTGTTCGAGGCGCCGCGCGACTCCGTACCCGTGCAGCGGCCCCAGCGCATCGAGCGTCTTCAGCACCATCAGGTCTAGGGTGCCTTGCAGCACCTCTGAGCGGTCCTTTGTGATGTCCAAAGGAGTATCCTACCACCACTCCTTTCCATCCCTGGATTACCCGCCACACGGCGACGAGCGGGGCAGGTAACCAACAGCTGTGCCCGTAAGCCGTAGCAGCCGTTAGCCCAGACTACGGTATCGTAGCGCCAGCATCGGATCAACGGCTGCCGCGCGGCGTGCCGGTAGCCAAGCAGCTAGCAAGACGACCGCACCCAGGACGCAGTAGTAGCCACCAATCGATCAAGCCGTAATCTTAGTAACATTGGTTTGCGAGATGCTTGTCAAAAATGATATGAACTTCAAGACGAACAAATATCTGTATGGGATCGTGCTGGGAGCCGCTCTCGCGGTCTTCTCGGGCGCAACAACCCTTGCACAGGACCGGGGTAAAGATGATCGCGGCCGACCTGAAAATCAAAAACGGCGCGCGGACGATCGCGACCACCACAATGAAGGCCGGGCGGAGTACCATTTCCGTGCCGAAGATCGTGACCACTTCAGTCCGCATTACGAGAAAGACATCCGCCAATGGCGTCAGCATCCCGATCGGCGTCACCATATCCGCGCCGGCGAACGTCTCCCTGGGGGAGTGCGCTTGAAATCAGTACCCGCGTCATACTACCGGACGCTACCTCCGCCGCCTCCGGGCTATCGATTAGGCTACTACGACGGCTATGTGGTGGCGTACAACCCGACTACGCAAATTGTGGCGGACGTTCTGGACTTGGTGAATGCCGCAGTCAATCGATAGGCCCACCATCGAAACAATCGCATTTGTCACGCCTGTCCGAAACGAGGCCATCGAGCCCTTCCACAGGTCCATGATGCGCGCTCTTCTGCGGCTGGCGCTCGAGCGCACAGAGCACCGCGATGACTGTCAAAGTGCTAGTGCCGCGATAGCCTCGGTCACTTGCGCTTTAGGAGCGGCTCCCAGCCCTGCATGACGACAAGATATGAGCTGCGCGGCTCGGGCACGGTTGGGCGACCACACCGGCTGTCGTTGATGCCGGGAGCAGGCACCAGGACCCGGTTGACCTTCGACTGTGTGTCGTACACCAGATCTCGGAGCCGCCTTTTTCCGGATTGTACACGGACGCGGCGATCTTGCGTCCGTCTCGCGATGCGCGCACGTATACAACCGAGAGATTGTCCGTCCCGACCTGCTGCACTTCGTGTCCGGAGCGGTCGACCCCACACCACACGGAAGTTGTTCCGCAGTGGCTGATACACCAGCACGCCATTATTGGAAACGGAGAAGTCGGCCGCGGCCGTCGGTTGAAATACGTGCATGTTGCCGGCCAGTGGAATGGCATCGCCGGTCAGCCGCAGCCCTTCAGCATCGAAAGGCTGCGGCCAGCAGACTTCCAGCTCTCACGTAAATCAGATAGCCCGAGCTGGGTGTCTCAGTCGAAGCTACCCAGCTCACGCGGGAATCGGTCTCGAGAATTTCCTTTGCGCCTTTCGGCTCACCGAAGCGGCCCACCCGCAGGCGGAACCGCTGGATGCGCTGATCATAGGCCAGGTACAAAAGGTGCTTGCCGTCGGGAAGAGCCTGCGGCCGGATTGGGAACCTGAAACGGCAAAGGCGTCCGAACCGGCTCGGGAACCTGCACCGCTTCGGTGGCCTCCATTGGCTGCTCAATGCGTACCGCTGCTACGAACCGATACCCCTGACCGGGGACGGTCTCGATGAAGCGCGGCTTCTCGCCTGAATCCCCAAGCGCTTGCCGTAACTTGTTGATTGCGGCGTTCAGCCCGTGTTCGAAATCCACGAACGTGTCACTGGCCCACACCTGTTCACGGAGCTCCTCCAATGTGACCAGGGTGCCCGCGTGTTGGGCCAGAAACGCGAGAATCCGGGCTGGTTGACGTGGCAGGCGCACCTGCACGCCGTGTTTCGCCAGCGATCCCGTTTCGGGATCGAGCTGAAACGTGCTAAACAATATCACTCGCGATTGCCCAGGCAGCCCTGGACCTGCGAAAGGGCAACTGGCGCCAGGGAGAGGCAGATTTGGAACAGGCGATTGCCTTGGCTCGCGGTGAGCCTCGATGCGACGCGGACCTGTTGGCGTCGATAATGACGGATTATGCACAGCTTCTCCGGAAATATCATCAGAGACGCGAAGCTCGCCTGGTCGAACAGTCGGCAAGCGCACTGCGGGGGCATTCGGCAAGCGATAACACGATGGACGTCACCCAACTGCGACGCAAGATTCCATAATAAGTGAGGACAACAGAGGACGCCCGCGGATGCGGAGCTTGAACGAGAACACCTCGGGCCTCCGTTTTTAGGCCGCCTTTTGGGTCCGTATTCAATTCGCGGAAGATCCGGTAAGCGAGTGCGAATCGCGACGGCTGCGCATCCAGCGGTTGTCACAAACCGGGCCCAACCATCGTTTTCCAATTGGCTGTTCCACATATTCGTCAGATCCACGGGTGCAAAGCAGTTACAGGAGATACCGCAGTGTTTCGTATGACCAGTGCCGCCGTGCTCCTCTACGCGTCGATCGCCCTGGGGCAGCAGCCCAAGGGGAAACTCACTTTCGAAGTAGCCGCCATTAAACCGGCCGCTCGGCAAGCTATGCGCCGGATCCAGGGGGACTGGGGCGGCGGCCCGGGAACACCCGATCCCGGCCGGATCCGGTTCACCGATATGACGCTGAGAATGCTGATCATGCGCGCCTATGGGGCGCAGAGCTTCCAGGTCTCCGGCCCCTCCTGGATGGATAGCCAGCCCTTCGACGTCATCGCCAAGGTCCCCGACGGTGCCACCAGGGAAGATGCCCAGATGATGCTCCAGAATCTGCTGGCGGATCGTTTCAGGCTCAAGCTGCACCAGGAGAGCAAGGAGGCGCCGATCTACGAGCTGGTGGTGGCTAAGGGCGGCCACAAGATAAAGGAAGCCGCCCAGACCGCGGCAGCGCCGGCCGAAGGCGCGGGTGGCCCTCCGCCCGGACCTCCCGCGAGGGACAAGGCCGGCTTGCTGAGAACGCCGCACGGCCAACTGGGAATCCAGGCTATGGGCAACGGGCGCATGCGCATGCAGGGCGCTGCCGTGACCATGGCTCGTCTGACCGAGATTCTCGGAATGGCGCTGGGCCGCCCGGTCATCGACAAAACGGGACTTACGGGAGCTTACGACGTCACGCTCGACTTCTCTCCCGAGGGCGTGGGGCTCGGGTCCAAGGGTCCGGGACCGGGAGCGGGTGGAGGCAACCCGGCCGAAGCTCCCCGCGACTCGAACGACTCCGGTCCCACCATCTTCACCGCCCTTCAAGAGAAGCTCGGCCTCAAGCTCGAATCGCGCAAGGGCGCGGTGCATGTGCTGGTCGTCGATAGCGTGGAAAAGATGCCTACCGAGAATTAGCCCCTGGCGAATCCTTGCGAGAGCGGAATGGAGATTTAGCCGGGGGAGTAATCTCCTTGAGACTTCGGGAGAGTCGGGAGTTCGGCCTGGAGCCTGCCGACCGCGATGGGCCGCATTGCCCAACTCGAGTCAACAGACGCTCGTTCATTCGGGACCGCTCTCGTATTGCGTCGGCGCCAGGTGGCGTAACTTGTCCGGATTGCGCACCACGTACAGCGCCTGTATGACGTCACCCTCAATCTCGAACGCCGCAGTTTGCACCGGCCCCTCAGGTGCGTCCACGATGAGACCGGGCAGACCATTGATGGTCGCAAAGCGCAGTGTGAAGTCCTCGCGCCACCACGCACCTGGGCGTTTACGTGTGGCTTCAATCAGGAACTGCGCCACGCGATCAGCGCCGTCGATCACGTTCAACGCCGCCCGTATCTTGCCGCCGCCGTCCGTCACGACGCGCACGTCGCTCGCGAGCAACTGCGTCAGCGCATTGAGATCGCCCGACTGAGTTGCCGCCGCGAATGCGGACATGAGCTGCGCATGTTTCGCATCGATCCCGCCCGAACGCGCCGGCGGCGCGGTCGCGCCGCGTGGTCGTATCACGCGCACGTGCGCGCGTGCGCGAGCGGCAAGCTGCCGGCACGCCGCCTCGCTCCGCTCCAGCGTCGTGGCGACTTCGCTGAAGGAGAAATCGAACACGTCGTGCAGCAGGAAGGCTGCGCGCTCGAGCGACGAGAGCTGGTCGAGGATCAAGAGCAGCGCGATGGACAGATCCTCAGCCAATTCCGTGCGGGTGTCGGGCGCGAGCGCTGCCGTGTCAACAACCGGTTCTGGCAGCCAGGGACCGACGTACTCCTCGCGCCGTGCGCGCGCCGACGTCAGCATATCGAGACAAATCCGCGTCGTTGTGGTCATGAGAAATGCCCTGGGGTCCGACACGTTCTCGCGGTCGGCCGCATGCCAGCGCAGGTACGTCTCCTGCACCGCGTCCTCGGCGTCAGCCATCGACCCAAGCATGCGGTATGCGAGACCGAGCAGGCGCCGGCGGTACGGCTCGAAACTCTCGGCGGGACTCGAGATCGCGTTCGCGGAGCTCAAGTCATTCGCCCCGGCTCTAAGAAGGTGCGGCGGCAGCGGGCCAGTGCCAGCCCACCGAGGGCTAGGGCGATCAGCCCCAGCACGAACGCCGCTGCGCCACCGACTACTCCGTTGCCGGTGCCGGGACCACCGTTGGCGACAGCCAAATTCAGCCAGCCATTGACCACGGCGATTAGCCCCGCCACCAGGGCAACGATGGATCCGAGTCGCCCGGAGGCGGTGCCGAAACGACTGGCGGGGCGGGCCAGTGCCAGCCCACCGATGACCACGCCGACGAGTGCCAGCACAGTGACCGTGGTGGCCCAGAGTCTCCGGGGGGTCAGGCCGTTAACCGTGGTGGCGGCTGGCTCGGAAGCGTGCGCGGCCACCAGCACGGCATACACAAGCCCCCCGAACAGGGCGGCTGCAGCCAGGGCGGTGAGAATCATAGTGAAGGTTCGCTTCATAGGTTTTCGCTCCTCTAGTCTCCAATGGTGGGACGGGGTAGGGCTTCGCAATGTGACATGGCTGCCGGCGAGGCTGAAATCGGCGGACTGTTGGCGGGGCAAGTTGAGAATTGCCTGAAGCATGAGCCTTGAACCTTTGGGCTGCAACCACGTATATCCCGGCCAGAGTCGTAAACGGAGCAGCCTTTGGCTTCCTCGGGAGATTGCACTCGTAAGGAGCGTTCCCGTGACCAGAAAACTCTCGTTTCTATTCGCCGCTTTCTCAGCCATTCCGGTTGCCGTACTTGGGCAAGGACCGGCAGGAGCACCCACCCAAGCGGCCGGCGCCGAGCACGTTCATCAGAGCCGAGCCGTCCGAGACCAGACGGAAGGACGTGGTGGCGGGAATCTGTTGCCCGCCTTCGTTAAAACTCCCTTCCCACTCGCCCACTGGAGATTTCAGCCTGTCGAAGGTCGCGCCTCGCGTTGTCGGATGATCGGCCGGCTTCGGCACCTGGGGGAAACCCATGCCGGCCGAGATGAGAACTGCGAGGGAGACTTTCACAAGATTCAGGTCGATCCTTCCCGAAGCGATTGTACGCTTTTCCAGCCATCATCTCGTGCTTGATTCCACCCTCTGGCTATACGGCTGGCAACCCTAAACGTTTCGGCTGGTTCCGGCGTCTAACGACTAGCAGGTTGCTGAAAAAGGGTATTTCGATGCCCGAAAGCACCCAATGTCTCGCTCCGTCAAACGTAGAATCAACAGTTTGCGGCTGTTGGTAAGTGCCATTCTAAGTAGTCCGGGGACTTTTTCAGCAGCCTGCTAGAGGTCTACGAACGGTCGTGCGCGCTCTCTTCGTCCTGGTGGTGTCCGCCGTTTCGGCGCTAGCCCAAACTCCAATGGTGCGGCTTGTTAACACGAGCCGCCCTGCCAGCAGAGATTTTCAAATAGGCGACCAGTTCGAGCTCCTGATTACGGGCGCACCCAAGCAGCCCATCAGCGTCAGGACGACCAGGAACGGGAGCACCGATTGGGGGCCGGTCATTGCCTCAACCGACGACACCGGCCGATGGTCCATAACGGGGCGCTTTGAGGAGAAAGACTTCGGCGGCTGGAGCGAAATCTGGACGATCGGCGGCAAACTGGCCAGCCCTCATATCAGTTTTACTGTCCAAGGACCCTGTCTGCCAGGCGGACGGAATTTCCAGGGCATTTCCGGACCGAACCAATTTGTCAGCTGTGAGACCACCGAAGGCCGCCAAACATTCGCGACTCCCCCTGTCTCGGAGTCTTTTCGGACGCCGGACGGTCGGCTTGTCCCGGGACGAAAACCAGGAAACATGACTCCGGACGAGTACCACATGGACGTCTTGCAATACTTGATTACCAGCCAGGGCAAAGATATCGCGCGGACCCGAATCTCGCTGCAATCATCCCGCGGTGGACTTGGGGACGAAGTCGCCGGCTTAGTCGCGCGGCTGATTGGCGCCAACGCGCTCGGCGACCATGAAACACGAAACGTGCTTGCGATCATTCATGCTGCCTTTGAAACACCGGAAACCATCGCGCTTTCTGCTAGAGTGCCGTCGAAAACCCTGGAGTTCCTCCGTCATCTGGCAGACTTGACCGATCAAGACAGCCTGAAACAACAGATCGCAGAGACGATAGCCTACGTGCAGACCGTTCAGTCAAGCATTCATTAGGAGACGTGTCCCAAGTCCAGAGCACGGGACATTGGGTGCCCGCGTGTCTGGCCAAAAAGCGTTCGCGATTGGCCCTGGAACCGCCTGCCGTCCGCGGATTTCGGACTGTCACTAAACTCGGCCGAAGATAATTCTTTTCGGCCAGGGCAGCGGCTTGCCGAAACCTCACTGGCCAACGGCTCGACGATGTCGGGCTGCATTCCTACGGACGGCGCCTTTGGCCACTACACGTTCCAGGTCTTGGGATCGCGCGCGAAACCCGGGTGTGCCGAGCCGGCTCTGCCGAAGGTCTGCGACGAATTATCCGCGCAGTACCCCAACGGCGGCTTTGGCCGGTAGCGCGGTGTAGTCGACCTGATGGATAGTTATATAGAAAGGAGCTGGGACAATGTCCTCGAAAATGAATCTGCTTGGGCGGCGTTCGTTTCTGAAGGCGGGCGGCCTGAGTGCGGGAGTTGGCCTCTTCGCGAACCTGGAAGCGTATCCCCAGAATGTGAACCGGAACTCGAAACCGTCGGATTTGAAGATCACCGATATGCGCATCGCTGTCTTGAGCCAGAATCGCGGGCAGGGAGGCGGACGCGGCAGCGGAGGACGCGGCAGCGGAGGACGCGGCAACGGCGGAAGGCCGGCCAATGCGCGTGCGGCGGGACAGGCTCATCCTGGCTCGGCGGCGGGCAGGGGCGGGATTTTCAACGGCCAAATCCTGGTCCGAATCGACACCAATCAAGGCATCTCTGGTTACGGCGAGATGTACAACGGCGGCGAACCGCCCTACGCTTTGACCCTGAAGAGCCGGATCCTCGGTGAGAATCCCTGCAGTGTCGAGAAGATCTTCCGGAAGATCAAGCAGTTCGGCGGGCAGGCGCGGCAGGGCGGCGGCGTCACCGCCGTGGAACAGGCGTGCTGGGATATCGCCGGGCAGGCGTATGGCGTGCCGGTGCACCAAATGCTCGGCGGGAAGTACCGTGATAAGGTCCGGATGTACAGCGAGACCCCGGTGCGCTCGGACGACCCGAAAGAGATCGGGCGTGATCTGAAGGCTCGCGCCGAAGCGGGTTTTACCATGCTCAAGACGGATTTGGGAGCAGAGGCGATCCTGCGCGGCACGCCGGGCACTTTCCAGGCGCCCATGGAAGGGCCGTGGGGAGGGCAGGACACGGTCGAAAACTACATGACCGCATACGAGCTCACGGACAAGGGGTGCGCGCTCGTGGCCGATTACGTCGGCCAGGTTCGCGAGATCCTGGGCATGGACATTCCTCTCGCGTTCGATCATTTTGGACACCTCGGAATCAACAGCCTCATCAAGCTCGGAAGGGCGCTCCAGAAGTACAATCCGGCTTGGCTGGAGGACATGGTCCCGTGGTATCGTGTAAAGGAGTGGAAGACCATCACCGACGCGCTCGATCTCCCGACGCTGACCGGCGAGGACGTGTACCTGACAGAATCGTTCAAACCGCTCTGTGAGGCGCGCGCGGTCGATTATATCCACCCGGACCCCGCGGTCACGGGAGGCTGCCTCGAACTGAAAAGAATGGGCGATCTGGCCCAGAAACATTCCATCGGAATGATGGTCCACTGTGCGTCCACTCCGATCGGCTACATGGCCGGGGTGCACGCGATCGCCGCTACCGAGAACTTCATCGCCTATGAGTGGCACCAGCCGGAGATGCCGTGGTACAAAGACATCTCCGACACGTGGCCGCTGGTGAAGAACGGCTACATCGACGTTCCCAACAAGCCCGGCATGGGTATCAAAGTCAATGAAGAAGCGATTCGCCCCCTGTGCCGGCAGGGCGAGTTCTTCACCGATCCAACCACCAACTGGGATTCGCAAAAAGGGTGGGACAGGAGCTGGAGCTGATTCGGGCATTGTTCCATGTTGTGCAGCCGCCCGGCACAACCGCCTGGTGCCGGGTCTCGTCTGCCGTTGCCGCGGCTCCAAAAAGGTAGCGTACGGGACGAGGTGACGGGTTTTCAGAGGCGGTAACGGGGCCGGAGGGGTAACCACGGCTGGCGTTCGAGCGCCGAACTACTGGAAACATGCGACTCACTTGTTTGAGCTTGGCCGGACTTTTGTCGCTGCCGCTCCTCGGGGCGATTCAGGAGCCGATCCGAACCGAAGGCGGCCTCATCTCCGGGACGCCCGGGTGGGCCTGGGGAGTCCGCGAGTACCTGGGAATCCCGTTTGCGGCGCCGCCCGTAGGGAACCTGCGGTGGCGTCCACCCCAGCCGGTGGTTCCGTGGCAGGGCGTTCGCGCGGCCGACCGCTTGTCTCCCGCCTGCATACAGCGGGCGCAGAATCCGAACAGCGGGTCGTGGAATCGCGGGCTGATCAACACCAGCGAGGACTGCCTCTATCTCAACGTGTGGACTCCGGCGGCATCGGCCGGCGAGAAACTCCCGGTGCTGGTCTGGATCTATGGCGGCGGGGGCGTGTCGGGGTCCACCGCCGAGCCTATATACGACGGCAACGCAATCGCGAAGAAGGGCGTGGTCGTGGTGAGCATGAATTACCGGGTGAACCTATTCGGCTGGTTCGCGCACCCGGAGCTCACGCAGGAATCGCCGAACCACGCGTCGGGGAATTACGGCTCCCTGGACCAGTTGGCCGGAATCCGGTGGGTTAGGAACAACATCGCGCAGTTCGGCGGGGATCCATCCAAGATTACGATTTGGGGCGAATCGGGCGGCAGCCGCAGCGTGAACTTTCTGGCGGCATCGCCTCTGTTGAAGGGTCTCGTTCGCGGCGCCATTGCCGAGTCGCACACCACGTTCGGCCGCATGCTGACGCTCGCCGAAGCCGAGGCGAACGGGGTGAAGCTGGCGAACCGCATCGGCAAGACATCGCTCGCCGCATTGCGCGCAACGGCTGCCGAGGAATTGCTGGAGGCCTCGATCAGGAATCCGCAGGGCCTGAACGGTGCGATCGTGGACGGCTGGTTCCTGCCGCAGGACATCTATACCACCTATTCGCAGGCGAAGCAGAACGACATCGCGCTGATCACCGGAGCCACCAACGACGAAGGCGGCAATCTAGTGGGGATCGGCGCCGGCGGAGGCGGACGAGGCGGATCTGCTCCCGATACTCTCGCGGCGTATAACGCGTGGGCCAAACAGACATTCGGCGACAAATCCGACACTCTCCTGAAGCTCTATCCTGCGCGGGACGATGCAGAAGCCCGGCGGGCGTACCACGACGTCTATCGCGACATCAATTTCGCCGGCCATCGCACATGGGCGAAGCTGCAATCAAGCACCGGCAAGGCACCCGCGTGGATTTACATATTCAGCCACGTGCCTCCGCACCCCGAAGGAAACGGCAACAACCCGCGCCCACCGGTAGGAGCGGTCCATTTTTCCGAAGTGATTTACGTCTTCAACAATCTTCGCATGAAGGATTACCCGTGGACGGATGTGGACCGCAAGGTTGCCGATACAATGGCCACGTACTGGACTAACTTTGCGAAATCGGGGAATCCGAACGGCGCGGGGCTGACCAACTGGCCGGTTTATAACCCCAAAGACGAATTCTGGCTGAACTTCGGGGACACCGTGCGATTGGAGAGGTTCAACGCGAAGGGCGTGGATTTCATTACCGCCGTTCAGGAAGAACTACGGCGCGCACGGTAGTCCGCTTCTTTCGGATACGAACAACCGCGGCTCGTACTGGCGGTCGCGCAGTGGCCGATTCGGAGCGGCGCGGGCTTCCCGCCTGGCCCAAGTACGATCCAAAAGCGGGGCGGCAACTGGAAATCACGGATAACGGACCTGTCGCCTAGGAAAACCGGTGCGGAGGTTTTGCCAGCTCTGGACCGACTCTCTAAGTGGGAGAATAGGAGACTCGTCTGGCGATCCCTTAGGGAGGATAGACCATGGAACCATACGGACTTCACAGGTTGGCGACTATCGCGGCGGCTTTGATTATTCTGCCGCTGGCGTACGCTCAGCAAGCGCCCCCGGGGCGCGCGAACGCGATACCCCGACCCGCATCGCCCGAGATCCATCCGGACCGTACCGTGACTTTCCGCCTGTACGCGCCCAAGGCGAACGAAGTGACGCTGAACGGAAGCTGGGACGGCGCACGGGGCATCGGAATGACCAAGGACGATGGCGGTGTCTGGTCGGTCACCGTCGGCCCGCTCTCTCCGCAATTGTGGGGCTACTGGTATCTCGTGGACGGCGTAAAGGCTCTCGATCCGGGAAACGGCGAAACGCAGCGCGACGGCTCGCGAATCGACAACCTGTTGATGATATCCGGGCCGGAGTCGGACATGTGGGACTTCAAGGACGTGCCGCATGGGACGATTCACATCGTGTGGTATCCCTCGCCCACGCTCAAGCAGGACCGGCGCAGGATGTATGTGTATACGCCGCCGGGGTACGAAGCCAATCCGGGCCGCTATCCCGTCCTGTATCTTCTGCACGGCGGAGGCGGCGATGAAGACGCGTGGGTCACCATGGGGCGGGCCAACATCATTCTCGATAACCTGATCGCTGCCGGTAAAGCGAAGCCTATGATCGTCGTGATGCCGAATGGAAACGCGGCGCAGACCGTGTCGCAAGGCAATGCGTACGGTCCCACGCCGGCAAGGCAATCCGTCCAGGCGCCTGCGCCGCCACCGCTTCAGGCGGCGGCAAGAGCGGGTGCTGGCGCACGCGGACCAGCGCGGGCGCCGCAGCCATATGCGGGCTCCTACCCCGAAAGTCTGGTCAAAGACGTGATCCCGTTCGTCGAAAAGAACTATCGCGCGATTCCGAACAAAGACAACCGGGCGATCGCCGGGCTTTCCATGGGCGGCGGCCACACGCTGATGGCGACGAACCACAATCCCGGTGTGTTCGGGTACATCGGCGTGTTCAGCTCGGGGCCGCGTACGGTAGACGAAGCTTACGAGAAACAGCTCGAAGGAGTGAAAAAGGGTGGAGTGAAGTTCTATTGGACCGGCGCGGGCACGACCGATATGGCTCGCGAGGGCACGATGAACTTGCATTCGCTGCTCGAAAAACACGGGTTCAAGACGTCTTATAAAGAGATTCCGGGAAATCACTACTGGTTTCTGTGGCGCGATTTCCTCGCGGATTTTGGAGGGATTCTGTTCCGGTAATGCAACGACGAACCTTTTTGAAATCGATTCTTCCTGCGGCGGCCGCCGCACGGCATCTTTCGGGTCAAAGCGACGTGACGTGGAGCACCCCCGTGCTGGACACGCATCTGCATATGCGCACCGACGCCGACGCGTGTTTCACTCACATGCAGGGCTGCGGGGTTACACATGCGGTGTTACTGACTTCCGCTGCGGACCAGGACCGCGCGAAGGCCGAAATGGATCGGCGGGCCGGACGTTTTGTGCGGTCGGTGAGGACCGACCCGACACAGCCGGACGCGGAGAAGGTCCTGCGCGACGCAATCGAGGCGGGCGCTGTCAGCATCGGCGAGATGAAGTTTCACGTCGCGCTGAACTCGCCCCAAATGAGGCGAGTGTACGACATCGCCGCGGAGATGCAGGTGCCCGTGATGATGCACATCCAGACGTACCCGCACTTCCAGGGGGAGATGCCATACAACACGGGCTATACCGAATTCGACAAAATGCTCCGCGCTTATCCACGGACCAGCTTCATCGGCCACGGAGACCTGTTCTGGGCGCACATCAGCGCGGACGTGCCGGCGGATCGCGGGTATCCGGCGGGCCCGGTCAAACCGGGTGGGTTGACCGACCGGTGGCTCGCTGAATTCCCGAATTTCTACGCGGATATGTCGGCAAACTCGGGTAATAACGCACTCTCGCGCGATGCCGACTTCTCGCGGCGCTTCATCGCACGCCACCAGAGGAAATTGATCTTTGGAAGCGACTGCAGCTGTGCCGACGGCAAAGGCGCAGGCGTCTCTCAGAATAACAATCCGGAGGCGAGCCGGCTGGCGAACAAGTGTGTCGCCCGAGAGACGCTGGCCCTGCTGCAACAACTGACGCCGTCCGATGTTTTCCGGCAGGTGACGTGGGAGAACGGAATCCGGACTTTCAAACTCAGCAACTTGCTAACAGCTAAGGGCCGGTAAACCAAATGGAGAGGAAGAAAGCAAGCGGCTAGCCGCAAGAGCTGCTGGATCTTTTCGGCAAATACATGCACGGCGAGCTGGTATCGGGGACGCTGGTCCGGCGCCGGGGCGCGCCACGGGCCCCGGCCGCCGCACGGGGGAGCACGTTTTAAGGACGGACCCGCGGTATACGCCCGGAGCGGCTTGCGCCGGTCCTACTGCTTCAGGCGCCGGTACATGGCCCGTATGGAAGTCGCGTTGGCTTCGGCATCGTTCGCAATGTTGCCGTCGGGGCGCAAGTCGATGCTCTTAACGAGTTCGCCGGCGGATTTCCCGGCGCGAATTCCGGCGCTTACCTGATTCAGCATATCTGCCAGGTACTTGCGCTGCGTCTTGAGCACCTGAACCGGGCCGGGAGCGCCATGGCCGGGAATCACCACGGACGGTGCCCAGGAGATCATTCGGTCCAGCGCACGAAGCCAGTTTTCGTAATCTCCGCCCGAATCTCCGACATTATTGCCGAAGTTCCAGGTGACACACAGGTCGCCGGTCGCAACGATCTTCTGCTTGGGAAGGAAGGCAACCGAATCGCCCCGCGTATGGCCCGGCCCAACCTTGATCAGTTCTAGCCGCTGGGCGCCGTCATCGAAAGCCATGGTGTCGGTGAACGTAATGGTGGGCGCTTCGAACCGAGCCCCGTCCAGCGGGTGCGCCGGGTTGTTCCAACTGGCCCAACTCTGGGGACCCTTGGTCCTCGCCTCCTCCGCCGTGGCTTCCGAAGAAACGATGGCCGCGCCGGCATCCACGAAAATCGAATCACCGAAGCTGTGATCTGCATGGTGGTGGGTTAAGGCCACGAACCGGATGGGCTTGTCGGTCGTCCCGCGGATCTTGGACAGGATTTCCCGGCTTCCCCATGGAAAGTTGGCGTCTACGACGACGACATAGTCCTTGAAAACGACCCAGGTGCAATTAGCCGGTTCACGGTTATCGCGATCCCCCTGCCAGACATAGACGCCGGGAACAAGTTCATGGACACTATGGCTCTGGCCCTGAGCGCCGCTCGTATAGCAAATGGCCAGGAGGAGAATGGAAAGACCACGAGGAGTCATGGCGCACAGTATATAGCGAGCGGTCTGTCCAATTGCAATTTTTTCCTTTATTCCTGATCACCGGTATGATAACCTTGCCGCCGGTGATTCTTTCCGGCGCAGAGCGCGACCATTCGGGCGAACTCTCGCGAAATAAGTTATCGGCTTCGGTCTTCGAAAAGCTACTGACGTTCATCCTGGGAGGCCACTGGAACGAGGGGGAGCGCATCCCGCCCGAACGCGAACTGAGTCAGGAACTCGGCGTAGGCCGTCCCTCCCTCCGAGAGGCTCTTAAGGCCCTGGAACTGATCGGCATGATCGAGTGCCGGGTTGGCGATGGGACGTTTGTCTGCGAGCGCTCGACGTTCCTGTCACGCCCACTGCTATGGGCAATTACCGGAAGCGGGCTGACGCGCGTAGACGAGCTGGTAGAGTCCCGCCTGGTCCTGGAGTGCGAAATTGCGGCATTCGCCGCCTCCCGCGCGACGCCGGGGGAACTGGCTTTGATAGAGGCCGAGGTCCATCGAATGCGGCGTGGCTCCGCCTCTGCCGATGTGCTGATGGACGCCGACATGAAGTTTCACATGGGTATCGCCGTCGCTTCGCACAATCAACTCCTGTTGAATGCGGTCCAGATGATCCGCAGCCTGATGCAGCAGTGGATGCTTGTAACGCTGCACGTGCCGGGTGTCGGGGTCAAAGTATTTGCGCAGCACGAGGCGATTGTTGCCTGCGTCCGGGCGGGGGACGCCGCGGGCGCGCGTAGTGCGATGCGAAGTCACTTAGCAGGCTGCTGAAAAAGTCCCCGGACTACTTAGAATGGCACTTACCAACAGCCGCAAACTGTTGATTCTACGTTTGACGGAGCGAGACATTGGGTGCTTTCGGGCATCGAAATACCCTTTTTCAGCAACCTGTTAGAGGAAATGGGCGGGCTTCTGATAAGAATCAAGTCCTGCGTTTGATCGGGACGGAGAGGGTTGTTCGCTTTGAGGGTTGTTAGGACGATTCTGGCCTTTGCAGTGCTGCCGGTACTCCCGGCTCAGACGGACTGGCCGGCATATGGCCATGACCCGGGCCAGACGCGCTACTCCCCTCTCCGGCAGATCAACACTGGAAATGTAAGTCGCTTAAGGCGGGCGTGGACTTATCACACCGGCGAAACGGGACGGCAGTTTGAGACGAGCCCGCTGATGATCGGCGATACCCTGTATCTGACCACGCAGAACCAACGTGTCGTGGCTCTCGATGCGGTCACGGGGCACGAAGTCTGGACCTATGATCCGAAAGTCGCGCGAGCCCGAGAGCATCGCGGCGTATCTTACTGGCCCGGAGATGCAAACACTCCGTCTCGAATCGTCCTGGGTACCGCGGACGGCCGCCTGATTGCGCTCGATGCGAAAACCGGCAAGCCAACTGCCGGGTTCGGCGATAACGGAGTGGTGGATCTCCGAGCCGGGGTCGCTGACGATTTCCCGAAGGCCTCGTACGGCATTACTTCGCCGCCGGCCGTCTACCGGGATCTGGTAATTGTAGGGCCATCCACTCAGGAAGGACCGGATCGCGGACCCTCTGGTGACCCGCGAGCCTACGACGTCCGCACCGGCAAACTGGTCTGGCGCTTCCATACCGTGCCGCGGCCTGGTGAACCGGGCAACGATACCTGGGGGCCCGGAGGCTGGAAGGACCGGGCGGGCCCGAGCCTGTGGGGCCTCATTTCCGTGGATACGGAGCGTGGGATTGTCTTTGTTCCAACGGGCAACCCCGCCGACAGCTTCTATGGAGGCAACCGCAAGGGGACCGACCTCTACGCGAACAGCGTGATCGCGTTGGATGCCGCCACCGGCAAGTTGCGCTGGTACTACCAGATGGTGCATCACGACATTTTCGACTACGACGTGGCCGGCGCCCCCGCGCTGGTCACCGTGGTGCGCAATGGCAGAAGCATACCGGCGGTCGCGGAGATCACCAAGATGGGCCTCTTGTTCATGCTGAACCGCGAAACCGGCCGGCCCATCTTCGGCGTGGAAGAGCGGGCGGTTCCGAGGAGTGACGTTCCCGGCGAAGATGCATGGCCCACCCAGCCATTCCCGATCAAGCCGCCGCCATTGGCGCGCAATACGATTTCCCGGGACGACCTCTTCGAGCGCACGGCGGAATCCAAACGCTACTGCCTGGAACTGTTTGACCGTCTCCGAAACGAAGGTCCCTACACTCCGTATGGCTTGACCAAGCCTACACTTGAGTTCCCCGGAGCCATGGGTGGCGGCAACTGGGGCGGCGTCTCCTTCGATCCGTCGCTTGGATATATCTTCGTCAACACAACCAACATGGGGGCATGGGGCCACATGGCGCCCACAGCCGCCGGATCTCCGATGCCCTATCACAACGAGAGCGGCTACGCACGATTCCTCGACCAGGACGGATACCCCTGTCAGCGTCCGCCCTGGGGCGAGTTGAGCGCCGTAAACGCCAACACCGGGGACGTGGTATGGCGAGTGCCGCTGGGTAACTTCGATGAAATCGCCGCTGCCGGTTTCCCGAATGCGGGGACGCCCAACGTGGGCGGCAGCCTGGCCACCGCGGGTGGCCTGGTGTTTATCGCGGCGACCAACGACTTCCGCTTCCGGGCATTCGATTCCAGGACCGGGAGAGAATTGTGGGTGACCCGTCTGGATGCCACCGGCAACGCCTCGCCAATCAGCTATCGTGGCCGGGATGGTAGACAATACGTGGTCATCGCGGTCGGCGGCCCTGCGCACCTGCGCAACGTCGGCGATAACACTAAGAACGTTGCGGACAGCCTGATTGCGTTTGCGCTGCCATCGGGCAACCAACCTGCTGCCGACATCGTCAGCTCCGCCCACCCGCGGCTGAGTCACGACCGCCCTGCGCTGAAAGCGGCGGTGCGGATGTCGGAGCAGCAGGAGAAAAGTCTCGTTTCACGGGTTTGCTCGAAATGCCATGGGATTTCGACGTTGACCGGCAGGCGGCTGAGCCGCGACGAATGGATCGATGAAGTGGACGACATGGTGGCACGCGGCGCCGAGGCTACGGATGACGACGTTGCGGTGATCGTGGACTACTTGACACGGAAGTACGGCCGGCCCAATTAACCGGCCAGATAGACGCCGGCGAATCAACGCGTCTGGGAGGGGCTGAGATGAAATTTTCGAGAAGAGAACTGCCATTTCTGTGGCCTGCGCTCGCGGCAGCGCAAAGCAACGGTGGGGTCAAGCCGCTGCCTTCGGCGGCGTTCCGCTTGGAGGACCTCCCGGCGAGGAAGAGCGGCTCGATGACCTCCCGCCAGATCCTGAAAGGCACGACTCACGCCGGTTTCCGGATCGATGTGCACGAGTCGGAACTTCCGGCAGGTGAATCGCCGCATCCGCCGCACCATCACATCCACGAGGAAGTCCTGCTCCTTCGGGAAGGGGTGCTGGATGTCGGCATCGACGGCCGCATTACCCGCCTGGGGCCCGGCTCCGTGGCGTACTTCGCCTCCAACCAGGAGCACGGCTGGCACAACGTGGGCCAGGTAGCCGCCAGGTATTTCGTGCTGGCGCTCGGTGACGATGAGGCGTGAAGCGGTTGTGCCGGCGATGGAACATTGAAGACGGTTGGGTATGTCACTTACTTAGTAATTACGAACACTGCGATCTACGATGGATCGTATCCGAGCACGGTAGCTTCTAACATGGTGCGCTTTCCGGATGGCTGACATGTTCTGCCTCCATATCGCGCTTCGATTGGGAGGTGTCTCATGGACATCGGATTCTCTAAACGTCTCTCGTTCCGCGCCGGCTTCTGTCTGGCGCTTGGCATGATGTTCCTTGCTCCCCGGCATGCGGTTGGTCAATCCGTTTACGGCACGATCACGGGAAGCATAACGATTCGACTCACGCAGCGGTGGTAAGCGCCCGCGTTTCTGCGGTCAATCCGGCTACCCGCTTTACACGGGAAACGCTGAGTAACTCTACCGGCGTTTACACGCTGCCCAACCTGCTGCCGGGCACGTATACCGTGACGGTCTCCGCACCGGGCTTTCAAGCCTACACTCGAACCAGCGTCGACGTGACGGTTCAGGCGCTCACGCGCGTGGATGCCACGCTCGAAGTCGGCAATGTCAACCAAACCCTTACCGTTTCGGCCGACGCGGCCACGCTCCAGACTGACCGGGCGGACGTGCATTCCGAGGTGAGCGGACAGATCCTGAACAACGCCCCCGTCCCGGTTGGCAGGAACTACCAGATGCTGTTCGTCACCGTGCCGGGTGTTTCGCCTCCCCAGAGTGGGCATTCCTTCGGAGCCAATCCAACACGGTCGGTCGCTTTCACCGTCAACGGAGGAAGCGTCAACGCCAATGATACCCGGGTAGACGGCGCCGGAACGCGAAACTTCGCCGCTCCGGACACCAACCAATACGTCCCGGCCCTGGAGGCCATCGAGACGGTCAGTGTCGCTACAGGATCGTTCGATGCCGATCAGTCCACCGGTGGCGGGTTCATTAACGTCTCGGTCAAGAACGGCACCAACGACCTTCACGGCTCGTTGTTTGAAGACCACGCCGATCGGGATCTCAGCGCCTATCCCTGGCTCGGAGACCGCTCCAAGCCCAAACTTCCGTTCATTAACAACCAGTTCGGTGGGACGATCGGCGGACCGATCCGCAAGAACAAGCTTTTCTACTTCATCAGCTACGACGGCACGCGGCTGGTCCAAGGCAGTGCGGTTGCGGGGCAGGTTCCCACGGCCCTGATGAAGACAGGTAATCTGTCGGCTTCCCCCACTCCGATCTACGATCCATTGACGGGCGCCGCCGATGGCAGCGGGAGGACTCCTTTCACCGGCAACATCATCCCGGCCTCCCGCATCGATTCCGGCATCCAGGCTCTGCTCGCGAGCGGCGCGTGGTCCGACCCCAACCGCGCCGGATCGGGGGCTTACGGGCTGGGACAGGATTTCCTCTGTTCGGGATGCCAGGGCAACAGCGGCGCGCGCCGCGACCAATGGGATTCCAAGCTCAATTGGAATCCGAACAGCAAGCTCAGCATGTTTGCCCGAATCGGCTTCAACGATAGCTCCTGGTACGATCCACAGATCCTCGGACTGCTCGGCGGTCCGCCGGTCAGTCCCGCCAACGGAGCCGTCGGCGTCGGGGGTGCGCACCTCTTCAATGGAACTGTTTCGGCCACATACATCTTCACGCCGAGCTTGTTCGTGGATGCCTATTTCGGCTACGACCGCAATGACATGTTCAGCAACCAGCCGAACCAGGACAAGAACCTCGCCTGGACGATGCTGAAAATTTCTGGCCTGGATACGTCCGGCCTCTCACCGAGCAGAGAGGCACAACAAAACGGGATGCCGCTCATGGCGATCGATGGATTCACGACGCTGGGACCCGCGAATCAGTATCAGCCGCAGCGGTATCGCGACCCCGAACGCAACTATGACGCCAGCATCAACTGGCAGAAAGGCGCGCACAATTTCCGGGGCGGTTTCGAAGCCGACCTTCAGGACTCCAACGAAGTTCAGTATGAGATCGTCGGAAACAGCTATGTCACGAATGCGGGCGGCTTTCACTTTGCCCAGGGAACCACGCAACTGAAGGGTGGTGCCGCAGGCAACGACTTCAATGCCTTTGGCTCTTTCCTTTTGGGCATGCCTCAGGAAGCCGGCCGGATCAACCTCTTCAGCCAGATTCGGGTTCCCCAGGACCAGTTGGACGAGTTTTCGATCCGGGAGAGGAGCTTCAGCGCCTATTTCCGCGACCGGTGGCAGGTCTCACCAAAGCTGACCGTGAGTTACGGCTTTCGGGCGGACTATTTCCGGTTCCCGAGGCGCGCCGGCACGGGAGTCGAATACTACAACCCCCACAACAACACCATGGTGGTCTGCGGCGTCGGTGGAGTTCCCGAGGATTGCGGCATCACGAGGGACCGCACATTCGTGACCCCGCGGCTCGGGATCGCCTACCGGGTGACGAATTCCACGGTGGTCAGAGCGGGATACAGCATGGTGGCAGACCCGATCTTCTTTGAAGGCCATTCCCAGTCCGGCCGCGAGAACTTTCCGTACCTGGCTGCCCAACTTCTGCTCCCGCCCAACAGCCTTTCTTATTCCACGACTCTTCGCCAGGGGCTTCCCGCCGTGCCCACTCCCGACCTGAGCACCGGCACCGTGCCGATACCGGGATTTGCCTTCGCGGAGACCTACGACAACTCCAACTACGCGCGGGGCCACATCCAGACCTGGAACCTCACCCTGGAACAGCGGGTGCGAAGCTGGAGCGCCTCGGCCGGCTACGTGGGCGTCCGCTATGTTGACGCGCAGAGCAATCTGCAAATGAACTGGTCGCCCATCAACGGAGGAACCGCTGGGCAGATCCTCAACCGGTTGAACGGGCGAACCGCCTCCACTCTCTATATGGGCACCATGGGAACCAATACTTACGACGGATTGCAGACACGCCTCCAGCGCCATTTTGCAGGCGGCTACCAGGTCGCTCTGACGTACGCGTTCAGCAAAGCGTTGGGCTATGGCACGTCCGCTCCGGTCCAGATTCCACAGTACTGGGGTCTCAACCGCGGTCCTCAGTCGACCGATATCGCTCACTCTTTCTCTGCGGTGAGTGTCGCCGAACTCCCATTCGGCAAGAACAAACACTGGCTGCAGAGCGGAATCGCCTCCCGTATCGCCGGCGGCTGGCAACTGAGTGGACTCGTGGTCGCCCACAGCGGCCCTCCGTTCACAGCCGGAGCGTCAGCCGCAACGCTGAATGCCCCGTATTCCGGCCAATTCGCCAACTGCCTCGCGGCGCCCCAAGAACTCGGCAGTATCCTGCAATGGTATTCACGATCCACCTTTGCGGTTCCCTCTGCGGGCCGGTTCGGAACCTGCGGCATCAACCGGCTGCGCGGCCCGGGGCTGTTCAATGTGGATATGGGGCTTCAGCGCAGATTCGACATCACCGAGCGCGTGAACCTGTCGTTCCGGGCCGAAATGTTCAACGCCGCCAACACCCCGCACCACTCGATGTCGAGCACTTCGGTGAATAGCGGCACGTTCCTCCAGGCATTCAACATCGCCAACACCGGCCGCGAGGGAATCGAGCAGCGAGCCGTCCGGTTCGCTCTGAGATTGGGCTGGTGAGGTACTGGATGGGGGCCGGTTCCTGGTCCGGCCGGCTCCCCCTCCCAGCGGAACTGGCACAGGGCGATCACGGCGGCATCCCGGGCCGCATTCACCACCCACGGATAGCTGCCGCGGCGCCCGGTGTGGAGACGCGCCGCGACTGCCGGATGGTCGGTACGCAGCCGCGGTTCACGAACCGGCAGGTGATGGGCCGCAGCAGCGTCGGCCGGGCCGCCGCTCTTGAGTGGTACGACTCGTGGCGGACCGACCCGCGAGCGTGCCGGCTACTTCTCCAGCGGTAGTCCCGATTCCTTCAGCGCGCGCCAGCCGCCGTCGAGCGAGATGGCGTTGCTGTAGCCCATCTTTTGCAGATTGTCGGCCACCAGCGCCGAACGGTAGCCCCCGCCGCAATACAGCACCAGCGTCGTCGCGTGGTCCGGCACCTTCTGCTCCACGTCGCGCTCGATGATGCCCTTGCTCAAATGCATCGCGCCCGATACGTGGCCAGCCGCCCATTCGCTCTCTTCGCGGGTATCCACCAGGACGTGCGGCTCCCCGGCGTCCACCATCCGCTCATAGCCGGCCAAATCGATCTGCTTCACGCGCGATTTCGCCTCGTTTACCAGTTGCAGGAATCCCGGACTGTGCACCATGCGTTTGATTCACTCCACGCGGCGGATCTTAGCACCCACTCGCGCCAATTTCGCCTCGATTTTCTCATAGCCGCGGTCGATGTGGTACACCCGGTCGATCACCGTCTCGCCTTTGGCCACCAGCGCGGCCAGCACCAGCGACGCGCTCGCCCGCAGATCCGAAGCGATCACCCCAGCGCCGGTCAGCACGCGCGGCCCGGCCACGATCGCCTGCTTGCCGTCCAGCCGGATGTTGGCGCCCATGCGCGCCAGTTCCTGCGCGTGCATGAAGCGGTTTTCGAAAATCGTCTCCACCACGATCGCGATGCCCTCCGCCTGCGTCATCAGCGCCATGTACTGCGCCTGCAAATCGGTGGCGAACCCCGGATACTCCTCCGTGGTCACGTCCGCCGACCGCATGGCCGCGCCCCCCTGCACGCGCAGCGTCCCGTCGTCCGGTTGGGTCACCTCCACCCCGGCCTGTTGCAGCTTGGACACGAGCGCCCCCACGTGCTCGGGGTTGCAGTTTCGCACCGTTAGATCGCCGCCCGTGATCGCCGCGGCAATCAGAAAAGTGCCCGCTTCGATCCGGTCGGGGATGATGGTGTGCTCGGCGCGGTGCAGTCTCTCCACCCCTTCAATGCGGATGGTCGACGTGCCGGCGCCCTCCACTTTGCCGCCCATCTTGTTGAGCAGTTCGGCCAGGTCCACCACTTCCGGCTCGCACGCCGCGTTGTTGAGCGTCGTTTCGCCCTTGGCCAGCACCGCCGCCATCATCAGGTCTTCGGTGCCGGTCACCGTGATCCGGTCGAAATGCACGCTTCCGCCGCGCAACCCGTCCGGTGCCTCCGCTTCGATGTACCCGTGCGACTGGTTGATTCGCGCGCCTAGTTGTTCCAGCCCGAAAATATGCAGGTTGATGGGCCGCGCGCCGATAGCGCAGCCGCCCGGCAGCGATACCCGCGCGCGCCCGCTGCGCGCCACCAGCGGCCCCAGCACCAGGCTCGATGCGCGCATCGTTTTCACCAGCTCGTACGGAGCTTCCGGGCAGACGATCTTCTGCGTCTCGAGCCGCACCGTGTCCCGCTCCACCTCCGCCTTCGCACCGATATCCACCAGCAGGCGCTGCATGGTGCGGATGTCGCGCACGCGCGGAATGCGCTTCAACGTCACCGGCTCCTCGGTCAGCAGCGTCGCCGCCAGCGCGGGCAGTGCCGAGTTCTTGGACCCGCTGACCGGCACCTCGCCCCGCAGCGCGGCGCCGCCCGTGATTACGAATTTATCCATGGAGAGCTTTCGAAATCCTTCCGCCCGATTCGTCCAGCCGGCGTTCGGCCGCTTCGCGCGTAATCCCCGTTTTTCCCATCAGGATCGCCGCGGGTACCGAACCGCCGGACGCTTCCAGCAACCCTTCGGCCTGTTCCAGCGGAACCCCCGCCGCCTGCGCCACGATCCGCCGCGCCCGGTCCCGCAGCTTCGCATTCTTCGGCTGCACATTCACCATCAGGTTTCCGTAAACGTAACCCATGCGGACGAACGCGGCCGTAGAGAGCATGTTCAATACCATCTTCTGCGCCGTTCCCGCTTTCATCCGCGTCGACCCGGCCACCACTTCCGGCCCGACCAGCGGCACGATGGGAATCGCCACCGCGCGCGCAAGCTCCGAATCCGGCGTGCAACAGATTCCCACCGTCACCGCGCCCAGTCGCGCCGCTTCCGCCACCGCCCCCAGCACATACGGCGTCCGCCCGCTGGCGGCGATGCCCACCAGCACGTCGCCGCCCTGAAACCCCCGCGCCGCAAGATCGCGGGCCCCGATGGCCGGATCGTCTTCGGTGGTCTCGGTGGCGCGGCTGAGCGCCGCTTCGCCCCCCGCCATGACGCCTTGCACGATTTCCGGAGAGACGTTGAACGTGGGCGGGCACTCGGACGCATCCAGCACTCCCAGCCGGCCGCTCGTTCCCGCCCCCAGGTAGAACAGCCTGCCGCCGCGCTCGAAGGCCGCCACGATCGCATCCACCGCCCGCGCAATCGCCGCAATCTCGCCCTCCACCGCCTGCGCCACCTTGCGGTCCTCGGCATTGATGATCCGCAGAACTTCTTCGGTCGCCAGGCTGTCGATCGACGCCGAAGCGGGGTTCGGCTGTTCGGTGAGAAGATCCTGGAGGCCCGGCATAGGCCCATCTTAGCAGCCGCGCCCCGCCCGGACCGGGCGCGCCGTTGGGTGTGTCCCCGAGTCCCGCGTTATATTCAAATGAGTGCGATATTTCCTGACCCGCCGCCTTCCCCAGGCCGAGTCTATCCTCCTGGTGGAGAGCGGTTCCCGCAGCCTTCTCGAAGGTTTGGTTCCGGGGCTGCGCGACATCTGGGGTCCCGATGTTTTCATCGACCTGGTCACCTGCTTTTCCAAGCTCCCCGCGGGTTTTGACCTGGCCAATACGCGGGTCTTTCGGGTCACCGAATACCGCGGACGCAAGGGCCGTACCCAGCTCTATCGCCAGCTCGCCAAGAATCGCTACACCATCCTGGGCATCATCTGTTCGGGCGAGCCCATCATGGCCAAGTGGAAGTGGATGCTGGCCCTCCGCCTGCCCGTCAAGATTTTTGTCATCAATGAAAATGGCGACTACTTCTGGCTCGATTGGGGCCACCTGGGGCCGATCCGCGAATTTGTATTTTTGCGATCAGGTCTGTCCGGGGCGGGAGCGGTTCGCACCCTGGCCCGCCTCTTGTGCTTTCCGTTTACGTTTGTGTATCTGTTACTCTATGCAACGACCGTACATGCCCGGAGAGCCCTGCGAAGAGGTTGACGTATGAAAGCTATTCAGGTGCTGGAAACCGGCGGCCCCGAGAAAATGCAGTTGGCGGAGCTCCCCGTTCCCCGGCCCGGTCCGAAGCAGGCGCTGGTTCGTCTGTCCGCCAGCGGGGTCAATTTCATCGATATTTACTTCCGCCGAGGGTTGTACAAAGCCGACTTCCCGATCTCCCTGGGTAGCGAAGGCGCCGGCACCGTGGAAACGGTCGGCCCCGACGTGTCCGAAGTGTCCCCCGGCGATCGCGTGGCCTATGCCATGGCGCGCGGCTCGTATGCCGAGTACGCGCTGGTGCCCGCCGCCCAGCTCGTCCGGATTCCCGACGAGGTGGATTTTCCAACCGCGGCCGCCGCCATGCTGCAAGGCATGACCGCCCACTACCTCACCCACTCCACCTACCCCTTGAAGGCGGGCGAGAGTTGCCTCGTCCACGCCGCCGCCGGGGGCGCCGGCGGCCTCATCGTCCAGATGGCGAAGATGCTGGGCGCGCGCGTGTTCGGTACGGTCTCGACCGATGAAAAGGCGCGGATCGCGCGCGGCCACGGCGCCGATGAAGTCATCCTCTACACCCGCCAGGATTTTGCACCCGAAGTGCAGCGCCTCACCGCCGGCCGAGGCGTCGATGTCGTGTACGACTCCGTGGGCGCTGCCACCTTCGACCAAGGGCTGAACTGCCTCCGCCCGCGCGGGCTCATGGCCTTGTTCGGCCAGTCCAGCGGCACCGTGCCGCCGTTCGAGCTCAACACCCTGAACGGCAAAGGCTCCCTCTACGTCACACGCCCCAGCCTCGGGCATTACGTAATGACCCGCGACGAGTTGCTCTGGCGCGCGGGCGACGTCCTTCAGTGGATCGCTGCCGGCACGCTCCGCTTGCGTATCGAACGTACCTATCCGCTCGCCGACGCGGCCGCCGCGCACCGCGACCTCGAGGGCCGCAAAACGGCTGGGAAACTGCTCCTTGCCATTGCCTGAGCGCCATGAATTTACAGGCCAAGCTGACCCTGTGGAACGTCCTCCTGGCCGTTGTGATTGTGGTCGCCATCTCCAGCGTCAACCTCGCCAACAACATGCAGCAGCAGTTCGAAGCCACCCTGGCACGCGCCGACACCCTCAAACAGGTGGCCAGCAAGCTGATCACCGGCAGCGTCAACGAACAGCGCACCAAGTCCTTGCGGGAAGCCTTGCGCGACCCCAAGTTGACCGACGACCTCCTCGACCTCCTCACCCGCGCCAAAGCCATCGTTGAAATCGCCGTCACCGATCCCCAGACCAACGAAGTGCTGGCCTCCAGTTCCAGCTCCAATCTCGGCAACACCGGAGGCCCCTTTCCGGATTTCGCCACCCTGGTCAATCACGAGGGCTGGTATCAGAAGTGGAAGGTGCTGCGGGGCAGCGATCAGAAGTCGTACCAGCTTGAACAGCAGCTCGGCTCCGGCGACAAGCCGCTCCTCTCCGTCCGCGTGATCGTCGCCCCGTCCCTGATCGGCGACTTGATCCGCCCCAGCATGAACCAGAACGCCAAGTGGGCCATCCTCTCGGTGATCGTCGCCATCTGCGTCACGTTCCTCTTCTCCGCCATCGCCTTTCGCCCCCTCGGCCAGCTTCGCCACCAGCTCGACCGGATTGCCAGCGGCGAGTTCGAGCCCGAGAATCCCGCCGCTGGCAAGCCGGCCACCGACGAACTCTCCCTCATGGCCTCCAAAGTCAGCATGCTCGGCCAGCGGCTGCGCGGCGCGCAGTTCGAGGTTTCCGACCTGCGCGGCAATATCGACCATCTGTTGCAGGACCTGGAAGACGCCGTGTTCATTTTCAATCGCGAGCGCCGCGTCGTCTTCGCCTCCGGCTCGGTCGAAAAATTCCTCGGCAAACAGCGCAACGATCTCGCCCAGCAGCCCATCTCCGACGTGTTTCCCCCCGCCACGCCGTTGGGATTGCTGATCGCCCAGGCATCGCAAACCGGGCGTCCGATCCGCAATCGGCGCGTGCCCATCGGCACACCCGCCGAGACCCCTTCCGGCCTCGCCGTGGTACTGCTTTTCGTGGATATGCTCGAGACCGTTCCCGGCGGCGCCAATGCCGGGTCCGGCATGCTGGTGCGGCTCCGCGACCCCGAAGCCCAGCGCAAGATCGGCCGCGAGCTCCAGATCGCCGATCGGCTCTCCGCCATCAGCCGCATCTCCGGCGGCGTCGCCCACGAAGTCAAAAACCCGCTCAATGCCATCCTGCTCCATGTCGAGGTGGCGAAATCGAAGCTGGCGCGCGGCGACTCCGCAATCGAGCCGCAAATGGACATCATCAGCCGCGAAATCGTCCGCCTCGATCGCGTCGTCAAGACATTTCTCGATTTCACCCGGCCGGTCGAACTCAACCTCGTCACCGCGCCGCTCCAGCAGTTCGTCGAAGAGATCGTCGAACTGGCGCGCCCCCAGGCCGCCGCTTCCAAAATCCGCATCAACGTCGAACATCAGGTGGAGGGCGTGGAAGTCCGCATGGATCGCGACCTCCTCAAGCAAGCCGTGCTTAACATCGTCGTCAACGCCATGCAGGCCATGCCCGAGGGTGGCGAGCTTCGCTTCGAAGCCGTGGGAACCGAAGATACCGCCGAAATCCGCATCTCCGACACCGGCCCCGGTATTCCGCCCGAGCTGCGCGACAAAATCTTCCGACTCTATTTCACTACCCGCAAAGAAGGCTCCGGCATCGGCCTCGCCATGGCTTTCCGGTTTGTTCAGCTTCACGATGGTACAATCGACTTCACCAGTGAGCCGGGCAAGGGAACGACGTTTTCGATCCGTCTCCCAATTGCGGTTTGATCGAGGCAATTCTATCGATGCGACGCGTGGAAGCTATCCTGGCAACGGTGTTGGCCCTATCGCTCACCGGGTGCTTTCTGCGCGGCAAACAGCCCACCGCCAAAGTCTTGCCGCCCCCTCCCAAGCCCGTTGCCCAGCCGGTGGCCGCGGCCCCGCCGCCCAAGCTGTCCATTCCCCAAACCGACGTGCAGTTGCCGCCGCCCCAGCCGGTGAATCCGGAAGCGCTGGCCCAGTTGCCGCCCGCCGAGGAGCCGCCCGCACCAACGCTGCCTGCCAACCGGCCCCGCCGCCCGGCGGCCGCCGCGCCGCGTACCGAGGCACCGGCCCCACCCCCCGCTCAGCCGGCCGCCCAGCCCGCTGAACCCGACCGGGCACCCATCCAGGAATTGCTCCCGCCCGCCGACCTCGATCGCTTTCAGAAGGAGACCGTTGAGTACCGCAGAGAGACGCAGGGCCTTCTTCAGCAGGCCGCCCACGCCCGCCACCTCAGCGCCGCCCAACGCGACATGGTGAATCGCATCAACACCTTTGTCAAGGAATCCGAAGCCGCCGCGGAACGCAACGACTGGCGCGTGGCCCACGAGCTCGCCAATCGCGCCGTCGCCCTCGCCCGAGAGTTGACCGGTGGAAAATAGCGAAGTCGAAGCCCGCCGCGCCACCCTCGCCGCGGGACTCGCCTCCCGCCAGCTCGACGCCCTGCTGGTCGCCTTCAGCTCCAACCTGCGATACCTCTCCGGCTTCACCGGAAGCAACGCCAACCTGCTGGTCCTTCCCGGCCGGTCCATCCTTTTCACCGACCCTCGCTACGCCATTCAGGCCCGCCAGGAGGTCACCTGCGAGGTCCGCATCTCGCGGCGCTCCCTGGTCGCCGATGTGGTCGCCGCCTTGGCCCGCCGCCGGCTCAAACGCATCGGTTACGAGCCCGCCCGCATCACCTGCGATTTCTACGAGTATCTGAAATCCCACCTGCCCCTCAAAGCCTCTCTCGAGCCCGCCGGCGGCTGGATCGAGCATTTGCGTATGGTGAAATCCCCCGCCGAGATTGAACTCATCCGCCGTTCGGCCGAAACCAACTCGCGGGCGTTCGAACAGGCCATCGCGCGTGTGCGCCCCGGCATCAAAGAGCGCGACCTCGCCGCCGAGCTCGAATACCGCATGCGCCGCCTGGGCGCCGAAAAGCCGGCCTTTGACACCATCGTGGCGGCCGGAGTCCGTTCCGCCCTGCCGCATGCTCAACCCGGCGCGGCGCCGCTCGCCACGGGCGACCTCGTCGTCGTCGATATGGGCGCCCAGCAGGATGGCTACTGCTCCGACATGACCCGCATGCTGTTCCTCGGCCGCCCCACGGCCCGTGTCAAGCGCACCTACCGCGCCGTGCGGGAAGCCCAGCTGGCGGCCCTCGATGCGGTGCGCCCGGGTGTGCTCACCGCCCGCGTGGACGCCGCCGCGCGCAAGGTGTTGCGCGCCCATGGCCTGGAGCGCGCCTTCGTCCATTCCACCGGCCATGGCCTGGGCCTCGAAATCCACGAACCGCCCCGCATCGGCCGTCGCGACAAAACCCGCCTGGCCCCCGGTATGGCCATCACCATCGAACCGGGCGCCTATCTCGAGGGCTTCGGCGGCGTCCGCATCGAGGACACGGTAGTGGTCACGCCGACCGGTTGCGAGATCCTCACCCGCACTCCCAAAGACCTCCGCAGCCTCTAGCCGCTCGACCGGCGTTTTGTCGCAACCTGCCGGCGACGCGGGGTCCGGTGCGGCCGATGCCGCGCGCTCGTTCAGACCCGCCGGCCGCCGTTTGACTGTTCCCCTACAATCAGATACACTCGACATCCTGCCCCCAGGCGGCACCCCGCCCCTGGCTGGGCGCCGTGTGCTTCGCTACGATGTCGTTTTCCGCGGCGAGTCCGAGAATTACGGGTGTGTAAATCCGAAATCGGGAGAGCGATAATGGAATTGGCCGATAAGCATTGTGTACCCTGCCGTGGAGGCGTGCCTCCTCTCAAGGGTGAAGCGTTGAATAATATGAAGGCCCAGGTAACCGGGTGGCAGGTGGTGGAGGAACACCACCTGGACAAGACGTTCCCCTTCCCCGACTTTCGGACGGCTCTCGATTTCGTCAACCGCATCGCCGCGGTGGCCGAACAGGAGGGGCACCACCCCGACCTGCGGCTATCCTGGGGCAAGGTTCAAGCCACCATCTGGACTCACAAAATCAATGGTTTGACCGAGAGCGACTTCATTCTGGCAGCCAAAATCGACGACCTATCTCAGCACCCCATGGAGTAAATGCACACATGTTAGGAGTTGGACAGAGATTTCCGAAATTCTCCCTCCAGGCCACCGTGAGCCTGGAAAAGGGCAAGGCCTTCCAGACGATTACGCACGACGACTATCCCGGCAAATGGAAGGTCTATTTCTTCTGGCCCAAGGATTTCACGTTCGTGTGTCCCACCGAGATCGCGGCCTTCGGCAAGCTCAATGGCGAGTTCCAGGATCGCGATGCGCAGGTTCTCGGCGGCAGCACCGATTCCGAATTCGTGCACCTGGCCTGGCGCCAGCATCACGAGGACCTCAGGGACCTGCCGTTCCCCATGCTGGCGGATGTGAAACGCGACCTGTGTCTCGCCCTCGGCATCCTCGATCCGCAGGAAGGCGTGGCCCAGCGGGCGACCTTCCTGGTGGATCCGCATAATGTGATTCGTTTCGTTTCGGTGAACGACCTGGCGGTTGGCCGCAATCCCCAGGAAGTCCTGCGCGTGCTCGACGCGCTGCAAACTGACGAACTGTGCCCCTGCAACTGGAAGAAGGGCGACGCCGTACTGACGCCCGCCATCTGACCCTTCCCGCTCCCTGGAGCCCCCCTGGCCCAGGGAGTGGCTCGGACGTATCGACATGGACCTTGCACGCTTATTGGAACTCTGCCCGGACTACGCCAAAGACTTGAAACTCAATCTGGGCGCCGTCCTCCGCCAGCCCGAACTCACCCCGCAACAGACCTGGGGCACCGCCGTCGCTACCGCCATGGCGTCCCGCAACCCCCGGGTCCTCGAAGCGATCCTCGCCGAAGCCGCAAAACACCTGAGTGAGGCGGCGCTGTTCGCGGCCAAAGCCGCGGCCGCCGTCATGGGGATGAACAACATCTTTTACCGCTTTCGGCACCTGAGCGGCAATCCCAGGTACGAGGCCATGCCGGCCCGTCTCCGCATGCAGGTGATCCGCAGCCATGCCAGCGATCCCGCCGATTTCGAACTCTGGTGTCTGGCCGTCTCCGCCATCAACGCCTGTGGCGTGTGCGTGGAGGCCCATGAAAAGGTGCTGCGCGAAAAGGGCCTTGGCGAAGAGGCGATCCTGGCGGCCTTGCGCATTGCCGCCACCATCCACGGCTTGGCCGCCGTCATGGACGCCGAAGCCGTCGCCGCGCTCACCCCGGCCACCCCGTAGTCCTTCGCCGCGCACCCGCCGCAGCCCGGCCAGCGCGCCCAAACACCCTTTTCTCCCGGGCCGCGATGCGCCAGAATCGGAGAGACATGAGCACTCAACCGAATTGGTGCAACCCCGTGCGGGCGCGCCTGCATGCCGGCCAGCCGGTCTTCGGCGTCACCATTACCACCTCCTGTGTGGAAGCGGCGGCTCACGCCGCCACGCTGGGCTTTCACTTTCTGTGGGTGGAAATGGAGCACTCGCCGGTGACCCTCGAGACCCTGCGCCTGATGGTGCTGGCCACGCGCGGCTTGCCGGCCGCGGTATTCGCCCGCGTCCCGGTGGTCGAACTGTGGACCGCCAAGCGGGTCCTGGACCAGGGCGTGCACGGCGTGATCTTCCCGTTCACCGGCACGCGCGAGAAAGCCGAACGGGCCGCCGCGGCCTGCCGCTATCCGCCCGTCGGCCGTCGCGGCTCGGGAGCGGGGGCAGCCGTTCGCACCTGGCCGCGTTGCGCGAACTACCACGACTCCGCCGACCAGGAGGTGATGACCGTCTGCGTCGTCGAAGAAGCGTCCGCCCTCGATGAGATCGATGCCATAGCCGCCGCCCCGGGTGTGGATGTCCTCTTCATCGGCACCAGCGACCTGTCGTTTTCCCTCGGACTGCGAGGGAAGCAGAACCAACCGGAGCTGGAGCGCGCCATCCTGCGAATCGCGGAAGCCGCGCGCCGGCACGGCAAGTACCTGGGGCGTCCGGCGGGCAACGCCGAACAGGTCCAACGCTACGGCGAGCAGGGCTTCCTGCTGTTTCAGATGCCGACCGAAATCGGCCTCATGGAATTGGGCGCCCGGCAACTGCTCGATCCCTTCGGCGCTTCACCCGGCGAAGTCTGGTGAAGCGCGAATTTTGCTGTGCCCTGGGCATCGGCAGCAACACCGCCATGTTCAGTTACGTCGCCGCGTTGCTGCTGCCGGAGCCTTGACACCATTGATCTGGCGTCAGGCGCCGCCGCAGTTCGTCGCCGACGTTGAGCAGGAACGTCACGCGTGGGTCTTGCATTGGACAATTCTCGCCCGTTCCGCCATTCCCCCACCACGCCCGATTTTTCCTATAATTAGAAGGCACCGTGCACTGGGCCACACTCCCTGAATCAAGGACTCCCTACCGATGTCAACATTAGAAGTTTCGCCGGCCGAGCCTTTGTCCGGCCAATCAACTCATTCTGTTATCAACGATTTCAGCATCCAGGTCGCAACCGTGAATGGCTCCGGCAGCCAGACCGCCAATACCGTCCTGATGCGCTCCATTTTCCAGATGGGCATTCCCGTCTCCGGGAAGAACATGTTCCCGTCCAACATCGCGGGCCTGCCTACGTGGTTCACCATTCGCGCCAGCAAGCATGGCTATATCGGGCGGCGCAAGGAAATCGATTTCCTGATCGCCATGAACCCCGAGACCGCCCGCGAAGATGTCATGAAACTCGATGGCGGCGCGACGGTCGTCTACGACGAGCCCCTGAAGCTCAGTGAACTGCGCAGCGACCTGCATTTCTATCCCGTCCCCTTCGACAAACTGGTGGCGCCCGTCTGCCCCGAGGCCAAGCTGCGCAAACTCGTGCGCAACATGATCTACGACGGCGTCGTCGCCTGGCTGCTGTCCATCGATATGGAGGAGATCCACCGGGCGCTTATCAAACAATTCGGCAAACGCAAGGCCAAGGCCGCCGACCTGAACTGGGGCGCCTGCAAGGCCGGCTTCGATTTCGCCGCCAGGAGCTTCACCAAAACCGACCCCTTCCGCGTCGAACGCATGAACGATACCGCGGGCAAGATCATCATCGATGGCAATGCGGCCTGCGCGTTGGGTGCCATGTTCGCCGGGGTCACCGTCGTCACCTGGTATCCAATCACGCCGTCGTCGTCACTGGTGGAATCCCTCATCGGGTACGCCCGCCGCTTCCGCAACGATCCCGAAACCGGCAAGGCCACCTATGCCATCGTGCAGGCCGAAGATGAGCTGGCCTCCATCGGCATGGCCCTCGGCGCGGGATGGGCGGGCGCCCGCTCCATGACCGCGACCGCCGGGCCCGGCATCTCGCTGATGTCGGAATTCGTGGGGCTCGGCTACTACGCCGAAATTCCCGCCGTCATTTTCAATGTCGAGCGCGTCGGCCCCTCCACTGGCCTGCCCACCCGCACCGCACAGGGCGACATCATCACCACCGCGCTGCTTTCCCACGGCGATACCCGCCACCCCCTGTTCTTCCCCTGTTCGCCCGAGGAGTGCTTCTCGATGGCCATCGACGCCTTCGATTTCGCCGAGCAGTTTCAGACCCCCGTCTTCGTCATGACCGATCTCGACCTGGGCATGAACAACTGGATGTCGGTTCCGTTCGAGTATCCCCAGAAGCCGATCCGCCGCGGCAAAGTCCTCGACGCGGACGACCTCGCCAAACTCGGCGGCTTCGCCCGCTACAAAGATGTCGATGGCGATGGTGTGGGCTACCGCACCCTGCCCGGCACCAACCACCCCGCCGCCGCCTACTTCACCCGCGGTAGCGGCCACAACGATAAAGCCCAGTACACCGAGCGCGAGGACGACTACATCCACAACATGGACCGTCTCGCCCACAAGTTCGAAGTCATGCGCCAGCACGTGCCCGAGCCGATCGTACAGGTTCGCGACAACGCCAGAATCGGCTTCGTCGCCGTCGGTACCTCCGACTACGCCGTGCGGGAAAGCTGCGACCAGCTCCGCGAAGAATACGAAATCGAGGCCAGCTACCTGCGCCTGAAGGCCTATCCGTTCACTCATCACCTGATCGATTTCATCCGCCGCCACGACCGCGTGTACGTCGTGGATCAGAACCGCGACGCCCAGTTGCTGGGACTGATGCGCCTGGAGTTCGATGCCGAGCTGATCGCCAAACTGCGCAGCGTGCGCTACTACGGCGGCCTGCCGCTCGATGCGCGCACGGTCACCGATGAAATCGTCAAACAGGAGGGCAAATGAGCACCACCGTCACACCCCCACCCAAGAAAGTCAACCGCATCGGGCTTGAGGTCCTGAGCTACAAAGGCAGCAGGACTACGCTCTGCGCCGGCTGCGGACACAACTCCGTCTCCGAGCGCCTGGTCGAGTGCTTCTACGAGCTAGGAGTGCAGCCCTATTCCGTGGCGAAATTCTCCGGCATCGGCTGCTCCTCGAAGTCGCCCGCCTACTTCCTCGGCCTCGCCCATGGCTTCAACGGCGTGCATGGCCGCATGCCGGCCATCGCCACCGGAGCCATGCTGGCCAACCGCACCCTGCTGGGGCTCGGCGTCACCGGCGATGGCGATACGGCCTCCATCGGCATCGGCCAGTTCATGCACCTCGTCCGCCGCAACATGCCGTTGATCTACATCATTGAAAACAACGGCGTTTACGGGCTAACCAAAGGCCAGTTTTCGGCTACTGCGGACATCGGCTCGACCCTCAAGAGCGGTCTTCCCAACGACCTGCCGCCCTTCGATTGCTGCGCTCTCGCCCTGAAGTGGGGAGCCACCTTCGTGGCCCGCTCCTTTAGCGGCGACAAGCGGCAGCTCCAGGCGATCCTGAAGACCGCTATCACCCACCGCGGCCTCTCGGTCATCGACGTCATCTCCCCGTGCGTCACCTTCAACGACCATGAGGGCTCCACCAAGAGCTACAGCTACATGAAGGAACACGAGACCCCCCTGCACGAACTCGATTTCGTGCCGTCCTACCAGGACATTACCGTGGACATTCCGGAAGGAGAAGTCATGGACGTCCAGATGCACGACGGTTCCCATTTGCGCATCCGCAAGCTCCACCGCGGCTTCAACCCGACCGACCGCTTCGCCGCCTTGCAGGCTCTCGAGGAGTCCGAAACCAGGGGAGAGGTGCTTACCGGGGTCCTATATGTGAATACCCAAAAACCGACTTTCCTCGAGCTGTTGAACCTGGCGGAAGATCCCCTGGCAACCCTGCCCGAATCCAGGATTCGCCCCTCTTCTCAAGTGCTGGAACAGGTGATGGAGGAACTCCGCTGAGCCACGCCATTGATTTCAGTAGTGCCCGGTGGTAATATTTTCACCGGTCTGTCATCCTCCGAGACAGATTGCTAAACAAACTCAGGCTCCACGCCGCAATGGCGTGGGGCTTTTTTATTTGCTCCGCGCATTTTGTTGCCCGGGGCTGGTCCGGACCCGGTTCCCGGGCCCGGCAAGGGGCTCCCGTGTCCGGCCGGCGCACGATCCACAGCCGCAGCTTCGGCAGCCGTCCACCGGCGGGTGCTAATCCCGCCCCCCTTCGCTCGTCCCCTAATCGGAAGAGCCTGATAGGATGAAAGCGTTAATGGCTGTCCCCAAAGAATCTGCCGACCTTTCCGCGACCGATCTGGAACGGATCTTCCGCGAAAACCATGGTTTGGTATTCCGTGCGGCCTACCGCATTACCGGCAACCCCACCGACGCGGAAGATGTTCTCCAGACGGTGTTTCTGCGGATGGTGAAGCGCGATGCGGAGGCCGCTCCGGTGGGGAATATGGCCAGCTTTCTGCACCGCTCGGCCGTCAATGCCGCGCTGGACCTGATGCGCTCCCGTCAGCACATCCGGAACATCCCCCTGGATGAACTGGAGCCGGTGCTGGCCGAGCCCTCCTGTCACAGTCCCGACCGCGCCCATTCCTCCGGAGAGATACGGGAATGGCTGCGCGGCGCCCTGGCCCGGCTCAATCCCCGAATCGCCGAGATGTTTACCTTGCGTTTCTTTGAAGGAAAAGACAATCCCGAAATCGCGCGTCTGCTGAATACCACGCCGGGAACCGTGGCCGTGACCCTTTCCCGCACGCGCGACCGGTTGCAGAAAGAATTTCAAGCTCACCTGGGAGGTGTCGCATGACCCCCGAAATCAACGCTATGGATCCAGCCCTGGAGCAAGCCGTGTCGGAAATCCGCGATGAGCCCGTTGATCCGGCCGTGATCGAGGCCGCGGCGGCCCGCGTGTGGGCCCGGCTGTCTGCCGAGGTCCCCGAGCTGCACACCAGCCATCTCCGCACCTGCGCCGATTTTCAGGCGCTGATCCCCGAATTCCGCGCCGGCCGCATGCCGGAAGCCCGCGCCACCCTGGTTCGCGACCACCTGCACGAATGCGTGGCGTGCCGCAAGGTTTACGAAGGCCGGGTGGTCGCCATGCCGATCCCGTCGGCGCGCCGCCACGCCCCCATCCCGGTCAGATGGGCCGCCGCGGCAGTGGTCGTACTGGCCGCCGGCGTCTCCGTGTACATCGCCATCGACCGTTACGGCGGCGGCTCCGGCCATGCCGTGATTCAGTCGGTGGATGGCACCCTCTATGCCGTCTCGGCCGGCGGGCTGCGGCCGATCGCCGCGGGCCAGGACCTGCCCGATGGCGTTGAACTGCGCACCGCCAAGGATTCGGACGCCGTACTCCAGCTTCGCGACGGATCCAGCGTCGAACTCCGCGAGCGTTCCGGGCTTTCCACTACCCGGGACTCGCGCGATATCACTGTCCACCTGGTGCGCGGCAGCGTCATCGTGCAGGCCGCCAAACGCCGCTCCGGCCATCTCTACGTCGCCACCCCCGATTTCCGCATCGCCGTCACCGGCACCGTGTTCAGCGTCAGCGCCGGGGTGAAGGGGTCGCGCGTCTCCGTCATTCAGGGCGAAGTGCACGTGTCGCAGGACAATAAGGATACCGTCCTCCACCCCGGACAGCAGCAGGTCACCAGCGCGGTAATGGAGCCGGTCTCCATCCGCGACGATGTCTCCTGGAGCCGCAATCGCGAGCATCTCGTCCAGCAACTGAACGCACTGAGCAACGATTTGCAGCGGCTGCACCTGCCCGCGCTGCGCTACGGGAGCCGCCTGTTGGACCGCCTGCCGGGTGCCACCGTATTCTACGCCAGCATTCCCAACCTGGGACCGTACCTGGGCGATGCGCAATCGGTGTTCCATCAGAGACTGGCGGAAAGCCCCGAGCTCCGCTCCTGGTGGGGCGGCCATGCGGCTACCGTCGATCCCATGATCGACAAGTTACGCGCGGCCAGTGAATACCTGGGCGAAGAAATCGCCATCTTCGGATTCGTCGGGCCCAACGGCAACATGATGGGGCCGGTGTTTCTCGCCGAAACCCGCCGCGACGGTTTCGATCAGTACCTCCAGCGCGAGATCCCGCGCGCCGCCTTCGAGGCCCGTCCCGGACTGGTGGCCTTCGGCCCCGATCGTGACGCGGTGGCCGCCTACGCCAGTGCCGCCAGCGGCTTCCCGGCCACGCCGTTCTATGCCCGCATTCAGGAAGCCTACCGCTCGGGCGCCGGCCTGCTGCTGTGCGCCGATCTTTCCCGGCTTCAGGATGGGCAGCACGGCTTCCCGCTTCCTAACGCACGATACTTCATCGCCGAGCAGAAGGAAGTGGGCGGCCAGATGGAAACCCGCGCCTCGCTCGGCTTCGACGGCCCGCGCAGCGGCATCGCCTCCTGGCTCGCCGAACCTTCTCCCATGGGGAGCCTCGACTACGTGTCGCCCGAAGCCACCATGGTCACCGCCTTCGTGGTGAAGAAGCCCTCCGCCATCATCGACGAGGTGATGGGCGTTCAGCAGCGCTCCCAGGCCGAGGCCGAAAAGACCCTGGACGAGTTTCACGAGCGTTCCGGCATCGATGTCCGCAACGGCCTCGCGGCGGCATTGGGCGGCGAATTCTCCTTCTCCATCGATGGTCCGATCGCTCCGGTGCCTTCCTGGAAACTGGTCAGCGAAGTGTACGACCCGGGCAGCTTCCAGGCTACCTTGCAGAAAGTGGTGGAGATCTACAACCAGTCGGCGGCCAGGAACAACCAGCCGCAATTGCGCACCTCCCAGGAGACCGTGGACGGCCGCACGTACTATATGATCGGCTGGGGCAACCCCAACCCGCTGACCGAGGCCCACTACACGTTCGCCGATGGCTACCTGATCGCCGCGCCCAGCCGGATCCTGGTCGCCAAGGCCCTCTCGGTGAAAGCGGCGGGCACCTCCATTACCCATTCGGCGCCGTTCCTGGCGATGACGCCGCGCGATCACTACCTGAATTTCTCCGCGGTCATCTACCAGAATCTCGGCACTTCGCTCGCGCCCATCGCCGGACTGCTCGGCGCCTTTGCGCCGTCGGACCGGCAGACTCAGACCATGATCCAGGGCCTCGGCAACGTGAAGCCGGTCATGTTCACCATCTACGCCGAGCCCGACCGCATCACCATGTCGGGAAGCGGCAATGTCCTCGGCGGCAGCATCACCAAGATGCTGGGCGGCAACCTGCTGGGCGTGGTCGGCGACGCGCTGCCCATTGGCGGGATGATGGGATCCGGTGCGGTGCGCGGCCACCGGCTGCCCCAAAGCCTGGTTCCTTTCCCCCAGATGCCCGGAACACGCCGCCCGCAACCAGCGTATAAGTAGTTGCATGGACCCCGTTATTGAACTGGATGGCCTGGAAGTACGCTTTGGCCAGCGTGCCATCCTCAAGCAGTTGAAGGCTTCGCTCACCGGGCGAGCCATCGGCCTGCTGGGACCCAACGGGGCCGGCAAATCGACTCTGCTGAATACCCTGCTCGGCTTTCACAAGCCCTCCGCCGGCACGGCACGCATCTTCGGACGCGACATTCGCACCCATGCCCGCGAAGTCCGCAGCCTCATCGGCTACATGCCGGAGAATGATGCCTTCATCGCCTCGATGAGCGGCGTCCGCTTCGTGCGGCTCATGGCCGAACTGGCCGGCCTGCCCAGGGAACACGCGCTCGAGCGCGCCCACGAAGCTTTCTTTTATGTGGGGCTCGGCGAAGTCCGCTACCGCGCCCTCGGCACCTATTCGCTGGGTATGAAGCAGTCCGCCAAGCTCGCCCAGGCCATCGCCCACGGACCCAAGCTGCTCTTTCTCGACGAGCCCACCAACGGGCTCGATCCGCCGGCGCGCACGCGCATGATCCAATTGATCCAGGAAGTCCGCGACCGCGGCGATCTGAGCCTGATCCTCTCGTCCCACCTGCTGCGCGATGTCGAGGAGTGCTGCGACCAGGTGCTGATTCTCAAGGACGGCAACATCGCCGCATTCTGCAACCTCGAAGAGGAGCGCCGCGCCAATCGCCGCTTCCTCGAAATCGAGACGCGCGGCGGCGTCAACGGCAGCTTCCTCGATGCCATCGAAAAAATGGGCTGCGAAACCGCCTCCGGCGCACAGGGGCGCATCAAGCTGATCCTCCCCGAGGGCATCGAGGTGCGCCAGTTGTACGAAGTCGCGGCCCGCCAAAGCGTCCAGATTCGCCGCCTCAATCACAAGCGCGATTCCCTCGAAGACATCTTCCTCAAAGCCATGGAGAGCGGCGATGGCCGTCTATAAAAAAACCTACCGGCCTTACGATGGCGGCCTCACCGCATCGTGGCGCCGCTTCCTGGTCATCCCGCGCTACGCGTTCGAAGACCTGCACCGTTCGCGCTTCCTCAATATCTTCTTCCTCGCAAGCATGATCTATCCGCTGATCTGCGCGCTCATCATCTACGTTCAGCACAACGTCAGCGCCCTGGGCCTGCTGGGCGTGCAAGGGGCCAACAAGCTCATCTCCATCAACGTCACCTTTTTCCTTTCCCTGCTCGGCTGGCAAAGCATGCTGGCGCTGTTTCTGGCGTCCTTCATCGGACCCGGCCAGATCTCGCCCGATCTCGCCAACAACGCACTGTCGCTGTACCTGGCGCGCCCCTTCTCCCGCACCGAATACGTCGTCGGCAAGATGAGCGTCCTGCTCATCCTCATGTCCGTCATGACCTGGATCCCCGGACTGCTCCTGTTCGGCTTGCAGGGTTATCTCGAAGGCTTCACCTGGATGAAGGACAACGTCCACCTGGCGGCGGGCATCTTCTTCGGCGCGTGGATCTGGATTTTGATCCTGGCGCTGCTGGCGCTGGCCCTGTCCGCCTGGGTGAAATGGAAGCCCGCGGCCGGCGGCCTGGTGTTCGGCGTCTTTTTCGTCGGCGGAGCCTTTAGCGCGGTGATCAACGGTGTGCAGCGGACCAACTGGGGCAACCTGTTCAACATCTTTTACCTGATCGGACGCGTTTGGGTGGATCTTTTCGAGGGCCGGAACCAGACCACCACCGGCGCGGTCTTTTTCCGCGCCCGCGCCGAGGAGGCCCTGCCCTTGTGGACCTGCTGGGCCGCCCTGTTCGCGCTTTGCGGCGTCTGCCTTTACATGCTGGCGCGCAAGATCCGCGGCACGGAGGTGGTGCGATGAGCGATTCCTTCATCACCTTTAAGGACGTCTCGCGGTTCTATGGCGAGGTCCTCGGCATTAACAACGTCAGCCTCACCATTCCACCCGGCATTACCAGCCTGGTCGGACCGAACGGCTCGGGCAAGACCACCCTCATGAATCTCATGGCCGGTTTGATCCGGCCGACGCGGGGCGAGATCCGCGTGCTCGGCGTCTCTCCCAGCCATCCCGAGCGGCTCTGCCGCATGATCGGCTACTGCGCGCAGTTCGACGCCTTCCCGAAAGGGCTCACCGGCTACCAGTTCATCTATTACTTCCTACGCCTGTACGGCTTCAGCGATGCCGAATGCGAGAAGCGCACCGTGGCCTCGCTCCAGACCGCCGGGCTGCAGGATGCCGCCAACCGTCCGGTGGCCGCTTACAGCAAGGGCATGCGGCAGCGCGTCAAGCTGGCCCAGTCCATCGCCCACGATCCGCAGGTGGTCATCCTCGATGAGCCGCTCAACGGTCTCGATCCCCTCGCCCGCGCCGAAGCCATCGCCCTATTCCGCCAGTGGGGCGATGCCGGCCGCCATGTCCTCGTCTCCAGCCATATCCTGCACGAAGTCGACCGCATCTCCGACCAGGTGATCCTGCTCAGCCACGGCTACGTGGTCGCCGAGGGCGAGATTCAGGGCGTCCGCAGCGAGGTCAAAGAGCAGCCCATGCAGATTGAAGTGCGCTGCGACCGGCCCGGTCTGCTCGCCTCGCGCCTCTTCCAGCAGGACCACGTCGTGGAGGCCAAGCTCAATATCGATGGCAAGGGATTGCTGCTGCGCACCAAAGATGCCGACAGCTTCTACCTGCTGCTGAACCGCGTCATCCTCGAGTCGGGCCTCGAAGTCGAATCGGTGGCCCCCGCCGATGACGACGTGAACTCCGTGTACCAGTATCTGATCGGCGCCGAAGGAGGCACCCAATGAACCGGCTCTGGATGCGCCAGATCGCGGGCGTGCTCCGCCTCGAACTGAAGAAGACCTTCCTCTCCAGACGCGGCTGGTGGATTTATTTCCTGGCCCTCGGCCCGGTGCTGCTCGTCGCCATTCACTGGCTGGTTCGCACCGGCAACTCCCGTCACAGCATGGGCGAGGACAGCCTGGTGTTCGCGGCCATGTTCCACTTCTACTACTTGCGTGCCGGAATCTTCTTCGGCTGCATGGGGATCTTCTCCAACTTGTTCCGCGCCGAAATGCTGGAGAAGACTCTGCATTACTACTTCCTCACGCCGCTGCGCCGCGAGGTGCTCGTGGCCGGGAAATATCTGGCCGGCTTGGCCGTTGCCCTGGTGCTGTTCGTCGGCAGCACGGCCATCACCTTTCTGCTGATCGGCAAACACTTCGGCCCCGCGTGGACGGACTACCTGCTGCACGGTCCCGGCTTGAGCCAGTTGGGCTCCTACGTCCTGGTGGCTACGCTGGCGTGCATGGGCTACGGCGCGGTCTTCCTGATGTCGGGTCTGCTGTTCAAGAACCCGATGATTCCGGCCGCCGTGGTTTGGGTGTGGGAGAATATCAATCCGTTCCTGCCCACGGTGCTGAAGAAGATCAGCGTCATCTTCTACCTCAAGAACCTCTGTCCGGTGGAAGTGCCGGTGCCTCCGCCGTTCAACGTGATGGTGGTGGAGGCGGACCCCACTCCGTTCTGGGTAGCGGTGCCGGGCCTGATCATGGTGACGCTCATCTTTCTGGCCTACGCCGCGATTTCCGCACGGCAGACCGAAATCAGCTACGGTGAATAAGCCCGCCCCCCGAAGCGCTTACCCTTACTAACCCTGCCGCCTATCGATCGTTATCGAAGGGCTATACTCCATTTCCAATCTTGTTCGCGCCCCCGCCCCACCGTACATTGGCGCTAGAAGACAATGCGTCATCTCGCAATCGCGGCTTGGGCAGTGGTTCTGCTTGGTGTCACGGCCGGCGCGCAGCCGTCGCCCAAAGAGCCCGCTCACTACGTCGCAACAGAACGTGCCTCACGCGTCGAGGTACGGCCGCCGGGGATTCGGCTCGGCCTTCGAAGGCCACGGGAACTCGCTTTAGCGCCACTGGGCGGGTCCGAGCTTACGAGACTCACCGCGCCGGACCCCCGGCTGAAAATCGGCATCCACCGCAGCCTGCCCCTGGACGCGCTCCGCAACGGAGCCTGGGAGACCACCGCGGAAGGCCGGCGTCTCTGGCGCATGGCCATCCATTCGCCCGGTGCCGGCGGCATCCGCGTCGAGTTCCTCGATTTCTCGGTGGGAACGGGCAAAGTCTGGCTCCACGACGGCGCCGACGTGGCCGGACCCTACACCGGCCGCGGCCTGTTCGACAACGGCCGCTTCTGGAGCGATACCGTCTTTTCCGATTCCGTCACCCTGGAATATGAACCCGCGGATCCACTGCCCGATGAAACGGCGCTGCCGCTCCAGGTCCGCACCATCGCGCACCGCGCCCCGCGCCGCCCCGCCATGGCGTCCGTTCCGCTCGATTCGGGCAGCAAAGACCCCGCCGCCTATTGCCACCTCGATCCCAACTGCTATCCCGAGTGGAAAAGCACCATGAGCATGGTGGGGCAGATCGCCTTTGAAGACGGCGCCGACCAGTACCTGTGCTCCGGCTCGCTGGTGGCCACGCGCGACAACAGCTTCAAACCCTACTTTTTGACCGCCAGCCATTGCGTGCACAGCGAAGAGGTCGCCCGCACCGTCGAGACCTTCTGGACCTATCAGACCGCCTCCTGCGGCGGGCAGCCGCCAACGCGGGCCAACAGTGCGAAATCCAAAGCCGGCGCGCACCTGGTCGAATCCGGCGGCATGGCGCAGGGCGATTACAGCCTCCTGCTCCTGCCCGACGTTCCCTCGGGCGTCACGTTTTCCGGCTGGGATCCCACCGATCCGCCCCTCACCACGGAACTGACCGGCCTGCATCACCCCATGGGATCCTGGAAACGGATTTCGTTCGGCCAGCGCGTGACCGACCGCAGCGTGTTCGTCGAACAGGAAGGCGTAGCAGCGGCCGGGGACTTCCTCCAGGTCTTATGGGAGAAGGGGCGCACCGAACCCGGGTCGTCCGGCTCGCCTCTGTTCAGCAGCCCTGGCGTCATCGTCGGCGTGCTTTCCTACGGCCCCTTCTCGCCCGATCTCTCGGCGTGCGAAATCGAGCCCATGGTGGATGGCTATGGCCGCTTCTCCAATATCTACAGCCGCCTGAGCGAGTACTTCGAGAACCTGCCCGCCACCCAGGTGAAGCCGGATAAGACCGACTTGCAGTACACCATTTCCAGCCGCGCCGCTCCCGCTTCGCAAACGATTCGTCTCACCACGCAGTCCGCCGGACAGGTCGCCTACAAGCTCCGCGCCGACGCGCCCTGGGTGCAACTGCCGGCCAGCACCGGCACGCTTTCATCCAACGCACCCGCCACCATCACCGTCAACGTGGATGCCTCGCAATTCGACCGCGCCGACAAGTTCACGACCAACATCGCGATCCTTTCCGGCGCCTCCGCCCCGCAGTACATCAACGTCACCGCCACGGTTACGGCGGCGCTGTCCCAGGTGGCCGCCTCCATCACGCCCGCGACCGTGGTCCAGGCGGACAACCAGTGGAGCTTTTCCATTCGCCTCGCCGAAACCGCCGGAGCGGCCACCCGCCTCACCGCGCTGAAGTTCAACGGCTCGGACTACTCCTCCCGGATCCTTAGCTGGTTTGGCACGGACCGCATCGAGGCCAACGGCGCCATCGAAGCCCCGCTCCAGGGCCAGGGACTGTTCCCGCAGGGCACCCAGTACTTCGAATTCTGGGGCATCGACGAAGCCACTGCCCAAAAATGGTATCGCGTCGCCACGGTGACGTTCCGCTAATCCCGGCGCAGGCAGCCGTTTTTGTCTGCGCCGGTAAGCCGCTCGCCGCGGAACCCGCTAGAATGATCGCTTGAACGTCCGCAGGCTGGCAATCTTCTTTCTCCTCGCGTGGTTTGTCTTCTTCTGCTGGGACGCCGTGCCCGTCCATTTCGCGCCGGACGACATGATGAACATGGCCTACTACCTCAGGGTCACGCCGCTCCAGATGCTAGTGACGCAGTTCGTGCCCTGGCGCGGGCCGTACCGTCCGCTGGCGGGCCTGTTCTACGTGCCGCTGCTCACGGCCTTCGGCCTGAACCCGGCTCCTTTCCACCTGGTGCTGCTGGCCGTAGTGCTGGCGAACGTGTTCCTGGTCTACCGGTTCGCCCGCCTGCTGGGCTCGGGCGAGTTGGCCGCCGCCGTGGCGGCCTTGCTCGTCAGCTACCACGCCGGCCTCAGCGTGCTCTACTTCCAGACCTCGTTCGTGTTCGACGTGCTGTGCTGCTTCTTCTACTTCGCCGCCCTGGTGTGGTATGTCCGCATCCGCGCGCGCGGCCGAATGCCCGACTGGCGTCAAACCACGGTCTTTCTCGCGCTCTACCTCGCCGCCCTGAATTCAAAAGAGATGGCGGTGACCCTGCCGCTGATCCTGCTGGCATACGAGTGGTTCTATGGCAAGGTGCCCCGTGCGCCCCGCCGCGCGGCCCGCTGGCTGCTGGGCCCCGGGCGCACCACGCTCGCGGCCGCGGCGCTCACCTTGCCGTACATCTACGGGAAAGCGCTCCGGCCCAACGCGCTCATCGATAACCCGGCCTATCGCCCCGAACTCTCGATGGCGCGCCTGATCGACTTCCAGGTTCAATCCTGGAGCGATATCCTCGAGCATTGGAACCTCTTCGGGTGGCAGTCGGTCTTGGTGTTCTGGCTCGTGCTGACGTACCTTGCCTGGCGTTGCGACCGCCCGCTGCTGCGCTTCTGCTGGTTCTTCTTCCTCGTCACTCCGCTGCCCATCGAATTCCTGGTGGCCCGGGTGGGCGCCTGCCTGGCCATTCCCTACTGCGGGTTGGCTATCTTCGCGGGAGTGGCCTTCATCGATGGAGCGCGCCATGCAGCTGACTTTCTCGGTACGGAGAGATGGTTCCGCCGTTTCCGGCCTGAAACGCTCTTCGCGGCCCTGTGCCTGCTGGGTGTATTTTTTTGGGCGGAGCAGAACCATCGCGTCAAGCAATGGCTGGTCAAGCCGGCCATGGACGATCTCGGCCGCGGCACCTGGGACGTAATCACCCAGTTGCGTTTGCTCCATCCGCAGGTGCGCCCCCACAGCACCGTCGTCTTCCAGAACGACCCCTTCACCGGATTCGACATGGCCTTCATCGCCGAAGCGTGGTTCCGCGACCGCAGCCTCGACATCCGGTTGCCCCGCCTGTCCCCTTTGTCCCCGCGGGAATTGGCGAATGCCCCGTATGTCTTCACCTTCGAACGCGGCAAGCTCGTTCAAGTGCGCTGACTACAATCGCCGGGATTGTGCCTCGCCGTACCCATGCGCCGGCCTGCCGGGACAACTTTGCACCCGTTTGCCGCGTTAAGACAGTATGAGTTTCAACGGCAGGTTACGGTGCGCTGTCGTTCTTCTGGCGGCTGCGGGTGTATCTCCCGCCATGTCCGTCAACTTGAGTGCCTCCCCCGCGTCGCCTGCAACGGCGGGTACGCTCGTCCATTTTGTGGCGAACGTCGCCGGCGGCAGCGGTACCTTGTGGTACCGTTTCCGCGCCAGGGCGATCGGCGAAGACTTCCACGTCATCAAAGACTTTGGCCCCGACAACACGCTCGACTGGACCGCCGGAGGCCGTGCCGGCAGCTATGAAATCGAAGCGACTTCCCGCGTCGCCGGCACGGAGGAAATCGCCGCAATCATCGCTCCCTTTAAACTGCAATCGCCCCTCACCGGCGATCAGCCGGTCATTTCGCCGACCTCCCATCCACTGGTGTTTCTCTACACCGCGCCTCCCTGCCCGGAAGGCTCGCGAATGCGCGTCAGCTTTCTCGGCGCAACCGGGCCCGTGCATGGCACGCCTTTCCGATCGTGCCGCGCTGGTGTCAACCTGAGTTTCTATCTGGCGGGATTTCAGGCCGGCCAGGAATATACTGTCCGGCAGACCGTGGAAACGGGTTCGGATCGCGAAGACGGTCCGGACCTCAGCATGGTGGCAGGCGATCTACCCATCAGCCTGCCGGTGCAGGAACTGCTTCAGCCGGGCCCTTCCAACGAGGATGGCATCCTGTTGCAGGCGCCCATCACCACCTCGCAGGTGGCTACCGACCTCAATGGCAATGTGGTCTGGTATTATCCGGGCACCCTCTCCTATATCACTCGCCCCGATAGCGGGGGCCGCTTTTTCGGCATCGTCGTCAACCCCAAACTCGATCCCTCCCGACAACTCGTGCGCGAGTTCGATCTCACGGGAGCGACCGTGCTCGAAACCAACGCCGCCCGCGTCAGTGAGCAACTGGCCGGTATGGCGAAGCGTCCCATCACCGGCTTCCACCACGAGGCGCGCCGCCTGCCCGATGGCAACATCCTCGTGCTGGCCGGCGTCGAACAGGTGCTGGAGGACGTGCAAGGCCCCGGCCCGGTGGATGTGCTCGGCGACATGATCCTCGTCCTCGATTCGGAATTACGAGTGGTCTGGGCCTGGGATGCATTCGATCACCTGGACGTGACCCGGCAGGCCACCCTGGGGGAAACGTGCGGCGGCGGCTGCGCCCCGTTCTATCTGGCGCCCACCGCCAATGACTGGCTGCATGGCAATTCGGTCGAGCGCACCCCCGATGGCAACCTCCTGTACTCCGCGCGCCACCAGGACTGGGTCATCAAGATCAACTACCAGGACGGCGCGGGTACCGGCGACATAATGTGGCGGCTCGGCAAGGACGGCGACTTTGCCATCGATTCCGCCGATCCCCACCCCTGGTTTTCGCATCAGCACGACCCACAGGTTCTGGCCGATGGAGTCACCATCACGCTGTTCGACAACGGTAACGGCCGCCACCTGGACGACCCCGCCGCCAACAGCCGCGGCCAGGTGATTCGTCTGGATGAGCAGACCGGCACCGCCTCCTTCGTCCTGAACACCGATCTCGGCACCTATTCGTATGCCTTGGGCGCGGCGCAGAGACTGTCCAACGGCAACTACTATTTCCATTCCGGCTGGCTGCCGGATTCGACTTCGATGATCACCGAGCTCGATCCGGACGGCCACACGGTATTCGTGCTGCACGTCCAGGCTGCCGAATACCGCTCCTTCCGCCTGCGCGACCTGTACACGCCTCGCTGAGCACGTTAGCTGATCCACCGGGCCAATCCGAACGCCGCGGCGGACGCCAGGCCGCCGATCACCGTGGTCTGCAGCCCGCCCCGCCAAGGCGAGATGCCGGTGATCCGGCCTTTGAAATACCCGAAGACGAACAGCGCCGCCAGCGTAAAGCTCGCCGAAAACACCAGCGCGTGGACCAGTCGCGACACGATCATGTAGGGCGCCAGCGGCACCAGCCCGCCCACGATATAGGAAACGGCAATGGTGGCCGCGCTGTTGCGCGCCCGCTTCGGATCGGGCTCTTCGAAACCCAGCTCGAACCGCATCATGAAATCGACCCAGTGCTCCTGGTCGGCCGCGATGGCGTCCACCACCGGCGCAATCTGCGCTTCCGACATGCCATATCCGCGGAAGACTTCGGCCACTTCCTCCCGCTCTTTTTCGGGCAATTCGACGGTCTCGCGGATCTCGCGCTCGCGTTCGGAGATATAGTGGTCGCGATCGGTGCGCGCGGCCAGGTAGCCGCCCAGCCCCATGGCGATCGACCCGGCGGCGATTTCCGCCAGCCCCGCGATCACCACCAGGTGGCTGGTCGCTGCCGCGGTGCCGGTCAAACCCGCGGCCAGAGCGAACGGCACGGTGAGCCCGTCCGACATGCCGATGACCACGTCCCGAACCGCTTCGGAAGCTTCGAAGTGGGTCTCCACGTGCAATGCTGTTGGCATAGTCCAACATGATCGCACGCCCCGGACGGGGTACCCTCGGCCCGCGCGCCAAACCGCCGCCTTCGCCTCTTACCCGATCAGCTTTTCGAGAAACGCCTTCGCGGCCAGGATGTCGGCGGTCTGCCGCTCGCCGCGGATCTCGCGCTCGATGGTGAGCGGGTTGCGATAGCCGATCTTCTTGAGCTTCGCCACCAATACCGGGAAATCCACCTTTCCCTGGCCAATCGCCACTTCAGCGCCGAGCTTCTTGGGATCGACCGGATACAGGCCGTCTTTCGCGTGCACGCCCTGAATATACGACCCCAGCGTCTCTACCGCATCCACCGGGTTGGCCTTGCCGTAAAGGATCAGGTTGGCGGCGTCGAAGTTCACGCCCATATTGTCGAGCCCGACGTCCCGAATCGCCCGCAAAAGAGTGATTGGAGTCTCCTGTCCGGTCTCGCACCGGAACTGCTGCCCGTTTTCATTGGCGTGCTGCGCGGCGGTGCGGATGGCCTCTACTGCTTCGGCATAGAGCGGATCGTTGGGATTCTCGGGGATGAAACCGCAATGGCCCTGCACGGCGGGGATGCCGGCCTTCCTGGCGAAATCCGACACCTCCTTCACCCGCGCGATGCGGGCCCGCCGCGTTTGTCGCGGCACCAGCCCGATGGTGAGCGGCCCCTGATAAAAATTGTAGATCTCGGGGCCGGGACCGCCGAACACGGCCGAAGTGGCCTCCACCCCATACTGGTCCAACGCCTTGCGAAGGGCGGCGGCGGTGGCGTCGTCGGTCTGGCGGACGCTCACCTGGCAGGTGGGAAATCCGAGGTCGTGCACGCGGCGGATGGCCGCGTCGGGGTCGGGCGAGATGCCGGTGATCACGCCGAGGCGCATCTTGCCGGGCCCCGGCGTCTGGGCGACGGCCCGGTACACGCCGGCCGCGGCGGCCTTTAGAAAATGACGGCGGGCGAAGGAGACCATGGCGATGATTCTACCTCTATGCCTGCACCGCGGGTGCCGGCCGGACCCTTCAGGCGGGGTAAGCCCACCGCGTCAGATCGCGGTTGTATTCGAAATCGGCGGCAGCCAGCTTCGCATCCGCGTTGTAGATCACCAGGGGAACGTCTCGCTCGTGCCGCGAGCCGTGGCTGCGATAGTCCGCCGCCAGCTTTTCCTGCTCGGTATCCAGATTGCCGAATACCGTGTCGAGATCGCCAAACACCGCCAGGTCTCCGATGCGCGACGCCATCAGGTGATATCGCCTCGCGGCGTCGGCGCGCGTCAGGACCGCCTCGATACCTTCCAGGCCCGAAATGATCTTGGCCACGCGGTCGATGTCCCGCGAGCCGTTGCAGTAAACCCACGCCGTACCGCCGTAGCCCTGGTGATGGCGGAGGTACTTGTCCGCTTCCACGGAGATCGCCAGGCGGAGCGGGGTGCCGCGTTTGGCGCAGGCTTGGCCGAGATCCCAGCAGCGGGATTTGTGGTTCATGCCGTGATCGGCGGTGAGGAGGAATGCGGCATCGGGCGCGGCGGCGGCGGCTTCTCCCAGCAACTCGTCGAGGCGCGCGAGGTGATCCCGCGATTCACCCGCTTCCGGAGGCCAGGCGTGCATGGGGTAGTCGGTGGTGTGCACGTACACGCAGCCAAGATCGCGCCGGGTCTTGAGCAGATCGATGGCCGCCTTCATCAGCCAGTAGTTGATTTCACGGCTGTAGATGCCGGGAGCCGGGCCGTAGCGCTCCTCCGACTCGGGCGTGGGGGCTTCACCGGTGAGCGCCACCTCCGCGCCGGCCGAGAGCAGGGAGATGGTCTTCTTCTTCGAGGACAGCAGTGCCGACTTCACCCCGAACGGCCGGGCCCGTTGAAACAGCGTGGGGGCGAGCAGCAGCCCGGCGTTCTCCATGTACTCTTCGCGATGCGCGTGCTCGTTGAAGTAGGAGTTGCCCGTGATGCCGTGACGTTCGGGCCAGACGCCGCAGCAGACGGACGCATTGTTGGTATTGGTGACCGAGGGCATCTCGCTGAGCACGCGCGCGAACAGTCCCTTCTTGCGCCACCCGTCGAGCACCGGCATGGAACTCTGTTCCAGGTAGTCGAGTCCGAATCCATCGATCAGCAGTACCACCATGCGTTGGCGAGTCGGCGCGGCGATGGCCGGTGCGCCCAGCAGCGCGGCGCCGGCCAGGAGAAACCCGCGGCGAGCGGGTGAAAACGGCTGCATGTCCTTCTTCTACTACTATAGGGATACTGGGGACAGGCTACACAACCCCCCAATTCCACGCTCGGATTTGAAGTCCTCCTTAGCCGTCCCGCGAAATTAGTTATCCTAGTAGCTTGGTCCCCAAATTATTGTCTCGCTTTGCCTTTCTGGGTTGCATTGCATCTGCCGCCTGGGCTCAGTCCTCGGTCCTGCTCGACGCGATGTCTCAGGAACTCACCCGCAATTTCACGGTTCTCAAGCAGAAGGCCGATCCGGCGCCGTATTTCCTCAGCTACGAAGTCACCGACGTGGAGGCGGAGGGCGTATCGGGAACCCTGGGCACCGTTGACAACGCCAAAAGTGGCCGGAGCCGCAACCTGGATGTTTCGATCCGGGTGGGTTCGCCCCAGCTCGACAACTACCACCGCGTGCGCAACGACCGCGGGCAGTTCACCTCGGGAGCGCCCCTGACTTACGAGGACAACGTCAATTCCATCAAGCGGCGGCTCTGGCTGGAAACCGACCGGGCGTACCGCATCGCCGCGGAACGGCTGATCCGCATCAGTACCAACACCCAGGTGAAAGTGGCCGCCGCGGACGATTCCGGCGATTTCTCCACCGAGGAACCGGTGGTGCACCAGCAGGGCCCTCCCCGCCTGCGGTTCGACAAAGACGAATGGACCGGCCGGATCCGGCGCCTTTCGGCGCGCTTTCAGAACTATCGCAGCGTGCTGACGTCGCACGTCTCGGTGGCGGCCGAGACCGATACCCGCTACCTCGTCAATACCGAGGGCACCCGCCTCGAGCACGGGCGCGGCTTCGCGCGCGTGGTGATCACCGCAGCGGCGAAAGCCGCCGATGGCACCGACCTGAGCACCTTCGAGAGCTTCGAAGCGGTGGATGCCGCCGGCCTCCCCGACGATAAAACGATTCAAGCCGCGATCGACCGCGTAGCCAACGACCTCTCCAAACTGCTCCACGCCCCCGAGGCCGAGCCTTTCGTCGGACCGGCGATCTTTTCCGGACGGGCCGCGGGCGTGTTCTTCCACGAGATCTTCGGCCATCGCGTGGAAGGTCACCGCCAGAAAGACGACAGCGAGGGCCAGACGTTCACCAAGAGCGTGGACCTGCCGGTGCTGCCGGCCTTTCTCTCCGTGGTCTTCGATCCCACGCGGCGCAAGCTCGCGGGCGTCGATCTGAACGGCTGGTACGATTACGACGACGAAGGAGTCAAGGCGCGCCCGGTTACCGCGGTGGAAAAGGGTGTGTTGAAGACGTTCCTCATGTCGCGTTCTCCGATCCATGGCTTGGAGCATTCCAACGGCCACGGGCGCCGCCAGCCGGGCCTCGAAGTCGTGTCGCGGCAGTCCAACCTCATTGTGGAATCGACCAACGCGGTTCCGGAAGCCAGGCTGCGGCAAATGCTCGTGGAGGAGATCAAAAAACAGAACAAACCCTACGGCCTGTACTTCCGCGATATCACCGGCGGCTTCACCACCACCGCGCGGGCCGGCCTGCAAGCCTTCAAAGTGATCCCGGTCATCGTCTACCGCGTGTATCCGGATGGAAGGCCGGACGAATTGGTGCGCGGAGCCGATATCGTGGGCACGCCGCTGGCGAGCTTCTCGAAAATTCTCGCCACCAGCGACACGCCGGAAGTGTTCAACGGGTACTGCGGAGCCGAATCGGGCAGCGTACCCGTCTCGGCCGTATCCCCGGCGATTCTGGTTTCCGAAATCGAAATCGAGAAAAAGGCTAAATCGAACGACCGGCCGCCGCTGCTGGCGGAACCGACCCCCATGGAGAGCAAGGGAGGCGGCCAGTGACGCGACAGCTAGGGCTGGCGATTGCGGCCGGTGTGCTGACCCTGTTCGCGCAGACCGCCGCTCCCGACCCCTTGCTCCAGGCCATGCAGGACGAATTGGCGCGCGCCCGCAAGATGTCCCTCAACAGCCTGGAGGCGCCGTACTTCATCGAGTACATCCTCGACCAGTCGGAGAATTTCTCCGTTTCCGCCAGCCTGGGCGGAATTGTCTCCCAGCGTCGCGACCGCTTCCGCGAGCCGGACGTCCGCGTCCGCGTGGGCGATTACAAGTTCGACAACACGAACTTCGCCGGCAGCGGGTTCAATTTCGGCACGCGCTACGACCTCGGCCGCTTCCCGCTGGAAGACTCCTACCCGGTACTGCGCCGGTACTTCTGGCTGCGCAGCGATTCGGCATACAAGTCCGCCGTGGAGGCCCTGTCGCGAAAGCGCGCCGCGTTGCGCAATATCCAGAACGAACAGCTCAACGATTTCGCGCATGCCGAGCCGGTGCGGCACATCCGCGAACTCCCCCGCCTGGTCATCGACGAAGACGCGTGGGTTCGCAAAGTGCGTGTGCTCTCGGGCATCTTCGCACGCTATCCCGGCGTGAAGAACTCCAGCGTCGAGCTGGAATCGAGCGCCGGCGGCATCACCATGGTCAACACCGAAGGAACCGCCGTGCGCGAGCCCGAGACAGTCACCTTTCTCCGCGTCCGCGCCCAGGCCCAGGCGCCTGACGGGATGTCGGTCCGGGACGCGGTGACCTTTCATTCGATCGACCTGCAACGCATGCCCTCCGATGCGGAGATGAACCGGGAGGCGACCGCCCTCGCCGACCATATCGCGGCACTGGCCCAAGCTCCCAAGGGCGAGGATTACAGCGGCCCGGTGTTGTTCGAAGGCATGGCCGGCGCGCAGATCCTGGCCGAAGTGCTGGGCGAGAACCTGGCGCTCTCGCGGCGCCCCGTTTCCGACGGGGGGCGCGGGGGCGGTGGTTTCATGCCCAGCGAGCTCGAAGGCCGCCTCGGCGCGCGGGTGCTGCCGGATACCTTCGACGTGGTGGACGACCCGACGCAAACCGAGTGGCGCGGCCGTCCGCTGTTCGGCTCCTATCAGGTCGATCGCGAAGGCGTCATTCCCAAGCCGTTGCGCCTGGTCGAGAAAGGCACGCTCAAGGGCTATCTCCTCACCCGTCAGCCGGTCCGCGGCTTTGAAGGATCCAACGGACGGGCGCGCCTGCCGGGCAGTTACGGAGCCTCCACGGCGAGCATCAGCAACCTGTTTATCAGCTCCTCGGAAACCGTCCCCGTGGCCGAACTGAAGAAGAAGCTGATCGAGTTGTGCCAGGCGCGCGGGAAGCCGTACGGCCTGCTCGTGCGCAAAATGGATTACCCCTCTTCGGCTTCCCTGGTCGAGGTGCGGCGGATGTTCTCGAGCGCCCAGGGCGGCCGGCCGATCAGCATTCCGATCCTGGTGTACAAGATTTTTCCCGACGGACGCGAAGAGCTGGTGCGCGGTCTGCAGTTCCGCGGCATGAGCGCGCGTTCCCTGAAAGACATTGTCGCCGCGGGCAACGATAGCACCACCTTCGAGTTCATGGACAACGCGGCGCCGTTTGCCCTGATCGGCGCTTCGGGGTTTGCCAGCGAAGCGTGCGTGGTCGCTCCGTCGCTCCTGATCGACGACCTGGAACTCCACCCGGTCGAGGAAGAGCAACCCAGGCTGCCGATCGTCTCGGCTCCGGAGTTCACTCAGTAGGTGGGCCTTGCTGCGCCTGCTCAGCCGCTACGTCTTTCGCGAGATTGTGACGAGCGCCGTGCTCGGCACGCTGCTGGCCACCTTCGTCATTTTCCTGAAGGGCGTGGGCACGCTCTTCGAGCTGCTGCTGGGCGCCGGTAACGCGGGGATCAAGGAGATCCTGTGGCTCTTCGTGCTGGCGATGCCGCCGGTTCTGCCGCTGACCATTCCGTTCGGCGTGCTGATCGGGATTCTGATCGGCCTTGGCCGCATGGCGGCGGATGGCGAGATTATCGCCATGCGGGCGGGCGGCGTTTCGAGCCGCCGGGTCATTCCCCCCGTACTGACCTTCGCCGCGCTCGGAATGCTGCTGGCGGGCTACGCCTCCCTTAAGCTGACGCCGTTGGCCATGCAGAAGAGCACGGCCATCATCAACCGCCTGATTCAATCGCAGCTCTCCGCCGAGATCCAGCCGCACGTCTTCGTGGAGGATTTTCCCAACAAGATCCTGTATGTGGGTGTTGTCAAGCCCGGCCCCACCACAGTCTGGCAGTCGGTGTTTCTGGCCGACGTAACCCCACCCGATCGCCGCGCCAACGGCCTGGGGCAAAAGGCCGAGGGGCCCCTCATCACGGTCGCCCGCGAAGCCATTGCGGTCTCCGATCCGGAAAACAACCGCATTCAGCTTTCGTTTCGCGATTTCTCCACCCATGAGATGGGGAAGGACGGCAAAGCGCAGGACATCTCCGCGCCGATTGGCGACCAGGCGCTCTACGCCTCACCGCCCGAACTGCGCTCCACCAAGTCGAGCGCGCTGAGCACGGCCGAGCTGCGGCGGCGATACAACGGCCCCGATTGGATGGAAGTGCGCCGCGAGCTGCACCAGCGCTTCGCCCTGCCGCTGGCCTGCATCGTTCTCGCGCTGGTGGGCATCCCGCTGGGGATCTCGACGCAGAAGGGCGGCAAATCGGCCGGCTACGTGATCGCGCTCTTCTTGGGATTCTTCTGCTATCACCTTTCCTCGATCGCGCTGATCGGCGTCGCCAGGCAGAAAAAGCTGCCCATCCCGCTAGCGGTCTGGCTTCCGGACGTGGTCTTCGGAATCGTGGGCATCATCTTCCTCTACCGCATGGAGCACCCCGGCGACCGCGACCTGCTCACCGGCGCCCGTCACCTGTTCGGCCGGCTGGCGGCCAAAATCAAGGCCGTGGGCGAGCAGAGGGAACGCGCCCGCCTGTTGTGGGCGCGCATGCCGCTGCTGCCCCAGATCGTGGACACCTACATCCTCTCGAACTTCCTGTTCTACGTTACGGTGGTGCTGGCGAGCCTGGTCTCCATGAGCGAGGTGTATTTCTTCTTCGAGCTGGTAGGCGACATGATCCGGAACAACATCTCGCTGGTGAAGATGTTCACGTACCTGTTCTTCCTCACGCCGCAGCTCATCTATTCGACGCTGCCCATCAGCGTCCTGGTGGCCACCCTGATCCTGTTCGGCGTGATGAGCAAACAGAACGAGGTCACGGCATTCCGCGCCTGCGGGGTGAGCCTGTTTCGCCTGTCGGCCCCGATCCTGGTCGGCGCCAGCCTGTTCTCGGGCGGCCTGTTCGCGTTCGACCACTACTACGTGCCCGGCGCCAACCGCAAGCAGGATGCGCTGCGCGACGAGATCAAGGGCCGTCCCAAGCAGACCTATCTTCGCCCCGACCGCAAGTGGATCATGGGCGAGGGGTCGCGCATCTATTATTACGAGTACTTCGACACCACCGAGCAGACGATGGGCGGCGTCAACGTGTTCGAGTTGGATCCGAACACGTTCCGCCTGGAGCGGCAGATTCTGGCCGAACGTGCGCGGTGGAGCCCCAGCCTCAAGACCTGGGTTTTCGAGAACGGCTGGTTCAGCGATTTCAAAACCCCGAACCAGCGCGTGCACACGCCCATCATCGCCACCACCTTTCAGGAGCTGACCGAATCGCCGGAGTACTTCTTCACTGCGGCCCTTCAGGACAAGCAGATGAACGTCACCGAGCTGGAGAAGTACATCCGCGGCCTCCGGCAGCGCGGGTTCCCGACCACCAAGCTCCAGGTGCAGCTCTACCGGAAATTTTCGCTGCCGCTGTTTGCCTTGATCATGGCGATGATCGCCGTGCCGTTCGGGTTCCTGGTGGGCAACCGTGGGGCCATGACCGGCATCGGCGTGAGCCTGGGGATCGGCATCGCCTACCTGGCGATCGACCCGTTGTTTCAGAAGCTGGGCGAAGTGAGCCTGCTTCCGCCGGCCATGGCGGCCTGGTCGCCCGACGTGCTGTTCTCGCTGACGGGGCTGTACCTGCTGCTGCGCATGCGTAGCTGACCGGGGAGGCTTGCAGGCCCTCGCTGGCCGCGCCGCGCCGGTCCGTCGGAATGCAGGTCCAGCGCGCGGCAATTGGACGGATGATATCGAGCGGCAGTGACAGCCTCTGGTTCGGCCGGGCGATAGCCGGCGCCAGGCGTCCATCGAGACTCGGCCGCCGACCGGCGCCACGTGCCGGCGATTTCCCCTTCCACCAGTAGCGCGCCGAGACATACGAGTGTAGTCCACAGCTCGCCCCGTCGCCTGGCGTCAGGCACGAGGACCCGGCATTTGGGATTTGCTCGTGGAGATCCGGCCGCTGGGCAATCTCGAAAATCGCCGCGGCGTTGCCGCCACATAAAACACCGATTGCGGATTTGGTCAGTGCCGGTTGCTAGCGGGAATTCTGCTGCCGGCCTATTGCGCCGTAACCGGCGACGCGACCAACAAGGACCTCGAGCCGCCGCTCAGAGGATAGATCTGCTGGTACTAGGACAATATTAGGATATATAGAGGCTTTTATTATTGAACTGCACCGGGAACATGGCGTATACTCGATCCCGTTGAGAAACCCTTTGCTCCGAGCGACAGGGTCGTCAGAAATCAAACTACACACCAAGAAGTTGGACACACGTTCGATTCAAAAGGAGACTTCCTGGTGATTCGGAAAATCCCGGTCCATTCGAACTGGAGGAGACTGTGAACAGGGAATTCTCTACTTTGGCCATCTTGGCGGTCATGGCCGCCTCACAAGCCGTCGCCGGCGTGATTCTGGTTCAAACAGGTGACCCCGGCTACTATAACAGCACGATTGGAACGGTCCTGAATGGCACCAACGGTGGCGAAACCGGGCCCTTCCCGGTGTCAAACGATTCCAGCCTGACTTTCCCAACAGCGCCCGACCTCAGCGCCGCGAGCGCCGCGCTCGGCAATTGGCTGACCGATCCCCTCAACCTGAACTCGAATTGGCAGGCCTTGGCCGCGATCCCGAATAGCTGGACGCCCGGTTCCGAAGTTGCGGTCATGTATCAGTTCAACACGCTAAGCGCCACGAATGTAGTTGCCAGCTTCGGCGTCGATAACGGCATCTACGTATGGTTGGACAGCACCTACCTGTTCGGCGCTCGTGGGCCTGGTACCTTCGTCCCAGGTGAATACATGGTCCCCGTAGGAGACCTTGCGGCCGGAACACACTTTCTGCAGTTGCTCCTCGAAGATCATGGCGTGATCAACGGGTACGCCGTCCAAATCACGGCCGACACCTTCGTCCCCGGGCCTCCTCCGAGCGGTGTCCCCGAACCGTCAACTTACGCTCTGTTATTAGTCGGAGCGATGACTCTCGGTGCCCATCGGTGGCACACATCCGCCGGCCATGGCGGCCTGGTCGCCCGACGGTTCTCGCTGACGGGGCTGTACCTGCTGCTGCGCATGCGTAGCTGACCGGGGAGGCTCGCAGGCCCTCGCTGGCTCGCCGCGCCGGTCCGTCGGAATGCAGGTCCAGCGCGCGGCAATTGGACGGATGATATCGAGCGGCAGTGATATCGCCTCGGCCTCGACAGCCTCCCGTTCCGGCGGGGATAGCCGGCGCCAGACGTCGATCGAGACCTCGGCCGCCGATCGGCGCCACGTGCCGGCGATTTCCCCATCCACCAATAGCGCGCCGGGCCATACCCGTGTGGTCCACAGCTCGCCCCGTCGCCTGGCGTCAGGCACGAGGACCCGGCATTATAGGACGGAAATTCAATGGGTGGACTCCCCTCCGGACGGAGATGCTCCATGAAGCGTCGGCCAGCCTGATTTATGGCGTCCATACGATTTCAATCTTCGTTGTAATCACCAAAGCGACGCGACGGCCCTCCATCGTGGACGAATCGCAGAACCTCGATTGGGATTTGCTCGTGGAGATCCGGCCGCTGGGCAATCTCGAAAATCGCCGCGGCGTTGCCGCCACATAAAACACCGATTGCGGATTTGGTCGAGTGCCGGTTGCTAGCGGGAACTCTGCTGCCGACCTATTTCGCCGTAACCGGCGACGCGACCAACAAGGACCTCGAGCCGCCGCTCAGAGGATTGATCTGCTGGTACTAGGCTCGGTCGTTGACCGCATGAAAGGGTTTTAGTTATGGCCGAACTTTCGGCGAGCAGTTTTGCGGTCAAACTTCCAGTTGATTTTCACGTGATCACGGTTCATTCGCCGATTCCAGGCGCGCGCTTCTTTACACAGAGTCTTGAGACTAGAGGTTTTTCGGCTACCCAAGCATTACCGGGAGAAGATCCCGAACTTCACACATTTCCCCACAGCCTACGAATTGGCAAAAAATGACACTCTTGTCCAAAACAGCTTTCGGGCCTGCCGTCTGGGACAGGGGATTCACACCAGACATCGCGACCTCAGAGCATCAGACTTGCTTGAAATGCCCCGAAATAGCGCCCTTCCGACGTTATTCCCGCTGGTTCGACCGCTGGCAGCCTCCGCCCGGCGTTTTGGACAGGGTCGTCGCTCCGGTGGAGACCTGGTTTCGAGCTCGGACGGGGTGCCACTCACAATGAAGGACTTAACCCGTCCAAAACAGCGGTTTCAGACCTGTCTTGGACAGTAGTGAAAAAATGACCATTGACAAGAAATGCGACCTCAGGATTGAACAATCGGTGAGCGTCATTGCCGATATCGTCGCGGGACGAATGTACCACCGGAACCCTCACTGGCTCTGGATTGACGAAAATACAGTGCTGCACTGGTACGTACGATGCCTACGGCGAGCGCCAATGTCCGGAGCGGGTCTCGTTCGCATCGAAATAGATCATCAACATGACGAAGGCATCGCCGTGAACTGTGGCGCGCCCGTGGGCGCCACGAACTCGGATTCCAGCCCGGGTATCGGACCACTCAGACCACCAAACGCGGCGCGTGACGTGAGCGAAATCGCGCTACTAGAGGCGACGTGCCGGCCGGCGCCGCCCTGGAAGTACCTAATCGAAAACCAAGCGTGTTTAGGGTGTGATATTCTGCAATCGTCATGAGTGCGATGCAAATTGTTGCGCTGGTGACCATCCTTCCACTTGCATATCTCGCAGCCGCCAGTCGGTTTGTCGGAACGAGATTATGCCCAAAATGGTGGGAGCGGTTCATTCTCAGCCTGAAAGACAGCAACACGTAAATGGCTGAGCGGCCTGTGTTGCGACACCCCGCCTTCCGCTTGTAGTCTGATTCGTTCCTAAGGCATCACGTCAATACCTGTAATCGCAGAGCACGAGATCGTTGTCGTTCCACGGATAAGCCCGCGACGGGCGTGATGTTCCTGGTGGCGGGGTCGTACACGTAGTCATCGCCCGCCGATTCCCTCGTCAACTGAAGCGATCCTGCGGGCCGCGTCTGCTGCCGGAGCGCGTCCGGACCCGCTGTTGACGATCTCGCAGTGGGCAGACAAATACCGGACGCTCTCGCAACGCGCGCCCTCCGAACCAGGCCAGTGGCGCACCAACCGGACGCCGTACCTGCGCGAGATCATGGACTGCCTCTCGCCAGCCAGCATGATCGAGCGCACGGTGTTCATGAAGGGCGCGCAGATCGGCGGGACCGGTGCGGCAATAACTGGATCGGGTACGTGATCCACCAGGCGCCAGGCCCGATGATGGCAACACAACCCACCGTCGAGATGGCCAAGCGCAACTCGAAGCAGAGGATTGATCCTCTGATCGAGGAGTCGGAGGTGCCCCGGAACCTCGTCCACGATCCGCGCTCGCGCGACTCCGGCAACACGGTTCTCTCGAAGGAGTCTCCGGGCGGCGTGTTGGTGATGACGGGAGTCAACTCCGCCGTCGGCCTCGCTCGATGGCGGCGCGGTATCTGTTCCTGGACGAAGTGGATGGGTATCCCGGCGATGTGGACGGCGAGGGCGACCCGACCAATCTCGCGCTCGCGCGCACTAGGACGTTCGCGCGCCGCCAAGGTGTTCCTTGTCTCGACGCCGAAGATCACCGGCATGTCGCGGTTCACCACCAGGCCCGCTCGCCGAGCCAAACCACCAAGCGCCGGCTTCCGAGGAACGGCTGCCGCGCATACTCCTCGTCGATCAGCCGCATCAGCATGAGGTTCTCCGCGCTCTCGCCCACCGGCTCGTAGTACAGGCCCGAACGGTTCACGCCCAGCAACTCGCACTGGCGCGGCAGGCTGATCGCAGGATGCACCGGTTCCACCAGCCGTCGCAGTTGCTCAGTCGAGCAGACCGACTTCTTTTTGAGCGCCGCCTTTTTCCACTTCGCGATCTGGATCGGATGCACCTTGAACTGCCCGCGCCTTGAACTTCGGACTGTACTGCTTTCTCGTCGTCGTCATCGGCCTCTCCCTTCAACGACTCCGCCGAAAATCTTAGCTTATTCCTTGGTCTGAAATCTGGGGACCACTATGGTTCCAGCCAGCGGACCGCTGGAAGCCGCCGTGTGGGACAAGGTGATGCGCGGTCTGTCGACTCGCAACTACGGGCCAGTGGACAAGGATCTCGCCAGCGCATACGGTATGGAGAAGTCGACGGTGAGCGAGAACTTCATCGAAGCGAGCCGGGCAAAACTGAAGGAACTGATGGAGAGGCCGCTCGGCAATTTGCAGTTGTGCGCGCTGCTGATCGATGGTACTCCATTCAGAGATCGTCAGATGATTGTGGCGCTGGGTATCGGCTGCGATGGCCGCAAAACGGTGTTGGGACTTCGCGAGGGCGCCACAGAGAACGCCACGGTGGTGAGTGCGCTGTTGAGTGACTTGATCGGGCGAGGGCTAGATTTCAGTTTACCGCGTCTCTATATCCTGGGTGGTGGCAAGGCGCTTCCGGCTACCACGGGCATTACCCAAAATTACCCAAGTAAAAAAGGCTATGCTGTTGTATCTTATTGGAAAAAATGGCGGTGAGGGTGGGATTCGAACCCACGGAACCCGCAAAGGTTCAACGGTTTTCGAGACCGCCCGATTCAACCGCTCTCGCACCTCACCTCGAGTCGAACGCGTAGACCGGCACTGCTCATTTTATCAGACCGCGGCCTCGATCAGAATCGCTTCGCCGCACCCCGAAAACACCGCGAGGGCCGCGGCGCAGCATTTCGAAGTCGCGACTTGAGCCGCACGACGGTGTTGTGTGTCCTGTATGCAGGACTTCGACAGTTAAAGAGAACATGATAGCTCCTTCCGTGGTAAGGTGGACCCGGTGTACGAGCATGTCTCCCACTTGCGGTCACGGCTTCCACCGGGCAAGACATCCGGCGGTTCCAGTACCCGGGTGACGGGCCGGCCGCAAGCGATGAGGCTGGGAGCGGTGGTGGCGGCAGCCGTCTTCTGCGCTGCCTGCTCGCGCCAACCGGCACCGCGGCAACTGACGGTGGCGGCGGCGGCCGACCTCAATTTCGCGCTGGAGGCGGCAACGCGGGAGTTCCGCCGGACGTATCCGGACCTGGACCTTCGGATCGCCTACGGCTCTTCGGGCAACTTCTACTCGCAGATCCGCAACGGCGCCCCTTTCGATGTTTTTCTCTCGGCGGACGTGGAGTATGCGAAGCGGTTGGCGGAGGCGGGGTTGGCGCGCGCCGATTCGCTCTTCCGCTACGGAGTGGGGCGGTTGGTGGTGTGGGTGCCGGCGGGTTCGCGGCTCGATCCGGCCACGGCGCTCGGCGACCCTTCGGTGGCCCACGTAGCCATTGCCAACCCCGAACATGCGCCCTATGGCCGGGCGGCTGAGGCGGCGCTGCGCTCGCTCGGCGTCTACGCCGCTGTTCAACATAAGCTGGTGCTGGGCGAAAACGTCGCCCAAACGCTGCAGTTCGTCGAAAGCGGCGCGGCCGATGTGGGGGTGGTCGCGCTCTCGCTGGTGATCGCGCCGACTGTGCGGGGCCAAGGGCGCTGGTGGGAACTTCCGTTGGATGCGTACCCGCAGATCGAGCAGGGCGGCGTGATCCTTCGAGACTCTCCCGCGGCGCGGCAGCTCCGCGCCTGGTTGCTGGAGCCCGCGGGACGCGTCATTCTCAAACAATACGGATTCTATTTACCCGGGGGATGATATGGACTGGCAAGCGATCGGGCTGAGTGTGCGGCTGGCCCTGTCCACCACGACGATCCTGTTGGCGATCGGGCTGCCGGCCGCCTATTGGCTGGCGTTCACCCGCTGGCGATGGCGGTTCCTGACGGAGGCGGTGGTGGCGCTGCCCCTGGTGTTGCCGCCCACGGTTTTGGGGTTCTACGTGCTGCTGGCGATCGGGCCGCGCAGCCCGGTGGGCGCGTTATACGGCCGATTGACGGGGGGCATGCTTCCGTTTTCCTTTCAGGGGCTGTTGCTGGCTTCGGTTCTGTACAGCCTGCCGTTCACCGTGCAGCCCGCAGCATCGGCGTTCGCGGCGGTGGATCGCCAACTGCTCGAAGCGTCCTGGTGTCTGGGGGTCTCACGCTTCTCTACGTTTCTTCGGGTGGTGGTCCCTTTGTCGCTGCCAGGCATCGCTACGGGCGCGATTCTCACGTTCGCGCACACGCTCGGGGAATTCGGCGTGGTGCTGATGGTCGGTGGGAACATCGCCGGGGTGACGCGGACAGTCTCGATTTCCATCTACGACCAGGTGCAGGCGCTGAACTATGCCACGGCGGCGCGCACGTCGCTGTTTTTGCTGGCCGTCTCGTTCGGAGTGCTGTCGCTCACTTATTCCTTGCGGCGGCGGATCTGGAGCGTATGGCCGATGAACTGAACTGCCGCTTCCGCAAGCGCCTTTCCTCGGGGTTCGACCTGTCCTGCGACCTCGTCGTGAACCTGGACCAATCGCCCATTACCGTGCTGTTCGGCCCGTCCGGGGCGGGGAAGACGACGCTGCTGCGCGCCATCGCCGGGCTGGAGCGGCCGGATTACGGCGCTATCTCGTTTCGCGGGCGCGACTGGTACCGTTCCAACGGCAGAATCGACCTGCCGCCGCAAAGACGGCGCGCAGGCTTCCTGTTTCAGGAGTACGCGCTGTTTCCGCATCTGAAGGTGGGCATGAACGTGGCGTTTGCGGCGCGGCCGGAGCGTGCCAAAGCGTTGATCAAGGCATTCGGCCTGGGCCGCTTCGCCGCGCAAAAACCGCGTGCGCTTTCCGGAGGCCAACAGCAACGCGTGGCGCTGGCGCGAGCGCTGGCCGCCGACCCGGCCCTGCTCCTGCTCGACGAGCCTCTGGCTGCGCTGGACGCACCCACGCGCACCGCGACGCGGCGACAGTTGCGGCGGATGCTGCTCGATGGCGCCGTGCCTGCCATTGTCGTAACCCACGACCGCATGGAGGCCGTGGCGCTGGGCGACTGGATGGCGGTGATCGTGGGGGGACGCATCCGGCAGTTCGCTCCGGTGCAGGAGGTATTCCGCCACCCCGTGGACGCGCAGGTGGCAGAGGCAGTGGGAATGGAAAACGTGCTGCCGGCCCGCATTGTAGGGCACGAAGGCGGGCTGGCAACGCTCGAGGTCGGCGGCCGCCGGTTGCAATGCATCGACGCTGCGGAGTCCGGCGCCGTCTACGCCTGTATCCGGGCCGAGGATGTGGCCATTTCGCGCGACGCCGGCCAGCACACAAGCGTGCGCAACCGGCTGGCCGCCCGCGTGATCTCGGTGGTGCACGAAGGGCCGTTGGCAAGGGTGGAACTCGACTGCGGATTTGCGCTGGTAGCGGTCATCACCACGCAATCCGCGAGCGATCTCGCGCTCGAAGCGGGTGACGCGGTTTGCGCCTCCCTGAAAACCACTGCCGTACACATTACCGCCGCGTGCCATACTGGAACTTCTCCCGCAAACCCCGATGTTTTCCTATTCTGAGAACGATTTTTATTGCGAGCAGGTGCCGCTGGCGGACATCGCCCACGGCGTTGGCACCCCGGCTTACGTGTACTCCAGCCAGGCTATCCGCGACCACTACTGCGCTTACGACGAAGCGCTGGGCGACGTGCCCCACGAAGTCTGCTACGCAGTGAAAGCCAATTCTTCGCTCGCGGTGCTGGCCCTGCTGGCGCGTGCCGGAGCGGGCTTCGACATCGTCTCCGGCGGCGAGTTGTACCGGGTGGTGCAGGCGGGTGGCGACCCGGCCAAGGTGGTATTTTCCGGGGTCGGCAAAACCGCGGCCGAGGTCGAGTACGCGCTGGACTGTGGGATTCACAGCTTTAATTGCGAGTCTGAGGCGGAGTTGGCGCTCATTGACGCCCTGGCCGCCCGGCGCGGCGTGAAGGTGGGTTTCGCCATTCGTGTGAATCCCGAAGTGGACGCCGCCACGCACCCGTACATCTCGACCGGCTTGAGCGAGCACAAGTTCGGAATCGCGATCTGCGAAGTGCCGGACGTCTACGAGCGGGCGCGGCGGTTTTCGAACCTGGCGGCCGAAGGCGTGAGTTGCCACATCGGTTCGCAGATTCTAGATCCGACGCCGATACTGGAGGCGGTGGACAAGGCGTTGGAACTGGCCGCGGCGCTGCGCCGGACCGGCCACCCGATTCGTTACCTGGACCTGGGCGGAGGGCTGGGCATCGCCTACCGCGCGGGAGAGCAGCCGCCGCCGATCCGCGAGTTCGCAACCAGCCTGCAGGGCAAGCTGCGCGAGAGCGGGCTCAAGGTTCTGATCGAGCCGGGGCGCTCCATTGCCGGGCCCGCGGGCGTGCTGCTCACGCGAGTGCTGTATCGCAAAAAGAACGGGCCCAAGCAATTCGTGGTGGTCGATGCCGCGATGAACGACCTCATCCGTCCGGCGCTGTACCGCGCTCACCACGATATCGTGCCGGTTCGCAAGAACCCGCTGCCGCCCATCACGGCGGACGTGGTGGGTCCGGTGTGCGAGACCGGAGATTTCCTGGCGCGCGACCGCAAGATGGTTAACGCTATGCCCGGCGATTTCCTGGCGGTCCAGGCGGCCGGCGCTTACGGCTTCGTACTTTCTTCCAATTACAATTCGCGTCCGCGAGCGCCGGAAGTGCTGGTGGAAGGCGCGGAGTGGCGCGTAGTGCGGCGGCGCGAGAGCTACGAGGACCTCATCCGCGGCGAGACGGTTTGACGCGGTTACGGATGATATCGAGTGCGGCCATGGCACCGAGCCGTAGTTGACGATGGGTGGCAGCGGCCGCGGCGCCCAGCGCCGGACGTACTCTCCTTTTAGGGTCGAATGTTTCGGCCTGAATCGACGGACTTGAAAATGCGGAGGTATGGGGCGGCATCGGCGCCGCTGCCCGCCACCCATCGCCAACCGAGCGTGTCGTTGGCCAGCCGGCGTCCGCGAGCGTCGTGACCGGAGCACCAGAGCGCTGCGGAGGGGTGGACGGCAAGAGGTACGATTTTGGCACACGCGCGGGAAGGTGGCGGCCATGCCGGCTTGTCAAAGATGAGCTGTCTGCGCCACGAGCTACAATCGACGCTCCGGAGGTCACGATGAACAGAAGGTCGTTGATGCAGAGGGTGGGCGGCGCGGCAATGCTTTCGGCCCTATCGGGTGAAGCCGCCGATGCGCAGTCTTCGGAGCGGAAGACCCGCTTGTACCGGCTCCAGTATCTGTATTTGCGGCAGGGCGATCAGGGAACTCGCGTCAATCAATTCCTCTCCTCGCAGATGCCGTTGCTCACCCGGAACATCCACACCCTGGGGGTGTTCACGTCCCTGATTGCGCCGCATTCTCCCATGACGCTGGTGCTTTCGGGCTTCTCCGGCTTCGAGGAAATGGAATCGGCCGAGGAGCGGATCCGGAAGGACCCGGGCTACCAGGGCGCGTTCGAAGAAATGGAGAACGGAGCGGAGCCGCCTTACGACCGGGCCGAAGTAGTGCTGCTGCGCGCCACCGATTTCTCGCCCGAAATCGTGCCGCTGAAGGCGAAGCCCAAAACGCCGCGGGTGTTCGAACTGCGCGTGTACCATTCGCCCACCGAGCGCCAGTTGCGCCTGCTGCACGAGCGGTTCGCCGGGCCCGAGATTGCCATCTTTCACCGCGTGGGCGTTCACCCGATTCTCTACGGCAACACGGTCGTTGGGCCGGGCATGCCGAACCTCACGTATATGACGCCGTTCGCCAGCCTCGCGGACCGCGAGAAGGCTTGGGACGCGTTCGGAGCGGATTCGGAATGGGCGAAAGCGCGCTCGGAATCGATCGCCCGAGGCGGCCAGATCGTTTCCGAGAACAATATCATGCTGCTGCGCCCCGCGGCGTTTTCACCCATTCAATGAGCCGCCCGCGGCCTCTTACGGACGGCGGAATTCGTAAGCCCCGCTCGCGGTGATCAGCGGACCGCCGAGCTGCGCCGGACGGTATCGGAGCCGGCTCGGAATTCTGTAGAACTTCACAATCTGTCGACGAAAATCTTCGTCAGATCGGCAGGTCTGGCGGAGGCGGTCGGGTTCCGGCGGGACTTGGCGCATGCAGACGCCGGAACAAAGGCGTGGCCGGATCTATTTGGAGTCCGTCCACCGGGCGGTGAAGATGTTGAACTCGTAACGCTCTTTTGCGTCTTTATCCGAGCAGAATACGAGGGTCTTTCCGTCGGGCGAAAACTCCGGAAACGAAGTGAAGCCGCCGAAGCTGGTCACGGGCTCCAGACCGGATCCGTCTACGTTCACCAGGTAAAGCTCGAACTTGCGGCTGTCGCAATCGTGCTTGTTGGAAGCGAACAGAATTTTCTTGCCGTCCGGCGTAAAGGTGGGCGCGAAGCTGGCACATCCAAAATCTGTGATGGTGCGCGCATTCCGCCCATCGGCATCGGAAACCATAATCTCCATCTTCATGGGCGCGGTGAGATTGTCGGCGAGCAGCGACTTGTAGCGGGTCATGTTCTCCGCCGTTTTTGGATAGTTCGCGCGCCACACCAGTTTCTTTCGGTCGCGCGAAAAGACGGCGCCGCCGTCGTAACCCACCGTTTTCGTGATCTGCCTTTTGCCCGAGCCGTCGGCTTTCATAGTCCATAGGTCGAGATCGCCCGAAGCTAGAGACGTGTAGACCAGGTTGCCTGTCTTCCAGTTCACGGTCGCCTCGGCATCATAGCCAGGGGTATCTGTGAGGCGCTTCTCGATCTTCCCGCGGTCGTCCGCCAGAAAGATGTCGTACCCGGCGAAGACGCCCCACACATATCCCCGGCTTCGGTCGGGAGGAGTGGGACAGGCATCGGCTGCCAGGTGCGTGGACGCGTACACGATGCGCCGGTTGTCCCCCAGAAAATATCCGCAGGTGGTGCGGCCTTTGCCCGTGGAGACGAGATGCTGGTCCGAGCCGTCGGCGTTCATGATGAAGATCTGGTCGCAATCATACGGAGACCGCGTCGTCTGGAAGATCAGCCGTTTGCCATCGGGGGACCAATATGCCTCCGCGTTCTGGCCGCCGTGAGTCAGTTGGCGAAGGTCGGTCAGGTAACTCGGCTGTGCCGGCAGAACAGCGCAAACCGAAGCGATCAGCAGGATCGTTCTCTTCATATCCGAATCTGTCAGTATACAGGTACCTGCCATCGTGGTTGAATGAGGAGACGTGATGCGAAACGCACTTGCATTGGGGCTGCTGTTCTGCGGGCTACCTCTGTGGAGCGCGGGGCCGCCCCGTTTCACTGAACACACCATCGCCACGGAACTGCGCGGCGGCTACCAGGTGGTGGCGGCCGACCTGAACCGTGATGGGAAGCCGGACCTGATCGCCCTGGCGAGCGGTCTGCCGGAACTCGCCTGGTACGAGAATCCGGGCTGGCAGCGCCACATCCTCGCCTCCGGCATGACCCGGATGATCAACTGCGTCGCGGTCCCCGGCAACGACGGCATTCCCGATATTGTCCTTGCCAGTGAGTTTTCCAATGAAGCGTCGAAAAGCGCCGGCCGGGTGTCGCTCCTGCGGCACCACGGCGATCCCCGCGAGCCGTGGACGGTGACCGAAATCGACCGCCTGCCCACTTCGCACCGCCTGCGCGTGGCCCATGTAGAAGGCGGCGACAAGGCGGTGGTCATCAACGCCGCGCTGACGGGCCCGACCGCCCAGGCTCCGGACTACCGCGGCCAGACGCCGTTGGTGTTTTACCGTCCGGGCGAGTGGAAGCGCCATCTCATTAGTGAGGAAAACTCCGGCGTGGTCCACGGGATTTTTGTGATCGATTGGGACGGCGACGGGCGCGACGAAATCCTCACCGCCAGTTTCGGCGGGATTCATCTATTCAAGCTGGACAGGAACGGACGCTGGAGTCGTACCGAAATCGTAAAGGGCGATCCCGCCCCCTGGCCCAAATGCGGTTCGAGCGATATTGCTGTCGGCCGACTCGCGAAGGCCCGCTTCCTGGCAGCGATCGAGCCCTGGCATGGCAACCAGGTCGTGGTCTATCGCAAATCACGGGGAAGCTGGCAGCGCCACGTCATCGACGATTCCCTGGTGGACGGCCACACCATCGTGACTGCGGACTTCAACCGCGACGGGCTCGATGAAATCGTCGCCGGCTACCGTGGGAAGGGCCGTAGTGTGTACCTGTACTCGGCCGCCACGCCCGGGGGCGAGCATTGGACGCGCGCGACGCTCGATGACGGCGGTATGGCGGCCGCCGCCTGCGCCGCGCCCGACCTGAACCGGGACGGCCGCCCCGACATCGTTTGCATCGGCAGCGCCACCGCCAATTTGAAGTGGTACGAGAACACCGCGCGCCCGTAGCACGTCCGGCTGCGCGTGAGATGGCGGGCAGGCGGCCGGAGTAACCGTCTGCCCACCGATACCGGTGCCTTTCAGCCGGCCTGTTTGCGGCTCCATTCGCGGATGGTGCGCACCTCCGTCTCCGGAATGTGCAGGTACTTCAGGAACTCCTCGTGCTCTTCCGGCGCCGATTGCTCGAACTGTGTATGCCAGCGGTGCATGTCGGCGTCGGAGAACCCCGAAGCCCGCATGATTTCGACCCACTTTTCTTTCGTCATTTCTTTTTCTCTCGTCAGTTTGTCGCTCGTCTGGAGCAGACGGCCGATCGCCCGTTGATGTTCTCGCAGCCGCTCGACCTCCCCGGTGAGGCTGGCCAGCCTGCGGCGCAGAATCTCGACGAAATCGCTCGAAGGGCGATTCAGAATCCCGCGGATATCGTCCAGCGTAAGACCCGCCGCCCGATACCCGACGATCTGCTTCAGGCGGTGGAGGTCGCCCTCGCCATACACGCGGTAATTCGAGTCCGTGCGCCGCGAAGCGCGCAGCAGGCCCAATGATTCGTAGTACAGCACCGTGCTGCGGCTGATGCCGGCGGCCCGACCGATGGTGGTAACCGTCATAGCTCCTCTCTTGACTCTCAACCCTGAAGCCGTAGACGGGTCAAGGGTTTTCTTGGCCGCGGCGCGAGGAAGGGCGGCGCCGGCCACGGACTTCCGGTCTCCATTTCCGAACTTGTTAAAATCGTGGTTTGCCCGACCTTCTAGTATCGGTGGTCATCCCCACCCTGGCCGCTGACGCGCGCCTGCGCGAATGCGTGGAATCGCTCGGGCGGCAGACGCGGCGGGATTTTGAAGTGATCGTCATCGACAACAGCGGCCAGGGGCTGGTGCGGCGCAACGCCTCCGCTCCCGGTGCGCGGGTGATCGAAAACTCGCACAACGCCGGGTTTGGCGGCGCCATCAACCAGGGATGGATGGCGTCCGCCGCGCCGTACGTGGCCACTTTGAACGACGATGCGGCGGCGGATCCGGGCTGGCTTGAAGCCCTCCTCGCCGCCCTGGAGCGGCGCCCCGATGCCGGCATGTGCGCGTCGCAGGTGCGCCTGTTCGGCGAGGACCGGCTGGACTCGGCCGGCATGCTCGTGGCCGGCGATGCCAGCAGCAAGCAGCGCGGACACGGCAGGCCGCCCGAAGATTTCCCGGTCGCCGAAGAGATCCTCTTTCCCAGCGGCTCGGCGGCCCTCTACCGCCGCGCCATGCTGGACGATATCGGCGGCTTCGACGCGCGCTTCTTTCTCTATTGCGAAGATACCGACCTTGGCCTGCGCGCGCGGTGGGCTGGCTGGAAGTGCCTTTACGTGCCCGATGCCGTCGTTCAGCATCACTATTCGCATTCGGCCGGAGATGCGTCGCCGCTCAAGGCCTACTATGTGGAGCGCAACCGGCTGTTCGTGCTGGCCAAGAATTTTCCGGCACGGATGTTGTGGCTCGCGCCTTTTGCGACGCTGGCCCGCTACCTCTGGCACGGCTGGTATCTGCTGCAGAACACCGGAGCCGCCGCACGGTTCCGAGCCGGCGGCCACGCCGGTCCCAAGATGGCTTGGTACGCGATTCGCGCTCACGCCGCGCTGCTCGGCAATGCCCGCCGGCTGTGGGGGCAGCGCCGCGCCATTCGCGCTCGTGCTCGCATCACGCCTTCCGTGTTCCGCCATCTCATCCGCTGTCACGCCATCAGCGCCAGGAAGGTCGCCCTGTTGTGATGCGCCCGTCCGGACCCGACTCGCTGCTCATCATTGTGCCCTGCTTTAACGAAGAAGGCGCGGTGAGCGATGTAGTCCGTGCCGTCCGCACGCACGTCCCTGGCATCCCCGTTCTCGTCATCGACGACTGTTCGGTAGATGGGACGATCTCCGTCGCGCGCACGGCGGGCGCCGAAGTCCTGGCTTTGCCCCATCATCTCGGGCTCGGCGGATGCGTGCAGGCGGGTTACAAACTGGCCCGCGAGCTCGGCTTCCAGTATGTCATCCGAGTGGATGGCGATGGCCAGCACGATCCGCGCGACATTCCCCGCATCTTCGACCGGCTCAAGTCCAGCGGATGCGAAATGGTCATCGGCTCGCGGTTTGTCAGCGAAAACGGCGCCCGCACCAGCGTCACGCGTTCGCTCGGCATCGCCTTTTTCCGCGCCGTGCTGCGGCCGATCCTGGGCAAGCCGGTACACGACCCCACGTCCGGCTTCGTCGGCGTAAGCCGTCAGGCGCTCGATGTGTTCGGCCGCAGCTTTCCGCTCGAGTATCCCGAGATCGAAGCCCTGGTGGTGCTTCAGCGCAAGCGGTTCCGCTTCGAGGAGGTCCCTTGTAAAATGCGCCCCCGCACCACCGGCCGTTCGTCCATCACCGCTCTTAAATCCCTCTACTATATTGCCCATGTCCTGCTGGGGGTTTTCGTCAATGTATTGAAATCGCGGCCACGCTACAAACCCCCACGGGAGGATAAATGAACAGCCTGCTCAACGTCACAACCGTCCTCAGCATTCTTCTTTTGTTCGTGGTGCTCGTTTCGGTGCGCCGCGCCCACATCCGCGTGGAGTATTCGGTAAGCTGGCTGCTTGCGGCGGCGGTCATGCTGCTGCTCTCGCGGGCGCGCCCGGTGCTCGAGTACGTCACCAGCCACACCGGCATTCCCGATACGCCATTGACACTCTTTCTGGCCATGGGCAGCGTGTTCCTGATGATGTTTTTCCGTTTCTCGATCATCGTTTCGCACCTGCGCGACGACAATATCGCCCTCGCGCAGCGGGTCGCCATTCTCGAGTACCACATCCGGAGCCTCTCGCAGCATGAAAGCTAAAATCCGCGAGAAACGGGCGCGGGCCATGACTGTCGCGACCTCAGGGCGCGGCTCGGGGACGCCCCGCTGGCCCTGGCTGGCGGGCGCCGCGGCCGCCTTGCTAGCCGTCTTCTGGGCTTATGCGCCCGCGCTCCACGGCGAATTTCTGTTCGACGATTATGTGTTTCCATTTGCCCTGCCGAATGCCTCGGCGGGCTTGGGCGCATGGCTGGGCAACGTCCGCCCCGTGCTTTATTTCACCTACTGGATCAACGCGCGGATCTCTGCGGACGACCCGTTCTCCTTCCACGTGGTGAACGTTCTCATTCACTTCCTGGCCGCCGGCCTCATCTTTTTCATCCTCCGTCGCCTTCTCGAATGGGCCCGCTACGCGCCCAGGCGCCGCGACCTTCTGGCCGGTTTTGGAGCGGCTCTCTTCCTGTTGCATCCCGTGCAGACCGAAGCAGTCGCCTACCTGGCCGGCCGCTCCGAGTCGTTGAGTGTCATGCTGTTCCTGGCATCCTATGCCGTGTTCCTGTACCGCCGGGACACGGCCGTCAGCTGGCGCATCGTGGCCGCTGTCCTGGCGCTGTTCGGGCTCGCGCTGCTCTCCAAGGAGCACACCGTGGTGCTGCCCGCGCTGCTCCTGCTAACCGATTACTGGTGGAACCCCGGATTTTCGACGCGCGGCATCCGCGCCAACTGGCGGCTCTATGCCCCCATGGCGGTGGGCGCGCTGGCCGGCCTGGCCTTCTATTGGCGGCTCATCACGAGCGCCGAAAGCGCCGGGTTCGGCATGAAGGACTTCACCTGGTATCAATATTTCTTCACTCAGTGCCGCGCCCTGTTTATCTATCTCGGGGAGTTCATCCTGCCGGTCCATCAGAACGCCGATTGGAATTTCCCCATCTCGAAGACGATTCTCGACCGCGGGGCGCTGTTCGGCCTTCTGGCTCTGGCTGCGATGGCCGCCGTGGCGTGGCTGTACCGCCGGCGCTTTCCGCTCGCCACCTTCGGCTTCTTCACCTTCCTGCTGCTGATGGCGCCTACGTCGTCGGTCCTGCCCATCCGCGACGCCATCGCCGAACGCCGCCTCTACCTGGGCATGCTCGGCCTGTTGCTGGTGCTCGTGGACGTTGCCGGACGCGTCCCGCTTCGGTCCAAAGCCCTGGCTGCAACCTGCGCCGTCATCGCCCTTGTTGCCGCGGGAGCCACTCGCGCCCGCGCCGCCGTATGGAGCGATGCGGTCGCTCTCTGGCAGGACACGGCTCGCAAGTCGCCAGATAAGGCCCGTGTGCGATTTCAACTCGGCTTCACGTATTCCGAACGCGGGCGCCCGGACCTCGCCATCGCCGAGTTCGAAAAGACGGCGCAGCTTAAGCCCCCCTCCTGGATGAAGTACAACCTGCTGGTTGACTGGGCGTTGGCCTACAACGCCGAGGGCCAATACCCACAGGCGCTCGCCCGGCTCCAGGAAGCCAAAGCGATCGATGCGACCGCCCACATCTACTCGCAAATCGGAATGGTCTATGCCGAAGAAGGCCAATGGAGCGCAGCTCTCGAGGCGCTTGCAGCAGCAGAAAGGCTCGACCCCGGCTTTGCCATGATTTACGTATATCGCGGCAACATCCTGATCAACACCAACCGGTCGGCGGAGGCCATTCCCCAATACCAGCGCGCGCTCTCGCTCGACCCCACTCTGCAGGAAGCCAGCCGGAACCTGCTGCGGGCCCAGCAGATCCTTCGCGGCAAGCGTTGACATGCGGATCGGCATCAACGCCTTGTACCTGATTCCGGGCGGCGTCGGCGGCACCGAAATCTACCTTCGCAGCCTGCTCGCCGCGCTCGCCGCCATCGATCGAACCAATCGCTACTTCGTCTTCACCAATTCCGAAACCGGTCCCGACCTGGTTCCCAAGGCGCCCAACTTCGCCGCCGTACCGCAACCCGTGCACGCTGCCTCCCGCCCCGCCCGTATTGTTTGGGAGCAGTGCGCCCTGCCGCTTGGCGTGCTCCGGCGGGGCCTCGACGTACTGCTGAATCCCGGCTTCACCGCGCCGCTTCTGTGCTCGTGCCCGCAGGTGACCGTGTTCCACGACCTCCAGCACAAACGCCATCCCGAATACTTCCGCTGGTTCGACCTGCCCGCGTGGCAATTTTTTCTCTTCTGGTCCGCCCAGGTGTCGCGGCTGTTGCTGGCCGATTCCGAAGCGACGGCCCGCGATCTGTTTCACTTCTACCGCTTGCCAGCATCCAAGATCCGCATCGCTCCCTTGGGGGTGGATCCGGTGTTTTTCGAAGTGGCGCGACGCCGGCGTCCCGAGCGTTTTCTGCTGGCGGTTTCCACGCTGCATCCCCACAAGAACGTGGACGGCCTCTTGCGCGCCTTCGCCCTCTTTCGGCGCAATCATCCCGAGTTCCGCCTGGTGGTCTCCGGCATTCACGGCTTCGCTTCGGGGCCGCTGCACGCGCTGCGCGAGTCGCTGGGCCTCGCCGCGGCCGTCGATTTCCCGGGGTGGATTGCGCGCGAAGATCTCTACGACCTGTACGCCCGCGCCTGGGCATTCGTGTATCCCACCCTATTTGAGGGCTTCGGCATGCCGATTCTGGAAGCGCTGGCGGCCGGAGTGCCGTCGGCTTGCTCCGGCATCGAGCCGCTTTCCAGCATCGCCGGCGACGCCGCCCTGTCATTCAACCCGCACGCTCCCGGCGCCATCGTGGAAGCCCTCGAACGCATCGCCGGAGATAGCGATCTCTGCGCCCGTTTGGCTCACGCGGGTCCACTCCGGGCGGCCGCGTTCTCCTGGCAGGCCACCGCCCGCGCCACGCTCGACGCCCTGCTCTCCGCCCGCGCGGCCGCGTGACCCGGCGGCTCTCCGGACGGACAACGCTCGCCGGGCGGACCTCCGCTAAGTGGACGAAGCCGGCGGCCCGGGGACGCTGAGGACCGGGCAGGGAGCGTGCCGGACCGCTCGAATCGTCGTCGTCCCCAACACCATGCCCTCGAAGAACCGGCGCCGCGGAGAGCCGATCACCAGCAGATCGCACGGCTGTTCGGTGGCAAGGCGCACGATCTCGCCCGCGGCGTCGCCTTGGCGCACCAGTTCGCGGATGTCGCAGCGGGCGCGGTTTTCCGCGCCGATCCACGCACACAGGTTGGATATGGCCGCGGTAGCCTGGCCTTCGTTCACGTGCAGCGCTGTTACCCTGGCATCGAAAGCGGCGGCGATCTCCACGGCAGCGCCGAGCGCGGCCCGCGATGCCGCCGAATCGCTCACCGCGGCGACAATGTGGCGGATGGGTCCCTGCGGTGCGGCGCGCACGGTCAGCACCGGAATCGGAATCTCGCGCAATACGCGTTCGGCCACCGAGCCGAGCATCCAACGGTTCCACCCGCTGCGGCCATGCGTTCCGATCGCGATCAATCCCGCCCGCGTGGCCTCCGCTAACTGGCGGATCGCGTCCACAGGCAGCGCCTCGATCACGCGCGATTCCACCCGCGGGTTATGCGGACCCAGTGTGGAAGCGACGAATTCTTCGAGCATCCGCCCGGCCTGGGCGATGGCTTCGCGGAATTCGCCCTCCAACTCGGCGGCGCGAGCCTGGGTGAAATATGGCGGCGCCTCGAACCAGTCGGCGTACGCGGCGATGAGGCGCGAATGCATGCCGCCGGCGATCAGCGCTGCCTGCCGAAGCGCGTGCGCGGAAAGTTCGCTGAAGTCTACTGGGGCAAGGATCGTATCCAAACTCGAGGTCTGCATGACGGCTCCACCGTTGAGGATGCAGTTGCTGCGAACGGAGTGACAGCGCGCCTTACCGGCGCGGTCCGCCGCGCCACACCGGCCGGCCGGATTCGTCGCGAAGCCGGATGGTCTTGTCCGCGGCGGGTAGCGTCACCGTCGCGGCGAAGAGACCGTTTGCCGTTTTGTACGCCTTCACCACGATCTCGTCGCCCACCTTGGGGTTGAAGTCCTGCGCCATGAGGTAGCGCATCGAGCCCAGGTAAACACTGGCCTCTTCGCTGGCCGTCTTCACGGTGACCGAGGGCATGCCTTGACCGGGGACGAGTTGGACTTTGCTCACCTTGCCCTTCAGTTCCACCCGCGTTTCCGGCGCCGCCATGCCGAAGCCGCAACATCCAGGGCCGCGGCCCATCTGCGCAAGCAGGGGCACGCGGCTTCCCAAAACGGCCAGCAGGGCGAGGATCACGAACGTGAGTCTGTGTCCCATCTCATCACCTCGGCCCGCGGCCGGCAAGGCGCGAGCATCGGCCCGTGCCGCCGCGGCCTCCTCTTTGCCCTTGCATGACAGGTGCCGCGTGTAACGTGTTGGATTGCGGAGTCTTCGGAAGCCGGCGGGCGCAAAGTTTGCGCCGAGGGCCGGGACTAGTACGCAAAATTTGCACCGGTGCTCGTAACCGGAGCCTGCGGCACGCATCTCTTGATTCGGACATTGCGATGGGAAATTCAGAATACCGCTGGACCTTGCCGCGGAAAGCGGCATCGCTGGTGCTGCTGGCCGTCTCGCTCGGACTGCCCCTGGTCCTGGTCCTGCACGCCGTCTTTGCGAGCCGCGAACTGCTGGAAATGCGCGCAATCTTCCTGCGCGACCGCGCCGCCGGCATCGCGGCGCGCCTGGAGCTGTTGCCGGCGCACAAGGTCGATGCCGGCGAATTCGACCAGCTTCTCGAGGGTGAACCGGCGCTGCTCGGCGTGCGCGTGTTCGGGCCCTCCGAAACCGACGCGGGCAACGGCGCGGTGGAGGCCATTCGCTCCGGCCTTGTACTGTATCGGGCCGGGGAAATGCACGCCGGCGGCGGCACCGTCTTTCGCGCCTACATTCCGTTTCATTCGGGCGGCGCCGTGAAGGTCGCGCGCATCGACCTGGCCGGCTCGGCGCCCGATTTCATCCTGGTGCACGCGCGGCATAACGTGTTGCTGACCACGGCCAGTGGAGCAGCGCTGCTGGCCGTTTCGCTGTTCGCGATCTGGAGCATGGCCCGCGCGGCGCGCCTTGAGCGGCGGCAACTGGAAACCGAACGGCTCGCCGAACTCGGCGGTATGGCCGCCGTGCTGGCCCACGAGATTCGCAATCCGCTGGGCGCCATCAAGGGCTTCGCCCAACTGGCGCGGGAGGGTGCCGACGCCCGCGGCGCGAAACCGCTGGACGCGATCGTGCGGGAAAGCCGGCGCCTGGAAAACCTGGTGAACTCGCTGCTGTTGTACGGGCGTCCGCTCGAACCGACCATCCGCACGACCGCTTGGGCGACCGTGGCCGCCGACCTGGCGGCACATGCCCGCGAAACCATCGGCAGCCGGCCCGTTGCGTTCACCGCCGAGGCGGACTTGACCACCCTCGAGACCGATCCCGACCTGCTCGAGCAGGCGCTCTTGAACCTCATCCGCAATTCGGTGGAGGCGATTCCGGAAGGTGTCGCCGGCAAGGTCACCCTGCGCGCCGCATCCGCGGGGCCTGGCGGTGTGACGATTTCGGTGGAGGATGACGGGCCCGGCCTGCCCGAGAAGGTGCGGGCCCGCCTGTTCGCGCCCTTTGTCAGCACGAAGGCTTCGGGAACCGGCCTGGGCCTGCCGATTTCCAAGAAAGTGGTCGAGGCGCTCGGCGGGCGCCTCCGTTTCGACGATGTGGAGCCGCGCGGCACCAAGGCCGTGCTGGAGTTTTATGGAACGCATTCTGGTGATTGACGACGACCCCGGATTTCGGGATCTGCTGGAGACCATTCTCGATGGCGAAGGCTATCCCGTGGATTCCGGCGCCTCCGTGGCGGAGGCGCTCCGCCTTGGCGCGGCGCGGCAGTACGACCTGGTGCTGTCCGACTTGAGGCTGCCCGATGGCAGCGGGCTGGACGTGTTGCGATGGTTCGGCGAGCAGATGGCGGACACTCCGGTGGTGATGATCACCGCCTTCGGCACCATCGAATCGGCGGTGGAAGCAATGAAGCTGGGCGCGGCGAACTACCTCGGAAAGCCGCTCAACAGTCCCGATGAACTGCGCCTGACGGTGCGGCGGACGCTCGACCAGCGGCGCACGCGCCGCGAATACGACACGGTGCGCGAGGAGCAGGAGTGCCGCTTCGTTTGCCAGGGGCTGATCGCCTCCGACCCGAAAATGACCGCCGTGCTGGACCTCGCGCGGAAAGTCGCGCCCACCAACGCCACTGTGTTGTTGACCGGGGAGAGCGGCACCGGCAAGGAGGTAGTCGCGCGCTGCATCCACGCCAACAGCGCGCGCGCGCAGCGGGTGTTCGTGCCGGTCAATTGCGCGGCCCTGACGCCTGCCCTCATCGAAAGCGAACTGTTCGGCCACGAAAGGGGAGCGTTCACCGGCGCGGTCGGGCAGCACCAGGGGCGCTTTGAGCGGGCCCAAGGCGGAACGCTGTTCCTCGACGAAATCGGTGAGCTCGACGGGAATCTTCAGGCCAAACTGCTGCGGGTATTGCAGGAGAAGACGTTCGAGCGGGTGGGCGGGACGCGGCTGATCGCCGCCGATGTGCGGGTGATCGCGGCCACGAATCGCGACCTGAAGCGGCGGGTGGCGGAGGGCGCCTTCCGGGAGGACCTGTACTATCGCGTCAACCGGTTCCCCCTGGAGATCCCTCCGCTCCGCGAGCGCGCGGCCGATATCGAGCCGCTGGCGAATCACTTCCTCCGGCGTGCGGCCCGCGAACTCGGCAAGCCCGCCCCGGCGCCCACCAGGGCGGCGGTGGAGGCCCTGCTCGCCTATCGCTGGCCCGGCAACGTCCGTGAACTGGAGAACCTCATGGAGCGGATGGCTATCCTTTGCGAACGCCGCGTCGATGCCGGAGACCTGAACCTGCTCGTCGGCGAGGAGCGCCGCCCGTTGCGCTGGCGCGATATCGAACGCCAGGCCATCGAAGAGGCTCTGCGCATGAACCACGCCAACCGCACCCTGGCCGCGCAACAACTCGGCATCAGCCTGAGGACCTTGCAGTATCGCCTGAAGGAATACCAGCTCGGGGAGGACTCCGCGGACGCCGTTTCCTGACGAGGCGCGGCGGCTTCCAGGGCCGCCTGTCAACGCCGGGGAAATGCCGCCGGCATGGCAAAGCACTTCGATTGCCAGCCGGTTGTTGCATACTTCAGCAGCGATTCTCCGCGCGACGGGGCGCGTTTGTGGGATAGCTCTGCAATCTCTTCCGCATCGACGATTTTTGCGCAATTTTCGCTATTTAACACTTGCGAAATTTCGCAAGTGTACTCCATAATTTCAGCAGATCATCAGACCCTATTATCTGTTTTCTGGAGATCTTAACCGATGCGCACATTTACTCTGATCGTTACGCTGTTGGTTCTGTTGCAGGTGCCGGGACCGGCGGCAGGAGCCGAGAAACCGGCGGTCGCGCCGGCCCCGGATAGCGGCTCGGCGGCCGCGGGAGCGGAAACTCCCGACCAAGTCAGGCAGGAGCTCGAGAAGCTCAAACAGCAGGTGGCCGCCCTGGAGGAGCGGCTGAAGGCACAGGAGAAGCAGGCGGCCGAGACCAGGCCGGCGGCGGCCCCCGCCTCGGAGCTGGTTACCCAAGTCAAGGAACTGGACCAGCGGCTGTCGCAGACGGAACGGGAGCAGGCCCTGGACCGGTTGAGGATCACGGGCGACTACCGGTTTGAAGCTCACGCCATCGCCGGACGTGTGCCCGCGCACTACGATGGAATGGCGTTGCAGAACCTGGTGGTGAAGACCATGTTCGCCATGCCGATTCTAGGACGGACGCCGAACGGCGTTTCCGAAATTAACAGCACCGTCGGCAGCCACTACGCCGACTACCTGCAGTTCACCAATGGCCTCACGTTCGACCGCCTGAAGCAGGGCATGGCCCAGTTTTCCGCCGCCATGCAGCAGCAGCTCTTCGGAATGCTGATGCCTTCCACGTTCGTCAACCGGTACAACGACAACAACGACGCGCTGTTCACCAACCGGCTGCGGCTGCGATTCGACGCCAGGGTGGCCGACAATGTCACGTTTACCGGACGCCTCAGTATGTACAAAGTGTTCGGCGATTCGACCGGCGTCCAGGTGTTCAACGGACAGCCGAACACGCTCAATGTGGACGGGACCTCGTCGGGCGTCCCTAATTCGGACCAGTTGCGGGTCGAGCGGGCTTACTTCAGTTGGAACAACATCGGAGGTTCCAGGCTGTACCTGTCGATCGGCCGCCGGCCTTCGACGGATGGCCCGCCGATGAACTACCGACAGGACGAACCGCGCGGCGGCACCCCCTCGGGCGCGCTGATCGACTACCAGTTCGATGGCATCACGGTAGGCTACCGGGTCACCGACACCATGGTCTGGCGGCTCTGCTGGGGCCTCGGCTACGAGTCCGGCTTTGGCAACGGGAACCTGTTGAAGCTGCCGCAGGATCGACTCAAGGATACCCACTTCGCCGGCGCCAACCTCGACCTGTTTACCACGGACAACACTCTCGTGCAGGCCACTTACGCGCATGCATTCAACGTGGCCGACGGTTTCAACGGCCAGATGGTGTTGCCGGTGAATCCGTTGACCGGCGACCCGGTCAACGCGCCGGTGGTGATGCGGTACACCCCTTCGGCGAACCTCGGCGGAATCCACCTGTTCGGCATGAACGTGACCCGAAAGGCCGGGCCGATCGACCTCTATTTCAGCGGCAATCTATCGGCCACCCGTCCCAACGGCACGACCACGCCCTTTGGCGGGCTGATGTCGGACCCCTTCGAGATGCCCGTGAATCGCACGGGGTACATGGGATTGGCCGGCGTTCGCTACAACTTCGCCAATGACGAGCGCACCAAGCTGGGATTCGAATACAACTACGGCAGCAAGTACTGGTTTAACTTCGCCCAGGCTTCGGACGATATCGTGGCGCCCAAGACCAATACGCGCGGCAATGTGGTGGAGGCGTACCTGACCCATCGGATCAGCGACCGGTTCATCTTCAAGGGCGACTTCATCCGCTACCTGTACGACTACTCCGGCTCGGGCTGGCACATCGGCGCGCCCAAGGCGCTCGATTCCACCCCCGTGCTCGGCTTCCCGACGTACAGCGGGGCGAGCGTGTTCTCGCTGGGGCTGATCGCGCGGTTCTAACGGCCGCCCGCCTCGCCGCCCCGCACGCGGAGATCGCGCCGGGTCTTTCGAACCCTCGGCTCTCTCCGCGTCCCCTCGGGGCGGCGTCGAGGTCAAATCGGAGAACGCTGCGACATGAGGAAGGTTTCTGGGACTGAACATCGAATCTTGTAAGGAATGGAAAACGTTATGTTACATCGTGGATATCGACTTGCAATCTGCGGGGTCTCCGCATTAGCGGTGGCGGCGGTGCTTTCTACGGTCGCGCTGGCTGGGGGAACTCCGAAGGGCAATGAAACCAAGGGGCGGTATTACTTCCGCCAGACCTGCAAGGAATGCCATACCAAGGGCGCCAAAGGCGGCGAGGTCACACCGCTCACCAAGACCCAGGCGCAATGGCGCTCGTATTTCCTGAAAGGGAAACACGCCAGCGGGGCGGAGGCGCTGACGAAAGTGATGACCGAAGATCAGTTGCGCGACGTGCAGACCTTTGTGGTGAATCACGCGGCGGACTCGCTCCAGCCGGAGACGTGCGGGAAATAGTGCGGCGGCGGGGCAGGCGTCCCAAACGGCGTCTGCCCCGCTCGATGGGTAGGAAACCTATGCCAGACGGTGCCATCGCGCGTCGCGAGTTCTTTCAAATCGCCGGGGTCGGCGCGGCCGCGGCGATGACCATCGGCTGCGGCAGAAAGCCGGGCGCGGTGGGGCATAATGCCGAAATCCCGACCACCTGCGAGCTTTGTCCGAATAAGTGTTCGGTGATCGCCGTCGTACGGGATGGGCTCATCCGCAAGCTCAATCCCAATCCGGAAAACCCGAAATCGCGCGGCATGCTTTGCGCGCGCGGGAATGCGGGACTGCTTCAGGTTTACGACCCGAACCGCCTGAAGCAGCCCCTCATCCGGGCTGGCGCGCGCGGCGAAGGCAAGTGGTGTGCCGCCTCGTGGGACGAAGCCTTCGACTACACCGCGCAGAAGCTCGCGGGCATCAAGGAGAAGTACGGGCCGCAAGGCGTCTTGTGGAGTTCGACCGAGGCGTTCGCCGAGGTGTTCTTCAAGAACCTGGGGCTGGCCTTCGGTTCCCCCAACATCGTGCGGCACCCCACGCTGTGCCTGGCATCGGTCAACTTGGCCTACTCCATAACCTTCGGCACGGTGCCCTCCTTCGATCTTCTCAACGCTAACTACGTGATCATGGCCGGCGCCAACCGGTTCGAGGCATTCATCACGCCCGACACCATGGACCTCATCGAATCGACCATGAACCGCAAGACGCGGCTGGTCGTGCTCGATCCGCGGTTCACGGTGACCGCCGCCAAAGCCGACCAGTGGTATCCGTTGAAACCCGGTTCGGACCTGGCGTTTATTCTGGCCATGCTTCACGTCATCACAGGCGAAGGACGACAGGACAAGGAGTTCGTGACCGCCTATTGCCACGGCTACGAAGAACTGGCGGAGCACGTGAAACCGTACACGCCGGAGTGGGCCGAAGCCGAGACTGGGATTCCGGCGAAGGAGATCGCCCGCATTGCGCGGGAGTTCTCCGATGCGGCGCCGCGTGCCGTCTTTTACGCCGGCAGGCGATCCTCCTGGTACCGGAACGATTTTCAAATGCGGCGCGCCCAGGCCATTCTGAACGCCATCGTGGGCAACTGGGACCGGCAGGGCGGGATGGTTCCCAACGCGAAGATCGCACTGGGCGAATACCTGTTTCTTCCGTGGGACGATCCACAGGCCCCGCGCGTCGACGAGATGGAGAAGAATTTCCCGCTGGCGGCGCAGGGCGATGGCGCCTACCTTCAATTGCGCGACAACGTGCTCGCGGGCATGCCCTATCCCGTGAAGGGCTGGATGGTGCTGAAGCAGGACCCGATGAGCGCGCTGCCCGAGCAGGCCAAGACGCTGCGCATGATCGAACAGATGGAGTTCATCGCCGCCATCGACATCCAGATGAGCGATACGGCCTGGTATGCCGACGTCGTTTTTCCGGAATCGACATACCTGGAGCGTCAGGACCCCATCGAGGTCCTGTCCGGAATCTGGCCGGTGGCGGTGCTGCGGCAGCCCGCCGTCAAACCCGTGTACGATACGCGGCCCTGCCTGGAAATCGTGCAGGGCCTGGCGAAACGGTTGGGCCTGGAACAGTACTTCGACTACACCATCGAGCAATGGAACGACGCCGCAGCCAGGGAGCTGCCGATCGAGAACGGCTACGACTATCTCCGGAAACACGGCGTATTCACGCCACCCGGCGGGCCGAAATACGGCAGTACCCTCACGGCCGACCACCGCTTCGTGACCAAGTCCGGAAAGATCGAGCTGTATTCGGAGCGGTTGCAGGAAACCGGCCACGATCCCCTTCCGGTCTATCAGGCGGCGCCCGCGCCACCCGCGGGGCACTTCCGTCTGGTGTTGGGCCGCAAGGCGTACTTTACCCATGCCAATACTACGGCCAATCCATGGCTGCTGGACTTCGCCCCGGAGAATCGCCTGTGGATGAATCCCGTCTCCGCGCGCAACGTGGGGGTGAGCGACGGCGACCTGGTGGAAGTCTCGAGCCACGTCGGGAAGGCCCGCCTGCGGGCCAAGGTCACGCAGGAGATCCGCCCCGACTGTGTGTTTATGCTGCATGGGTTCGGCAAGCGGTCGGCATGGCTGACGCGAACCCATGACCGCGGCGGGTCGGATGCCGCCCTGCTCGAAACCGCCTGGGACAGCGTCTCGGGGAATGCGGCTATGCACGAGACCTTCATCACCGTGCGCCAGGCAGGAGGCGAACGCCGTGGCTGAAAAACGATACGCTCTGGCCATCGATTCCAGAAAATGCATCAATTGCAAGGCCTGCGTGGTAGCCTGCCGCGCCGAGAACCAGGTGCCGCTGGGCCACAGCCGCGATTGGATCGGCGAAGAACATCGCGGCGCCTGGCCGAACCTGATGGCCGTATTCGAACCCGAGCAATGCCATCACTGCACCAATCCGTCGTGCGTGCGAGTGTGCCCCACGGGAGCTTCATACCAGCGCCCGGATGGTGTGGTTCTGGTGCGCGACGAGGATTGCATCGGTTGCCGCTACTGCATGATCGCGTGCCCGTACAACGCACGCTTCTTCCGCGAAGACCGGGGTGTGGTGGAAAAGTGCACCTTCTGCTCCCATCGCCTGGAGCGCGGAGTGCCGCCGGCCTGCGTGGAGACGTGCCCGTCGAAAGTGCGGCTTTGGGGCGACCTGGGAGAGGCGGCTGGCCCGCTCCGCGAGCTCCTCGAGAAGCGCGATTACCACGTGAAGGAGCCCCAAACCGGCAATGAGCCGCAGATCTATTACCTGTTATAGGAGAGGGCTGGATGACCAATACCGAATGGGGCATACTGATCGTCAATTACCTGTTCCTGGGAGGCCTCTCCGCCGGACTGTTCTTCGTGGCAGCACTGGCCACCTGGCTGCAACAGAGAGAGGAAGCGGCTTATGGTCGCATCGCCCAGCTCGGAGCCATGTTGGCGCCGTGGCCCGTGGCGCTGGGTTCGCTTCTGCTGATCTTCGACCTGGGCAACTGGTATCGCTTCTACAAGCTTTTCCTGCATTTCCGGTGGCAGAGCCCGATGTCGATCGGGTCGTGGCTGCTGGTGTTGTTCAACCTGCTGGCCCTGGTATTCTGCTGGGCGTGGCTGCCGGAACCATGGCGCCGCACCGCGGCGCGGTGGCTGCGATCGCCGCGCGTGTTCGATCGCGACTGGGTGCGGTGGCGCCGCCCCCTGGCAGCGGCCGGCTTCCCCCTGAGCATCGGAGTGGCGATTTACACCGGCGTGCTGTTGGGTGCAGTGCAGGCGCGGCCTTTCTGGAATACCAACCTGGTGGCCCAGATGTTTCTGTTTTCCGCGCTCTCGACGGGCTGCGCCGTGCTCATCCTGGTGATGTCGCTCGGCCGGCAGCGGCTGGATGCCACCCAACTCCGTTTCCTGTACACGCTCGACATTTGCCTGATCACCCTGGAGTTCTTCGTCGTGCTGCCGTACCTGTTGCACGGCCAGCTGTCGGTGGAGGCGGTGCGCAATTCCCTGCGGCTGATCCTCGGCGGGCCGTACACCCTCGTATTCTGGCTGTTCTTCCTGGGAACGGGGCTGCTGGCCCCGCTCGTGATGGAGGTGTGGGAAGTGGCTCCGGCCCTCGCCGCGGGAATGCCGCTGCATCTCCGGCCCGGCCTGGCGGCGATGGCGGCGGTGCTCGTTATCGGCGGCGGGTATCTTCTCCGGTACATCTTCGTATATGCGGGACAAATCAGCAGTTTTGGACCATAAAGTGGCGCAAACGGATGCACTCGTCATAAAATGCGGGTGGGAAGTCGAAATGCCAAAATCACGCAACGGCGAAGTGGAAGAGCAGATCTATGAGATGCAGGTGCGGATCTGCAAGGCCTTCGCGAATGCGACGCGCCTGCGGATGCTCGACCTGTTAGCCCGGCAGGAGCGCACGGTCTCGGACCTTCAGACGGCGCTCGGCATCACGACTCCCAACGTGTCGCAGCACCTGGCCATTCTGAAAGCGGCCGGGGTGGTGACCACGCGCCGCGACGGAAAGCAGATTCACTGCTCGCTGACGATCCCGGAAGTCAAGCAGGCGTGCGGCCTGATCCGCGATGTCCTGCGAGCCCAACTCCGCAACGGCCGCAAGCTGGTCGTCTGATTGACCCGCACTGTCGCTCGATCACCACACCGCAACCCCGTCTCAACGGGCCGATCGCCCCTTCGCAAACGAGGCACGGGGATCCCGCGCCGACGCCTCGCCCAGGTAGTGCACCGCCAGGCGCATGCACAGGGATCCGGCCGCGCCCAACAGCCCGGCGGCGATCCTCGCTTTCCGGGATTTCCGCGAAAACAGCGAGAATGCCAGGCTTGCCGCCGTCATTCCCGTGGCCGCATTCCACAGTACGGCCGAGCCGCCGCGGTGAAACGGCTCGCCCACCTCGGGCACCGCACCGGCGCTGCGCTCCACCTGCAACGCAGCCGCCATCTCCGCCACGCGCACCGTCGTTCCGAATACCATCGTAAGCCGGCGCGCCCGTTCACCCGTCCGGAAAAGTCCGACTACCGAGATCGCGGTAGTACCGCCGGAAGCGGCAAACAGCACCGGAAGCCAGCGGCGCGATGCTTGCCAGATCGGAATGGCCGTGTTGGATACCAGAACACCTGTGTAAGTGGCCAGAGCGGCGCCGAAGATTCCCGACACGTACCCGCTGAACTCGCCCAGTTTGCCCGGGAATCCTCGCCGATTCAGCAGCAGCCCCGTCGCGATGGCACTGGGCGCGGCTCCACCGAGAATCCACGCTCCGACGTTCATCGGCGAGGTTGGGCGAAATACGCGAACCATTGCCAGGAAGCGCGACGGCCGCCCAAGGTCGTGGATCAGCAGCCCCGCGCCGGCCGTCGAGCCGGCGATCCCGATCCAATGGAACAGCCCCGACAGCCGCTGCAATTCATGCGTCCGCCCCGGCGCCGCCAGTTGGAGGGCCGCCCCTAAGGTGAGCGCCGCGCCGGCCGCGCCGCCGACGAAATAGTAAAGCGGAATGTCGATGCTCCATACGGATGGCTTGAGCATCGGCTGGCCGTAATAGGTAATGCCGCGCGCGCCGCTGTCCGTCGCCTGGTCCCACATCTCCGGCGCGTTGTCGCGCCGATGCGGGTCCGCGCCCGCCGCTTCCTGTTGCGCGGCTTCTCCCTCCAGAGTGGCCAGCCTGGTATCGACGTCCCGCCCGTCGGTCCACACCGGATCGATGCTGTCGCCGTACCGCCGGCGCTCTTCTGATTTGCTCATGATCTCGTGGATGCAAAGGCCGCCCCTACCGCGGCGGCCATCAGCCCCAGGGCTGCGAATGCAAACGACGTCCAGGCCGCCCTGACCGTCTTGGTAGGCACCACCGGGTCGGGCGGCAGGTTGTAGACCTCCGGTTTGTCCACCAGCAGGAAGAAGGCGTTCAGCCCCTCCGTACCGGGCTGGCTGGCCGCATCGGCGCCGTATAGGTAGGCCTCGTTCATCCCCTGTTCGTGCAGGTATTCCACCCGCGCGCGAGCGGTTTCCCGCAGTTCCTCCAGGTCGCCGAAACGGATCGAATCCGTGGGACACGCCTTCGCGCATGCCGGCTCCATGTCCTCTTTCAGGCGGTCGTAGCACAGCGTGCATTTCCACGCGCGGCCGTCCTCTTCCCGCCGGTCGATGACGCCGAAGGGACAGTTGACCACGCAGTAGCCGCATCCGTTGCACACATCCGGCTGCACGTACACGCTGTCGAATTCAGTGCGAATGATGGCCCCGGTCGGGCAGCTTTCGAGACATCCGGCGCGGGCGCAGTGCTTGCAAACGTCCGAAGAGAACAGCCACGAGAACGCCCCCGCATCTTGCGTCGAAAGGGCCACCGGCCGCTCGATGAATGCCACGTGCCGCCAGGTCGATGCGCCCAGCGATACCGTGTTGTCGTACGACATGCCCGTGAAAATCAGCCCGTCGTCGGGAAGCTGATTCCACTGCTTGCAGGCCACCTCGCAAGCCTTGCACCCGATGCAGATGGTCGTATCCGTGAAGAAGCCCTTCCGCCCCGACCGGTTCGCCGTGGATTCGCGGGCCGCCTTCGCCTCCAGGGCCTGGGCTTCGCCGGCGGAGAGGGTAGCTTCCATTTAGGTGTGCCCCTCCTTGACCTGCTCGGCCTTATAGCCGTGCCCCGTTTCGGGCCTGTGCCGCGCGGCGGGAAGATCGCGTTCGGCCTCGCGGGACGGCAACTCCGGTACAAGCGCTCCGCTGGTGATGTGCCTGCGCTGCGTGCTCCGCCGCCCCGGTTCCAGCATCACCGATATGGCCTTGGATTCCATGATCGAAACGTTCGGATCGGCGACAAAGGGGAACAGTTCATTCGGGCAGTCTCCCCGCACAATGCCCTTGCTCGACCAGTGGTAGGGCATGCCGATCTGGTGCAACACCCGCCCGTTCAGACGCAGCGGTCGAACCCGGTTCGTCACCAGCACACGGGCTTCGATCTCCGCGCGGGCGCTGCGGATGGTCGCCCACCCTCCGTTCTTCAGGCCGGCCTCCGCGGCCAATTCCGGCGACACTTCGCAGAACGCTTCCGGCTGCAACTCGGAAAGCCACGTCAGCCAGCGCGACATGCCGCCCGCCGTGTGGTGTTCGGTCAGGCGGTAGGTCGTCAGCACGTATGGAAAACGCGGGTCGTCGTACGGCTGGTGGTAGGGGTTGTCCCGCGGGCGAAGCCACTCCATGCGCGACGGGTTGCACTGTTGCCCGTAGAGCGGGTTTTTGATCACCGACTCCTGCGGTTCGTAGTGAGTCGGCAAGGGCCCGTCCTCCGGTAGTGGGTCAGTTTGAACAGCGATGTGTCCGACAGTGATCCTGATAAGCGTCACGCGCTTTATCTAGACGACTTCGGGCAGCTTTCTCCTGCTCGGCAAGTTCCCTATTTTCTTTCAATCCGGCCTCGGTTGTAATATCAGTGCGCGGTCGTTGGTCCAAGACGGTCCATTCGGCCGTGGCACGCCCTTCGTCTGCGGCGAGACGGTCACGTTCTGGGCATTCCATGCCATAATCGTATCATGCCTACCCGTTCAAGCAAGCCGCGCGACCACGACTTCGCCACGAATGCGCGGCGGATCGTGGAACAGGCCATTGGCGAGAAGTTGGACGGCACGCCACTGGACGATCCGAGTGCCGGCAAGAACCCGGCGGCGGTAGCACTTGGGAAACTCGGGGGAGCCAAGGGCGGGAAGGCGAGAGCGGAGAAACTCTCGCCCGCTAAACGGAAGGCGATTGCGAAGAAGGCCGCGCTCGCCCGCTGGAAGTCCTAGTCTTCGTCCAAGTCCTCGTCTTCGTCGCCTAGATCCGGATCGTAACTGGATGGTAGGCTGATTTCTTCGAGATCCTTATTTAGGTCCATATCGAGCGGCTCAAGCTTTACTCCGAATTCGTTGTTGTCGTTGTAGGAGTCGAAATCTAACTTCATCTGCTTCGCTGTCGCCAGGGCCTGCCGCCGATCTAGCGCGAAAGCCTGCCGGACCACCTCTGGCGGTGCCTTGAAGATCGGATAGAACCGCGAGACGCTGCGCTTGCCCCGTTTGCTGAGACAAATAGTTAAGACACTGTTGACCGTTCGCTGCCATTTCATTGTGCCCCATCCCGGAACGGTTTTAGGATGAAGCTGCCGGTGAAGCGGAGACGGGCTCTGCTGGCGAGCACCCCGATCAAGGAATAGCCGGCCGGAACTCATCTGCGGACGATGAGATGGAGCGCGGTCCTCCCGACACGCTCTGCTACCCGGGTTCGGGGCCGACCGACGGGAGGCGGCACGGCTCCCGGCCTGGGGTTTGGTTTTCATACCACATCGGACCAGATAGATTCCGCCATGCCTTGAAAAACGCATTCTGATGGCCGTCAGAATGAGACCGCCGGGGTAGCCCGGCCAGTGGGGAGGCATCGGCGCAAACTCGGCTGTGGCGATTACAATCCGGACCACGTAGCTGCCGGTCGCTTGTCGAGTTTCCCTGTATAGGGCGCCTTTGCTTCCGCCATTCATATGATGCGTCGATGTCATAGGGCGCGGCGGCATGCGCTCGTGGTTGCTGCCTGGCCCAACAACTGTTGTTCAAACTCCACCGGCGGCCGGTAGCCGAGCGCCGAATGGAGGCGTTTGCGGTTGTACACCCGTTCCAGGAAGTGCTTTATGGAAGCCCGCGCCTCCGCCAGATCGCGGTATTCCTGGCGATACACCTCCTCATATTTGAGGGTCTTCATGAACGATTCGCAGGCCGCATTGTCGAACGGATTTCCCTTGCGACTCATGCTGATGGTGATGTCCCGGCTCTTCAGCAGGTCCGTGTAGTCTTGTGAGGCGTACTGCACGCCGCGGTCAGAATGATGCACCAAACCCGGCGCCGGTATGCGCCGCTCAAGCGCCATGCGAAGCGCTGCGATGGTAAGCTCGTCCTCCAACGTTCGGTCCAGCGCCCAGCCAATCACCCGCCGCGAGTAGGCATCCAAGATGACAGCTAGATACACGAACTCCGCTGCCAGTCGAATGTAGGTGATGTCCGCCACCCACAGTTGATCGATGTCGGTCAACGCCATCCCGCGCGCCAGGTTCGGGTACACCGGCCGACTGTGATTGGAGTTCGTGGTCACCAGGAACTTCCGTCGCCGCAGGCACAGCAGATTGTCCTCCCGCATCAGGCGGTACACCCGGTTCGGCCCGACCTGCCAGCCGCGCCGGTGCAGTTCTTCGGTCATGCGTGGCCGTCCATAGGCGGGAAACTCCAAGGCGATCCGCTGGATGGCATCCCGTAGATCGATGTCCTTATCCCCGGCGGCCGGCGTGGTCAGGAACCGGTAGTAGCCGGCCCGGCTCAGATGGGCCAGCGCGCACATCTCGGCGATGCTCATGCTCGTTTCCCTCCGGACTTGCTCCTGGATGTTCCCGTAGATCGCGGCTTTCCAGTCAATGCCTGCAACCTCCGCTGTTCCTCGATGCGTTGCAAGCTGCGCTTTAAAAAATCGATCTCCAGGGTTTGCTGGCCGATTTTCCGCTCCAGCTTGGCCTGCTCGGTATCATCCCACCGCTGCTTTCCCAAGCCCGGAAACGCATTGCCCGGTCCTTCACGGAATTCCCGGCGCCAGCGATGCAGGACATTCGGGTTCACCTCAAATGCCCGCGCCACCTCGGCAATCGAGGACCCCGTCTCCAGCCGTCGGATGGCGGCCAATTTCTCCTCACGCGTGAAAGTTCGTCGTGACAGCCCCATGACACAATTCTCCATTCAATGGAATTTGTGTCTTAACTGTTTGTCTCAAAAATCGGGACAAGTCCACGCGCTTCGGTCCATCCTCTGTCATAACCTCTTCGACTGCGGCGAAGTGCGCCCTGACTTCACGGCCCTGGGGGTCCTCGACATATCTGTGCCTGAGGGCACGGCAGAGTTTCCGCCGCAGTATTTCTCTAGGGGCTGTCTCTTTGGGCTTCCACTGGCCCGTCGAATATGCCCAGTCTGCGACCTTCGCGGGGTCAATCGGAAGCGGTTCGCCTGGAAATAGCGCGGTGTACTTCTCCAGCAAGAACACCATGTACTTGCTGGCCCTCTCTGATTGGGGACTCAATGCGGTGATCATCCGATCTCCTTCGGCGTGGGAGTAATAAACTGGCCCCAACCATCGGTCAAGGCTGTTGACGTGACACTCTCACGGATCTTCACTAAAAACTCGCGTAAGGCCATATAGCCCAACTCCCTTCGATGTTGAAGTTGGCCAACAATGATGCCGGGATGAATTTTTACTCGATTAGCAAACTGTACGATTCTCTCCTGCGGGTACAGAGGACCGACCCGACGAATGAACGAATCTAATTCCGCCGGAGGGATAAGGGCCGCCGCCGCTTCGGCATTCGCACGGAGCTCTGCTCCATCTTCAACAAGGGCGACGATTCCCTTGGTGGCGTCAACTAAACCCGTATCAACCGACAATGGATCTCCGTGACGAATGTGGGAGCATTCATGCATCACAGTGAACCAGAAGCCGTCGATTCGGTCATGCCGAATCGAAACGGCTATGACGGGGCCGCGATCATCCCAAAACGCTATGCCGTCAATCCGAACATTGGGCAGCGGCTCAATCACAAGAAAGCGAACTCCGCAATCGCACAGGACGCGGGTTAGATGCCGCGCTTCTTTGGGATGTGCGGCCAGCCTCCGCAACGTAGACTCTGCCTTTTCGAGGCGACTGGCCGAGAATAGTCCCGTCAAGAGGCCGCTTGCTAGTTGCCTGGCGCGAAAGCACCAAGCGATCTCCGCTAGATTCAGGTACGAAAGTTTTACCGTGCGCTTGGCGGCGATAGGAAACTCCAGTCCGCCCGCAAGTGCTTCGGGTCCGAAGAACGCCTCCAGTTCGGACTTCAACTCGCCGGCATCGGCGGTCGGCCTTATCCACCCCCGCTTTATCATGTCTCGGATCGGCGCCTTGCCGTAGAGTTCCGCGCGCTCCCTCACCTCACTTAGGTCCTTGTCTGCCGTTGAGAGACGGTAGAGTTGGTCCCATTTGAGCCATTCTTGGGCACCGTTCCCGAACGCAGCAGACAGGAGCATCGCTGTGTCGAGCGCGATGCCACTCCTGCCAGACACTATGTCGTTGATGGATTGGCGAGACTTTCCAATAATGAGCGCGAGGTCATCCTGGGTCCAGCCGCGATTCTCCATCATCCGCCGCAGGATCTTACCCGGGTGCTCAGGTCTGAGATCAAAAAGTTCTGCTTGGTCTGACACTGATTCTGTTATACTTCCAAAAAGCCGCAATGTCAACCGGAGGTTTACATTTTGCTTGACATTCATTATCGTTCAAGTATAATGGTCAGTATGAATCGGCTGGATTCTGAAACTCGCGCTCAAGTGATTCGGTGCCTCGTGGACGGAAATAGCATTCGAGCCACGGTTCGCATCACAGGCGTTGCCAAGAACACCGTCACCAAGCTGCTGGTACAGGCAGGCGCGGTTTGCTCGGAGTACCAGGATCGCGTGTTCCGCAACCTCGGATGCCGCCGGATTCAGTGTGACGAAATCTGGTCGTTCGTTGGCGCAAAAGACAAGAACGTTCCCGAAGAGAAACGCGACCAGTTCGGCATCGGCAGCGTATGGACATGGACCGCGATTGATGCCGATTCCAAGCTAGTCCCGTGCTGGATGGTGGGACCACGCGATGGTGGAATGGCGACTGAGTTTATCCAGGATCTGGCCGGACGCCTAGCGCACCGCGTGCAACTCACCACGGATGGCCATAAGCCCTACCTGGATGCGGTCGAAGATTCCTTCGGATGCGACATCGATTACGCCATGCTGGTGAAACTCTATGGAGCGGACGCCAGTGAAGAAAAGCGTTATAGCCCCGCGCAATGCATCGGAACGCGCGTTGTGCCGATCATGGGGGAGCCCGATCCGAAGCACATCAGCACGTCCTACGTGGAGCGCCAAAACCTCACGATGCGAATGTCCATGCGGAGGTTCACCCGCCTGACCAACGCTTTCTCAAAGAAGATCGAGAACCACATGGCCGCGCTCGCGCTCTACTTCATGTATTACAATTTTGTACGCATACACCAGACGCTTCGGGTATCTCCCGCGATGGCCGCTGGCGTTACCGGCAAGCTGTGGAGCGTTTATGACATCGTGGCCTTGATTGAGCGCCACGAAGCCGACGCCAAGGCAGCAGAAAAATCAAACTGACCCACTACCCGTCCTCCAGCCCGCTCGGCACGAAGAGCCACCCCTTTCCGTCGGACTGCATCACGAAGGGATCCACACCGGAGATCGTCTCTTTCCCGCGGGCGTCCTCACCCGGCCGGTACGACGGAGGTTTGTGCACGAAATCCGGCTCGTCGTACCCCGACCATTTCTGTTTCTCTTCGTCCCACCAGACGTACGCCTTGCGCGGCGACCATGGCCTGCCCTCCGGGTCGGCCGAAGCGCGGTTGTAGAGCAGACGGCGGTTATGAGGCCACGCCCATCCCCACCCGGGAGCCACCCAGTTCTGCTCCCAATGCGGTTTGCGCCGCGCGGGCTGATTCTTGCCATCCTTGTGGCAGCCCGAATAAATCCAGCAACCGCACGCGGTGGACCCGTCGTCTTTGAGCGAACTGAATCCGTCCACGGCCTTTCCGTCGGCCACCGTAAACCCGTTGATTTCGTGGAGTACCGCCTCCGCATCGGCCTCCTGCGAGGGACCTTTCGTCGGGTATTCCCAAGTCATGTCCAGAATGGGCCGGTCTTTGGCGTCGGAGGAGCCCGCATAGAGTCTCTTCAGGCGCTGGCCGAGTTGGAAAACGAAATCCAGCTCGCTGCGGCAGTCGCCGGGCGGGTCGATCGCCTTGTGATGCCATTGCAGCAGCCGCTGCGTGTTCGTGAAACTGCCGTCCTTCTCGGTATGCGCCGCCGCCGGGAAGAAAAACACCTCGGTGCCGATCTCCTCGGGACGAATCTCCCCCCGCTGAATTTCCGGAGCGTCGCGCCAGAACTCGGCCGTCTCCGTCAGTTGGAAATCGCGCACCACCAGCCACTCGAGCGCGCGCAGCCCTTTGCGTTGCAGCGGACCGTTCACCGTTCCGACCACGGGGTTCTCGCCCATCACGAAATAGCCCTTCACAATTCCATCCGCCATATCGACCACCGTGTTCATGTGCGAGTGGTCGCCCGTGATGGCGGGCAGATAGTGGAAGCAGAACCCGTTTTCCGCGGTGGCCGCGTCTCCGTACCAGGCCTTCAGAAGCGAAACCGAGTATTTCGGAAACTCGCCCCACCATCCCGAGGGCGATTCGTTCAGATCGTTATAGGTTTTCAAATCGCGATCGTGTTTGGCCCGCGGCATGGGCAGATACCCCGGCAGCAGGTTATAGAGCGTCGGGATGTCGGTGGACCCCTGAATGGATGCGTGCCCCCGCAGCGCCAGAATCCCGCCGCCCGGCCGGCCGATATTGCCGAGCAGAAGCTGGATGATGCACGCGGTCCGGATGTACTGCACGCCCACCGTATGTTGAGTCCATCCCACCGCATAGCAGAATGCCGACGTCCGATCGCGCCTTGAGTTGCGGCACAGCGCTTCGGCCACTCGGTTCAGCAGCCGGGCCGGAACGCCGCACGTCTTCTCTACCATCTCCGGTGTGTACCGCTCGAAGTGCCGCTTCACTACCTGAAATACGCAGCGCGGATGCTGGAGCGTCGGATCCGTCTTCTCCGCCTGAATCGGACGGTTCTGTTCCTTCCCGGACTCGGATTCCCGGGCGCCCGCGGAGGCCTCCGGCTCCACGCCTTCATACCGCCAGTTGCGCTTCTCATATTGCCCTTTCTCCGTCTCCCAGCCGACGAACAGGCCGTCGTTGTCTTCCGTATCTTCGAAGTCGTCGCTGAGAATGGCGGCGGCGTTCGTATAATTGACAACGTAATCCTTAAAATACACGTCGTGCTCCAGGATGTAGTGGATGATGCCGCCGAGGAACGCGATATCGCTGCCGGCGCGAATCGGCACGTGCAGGTCCGCCACCGCGCTGGTCCGCGTGAACCGCGGGTCCACGTGGATTATGGTGGCGCCGCGTTCCTTGGCCTTCATCACCCAGCGGAAACCGACCGGGTGACACTCCGCCATGTTCGAACCCTGGATTACGATGCAGTCCGCGTTCTGCAAATCCTGCTGGAACGTAGTCGCGCCGCCTCTGCCGAACGATGTCCCCAGACTGGGAACGGTGGAAGAGTGTCAAATACGGGCCTGATTTTCGATCTGGACGATGCCGAGCGAAGTGAACAGCTTCTTGATGAGATAGTTTTCTTCGTTATCGAGCGTAGCGCCGCCGAGGTGCGCCATCGACATCGTGCGTCGCACCTCGTGCCCCTCTTCGGTGGCGTGCTCCCACTGCTGCTCGCGGGTGTTCCTTACGCGCTCCGCCACCATGTCCATGGCCTGTTCGAGCGGGATCTGCTCCCACACGCTGCCGTGCGGACGCCGGTACAGCACGTGGTGGACGCGGTGGGATCCGGTCACGAGTTGGAACGTAGCGGCCCCTTTGGGGCACAGGCACCCGTTCGAAATCGGCGACCGCGGATCGCCCTCGATGTCGATGATCTTCTCGTTCTTGACATACACGAGCTGCCCACAGCCGACCCCGCAATACGGGCATACCGAACCGACCACCTTATCGGCGGCCGCGGTTCGCGGCGCCAGTCCCTCGCTCCGTGCCGAACGAGCGCTCTGTCCAGGCGGTATCGCCCAGCCAGAAGAACGGCGTGCCATCGTCCTGCACCAGGTACCGGCGGTCTTTGGAGAGCCGCACCGCGCCGTGCCGGTAGAGCGGGTTGTCGCCGGCGTAAGGGACGCACTCGAAGCTGCCCGTGCGTTGGTTCAGGCCGCTATCGTCCTGCCGCGAGCAGCGCGTGCGCCAGGTCCACCGGCCCGTCTCTTCCGGCGAAAAGCGCACCTTCCAGAGCCGTTGTCCGTCCCAGAACCCCGGCACCGTGATCTTCGCTCCCGAAGGGGCGGTGAACTCGACTTCGAAGGACACCTCCTGCACGGCATTGCGATACTCGGCAGCGGCGGTGAACTGTTCCTCGAAGCGGGTCCAGCGGGGGATCGAGCGATCCTGGGCGGCAAGCGGCGCCGCAATCGACAGCGCCAGGACAAGACAAACGGAATTAGGCACCCCCTATTCGTAACGAAGCGCTCGCATGGGGTCAAGCTTGGCCGCGCGGCGCGCCGGCAGATAGCACGCCACCAGCGCGACCGCCGCCAGCAGCCCCGCGGTCCCCACGAAAATCAGCGGGTCGCCGGGTTTCACTTCGTGCAGCAGGCTGGTCAGCACACGGCTGCCGGCCGCCGCGCCGCCGATGCCCAACGCGAAGCCGATTACCGCCAGCCGCATGCCCTCGCCCATCACCTGTGCCAGCACGCGGCGCCGGCTCGCGCCCAGCGAGATCCGGATGCCGATCTCGCGCGTGCGCTGGGTCACCGCGTAGGACAGCACGCCATAAATTCCCACCGCCGCCAGCAGCATGGCCAGCCCGGCGAACGAGCCCACCAGCAGGCTGAGGAACTGCTGCCCTTGCGCGCTTTCGCCGATCACATGGTTCATCGTGCGCACCGAAAACAGCGGCAGGCTCGGGTCGATCTCGCCCAGGGCTTTCCGCGCCGCCGACGTGAGGCCGGAGGGCGCAATCGCCGTGTGCAGCACCAGGAACAGCCGCGAATCGCCGACAAACGGATCGTACGCCTCGGGACGCGGTTTGGTGGTGATGCCCCACTGCCGCACATCGCTCACCACGCCGATCACCTGCTTCCACGGCCCGTTGTCGCCGCCCTGCGAAAACATCTGGCCCACGGCGCTCTGCCCCGGCCAGAAAAATCGCGCCATGCTCTCGTTGATCACCGTGGGAGTTATGATGGCATTCATCTGCTCGTTGGAGAGCCGCGCGCCGCGTTCGTTGGCCTCCTCCCACACCTGATCCTGCGCCAGCGCGCGTTGCAACTCCGCCTCTTCGAACACGCGGCCTTCCAGCAGGCGCACTCCCATGGCGCGAAAATAGTCCGGCGTGGCGCTATGGTATTCCACCAGCTTGTCGCTCGTCGGCCCGGTCTGACCGCGCAGCTTGACATAGTAGTTGCTGCCGCCTTCGAGCGGCAGGCGGTCCGTTAACGAGGCCTTGTCCACGCCGGCGATGCTTCGGGCTTTCTCCAAAAGCGCCTGCGAAAAACGGAACTTCTGCTGCGCGGTCTTGTACTGCGCATCGGGCAGGCGTACCGCAGCGGTGAAGACGCCCTCGGTGCGCACACCGATATCCAGGGTGCGCACCCGCGCGAAGTCCTTCAGCAGCAGCCCGGCACCTACCAGCAGCAGCAGCGACAGCGCCATTTCCGCCACCACCAGCACGTTGCTGGTGAACCGCCGCCGCTTGCCGGAACTGACCACGCTGCCCGCGCCACCTTTCAACTCCTCGTGCAGATCGGGACGCGACGTGCGCAGCGCCGGCACGATACCGAAAAGCGCACCCGTCACCAGCGTCAGGACGAACGTGAACGCCAGCACCTGCCCGTTGATCTCGATCAGGTTGAACCGCGGAAGCGAGAAACTGCGCGTGCTCGAGAACACCACGATGATCCCCAGCGCCACCAGCAGGCCGGCAACTCCTCCCGCCAGCGAGAGCAGCAGGCTCTCGGTGAGCAGTTGCCGCACCAGCCGGCCTCGCGGTGCCCCCAGTGCGCTTCGCACTGCCATCTCCTTCTGCCGCGCGACCGCCCGCGAAAGCAGCAGGTTGGCTACATTGGCGCACGCGATCAGCAGCACCAGTCCCACCGCCGAGAGCAGCAGCAGCAGCGAATCGCGCGACTTGCCCACCATATCGTCGCGCAGCCAGATGGCCGCGGCGCCCACTTTGCCATTGGAATTCGGATAGGTCTGCTCCAGCCTCCTGGCAATCAGCTTCAGGTCCGCGAGACCCTGCTCGAGGCTGACACCGGGTTTGAGCCGGCCGATGGCGTTGGCCCAGTGGCTGCCGCGCTGCCGCAGCCCCTTGGTGCTCATATCGAGCGGAAGCCAGAGCTGTGCCTGCGTTGGATAGCGGAAGCCGGCCGGCATCACGCCGATGATGGTGTGCTTCTTGGCGTTCAGCTCGATGCGGCGGCCCACCACGCCCGCGTCGCCGCCGAAATGGTCGCGCCAGAGACCATAACTCAGCACCACCACTTCGTTCTTGCCCGGCTGGTCCTCGCCGGCGGCAAATGTGCGCCCCATCATCGGCTCCACGCCGAGCAGCGAAAAGAAGTTGGCCTCGGTAGGCAGCCCCAGGATCCGGTCCGGCCGCCCTTCGCCGCTCAGGTTCATGTCGCTGGTCCAGCCGAACAGGGTCATGTCCTGAAACGTCTTGTTCTGGGCTTTCCAGTCCACGTAATCCGGTCCGGCGAACGGGTAGCGCCCCGGCGCGGCTTCGGTTTCATTCAGCCGGACCAGTTGATCCGGATTGCGAAACGGCAGGGGCCGCAGCAGGACGGTATCGATGATGCTGAAGATGGCCGTATTGGCGCCAATGCCGATGGTCAGCGTGAGAGCGGCAACGGCCGCGAATCCGCGCGCCTGCCACAAGCTGCGCACGGCGTAGCGCAAATCCTGCCAGTACGTGTGCATCGGTTCCTCCCTATTCCTTCAACGAAACGCGTCCCTGGGATCGATCCGGGAGGCGCGCGGGGTGGCCAATCGTGCCGGCTTGCACATCGTTACAACACACAGGATACCCGCTACGTGCGGGTCGGCGCGAAAGGGCCGGCATCGAAGGTGCGCCTCCTGATTCCAGACGATTGTACCCGAAATCGGTTAGCGAAGGAGCTGGTTCGTCGGCTTCCCGCCCGGAACTCACCAGCAGCGCCGGTCCGGCCACCGCCGCCCCACCGATTCCAGAAAGTGGCGCGGCTGGGCCGGTTTGCGGATCACCAGTTGGGGCGCCACGGCCAGTGTCTGGCCGCCGGCAAGAGCCGCCCCAACCAACAGCGTGTCGGCGGCCCTGGTGCCCATCACCCGGTTGGCCGGGGCCGCGCCACCGCCAGGCGCTCCGCCATCATCCGGCCCACCACCTCCGGCGAGAAGTGGGCGCGAATCAACTCCCGGCCCCGGGCGGCACGGCTCCTCCGCAGTTCGGGGGCGGTGAGTACCGAACGAAGCTGGCTGACCGCGTGATCGATATCCGGCTCCGCCCACAGCAGCCCCTCCTCATAGGGCTCGCACCCCGGCGGAACCGGCGTCAAGGCGTAATCCACCAGGAACGAATTGTCAGGCCGGGTGAAATCGAGATTGCCCGAGTAGGCTGTGGCGATGACGGGCTTCGCCAGGTGCATCGCTTCCGCCAGGGTCAGGCCGAATCCCTCGGACCGATGCAGCGATACCAGGCAGTCGCCCATCTGAAGCAGGCCGGTCAGGTCGCTGCGATCCATCGTCCGGTCGATGATCGTGACCGGGAGCCCCGCGGCCGCTTCGCGTATCCGCTGCATCTCCGCCGGCCGCTGGCAGGCATGGTTGACCTTGATCACCAGGTAGCCCGCCGAAGCCTGGCCGAACGCCAGCCGGAACGCGCGCAGCAGTCCCAGTGGATTCTTCCGCTCGAACCCGCTCAGCAAGTCGAACACCGCAAGAAAAACGAACCGGTTCGGGGGAATGGAAAAGGACCCGCGATCGAGTGGGGCGCAATCCGCCAACCGGATGGAATGAGGGATGCGAACCACCGGAATCGGGGACCTTCTGGCAATGGAGGTCTGGCAGAACGCGCTCGGCGTCCAGAGCTCGTCGAACCACTGGAACGCCCCCGTCCAGCGGTCGGGGAACTCTTCCAATTCCCAAGCCCAATAGCCGATGTTGCGCCGCCCGCCGGTGAACCCGCTTCCCAGCGTTCCCAGGATGAGCTCGGATTGGTCGGCATTCACATGGAACACGTTGACGCCATAGGGGCAGTCGTCCGCCGATTCACCGATCGAGCGGTCTTCGAGACGGTACGGTCCGGGAGCGTCCACACTCTTGACGGCGGCGGGCAAACCGCAGGACCGGGCCGCCCTGACGGCGCACCGAACCGACTCGCCCACCCCCATTTCGGAGCGCACGTAGCCAATAAAGTTGATGCCGTGCTGCCGGACAGCCGGCGCCGGGGCGCCATCAGGGGCCGTCGCCACGGTGTCCGCGGCGCCAAGGCGCTCCGTGACCCTGGGCGGACTGGTCGCGATCCGGGCTTGCGCCCGCCGCCCACGGCCGGCCGCCGGCTCTAACCGCGAACGCAGTTTGAGCGAAGCCCCCATGGCGGCATAGACCGATCGGCACCAAAACCGGTGAACGGGATTCGGGAGCGATTGGACGGCGGTCTCCCACTGTCGGCGGAGGGGCGCAAGCAACAGCTCTCCCAACCGGTATTCGTGCGCCCCATAGGTCAAAAACCAGGCGAGAAATCGCGCTCCATGTTCGCCGCCAGGGTCCGGGAAGGTGCGTTGCAGATCGGGCCGTGACTGGTAGATTGCCATGGCAAGCTGGGTCAGGTGAAACTTCGCCGTGCCGTTCACCCCCGGCTGGTTCAGGGCATCCACCTGGACGGGAGTTCCGCTATTCAGCCCGAGGCCGCTTTGACCAAGCATCAGCATGACCCGGTCGCTCACGGCGGGATCTTCGAGCCCCGCCCGTTCCGGAACGCCCGACCCGTTTCGCACGGCATTCTTGATTGGCGCCACGAACTCGTCGCTCAGATTGTGCTCGACCTTGCCGCTGTCCACCACCCAGTTCATGAACCGCAGGAAGTCGCCGTGAAAGATGTCGGGCATGGCCGCCTGCACATCGGAACGTGCCCGGTAAATGCGGTAGGCGAGCCGGGTCACGCCCGAGGGGCTCCCGTCGGAGCGGGCGATGGGCCGGTTCCAGACCTCGAGAAACGCGCGATAGCCCTCTTCGGAAAAAGGATCCGCGATCCGCGTAACCAGGTCGGCGGATTCGTGGTGGGCGGGCCGTCCCAGGTCCGGTATGGGAAATCCGTTGTCGAACACGCCGAACACGTACGGCCAGTGCTTGCATTCGGCGTATCCGCGGTCGAACAGCCTCTGCCGATACTCCAGCACCAGCTCGCGACCGTCGCCCAGATCGTCCAGCGTTACCCGGTTTTGATGACGCGAGAACGGCTGGGGATTGTCTGGATCGAAGCCGCTGAAGTGGAAGAAAGTCAGGGGAGAGTCATGGACACGGTAGCCCTTCCCGGCTCGCTGAATGGGCCGGTGGGAGACATTCCAATAGGCGACGTTGAACCCGGGATCGCGCAGGATTCCCAATCCGCCGAAAAGGCCCGGCGCCAGGTCCATCCACCGCTGATCCACAAAAAGACCCTGGGGCAGATCGACCACGCAGAGATCATAGACCTTCTTCTGCCACCACTCGAAAAAGCGCGCGGTCTCGTCGCAGTTGCGAAGCCCGAGGAAGCCCAGGTTGTAGGCGCCCGACCGGAGTACGTCCAGATCCGAGGGCCGGCCGCGGTCATCCAGCGGCACCGTCAGGTGTGGGGTCAACACGATGGAATGATTGGACAGGGCGGAGACGAGCGGTTCGAGGTTGCGATAGATGCAGATGTCGGGGTCGAAGTAGAGCAGGCGATCGACTCCCGAACGCTCGAAGAGGTGCTGCGCCGCAAACGGCTTTACGGCCGTGCACAGCTCGAGAATGGTGTACTTGAAATGGAACCACCGGGCATTCGGGATCGCGAGGTCCGTGGAAAGGATGACCTCGAAATCCTCGTTCCGCGGGTCGAAGTAGCCGTCGGGCCGGTCGGCCAGAATCACGAACCGCTCGAGCTCGGGCGACGCTTCTCGCAAGGATTCCATGAGGACCCGTGCGAACGGGAGGTAGTTCTTCGCAACGATGGTGAACGCAGCAGCCCTCATATTCGGGCCATTTTTGACCGGCACCGAGGGCTCCTTACGGCACAAATGCGGTGCCGACCCGCAGAATCTGGTCGTTGTTGGCGCGCCTGCCGTCCTTTTCGCGGGGGACGTCGCTGCGCAGTGTGACGCTATGCGAGACATCCGCACCGAGGAATCCCGCCGCCAGAAACCAATGGCGAAAGCAGGCTTCATTCGGGACCCACCAACTGATCCGGTCCACCTGGGTATGGGGCAGGTATTGCCGCGGCACGGTATCGGACTGCGGCTCATCCACCACCGGTACGGTGGCCACCACGCGATGTTTACAAACGCTCCGCGCCGCCATCAGCGCGCCGATCGGATCCCGCAGGTGACCCAGCACGGCACCCAGAAAAACCAGATCGAATTTCCGCCCGCCGAAGAGCGCCGGGCTGATGTCGTACACGCGCGCGTTCTGGTAACGGACGCGCGAGCCGAGCAGGTCCTTCATGATCCAGAAGCCGCGGCTGACCGGGCTGAAATAGACCGGCGCGCCGTCTTCGTCGACCCGGTCGGGTAATCGGCCGTTCCAGTCGACGGCGCGATAGCCCGCCCGGCCGTAGACGTCGAAATCGCAGTATCCGCGCGCATCGACGGTCACGACTTCGGCGCCAAGCTGTTCGAAATAGAAGGCAAACCAGCCGCCCCCGGTGCCGATATCGAGCACCTGCAAACCCTCCAGCGAGAGTGGAAAACCGTAGTCCCCGATATGCGCGCCAATATCGTAATCCCCGCGAACCGTGAAGCCGTTATCGAAGTAGTAGCTGTGATACCACCAGGGATTCCCGCCGCAGCGGGACGCGAACTCCTCGGGCCCCATCGTCGCGGAAAAGCGGAGCCGATGGCGCGGAACCGAAGGCCGCACCTCGGACTCGATTTGATCGGGTACCTGTATGTCCAGTTCGATCGCCGGAGATCCGCCTTCCGCTATCCGCCGTCCGGACCCGCACATCATGGACCGGCTTGCCCCATCCGCCGGAAAACAATGGGGCACCGCGCCGTCGCTCTTTTGCAGATAGAAATCCCACTGGTGCCCGCAGATGGCAGGGGCAATGGTGTGCATGATGCGGAGCCTACGCCGGTGCAAAGCCCCCAGCAGCCATTGCCAGTCGTAAATCACGGCGTTGGACGGGTCCACTTCATTTATAAAGAGCGTCACCTGGAATTCGAACAGCATCGGAAAGGTCGCGCGGTTGAACAAAAACCAGGTGGTCCGGGCGATTCCATCGTCGGTCAGGATCCGGGCAATCTCATCCAGGTAGAACTCGCTTTGCTCCTTATATAGGTGGGTGAACACCGAATGGGCGTTAATGAATGTGAATTCGCCGGTCTCAACCGGAAAAGGGGCGGTCAGTTGCCGTGTGTTGTCCGGGGCAAGGCCCACATTCCAGACGTCGTGATGAACGAACTGAAAAGCGGGATCGATGGTCGATAAATTGGACTGACACCACTCGACCATGCCGCGGTGAATATCGATTCCCACATACCGTTTCGGCCGCGGATTCTGGACCAGTAACTGGCGCGCCACGCGTCCACAACCGCAACCAAATTCGAAAACGGACCGGTACTGTGCGCCCTCTTTGATATAGGGGAAAACCAGTGCCCCATCCTGGGGCAGATCGAACATGGAATCCTCATGGCAGACCAACCGGCGAAACTCCACTGGTGGAAGTGGCGGCGCCGCGTCGGATTCACTCCCGGACACGGACAGTGGGCTCGACGTTTCCATGGACCGATTATTGTATCCGATCCCGCTTCTGCGCTGTCGCGCCGGCCGGCAACCCGGGAGCCATCCGGCGTCTGACGGGCAGCCGCGCCGGCCCTCCAAGGCAACTCAGCGAGTCGCCCGGCAGGGTTTTCGAGTTTATCGATATAGGGCTCCTATTATCTACCAAATATGGGGTTATTGGTAGCCAGTACTATTACTTTTTTCATTGCTATTCAGGTTTTCGGCCCGCTATAATCCAGGCTGAGTAACGGTCTTTATGCGAACAGTTAGTGCTCAAGTTGCTCTGGCTCTTGTTGCGTTTCTTACTCCGTACTCGATCACCGCCGGAACAGTCATTGCGACCAGCAGTCAAGGTACGGCAGGTAATCCCGACGAATGGAATGTTATGCATTCCTGGAATGGCGCCACGCTGACCGACACGCTGTACGACAACGTGTCGCTCTACCAGGCGGGTTATGATGCGGGAGGCTTTTTGTCGGACGGCTACGAAGCGGTCTGGGGTACCCTGCCGGGAGCAGCCTGGGTTTCGTTCGCCTATACGGTCTGTCCGTATTGCACGAATTCGAACCCGTCGCCTCCCTCCTTCGTGCCGATCGACTACGTGAACCATGCGCCGGTCTACTACAACCCGCTGCCGGGCGAGTATGTTTCCTTCTATGCCCATTTCAATGTCGATGCCGCAACGCCGCTCTCCGGAGGGTTACTGAACCTGCTGGCGGATGACTCGGTAAGTGTATACCTGAACGGCAACTACATCGGCAACCACATGCAACCGGCTGTGGGGGGCCACTACAATTACGCGCTGGATACCGCCGGCAACGGCTTGATGATCGACTATTCCGCGCTTTCGCCGTATCTGACGTCGGGCGACAACGAACTGCGTTTCGATGTGCAGAATCTGGGTTGCCTCGACCAGGGCTGGGATGGAGATGGCCGGGGTGTGATGTCGTTCGGAGTCTCGTACGTTTTGACCTTCGATACCGCCGAAGTGCCGGAGCCCGGCTCTTTGGCACTCTGCGCACTCGGCGCGGGTGGCTTGTTTTTCCTGCGCAGACGATTCGCGAAAGTCTGATCGCCCTCGAACGATCGCGCAGGCGCGACAATCGCCTTTGCGTCACCGGTGGGCTCCCGGCCCGTTCACTTATGACCCGTTCACTTATGATTGGATGACGGCATGTAGGCCCGCTGGAAGGCGGTAACTACGTGCTCGATCATGGCGGGATGCACATGTCGGCGGTCCGGCCACCAGGCTAGCTCCGGTTTCGACGACATCACCATTTCGTACGAAGGAAAGTAGTCTACATCCGGAGAGTCGTCCGCCGCGGCCTGAGCCACCGCGCGGAGCGTAGCCTTGGAAAACATGTTGGCGGTAATGACGTCTTCTCCGGAGAAGGTAGCGCTGAACGGGACGGGGCTCACCGTTACAATCACTTTGATTCCCGGAGCCCGCTCACTTACAAATGCGATCAGTTTCTTTAAGGCTGCGTAATTCTCCTGATAGTTGGTGACCCGCAGCTCATAGCGGCTGAGATTGCCGGCCAACAGTTCCGACGGCGCGATATTCAGGTCCATTCCCGTAAGCAGGTCGTGCCAGACCTCGACCAGCCCCAGGGTGACAATCAGCACCGCCGCGCGCTGAATCTCGCGATGGACGGCGAAGACTTTGTGGCGCATCGCGATGGTTTCTTCTTTCGTGTCGGTGGGTCCGTAGAAGGAATAGTCGCACCACTTACCGTTGGCAAGCTGGCGCGCCAGGCGTTCATCGTACTGGCTGTCGAAGGCACCCTTGAAATCCTGGAGGATGGAGAAGGTGTTGTACCTCTGGAAGAAATGGCCGATCGGGCCGAGCCGCGGCGACCAGCTCAGCACGTTAACGCCGATTCTTTCCAGGGCCACTTCGATTTCGCGGGCAAAACAGGAGCCCGAAGTAAACACTCCGGCGCGCGAATCGATCTGGAACTTGGGTTTGAGCTGGAGATCCACGCGATTTTGAAAGGCGCGCTGCCCGCCCATGGAACCTTGCGTGTGTTCGTAAGGGAGGTTCTGGCGCCCCTCGCTGGGGCACGGAATGCTCCAGAAGGAGTGTTCGCTGCGGTTCAGGTTCACCACCGCTTGCCGCGCATGATAGCGCTTCATGGCGAGCCCCTCTGAACGAGAACCGAAAGCGGAGCAAGGTCGCGAGTCGCGCCACTCTTCGACCGCACCTGCACAGTAAGTTCGTGCCAGCCGGGCGAAAATGCGCCCGTGTCCAGCAGCGCGCTCCAGCCGGCATTGCCGCTGGCCGGCATCTTCGGATAGATCTTCTGCACGTCGGGCCGCGGAGCGCCCGTCTGGCCGGCGGAGGCGAACTTGCGGTCCACGTAAATCGACACCGACTCGATGCCGTCGTCGGCGAGGGCCCATCCGGCAACCATGACCTTGCCCGTCACGGTTCCGCTCGCCGCGGGGGTGTCGACCGCGCCGTAGGGAAGGTCGGGATGGGTGTTATCCCGGCTGCAAGAGGCGCTAACCAGCAGACCGCACAGCAACAACGCCCCCCACAGTGAATTGGTCATCGCGGTCACACCGCTAATTTAACTCACTGCTCATCGCCCCATCCACCCGCCGTCCACGACCAGGAGATGTCCGTGCACGTAGCGGCTCGCGTCGGAGCACAGGTAGACGGCGGCGCCGGCCATATCCTCCGGATCGCCCCATCGTCCCGCCGGGATCCTCTCCAGGATCTGGCGGCTGCGCGTTTCGTCGCGCCGCAGGGCGCTGGTGTTTTCGGTGATGGTGTAGCCCGGGGCAATGGCGTTCACATTCACGTTGCGGCCGGCCCACTCGTTGGCCAGCGCCTTCGTCACCTGCGCCACGCCCCCTTTGGCGGCGGCATACGCCGGCACCGTAATGCCGCCCTGAAAGGACAGCAAGGAAGCGATGCTGACGATTTTTCCGTAACCCTGGGCCAGCATATGCCGGCCCGCCGCGCGGCTGAGCCGGAAGACGCTCGACAGGTTGACCTCCAGGATGTGATCCCAGTCCTCCAGCGGGTATTCGACGGCGGGCGCCCGGCGCACCGTGCCGGCGTTGTTGATCAGGATGTCGATGCGTCCGAACTCCCGCACGGTGTCCGCCACGAGACGCTCGGGGAGTGAGGTATCGCGCAGGTTCCCGGCCAGCGGCAAGGCACGCCTTCCGCGTCTGGCCACGGCCCCGCAGGTTTCCTCCGGCGATCGCGAGTAGCCATGACAGGCAACGTCCGCGCCCGCTTCGGCCAGCGCCATGGCGATGGCCGCGCCGATGCCTCCCGACGCGCCGGTGACCAGCGCCTTACGTCCATCGAGTCGAAACCGATCGAGTATCACGGGGTCCATTCTATCGGCACGGCCGGCCCGTCGGATATACTCCAGAAGTGTCCACGTCCCGCGGCCTGCCGCTGCTGTTGCTCGGGTGCACCGCCTTTGCCGGGCCGCTGCTACAGCCTGTGGCGCGCTTTCCGATCCACTCCGGCCCTCTTGCCATTCGCCGGCCGGTACAGCCCGCCCGCCCCTTCACCGTGGCCGGCGAACGGGGCGCCATCTTCGGCCGCCAGGACGGCAGCTTCGAAGCATGGCTGTACCCCGTGAAAATTCTCAGTCACTTCTCGATTAACGCTGAACTCGCCAACTACCCGGTGCCCATCGATGTGACGGCCCATGCCGCCGCCATCGAGGTGGCTCCGGCCATGACCACGATCACCTACTCGCATGCTGCGTTCACCATCCGGCAGCACATGTTCGCGGTGCGAGGCGCAAAGGCTCCGGGCGCTGTCGCGGTGCTGTTCGAGATCGCGTCCGTGCGCCCATTGCACCTCACCTTCCGCGCGAAACCCGAAATGTTGCGCATGTGGCCCGCGCCCAATTTCGGAACGCCTGGCGCCGAATGGGTCGAAAGCGGCGGCTACTACGTGCTGCACACGGACAATCCGGATTTCACGGCGGCGGTGGGCATGCCTCGCGCCCAACCGGGCATCCTGGCGCCGTACCAGGAGCGCCCCTCCACCTACCCTCTCGAATTCAAACTTGCCTTCGACCCTGGGACCGATTCCGGCCTGTTCTTTCCTTTGCTGATCACCCTGGGACCCGCCGGCGGTCTGGCCGAACTCAACCGCAGCCTGGCCAGCCTCTACCGCGAGACCGAGGATTACTATTCTCACTTGTTCGACACCCGCCTCAGTGCCGAAACGCCCGATGCCGGCTTCGATCGCGCGCTTCGCTGGTCCGCCATCGCCATCGACCAGAGCCGCGTCCGTTTCCATGACGAAACCGGACTGGTGGCCGGCTACTACGAGTCCGGCGATTCGGCACGCCCCGGTTACGCCTGGTTCTTCGGGCGAGACGCCCTGTGGACTTCCTACGCCGTGAACAGCTACGGCGATTTCGCCCTCACCCGGCAGGCCCTGGAGTTCCTCATCCGCCGGCAGCGGGCGGACGGAAAGATCATGCACGAGTTCTCCCAAACGGCCGACTTGGTGGACTGGAAGGCGACCCCCTATTTCTACGCTTCGGCCGACTCCACGCCCCTGTTCCTGATGGCCATGGAAGACTACGTCCAAACCAGCGGCGACCGCGAATTCCTCCGCGACCACTGGGACGCTGTCCGCCGGGCCTACGCCTTCACCCGCGCTCACGATTCGGACGGCGACGGCATCTACGAAAACACCGAAGGCACCGGTTGGGTGGAGTCCTGGCCACCCGGCATGCCGCACCAGGAGGCATACCTGGCCGCGCTCGACCAGCAGTCCGCCGAAGCCGTGTCGCGGCTTGCCGCTTTGTTCAGCGGCGAGGACACGGCCCGTTTGGGCGCTGACGCCCGGCGCCAGGCCGATGCTGTCCGCGTGCGACTGGCCAACGAATACTATGATCCGGCCTCTCGCTTCTACGCCTTCAGCCGCAACGCCGATGGCACGCTCGACCGGACCGCCACCATCTACCCCGCCGTGGCCTGGTGGAACGGCCGGCTGGCGCTGCCCAACGCCGATGCCATGCTGAGCCGCTGGGCATCGGCCGAATTCTCGACCGATTGGGGCACCCGCGATATCTCCAGCCGCTCTTCTTTCTACGATCCCATCAGCTACCACCAGGGCTCGGTGTGGCCGCTCTTCACCGGCTGGGTGGCGCTGGCGGAATACCGTGCCGGCCGCACGCTGTCCGGGTACTCGCATCTGCGGCAGAACGCCGCCCTGGTGTTTGCCGATGATCCTGGCGCGGTCACCGAACTGCTCTCGGGCGAGTTCTACCAGCCGCTCGGACGCAGCAGCTCGCATCAGGCCTGGTCCTCGGCGATGGTAATCACGCCCGCGCTGCGCGGGCTCTTCGGGATCGATTGGGACGCGCTCCACCACACCTTGCGGCTCGCGCCGAACCTGCCCGCCGGCTGGGATTTCGCGCGGCTCCACAATGTGCCGCTGGGCGATGCCCGGGTGGATCTCGATTTCACGCGCGAGGGAGATCGTTTGCACGTGCGCAGCCGTTCCTCGTCCACCGTCTGCCTGTCGCCGCAGGGCGCGCCGCCGGCCGCGGACTGTCGCAGCGAACTGATGCTGCCGCTGCGCGCCGTCGAAATCGGCATGCCCGCCGAACTCCCCACAGCCGGCTCCCGAACCGGGCAAATCAAAGCCGTCGGCGAAAGCGCGGCGGCCACCAATCACCTGGAGGTGGATTTCGAAGCTCCCGGCGGCATGGACGTTCAACTGCCGGTCCGCATCAATCGCCCGAACGTCCAGGTAACCGGCGCGGAGATCTCCGGCGGCATGCTGCGGCTCAAGTTCCCGCCGGGCGAGGGCTATCAACGAAGATCGGTGACGTTCACGTGGTGAAGACCGCCCGGGCCATCGCCCTTTGGCCGCTGGCCCTGCACCTGGCGCTGGCGCAGAACCCCTCTCCGGCAAGCTGGCCGCCCGCGGAGCGGGACCGCTACCTCGCGCTCGAGAACGACTGGGGCTCGCCCCGTCCCGGAGCCTCCGCGGAGCACGGCATGGTGGCGGGAACCTCCGGACCACTCGCTATCCATGCGGGCGTTCAGGCACTGAAACGGGGCGGCAACGCGGCGGATGCCGCCCTGACCACCTCGCTGGCGCAGATCGCGCTCAGCGCCGGCGGCGCCATCAGCTACGCCGGGATCCTCACCGCGGTGTACTACGATTCAGCTTCCGGAAAAGTCCATGCGCTCAATGCGGCCTACAACACCGTGCGGAACGAAACGTCGCCGCGCACCATTCCCGCCGCGGTTCCCAGCGGGCGCACCGTGTTGGTTCCGGGTTTCATGGCCGGCGTCGAGGCCATGCACCGCCGATTTGGAAAGCGGCCGTTTGCGTCCTTGTTCGACCCCGCCATCTGGATCGCCGAAAACGGGGTGGCCATCAGTCCCCCGGTGGGCGCGTGGCTGGCACAGCAGAAGGATGTGATTACGCGTCTGCCCCAAACCCGCCGCATCTTCACCAAAGCAGACGGCGAGCTGTATCGAACCGGCGATCTCTTCCGCCAGCCCGAACTGGCCCGCACCTTGCACGCCATCGCCCGCCGCGGCGCCGCCTACATGTATGCCGGCCCATGGGCCCGCCGCTTCATCGAAGCCGTGCAGGCCGAGGGTGGACGGATGACGCGCGAGGACCTGGCGCGCTACCAGCCGCTGTGGTCCGACCCGCTGCGCACCACGTACCACGGGTACGACGTCGCAGCGCTCCCGCCGCCCAGCCACGGGGGCCTGATCACGCTCGGTGGTTTGAAAATCGCCGAGGTCGCGGGGCTGCGGAAGTACCCCCATTACACCGTATCTCCGGATGCGCTCTATTACCTGATCCAGATCGTGCGCATCGAGAACCTGTTCGTCCGCATGTCGCCGCGCATGCTGGCCAATTACTTTCCCGGGGTCGATCCCTCGCCCGAGGCCCGGCTGTCGGACGAAACCGCCCAACGAATCTGGGAGTACATCCAGAAAGACATGGCGGCGCCGGCACCGGCCGCGGGCCGCGGTCCCAACCATTCCACCGGCGTGCTGGCGGTGGACGCGCGCGGCAATGTGGCGGCGATTCTGCATTCCAGCAACGCGGCCATGTGGGGCGCCACCGGGATTTTCGTGGACGGAATTTCGATTCCGGATTCCGCCGCGTCGCAACAGCTCCAGATCGCCCAGGCCGGCCCCGGCGCGCGCCTGCCCGATGCCACCATTCCCCTGCTCGTGAGCAAGGGCGGCAAGCCCGTGCTGGCATCCACCGCCATGGGTTTCGCACTGCATGAGGCCACCCTGCAAAACCTGGTCAATATCCTCGATTTCGGGATGGACCCCAAGACTTCGGTGGATCAGCCCAACTTCCGCGGCCCTTCCGCGGCGGACTACCGGGCCGAAGTGGTGGGCGAGGGCGGGTTCTCGCAGGCCGTACTGGATGGACTGAAAGCCCGCAGCCAGCCGGTGGAGGTGGCGGGGAAGTCCGACCAGCTCGGGTACTGGATCGGCATTCAGATCGGCGCCCCTCCGCACAGGCTGAAGGGCGCTGTCACCAGCGCCATGAACGCGCTGGTGGAAGGCTACTGAATCCGCCCTGTCGGCTCACGCCAGCCGCACCTCCACCGAAACCACGGACTGTTTGGGCATGGTCAGTTGGACGGCATCTCCCGCGGTCCTCACGGCCAAGGCCGCCGGCTGGACCGCATCGGGCGCCGAGAACGTGTTGGTGGCGGCCATGTCCGGGTGTGTCAGCACGGTAGCTCGCGCTTCGGCCGCGCGAGCCCCACCTGCCAGCCGCAGCCGCGCCGCGATGGTGTCGGTCACCGAGGGATTGGTGAGGCTCACCGTCAGCGCCTGGCCTTTGACCGACGCCGAAATCGACAACCCTGGCAGCCGCGCCGGCCCCGCGATCCCCTCCACGTTCAATTCCGGCACATTCGCCTGCACCGGCACCAGCCGCCCGCCCATGTGCGGTCGGTACATCTCGAACACGTAGTAAGCCGGAGTACGGCAGAACTGGTCACCCTCGGCTAGAAACAGCGAGTGGATGCAGTTCACCGTCTGGGCCACATTGGCCATGGCGATCTTGCCGGCGTGGCGGTTGAAGATGTCGAAGGTCAGGCCCGTATGCACCGCATCGCGCAGCGTAATGGGCTGGCTCAGGATGTAGGCCGGCGCGATCTCTTCTCCCGGCGGGTACCACACGCCCCATTCGTCCACCACCAGCCGGGTGCGATGGCCGGGGTCGAACTTCTCCATCTCGCGCCAGTGATCGTCGATCACCTTGTCGAGCCGCACGCCGCGCAGCAGCACCTCGTACCACTCGGGTCGCGTGATGCTTCCGGCCTTCACCTTCGTGGGCCGCAGATCGGTATAGAAGTGAATGGAGAATCCGTTGGGCGGCGCCGCGCCGCGCATGGCTTCGAAGAAGCCGGTGGTCCAGCCGATGTCTTCGTCGAGCGAGTGGCCACGAGGACCGGTGGCCACCAGGAACGGCGCGGTATACACGGGGAACTGGGTCACCCACTGGCGGTACTTCATGGCATACTCGCCCGGGTGCATGGTGCCGCCGCAGCCCCACGATTCATTTCCCACGCCCCAATAGCGGATGGCGAACGGATCCCGATCGCCGTTGGCGGCACGTTCGTCCGCCAGGGTCAGGGTACCGGCGGGCGCGTTGCAGTAGCTCACCCAATCGTGAAACTCGCGCGGCGTGCCCGATCCGACGTTTGCCGCCACGTAGGGCCTGGCGCCCAGCAAGCGGCAAAGCCGCATGAATTCGTGGATGCCGAACTGGTTGGTCTCGGTGGCCTGCAATCCCGCCGGCATCCGGGACTGCCAGAAATTGTACGTGCGGGGCCGGCGGCCGGCGGCGCCAATGCCGTCGCGCCAGTGGTAGCCATCGGCAAAGCAGCCGCCGGGCCAGCGCACATTCGGCGCACCGATGCGCTTCATGTCGTCCACGAACGCTTTGCGGATGCCGCCGACGTTCGGCACCTTCGAGTTCGCGCCTACCCAGATGCCGTCGTAGATCACGCCGCCCAGGTGCTCAATGAAGTGCCCGTAAATATCCGCGCCGATCTCCGGGCCCGGGCTCGCTGGCGACAGCTCAACTTCCACCTCCGCGGCACGAGCCGGACCGATCCCGGCCAGCGATGCCGCCGCCCCCGCCGTCATCCTCTGGAGAAACGTCCGCCTGTCCATTACCGCGCTCCTTTCCGGCTGGCCGCCATGGACCATTATGTACCGGCGCCCCACCCCCGGCGCGGGTTGCTGTAGAGTATTCAGGAGGCATCACTCCGATGAACGAAACCAGTTCCAATACAACTTCGCGGCGCGGGTTCCTGACCGGGAGCGGCCGGATCGCTGGAGCGTCCGCCCTGGCCGGGATCGCCCTCCCCCACGTGCACGCCGCGGAGAACAACACCATCCAACTGGCCCTGGTGGGATGCGGCGGCCGCGGAACCGGCGCGGCCGAGAACGCGCTTGGCATCAAGAACGGGCCGATCAAGCTGGTAGCCATGGCCGACGTGTTCCCCCAAAAACTCAGCGACAGCCACGGCCGCCTGCGGGGACGGTTCGCGTCGCAGGTGGACGTGCCGGAGGACCGCAAGTTTATCGGGTTCGACGCTTACACCAAGGCGCTCGATTGTCTCAAGCCGGGCGATGTCGCGATTCTGGCCACCCCGCCCGCGTTTCGCTGGGTGCACTTCCGTTACGCCATCGACAAGGGCCTGAACACGTTCATGGAGAAGCCGGTCACGGTGGATGGCCCGACCACCCGGCGGATGCTGACGCTGGCCGAGGCCTCCGTTAAGAAGAACCTCAAAGTCGGTGTCGGGTTGATGGTGCGCCACTGCCGGGCGCGGCATGAGCTGCTCGACCGGATTCACAACGGGCAGATTGGGGACATTGTGGCCATACGCGGCTACCGCATGGGATCGGGCGGCGGCACCGCGCCTCCCAAGCCTGAAGGCGCCAGCGAGCTGCTGCACCAGATTCGCCTGTTTCACGCCTTTCTGTGGGCCAGCGGCGGCGTATTCAGCGACTACTATATTCACCAGATCGACGAGTGCTCGTGGATGAAGGGCGCCTGGCCGGTGGAAGCGATGGCTGTGGGCGGACGCCAGTACCGGAACAATTCGGTGGATCAGAATTTCGACGTCTACTCGGTCGAATACACGTTTCCGGATGGCACCCGGCTGTTCTTCGACGGCCGCAACATGCCCGGGGTCCACAACGAATTCGCGAGCTACATCCACGGCTCGAAGGGATCGGCGGTGGTTACCACCAATTCGCACACGCCCGGCCGGACGCGGATTTACAGGGGGCAGAAGATCGCCCGCTATCAGCAGGGACAGCCGCTTCAGCAGGAAGACCTGGTCTGGGCCTACCCGCAGCCCGAACGCTCGCCCTACGATTGGGAGTGGGACGACCTGATCGCCGCCATTCGCGACGACAAGCCCTATAACGAAGTGAAGCGCGGCGCCGAAGCGAGCCTGGTGGCGTCGATGGGGCGCATGGCCGCCCATACCGGACAGCTCATCACCTTCGACCAGATGCTCAACTGCGAACACGAGTTCGCACCGGAAGTCGATAAGCTGACCATGGATGGCCCCGCGCCCTTGCACGCCGGTCCCGACGGGCGCTATCCGGTGCCCCAGCCGGGCATCAATAAAACCCGCGAGTATTGAACCGGCGCCGGTGGGTTACCACGCCGTCATGGCCTGTTCGAACAGCGCCGCCAACTCATCGGCGGCGGCGGGCCGCGGCGACAGCTTGGTCACGCGATGCTGGGGCAGCGTGCCCGCGACCAGCGACGGAATGTCCGCGGAACGGTAGCCCAATGCGGCCAGCCCGTTGGGCACCTTCAGCCGCTCCATGAACCACGTGATGCGCTCGGCCAGAATGCGCCCGGCGTCCGCGGCGGGGCGGCGGGAAACGTCGGCGCCCAGGGCTTCGGCGGCCTGCAAATGGCGCTCGGGACACGCGCGCGCGGTGAACCCGAACACCGCGGGCGCATTCAGGATGACCGAAAACCCGTGCGGCACCAGGGGGTGGTCCGCGGGATACCCGGGCGAGCGATAGTCCTTAACCCCGCCCGATACCGGGTACGACATGCCGTGCGGCAGATGGACCCCGGCATTGCCGAATCCCACTCCGGCATACGACGCCGCCAGGAGCATTTGACCGCGAGCCTCGTCATCACCGGGATCTTCCACCGCGCGCACCAGGAAGCGCGACACCATCCGCAGCGCCTCGAGCGACCAGATGTCGCTGATCGGATTCGAGCCCTGGTACGCGGGCCGCAATGCCGGCCGCTCCGGCCGCGCTCTCTCGGAAAACGGCAAGGCGGTAAAGGATTCGACGGCGTGGCTGAGCACGTCGAGCCCCGTGGAGGCGGCCACCTCGGGCGGCATGGTGCGTGTGTTCTCCGGATCGAGCAGTCCCAGCGCCGGCTTCAAACGCCGGCTGGCGATTCCGGTTTTGGCGTGTATCCGGCTGAAGTCGAAGATGCTGACGCCGGTGGTCTCGCTGCCCGTACCGGCCGTGGTGGGGATAGCGATCAACGGCTTGAGCGGTCCCGGAACGGGCACGCCTTTGCCGATGGGAGGATTGACGTAATCGAGGAAGTCCTCGGGCGGCCAGGTGGTATAGAGATTGACGGCCTTGGCGGTATCGATGGTGGAGCCGCCGCCTACTGCTACCAGCGCGTCGAATTCCGACTGCCCCGCAAAGGCGATGGCATCGGCGAACGAGACGTCGTTCGGCTCCACGCGGACACGATCGTAAAGTACCCAGGCGATGCCATTCCCGGCGAGTGATTCCAGCACCGCCGCGGCGGGCGGTAGGTTTCGCATCACCGGATCGGTGAGCACCAGCACGCGGCGCACGCCGAGCTCGGCGAGGTCCATCCCCACTTCCCGGGTCACCCCCGCGCCGAACCGGACGCTGGAAACGGCCATTTCGAAGGCGATTTCGTTCTGCATGGTATGGTGTCCGATGTTACACCATACGCGTCGATGCGCGCGCCACCGGAGGCGTGGGCGAGCGCCCTATTCCTTAAGCACGCTGTCGTCGTACCAGGGGCTGGCCAGGTTGTGGTTGCCTTCGAGTTGGAAGCCCGCGTGTTCCTTCAGGTCCAGGTAGAACTTCACCCGGCGCTGGCTGTTGTCCCAATAGAGGCGGCCTTCGAGCTCTTTGCCGATCAACCCTTCCAGGTCTTCGAAGAACTGCGCCGGAAACACGAAGGTCGGGCGTTTTTGCAGTTCCGCATCCGCCGCCGTAAGCACATCGTGTGACCGGCAATAGCACTTGGCGACGGGGACCATACAGTCCGGCTCACCCACCACGCGAGCCTCCGAGCGCCGGATCTTCTGCAGCCGCCCGCTGCGCAATTCGACGGTATCGTAATCCGGCACAACGACAGTTTGCACGGTCATAGGATTTGAGAGCAGTATAACTGAAATCCAGGTGGGACGAGCGGCAACTGGTGGCGAAGGTGGGGGTCGAACCCACACGCACAGTGAAGTGCGCCAGATTTTGAGTCTGGTGCGTCTGCCAGTTCCGCCACTTCGCCAACGGCTGACGAACACATTCTAGCACTGCGATGCGGTCCGGCCCGCGGAGGCTGGAAATCGTGTCGCGTCTCCTATGCCGACGCTTCCCCCGCCCTCGGGGACGGCATCCGCTCCACCCGCGTAACCAGGATTCCGGTCAGCACCACCACCAGGCAGCCCACCACGTTGTACCAAAGGAACGCGAGACTGGTGAAGTACCAGCACGCGAAGATTGCCGTTTCTCCACTGAGCACTCCCCAGAACGCGCCGCGCGCCCGTACGCGCGGGAAGAAGAAGGCCAGCACGAAAACGCCCAGCATGCCGCCGTAGAAAAACGAGCCCAGCAGGTTCACAGCCTCGATCAGCGAGCCCATCCGCTTTACGTACTGCGCCGAGATCACCGCGTAGGTGCCCCAGAATACCGTCGCCGCGCGCGACGCGGTCACCAAATGCTTCTCCGTCCCGCTGGCCCGCACGTGGCGCTGATACACGTCGATCACGCTCACCGCTGCCAGCGAATTCATCTCCGAAGAAATGGACGACATGGTGGCGCCCAGAATCACCGCCAGCACCAGGCCGACCAGCCCCGCGGGCAGATACCGCGTCACGAATGTGAGGAAGATGTAGTTGGTATCGTTGACCTTCCTGCCCCCGGCCTTTTCGATCAGGGAAGCGCCCTCCTGCCGGGCCGCATCGAGGTCGCGCTGCGCGGCGCCATATTCGGCGAGCGTTTCGCGTCCCATGCCGGCATCCGCCTGTCGCCGCGCCGCCAGGATCCGGTCCGCCGCGGCCTTCCGGCGCTCGAATGCACCATCGTATTTCCGCGCGATTTCCGGATAGCCGGACGCGGCGGGCGCGGCCTCCAGTCTGCGCAGCTCCGTCGGCTCAAACAGGATGGGAGGCTTCTGATAGATGTAGAACACGAACACCATCGCCCCGATGAACAGAATGAAGAACTGCATGGGCACCTTGGCGACAGCATTGAACAGCAGGCTGAGACGGCTCTGCGCGACCGAACTTCCTGTAAGATATCGCTGCACCTGCGACTGGTCCGTTCCGAAATACGCCAGCGCCAGAAACATTCCGCCGAAGAGACCGCTCCACAGGTTGTAGCGGTCGTTCCAGTCGAAATGGAGGGTCACGGCATTTAACCGGCCCGCGGCGCCGGCCAGGCTCAGCGCATCGGAGAATGAAACCCGCGAAGGCAGCAGGTATACCGCGCAGGCGAGCGCCGCTATCAGCCCCAGGGTCATCACCAGCATCTGCTGAAAATGCGACCAGGCAATGGCTTTGGCTCCGCCCATGGTGGTGAACGCCACCGCTACTCCGCCCATGATCAGCGTCGTCAGCCAGTCGGGCCAGCCGAAAATCACCGTCAGCACCACCGCCGGAGCATACAGTGAAATGCCCAGGGCCAGTCCTCTCTGGATGAGGAAGATGCCGCTCACCAGGGCTCGGGTGCGCGTGTCGAAGCGCTTCTCCAGGTACTCGTAGGCGGTGAAGACCCGGGCACGGTGGAAGAGCGGCACGGCGGTCACGCAGAGAATCACCATCGCCAGCGGCAGCCCGAAATAGAACTGCACGAAGCGCATCCCATCCACGTAGGACTGCCCGGTGGTGGAGATGAAGGTGACCGCGCTCGCCTGGGTGGCCATAATGGACAGCGCCATCGCGTGCCACGGCATGGTCCGGCCGGCGAGCAGGTAGGCATTGACGTTTTGGCAGCCCCGCCCGCGCCACAGGCCGTACAGCACCACGTAGGACAGCGCCGCGCAAAGAACGAGCCAGTCAGCAATGCGCATGAGCAGGTTCCGGCAGGGCGCGGGCGGGCGAAATCGCTGTCACGGCGGGTCGTTCTCCTTCGTCCAGAATAGGCTCTTCTGAAGACGTACGGCGCCGGACAAAGGTATCGCGATTGCCATCTCGAAACGGGGAGGATAGTCATTATGCGTTTGATGATGTTCGCGGCCGCCGGCTTGGGCCTGGTACTGCAGCTACCGACAGCGGCCCTCGCACAGGACGCCAATCGGGCCGTCGTGGTTACCAAGACCGACGTGCGCGAAATCGTGCGTAGTCTCGCCAGGCGCACGGACGAGTTCAAAGAGGATTTCGATAAGGCCATCGAGCACAGCCTGATGGATGGAAGCAGGCTGGAGGACCGCGCCAAACACCGCGCGGACGACCTTCACGATGCTGCCAAGAAGCTGGACGACGTCTTTGGTGACCGAAAAGACAAGAACGATCCGAAGGTTCGCGACCAGGTGGACCGAACCCTTTCCGCCGGCGCCGATGTCAACCGCATCATGACCGATCACCGCTTCACCGACAAGCTCCAGCGCCAATGGGGGCTCCTGCGTTCCGACCTCAACGCTCTCGCCGCGGTGTACGATTTATCGCCGATTCAGTGAGTGGGGAAGGCCAGGCAATCGGCGAAGATGTCCTGGAAGCGCGGATCGGAAGCCAGTGGCACATGTTCCGCGCTCCGGCGAATCGCCGCAATCCGGGCCTCCCGGCCGGATGGATTGAGGATGGCGATCTTCACTCCACGCAAAGACGTATTCCCCGCGGGCTGGATGCGTTGCGTTTCCATTTCGAGCAGCCCGATGCGGCGGGCGCTTTCGATCTGTACATAGTTTCCGAAGGCGCCTGCCAGGTAGACCGTCTCAATATCAGCCAGGCGGGCTCCCCAGCGTTCGAGCAAAATCCGTAAGCCGGCCGCGATAGCGCCCTTGGCGAGTTGCAACTCGCGGATATCGCGCTGCGCGAGCCCCACTGCCGGGGTCAACTCCAGTTCGCGCCGGCCCCCGCCCAATCGCCCGCTACCCAGAATGGCGCCCAATTCGAGACCCGCTGCCACCGCATCCACCAGGCCGCTGCCGCAGATCCCGCGAGGCTCGGCGTCGCCAATCGTGCGGCATGCGAACCGGCCTTGGCGTGTCGAGACATGGGCGATGGCCCCCGGAGCCGCGCGCATCCCCATACGAATGCGCCCCGCCTCGAAAGCCGGGCCCGCCGCGGTGGACGCGAACAGCAGGCGGCCTGCGTTACCCAGGACAATCTCGCCGTTGGTGCCGAGATCGATGAGCGCGCCCAGCCCCGGGCCTTCGGCCAGGCGCGTGACGAGGGCGCCGGCGAGCAGATCGCTGCCCACGAATCCTCCCAGGCACGGAAGGAAACGAATGATGGCGCGCGCAGGCAACTCCCAATTCAGTTCCGCGGGACGGAAGGTGCGCTCGCCGTCGTCGGTCGGGCGAAACGGCACCGCCGCGAGCGGCGAAACATCGATTCCGCAGAACAGGTGATGCATGACGGTGTTGCCCGCCAGCATCACGATCGTCACCTCGCCCCGCCGGGGAAAGCGGCCGATGAGAGCGCCCAACGCCTCGCGGATGCCGTCGGCCAGCGCCGTGGCGCCGCCCTTCACGGCGAATTCGATCCGGCTCATGATGTCCGCGCCGAAGGCCGCCTGCGGGTTGAGCGCGGTCTCCACCGCCAGTACTTCGCCGCTCGCGAGATCCAACGCCTGCGCCGCAAGGGTGGTCGTACCGAGGTCGATGGCGATGCCCACGCCCAAAGCCGGCTCGAACGTCACGGCGGTATCATCGGCCAGCACCGGGGTCTCCCATTGGGCGACCTCGAGCACCAGCGGACCTTCCACGCGGCTACAGCAGGCCAGCCGCCAGCCGGCAGAGAGCTCGTCCGGCGTGAACACCTGCTCCATCTCCGGAGTCACGGCGATGGCGCCCTCGACCACCCGCACCCGGCACCCGCGGCAGATGCCGGCGCCCCCGCACGGAAATTCTACGCCGTACGCTGCGAGCCCGGTTTCGAGCGGCGTGCCCGGGGCGGCCTCGAAACTCGCGCCCAGCGGCCGAAGCTCAACCGGATGCCGCGAGGCCATTGCGGTTCGATCGCGCGTAGCTGGAGGCGGCCAGAAGGTTGGCATCGGGCGTGTACACCGGCACTTCGCATCCCGCTGCCACGATGTAGCGCGCGCCGGCCTCCCGATGGCATTGGGCAAAACCCGCTTCGATGGCGCCGGGTGTGCTGTCGCGCATCACCCGCACCGGGTCGAGATTGCCGAGCAGCACCGGCCGCGGCCCCATCTCGGCGCGGGCTTCGGCGATCGGCGCGAGGAAATCGAGATCGATCATCTCCGCGCCCGTTGCCGCCATGCCGCGATAGAGCCGCCGGGTTTTTCCGCAGATGTGCAGGCGCACGCGCGCGCCCGCCTCCTGGATCCGCCCCACCAGCGTCCGCTCGTACGGCGCCACGAACTCTTCGTACAGGCGCGGTCCGATCAGGGACGCCGCCGCGTCGCCCACGCCGACGATGTCCGCGCCCGCCGCAATCTGGTCGCGCGCGGTCCGGAATTCCATCTCCACGGTGAAGGCGAACAAATCGCGCACGAACGCCGGGTCGTCGAAGAAATCCAGCATCAGGTTGTTCAGCCCGCGCAGGTCGGCGCTCATTGCGCAGGGTCCTTCGACCCAGCCTTCCACCATGCACTCCCGCCCGGCGCGCTCCTTGAGCAGGCGCACTCCCTCCACGCGGTCCAGCAGGCGCGGCGAAGAGGAGAGCGTCGGGAGGCGGAGCCCAACCAGGCGAGCCTTGTCGGCCAGCAGCGCACGTTCCTCAATCACCGCCGGCGGCTGGTTGTCGAACCATTCCACCGCTCCGCCCAGGTCGGCCACCTCGCGCGCGGGGTCCGAAATCACCGAAACATGATCGAATCCAAATGTCTCGGCTACCCGAACCTGCGCTTCCGCCAGAACGCGGTGGTCGGTGACGTAATCGCGGTACTTCCGGCCGATATGCTGCGCGGCGCGCATCATCGTGATGGGCATCGCCGGCACGTGATCCGGCTCGGACCCCGCGAGCAGCGCGGCGATCCGTTCGCGCCCCGTCATGGCGCGGGCTCCTTGTCGATCACGTCGCCATCATAGGTCGCGGTGACGCGCCAGCCCGGCGGCACAACCAAAAATTCCTTTTCGGCCCAGCCGCCTGCCAAAAGGCGCTCGAACAGCCCGAGATCGCCGGGAACGCAGTCAAACGCCCACCCCCGCTGCTCGGCTTCATCCCGCGCCCGTGCCGCGAAGCTGCCGTCGGGCTCGAGTCCGGTGGAGATGTAGGTGAGCTGCCGATAGGTCTTCTGGTACGAGTTCAACTGCTCGAACAGGTACTTTCCGTTGTCCTCCCCATAGTGCTCGATAAGCTCTTCGAGGGTGTGGCCCGCGCCCGTCCGCACCCGCATCTCCGAGAGCGTCTCCTGGTGCAGGTCTTCGCCGCGCTCGAGCCATCCCGTCGAGCGGAAATATACGCCCGGGTTGTTCTCGAAGTAGTCCCGATAGCGGTCGCGTCCGCCCATGAGCAGCGCGATACAGTCGTGGGCCCGCGGAATCACCAGCGGCAGACCGCGGGCGGTGAGCCCAGCCGCGCCGTTGCCGCACAGCGCATACCCGAGCAGGATCGCTTCATAGCGGCCCACATCGACCCGGTCCACCATCGCCTGGATGCGCTCGCGCATGGTCGCCCCACCCAGATCGTGCAGCCCCTTCGGTAGAAATTCGACGTCCACCTGATGCGGCGAGCGCGCCACGGCGGCGCACATCTCGCGATACAGCACCTCGCAGGAGATCAGCTTGAACCGCATAGCCTCGCGATCACTCCACTCGAAGCTCGAATGAACTCGGGGCTGGTGCCGCAGCAGCCCCCGAGGAAGTTCGCCCCGGCCTCCACCAGCGCCGGCAAAGACTCCGCGAACGCTTCGGGCGTCGTCCGATAAATTGTGCGGCCGTCCTCGACCTCCGGCAGACCGGCATTAGGTTTGATCCACACCGGCAGGGATGTGGCCTCGCGGAGGCGACGGCAGACCGGCACATAATCAGCGATGCCCATCCCGCAGTTCGCGCCCACCGCATCCGCGCCTTCCTCCGCCATGCGGCGCGCGGCCGTTTCCGGGGTGGCCCCGGTCATGGTGCGATCCTTGTTCCGGCCCGTGTCGAACGTAAACGACACCACTACGGTCAGCCCGGTCCGGCGCGCCGCGGCGAGCGCCAGCGCGGCTTCCTCCGGATCGCTCATGGTTTCGATCAACAGCGCATCGGCCCCGCCTTCGGCCAGTGCCGCCGCCTGTTCTTCAAAGGCCGTCCGTACGTCGTCGCCGGAAATTTCGCCGGCCGCGAGGACCTTGCCGGTCGGACCCATGGACGCGAAGATGCGGACGCCGGCGCCCGCCGCCTCCCGCGACAGCCACACTCCGGCCCGGTTGATTGCCACCGTGTCCGATGCCAAACCGTACTCGGCCAGCGTGATGCGGTTGGCGCGGAACGTATTGGTGAGGATTACCTGGCTGCCCGCGGCTACATAGGCCCGTGCCACTTCTGACACCCGGTCCGGATGCCGCAGGTTCCATGGATCGGGACATTCGCCTGGCGCCAGCCCGCGCTTCTGCAATTCCGTGCCCCAGGCGCCATCGGTGAGCACGGGCCCGTGCCCCAACAGGTCAGGCAGCTTCATGGACACCCGCCAGTTTCCGCGCCAACGCGACCGCCGCCGCCGCATTCTCACCGTATCCGTCGGCGCCAATCTGCTCGGCGAAGCGCTGGGTCACCGGCGCGCCGCCCACCATCACTTTAACCTTTCCGCGTACCCCCGCGGCGGTCAGCGCATCGATAGTCGCTTTCATCGAAGGCATCGTCACGGTCAGCAGGGCCGACAAACACACCAGGTTCACATTGCGGGACCGGACCGCCTCCACAAAACGGTCGGCGGCCACGTCGGCGCCCAGATCCACGATCTCGAATCCCGCCCCTTCCAGCATGGCGGCGACGATGTTCTTCCCGATATCGTGCAGGTCGCCCTTCACGGTGCCGATCGCCACCCGGCCGGCTGGCTGCGCCCCGCTCGCCGCCAGCAGCGGTCGAAGCAGCCCCAGCGAGCTTTTCATGGCCCGCGCCGCTAATAGCAACTCCGGGACGAAGTACTCTTCGCATTCGTAGAGCCGTCCGACCTCGTCCATGGCCGGTATCATTTCGCCGTTCACCAGGTCGAGCGCACCGGCCCCCGCCTCGAGCGCCTGCCGTGTCGCTTCGGCCGCCGCTTTGGCGTTTCCGTTGAGAATTGCGTCGTAAAGTTCAGCCATGCGTAGGTACCCCGTTAAACTCCCGGATGGCGTCCACCATGGCGGCCAGGTTGGCTACCGGCGTGCCTGCCTGCACATTGTGGATGGAGTTGAACACAAATCCGCCGTTACGCGAGAAGATCTCGCACCGCTCCAGCACCTGGCGCCGCACCTGATCGGGAGTGCCGAAGGGCAGTGTCTGCTGGGTGTCGACGCCGCCGCCCCAGAAGGTGGCGCGGTCGCCGAAGCTCTCCTTGAGGTGCTGCGGCTCCATGCCCGCGGCCGAGCATTGCACCGGGTTCAAGATATCGAATCCCGCTTCCAGAAAGGAAGGGATGAAGCGTTCCACCGATCCGCAGGAGTGCTTAAAGCATCGCCATGCGGTGTGGCGGTGAATCCACCCGTTCAGCTCGCGATAGTACGGAAAATAGAGCTCGCGGAAGGTCGCCACCGAGCAGAAACTGGAAGTCTGCGTGCCGAAATCGGTGCCGCACACGAACACCGCGTCCACAGCGTCCCCCACGGCGGCATGGATGCGCGACAGGTTGCCGATGGCGATCTCGCACTGGCGCTCGAAAACACGGTGGATGAACTCGCGGCGCGTGCGCGTCGACACATACCATTCCGCGACATCCCGAATGCCGCGCGGGCGTTTCAGGAACGGCGCTGGAACCAGCGCGATATCGCCGAACGCGGTGCCTCCGAAATTGGCCATCACGGCGCGCCCGGTGGCCGCGGCGCGGCACACTTCCCGCCGAAAATACTCGAGATCGTCATCGGAAACGGGCGCGAACTCTTCCAGGTTGGCCTCCGGGTCGAGCCGCTCGTCATCGATCGGCTCCTGGCGCACGATGGCGTCGAAGAAGTACCCGTTGCGCGGCATGCGGCCGCTGGGCGCGGCCGTGACATCGCCTTCGGGATAGATCAGCGTGTCGCCCCGGTTGTCCACGGTGACCCGGAAGTCTTCGGAGACCAGCACCTCCAAACCGTCGGGCATGCGAAACGGCTTCCAACCGCGGTTCGGAAAACCGAACATGGTTCTCGGCGGAAAAACGCCTTCCACGTCGAGCCCCATGGCGGCCTGTAAATCGTCCTCAACCACCCCCAGCATTTGGTAGGGCTCGTGCACCTTGACGGGATGCCGTTCCAGGCCGTAGTAATCGCGCAGGTTAGCGACGCAGCTCGCGTGGATGCCGGTCGTTCCGGTGCTGCCGAAGTCCACCGGCACCCGGTCGGGCTGCCGGTGCGACAGAGCGGAGAGGATCCGGTCTCTGGAGGTCATGATGGCTCAAGCTATTTTAGCTAAAGGTATCCGGAATGTCCGAAGGTTTTCAAACTCCCGGAAGGTTCCGGCCGGCCTCCAGATCGCGGTCGTTGCCGTGGCACAGCCTCGCCGGGCAGCATAATAGCAGGATAGATGATGGCAGCCATCACCCGGGCGGTGAGTCCGGCGATGAACCGTTGCGAGCTGACGTTCCTGCCGCGGCGGTCGATCGATATCGCAAAGGCGGGAGAGCAGCACCGCCGCTACGAGGACTGTCTGCGCCGATTGGGAGTGCGGGTGATCTCCCTGCCGCCGGAGGCGGACCTGCCGGACGCGGCCTTCGTGGAGGACCCCGCGGTGGTGCTGGAAGGCGTGGCGGTGATCGCCAGGATGGGCGCGGCCTCCCGGCGGAGAGAGGCGGAGAGCCTGGCGGCGGCGCTGGCATCGTTCCGTCCCCTGCGCTGGATGGCGGCGCCGGCCATGCTGGAGGGCGGCGATGTAATCCGGGTGGGCACCCGGCTATGGGTGGGCCGGTCGCGACGCAGCAACGCCGAGGGGATCAGACAACTGGGGGCACTGGTCAATCCGTTCGGGTATTCGGTGGAAGCGGTCGAGGTGCGTGGATGCATGCACCTGAAGACCGGCTGCTGCTACCTGGGGGAGGGCCGCATGCTCGCGAACCGCGGTTGGATTGATGCCGCTGCGCTCGGAGGGTTCGAAATCTGGGAGGTGCCGAAGGAGGAGCCCTGGGGGGCGAACGTGCTGGTTGTGGGGGAAACGGTATTGGTTCCGGAATCGGCCCCGCGAACGCGGCGGCTTTTGGAGAGCCGGGGAATGCGGGTGGAAGAGGTCGAGATAGGGGAATTGATGAAGGCCGAGGCGGGACTGACCTGTTTGAGCCTCCTGTTTGCGACGGCCGATTAAAGATCGCCGCACGCCGGCCGATAAGGCGCTAAGAGGATGATATGGTCAATCTGAATACGCCGCTCCAGGGCATGCAGCAGGCCATGGACCGGATCGACGTGACCGCCCAGCGCATTGCAGGAATGCCGTCGCTGGCCTCCACCCCGCCGGAAGACACGCTGGACCTGAGCAACGAGATGGTGGCGTTGCTTGAATCGCGCAACCAGTTCGCAGCGAATGTGCAGACGGCCCGGGTGGAGGACCGGATGAGCCGGGCAAGCCTGGACCTGTTGGGCTAACCGTGGGCTAACCCGGAGCTCGGGAATCGCTGCCGGCGATACGGATGAGTTGGGCCACGATGCCATTGAGGTCGTCGGCCTGGACAGCGAGTTCGCTGCCGGCCTGAGCGCCTTCGGTAGCGCCGGCGGCGGCTTGTTCGGTGATGCGGCGCATGCGTTCGATGCCACCGGCAATGGCTTCCAGGCACTGGGCCTGGTTGAGGCTTGCCGTCTGGACTTCGCCGGCCAGGCGGTTCACGGTTTGGGCGCCTTCGGATAGAGACTGAAAGGCCTCGCTGACGTCGTTCAGCTTGGCCATGCCGTTTCGGGAAGCCGCGATCGATTCTTCAATGAGCGCGCCGGTTTCCCGGGCGGCTTCCGCGGACCGCTGGGCGAGAGTGCGGACTTCGTCGGCGACCACGGCAAAGCCGAGACCGCTCTCACCCGCACGGGCGGCTTCGACGGCGGCATTGAGCGCGAGAAGGTTGGTCTGAAAGGCGATTCCGTCGATCACTTTGATGATGTTCGCGACCTTGGCGCTGGCGGCCTGCATATCGCGCACGGCCGCCATCAACTCCTCGAGTCGGCTACCGGCGTCATTCAGGCTGAGGCTGACCTGGTTGCTGACTTCGGCGGATTTTCTGGCGCTTTCGACGTTCTTGCGGGCGGTCGACTGGACATCGGCGCTGGAAGCGGAAACCTCTTGAAGCGATCCGGCCTGCTCGGCGGCGCCTTGCGCCATCGACTGGCTGGTCGATGTTACCTGATGAGAGGACGCGGCCACGGTTTGCGCCTTATCGCGAAGTTCCGCGGCCACCCGCCGCAGTCCGGAGTTGGTTCGAAGCAACGCTCGTGAAACCCCGGTGATGACCAGCGCGCCAATGCCGACCAGCAGGAACGCCAGCCAGCGGTTGCGACGCGTAGTTTCGTGGGCCACACGATTGGAGTTGGTGAAAAAAGCCCGCTGCCGATCGAAAAGCAACGTGGTGGCCGCATCGATCTCGGAGGTGACGGCGAGCATGCGGCTGGTGATGACTTCGTGAGCCGCCATGAAGCCGTTGGCAGCGGCTTTGGATATGAATTCGTCGTACAGGCGCACCCAGTTGGCCAAATCGCGGTCCACCGTCTCCAGGGCTGCGCGCCCCTGGCTATCGCTGATCAGCGGGCGCACCTCCGCAATCTCCCCCTGCACGTGAACGGCAATGGCGTTGAACGCGCGCCGATCCTCATCCGGAGCCGGAACGGTGTGGCAGCCGGAACAGGCAACGGTGCTGTTTTCATCCGTACGCTCGAGGCTATGGAAAGAATGCGCAAGCTGGGTGGTCTTGGCGTGATCCTCCATTTTCTGGAAACCGTCGGCAATCTCGGTGACGAGGGCCATCTTGCGCGCCGTCCGGCTGGCGGCCACGTCGAGCATCCCGCCGAGAGTCGTGATGACGTTCAGCGACGAGAAACTGAGCGCCAGAAAAAGCGCCCCGATGGCGAGGAAACTGAATCCCAGTTTCCGGCCCAGCGAGAGTTCATGGCCTGTTGACCGACGCACACTATCAGAATCGGCACGCAAGGGGAGAAGCTTTAGCAGCGGAACTCATTTTCCGATGCAGAATGTCGAAAAAATCCGGTTCAAGATGTCATCGGCGGTAGTGGCTCCAGTGACGCCGTCGATGGCGGCCAGGGCGGAATAGAGGTCGAGCAGCAGCATTTCGTGAGGGACCGATGCTTCGGCAGCGGTGCCGGCCTTCTCGAGACACGCACACGATTCGCCGAGGAGCCGGGCATGGCGCAGGCTGGTGATGAAGCCGGTTTCGGGCTCGAACCCACCCCGCGGGGCGAGGGCATCGAGGATTGCGCGGCGCAGGTCGACGATGCCTTCGCCGGTAAGGGCGGAAACGCGGCAGGCGGAAACGGGGGAGTTGGCGCCGGTCAGGTCGCACTTATTGCCAACCAGGATGTGGCGGCCCTGGGAGGCGGCGCGAGCGGCGAGGGCCTCATCCTCTGCTTCGAGAGGCGAGGCGATGTCGATGACGACGAGCGTGAGGTCGGCATCCGCCATGGCCTGATAGCTGCGCTCGATACCGAGGGCCTCGACACGTCCGGCCGTCTCGCGAATTCCAGCCGTGTCATAAAGTTTCACCGGAATGCCGCCGATTGAAGAGTGTTCGGAGACAAGATCCCGGGTGGTGCCGGGGATCTCGGTGACGATGGCGCGGTCTTGTTCGAGCAGGCGGTTGAAGAGGCTGCTTTTGCCCACGTTGGGGCGGCCGACGATGGCGAGCGTGAAGCCGTCGTGGACGAAACTCCCATACTGGTAACTGGCGGCCAGCCGGCGGACGCAGTCGAGGATGGGATGAAGGCGCTGCAGAATATCGGCGGACGAGGCGACGCTGAGGTCGTCCTCGGCGAAGTCGATGCCGGCTTCGAGCAGGGCGATCAGGTCGAGGAGTTGTTGTTTGAGCGGGGCGAGCCGGCGGGAGAGCGACCCGGCGGCCTGTTGCGCGGCGACGCGCGCCTGGTACAGCGTGGTGGCCTCGATCAGGTCGCGCACGGCCTCGGCCTGGGGTAGATCGAGGCGTCCGCGGAGATACGCACGGAGGGTGAATTCGCCGGGCTCGGCGAGCCGGGCCCCCTCTTCGGTCGCGCGCTCGACGGCGTGGCGCAGCACCACGGGCGATCCGTGGCACGAAATTTCGACCACGTCTTCGGCCGTATAGGAACGCGGCGCTTCAAAGAAGGTGGCGACCACCTGGTCCACCGGGCGGCCGTCGTGGTCGAGCAGATTGGCGATATGGGCGCGCCAGGACTGCCAGGACACCGGCGAGAGCATCCGGCCGGCGATGACGCGCGCCTCGGCACCGGAGAGACGAACCACTCCCAGGCCGCCGCGGCCGGGGGGAGTGGAAATGGCGACGATGGTATCGCTGAGAATCAACGACGGTTGGCGGAACGTCCGGGGCGGCCCGCTCCCCCGCGGCCTCCTCCTCCGCGCCGGAAGGGGGCACTCGCGGGAGGCTCCGGGAGGCTGGCCATGCCGGCGGGGTAAACCACCACCCCGCGCGCCGGTCCGGAGCCCGCACTTTCGCTGCGCACGGCCGTTTCTCCGCGCAGAGCCAGGTGAATGACCCGCCGTTCCCGGCTGTTCATGGGATTGAAGCGGAAGGGAACGCCGGTACGCTTGACCTTTTCGGCGGCGGTCATGGCGCTGAGCCGCAACTCTTCGATGCGCAGCAGGCGATAATCGTTGGCATCGAAGGAGATGCGCGAATGGTCGTCGGAGGGCACCCGCATCATCTCCATGGTGATGTGCTCCAGGGCCAGCAGCAGTTCGGCGCGGTTGGAGAGAAGGAGATCGACATCGGGTCCGGAGAACTTCACCACCAGGTCGGGGGTTTCGAAGTCGTCATCCGTCGAATCGACTTCCACGATTTCGTAGTTGACGTGAATCCCTCCCTTGCGGAGGATGGGCCGCAGTAACCCATCGATTCGGCTGCCGATCGAGGCCATGGAGTACTTACGTTCCGTCACAGGCTATTTCCTGCCGTTCTTTTTTTTGGGCGGCTCTACCGAACGGGCAGCCGCCTGGGCCGTCTCGGTGTGATTGAAGAACCACTGCTGAGCGATGCCTACGAGATTGCTGGTCAAGTAGTATAGCACCAGGCCGCTGGGGAAATTGTAGAACATGAAGCCGAAGATCAGCGGCATGAACATCATCATGCGCTGCTGATTGGGATCGGCGTTGGCCTGCGGCGTCATCTTCTGCATGTAGAACTGGCTGGCAATCATGACCACGGGAAGGATGCGGATGGCCAGGTGTTCGGGTTGCGAGAGGTCGGTGACCCACAACCAACTGGCTCCGCGCATCTCCACCGACACCGTGAAAACCTTGTAGAAGGCGAAGAAGAACGGGATCTGGAGCAGCATCGGGAAGCAGCCGCCCATGGGGTTGACGCCGTGCTTCTTATAAAGCCCCATGACCTCCTGGTTCTGCTCGGCTTTGCGCGGATCGGTCATTTTGAGGTTCTTGTACTTCTGGTTGATGACATCGATCTGCGGCTTCAGAGCCTGCATCTTGCGCATCGACTTCATGTTGGACAGCTTGAGCGGAAACAGGGTGAAGTTGAGCGCGACGGTGACGATCACGATGGCCCAGCCGTAGTTGTGGACGAAGGCATCATTGAACCAGTTGACGATCAGGAAGAGGGGCTTGGCCAGCAACGAGAGCCAGCCGAAATCGACCACCTGCTCCAGCTTGGGGTTGATGCGCCGGAGCAGGTCCAGATCCTTGGGGCCCACATAGAGTTCGAACTGGCTGACGTCGCCATTGCCGACAGCAACACCCGCGAAGGAAAGGGGCTTGTCCTTTTCGAACGCTGTGCGGACGGTATCGGGGAACGTGACCTCCTGCATGGGGGCACTTCCCTTGGGCAGGAAGACCGCGGCGAAGTAGGTATCGGCGATGCCGCCGAAGAAATAGTTCCCGCCGGCGACCAGGGGACCGTTCTTGGCGTCGCGAGCGGTCTTTTCGATGAGCTTATTCTGCGCGGCATCGAAGTACAGGGTGCGCTGGCCGCTCGCCGGATTGGGCACCGTAAAGTCCCCGAAGCCGCCCCGCCATTCGAGCATGGCTGGAATGGGCTTGCCATCGACCGACACCTCCGTCGAGACCTCGGTGAGATAGCTGTTCTTCTGGAAGCGGAAGTTCTTGCGCACCACGGTATGGCCGTCGGAGAACTGGTACGCTACTCCCAGTCCGTCGGGATCGACGGTCTGCGAGTACCAGTCCCAATTGACCTTGGAGGTAGGCTGCAGGGCGGGAAAGTACAGGGAAAAGGGGTAGTCGAGCCCGGAGGCGGTGTTCACGAGATCGAGGAGCTTGCCATCATTTCCCTTGTATTTCTTCAGAAGCCAGCTCCGCACGTTGGCGCCCTGGTTGGAAAACTGGATGCGGAACAGGTCGGTATCGATGATCAGCGGGGGCAAAGCCTGCTCCGGGGTGGGCGGCGAAGTGGGCGCGCCCTTGGCGGCCGCCACCTCCTGGACAGGCTGAGCGGGGGCGGTTTCGGCGGCGGCAGGCGGTGCCGTCGGGGAAGTAGCCGCGGTATCCGGAGCCTTTTTGGCGCCTGGGGGCGTCGAGCTCTTGAACAGATAGGGGGTGACGAACATCACCGCGCCCATCAGCAGGAATGCGAGCAGCAGCCGCAGTTCCATCGACATATCTTTCAGCGGCGATTTGGGGCTGCCGCCGCTGTTTACCGTTTCTGACATTCAGAGAACTTCCGTACGAATCCAGGCACTACCGGACGGGGTCAAACCCGCCGGGTCGAAGGGGATGGCAGCGCAGCAGGCGCCGCACTCCCATCCATAATCCCCTTGCCGCGCCATAGCGTTCGATGGCTTGCCGCGCGTAATCCGAACAGGTCGGATAAAAGCGACACGCGGAAGGCAGCAGAGGGGAGACACCCATTTTATATACGGCCAACCCCCGGACTAAGATCCACTGCAGCGGAGAAAGAGGCGCTGGATTTCCCGTTGGAGGTCCGGGAAGGGGGCATCGAACGCTTTCCGCCGAGGATTGATGACGATGTCGCACTGCGGATTCAGCCGGTCGAGTTGCAGGCGGACGGCCTCACGGACCCGCCGCCGGATACGATTGCGAACCACGGCCCGACCGAGGGCGCGCGGCACGGTAAACCCGATGTGCGGCCCGTCCGCCCGCTGATCGCGGACGAAGAAGGCGGCAAACATGGGACCCGAGAAGCGGCTACCCTGGTCATACACTCTTCGAAAGTCCTTGGATCGCAGCAGACGGACACGTTTCGGAAATCCAGGGATGGAATACTACCTTTCCGAGCTGACGGTGAGTTTCTTCCGCCCGCGGGCCCGGCGGCGGGAGAGGACGGCGCGGCCGTTTTTGGTTTCCATCCGGGTAAGGAACCCGTGGGTCTTCGCGCGGTGACGGTTATTCGGTTGAAAAGTACGCTTCGGCATTTTATCTCAAGTATTTAGTATAAATCAGGGAGGAACGCGACGGCAAACGGAATGCTTGGCCAAGGACCGCGACTACCCCGCGGCCTTCAGCATCTCGCGGGCGCAGTTGTATCCCGGCGCTCCCATGACTCCGCCACCGGGATGCGCTCCCGAACCGCACAGATATAACTGCCGGATGGGCGTCCGATAGCGCGCCCAACCCGCCACGGGGCGCATGACGAACATCTGGTCCAGGCTCATCTCTCCATGGAAGATGTTGCCGCCGGTGATGCCGAACCGCCGTTCCAGGTCGAGCGGCGTCAGCACCTGACGCTGTTCGATGATTTGCCGGATGTTGGGCGCATACTCCTCAATGAGGCCGATCACACGGTCGCCGAACGGTTCCCGCTGCTCCTCCCAGGTAGCGTCCCGCAGGGTATAGGGCGCGTACTGGAGGAAGATGCCCATGACGTGTTTGCCGGCCGGCGCAAGTGACGGATCATACATGGTCGGGATCGTCAGCTCCAGCAGGGGCCGCGCCGAAGGCCGGCCGTATTTCGCGTCGTCCCATGCCCGCTCGACATATTCGATACTCGGACAGATGTGAATGGTCGCACGATGGTGCGGTCCGGGTGCACCGGGGTGGGCGGTGAACTCCGGCAGGCCGGCGAGCGCCAGGTTGATCTTGCAGCTCGTGCCCTCGATTCGGAAATGGCGGATGGCCGCCGCGAATTCCGGGTCGAGGTCGCGCTCTTCCAACAACCGAAGAAAGGTCAGCTTGGGATCCAGGTTCGAGGCGATGGCGCCGCCTTCGATCTCGTCACCGTTCTCCAACACCACCGCATAGGCGCGCCCGCTGCGTACCAGAATCCGGCTCACCGCGGCCGAAGTGCGGATCTCGGCTCCTTGAGCCCGGGCAGACGAGGCAATGGCCTCGGAGACGGCTCCCATGCCGCCGCGCACGAATCCCCATAGTCCGCGGTGGCCGCCCACGCCTCCCATACAATGATGCAGCAGAATGTAAGCCGTGCCGGGCGAGCGCGGTCCCCCATTGGCGCCGATTACCCCGTCCGTGACGAGCGTCACCTTTATTTGTTCGGACTCGAACCACTCGTCCAGAAACTCGGCGGCGCTTTGCGTGAAGATCTTCACCAGCGCCACAAACTCGGCGGCATTGAGCCCGCGCATTCTGCCGGCGACCCTCAAATAGTCCAGAAAGTCGCCGATGCCGCGCGGCGGAAACTGGGGCGGCGTGGTGAGGAGCAGCCGCTCCACCACCTGGGAAAGCCGCTCCAGGCGGTCTTCATAGGCAGGGTAAACCTCGGCATCGTGTTTCGAAAAGCGCGCCATCTCGGCCAGCGTCTGCGCGCGGTCCTGCCACATGAAAAAATGGCGGCCGTCGGGAAAGGCCGAAAAGAAGGCCGGATCTTTGGCATCCACCCGGTAGCCAAAGCGCTCCAGCTCCAGATCGCGAATCACGCGCTCCTGCATCAAGCTGGTGAGATACGCCGCGGTGGACACGCGATAGCCCGGCCAGATCTCCTCCGTCACCGCGCACCCGCCCAACAGTTCGCGGCGCTCCAGCACCAGCACCCGGCGCCCCGCGCGCGCCAAATACGCTGCGGCGACGAGTCCATTGTGGCCGCCTCCAATCACGATGGCATCGTACCGCGGCATCGCTTCTCAGTATCCTATGGAAACCCACGGCCGCAGCGCTGCTACAGGCGTAGGGTTTCTTAACCATTCTTTACACGCGAATCGGTGGGCGCGATGGGCGAACCGCGCGGCTGGTGCGTCAACATTGATATGGGCAACATCAATTCAACCGATCTGCTCCACACCGAACGCGTGGTGTTTCGGACTGACACGGCGAACCGGCTCTTTCCGGGCCGCGTCCGCAGCGTCGCCGCATTCGATTACTACGGCGAATCCCAACTTGCCGCTTCCGGCGACGGCGATTTCTTCGATTTCATTTCACTGCCGTCGAATGCACTCATCACCGCCCTGGGAGATGTTTCGGGACAAAACGCCGCCGCGGCGGCACTGCTCATTCCTGGTATACGGACCTTTCTTCGATCCCGCATGCCCGTAACCGATACGGAAATCGCCAACGTCGTGCGGGACCTCAACCGTACCGTATGCGACGTGTCGGCGGACGGTTTGTACGCCACCCTTTTCTTTGCCGATTTCGACCCGGCCCGGCGATTGTTGCGTTATGTGAATGCCGCCCACGAGCCGGCGCTGTTGCTGCGCGAGGGCGGCCGCACCGTGCAACACCTGGGGAGTACGGGGACGGTTCTGGGGCTGACGACGCGCTCCGTCTACGGTGTCCGCAGCCTGACTCTGGAGCCGGGTGACACACTGGTCGCCTTCACCGACGGCGTGGTGGAATCCGCCGACGGCAGCGGACGGATCTTCGGCGAGGCGGGCATCCTGCACGCGTTGCGCCTGCAGCCCGATGCTCGTGCGCGTGAGATGGTGGCGCATCTGCTGAATGTCGTCCGGAAGTATACCGGTAGCTCGGTGCAGAGCAAGGATCGAACCGCGTGCGTGGTTCGTTTCAACGACGTCCAGGAAAATCCGCTCCGGGCCGATCAAGTCGCCGAGCCCGCATTCGCCGCGGCCTGATGCCGGTCGATCCAGCGCTCGCCGCTCGTGGTCGAAAGGCTTCCCCCCGCTCGATGGTAGCGTAGTGTCGCACTCGGCGACAGGCTGCCGGCTAGGGCGCGGGTACCAGCGCGAACGCCATGATCGTCGATCCAGCGGCCATCCCGAGGTATTGCCTGCCGTCCACCAGGTACGTCATCGGGCCCGCCTTCCAGCTCTGGCCGGCGTTGAAATGCCACAGGAGCTTCCCGTTGTGGGAATCCGCGGCTACGAAGGCGCCGCGGCCATCGCCGTAAAAGATCAGGCCGCCAGCCGTCGCCATCAGCCCACTCGCCAGAATTCCGCCGCCAATGTCGGGGATCTCCCAAGCGACCTTGCCGGTTTGAATGTCGATCGCTTTGAGCGATTTTCCACCTGAGTTCTCGCCCGGCGCGCGCCGCGTACCGCCGCCGTAGAACGATCGGCCGGGCTGCCACCACAGATCGTTCTTGCTATAGATGTTGCACGATTCTTCGGCAAACATATAGAACAGCCCGGTTGCCGGGCTGTAGGCATTCGAGGGCCAATTCGCCGCCCCCGCCACAGCCGGACAGACCAACTGCCCTTCCACCGTCGGCTCATTGCCGGGCAGCAGGATGGGTCGGCCATCGGGCCCGATGCCGCTGGCCCAGGTCAGTTTTTTCACGAACGGCTCCGCGACCAGGACTTTGCCGGTAAGCCGGTCGAGCACGTAAAAGAAGCCGTTCCGATCGCCGTGGAGCAACAGCTTGCGCGGCTGCCCCCGAAAATTCGTATCCACCAGGACGGGCGGTTCGGTGGCGTCCCAATCGTGCAGGTCGTGCGGCGTGAACTGGTAATGCCATTTCAGCGTTCCCGCGGCAGGATCGAGCGCCAGGATCGACGCGGTGTAGAGGTTGTCGCCCTTCCGTTCCTCGCCATTATAGTCGGGACAGGGATTGCCGGTAGGCCAGTAGAGCAGCCGCGCCTCCGGATCGTAGCTGCCGGTGAGCCAGGTCGCTCCGCATCCGTGCGCCATGGCTCGGCCGTCCCATGTCTCCGAGCCGGGCTCCCCGGGCAGCGGAATGGTCCAGAAGCGCCAGACGTGCTCGCCGGTCGAAGCCCGGTACGCGTCGAGGAATCCGCGGACCCCTTCATCGCCCCCGGAGACGCCGGCGACGACGAGGTCGTTCACCACCAGCGGCGCGCTGGTCGAGCCGTAGTTCTGGTGCGAATCGGCCATTTCGACGTCCCAGATGAGCTGCCCGGTGAGGCGGTCTAGCGCGAACAGGTGGGCATTGTCGGAGACCATGAAGACGCGGTCGCCGAGCACGGCCACACCGCGGTTGATGCCACTGGCCGCATCGCCGGCGAGGCCCTGGCTGCGCGGCCGGCGGTAGTGCCAGATCTCGCGGCCGCTGCGCGCATCGAGCGCGTAAGCTTCGTTCACCGTGGTGACGTACATGACGCCATCCACCACAACGGGCGTGACCTCGAGCGCGCGCGGCGCTCCCGGAATCGGGAAGATCCACGCGGGCGCCAGGCGGTGCACATTCGTCGTGTCGATCCCGGTGAGCGGGCTGAACCGGTTGCCGCTCAAGTTGCCGTCATAGCTGGGCCAGGAGCCCGGCTTGGGGTGTGCCACTTCGGCGAAAGAAATGCCCGGCCCGAGATCCCTCTCGATGGGTGCGAGCCGGGCGTTCGGATCCGTGGTGAGGCGGCTGAGGTAGGCGACCAGGTCGCGTATCTCGTCCGCCGTCGCTTCCGTTTTCGGCATCAGAGATCTTTCGCCGGCGATCTCCGCAATCTGACTCTTGGACAGCAGGTGCAACTTGCCATCCACCGAGAGCAGTTGCAGATCGAACGCGCTCTCGTTCTTGGCGATGCCGCGGATCGTCCGGCCATCGTGGAGGCGTACGGTCACCGCGCGATAGGAGGGAGCGCCCCGGCGCGCTCCCAGCGTGCCGGGGACGAGCAGGGCCTGTTCGATCTCGGCAGGCCGGCGGTCGCGCCCGATGTTCGAAAGATCGGGACCGAGCACACCGCCGCGCCCGCGCACCATGTGGCATGTCAGGCAGTTCCCTTTGCCGGTGAAAAAGCGCTCGCCCGCGAGGGCATCGCCCGGCGCCGGGCCACCCTCCGCGCCGCCGCCCGCGTTGGGCCGTTTCAAATCCATGACGTAGGCCGCGATGGCGTCTGCCTGTTCATTGGGGATCTTGAAGGCGGGCATCCCGCCGCCCGGAATCCCGTTGAGAATGAGATTGCGCACCGCCTGTTGCGAGCTGGCGCGAGAGCGGCGCACGTCAACGAAACCGGGACCATGGCCGCCGCCGGTTCCATCCTCCCCGTGGCAGCCGACACAAAGAGACTGGTATTGCCGCTTGCCGGATTCCTGGGCTTGCGCCATTCCAGCGGGCAGGCAGACGGCGAAGCAGATCGCAAAAAGCACCAATCGGAGCATGGCTGACGAGTGATGTTAGTTTACCCGATAACCGCTCGGGCTGGTTTGGGATGGCACCGGGGTTTGGCAGCATCGAGCGTTCGGAGTGCCGCCGCATCCACGCGACCGCACCCGGCGCCGCCCCGCAGCGCCATCCAGTGGCCGCTTCGCGATTACTCGCCGCGGCCGCGGCCCATGCCGCCCCGTCCTTCGCTTGAAGGCGGCACCAGGCCCTTGAGGCGCAGATGCACCGCCATTTGCGCGTATTCGTGCTCGATGTGGACGGTGTTGCCCCACAGAGTCCCCAGACGGCTGCGCGGGCCGCCGCGGCCGCCGGTCATCATCTCCACGGCTTTCGCGTCGTCGAGCGAACCGTAGGCTTTCTCGCACTCCGCCTGCGCGGCCTTCAGTGCGCCTACCAACTCGGCCTTGGATTTCATTGCCGCCGCGCCCGCCGATTTCCGCTCTCCGTTATAGCCGGAGCAGGCACCCATGGCCGAGTCGGCCGTGTGCGCTACCAGGTCGCGGAAACTCATGCTTTCCGGGGTCGGTTTGAAATTGTAGTCGCCCTCCGGCATTTTTTCCGCCGCGGCGACCACGTTGTTGATGGTGCGGGTCCAGGCTTGCTTCGCCTCATTGCTCAAAGGGTTGGCGTTCTGCGCGTGAACCGTCCAGGCGGCGGCCAATGCCGCCGCGCATATCGTTAGGTGAAATCGATTCATTCTCTTCCTCCCGGAGGACCAAGGAGTCCTCACCGAAACCGCAGGCCCGTACGTTAGTATATGCTGCGCAGGCTCATTGGCCAGCGACAGAGAATGCACTCGCGGAGAACTACTCCTCCTGGAGCGCCGAGGGAAGAGAAATCGGCGGATTACTTGGACCAGTCCTTCCGACCGTAGAAGTAATACTCGGCCTCGTAGATCACCGGCGTTTCGCTCCGCCCATCGGATCCGCAGGCGCCCGAAGGCGGATTCCCCGCTTTCGTATAGACCCGCTGGATGAACGAGACTGAAGAGAGCATGCCCTTCGGAGTGCCCCCCGGGGTGGTACTCAACAGCAGCCACGGCACGGCATCGGGATCGGGCGCCGCGACTTTTTGGAGCACAGTCCCGATGACGTGGCTTCCGTCCGCGGCCGTCCACTTGGGTCCTTTGTCGGTAGGTCCCTTATCGTGGTGGATGATATCTCCCTGGTCGGTCACCAGGATGGCCTCCGGCCGGGAAGGGCCGAAACTGTGGGTCTTTGGATCGCACGGGTAGATCTGTACCCCTCGTGCCCGTGCTCGAAACAACAGGATCTGGTCCGCAGGTACGGCCAATATCGTCAGGTCCGGTAAAGACGGCTGGTGCGTTGGTGTGGGTTGCATCGTTTGAGTCGCCATGGTCCCATCCTTTCTGAGCGCCTTCCAGTCTACCGCTTCCAGAATCGCTTTCAACAATTCAGGGCAGAACATTTTCTGCGATGCCTCAGGTGCCAGCACGGCGAGATTTCGGCCCGGTTCAGGGAAGCCATTGAAGGTATCGCTCTCCAGAAGCCGCCGCTTCCAGTTGCAGCGATTTGCCGTCAAGTCCGGCGCTTGGCTCAGGATTTGGGTGAGGAGTCGCCGAGCTATTGGGTAGTATATCGGATCGTCGCCGCGTGACCGGTCGATCTGGTCACCCTCGCGCATGAAGGAACGAAAGCCTACAGCAACACATTTGAACTGGTTCATCGTCGTGAGGCTGATAAACCTAACGCCAGTTCTACTTCCGTATCGGCTTCGTCCATGAGTTTCGGCCTTTGGCGCCAAGGAGGTTCGCCAATTGTTGGACCGGCGTTGGGCGCCAGTCGGCGTCTGTCTTCCCCAGCAGCTGTTGGACGCAGAAACAGTGGCCGCGATCATCCGAATCACGGGCGGCAACTTCCGGCTGCTGAACCGTTAGCTCACCCAAATCGAACGAATTCTCGAAATCAATGCAGTGGGAGAGGTGACCAAAGCTGTAGTGGAGGCTGCCCGCGAGAGCCTCGTGATCGGGCAAGTTTAGAGAGGATCGATCTACGTTAGGCCGTCAGCCGTAGGCCAGTTTTGGCTCAACGGACAACTAGGTCTTTGACCGCTTAAAAGAGTTCGTTGTGTAACCGAACTTGCGACGGGCTGCTTTGCGATCGAACTTCCAGTTGATCTTGACCCGATTCCGGTTCATCTGCCGATTCCAGGCGCGAGCTTCCCGCCGACTTTAGGTCGGGGATCCTCCGTTTCCCCAAGCATTGCCGCGCGAAGATCCCGATCTCGATTTCCGCCTGATTGAGCCAGCTTCCGTGCTTGGGCGTGTAGTGGACAGTGAAGCAGTTCCAGACTTCGCTGGCCATTTCTTTCCCGTAGAGGTCAGTTAAGGATTTCTGATGGTGGCTGCTGAGGTTGTCCATGACCAAATGGATCGTCTCGGCTTTTGGATACTGCAAGGCCAAGCGGAACAGGACCTGCGCGAACTGGAATCCCGACCGATCGCGGGTAGACCACCGGTGGTGCCGCAGCAGAATCCGGATGGTCTCTCTTCCCACCTGTGGAATCAGTTTTCGCTTTACCGCTTCTTCGGCCACCAACCGGACCGTCCAGCGGGGCGCGGCCCTCGGGCGGGTCAGCGCACACCATGGCGATGATCCGCTGTTTCTGGTTATGGTCCAGTACTTCGGCGGCGCCGGGTCGCTGTTTCTCATGCAGAACGCCCTCCAGTCCGGCCTTTTGGTAGCGGTGGCCGAGTCGACGAATGCCCTGTGCGGTGAGCGAAATCGTTTTGGCGACTTGGGGAGCGCTGACGTCCTCAGCCAATTGCAACAGCGCCAAGGCGCGCAGGACCACGCGGACCTGTTGTACCCCGCCTTTCAGAAGGCTGCGTAATTCCTGTTGGTCCTTCTTGGTGACATCGATTTTGAGAGGTGGGCGGCCCATACCCCGAGTATGCGTCAAAACAATTCTGCATAAAACTGGTTTTTACGAACTATTTCAAGCGGCCAAAGACCTAGTTGGGTACACTGCTCTCGCAGTTCTTCGTTCGACTCTTCCCGACCGACGCACCGCGCGGATTTCAGTATCCCCGAGTGCCCGGACTAACGATAACTTTGGGCCCGGTATCCGGCGAAACCAAAGGCTTGCAAAAGCTGCACTTGCAGTCGGGTTCGAACATAAGTCCAATGGGTTGAAGAATAATGTCGTCCAAGCCTTTCTTGTGCGCTTCGGCCAAGCGGTCGAAATAGTCGCTCCAGGCCTTCTGTTGCGCCGCATAGCCCCTCAGAACGGTATTCCGGTAGACCTCATCCACGCCCATTCGAAAGCGATAGATGTCATCGAGAATACTATCCTCCTGCACTGATGGAAGGACCTGGCCGACATTGAACTTGTTCGCGCAGGGGTAGGCATCCCAGATCTCGAACCCCGTCCCTGCCACTTTGATCATCCGCTTGGTCAAGCAGGGATAAACGCATTTGAGAGAAGCCAGGAAGAAGCCCTTCTCGGCTTTCGTCAGGTATTGATCTAGGAGCACGTCACACAGAACATCGATGACGGAAGTGCGTTTGTTAATGAGAACCGATTCGGCCACTTTGGTGACTGTATCCAGCGACTCGGCGAGTTCGAAGGCTTCAGTGAGGCTCCAGGCTACGGTTCCGACGCGCAGCATCGGACAGACTACGGTAGCCGCAAAGGTAAGCGCCTTCAGCAGTTCGATCCACTTTTCTCGCTGCGCTTGCCATTTGATCTCCTCGATTCGCAAGGTCCTTGCCTTTGCAACTTCGGCACGATACTGGCACAACGGGATGCAGCGAGTGGTGCGCCATCCAGTCTGCGAAACATGCAGCTTTCGCCCTTTGGCATCTACGTAATCGTCCTTGAGGAGGAAGCCGAAGGCCGCCCCGCGGTACTTGGTCGCGGTTGTCGACGGTTGAGCGACGTAACCACTTTCGCGTACCATGGCCCAAGTTACCATTTCGACGAAGAATGATTGTCCGTTGCTTCGGATGAAAAAGCTTAGCTGCATGGCCTAGGCTGCGCTTCCCGTAACGGCGTTAATCATAGCAGAGAGCAGCCGCGTAACCTATCTCTTTGATTTTCGTCTCTATTTTCGTCTCTTTGATTTCCGGCATTTCGGCGGATTCGCCTACCTCGTGCTGTTCTCCTTCAAGCTTCATTCGCCAATTCTGGCCATTACTTCTGAAGATGTCCTCATGGGCACTGCCCGAAGCGCACGATTCACTTCATCCGGCTGGGCGGGGATTCTTGTTGGACGATAAAAGGTCATCATGCGCGACTCAAGAATGCCTGCTTGGCCGTTGTTTCACGCGCAACCCGTGGAACTGGCGACGGCCCGATTCCGTCCGAATGGTAGGCATCCGGAAAGAATGCTGATGGTCTGGCAGCATGGTGTGGCCGGCCAGGGCTTCGGCACGTTTCGGGGCGATCGAACAGCTTCCCGAACGCTCCGGCCGCGTGCCGGCGACGCCGTGAATGACGTTCTGCCTACTCCGGCTTGGACGCCATAACGTCGTTGACGGCCACCCCGGCCACACCCGGCACCGCCCATGCCACCCGCCGGATCGCTTCGCGTTCGTCCTCCAGCGAATCTCCTCGGATGGAGATGCGCCCGTCCCGCGCTTCCACCTCCACTTCGAGATTCAAGGTGTAGGGATCGAGCGCCAGTTCCTTACGCACCCGGCTGGCCAGCGCCCTGTCGTTCAACACCGACTGGCATTCCGGGGTGCAGTTCAGCGCGCCCGCCTCGACCATCGAAACCACCAGCCGGCAGGCCTGCTCCGAGGTCACTCGCTCCAGGTTGATCACCAGGTCGTAGGTCGACGGACTCTCCCAATCTACGCCATAGAGGAACTGAGTCCACTTGCGCCGGTCGTGATCCATGCGGCCGATGTAGTCGGCCGCCTCGTCGCGCCCCACATTCAGCCGCTCCTGCGCCATGCGGATGCGGACTTCCATCGGCGCGATGATGCGCAGCCGGAGGAGCCCCGGCGCCCCCTTGAGCAGCAGGTGGCCGGCCAACCCGTGGTAGACCAGGTTGCCGGCACGCACCTCGTCCCACAAGGCCGCCTGCAGGAGCGCCAGGTAAATGTAGCGTTTGTGGTTCAGCCGCCCGGGGTAGCCCGGCGGCTCTTCGAGCGCGGCCAGCAGATCGTATTCCGTGATGCGTTGGGTGGCGGCTTTGCGAACCAGCGCATCCCGATCGAGCGAACGATAACCCAGGCTGCGGCTCAGGGAATCCGCCAGTATCTTGCCGCCGCTAAACGTCCCTCGCGAGATAGTGATCGTCGCCATCGGGTCCCCTCCCATCGGCCGCGGAGTTCACACCCCGGCTGCCGAATCCCCCCGCGCAAGCCCGAACCGCGCCCCGAAATCAGGAGCTGGCCATCCTATTCTCGACCCACCTCTCGCGTTTGGGGAAGGACTGGCTTGATATCCACCACCGGCGTGCCGTCGATCGCTTCGAGCGGACCAACCTTTATGCCACGCTGCCCGTCGATCTCCAGTACGGTCACTCGGTGCAGGCCAATCGGGTTCGGACGGTCCGGCGAACGCGTGGCGAACACACCGGTCAGCGGGTTGCTCGCCAGGCGCCGCGGATGGACCTTCAACACGTCCCGTCCTGCCAGGTGGAACCAGGTCAGGACCAGGATCTCCGCTTTGACCGCAATCCCATCCAGCGCGTCGCGATACCGGGCGTCGATCTCCAGCCACGCTTCCGGTCCCCCCTCGCAGCCCTGCTTCGGTGCATCTTCCCGCCGCCGCAGCTCCGAACGTACCACGCCCACGGGATGGAGCGAGTACGATTCCGGTCCGGTCATGTCCAGTCCTCCACGTTTCCACTCCGTCCGCCTGCAAGGGCGGCACTCCCGGCTAATGCTGACAGCGGCAGTATTCGCCGGTACTCTTGGCAAGCTCACCGTTCAGGTAGGCCGTCACGGCATCTTCCACCGACGCCGGAACCGCGGTCACCACCGGAGTCACTCCGGCGGATTTGAGGGCTTCCGCCGCGCGCATACCCATGCCGCCGCAGATCACCGTCGCGCAGCCGGACAACGCCGAGAGGATCCCGGCATGGCTATGAGTGCCGTGGCCCTCGGAGGTGTGCCCGCAAGTTCCTTCCTCGTGCACGTGCCGCCCGGTGTTCCTTCTCCATTCGCGATTCTTGATTTGCCCGTTCTCCACTTCGAATACCAGAAAGGCCGCGCTTCGGCCGAAGTGTTCCGATATAGTCGCGCCGTCATTCGTGGGTACTGCGATTCGCATCAGATCTCTCCCGTTTGGTCTTCTTGCTTCGGCGCATCCAGCAGGCCGATGCGATCAACCTGGCATGCGCGAGGTGTCGCCGTTTACTCTGTACAATTTGCTGGAACACATCCCGGAGACGCAGGAGTCCGAGCCGCTCCGCGAAGTCCACCCGGTCCTGATAGTGAGCCAGCTCCGCCCGCGCGTCCAGCACGTGTTCTTCAATCGATGTAGCCGGCGGCTGCGCGACGGCGCGCGGCAGCGGCGAGGGCGGCGCCCCCCCCAAAACCAGCACCTCCGCGGCGAGCGCCGTGGCGTTGGATATGGCCGTCGCGGCGCAGACAGCAATCTGGTGGCCGATCGAAGGGTGCTGCAATCGCTTGACGAGTCCTGCCAGTTGCAGGTAGTGATCCGCGGCGGCCACTTCCTGGACGATGTCGGCATTCAGGGCGGTCAGCAGGTTGGCAAGCGACTGGGCGGCCATCCACGCCATGCTCAACAATACTCCCGCGGTGGCGCTGTCATTTGGACACCCCGCTCAGCTCCGGCGCTCCGGCGCCCGGTACCGCCTTGGGCGTTTCCATCCGCGTGGCGTCCGCCGCCTTCCGCGCCGTCCGGGCGTTGCGCACATATCGGGCCATCGCCTTGGACATGTGGTCCAGAACGGTGATCCATTCCCCCAGGTGTTCCTTCCCGCGCGGCGTCAACGCATACACCCGCCGCGCCGGGCCGCTGCCCTCCACGTCCCATGTGGAAGTCACGCAATCGTTCTTTTCCAGTTGCCGCAGGGTCTTGTACAGCGCCGCCACTTCCACTTCAGCGTCGGTCAACGCGTATTGCCGCACTTCGCTTGCCAGCTCATACCCGTACGAACTGCCCTTCTTTTCGAGGAGCAGCAGTACCACTGGTTCCACAAACCGGTAGAGGTTTCCCATGGCGCAGGTGCAGGGATGCCGCCCGCCGTGCCGTGGACAGGGACCACGAGACATAAGTCCTATTTTCCCCCTTTTGCGACAATAACATCCTAGTCACTATATGTGCAACTAGCATTTATCAAGCGACTCTCGACCCCCTTCTGGCGGTCCACTCGGACGCCGCGCCACCGTCGCGCTCAAAAGCGAAGCACCGCGGCAATGTCGCCCGGCATCACGTGGTCGCTTCCTTCCAGCATGAACGCGCGGCCACCGTGCAGAACGGTCTGTAAGGCGGCCGCGTTCAGCAGGTCTTCGGAATGGCTGCCGGCTTCGCTTTCCGACCTGGCTTCGTTCCAGGTGCCCCGCGCCTCGGCAGCTTGCGAAAAGAAGAAGTCGGCCACCCGCCCCTCCCACGCCGCTTTCACCGCCTCGCCACCATCGAAGGTGACGCGGCCGGCGCCGCGGTACTTCTGGAAATCCGACAGCGCGCTTTCCAGCATTTCCGATCGCACCTCCAGGATCGCTTCCATCGCCCGGGTGTGCAGTTCGCGGTCCGACAGCCCATCAGCCGATGCGTGTACCTCTTTCTCCAGCAATCGCGGATACGTGTTGACCCGGCGATACGCCGCCAGCTCCGAATCCACTCCAACCAGAACCAGGGGCGCCCGGTCGTTCCGCAGCAGCAGGTTCACTCCTTTGTCGATCTCCTTGAAGAAATGGGCCACGTACTCGTCCTCGCGATCGCGATCGGCGTTGGTCCCGAAACTCACTCCTTTCATGGCGCCGGTCGACGGTCCGATGGTGGACCGGTTCTTCAGGAGGTGGTCCGGCTGGCGCGTGTTTAGCCAGGCGCGCATGTCCTGCGGTACCGTGCCCTGCATGGAGGCTTCCTGCACCCGGTGCTGGGTGCAGTGCCACAGCCGGATACGCTGGCGGCTGAGCGCGAGCAGATGGAACCGCTGCTCCCGGGTCAGTGCCGCCAACAGCGGCCGCACCTGGAACCGCTCCTCCACGCGCTCCGATTCCGGCACCCGCCCGCTTAACGAAAAGTAGCGGAATGCGTCGGGCGAGCGGAAAACAATCAAGCCATTCGACCAGATCCCGGCCGTCTCGGCGGACCTCGTCAGCTCGTAAATCGGTTCCAGCAGCGACGCGATCGTGGCGGGTTGCGCTCGCGCGGCGAGCTGCTTCTCGACGCTGCGCACGGCGTTTTTCAGACGCGTCGAAATCCCGAACGGGGTGGGAATCGGAACCGTGATCGTAATGCACGGACTGCTTGCGCCGGCAAGCATCTTCAAGTCGCCGAAGGTCACCACATCGTGGGCTGTAATTTCCTGTGCCGTCATATTAGTCACCTCTTAAGCACCGCTCCGTACGAAAATGCGCGGTCCCGGCCACGTAAAATGCGGCGGGCCGCAAGGGTCACATTACTTGACGGCCGAAGAGAGCGCCGGGATGCCCCGGCGCTGCCGACACGACCGTCACGTGCGTTTAAGCTGCTCGTCCGGCCGTACCTCCCGGCTTCTCCGAACTTCGCTTCGACTCTCCCTGAATCGGGATTTCACGTCGCTTGCTCCGCTGCTCCGGGGTCGGAACGGTAACTTCCAGCACACCGTTTTCGAAGTTGGCCCGGGCTTCGTCAGTCTTCGCGCCTTCCGGGAGCGGAACAGCCCGGTAGAACCGGCCATATCGCCGCTCGGTGACGTGAACGCCGCCCTTGGTCTCTTCGCGCTTGATCTTGCGCTCACCCTGAATCACCACGGCATCATCGGCGATTTCCAGTTTCACGTCGTCCGGTTTGACGCCCGGGAGTTCCGCGCTAACCACGTAATTGCCGTCCTTGTGGTTCACCTCGATGGCCGGCATCCATCCGCGCTCCTCCGATTCGCGGCCGCCCTGCTCACCGAACGCCCGGTCGAACTCCTCCGTCATCCTCCGCATCAGCGAAAACGGATTCATACGGAAAAACTCGGCCGGCGTGAACGGAAAACCGGCATAAGCGCCCCGGCGCGAAATCGCCCCTTCTTCGTGCGAGCCGCGCGCCATCGACTGTCCCTGCGATGACTGGGTCTCGTTGCTTTTGGTTTGCGTTGCCATATTCTCTCCTTTGCGAAGCCCCGCGCTGTTGAGGGGCAGACCTGTGTCCCGGCAGCGAGGATCTTCCGTGCACCTCTCCGTAGTGCAGATCCCGTGCCAACAGGAATAAATGTGCACATGCTCCTGTTGTGCGCCGCCGGCGCAGCGGCGGCCGCGGCCCTCGATGACAAAACGATTACGGAATATCGCGCCGGCAGGGTCCGGTGACCGCAAACCCTATAAATACGCCCACAAGCGCAGTAATTTTTCGCGAAACGGTTGCACGTTTGCCGCGTAATTGTAACGGTCTCCAGAGGAATCTGAAAGGGAGGGGGGATTCCATTGAGCGTGAGCACAATCCGATTTGCGTGGCGCGACCGGAGGGCCACCGAGGGGTACGATACCGGCGTCTGCCTGCACGGCCACACCATGCACTCCAAAGAGTGTTTGTGGTTCTTGCCGCGATACCTGCACCAGGTGCCGGGCATCTCGCAGTTGGTTAGACACTATGAGCGCGGCCCGCGGAAGATCGATTTCACGCGCGCCTGGTGGACGCCGCCGCTCAGCCCGGCATCGGCATTGAGCCTGGAACGCGAGCAGATCGGCCAGCTCGGTTTGCGGCCCATCGTCTCACTCACCGATCACGACGACATCGAAGCGGGCCTCGCGCTCAACGTCACCGCCGATGCCGCCGAGACGCCGCTGTCGGTCGAATGGACCGTGCCCTACGAGCGGTCCATCCTGCATCTGGGTATCCACAACATGCCTCGCAAAGCCGCGCCGGAGTGGATGGCGTTGATGGGGGCGTACACGGCGGCGCCCCGCGAAGACGCGTTGCCCAGCCTTCTGCGCGGCTTCGCACAGACTCCCGATGTGCTGGTTGTCCTGAATCATCCCTTCTGGCTCGAGGAAGGCGTAAACGAAGACGACCACCGTTGTGCCTTGGACAACTTCTTGCGCGAGTGCATCGCATGGATGGACGCTTTTGAGTTGAACGGCACGCGCCGCTGGAATGAGAACGCCGACACGGTCGCGCTGGCACGCTCGCACCGGCGGCCGGTGATCTCGGGCGGCGACCGGCACGCCGCCGAACCGGGCGCCTGCATCAACCTCACCAACGCCCGCAGCTTCGCCGAGTTTGTCTCCGAGATTCATGCGGGGCACAGTTCGATTCTGTTCCTGCCGCAATACCGCGAGCCCATGGCACAGCGGGTACTCGAGGCCATCCGCGACATCCTCCGGACCTATCCGGAGTACCCGGGCCGGGAACGATGGGCCGATCGCATCTTCTATCGCGGCGACGATGGCGTGGCGCGGACGCTCACCCAGATCTGGCAGGATCGCGAGCCCTGGTGGCTCACCGGCACGGCCGCCACGGTTCAGTTGCTGGCCGGACCGCCCTTGCGGCCGGCATTGCGCCTGCTGCTTTCGGTGAGCGGCGAGCTGCAATTCTAAATGGAGTGACCTGTCAAGCCTTCGGGAATCGGCCGGGGGGCAGATTTCGAAACCGCCAGCCAGGTAAAAAGGTCCGGCGGCACCCGCCCTCTCCCGGCGGCCAGAATCCCGTCCAGCATGTCCGGAATCTCAAATACCGCGGTATTGCGCACAGCCGCGGCCCGCTCGCGGTACCGCGCGTAGCTTTCCGGAGCAAGCAGCTTTCGCACCGCGCCGTCGATTTCGCGGGAGAAACTCCGCACCACCATCCCCGCCCCCCGCTCTTCCAGCCATTCGGTGTTGTAGACTTCGTGAGCCATGGTCCACCGGCTCCGCCGCACGATGACGGGCAGCTTCTTGGCCAGTGCCTCGCTGATGGAGCCCGGACCTGGTTTGCCGATGAGGAAATCGGCAAGCTCCATGTAAAGCGGGATCTCCCGCGTGAACCCCTCCACCAGCATCGGAATCCGCTGCTCCATGCGCCCGAGCCGCGCCTTCAGCGGGTGATTTTTCCCGCAGATCAGGATGAGTTGCACTCCGCTGTCCTCGCGATTGAGCACGCTGGCGATCCGCACCATTTCCGTGGAACCCTCGCCGCCGAACAGCACCAGTCCCACCGGAACGTCGGGCTTGAGGCCGCGCCGCACCCGCTCGGCCGCCCGGTCGATTCCCGTCGTCTCGTAGAACCGCGGATCGAGTATCATGCCCGACGCCCGCAAGATGTGGTCCTCGCGGATTCCCACCTGCCGCGCCTGTTCGATCGCCCGGTCCGACCCGCAAATCACCCATTGGTCCATCGGTTCGATCCAGAAGTGCGGCGGGTAGTCGGCAATATCCGTCAACACCGTAACGTAGGGGGTGCCCGGGCAGGCGCGGTCCAGCGCTTCTTTGAGCGACCGGTTGTAATGCGGGATCAGCGATACCACCAGATCCGGCCGATGGGCCTTCCAATAAGGTTCGAGAACCCGCACCTGGGCCCCGTGGGTGGCCCGGATCAGGCGGTGGGCGAGTACCGTCAGTTGCGGCGTCCACCGCGTCCAACCCCGCCGCAGCATGAGATTATACACCTCCTGCATGGGCATTCCGGTGTAGCGGTGAATAAAGTCGATGGGATCCAGCAGGTCCTGGATGTTGACCGGTTCGAGGTCCCAAGGCCGCTGCTGGCGGCGGATCACCTCGCCCAGCGCGGTCGCCGCGGCGCGATGTCCGCCCCCCGAGTCGATATAAATCAATGTCACCTTGCGCCGCATGATTCCCCCTGTCACCACAGCACATCCGTCACCAGTCTACCCACCGCATCTTACAGAAAGATGACGCCCGCACGGCTTTCCGGAAGCGGATCCCGCGCCGCGGCTGGCCGTAGGCTGGTTCACCCCGGGCGCGCGCCGGTCGAGTGGGGAACGTACTTGCTAACCAGTTCCAGACCGGGCAGTCTAACTGACAGCCGGATGGAGTTGACCGATGCAGCGTTCGTTGCAAAGGCGCGCGCGGGCGATCCCGACGCATTTGGGGTTCTCGTGGAACGCCACAGTCGTGCTCTGTTCCGGCTCGCATATCGTATGACCGGTAACGAACAAGACGCGGAGGATGTGGTGCAAGAGAGCTTCCTTCGCGCCTATCGCCAGCTTGCCCGGTTCGATGAACGGGCAACTTTCGGCACCTGGCTCTATCGCATCGCCGCCAACTACTCGCTCGACCTGGTGCGCGCTCGCAAGCGCCGCTCGGAGCACTTCGTGCCCAACGAAACGGAGGTGGACGATCCCGTCCAGGCGCTACCTTCGCCCGTTCCGACGCCCGAGCGGTTCGCGCTGTCGAGCGAAGTGCGGGAGCGCGTCACGGAGGCGATGAAGGAGCTGAGCGGCACGGAACGGACCGCCTTCGTGCTGCGCCACTTCGAAGGCATGGGCATCGAGGAAGTGAGCCGCGTGCTGGCGTGCCAGCCGGGCGCGGCCAAGCACAGCGTCTTCCGCGCGGTGCAAAAATTGCGCCGGGCCCTCGAGCCGGTGGCGGGAGCCGCGAAATGAATCACCTCAGCGAAGAACAACTGATTCTGCATTACTACGGCGAAGAGGGCGGCCTGCAGGGCGCCGAACAGCACCTGGAAGAATGCGACGTTTGCCGGTCGCTCTACGGGTCCCTTCAGCGCGTGCTGAACGTGGTGGATTCGCTGCCGGTCCCCGAGCGCGGCCCCGAATATGGCGCCGAGGTGTGGAAACGGCTCGAGCCCGCGGCGGTGAAGGCCGGCTGGTCCGGGTGGATCCGGCGCCGTTTCTACGGGCCCCTGCCGTTGCGGTTCGCCGGCGCCGCGGCGGCCTTCTCGCTTCTGCTGCTGGCGGCGTTTCTGGCCGGCCGTTTCTATCCGCGGCAGGCCTCTGCGCCCTCCCCACAACTGGCGGCCACCGATCCCCAGGCCGGAGAGCGCATCCTCCTGGTCGCGGTCGGCGACTACCTGGAGCGCTCGCAAATGGTCCTCATCGAACTGGCCAACGCCCATCCCCGCCATCCGCTGGACATCTCCGCCGAAAAAGAGCGGGCCGCCGACCTGGTCAGCGAGAGCCGCCTCTACCGCCAGACCGCCGCCCATACCGGGGATGGCGCCATCGTCGGGATGCTGGATGAACTGGACCGCGTGCTGCTCGAGATCTCGCACGCCCCCTCCCATGTCTCTCCCGTCGAGCTGGAAAAGTTGCGCCAGCGCTTCGAAGCCCAAGGCATTCTGTTCAAGATCCGCGTCCTGGGGTCCAACGTTCGCAACCGCGAAACGCCCGGCCCGTCAGAGCCGCGTCAAAAACTCTAATCGAAGGTTGAACTATGATCTACATTCGCGTATTCGTTCCCCTCGCTTTGGCGGTGATGGCCTCGGGCCAAACGCCGGAGGCAACACCCGCAACGCCCGCTCCGGCCGCACGGGCCCGCCGGGCCGCGCGGGCGCCGGTCGCAGCGCCGGTCCCCCTGCCCATGGAATTCGACCAGCTCGCCGCGCCCACGCCCCGGCCGGCGCTGGCGCCCATGGCGTCCGAATGGCCGCAGGCTACCCCGCGCCCCATGCTCAGGCCCGCGCTGGCGCCCAACCCGCCGGGCGCGCTGTTCCAGATCGCTCCCTCTCCCCGTCCGGCCGTCGCCCCACAGCCGTTTGACTTCGATTTCCAATTCGACTTCGACATGCCCGAGCTGCCTGACATGGTCCAGTTGAACGAGCAGATCGAAGAGTCCCGCCGGGCCATGATGTACGCCGATAGGGAAATGCTCCTGGCGCAGAACTTTCAGGCGCGGGGCCGCTACCAGGGCGACGATCGCCTTTACGAGTCCGGGTTGAGCGCGCTCGACAATCACCGCTACGATTCCGCGCTCGAGAGCTTCAGCCAGGTGACCGCCCGCGCCGGGTCGCACGCCGACGCCGGCTGGTACTGGAAGGCCTACACGCTGAACAAGCTCGGCCGCCGCGAAGAGGCCCTGTCGGCCCTGGCACAACTGCGCCAAGCCAATCCCAACAGCCGCTGGCTGGACGACGCCAAAGCCCTCGAGCTCGAAGTCAAGCAACAGTCCGGCAAACCCGTTTCGCCCGAAGGCGAGGCCGACGAGGACTTGAAGCTGATGGCCCTCAACAGCCTCATGCAGTCCGACCCCGAGCGCGCCCTTCCCCTGGTTGATAAGGTGCTCAAAGGGTCGAACTCGCCGCGCGTCAAGCAGCGCGCGCTATACGTGCTGGCCGTCAGCAACTCTCCGCGGGCGCAGCAGATCCTGGCGCAGGTGGCACGCGGCGGAAGCAATCCCGACCTTCAGTTGAAAGCCATCAATTATCTCGGCACCATGCGCCGCCGCCAGGGCAATACCGCGGGCACCGCGGCCATCCTCAGCGAAATCTACGGCTCCAGCAACGATCCCAACGTGAAGCGCGCCATCCTCAATAGCTACATGAGCAATCGCGATATCGCCCACCTGAATGAGGTGGCCCGCAATGAAAAGGACCCCGAGCTGCGGAAAATGGCGTTCGTCTTTCTTGGCAACAACACCGGTCAGCCCGAGCTCTGGCAGATCTACCAGGCCGAAACGTCGAACGAGGTGAAGGAACAGATCCTCGGCTGCATGTACCGTAACGGCAATGCCGATAAGCTGGCCCAAGTCGCGCGCACCGAGAAGGATCCCAAGCTGCGCCGCCTCGCCCTCCGCGTCCTGGCATCGCAACGGACGCCCGCCACCGGCGCCAGCCTGATGAGCCTTTACACCGCCGAGCAGGACGAGCAGGCGAAAAAAGAGATCGTCAACAGCCTGCGCGAGCAGAACAACGCCAAGGCGCTGGTGGATCTCGCAAAGGGCGAAAAAGATTCGAAGATGAAGCTCTTCATCGTGGAGCGCCTGTCCAACCTGAAATCCAAGGAAGCCACCGATTACCTCGAGGAGCTGCTTACCCGATGAGACTCGCCCTGTGCCTGGCCGCCGCCCTCCTGCCGCTCGCCGCCCAGCCCAAGCTGCTGGTAAATGCGCAGTTGAAAACCCGGTCGGCGGCTTCGGGATTGGAGAGCGCCTTCCGCCCGCTGCTTCAGGCGCAGCCGCAGCCCGCGTGGATCGCGTACTCGGTGCCCTCGGTCCGCACCGGCGGCATGGGCTGCGACTACGTTCGCGACAGCTTCACCATGCCGGGTGTGGTACACCTCGAGCCGCCCGACCACGTGGTCGTTCTGTATCGCGTGGAGGGCAATGCGGTGAACCGCATCCGCTCGCTCTCCCCCGATTGCGAAATCGATGCCGGCGGCCTGCCGGTCTACTGGCTTACCGACGTCCAGCCGGCGCAAAGCGTCGCGCTGCTCGCCGGCTTCCTGCCCCAGCGCGACCGTCTCGGCGATGCCATGGTCGGCGCCGTCGCCCAACACGCCGACGCCTCCGCGGACCAGGCCCTGGAGCGCCTGCTGGCGGCCGGCCAGCCGGAGTCCCTGCGCCTGCGCGCGGTCTCCTGGCTCAGCTCGGCGCGCGGCCGCTCCGGTTTCGAAGTGCTGAAACGGCTCATCGCCAACGATCCCGATGAACGCGTGCGCGAGCGCGCCGTGAACTCCCTGTCGTCCAGCAAAGAAAAGGACGCCGCCGCCTTCTTGGAATCTATCGCCCAGACCGATAAGAACCCGCGGCTCCGCCAACAGGCCGTCTCGGCGCTGAGCCACCGGCGCGATCCCGAGGTGCTTTCCGTGCTCTTGAAAGTGATTGAAAAGGACCCCGAAAACCAGGTCAGCCGGCGGGCCGTCTCGGCCTTGAACTCGCTTCCCGACGGTGCGGGCATTCCCCTGCTGATCCAGGTCGTCAAGACCACCCGGAACCCCGATCTCCGCAAGCATGCCATGTCCACCCTGGGCCAATCGCGCGACCCGCGAGCCGTGGCCTTTTTCGAAGACGTCCTGAACCGCTGAAGCCATCCGGGCCGCGGATGCTCCCGGCTGCCGCGCCCCTCTAGTGCATCGCCGCCGGACCCGAGTGGTGCTTGGGCCGTTTCATCAGAAACAGCAGGGGCAACACCAGCAGGAAAACGATCGCCATGGCCCGAAACGTATCCACGAACGCCTCCATGGCTGCCTGCCGCTGCACCATCCCCCACACCGCGCCATAGGCCTGCTGGGTGGCCCTTGCCGGGTCCGATCCCCCTGCCAGCATTTGCGACTGCAATCCCTTCAGCACCATCTGCGCCTGCGGGTTGAGCGCCGTCACGTTGGCGCCCAGCAGGTGCGTGTGGAACTGCTGCGACCGAAACAGGTAGGTGGTCGCGCTGGCGATCCCCATGCTGCCGCCGATGTTGCGCATGAGATTGAACATGCTCGTCGCATTGCCCATTTCTTCTTTCCGGATCGGATCCATGGTCGCCGTGGTCAGCGGCACGAACAGCATGGCCAGTGACGCGCCTTGAATAAACTGCGGCCAGAAGATGTCCCAGTAGCCGGCATTCAGATTCAGCTTGGACAGCTCGTACAGCGTCCACGATGCGATTACCAGGCCCGCGCCCAGCACCTTGCGGGGATCGAACTTCGAGAGCACCGTGCCCACCAGGGGCATCATCAGGAACGACCCCAGACCGCGCGGCGCCATCGCGATGCCCGCATCCAGGGCCGGATACCCCAGCAGCGTTTGCAGAAAAATGGGCAGCAGCAGCATGCTGCCGTAGAGCACGAAGCCCAACATGGTCATCAGAAACACGCCGGCCGCGTACGTGCGGTCTTTGAAGACGCGCAAATGCACCACCGGATCGCGCGTTCTGAGCTCGTGAAAGAGGAACAGCCCGACTCCCACGACCGCCAGCACCGCCATCGTGGTGATCAGGTTCGAGGCGAACCAGTCGTCTTCCTGCCCCTTGTCGAGCGCCACCTGCAATGCCCCCACCCCCACCGCCAGCATGCCGATGCCCCAGTAGTCGATGCGGCTCGACGAGCGCCGGATGTACGGCGGATCGAAGATAAAAAGCCGGGTCATGATGATGGACGCCAGGCCCACCGGCAGGTTGATGTAGAACACCCACCGCCAGCTATAGTTATCGGTCAGCCATCCGCCGAGCACGGGGCCGAGCATAGGCGCCACTACGATGCCGAGGCCCCAGAACGCCATGGCCTTGCCGCGGTCCTGGGGCGGAAACGCTTCCAGCATGACCGCCTGCGAAAGCGGTTGAAGCGCGCCGCCGGTGGCCCCCTGGATAATCCGGAACACGATCAGGATGCCCAGCGTCGGCGCCAGCCCGCAGAAAAACGATGCCGTGGTGAATCCGATCACCGCCGCCAGAAGCGTGCGTTTCCGGCCGAAATAGTTGGCGATCCACCCCGTCATTGGCAGGACGATGGCGTTGGCCACCAGGTAGGACGTCAATGCCCATGCCGCCTCATCGACGCTGGCCGAAAGGCTCCCTGCGATATGCGGCAGAGACACGTTGACTACGGTCGTGTCCAGCACTTCCATGAACGTGCCGAACATGACGGCGACGGCGACAATCCATGGATTCACCTGCGGCTGCGGCTGCGTCGCGTCCCCGGCCATGAGTCCCCTTGCATTCTATGATGCTATGGAACGTGAAAAGGATGTCTCACCGCCCACCCGAGCCCCGCCGCCCCCACCCGCCACTCTCCCATTCCGCCCTCCGCCTTCGCCTCTCATTGCATTCCTCCCCGCTGGGACTTAAAATCAGACCCGTAAACAGATAATCAGGTCGGATCCTCGACTCCCGCGGTCTTGGCTCGAACAGGAGAAAGCAAATCGTGAAGAACATCTTCGGAAGGCGGTCGTTCCTCAGTTCGGCTGCCGGACTATTCGGTGCCGGTTTTTGGGCGGACCAGACGATTGAGGCCTATCAGCAGAACGTGCAGACCGCGTCCAAGCCCTCGGACCTGCGGATCACCGATGTACGGATGGCGTTCATCAACATCGGCGGCGGCTTGATTCGCCTCGACACCAACCAGGGCGTCTTTGGCATCGGCGAAAACCGCGACGGCGCCAGCCGCAACTACGTTATGGAGTTGAAGCGCCTCGTGGTGGGCGAGAACCCCTGCGACGTCGATAAGATCTTCCGGAAGATCAAGCAGTTCGGCTACCATGCGCGGCAGGGCGGCGGCGTCTCGGGCATGGAAATGGCGCTCTGGGACCTCGCCGGCAAGGTGTACAACGTCCCCATCTACCAGATGCTCGGCGGCAAGTTCCGCGACCGTATCCGCATCTATTGCGACACGCCGGAGTCGGACGATCCCCAGGTGTTCGCCCAGCGCGTGAAGATTCGCAAAGCCGATGGCTTCACCTGGTTCAAGGCGGATGTCGGCGCGCCCATGCTGGCCAACATACCGGGCACCATGAGTTACCCTGCCGGCGCGGATATCGGCGTCTATATTCGGCCTCCGGGACAGCCGGCCACGCCTGGCGCCCGCCGCGGCGGACAGCGCAGCGGCCCTCCCGGACCGCGCAATCTTCCCGTCGAGCACATGTTCACCGGCCTGGAACTGACCGACCGGGGCATCGGCGTGATGAGTGAATACCTGGCCAGGGTTCGTGACGCCATCGGCTTCGATGTTCCGCTCTCTACCGACCACTTCGGCCATTTCGGCATCAATTCCGCCATCCGCCTCGGCAAGGCGTTCGAGAAATTCAACCTGGCGTGGATGGAAGATATCATCCCCTGGGAGAATACCGACCTGTTAAAGAAGATTACCGACGCCATCGACGTGCCCACCTGCACCGGCGAGGACATCTACCTCAAGGAGAATTTCATCAACCTCGCCCGCAATCACGCCGTGGACATCCTTCAGCCCGACATCGCCACCTCCGGCGGCATCCTCGAGACCCACAAAATCGGCGACGCCATCCAGGAGTCCGGCGTGCCCATGGCCTTGCACATGGCGAACTCCCCGGTCTCGGCCTTTGCCAGCGTGCACGTCGCGGCGGCCACCGAGAATTTCCTCGTGCTCGAAAATCACTCCGTGGATAACCCCGCCTGGGACAGCATCGTGGACGGGGTCGAGAAGCCGGTGGTCAACAAAGGATTCATCACCGTTCCGTCCACCCCGGGCCTCGGCTTCAAGCTCAACGAGGAAGCCATCAAAAAGATGTTGCGCGAGCCCGGGTACTTCGAGCCCACCACCCAGTGGGACAACCGGGAGCGCATCAACGATCGCCTCTGGAGCCGCGCCGGCGCCGGGAAGTCCATCTGGAGAAGCGTGTAGCGCTTAGCGTTCCGACAGGGGCGGTGGGCCCGCAACTGGCCTGCCGCCCTGCTCAGTACACCAGCCTCTGGCCGGACACCGCGAGTTTCACCCGGTACAGGCTCGTCCGCGCCGTCATGTACAGCGTTTTGCCGTCATCCCCCCAGGCGCAGTTGGCCGGTGTTTCGGGAGGCTTGAAGGTGCCCAGGTGTTTACCCTCCGCAGAGAAGATCCAGACTCCCCCGGGGCCGGTTGCATACACGTTGCCCAGTGAATCAACCTTCATGCCGTCGGGCAGCCCGCCCCCTTTTTCTTCGGTTACATCTGCAAACACTTTGCCGTTGCTGATCGCGCCATCGGCGGCTACGTCGTAACGCATCCACACCTTGCGTTTCTCGTCCGAATTCGCCACGTAGAGCGTCTTTTCATCGGGTGACAGGGCGATTCCGTTCGGACGCGACAGATCCCGCACCGCCACTTGCAGGTCGCCCTCGGGCGTCAGCCGGAAGACGCCGTTGAACCGCAGCTCTTTCGCCCGGTCGCGATCGTCGTCGCGCAGCCCGTACGGCGGGTCCGTGAAGTAGAGCGTGCCGTCCGACCGGTAGACGAGGTCGTTCGGGCTGTTCAGCTTCTTGCCGTCGAACCGGTCCGCTGCCGTCGCCAGGTGCCCGTCTTTGGTGATCCGCACGATGCGCCGGTTGCCTTGCTGGCAGAGCAGCACCGCGCCATCCTTACCGGCGGTCGTGCCGTTCGGACCGGCGAGTTCGCTGGGCGGCAAACCGGTCGCGCCGATGCCACCCGCTTTGAGAATTTCGGTGACGGTGCCGTCGGGTGCCCACTGCCGGACGACATTGCCCGTCACGTCGCTGAACCACAGCACCCCGTTCGGCCGCCAGAGTGGGCCTTCGATGAACGTGAATCCGCTTGCGACCTTTTCGATGTGCGAGCCTTTGGGCACCAGCGGGTCGAAGCCGCTGTCCACCCGTACGATGCTGCCGACCGCGGGGAACGAGGCGGACGCCGGAGCCGGCGCCTGGGAGCACCCGACCGACAGCAGTGCGGCGGCGCAAACCAGCGTAGGTTTCATGGTAGTTGCCGACGTAGTATAGCCGGACCCCCGGCTTTATATATAGTTGCCGGAAGTGATATGACGGCGGTTGGCCACCAGCGGCCGGTTCAGGAAATCCACGAACGGAGTCAGTGCCCGGAAGCGTTCGACCACCTCGGGCAGCAGCTTCGGCGTCGTCGCCACCTCCGCGGGGAGCACGAGGTAGTACAGCCACTGCTTGTGTCTCACCAGGTCGGCCGCCGGATGCTCGGCGCAGAAACCCTTCGGCGGACGCGTCAGTTGCTCGCCCTGCATCTCGCCCAGCAGCGTGCGCAGTTTTCGGCCGCGAATCAGCGCCCGGAACTCCTCGTGGTTCGCTGCCAGGTACTCGCGGATCAGCCGCAACTCGTCGCGGTCGGGCATGTAGACGCCGCCCGCCACCTCCACTCCATCGGGCGAAACGCTGAAGTACAGGCCCGCGCAGCCGTGCTTGCCCAGCCCGCGCCGCGGGAAGATTGCCGCGATGTGCGTCTTGTAAGGCGTCTTGTCGGAGCTGAAGCGCGTATCCCGGTAGATCCGATAGAGCGACTCCTCCGGTTCGCGCACATACTCGGGAGCGAACCGCAGCATCTCCTTGCTGACCAGCGAAACCAGGCGAAGCATGGGCGCCTTCACCTGCTCGTCGAAGATGTGCTTGCGCGGCTGAAACCATTCCCGGCGGTTGTTTCGTTTGAGCGACCGCAGGAACTTCATACCCTCGGCTGGAAAGGTAAACGATGGCGCTTTCATGGCGGACTGTCGGGACTGCCCCCCCAGTGTAGCCGGAACCGCCGCCCGGTTGCGACAGGCCCCTCCCCGCCCGGACGCCGGCACAGGGGGTTCCCCGAGAGCACGGCCAGCGCTCTGTAAGCGCAAACATTTTTTCCTTGACAAACAGGGCGACTAGTTGAAAAATACTACCCAGCGCTGGGTCTCAGGCAAAATGGCGCAGAGGGACAGCTTCCGCCACCCGGCGGATGAATTGTGGGAGGGGGAATGGTGCTTCGTTTTCGCATCGTTATCAGTTTCATTGCCCTGTTGACGTTGACAGGGTTCCTGCTGGAAGCTCAACGCGCCGACCGCGCTACCATCACCGGGATCGTAACCGATCCTTCCGGGAATAGCATCCCCGCCGCCAACGTCACCATCCGCAACGAAGAAACCGGCGTCGTGACCAATCTCACCACCAATGAAGCCGGCGCCTATACTTCACCCCTGATGGTCCTCGGAACCTATACCGTCTCGGTCGAGCACGCCGGATTCAAATCCAGTATCCGTTCTGGTATTGAAACTCTCGGCGGACAGACCTATCGCGTTGATTTGCGGCTCGAACTCGGCACGGTTACCGAACGAGTGGAAGTCTCGGCCGCTTCCGAAATGGTCAATACCGAGCAGCCGGACGTGGCCAATACCGTGGGCGAGGCCTATTACCGCCAGTTGCCCGTGGTCATGGGCGGCGATATCCGCCTGGCCGAGGCGTTGCTCCAGTTACAGCCCGGCTACACCCCCATGCGGCCCAATGGCGACCCGATGTTTCGCGGCAGCCAGTTCGGCTCGCGCATCAACGGCGGCCAGTCCTTCGCCACCGAGAACTTCTTCGACGGCGTCGCGTTCGGCTATGCCTCCGGCCACCAGGACAGCCATGAAAGCTCGCCGCCCATCGAGAGCGTCGGCGAAATGCGCGTCATCGAATCCGCCTATTCCGCGGAGTACGGCCACACCAGCGGCGGCACGGTGGAATACACCTCCCGTACCGGAACGAACACGTTCCACGGAAGTGCGTACGAATACTTTGCCAACGACGCCCTGAACGCGCGCGGCTTCTTCCCGGTCGCGGTTTCCAAGCAACGCAGCAACAACTTCGGCTTCACCGTGGGCGGACCGCTGATCATTCCCAAGGTGTACAACGGCCGCAACAAGACCTTCTTCTTTGTGAACCTGGACTGGTTCAAGTTCCGGTCCGGACCCCTGCCGGGCTTCGGCAACACGACCCCTATCGATGCCTTTAAGCAGGGCGATTTCAGCGCCCTCCTGACCAGCACGCAGGTGGGAACCGATGCCCTCGGCCGGCCGATCTTCTCGGGCCAGATCTTCAATCCGGCTTCTACCCGCCTGGTCGGAGGAGTCCCGGTTCGCGATCCGTACCCCGGCAATCTCATCCCGCCCAGCGATCCGCTGCGCAGCCAGGTGGCGGCCAAAGTCGTCCCGCTAATGGCCGAGCCGTGGCGGCCCGGCTTGCAGTTCAACGTGGGCGGCAACCCCAGCGGCGACCAAACCTGGATAGGCAATTTCCGCACCATCCTGTTCCGTGTGGACCACCAGATCACCGACCGGTTCAAGGAGTCTACCAGCTTCTTCTGGCCGGCTCGGCCTTCCATCCGCAATTGCGGCGAGGTCCTCGGGTGCACGCCCACCTTTGATCCAAAAACGTACTCGAACTATATCGGCAACGGATTCCAGCAGCGCATCGCCACCCATCACGCCACCCAGCAGTTCGATTACATCATTCGCAACAACCTGCTGTGGCACACCACCGTGGCCTGGGACCGCTGGGTGATGTCCGGCAGCCCGCTCTCCGCGGGACTGGACTGGCCCGACCGGCTGTGGGGCACGGATCAAAGCGGCATCGTCGACAAGACCGCCGGCCCACCCAATTTCACCTTCACCGGCAACACGCCCTACACCCAGCTCGGCATGCAGTGGATCGGGTTCGGCTTCGAAGCCATCAACCGCTGGCAGTTCGTCAACGACCTGACGTGGGTGAAGGGCAAGCACACCTTGAAGCTCGGATTCGAGTACCGCATTCACCAGTTCAACTACCACGGCTGGGCGGCCAGCACCGGCGGCTCCTTCAACTTCAACCGGCTCGGCACCGGCGGCTATGATGCTTCGGGCAATTCCATTTCGTCCACTGGCGACCCGTTTGCCTCGTTCCTGCTGGGCCAGGTTCAAACCGCCAATTATCAGATTCCGGCGTTCACCAGTTGGAACGGCGGCTACACCGCAGCCTATCTGAATGACGATTTCAAAGTGACCAGCCGGCTCACCGTCACCCTCGGCCTTCGCTTCGACTATCAGTTGGCATTCAACGAACGGTACAACCGCTTCTCCACGTTCGACCCCACGGCGCCCAATCCCGGAGCGGGCAACCGGCCGGGCGCGATTGTGTTCGCCACCCCGCAGCACAACACGTTCGACAATCCGCCGGTGGATGCGATCGGGCCGCGGGTCGGGTTCGCGTACAGCCTGGCCAACCGCACCGTCATCCGCGGAGGTTACGGCATCTACTACAGCGGCGTGCCGTTCACCGATGGAGGCACGCCCATCACCGGGTTCTTCACCAATCCCACGGCGCCCAATCTGACCAACGGGTTGTCTCCGGCGTTTTCACTGGACAGCGGCTTCCCGCGGGACCGCATCATCTACCCGCCCCTGATCGATCCCACCGTAGCTAACGGCACCTCGCCCATCGGTTACGAGGGGAGTTCGAACGTGCTGCCGCGGTACCAGAACTGGTCGTTTACCATCCAGCACCAGCTCAGCAACTCCATGCTGCTGGACGTGAGTTATACCGGCAATCACGGCACGCGCCTGCCGATGAGCGGCACCTTCCTCGGGCTTCTCCAGAATATGAACGACCCGGCCATCCTGGGACTCACCACCAAGGTGTTGCAGGCCGATATCAATTCCGATACGGCGAAGGCCGCCGGGATCGCCCCGCCCTATCCTGGTTTCACCGGCATCGTGGCGCAGGCGCTGCGGCCCTGGCCCCAGTATCAGGGCATCAATTGGCACTCCTGGCCCATCGGCAAGAGCATCTACCACTCGCTCCAGATCAAGCTCGACAAGCGCTTCTCCAGCGGGTTGTTCTTCCGCGTCTTCTACACCCGGTCGAAGTTGCTGAATAACGCCGCCGATAACGGCTATAACAATTCCGCCAGCAGCGGCCTGCAAAACCCGGTCGATGCCCGTCCGGAACGGTCTACCAGCATCGACGACGTACCGAACACGTTCGTCTTCTCCTGGGGGTACGAACTCCCGTTCGGCAAGAATCGCAAGAATGACCTGGTGAAGAAGCTGATTTCGGGTTGGACGCTGAACGGATTGCTGCGGTATGAGAGCGGCCGTCCGGAGAACATCACCATGAACAACGACATGAGCGGGCTGTTGTTCAACCCGTCCAAACGCCCGGATCGTGTGGCCGGCATATCCGCGGTGACGCCTGAGGGCAACACGGGAAGTTTCGACCCGAACAAAGACGTGTACCTGAACAAGGCCGCCTACAGCGACCCCGGGCCGTTGACCTTCGGCAACGCGGCGCCGCGCGACCCCCACGTCCGCGGTTTCCCGAATGCCGTGGAGGACGTGAGTATCTTCAAGATCACCCCCATCGGCGAACATGTCCGCTGGCGCCTCGAAGCGCAGGGCGGCAACATCACCAACCGTGTGGTGTTCTGCGATCCGAACCAGAACTGGAGCGCCGCCTCGTTTGGCCAGGTCTCGCTCCAGTGCAACCAACCGCGGTCGATTCAGTTGGGGACCAAGATCGAATTCTGATCCTCACTGGATGAGTATACTGGTACGGGGCGCCGCCACGGCGGCGCCCCAAATGCATTTTTAAGGGGCCCCCCGTTTTGCGTTGTCTCACCGCGATCCTCCTGGCGCTGGCTGCCGCCGCGCCGCTTTCCTACGCCCAGCGAGCCATCCAGGAAGCCGTCCGGCACGACCAGGCCGGCAAACAGTGGCTGGAAAAGAAGAACTGGAACGCCGCCGCCGCGGAGTTCCAGGCCGCCATCCGCCTCGACGCCCATAGCGGCGACAGCTACATCGGGCTCGCCATCGCGTTGTGGGGCACTGGCGAACGCAGGGCGGCGGTGAAAGCGTTCCAGCAGGCCGTCACCGTCGAGCCGAAATCGGCCGAGCAGGCCGATCTGGCACAGGCCCTGCTCCTCCAGCAGAGCGGCCAGGCCGACGATGCCATCGCCATCTACCGCCGCGCCCTGAAGCGCAATCCGAAATCCGCCGATGCTCACAACTGGCTCGGCGTGGCCCTCCTCCAGAAGAACGCGCTTCAAGAGGCCGCCGCCGAGTTTCGGGAAGCCGTGCGCCTCAGGCCCGCCTTCGTGCGGGCATACAACAATCTGGGTTCCACCCTGGCCCAGGCCGGCCAGATCGAGGAGGGCATCGCCGCCCTCGAGCGCGGTCTGAAGGTGGCGCCCGCCGATCTCCAGCTCCGCATCAACCTGGGAATGGCGCTCCGTTCCAAAGGCGACGCCGAAGGTGCCATCACCCAGTTCAAGTCCCTGTTGGCGCAGAACGCCGACAGCCCCGAGTTGCAGTATCAGTATGGCCAGACGCTGCGCCAAAGCGGCGATCTCGAAGGCGCCATTCAGGCCTTCGAAAAATCTCTCGCCCTCAACCCGGAAGCCCGCGAGAGTTACTACGGGCTCGGTCAGGCGTTAAAAGAGGCCGCCGCGGAGCATCGGCCGCGCCGGCCCGCCGCGCCGCCTTCCGACGAGCTCCAGACCGCCGCCCAGGCCATCGCAAAGGGCGATCTTCCGCGCGCGCGCCAGTCGCTCGAAGCCGCCGTCGCGCGCGATCCCAAGTCCGCCGAGGCGCAAAACCTGCTCGGCTTCGTGCTCGGCCGCTCGGGCGACCTGCCCGCCGCCGTGGACAAGCTGAAGCAAGCCGTCGCCCTCGATCCGGATCTCGCCGATGCGCACTACAACCTCGGCGTGGCCCTGTGGTACCGCGGCGACCGCACCACCGCGCTCGTCGAGTTGGACCAGGCCATCCGCCTCAATCCGGCCGCTGCCAACGTTTACAGTTTCCGCGGTATGGCCGCGCGCGAGACCGGCGATCTCGACCACGCCCGCCGCATGCTCGAGCGCGCCATCGCCCTCGAACCCGACACGCCGCTGCCCTATTTCGATCTCGCCACCGTGTTTCTGAAGCTCGGACACTTGGATCGCGCCGTGGGCCAGTTCGACTCCGGCCTGAATCTCCCCGGACCGAAAGGAGCGGTACCCGACCTCGATCTCGCCATCGCCGAATTGCGCCGCGCCCTTTCCGGCAAGCCTGAGCAGGCCGAGGCGTACCACGTGCTGGGCCGCCTCCTCGGTGCTTCCGGCGCCGATGCCAGTCAGGTGATCGCGGCGTTTCAGGAAGCCATCCGCCTCCGCCCGGATTATGCCGAGGCCCACAACAGTCTCGGCCTGGTTTATGCGCAGGCGGGCGAGGACGACAAGGCCGCGGCGGCGTTTCGCGACGCCCTGAAGTTGCGGCCCGACTATGCCGACGCCCATCAGAATCTCGGCGCCGTCCTCACCACGTCCGACGCCGCCGGTGCCGTCCGCGAACTCGAAGCCGCGCTGGCCCTTCAGCCCGCCTTTCTGAAAGCCCAGTTCAATCTCGCCCTGGCGTATGAAGCCAGCCCCGCCCACGGACCCCAAAACGCCATCGACCAATTGCGCAAGCTGCTTGCCGGCGAACCCCGGTATCCGCGCGCCGAATTTGTCCTCGGCCGGCTCCTGCTGCGCCAGGGCAACGTCGCCCAGGCCGTCGAACACCTGAAGACCGCGGTCGCCCAGGAGCCGGATTTCGGTGAGGCGCGGTACCAGCTCGGCCTCGCCCTCACCCGCTCCGGACAACCGGCCGAAGGCGCCGCCCAGATTAAGCGCAGCCGCGAACTCATCACCGCCAGCGAGAGCGAGCAGGCCGCCAGCCTCGACCTCGCCGAGGCCAAAGCCGCGCTCGACCACGGCGATGCCGATTCGGCCATCCCGAAACTTCGCAAAGTGGTGGCGTTCCGCCCCACCGCCGCGGAGCCGTACTACCTGCTCGGCACCGCCCTGGCCAAACACGGCGACCGCCAGGAAGCCGCCGCCGCATTCCGTAAAGCACTGGAAATCGATCCCGGCCATACCGGCGCGCAGCAGGCCCTGGCAGCGCTGACGCCCGCCGCGCCCGCCATCCCTCCGGGCGCCGACATCCCCGTCTTCGAAAACTACATCCGCCAGGGCAAGTTCGCGGAAGTCGGGCCCCTCCTCCGCCGCTATGTCGAGGAGCATCCGCAATCCTGGTGGGGATGGTATGCCCTGGGGTATAGCCAATACGCACAGCGCAAAATCGGCGATTCCATTCAGGCGTTGGCCCAATCGCTCCAGATCAACGTCAACTACGCCGAAGCCCACAAAGTGCTGGGCCGCGACCTGATGATCATCGGCCGCTTCGATGCCGCCCGCATCGAGTTCCAGCAGGGCGTCCGCCTCGATCCCAAATCGCCCGAGATGCCCTACAACCTCGGCAAGCTCTATTCCATTCAGGACAACTGGGCCGACGCCAAGCCCCAGTTTGAATCCGCCATCCGGCTGGATTCATCTTACATGGAAGCGTACGACGGGCTCGGTCTGGCCCTGGAGTCGCTCGGGGATGATGCCGGTGCCGTTGCCAACTACAAGCGGGCCATCCAATTCAATGAGGCGCGCCAGGGGGCCTTTGTTTCGCCTTATGTCAATATGAGTGCGCTGTCGAATCGTACCGGCGACCGCGACGCGGCCATCGATTACGCCCGCCGCGGCCTGCGCGTCAATCCCAACTCCGACCGCGCGCTGTTTCAACTGGCCAAGGCCCTGGAGTACCGCGGCGAACTGGCCGAGGCGGCCGACGCGCTCAATCGCGCTATCGCCATCAACGCGCGCTCGTCCTCCTACTTCTACGTGCTCGCTACCGTGTACCGCAAACTCGGCAAGCCCGAAGAGAGCCGCCAGGCCATGCAGACCTTTGCCAAACTGGACCGCGAGTCCAACGAGCTGGAGCAGAAGCGGCGCGATTGGGTGCGGGAAGGCGCTCATGAATGACCGCGCCTCGCGCAGATCGTTCCTCCGTCTGGCGGGGTCCCTGCTCGCCGGCTCCTCGCTCTCCCGCGCCGCCGCGGGGCAGGCCGGCGTAACCTTCACCGATATCGCCGCCGACGCCGGCCTGGGCGCCGCCCGCAATTTCTCCGGCCCGCCCGAAAACAAACAGTACCTCCTCGAAGAGATGGGCGCGGGCGTCGCCATCATCGATTACGACAATGACGGCTGGCCGGATCTCTTCCTGGTGAACGGTACCCGCTTCGACACCACCAAAAAGCCCACCAGCTATCTGTTCCACAACAACCGCGACGGCACCTTCACCGACGTCACCGCGAAATCCGGCCTCGCCCATTCCGGCTGGGGCCAGGCCTGCTGCATCGGAGATTACGATAACGACGGCTTTGACGACCTCTTCGTGTCCTATTGGGGCCGCAACGTGCTCTATCACAACAACGGCGATGGCACGTTTACCGACGTTTCGGAGAAGGCCGGCGTGGCCGGCGCCGGCCGGCGCTGGGGCGCCGGGTGTTGCTTTCTCGATTACGACCGCGATGGCAAACTCGACCTGTTCGTGGCCAACTACGTGACCTTCGATCCCGCCGCCGTCCCCCGCCCGGGCGATTCGCCCTACTGCCGCTACGGCCAGATTCCCGTGCCGTGCGGGCCCCAAGGCCTCAGCGGCGGCAGCAATCTGCTCTACCGCAACCGCGGCGACGGCACCTTCGAAGATGTGTCCGAGAAGTCCGGTATCGCCAACCCGCGCGGAACCGCCGCCCGCTTTGCCGGCGCCAACTGGCGGCCCGTCGGCTCCTACGGCATGGGAGCCGCCGCCGCCGATTTCGACAACGACGGCTGGCCCGATATCTACGTCGCCTGCGATACCGCGCCGAGCCTCCTTTACCACAACAATCGCGACGGCACGTTCCGCGAGGTGGGTGTGGCCGCCGGTGTGGCTTTCGACGAGAACGGCGTGGCCCTCTCCGGGATGGGCGCCGGAATCGCCGATCTCGACGGCGACGGCTGGCTCGACATCGTCCGCACCAACTTCACCGACCAGATCACCATGCTGTACCGCAACAACGGCGACGGCACCTTCCACGACGCCAGCTTCCGCGCCGGCCTCGGCATCAATACCCGGTATGTCGGATTCGGCGTGGGCTGTTTCGATTTCGATAACGATGGCCGCAAGGATATCTTCATCGCCAACGGGCACGTCTACCCCCAGATTGCCGGCCGCAAGCTCCACGTCTCCTACAAGCAGCCGCGGCTGTTGTACCGCAACATGGGCAACGGCCGCTTTCAGGATGTCTCCTCCGGCGCCGGTCCCGGAATCACCGCGGCCAACCTCGGCCGCGGCTGCGCGCTCGGCGATCTCGACAACGATGGCGATATCGATATCGTCGTCAATAACCTCGACGGGCCGCCCTCCCTGCTCCGCAACGATGGAGGCAATCGCAACAGTTGGCTGATGATCAAGTGCATCGGCACGCGGTCGAACCGCAGCGCCATCGGCGCCCGCGTGCGCGTCGTGACGGGCGGCCGGTCGCAGATCGATGAAGTCCTGAGCGGATCCGGCTACTATTCCCAAAACGACCTGCGCCTGCATTTCGGCCTGGGCGCCGCCGATAAGGTGGACCTCGTCGAAGTCGCCTGGCCCTCCGGCTCCCGGGAATCGTTCCGCGATATCGATGCCCGGCAGTTGCTCGTCGTTCGTGAATCGGAAGGCATCGTCCGCCGCGAAAGGTTCAAGGCGAGATAGCATGTGGGGGCGTATCGGTGCGACCGGCATTCTGGTCTGTGCGGGCTTCGCCGCGGCCAGCTTCACCGGCGTTCAGCTCGTGGATGTCACCGCCCAGGTGAAAATCGATTTCACCCAGGCCAACTCTCCCACCAGCGTCAAATACCTCCCCGAAACCATGGGCGGCGGTGTGGCCCTGCTCGATTACGATAACGACGGCCGCCTCGATATCTTCTTCGTGAACGGTGCCCGCATCGACGACCCCATTCCCCCCGGCAAAATGCCCGACAAGTCCGACCCGAAATTCTGGAACCGCCTCTACCGCCAGAATCCCGATGGCACGTTTACCGACACCACCGAAAAAGCCGGGCTCACCGGCATGCCGCAGAACCGTTACGGCCTCGGTGTGGCGGTGGGCGATTTCGATAACGACGGCTTCGAAGATCTCTACGTCACCGGTTACGGCGGCAACACCCTCTATCGCAACAACGGCGATGGCACCTTCACCGATGTGACCGCCCACGCCGGAGTGGCCGCCGGCGGATGGAGCTCGAGCGCCGGCTTCTTCGACTACGACAACGACGGCAAGCTCGACCTCTTCGTCACCCGCTACCTCGACTGGAGCTTTGCCGACAACCGCTTCTGCGGCGAAAAGAAACCCAATGGCCGCGCCTATTGTCATCCCGACAATTATCCCGGCATCACCAATCTCCTCTACCATAACAACGGCAATGGCACCTTCACCGACGTGTCCCGCCAGGCCGGCATCGCCAACCCGCAAGGCAAATCCCTGGGCGTCGGGTTCGCCGACTTCGACGGCGACGGCTTTACCGACATCTACGTGGCCAACGATTCCGTGCAGTGCTTCCTTTACCGCAATAACCACGACGGCACCTTCACCGAGGTCTCGTTGACCGCCGGGGTCGGCTTCAACGAAGATGGAAAGACATTCGCGGGAATGGGAGTGGACTTCGCCGACTATGATAACGACGGTCATCCCGACGTCGTCGTGACCGACCTCTCCGATCAGCGCTACATGCTCTACCACAACAATGCCGACGGCAGCTTCACCGATGTGACCGACCGCTCCGGCGTGGGCCGGGCCACGCTCAAATACTCGGGCTGGAGCACGCGCCTGGTGGATATCGACAACGACGGCTGGAAGGACCTGTTCACCGCGCAGGGCCACGTCATGGACAACATCGAAGTCACTTCTCCCAACCTGCGCTACCTTCAGCCGCCCCTGCTGCTGCACAATGTGGGCGGCCGGTTTGTGGATGCCGGGCAGGCCCTCGCCATCAAGTCCGCATGGGCCGGCCGCGGTGCCGCCTTCGGCGATATCGACAACGATGGCGATATCGATATCGTGGTCGCCAACCTCGGCCAGAAGGCCTACGTGCTGCGCAACGAGGGCGGGAACCGCAACGGCTGGATTGCGCTCAAAGCCACCGGAAAGAAATCGAATCGCGACGGCATCGGGTGCCGCGTCAAAGTCGTCTCCGCCTCCGGAGCGGCCCAGTACCACACCATCAACACCGCCGTCGGCTACCTTTCCGCCAGCGATAAACGCCTCCTCATCGGGCTCGGCGCCGACCGCTCGGCCAGGCTGGTCGAGATCCGCTGGCCCTCCGGCATCGTCCAGCGATTGGAAAACGTCCCTTCCGGCAAAACCATCGACGCCATCGAGCCAGTCCCATGACCTCCCGCCGCCAGATCCTGGCGTGGCTGGCCGCCGCCGCTGGCCTCAAAGCCCAGGGCATCTCCTCGCGCGGCGTCCGGCCGCAGCCGCGCGGCAAGCCCTCCGGCCGGCCGTTCCTGGCGCGTTTCACCGACGTGGCCCAGCAGGCCGGGCTCCGCGAACCGGTCATCTACGGCGAGGTCGAAGGCAAGACCTACATCCTTGAAGTGGTCGGCTGCGGCGCGGCCTTGCTCGATTACGACAACGACGGTTGGATCGACCTGTTTGTGCCCACCGGCACCCGGCTCGCCGGCGCCCCTCCCGGCACCACCAACCGCCTCTACAAGAACAACCGCGACGGCACCTTCACCGACGTCACCGAAAAGGCCGGGCTCGTACACACCGGATGGGCCTCGGCGGTAACGGTCGGCGACTTCAATAACGACGGATTCGAAGATATCTTCCTCACCTGCTACGGTCACAACCTGCTCTACCGCAACAACGGCGACGGCACCTTCACCGACGTCACCGAAAAAGCCGGCCTGCGCGGCGCGCGCGTCCAGTACGGGTCCGGCTGCACCTGGGTGGACTACGATCGCGACGGACACCTCGACCTGTTCGTCGCCACCTATCTCGATACCACCCTCGAAAAGCTGCCCAAACCCGGCGACAACCCCGACTGCAACTGGAAAGGCGTGCCCGTGAATTGCGGACCGCGCGGCCTGCCTCCCGGCTACGTCCAGTTGTTCCACAACAACGGCGATGGCACCTTCACCGAGGTCAGCCGCGAATCCGGCGTGGCCGCGGCGCGCGGCGGCTACCCCATGACCTGCGTCGCCGCCGATTTCGACAACGACGGCTGGCCCGATATCTACGTGGCGTGCGATTCCAAGCCCAGCTTCCTCTTTCGCAACAAGCACGACGGCACCTTCTCCGAAGAGGGGCTCGAACGCGGTGCGGCCTTGAGCGAAGACGGCCTCGAACAGGCGGGAATGGGTGTCGCCGTGGGCGACTCCAACCTCGATGGCAACCTGGAAATTTTCAAAACCCACTTCGCCGACGACACCAACGTCCTCTATCTCAACGATGGCAAGGGCAACTTCGACGACGTCACGGTGCGCGCCGGGCTCGCCGTGGAGACCCGCTATGTGGGCTGGGGCGCCGGCATCGTCGACGTCGATAACGACGGCCTGCCCGATCTGTTCGTCGTGACCGGCAGCGTCTATCCCGAGGTCGAACGCAAGGTGCCGAGCTACCCCTTTAAAACCCCGCGGCTGATTTTCCGCAGCCTCGGCGGCGGCCGCTTCGAGGAGTTGATTGAGGAAGCCGGGCCGGGAATCGCCGCCGTCCACTCCAGCCGTGGCTGCGCCTTCGGCGACTTTGATAACGACGGCGATATCGACGTCCTCGTCATCAACACCAACGAACCGCCCTCCCTGTTGCGGAACGACCTCTCCGGCGCCAATCACTGGCTCAAGATCCTCCTGGTGGGAACCCTCAGCAATCGCAGCGCGATCGGCGCCCGCGTCGTGGCCCGCTACGGCACCCGCCAGCAGGCGCAGGAAGTGCTCGCCCAATCCAGCTTCTATTCCTGCAACGACCGCCGCCTGCATTTCGGCCTCGGCGCGGAAACCACCGCCGACCTCTCCATCCGCTGGCCCAACGGAACCGTCGAATCCATCCCCCGCGTCAAAGCCGACCAGCTCCTCACCATTCGCGAAGGCAAAGGCATCATCCACGCTGGTGCCCAGCCGTCTCGCAACATCATTTCCACAGAAGACGCCAGGGCGATGAAAAGGCACGAGTGAATCGTTCAGCCGAATAGCCACTTGAATCGTTTCTATTTTCGCGTTCGCAGAAAGGCTTGACTGACGTTCAATTCTGAATGTATAATTGCTTTCAGATGGACGTTAGCCCAAAAGGTCCCGAAGCCGCCCGCCTCCGGCAACGCAAGTTCAGTTGTCTCCGTCAGTTCCCCTTCCCCGATGACCTGCTGCCTGGTTCGCTCTCCCTCACTCACCGCCGCTGTGGCAAACCCACTTGTCATTGCGCGTCTGGCGAGGGCCATCCGATTTGGTTTCTCACTTTCATGTCGCAGGGAAAGCGTCGTGTGGAACGAATTCCTATCAAGTGGGTAGACGACGTCCGCCGGCGCGTTGAAGCTGGCCGCGCCTTTCAGGACGCTCTGCGCGAGGTCCTCACGGCCAATGCCGAGTTGTTGGTCCTCTGGCGCAAACAGCAGCCACCCCGCTGAAGGGGCCGCATTCTCGACAGATTCAAAACTATGCCTGCCATGGTCTGGCTTTGAAGAACTATTTCCAGCAACCCGGCGATGGTCGTACCCAGCCACACATTCCCGCGACGGACATCGTGTGGGCCGTGGTGATGAGCCGGATCCTGCGAATCACCAGCTTTTTGCGCCTGGAGTGGTTAGTCCACTCCGCAGCACGAATTGGGTTAGGCGTGAGAGCGGCCTTCGGCGATGATGCCTTGGCCTACTGCACCGAACGTATGAACCCCGAGTCGACGCGACTGGCTCTAGCGGCAGCACTGCACCAGGCCAAACGGAACAAGGCCTTCGAGAATAGCCGCTTTATCGGTCTGGCTCTGGACGGCACCGGCGCAGGCCGCACCTATAGGGAACCCTGCTCGTTGTGTGATCCCATCAAGGACGCCAAAGGCGAAGTGCACGGTTGCCTGCATCATTTTGTGCTGGTCAGTGTGGTGGGCGCTGGTTTAACGCTGCCGATCGATGTGGAGCCCTATGGGCCAGGCGACAGCGAGTATGCCGCCGCACAGCGATTGCTGCGGCGCGCCGTAGAGCACCTGGGACCACGCTTCGCCGACTACGTGGTAGGAGACGGCGCTTACGCCACAGCTCCTTTCTTGCACACCACCGAGGATGTCGGACTACCCGTGGTGGCGCGCCTGAAGGAGAACCTGCCCCTGTTGGCCGCCGACGTACGCGCTCGCTTTGATGGTCAGCCGCCCCAAGCCGTGTTCCAGGAGGGCAATGACCGAGTCGAGGTCTGGGACGCTGATGACTTCGCCCCTTGGGAAACCCTCCACTGGCCCACCGTGCGCGTGCTGCGCTACCACCAACACAAGCGCGATGGCACGGTGGTCCAAGCCGAATGGCTGACCAACTTCACCGTCGCCAAACTGGGCAGCCTGAGTTTCTATCGCATGGCCAAGAGCCGTTGGGAGATCGAGAATAGGGGTTTCAACGACGGCAAGAACCGTTATGGCATGGAGCACATCTGCCACCATGAGCCCAACAGCATCCTGATCGTATGGCTGCTGATCGCACTGGCCCTGGTGATCGAACGCCTCTATCGGTTGCGTTATCTGCATCGCGGCGACCACGGCGTTCGCTCCGCCATGCAGTTGCATGATTATCTCTGGTTGACCCTCGGAGGCCGCAACCCGCCCGACACCGGTTGAAACCGACGCCGTGCGGACGGCTGGCAGCACTCCGTTGCTCTTTGACAACTCGATCGCTTTGCCGTGGAGTCATCCCGCCCAGAGGCCCGCCGTCGGTCGAAGGTCCCCAGAAACCCCCTGCCTCCCCAACTCAAACCCACTCCACAGCGCCGACCCCTGTTTCGCAACACTTCCGAAACGGCTGGCTGGTGCCCTCGGCGGATTGCGGGAGCCATAAGAATGGGATATAATCACCCACTCGATTGCGAGGTCAGTTGTTAATAATTCGTAGCGAGCAGATGGCTGTATTAGGGGAAGGTCGCTACAATTCTTACATTGACCGCATGGTCCGATACCTCATTAAAGAGTATCCCCGCCAATTTCAGGCGCGCGGCCTGGTGGGCACGCGCGAATTCGTTACTGCGGCCATTCAAAAAGGCCGCCGCAATCATGTCGAAGCCCCGGGCGGCCTGGCCGTCCTGATCGAATTGATGGTTGCTTTCGGAGACAATTTTCAGAATTCGCCTCACCACGACTAGGCTAATGAATTGCTCGCTCACCCTACCTTGCCTTCACAAATGAAAATGCGAATCTTGCGCGAGCGCATGACGGCGCTTAGTCAGGGTCGCGTGGTCGTCAGGTTCGATGGTTAAGGAAAGAACTCACAACCGATAATGGCTCTTTGGGCTCCTCTCCGAAAAGTGTAGTGGGAGTTCAACCCCTGTGAACGCTTGGGGGTATGGCCTGGCGGGGATTTGAAAGGCACCCCGCCATCGGTTTAATTTCGTGTTTCCGGCCAAGGAATACGAAAGGACCGAACCGAGGTGCTCATTGAGACCTTTATCAGAAAACAGTTGCGTTTGAAAGCCCATACCGTGACCAGGGTGGAAGCGGTTGAAGTCCTTAAGAGCCTGGGGAAAAGGGGCGAGGAGATCGCTCCGCCGCAGGCTCTGCTCTGGGACACCGTCACTCTCAATGAGGCGCTCGATGGCGTGATTGCCGATATCGGGACAGGGTTTGCAGACATGCTTCGGAATTCACCCAGGACGTTCGAGAGCGTCCTGCAGTCGGCGCACCGGAACACGGAATTCATCGACAGCCCCGACATGAAATTTCTGCTGGGGGCATCGGATTTCCAGCTCTCGGATCTGAAAACCAGGCCCGAGGGGATGAGCCTGTACCTCTGTTTGCCGCAGCGCCGGATGGGGACGCATTTCCGGTGGCTACGGCTGATGATCACGCTGATCGCCAACGAAATGGAGAAGGTTGCGGGCCAGCCGGCCTGTGGTCACCCCGTGCTGCTTCTGCTGGATGAGTTCTCGGCGCTTGGCCGGATGCCGGTGATCGAAAACGCCATGGACCGGATGGCCGGCTACGGCGTTAAATTGTGCCTGATCCTGCAGAGCCTCGCACAGCTCAAGGACATTTACAAAGATCGGTGGGAGACGTTTTTCGCCAATTGCGGACTCAAAATCTTCTTCAACAATGAGGACCACTTCACCCGCGAGTATGCGGCGAAGTTGATCGGCGATACTGAGACGCGGCGCGATACCTTTTCGGTATCAGACGGGAGATCGGAAACGGAGGGCCTCAGCAACGGCGTGACCCGCGGGACTTCGCGCAACTCCAGCCAGGGCGGCTCGCATTCCAGTTCGCGGACCGAAGGCGCGTCCGGCAGCGAGACGCATTCGACGAGTTCGTCGTACGGTGGCTCCAGCGGCAAAACCTACTCCAAGGCGCTGTTCGGCTTTGTGGAAAGCGGCGCATCCAGAACGGAAAGCTGGTCGGGGTCCAGTTCGGAGGGCAGCCAGAGCGGCTGGTCCGAGTCCGAGACGGAAGGAGAGTCTGAAAACTGGAACGAGGGCACCTCGTCCTCCGAGGGCGAGAGTTTCAGCCGGTCATGGAGCAACGGATATTCCCGCACCACCGGCCGGTCGCAAGCGATTCACCGGCGCGCGTTGATCGCGCCCGACGAAATCGGCCGCCTGTTCGGGACGGTGCGCGACAAGAACGATCCGCGGTATCCGGGGCTGGCTCTGGTGCTGATGGCCGGGCAGCAGCCCGCCGCCGTGCGACGGGTGAATTATTACGAAGACGATTACTTTTTCTGTTTTTTTGACCCGCATCCGGATCATAAATTCCGGGCGCCGGAATTTGTGGAGGTGAGGGCACGCGAGATCGCGGAATGCGTCGCTTTCCTGAACATGGGGATCGCGGACGCATTCTCAAAAGATCATACGGCAGAACTTCCCGCAGCCAGGATCGAAACGGTGATGGCGCCGGCCGGCATCCGAAGGGATCAACATGAGCGCATCGCCAGTATCCGCGTCGGAAATGAGCGACTCGACCTGGAAGCACCCGCCAGCGGAATGATCATGAACGCGGTCCCGCCGGGGGCGTTGGATCTGGATCAACCGATTTTTCGCATCGGCTATCTTGCCGGACCAAGGAAGGTCAGCGCGAGGGATTCCTACATCGCGATCATCAGAAAAGCGATGTCGCACCGCGAAGCCATCGAGGGGTGCATGACGGCTTCGGCAGCCTGCATTCTCCCGGCACTTTCGGTGATCGGGCACAGCATCTACCGGCTGAAGCTGCCGTTAACCTTGCCGGAACTCGGCTGCTTTGTTCTGGCCGGTGCTGGATATTTTGGTCTGCGGACGGGCAGCGGGCTCCTGGCTAAATGCCCGCTGTTTATCCGGGACCGGTAAGGCGGAAGAATGAGCGACTACAACCGTACAACCTCTTACAGCAAGACCATCGACGAGGAATATCAAAAGATGGTCATCGAGCGGAACTTGCGGCTGACGGAGACGTTTGAGCGATCCAGGGAGGCGGAGCGGACAGGCCCGGCGCCGGTTCGGTCTCTTGATCGGGAGCGCCAGGGCGCTCGCGCCGCCCAGCCGCAGGCTCATCTGCGGCCGCAGGGTCCCGTCCGCCGCCTCGTGGATCGCCAGTTCGACAATGAGGCCAACGCACGGGAACATGCGCGGGCGCTCGCAGCCCGGAACGACCGGCTCATGCAGGAACACCGGGATCGGGAGCGGGACAGGGACTATGGCGAACGTAGCCGTTGAGATTCGGTTGGCTAAAAATATCCACGCCACTCACGGACAGCCAATCAGGAGATAGGAGACGAAGGTGACGATAGCACAAAACGAATTCGATACTTTTCTGACCGACGAGAGTGCGCTGGAGACCCGGCGGCAGGCATTGATCGCGGAGCTGCTCAAACAGCGCGAGGCGTTCAACAAGCAGATCGATGAGCGGCTGGCGCGGCTTGGCTATAAGGACAGGAGCGGGGCGAATGCGCCGAAGCGGGGACGGCCGAAGGATCGGGGAAGACGCCGGAGAAGACACTCAAACCGGCGGCCTGAAGGGGAGGGGGCGTAATGGAAATTATTGTCGACCGGCTGCCGGGAAGCGGCAGGCCTATTGTGGTCGCCAGAAGCGTGTATGACGCGGCGGAGCGCGTGGCGAAAGAAGCGGCGCAATGGGGTGTCGAAGGCCGGTGGCTGGCAGCGTGGAAGACGGAATGGTGCCGCCGCCGGCGGGATGAGTGCGGGATCGGGCTGTGGTACGCCGTCTGTCAGTATCATGTCGAGATCGCGGTGTCGCCGCGTGCCTCTGTCAATGTGCTACCGGATTCGCCATGGGAGCGCGAGCGGGCGGAAGAGGCGACCGAGCCGGAATATTGCGGCCGGTTCAGGCCCCGTATTCGTCGGCCGCGGCGCGATACGGGTTCTCGACGACGATGACCATGCCGGACAGCTTGTCGCGCCCGAGCCGCGTCAGCGGCTGCCCTTTTTCATCAGCGGGCGTGACATAAAGGTTCACGCCGCGCAGGCGGGTGATGCCCATGGCTTCGATGCGGTCGACGGCCTCGTGCAGCATCGCCCGCAGGTCCTTCGTGTTGCGCAAACCCTTGAGCTGGATCTTCATGCCTTTCGGCAGCGGGGCTTTTTTGGCGGTTCTCATCCGTTACAGATACAGGGTTCCACGCCGTCCGTCCAGACAGGTCCATTCATCGCCTTTTCAGTCAATCCCGCTGATGTCTCCTGTTGCTTTTCATATCACCCCTTAGCCTTTGCGGCTTCGGCGGCAAGCAAAAAAAAACGGTTTCCCAGATCTCAAAAGCTCGCCCGCCTGCGGCGTCGCATCGCGTCCGGGAGCCTCCGTTTTGGTTTCCGTGCCTCCGGGCGCCGCGCCGGCTGATGACCGGGGCGTCAAGCAAAGGAGGTCATAATGCGAGATATAACGGAAAATCTGAATGAATGGGAACTGTCTGCCCTGTTCCGGGCCGTCGCTATGGATCTGGCCCGGATCGAGACAGACCGGCGCGGCGCTATCGCGGCATTGCGGAAGGTCCAGAAGGCGAGGGAAGCGCGGACGCGCAAGACCAGCCGGGCGGGGCCAAAAGGCCCCGCCTAGCGCTCCAGATCGAAATCCCGATCCCGGTTGCGCCTTCGGCGGCGGGTTTCCTGCCCGCTGTCGTTGGCGGGCTGGCGGTCCTTGCCGGCGTCGCGGAAATCCTTCTGAAGCGGGCTGACCGGTTCGGGCTGCTTTGCCTGTTCGCGGAAGATCTCCGTCACTTTCGGGGGCTTTCCTTTTGCCTTGCCCTTCTGTTTGTCGATCTCTTGCCGCTCCTCGGCCCTGGCTTTGTCATTGAAGACTTCACGGATCGGCTCTCCCTCGATCGTCTCCGACCGCTCACTTTTGGCTTCACGCCCTGGCGCGCGCTCGTTGAACACCTCCCGCGCCGGCAGCTTGTCACGCAGGCGGGTTATGACAGCCTGACGTTTGGCCGCCTCGCGGGCTCCCGCGTGTACCGCATCGAGGAGTGTGTCCCTGCGGATCGCCGTTTCGAGGGAATGGGTTTCGCGTTTTTCGACGCGGGACAGCGCGCGGTAATGGCGGCTGAATTCGTTCATCTCCCGCTCATGACGCTTTTCCAGAGCGGCCAGTTCCGTCCCCTGCCGTTCGGCGCGCTTGAAATCCTGCTTCTTTTGCCGGTGCCGGATCAAGGCATTAACGCCGGTGATCTTCCCGATGAAGTGCAGCAGGCCCCGCGGTTCCGCGGTCCGCCGCCGGTCAATGATGCCGCGCTCCTCATGGCCGTGCGCATCGGCGAGGGCCGTGCGTTCGGCGACCTGGCGGTTTTCAGCTCATCGCGCTTCTGGTCGAGGGCAGAGCGGCGAATCGCGTGCCGCTGGCGCAGGGCGTCGCGCATCTTTTCCGGCTCGATGTCCGGTTCCTTTTGCAGCGCCCGGAGGCGGTCTGCGCGCCATTGTGCGGCGCGTTCCTTTGCGGCGGCGACGCCGAGCAGCCTGCCGGGCGGAAAATCGGCCAGGCGCTCCTTCATCTCCTTCGCCTTCACATCCGGGCGCAATTGCCGGGAGAGGGAGTGGACCTCGCCGAACTGATCGACGATGGCATAGTCGCGCCGGTCGCCCTGCGCGAGGTAATAGCCCATCCCTTCAAGGGCCTGCACTAACTCCTGACCGGTGCGGCTGTTCTTCCAGGCACCGGCGATGTCGCGCCTTCGTTCATCCTTGGTGATGCCCGATCGCTCTTTCTGCTGCTTTTCAGCGAGATTGCTGTCCCGCGCGCGATCGTCGAAGCGATCCTTGCCGCGATCCTTTTGCAGCCCCTTCGGCAATTGAAGGCCGTGGTCGCGGGCGAAATCCTGGACCAGGGTGCGCAGCTTCTGGCGGTCGTGCGAGAGCTGCACCGCCTTCATCTTTTCCGTATCAATACGCGACCAGACGACGTGACAATGCTCCCGTCCGTCCTTGGTGTGAAAGATGACGGCGCGGGCATTGTCCTTCAGGCCCAGCCTGCGCTCGGCGCGCGCGATGAAATCGAGATACTGCTCTCGTGTGAGCCGGCCTGCTGCTGGTCCGGGGAAACGGACAGGGAATATAGATACTTCCGGCACTCCGTCGCCTTCGAGGCGGCGAACCATTCCTTGAATGCCCCGTGCAGGTCTTGCGCGATGGCGCCGCGCACCTCGGCGATCTCGACCCTCTCATTGTCGAGTTCGTTGAGAAGATGCGTGGCCAGATTCTGGCCGCCGCTCCGCGCGTTGCCCTTCGCGATCATGGTTCCGTTGTATGGGCTTAACTCTTAATGAGCCGTTACAACATATTGGATGAATACAGATGCATGTGAGGATTCAGTGGAGGGCGAAAGGCAGGCGATAGTCATGCCTCTAAACTCAGTGGGCGGACGCTCCGGCCGGGAAGTGGGAAGTCGCTACCCCCAATTCTCTTTAGGACGCCGTTGCCACCATTGCCTTGTACTGCTTCTGGAGGAATTTGCCTGTCTCGGAGGACGCACGCACCAGAAAGTGCGGGCCGTGTGAAAGCATTGTGGCGAATGGGAGCGCGCCCGGCGGTCAGGCGGCGCGATCATCATCCAGCCTTTGTGCGCGGCCCATCCACGGCTCCCGGCGGATCGCCTTGACCCAGTCGGCGAACGAGGGGATGAAGCCGAGGTCCTCGCGCACGTGCTGCTCGCCGATCCAGCGGACCGGGATGACCCGGCCCGTGGATATCGTGATCGTTGAGCCGAAGATCGTCTCGGCCATGAAGATGCCCTCGGCGTGGTGGCGCAGCGCCCGGTGCCGGAAATCCGCGATGATCTTCTTCGACTCGTCAAACCAGTCATGAATACGCTGGTAGTCCTCGACGGTGCCGCCGAACTTCCGGACGCTGGAGAGCGCGTGATGATACGGATGTGCCATTCGCGCCTCCTTCAAAAGCTGTGGTTATCGGTCCACGTATCCGTGAACCGGCCGTTGAACTCCAGGGCGATGGTACGCGCGGCGACACCGAAGCGGAATTCGCCGTAAGCGCCGTCGTTGTTTTCCCAGCCGTCGTGTGTCTCCCCAAGGTAGTTGTAGCAGAGGGTCTCGATGGCCTGTTCGAGGTCTTGTTCGGTCCGGAAGGCATTCGTCTTGCCGTAAGGGACCACACGGACGGCGACCTTCGTGGCGGGAAGGGCAATATGATCGCCTCCGCGCAGGGCCACGACGCCGTTAATCTGGCCGCTGTCGCCTTCGCCGTCGAAATCGACAACGACGGCGGTCACCCCTGCCGCCGCGAGGGCGTCAAAAACCGAGTCCTTGTTGCCTCTGTTGATCTCGAACAGAATCTGCCGGTAGCGCTCGTACTGATCCATGATGCTCTTCATACTCATGACGTCCGTCTCCTTTCGCGGGTTTGTCGTTACGCGAAAAGGAAAGGCAGGGCGGATGAGCCGTCCTCGAGTCAACCAAGCGTATCTTCGTTCGCGGAGGGTCCGCCATGCGGAAACCGTGAACGAAAGACGCTCTGGAAATTGACGCGGGCCGCGCGCCCTGCCACCATGCAGCGTGACAACTGACACCACCGCGAAAGGACGGCGGCGGGAGACAGGAAGCGATGGATGGACGATGCTTTGGCAGCAAGGGGCCGGCGAACAGGCGAGCGGTCTACTCGTCCTCGTCGGGAGGCGTGATGTACCCGATGCGGCGTTTTTTCGGCGGGTCGGGCTGCATGATTCTCTGGAATGCGTCGTAGAGAACGGCGACCTTGTGGTCGAGTTGTTCGACCTTTCGGGCGAGGGCGGTATTGGTGGCGAGCATCCCCCGGAGCATGACGAAAGCGCGGATGATCTCGACGTTCACCTGCGCGGCTCTTTCGCTGCGGAGGACGCTGGAGAGCATCGCGACACCGTGTTCGGTAAAGGCGTAGGGCGCGTACCGTCTGCCGCCCCACTGACTTGAGGTGCCAATTTGGCATCTCAAGGTCTCGAATTCCAAGTCACTGAGTTGGAACGCAAAATCATGCCGAAAGCGATCGCTATTTCGTTTGACGGCCCGCACGAGGGCGCCGGTCTCGACGCCGTAGAGTTCAGCGAGGTCGCTGTCGAGCATGACTTTCTCGCCGCGGATCAGGTAAATGCGCGACGCGATGCGTTCGACAGGGATGATGGATCTGGGTCTGGCCATGTCAGGGCGGAATTGTGCGGGGCGGGCAGGGACCTGTCAAGACGTTGCTTGACAGAATCTCGCCAGCCGTTCGAAACAGAATCATCCAGACTGTTGCAGGCCGCTTTGGGGGGTACCAGAAAACTCGCGGAGCGCGGCCCGGTTTCCGGCACCCCTTGCTGAGCCGTCCTTCCAGTCCGCATTCCGCGCAACGGACGCGGCCGGCCAGCTGGTCGAGGATATTGTCCATGGGTTCCGGTTTGTGTTTGCATCGTTTCATCGCTACCCCCATTGCTCGGCCATGGCTTTCGCGATGCCGGGAAAGAAGCGCGAGCGTTCTTTCCAGCGGTCCGGTCCGGGCGGCATGCGGTGAACGCGCTGTTCACGGCCCTCGACGATGTCGGTGGGCCTGAGCGTCGGCAGGTTCTTCAGCCAGAAGCAGGTGCGCTTCGTCTCGCCGTGACCGAATTGCCATGGCTGGACGCTCTGCGAAAACTCGCGGTAGTTCACGATGCGCTGCTTGGCGTGCTTGTGCATGACGGGGTTTTCGATGCAGATGCGCTCGATGCTGGCATTCCAGAAAGCCGAGAAGAGATCAGCGGCTTCGTCAAGTTCGCGCCATATCTGTTCGAGCGTCTTGCCAGTGGGCGGTCTGGCCAGCCATCTGACACCGCTGTTGCACAGGCGCGTGCAGGGCGGATGCGCGACCATCAGCAGGTCCCATCCGTCATTCAGGATGGCGCGGGCGTCGCCGCGGATATGGCGGTTGCTTCCATCCTCGGATGGAAGCAGGTCACAGGACCATGCGTCGTGTCCGCGCTCAAGAAAGGCATTGCGGACGAGTCCGGAGTATTCGCAGGCGACTAAAACGCGCATACCTTTCTGGCGGGGCTGGAAAAGATCGGTGTAAAAGCTGGTCATTGCTGCCCCCGTGCTTTGGCGATAAGGGGCAGGGCGGTGTTGTTCCACCAGTTGGAATGCTCAAGGCAGATGCGGCGCAGCGCCTCGATGTCACCAGTGATCGCGGCGTTGTGAACCCATGATGTACTCTGCGCGGATTCGCGAGCGGTGAGGAGTTCGTTCGCGAGAACGGCAGGCATGTCCGTTTGATCGAGATAGATGCCTTCGGCAATTACGCCATCCGGGCCTTCGATGGGGACTATGCGCCGGTGCTGCGTATTGTTATGATTTGGATCATCGGTATATGTGCTCATCGCATCCGGCGTGATTTCAATGGCGCGCTGAACGGCTAAGTCATCGCTCGCCGCTTCAATCTCGCGAGTGCCGTAATGCGGCACGTCTTCGGCATACAGAACGGTGTAGGTCTTCATGATGGTTCCTTTCGCTGTTGGTTTCTTCATGGCGCAAAGAGAAACCCGGACGATGAAGGCGGGGGTCAACGGCAACACGGATTCTTGGAGCGGGCCGCCGATTGACGACCGCCGCGGCCGGGTTATTAAGCGCAGGATGAGAAGAAACCGGCGGAAGGAAGGAATGTCATGATGGCTCACCGAAGTCAGCGAACGATATGACGGCGATCTCGATGGCGAGCCTGCCGAAGCAATCGAGGATAGCGGGTTTGTATGTGCTGCCGAAGACGGTGCCGTGCCGATGCTTGGAATGGCAGATGCGGGCTTCTATTTCTCGCCTGTTCCGAATTTGTCGAAATAGGTCGCTTTCAGCGGAATGAAAAGTGGCTTTGCGTTATGGGTTTACAGCGTTCTCAAAAGGTCGTTGAACAAAATCACCGATAGCGTTTCAAAACAGCGTCATCTGCCGGGCCGCGGTCAGATGCCCCTTCAGTTTGTCGATCATGCGCTGGGCCATGACGGGCTGGCTGGCGGGATGGGTGCCTTTGGCGTCGCGCACGCCTTCGAAGGTGGCGATCAGCTTATTTATTCCTGCCGCCACGGCTTCGTCGCGGGTCGTATAGGCGGTGCGGTCCCAGACCGAGGGCGACGATCCGCCGCCCCCGAGGCCGTAACAGTAGGATGTCGATACCGCATGCCAGCCGTTCGGGGCGCGGGCGATCTGGATCTCGCCGCGCCCCTGGCTGTCCAGTTCGATGCGAATGGTTTCGTTCCGCGCCTGCACGCCGCAGTCGTTGCAGCCGTCATCCTTCGGGCCATAGCCCCAGAGGGCGCGGAGTTCGGCAAGGGCTTCGCCGGACCGCCAGTATTCGGGATGGCGGTCCTTGATGGCTTCGATCGGTTCGGAGAGGTCGATGATGGTCATGACGGTCCTCACCAGCTCGCCCGGTAATACACGGTCCGCGAAATCAAGGGTTCCCCGGTCCGCAGCCACTCAAGCGCGGCCTTGAATATGCGCAGGTCATCGTCCTTTTCGGTGCCGTCCGAAACGCCGAAAAAGAAACCTTCGGTGTGCGGGAGGGCATCGCGGGCGACGGCCTCGATGATCCGTTCGATATCCGCGTCCCGGAGGGGTATGGGTTCGCAGTTGTCGTTGCCGCCGGCGAAGGTGCTGACGATGAATCCGTGGAGGTTCGGATGCTTGCGCCAGTAGCCGAGACGCAGGCTCTTCGTCGTGATCCGGTAGCCGTCCTCTGAGGGGTGATTTTCCGGGTTGTTCCAGTCGGTCCAGTAGAATTTCTCGCCTTCGAGATACATGTCCAGTCCCATTTCATTGCTCCTTTGCTGGGGTTGGCCTTTACGGGGAGCGGAGGGCAGGGCGGATAGCCCGGACGTGTCGCAAGATTCTTTTCGTTATGGGTAGGGACCCGGAACGAAAGAATCTCTGGACGGGACACGAGCGGGCGCGCCCTGCAAGCTCCCCGATTGTCAAGGCCGGCCCCAGGGAGCGATGAGAGGATGGGCGTCGGTGCATAAAGGTCGGGCAGCCGAACTGTGCCGGGCATCGGAATGAATGGGAGGAAACCGGAGAAAGTGGGAAGGCACCGGGCGGACGGACAGGCGCCACGGCACAGATCAAGATTGCCCGCGATCCCCGAGGAAGAATCCACGCGCGTGCGTCAGAGCGTGAACCGGTCGCGCCGAAGCGCGCACCACCCAGCCGTTTATGACCACCGTCGCACCTGCTTCATCGTCGGCCTCCGTGGTTCAGCAATTCGACGAGGTTGTCGATAGCCAGGATCGTGACATCGGCGGCTGTGAACAGATCTCTCATGCCGCACCTTCCGGCTGGAAATCGTGAACGATGCCGTCGCGGTCGCAGTGATCGCAGACACGATAGCTGCCGCCGTCATATTCGATGTCGCCGAAATCCCATGCGCCGTCGTCGTTCAGCAGGATCAGCGTCGTGCAGGAAACCATCGAGATCCCCGAGATGTTCACTCTGGGAATCCCGATCCACGTGAACGGTCCGGCCTATCGCATCCCGGTGCGACTGCGCTGGCGGCTTCAGGAGGGGAAGGTCGCCTTCTGGTACGAGATTGTCCGGCCGCACCGGTTCATCGAGGACGCGTTGCGGGAAGTGCGCCAGCAGATCGCGGAATCGGTGAACCCCCCAATCCTGGCTGGGGTCGCGGAACTGTAAGCCCGAGTCCGGCGTGGCGGGCTGGCAACACCGGCTCTGCCACGCCGGGCTGGAGATCTCTATGCCAGTGATGCACGCGCCCAAAGAGAAGCAGGTAGTCACGAAGATCATGGCGGCGGCCAGGAAGATCCCCGGCCTTGTCCTGCGCAAACGGCACGGGACGGCGATGGGCTGCGCCGGCGATCCGGATCTTACAGGGTGTTTCCGCGGCCGGCACCTGGAGATCGAGGTCAAGGTTCCATACGAATCGAGGTCCCGACTTACTAAGTTGCAGACGCATAGGCAGGTCGAGTGGGCCGAGAGCGGCGCCATCGTCGGTGTGGCGCGGTCGGTCCCGGAGTTCCTGGCGATCCTGGCGCGTGTGGCGCCAGAATTTCTCCGGCGCGAGCCGGTGTGGGTCTGCGCCGGCTGCGGCGAGTACCGCTGGCAGGGAGACGATGCGCCGGCACGATGCCCTCTTTGCGGCCACATCCATTTTGATCCAGTCTCCGGCTCCGAGATGTGCGGCGCATGATTCACTATCACGGCGGGCGACATTCCACGTGGCAAGTTGCCGTTGAAATCTGGAAGCGCCGTCACGCACTGGTGTCCTTCGCCGACCCGCAGCAGATCTCGATTGCCGCGGAAGTGGCGCAGTCGTTTGCCCTCGACAACGGAGCGTTCTCCGTCTGGAAGCAGGGCGTCGCGCCCGATTGGGACGGCTACTACCGGTTCGTGGATGCATGGCGGCGGCACCCTGGCTTCGATTGGGCCATCATCCCTGACGTGATTGAGGGAGACGAGCCGGCGAACGACCGGCTCCTGGAAGAGTGGCCGTTCGGCAAGGCCGCGGGCATCCCAGTTTGGCACTTCCACGAGTCTCTGGAACGCCTGGCGCGGCTGGCCGGCGAGTGGCCGCGCGTTGCGTTGGGGTCGTCCGGGCAGTACCGGACGCCGGGAACGGCTTTGTGGTGGGGCCGGATGCAGCAGGTCATGGAGACGGTCTGCGATGACGGCAATGGGAATGACCCCGACGTTCCATCCGGGCGGTAGTTGCGCCTGCATCTTCTGGCGAACTCGCTCAGTCACCATGGGCATATATTGCTCGACGGCATGGTCTTCACATTGCCTTTGCAGGTCTTCAGGTACGCTGTAGTCCCAACCCGATTTCGTGTAGCCGTTGTACACCTCGACGGTGCCTACGTGTTGGCCGTCCTCAGTGAAATGGACTACCCACGTGCCACCTTCCTGACGGATCGGGGAGGACTCAAGCCGTCGTACCTGTTGTTTTTCTGGCGAAGGTGCGGCAGTAGTTGGGATGTGTGTCGCTGATTCTTCCAGCGGTTTTGCCGCTCGTGCGGACACACGATGGGCATAATGCGTTTGTGTTCGTTTCATGGACTTCTCGAAATGTGTCTCAAGCCAGTATCGTGCTCCGTGGGTAATGAAGATTGCCGTAAAACTTCCAGATTCGCCTTGCTTCCTGTTGAGAGTTACGGTAATCTCTTCGAGGCCGCACGACAGCCGGGAACCTGCGTCAGCCCTTCATCACATGGCGCTCGGTATCGCACGTTCCTCACCGGCACTGCTTCTCGGGCTGGTGTCCTTCCTGTTTCAGCACGTTCTCGCCCCGGCTGCGGGCCTCAAGCACCCGCACGGATGCGTTGACAATCTCGTGAAGCCAATCTTGAAACAGGCCGGTATTCTCGTCCAGTGGAACGACAAGGGTTGTTCCGCTCTCGGTGCGTTCGCCTTGGTCCCACGCTGTGACCGCAACGCATATACCCCACCGCTCAAAGGCCCAGTTCTGTAGTGCTTCCAATTCAGCCGTGGAGAGCGATGAGATGAACGGCAACATCTCACACGTGTCGTACAGATTGTCAAGGAGTGCATCAGGACATACTGAATGCGTGTCAACGATCCGCATCCTATCGAGAGCAGCAAGTGCGGCCTGTTGATCTAACGTTATTATTGATAGCTCAGCGGTCTTAACCGCTTTTCTTTTTCCCATAGCCCACACATAGCATCCCGCAGGAAACCGTCAAGTTTGACAGACTTAAAACTCGAAGGTTATTGAAGTCTGCCTTCTTGACACGCCGACACGCCATGTTAAGTGTTGGTAGAAGAACGATGTGGTTAGCAGAGGTAAAGAAATAGTGAATCCAGAACAACTGCAAGCGAAACAGACGATTGCGCCAGCACCACCGTATTACTACGACTTCGACAAAGGAGAACGAGTTCGTGGCACCTGGAGAGTTACCCTGATCATGCCAGCAACCTATTTTGGCACTGTGGATGTTGAGGCAATATCCGAGGCCGAAGCCGCCCAACTCGCCCTGAACTCGGATTGGCGTGACGTTGACTGGGATGAATCGGCTTCAGGTGATCATCACGGGATCGAAGTGCTTGAAGTCGAGCCTGAGAACCCGCCAGAAGGTGGCGTCTTGATGGAACCCGCTCTTAGCAACGCCAGTATTGACTCGCTGTTTGAGCCATCAGAGTCGAGCGATTAGGGTGTAAGGGGACGAGTGGGGGACTCGACAGCGTTGTGGACAGCGCAGTCATTCCGTCTGAAGAGGATTGCCATAATTCACCCCTGCCGTCGAGGACTCCACGATCTGCTTTAGACGGGACCTTTTCGGATAGCGATGGTGATGCGCCTTGGCGGGGCACGACGACCGGCAAGTTTCCGGTTTGGCCCCCCCAGACTTCCAAATTGGAATTCGGCGTCGGCAGGCGGTCGGCAGTCGAACCGCCCATACGCCACCCGCTAATTCTGACGCCGACGCAATTCCCGCCGTCGCTTTTCTCCAGTGTGGTGCTTGCGGGGCGGCGGTCTGCGCCGTGGTGATCGAGGGAATCGTCCCAGTCGAGGACTGCGGCGGCGGCGAGGGCCACGGCATCACCGCCCAGTACCGCCAGGGCAAGCTCCTGATCGGCTGCGGAATGTGTCGTCGGGCGGGAACTGGCGGCGATGGCGGTGACGGAGCGGCCAACGGCGAAGTAATGGGTTGCGGGCGTCAGGCGGCTTTCTACCCCGATGCTGAAGTGTTCTACCAGGGCACGAGAGGGGATTGGCCGAAGCCGGTACGGGAACTGGTGGCTCGCCTCAAAACAAAAGACCCGGCTGGTCAACGTGGAAGGCCAGCCGGGAGTGACATCGACAAAACAAACGCAATCCACTTGAACTCTACCGGCCAGCCGCCGACCTGTGGCGATTTGCGGCGTATTCTATTTGAGATCGATCCCCTGCTTTCGCTGAACTACTCTGAGTCTTATTAGAATCTGGATTATTTCTTTGTGACATTCGATATTGTATCGACTAGATGGGACAAGTCAAGCAGCCGGGAATGAGTGCAAAACGTAATCTTCAGTTATACAGGGGCTATGGACTTGCATGATTCAAGAAGGGCGCTATGCTGGACTCATGACATACACAGTAGTGTGTACTCAGATAGAATATTCGACCGCCGTTGTGCTGGTTGACGCTCCAAACGAAGCTGAAGCCGGTGAGATTGCGTTGATCGATGCAACGGACTATATCGCAGACGGTCAAGACAGCACGGATTATGTAGTGTCTGCGGTAAGCGAAGCCACGGAAGCTGATCTCGAATGAATTAAATGTAAGGCGTGTTCCACGGTTGTTTCACGCATCAATCAAACCTGGGGGATCTCTGCTGGTCGAGGCGTTCAGGGGCATGGAGTTGCAATTACGGGAAAAGCAGGGAGATGGTGCCGAGCCGACTTCGGATGGCGACCGCCACGTCCCCCGGATCGGCATTGCCGACTTCCAAGTTGAAGAACTGCAACGGCGTGGGCGGGCGGGTCGCCAATCGAAGCGCCCACCGCCGCCTGGGAAGCGTGGTAGCCGCCGCCCTCGTCATCTTGAGCCGCATCAGGCACCTCAACAGCGAGAGCCAGAGCGACATGACCGCCACTTTCCAACCCAACAGTAAGGAGACGGTCACGCTGGCGTCCGTGCGCTCGCCATTTATGTGGTGACAGGCGATCAAGAATGCGACTTCGGCGGTGAGGCGGTTTGCGGTGACTATTGGCGCTCCGAATCGGCTTCACCCGGAGATCTCTCGACATATTAGTCATCGCCAGCAAACTGCGGGTATGCCTCGTCAATCAGAGCGTCCACCCGAGGACGCAAGATCTCATAAGCCCCCTGTCCGGTATCGCCACGGTTACATACCGACCATAGGGATTCGTAATTGGTGAGGTTGTGTCGGATCGCTGCCCGTGCTTTGCGACTCGACCAAACGAACTCAGCGGGATTGCCTGCATAGTTACCGCCGTGCGTGCGGACTGCCAATTCATGGATTTGCTCATCAGTCCAACCACGCTTAATGGTGATGTTCGCTTCCTGCATCTTACGCACCATGTTGCCGGTTTTGGTGCGAACTCCAATGCTTGCAGAGGTTTTGCGATCCTCGGATTCGGCAAGCGCCATCTGGACTTCCGCAGTTGACTCTACCGCCGCCACCCGGTGCGATGAATAGAGTCTCATCAGGGCACCAGAGTTACTGTAATGCGGATTCGGCGCTGTCTCGTCCGGTTCTCCCAGAAAGCGGACAATCAAGGTGTCCGTCCATCCGAGTTTGCTCTTGAGTCCACTGGGCGTGAAGTACTTCTGGCCGTACTTTGGCGCTGGCTGATCGTGTATCGGTCCAATCGCCTCGATGCGGGCCTTTTCAGCTTCCGCTCGTTGAGCTTCTTCGTGCTTCTTCACCCGCCGCCGCACCTGTGCTCTGTTAATCTCGACATACTTGGACCGATCAGGCACCAACTGCATGGTAAAGCGGTAGGGTTCACGCTCAAAGTACTGTGTGCCGATGGCAATCACGTAATCCGGCACCACCACGACCAGTGACGTGTCAAGTTGCTTCTGGGAATTCATGGGTGGTTTCGTGCTCCTCCATTCGTGATTCGGTTCCGATGCGTTCGGTTCCGATGCGTTGTCATCAGAGCCGCTTAGCCGAAGTCAAACCTCGTTTTTCGCATCCTCGATGAAAGCCTCGATTCGGTCCTCTTCAAGTAGCTCCCTCATACCGGCAGAGTCCAGCGTGCATGGTAGTCTGCGGTCCAACTTCTCAATCACGAATTCCTCTTTCCCTGTCCGGTAAGCCTGAATTAACTCGTGTTCTTCGGCGGATTCGATGAGTCTCACCCGTGAGACTCTGGGCGGATGCCACTCGGGTGCGGCAACAAAGCGTCGTGTTGTAAAGGCCGGTTGCATCTGTCGCACCAAGTATACGGACGAATGCGGTTCGGGCGCTACTGAATAATAACGGTGAATGTTAATTGTCGTACCCGTTATAAATTGGAAGGATGCTGCGCCGGATTCTACTCTCAGGGCAGGGTCCAAAGCAAGTTAGTACACCTACATGAGAGATGGGATGTTGAAGTAGGTGTACCTGAACTTGAGTCACGATGACGCTGATGATCACTGTTAGGTATAACAGCAGGTTACGAATGGTAGGTAGTCAAGTAATAGGTACGATCTCGTGAAAGAGGTGAGATGCGATCTATCAAGACAGAGACACTACCCGCAGATGACACTTGCACCCCGCAAAGTAGCTGTGGACATTGAGAGTAAATGCGAGGATCGTGGGGACAGATGCCAATGTAGCGGCGTCGAAGAGGAACCCGCCTATATTGAGTCTGTCAGCTTGACGTTTAGGATAAGCGGATTAAGCTGAGCATTGATAGAGTGCTCGTGAGAGATTCTGGAATGGAAGCCGAATATGTTTGACGAAAAAGTCATTGATCGTTTGGGTGATCGCATCGCAGAAGCTATCGCAAAGTGGCTTGGACCGAAGCTGGAAGCAGCCGGTCAGAAACTGTGGCCGAGATGGATGGAAGTTGAGACTGCGGGCGAATACATAGACAAGACGTATGATGGGATGCGTTATACGCTGAAAGAGTTCCCGCACGAGATTCCAGTTGCATATGTCGGTGACAAGCCTCGAATCGACAAGAACGACATCGACAAGTTCTTCCTGAATCGCAAGGGCAAGAAGTAGTTTGTCCTACGCTTCGATTGTCTCCAGTTTCCGTTGTTTCCGCTTGTGCTCTCGATTGCGCTTGATCGTAGCGGCTTGCGCTTCGTCTGAAAGGTGGTAGTAGACAGTCGGGACGGAGATGCCAAGCTGTTCCGCAATTGCCTGTACGGTTCGCCCTTGCTCATGGAGGTCCCGGACCCGCTGCTTTTTGGTGGGTTCGGGTTGCGGCGACAGAGGCCGTGGTTTTGCCGCTGCTTCCGCTCTGGCCTTCTCCATCCAATCCCCCATCTGAATTCCGGTTTCCTGAACATCCCCCAGAGCAACGATATTGTAGTAGTCCAGCATGAACCGTGTCTTGTGCCCTGTGATCTTCATGGCTCGTCCCTCGGAAATGCCGCACTTCTGCACCATATTTCGCACCGCCGAACGTCTCAGGTCATGTGGATTGATGCCTTCATGACCGGCACGCTTCATGGCAGCATTCCAGAGCTTCCGGCAAGATTGGATCATGGTGCCGGGTACGCAGTGGACACCGAGCTTTTGGTCTTCAGGATGCCAGAACAGGACGTATTTGCAAGTGAGTGTTTCCGCAAGCTCTTTTTGTTTGCGAAGCATGAGTTCCATATCGCCATAGAACGGCAAGTAGCGGCCTTCATCGTTTTTCGTGTTGCCCGATTCTAGTTCGATGACCCCTGTGTCGAACTGGACTTGCGGCCATTCCAGACTCTTGAGTTCGCCGCTGCGACAGCCGGAATGATACGCCAGCATCCACAGCATCTTGAGCGAAGCACAATGCTGTTGCTTGATGGCGTCGTACTCGGAGACCTCAACGAAGCCAGTGCGCCTGGTTGTCACCTTGACCATCGGAAAATATGGAAGTTCGACTACTTTCTTGTCCTTCGGCCCATGGCGTAGGTGCCCGTGAATGTATGTCGCCCGCAGCATTCCGAGTTCTTTGTTGATCGTGGCATCGGACGCTTTCGCAGTTTTTCGGTTCGCACGATACTGGCGCAATTCATCTGTCGAAATACTGGCAGCGAGACGACCTGTCCACACGGGGCGGATGTGAAGGTTGATTTTGTCTTCTCGCCCCTGTGCATCCTTGCATTTTTTCTCGGAGTGCATGTAGGCGATGTAATCGTTCAGCAGTTCGTCCACCGTCACGACCTCTTGCGGGTACTTGCGGGAGTCGTTGGTAGTACCTGTGCTCGTGGCGGCGGCTTGGGCCTTCAGCGATTGCAGGAAGCGGTCCCGTTCCGCCTTCGCTTTTTCCAAGTCGGTCTCTCCGGTAGGGTGGTTGTGCTGCTTGCCGTTTACCCTTACCGTCAGATACCAACCCTTCCCCTGCCATTTCAGGTTGCCAAGGCCCTTTTCCGTTCTTGACTGCTTCCTTCGTTTTCGTGCCATGGTTCTATATAGCCTATTAGAGCCTGTGGCGTCAATTACAAATTGAGTGGTGCTACGTGGTGCCTGACGGTCAAGAATGGTGCAATAAGCTATAAATAGGCTATATGGAAGAAGCGGCCTGAATCTTGGGCCGCTTGGTTAAGTGGTTGGTACTGTTGGGAGTTAGGTTGGTGGCCAGGGACGGAATCGAACCGCCGACGCCAGCCTTTTCAGGGCTGCGCTCTACCAGCTGAGCTACCTGGCCGGGGAAGTTTCAGTTTACCAGTGGCGCTACGCCTGCTGCAACGCTTGTTCCAGCGCTTGCCCGGTCGCCTGCTCCACCTCCGCATGCAGACTGTTGCCATGAGCGTCCATGGTTACAATCGCCGCGAAGTTCTTCACGCGGAGATGCCACATCGCTTCCGGTATCCCGAACTCCATCAGGTGGACGCCCAGCACCTCTTCGACCGTCCGCGCATAGTATTGCGCGGCGCCACCGATCCCGTTCAGATATACCGCGCCGAACTCCTTCAATGCCCCCAACGTCTTCGGCCCCATGCCGCCCTTGCCCACCACAGCCCGCACGCCGTAACGCTTGATGACATCCGCCTGGTACGGCTCCTCGCGGCTGCTTGTGGTCGGTCCAGCGGCTTTCATCGTCCAACGGTCCCCCTCTTTTAACATCACCGGGCCGCAGTGATATAGCACCGCGCCTTGCAGGTCCACCGGAGGCGGATTCTTCATCAGGTACGCATGGACGTTGTCTCGGCCGGTGAACATCTCCCCGCTAATCAGCACCACGTCGCCCACCTTCAGGGCACGCACCTGTTCTTCGGTCAGCGGCGGCGCCAGGATTACCTCTCGGCCGGTCAGCGGGAAGCCCTCGCCGCGCGCCATGCGCTCCACGGGGCGCGAAGGGTCGCGGTACAGCCACTTCGTGATTGCGCCGCTATCGGCGTCCAGCCGCACACCGAGGCGGCGGAATGCCCAGCAATCATAAGCCACGGATACAAAGAAACTAGCCGGAAGCCGGTTGGCCGCACCGATCTTACAGCCGATCAGCGAAGCCTGTCCGCCGAATCCCATGGCGCCTACCCCGAGTTTGTTGGCTTCCGCCATAATCTCGGCTTCCAGCTGCGCCAGCACTGGATTGGGGTTTACGTCGTCCAGGGTCCGGAAAAGCTGCCGCTTGGCGAGCTCATAGCCGTGGGCACGGTCGCTGCCGATGCACACGCCCAGGGCTCCCGGCGCGCACCCGTGCCCCTGCGCCTGCCACACGGCATGCAGGATACACTTGCGCACGCCCTCCAGGTTGCGGTCCGCGCGCCCCAGGTGGTCAAGATTACAGGGAACCGAATATTGGATGTTCTTGTTTTCGCAACCCCCACCCTTCAGGACCAGCTTGATTTCAATCTCGTCCTCTTCCCATTGCTCGAAATGCACCACCGGCGTCTCTTCACCCAGGTTGTTGCCGCTGTTTTTCCCGGTGATCGAGTCCACGGAGTTGGGCCTCAGTTTGCCGCGCCGGGTGGCTTCCGCCACGACCTCCCTTATCGCTTTCCGGATGTGGATCTGGTTGACGGCGACGGGCGTATGGACGATGAATGTCGGCATGCCGGTGTCCTGGCAGACCGGCCCCTCATCTTCGACCGCCATGTCGACGTTCGCAAGCATGATATCCAGGGCCTGCGAGGATTGCGTGCCTGGCGTTTCCGCGTTTGCCGCGATCAACATCGCGGCCCGTACGTCGGGCGGCAGGTTGGTGGATGTCTGGGTGATCAGTTCCAATAGACTGGCAGCTAAGAATTCCATAGGATTTCCGGAACTTCTATTCTAGTGTACTGTCTTCGAAATAACTAGACAGGTCATTTCTTCTGTTTCCTGGACTTGGGGCCGGTGCAGCCAGGTTTGATCTGCTCCAAGGTTTGGCGACAGCGATTGAGCTTTTCCTGTATGGATTCGACGGTCGCTGTCCACACAAAGGGTTTGGGATTCTGATTCCACGCGGTGAGAAACTCCTCGAGGGAGGCTTGGAGGTCGGCCACGCTGAGGAAAACGCCGCGGCGGATGGCCTTGTTATCCAAGTGGCCGAACCATCTCTCGACGAGGTTCATCCAACTGGAACTGGTAGGGACGAAGTGGGGCACGAATCGGGGATCGCGCTTAAGCCACGCCCTAACGTTGGCGTGCTTGTGGGTCCCGTAGTTGTCCATGATGAGATGCAAGGGGACATCGCCTGGAAACTCGGCGTTGAGCCGACGCAGAAATTTCAGAAATTCCTGATGCCGGTGTCTCTGATGACATTCGCCTACGACCTTACCTTCTAGAGTTTCCAGGGCGGCGAACAAAGTGGTGGTGCCGTTGCGTTTGTAATCGTGGGTCATGGTGCCGCATCGTCCCTTCTTGATCGGCAACCCCGGCTGTGTGCGATCCAACGCCTGTATCTGGCTCTTTTCGTCTACGCATAGGACGATCGCCTGTTGCGGCGGATTCAGATACAGGCCCACGACATCGGTCAGCTTTTCCAGAAACTTCGGATCGCGCGAGAGCTTAAAAGTCTCCGTGCGATGCGGCTGAAGATTGTGGGCTCGCCAGATATTGTTGACGGTGGACTTGCTCACGCCCTGGCTCTCCGCCATAGTCCGGCAACTCCAATGCGTCATCCCAGCAGGTTTGGCTTGCAGGGTCGCATCCACGATATCGGCGATCTTGTCAATTTGATAGGTGGGCTTTCGTCCACGGCCAGGAGCGATGTCCCACAGACCATCCAGGCCCTCGTCACCGAAGCGCTTTCGCCACAGGATCACGGTGTTTCGATTCACCGAAAGCTGCTTGGCAATTGAGACATCGGACACGCCCGTAGCGGCCGCCAGGACGATACGGCAACGCAACGCCACCTGCTGAGGAGTGCCGTGCGCCGCAGTCCACTGCTGGAGCTTCTGCTGCTCCACATCGGAAATCTGACACGACTTCCCCACACCTCAGGATAGCGCGGCCCGGATTGTTATGTCTAGTTATTTGTTGGACACTACACTAGCTTCAATCGCACATCGGCTCGCATGCCGGGCTTGACGGCCGGCATGCCACTGTTGAACTCGATGACGACCTGGCCTTCCTTATCTTTGATCTCCTTGACCTCGCCCGCCATACCTCCGGTTTGGAGATCTAGAACGTTCACCAACGCCGGCTGGCCGGGGTGGATGCGTTTCAGCACGTCCGGCGGCGGCTCGATCACCACTTCCAAAGCATAGAGTTCGGTCGCGATCTGGAACAACTGGTCGCCGGCCTCCGTGACCGAACTACCGACGGCGCCTTTGCGTCCGACGATCAAGCCATCCACCGGAGCGCGCACTTCGGCGGCTTCCAGGGCGCCCTGCGCGTCCTGAACCTCCTCGCTCTTGCTGGCTAGTGCCTTGCGGGCGGCATCCACGGCGAGTTGCGCGTTCCGGACGTTGTCGTTGGCCGCCTTCTCTGCCGCCTCCATCAACTCCGATTCATGCGCCGTGGCTTCAAACTCCTGCGCGGCCTTTTCGTAAACCATACGCGGAGTCGCGCCGGCGGCGTGCAGGGTCTGTTGACGGGAGAAGGTCTTCTGGGCTCGCTCGAGCGCCATGCGCGCTCGTTGTGCATCGGCGTTGGCCCGCGACGCTTCCAGACGCGCCGAGTTCACTCCCGCTTCAGCCTTGGCTAGCTGGTCCTGTGCCGATTCAACAGCCGCCGCCGCTGCTTCCCGGTCGCTTTCCAGGTTGGCGGAGCCTACCCGAGCCAACAGTTGGCCCTGGTAGACTTCGTCCCCCACGTTCGCCATGAACGCTTCGATATCTCCGCTCAGTCCGGCGCCCACGCCGGTGACGTGTTGAGGACGAATCGTCCCGCTGAAAGTGGTGGATGCGCGCGAGATGATGGCCGCGCCCTGGGTGGACGCGGCGGCTGGTGTCGGCTGGCTTCGATGGCGAAGGGACAGCGCTCCCAAACCCACGCCCGCGCCCACCGCCAGCACCGATATCAGCAACCACTTCCCGCGCATATCAAACGATCAGCGTAACACTCGTCTGCGGACGTGGGTCTTCACGCACTCGGGTCCGCGTCCTGGCCGGTTCCGATAGCACCAGGAAGGCAGCACGCCGGGCGCGCTTGACGCCTCAAGCGCCATCTCTTACGCTGAGCCACGCATGCGATTGCCCGGAACTCTGTTGCCGCTCGCGTCGTTCGCTCCGTTGGGGGCAGCGTACGGCACCACGATTTCGCTCGACGGTACCTGGGACATCGCCGATTCCAAGGCGGCGGATGGATTCCGTCCGCCTACACGCATTAAGTTCCCGTGCCGGGTCTCGCCCACTCGGCAGTGCGCTTTCGCGATGTCGATGCATTCGACAGCCGCATCCTCATCCGCGTGGGAGCGCACCCGGGAGTGCTGCCGGAGACGGTGTCGGCCGGCACGGATTTCGAAAAGAACCGGTGGACTCCCGGGATCTACGACAGCGTATCCCCCAGTGGAGCGCATTCCCGGCCAGTCCGTCTCGGGCGCCCTGCTGGCCAGCATCGGCATCGGGCTGATGAACCTCATTTGCACGACTCTGGCGATGACCTGGTAGACCGCGCCGTCCGCTGCTCCTGCTGGCGACCGGCGGAATGGGCCTCTCGCTATGCGCGCTGGCGGCCTCGATCCGCTCCGGCGCCGCTGGCGGCGTCGTCCTCGTTAACATTCTTCTTTATGTGGCCTGCTTCTCGAAAGGGCTCGCACCGGGAGTCTGGATCGTTCTGTCCGAGATCTTTCCCACGCGGTGCGCGGTCGGGCCATGTCTGTGGCTACGGTCACGGACTTTCCGACAATATCGAGCGGTGCCATGCGGGCCCGGAGGACCGGCCGTTTCAACCTGTGCCGCCAGGCGCGCCCGTCTGACTCGAGATGCCGGCCTGTTCGAACAGCGTACCAGTTCGGCCCGCCCTACCCGCCCTGCCGGGAAGACCATCGCCGCAGTACATGGCTGTATACTTGTACACTCACGAGACAGCCATGAACCTCAGCCGCATCCTCACGCTCTCGATCCTTGCCGCCGCGCAGGGCGGTTTCGCCCAACAGGCCCAGGACGAGGAGTACGCCAAGCTGGTAAAGGAATGGACCACGCGTTCGGAGTTCATGAGCCCGCTGGTGGACCACCTTCCCAAGGTTGCCGGTGTTCCCAGCCCGAAGGATGTCCTTGGCTACTACGTCGGCGCGCCCAAGAAGCTGACGCGGGTGGCTGACCTCGGCCGCTATTACCGGGCCCTCGCCGCGGCATCGAAGCGCGTCAAGATCCTGCCTGCCGGCACCACCGATGAAGGCCGGGAATGCATCGTCATTGCCATCGCGGACGAGGAAACCATCCGCAACCTGGACACCTACAAAGGCTACCTGGCGCGGTTGGCCGACCCTCGCGGCATCGGCGACAGCGAAGCCCGTCGCATCATCGCCCAGGCCAAGCCGATCTACATGTTCACCGGCGGCCTGCACAGCGCCGAAACCGGGCCCCCCGAGATGCTGATGGAGCTGGCCTATCGCCTCGCGGCCGAAGAATCGCCCGTTTTCGACCAGATCCGCCGCAACGTGATCGTGATGATGAACGCCGCCTCCGAACCGGATGGCCGCGACCGTTACGTGGACTGGTACTACCGCTACAAACTCAATGAAGCGACCGAGCAGGAACGCGTGCCCGGCCCACCCTATTGGGGCAAGTACATCCTTCACGACAACAATCGCGACATCAACTATTCCCAGGTGACCATGCGCAACTGGCTGAAGTTCTACCTGGAATGGCATCCGCCCATCATGCACGACCTGCACGAATCGGTGCCCTTCCTGTACACCTTCAGTGGGCAGGCTCCGCAGAATCCCACGCTCGATCCCATCCTTTACGCCGAGCTGCCGTGGTTTTCCAATTTCGAAATGACGAAGATGATCTCCTACGGCATGCCGGGCGTGTGGACGCATGCGTTTGTGGACATGTGGTCGCCGGGCTACCTGGGATTTATGTCTTCGAACCACAATGGCATTCTGCGCATGTACGAGACCTTTGGGAACGGCGGCGCCAACACCATGACCCGCAATGTGGCGGGCGATCCGAATGATGCTCCGGCCGGCGGGCGGGGCGGGCGCGGCGGCATGACCACCCGCGAATGGTATCGTCCGCTGCCGCCCTACCGCACGGTGCTCTGGTCCATGCGCAACAACACCAACTATATGGAGACGGGCGTACTTTCGGCGCTGGAGCTGACCGCCAACTTCTCTAAGACGGTGCTGGAGAACTTCTACAACAAGAGCCGCAACTCGATCGAGGCGGGCCGCACGGAAGCCCCTTACGGATACGTGCTTCCCGCGGGCCAGGCCGACATGACGCGTGTCGCGTTCATCACCAATATTCTGCGCCTGCAAGGCATCGAAGTGGGCCGCGCCACCGCCGAAGTCAAACTCAAGGAGGGAACGTTTCCGGCCGGCTCGCTGATCGTCAAGCGCAACCAGCCGTACGGGCGGCTGGCCAAAATCCTCCTCGAAAAGCAGACCTTTCCGGAAGGCGCCAATCTCACCACCTACGACGATACGGGTTGGACGATGGGGTTGATGAGTCACGCCCAGGTGGTCGAGAGCGCGGACCGGTTCATTCTGGACGTTCCGGTCGAACAGGTGGATACGCTTACCATCGCGGGAAAGTTGAAGGGAGAAGGACCGGTCACGGCGGTCATCAACAACGGCGCGAATTCGCTGGTGACGCTGCGCTACCGGCTGAAGGACGTCAGGTTCGAGGCCATTGAACAGCCGCTCAAAGCCGGCGAGACGGAACTGCCGGCGGGGTCGATGATCGTGGCATCCAGCCCGCGTCTGAAGGGCGCAATCGAACAGCTGGGCCTTCAGGCCGTAGCCCTGGCGAAGGCGCCCAACGTCCCCACGCATGTGCTGGATTTGCCGAAGCTGGCCGTGTTCAGCACTTGGGGCAACACCCAGGACGTCGGCTGGGTACGCTATGGGCTCGATCACTTCGAGGTCGCCTACGACCTGATTTACAAGGAGCGCATCCGGAAGGGGAACCTGCGCGCCGACTATGACGTCATCGTGATTCCCAGCCAGGGGCGCGGCAGCGGCAAGGCGCTGGTGTTCGATATTGAACCCAAGAGCAAGCCCTACGCCTATACCAAAACCTCCGAGTACCCGAGCCTGGGCATGTATGGCGAGTCTGACGACATCACCGGCGGCATGGGGCTGGCCGGCGCGGCCGAACTGGACAAATTCGTCAACCACGGAGGCGTACTCATCACGCTCGGCAGTTCCAGCTTTTTCCCCGCCGAATTCGGCCTCACGCGGACCGTGGATGCAGGCCGCACCTCGGGGCAGTTCTATGCGCCCGGTCCCATTGTGGAGGCGGAAATTCTGAAGCCGTTGCATCCGATCTTCTACGGCTATTCGAAAACCACAATTCCGGTGCGATGGGCCAGCGGTCCGCTGCTGCGCGTTCCAACCGAGGAACGCAAATTCATCCTGATGCGGTTCCCGGGCTCCGACAAATCGGTGCTCAGCGGATTGATGCGAGGCGTAGCGGAAACCCGCAACCGTCCGGCGGTGATCGATATGCCGGTGGGACAAGGGCGCGTAGTGTTATTCGCAACCAACCCGTGCTACCGCTGGCAGAACCTTGGCGAGTTCGGCATGCTGGCCAATTCCATCCTGAACTTCAACGACGAGCCGAAACCCGCCTCCACGCCGGCCCACGAGACGAAGAAATCCGACGGACAATAGCGCATGAACAAGATCGCGTGGGTGGCGGGCGTGACGCTCGCGGCGGCGGGTCTGTGGGCGCAGACACCGAGAGCGCCAAGGGCCGACCAACCGCAGCTCAGCTTCTCCGTCGCGCTCGACAACTCGGTCTACATTGAGAATCTCCTGCCGCCGGCTCCACCGTCGCCGGGACCGGTGCTCACCGCGAAGCTGACGCTGCGCAACACGGCGCAGCCCATCACCCTGGAGTTTCCCACCGGTCAGAATTACGACCTGGAGATTCGCGACGCCGGAGGAACGGTGGTCTACCGGTGGTCCGACGGGCGGGCGTTCCCCCAGGTATTCCGGACGGAGAAATCCGGTCCGGGCGAGAAGACGTTCCTCGTCCAGGCGCCTTTGGCCGGCGCCGACAAGAACCCGCTGCCCGAGGGCAAGTACGTCGCCGAAGTGTGGCTCACCACGCGGGGCGGCAAGAGGTTCGATGCTTCGGTGGGATTCGAAATCCGCCGGGTGCAATAAACCCGCACGCGGGAGATCAGAACCGCATCTCCAGCGGACTGCCATCAAAAACGCCGGCGCGGGTGGTCTCGCCGAGTTTCACCAGGAGGTTCCGGCGCGCCGGCGGCCGCATGCGCGAGCCGCGCGCGAGGCGCAACGCCAGCGCCCGGCGGCCGTCGTTCCAGGTCATGGCGATTCCCATCCACTCGCCTTTGCGGTAGTGGAACGATCGGCCATCGTCCTCATACAGAAAGAACGCTGCATTAGCGCCGGGAAATACGGTGAGGGTGAGCGGTTCATCCACCTCTTGCTCGACGTACTGCTTCACAGGCCCCAGCGGCTGTATCGAGCCGGCGCGCACGTACAGCGGCATGGTTTCGAGATCGACCTTTCGAATGATCTCGCGCCCGCCTTCGTGGCGTTCGCCGGTCCAGAAGTCAAACCACGGGCCGCGCGGAAGGTACACCCGTCTCTCCGTCGCGCCAGGCTCCACTACCGGTGCGACCAGCAGGTCTCTTCCCCAGAGGTACTCATCGCCGCGTGCCACCGCCTGGGGATCGTCGGGGTAATGCAGCCACAGCGCGCGCATGACCGGCATACCCGTGGTGACGCATTCCCGCACGGCACTATACAGATAGGGCAGCATGCGGTAACGCAGCTCGAGATACTTCCGGCAGATGGGTTCCACCTGGGCGTTGTGCAGCAGCCTGGGGTCGGGTGTGAGGTTGGTCTCCACGGGGCCCGGGTCGCCCGTGTTCCAGCCCCACGGCAGCCGCAGCTTCCAGGTTCGGCCGTGCGATCGGAACAGCGGGCAGAACGCGCCGAATTGGAACCAGCGCACATAGAGTTCGCCGGTGAGCTCCCGGGTGGGGATGAAGCCGCCGATATCGGTGCCCCAGTATGGGATACCGGAGAGGCCGGTGTTTAGCGCGACGGGTACGTGGGTGCGTAGCGTCTCCCATTCGGAATTGACATCGCCCGACCAGAGGAACGAGCCGTAGCGCTGCATGCCGGGGTACCCGTTGCGGTGCAGCGCAAACGGACGCTCGTTTGGCCGGTCGAGTTGCGGCGCCTCCCAATACATCCGGTTCCGCACCAGGCGCGAAGGGCCGTCGAGCGCATCGCCCTCGTCCGGCCACCAGCCGTCCACACCGAATTCCCACACAGGGCGGTGCATGTTCCAATAGCAGGCCGGCTGCTGTTCGGCGCGCTGGTGGAGATCGCAGGGGTCGTTGACCGTGCCGTGCATCTGGGTGATTCGTGTCGGGTAGGCCACGTGCAGAACCACCTGGAAGTGCTCCTGGTGCAACTGGTCGAACATGGCCTTGGGATCCGGAAAGACTCTCCGATTGAAGGTGAACTCGGTGTTGTTGGTGTTCCACCCCGAAGGGCAGAAGCCGGTGCCGAGATAAATCAGCGAATCGCACGGCAGCTTTTTTTTCCGGAACGTCTTGGCCTCGCCCAGGATCTCCTCGCGGCCGGCGAGCGTGCGATGCGACTGCTGGTAGCCGAAACTCCACAGCGGCGGCAGTTCCGGGTGGCCGGTGAGGTGCGCGTATTCGGCCATGATGGCCGCCGGTTCCCGCGCCGCGACGAAGAAGAGATCGAGCGGCAGCGCGGTGCCGGGCATGGGCAGAAATCGGCCCTCCTCACCGGTCAAGTCGAAGGTGCCGAACGGGTGGTGGAAGAAGATGGCCCAACCAGTGGTGCCGATCAGCCAGGGGAAAGGCACCCGGCCGCCGTGGGTGCGGAGCTGATATCCACCCTGTCCGCTGTGCATGAGATCGGTAGAGCCGCGGCGATCGAACTGGCGCCCGCCTTCGCCAAGACCAAAGATCGGCTCGTCGCCGATGCGGAAGGAGACAGCGCCCGAGTCGGCGTCGATCGCGAGCCGCTGCGAGGGCATTGTGAAGCGGAGCGGTTCGGGTGAGAACTCGAGGTGCGATTCGCCGGCACGAATGCTTCGCGCGCGCGCGGTGCGCAGCCGGGCCACCGGCTCGCCCCACGAGGACTCGACCAGCGCACCGTCATCGGGCACCGGCGCGAGCCGTCCGTTGCGAATCGGGAACACGGTCAGCCGGAACGTCCACGGGGTCACCGGTGCAATCTGAATCTCGACCTCCTCGCCTGCTACGCGGAGCGGGGATTCCGCCGCCCCGGCAAGCAGGCCGGCACCGGCTGCAGCAGTCTGTTGGAAGAGTTGGCGGCGATTCATGCGCAAGCGTTATCATAGCTGCAAAAGGCCAGGTAATGCGCAATCTTTGCATGGGTGTGCTCGTGCTCGTGCTCGTCTCGGCAGCGGGCGCGGCCGACCTCTCGGGCACGTGGCAGTTCGAGATGACCGGACGAAACGGGCAGAAGCGGCTCATCACGTATGTTTTCAAAACGACGGGGAACCACTTCACGGGCACGTTCGCCAGTCCCAGTTCGGCCAGCGATATCGTCAACGGAACCATCACCGGGAACAGTATCACTTTCGATGTGCGGAACGAGCTCGGCGAGGCCGATCGGCAGCTCATTCCATTCACCGGCGAACTGGAAGGCGAGGCACTCAAGGTGACGCCGGCAAGGCCGGCACAGAGCCGTCGGCCCGTGCTCACCACGCTGCTGCGGAAGGTTTCGAACTCCACCGTCTTCACCCCGCCGCCCGAATTGGCGCGAACCCACAAGCCCTTTCCGAAATTCCAGCCGCTCCGCCCGAATGGGCTGGCGAAAACACCGCCGATGGGTTGGAACAGTTGGAACAAATTCGCTGGCCGCATCGATGACAAAACCGTGCGCGAGATCGCCGACACCCTGGTCTCGAGCGGAATGCGGGACGCCGGCTACGTCTTTCTCAATATCGACGATACCTGGGAAGCGGGGCGCGACAAGGACGGCAATATCCAGACCAACGAGAAGTTTCACGACATGAAGGCGCTGGTAGACTACGTCCATGGCAAGGGGTTGAAGCTGGGAATCTACTCGGGGCCCGGCCGCCGCACTTGCGCGGGCTTCGATGCCAGCTATGGCCACGAAGAGCAGGACGCGCGCACCTGGGCAGCCTGGGGCATCGATTACCTGAAATACGATTGGTGCAGCGCCTCGGCCGTCTACCACCGCGACGAAATGGCACCGGCCTACCGGAAGATGGCGCTGGCGCTGCGCGCCACCGGCCGGCCGATCGTTTTCAGCCTCTGCCAGTACGGCTGGTTGAATGTGGGCGAGTGGGGCGCGGCCGCCGGCGGAAACCTGTGGCGCACCACGGGCGATATCAGCGACCGGTGGCAGTCCATGTCGAACATCGGTTTCAACCAGAACGGCCGCGAGAAGTTCGCCGGCCCCGGACACTGGAACGACCCCGACATGCTCGAGGTGGGCAACGGCGGAATGACCGATACCGAGTACCGCACCCACATGAGCTTGTGGTGCATTCTGGCGGCGCCCCTGCTGGCGGGAAACGATGTGCGCACTATGTCCGATGCGACCAAGGAGATCCTCTGCAATCGCGAGGTGATCGCCATCGACCAGGATCGCCTCGGCCGGCAGGGGTTTCGCGTGCGGCAGGATGGCGATCTCGAAGTCTGGAAAAAACCGCTGACGGACGGCGTGGCCGTAGCGCTATTCAATCGCGGCGGCGACACCGCCCGCATGACCGTCACTTGGGCCGAGGTTGGCGTGACCCGGAAAGCTCCCAAGGTGCGCGACCTGTGGGCACATCAGGAAGTTCCGGCGCCAGTAGAGTTCACCGCACAGGTGCCCTCGCACGGCGTAGTGCTGTTGAAGGTGCGTTGATCGCGCACCGGTTCAGGCGTGACCGCCCGAGACTTTGGCCGGCTGGTAGGTGCCCGGCTCCGCGCGAAAGCCGATGGCGATGCGGTTCCAGCCGTTGATGGCCACAATCGCCAGCGTCAGTGCCACCGTCTCAGCCTCGCTGAAATGCCGGCGCAGTTCCTCGTACACGTCATCGGGGGCATGGGTTTGGGCAATCAGCGTGAGGGCGTCGGTCCAGGCCAGCGCGGCTCGTTCGCGATCGCTATAAAACGGCGTCTCCCGCCAGGCGGACAGCTCATAGAGGCGCTGCTCGGTCTCGCCCGTCGCGCGGGCATCCTTCGAGTGCATGTCGATGCAGTACGCACAGCCGTTGATCAGTGAGGCTCGCATTCGTACCAAGTCCAGCAGCTTCGGGTCCAGACCGCTTTTGCGCGCGTACCCCTCCAGCCCGGACATCGCGTGCACCGCCTCCGGATCGACGGTGGTGAAGTTGATTCGCGGTTTCATAATTCCAGCGTAAAGCCGGGCCAGCCGCGACGGCGCCCGCGGCACTACGGGCGATGAGCGAATCCGCACAGCGCTATCGGCGGAATAAGTTGCGCAGGATGAAGAAGACGTTGGCGGGACGCTCCGCCAGCCGGCGCATATAGTAGGGGTACCAGGCTTTGCCGAAAGGCACATACAGCCGCAGGCGATAGCCATCGGCCACCAGCTTGCGCTGCAGATCGCGGCGAATGCCGTACAGCATCTGGAACTCGAAAGCGTCGCGCGCCAGGTTCTTCGATGCCGCGTAGGACCGAGTGACGTCGATCATACGCTCGTCATGCGTGGCGATGGCGGGGTACTCGCCGCGATCCAGCAGAACCTTCATCAATTCCACGAAACCGGCGTCCACGCGGCTCTTCTCGGCGAACGCGACGCTCTCCGGCTCCAGGTAGGCGCCCTTGCACAAGCGGACGCGGATGCCGCGCGCGCACAGCTCTTCGACATCCCGTTTGCTGCGGTACAGATATGCCTGAATGACCGTGCCGACCCTGCCGTAGCGGCCGTGAAGATCCTTCACCAGATCCAGCGTGCGATCGGTATACTCGCTCGACTCCATGTCCACCCGTACGAAACTGTTCAGCTCCATTGCCCGGCGAACCAGTTGTTCCACATTGGCCCGGCACTGGTCGAGGGAATAATCCAACCCGAACTGGGTCAGCTTGAGAGAGACGTTGCCCCGGATCCCGGAATCGTGAATCGCAGAAATCGTATGCAGGTAGACATCGCGCGCCTCGGCCGCTTCTTCGAGCGTCGTGACGCTTTCGCCGAGATGGTCGAGCGTGATGGTGATGCCCTCGGAGTTGATTTTGCGGCCGACGGCGAGTGCCTCGTCGAGGGTTTCACCCGCTACAAAACGGGTGGCCAGCCGCTGTGCCAGCGGTGAAGTTTCCATCCATTTCCGCAAGCTCCGGTGCCGGGAAAGGAACAGGAAGAAGCTACGCACGAACATCAGACTAGCATCCGGCGGCCCAAACCTGGCCCCGCGGGCATTCGCGGCGAGCGCCTCAAGATACCGCGCGGTCTGATAGACTGCTGGCTTGAAGGCCCCCGACCCCGAGCCCGCCCTAAAACCGGGCGAACTGCGCTGTCCGCGCTGCTTCGCCAAAGATATCGTGCCGTCCCTGCCGAGGGGTATCCTCGACCGCATCTTCCTGAAGCTCGACCGAATTCCGCGGCACTGCCGGGTCTGCGGCAGGCGCTTTCGCGTGTCGAGAAAAAAGCTGAATCGCGCGGCCGCGTGAGCCGCCGCGCGCGAATTCAGAACGTGATGCGCAACGCCACCTGGCAGGGGCGGGCGTTGGTGCCGTTCGGAAAGGCCTGCACCTGGTTTCCTGCTCCCACGCCGGCCGCCGGCTTCAGCACGCCACCGCTAGCCGTGAAGGCCGTGGTGATGACGGCGGTGTTGTACCCGGACGCCGGGGCCGGAATTTCGCGACTGTGCGGGAGTCAGATCCGGCCGGCAGCCCGCGGCAAGTGGACTCCTGCCACGGGCTGCCATGCGGCCGGATTAGAACGTAAGACGGGTACCTAACTGAATCTGGCGTGCACCGAACAGGTTCGTGCCCGAGCCATTCCTGGTCTGGAAGGAGGACCGGGGAAACAGGGTGCTGCCGCCAATCTGGTATTGGGTGGTGTCGATGCCGGTGATCTCGTACCGGTTGGCCACGTTGAATGCCTCCGCGATGATCAGCCAGCGTACGCGTTCAGTGAGGCTGATCGTACGCGACAGGCGCACATCGACGCTGTTCGCTCCCGGGTTCACATAGATGTTGCGGCCGAGCCACGGCACCCGCGAGGATCCTCCCACCCCCACGATTCCCGAGGTGATGCCGCCGGGAGAGGGGCTGCCGGTGGTGCCGGGCGAGTAAGGCCGGCCGTCTGCGAGGGTCAGGATTCCGGAAAGCTGGAACCCGTCCACCACGCGCTTCAGTCCCTTCGACTGGATGTTGTGGGTGGGCAGTTCCCAAACTCCGGAAGCAGTGAACCGTTTGCGTTGATCGAAATCCGATAGTGAGTAGTCGTTTTTCAGATTGAACGGGTTCGATGCGCTTTCGTTGGTGGTGAAAGTCTGGGAGTTCTGGTCATCGTCCTGGGCTTTCGACCAGGTGAAGCCGGCGTCGAATTGAAAACCGTGGGAGAACCGGTGCTTGGCCTGGATCACCAGGCCGTTGTACCAGGTGTTGACCACGCTCGAGATATCGGTCATGTAGCCGAAGTTCGGGTTGGGGCGTGCGCCGGAGAAGAACGGCGTGGTGTAGGTACCGAGCGGGCTGCCGCAGGTGGTGCTGCTCCCGACCTGGGCGGTTCCGCAGACGGTATAGGTTTTAGTGGTCGGCAGCGGCAGGTTGGTATCGAGGAAGACCGGCATCCGTTGGCCGCGGTTCAGCATGTAAATGGCGCTGATAGTGGTGTTGTGGGCGATCTCGCGCTCGATGGAGAATTCCGCCTGGTAGCTGATGGGGTTGACAAAGCGCGGGTCCGCGAAGACGATGTCCGGCCTCGATCCCGACCCGGAAGGCGGCGCGGAAAGCACATTGGGGAAGAGCGGCGCGCCGGGGGAGGTTGGCGTCAGAAAATAGGATACGAAGCGTACGCCGTTATTGGTGATCAGGTTGGACATGGTCGAGTTTTGCGTGCGGCCGTAGTACATGCCCCCGCCCAGCCGGAGCACGGTTTTCTGATCCTTGCCGGGGTCCCAACTTACGCCGACCCGCGGTCCGAAATTGTTCCTGTCGGTATTGAGATTACTTGTGCGCGGTTCCAGGGGATTGCCGTCGAGCGACGGCATGGTCTGGAGTTCGTAGCGGAGTCCGAGATTCAAGGTGAGGGTAGGGACCGGGCGATAACTGTCCTCGACATACCCGGCCACATCCCACGTCTGAAATTGGGTTTTGCCGGCGAGCCCGAGCGAGTCGAAGGCCTGGGTGAAACTGGTGAAATGTGCGCCGGTTGCCCCGCCACCGCTGGAGGAGGCTTGGCATCCGCTCAGCGGCAGGGGCAGGGCCGCATTGCCGCAATCCAACGCAAGATTGTTGAGCGAAGAATAACTGTAGACGCCGCCGCCCGAGAACAGGTTAATGAGCAGGTCGTTCACGCGTGTCACGTCCCAGCCGAATTTCAGCGAGTGGCGGCCATGCAGCCAACTCAAATTCTGTGAAACCTGCCAGCGTTTCTCGTCGGGATAGGCGGCGCGGGGCAAGTAGTTCGGCATGCCGAAAGTGATGCCTCCGGTGGTGCTCACCGAAGGTCCCGGCGCGTTGGGCAGTTCGAACTCGAAGTCGCGCCCGTACTGGAAACGCAGTTCGCTGAGGAAAGTCGGAGTGATGCTGGAGGTCCATTTGCCGATGACGGTTTCGGCGCTGACATCGTCGGAGCCGTTATTGGTTTCGTGCACCGAGGTGGAAGGGGCGGTCTGAATTCCGTTGGGGGAATCCCAGCGCAGGATATTGACCGAGCCGGTCAGGGTGTTGCGAGAATTGAGATTATAGTCCACCTTGCCAAGACCGACGGACTCGTTGCCCTGGCGGGGCTGGGTCTGAACCAGGCTCTGGAAAAACGAAACGACCTGGCCGCAACCCGGCGCCGTGCAGGACGAATTGAAGAAGCTCTGCGAGCTGGGAACCACGGCCATCGGAAAATTGCGCTTCTGCTGCTCGTAATTCAGGAAGTAGAAAACCTTGTCCTTCTTGATCGGTCCGCCCACCGAGCCGCCAAACTGTTGCCGCCGGTCCTTGGGTTTGCTGGGTAGCCCCACCGCGGCCAGGCTGATCGCGCTATACGGATTCGCGGCATTGAGCGAATCGTCGCGGATCAGGTAGAAGCCGGTTCCGTGCACCTGGTTGGTTCCGGACTTGGTGACGGCGTTGACAACGCCGCCCACGGCGCGCCCGTATTGCGCCGAGAAGGCGCTGTTGCCAACCTGGAACTCCTGGATAGCGTCGATGCTGTAGGCGAAACTCAGGCGGGTGCGCCCCTTGGCTTCGGAGAAGAACGCTTGGTTATTGTCCATGCCATCCACCATGTTGTTGTTGTACAGGCCGGACATGCCGCGGAAGCTCAGCAGGCCAAAGCCGCCATCGTTGGAGGTGCCGGGCGTAGACAGCGCGAAGCTGTCCCAACGGCGGCCGTTCATGGGGAGGTTCATCATCTCTTTGAGATTCACGACCGTGCTGACATCGGTCTTGTCCGTCTCGACCATGGCGGCGTTGGCGTCGACAGTCACGGTCTCCGCCGTGGCCGAAACCTGCATCCCCAGGTCGACCACCGCGCGCTGCCCGACCGATATGGTAAGGCCGGTACGAGTGATGCTCGCGAAGCCGGCTTTCGATGCCCGGATTTCGTACTGGCCGGGTTGCAGCGCGAGCGCCTCGTACCTGCCCGCCTCATTCGACTCCAGGGAGCGCGTCACATTCGTGTCCACATTGCGGACTACGACACTTACGCCCGGCATCACGCCGCCGCTCGAATCGGTTACCAGGCCGGAGATGCTGGCGGTGCCGGATGCGGCCTGCCCGAAAGCCAAGCCGCAGGCTGCCAGGAATAAAAGGGAACTTAACGCGAAACGCATCGATCCTCCTCAAAATGTAAACTCGTCAGGCGCACAGAACGTGCGCTCGAGACCCTGAATGAGTAGCATAGGATAACAGACCTCAATGACATTTAGATGAACGATCCGAATGCCCGCGGGTATACTGGTGCGGGAGAAACCCATGGAGAACCTCGGTGAGCGGATGCGGGACGTTCGCGGCCGCATCGCGCGCGCGGCGGAGAGTGCGGGCCGCGATCCCGGCGGGATCACGCTGCTGGCCGTGACCAAAGTGTTTCCGGCCGCGGCGATCCGCGCCGCCTACGATCTGGGGTTGCGGGAATTCGGCGAAAACTACGTGCAGGAGTTCGAGACCAAGGCGCCCGAAACAGCCGGCCTGGGAGGGGCGCGATTCCACCTGATCGGCCACCTGCAATCGAACAAGGCCCGCCGCGCCGCGGAGCTCTTCCAGGTGATCCAGACGGTGGATTCGGCCAGGCTGGCGCGGCGCTTGTACGAATCGGGGCACGCGCTGGAGGTGATGCTCGAAGTGAAGATGTCGGGCGAGAACGCCAAGAGCGGCGCGGCTCCGGCGGAGTTGCCGGAGCTGATCGCCGCGGTGCGGGAGTGCGCGAACCTGCGGCTCACCGGGCTGATGACCATGCCGCCCTGGTCGGACGATCCGGAGGCGTCGCGCCCGTACTTTCGCCGGCTGCGCGAACTCGGCGAACGACACGGGCTGGCGCAGCTCTCCATGGGAATGTCGCACGACCTGGAAACGGCCATCGGGGAAGGCGCCACCTGCGTGCGCGTCGGTACGGCGCTGTTTGGAAAACGGATGCGGACCGCGTGACTGTGGGGCTTTACTCGCCCTTGCCGCCGGCGGCGAGCGGCGTGGCCGACTATTCCGCCGCGCTGCTCACCGAGTTGCGCCGGCACGGCCGCGTGGAGGTGGCGCCGAAGCATTGCGACGTCCCGCTGTATCACATGGGGAACAACGGCCTGCACGCCGCTGTGTACCGGCGCGCGCTGGCAGAGCCGGGAATCGTGGTGCTTCACGATGCCGTGCTGAACCACTTTCTGCTGGGGCAACTGAACCAGCCGGACTATATCGCGGAGTTCGTGTACAACTACGGCGCATGGAACCGCGACCTCGCCGCACAACTCTGGCGCGGGCGCGCGGCTTCGGCTTCCGACCGGGGGTACTTCGAGTACCCGATGCTGAAGCGCATCGCAGAGCGCTCGCGCGCTGTGATCGTCCACAATCCCGCGGCGGCGCGGGCCGTGAGGCGGCATGCGCCCGGAGCGCGCGTGACGGAGATTCCGCACCTGTTCGCGATGCCCGCGCTGCCGGGCGGATCCGAGAGGCTGCGCTGGCGCCAGCGCCTGGGAATCGCGCCCGAAGCGTTCCTGTTCGGTGTTTTCGGGTACCTCCGCGAATCCAAGCGGCTGGTGACCGTGCTGGAGGCGTTTCGCTGGATTCGCGCCGGGAACCCCCGCGCCGCCTTGCTGGTGGCGGGCCGGTTTGTCTCCACCGACCTGGAACGCGCCGTCTCGCCGCTGCTGGACCAACCCGGCGTCGCCCGCCTGCCCTACCTGCCCGAAGAGCGGTTCTGGCTGGCCGCGTCTTCCGTGGATGCCTGCATCAGCCTGCGCTACCCCGCTACCGGCGAGACTTCGGGTATCACCATCCGCCTGATGGGCATCGGCAAGCCGGTGCTGCTGACGGATTCGGAGGAGTACGCGCGCCTGCCCGAGGGTGCGTGTCTCCGGGTGTCGAGCGGGCCGGCCGAACGGGAGTCACTCAAATACCACATGGTTCTGCTAACATCGATGACTGAGGTGGCCGGTGCTATCGGCGAGCGGGGAGCCGGGCACATTCGAGCCCACCATCGGGTCGAAGACATCGCAAAGCTGTATTGGGCATTTTTGTGCGAGCGTGGTACCTGATTCTGGCGTGCGCCACGGCGGCGTCCGGAGCGCCAAAGCCGGCGCTGCACCTTCGTGTGGAAATACCGATGCGCGACGGAGTGCGGCTGGCGGCCAATGTGTATCTGTCGGCGGAGCGCTCCCGCATGCCGGCCATCCTGGAGCGCACTCCGTACGGAAAAGGCGTGGCGATCACACCCAACTACCAGGCCTTCGTGGATCGCGGCTACGCCGTCATCGTCGAGGACGTGCGCGGCCGCTATGAGTCTCAGGGCGTATTCCGGCCACTGCACCAGGAACCCGCCGACGGCGACGACACGCTGAACTGGATCGCCCACCAGCCGTGGTCCGATGGCAAAGTCGGCATGATCGGCGGTTCGTACCGCGGCATCGTGCAGTGGAAAGCTGCGGTGATGAACAATCCGCACCTGAAGGCCATCTTCCCGGTGGTCTCCGGATTCGACGATTATCGCGACCGCTTCTACTCCACCGGCGGAGCCATCAAGCTCGGCAACCGGTTGTTGTGGATGTCGGAGAACCTGAAGGTGCCGGGGTACCATCCGGACTTCAGCAAGTTCGTGCTGCACCTGCCGCTGCGCACTGCCGACCTCGCCGCCACGGGAGGCGTCTCGGAGATGTACCGTGAGGCCATGGCGCACCCCTCGTTCGACGCCTTTTGGCGCGCGCTGAGCACGGAGGAACAGATCCGGAAAGTGCGCGTGCCGGTGTTCGCGGTGGGGGGATGGTACGACAACTTCGTCGAGAGCGACCTGGAGGCGTTCGCTGCGCTGCACAAGCGCTCGGGGCTGAACCGGATTGTGATCGGGCCTTGGCCGCACAACATGTCGTACCGGTTTGTGAACGTGGACTTCGGTCCCAACCCATTACTTCCGGTGCGTCAGTACCAGCTGGACTGGTTCGATCAATGGCTGGGGGGGAAAGACACGGCACTGGTTTCGCGGCCGCCCGTGAAAATCTTCGTGATGGGCGCCAACCGGTGGCGCGAAGCGGGGGAATGGCCGCCCGAAGGGGCTCGCCCGCTGCAATTCTATCTGGCCGGCGGCGGGCGGGCGAATTCGCTCGCCGGCGATGGCCGTCTGGCCGATGAACCCCCGCGGCGTGGAGCCGAGGATCATTACGTCTTCGACCCGCGCGAGCCGGTGCCCACGCGCGGCGGCGCGGTCTGCTGCAATCCGCGAGTGTTTCCGTGGGGCCCGATGGACCAGCGTCCGGTGGAGTCGCGCCAGGATGTCCTGGTGTACACCACCCACGCATTGAAGCGCGATGTCGAAGTGATCGGCCCGGTGCAGGTGGTCCTGTATGTGGCCACCAGCGCGCAAGACACGGACTTCACCGCCAAGCTGGTGGACGTGTTTCCGGACGGAACGGCGCGCAACCTGACGGACGGAATCTTGCGCCTCCGCTATCGGAACTCGCTCGCACAGCCGCAACTGGCGCACCCGGGCGAAGTCTACGCGATCACTGTGGATGCGGGAGTGACCGGCAACGTGTTCCTGAAAGGGCACCGCATCCGGCTCGAGATTTCGAGCAGCAACTTTCCGCGTTTTGATCGCAACCCCAACACGGGCGGGCCAATCGCCGACGAAACGCACCTGACCAAGGCCCGCCAGACCGTGTACCACGATCGCGAGCGCCCGTCGCACCTGCTGCTGATGGTGATGCCCGGCAGGGGGTAGGACGAGCCGGCCAGCGGCGCGGCCGATTCAGTTGTCAGTCCCCGGGCCGCCCGCTCCTTTCACGTACTTGTCGAACCAGGCGAATTTCTCCCAGAGGACATGTTCGACAGTCTCCCTGGCGCGGTATCCGTGAGCTTCGAACGGCAGAAACACCAGCCGGACGATGCCGCCGTTGCCGCGCACGGCCTGGTACATACGGTCGGATTGGATGGGAAACGTGCCGGCATTGTCGTCGGCTTCGCCGTGGATCAGCAGCAGAGGAGCCTTAATCGTATCGGCATGCATGAAGGGCGACATCTTCAGGTACACGTCCGGCGCCTGCCACAGCGTGCGGCGCTCGCTCTGGAAACCGAACGGTGTGAGGGTGCGATTGTGGGCGCCGCTTTCAGCGATGCCGGCTTTGAACAGGTCGCAATGGGCCAGCAGGTTGGCCGTCATGAAAGCGCCGTAGCTGTGGCCGCCTACGCCGACTCGCGCCGGATCGGTCACTCCCATAGAGACGGCCTTATCGATGGCTGCCCTGGCGTCGGCCACAATCTGGTCCACGTAGGTGTTGTTCACCGTATCGGGGTCGCCCACTACCGGCATAGCGGCATTGTCCAGTACGGCGTAGCCCTGGAGCGCGAAGAACAATTGCGAGTAGCCAGTCATCTCGGTGAAGCGGCGGGTGGAGCCGCTCACCTGCCCGGCGGTGAGGGCATCGTTGAATTCGTACGGGTAGGCCCATACCAGCGTCGGCAGCTTCGTGCCAGGCTTGTAGTTGGCTGGCAGGTAGAGCGTGAAGGAGAGGTCCACGCCGTCGTTGCGCTTGTACTTGACGAGCTCGCGGCGGATGCCGCGGATGGAGGGCTGCGGATCGGGGAACCGGGTGAAGGCGGTCATCGATCCGGACGCGGAGCGGATGAAGTAGTTGGGCGGCTCGGCGGGGCTTTCGCGCCGGGTCATGAATCGTTCGCCTCTGCCATCGAGGATGGCTACGGGTACTTCGTAGTGGTCGTCATCGCAGCGGAACAGGCGTTCGGTCTGCTGCGTGGCGAGGTTGAAACGATCGAGGAACGGATGGTCGCCCGAAGGAGAGGATCCGGCGCCGGCCAGGAAGATATGGCCGCCGTCGAGGAGCATCACACGGCTTCCGTTGGGCAGCGATTTCTCGAGCGGGCGGCCAGGATCCTTGTAGCGGTCCTGGTTGTTGCGGGCCCAGATGAGGCGCGGCTCGGTGTGGGTGTCGAGATCGACGAGGAAAGTGCGCTGCCAGCGCTTCTGGCGTTCGAAATCCTCGATCAGCGCCAGACCGCCGTTTTCGGTCATCTGGATCCCCTGGAAGCGCTGCTGGGTTTTGAACAGTTCCACGGGCCCGCCCGTGAACGGCGCTTTGAGGGCCACGACACGGTCGCGGAACGGCGCCGGATTTTTGATATCGCCGCCATCGAGCGCTTGCACCCACAACAAGGTCGCGGGCTCATTGGGACGCCACTGGATGCCGCGGGGGCCGGTGGGAACACCGGTGAGCGAAACACGCTCCTCGAGCGGCTGGCTGACCACTTTGTGAATGATTTTCCCGGTGCGGTCCCACACCTCAATTTCTTTTGCAAAGGAACGCACACCCAAGAGGTAGGAGAACGGACGGTGGACGGTGGTCACCAGGAAGTTCTTACCATCCGGCGAAATGCGCACCGACTCGATGATACCCGGCCTGCCGACGGGCGTAACCTTGCCGATGGCTATATCGACAAGCGCAAGTTGGGAGGTGGCGTAGTATTCGAAGAGGTCCTCGTCGTGAGGGTTCTGGAGCATGTCTTCGAGGGTGGCCGATCCTTTCGCGCCGCCCAGGCTTTCCTGCACGTGCGGGCCGGTGGGGACCAGTGGCGCGGAGGGCGGCGCGCTGCGATTGGTCCTCACGGTCTCGACCAGGAGGGACTTGCTATCGGGCATCCACTGCACGTCGGAGGCGATACCCGCTCCGCCACGCCCGCCGCCAAAGGCACCGCCCATGACGGCGTTCACACGGACGCCTTCGATGCGGTGCGTCTTGCCGGTGGTATCGCCCACCCACAGCTCGGTCGCAGTGGCGGTGGTATTGGTAAACGCGAAGCGCGCGCCCGCTGCGCTCCAGCGGGCTGGGCCCAGCTTCGCGTTCAACGGGACTTCTACATGGATCTCGGTCCCTTCGGGGATCTTGCGCAGCAGCATGGAAGAGTTGAAGGTGGTGTTGTGCAGGCCATTGGTTCTGGGATTGATCCGCAACCCGGCCAGGCGCAGCATGGGCTGCGCCAACTCGGCGATGGGTGGATAGCGTACCGGCTGCCCTTCAATGGCATACGTCCGCGTGGGATTGAGGGTGAGTTGCGGAGTGGGACGCGCGTTCAGGACGTCCATAACCGCCTTGGGCGGCTTGCGGTACGGCTCCGCGCCGGAGAGGACGAGAGCCGCCAGGCAAAGGATGAGTAACGCTTTCGTGGCCGGTTTCATAAGTGAAACGGTACCACGCGGACTCCTGGATAGTGTGGAGAGCCTCCCGGTGGCACGACGCGTGCTTTCGATAACAACGTCGAGAGGGGAACCACAATGAGGAAGCAATTACCTCCGCTCATCACATTCGTACTCGTAGGCGCGGCCACCGCCTGGCCGCAAGCTCCGGTTATGGAACACCCCAGCGTTCCGATCTACCGGGTGACCGTGGTAGAACGCACAGTCAAGGCAGTGGGCTACCAATACCGGCGTGGTCCCACGAACCTGGATTTTCGCGGCACGGTGCTGCTGCCGAAGGCCAAGGGAAACGCCACGGTGGAGTCGAAAGCCGGCCGCACCGAAATTGAAGCCCATTTCGAACACGTGGCGCCGCCCACGCGTTTCGGCCCGGAGTACCTTACCTATGTGCTGTGGGCGATCACGCCGGAGGGGCACCCCAAGAACCTGGGTGAAGTGCTGGCCGACAGCTCCGACCATGCCAAGCTGCGGGTCACGACAGACCTCCAGGCGTTCGGCATGATCGTGACCGCGGAGCCCTATTCCGCGGTAAGGCAGCCGAGTGACGTGGTGGTGATGGAGAACCAGATTCGTCCGGACACTGTCGGGCACATTGAAGAAGTTTCGGCCAAGTACGAGCTGATGCCCCGTGGTCACTACACCTACAACGTGCCCACCGGCTCGCAGCCTCCGGCCCGCGGCGACGAAGTTTCGATGGACCGCTACGAAGAGATCCTGGAGGTGTACCAGGCGCAGAATGCGGTGCAGATTGCGCGCTCGATCGGCGCCGACGAATACGCGACGGCGACCTTCAACAAGGCCGAGCAACTGCTGCGGAACGCGCGAACCTTCCAGGAGCGGCGCGCGGACAAGAGCACGATCATCACCGCAGCGCGCCAGGCGGCGCAGACAGCCGAAGACGCCCGGGCGATCACCGAGAAGCGCAAGCAGGAGGAAGATCTGGCGCAGGCCCGCGAGCAGACGGCACGCGCGCAGCAGTTGCGAGCGCAGGCGGAAGCCGAGGCCCAGCGGGCCCGATCGGAGGCATCCGCCGACCGCAGCCAACTCGAGCAGGAGCGCTCGGCGCGCCAGCAGGCCGAAAGCGAGGCCGCGGCTGCCACGGCGCTGCCACCGCCGCCACCGCCGCAGCCGCAACTCCAGGCGGCCACCATGGAACCTCGCAAGAGCGAGCTTCGCAGGTCGATGCTGCGCGATCTCACCACGATCGCGAACACCCGCGACACACCCCGCGGCCTGGTGGTCACCTTGCAGAGCGGCTACTTCCGGGGCGCGGAGGTGAGTGGGTCGGCCTATCCCTTGCTCCAGCGGGTGGCGGCGGTGATCGCCGCGCACCCCGGCCTGTACGTGGAGGTGGATGGGCACACGGACAGCACCGGGTCGCCCTCGCGCGAAGAGGAGACATCTTACGAGCGCGCCGCGGCGGTACGCGATGTGCTGGTGCGGAGCGGGGTTAGGGTCAACTCGATCACGGCGCGAGGACTGGGAAGCAGTCACCCGCTGGTGTCGAACAACAACGCGGCGGGCCGGGAGCAGAACCGGCGCGTAGAGATCACCGTCAGCGGCGATCCCATCGGCAGCGTGCCGTACTGGGACAAGACATATTCGGTACTGCCGCGACAGTAAACAGGCAGGCTGATCGGCGGATGGAAGATCGTGGGGCCGGGGTCGAACCCTGCCCCACGATATAATACTGCCATGCTCAAGCCCACCGAAAAGATCTGGCACAACGGGCGCTTCATCCCGTGGGAAGAAGCGACCATTCACGTGCTTTCCCACGTTGTGAACTACGGCAGCTCGGTATTCGAAGGAATCCGTTGCTATTCCACGCCTGCCGGTCCGGCGATCTTCCGGTTGCGGGAGCACGTGCGGCGCATGGTCGACTCGGCCAAGATCTACCGCATGGAGAACCTGGGTTTTTCAGCGGATGCACTCGGCGAAGCGATGCAGGAACTGGTGCGAGTGAACGGCATGGACGCGTGCTACATCCGGCCAATCGTGTTGCGGGGCTATGGCGAAGTGGGGGTGAACGGGCTCAAGAACCCCATCGAGATTTACATGGCCTGCTGGGAGTGGGGCAAGTACCTGGGCGAGGAAGCGCTGGCCGAGGGTGTGGATGTGTGCGTCTCCAGTTGGACGCGCATGGCTCCCAACACCCTTCCGGCGCTGGCGAAGGCGGGCGCCAACTACATGAACTCGCAGCTCATCAAGATGGAAGCGCTAGCCAACGGGTATAGCGAGGGTATCGCTCTGGACTTCGCCGGGTACGTGAGCGAAGGCTCGGGCGAGAACATCTTCGTGGTGCGCGACGGCAAGATCCACACACCTCCGCTGGGTGCGTCGGTGCTGCCCGGCATCACGCGGGACAGCATCCTGACGCTGGCGCGGAAGCTGGAGATTCCGGTAATCGAGACGATCGTGCCGCGGGAGATGCTGTATATTGCCGACGAAGTGTTCTTCTCGGGGACGGCGGCCGAGATCACACCGATCCGCTCGATCGACCGCATCACGGTGGGCAAAGGCCGGCGCGGTCCGGTAGCGGAAGCGCTGCAAAAAGAGTTCTTCGGGATCATCAACGGGACGCGGCCGGACGAGCACGGTTGGCTGTCGCACGTGCATGCCGGGCAGCCGGCGGCCGTGAAATAGACCGCCAGGAGGCCGGCGCAACCGGATGACCACCTCCCCCGAGATTTGCCATGCCGGCTGCGCTGCCGCCTGATGATCTCTCCTGTTGTAGCGCGTAACGGGCCGCCCATGCCACAAGAAAGTGCGCCGCAGAACGCGCTTTTCAACAAGTCTTTGCGCACGGGTTGGCATGGAGTTAGACGGGCGGGCTTGTGCCAAACTTGTGAATAAAACAGCATGATAGAGTACTGTTTCGGCGAAGATGTAACGACGGGGCGGCCGATTTGTGTTTCGTTCGATGAAACGATCCAGTCGGTTGACCTGGCAGGCGCGGCGGGAGGCAACTTTCTCGCGCCGGGGTGGATCGATCTTCAGGTGAATGGGTTCGCGGGCGTGGACTACAACCGGGCCGATACGCCGCACGAGGAGATTGCGCGGTCAACCGAGGTGCTGTTCTCGACGGGGGTGACGCGCTTTTATCCGACCGTGATTACCGGATCGCCTCAGGGCATGGCCGGGTCGCTGCGCAACCTGACGCGCGCGCGGGAGACGTTCGCCGGCGGCGAAGCCATCGAGGGGTTCCACGTTGAAGGGCCGCATATCAGCGCCGAGGATGGGCCGCGCGGTGCGCATCCGCGGGAGTGGGTGCGCAAGCCGGACGTGGATGAGTATCGCCGCTGGCAGGAGGCAGCCGATGGCCGGGTGCGGGTCGTAACGGTGGCACCGGAGTGGCCCGAAGCGACGGCGTACATCGAGAAGGTGGCGAGCGAGGGAGTGGTGGTTTCGATCGGGCACTCGGCGGCGACTCCGGCGCAGATTGCGAATGCCGCCGCGGCCGGAGCGACCATGTCCACGCATCTCGGCAACGGCGCGCACGCGGTTCTGCGGCGCCATCCGAACTACATCTGGCAGCAGCTTGCGGAGGACCGGCTGATGGCCAGCTTCATCGTGGATGGCATCCACCTGGATGCCGGGTTCCTGACGGTGGCGCTGCGAGCGAAGGGCATCGACCGCGCGGTGCTGATCACGGACGCGGTGACGCCGGCCGGTTCGGCACCGGGGCGCTACCGGTTGGGCGAACTGGAGGTCGAGCTGAACGACGCGGGGCGGGTGGTGCTGGCGGGTCAGGATCGCCTGGCCGGAAGCGCGCTGCGCATGGACCGCGGAATTGAGAATCTGGTGCGGCTGGCCGGACTGACGTTGTCCTCGGCGGTGCAGATGGCGACGACCAATGCGGCCCGGGCGGGGAAGGTGCCTACGCGCGCGAACGGGCTGGCGCCGGGCGACCGCGCCGACCTGGTGGAATTCCGATTCGATCGGGAGGCCCTCCGGCTCCAGGTGGTGGGCACGTGGGTCGCGGGCCGCCGGGTGTTCCACGCCTGATCACAGCGACCGTAGGGCGCGCATGGGATCGACCGACGCAGCGCGGCGCAGGGATGTCGTTGGCGAGCAGGCTCACGGCCGCGACGGCCAAGCACCACGCCGGCATAGAGCGGCAGGGGGCGCGGGTGATCAGCCGTCTCGCAACATCATTTCCACAGAAGACGCCAGGGCGATGAAAAGGCACGGGTGAATCGTTCAGCCGAATAGCCACTTGAATCGTTTCTATTTTCGCGTTCGCAGAAAGGCTTGACTGACGTTCAATTCTGAATGCATAATTGCTTTCAGATGGACGTTAGCCCAAAAGGCCCCGAAGCCGCCCGCCTCCGGCAACGCAAGTTCAGTTGTCTCCGTCAGTTCCCCTTCCCCGATGACCTGCTGCCTGGTTCGCTCTCCCTCACTCACCGCCGCTGTGGCAAACCCACTTGTCATTGCGCGTCTGGCGAGGGCCATCCGATTTGGTTTCTCACTTTCATGTCGCAGGGAAAGCGTCGTGTGGAACGAATTCCTATCAAGTGGGTAGACGACGTCCGCCGGCGCGTTGAAGCTGGCCGCGCCTTTCAGGACGCTCTGCGCGAGGTCCTCACGGCCAATGCCGAGTTGTTGGTCCTCTGGCGCAAACAGCAGCCACCCCGCTGAAGGGGCCGCATTCTCGACAGATTCAAAACTATGCCTGCCATGGTCTGGCTTTGAAGAACTATTTCCAGCAACCCGGCGATGGTCGTACCCAGCCACACATTCCCGCGACGGACATCGTGTGGGCCGTGGTGATGAGCCGGATCCTGCGAATCACCAGCTTTTTGCGCCTGGAGTGGTTAGTCCACTCCGCAGCACGAATTGGGTTAGGCGTGAGAGCGGCCTTCGGCGATGATGCCTTGGCCTACTGCACCGAACGTATGAACCCCGAGTCGACGCGACTGGCTCTAGCGGCAGCACTGCACCAGGCCAAACGGAACAAGGCCTTCGAGAATAGCCGCTTTATCGGTCTGGCTCTGGACGGCACCGGCGCAGGCCGCACCTATAGGGAACCCTGCTCGTTGTGTGATCCCATCAAGGACGCCAAAGGCGAAGTGCACGGTTGCCTGCATCATTTTGTGCTGGTCAGTGTGGTGGGCGCTGGTTTAACGCTGCCGATCGATGTGGAGCCCTATGGGCCAGGCGACAGCGAGTATGCCGCCGCACAGCGATTGCTGCGGCGCGCCGTAGAGCACCTGGGACCACGCTTCGCCGACTACGTGGTAGGAGACGGCGCTTACGCCACAGCTCCTTTCTTGCACACCACCGAGGATGTCGGACTACCCGTGGTGGCGCGCCTGAAGGAGAACCTGCCCCTGTTGGCCGCCGACGTACGCGCTCGCTTTGATGGTCAGCCGCCCCAAGCCGTGTTCCAGGAGGGCAATGACCGAGTCGAGGTCTGGGACGCTGATGACTTCGCCCCTTGGGAAACCCTCCACTGGCCCACCGTGCGCGTGCTGCGCTACCACCAACACAAGCGCGATGGCACGGTGGTCCAAGCCGAATGGCTGACCAACTTCACCGTCGCCAAACTGGGCAGCCTGAGTTTCTATCGCATGGCCAAGAGCCGTTGGGAGATCGAGAATAGGGGTTTCAACGACGGCAAGAACCGTTATGGCATGGAGCACATCTGCCACCATGAGCCCAACAGCATCCTGATCGTATGGCTGCTGATCGCACTGGCCCTGGTGATCGAACGCCTCTATCGGTTGCGTTATCTGCATCGCGGCGACCACGGCGTTCGCTCCGCCATGCAGTTGCATGATTATCTCTGGTTGACCCTCGGAGGCCGCAACCCGCCCGACACCGGTTGAAACCGACGCCGTGCGGACGGCTGGCAGCACTCCGTTGCTCTTTGACAACTCGATCGCTTTGCCGTGGAGTCATCCCGCCCAGAGGCCCGCCGTCGGTCGAAGGTCCCCAGAAACCCCCTGCCTCCCCAACTCAAACCCACTCCACAGCGCCGGACCCCTGCTTCGCAACACTTCCGAAACGGCTGGCTGGTGATTTCGGTTGAGCGCTCTTTGCGGCGATTGTTGTACACTTTGAGGGAAGTCGAATTTCCGCTGGTGAACGGGAAGCTGGTGTGAATCCAGCACGGCCCCGCCACTGTCAGCGCGGAGGGCCGATCGAAAGCGCCACTGTTCCGGCAACGGGATGGGAAGGCCGATCGGTTCCGATGAGGCGCGAGTCAGGAGACCGGCCAGCGCGACTCCATTTGACAGGCTCTCGAGGGAGGAGCCCGGAATGCGACGATATCGTTCAGGCCTGCCAGCCTGCTGTTTTCTTTTTTCCGCCTGCCTGTCGGCCGCCGGGATCGAAGGCCTCGTCCTCGATCCATCCGGTGCGCCCGTTCCCGGCGCGCAGGTTTCGCTGCTCAGCCGGGTGGCGGTGGTGGCGCAGACCATCACCGGGACGGAGGGACGGTTCTATCTCGATGCTCCCGAGACGCCGAGTGGGCGGCTGCTGGTGTCCGCTCCCGGTTTCTCGCCGGCCACAGTGGCCCCCGAAGCGGCGGTGATCGTCCGGCTTGCCATCGCGCCGGTTTCCGACGCCATCGAAGTAGTGGGCTCGGCCATCGCCGTTCCAGCCAGCGAGCAGGGCGGCAGCGTGACCATCGTCTCGCCGCAGGAGGTGCAGCGGCGTAACGAACCGTTGGCGCTCGATCTGCTGCGCTATGTGCCCGGCATGGCTTTCAACCAGACCGGCTCGACGGGCGGTGTGGCCAGCCTGTTTCTACGGGGCGGCTACTACAATTTCAACCTGGTGCAGATCGACGGCGTGCCCGTGAACTCGTTCGGCGGGGCCTTCGATTTCGCCCATATCCCCACTGCGGCGCTGGACCACATCGAAGTGATTCGCGGCCCGCAATCGGCGGTCTTCGGACCGTATGCCAATAGCGGCGTGATCGACTTCGTCACGCGCCGCCCGGAAGGCGGGCTGCATCTCGATCTGCTGGCCGAAGGCGGCAACCACTACGAGCGCCGCTTCGCCCTCGGCGGCGCCGGTACGGCGGCGGGGTTCGGCATCGCCGTTTCGGCCTCGCGGCTCGATACCGATGGCCCGGTCACCAACAGCGACTATCGCAACGAAAACATCCTGCTGAACGTGACCCGCAGACTCGGGCGGCACCGCCTCGCGTTCCATGGAGATTTCGATTCCAATGAAGTCGGCGAGCCCGGCCCCTGGGGCTCCGATCCCAAAGGCACCTTCCCGGGCATCGACACCATCAGCCGCCTCAAGAACAACTTCTCGGATTACTACGTTCGCTACCAGGGCGATTTTTCCGAGCGCGTGCGGCAGGAAGTTACCGGCAGCTTTTTCCTGGACAATCTCGGCGGTCCCAACCCGTTCGGCTACTACTTTAATCAGGACTGGCGGGGACAGGTGGAGGCGCGTACCCTGGTGAGCGCCGGTTCGGGCTACACCGCCGCCTTCGGCGTGAGCGCCGGGCGGGAAGAAGTGAAGAACGCCTACATCACCGGCGCGGACTTCTCGATGTTCCCGATCCCCCGAACGGATATCGCGGTATATATGGACAACCGGTTCGCCTGGGGCGGCCGGCTGTTCCTGAATGCGGGAATCCGGGGCGAGTTCCTGCGCACGCCCGCGCTCGGCGCGTTCGGGTTTGCGGCCAGCCGGATCGCCGACGCGAATCCGCGGGTCTCGGCGGCGTACCTGCTCACACCAGGCATGCGCGCCCACGCTTCGTTCGCCACCGGCATCCGCCCGCCCTCGGGCTTCGACCTGGCCTTCACCGACAACCCGGCGCTGCGCCCCGAGCGTACGCGGAGCTTCGAAGGCGGCATCGAACAGAAGCTCTTTCACAACCGGCTGATGCTGGACGGCACCTATTTCTACAACCGGTTTCATGACCTGATCGTCACGTTGGGCGGGACGCTGGCATACCTGAGCCGCTACCATTCGGCGAACCTGGCCAATTCCCGCGCGGAGGGATTCGAATTCTCGGGCGGCCTGCGGCCGGTGCGGTGGATCTATGTGACCGGCTCCTACAGCCGATTGAAGACCCGCATTCTGTCGCTCGACGGCTCGACCGGTCTTGTCCCGCTGCCCTTTGCGGTGGGCCAGCCGCTGACACGCCGGGCCGAAAACTCGGGCAGCCTGGTCGCCACCTTCACGCGGGGCCGAGTGTCGGCCGATGTGACGGGCTATATCCGCGGCCGGGCGCTTTTCGAAGAGCCGGCCTACGGCGCCTCCAACGGATTTTTCTGGGATCCCGGATTCGCCAACGTGGGTTTTAACCTGAACTGTGCCTTGCCGCACGGCCTCACCGCCTACGGCAACCTGCGCAACGCCCTCAATCGCCACTACGAAGAGGTCTTCGGCTTTCCGTCGCCGCTACTGGGTTTCGTGGCAGGCTTGAAGTGGAGGCTCTGAGATCCGTGCCCGAACAGCCTTTCGACGAACCCCGCCTGGCCATCAATCGCGTTTACACGCGCCAGGGCGACCAGGGCGAAACCGCGCTCGCCGGCGGCCAGCGTGTCCCCAAGGACGGCCTGCGCATCGCCGCCTATGGCACGGCAGACGAATTGAACGCGTTTCTGGGAGCGGCCCGTGCGACGGTGGCGTCGCACCATTCCGCGCACCCGCGCCTGGGAGAGTTGACGGCGATCCTGCTGCGGGTGCAGCACGAGTTGTTTAACCTCGGCTCCATCCTTGCCACGTTGCCCGAAGACGTCCACCCCAAGCAGGCCCGGGTAACCGAGCGCGAAGTCGCGCAACTCGAAACCGAAATGGACCGCATGAACGAGGAACTGCCTGCATTGCGCTCGTTCGTGCTGCCCGGCGGCAGCCGGATGGATGCGGAGCTGCACATCGCGCGTACCGTGTGCCGGCGGGCGGAGCGGGCGCTGGTGGCGCTGGCGCGGCTCGAGCCCGTTTCGCCCGAAACGCTGCGCTACCTGAACCGGCTGGGAGACGCGTTGTTCGTCTGGAGCCGCTGGGCCAGCCACGTGACTGGCGCGCCCGAGACTTTATGGGAACCCAACCGGTCCGCTTCCGGCCTGGGTGAGAGATAATCAGGAAACGAGGAGAAATCCATGCAGAAGAGTACGGCTCGACCCCTGGCCATCGGCCTCTTGTTGCTGGGCGCCTTGATTCGCGTGACGCAGCATTGGAATTTCGCCCCGGTGGGCGCTCTCAGCCTGTTCGCCGGCGCGCGCCTGCGCGGCTGGAAAGCCTGGGCGCTGCCGCTGGCCCTAATGGCGCTTACCGACCCGCTGGTGGGGGGCTACTCCGCGGCCACCCCGCTGGTGTACGCCAGTTTTCTAATCAGCGTGTGGATTGGCACGCACCTGCGCACCACGGAAAACCCACTGTGGATCGGGGCGGCGGCGCTCACCGGCGGCATCCAGTTTTTCCTGATCACGAATTTCGCGTGGCTGAGCGCCGGTAACCTGTATCCGCACACCCTGGCCGGGGTGATCGAGTGCTACACCGCCGGTGTGCCGTTCTTCTGGCGGACGCTGGCATCGGACGTGTTCTACTCGGGCGTCCTCTTCGGCCTGCATGCCTGGCTGAGCCGCAAGGTAGCCCACGCCGAAAGCGTGGCCGCCCAATTGGCCTGAGAGTCGCACGCACTACCCGCGGCCTTGGCGCCGTATGGGCACCGCCCGCCGCCGCCCGGCGCTGCGGGTTTTGCCGGCCCGGCGCCCTGTGTGCGTCTGCTAAGCTAATCCATTGATGACAGTTGATGAGATCCGTGAGTTGATCCAGCTCGCGACCGAAACCGGCATAGCGGAACTCGAAGTGCAGCGCGGCGACGACCGGGTCCGCATTCGGCGCACCTCGCCGTACAGCCCTCAGGAGATCGTCCTGGCTTCGGCGGGCCAGGTTCCGGTGGCCGCACCGGCGGGCGCCCCGCCCATTCCGGCCTTGGAATCTCCCAAAGAGAAGGAACGGGAGAAGCCTGCGGATCCCAACCTCATCCTCGTCAAATCCCCCATCGTCGGCACGTTCTACGAGGGTCCCTCCCCCGGCGCCGCCGCCTTCGTTCGTGTGGGCGAGCGCATCCAGCCGGGCAAGGTGCTGTGCATCATCGAGTCGATGAAACTCATGAACGAGATCGAATCGGAAACCTCTGGGATTTTAGAAAGCAAGCTCGTCATGAACGGCCAGCCCGTGGAGTACGGGGAGGCACTGTTTGCCATCCGCGCGGTTTGAGAAGATCCTCATCGCCAACCGAGGTGAGATTGCCGTCCGCATTATCAGCGCGTGCAAGGAACTGGGAATTCGCACGGTGGCGGTCTACTCGGAGGCCGATCGTTACAGCTCGCACGTGCGCTTCGCCGACCAGGCGATCTGCATCGGTCCGGCCAAGAGCGCGCGCAGCTATCTGGACGTTCCTTCGATCATCAGCGCCGCCGAAATCACTGATGTGGACGCGATCCATCCGGGCTACGGTTTCCTCAGCGAAAACGCCGCATTCGCGGAGGTCTGCGAAACGTCGGGCATCCGTTTCATTGGACCGAAGCCGGACGTGATCCGGTTGATGGGGGTGAAGGAGCGCGCGCGCTCCTTCATGCGCGAGATGGGCGTGCCCGTGCTGCCCGGTTCCCCCGGCGTTCTGAAGACGCCCGAGGAGGCCTTGGAACTGGCGGCGCAGATCGGTTACCCGGTGATTCTGAAAGCCTCCGCGGGAGGCGGCGGGCGGGGCATGCGGGTGGTGACGAAGCCCGACGAGCTGCCCATGCACTTCGTCCAGGCGCAACAGGAAGCCGGCGCCGCGTTCAACTCCGCGGATGTGTACCTGGAGAAGTACATCGCCGCGCCGCGCCATATCGAGTTCCAGATTCTGGCCGACGAGCACGGCAACGTGGAGATCCTGGGCGAGCGCGAATGCAGCATTCAACGCCGGCACCAGAAGCTTCTGGAAGAGTCTCCGTCGCCGGCCGTGAGCGACGAGCTGCGCGCACGCATCTCCGCGGTGCTTCGCCAGGCGATTTCGGCCGCCGGATACACCAGTGCCGGGACGGTGGAGTTTCTGATGGACGAGCACGGAGAGCTGTCCTTTATCGAGGTCAATGCGCGGGTGCAGGTGGAGCATCCCGTGACGGAATTTGTCACCGGCATTGACATCGTGAAGAGTCAGATCCGCATTGCTCAGGGCGAGAGTCTGCCCGACATTCTGCGCGGCCCGGTGCAGTTGCGCGGCCACGCCATCGAATGCCGGATCAACGCCGAGAACCCCGATACGTTCGTGCCGTCGCCGGGGAGGATCACCGGTTTCCATCTGCCGGGCGGCATCGGCGTGCGGGTGGATACGTGGGCCTATACGGATTGCGTCATCCCGCCGTTTTACGATTCGCTGGTCGCCAAACTGATTGCCTACGGAAACGACCGCACGGAGGCCATTGCGCGCATGCGGCGCGCCCTGGGCATGTTCATCGTGGAGGGGATTTACACCACCATCCCACTGCACCAGCGCATTCTGGCCGACGCCGATTTTCAGGCGGGTCGCTTCGACACCAATTTCATCAAGCGGTATGGAAAGTAGGAAATCGGATCTCTACCAGGGGATGCCGCGCCGAGTGAAAGGTCCGCTCTTCTTGCTGTCCGGCGCCGGCGCCGGCGCGGGCACGCCTCGCGGGGGCTGGTAGTTCCCGAAGTTGAGATCGCTTTCGCTGAAGCTCAAGCGGCGGTCGAGAACCATTTCCACCGTGCTTCCGCGGGTTAGGACGGCGTCGGGACCACGCGTGGCCAGTACGGCGATCAATCCGGCGGCGGCGCCTGCCGCCGCGCCGATGCCTACCCCCATCATGGTATGGCCGGCGGCGCTGCCGGCGATGGCGCCGACCGAAGTGCCCGCGCCAGCGGTCTCCCCGATGGTGCGCGCGTCACCCACCTTGTTGCCATCGCTGGTAACTTTGCCTTCGGACCGGTCCAACTCGCCGGGGTTGGTTCCATCCATGCCGCCGATGCGTCCCCGAAAATCGCGCGTCACGCCGTTGGGCAGGGTGAGTGAATCGAAGCGGATGTACAACTCGCCGCGTCCTTTGGCGCGGCCCGGGCGCTTGATCTGGGTTACGGTGCCGCACACGTAGCTGCCCACCGGAATAACGATCCGGCCGCCCGAGAGGATGGGAAACGCGGTTTCCAGGTAGACCCGGTCGCCTTCGATGGAGTGTTTGGTGCTAATGCTGTTGATGAGGCTCAGCGGCACCTTGGTTCCGGCATCCACGGTGAACTCGCCTGGCTTGGGCGCTTCCGGCCGGGGCGCGATATTCCCTGCCGGTCCGGGCGCAACCTCCTGCGCCAGAAGCCCACCGGCCGCCAACAACCCTGCCGCCATCCACCGCCCGAGAAACATCCGTGCTCCTTATTACACCGATTTTAGCCTACCGCGCCCGAGCTGTGACGCAGGACCCATGCTCCAGAAGGGACGCGGCGCAGCCGCACAAAGTTGCACCGGTGTTCAGCGCACAGGGAGTTTCAGCCCGGCGGCGCTGGTCTGGCTGCCGAGGCTTACCCGCACCTCGGGATCCGTACCGGTCCCCTCGGGGACTACGAAGTTGATCTGGTACAGTCCGGCGCACCCGGGCGTGAGCCCGGCGTACAGGATGCGAGACGGCTCGACCGTTGTGTCCCCCAGCGACACCTTGAGTCCGGACTGGTGGATGATCACGGCCGCCGTTTTGGGGATCTCGCCGAGGTCCGGATTGGGAGCGGTCTTCCCGAGCCCGGTCAAATAAAGCACCACGATATCGCCCGGGTGCGCCGGCAGGTCCGGCGTGAGTAGGGCGTTGTCGGCGCTGGTGGCAATCGCGTATCCGTCGGCGCCCAAAAACAGGGCCGGCGCTCCATCGACGATGTCCAGCATCACCGCCGGCCCGGCCGCGCCCTGCCGCACCACCTGCACGCGGGCGGAGCCCAGCGATTGCTTGCTCGAAATGAGGAAATTGATCTGCGTCGGCGACACGTACAGCAGCGCCATCTGGTAGCCGTCCAACAGCACCTGGGTGCTGTTCAGTTCGGTGGGCAGCATGCCGCTCCGGATATCGTCCGCCGTCAATACGTGTTCGCCGCGGGAGAGGTCCGTTCCGAAAATGGACAGGATGGAGTTGGGCGCAAACGGGCCGGAGGTATAGTTGCCTGCATTGACGATACTGGCTGCGGAGTAGGATGGCGCCGCTCCCCTGGCCGCGCCGGAAAGCACGGCCAGTGCCAGACAGATCGCGCCGGGTATTCGCAAGTAGATAGGTGCGTCGGGGGCGGCGTCCTTCTCAGTTTTCGTAGAGCCCGCGAGCGGCCCGCAGGTCCTCGCCGCGGACCGCGCAACACCGCTGTGTTACGCTGAAATTTCCCTATGAGTGACATCGAAATTATCCTGCCCGACGGCAGTAAACAGTCCGTGGCGGCGGGGACGAACCCTCTCGATATCGCCAAATCCATCAGTCCGCGGCTGGCGGATGCGGCCATTGTCGCAAAGGTGAACGGGGAGCTCTACGACCTCAACCGGCCCATCGACTCGGACGCATCCTTACAGATTCTGACACCGAAGGACCCCGAATCGCTCGAGGTGTATCGTCACTCGACCGCGCATCTGCTGGCCGCCGCGGTGCTCGAGCTGTTTCCGGATACCAGGCTCGGCATCGGTCCTCCCATCGACAACGGTTTCTACTACGACTTCGACCGCGCGGTTCCGTTCACGCCCGAAGATCTGGAAAAGATCGAAAAGAAGATGTGGGAGATCCAGAAACGGCATATCCCATACCAGCGCGTGTACACCCGCAAGGAAGAAGGGTTGCGGAAGTATTCCGATGCCTGGATGAAGTGCGAGCTCATCGAAGAGCGCGCCGGCGAAGTGTTCAGCGAATATACGCTGGGACCGCACTTCATCGACTTCTGCCGCGGGCCGCATCTGCCGGATACTTCGAAAATCAAGGCATTCAAGCTGCTGTCGATTGCCGGGGCCTACTGGAAGGGCGACGAGCATAAGAAGCAGTTGCAGCGGATTTACGGTACCGCCTTCTTCACTTCGAAAGAGCTGGACGAGTACCTCAAGCAGGTGGAAGAGGCGAAGAAGCGCGATCACCGCAAGATCGGCCGGGATCTGGACCTGTTCAGCGTGCAGGAACTCGCCGGCCCGGGCCTGATCTTTTTTCACCCCAAGGGTGGAATGATCCGCAAGATCATCGAAGACTGGATGCGGGACCAGTACCTCAAGCGCGGCTATTCGCTGGTCTACACGCCGCACGTGATGCGCTTCGATCTGTGGAAGACGTCGGGCCACGCGAATTTCTATTCGCAGAACATGTTTGCGCGCATGGAACTGGATGACGCCGAGTACCAGCTCAAGCCGATGAACTGTCCCGGCCACATCCTGATCTATCGCGACAAGCAGCACAGCTACCGCGATCTGCCGGTGCGGCTGGGCGAGTTGGGCACGGTGTACCGCTATGAGCGTTCGGGCGTGCTGGCCGGGCTGTTCCGCGTCCGTGGCTTCACGCAGGACGACGCGCACATTTTCTGCACTCCCGAGCAGATCGAAGACGAGATCGTGTCGTGCCTTCAGTTCGCCGTCGACACGCTGGCGGCGTACGGGTTCGAGCGCTACGAGGCGGAACTCTCCACCTGGGACGGCGGGGCCAGCGGCAAATACGACGGCGCTCCCGAGCAGTGGCAGCTTGCCGAAAACGCCCTGCGGAGCGCGACCGAGCGGCTCCAAATCAAGGCCAAAGTAATTCCCGATGAAGCGGCCTTCTACGGACCCAAGATCGACGTCAAACTGGTGGACGCCATCGGGCGCCCCTGGCAGCTTTCGACGGTGCAGTTCGATTTCACCCTGCCCCGGCGATTTGAGCTGGAGTATATCGGGGAAGACGGCAAGCCGCATCAGCCGCTGATGGTGCACCGCGCACTCTATGGGTCGATCGAGCGCTTCTTCGGCATCCTGATCGAGCACTATGCAGGTGCCTTCCCGGTATGGCTGGCACCGGTGCAGGCGATTGTGCTGCCGATTACGGACCGGCAGATCGAGTACGCACAGGGCATCCGCAAGGCGCTGGACGCGGCCGGCATACGGGCCACGGTGGACGAGCGCAGCGAGAAGGTCAACCTCAAGATCCGCGAAGCGCAGTTGCAGAAGATCCCGTTCATGCTGGTGGTGGGGGACCGCGAGCAGCAGAACGGGCAGGTGGCGGTGCGCCACCGCAAGCATGGGGACCAGGGCGTGAAAGAGCTCGACCAGGTCATCGCCGGCATCCGGGCGCTGATCGATTCCAAAGCCGTTTCGGAATAGGCGTGCAGGCGGCCATCGAAGTCGCGGATCCGGCCCAACTCGATGCGGCGCTCCAAGCGCTACCCAACAGCCCGGCCGTGTTCCTGGTGTGGCCCCGGGAGGGGGAACCGTACCTTTCGAAAACGGCGCTGCTGCGGCGGCGGCTGTTGCGGCTGCTGAAAGAGCGGGAACGGCCCTCGCGGCTGCTCAACCTGCGCCATACGGCGGCGCGGATCGAGTACCGGCTGACCGGTTCGGCATTCGAATCGGCGGTAGTGATGTACGAGGAGGCGCGGCGGCATTTCCCGGAACGGTACCTGGAGCTGCTGAAGCTGCGCCTGCCGCCATACGTCAAGATCGTGCTGGCCAACGAGTTTCCGCGGAGCCGCATCACCACCCACCTGGCGCGCACGGCGGGATTGTACTTTGGCCCGTTCCGCTCGCGCGCCTCGGCGGAGCGGTTCGAGAGCCAGTTCCTGGACCTGTTTCAACTGCGCCGTTGTCATGAGGATCTGACGCCCTCGCCGGACCATCCCGGCTGCATCTACGGCGAGATGGGAATGTGCCTGCGGCCTTGCCAGCAGGTGGTGGGCTCCGCCGAGTACGGCAACGAGGTGGCGCGCGTGGTGGAATTCCTGCGGACCGGCGGCCGCTCGCTGCTGGACGCCATTGGCCATTCGCGCGACCGCCTGAGCGAGGAGATGATGTTTGAGGAGGCGGCGCGCCAGCACAAACGTTACGAGAAGGTGCGGGAGGTGCTGCAACTTCGGGACGAACTGGCGCGCGAGGTCGATCGGCTGAACGGGGTGGCCATTACCAGGTCGGCGGCGCCCTCCGCGGTCGAGATGTGGTTTGTGCGCGACGGCTACTGGCAGGTGCCGCGGACGTTCAGTTTCGCGGTCCGGGAGGGCAAGACCGTTTCGCTCGACCACCAGCTCCGCGAGATGTTTGCCGACGTCGCAGAAAGGAAGCTCATGGTGCGGGAGCGCCAGGAGTATTTGGCGCTCCTGGCACGCTGGTATTACTCGAGCTGGCGCGAGGGCGAGTGGATCGGGTTCGACCGTTTCGCCGGCGCACCCTATCGCAAGCTGGTCCACGCGGTATCGCGGGTGGCGCACCAGGAGCAGGGATGAGCGGGCCCTTTCCGCGCGTCACCGGCAGGTGGAGTCCCTCCGCTGATTGAGCCAACGGCGGCTACGCGCCCGCCGTCTGCGGGGCATAGCTGCGCAGCGCTTCGCCTTCATCGTCGAAGGCGGAAAAGACGGTGTAGAGCTTCGTCACCTGGAGGAGATCGTGCACCTTGGCCTGCGGATGCAGCAGCCTGATCACCCCGCCCGCGCTGGTGACGCTGGCATAGGAGCCGACCAGTTCGCCGAGGCCCGCGCTGTCCAAATAGGTAACGTCTTTGAGATTGAGCAGAATATTTTTCTGTCCGGACGCGACCAGGTTTTTGATCGTGCTGCGCACGAGCCCAGAGCCCTCACCGAGCGTGATTCTGCCCGCCAGGTCCACCACGGACACACCGCCTACGCGGCGTTCATTCGCTTTCAAGCTCATTGCCACCTCCGCCGCTATTATACGTGCTGGGCTTCTTCGCTGGCTATGCATCCACGTGGTGCCGGAAGAAATGGTCGAGCGCCATCTGGTTCTTGGCCGAAAGCTCCGTTGAAAGCTGATGCATCTCGCTGGCCGGCATGGGCTTAAACGCCTTGGCCACTTGGACGTTCTGTTCCAGGAATTCGGGTTTGGGCATGCCGATGACGGCGGCGGCGACGGGTAGCGACATGGAATAGCGGATCAATTTTTCGACGGGGGCCTGGCCCACAATAGCGTCCTGGGCGAAGATCTTCATGGCCGTGACACCCATCTTCTTGTGCAGCGCGACGGGAAGTGCGGTGGTCTCGAAGCTGCTCTTGACGCCCTTTACCTGCCCGCGCATGGCGGCATTGAGCGCCATCTGGGTGCAATCGAAATCGTGGCGTTCAAGCGCGGTCTTGAGCACTTCGGGGTCGGCGTGGCAGGTGATGCCGATGAAGCGCGCCATTTTCTGGTCCCGGGCTTTCGCGGCGGCGGTGTATGCACCGTCCGTGGCTTCGATGGCCGCCAAGTCGTCGGCGCCCATCAGCGCATGGATGTGAAGCAGGTCGAGGTAGTCCACCTGCAAGCGCTTGAGGCTCACATCCAGAGCTCGCATGAAATCGTCGGCCTTGCGCTGGCTGATTTTGCTGGCCAGCCAGAGGCCCTTGCGGCCGCGCGTCTTCAGGACCTTGCCGATACGGATCTGGCTTTCGCCGTTGTTTCCGTAGCTCTCCGCGGTATCGATGTAGTTGATGCCCAAGTCGAGTGCGTGGTTCAACACCTCGATGCCCTTGGACTCTTCATAGCCTACGAAGCGGCTGCCGCCGCCGAAAGCGAGAATCGAAACCTGCGCGCCGGTCCTTCCCAGGGTTCTCATCGGCATGCCGGTGGCAGAGACCAGGGGGACGGCGGCCGCTCCGAGCGCTGCGGTGCCCAAAAAATCGCGACGGGAAATAGCCATAGTCAGCTCCTCTCTGGAGGCTAGCACGAAGACAGGGTGAGGGGGGCCGACGGGCGGCCCCCGGCGGCGGGCAGGCGGGGCGGAACCGCTTTCTGGAGTTTGCGGAGAGCACGCGCCAGCAGGGCGGCGATAGTCTTCGGGCTCACGCCCAGATGCGCGGCGATCTGCTGGTATTTGAGCGATTCCATACGCAGCAGGACTACTTCCTTTTCGCGCGGAGTAAGGACCGCCAGCAGATGCCTCACCTCCCCCGCGTGGTCGGGGCCGGGAAATGCGGCGCCATCCGGAACGGCCTCCAGCACTTCGGGAGGCTGCAGTTCCTCGCGGTGACGCCGGCAATTGCGGAGGTGTTTGGAAACCTGGTGGCGCACCACGCACAGCGTCCATTGGCGGGGATCGCGCACGTTCTGCCCCTGGACGGATTTGCGACAGAGCGCCAGGAATGCTTCCTGCACCAGGTCCTCGGCCAGTTCGGGCGTGCCGCACAGACGGAGGGCGTAGCGGAACAGCGACGGGCGCCAGGAGGCGAACAGGGCGGCCACGAGCTTACAGGTGTCGTCGGCCGTTTCCGAAGTCCGCATCCGGCTGGCCTCGATGGGCCCCGGCAGTTTCACACTCGCAATACCTCGATCCCCAATCGGGAGAACGGCGCGGTGACCTCTTCGGGGGCGCCTTTGTCGGTGATGATGACGTTCACCTTGGCGATCGGACAGACCAGGTGGCCCGCCACCTGGCCGATCTTGGTGTGATCGACGACCAGGATGCGCCGCTGGGCCTGGTCGGCCATGGCCCGGTTGACGGCGGACTCCTCGGCGTGGCGGTCGGTGACGCCGTGTTCGGCATGCACCCCGTTCGCGCCGAAGAAAAACTGCGCCGGAAACATGGTACGGATGAATTCCAGAGCGCGGGGGCCCACCATGGCGAACCAGTCGCCGCTGAGATAGCCGCCGGTGAGATGGACCATTACGTTTTTGCGCCGGCTCAAGTCCATGGCTACGTTAACAGCGTTGGTCACGATGGTCAGTCCCACGCGGGGCTGGAGCGCCCGGGCGATTTGCGCGGCGGTGGTTCCGGGAGCGATGGCGATCGTCTGGCGATCCTCGACCAGGGCCGCCGCGGCATTGGCGATACGGCGCTTTTCGGAGGCCATGTGCTGGACTTGGTCGCGGAAGCTGGGGTCGTCCAGAAAGGCCTCAAAGGCCAGGGATTCGGCCAGCGATACTCCGCCATGGTCCCGGCGGACAAGGCCGCCGCTCTGCAAGCGCCGCAGGTCGCGGCGTATGGTGGCCGCGGAGGTCCCGGTGCCCTGGATGAGGGCCTCAACCTTGACCCGTTCGCCGGCAGCCAGGCACTCCAGGATCCGGGTCAACCGCCTCCGGACGGCCTTACGGCCGCCGATGATCTGTAAATCGGCCACACCGGATCCTGCCATCGACTGCGTCTCCGACTTTGATTTTACCTGTCCGGTGGGCTAATGTGCAAAACAAAATGATCATTTGAGCAACTTCGATTGGGTAGAACCCCAAAACGATCAGTTTAGGTGGGCCAAAGGTGATCATTTCCGCTGGCGCTGGCGCACAAATGTGATAATTCTTTGCGCGCGCGTAGGGAAAACGGGGTCTAACGGGTACATACATGGCAGGGGCGGAAGATTGGTTTCGCGCGCATCGCTGTCGGAAAAAGGCGTCGGGGAGAGTCCGGCGCGGCAGACAGGATGGGCTGCGCCACAAAGAGAAGGAGTGAATCTATGAAGATCGGCAGTGTGGTGGGAGTAGTGGTTTGCGCGGTTTCTTTGGCGCTGGCTCCGGCCGTTTACGGGCAGACGGCCACGGGGCAGGTGAACGGCACGGTTTCGGATCCCTCGGGGGGTGCGATTGCCGGGGCCACGGTCAGGCTCACCAACGAGGGTACCAACATTGTCAGCCAGACCGACACCAACGCCACGGGTTACTACCTGTTCCTGAATGTGCAGCCGGGCTCGTACAGTCTGGCGGTGGAGATGGCGGGTTTCAAATCGGTCCGGCTGCCGGTACTGAACGTAGCGGTTAACCAGGCTATCACGCAGAACGTGCGACTGGATGTCGGCGCGGTGAGCGAAGCCGTTACGGTGACGGCGGAGACGCCGCTGCTGCAACAGTCCTCATCGGAGCTGGGCAGCGTCATCGCGGAGAATTCCGTGCGGGAACTGCCGCTCAACGGCCGCAACTTCACGCAGTTGCTGATATTGACGCCGGGAGCGATCCCGGTCTCGACGTCGCAGGGCTCGGGCATCAGCGCGACCGATGGCGGAATGACTGGCATTCCGGGAAGCGGCCTGTTCAAGCCCTCGCTGCACGGGCAGCAGAACCGGTCCTCCTCGTTCTTCCTGGACGGGATCATCAACACCGATTTCCGGATTTCGAATTACGGCGCGCTGCCGATTATCGACACGGTGGAAGAGTTCAAGGTGCAGTCCCACAACGAGAAGACCGAGTACGGCGGAGTGTTGGGCGGCGTGGTGAACCTGGTGTCGAAATCGGGAACCAACGAATTCCACGGTTCGGCGTGGGAGTTCGTGCGCAATAACGCGTTCGACGCGCGGAACCCGTTCACGGACCTTTCGGGCCCGCCGCCGGCGTACCGGCAGAACGAGTTTGGCGCCGCCGTGCAGGGGCCGATTTTCCGCAACAAGACCTTCTTTTCGGCAGGATGGGAGAGCTGGCGTTATACCAAGCCGAGCTCCAGTCTGCAACTGGTGCCCACGAGCGCCGAGTTGGCCGGCGATTTTTCGCATTCCTCCTACGCCAACCCGATTTACGATCCCACCTCTACGGTTTGCACCGGGAGCACCTGCACAAGGACTCCCTTTCCGAACAACATCATTTCGCCGAGCCTGATGGCGAACCCCGCCACCCAGGCGATGGCGTCCTTCCTCACCAGCTACCTGAGGCAACCGAACCTGACGGGGGACCCCAGCCACAACTACATCGAGAATCGTCCGCAAACGGACCGGATGGATGGCTACAGCGTGAAAATCGATCACAATGCGAGCGACCGGGACCGGTTGTTCGGCCGGCTGACCGAGCAGTGGGTATCGGACACGCAGTGGCAGAACGGGACCGTTTCGTCGAACCACAATACTTACCGCACCAGCAACTTCGGCGGCGGGTGGGACCACGTCTTCTCGCCCACCATGATCCTGGACGTGCGCGCCGGGGCGATGTTGAAGCCGTTCGTATTCAACCAGGCGGACGCACCGCAGGGGAGCAAGCCCGCCGCCGCGGCCGGCTTCAAGAACGTGGACCAGTACGGGGGCATGTTCGTGGTTCTGACGGGTCCGTACATCGGCTCGAACATCGGCAATCGAGGCTTGTCGTACCGGGGCAACCCGGTGGCGAACGCGGATGCCAGCGTCACCTGGATCAAGGGCAACCACTCCATCAAAGCGGGCGGCCAATACCTGTATCAGAACCGGCTGCAGAACAATCTCTTCCAGCAGTTCAATTTCAACGATAACCTGACCAGCAGCGATATGAAGGGCGGCAAGACGGGAAACTCGCTGGCGTCGGCGCTGCTCGGAATCCCGTACCAGTTTACGGGCGAGCTGCCGCAGTATGCGGAGATTCACTTCCGGGTGACGGTGTGGTCGGGCTACGTGCAGGACGAGTGGAAAGTCCGGCGCAACCTGACGCTCAACTGGGGCTTACGGTACGACTACGTTCCGAAGATTACACCGCTCAACGACCGCTTGTCGAACGCGGTGGACCTGTTCCACCAGAAGTACCTGCTGGGGGCGTCCTCGATTCCGGATTGCGGCACGCCGTTCCACGATCCGTGCTTCCCGGGCGGGCTGGCGGCAATTTCGCATTCCGACGCGTTCGTGCTGACCGGGGAGAAGAGCGCCGGGCCGGGATCGATTGCCGACAACTTCGGACCGCGCCTCGGGGTGGCCTGGGGCTTTGCGAACAGCACCGTATTGCGCGCCGGCTATGGACTGCTGTACGACACGATTTCGGCGCGCAGCCAATACGCACAGAACACGCTTGAAGGCGCCTCCTGGCCGTGGACCACGGGCATCGGCACCCGGACCACGAACGGGCTGAGCGGCAACATCTATCCCGGAGCGGCATCCAACCCGCTCACGTTTATCACGGACATTGAAGGCGGCTTCCCGGATCCTAGCGTCCCGGTGGATGCCTGGGCGTCGTTGTCGGGACGGTATCTGAACGATCCCAACTACAAGAACGCGCGGTCGCACCAGTGGAATGTGGACATCGAGAGACAGCTTGGGTCGAGCATGGTGGTGTCGGCGGCTTATGTGGGCAGCCACAACTCGCGGGTGGATTACACGGGCTACGCCAACGCCGCCAGGCAGGCTTCGCCGAAATCGGTAGCGCCGACCACGGTGGACACGCTGCGGGCGATCCCATGGGCCACTGCCAACATCCGCTATTCGCAGAGCATCGGCTGGTCCAACTACAACGCGCTGGAGCTGAAAGTGCAGAAGCGCTTCTCGAAGGGGCTGAGCACGCTGGTGGCGTATACCTGGTCGCGGAGCCTGGATACCTCGAGCGGCTGGTTCGCGGCGGAGAACGGCTCGGGCGGCGGCTCGGTGGTGCAAAACTACTTCGCGCCGAATTCGAATTACGGCGCCTCGGGGTATGACATTCCGCAACTGCTGGTGTGGAGCACCAGCTACGAGCTTCCCTTCGGCCCCGGCCGGAAATATCTCCACAACGGGCTGATGGCGAACATTCTGGGCGGATGGGATGCGAACTACGTCTTCATGGGACGCAGCGGACAGCCCTACACGCTGGTAGCGACGGGCGATATCGCCAATATTTCCGGCAGTCAGGGATCGACGGGAAATTACGGGCGGCCGGACCTGATCGGGGATCCACAGGCCGCCTGCACGGTGGGCGGGCAGACGTGGAACGCGGGCACCTACAAGTGCAAATTCAACCCGGCCGCCTTCGCCGTCCCCTCCGGGGCGTACGGCAACCTGGGCAAGATGACGTTCCGCAATGAGCCGTTCTACAACCTGGACTTGTCGGTCAACAAGAACTTCAGCCTGGGTGAAAAGCGGGCGTTGCAACTTCGGTTCGAGGGCTTCAACGTTCTGAACTTCCAGATTCTGGGGACTCCCAATACCACCCTCGGCCAGAGCAATACGGGGCAGGTTTCGGGCGTCAGCAGCACTCCCAGACAGCTCCAGTTCGCCGCCAAGCTCCGCTTCTGAGATTGCGGCTGGTGAAGCTTCGCGCGGGGCGGGCCAGGTGCCGCCCCGTTTCCTTTTTCGGATTGCCGGCGCGGGCGCTACCGCAGGATATCGCGGTGGTTCACTTTGACCTTGAATCCGGCCTGGACGAGGTTGTGGTGGATCTGCTCCGCCATCATCACCGAGCGGTGCTGGCCGCCGGTGCATCCGAAGCCGATGGTGAGATAACTCTTCCCTTCCCGAATGTAGTGTGGGAGCAGGTACACGAGCAGATCCGTGATCCGCTGCACGAACTCGACCGTCTGAGGAAACGAACGAATGTAACGGGCCACCCCCGGATTCTTGCCGGTGAGGTTCTTGAAGCGCGGAATGTAGTTGGGATTGGGTAGGAAGCGGACATCGAACACCAGGTCGCTATCCGGCGGGACACCGTTGCGGAAGCCGAAGCTGGTGACGTAGATCATGATGTTGGATTCATCGCGCTGGCCGCGAAAACGTTCGCCGATGAACTCGCGGAGCTCATGGACGGTGAATTTGGAGGTATCGATGATGAGGTCGGCCATGGCCCGGATGGAGGCGAGTTGGGCGCGCTCGGAGCGGATGCTGCGGGCGATGGTGTGGTCGATACCCAGTGGATGGGGGCGGCGGGTCTCGCTGAAACGGCGGACGATGGCTGTGTCGGCGGCCTCCATAAAAAGGAGCTTGGCATCGACCGAGCGGCGAATGGAGGCGAAGACTTTGGGGAATCTCTTCAGACCTTGGCCCTCGCGGACATCGACCACCAGGGCGGCGGACTGAATGCCGGGGTTATCGGCGATCAGCTCGGCAAAAGTCGGGATCAGCTCGACGGGCAGGTTATCGACGGAGTAAAAGCCGAGGTCTTCGAGAGCCTTCAGAACGGAGCCTTTGCCCGATCCGCTGAGGCCGGTGATGATGACGAGCTCCGGTTTGCGGGCACGAGGCTCGGGACGGGGGGCCGCCCGGGGTTTCTTGCGCGTCACGCCCCGGTTACCCTTCAACGAGATCGAAGTCGCCGTCCCGGCGGCGCAGCAGGACGCTCACGCGATCGGTCTCGGCGTCGCGGTAGACGAGGTAATCGCGGTTCTTCTCCATGACGAGGATAGCCTCATCGAGGGTCATGGGCTTGCGGCGCTGGTGGTGGTTGACACGGTAGACACGGCGCACCGGTTCGACTTCGGCCTCGGCTTCGGCCTCGGTCTCGGCGGGGGGCCGGGCTTCGGCCTCGGCTTCCGAGGAGGCTTTGCGGGGAGTACGCTTGGTATCGCGCCACTTGGTGCGAGCCTTCAACGCTTGCTTTTCGAGTTTTTCGGCAGCGGAGTGAATGGCGGTGAAGAGATCGGTGCTGGAGCCGAGTCCGACGAGCTGATGGTTGAAGTAGTTCACCGTGACCTCGGCATGATGGAGGTGGCGTTCGAGAGACAGGATCACGTGGGCTTCGCACTCGCGTTTCCCGTCGAGGAGTTTGCCGATTTTAGCGAATCGCGCCTCGAGCTTTCTTAATTGGGCAGGAGCCAGCTCTACTTGTCTGCCGGTGTACGTGATTTTCATGTTTCTCCCTTCCAGCCGAATTGCGGAACAGGCCTATCCCATTTATACCGCTTTATACCGCGGGTTCGAGAGGGGCGGAACAGTCCTTGCGCGCGAAGGTGCACCGATTCGGGAGATTCGGGGCGGTGTCTCTCCGCGTGGTGGCGGGACGTACGGACGCGCTGAGCGCCGACGGCTTAATTCCGGATGCGGCGCTGGTGGGTGGAGGGGATCTTCATGTCCTCGCGGTACTTGGCTACAGTCCGGCGAGTGACGTTGATCCCTTCGGCACATAAAAGCGTGGTGATCTGCTCGTCGGTGAGAGGCTTGGTGCGGTCCTCGTCCTCGATCATCTTTTTCACCTTGCGTTTGAGCAGCAGCAACGGGGTACCGCCGCCAGAGGGACCCTGCACGGCTTCGGAGAAGAAATAGCGCAGTTCGAAAACTCCCTGGGGAGTGTGGACGTATTTGCTGGCCACGGCCCGGCTGACGGTGGACGGGTGCACGCCCACCTCTTCGGCCACCTCTTTGATCATCATCGGCTTGAGATGGTCGAGGCCGTTGTTGAGGAACTCGATCTGGCGGCGCACGATGGCCTGGCAGACCTTGAGGATGGTCTGCTTCCGCTGCTCGATATTCTTCATGAGCTGGATGGCGGAGGTGTAGCGCTCGCGGACGTAGTCGCGGACTTCCTTGGTGGCGCCGTTTTCACGATCGAGCATGCGGCGGTACTGCGCATTCAGGCGAAGCTGCGGCACGTCTTCATCGTTCATCTGAATGATGTAGTCGTCGGCATCCTTGATGAAGTAGACGTCTGGTTCAACCACCCGCGCGCCGGCGCCCGAATAGCGCAGGCCGGGGCGAGGGTTCAGATGATGGATCATCGCCACGGCGATATCGATGTGCTCCAGCGGCCTGCCGAGCATTTTGGCGATTTCTTTGTACTGGCGGGTTTCGAGCAGGCGCAGTTGGTTGGAAACGATGAGCCAGGCGACACCACCTTTGCCGTTCATGCTTTCGATCTGCAGCAAAAGGCACTCGCGGAGGTTGCGGGCGCCCACCCCGGCGGGATCGAGCGCGTGGACCACCTTCAACGCTTCCTCGACGTCCTCGCGCCGGTGTTCGCCCAGAGCGGCGATCTCATCGAGAGAAGCGGACAGGTAACCGTCTTCGTCGAGGTTGCCGATGATGGATTCGGCGGCATCGCGCACAGCATCGGGCATCACACTCACGCTCAACTGGGAGCGCAAGTGGTCGCCCAGGGTGACCGGAGCCGAGAGAAAGGTCTCAAACGAAGGTTTTTCGACGGATTCGGCCGCCGGGCTCTTGTAGCCGGGATCGAGGTAATCGTCAAAAAATGAGCCGAAATCGATTTCGTCGAAGGGATCGGTAGCAGCGGGAGTGTCCAGCAGCGGGTCGGCCACGACGACCGCGTCCGGCTCCACGGCGGAGGCGGTTTCTTCGGCATCCGGAAATAGATTGCCGTTAATTGCGACATCCCCAGCCCCGTTGAGGGAATTGGCGTCGGTTAAAACAGCGGCATCCAGGATCTGCTTGTCGGCAGGTTCGGCGACGGTTTCGCCCTCCAGCAAAGGCTGCAGTTCTTCGGGAGTGATCTCTTCACCCGGCTCTTCGGTGGATTCCTCGAGAACCGGATTCTTGACGATCTCCTGTGTGATCATCTCCTTCAGTTCCAATCGGTTGAGCTGAAGAACCGTGACCATCTGGACGAGGCCGGGGGTCAGAATCTGCTTCTGCGCGACCCTCAGTTGTAGTCTTGGCGACAGTAAGCTCATCTGCCTCCTATAATATCACCCAATCAAGGCATTCCTGGTGCCAAAGGCAAGACTCCTCTAGCACTTTGTGTGCCGTTTGAGACGAGGCGCTTGAGGGTGGAGTGGGACACAACAGCCGCTGCGGCCCGCGAACAGGGTAAACAGGACGCACAGTGTTGTTGTCCGTACCCCAAAACCGGCTCAGACATAGACCCGGCGCACGCGGGCAGAGATGCTGCACAGGATGTTGTAGGAGATGGTTCCGGCGGTGCGGGCGATTTGCTGGGCATCGAGGGCGGCCTCGCCTTCGACACCCAGCAGCGTGACGTCATCGCCCGGACCGAGCGCCTGGGTGTGGCTGAGATCAATGGTGGTGAGGTCCATGGAAATGGTGCCGAGGATGGGGGTGAGCTTGCCATCGGCGATGACTTTGCCGCGGTTGGAGAGGCGGTGAAACATACCGTCGGCATAGCCGGCGCCGAGAATGCCGATGCGCATGGGACGCGGCGCGCGGAAGGTCCCGCCGTACCCGACGAGGGCGCCTTCGGGGATATCTTTTACGGCCACGAGACGGGCCTTCCAGGTGAGGGCGGGCTGGACGCGCAGGCAGGGGGAAGGGGCCTCGCCGCGCGGCCGTGAGACGTACCCGTAAAGGGCATGGCCGGCACGGACGAGATTGTGCCAGCCTTCGGAGCGGCCGAAGTTGATGGCGTTGGTACTGGAGGTGTGCACCCAGGCGGGATGGACGCCGGCCTGGCGAAGCTCGGCGCACACGCGATGGAAGCAGGCGAGCTGGTCGGCGGTTTGGGAGGAGGTATAGTCGGCGGCGGAGGCGAAGTGTGTCATCAGGCCGTCCAGGCGGGCGTGCGGGGTCTCGGCGAGCGCGGTGAGGATCTCCGGAACGGAGGCGCGCGTGCCCAGCCGTCCCATGCCGGAATCGATTTTCAGGTGGTAGGGCAAGGGCCGGCCGGAGGACTGCGCGATGCGGTCAAGGTCGCGAAGCTGGGAAAGGGAGTGGACGGCGGGGGTGAGATCGTACTCGGGGAGGGCTGGGGCTTCAAACGGAAGGAACCCGCCCATGACCAGGATGCGGGCTTCGCGAATGCCGCCGCAGCGCAAGTTCACCGCCTCATCGACAGAGCTGACCGCGAGCCAGCGGGCGCCCTCGGCGAGCAGCAGGCGTGAGACTTCAAGAGCGCCATGCCCGTAGGCATCGGCCTTGACGACGCCGGCCACCTCGACGGCGGGACCGACGACCGAACGGACGTTGGCGAAGTTTCGAGCGATCTGGCGGCGCGAAACGACGACATAGGAACGGAAGGGAGCAAGCACTCTCCCTTCATTCTAGTGTCCGGCGGATCCGTTTACGGGAAACGGACGCTCAGAACGGCAGCACCTGGAGCCGGTCGGGATCGAAACGCAGCCGGCGCTGCTCTTCGTAACTCTGTACACCGAGCAGCGGCGGCAGCACGGAGATGGCGGCAATCGCCGCGTCCGCATTGGGAAGCTTGCGGCTCTTGCAGCAGTCCAGAAAATTACGCACGTGGTCCGCCGTGATATCCCCGGGAATGCTGTCCGCCTCCGCTTTCACGTTGCGGCCCGCCGCCTGGAACTCCCACCGATTGCGGTTCACAAACAACCGACCCTTGTCGCCATAGAACGTCAACCCGTATTCCGCGCCCACGGCGTATGCGTTCGACTGGAACAATACCGAGAAGCCGTCGTACTCGAACAGGGCATTGCAGGTGTCGGGAGCGGTGCGGCCATCTTGCCGATCGTAGTAGATGCCGCCCGCGAAGACGGCGGAATGGGGAGCACGCTCACCCATGTACATGTGAACCACGTCCATCCAATGGTGGCCGAAATCGGTCATTTTGCCGCCGTTGAAATCGAGGAACGCGCGGAAATTGAAATACTGCGCCGGCACCCATTCGCGGTAGGGCACGGTGCCGAGAAAGCGGACCCAGTCGAGATTCGCCGGTTTTTGAGCCGGTTCGTAGTGCATGGCGCGGGGAACGCCGCTGTGCCACACGGCATCGATGTGACTGATTTTGCCGATGGCGCCGGAGGTCACAAACCGCTCCTTCGGATCGGTATAGATCTTACCCGAGCGCTGCTGCAGGCCGATTTGCAAAATGCGGCGATTCACGCGCGCGGCCTTGACCATCAGCGGCGCCTCGTCGCGCGTGCGGCACATCGGCTTCTCGCAATAAACGTCCTTACCAGCGCTCAGGGCGTCGACGGCGTGGTCTTTGTGCCAGTGGTCGGGCGACCCGATCAGCACCGCGTCCACTTCCTTCAACTCGAGCAACTGCCGGTGATCGCCGAATTTCTGAGTGTTCGGCGCCTTCTGCTGAGCCTTGTCAATACGATCGCCATAGACGTCGCACAAAGCTCGCACTTCCAGGTCGGTGTTCTTCTGGAACAATGTCATCACGTAGGTACCGCGTTCGCCGGTGCCAATCACGCCCAGACCGATGCGGTCGTTAGCGCCCAGAATCCGGGTATACGAAAGAGCGGAAATCGCGGCGGCGTTCACCGCTTCGCGTCGCGTCATCTTCATGGCACTCCTTTATATCGCGATTCGCGCCGTCACGCAGTGACGCGAACGAGTACTTTTCCCATGGGCCCTTCCCCAAGCCGGGCGAAGGCCTGTCTTGCCTGGTCGAAGGGAAATACGCGGTCGATCACAGGCCGCCGGGAGATCCGGTCGAGGCGCGCGACAATTTCCTTCCAAGCCTCCTGCGCGCTTTCGGCGGTGTAGTCGCCCACGGCCACTCCACCGATTCGGGCGCGCCGGAAGAACAGCGTCCCGGTGTTGAATTCCGGGACGGCGCCGGCACTTCGCCCAACCACGCTGATGCGGCCGCCGTAACCAAGCGTGCCGACCACGTCCGCGAACAGGGGTCCGGCGACATTGTCCACCACCAGGCCGACACGGCGGGGCGCTAGCGCCGACTTGACGGACTCTTGCAATCGCGGGTCCGCCGGATCGAAGACGAAGTCGGCGCCGAGTTCCTTCAGCTTTGCGCCCTTGTCCGCGCTGCGCGACAGCGCCACAATGGTGAGGCCCATCGATTTTCCGAGCAGCACGGAAGCGGTACCGACTCCTCCCGACGCGCCGGTAATCAGCAGAACCGTGCCGGCGGGGGGCGGCGCCGGCGGCGCGCTCCACTGCGTGAGGGCCTGCCAGGCGGTGAGGAACACCAGCGGCGCGGCGGCCATCTCTTCGAGCGACCACCCAGCCGGGACCGGGGCGACGCTGGCGGCGGGCACCACGGTTCTTTCAGCCAACGTTCCCCACACCGTGACGCCCACATCGCAGCGCAGAATGCCCACGGTTTCCCCTGCGCGGACGTGGTTCACGCCCGCCCCTATGGCCGCCACATCACCCACGCCATCGCGTCCCAGCACATGCGGCATGGCAGGGCGCGCCGGGTATTGGCCGCTAGCCAGAAACGCATCGGCGGGATTCAGCGCAGCGAATTTGATCCGCAAGACGACCTCGCCTTCCCCGCACGGCGGATCATGTACGTCAGCCAGGCGGCCGGTCTCCACACCGTGGAAGCCATCGATGACCCAAGCGCGCATGGTCTTCATTATCGCGCGCCGCCGCGGGTACGGCGCCTTGGCGGAGGGCGGAACGGCGCGGTTGGAGTCGACAGGGGCAGCCCCACTCCGGCGAGGGTGCCACCAGACGAGCGGGTGTATCCATCCTGGAGAGCCGACTCCATGCTGCAAAAAACAATTTACATGCGGTTTGTTTTCTGCTATGCTGATTCTGCTCAGGCACTCAATAAACCGCGCGAGAGAATGGAAACAGCCGAACAAGGCCTTCTGACTCGCGATGAAATGGAAAGCAGGCGCCTGCTGGCCGCACAGGAGCTGCAAAGAGGACTCACCCAGTCCCAGGTTGCCCGTAAGTTTGGGGTGAGCCGAACCACCGCCTCACGTTGGAACCGCGCATTGAGCGGTTGCGGCGTGGAGGCCCTTCGCAAACGGCGCGCGCCGGGGCGCCCCAGTCGTCTCACTCCGGAACAGCTCGCCGTCGTGACCGAAATCTACCAGGCCGGTCCACGCGCCGCCGGATTTGACGCGGACCGCTGGACCACCGTGCGGCTCGGTGAGGCTATCCACGTCCGCTTCGGCGTCCGGTACGACCCCGATCACGTCGGCCGCATCATTCATCGCCTTGGCTTGCGCGAACGGCAGCGCCCGCGCCAGCGGGACGGGATCCTCTCGATGCCCAGTCCCCTGGTCGCCCTGCCGGAGCCGGCGTCTTCGGTGGCTTGAGTGGAGAAGCCGGGGGCAGGCCGCGATGTCCCGCCCCCCGGTTCCCTACCAGGTCAATCGCAGCGCCATCTGGATGTGGCGTTCCAGATTATAGACACCACTGATGGTTCCGAAAGCCGAATTGGTCGGGTTTAGCTGTGGCCCGCTGAACACCGGGTGATTGAATGCGTTGAACCATTCGGTGCGGAATTGCAGCATCACCTGTTCCTTGATGCGCGTGTTCTTGATCAACGATGCGTCCACATTGTTGGTAGGGGGCAGACGCAGATTCGAGAACCGCGTGGGGAACGTGCGCACGTGATTGGAGAGCTGCTGGGAAGACACGCGATTAAAGGGGGTCGTGTCGAAGGTGTGTTCGACGTTGGTCGGATCCCAGTTCAGCGGGCCGCCCATGTAGATGCTGTCAGTCCAGTTCCCCGCTGGCCCACCGCTTTCGTAGGAGTAGATCCCGTTGATGACCCAACCCCCTACGACGCGGTCAATGACTGCCCCCGAAACGCCCGACAGGGCACCCAGTACCGGTTTGCCCTTGCCGAACGGCAACTCGTAGCTAAAGCTGTTGACGAAGCGGTGCGGGCGGTCGATATCGGCGGGGCGCTTCTCCAGCGGGCCAAAACCGGAGTTCAGGTAGTTGTCTCGCGCCATCGTGCGGCCGAACTGGTAGTTGCTCAAGAACTGAAAGCCGTGCGAAAAGCGCTTTTCGAACCGCACCTGGGCGGCGTGGAAGTAGCTCGATCCGCCGTTCCCCGCAGTCATCGTGACGCCCGTGAACTGCGGGTACGGCTCGACCAACTGGGTGAAAGCCACCGTGGATCCGTCGAGGTTCGTCCCCGGCAGAAGGCCCGCGAACGGATTGGCAACCTGCTTCGAGTTGCGATCGATCACCGCCTGGTCGCGGAAGGGCGAGGTGCTCAGGAATTGCTCCGGCACGTAGTGCATGGCCTGATCGACCGGCATGTGCACGTAGTGATTGCCTGTGTATCCGGCCTCCAGCACCATGCCCCTGCCGATCTGTCGCTGGAAGTTGAAGTTCCACCGGATCGAGTAGGGGTTCAACGGATTCGGGTTGTAGAAGGTGACGCTCTGGCCCAGGAACGTTGCCAAACCGAGGGAACTGCCGACGGGCCGTAGAATGCCGCTTGGGAAAGGATCGTCCAGCGTGACGGCGGGCCGGAGATTGCTGGTCGTGCTGGGCCCGAGAATGTCCGTCTGTTGGCTGAATCCCGCCTGGTTCGGCGGTTGTGTGCCGATGGACGAAATGAAAATGCCGAAGCCGCCGCGAATCACGGTGCCGTGGCCGGAGCCGCCGGGGGTCCACGCGAATCCGAACCGCGGGCTGAAGTATCCCCAATTCGGCTCGTACACGCGCTTGCCGGTTACCCCTTCGAAAGTCAGCCCGCCGTTGACCAGGAACTGATCCGGGGGCAGGGCGCCCGCCACCGGCTTTTTGGCGTAGGCGCCCCGGGCCGCCGCCGAGACGGGGCTCGCCGCACTCGCATCGAACCCGTTCACCGCGCGGTTGAAGCGCTCCGTGGTGCCCAGGTCGCCTTCCAGCCGCAAACCGAGGTTGATGGTCAGGTTCGAGCGCGGCCGGAAGTCGTCCTGCACGAACACGGCCCAGTACTTCGCCTGGTTCGTGCGGAAGGAGTTGATCTGGAAATTGCCCGCCGTGGGATACCCCAGGATGAACGACGCCAGGTCCTGACCAAGCGGCGCCGCCGTTGAGTTGTCCAGCGGCCCGCGCACATAGTTCTCGCGGAACTGGTACGTGCCGGCGGAGTTGCCGAAACTGGCCGAGCTTTCGCGATGTTCCCGCACGTCCGCGCCAAACTTCAGGTAGTGCCGACCGGTAATCTTAGTCAACGTGCCGAATACCTGGAAGATATCGTAAGGGGTGCGGTCGCCGCCGTTGTCGCCCCAGTCGGTGAACTGGTTCAGATCGACATTCGGCATCACCAGGCGTTGCGATGCCGCCGCTACGTAGGCCGGAAGTCCCGCCTTCGTGAAATCGTATCCCGCGCTGGGCTTGTCGTTGGCTTCGGTGAACCGCGTCCAGTTCAGGCGGGTGTTCAGCACCATGGTGGGCGAGAAGGTGTACACATCGTCCACCATGCTGCCCCAGTTGATGCGATTCAGGAAATTGCCGGTGGCGATATTGTGATAGCGGTTGTTGCGGTCCTCCACCCGGTAGTTGTGGCGGAAGTTGTAGAAGAATTTGTGACGCTCGCTGATGTTGTAGTCCAGGCGGCCCAACTCGCCATCGAACACATCACGGCGGACCGAATCGGCCAGGTAGTTCTCGTTGCCGTCGGACCGGCCCACCTGGTTGGGCAAGGGGATGAACTGTAGCAGGTTCTTGGCGACGGGGCTCAGCCGATTCGTCGGGATGACGTTGTTCGGGAACACCGTCCGCGCCACTCGTCCGTTGCTCTGCTGCACGCCGGTGAGCGGATCATAGATCGCATAGTTGGCGCCGACGCTAAGAAGCTGCGAGAAGTCGCCATTGCGCTCGGCGGCGGTGGCTACAGTGCTTGTCAGCGGCTCGGGGAAGGCGTCATGAATGCCTTCGTAGCCGAAGAAAAAGAACATCTTGTCCCGGCCGTTGTAGATTTTCGGCAGGTAGATCGGCCCGCCGGCGGTGACACCCCACTGGTTGAAGACGAGCTGCGATTTCTTCTGGCCGGCGCGGTTTTGAAAGAACGGGGTGGCCGCCAGTTTCGACACCTGGTTGAACTCGTAGGCGCTGCCATGGAAGCTGTTGGTGCCGCCGCGCATAACCACGTTCACGGTGCCGCCGCCGGTATGACCGTAGGCGGCGTCAGCCTGGAAGGTTTCGACCTTTACCTCCTGCACGGCGTCGGGAGGTGGGTTGTAGGCAACGCGCAGGTTGCGCGTCGTGTCCGGAGAACCATCGATCAGAAGTTCGTTACTCTGGTTCGGCGCGCCGCCCATTGAAAACCCGGACGGGCCGGAATTGTCGAACGGCCGCGCGAACTTGGGGTCGGAATTGGGCGTCACGCCGAAGGCCAACTGAGCCAGGACCAGGGGTGCGCGCCCATTGATCGGCATGTTCTCGATCTGCCGCGTGTTGATGACCTGGCCGGTCGAGGCCGTGGCGGTCTCGATCATGGACGCTTCCGCCGTCACTGTGACCGATTGATCGACGGCGCCTACCTCGAGTTCGATGTCGAGTTGCCTGCGCTCGTTGGTGCTCACCCTTATATTGCTGTTGACGTACTTTTTGAAGCCGGCGGCTTCGGCGGCCACCGCATACGGACCCGGCGGCAGGAATGGCAACACATACGAGCCGTCGGTGTTACTGATGCTTTGAAATTTCGCCCCGGTATCGGTTTCCGTGGCGATAATCTTGACATTCGGCACAGCGGCCTGCTGCTGATCGACGACGCGTCCGCTCAGGCTGCCCCGGAACTCCTGCGCACCGGCGGCCGCTGAGAAAACCGTCAGCGTAACTGACACCGCAAGTGCCGCGCGATATACCATCCCCATAATCACCTCGTTACGACAAGTTAAGACTGAACCAAAAAATAGCTTGGGTTAGTATACTGCGAACGTTAACGGAAAACTAGCCGAAAAAAGGCAGTTTTACACCTCGGACGGCACGTGCCCCGCAGCGCTCGGCAACGCGGCCCTAGCGCTCCCGATACTCGCCATAGACCCGCCGCAGGGTGTCGGAGATTTCGCCAACCGAGGCGTAGGCGTCGGCGGCGTCGAGGATCGCCGGCATCAGGTTGGTATCGCCCCGGGCTGCCCGTTCCAACGCCGAAAGCTTGCCGGCCACCGCGGCCTGGCTGCGCGACGCGCGCACCTGCCGGAGCCGCCCCACCTGCGCGCGCTCGAGCGCGGGATCCAGCCGGAAGGTGGCCCCCGCCCGCTCCTCGTCCTGCTGGAACCGGTTCACTCCCACCACCACCCGCTCGCCCGACTCGACAGCCTTCTGATAATCGTACGCCGCGTTCTGAATCTCGTTCTGGATGTACCCTGTCTCGATGGCCCGCAAGGTCCCGCCCAGCTCATCGATGCGATTCAGGTATCCCAGCACGCCGCGTTCGATATCGTCGGTCAGGCATTCGATGGATTCGCTGCCGCCGGCCGGATCGACGGTATTCGTCACGCCCGTTTCGCAGGCAATGATCTGCTGGGTGCGCAAGGCGGTGCGCGCCGATTCCTCGGTGGGCAGGGCGAGCGCCTCGTCGCGCGAGTTGGTGTGCAGCGATTGCGCTCCGCCCAGAACAGCCGCCATCGCCTGCCATGCCGTGCGGACGATGTTTACGTCGGGTTGCTGGGCCGTCAACGTCGAACCGGCGGTCTGCACATGAAATCGCAGCACCTGCGAACGCGCATCGCGCGCCCCGAAGCGATCTCGCATCAGGTGGGCGTAAACCCGCCGCGCCGCCCGGTACTTGGCGATCTCTTCCAGAAAATCGCTGTGCGCGTTGAAGAAGAACGAGAGCCGCGGCGCGAACCCATCCACGGCCAGGCCCGCCGCAATCGCCGCCTCGATATATGCGATAGCGTTGGCGAACGTGAACGCCAGTTCCTGCACCGCGGTCGATCCCGCTTCGCGGATATGGTAGCCGCTGATCGAAATGGTGTTCCATTCCGGCATCTCGCACCCAGCCCAGGCGAATATGTCGGTGATGATCCGCATGGCCGGCCGCGGCGGATAAACATAGGTTCCCCGGGCGATGTACTCCTTGAGGATGTCGTTCTGGATCGTTCCTGCCAGTTTGCGAACTTCCGCGCCCTGGCGGCGCGCCACCAGCGCGTAATACGAAAGCAGGATGGCCGCGGTCGAGTTGATCGTCATCGAAGTCGAGACGTTCTGGAGCGGAATGGCTTCGAACAGCCGCTCCATATCGACCAGCGACGAGATCGCCACACCGACACGCCCCACTTCGCCCGCAGCCATCGGGTGGTCGGAATCCAGGCCCATCTGGGTTGGCAGGTCGAACGCAACGGACAGCCCGGTGGTCCCTTGCGAAAGCAGGTAACGGTAGCGGCGGTTGCTCTCCTCCGCGGTTCCGAAGCCGGCGTATTGCCGCATGGTCCAGAGCCGCGCGCGGTACATGTCCCGGTATGCACCACGGGTGTACGGAAATTCGCCGGGCTTACCCAGACGATCGCTCATGATCGAGAGATTTTACGCGCTCTCAGGAAAGAGCCCACACCGAACCACAACATCAGGAGCGTGCAGAATCCGGCTACCGCCAGGCGGAACACCGGACCCATGCCTTCCTCGCCCGCGCCATTCGAAAAGTCGATCGCGAGATGCGCCGTCTTGAAGCCGAAGATTATGGCGAAGCAACAGAAAAGAAAGCCGATAAACTCATTCCACAGGGTTCGGGCGGGTTTCACCACGGCGGGGATGACGTGTCGGGCAAACTCCCGTCCGTGCCGTGCCTGGCGGGCTGCCATGCGCCCCGCTAATCGTCCTGCTGCACGCTGCCACACGACTCCATCGTAACAAAAGTTCACTGAACCCCTTCTCCGCTATACGGTCCGGCCAATAAATTGCCGATAGTAACAGTGGTTTTGCTTGAGAACCATGGCCGCGTCCACTACAATTTAATCGGGTGGATGACGGCTCGCAGGTGGGAAACGTCGGTGGTATCCGGCGCATCCACTAAACAAGGGAGTATGTGTGGAAGAGCCATTGAAACACCTCATGCAGGAACTGGGGAACGCGATCAACGATTCCCTGTCCGAGTCCGACCGGATCGCGGAAGCGATCGGGGAAATCAAACGCGCGGGTTATGACGTGTTCCTGGTGCTGGAGGCGACCATCGGCTTCAACCGCCGGGATGAGAATGGGGAAGAAGAGGACGAGGATCAGTCCGAGATTGTCGAAGAGCCCAAGCGGAATTACGAGGCCACCGGCAAGATCAAGTTCACCACCCAGGATCACCGTTTCCTGCGCGCCCTGAAAATCGCCGTCGACGACGAAAAGTAAGCGACGGGGTCAGTGGGTGCAACCCAATTCCCGGTACACGTCCCACGTTTGGGCGACTGCTTTTTCCCAGCTGAATTCGTGAATCCGTCGGGCGCCATGTTGCGTGAGTTGATCACGCAAATCTGCGTCCGTGGTCAATCGGCGCAGGGCGTGCGCGATCGACTCGGTGTTTTCGGGGTCCACGAGCAGCGCCGCCTCCCCCGCCACTTCCGGGAGTGCGGAACGATTCGACGTCATGATTGCGGCATTGGCTGCCATGGCTTCGAGTAGAGGCATCCCGAATCCCTCGTCCAGGGACGGAAATGCGAACACCATGGCCTTGCTGTACCAGTCCCCCAACTCGGCCGGAGAAACGTATCCCAAGACCGTGATCCGCTCGCGGGCCGGGCTGGTGGCGATACGCTCCAGGATCTCGCCCGCGCCATAACCGTTGCTCCCCGCCAGGACCAGCCGCCACGCCGGATCGACGCTTTCGAACGCCGCCACCAGTCGGCCGATGTTTTTCCGCTTTTGGATGGCCCCCACACTGAAGATGATGTGCTCGCGCGGCCCGGCGCCTGTGGGTAACCGCCTCGCGCCGTGGTGGACCACCCGCACTCGCGATGGCTCCACACCCAGCAGAGATACGACCTGACTTGCGGTGAATGCCGAAACCGCGACGATGAGGTCCGCACGCCGCGCCGCCTGCTCCGCCTGGGCGCGAAATCGAGCGCGGAATCCGGGTGTGGAATACTCCCCGGTGATCACGAACAGGTCGTGAAACGTCGCGATCGCACGTTTCATCGGGATGCGCGGAAGCCGCTGATTCAGCCCGTGAAACAGATCCGCCCGCCAGGGTCCCAGCGGTTCGGCAAGCAGACGCCGGCGCGCGTTTTCCGGCAGTCCACCCTCGCGGCGCGCGGCCCGGAAGCGGTGGGCACGGTAGCAGAATTGAAACCGCCCCTCGGGGTGCGCCCGCGCCATCCCCCAGAGCATCTCACGCGAATAGAGACCGACCCCCGACGGGGCGTCATCGGTGCTATAGGTTGCGTCGAGCGCGATGGTCAACCCGGGTCACTCAATCCCGTATTGTTTCATCTTTCGATAGAGCGTGGTGCGGCCGATCTGCAGCAGTTCCGCGGCGTCGCGCTTAACTCCGCCGGCCGCGGCGAGCGCGGCCTCGATGGCCTGCTTTTCACTCTGCGGAATCGAGATTACCGGCGATTTCGGCGCTACCCAGACGGTCTCGGTCGCATCTTCGGCAACCGCACAGGCAAACGAATCCAGGCTCCGTGCGTCCCGGAAATTCACCAGCGCCGAGGGCAGTGCGGCTGCCCGCGTTCCCTCCGAGTACATGGCGGCCATCCGCTCCACGCAGTGCTTGAGTTCCCGCACGTTGCCGGGCCAGTCGTAGGACATCAGCAAGTCCATGGCTTCCCGCGGCGGCTCGAACGGCGGCAGATGATCGGCACGTAAGAAATGCTCGATGAGCGCGGGAATATCTGGCTTACGCTCCCGCAGCGGGGGAATGCGGATGGTGAACACGTTCAGGCGGTAGTACAGGTCTTCGCGGAATCGGCCGGCCTTGATTTCGGCCTTCAGGTCGCGATGCGTCGCCGCCAGGATGCGCACGTCGATGCTCTTCCAGTGCAGGGCGCCCACCGCGCGATACTCCCTCTCCTGAATCAACCGCAGTAGTTTGACCTGCATTTCGAGGGGCAGATCGCCGATCTCGTCGAAGAACGCCGTACCGCCCGCCGCCATTTCGACCAGGCCCTTCTTGTCGCCGACGGCTCCGCTGAAAGCGCCCCTCACATGGCCGAACAACTCGCTCTCCATGAGACTGCCCACCAGCGAACCGCAGTCGATGGGGACGAACTGACCGTGCGGGTTGGCGTCGTGGATGGCGCGTGCCACGACCTCCTTGCCGGTGCCGGTCTCGCCCAGCAGCAGCGCCGGCAGCGAGCGCGAACGCGCCGCCTTCTCGATGAGCCGCCGAATGCCGTGCATTCCCGGCGACTCGCCCACCAATGCCCTACTCATCGAGGCGCACCACGTACGCGCCCTTGGCATCGGTCCGGGCGCGGATCCGTTCCGCCAAAACCCGCGCATCCGCCATGCTGGCTTCCGATCCCACGCGCACGCGATACATCACCGGCGCGCCCTCCCGCTCTTCGATATAGGCCACGCCAAACTCCACCTGCATGGCGGCTCGCAGCTGTTCGGCCCCGTCGCGACTCACAAAGGCTCCTACCTGAACCGCAAACCGGTCCGCCGGGTCCACTTCCGGAACGCGGAGGACTTCCACCCGTACGGGAACCGTGCCCGGCGCGAGCATCCCGATGGCCCGCGCAGCCGCATGGGACAGATCGATGATGCGGCCTTCGATGAACGGGCCCCGGTCCATGATGCGGACTTTGACCGATCGCTGGTTGTCGAGGTTCAGGACACGCACCCAGGTGTTGAAGGGCAGCGTCGGGTGCGCCGCGACAAACGTCTCCATGTCAAACACTTCGCCGCTGGCGGCGGCGTGGCCGTGGAAACTCGGCCCATACCAGCTCGCCACGCCCGTTTCCACTTCGGGCAACGCGTGGGAGATCGCCGTCGCGCCGACGACGTTGTCCGCCGAGAATCCGGCAGTCAGTGTGCACATTACTGCCAGCAGTGCCAGGCAAGAGCCACGCATTACGAATCTAGTCGGACGACGAAGGCTCTTTTCTCACCCGATTCCCGGCGAATTCGATCGGAGAGTACTGTAGCGCCTGCCTCGGTGGGTTCCGCGCCGACTAGTACCCTCCACATTTCGGGGTTTCCTTGACGCAGCACCAGCCTGGCGCTCCCGTACCGCGCCGCCATGGCCACCCGGATCCGCTCCGCATTCCGCCGGTCGCGGAACGAACCCACTTGCACCGCAAACTCGGCCGCCGGCGTGGACGCGGGAGCCTGGATCAACTCAATCCGCACCGGGGCGACCCCCGGTCCGATGAGATCGATGGCGCGCGCGGCGGCATGCGACAGATCGATCACCCGGCCGTCGATAAACGGGCCGCGGTCCGTAATACGAACGTCTACAGCCTTTTTGTTAGTTATGTTTACGACGTGAACCCAAGTGTCGAAGGGCAGCGTGCGATGAGCCGCGGTGAGCTTTTCCATGTCGTAGATTTCGCCGTTGGCCGCCGGCCGGCCATGATACGGATGGCCGTACCAACTCGCCAGGCCGGTTTCCGTCCACCCCGGCTCCAATTCGGCTGGAGCGCGAGCCGGCCTCTTGCCCCCCGGGTGTGCCCGCTTGGAGGGAGTTACGGGCGGCGGAAGCACCACTGCTCGGTTGTGCTTTCTATGAGCGCAGCCTGCGAGCGTTACCGCCGCAATCGTGACGAAGATCCCCTTTCTCATCGCATTGGCTCGATTATGCCACGCGTTGGCGGAGTCTAAGCATAGCTTGGGGGAAACAACGTGTTGGATCTGCTCCTGGATTTCCGCTATTCCTGCCGCGCGCTCTTCCGATCGCCCGCCTTTCTGGGGCTGGCGGTTCTCGGCACCGCGGTGGGGGTCGGCGCCGTCACCGCGGTATTCTCTCTGGCGGACGCGGCGCTGTTCCGGGAGATGCCTTATCGCGACTCCGGCCGCCTGGTCGTCGTCTGGGACCAGTTGCTCAAGCTGGGTTTCACCCGCTTTCCCCTGAGCGTCGCCAACTACCAGGACTATCGCGTCCACAACACCGTCTTCGATGATATGGCCGCTGTTGAACCGCGCCAGGTCACCGTGATCGCCGGCGATCGTCCCGAACGCGCCCCGGTCACCTTGGCTTCCGCCAATCTCCTGGATTTGCTGGGAACCTCCGTGGAGCGCGGACGGTGGTTCGATTTGGCCGAAAACTACCACGGCGGCGCCCCGGTAGCCGTGGTGAGCCACGCCTTTTGGCGGACACACCTTGGCGGCAATCCGCAGGCGGTGGGCGGATCGATCCGCGTCGATGGCGATCTCCGCACCATCATCGGTATTTTACCTGATGCATTCCGGTTCCGGCTTTCGGGTGAGCCGCCTGCCGTGTGGCTGCCCGCCGTGCTCGACGTGCGCGCCCGCGATGCCGGGAACCTGCGGACGATTGCCCGGCTCCGCCGCGGTGTGGGCGCGGCGCAGGCGCGGTCTGCCATGGGGGCGCTGGCCGCGGAGTGGAAGCGGCGGTTTTCGTGTAGGCATGGGGCCGCATGGCGAAGACGGCGGGTATGGCATCCTCGTGGTTCCGCTTCGGGACGAATTATTCGGAGGTCCGGTCCACGGTTTATGCACTTCTGGCAGCGAGCGGGCTGCTGCTCGCGCTCAGCTTCGCCTCGACCGCCCAGCTGTGGATCGGCAGGGCTGCTGCCCGCCATCGCGACGCCGCGGTGCGCCTGGCGTTGGGCGCCAGGCGCACCCACCTGGCCCGCCAGTTCGTGGTGGAAGCGCTGGTCCCTACGGCCGCCGGCGCCGAGCTTGCCGTGCTCGACCAGCTCTCTGTGGACGCCCGGGTCTTCGGCCTCGCCGTGCTGCTGTCCGCCGCCGCGAGCGTGCTCTTTGGACTTGTACCGCTGGGCTCGCTGCGGCAGCCGCTGCTTCAGGGCCGCGCTGCCAGAGAGCGGCGGGAAGGCCGCACGCTTCGCTTCCTGATCGCCCTGCAGGTAGGGCTGGCGTGCGCCTTGCTGCCCGGGGCCCCGCTGCTGGCGAAGAGCCTGGCGGCTCTCGAACGGGTGGACCCGGGGTTTCGCACCGGCGGTCTCGTTACCGCCTACGTCAGCCTTCCGGCCGGGCGCTATCCGACGCAAGCGCTGGCTGCCGCCTACTACCAGCGGCTGGAGCAAGCATTCCCCGAAATCTCGCTCACCTCGGCGCTGCCGTTGACGCTCGGGGCGGGGGGCAATCCGTTCAGCATCGAAGGTCGGCCCTACGGCGCCTCCGGCAGCGTGGCACAGTTTGCCCACGCCATGAGCGTGAGCCGCGACTATCTCGCAACCATGGGGATTCCGCTTCTTGCGGGCCGGTCCTTCGAGGAGCGCGATTTCGCCGCCGCGTCCGCACCCGTCGCCCTGATCAACCAGACCCTCGCCGCCGGCTTTTGGCCGGGCGAATCGCCGCTCGGCAAGCGAATCCTCATGGGTGCGCCCCGGCGCGGCGCGCGCTGGATGACCATCGTAGGCGTCACCGGCGATGTCCGCTCTTCGGCCCTGGGCCGGCCGCCCCTTCCTCAAATCTATCAGCCGTTTCCGCAGTCTCCCACACGTACGATGGCGCTGATTTTCGCGCCTCCCGGCGACCTGCGCGCGGTGGCCCGCCTCGATCCGGAGGTCCCGCCGTTCGACGTCGCGAGCATGGAGGAGCGGGTGGCTGCCTCCACGGTGCGCCCGCGCGTCCGTGCCACCGTCTTCTCGGTCTACGGAACCCTGGGCTTCCTGCTGGCCGGATTCGGAGTCTACAGCGTGGCCCTGTATGCGTCGGTCCGGCGCCGACGGGAATTTGCCGTTCGCGCCGCGCTCGGCGCCACGCCCGCGCAACTCGGTGCCGCCCTGCTTTCGGGCAGCCTACGCCCCGCCGCTGCCGGCGCCGCCGTGGGCCTGATCGCGGCGTATTGGCTGGCGGCCGGCGTGCGCGCCTTCCTGTACCAGGCCGCTCCCACCGACTGGCCGGCTTACGCCCTGACCGCGCTGCTCGCGGACGGCAGCGCTGCGCTGGCAGCCTGGCTCGGCGGCCGGCGCCTGATTTCCACCCAACCCGCGGACGTGCTGCGCAGCGAATGAGGGAGGCGGCTCGCGCGGCTCAACGGGCAGAGCCGGTCTAGCCATTCGTCTCAATAGGGTCGCTACGTACCGAGCCCGCACCCGGCCGCGGTGGTGAATAAACCTATATCCATAAAGCTGATGGGCGAACCCGCCGATATGATCAGCATGCAGGAACGCCGCTCAGAAGTTCGCATGATGTGCGCAGACATGATCGAGGTCTTCTGGCACGACCAGTTCGGCAAACGCCGTTCTACTACGGGACTCCTGGAGGATATCTCCCGCTCGGGGGCGTGCCTGCAACTCGAAAAACCCGTCTCGGCGGGGACCGAGATCCACTGGGAGTTCCCCAGAAAATCCTTCAGCGCGCGGGTGAAGTACTGCGTCTTCCGCGAAATCGGCTACTTCGTGGGCGTCGAGTTCGAGGCTGACTCCAAGTGGACCAAACGAGTCTATCATCCTCAACACCTGCTCGATCTCCAACGTTTGATCGAGCGCGCCAAGAAGTAGCCGGCACACTTCCCGGCTCTCCATTGCGGCTTCGCGCACCTAACGCCGAATCGGGGAACGGCCACCTTGCGGTTTTCGTATGGCATATCGAAAGGGGGAAGCGGAATGCCGTTTCTGCCCCAGGATCTGAACTTCAGCCTGATACTGCTGCGGAAGGACAAGGCGTTCCATGTCATCGCCCTGCTCACGCTGGCGTTGTGCATCGGCGCCAATTCGTCCATTTTCACCGTGCTCCACTCCGTCATCCTCCGTCCGCTGCCATTCCCCGATTCGGGCCGTCTCGTCATGCTTTATAACCGCTACCCCGGGGTGGGAGTCAACAAAGGGTCCAACGGCATTCCGGACTACCTGGATCGGAAAAAGGAGACCGGCGTCTTCGAGGAAATCTCGCTGATTGAGTTCCCCGGCTACGACGTCGGTGTGGAGAGCTCGCCGGAGCGCGTTCCGGGCCAGCGCGTTACTCCCTCCTACTTCCGCATGCTCCGGGTGGCGCCTCTGCTCGGTCGCATCTTCAGCGAGGACGAGGCCCGTCAGGGCAACGACAAAGTCGCCATCCTGGGATACGGTTTGTGGAAGCGGTTGTATGGCGGGCGCCGCGATGCTATGGGACAGGACATCCGGCTGAGCGGCATCCCATACAAGATCGTCGGCGTGATGCCCGAAGGGTTCGAGTTCCTTTCCGCGGACACCCGCATCTGGGTGCCGTTCGCCTTCACTCCCGAACAGACTGCCGACGACCGGCGGCACAGCAATAGCTGGACCATGGTCGCCCGCCTGAAACCCGGGGTGAGCCTCTCCGTGGCCCAACAGAAGATCGACAGAATCAACCGGATCAACCTCGACCGTTTCCCCAAATACCGCCAGTTGCTCATCAACGCCCGTTTCAGCACCAAGGTCGTGTACTTCCTCGATGAGCTCACGGCCGACCAGCGTCCGATCCTTTACCTGCTCCAGGGCGCGGTGGCATTCGTTCTGCTGATCGGCTGTGTCAATGTCGCCAATCTGATGCTGGTGCGCGCCAGCGTGCGCATGAAGGAGTTCGCCATCCGGTTCAGCATGGGCGCCCGGCGCGGCCGCATCGCCCGCCAACTGGTCACCGAAGGCTTGGTGCTGGGGCTGTTGGGAGGGCTACTGGGCCTGTTGATCGGATACGGGGGAGTGCGCCTGCTCAAATATCTCGGCGCCGACGACCTGCCGCGGGCGGCCGAGATACGCATGGATGGCACCATTTTCGGGTTCACCCTGGCGGTGGCGCTGGCTACGGGTGTGCTGTTCAGCCTGGCGCCGGTGATCCACCTCATGCGGCGCAACCTGCTGGACGTTTTCCGCACGTCGGAGCGAACCGGCACGGTGGTGAAGCGCGCCCTGACGACGCGCGCGGTCCTGGTAGTGAGCCAGGTAGCGCTGGCGTTCGTTCTGCTGATCGGCGCGGGTCTCATGACGATCAGCTTCATGCGCGCCATGAACGTGGATCCGGGCTTCCGCGCGACCAACGTCGCGACTGCGCGGATTTCGCTGCCGCGCAACCGCTATGCCGACGAAGCGGCGCGGCGCGGGTTTCTGGAACGGCTGCTCGAGCGCACGCGGTCGCTGCCCGGGGCTACTGTCGCCGTCACCAGCCAGCTGCCCTTCGGCGGCGGCGGCAATGCGAGCGTGGTCGAAATCGTCGGCCGGCCGCTGGGCCCGGGCGAGCCGCCTCCGGTGCCCGCCTGGAACTTCGTCATGGGCGACTACTTCCGGGCGATGGGTATCCCGCTGCTGCAGGGGCGGGCGTTCCAGGCAAGCGACACGACCAGTACCGAAGCGGTCTGCATCATCGACCAGTTTCTGGCGCGCAAGTACTGGCCGGATAGCAATCCTCTGGGCGCCAGAATCGCCCGCGGAGTCACTATCGGCGGTGACAAACCGCCCATCGTGACCGTGGTGGGCGTAGTGGGCAGCGTCAAAACATCCGACGTTACCGACCAGAACCCGGTCGGGCAGATCTACTTTCCCTACCGGATGACAGGCGCCGGCAACCTCCACATTGTCCTGAGGGGCGAACATACGGACGGGCGGCTGATCGGCGCGTTGCGGGCCGAGATCGCACGACTGGACGCCGAGTTGCCGCTCTACGATGTGAAATCGATGCCGCAGCGCCTGGCCGAGGCGATGCTCTCGCGGCGCGCCCCGATGGTTTTGTGCCTGATCTTCGCGGGCCTGGCATTGCTATTGGCCGCCATCGGGCTTTATGGCGTGCTGGCCTACACGGTGACGCAGCGCACGCGCGAGTTGGGGATCCGGATGGCGCTGGGGGCGCAATCGCCGGACGTGCTGCGCATGGTGATGGGACAGGGGCTGCGCCTGGCCGCGCTAGGGCTGCTCATGGGCGCCGCCGCCGCCTTCGCGCTCACCCGCACGATGACCAGCCTGCTGTTCGAAGTCAAGCCGTCCGACCCCGCCGTATTCGTGCTGGTCTCGGTGGTGTTGGGCGTGGTCGCGCTAGCTGCCTCGGCCGCCCCGTCGCTGCGCGCCACGCGCATCGACCCGCTGCTGGCCCTGCGCCACGAATAGGCGATCGGATCGGAACGGGCGGCAGTTTCGAGGGCGTCCCATTCAGCAGGGGACGCAGGCCTTGCGGATCGCCCGTTCGAAACCCGGCAGAGAGCGCTCGAGGTCCTCCAGCGGGATGGTGATGGAGAGGCGCATGTACCCGCCACGGCCGAAGCCGGCGCCGGGTACGGCGAGGATGCCCTCCTCCTGGAGCAGGCGAATGAATGCCACGTCATCCGCGACGGGCGTCTTCGGAAACACGTAGTAGGAGCCCTGCGGCCGGGCGAGCTCGTAGCCGAAGCCGCTCAGCGCATCGCACAGCAGGTCGCGTTTTCTTTGGTAGTGCCGCACGTCAACGGTGGCATCGGGCACTTCGGCCACCACCCATTGCCAGATGGCCGGCGCGTTGATGTAGCCCAGAATGCGGTTGGCGAAGGTGCAGGCATTGCGCAGCGGCCCGGCCTCCTCGAGGTGCGGAGGGATGGCCAGGTAGCCGATGCGCTCTCCGGCAATCGCCATCGCCTTCGACCAGCTCCATGCCAACACCGAACGGCGGATCAAGGCCAGGGTTTCCGCCGGCGCGACGCCATCGAAAGTCAGCGGCCGGTAGGGCTCGTCGCTGATCACCAGCACCGGATCGCGGACCAGGCGATCCAACTCGCGCAACACTTCCGGAGCGTAAACGGCGCCGGTGGGGTTGTTGGGAGAATTCAGGATCAGCGCCTTGGTCCGCGGCGTAATAGCCGCGGCGATGCGTGCAAGGTCGGGCTGGAAGCGATCGCCCGTTTCGACTGGGACCACGCGCCCGCCGTGATTCTCGATATAGAAGCGGTACTCGGGGAAGTAGGGATTGAGTACGATGACTTCGTCGCCGGGATCGAGCAGCGACTTCAGTACGGTGTTGATGGCACCGGCCGCGCCGCTGGTCATGATGATGCCGTCGGCGGCAAACGGCACGCCCGTCCGCTGTGCCAGGCGGGCGGCGATTTTCGCGCGCACTTCCGGGAAGCCGGCATTCGGCATATAGCCATGGCTGCGCGGACGATTGGCGGCGACCACGCTCCGCAGCGCGGCGATCACCTCTTCGGGCGGCTCGACATCGGGATTGCCGAGCGTGAAGTCGAACACGTTGGCGGCGCCGCGCTGTTTGCGGAGTTCCAGACCGATCTCGAACATGCGGCGGATCCACGAGGCCCGCTCCATCTGCTCGGCGATCGCCCGGGAGATGCTCATAGGGCGATTGTAACGTGCTACTGTTCGAAACTGATGCGCATCCTCGACCTGAGCGAAATCCGCCGCGCACTCGATTTGAGCGAGATCATCGACCGCATGCGCGACGCCCTGATCGCCCATTCCCGCGGCCAGTGCGACACGCCCATGCCGATGCACCTGGACATTCCGCCGGCCGCCGGAGAGGTACACATCAAGTCGAGCTATCGGCGCGGCGGGAAGTATTTCGCACTGAAGATCGCGACCACGTTTCCGGGGAATGTGCCGCGCGGCCTGGCGTCCGGCAACGGGATGATGCTGCTTTCGTCGGCCGAAACCGGTGCCCCGGTAGCGTTGCTTACCGATGAAGGGCACCTTACCGACGTGCGCACCGCCGCGGCGGCGGCCATGGTGGCCCGCGAACTCGGGCGCCGCGACACGGCGATCGGCATCCTGGGCACGGGGATCCAGGCGCGGCTCCAGGCGCAGATGCACGCGGAGGTACTCGACCTCGGCACCGTCTGGATATGGGGCCGGACGCCGGAGCGGCGCGAGGCCTGCTGCCGCGACCTGCGCCGGCTGCTGCTGAACACGGAGATCCGCACCGCCCAAACTCCCGCCGAAGTGGGAAACCACGCACGCCTGATCGTCACGGCTACCGCCTCCCGCACGCCCCTGCTCGTTTCCGGCGACATCCAGCCGGGCACGCTGATTTCCGCGGTGGGCGCCGATTCGCCGGGTAAGCGGGAACTCGATCCGCAGATCCTGCGCCGCGCCGCCCTGCTGCTGGCGGATTCGCGAGCCCAGTGTGAGAAGCTGGGCGAATTGCAGCATGCCCCCGGCGAATGGAGCCGGGCCGTCGAGATCGGCGCGTATTGCCAGCGCGGCGGCAGCGCACCTCCCGCCGGCGTGATCGTGTGCGACTTCACCGGCCTCGGCGTCGAAGACCTGTACATCGCCGAGTATTGCTACGAGAGGAGCCTCAATTGAAGATCGAACAGTTCGACATGGAGCGGATGCAGTCGACGTGGGAAAACGTCGTCGAGATGGACCTCAGCGAAAGCGGCGTGCGGCCGGTGAGCTTGCGCGAACTGGCGGAAATGGGACTCGATATCGAGGCCATCCTCGATACGCCGCTGACGTACAGCCAGTCGAACGGCACCATCCCGCTGCGCGAGAGCCTCTGTGGGCTGTACCCGGGCGCCACCCCCGACCACATCGAAGTCACCAACGGCACCTCGGAGGCGAACTACCTGCTGGGGCTGGCGCTATTGCGGCCGGGGGACGAGGTAGCGTTCCAGGTCCCGAACTACATGCAGTACTGGGGTCTGCCCAAGAGCCTGGGCGCGAGGGTGAACCCGTTTCACCTGCGCATCGACCAGGACTGGGAGCCGGACTGGGACGAATTCGAGGGCGCCGTCAACGAGCGCACCCGCCTGGTCTACATTTCGAATCCCAACAATCCCACCGGTTCGGTGCTTTCGGCGCAGGCCATGCAGCGCATCGTGGACCGATGCGAGGCCACCGGCGCCTACCTGGTGGCGGACGAGGTCTACCTGGGCGCGGAGATCTACTGCGGGCGCACGCCGAGCTTCCACGCAATGAGCGACCGCGTCATCATTACCAGCGGGCTCTCCAAAGCCTATGGCATTCCGGGCGTGCGCATCGGCTGGATCGTGGGGCCGAAGCCGTTGATTGCGGTGTGCTGGACCCAGCACGACTACATCACCATCTGCCCCAACAAGATTTCCGACGCTGTGGCGCGCGTGGCGGTTCAACGGGAGAATCGCGAAAAGCTCTACGCCCGCACGCGCGGCATCCTCCAGCAGAACCTGCCCATCATGCGCCAGTGGGTGGCGGGCTTCGCAGGGTTCCTCACCTTCCGCGAGCCGAAAGCCGGCGCGCTGTGCCTGATGCGGTACAATTCCGAGACGCCCAGCTACGATCTCTGTGAACGGGTTCGCAAGAATCAGAGCGTGCTGATCGTGCCGGGGGCGCATCTGGGCCTGGAGGGCTTCATCCGCGTGTGGCTCGGGGGCAGGCCGGAGTTCCTGACGGAGGGTTTACGACGGATCGGCGCGGAGCTTCAGCAGGAGCGCAGGTAGGCGAACTTCGCCGCGAGCTGGGGTTGCGCGACCTGACGCTGTTTGCCATCGTCTGCATTGTCGGAACGCGCTGGATTGCGGCGGCGGCACATGCGGGCCCCGGTTCGATTACGCTGTGGCTGCTGGCCGCGGTGCTCTTCACGGTGCCTCTCACGGTGGCCGTAGCCGCGCTGGTGGCCAAATATCCCGGGCCGGGCGGGCTGTATTTGTGGACGCGCGGCGATTTCGGCCCGTGGCATGGTTTCCTGTGCGCCTGGGTGTACTGGATGGGCATCGCCACCTGGTTTCCGAGCGCAGCCCTGTTCTACATGGGCGTGGCGGTCCGCCTCGTGGGGCTGCCGGGAGGCCGCGTGTACCTGCTGGCGGCGGCCATCACGGCCATTTGGATCGCCGTCGGCACCAATCTCGTGGGCATGAACGTGGGCAAATGGACGGAGAACATCGGCGGCACGGCCACGTGGATGGTGAGCGGCGTCTTCGTGGTGCTGGCAACCCTGGTGTGGGTGCATCGCGGACCGGCCACGCGCCTGGATTTGGTGCCGCGGTGGAACTGGGGCACGGTGAACTTCTGGGCCACCATCGCCTATGCTATGTCCGGAATGGAAGCGGCCGGCGCCATGGGCGCCGAGATCCGCAATCCGGAGCGGACCCTGCCGCGCGCCGGTTGGCTGGCTTCCGGGCTGGTCACCCTGTTCTATGGGGCCAGCACGGCGGCCCTGCTGGTGTTGCTGCCGCCGGGGCGGATCAGCGATCTGGGCGGGCTCACCGAAGCCGGCAATGAGGCCGCTCACGCACTCGGCGCGGGCTGGCTGGCGCCGATGGTCGCATTTCTCGTGGTGGCCAGCGGCATGGGCCAACTGGGCGGATTGGGGACTTCGGTTTCCCGCCTGCCGTTTGCCGCGGCGGCGGACGGCCTGCTGCCGAAAGCCTTCGCCGCCGTGCACCCACGCTGGCAAACGCCCCACGTCTGCATCCTGGCGCTGTGCCTGGTGGCGACCTTCCTGCTGATCGTCATGCAACTCGGCGACACCATCCAGGCCGCTTACCAGGCGCTGGTCTCGCTGACGGTGATTACCGGCTTCCTGCCCTATCTCTACTTGTTTGCGAGCTGCTGGAGGGCCCGCCACCGAATCAGCGCGGTATCGGGCGGGACGGTGACAGTGATGGCGATTCTCTGCTCGGTGATCCCGACCGGCGACATCGCCAACGTATGGCTCTTCGAAGGCAAGCTGGCCGCCGGCACCATCGCGGTAATCGGGTCTGCTTGGCTTGTATATCGCCGGCGCGCAATAATCAAGGTTTATCCATGAGCCCCAACCTGGCCGCGAGACCGGCGACGTCGCACATTCGGTGGACCGTCTGCGCTCTCCTTTTCTTTGCCACCACGATCAACTACGTGGACCGGCAGGTACTCAGCCTGCTGGCCAAGACACTCGAAACTCACATCGGGTGGAATAACGTCGAGTACAGCAACATTACGACGGCCTTCACCATCGCCTATGCCGTGGGCCTGCTGTGCGTCGGGGGTCTGCTGGACCGCTTCGGAACGCGCATCGGCTACTCCGTCGCGGTGGCGGTGTGGAGCGTGGCCGCCATGGCCCACGCCGCGGCGACTTCGGCTTTCACCTTCGGGATCGCCCGCGTGTTCCTGGGCCTGGGCGAGTCGGCGAATTTCCCGGCGTGCATCAAGACGGTGGCGGATTGGTTTCCCAAGAAAAGAGCGGGCCACGGCGACAGGGATCTTCAACTCCGGCGCCAATGTGGGAGCCACCGCGGCGATTCTCGTCGTGCCGTTCCTGACGGATCATTGGGGATGGCAGGCGGCGTTCATCTGGACCGGCGCGCTGGGCTTCGCCTGGCTGGCGTTCTGGTGGATCCTCTATCAACGGCCGTCCGCTCACCCGAAGGTATCGCCGAAGGAACTCGCTCTCATTCAAAGCGACCCGCCCGACAAAATCGAGCGGACGCCCTGGTCGCATTTGTTCCCGCACAAAGAGACGTGGGCGTTTGCCGTCGGCAAGTTCATGACAGATGGCCCGTGGTGGTTCTACCTGTTCTGGCTTCCCAAGTATCTTCAGGAAACTTTCGGGCTGAGTCTCGACCAGATCGTGCTGCCGACCCTGGTGGTCTACAACGGGTCGACCGTGGGCAGCGTGGCGGGCGGATGGCTTTCCTCGATTTTCATCAATCGCGGGTGGACCATCAACGCTTCGCGCAAGAGCGCTTTGTTGATCTGCGCGCTGGCCGTGACGCCGGTGCTGTACGCGCCGTACTCGAAACACATGTGGGTGGTTGTGGCGCTGGTGACGGTGGCCACGGCCGCCCACCAGGGCTGGTCCGCCAACCTGTTCACGACCGCTTCCGATATGTTTCCCCGTGCGGCTGTGGGGAGCGTCGTCGGAATCGGCGGCACGGCGGGCGCCATCGGCAGCGCCCTCATCCAGAAGGCAACCGGCTACGTGGTCACCTGGACCCACAGTTATTTTCTGATGTTCATGATTTGCGGCACGGTGTATCTGATCGCACTGGTTTTCATGCAACTGCTGTCACCGAAGCTGGAACCGGCCAAACTTGATTGATCCCGGCCAAATAACGGCATGGGTACTGTTCCCGGCATCACACTGTTCTGGTTCTGTCGGTTGCGACATTGGGAAGCAGTGGATAAAATCGGGGTGCGATGTCTGAAGATAACAAAGATCCGATCCTTGTGGTCGATGACGAACCGGAGATCCGTAAGCTCGTCAGCGCCATGGTGCGCCAATTCGGTTATGAAGTTATGACCGCCGATAGCGGCGAACACGCGCTAACGCTCTACAAGAACCATAAGGGCCCGATCGCGATGCTCATCACCGATGTGATAGCCCCGGGAATGAGCGGCCCCATGCTCGCCGACAAACTGTCGGAGATACAACCCAATCTCAAGGTGCTTTACATCTCCGGATACGACAACACCCACGTGGTTCAGAAGTACGTGGTGGAGCGCGGACACGTGCTCCTGGCCAAGCCCTTCACGGTGGCCGAACTTCAGGCGAAGATGAAGGAAATGCTGACGAGCCGCGTCGCGGCGTAATCCGTCGGTGGTAACATCGCGATGATGTGACCCTCCGCCCGGCCAGTGACCGCTCCCTTCTGGTTTCGTTTGGCGACGAGATCAGCCTTTCCGCGCACCGCCAGGTGAGCGTTCTTACCCACGCCCTCGAGGGCATTCGAGGGATCCTCAATCTACATCCCGCCTATGCGTCCGTGCTGGTCGATTTCGATCCGCGGCTGCGGACACACCGTGAGATGGAAGACTTCGTCCGGGGGCGGTTTGCAGCAGCGGCTAGGGTGGAACCGCCGCCGCCGCGGACCGTGGAAATCCCCGTGCGCTACGGAGGAGAATTCGGTCCCGACCTGGCGGATGTCGCGCTGCACACGGGACTTTCGGCCGAGCGCGTGGTGGAGTTGCATGCGGCCGCCGAGTACCTGGTGTATTTCGTCGGGTTCGCCACCTGCTTTCCCTACCTGGGGGGACTCGCCGCTGAGCTTGCCACGCCGCGCCTGCCCGCACCACGCAGGCATGTGCCGGCGGGCAGCGTGGCGATCGCTGGCACTCAGGCCGGAATCTATCCGATCAGCTCTCCCGGGGGTTGGCGGCTGATCGGGCGCACGCCGCTGAGGTTGTTCGATCCAGAGGCATCGCCCCCGCCGGTGCTGCGGATGGGGGATCGCATCCGTTTCGTGCCCCAGGCGGCCGCGTGACCCGCATTCACGTGCGGGCCCCGGGCTTGCAGACCACCATTCAAGACCTCGGCCGGTTCGGATACGCGCACTTTGGCATTTCCGCCTCGGGAGCGGCCGACCCCCTGGCCTTGCGGGCCGGCAACCTATTGGTGGGCAACGCCGAAAACGCCGCTGCCCTGGAAATGACGCTGGTGGGCGGAACCTTCGAATTCGAAGGCGCGGCCGTGATCGCACTCACGGGCTCCGATTTCGGCGCCGATTTGCCGAGGTGGACCGCGGTCGAGGTGCACGACGGCCAAGTCGTACACTGCGGCGCCACACGCTCGGGTGCGCGATGCTACCTGTGTGTGCGCGGCGGCATCGCAGTCACACCGGTGATGGGCAGCCGGTCCACCCACATCACCACCGGCGTGGGCGGCTGCCCCCTGAAGGCTGGCGATGTGCTGCCCGTCGGCGATGCCGCCGTGAGGCGTCCCCGTACCAGCTCCGTAGAAGGGCCGGTCGCGCAGCGCCAGACAGTGCTCCGCGCCACCGCCGGTCCGCAGGCCGAGTGGTTTGCCGAAGAGCTGTACGCGGGGGCTTATACCGTGAGCGAGGAATCCAATCGCATGGGGCTGCGGTTGCGCGGCGCGGCCGTGCCCAGCCCGGCCGGTCACATGCTGACCGAAGGTGTGGCGCTGGGGGCGGTCCAGGTTCCGCCCGACGGGCAGCCGATCATCCTCTTTGTGGAACATCAGACGACCGGCGGATATCCCAAGCCGGCCAACGTGATTTCAGCCGATTTCTGGCGTCTGGGACAGTTGCGCCCGCGCGACGAGGTGCGCTTTGAAGCGCTCGCGCTGGAACAGGCGGTGGACGAGTTGCGGGCGCAGGAGCAGTGGCTCTACGAGCTGCTGTAAGCTCAGTCCTGCACTGCCGGCGCAGCTTCTCCGGTCAGGTCTTCGATCGCAACCGGCGGGTTGTAGTAGAGAATGCGCTGGCAGCTTTCACACGACAGAACCTGATCGCCCTTTTTCAGATCCTGGAAGAACTGAAGCCGCATCGTCATGTTGCAGCACATGCACCGGCCGTCGACGGCTTCCGCGACGGCGATTCCCCGCCGGCCTTTGCGGGCCCTCTCGTACCGCAGATAAACCGCGGGCGTGACGTCCTTGACGATTTCGGCCCGTTCCTGCCGCAGTTCCGCCGAATTCTTCTCGTCGACGACGGTGCGTTCGCGAGCCGTATTTTTTTCGGCCTCCACCTCGATCTTTTCGGCTTTTAGCGCGGCTTCGGCGGATTTGACGTTCTTGTCAAGGGGCTCGGACTCCGTCATCAATTCCAGAATCCGGTCCTCTAATTTGCGGATTTCCTTCTGGCAGAACTCAATCTCGTTCTGAAATGCCCGATATTGCTCGTTGGTTTTCACCTGGAGCATCTGGTCTTTCAGCTTGGAGATTTTCTGTTCCTGCAATTGAATATCGCCCTCGCATTTTTTCCGCTCTTTCTGGTTGGCGGCCAGCGCGGCGCGATCCGCCTCGAGTTTCCGTTCGTGAGAAACCAGGCGTTTTTCGATTTCAGCGATGTGTTTGGGTAAGGCGGCAATCTCGCGGGTGAGTTCGGTAAGACGATTATCCACTTCTTGGAGGCGAATCACCAACTTCAGGTCGGGGAGCATTCCTTATCGAAGTGTAACACGCGGCGATTACCGCCTCCAGTTCCCCCACCCGCAACTGCCTGGCGGCCAAGTAAAAGACAGCGGCTCCCAAGGGAATCGAAACGGCCACGTCGGCGACATGCGCCGTCCGGCCGCCGGCGGCGAGATGAATGGCGGCGCTCGAAATGCGGCAGAGCACGCCCATCGATGCGGCGGCGAGGGTCACTTTGACGGCAGTGGCGGCGAGCCGGCGTCCATGGATTCCGTGAATCCGCCGTTCCAGCACGGCGAACAGCGTGGCGGCTCCGAGCAGGGCCACCAGCGAGGTAGCCAGCGCCAGCCCGGCGTGGCTCAGGCTGGTCCAGCGGAGCAACGCTTTCGCCGCCACCAGGTTGATGGCGATCGAGCCGAGGCTGATGAGCACCGGCGTGCGGGCGTCGTTCAATGCGTAGAACGCCGGGGCGAGCACCTTGATCGCGGCGTATCCGAGCAGCCCCACGCTGTAGCAGGTGAGGGCGATCGCGGTCTGGTGCGTGTCGAACGCATGAAAACGGCCAGCCTGGTAGACCGCGCCGATCATGCTCTCGCCCAGCACCGCCAGGCCCACCGAGGCGGGCACGGTGAGCAGCAGAAGCATCCCCAGCGAGCGCGCCAGCGTGTCGCGAAATTCGTCCATCCGATCGATGGCGGCGCTGCGCGACACCGCCGGCAGGGTAGCCGACGCGATGGCGACGCCGAACACACCCAGCGGCAGTTGCAGAAATCGAAAGGCGTAGCTCAGCCAGCTCACCGGTCCGTTGATCACGTGGCCCGCGGCATCGGTGAGGCTCGATGCCAGGTTGGTATTCACCATGACGTTGATCTGCACCGCGGCGTTGCCTACGACAGCCGGGAGCAGGAGGCGCCCCATCTGGCGCAGGCCCGGATGTCTCCAATCGAGGGTGGGGCGCCAGCGGAAGCCCTCGCGGCGCAGGCTCGGCACCTGCCACAACCACTGCAGGGCGCCGCCCGCCACCACACCGAACGCCATCGAAAGGATCAGGCCGTGTTCGTAGCGCCGTCCCACCGTCACTCCCGCCGCCAGGCCGATGGCCACCGATCCCAGGTTGAAGAAGGTGGAAGCCAGAGCCGGTACACCATAGCGGTCCAGCGCATTCAACGCGCCCATGGCCTGCGCCGCCAGGGCCACCATCAACAGGAACGGGAACATGACGCGAGTAAGCAGCACCGCCAGTTCGAACTTGCCGGGAAGGCCTTCGTATCCTGGGGCGAGCAGGGCCACCAGTTGCGGGCTGAAGATCATGCCCAGAGCGCATACCGCGCCCACGATCAGCAGCAATGCGCTTGTGACATGGCTCGCGAGTTCGGCCGCCTCGCGCCGCCCCTGCACGGTGAGGTGCCGGGTCAGCGTGGGCACGAAGGCGGAGGAGAGCGCGCCTTCGGCGAACAGGTCGCGGGTCAGGTTGGGGATGCGGAATCCCACCTGGAAGGCGTCGTAGACTGCGCCGGCGCCGAACAACCGGGCCATCGTCATTTCGCGCACCAGCCCGGTGACGCGGCTCAGGGCGACGGCGGCGGAGACGATCCCCGCCGAGTGCAGGAATCCAGAGTGGGGTCGCGCCGGCGTCGACACTTTATTCGACGCGGCGGACTTCGACGTGCCGGTAGATGTCCTGCGCCTGCTGGAGATTGGCAAGATTGATGCCGGGCAGCCGGGCGGAGGCCGTACCCGCCGCCACACCCCAGCGGAGAGCGTCGGCGGGGTTGGATTTGCGGTGCATGGCCCAGGTGTAGGCGGCCCGCAGGGCGTCGCCCGAGCCGATCGGGCTCACCGCGTCCACGCGCGGCGGCAGCGCTTCCAGCAGCCCGTCGCCGAATGCTCCCACGGCGCCGCGACTGCCCACCGAAAGCACCACCGATTCGGCGCCCATGGTGCGGATCCGCTCCGCGGCATCCAGGTAGTGGGTCCGCGTGAGGAGCGCGCGGCCCAGCAGGCGTTCCGCTTCCTGCTGGTTCGGGGTCACCACCGTCGGCTTGGCCTCGATGCCCTCGCGCAGGGGCTCGCCATCGGCGTCGAGCAGCGACTTCACCTTCTTCTTGCGCGCCATGGCAATCAGTTTGGCGTAGAACGTAGGCGGCACGCCGGGCGGCAGACTCCCACACAGCAGCACCCACGCGGCGCCCTCCAGACACTGGCCAACCGTCTTTTCGACACGCGCGATCTCGGCCTTCTCGAGGCGCGGCCCGGCTTCGTTCAGATTGACGGTGAGACCGTGCTTGTCGGTGATGGTGAGGTTCTCGCGGATCGCGTTCCGGATCGGAACCAGGCTGATCTGGTATCCGCACCCGCTGAGCAGGGCTTCCATCCGTTTGCCGGTCTCGCCGCCGGAAGTGAGCACGGCGACCGTCTCCCCACCGAAGGAATGGATGACGCAGGAAGCGTTGATACCGCGCCCGCCCGGCGACTCGCGGCTGGAATTGATGTAGGCGCGGTCCTCGAAGGCCAGCCGGTCTACGCTGATGATGCGGTCGATCGCCGGATTAACCGTGACACTGACAATCAAGTCCTATTTTACGCAGGAACCGGGCAGGCTCGCGCGGAATTCTGGACGGGCCGGCGGGAACGGCAAGCGTCCCCGCCGGGCCGAAAGCGCCGGAATCGTCCCCGACGCCTCAGACACGGGCGGCCTCAGCCGCCGTTGGGTCCGTTGTGGCAGCTATAGCAGCCGATCACCGTTCCGCGGGGGAACGAGCGCCCCGCCATGCTGCGGTCGGCCTGGGTCTTCGAGAGAATCGTCCCCCGATAGTCGGTTCCATGGCACGCCTGGCAGGCGGTCGTCCCGTGCTCGGCGACGTCCGGATGCCGGCTCACCCAGGAAGAGCCGATGGGATGCAGCCCATGCGGCCCGCCGTTAGTGGTTGTGGGAACGCTCGCGCCGTGGCAGGCCGAGCACTCCGCCAGCATGCCCGCATGACCTTGCAGATTGGTGCTCTGCACGTTGTCGTTGGCCACCGCGGTAATGTACTCTGCGTGGGTGGAGCCGTGACAGGCTTCGCATTGCAGCCCGCCGTGGCCTTTCGAAAAGCGGTAGAGCGACAAGCCCGCGGCAGGTGTGTCGGCATTGGTGGCGAAGGTCTGGTCTGCCGCTACCCGTACCGTCACGCCCGTGCTGAACACTGAAGTGTAGGCGATCTGGCCGCTGTTCTGGGAGGCCGTGCCGGTATGGCAGCTCTGACAGGCCGGTTCGTCCAGCCAGCCGGTACGGCCGGTCCGGGCGACATTGCTCATGGGGCCGTGACAACTTTGGCACTCGATGGCGTTGGCGCCGCCGGCCGTCTTCAAGGTGGCCATCGCGCCACGCACGCACTGGGTGTTGGGGCCAGGGTGGCAGCGATAGCAGGATTCGCGCGTGGTGCCCGAATCCATGGTCTGGCTGGTCGCCGGATCGACCACGGCGGCATGCCGGCTGTGCATGGCCGTAGTCAGCGGGGGAATCCCGCTTACTCCCGCCAGACCAAGCGCGTTGGAGCCGTGGCAGGCGGCACAGAGAATCGGCTTCGCGGCGGTAGTCGCTTCCAGTCCGGTGGCGTTGTACCCCATCGCCGCCGAGGCCGATTTGAACAGGGCCGTGCCTGCGAACTGCTGGTCATGCTTCCGCAAGATATTGAGCTTGACATCTTTGGCCGGGTCGGAATGATTCACCCCACCGCCCGATGGCAGCGCAGCCCCTACTCCCGAACTCGTCGCATGACACGCCTTGCACGTCATCTCGTCCGATGTCGGCACCACGATGTCGGTGGTGGCCAACACCGTTCCCGACGCGTTCTTCGCGGTAAGGCGCATCATCGGAAAATAGTTCACCGTGCCGTTATCGGCCCAGTTCGTGATGGGAATGCCTTCCGCCAGGAAGGTGTTGTCCGCCGTGCTGAAGTTCATCGCCCGCGCGGAATTCCCCGAGCCCGGCATGGCGAAGCCTTTCAGCCCCACATCCGGCAGAAGGGAGCCGAATCCCAAGGCTGCGGCGAAACTCCAGAAGTTCGTCTTGCCGATGGAGGTGGTATTGATCGTGCTGCTCAGCGGGTCCGTCACGCCCTGGTACGTCACCGAATATCCGGAGCCGGTGGTTACCAGCTTGCCGGTCGAATCCAGCAGGTGTACGTGAATCGTATTGTACGGCGGAAGTACGGCGAAGACGCTGTAGTCCTTGCCGTCGTAGCAGTGCATGCCGAGATCGTTCCAGCCGATCAGTTTGTACCCCGTATTGCCGGTTCCGCCGCCGCCTGAACTGGAGCTGCTCACGTTGAAAATCACCGGCACGGTCGTGGTCCCGCCGCTGGACACCAGCGAAATGGTTCCCTGGTAGTTGCCCGCCACCAGGCCCGACAGCGACACCGACACCGCCAGGTTCCGATTCGTGGTCAGGCTGCCCGAGGGCGAAATCTGCAGCCAGTTGCGGCTGCCGCTCTGGACCATAGCGCTGGCCGTGAAGGCGGTTTGCACCGGCGCGGTCACCGCGAGAGTCTGCGACAGGGGATTGTTCGTATTCAGGGTGCCGTTGAAGGTCATCGTTAGTGGACTCACTGTCAAGCCGGCCTGTACGGTCAGTCCTACCGGGACCGTGGTGGTCTTGCCGCTGGAGAACAGCGCGATGGTGCCGTTGTAACTGCCCGGCGCCACTCCGGCGGGATTGACACTCACCGTCAGGGTTCGATTCGTAGTGAGGTTTCCGGAAGGAGAAATCGACAGCCAGTTCGTTCCACCGCTCTGTACCGAGGCGCTCGCGCTGAAGCTCACCGGAGCGGAAGCGCTGACGGTAAGTGACTGTGATGCCGGATTACTCCCGCCCGCCGTTGCCGTAAATGCCAAAGAGGTCGGACTTACATTCAATGTAGGTGCATTTACCGTGAGGGTAACTGGTACAGTTGTCGTTCTCCCGTTTGATGCGAGAGTGATCCTGCCGCTGTAAGATCCCGGTGTTACACCGCTTTGATTTACGCTGACCGTCAGGGTTCGGTTGGTCGTGAGGGACCCGGATGGAGAAATCGATAACCAGCTTCTTCCGCCGCTCTGCACCGAGGCGCTCGCGCTGAAACTGACGCGACTCGATGCGCTGATCGTAAGCGTCTGCGACGCTGGCACCGTCGCGTTCTGTACTGCCGTGAAGGCTAACGCGCTCGGGTTCACCGTGAGCGTGGTCCTATGGCCCTCCTGTGCAACTCCGGCGGACGTCAGAACGAGCCCTAGCAAGGCGGCGTTCGTAATGGTGATTCGCCACTGCTCCATAAGCAGGTACTCCTTCTAGAAAATAGTCCGGGGCGGCGTGGACACGCACGCTGGGCAGTAGCTGCACGAATGTGTATCCCCTCGCCGGAGACCCGGTGCTTCTATGGCTATATCAGCTTCGGCCGCAAGTGATACCGATGCGGCAATTCCGGCAACCCGGTGCCGGAGTTAGGCGAAGCGCGTTGTGCGATCGCGCTATGGCGCTGTGTTGGAGAAGAGATTCAAGCGGGACCGGAAAAGTGACGTTCGAAAAGAAAAAACAGGAATGTTTTTTCACCACTAACTATAGTTACCAGTTGAAGTTAGCATACACGCCGACACAGATCCGCCCAGTGCAAAAAGGCCTGCTGCGAGTGCCGAATTTACACCATCCAGGAAAGAAATGCGCGGCGGCATTCTCTGTCCGGCAGTTTACAATGACGAACAGCCCCGGAGCCGCAAGAAAACGATCCGATCGTGCGTATTTGAGCATTTCGGATACCATTTATCAGGTTACCGGCCCTGGCCCACCGTCAGCCTTGCAGGAACATGTCGCCGCAGACGTCGTCCCAATTGGCGTCCGGGCAACTCGCGGGCATATCATCGACAGGAACGCCGCCGTCGGCGAGCGTCGGCGTGGCGTTTTGCCGCACCAGGGAAAGTTGCAGACGCTCGATTTCGCGCATCACCCAGGGTTGAACCTCGCGTCCGCGGAGCAGGTGGCGGACATCGAGCGTGTCGGGCTTGAGCCGGAGATACCAGCCGCGCCCGGGTCCGCCCGTTTCGAGAACCTCGCCATCCACCGGCGCAAGCACGCGCACGTCGGCGCTGCGCTTGCGAACGCGGAAAGCTTGTCCGTTGGCGCGGACCCGTGCCCCCGGTCGCGGCAACTCGAGCGAGTCCGGCGTACCCAGCAGGCGCTGCCCGAGATCGTCGAGGCCAACCGTCATGCTGCCGTCCGCCTCCAGATGCGCCCACGTGTGGCCGCGATGGTAGAACCGGTCCAGCGGAAATGACATACCGCAGATCTCCTCTTCCGGCTCGGCCACTGGCGTCGGCGGTCGCTTGTCCACCAGCTTCTTGTGGGTCTCGCACACGCGGCAATCGAACGCGTTCGGGCACGCGCGGCTCTGGAATTCTCCGGTGAAGACGTGGCGGCACACGCGATCGTGAACCGGCAGATCGTGGAAATCCGCACGCCAGCGAATCTGCTCCGGCTCGTGCCGCAGAGCCCGCCGCGTGCGGAGGAGGGCCGATACCACCGTGGCCGCCACCACCACCAGTACGGTGTAAAAAGCGCCTAAGAAGATCAGGGTTCCGGGACCCCAATGAAAACCGTAGTTCCAAGGGAACATCGTTCAGAACCTCCCTGCCGCCACTTCCATCTGTTCTTCTTCCCTTGCAACGGCGGTGTTGAGCTCCCGCTCCTCCGGGAAGAGTCTGAAATAGCGGAATGAGAACGAATAGACCAATACGCCGTAAGCCACCACTGCCAGAAACGTCCCGGTCTCCTGCCAGCTCGGGTAGTAAGATAAGAACTTGTCGAAGGAAAGCGTGGGCAGCGCCAGCGTCTGCACGGTCTGCACGAACCGATTCAAGGCTACCCCGCAGCATGCCAGCAGCGCCGCCGAAACCAGCCAGCCGCGCCGCGCGCGCAGTTTGGGCGCCAACAGGATCAGCGCCGGAACCAAACCGAACAGCGCCAGCTCCGCAAACAGGATCCACGTTCCGAACGGCTGCCAGCTGTAATACTGCGCCGCCGGGAAACCGCGCTCGGGCGAAGTCCGGTTGATCCAGATAAGCGTATCGACCGTCTTGGCCAGCACGTACGCCGCCAGCAACAGTCCGGAGATGCGCCCCAACAGTTCGAGCGCCCGCGGGCGTACCAGCGGCTTCCCGGCCAGTTTCTCCACCAGCGTGGTGGTGAGCAGAATGAAGCTCGGGCCTACCGCCGCCGCCGACAGGATAAATAGGAAGAAAGTGGACGGCCACACCGCCAGGCCTTCGCGGAAGGCGAATGGCCGGCCGCGCAACACACCGTATAACCCGCCCAGCGAGCCCTGGTGGAACAACGAGAGGAACGTCCCTACGCCCGCCAGCACATACACCAGCTTGTGCAGCTCGAACTCGAATACCAGGAACGAAGGGATGTCCTTCAGCTTGCGGTTCTTCAACACGATCGGCAGGTACTCGACCAGCAGCACCGTCAGGTAACAACTGATGCAGAAGGTGACCTCGGTGAGCATCGAATGCACGTTCGGATACCAGAACGTGAACCATGCCCGGAGCGGCTGGCCCACGTCCACCGCCAGCACCACCACCGCGCCGCTGTAACACACGAGGCCGATGACTACCGCGCTGTTGATCACCGCCTTCAGTTCATGCAGCTTGAGAATGTAGAGCAGGAAGCCGGTAAAGAAAGCGCCGGCGCCGAGGGCGATTACGGTCAGGTCGAGAAAGATCCACAACCCGAACGCGAACCGGTTGTCCATGTTGGTCTGGTTCAGCCCCTTCACCAGGACGAGTCCGGCGGCATAGATCCCGAACGCCAGCAGCGCCGCCCAGGGGGCGACCCACAACAGGAACCGCGGCGCCGAGCAGCGCGTCACACCGCGCGCGATGAACTGCTTATCCATGGACGTTCTCCTTCGTGGCGCGGACGCTCCGGTCGGTGGTGCCGGGGCTCTTCCCGGCGCGCTCCGGCAAGGGCGCCGGAGCCGCCGGCGGCCTGGCGCCCGGCTGCGGCGCGTCGCCGATCTGCCGGACCCATTCCCGCCGCGAGTGGTAGTGAATCTTGGGATCGGTGCGCAGCTTTTCGAGCAGCCGGAAACTGCCGGGGCGGGCGGCGCCCAGCGCCGCGGGGCTCGCCGGATCGTTCAGGTCGCCGAACTGGATCGCGCCGGTGGGGCAGGCCTCCACGCACGCCGGAACGTAGTCGCCCGGCTGGATCTCTTTCTGGCCTGCCGCTGCGGCGCGCTGTTTGGCGGCGTGCCAGCGGCCGTGGCAGAAGTTGCACTTCTCCACCACACCGCGCATGCGCGGCGCCACATCCGGATTCAACGTCTTCTCCATTCCTGCGGGCCACGCGGGGTCCCACCAATTGAAATAACGGGCGTGATACGGGCACGCCGCCATGCAGTAGCGGCAGCCCAGGCAGCGCTCGGGCATCTGGCCCACAATCCCGGTTTCCGGATCGACATCCACCGCCTGCTGCGGGCACACGCTGGCGCACGGGGCGTGTTCCCCGCACTGCTGGCAGAGGACCGGAACAAACGCCGAGCGGCGGCCCGGATAATCCTCGCCATTATCTACTTTGAATACCCGGATCCACGTCAACCCCTTGCGGTCGTTTGCGGCTTCGGGCGCCGGCGGAATGTTGTTCTCGACCGCGCAGGCGATCATGCACGCTCCGCAGCCGTTGCACCGGTCGATATCGATGGACATACCGTATCGATGGTTCATGCGCTTACCACCTTTGCCTCCATGCCCGCCAGTTCGCGCGCGCCCGAAACCATCAGCCCGGGACGAACGCCGGCATCGAGCAGGATCCGCACGGGCCGCGTGCCGAGGCCGGTCTCGAGTTGGGCGGGCGCCCCGTCGGCGAAGCCGCAGGAGGGGTGCATCGCCACTTGGTCCGGCGCCAGACGCAAGTTCGATTCGCGGTAGAGCTTCGACAGCAGCGGCGACGACGAAATCGCCGTTTCGGGCGCCAGGACCGCTGCGCCGGCCCGGCCCGGCGCAGCCGTTGGCGCGATTTCGGGTGGCTGTCCCGGGTCGGGCGCGTCGCCAATCCAGCAGCCGCCGCTGTTGAGCGCGTTCCAGAAGTCGTCCGCGCTCACTTCCTTCACCGGAACCGTTTTGGCATCGCCGTAGGTGATCAGCTTGCCGCGGCCCGCTCCGTGGATGGTGTCCGCGCGCTCTCGCAGCGCATGGGTCGCCGTGATCCCTGCCAGGGCTGCCACGAAATCCGCCGCACTCACCACACTCTCGGCCGCCGGAACCAGTGGCACCGCCAGGCGGAATGTGGGCGCCGGCGAATCGATGGCCACCGGCAGATCGTCCAGCGCCTCCGGGTATACCGGCGACGATATCGAGGACGGCACGGCGCCCGGCGCGAGTTTTCGCCCGATTGCATCGGCGGCGACATACTCGCCCGGCATGGCATCATCGACCAGCAGCACGCGGATCGAATGGTCCGGCACATCTGCCAGCGCCGTCACCGGGGCGGCGTTCTTCCATCCCGCCGGCACCGGTGCTTCCGCGCGCGGCACGATGGTCTGACCCCAGGCACCCAGTTCCAAATTGAACGCGAGAACGTTCGGAGACATCGTGCTGTCGATCGCCAGCGCGGGACCGTTCGCGTGCAACTCGCCGGCAACCTGCCGCATCACCTCGTCTTCGGAACCGGGCGCGACCGGCATCCACACGTCGGCCAGCGCCGCCGTGCGGGACTCCACGGGCTCCGCCTGAATCAGCCGGAACCGCTCGCGCGCGGCGAAGGCCCGCGCCGGCGCAATCCAACCATCCAGCAGTGGCGCACCCAAGCTCAACACGGTCCTGGCGTTCTCCAGGTTGATCGCCACCGCGGGTCGCGCCGGTGCGATGTACAGACCGTTCTTCAGCGCAGCCATGGCGCGGCGGTAGGTCCACGAGGCGGTCCGGCCCGGACGCAGGTCCAATACCGCGACGCGCTCGCCCGGACCGCATTTCGCGATTTCCGCGGCGATTCGCGCGCCCGCTCCTGCGGCCCCGTTCGTCCGCCGCACATACGGCAGATGGTGCCCGGCAACCCCGAAGGGACAAAGGCCGCCGTGCACTCCTGCCAGTGCCACCGGCCGCTCGCCGACGCAGCGCGCGCGCACCGCGCATCCCGCCGGGCACAGCGAGCAGTGCGTGTACTTGGTACGGATCTCGCCGCGCGCGGGACGCGGAATGCCCGGCCAGTTCTCCGACCAGATCGCCGTATCCGTGATCAGCCGCCACGGAGCCGGCGTGAACAGTACGCCCACAACCGAGCCGCCCGCGAATTTCAAAACATCTCTGCGTGTGGTTTTCATTTGTGGCAGTCCAGGCAACTGTGTTCCAGGTGCTGCTTGCGGTGGCAGGCAACGCAGTCGTCCATCGTCATGCCGGGCCGTCCCGCCGTCCCCCAAATGTCTCGTGAGTACCCGCTGATCCGATCCTCCTGGTAAAGTGGCAGCTTGTCGGTGGTGCCCAGGTTTCCGTGGCAGTCCTCGCACTTGAGTTTTCCGAACTTCACGTGGTGGATGTGCGAGAAATAAACATTCTCCGGCTGTCGCGCATAGGACATCCAGGCCGGCTCCCGTTGCGGAGTGACATATTGATCGATGAAATTCTTTTCCGCCACGGTAGTGCCCATGGCGGCGGCATGACAGCCGGCGCACTTGTCCAGGGTGGGGATGCCGGCGAAGGTGCCGTCATCGCGAAAGGCATGACAGTCAGCGCATTGGCTGCCGGCCTTGTCGGCGTGAACTTTATGGCTGAAGTCCACCGGCTGGGGCCGGCCTCGATAGATCACACGCGGGAATCCGGCCCAGCCGGCAGCCAGGGCCGTCGCCGCTCCCGCAAGAAATAGCACTTTGCCGCGAATCTTCACGATTCTCTCTTCCTGCTCGCATAGGGCGAGAAAAATTCATGGAACATGGCGCGCCTCTGCTCGGGATTCACATGGCGCGCCGCACCCGGCGCGAAGACGCCGCCATCGGCCGCCACCCCCTCCTGCTGCTGGAGAAACTCGTTCATCCGCCCCTGCTCCTCCTCGATCCAGCAGCGCGCGGCGGCACCTCCAATCAGGTCCTTCCCGGTCTCCGGCTCGGGCACGCCTTCGAACAGCCAGCCGCCGGTGTACGGCTCCGCGGTGATGCGCGAAGGATCGGCCCGCAGGTACAGATTGCACTTGGTCAGCAGGAGCGGATTCGGAAACACGAGTTCCAGATCGACTCCATCGACTGTTAACACGGCGGTGGGGCGATGCCGGCCTTTCAGCCAGACATAGCCGATGCGGTCTATCTTGCCCAGCGTGCGGCTCAGAAACGCATCGATTCCGGCGTGACACAGGCCATCCTCTGTAACATCGAGCCACAAGTGATTCGCGGAATACGCCAGCCACTCCGGCATGTCCAACCCATCCACTTCGTTTGGCGCAATTGGCGGATGGGCCATGCCGAGGTACAGTTCGCAATACCGGAAGCTGTCGTTCCCGCACCGCGAGAGGAGCGACTCGCTGTACGGCACGAACTTCGCCACCGGAGCCGCTCCGCAGTACTGCATAAGCGACTCGTGGAGGTAAGGGCAGTTGGCCGAGGGCGCGGCACCGGGCATCGCCGCCGCCCGGTATGCCGCGCACGCGGTATGCGCCGCGGAAGAGCACTTCTCATCCGTGCCGGCGGCCTGCGCCAGAGGGATGAGTTTCCTCACCGAGGCGATCCGGCAGTATTTGACCTGGGCTTCTTTCAGGAAGGGGCAGGTCATAAGAACTACCGTTCTTCTTTCTGCCCCAGATCTTCGCCGCCATCGGCCATGGTGACGCCGAGCCCGGGGACGTTGAACGCGTGACCATCGTAGCCGGCGACCAAGTGGGCCACCTCGGAATCCAGCTTGGACAGCGCGGATTTCTTTTTGCGCCTGGAGGCCAGTTCCTGCAGCACGCCAAACCCTACGGCGGCGCAGGCCAGCAGGGTCAACAGGCCCAGCGCGATATTCATGAAATTCAACCAGTACGTGGATGGATCGCTCACAAGAGACTTCTCCCTTCACCGGTCTATATTGCAGCCCGTATGCCATGCACAAAAGGAAGGAGTTACGCGCCGCCGCGAGGCGCGAATGCCGGAATACCAGATTCGTTAATCGGAAATTCCGACACGTGCGGCGATGTCTCTGAGCACGCGCCGTCGCCACTCCGGCCACCGCCGCCGCGCCGAACCGTCCCGCGCCAGCCCGCGGAAATCGGTATCCGCTCCCCGAACCGCGAACGGCATCCCCCGATACACGATCGCCTTCACCGAACGCCTGTTGGGTGATTTGATTGCTCATGAACCTGGTAAAGGCAACCTCGGAAAAGGGCTTCCTCCGGAGCAATACCATGTTTGGACGGCGGTTCAAGTTGTTCAACTTATTCGGATTTGAAGTACGCGTGGATGCCAGTTGGCTGTTCATCGTACTCTTGATCACCTGGTCACTGGCGGTGGGTTACTTCCCGTACCAGTATCATGGCCTCTCCACAAGCGCTTACTGGTGGATGGGAATTGTCAGCGCGCTCGGACTATTCGGCTCAATCGTCGTGCACGAGTTCTCGCATTCGGTGGTGGCGCGGAGCTATGGCTTGTCGATGAAAGGCATCACCCTTTTCATCTTCGGCGGCGTCGCCGAAATGGGAGAAGAGCCTCGCAACGCCAAGACCGAGTTTCTGATGGCCATCGCCGGACCAATTACCAGCATTCTGATCGGCCTTGTGTTTTACCTCGTCTATCAGGCGACCAAGCCCGTCTGGTCCGCGCCGGTGGTCGGCGTAATCGCCTATTTGGCGTGGATCAACTGGGTGCTGGCCGCTTTCAACCTCGTTCCCGCGTTCCCATTGGATGGCGGCCGGGTGCTACGGTCCGCACTGTGGCATTGGAAAGGAAATCTCGCGAGCGCCACCCGCATCGCATCCAGGATCGGTTCCGGATTCGGAATTGTCCTGATTGTCCTGGCCGTATGGCAGTTGCTGGCAGGCAACTTTATCGGCGCCATGTGGTGGTTCCTGCTCGGCCTCTTCCTGCGCGGCGCCGCGGAGACTTCGTACCGGCAACTGGTGGTCCGCAGGGTCCTCGAGGGCGAGCCGGTGCGGCGCTTCATGAAAACCGATCCGGTGACCGTCCCGCCCACTCTTTCTATCGAGGACCTCGTCGAAGGGTACATCTATACCAAGCACTTCAAGATGTTTCCTGTCGTTCAAGAGGGGTCGGAGAACCTCGCCGGGTGCGTCACCATTAAAGGTGTAAAGAGCGTGCCTCGCGAGGAGTGGAACCGGCACAGCGTGCAGGAAGTGCTCCAGCCCTGCTCGCCCGATAACACCATCAGCCCGGATGCCGATGCGGTCAAAGCCCTAGCGAAGATCAGCAAATCGGGGCAAAGCCGCCTGATGGTGGTGGACCACAATCGCCTGCTGGGCGTAATTGCGTTGAAAGATCTGATGGGATTTCTGGCAACGAAGCTGGATCTCGAAGGCGATTTCCTGTCCGGCTCGCCGCACGCGATCTCCCGCTGACTGCTGCGTTGAGGAATGAGTAGAGGCCCGGCGGCCCGGGCCCCTAACGATCACAGGCCCTTGTTGGCCAGGAATGCAACCAGGTCGACGATGCGGCAGGAATAGCCCCACTCGTTGTCGTACCAGGAGACGATCTTCGCCAGGTCGCCGCCCAGCACCTTGGTCAGTTGGGAGTCCACAATCGAGCTGTTCGAATTGTGCATCATGTCGGTCGATACGACCGGATCTTCCGTGTAGCCCAGAATGCCCTTCATCCCGTTTTCGGCGGCGGCTTTCAACGCAGCGTTGACTTCCTCGGTCGTAGTCGGCTTCTCGAGCACCACCACCAGGTCCACCACCGAAACGTTCGGCGTGGGCACGCGCATCGCATACCCGTCCAGCTTGCCCTTCAGTTCCGGCATCACCAGGCCGATCGCTTTGGCGGCGCCGGTCGTGGTCGGGATCATGTTCAACGCGGCGGCGCGGGCGCGGCGCAGGTCTTTATGTGGAAAGTCGAGCACGTTCTGGTCGTTGGTGTAACTGTGGATCGTGGTCATCGACCCCTTCTCGATGCCGAACTTGTCGTACAGCACCTTCACGACCGGCGCCAGACAATTAGTGGTGCAGGAGGCGTTCGAAATGATGTTGTGCTTGGCCGGGTCGTACATGCTGTCGTTGACGCCCAGCACGATGGTGACGTCCTCGTTCTTGGCTGGAGCGGAAATGATGACCTTTTTCACCGGCCCGTGCAGGTGCTTGCAGGCTTCCTTGGCGTCGGTGAACTTGCCGGTAGACTCGATGACGATCTGGGCGCCCACGGATTCCCAGTCGAGCTGCGCCGGATCCTTGGTCGCGAATACCTTGATTTTCTTGCCGGCCACCGAGATGGAGTCTCCCTCGGCCTTGACCTCTTCGTGGAGCGTTCCGAGCACCGAGTCGTACTTCAGCAGGTGCGCCAGCGTCTTCGTGTCGGTAAGATCGTTTGCCGCAACGAATTCGATGTCGTTCCGGTGCAGGCCTGCACGGACGACGTTGCGGCCGATTCGGCCGAAGCCATTGATTCCAACTTTCACTGCCATTTTGTCTCCTGTTTGAATGAGGGGTCGTTAATTCAAAGGATATCAGGAGGCGGGTATCGGCAGCAACTTTCAAACCAGAGCAGAAGCTCCGAAATCCGGCTCGGCCCGCCGGTACCGTTACATTGCGTCATAATGGTGAGTTAGGCAAACATACCGATCCCACGATGGCGACCCGACTCTCCGCCGCGCACGAATTTTGGTGGCGGACCGCGACCGTGCACGAACGGTTAAGCGCCTGAACGAAGGAAAGGAGTTCCGCATGTCCGTCGAAAACGATTCTCTGGCTCGCAGAGATTTTCTCAAATCCGTAGGCGCCGCCGGCCTCACGCTCGGCGCCGCCAATTCCGCGTTAGCCGCAAAAAGCGGCAGTAAGATGACGGGCCGGGTGATCGGCGCCAACGACCGCATCAACCTCGGCGTGATCGGGGTCGGCGGGCGCGGCTTCGATGACGCCAATTCGTTTACTCATTTTGGCGAGCAGAACAACAACGCCTGCCAGATCGTTGCCGTTTGCGACGTGTATGAAAAACGCAAGCGCGTGGCCGCGGAGCGCTTCAAGGCAAAAGGATACTCCGATTATCGCGAGTTGCTGAACCAGCCCGATATCGATGCCGTCATCATCGCCACCCCGGACCACTGGCACACCCGGATCGCCCTCGACGCGATGGACAAAGGCAAGGACGTCTACCTCGAAAAGCCTATGACCCACACCAACGACGAGGCACGGGAACTGGTCAACACCGTCCGGGAATCCAAGCGCATCCTCCAGGTCGGCTCGCAAACCACCTCGGCCGATATTTGGTGGAAGGCCAAGAAAGCCATCGCCGACGGCATGATCGGCCAGATGATCATGAGCCAGGGATCCTATCACCGCAATTCGGTGGAAGGCGAGTGGAACTGGCCCATCGACGAAGCCGCCGGCCCCGACGGCAAGGGCGACAATCACATCGATTGGGACATGTGGCTCGGCTCATCCTTCAAGCTCGCGCCCAAACGCCCATATGACGCCGACCGCTTCTTCCGCTTCCGCAAGTATTGGGACTACTCCCAAGGCACGGCCAGCGACCTGTTCTATCATGTCATCGCCCCGCTCAATATCTGCTGGGATGAGCCCCAGTTCCCTTCCAAGGTCACCGCTGCGGGCGGTCTTTACGTCTTCAAGGAAGGCCCCAAGCGCGAAGTCCCCGACACCTTCCACCTGATGGCCGAATACGCCAAGGGGCATTCCGTCGTGCTGACTTCCTCCATGGCCAACGATACCCACATTCCCGGAACCATTCGCGGCCACGAAGGCACCATCGTGATGGTGGACCACGGGCAGTTCGAGCGCATGGTCCCGAATATCACCGTGAAGCCGCAGGTCCGGCGCGGCCGCGCCATCGGCGGCGAAGCTTACGAGAAGAAGTTCGGCACCAAGGACATCGTGATTCCCATCGATCAGAAGGACATGATGCAGGCCCACATCGAGAACTTCCTGCATTGCATGCGCACCCGCGAGAAACCGCATCTCGATGTCGAGACCGGCGCCAAAGCCGTAGTCGTGATCAACCTCGCCGCCCAGTCCTACCGCGAAGGCAAGACCCTGTACTGGGACGAGAAGAAATGGAAGGCGTCGGAGAAGCCCGTGAAGGCATAACCGGCGGCCACTGGTTGTCATCGAAACCCGGGCCCCCCGACCGGTTCGCCGGGAGGCCCGTTTTGCTCAAAAATAGAACCGCAGGGAAAGCTGCAAGTTCCGCTCGTTACTCTTCCCGGTCACCTTGCCGAAAGTAGCGCTGGTGGGGTTGAAGTCCGCCCCATTCCAGTTCGGGTGGTTGAAGGCGTCAAACGCCTCGGCGCGGAACTGGAAGCCGGACCGTTCATTAATCGCGAACTTCTTGAACAGGCCGATATTCCAGTTCTGGAAGCCGGGATTGTGCACCGGGTTCCGGATTCCCGATTGCAAGTTGAACGTGCCCTTCGGCGGCGCCGTGAAGATCTTGTTCGCATCCGGACAGGATTGCGCGTTCACTGCGCTCGCTGTGCACACCTGAAACCATTGCGACGGATCGTTGGCCCCGGCCGTCGCAAACTGGTGCACGATGTCGGGTTTCTGGTTCATCACCCAGAACTGCCCCGCGCCGCCACAGTCATTCATGTTGCCGTCCACCCCCACCCCCGCGTAGTCGTTGTTGCTCACGATGGCGCAGGGCGTGCCGGTCTGGAACTGGGTGATGCCGCTGATCTGCCATCCTCCCAGAATGCGACCGGCCAGATGCGTGTCGTTACGGAAGAACGGCAGTTCGTACAGGTAGTTGATCGCCAGAATGTGAGTCACATCGAATGACGAGAGCCCCCACATGTTGTGCGCGTCATACGTGTCGGGAATGATGTCGCGCTGTGCCGACCCGCTGTCCATGCTCTTCGAGTACGTGTACGCCACGCCGAACAGCAGCCCCTTCGAAAACCGCTTGTTGGCGCTGAGCTGGAGCGAGTTGTAAGTGGAACTGGCCACGTTGTCGGTCTCCCGGATGGAGTTGTATCCTTTGTACGGCCGCAACGCGTCCAGGTTCACGTTCGGATTGGCCTGCACCGTCGCGATGGTCGGCTGGTTGATATCGGCTTCGCGTTGCAGATGCAGCCCGCGCCGGCCCACGTAACCGGCCGTCACCACGGTATCGAAGCCCACCTCCCGCTCCACCATGAGATTCCAGTTCCACGCCTCCGGATTCTTGAACGCCTTGCTCTGCGTGGTCACCGTCAACGGCAGCGAGTTGGCGGCCGTGCCGCCCGGGTTGTCCACGTTGCCGAACGATACGTTGGCGGTGGGCTGGAACGGCGGATTGCCGCCCAGGAAGATCGAATCGCTGACCCCCAGCCGCGTGAAGTACCGGCCCACGCCGGCCCGAATCACCGTCTTCGGCGTCCACTGGTACGCAATCCCGAGCCGCGGCTGGATGTCGCCCCACTGGATGTCCGAGTAGTGTTCATTGACCCCGCGGAAGAGGTAGTTCAGGCTCGGATCGCTGGCCTCCGGAACGCGTCCTACCGCGTCGCTCGGCCACCCGCTGCCGGGTATCACCATGCCGTTATAGCGGTCGCCCGAACCCGGCACGATCGTGCCGTTGGTCGGATCCACCGTCACCGCTTTAGCCGGGTCGTAGAAGCGCGGATCGAACACAATCATGTTCCGCCACAGCGCGCTGTACGGAACGATTACCGTGTACCGCACACCGTAGTCCAGGTGCAGCTTCTGGTTGACTTTCCATCCATCCTGCGCGAATGCCTCCCACATACTCCCCCGGAAAATGGTATAAGCGCGCTGCCCCAGTTCCGAGTACGTGTCGAACAGCCCCAGCGCGGCATTCGCCGCCGCTACACCGCTGGTCGGCTGCCCCGACCGCGCGTCCGTGAAATTGAACTGCCCGTTCTGGTTGTTGGTGCAGGTGGGGCAGGCGCTCACGTTGATCTCGTCGTTGTCGTTCTCGCCCGACCTCTCGTACAGCACTCCGAACTTCAACGTATGGCTGTTTCGCACCCAGGTGAAGCTGTCGGAAATATCGTAGATCGGCCCCGACGAGTGCGACGGATATGGACCCCCGCTGAGCGTGGACATGTTCGTCATGTTCACCGTCGGGATGCGGGTGGGAATCAGCTTTCCCTGCGGAAAAATGTACGGGTAATTCAGACCTACCGTCGTACGATCCAGGAAATTCGCCTGGTCCACCGGAATGTACACGTCGTCCAGGCTCACGGTGGCAAGCACTTCATTCACCTTGTTGGGGCTCACCGTCCAGATGTGATTCAGCGAGTTCGTCTGGTTCGGCCGATTGAAATATTTCGGCGTTTCATTCGTGCCGCCGTCGAGCGGCTGATACTCGAAGAAGGTGTAGTTCATGCGCCGGAACTGGAGACGCTGCCGGTCGGTCAGGTTGAAATCCGCCGCCAGCGTGTCCTTGCGCTGGTTTTGCGGATGCTTGGCGCTGAAATACCAGTTCTGGTTGCCGTTGATCGGGATGGCCTCGTTCGGGACCGGCCATGCCTTCAGGATCCCCAGCCCGTTCGGGCTGAGCTGGCTCTGTGGAATCACGTTATTCGGGAACGGCACTCCGGTGAACGGATCTTTGATCGCCACCGCCCTGCCGTAGAAAAAGTTGTTGGCCCCAGTACCAGAATACCTTGCTCTTGTCCGTGTTGAATTTCCCCGGAATGTAGAACGGTCCCCCCACGTTGTAGCCAAACTGGTTGTACACGATCGGCGCCGGCCCGTTGGATTGACCGGGCGTGTGGTTGCGCGTCCACGTATTCGAATTGAACTCCGTGTTGCGCACGTACTCGTAGGCAGCGCCGTGAAACTGGTCGGTGCCGGTTTTGGTGATGATGCGGATCTGACCGCCCGAAGAACGTCCGTACTCCGGAAGATAGCTGGCGGTCAGAATCTGGATCTCCGAAGTCGAGTCCACGTCCGCCGACCCCAGGCTGGTCCCGTTCGAGCGCGTCCGAACCGCCGGCGCGCCATCGTAGGTGATCAGGCTTTCCGGTGTCCGCGCGCCGTTGATGTTGCTGGGCCCCTGGCTGAACGCAAACGACAGTCCGGAAAGGTTCCCCCCGCGCGTGCCCGGCACAAGGTTCGCCATGAAAATCGGATTGCGCCCGTTCAGTTCGAGCGCATCGATCTGCTGGCGGCCGACGTCGCGCTGCACCGAAGCCGATTCTGTTTGCAGCGCGGCGGCCGACGCCACCACTTCCACGGTCTCCGTCGCGGCGCCCACCGTCAGGGCGGCGTCCACCGAAAGCGTGGCACTGGGATTCAGCTTATTGGCACTGCTCTCGAATCGTTTGAATCCCTTCGCTTCCACCCCGACCGTGTACATGGCCGGCGGCAGGTTGGTAATGATGTAGTAGCCGGAATCGTTGGTCACCGCCTGGCGTTCGAGACCGCTCTGGTTACGAACCGTCACCGTCGCCCCCGGCACGGTGCCTCCACTCGGGTCCCTCACAAAACCCGAAATGGATCCCACGTCCGACTGGCCAAACGCAGCAATAGCGCACAGCAGAACCAACATTGCCGGGCGCGTTGAACGTACTTGGTTCATTCCTATTTCCCTCCACTGACAAGGCGCTAATTTGGACAGAGCCAAACAGACAAACACCGCCCCTGAAGCGGCCTGAAGCTACTCATTGGTTGGATTTTACGCGCGAACCGGGAGGGAAAGCGAACTGCTGTGTTGACGAACGGACAGTTCGGGATAGCCATTTTGGGCCAGGACACCCGCTTGCCGCACGAGTTCTGTGAGGTTCGCTACGCGGGTAACAGGTAGGTATTATCCGGCCCACCCGTTGATCCGGGTGGGCCGTCTTTTTGCCGTGCAGGAAGCTAAAAGCTGTAACGCAAACTCAACTGCAAATTGCGCTCGCTGCTCTTGCCAGTTACCTTGCCGAACGTGGAACTCTTCGGATCTGAACTGAACCCGCTCCAGTTCGGGTGGTTGGGCCAGTTGAATCCTTCCACCCGGAACAGCACGCGATGCTGCTCGGCAATCGCGAACTCCTTGAACAAACCGATATTCCAGTTCTGGAAACCCGGGTTGTAGAAGTAGTTCCGCAGCCGGTCGCGGACGATGGTTCCGTTGTCCGGCGCGGTGAACAGCGGGTTCCCGCTCGAGTCTCTGACCGTCAGCCACTGCGCCGGATCGGACGCATTGCCGCCCGCTGCGAACTGCCGCGGATAATTCGGATCCTGGCCGAAATTCGCGAATTTCCAGAAGTACGAGATCTGGTTGCCGCTGCCCGGTCCGATTCCCGCGAAGTCGTCGCCGGTCTGGATCTTCACCGGCGTGCCCGACTGGAACTGCGTCACCCCCGTGATCTGCCATCCGCCCGCTACCGTCCGCAGAACGTGGTTCGAAGAGTTCCGGAAGAACGGCAACTGGTAAATCCAGTTGATCACCGCGACGTGGCGGGTGTCGTAATCGCACGGGCCCCAAAGGTAATGGGCGTCGTACGTGTCTGGAATGACGTCCCTCTGGTTCGATCCATCATCCATGCACTTGGAGGCCGTGTAAGCGAAGCCGAAACTCAACCCGTTGGAGAAGCGCCGGTTGAGCTCCAGTTGGAGTCCGTTGTAGATCGAATTGGCATCGTTATAAGTCTCACGGATCGGACCGTAACCTTTGTAAGGCCGCAACGCATTCACGTTGATGCCCGGATTGGCTTGCAGGGTGCCGACGAGGGGCTGGTTGATATTCTTCTCGCGCTGGCCGTAGAGCCCGCGGCGTCCCACGTAGCTGGCGCTGAAAACGGTTCCGAAGCCGATCTCGCGTTCCACTGTCAAGTTCCAGGTGTAGGCCTGCGGCATGTGGAAGACCTTGGATTGGGTGTTGACGCTGAGCGGAAAACTGGCGAGTGAGCCGCCACCCGGATTATCCACCGATCCGGTCGGGACCGACGCTAGCGGCTGCAGCGGCGGGTTGCCGCCAAGGAAGATCGAGTCGCTGACGCCCAGCCGCGTAGTGAACTTGCCGGCGCCGGCGCGGATCACCGTCTTCGGATTCAACTGGTACGCAATCCCCAGCCGCGGCTGGAAATCGCCGTAGTCGATCTTGGAGTAGTAACGCGGCTCGCCCACGAACTTGTTGTCGAACTGTCCCGTGGTCGCGATCTGCACCCGCCCCTTTGCGGCATCCGGCCAACTGTTGCCCGGGATGATGATCCCGTTATACGCATCGCCCGTCCCCGCGATGGGGTTGCCGGTCTTCGGATCTACCTGAACCGCCTTCGCCGGGTCGTAGTACTTCGGATCGAAAACGGTCATGTTGTTCCACAAGCTGTAATACGGCTGGATGATGGTGTGCCGGACGCCATATACCAGCTTTAACTTCGATGTCGCTTTCCACTCGTCCTGCGCAAACCACTCGTACATGTGGCCGCGATACGGTGTGAACGAACGCTGGCCGATCTCCGCGTAGTTGTTGAACAGCCCCAGGGCGACGTCGCCCATCGCTACACCCGATCCGCCCGGGCGCGTGTCGCTGAATTCGAACCGCCCGTTCTGGTTGTCGGTGCCGCCCGGGACGCCCTGCACATTGATCTGGTCGTAATCGTTTTGGCCGGCGCGCTCGAACGTGAACCCGAACTTCAATGTGTGGTTATTGATGATCTTCGTCAGGTTGGCGCTGGCGTCGTAAATCGGTCCCGTGGAGTTCGACGGATACGGACTGCCCGTGTAACCATCCAGACCCGGAATCGAGACCGCCGGCAACTTGTTCGGACGGTCTTTGCCGGGATAGATGTACGGATAGTTCAGCCCGTACTTGGTGCGATCGAATGCCGGCGTGTCCGTCATCCGGATGAACACCTGGTCGCGGCTCGCCGAGACCAGCGTCTCCAACAGCAGGGTCGGGCTGAATGTGTGGGTCCAGTTGAGCGACCCGGTCTGGTTCGGCCGGTCGAACGTACGCGCCGAGAACAGAAACGTCGTCTGGAACGGCGCGATATCCAGGTAGTGGTACAACTGCCCGCGGAATCGCACCGAATCCTTGGTCGATGGCAGCACGTCGATGCCGATCGTGTCCTTCCGCTGGTTGGTCGGCGCAGCGGCAATGCCGTACCAGTTGCTGGTTCCGATGGGAACCGGCAGGTTCACGTCCGGGTACACTGCAAGCAACGCCATCCCGTTCGGACTCTGCTGGCTCTTCGGTATCACGTTCTCCGCAAACGGCGCTCCCGTCGAGGGGTCTTTGATGATCTGCGGATTGCTGAACCAGATACTCGGTGTCAGCAGTTCGCCGAAATCGCCCGCTTTCATGCGCGCGCTGGGCACCCGTCGGTTGTTCGTCTGTTCCGTGCGCCGCTTGGCCCACTCTTCCGCCCACGTAAAAAACACTTTGCTGCGGTCCATATTGTATTTCGGAATGTACACCGGGCCGCTGACGCTGTAGCCGAACTGGTTGAACTTGAATGGCGCCGCCGTATTCGTGGCCGGGTTCCGGTTGCGCGACCAGGAATTGGCGTCCATCGCGTTGTTGCGGAAGTACTCGTATGCCGAACCGTGGAACTGGCTCGTGCCGCTCTTGGTAATCACGCGGATCTGCCCGCCCGCCGAACGCCCGTATTCCGCGCTGTACGAGGCGGTCAGAATCTGCACTTCGGCGGTCTGGTCCAGGTCGGCCGTACCAATTGAGGTGCCGTTCGACCGCGTGCGCACGCCCACCGCCCCGTCATACGTGATCAGGTTGTCCTGCGTGCGCGAGCCGTTGATGTTCAGCCCCGCCGTGGTCAGGTCGAAACTGAAACTGGCCAGCGATCCGCCGCGCACGCCGGGCTTCAACAGCGCCAGGTAAATCGGGTTGCGCCCGTTCAATTGGATATCCTGGATCTGTTTACCTTCGACGACCTTCCCGAGCGCTCCCGACTCGGTCTGCAAGGCTGTGGCCGTCGCGGTCACCTCCACGGTCTCCGTCAACTGCCCTACCGTGAGCGTCGCACTCAGGTTGGCAGGTACGCTCGGATCGACTTTGTTGTCTTTGGATTCGTATTTCTTGAACCCGGCCGCTTCCACCGTCAGCGTGTACATGCCGGGCGGCACGGTCGGGATCGAGTAGTTTCCAGATTCATTGCTGGTGGTCTCGCGAGTGAGACCGGTTGACTGATTCTTGATCGTGATTTTCGCCTTCGGAACCGTCGCTCCCGAGGGATCTGTGATCACCCCGTTGACATTGGCATTGTCCGACTGCGCAAAGACCCCATAGGTAAAAGCGAGCAGTGCCGCAAAAACCAGCCCTCCCCGCATGCGTAGTAGGTGATACATCGAGACTCTCCTGTTTTTTGTCCATCGATCGAAAAACATTGTGGGCACAATCGGAACACAACATGAATTCAGTGCCCGCTTTCTTCGATCTCACCCTTTCCCGGCCCCCCTAAAAGCTCCCGGGAATCATGCTCTAGTGGTTTATCACATACGGACAGTAAAATCCACCCCTGTTCATCGAACTGCAACTCAATTGCGCCCCGCGTTGGCAATCCCGCCAGTCGCGGTAGTACACTAATCACTCATGAAATCCCGTCCTCGGCCGCCCGCGGCGCTGCTCCTGCTGGCGACGATCTGCACCCCGTCGCTGCACACGCAGGCTGCTTCCAAGATCACCACCCCCAGGGAGGCCCTCGGATTTAACATTGGCGACGACTACCAAGTGGCCAACTACACTCAGCTCGAGGCGTACTGGAAGAAACTCGCCGCCGAATCCGATCGCATAAAGCTGGTGGACATCGGGCCGACCGAAGAAGGCCGGCGGCAGTACATGGCGATCGTCTCCGCCGCGGACAACATCCGGAAACTGGACCGCTACCAAGAGATTTCCCGGAGGTTGGCGCAGGCCGAGGGGCTCAGCGAGGAGGCTGCGCACGCGCTGGCACGAGAAGGGAAAGCCGTGGTGTGGATCGATGGGGGCCTGCATGCCACCGAGTCGGTCGGCTCGCAGCAGCTCATGGAAATGGTCTACCAGATGGTGAGCCGCACCGATGCGGAGACTATGCGGTTTCTCAACGACGTGATCCAGCTTTACGTACTGGCCAATCCCGACGGGCAGGAACTCATCGCCAACTGGTACATGCGCGGGTCGGAGAGATCCGATGCGCCGCTCCGCGACCCGCAAAAGCGCACCTTCGCCGGCCTGCCGCGGCTCTATGCCAAATACATCGGCCACGACGACAACCGCGATTTCTACATGTCGAACATGAAGGAGACCACCAACATGAACCGCCAGTTGTTCCTGGAGTGGTTTCCGCAGATCATGTACAACCACCACCAGACCGGACCGGCGGGCGCGGTGATCTTCATGCCGCCCTTCCGCGATCCCTTCAACTACAACTTCGATCCGCTGGTGCCGTTGGGAATCGAGATGGTGGGCACGGCCATGCACAGCCGCCTGGTGGCGGAAGGCAAGGGCGGCAGCGCCATGCGCAGCGGAGCGAACTACTCCACGTGGTGGAACGGCGGCCTGCGCACGATCACCTATTTTCACAATATGATCGGGATCCTCACGGAGATCATCGGCCAGCCCACGCCGATGAACATTCCGCTGGTCGCCTCCAAGCAGTTGCCGCAGGGCGATTGGCCGTTGCCCATCGCTCCGCAGCCGTGGCATTACCGGCAGTCGATCGACTATGACGTCTGTAACAATCGCGCCATCCTCGACATCGCCTCCCGCTACCGCGAGACCTGGCTGTTCAACATCTGGCGCATGGGCATGAACTCGATCGAAAAGGGCAGCCGGGATTATTGGACGGTGACGCCGAAACGCATTGCGGCGCTGGTGGCGGCGTCGCAAGCCGGGTCCGGGCAGGGACGGGGAACCCGCCGGGGCGGCGAGACGATTTCGGGTGGCGATCTGCCAGCGGGGTTCACCGCGGGCGGTCTCGGCGCGCGCACGCTTCCAACCGATCTCTACAACACGGTGTTGCACGATCCCAAGATGCGCGACCCACGCGGCTATATCATTCCCTCCGATCAGCCGGATTTCCCCACCGCCACGGAGTTCGCCAACACGCTGCTCAAAAACGGCATCACCGTGCTGCGGGCCAGCGCGTCGTTCACCGTCGCCGGCAAAACGTACCCGGTGAATTCGCTCGTGGTGAAGACCGCGCAGTCCTTTCGCCCGCACATCATGGACATGTTCGAACCGCAGGATCACCCCAACGACTTCCAATATCCGGGCGGCCCGCCGATTCCGCCCTACGACATTACCGGGTGGACCCTCGCTTACCAGATGGGGGTTCAGTTCGACCGCGTGCGCGATGGATTTGACGGCCCCTTCCAGAAAGTGAGTGGCCTTCTTCCGGAGCCCGCCAGTTCCCTTAGCGGACCAGCCGATGCCGCGGGTTACCTCATCAGCCACGAAATCAACAATTCGTTCGTTTTGGTGAACCGGCTGCTTCGGGCGGGCGCGGACGTGTACTGGCTAAAGGCGCAGGAAAAGGTGGACGGGCGCGATTTGGGGACGGGCGCCATCTGGGTGCCGGCTTCGGCGGCGGCGCGTCCCGTGCTGGAGCGCGGCGCCACGGACCTCGGCGTCGATGTCCACGGCGTGGCCAAAGCTCCCGGCGGACCGGCGCTCCGGTTGAAACCCGTGCGCATCGCGCTCTACGACCAGTACGGCGGCTCGATGCCGTCCGGCTGGACCCGCTGGCTCTTCGAACAGTACGAGTTTCCCTTCCAGGTGGTCTATCCGCCCGCGCTCGATAGCGGCGACCTCAAAAGCCGGTTCGATGTCCTGGTATTGCCGGACGGCGCCGTGCGCCGCGGCAACGCCGGCGGCCGCGGCGGCCGCGGAGGCGGAGCGTTCGGCGTGACCAACCCGGAGAGCGTGCCCCCCGAATATCGCGACCGCGTCGGCCGCATTTCCGACGACATAACCATGCCCCAACTCAGGAAGTTCGTCGCGTCCGGCGGATCCATCGTCACCATCGGCAGTTCCACCAGCCTCGCCGAGGTGTTCGACATTCCGGTGAAGAGCTACCTCACCGAAAAATCTCCGGATGGCCGGGACCGCCCGCTGCCCCGCGAAAAATTCTTTATCCCCGGATCGTTGCTCAAGGTCAACGTCGATAACACCAACCCTCTGGCCTACGGGATGCCGCCGGTGGTCGACATTTTCTTCGACAGCAGCCCAGTCTTCCGTCTCGAGCCCGACGCTGCCATCCGCCACACCTCGGCCGTAGCGTGGTTTTCCGGACCGCACCCGCTCGACAGCGGCTGGGCTTGGGGTCAGCAGTACCTCGATGGAGGGGCCGCCGTAGCCGAAGCCACCGTGGGCGAAGGCAAGGTAATGCTGCTAGGCCCCGAGGTAGCCTTCCGCGCCCAGCCCCATGCCACCTTCAAGCTTCTCTTCAACGCCCTCTACTACGGCAGCGCCCAAGCCGCATCGCTGCCCTGACCCCGGAATCCTCTGCCGCCTCCTCTGTGGCGCCGAGATCGACCGACTCGTCCCGGCGCTGCTTTCCGGTGGGTCCAAGCGGCGCCCGAGTACTGTCCCAGAAGCCATGCGTCCTTCAAAGACGGACGAGGAGAATCAAGAGCAAAACAGAGACCAACGATGAGCGAGAGAACACATCGTGGCCGGCCAACAGGCTTTGGATGATCCGCTCCTGCATGGGCCGGAACGTGTCGTAGCCCCAATACCGCTTCAGCGCAGCGTGGAGATCTTCCGGCCCCATGGATCAGCTCACGCGTCGCACCGCCTGCGCGGGCGCGGCGTCCAGCATCTGTCGCACGCTCCGATGCGTCACCGGATGGCGCAGGTCAGGGGCGAGGTCCGCCAGCGGCGCGAGCACGAAGCGGCGTTTACTCAGACGCGGATGGGGAATTTCAAGCGTCTGGCTCTGCATTACAGTTTTGCCGTAGAGCAGGATATCGATATCGATCGTGCGCGGCCCCTTCGGGACGGTGCGCACGCGGCCCATGTCGCGTTCGATGCGCGACGTGCGGGCCAGCAGTTGCAGCGGGAAAAGAGCGGTTTCGATCTCCACTACCTGGTTGAGAAACCAGCGCTGGGCAGTGTAACCCACGGGCTCGGTTTCGTACACCGGCGAGGCGCACAGGACCCGCACTCCAGCGGCCGAGAGCCGGTCGATGGCGCCGTGCAGGTTGGCTTCGCGATCGCCGACATTGGAGCCAAGGCCGAGGTACGCAGTCTTCATCGCAGCTAAAACAGCGCCGGCTGATCGTCGCTGCGCAGCTTGCGCTTCACCTGGAAGTAGTCGAAGGCCAGGTCGGTGGCCACCCTACCGCGCGGCGTGCGATTGAGGAAGCCCAGTTGGATCAGGTACGGTTCGTAGACTTCTTCGATGGTCTCGGCCTCTTCGGAGATCGAGGCCGAGATGGTATTGACGCCCACCGGGCCGCCGCGGTACTTCTCGAGGATCGTCAGCATGATCTTCTGGTCGATCTCATCGAGGCCGAAGCGATCCACGTCGAGCAGGTTCAGCGCGGTCTGGGCCACCGGCAGGGTGATGTGGCCATCGGCGCGCACCTGGGCGTAGTCGCGAACGCGGCGCAGCAGGCGGTTGGCAATGCGGGGTGTGCCGCGGCAGCGGCGCGCGATCTCTTCGGCGGCGCCCTCGTCGATGGCCACGTTGAGAAGGCGCGCCGAACGCTTCACGATCGATGTCAACTCCTCGAGCTGATACGGGTCGAGCCGTAGCACCAGTCCAAAGCGGCCTCGCAAGGGCGCGCTGACCAGGCCCTGGCGGGTGGTGGCGCCAATGGCCGTGAAGCGCGGCATGGGGAGCGAGTGGGTGCGCGCGCCGGGGCCGACGCCAACCAGGATATCGACGCGAAAATCCTCCAGCGCGGAGTAGAGCATCTCCTCCACGTCGGGCAGCAGGCGGTGCACCTCGTCGATGAAGAACACCTGCCGCGCGCGGATATTGCTGAGAATCCCGGTGAGGTCGAGTTTCTTTTGCAGCACCGGACCCGAGGTTGTCGTGAAGACGACCTCGAGCTCCTCGGCGATGATGGCGGCGAGGGTGGTCTTGCCCAATCCCGGCGGCCCGTACAGCAGCACGTGATCCATCGCTTCGCCGCGCAGGCGGGCGGCTTCGATGGCGATGGAGAGGTTCTCCTTCAGCTTGCTCTGTCCGGTGAAGTCGGCCAGGCGGCGGGGACGCAACCCGACTTCGAATTGCAGATCCTCGGCCTGCCGGTCTCCGGAAACCAGGTGCCGGTCGGGCATGTGCCTACCAGCTTACCGTACCAGTTCCAGGGCGCGCCGGAAGAGGGGCTCGAAATCGGCGGGCACGCCGGCGGCCTTGGCTTTACGGACCGCCGATTCGGCCTGCGGGCGCGCGCAGCCCAGGTTGAGCAGCGCCGAGAGCACGTCCTGATCCACGGCGGAGAGCGCGGCGGTGGGCGCGGCGGAGGCCTCCTCGCCGCTGACCGCGGGCAATTTGTCGCGCAGTTCGAGCACAAGCCGCTCGGCGGTTTTTTTGCCAATTCCGGGAATGCGCACCAGGCGGTCCACTTCGCCGCGGCGGATGGCGTAGATGAGATCGACTGCCGCAAGCCCGGACAGTATCGTGACCGCGAGTCTCGGCCCAATCCCGCTAACGCCGATCAGTTTCTCGAACAGCGCCTTCTCATCCTGGGTCAGAAATCCGTACAGCGCCAGGGCGTCTTCCCGCACGTGCGTATGGATTCGCAGGCGGACTTCGGCGCCGGCGTCCGGCAGATGCGAAAACGTGGACACCGGGATGATGACGTCGTACCCGACGCCGCCGGTCTCCACGACAGCCTGATTGGGATGTTTCTCGACCAGCACACCGCGGAGGGAAGCAATCATACCTAGGATGGTACCGTGAGGGCCCCGGGCGAAGCGCCACTCGCGCCGCCCCGGGTACTGCCCTCCGATTTCCGCCTCCGATTCCAGGGGACGCAGCTCCAACTAGCCACCGCCGTCGCCTCTTCGCCCGGGAACACGCATGCACGGACCGGGGACTAATGGCCGGATTCAAGGCCGCCCGATGGCTGGCGCCTTCCATTCCGGTTGGGGCTCCCCCTGGGCTATCTTCGTTACCATGGATTCTTCTTACCAGCCCGCGACACAAGAGGGAATCCATGGATCGTCAGGATACACAACAACTGCTGAAGGATTTGCTGGGGGATGCGCACGTGCTGGTGGCCGCTATCAGCGGCGTCGTGGAACGCGCCCTGCTCGAACAGATCGCCAGCCGCCCGGTGACTCTGTCGCAGTTGAAAATCCTGAAGCTCATCGACGTGACCGACGCCCATCACGTGGGCGATGTGGCCGCGTTTTGGGCGTGAGCAACGCCGCCGCCAGTAAGCCGGTGGACCGCCTGGTTCGGAAAAATACCTGAAACGGACCGTGGCGCAAACCGACCGCCGTTCGAGCGAACTGACGCTGGCACCGGCCGGTCACAAGCTCCTGCGGCTCTACGAGGCCGCCAAGGACCGCAAACTCGCGGCCCTGCTCGGCGACCTCGACGCGAAGAAAATGCGGCGGACCTCCGACTTTCTGGAGCGGCTCACCAAGGAGATCATCAACGGCAGCGCCAACCCCGAAGAGATCTGCCTCCAGTGTGGAGTTTACTTCAAGAAGCGCTGTCTCGTGCGGGATGCGGCGCGAGCCGAGTGCCAATACCAGAAACGCCGGAAGTCACGGCTGGTGAGGACCGATGCAGCGCAAGCCGAAATTCCAGAGGGAGGCCGACCCGGATTGGGCCCACCAGGTTAGCCAACGGGGGCGATCCAGCATCTGCTTTATCCGCGCCGTTTGCCGGTGCCGGTGCAGGAGTTTCACCGGGTAGTGAGCCCCGCCGCGGTCGAAATTCCGAGTTCTGGCTGGTGCTGTCGCATGGCATTGCGGTCGAACCCGTGGTGCTGCGCGTTGCGGCGCTACGGGTGGGAGCTGCTGCGGCGGACCGGGCGCCCGTCGCTGAAACGCGAACGCATCCCAGGCACCGGGGAGATGCGCGACCTGGTGGGCGCGGGAGTGGTCTCCTGCCTGTCGATTTCGGCTGTGGGATAATCGATAGAGCACCCGCCACAACGAATGGATCGCGAATTCATCCGCAATTTTTCTATCATCGCGCACATCGACCACGGCAAGTCGACGCTCGCCGACCGCCTGCTGGAGGTCACCGGTGCGCTGTCCCAGCGCGAAATGATGGAACAGGTGCTCGATACGATGGACCTGGAGCGTGAGCGCGGGATCACCATCAAGGCCCACGCGGTGCGCCTGAATTACCAGGCCGATGACGGCAATCTCTACCAGTTGAACCTCATCGACACGCCCGGCCACGTGGATTTTTCCTACGAGGTGTCGCGTAGCCTGCAAGCGTGCGAGGGAGCGCTGCTGGTGGTGGATGCGTCCCAGGGAGTGGAGGCGCAGACCCTCGCCAATACCTACCTCGCGCTGCACCACAACCTGGAGATCATCCCAGTCATCAACAAGATCGATTTGCCCGCCGCCGAGCCCGAACGCATCCGCGAGCAGATTGAAACCATCATCGGCCTGGACGCCCGCGACGCCGTGCTGACCAGCGCCAAGCAGGGCGTGGGTGTGCACGATATTCTCGAAGCCATCGTTCACCTGGTGCCGCCGCCCAAGGGCTCGCCCGACGCGCCTCTCCGCGCCCTCATTTTCGATTCCTGGTTCGACACGTACCGCGGCGTCATCATTCTCCTCCGCGTGATGGATGGCCGAATCCGGCTGGGGCAGAAGATCCGCCTGTGGTCCAACGGCCAGGTCTTCGAGGTGGAAGGCCTCGGCTACCAGGCTCCCAAAGCGACTGCTTGCGACGAGCTCTCGGCAGGCGAGGTGGGATTTTTGTCTGCCAACATCAAGACCGTCTCCGACGCCCAAATCGGCGACACCATCGTCGATCACGAGAACCCGCCCGCCGAAGCGTTGCCGGGGTTCGAAGAGATCAAGCCCATGGTATTCGCCGGCCTCTATCCGGTGGAGTCGCACGAGCACGGCCTGCTCCGTGATGCGCTCGAAAAGCTGCGCCTCAACGACAGCGCCTTCAGTTTCGAGCCGGAAAACTCGGTGGCGCTCGGCTTCGGTTTTCGTTGCGGGTTTCTCGGGCTGCTGCACCTCGAAATCGTGCAGGAGCGCCTCGAGCGGGAATTCAATATCGATCTCATCACCACCGCTCCCGGCGTCCGCTACCGCGTCGGATTGACTACCGGTGAAGTGCTCGAAATCGATAACCCCACCAAGTTCCCCGACCCGTCCGAAATCAAGCAGATCGAAGAACCAATCATCGATGCCACCGTGATCACGCGCGAGGAGTACCTGGGTGGAATCCTCAAACTGCTCGAAGAAAAACGCGGCACGCAGAAGAAGTTCGAGTACATCGGCGGCGGGCGGGTGATGCTGATGTACGAGCTTCCGCTCAACGAAATCGTGCTTGACTTTTACGACCGGCTGAAATCGGCGTCGCGGGGTTACGCTTCACTCGACTATCACCTGGCCGGGCATCGCGTCTCGCCCATGGTGCGGCTGGATGTGCTGGTAGCGGGCGAGCCGGTGGACGCGCTCTCCATGATCATCCACCGCGAATTCGCTCACGATCGCGGCAAGGAGCTGATCTCCCGCCTCCGCCGCCTCATCCCGCGCCAGATGTTCGAGGTCGCGCTGCAAGCCGCCATCGGCAACAAGATCGTGGCGCGCGAGACTATCTCGGCCCTGCGCAAGAACGTCCTGGCCAAGTGCTACGGCGGCGACATCACGCGCAAACGCAAGCTCCTCGAAAAGCAGAAGGAAGGCAAGAAGCGCATGAAGCGGGTAGGCCGCGTGGAGATTCCGCAGGAAGCGTTTCTGGCGGTGCTCAAGGTGGGGCAAACGGAAGAGGAGTGAGCCCCGGCTGCCTCCCTGCTATGTTAGGGATGTGAAAGCGCTGGTAAAAAGCCAGGCCTCGCCCGGTCTCTGGCTGGAAGACGTGTCTCCCCCCTCAATCGGCATCAACGACGTGCTGATCCAGGTGCTGCGCACGGGAATCTGCGGCACCGACGTCCACATTTACAATTGGGACGGTTGGGCGCGGCAGACCATCCCCGTTCCCATGGTGGTGGGTCACGAGTTCGTTGGAAAGATCGTCGAAGTCGGCTCGAATGTGACTGACTTTTTTCCCGGCGAGATCGTCAGCGGCGAAGGTCACGTGGTGTGCGGCCGCTGCCGGAACTGCCTGGCGGGGCGCCGTCACCTCTGTGCGAACACGCTCGGTGTGGGCGTGAACCGGCCGGGTGCGTTCGCCGAATATATCGCGCTGCCCATGACCAACGTCTGGCACCTCGATCCCGCCATCCCGCTCGACATCGGCGCGATCTTCGATCCCTTCGGCAACGCCGTCCATACCGCGCTGTCCTTTCCGGTGTTGGGAGAAGACGTGCTCATCACCGGCGCCGGTCCCATCGGCATCATGGCGGCGGCGGTGGCGGTCCACGCTGGCGCCCGCTTCACCGTCATCACCGACCTCAACCCCTATCGGCTCGAGCTGGCGCGCTCCATGGGGGTCACGCGCGCGGTCGACGTCCGATCCACGCAGCTTCGCGACGTCCAGAAGGAACTCGGCATGACCGAAGGCTTCGACGTCGGGCTCGAGATGTCCGGCGTGCCGGCGGCGTTCCGGGACATGCTGGCCAACATGAGCCACGGCGCCCGCATCGCGATGCTCGGCATTCCCTCCGAGGCGATGTCCATCGACTGGCGCACCGTCATTTTCAACATGCTGACCATCAAGGGTGTCTACGGCCGGGAGATGTACGAGACCTGGTACAAGATGACCGTGATGCTCCAGTCGGGACTGGATATCTCACCGGTCATCACCCATCGCTGTCGCTATACCGAGTTCCAGAAGGGCTTCGAAGCCATGATTTCGGGCAACTCCGGCAAGGTGGTTTTGAGCTGGGATTGAAAAAACGCCAAGCGGCTCTTTTGTTTTAATGCATTTGCCCTGAAGCCGGCGGCGGCCGCAGAAATCGCGTTGCGCGCACGCCTTGGAGGGGTTCATCTTTTCGCAGTCGCGCAGCGTCTATATGATAGATTTGAGATAGGAGACGAATGCGTTTCGAAGCTCCGGCTGCCTTCCTTTTTCAAATGAACAGCATTTGGGACATGGTCCAACGCGATCCTCTGGAGATCGTCGTGCTGGCCGTGCTCGCCTGTTTTTCGGTGTACTCCTGGACGGTGATTTTCGCCAAATGGCAGTCGTTGCGTGGCGCACGCCGCTCCAATTCGCGTTTTGTGCGCGCCTTCCGGAAAGCCAGCGGGCTCGAGGCGGTCATGGTGGCGAGCGAGCAGTTTCGCCCGTCGCCGCTGGTGGCGGTTTTCGATTTCGGCTACGAGGAAATCGAACGCCAGGTGAAAGCCAAGGGCACGGTGAACAATCGCGCCTCGCTCGAACGGGCGATTCAACTCGGCATCAGCGAGGAACTCGCCAAGCTCGAGCGCAACATGAACTGGCTTGCCACCACGGCTTCGGTCAGCCCGTTCATTGGGCTGTTCGGGACCGTTCTGGGTATCATCCGCGCCTTTCTCGACCTGAGCCAGATGGGCAGCACCAGTCTCAAAGCGGTAGGGCCGGGCATCGCGATGGCGCTCATCGCCACTGCCGTGGGCCTGCTCGCCGCCATTCCCGCGGCCATCTTCTACAACCTGTTTGGCCACAAAATTCGCGAACTGGGCGCGCGAATGGACGATTTCGCCCTGGAGTTCATGAACCTGGCGGAACGTACTTTCGGAGACTGAAACGATGGCGATTTCGATCAATGGCGGCAGTGGATTCGGTTCGCGCCGGCACCGCGGCGGGGCCCCCCTGTCCGAAATCAACGTCACGCCGTTCGTGGATGTGGTGCTCGTGTTACTCATCATATTTATGCTCACCGCCCATGTCATGGAGTTCGGTATCGAGGTGGACGTCCCCAAGACCCGCCAGGTAAAGGAAACCGCACAGGAGATGCCGGTCGTCTCTATACAAAAGGACGGGACGCTCTTCCTGAATGACAAGGTGGTCAATATCTACGAGCTCAAGGCTGCCATCCAGCAGCGCTTCGGAGGTGCCAAGGGAGTGTACGTACGCGCCGATAAGGATACGATTTGGGATCCGATCGCGCAGGTCACCGCGGCGCTGGGCGAGGCGGGGTTTCAGGTGAACATGGTCACCCAGCCGGAGGATTCGTCGGCCAAAGGCCGGCGATGAGCGAAAGTGATGCCAGGGCATTTCGATATTCTCGATGAACCGGAACGGATGGGGAGGCCGTTCTGGGGTTCCCTGGCACTGCATATTTCGATTGCCGCTTTCATCCTCTCCTACGGAAAGCTGAGCCTGTCTTCGAACATCCTGATGGGCAGCCCGAACGGCGGCGGCCTGGGGTCGGTCGTGGTCAGCCCCACGCCGACGATTCCTCTGCCTCCAAAAACCGGACCGCGGAATCCCGTGGCCAATGACACCGAATCGCAGGTGCCCTCGCCTCCGCCCAAGGCCAAGACAGTACCAAAGAAGAAAGCCCCGGAGCCGGATGCCATTCCGCTGAAGAGTCACAGCGCGAAGCAGCGCCCGTCGGAGAAACTCTGGGCAGAGCCGAACAAATGGCGTGCAGCGCAGAAGGACGCGCCCAACCAGCTCTACACGTCGGGCGGGCAGGCGGTGAACTCTCCGATCTACAACCTGCCCGGCGGGGGCGGTGTGGGCATCGGCAACAATTCACCCTTCGGCAACCAGTTCGGCGGCTATGCCACGATCCTGCGCGACAAAGTGGCGCGCGCGTGGAATACCGCGGACGTGGGCGGCCCGACCGCGGTGCCGGTAGTGGTCACATTCACCATCCGGCGGAATGGCTCGGTGCCGCCGCAATCCGTCCGAGTCGTGCAATCCAGCGGAAATCGGCCGCTCGATTTCTCCGCGCAGCGCGCCGTCTTCGATGCCAGCCCTTTTGGTCCGCTTCCGCCCGGCTTTCCCCTCAACCAGGCGGATGTGGAATTACGATTCGAATTGAGGCGTTAAATGAAGAAGTTCGCATGGTTAGCCGGCGGCTTGGCCGCGGCTCTCGTTTTGCTGTCTGCGCAACAGATTAAGGAGACCATCCTCCAGGGAGCGGAGCGGCCCTATATTGCCATTCCCGATCTGAAAGGGGCGGGCGAGGCGCAGAACGGCATGGCCGCCTTCAATGAGACCCTGTGGAACGACATCTCCGGTTCGGGGATCTTTCGCATGGCTCCCAAGACCTCGTACCCCCTGTTCGTCCCGCAGCAGCCCTCCGATTTCGTGCAGCCGCCGCCCGTGACCGAAACTCCCCGCGGCCGCAGGAACGAACTCGTCGCGGCACCCAACGGCGGCGGACGATGGATGTCCGATTGGTCCAGCCCGCCTACGCGCGCCACGTACCTGGCGTCCGGCTACACCGCGGTGCAAAATAATGTGCTCGTTCTCTACGGCTGGCTCTACGATTTGACCAAAGGCACGCCCGCCGCGGCGCAGGTAGTCGCCAAACGATATCTCGGCACCGTGGATGACGCCGGCTCCCGCAAAGTTGCCCACGAATTCGCCGCCGATATTCTCGCGCTTTTCGGTCAGGAATCGCTCTTCGGTACTCATATTTATTTTGTTTCCGACCGGACGGGCCACAAAGAAATCTGGGTGATGGACCCGGATGGCAAGAATCAGAAGCAGATCACCCATTACAACTCGACTTCCATCGAACCCGCCGTTTCACCGGATGGCACGAAGATCGCCTTTACTAGCTACGCTCACTTCAATCCTGGTATATTTGTGTTTTCGGTGGATCCGGTCCGGGATTTACGTTTCTACAATCAGGGTGCGTCGGTGAATTCGTCGCCGTCATTTACGCCCGACGGAAAGCAGATTGTCTACTCTTCGTCGGCCGGCCGATGCTGCCGCATCTTCATCGCGAACCTGGATGGAACGGGATTTCGGCCGGTTTCCTCGTTGAGTTCGATCGATACGGAGCCGAAGGTAAACCCGAAAACCGGCCGCGATATCGTATTCACATCCGGCCGCTCCGGCCCGCAACAGGTTTACGAAATGACGATCGACGGCGGAAATATACAGCGTCTGACGGACGGCACCGGCGAAGCGGGCAACCCTGCCTGGCATCCGGACGGACAGAGGATTGCGTACGCCTGGACTCGCGGTTACGCCGCGGGCGCCTGGAACGTGTTCATCCTGGATATCGCATCGCGGCAGTACACGCAGTTGACCCACGGCGAGGGCAGGAACGAACACCCTTGTTGGGCGCCGGATGGCAAGCACCTGGTGTTCGCCTCCACGCGCGGCGGACGGCCGCAGATCTATACCATGTTGGCGGATGGCACCCAGGTGAAGGCGCTGACTACGGCCGGGCACAATGAACGCCCGGTTTGGGGGAAGTAGAGAGAATTCTGGAGGCGATGTTCATGTTCAGTAAACGGAAGATCACGGTGATCTCGATCGCACTCTCGCTGGCGATATTCGCGGCGGGCTGTAAGAAGAAAGTACCACCACCGCCGCCGCCGCCACCGCCGGCTCCGGTTAAGGAGGCGCCGCCGGCACCTCGGGCTCCCGTGGTTGCCCAGTTCTCGGCGGAGCCCACCAGCATTCAGCGGGGCCAGTCTTCCACGCTGCGATGGGAAGTGACCGGCGACACAACCAGCGTATCGATCAACGAAGGGATCGGTACGGTGCAGAATACCGGCAACCGCCGCGTGTTCCCGAACGACTCGACCAGTTATACCCTGACCGCTACCGGCCCGGGCGGCACCACTACCGCTTCGACCACCATCACGGTAACCACGCCGCCCCCGCCGCCGGCGCCCGCTCCGCCGCCTCCGACGCAGACCATCGAGCAGCGGCTCACTTCGGACGTGCAGGACGTGTTCTTCGATTACGACAAGAGCGACGTCCGGTCCGACGCGCGCGAGACGCTGACTAAGGATGCCGCCGCGATGAAGTCCATCCTGGCTGATTTCCCGAACCAGTCCATCGTCGTGGAAGGTCATTGCGATGAGCGCGGTTCGGCCGAGTACAACCTGGGCTTGGGCGACCGGCGCGCATCCTCGGCCAAGGATTTCCTGGTGCAACTCGGCGTTCCGGCGGACCGTCTCAAGACCATAAGCTACGGCAAGGAGCGACCGCAATGCACCGAATCCAACGAGTCCTGCTGGCAGCGGAATCGGCGCGTTCATTTCTCGCCCGGGCAGTAGGATAGAAATGGGGAGCGTGGCGCGGGCTCCAGCCGGCGCAGGTTTGAGGTTCCCGCCGCGCCCGGTTTGAGGTTCGTATGCACGGTGGCCGCCGCTCTGTTCGAAATGTCCCCAGGTGGACCGGGCGGCTGTCATTCTGGCTTGCGGAACTCATTAGTAGGGGAGGGTGATTATGTTCCGACGCATTGCCATCTTGGTGCTGGCCGTGTCGCCCGGGCTCGCGCTCGCGGCCAGCAAGGAAATTCAGGAGTTACAGCGCGACGTCGCCCAACTCCAGGATATGGTTCGCGCGCTTCAGCGGACGCAGGACGAGAAATTCGCCGCATTTCAGGTGCTGGTGCAGCAGGCGCTCAACGCCGCCAATGACGCCAGTAAGTCGGTAGCGGTGATCCAGAGCGGATTCCAACAGAGTCTTCGCGAAATGGAGTCCAAAGTAGTCGCCCCCGTCGTGGGGGTCAACACTCGCATGGATCAGATGTCCAACGATCTGCGCACGGTATCTCAGGCAGTCACCGATCTCACCGGCCTGATCTCCAAAATGCAGACCCAGTTGACCGACCTGAACAACGCCGTGAAAGTGATGCAGCAGCCCGCGCCCGCCCCGCCGCCTTCGAACCCGTCCGGTACGGCCCTGGGATCGGCGCCCGGCCCCTCATCCGAGACCCCCACCATGTCCGCGTCCGCTCTGTACGACAATGCCCGCCGCGACTACAGCGGCGGCAAGTACGATCTCGCTGTCCAGGAACTCACCGACTATCTGCGGTGGTACGGCAACACCGAGCTTGCCCCCAGCGCGCAATACTACATCGCCCGGATTCACGCCGCGCAAGGAGACTACGAGACCGCCGTGAAAGAGTACGATACCGTGCTCGAAAAATACCCCGACAACGCACGCACCCAGGACGCCATGTACGAAAAGGGCCAGGCCCTGTTCAAGCTGGGCCGTCGCACCGAAGGCGCCCGCGAGCTCCAGGAACTCATCAAGCGCTTCCCGCGCAGCGACTACACTTCCAAAGCCTGCGAGCAGGTGAAGAGCGTGGGATTGAGCTGCGGCCCCAGGGCCGCAGCTTCCAAGAGCAGCAAGCGTAAAAGGTAATTCGGCCCCCCCTTTTCCCCTGTTAGACTGGTCCAGTATGGACCCCCTGCCTCGTCCGCCCCTTGGCACATACCAGGATCTGGCCGCCATGATCGACCACTCGGTGGTGAAGCCGGAACTCGCCAGTTCACAGGTGGTGGAGGCTCTCGAAATGGCCAAAGCGCGCGGCATCGCGTCGGTCAGCGTCCGGCCGTGCGATATCGATCTTGCGGTGCGCGTGCTCCAGGGCAGCCCGGTCCGGCCCGGCAGCGTCTGCGGATTTCCGCACGGCTCTCAGACCACTTCCACGAAGCTCTACGAGACGCGCGATCTGCTGCGCCGCGGCGCCAAGGAGATCGACATGGTGATCGCCATCTCCGCCCTGATCTCGCGTGAGTTCCAGCATGTCCAGACCGAGCTCGTCCAGATGGCCGAAGCGTGCCACAAAGAAGGTGCGCTTCTCAAGGTCATCCTCGAGACTGCCTATCTCACCGACGAGCTGAAGATCATCGCCTGTCGCTGCTGCGAGCGTGCCGAGGTCGACTTTGTCAAAACTTCCACCGGCTTCGCGCCTTCCGGTTACACCATCGACGATCTGAAGCTGTTGCGCAAGTACCTGCCGGAGGAGATCGGCATCAAGGCGGCCGGCGGAATCCGAACCGTGGATCAGGTGCTGGAAGCGTATACAGCCGGTTGCTCGCGCATCGGCACCAGGTCCACCGCGGCCATTCTGGACGAATGGAAGGCGCGACTCAGCGCCCCGGCCAGTCCCGTCGCCGAGTCGCAATAGCGCGGTGTGCCGGCGCCCTCTGAGACCCGGCCGCCTCCAAACCGCTTATGGTGCCGGGCCGTCGCTCACGAATGGCCCGGCAGTGAGCGCGTTCTGACCTGCGAACCGTGTGGTATTCTGGTCATTCCTTACCGATGGCGCAGACCAGGTCGTTCCCGCGCATTTGCGTTGCGTTGGGCCTGCCAGATGTTACCACATTGCTCGATCACGCCCGGCGGGAGGCTGAGGCGGGTGAGCCGTTCCTGGAATTCCGTCTGGATTTTCTGGACCACCCGCACAAGGGCGCGGAAGCCATCCGCGACTTTCTCGACGCGTTTCCGCACTGCATGATCCTGGCCACCTGCCGCCGCCACCAGAATCATGGCAAATTCAACGGCAGCACCGAGGAGCAGCTCGCCATCCTCGACACCGCCGTCAACCATGGCGCCCATGCCATCGACGTCGAGATCGAAACCGCCGAGCATGCCGAAGAACGCATGGGCCATTTTCGCGGGCGTACCGCGGTGATCGTCTCCTACCACAACTTCGAAGCCACCCCGCCGATGGACACCGTGGTGGGACGCATTATGCGGGTCGCGGCGGACGCATACAAGATCGTCACCACGGCCCGAAAGCCTTCCGACAACGTGCGGGTGCTGTCGGCCGCACGGGCGCTCACCAAACACCAGCTCGTCGTCCTGGCGATGGGCGAGCTCGGTTTCCCTACCCGCGTCCTTTCTCCCGTATTCGGCGGCATCTTTACTTATGCGGCGCCGATGTATTCGGAAGGAACCGCCGCCGGCCAGGTCAGCGCACACTTCCTGCGACACCTGTACCATGTCGAGAAGCTGCACAAGAGCACCCGCATCTACGGTGTCATTGCCGATCCCATCCGTCACTCCATTTCCCCCGCCGTTCACAACCGCGCGTTTCAGTCGAAGCGCGTGGATGCCGTCTACCTGCCGTTTCTCGTATCGCCGGCCTACCTGCGCGATTTCTTCTCCATGGCCGAGAAGCTGCCCCTGGCCGGTTTCAGCGTCACCATTCCGCACAAGCAGAAGATCATTCGCTATTTGGACGCGGTAGACCCGCTCGCGCGTCGGATTGGGGCTGTCAACACCGTCTGGCGAAAAGCCGGAAAGTGGCGCGGCACCAATACCGACGTGGCGGGTGTCACCGGTCCCCTCTCGCGCCTCGTGCGCCTTCGCAACGCCTCTGTGCTAATCGTCGGGAACGGCGGCGCCGCCCGCGGCGCGGCCTGTGCCCTCTCCGATGCCGGCGCGAAGATTACCGTCGTGGGGCGCAATGCCGATCGCGTCCGCGCCCTTTCCAAGGTGTGCGGCGGCGAGGCCATCTTGCGCGACCAGCTCTCCGGGCGTCATTTCGATGTCGTCGTCCACGCCACGCCGCTGGGCATGGTTCCCCACGTGGACGAGTGCTTCTTCAACGGCTCGATCCCCGGCGAGATCGTGTTCGAAATGGTGTACAACCCGCTCGAAACGGTCCTCCTCAAGCGCGCCAAAGAACAGGGAAAGACCGTGGTGCCCGGACTCGATATGTTCCTGGAGCAAGCCGTCCGCCAGTTCGAATTGTGGACCGGCGACACCGCCCCCCGCTCGATGATGCTCAAAGCTGCCTGCGAAGCCCTCGAACCCCACAAGTAATGTGCCGGCGACACTCGTGTCTCAATCCCGGTAATCGGGCACCGGAGACGGTAGACTAGAGCCATGGACCTCACGCGCCGATCGCTCGCCAGCGCCGCGCTGGCCTCCGCGGCGGCTCAGGCACTGGCTTCGGCCCAGACGCCGGCTACTCGCCCCGCCGCGCCCCGGAGCCCCGAAGAAGAATTGCAGGCCGCCCGCGCTCGCCTCCAGGCCGCTCGTGACGCGCTGGCTAAACAGCCGGTGCCGATGACTGCCGAGCCGGCGTTCCAATTCAAAGCATGAGGGGCCATGGCGGATATCGCGGAAGACGTCTTCTTTGCTACGATTCCCGAGCTGAATGCCCGCCTCAAGGCCAGGGAGTTTTCGGCCGAAGACCTGGCCCGCGCTTTCGCCACCCGTCTCGAGCGCCTCGGCCCGCGCTACAATGCCCTCGCCCTGGCCCTGCCCCAGCAGGCCATCCGCAAAGCGCAGGCCGTGGACGAGGAGCTCAAACGCAATCGTCTCCGTGGTCCCCTGCAGGGCATTCCCTATGCGGTGAAGGACCTTCTGGCCTACGCCGGCCAACCCACCACCTGGGGGGCGAAGCCGTATGCCGCCCAAGTCTTCGACTACAACGCGACCGTCATCGATAAGCTCGATGGGGTGGGCGCAGTGCTCACTGGCAAGCTATCCATGGTGGAGTTGGCCGGGGGCGGCGGCTACCGGTCCGCTTCCGCATCCCTGTTCGGTCCCGGTCTGAACCCCTGGGATCGCACCCGCTGGTCGGGCGGTTCCTCGAGTGGATCGGCCGCCGCGGTGGCCGCGGGCCTGGTGCCATTCTCGATTGGTTCGGAAACGTCAGGCTCGATCGTCACGCCCGCATCCTACTGCGGTGTGACGGCGCTCCGCCCCACCTATGGTCTCGTCAGCCGCTACGGCGCCATGGCCCTCTCCTGGACACTCGACAAGCTGGGGCCTTTCGCCCACACCGCCGAAGACTGCGGGCTGGTCCTGCAAACGATCTCCGGCCGGGACGGTAACGACCCTGGCTCGGCGGGCAAGAGCTTCTATTACACTCCGCAGTACGCCCGCCCGCTCAAGGAGCTGAAAGCGGGTTACGCACCGGTGGATTTCGCCGACCGGGCCGAACCGGCGGCGCGGGCTGCGTTCGCCGCCGCCCTGGCCGTCCTCAAAGACGCCGGCCTCCCCCTGGTCGAGACGAAGCTTCCGCCGTTCCCGTACGGTCCTACGCTCGCCACGATTCTGGCCGCCGAGGAGGCTTCGATTTTCGAGCCGCTGATCTCCGGCGGCCAGGTAGACCAGCTTGCCGACCCCTCGCAGATCGCGGGATTAAAGGCGGCAATGAGCGTGCCTGCCCTGGATTATTTGAGGGCCATGCGCATCCGGCGCCTCATCCAGTCTGCCATTTCGAGCCTGTTTACCGAGGTGAACGTGCTCGTGGCGCCCGGGCGTTCGGGAACTGCGACGCCGATCGATCAGCCTCTGGACAGGGGCGGCACGCCGCCTCCCCCCGGCCTCGCGCCCGGCTTCCAGTCGATCATTCAGGCGGGAAACCTGGGCGGCCTGCCCGCGCTGGTCCTGCCCTGCGGTTTCGCCGAACACCTGCCCGTGGCCCTGCAACTCGTGGGAGTTCCGTTTTCCGAGAACACCCTGCTTGCCATCGGCCGCGAATTCCAGAAGCGGACCGACTGGCACAAACGCCGCCCGCCGGGTTTGTGAGCGAGGTTCGAATCGACCGCGGGTGTGAGATCGCCAACATCAACTGTCCTTCAGCACGATTTCGGCCGGTTGTCCGAGAAGCTCGTCGATGGTCCCGAATACCCGAGCGCTGCTCACCGGCTTTGCCAGATAACCGTCCATGCCGGCTTCAAGGCAGGTAGCTCGGTATCCCTCCATGGCGTGCGCCGTCAGCGCCACAATCGGAGTTCTCCGGTGCCCGGTTTTGGATTCGAACGAACGGATCTCCCCGGCCGCCTGGAATCCATCCATTACCGGCATTTGCACATCCATGAACACGAGATCGTACTCGTTTTCGCGGAATAGGCGGACCGCTAGCTCGCCATCGGCGGCCGTGGTAACCCGATGACCGCGTTTCTCGAGCATCCCAACGATCACCTTCTGGTTCACAAAGTTGTCCTCGGCCACGAGGATGCGAAGGGCGGGGATGCGAGCAACCGTTGCCGCCACATTGTCCGCCAAAGCTCCCAGTCCGCCCTCCGCGATGCGCTTCGGCATCGACGGCGGGCGCCCCATCGCAGAAAGAATGGTCTCCCGCAACTCGGCGGTGCTGACGGGCTTCATCAGCGTGGCAGCCGCGCCCCGGAGTGCCGGACCATCCGGTCCGGCCAGGACGATCACGAGGATGCCCATTTCCCTCATCCGGCCGCACAACCACTCCACGTTCGGTAGCGTTGCGTTCACCAATGCGACATCATAGCGGCGGCCGGAGGTATCGACAACGGCCATTACGGGATCGATTTCGTGTACCACATCCGTCCGTGCGCCCCAGCGTTCCAGTAGCGCCGCGGTCACGCGCGTAAACCCTTTGTGACCGTCCGCGATCAGTGCGCGAACGCCGCCCAAAGCTTCGCTGTCTTCCCCGTCGGCGTGGGACCTCGCGATCCCGAGCCGCAGCACCACGTGGAACGTGCTGCCCCTTCCAGGACTGCTCTCCACCGAGATGTTGCCGTTCATCATCCGGGCCAACTCCGAAGAAATCGTAAGACCCAGGCCCGTGCCGCCGTAGCAGCGCCGGTGCGAGGTGTCGGCCTGTGTGAACGCCTCGAAGATCGAAGCGAGTTTCTCCTGCGCGATGCCGGCGCCGGTGTCGGTAAACGCGACATGTACGATAGCGGAGTCTCCGCTTGCCTCCGCCCGGACGCGCACCACCACTTCGCCCTGGGCGGTGAATTTGACCGCGTTGCCCGCCAGGTTGATGATGATCTGACGGATTCTCCCCGGGTCGCCGAGGAGCACCGGCGGAATCCCTGGCTCCGCGTCCAGCAGAAGTTCCAATCGTTTCCGGTGAGCTTCCGGCGCCAGCGTTTTGAGACTACTTTCGACGCAGGCGACCAAGTCGAACTCGATGCTCTCCAGTTCCAGCTTCCGCGCCTCTATACGAGAGAAATCCAGAATGTCGTTGATCACCCGCGTCAGCTTCTCCGCGGACGACTTCACCACTTCGATGTACGACCGCTGTTCGGCATTGACCGAGGTGCCCAGGACCAGCTCGACCATCCCGACGATACCGTTCATGGGCGTCCGGATCTCATGGCTCATGTTGGCCAGGAACTCGCTCTTGGCCCGGTTGGCAGATTCCGCCGCCTCTTTGGCCACCCGCAGTTCGGCCTCGGTTCTCCGGCGTTCTTCAATCTGTGCGTTGAGCTCCTTATTCGTGGCGATGAGCTCGGCGGTCCGCTCCTTTACCCTCTGCTCCAGTTCATCGTTGGAGCGGGTGAGCCACTGCTCATGTTCCTTCCGTGAGCTCACGTCCTCGACAATTCCAACGACACAGGTCAGCCTTCCGGATTCGTCATGAACCGGAAATGCGCGGTCCCAGATCCAGCGAGTCGAATTATCGGGAGAGCCGAGCCGGTACTCGATCTCCACGCGCTCGCCCCGGCGTTGCCTCTGCTTGGCGGCAGCCGCGGCATCGCGGTCGTCGGCATGCACTCCCGAGAGCCATTGCTCCGGGTCCTCGAGAACCCGTTCCCGCGGCCGGTTCCACAGCGCCACCCACGCCGGACTGACGTACACGAACTTTCCCGTCGCGGGGTCCATGGTCCACAAGACGCCCGTAATATTCTCGGCCAATTGCCGGAACATGGCCTCGCTCGCGGCCAGGGCCGCGGTACGCTCCGCCACCAGCGCAATCAGCCGGGCTTCCCGCGCCTTGGCGCGGGCCAGGCGCGCCCGATAGCCGGTCACCACGGCAATCCCTCCCGAAACCGCCAACAAAAATGCGAACCACCAGGTCTGATAAAAGCGCGGTTCGAGTTCGATGGACACCGTGGCAGCCGAAGGATTCCAGATTCCGTCCCGGTTGCACGCCATCACGCGAAACGTGTACCGTCCCGGCGCGATGTTCGTATAATAGGCAACCCGGCTGGTATCGGGCTCCGACCAATCCCGGTCGAATCCGCCCAGCATGTAACGATACTTGACGCCTTCCGGCGCGGCGAGGCTCAAACCGATGAAGTGGAACTCGAGCTTGCCGCTGCCGCGGGCGATGGACAACGACGGCCTCTCCGGCAAGACCCGGCCGTCCGCGCGCACGTGCTCAATGAGAACCGGCGGCGGAACCAGGTTCTGCACCAGCGCCGCCGGATTCAGCGCGACCGCACCGCGCATGGTCGGGAACCAGAGGCGCCCGTCCCGGGTCCGCCAACCCGCCGGCTGAAATCCCCCGTTGCATTCCTTGCTCTTCATCCCGTCCGTCGTTCCGAACAGGCGCGCCGTCAGGGTGGGAGTACGCCCTGCTTCGAAGTTCCGCAGTTGAGTTTTCGAAAGGCTGAATATGCCACGGTTGGAGCTCATCCAGAGGTTCCCCAGCCCGTCGTCCAAAACGCGAAAAATCGTGTCCTCGGGCAGCCCGTCGCGCGTGGTAAAGGCGCGGATGGCGCCTTTGTCGAACCGAACCAGGCCCCCGCCGTTGGTGGCCAGCCACAGCCCGCCGCCATCCGCGCTCGTGATGTCGCGGATCACTTCGTTGGGCAGGCCCTGCCGTTTCCCGTACACGCTGAAAACGTTGCCCTGTAACCGGTTCAATCCCCCTCCCCCGGTTCCAATCCACAAAGTCCCGGAACTGTCCTCGAACAGCGAAAAGACGTTGTTGTTGGAGAGCCCATCGCGCGTGGTGAAGGTCGTAAACCGGTCGCCCGCCAGGCGAGTCAGGCCGCTTCGTGTACCGATCCAGAGGCTTCCGTCGCGCGAGGGATACAGCACCTGCACAATGCCGGCAATGCCGTCCGCTGGCGGAAAGACTCGCCAGCGGCCATCTTTGTACCGGCTGAGTCCCTCCCTGGTGCCTACCCAGATCGCGTGGTGCGTATCCTCGCAGATGGAGAAGACAATCCCCTTCGAGAGTCCCTCCCGTTCCGTAAAGACCTGGACTTTTCCCTGATACATCCGGTTCACACCGCCGGTCGCGGTGCCGATCCAGATGGCACCGGTGCTGTCTTCAAAGATCGGCAGGACCACGTCGGCCGAAAGCCCCTCGTCTTTGCTGTAAGTGGTCGCCGAGCCATCCCGCAGCCGGACCAGTCCGCCATCGAGCGTCCCCACCCACAGGTTGCCTTCCGGGTCGTCGAGCAGCGCCCAGATCTCGTTTCCCGCCAGACCCTGTCCCTGGGTGAGCGAGGCGATCGCCACCCGGCCTGTCTTCGAATCCTGGGTGACGCGGTGCAACCCGTCCGCGGTACCTACCCAGACCGACCCGGGGGCATCCTCGCGAATGGCCCATATGGTATCGCTGCGGAGTCCGTCGGCCGCGCCAAACCGGCGCACCTGACCCGATGCGACGCGAAACAGCCCGGCGCCGTTGGTCCCCAGCCAGATCTCCCCCGCTTTGCTGCAAATCAGGCTGCGGATATCCTGCCCGGCCAATCCGTCGCCCAGACCCGCTACCACGACGCGATCGCCCACGATCCTCGCCGGACCTTTATGCGTTCCGACCCATACCGCTCCGGACCGGTCGGAAGTGATCGCAAACACGGCGTCATCCGGCAGGCCATCAGCGGATCCGAAGGAGCGGATGCGGCCGTTCCAAAGGCGGTTGACGCCACCGCCGTCGGTCCCCGCCCAGATCGCGCCGCTGTCATCTTCATACAAGCTCAGCACGGAATCGTTCGAAAAGCCGGTGCGCGTGGAGAAGGAACGAAACCCGCCGGCGCGGTCCATCACCGTCAGGCCGCCGCCACGCGTGCCGATCCAGAGGTTCCCCCTGCGGTCGCAGAGCAGCGCGGCCACTTCGTTGGTGATCATGCCGGGAATATCGCGGGTGGTGTACACCTTCGATTTCAACCCGTCAAATCGGACCAGCCCCTCCTCCATTCCTATCCACAGGAAGCCATCCGCCGTGCGCGCAATCGCGGCGACCGTATTCATAGGAAGCCCTTTATCGGTGCCCCACGCCGCGCGCGTGTACTGGGTCAGCTTCTTCGATGGATCCAGGCCCGCCGCCGGCAGGCAACCCGCAAACGCAAGTAGTACAGCCGCAACACGGCCGCACCGGAACAACCGGCGCGCCGCGGCGCTTCCATGCTGGCGGACTGGCTCCATCACGAATCTAATCGGCTGAACGGCGCGAATGGAGTAGATGCGGGTATTGAGGTCGGCACCTTAGGCGCCGGGCAATCTGACCTTATGACCCTCGCCGAGTACCAATTTTCATCGACTTACGGCTGCCGTTCCGTCTACATTGGTCATGTAACAAAACGGGTGGGCGGGTCCGAAATACCCGCCTCCCGAAATTCCAGGCCCAAGGAGTGGTGAGTCATGACCAGGTTGTTGTGGATAGCGATTCTAGGCGCGACGGTCGGCATCGCGGCCGCCAAGGACAAGTCGAAGGTTGCTCCGGATCTGGAGCAGCTTCCGCCGAATCAAACCGTGCAGGTCATCGTTCGATTCCAGCCCGGCGCAGCCGCTGCGACAGAACATAAGGTTGCCGTGAAAGGCGGCAAAAAGAAGGCCAATCTCTCTTTGATCGATGCCGCGGTCTACGAGATCGAGGCGGGTGCTGCCGTGTCCGTTGCTTCCGATCCGGACATTATTTCCGTCCATCCCAACCGCCCGGTATCGGCCTCCGCCTTCGCCGGCGGACCCGACTACGGCTGGTCCACGGCAATGAACACCCCCCTCGGCGTCACGTTGCCCTATGACGGTACCGGCGTAACAATCGCCGTGCTCGATAGCGGCATCGATGATGACGACGACCTGAAAGACAGCAAGGGCCACAACCGCATTCTCTATAAGCAGAGCTTCGTCGCCGGCGATACTTCGTTTGCGGATGCGTTCGGACACGGGAACCACGTCGCCGGCCTGCTCGCGGGTAACGGCAAGCACTCCACCGGGGATAAGTTCACTTACACCATTCGGGCCCTCGCCACCAACGCGAACCTCGTCAGCCTCCGTGTTCTGGATAAGAACGGCGCCTCCGACGATGCGACCGTGATTGCCGCCATAGACTGGGCCATCCAGTTGAAAGGCCTCTACAACATCCGCGTGATGAACCTGTCGCTGGGCCGCGCCCCGATGGCCTCCTACCAGGACGACCCGCTCTGTTTGGCGGTGCAGCGCGCCTGGGAGGCCGGAATTGTGGTGGTGGTGGCGGCCGGGAATTACGGCCGGGACAACACCGACGGCAATTCCGGTTATGGAACCATTGCCGCCCCCGGCAACAGCCCCTACGTCATCACCGTCGGCGCTATGAATACGCGGGGCACACCCGGCCGTGAGGACGATATCGTCACCAGCTACAGTTCCAAAGGGCCGACAGCGATCGATCACATCGCCAAGCCCGATATCATGGCGCCCGGCAACAGGATCCTCTCCCTGAAGGATGGCGGCTCCTACCTCGATAAAACCTATCCCGACAATCGCGTCCCGGTCAACGTGTACAGCTTTGACCCCAAAACCGGCACTCCGGACTACTACCAGATGAGCGGCACCAGCATGGCCGCACCCATGGTGAGCAGCGCCGCCGCCCTGCTGATCCAGAAAGACCCGACGCTGACTCCGGACCAGGTCAAAGCGCGGCTGATGAAGAACGCGTCCAAGTTCCCGCAGACTGCCACCGTGTCCTTCGATCCCGCTACTGGCTACCAGTGGACCAGCCAATACGACCTGTTCACGATTGGCGCCGGATATCTGGACGTCAACGCCGCGCTGGCGGACGACAGCAAGTCCTCCGGGCTGGCGCTGTCACCGGCCGTCGCCTACGATGCCGCCTCCGTGCAGGTCTATCTCGTTCAGGACCTGCGTTCGGTCTGGGGAACGACCAGCCCCTGGTCGGAGCGGAGCGTGTGGGGCACGGGTTCCATTCTCGGTACGCGTTCCCTGTGGGGCACTTCCGGAGTCTGGGGCTCCAGCACGATGATGGGATTCCAGGCTATCTGGGGTGAGCGGTCCATGTGGGGCACCCGGTCGATGTGGGGTACCGATACCCTTCAGGCTCTCTCCGTCGCGATCGGTGGCGATCAATAAACGCAGGCTCGGCCAAGCCGGGCTATCCGCGCAAAAACATCAGGCCGCCCAGGGATGCCAGCCACAAACACAGGGCCACCCGCAGCGGCCTGGCCGGAATCCGCGATGCCAGGTTCGGACCGAGCACCGCGCCGAAAACGCCGCCCAATGCCAGTTGCGTCAGCACCGCCGTGTCGTAGGCGCCGATGCTCACCTGGAAGCCGCCGCCCACCAGCGACAGCACCAGCCCGAACACCACGTCCGTGCCCACCACTTCGACCGGGCTCAGCTGGGTGAGATTCAAAAGCGCCAGCGTGCCGATCGCGCCGGCGCCCGCTGACGAGAAGCCCGTCTCCGCCCCGATGGGCAGCATGATCCACGGCAGCCACCGCGAGCGGTCGCGAGTTCCTCCCTTTCCCGCGTGGCTTCGAAACAGGTTGACCACTGCTGTCACCACGATCAGCACGCCCAGCAGCGCGGTTAGCAGACCATTGCGGTTCGCTTCGTGCAGCTTGTTCAGGAAATACAGCCCCGCGCACAGCCCCGGCAGTCCGCCCGCCACCATCAGCAGCAGGACCCGGAAGCTCACTTGCCGCCGCACCAGGTACATCGGGCCCGCGATCAGCTTCACCATCGCCCCGAAGGCAAGCGCGGTCCCCACCGCTTTGCCTGGAGCGACGTGTGCGAACAGCATCAGCATCGGCACCGTAATTGTGCCCCCGCCCACACCCGTCACTCCGATCGCCAACGCGATCAAAAAACCCAGACCGACCAGCATGTCACTGTCCAGAAATGTGAATCCCGCACTCCAGCTTGTGGCCGCCCCAACGCCCCGAACGCGGATTGTCCGGATCCACCGGAACCGTCGTGCACGGCTCGCATCCGATACTGGTGAAGCCCCGTTCGTACAGCGGCAGCGGCGGAATTCCGTGTTCTTTCAGGTACGCCCACACGTCGCGCGCCGTCCAGTCCGCCAGCGGGCTCACCTTGGTCAGGACCTTCCCTCCCGGCAGCGGAAAGCTGTCCACCGCCTTCAGATTCGCGCGCGTCGGCGACTGTTCGCGCCGCAGTGCCGTAAACCAGACGTCGTAAGCCTGCAATCCCGCAAACAGCGGCTCCACCTTGCGCATCCCGCAGCAGCGGTCGGGGGCGCTCTCATACAAAATCCCGAACTGCTGTTCCTGCTCCGCCACGCTCAGCCGCGGACGAAGGTTCACCAGGTTCAGATTCCACTCCGCCGCCATGCGATCACGGTATGCGTAGGTCTCCGCGAAATGATACCCGGTATCCAGAAACAACACCGGAATTTCCGGACGCTGCCGCGTCACCATGTGGATCAGCGCCATGCAGTCGGTCTGAAAGCTCGACGTGACGCACGCCGGCCCCGGCTGGTCGCGCAACACCTCGGCGATTACCGCTTCGGCTTCCGCGGTTCTCATATGCCCTCCCCTTGGACCCCATCCGTTTCCCGCCCGTGGAACAGGCGGTCCCAAATTTCGTCCGCCGCGCGCCGGTCGTCGTGCGGCAGCGCGGCTTCCGTGGCATCCACTACAATCGCGATCAGCCCCGCCGCGCGCAGCGCCGCCAGCACTTCATCCGCCGGCGATTGCACTACCACCACCGCGCAGCCGTGCTCGAACAGCCGCCGTTCCACCAGCGCCGCCAGCGATTCCCGCTGGCCCACGTAGATCGCTTCCGGCCCGTGCCCGTACCGCGCCGCGCGCTCCTTCGCCGTTACCGGACCGCTGGAACGCGCCGCGCCGCTGGCCTGCACGATCATTCCCGCCGCCACCGTGGCGTTGCTCTCCCGATCGATCAGGATGAAGCTGCCGGTCCCCCGGCTGGCCCGATAGGCGTCGAAATACAGCGCCCTCCCCGTTTCGATCTCCACCAGCCCGATGCCGTTCATCTCCAGCGTCGCGGCCGGCTCCGTGCCCAGCGTGTTCACGTCCACCCGATGCCGCAGCGCCGTCACCCGCGCCGAAACCAGTTGCGTCGTGTGCTTCAGCAGGTACTGCCGCGTGCCGTCGAGCGGCCGCTCGTTCATCCACACCAACTGCGCGTCGAAGCGCCGCGCCACTTCCGGCACGTCATCGGCCGCCGCCAGCAGATCGCCGCGGCTCAAATCCAGTTCGTCGGCGAGCGTCAGCGTCACCGACATGCCCGCGTGCGCCGACTCCAGGTCGCCATCGTACGTTGTGATCGATTTTACCCGCGTCATGCGGTGCGAGGGCAACGCGCACACCTCGTCGCCCGGCCGTATCACGCCCGCCGCAATCTGTCCCGCGAAGCCGCGAAAATCCTGGTTGGGACGGATCACCCGCTGCACCGGCAGCCGGAATCCGGTCTCCTCCGGGGCCCGCTCCACCTCCACCGTCTCCAGGTACTCCAGCAGCCCAGGCCCGTCGAACCAGGGCATTCGGGTGCTTCGCGAAACCACGTTGTCCCCTTCGAGCGCGCTGATCGGCACGAAGTAAACCCGCCCCTCCGACGGGTTCCACTCCTCGAATTCCGCCACGATGCGCTCGAACACGCCCCGGTCGTACTCCACCAGGTCCATCTTGTTCACCGCCACCACATACTCGCGGATGCCCAGCAGCGACGCAATATACGTGTGCCGGCGCGACTGCGGCAGCACCCCTTTGCGCGCATCCAGCAGAATGATCGCCAGGTCCGCCGTCGATGCCCCGGTCGCCATGTTGCGGGTGTACTGCTCGTGCCCCGGCGTATCGGCAATGATGAACTTCCGCCGCGCCGTCGAGAAATACCGGTACGCCACGTCGATGGTGATGCCCTGCTCCCGCTCCGCCCGCAGCCCGTCAGTGAGCAGCGAAAAATCGAGCGGCCCCGCCGACCGGTTCACCGACGCCTTCGCCGCCGACCGTACCTGGTCCTCGTACACGTTCTGCGAGTCGTACAGCAGCCGCCCGATCAGTGTCGACTTTCCATCGTCCACGCTGCCGGCCGTGCTGAAGCGCAGCAGGTCTTTGTTCTGTTCCTGCTCCAGAAACCGCTCGACATCGAATTGCGCCGCCACGTCCGGAAACGCCGCCATCAGAAGTAGCCCTCGCGCTTCTTGATCTCCATCGAACCGTCCTGGTCGTGGTCGATCACGCGATTCTCCCGCTCCGACCGCCGGAACGAAATCAGCTCCTGGATAATCTTCGGCACCGTGTCCGCGTCCGACCGGATCGCGCCCGTGCACGGCGAGCATCCGAGCGATCGCATCCGGCACCGCACCAGCTTCGGCGTCTCCCCCGGCAGCCGCGGAATGAATTCCTGCTCCAGCGAGATCAGCGATTCTCCGCGCTCCAGCATCCATCGCTCTTTGGCGAAGTACAGCGGCACCACCGGAATCTTTTCCACGTGGATGTACTCCCAAACGTCCAGCTCGGTCCAGTTCGAAAGCGGGAAAACACGGATGCTCTCCCCCGGGTCCACCCGCCCGTTGAACAAATTCCATAGCTCCGGACGCTGGTTCTTCGGATCCCACTGCCCTCTGGTGTCGCGGAACGAGTAGATCCGCTCCTTAGCCCGCGACTTTTCCTCGTCCCTTCGCGCGCCGCCGAACGCCGCGTCGAACCCGCCCTCGCGCAGGGCATCCAGCAGTGCCGTGGTCTTCAGCAGCCCGCAGCACCGCTGCGTCCCCAGCTTGAACGGAGTCGCCCCTGCTGCAATCGCCGCGCGGTTCGTGTGAACGATCAGCCGAACCCCCACTTCGCGCGTGTACGAGTCCCGGAACGTGATCATTTCCTGGAACTTATAGGTCGTGTCGACGTGCAGCAGGGGAAACGGAATGGGCCCTGGGTGGAACGCCTTCTGCGCCAGCCGCAGCATCACCGACGAGTCCTTGCCGATCGAATACAGCATCACCGGCTTCTGAAACTCGCAGGCAACTTCCCGAATGATGTGAATGCTCTCCGCCTCGAGCGTCCGCAGGTGGCTCAGTGCCATATCCGGGAGTATATCACAATCACCCTATTGTCGATAGGAAATAGGGATTGGACCAAGATGGGGATGGACACCCAGCGCCGGTGAATCCGCCTCCCGCCGCCTCGCCAGCAGTTGCCCGAAGGCGCGCCACCCCATGGGTTCGAATCCGGATCTCCGGTTCCTCCCACCGATGGCAAAGGCGATGCTCCAGTGCCGGAACATCACCCGGTACGCCTCCGCCAGGCTCACCGCCGGATCGTACACGTGCGTCGCCTCGGCCGACACGCCGTTCAGTTCCAGGATCGCGAACCGCCCCGCCTGCAGCGCTTCGATGGATGTCGAGCGGACGTCGAACCGTCCGAAGTAGAACCCCGGATGCTCCCGCGCCGCGGCATCTACGGCTTCGCGCAGCGCTTTAGTTTCGAGAGACGCCCCGTCCAGAAAGATGGCTCCGCGGCAGTGCGAACCCAACTCCGCCAAAGGTACCTTCTCTCCAAGCGCGGGCACCTCGTCGGCGGCTCGCTTCAGCCGGCTCACATAAAGGTCTGCCAGACACACCGCGCGCTCATCGTTCCAGATGAGTTCGCCAATCGTGCTTTGCCCGTCGCCTACCACGCTCGGAAACAGTTTCCGCGTGATCGAGGCGATCCGGCCGCTCGCCTCTCCGGGTACCGGTAGTAGAAGATGCCGAACTCGAGTCCCGGCACATACCGTTGAATGATGGTATTCTGCGGGGCCCCATCGAAGTACCCGCGCAACTCCCCCTCGTTACGGGCGATCAGCACACCCGTCCCGCGCTCCCCCACGTCCGGCTTGAGCACCACCGGATAGTCCAGGCCCCGATGCCGCATGAATTGCGCCGCCTCTTCGAATCGCGAAACCAGGCTAAAGTCCGGAACCCCGCGCAGGTTCGACAGAATCCGCGACTTGGATTCGCCGACAAACCCACCCGAAGGAATCCCGGGATTGGCCGCCGTAAACAGGGTTAGTGAGCGGTGCTTGATCCCGAGATAAATTACGTACGGAATCACTGGCAGATACGCCAGCCAGGGCGGCCAGAACTCCCACCGCGTCTTGCGGCGAACCCAGCCCACCAGGCGCCGCGGCTTCCTCGCCAGCAGTAGCGCCGGCAGTCCCATCGCCGCGAACCCCGCGTGCCGCACGCGGTCCCCAAAAACCGCCGCCGCCCCCACCAGCAGCGGAGTCCAAACCAGCGCCGCCAGCAGGAAGTATCCCGCGAAGGTCCAGAACCGCGTCTTGAGCAGGCCCGCCGCCACGTACGTCGGCAGCCGCAGCCCCGGCGTAAACCGGCTCGCGATCACCACGCCCGCGCCGCGCGCCGACAGCCATGCCGAGGCCCGATCGAGCTTCGCTTCCGTCAGCACCCGCCCGAATGGCCGCCACCGTACCAGCGGAAGCCCCACCAGCCGTCCCGCGAAATACAGCAGCAGGTCGCCCGCATAGATGCCCAACAGGCACGCCAGCACTCCCGGCACGAACCCGAGCCTGCCCGCCGCAATCAGCAACCCCGTGCCGATGCACGCCAGGTCCTCGCTCAGAAACGTGGCCCCCGCAATCAAAAAGAAATGCGCCATACTATGCCGCCCGCGCCAGCACCTGTTGTTCGCCCGGCGCCGTCCGGCAGGGCGGCGCCGGCGAATAGAAGAACCGGATCTCGCCCCTCGTCACCACCACACAACTGAAACTCACCGTCTCCGCATCCTCGCGATGCATGCACAGCGAGTACGCATCCGGCCGTTCCCGGTGGCTCGCGTGAAACCAGTAGAGCGCTGCCGGATCCACGTTCCGCTTCGCTCCGACGCGCCGCCGGAATTCCTGCAGCCGGCACAGGCGCACGCCCGCCGGATCGTATGAAGACGAGATCAACGGCATCATCGAATCGGCCGGCATCACCATCGCCAGCCTCTCCCCGTCCCATCGCGCCAGGGCTGCCGCCTGCCCCGGTTCGAGCATCGCCAGCGTGAAAGGCGCAAACGCAGCCAGGTCGCGGCGCCTCAACCACCAGCCGCACTCCCCGCCCGATGTTGCCCCGATCAGTTCCCGCACCAGCATGCCCCGGCTGCGACCTTCTCGCTGCCCGCCGCCGGCGCCGTTCAGCAGGCATAACGACAGGCCGAATTCGTTCACCGCGATCCATGTCCCGCCGAAATCGCCATCCGCCGGTGCAATGAGCCGCACTCCGCCGCGTTCGTCCACACGGGGTCCCGTCGCCGCACTGCGCGTGCGCTTCTCGTCCCGATTGCACAGCAGGTGGTACCCCTCCGCATTCCTCACCCAGCTCACCGGGCACATCTATGCCGCCTCCCGCGCCGCCAGGTACCGCAAGGTCGAAGGCGCCATTCCGAATGCCGGATCCATCGCCACACCGTGCAGGCGCAGCGTCAGCGACGAGGTCATGAAGCTGTCGCTTAACTCGCAAGCCGCCGCGTCCTCCATGCACACCCGCACCGCCGCATCGGACCCCCGTCCGGCACAGGCTTCCAGCCGCGCGATGATCGTGCGGACCGCCTCCGCCGCGGCGGCGCGGCTTTTCTCGATCGTGACATCGCGCCGCCGCGCATCGTAATCAATATGTAGCGAATCGATTCCGTTCAGGAAACACTGGTAGAACTCCACGATGTGCCGCAGGTGCCCTCCCGCGCAATGCGGCGCGAAACCCGCGGGCGACGCCTTGTACACTCCATCGTCCAACCTGTCCAGCAATTCAAGCGCCTGGCAAAGCCACCGGACATTGATCCCGATCAGCGTGGCCCACGTGGAGTTTGCTTTCTGCTTCGTATCCATGCACTCGAAACATCCGCCGGGCCGACGCATTTATTCCGCGCGATTTCCTCGCATTCGCCGGAACATTCGCCGGCCGGGCCGGCATTCAACGGCATGACGGTTGCGGCCACAGCAATGGAGAGTAAGGGTGGCGCAGCCTATGCTTTGCGCGCCCACTGGCCCGAGTACTTCATGGAAGCCGCCGCGCTCGGCATCTTCATGATGTCCGCCTGTGTCTTCGGCGTGCTGCTCGGACATCCCTCCTCGCCCCTCCGCCAGGCCGTCCCCGGCGTCCTGCTCCGGAACATCGTCGGCGGCATCGCGATGGGTTGACAGCGGTGGGTATCATCTTCTCGCGCTGGGGGCAGCGCTCCGGCGCCCATATGAACCCCGCCCTCACCCTTACTTTTCTGACTCTCGGCAAAATCTCCGGCTGGGACGCCTTCTTCTATTGCCTGTTCCAATTCGCCGGCGGCCTCGCGGGCGTATGGCTCACCGCGCTCTTGTCCGGACCCGCGCTCGCCCATCCCTTTGTCAACTACAGCGTCACCGTTCCCGGCCCGCAAGGCGCCTGGGTCGCATTCTGGGGCGAGTTCGCCATCTCATTTTTCTTCTGGTCGCCATCGTGCTGGCGGTGTCGAATTCCCGCCGCATCGCCAGGCTCACCCCCTGGATCGCCGGCCTGCTCGTCGCCAGCTTCATCATCGTCGAATCGCCGCTCTCCGGCATGAGCATGAATCCCGCGCGCACCGTCGGCTCGGCCCTGCCCGCCGGCGTCTGGACCGCGGTCTGGATCTACTTCCTGGCTCCCCTCACGGCCATGCCGCTGGCGGGCCAACTCTATCGTTACCGGCGCGGCGCCCACCGCGTGTTCTGCGCCAAACTCCATCATCAGAACCACCAACGCTGCATCTTCCGGTGTAACTGCAGCGCCATGTGAAATCGAGGAGCAACACACCATGAGCGAAAATCATTACGACGTGATCATCATCGGGACCGGCGCCGGTGGTGGAACGCTCGCGCGAAAACTCGCGCCTACCGGCAAGAAAGTCCTGCTGCTCGAGCGCGGCGACTATGTGCCGCGCGAGAAAGACAACTGGAGCACCCGTGCCGTCAACGTCGAAGGCAGATACCAGACCAAAGAAACCTGGCGCGACCGCGACGGCAAAGAACTCCACCCGCACACCAACTACTGCGTGGGCGGCAACACCCAGTTCTACGGCTCCGCCCTGTTCCGCCTTCGCCGCGAGGACTTCTGCCCCATCCGGCATCACGGCGGCATCTCGCCCGCCTGGCCCATCACCTACGACGAGCTCGAACCCTACTACACCCTCGCCGAACAGATCTATCACGTCCACGGCGAGCGCGGCGAAGATCCCACCGAGCCGCCCGCCGCGGGCCCTTACCCCCACCCCGCCATCAGTCACGAACCGCGCATCCAGCACCTCAGTGAGGATTTCGCCGCCGCCGGCCTCAAGCCCTTCCACACTCCGCCCGGCGTGATGCTCGACGAACAGAACCGCCACGCCAGCAAATGCATCCGCTGTAATACCTGCGATGGCTTCCCCTGCCTCGTCTACGCCAAGAGCGATGCCCAGGTGCTGGGTGTCGATCCGGCGTTGGAGTATCCGAACGTTGGTCTCATGACGAACGCCTTCGTCGAGCGCCTCAAGACCGGCGAGTCGGGCCGCGAAGTCACCGGCGTCGTCGTTCGCCGCAACGGTGCCCGCGCCACTTATTCGGCCGATATCGTGGTGGTCTCCTGCGGGGCCATCAACTCCGCCGCGTTGCTGCTCCCTTCCGCCAGCGACAAGCATCCAAGGGGCCTGGCCAACGGTTCCGACGTCGTCGGCCGCTACTACATGGGCCACGTGAATTCCGTCCTCATGGCCGTTTCGAAATGCCCCAACCCGGTGGTCTTCCAAAAAACGCTTTCGGTGAACGACTTCTATCACGGCTCTCCCGACTGGGCTTTCCCCATGGGCCACATCTCCTTCGTCGGCAAGCTTGACGGCGTCACCCTGAGCGCTGGCGCGCCCGCCATCGCCCCCGGTTTCACACTCGACCTGATGGCCAACCACTCACTCGATTTCTGGCTCACCTCCGAAGACCTTCCCGACCCCGATAACCGCGTCACCCTCGACGACGCCGGCAACATCGTCCTCAGCTACCAGCCCAATAACGAAGAGGGACACCGCCGCCTCATCACCAAACTCAAGGAACTCATGCAGCGCCAGCGGAAATGCGCCATGCACGGCCACGACTGCCACCAGGGCCTGTTCTCGCGCAACCTCTTTGTGGGCCAGCGTATCCCGCTCGCCGGCGTCGCCCACCAGAACGGCACCATCCGCTTCGGCAACAACCCCAACACGTCCGCGCTCGACCGCAACTGCAAAGCCCACGAGCTCGACAATCTTTACGTAGTGGACGGCAGCTTCTTCCCCTCCAGCGGCGCCGTCAATCCCGCCCTCACCATCATGGCCAACGCTATGCGCGTAGGCGACCACCTGATGGAGCGCCTGTCGTGATGTGGCGCCGCGGCTTCCTCGTCCTGCTGCTGGGCGGCCTCCTCGCCGGCGTCCCTCTGCCCCTGGTCAAAGGCATCGATTCCATCGGCCTCACCGTCTCCGATCTGGACCGCTCGGTGGAATTCTACTCGAGCGTCCTCCAGTTCCAGAAGGTCTCCGAGTCCGAAGTGGATGGCGACAGCTACGAGCACCTCGCCGGCGTCTTCGGCCTCCGCATGCGCATCGCGCGGATGAAACTCGGCGGCGAATACCTCGAACTCACCGAGTTCCTCGCCCCGCGCGGCGGCCGCCCTGCACCGATCGATTCCCGGAGCAACGATCGCTGGTTTCAGCACGCCGCCATTATCGTCAGCGACATGGACTGCGCCTACCAGCGCCTGCGCGATTACAAGGTCAAACACGCGTCCTCGGGCCGCAGCTTCTGCCCGCGTGGAATCCCAACGCCGGCGGCATCCGCGCCTTCTATTTCCGCGATCCCGACGACCATCCCCTGGAGATCTTGTGGTTCCCCCCCGATAAGGGCAATCCCAAGTGGCACCAGTCCGGTGACCGCCTTTTTCTGGGAATAGATCACACCGCCATCGTCATTTCCGACACAGAGGCCAGCCTGAGATTCTATCGGGACCGGTTGGGCATGCAGGTGGCCGGTGAGAGCGAAAACTACGGTCCCGAACAGGAGCGCCTCAACAACGTATTCGGCGCCCAATTGCGCATCACGGCGCTGCGCGCGGCGGCGGGACCGGGCATCGAGTTCCTCGAATACCTGGCTCCTCGCGACGGGCGCCCCTTTCCGCCGGACGAGAAGGCCAACGACCTGATCCACTGGCAAACTCGATTCGTGGGAGTCAGCGCGGATGAAGCCGCGCAGGCCCTCCGCAATACCCGGACCCCTTTCGTTTCCACCGGAGCCGTAGCGCTTCCAGACGGCAAAGCGGGATTCCGGAAAGCCCTCGTGGTCCGCGACCCGGATGGTCACGCCGTCCAGATCGTCGAGCCATAAGACCTCAATTCAACCGAAGGAGAATCGAAATGAAGCAACTCAACCGAGCTATGTCTGTCTGCCCGTGCTGGCGCTCGTCTTGGCCGCCACCGCTTTTGCCGCCAGGATTGAGGTTCACACGTCGTCCATGTTTCAAGGCCCCAAGGCCAACACCGGCACCGTGAGCCACACCATCGAAAATGGCAAGAGCGTCCTCCGTGTCTCGGCCGATTTCAAGGTTCCCGATACGCCGGCTCCCACCTGGCGTGTTGTCGATGCCAAAGGCAACGTCTACACACTCGATGCGTTCAAGATCAAGGGCGGCGATCACGAAAAACGCGAAATCGTGGTGCCTTCCTACGTCCCCAACATCGCCAAAGTTCAGGTGTACTGCGCCTGGGCCGAAGTGCTTCTCGGCGAAGCCAGCTTCGCTCCGGCCGTCAAGTAACCTCCCTCTGTTGTGTGTTCTTCTTCGGGACGCGGATTCACGCCGCGTCCTGTTTTCTTTTGATGTACAATCCGGAGCGTGAATGTCGTTTCCGTATACTCAGAACTGGCGCGCAGCCTCCGGGAAAACCTCCAGCTCACGCTGCCTGCCGTTGCCGTCAGTTTCCGCGATGGCATCCCCGATGGCGTGCCGATGTTTGAAGGCAAGGTTCCCGCCGGTTGCGTGTTCTGGGAGCGGGCGGCCCACGCCGCGTTCGCCACCTCCGCCGCCGATCACGACCTCTGCTCCATCGGCGTCTACACCCATAACCTCAAGGATCCCTCGCCCCACTACCAGAGCGAACTCCAGACTGTCATGCAGGTGCTGGGCCAACTCGAGTATGTGCGCCCTGCCGACATGGCGCACATTCCGGTCCTGGAACGGCGCGCGCAGTACGTCATCTACACTCCGTTGGCCGACGCGACCTTCGCTCCCGACGCGGTGGTGATCTTCTCCGATGCCCGCCGCAGTCTCATCCTGGCCGAAGCCGTCCAGCAGGTGGAGATGGGAATCCCGCCCGCCATGGGACGCCCGGCCTGCAGCGCGATTCCGCAGGCCATCAACACCGGCCGGGCCGCCATGAGCCTCGGCTGCTGTGGCGCGCGTGCCTACCTGAATGCCCTCACGGACGACGTCGCAATGTGGGCGCTGCCCGGCGCCAAGATCGCCCAATACGCCGAGCGCGTCCGCCTCCTCGCGGGCGCGAACGCCACCCTCGGCAAATTCCATCAACTGCGCCGCGCCGATGTCGAAGCCGGCGCCCAACCCACGTACGCGGAATCCATGTCCCGCCTCCAGGCCGGCTCTCCCGAGTAGGCCGGGTATGCCATCGAGGAGCGGTTGCAGACCGTTGGGAGGTGGAACGACCGGGCCGTTCCCGGAGTTCTATACTTCCAGGACAATTCCGCGGGCCGGAAGCCGGGTCGCTCGCTGCAGCGCGAGGGCATACAACTGCACCTGCGCGACGCTGCGCTTGGCCCGCCGGTCGGTCTTGTAGTCCACCACCGTCCATGAGCGCTCGTCGCGCCAGGCGAGGTCGATGCGTCCATCCACCAGGGTGCCGTTTTCCAGGCGGACCATCACCGGCAATTCGCGATAGCGCTCCGCTCCGGGAGGAATCGCCCGCGCCGCATACTCCAGCGCTTGCCGCGCGGCTTCGGCCGCCGCCGTACGCTCCGCCTCGCTGGCGCCGTGGCGGCGGCCCCATACGTCCGCCAGCGCCGCGGCTTCGTCCGCCGCCGTGGCATGCTGCAAAATATCGTGAACCACGCGGCCGAATTTCCTCCCGCCCGGGCGGCCGCCAGCGCCCGGCAAGGTGATCGTTTCGACCGCTATCGCCTCCGCTTCCGCGGCCGTGCTGAAGTTTTCGGCCGTCGTTACCGAAAAGCGGGGAACCGCGCCACGGGCGAGCCGCCCGGCGCGTTGGGACTTCCATTCCTGGTAGCGCCGCAAGCCCTCGATGGCCTCTTCGGTGGTGCCGGCGAGCACCTGCTCGTTTTCCACGCCTTCGGTCTTGGCCACACGAAGCGTGAGCACGGCGGGATCGAACCATACCACCGTGTGATCGCCGCTGGCCGGATCGTGCAGCCCCGGCTTCACCGACACTTCTTCCGGTTGGTCGGGCGGCCGGTTGAGCACCGTGGCGTTCCCAAACCGCGGACAGCCCGGCGCGTTCCGGGCGGCGCGCCAGCGCTCCCGCGGCGGATACAACGCCTCATGCAAGGGGCTCAGCCATCCTCCCTCGCGCTGCTCTTCGCCCACAGCGGTTACGACCAGCAGGTCGCGCGCTCGCGTGGCAGCTACGTAGGCAACGCGCAGCGCCTCTTCTTCGTCCACTTTGGCTTCTTCCTCCGCGGCGTCGAGCAATTCCCACGGTGCGCACCGGAGAAGACGCTGCGCGCACAGACGCTTGCCGGCATCGCTGTACCGGTCGCCCCCTTGCGGACCGGTCAGTTTCGCGGTGAGATCCGCCAGGATGACCACCGGGAACTCCAGCCCCTTGGCCTTGTGCACGGTCATCAACTGCACGCCGCTGCCTTCCTGTTCCAACACCGGGGCCTCGCCGGTGTCGCCGCTTTCGTACTCGCCGTCCAGGTATTCGATGAAAGCCCGGAACGACGTGGCGGCGCCGCTGGCCTCGAAACTGCGCGCCAGGTCGGTCAGCCGGTACACGTTGGCAAGGACTCGCTCGCCGCCCTTCCGGAAAGCGAACCCGGCATGGCCGCGCACCGCTTCCAGCAGTTCGTGAATCGTGTCGGCGATAGGCCGGTAGTTGCGCCGCCGATGAAGTTCCCGCAGCACCTGGAAGCCTTCCCGGATGGGGAAGAACTCGGGTTCGAGATCCTCGGGCAGTTCGCGCATGGGATGGAACCGGCCGTACGCATTGCGAAACTTCAGCAGGGTATCGTCGAGCACCGCGTACAGACTGCCACGCAGCACCGCGAACACGCTCAGCTCATCGTCGGGCCACTCGATGGCGTGCAGCGCCGTACGCAACGTGACCACCTCTTCCCGGCGGTGGAACGATTTCGACCCCACCAGCAGGTGCGCGATGCCGCGAGCCTCCAGCGCCCGCACATACTCCTGCGTCAGGTCCACCCCGAAATTGGTAAATCGGCGAAAGAGGATGCACACGTGCTCCGGCTGGACCGGCACCCAACCCTGGTTGGAGCGGTCGCGCACCTTCCATCCGCTCTCCGTGCAAAGCCAGTGAACGAACGCTGCCACCGTGCCCGGCGAGCATTGCTCGATGCGGGGGTTCGATAGATTGCGCGTGCCGTAAGGCTCCGGGATGGGCAGCGCCACCACCGCGGGCTGCTCGGGCGGGTCTTCCACCCCTCCCTCGAGCGGCAGGTATTCCGGGACCGCTCCGGCGAACGCGGAATTGACAAACGCCTGGATCGTACGCGTGCTGCGCGTGCTGCGCTTCAGCTCTCCGGTGGCGACTCCCGCCTCGCTCAGATCGCGGCACACGCGGCGGAACAGGTGGGCATCCGCGCGGCGGAATCGGTAAATCGACTGTTTGGGGTCGCCCACCACGTAAAGCTTGCCGCGCGCCGGGGCGGCCTTCCGCCAATTGCGCTCGCAAGGATCGGCAGCCGCCAGGAGAAGCAGAATCTCCGCCTGAAGCGGGTCGGTATCCTGAAACTCATCCACGAATATGCGCTGGTAATCCTGCTGTAGCTGGGCGCGTGCGCCATCGTGGCGCAGCAGTTCCCGCGCGTAGAGCAGCAGGTCCATGAAATCGAGTTGCCCGGCCAGCTTCTTCTGCTGTTGATAGAGCCCCACTACCTCCCACAACGCATCGCGCAGATGCGCCGCGAGGTCGGCATCCGCCTCGCGCCCGAACGTCTCGATCGCAGCCTTCAAGTCCTCCCACGAGGCCATGACGCCCTCGCGCGAGACTGTGTCACCGTACCGGCCGCTTCCCTGCTTGAGCCAGCGCAGATCGTGCGGCAGGCGGAGGATCTCGTTCTCCACCACGTTGCCGTCGAGGCGGCCGGCCTGGCGTGCGCGATCGACGCGCTCCAGAAACTCCGCCAGCGGCCGCAGGCCATCGTACAGGATGTCGCGCGGCCGGGAGCAGCGGTTGCGTAGCGCGAGCGTCCGTTCCGCGCTCCGGAGGACGTCGGCGAGGCGACCGTCGCGGTCAAAGTCGCGTTTGTCCCATGGCGCATTGAAATCGCGCCACTCCGCCAATGCCCACGCGGCCAGACGCAGAGCATCGAGCGGCTCCGGGCCATCGCGGTCCTCCCGCCAGGAAAGCCGCGCCAGCGCGCGCGCGAGCGCCGGCGAAGACGATGCCAGGCGCCGCTCGATCCAGCGCTGAAAGACGCGGCCGAACACCCGCAGGGCTTCCGCCTGGGACAGCTCCTGAAATACCGGGTCTACGCCGGCCTCCACCGGGCGGCGGCGGAGCAGTTGCGCGCAAAACGCGTGGATCGTGCCGATGAAAGCGCGGTCCAGCGATCGCGCCGCCTCGGCCAGGCGCGCCTGCATCGCCGGATCGGTTTCGCCCAGGCGCCGCTGTTCCAGTTGGTGGCGCACACGCAGCTTCATATTGCCCGCGGCGGCATGGGTGAACGTCACCGCGACGATGCTCTCGACGGGCGTGCCGGCCGCGATCACTTCCACGATCCGGTTTACCAGCGCCGTGGTCTTGCCGGTTCCGGCCGAGGCTTCCACCACCCAGCTCTGCTCTAATTCGGCCGCAAAACCGCTGCTCACCGCCACGACCGCAGCTCCTTCAGGCCCTTGAGTTCCGGTTGCGATTTCTCGGCAACCCGCTCCTCTTCGTATGGACCGCAAATGAGAAGGTACTCGCAGCCCTTGCAGCCGTCCTTCCGCGGCGCCGCCGGCAGAAAGCCGTTGCGCATCGCATCGTCGATCACCCGCAGCGCCGCCACCGTGCGCCGCCGGGACCAGTCGTGGAGCGGGACATCCACGGTCGTGTAGTTTTGCGGAATGGTGGCATAGAAAAGCCGCCCGAACGCCACCCGCTCGCCCAGAATCTGTTCCGCGGCCAACCCGTAGAGGCCCGGCTGCAGCACCTCTCCCCCGCCGACGAGTTCGGGCCGTGGGTCCGGAATGCGGCCGGTCTTATGATCCACCACGCGCAGGGCGCCGCTCGCATGCCGCTCCACCAGGTCGATCGATCCCTGCAAAAGGAATCCGCCCTGGATCTCCACCGGGTCCACGCGGCTGCGCGGATCGCGGCCAACCGGGTCCCGCAGGCCAAAGCTGAGCTCCGAAAACTCCGGCGTCCACTCCGGTTCGAGCGCGGCTTTCTGTTGCAGCCAGCCCCGCAAGTCCGCCCGCATCGACTGCATCTCCGCGTTCCAGATCTGCGGAATGGCCGGCGCAAGCTCGGCTGCGAACCGCTGCGCCACCCGCTCCAGGACGGCATCCAACCGCTCCAGGGCGGTCGCCAGGCTCTCCCCGTTCACTGGCAGGCACGCGCTCCCGGCCAGCTCGCCGAACAATTCGAATTGCACGGCGTGATAGATTTCGCCGCGGATCGCGGGGTCCATGCGCTGGAGGCCCGCCGGCTTCTCGACCGGCCGCAAGCCGTGAATGCCGCGCAGCGCGAAGCGATAGGGACAGCGCGCGTACTGCTGGAGCGCGGAAGGCGACCAGGCGCGCCGCGACAGCAGATAGGGCGACAGCGTCTCGCTGCCGATCTCCTCAATCATCAGGCCATCGGCGGCTTTCCACGGCTTGTGCCAGCGGGCCCAGCGCGCCCGCAGCGAATCCACCCCGCGCCCCGGGAGTCGCTTCAGATATTGTCCCGAGCCCTTGGTGCGCGGGGCCAGTGTGGCGAGATCGAACTCGGCGTCGTCGATGGCATCGGCGGCATCGGCCGGTGCGGGCCACCCTACCCGCGTCTGGGTAGCGGAGCGGGCCCGCAAGTCGAATTCGCGGACGCTGATCTCCCCGCCTCCCGCCGCGCGATACGCCGCGAAGGCGTAGAACGAAGGCACGCGCTGCCGGCCGGTCAACAGGTCGAGGCGCGAGAACGAAAGATGCAACCGCTCGCCGGCGCAGGCGGCGGCAATCCGCAGCAGTTCGGTATCTTCGGCGCGCAGCTCGATTCCCAGTTCGCGGCGCTGCGCCTGAAGCAGCAGTGGATCCTCCGCCGGCGGACGCGGAAACAGCCCTTCGTTCACCCCCGGTACGAACACACGGCGGAACGCCAGCCCGCGCGCCTCTTCCACGCTTCCCACCCACACTTTGCCGAATCGCGACTCGTGGGGAGCCGTTGTCAGCGAATTCAGGCGCGGGCCCAGGACCAGCAGAACTTCTTCGAGCGAGACCGGCCCGATGTCGGATAACGGTTCCGCCTCCTCCAGCAGTTCGAGTACCGGTTCGGGCTCGCGCAAGGCGAACCCCGCCAGCTCCGCGAGCCGTTCGATCCATTCGCCCCAGAGCGCCTGCGGAGGCATCGCCGCCAGCCGGCCGATCACCGGCAAGGCCAGCCGCGTGAGGTTCTCCACCGCCTCGATGCGGCGGGCCAGCAACGCGCGCGACGCTTCATCGGGCTCGGCAGCGTACCGCCGGTAGAACTCCTCGCGCAGTCCGGCGAGCCGCGTCTCCCAGCGCGAAATTCCGCCGATCACGACGGCATCCACCAACAACCGCTCCCACAGCGCGGGCGTCGCGGGCTCGTCTTCCGCCGGGGTCTGTCCCAGCGAGAGGTACTCGGCAAACCGCGAAGCGGATAGCCCTTCGGCAGCGCAATAAAGAAGGGCGAGCAGGCTCCGCCCGGCCACATCCGGCCGGCGGGTGGAGAGCGCGCACAGCGAGGGAATTCCGGCGCGGCGCAAGGCCTCGAGGATTAGCGGCTGGTGCCGTTCCGGAGAACGGAGCAGGATTGCGACTTGGTCAAACGGGACGCCCTCCGCGGCGGCGGCATGGATGGCGCGGGCGATCTCCACGCACTCCAGGGCCTCGCCCGACGTGGAGCGTATCACCACGCTCCCGTCGTCTTCGCGCACCGGGATGGTATCGCTTGAAAAGAGGTACCGCTGGAGCGAGCCGAGCGAGGACGACGGTTCCGCGCCGTCGGCTGCGAGATCGAGTTCCCATGCGGCGCTCGCCTGCGCCATGACGGCTCCGAGGAGTTTACGTTCCAGGTGCGTGCGGAGCGCCGGGTCGAGCGCCACCACCACAGCCTCGCCCAGGTTGTGGTCCGCTGCCGCGATGGCTTCGAGCGCCAGCGTAACCCGCGCCGCATGGTCGGCGAAGCGTCGGTCGGCGAGTTCGCTGGTGTAGGCCTCCAGCAGAAGCGCCAGGTCCGGGCCCGATTCGCCGCACCCGCGTAAACGCTCCCGGTCGATGGCATTGAGGCGCAGTTCTTCGAGCGTCGCCGTCAGCGCGCGCGGAAAGCCGGGAAACGCGGCCACCGGCCGCAGGTAATTGAGTTCACCGCGACCGCGGGCTTCCGCGGTGACCCGCGCGGCCAGCGCTTCGCGCGCGAACCGGCCCACCGGCACGAGGCCGCGGCGGTTCAACTCCGCGGCCGACAGCTCCAGCACCAGCTCCCGAAATGCGAACCGCCGCACACCGATGAGCGCCGCCCCGCACGCTTCCAGCGCCACTTCGTCGGCAGCCGGGCGTCCCGCCGCCAACACCACCACGGGGCCCCGGGCCGAGGACTGCGCGACCAATTCTATGGCGCGCCGGCGAAGGTCCATGTACGAGATCAGAAAGGTGCATCCTCCCTGACCCGCATTGTAGCCCCGCTGGCGCAGCGCAATCCCGCGGCGTCGCGCGCCGGAAGCGTCACCGTGACCGTGCGGTCACCTGCCGTCACCGCGCTTCCTCCAAACATCCTCGGGCTTTCTTCGCCGGATTATTCCGGGCGGCCGGCGAATGATGCAGGTAATCCCAGCCACCCACCCCACCCCGTGAAACCGGCCGTGAACCCCGGCCGTGCCGGTAGTGATGCGGAACCCATATAATCAGGAGAACCGAATGGCCAGCACCCAAGGGGGCAGTCCCGGGAATTTCATCTTGAACGTGAACCGCCGGAGAGAGGCATGCCGCTGTCCTCGCCGAGTCACCGGAAAACAGCGCGCCATCACCCTGGCGTTCGGCCTCGTGCTGGCCTGGATCGCGTGGCACACCCCGCCGTCCGGCGGCGGCCCCTCGTTCGCATACATCGGTCCGGGTGCCGGGTTCGCGTTTCTCGGCTCCTTCCTGTCGCTGGTTGCGGGCGCTCTCCTGGGTGCTTTCTCGCTGTTGACGTGGCCGATCCGCGTCTCCTGGCGGGCGCTCCGGCGCGGACGGGCCTTTCGGCACGCCAGAGTCAAACGGATCATCTTCCTCGGACTGGACGGTCTCGATCCGCGGCTCACCGAACAATACATGCGCGAAGGCAAGCTGCCCAACCTCGCCCGGCTCGCGGCGCTCGGCAGCTACACGCGTCTGCGCACCACCTTCCCGTCGCTGTCGCCGGTGGCGTGGTCCACGTTTGCCACCGGTGTCAGCCCCGCCAGGCACAACATTTTCGATTTCCTCGACCGGGATCTCAAGTCTTACCTGCCGCAGCTTTCATCGGCACGGATCACCGCGGCCTCGCGCGTGCTGCGGCTCGGGCGGCTGCGCATTCCGCTTTCCCGCCCCGGGCTGGAATTCCGGCGCAAAAGCCGGCCGTTCTGGACGATCCTCGGTGAGCACGGCATTCCCTCCACGGTGCTGCGTATCCCCATCACGTTTCCTCCGCAGAAATTCAACGGCAAACTCCTTTCGGCGATGTGCACTCCCGACCTCAAAGGCACGCAGGGCAGCTTTTCGGAGTTCACCACGAGTCGCGAACCCGCGTCCTTCGAGAGCGGCTTTCGCTATCCGCTCGATCGCTCGGGCGGCGTGCTCCGGGGGCAGATCGAAGGACCCGACGATCCGTTTCTGGACGCCGGCACACCGTTGCGCGTCGCCTTCGACCTGATCGTCAACGGCGCGTCGGCGGAGCTGCGCATCGAAAACGAGGTCCATGCCTTGCGCCCGGGCGAGTACACGCCCTGGATCCGCCTGCAGTTCCGGACCGCCGTTCACACGGCCGTTCCGGGCATCGTGCGCTTCCTGCTAACGTCCACTACGCCCGAAGTCAGCCTCTACATGTCGCCGATCAATATCGATCCCGAAAAGCCCGCCCTGCCGATCAGTCAGCCTGGCTTCTACGCCGCCTACCTGGCGAACCTGATCGGACCGTTCGCCACAACGGGAATGGCCGAGGATACCTGGGCCCTGAACGAAGGCGTGATCGACAGCGACGCGTTTCTGAAACAGGCCTGGGACATCTTCGCGGAGCGCGAGACGATGTTCCTGCGCGCTCTCGAGAACACCAGGCGCGGCGTCGTCGCCTGTGTGTTCGATACCAGCGATCGCATCCAACACATGTTCTACCGGCAATTCCAGAACGGCAGCGGACCGCACGCGGGGGTGATCGAGGATCTGTACCGCCGCATGGACATCCTGGTCGGGAAAGCGGCCGGCCACGCGGGAACCGAGACGGCGTTTTTCGTCCTCTCCGATCACGGATTCTGCTCCTTCCGGCGCGGGGTGAATCTGAACTCGTGGCTGCACCAGCACGGCTACCTGGCGCTCAAGAACGACTCGGGCGACAGCACCTTCCTGCGCGGCGTCGATTGGTCGCGGACGCGCGCCTACGCTCTGGGCCTGGGAGGCATGTACCTCAATTTGCGGGGGCGCGAGTCGCAAGGCGCAGTCGAGCCGGGAGCCGAAGCCGAAGCCCTCAAACGCGAGTTGATCGGCGGCCTTACCGCGCTGCGGGATGGCGCGGCGGTTCCCATCGGAAATGTGTATGCCACCGGGGCGCTCTACCAGGGCCCCTACCTTTCAGCGGCGCCCGACCTCATCGTCGGCTATAACGACGGCTACCGCGTCTCATGGGATGGAGCGGTCGGCCGCATCGCCCCTTCGATCATCGAGGACAACCCCAAGGCATGGAGCGGCGACCATTGCGTCGATCCGGTGCTGGTGCCCGGCGTGCTTTTTTCGAACCGCACGCTTGCCGGCGGAAATCCCGGCATCGAAGATCTGGCGCCCACCGCACTCGAATTGTTCGGTCTGCGCCCGCCGGGGTGGATGGAAGGCACGTCCCTCGTGGCCGCCGGAGGGCCGGGGTGAAGCGTACAGCGCTGTATGCCTGCATCCTGGCCGTCGCGGCCTTCGTGATCGCCTGTAGCCGGCCGGTGCGGACGTCGAAGCGCGTGATCGTTCTCGGCGTCGATGCCATGGATCCCGGCTTCGTCGAGCGGCACTGGACCGACCTGCCCCATCTCGCCCGCCTCGCCAAGGCCGGGGCATTTCACCGGCTGGCCACCACCATTCCCCCGCAGAGTCCCGTGGCGTGGTCCACGTTCATTACCGGCATGAATCCCGGCGGGCACGGCATCTTCGATTTCATCCACCGCGACCCTGCCACCATGAAAGTGTACTCGTCCATGGGCGAGGTCGAAGCGCCGACGCGCCTCCTTCCCGTGGGCGCCTACGAGATTCCCCTGGCCGGCGGGCACGTGCGCCGGTTCCTGCGCGGCAAGGCATTCTGGCAGATCCTGGGCGAGCATGGCGTGCCCGTGGTGATTCTTCGCATGCCGAACAATTTTCCGCCCGTCCCCAGCAAAGGCCGGACCTTGTCGGGAATGGGCACGCCCGATTTGCGGGGGACGTTCGGAACATTCAGCTACTATACGGACGATCCCGTGGAGGCGCAACGCGACGTGCCCGGCGGCCGCATCATTCCCGTCCGGCTCAAAGACGATTGCGCCGATATCGCCATCGACGGCCCGGAAAACACGCTCCGCAGGGACCACGCCCGCAGCACCGCCGTGATGCGTGTGCGCCGCGATCCCACCCAGGCCGCCGCATGGTTCGAGATCGACGGGAACCCTTTCATCCTTCGGCAGGGCGAGTGGTCCGCATGGATCCACGTGCGCTTTCCGATCGTGCCCGCCCTCAAGAGCGCCGCCGGGATGATCCGGATTTTTGCCAGACAAATCCACCCCGGGTTCGCGCTCTACCTCTCACCGGTGAATCTCGATCCGGCTGCTCCCGAACTGCCCATTTCGACCCCCGCCTCCTACAGCCGCGATCTGGCGCGCGCGCTGGGGCCGTTCTACACTCAGGGAATCGCCGAAGACACCGCTGCATTGCGGCAACATGTCCTGAACCGCGAGGAATATCGGCAGCAGAGCGGCAAGGTTGCTTCGGAACAGTTCGCCATGCTGGAACACGAATTGGACCGCCTCCGTTCCGGCTTGCTGTTTATCCATTTTCTGGGCATCGATCAGGATTCGCATGTGCTGTGGGGCCAGTACGATGACGAGTTGCTGGCCACCTATCGACGGGTTGATGCCGAGGTCGGCCGGGTGGTCGACAAGGCGAGCGGCGCGTTGCTATTGGTGATTTCCGATCATGGGTTCTCCCGCTTCGACCGCGCCGTAAACGTCAATACATGGCTGATGCGGAATGGCTTCCTGACCCTCGATCGCACCGGCCTCCACTCCGCCGACGAGATGTTCGCCCACGTGGACTGGTCGCGAACCCGCGCCTACGCCATCGGCTTGAACGGCATTTATTTGAACCTGCGGAACCGCGAAAAAAACGGCATCCTGCCTCCCGGGCCGGAGGCCGCCGCGACGGCCGACGAGATCCGCCGCGGGCTGCTGGCCTTGCGCGATCCGGTGAACGGGAAGGCCGTGGCCGCTGCCGTTTACCTTGCCCGCGATGTATACCATGGAGCGGCCATGGCGTCGGCGCCGGACCTCGTGGTGGGCTGGGCGGCGGGGTACCGCACCTCGTGGCAGAGTGCGCTCGGCGCGATTGCTCGTGACGTGATAGAGGACAATTTCGATGAATGGCGGGCCGACCACTGCATCGCCGCCGGCCTCGTGCCGGGCGTGCTGTTCTCCAACCGCGCGGTGCACTTGCCGGATCCGCGTCTCGAGGACATCACCACCACGCTGCTGGCAGAGTTCGGCATCGCGCCCGCGCCCGGTATGACAGGCCGGAACATTTTCTGAGGACCATGTTCGAACCAACGGTTCGCTTAAAAAAGACGCTATGGGCCAAGGTGAAACAATGCGCTGAGGCGGGAGGTTACGCATCGCCCGCGGAGTTCGTGGAGCACGTGCTCGAAACGGAAGTAGCGCGCCTGCTCAGCGACGGCAGCTCGGATGAAGAAATTCTCCGCAAATTGAAGGGCCTTGGCTATCTGGAATGACGCGACTGGCGGCCTTCGCCGCAGTAATGGCGGCGGGTGTGCTTTCCGCGGCGGCCGCGTTGTGGATCTTCGCGCGGTTTTCCGACGCGGCTGAAGTCCGTGCCGCCCGTCGGCGCATCAAGGCGTCGCTCTACGAATTGCGCCTGTTCGTGGATGAGCCGGCGGTACTGCTGCGCGCTCAGGGTCGATTGCTCCGTTCCAATCTGCGCTATCTCCGGCTGATGCTCCCGCCCGCGGCGCTCCTCGCGGTCCCGATGCTCCTGCTCATGACCGTGTTGGACGCCGTGTACGGCTATCGGCCGCTTGAACCGGGCGAGGCCGCCCTGGTTACGGTAACGGTGCGGCCCTCAGTGGATCTGCGGTCCATCCAACCATGGATGGAGGCCACGGCCGGCTTCGCCGTGGAAACGCCGGCGGTTCGCATACCCGGGGAGCATCGCGTCTGCTGGCGCATCCGGCCCGCCCGCGCCGCGTCGGCGACTTTGCGTGTTTTTTTGAACGGTTCGGTCTATGTAAAGTCGGTGCGGGCCGGGGCCGGGTTCGCGATGCTCTCGCGCGAGCGGGTCCGTTCCCTTTTTGCCTGGATCCTGCACCCGCTCGAACCACGACTGCCGCCCGGTGACGTCGAGCGAATCGAAGTGGCCTATCCGAATGCCTGGATGACGGCGTTCGGGCTCGCGCTCCCCTGGCTAGCCTGGTTTTTCCTGGCTGTCGTGATTGCCGCCTTGTGGTTGCGATAGCCGCCCCCCAATTCCCTTCCACGTCCGCTCTCCCCATCTCGTCAAATAGTAACGAAGAGCCGTTTTCGCCATCGGGGCACGGCGGCGGTACAATGCGGACATGAGGATGCTTGGCGGGTTGTGCTTAGGATTGTTGGCCATCGGCTGCTTGATGGCGCAGAATCGCGGCGGGTTCGTCCATCCCCTCCCGATTACACGGACTCCCCCCAGTGTGATTTTCCCCGGCGGCACCTCTGCCATGCCCGGAGTGCAGCGCACCACCGGCAGCGTGATCTATCCCGGCGGAGGCGGGCCGCAGATCGGCGTTTCCTCGCCTGTTTTCAACAACAACCGCGGCTTTCGCAGCACGCCGGTGTTCGGAAGGCAGGGCCGCGAAGGAGGGCACCACAACAACGGCGGATTGGTCTACGCTTACCCCGTCTTCGTTGGAGGTTACGGATACGGGTACGGATACGGTAATGACACGCCCTATCCCGCCGAGCCGCCCCAGCAGCAGCAGCCGAACGTCACCGTGATCATGCCCCCGCAGGCGCCGCCGGTCATCATCAACCAGTTCGGTCCCGGCATGACGCCCGCTCCGTCCATGGCGCCGCCGATCGTCGAGGAGCCCCCTCCCGCGCAGGACCAGGAGTCCGCCAGCCAGCAGACCCACTATCTGATCGCGTTCAAAGATCAGACCGTCTATTCCGCCGTCGCCTACTGGGTGGAAGGCGATACCCTGCATTACTTCACCACGGGGAATACGCACAACCAGGTGTCGCTCTCGCTGATCGACCGGGAACTCACTCATCGGCTCAACCGCGAATCGGGACTGGAGGTGAGGCTGCCGCCCGCGAAATGATACCCGCAGACGGGGCTTTGTCCCACCCGTTAATTTGCATAAAAAGAGTCTGAAATTCCAGTTATAATTGGATTCAATGAAAGTTTTCTCCAGTTCGCTGATGGCGCTGCTCGTGATGGCGGCGCTGTTCTGGGGAAACTGTCTTTCCTGCCCCCAGGTGTTTCAGTCGCTGAAGCAATCCGGGCCATCGCACGGCTGTTGCCATCACTCCAAAAACGATTCGCAGCAGTGCAGCACGCAATCGCTGCGGAATTTCGTCAGGGTTGATTTTTCGGCACAGGATGCCCCCGCGGCGGTTCTGGCCGCACTGGCGGCGGCGCTGACCGCCCCTGGATTGCCCGAGTGGACCACGGCCCCCGCTCCCGCCGTGCACGCTCCGCCAGACCTGCTCTCACTCCACGCCAGTTTCCGGATTTAGTCCCTCTCCTTCGCTGTCGCAAATCATTCGTTAACAAGACTCTTCGTTAACAAGACTCGAAGAATGCGCCGTCGCACGACCCGTGGGATGGCGAAGGAAAGGACATGGGTATTCGTTTCTGGTTCTGGATGGCGATGCTGCCCGCGCTGGCGGGCGCTCAGGAGTTGGCCCCGCTGGTTGAGCAGGCCCTGCGCTCCAATCGCGAGATCCTCGCCGCACAGAAGAAATACGAAGCCGCGCGGCAGAGGCCGGCCGAGGCGGGCAGTCTGCCCGACCCCATGGTGTCGCTGGGTTACACCTCCAACGGCGGCCCCTGGCCTGTCGCCGGCATCGGCAGCGCGCCCACCAGCAATGCCGGGATCTCGTTTTCGCAGGAGATGCCCTTCCCGGGCAAGCGCAAGCTCCGCACCGAGATCGCAGGCAAGGAGGCGGACGCCGAATTCCAGCAGTACCTTGCGGTGCGGCTCAACGTGGTCGCACGCCTCAAGCAGGCCTACCACCAACTGCATCACGCCAGCGTCTCCATCGCCTTCGTAAAGCGCTACCAGGACCTGCTGCAGAACATGGTGAAGATCGCCGAGTCGCGCTACTCAGTGGGCCGCGCGGCGCAGCAGGATGTCTTCAAGGCGCAGACGCAGTTCGCCATCTTCGCCACCCAACTGATGCGCTGCCAGCAGGAGCGCGAAAGCAACACGATCGAGATCAACGCGCTGCTCAATCGCGCGCAGGACACCCCCGTCGAGGTGCCCGAAGACATCCCGCCCGGCGAACTGCCCGCCACCCTCGATGAGTTGCTGGCCCATGCCCGCACCGAGGCGCCAGTGCTCGCCCGCGAACAGAAAATGGTCGAGCGGAGTCAGCTTGCCGCCAGCCTGGCCCGGAAAGACTACCTGCCCGACTACACCGTCTCGGGCGGCTACTTCAATCAGGCCAGCATGCCCCCCATGTGGCAGTTCCGCGTGGACGTCAAGGTTCCCGCCTGGTTCTGGCGCAAACAGCGCGCCGCCGTCAACGAGCAGGAGTTCTCGTTGAGCGAAGCCCGCCGCAACTACGAATCGGCCGAAGTCTCCATTCAGGCGCGCATCCGTTCCGACTACACCGTGGCCCTGACTGCGCGCAAGCTGGTGGATCTGTACCGGAAATCGGTCATCCCACAGGCCCAACTGACGCTCGAATCGTCCCTGGCCAGCTATCAGACCGGCGCGCTGGACTTTCTTTCCGTGTTTTCGAATTTCATGAGCGTGGTGGATTACGAGCTGATGTACCACGAACAGGTGATGCAGTTCCACGTCGCGCTGGCGCGGCTGGAAGAAATGACGGGGATGGAGTTATGAAAAGGACCGCAATCGTTCTGCTGGTGCTGGCCGCGATCGTTGCCGCCTATGGTTATCGCCGCTGGTATCTGAGGCCCGTCGAGGCCGCCGGCTCGAGCCCCAAGGTGCTCTATTGGGTGGACCCGATGCATCCCTGGTACAAGGCCCCCAAGCCGGGTATCGCGCCCGATTGCGGCATGAAGCTTGTGCCGGTGTACGCCGGAGAAGAAAAAAAGTACGAGCGCAGCGACACCATGCACATCGGCGAGGAGAAGCAGAAGCTGATGGGGGTGGCGTTCGCCGCGGCCGAATACGAGACCGTGACCGCGGCCATCACCGCCTCCGCGCGCGTCACGCTCGATGAGACCCGTATTGCCAAAGTGCAGCCCCGGCTGGAGGGCTGGATCAACCAGGTCTTCGTGGATTTCACCGGGGAGCAGGTGCGCAAGGGCGACCCGCTGCTCACCCTGTACAGCCCCGAGGCGCTTGCCACCCAGCAGGAGTACCTGCTCGCCATCAAGGCCAAAGACCTGATGGAGGCGAGCCCCGTCCACGAGATGATGGGCAGCACCGAAAACCTCGTGGCGGCGGCCCGTAAGCGGCTCCAGTTGTGGGACATCACCGACCGGCAGATCGACGAGATCGGCCGCACCGGCCGCACCATCGAAAACCTCACGCTCGATTCGCCCCTCTCGGGCTTCGTCATGGAGCGCAACGCCTTTGCCAAGCAGCACGTCACGCCCGACACCGTGCTCTACACGGTGGCCGACCTTTCCACCGTGTGGGTGATGGCCGACGTATTCGAGTACGAGGCGGCCAACGTGAAGATGAACGCGCCCGCCACTCTGACCCTGGCCTACCTGCCCGGCCAGACCTTTCACGGCCGGGTCAGCTACATTCTGCCCCAGGTGGATCCAAACACGCGCACGCTCAAAATACGGATCCAGTTCGACAATCCCGGTTACCTCCTCAAACCCGAGATGTACGGGCAGGTGGAACTGCGCGGCGCCCCCATGCGGCGGCTGGTGGTGCCCAGCTCCGCCGTGCTCAACTCGGGCGACCGCCAGGTGGTGTTCATCGATAAGGGCGATGGCCAGTTCGAGCAGCGCGATGTCAAGATGGGCGAGGAACTCCAGGGCCGCACCGAGATTCTGAGCGGCCTCCAGCCCGGCGAGCGCGTGGTCAGCGCCGGCAACTTCCTCATCGATTCGGAGAGCCGCCTGAAATGATCGACCGCGTGATCGAGTTCTCGGCCCACCACCGCTTCCTAGTATTTCTGTTCGTGGCCGCCGCCGCGCTGGCCGGGTGGTGGTCGATGCGAACCATCCCGCTCGATGCCATTCCGGACCTGAGCGACACCCAGGTGATCGTCTACTCGCGCTGGGACCGCAGCCCCGACATCATGGAAGACCAGGTTACCTATCCCATCGTCAGCTCCATGTTGGGCGCTCCCCGCGTCAAGGACGTGCGCGGCTTTTCCGATTTCGGCTACTCCTACGTGTACATCATCTTCGAGGACGGTACCGATATCTACTGGGCGCGGTCGCGCACCCTGGAATACCTTTCGAAGATCCTGCCGCGACTGCCCCAGGGCGTCAATACCGAGCTTGGGCCGGATGCTACCGGGGTGGGCTGGGTGTTCCAGTATGCGCTGGTCGATTCCTCCGGCCGCCACAACCTCGCCGAGCTGCGTTCGCTCCAGGACTGGTTCCTGCGCTACCAGTTGCAGGCTGTGCCGGGCGTGGCTGAGGTAGCGCCGCTGGGCGGCTTCGTCCGCCAGTACCAGGTCAATGTGAATCCCAACCGGCTGGCGGCGTACGGCGTGCCGATCGCCAAGGTGGTGGCCGCCGTCCGCGGCAGCAACAACGACGTGGGCGGCCGCCTGGTCGAGTTCACCGGCCGCGAGTACATGGTGCGCGGACGCGGATACGCGAAAAGCACCGCCGACCTGGAACAGGTCTCGCTGGGCGCGAGCGCTTCGGGCGTGCCCATCCTCGTCCGCGATGTCGGCAGCGTCACCCTCGGCCCGGATATCCGCCGCGGCGTGGCCGATCTCGACGGCAAAGGCGAAACCGTTTCGGGCATCGTCGTCATGCGCCAGGGCGAAAACGCGCTGCGCGTGATCGACCGCGTGAAACACAAACTCAATGAACTCGAGCCGGGCTTGCCCCACGGCGTGAAGATCGTGACCGCCTACGACCGCTCCGAGCTGATCCTCAAATCGATCGACAACCTGAAACACACCTTGCTCGAAGAGCTGGCCGTGGTGGGGCTGGTGATCCTGCTGTTTCTGTGGCACATCCCGAGTGCCGTCATTCCGATCCTCACCATTCCCATTGCGGTGCTGATCTCCTTCGTGCCCATGCGCGCCATGGGGATGAGCTCCAACATCATGTCGCTGGGCGGCATCGCGATCGCCGTGGGCGCCATGGTGGATGCCGCCATCGTGGTGGTGGAGCAGACCCACAAAAAGCTGGAGCAGGCCGAGCCCGGCTGGACCGCCGCCGACTACCGCCACGCCATCGTGACCGCGGTGAAGGAGGTGGGCGGTCCGAGTTTCTTCGCCCTCCTGGTGATCGCGGTGTCGTTCCTGCCGGTCCTCACGCTCGAAGCGCAGGAGGGCCGCCTGTTCAAGCCGCTGGCATACACCAAGAACTTCGCCATGATCGTGGCCGCGGTGCTGGCCATCACGCTCGACCCCGCGCTGCGGCTGCTGTTCTTCCGCAAGGACAATTTTCGTTTCCGGCCACACTTCCTGGCCTCGATCGTCAATGGCGTGCTGGTGGGCAAGATCCACTCCGAAGAGAAGCATCCCGTGAGCCGCGTGCTTATGCGGCTGTACGAGCCGGTAGTGGCATGGACGCTCCGCCTGAAGTGGCTCATCATCGCGGGCGCGGTGGCGCTGGTGGTGCTCACCGTGCCGGTCTACCAGCGGCTCGGCTCCGAGTTCATGCCGCCCCTCGATGAAGGCGCGCTGCTGTTCATGCCGACCACCTTGCCCGGCATCTCGGTGGCGGAGGCGCAGCGGCTGATGCAGACCCAGGACCGCATCCTGATGGGATTTCCGGAAGTGGCGCGCGTGCTGGGCAAGGCCGGCCGCGCCGAAACACCCACCGACCCCGCGCCGCTCTCGATGATAGAAACCATCATCCTGCTGAAGCCCAAATCCCAGTGGCCGAACCCCGCCACGACTACCGAGCAGCTCGTCACGCGGATGAACGACAAGCTCCAAATCCCCGGCGTGTCGAACGCCTGGACCATGCCCATCAAAAATCGCATCGACATGCTCACCACCGGCGTGCGGACCCCGGTCGGCATCAAGATTTACGGCGCCGAGGTTTCCGAAATCGAGCGCATCGGCAAGCAGATCGAACGCGTCCTGCCCCGCGTGGCCGGCACCCGCAGTGTCTTCGCGGAGCGCGTGGGCGGCGGCTACTTCCTCGATTTCGATCTCAAGCGCGACCAACTGGCGCGCTACGGCCTCACCGTGGAAGACGCCCAGATGGTGGTGATGAACGCCATCGGCGGCGATAACGTGAGCACCGCGATCGAAGGCCTGGAGCGGTACCCCATCAACGTGCGCTACTTCCGCGATTACCGTAGCTCGCTCGACCGGCTGGGGCGCGCCCTAGTGCCCGCCATGGATGGCAAGCTCCAGATCCCGCTGGCGCAGATCGCGACCCTGAAACTGGCCTCCGGCCCCTCCATGCTGCGCAATGAAAACGGCATGTTGAGCGGCTATGTGTACGTGGATGTCGCCGGTCGCGACGTAGGCACCTACGTGAGCGAGGCCAAGCAGGCAGTTCGCGCCTCGGTGCCGCTCCCCCCCGGTTACACCGTCGCCTGGAGCGGGCAGTACGAATCCATGGAGCGCGTGCGCGAGCGGCTGAAGGTAGTCCTTCCGCTCACGCTTTTCCTGATCTTTCTGCTGCTGTACCTGAACACGAAGTCGGTGCCGAAGACCATGCTGATCCTAATGGCGGTGCCGTTCTCGGCGGTGGGCGCCATCTGGCTGCTGCACCTGTTGGGATACAACATGAGCATCGGCGTATGGGTGGGGCTGATCGCGCTGATGGGGGTGGACGCGGAGACCGGCGTGTTCATGCTGTTGTACCTCGACCTGGCTTTTGAGGAGCGTCGCGCGGCCGGCCGCATGCACAGCCTGGCGGACCTGCGCGAGGCGATCGTTCACGGCGCGGTGAAACGCATTCGCCCCAAGTTCATGACCGTGGCCACCATGTTCGTGGGCCTGGCGCCCATCATGTGGTCGTCCGGCACCGGCGCCGACGTGATGAAGCGCATCGCGGCTCCGATGATCGGCGGCATTTTTACTTCGTTTCTTTTGGAGCTGGTCGTTTATCCGGCGATTTATGAGGTTTGGAAATGGCACTCGGTAAAAAGACAATCGGCGTAATCCTGGCGGGCGCGGCGTGGCTTTCCGCCGCGCAATTCGAGGTGTGGCACGAGCACCTGCGCAAGGGCTGCACCGGCATCCTGACCATCGATGAAAACGGCGTATCCTTCGCCGGCGCGAAAAAACACAGATGGGCCTGGAAGTTCCAAGATATTCAGCAGTTCGAGCTCGCCCGGCACGAGATTCGCCTCCTGACGTACAAGGACAGCAAAATCCGTCTCGGCCGCGACATGGCCTACGACTTCACCGGCTCCATCCCGGCGGTGGAGTTATATCCCATGCTGAGCCGGCGGCTCGACCAGCGCTTTGTCGCGCGGATTGCGGAGCCGCCGGAGGGGGACGGATTCTCGATTCCGGTGAAGTATCTCGGCCGCATCACCGGCAGCGAGGGCACTCTGGCGTTTCGCAGCGGCGTGGTAGTCTACTCCACTCCCCAGCAGGGGGAAAGCCGCACCTGGCGCTACTCAGACATCGACGGCATCAGCAGCTCGGGCCGGTTCCAGTTGACTGTCACCACGATGGAGAAGAGTTTCAACTTCCAGTTGAAGCGACCGCTGGCGGACGCCCGGTATAACGAGCTGTGGCTCGCTATCGAAAAGAAGAACGGGCGCATTCAGTAGGCGGCACCGCGCGGCCGATGCGCTAGTGACGGCCGATGAACCAGAAGATGAACCCGCACTGGGCACAGATATAGTTGGTGGCCTCCTTGTTGGCCCAATCGACATTGAAAAAGGTGGCTGCCCGGGTGTTCAGCAGCGAATTGCGTTCGTGAAACTGCTGGTGACCGCAGACGCAGCACGTCAGCCGCTGTTGCCCGATTTGAACTTCGATGGTTCCATCGCCTCGGTCGATCTCCTGAAAGGTCATGTTCGGACAAGTCTCCTGACGAAGACTCTAGCAGGCCCGGCGCGGGGTGTGGCGGCAGCCCGCGCTACTGTCCCCCATCGGGGGCGAAGGAGAAGTGGATGGTCGTGCTGGAATCGACGGCCGTGCCTTTGCTCGATCGCGCTGGAGTGAATCGCCAGGAGCGGGCAGCCTTAGCCGCCGCATCGCCGAGGTAGCGGCTCACGCTGCCTCCTTTGCTGTACGCCACTGCGGAGACGACCCTGCCGGACGCGTTCACCCGCACCTTCACCGGCACCACGAGCGGCGCCTCGATGCGCGAGCGGATCCCCGCTGGGATCTCGGGCTGAACCTCGTGAATGGCCACGGCGGGTGTGGCCCGCTTGCCGGCGGGCTCCGCATGCACAGGAGGCTGCGGGCGGGCGGTGTCCTGCGGTGGAGCGGTCCGCGAGGCCTCTCCGATCGCGCCGCGAGGCGGCGGAACGGTCCGCGAGGCAGTGCCCGGCGTAGCCGGGGCCGGGGTCGGAGACGCCGGGGTAGATGCGGAGGGCGCCGGAACGGGCGGCACCCCCGCAAGGCTGAGCACCCGTAGGGAATCGCTCCAGGGTCGGATGCGGGAGCCCTGGAGGTCCAACCGGAACAACACGTCGGAGTGCGAAGGCTGGTAGGTCAGGCGGCCGCGCCGGAGATCGTCGGCCGTCAGCTCGATCCTCTTGCCCTGCGCTCCATCGGTTACGAAGAGCGTGCCCCTTGTGGCCAGTGCCACCGCGGGGTTGGCGCGGTCCCAGCTCAATTGAATCTGGCCGGCCGTCGCTGCGGCGTCGAGCCGCAGTTCCGCCCATTGCGGTTGCCGCGCCGTTTTCCAGAACTCGTAGCCCAGCGCCGCCGTTAGCGCGAGCAGGATGCACGCCGCCAACGGAAGCCACACCCGCCGGCGTCCGGCGGGCGCCGTTTCGAATTCGGTCCCGGCCTGCTCCAGGTAGGTGCGCCGCGAGGGGGGCAGGCTGGGAAACAGCATCGGCGCGGGCGGAGGTGTCGCCGGCGCCTCTTCGGCCGGCACGGCCGGCGGGGGCTCGGACGCGGCTGCCGGCGCCGCGGATGCGGCCGGCTCGACAGGTGGATCCTCGAGCGGGGCTACCGTGTCATCGGAGCCCAGCGCTTCCGGGTCGAGTGAAAAAAATGCATAGGGCGGATGCTCCGGTAGCCGGCCCTCGCTGCGAAACAGGAACGTGGCGAAGCACTCGGCGGGCGATAGCGGCTCGATCAGGATGAAGGCCGAACGTTCATCCGGGATGAACGTCTGGAACAGGTCGCTGTCCCCGGCATCGGGCGCAGGATCCCTGCGCGTGTAACTGCGATAGAACCCGACCACCCGCGGCGTGCCTTCCGGACGCGGACGCGACAACGACTCCCGAAAATGCACGCGGTCATCGTCGGACAGCGTATACGATGGCCCGTAGCGGTGTTCGCACGGAACCTCTTCGACGGCATCGACCCACACGGTAGGCCGATCGCCCGGTTGGAATCGGCCCAGCAGCAGTCCGCCGATTTCGGCGCCCCTCCGCGGCAACAACAGAGAGGCATCCACAGCGAGGCCCCGCAATAACCCGATGGTGCTACCACTTACGATGACGGAGTGAGAACCGTCCGCAGAATCCCAACGGCATGGCATTTGTCGATTGTCTGCAATTGCACGGCCAGGGGGCGATTCCGCACGGTGCGCCGAGGCTGCCAAAACGCCGACGGGCGCTACAATCGGCTTGTGAAGCGCCGTGATTTCCTTACTGATGCGGGCTGGGGCACCTACTCGCTGATCGTGCTCGCGGAGGCGGCGCAGGCGCAGACCCCGGCGCCCGCTCGCGATTTTTCGGCAGCATCGCCCAAAGACGCGCCGTACGCGCCTGCCGAACGCCACATGCGCCTGGTGGAACTGAACACCGACATCCTGGTGGCCGGGGGCGGGCTCGCCGGGGTGTGCGCCGCGCTGGCGGCGGCACGGCACGGTGCGCGCGTAGTGCTGGTGCAGGACCGGTCGCGGCTCGGCGGCAACTCCTCGAGCGAAGTGAAGATGCACGTGGTGGGCGCCAACTGCCACACCGGCCGTCCCGGGTGGCGCGAAGGCGGGCTGATCGAGGAACTGCGGCTGGCCGATGCCGTGAACAACCCCCAGCGCTCGTGGGAGCTTTGGGACCTGCTGCTCTACGACAAGGTGATGAGCGAACCGAACATCACCTTGCTGCTCGAGACGGCACTGTTCGCCGCCTCGGTCACCGCCGGGCGTATCACCGAGGCCATGGCGCGCTGCGACAAAAGCGAGCACCTGTACCGCATCCGCGCCAAGCTGTTCTGCGATTGCACCGGCGATTCGCGTCTGGCTCTGGAAGCCGGCGCCGACATGCGGACCGGCCGCGAGGGGCGCGACGAGTACGGCGAGTCATTGGCGCCCGACCAGCCCGATAACCGCACGCTCGGATCGAGCATCCTGTTCACCTCACGGCTCTTTCGATCGCCCATGCCCTTCACGCCGCCGGCGTGGGCTCGCAAAATCCGCAAGGAGCAACTGCTCCACCGCCCTATCGACAGTTGGGAGTACGGCTACTGGTGGATCGAATGGGGCGGCGACCAGGACGTAATTGCCGACAACGAGCGCATCCGCTTCGAACTCCTGTCGATCGTGATGGGCGTTTGGGACTACATCAAGAACAGCGGCGCGTTCCCGGACAGCAAATATTGGGCCATGGACTGGGTGGGGATGATGCCCGGAAAGCGCGGCAGCCGGAGGCTCACCGGCGATTACATCCTGAAGGAGCAGGACCTGATGCAGGGCGGTTTCGAGGACGCCGTGGCGATTGGCGGGTGGCCGATGGACGGCCATCCGCCGGAAGGATTCGACCGGCCCGATCTGCCACCCAACACGGTGCTGCGGCCCCCGGAGGTCTACGATATCCCCCTGCGGTCGCTCTACAGCCGGAATATTTCGAACCTGATGATGGCCGGCCGCAACATCAGCGCCAGTTACGTGGCGTTCACGTCGGCGCGGGTGATGGCGACGTGCGCGGCCGAAGGCCAGGCGGTCGGCACCGCGGCGGCCCAGGCGGTCGAAACCGGGCTGCTGCCGCGACAACTCGCACACGCCCCAAAACAAGTGGCCCGTTTGCAGCAGGCGCTGCTGCGCGACGACCAGACCCTGAAAGGCCGCCGCAATCAAGACCCGCTCGACCTGGCGCGCCGGGCCGCGGCGACCGCTTCGGCCGAGGAGGGTCCCCGCAAAGCCGCGTTGGTGCTGGATGGAATGGTGCGAGACGATGCGCACCAGTGGGCCGCGCGGGTATCGGCGGAGAGTCCCGCGTGGATCGAACTGCGCTGGGAGCAGCCCTGCCGCCTCGCCTCGGTCGAAATCACTTTCGACACCGGCTTCCAGCGCCAGTTGACGTTGAGCGCGCAGGAGTCGCAGAACGTCAACCTGCTGAGGGCCCCGCAGCCGGAAACGGTCAGGGACTACGCCGTCCACTGCCGCACCGCCGATGGCGAAGAGCGGACGCTGGCCACCGTGACCGGCAATTTTCAAAGGCTGAACCGTCATCGGTTCACGCCGGTGGAGGTGCGGAGCGTGCGCGTCGAAGTCCACGCCACCAACGGCGACCGACTGGCGCGCATCTTCGAAATCCGCTGCTATGCCTGAGGGGGCCGGCGCGAACCTCTGCGGGAACGGGGCGGCGATGGCCCACCCCGCTATTCCGCAATGTTGCGGCCGAAATTGAACGCAGGCCCCACCGAGAAACGGGTGGTGAAGCGGCCGTCCCTCAGAATGTCGTTGAACAAGTGGTCATAGACGTGGTCGGCCTGGATGCGCAACGACACGTGCTTAGAGAACAGGATGTCGAATCCGCCGCCGATGCCGTAAAATCCCTGCCAGTCCCGCTTCTTGCCTTCGGGGGCCAACTGTTTCACGATTCCGGTGGCGATGGGGTCCCGCGGTGTCGGCGTCGCCACTTCGCGGATCGCTCCCATGGACGGACGAATAAAGAAGGTCACCTTCGAGAATCTTCGATAGGCGAGTTGAGGACCCATGGCAAACGTCTGCGTCGTTGAGTCCGCCGGAACCGTGAGTTTGTAGTTCGAAGGAATGACGCCCGCCGCGACCAGTTGCCCCAGTTGCGCCCCGAGCTTCTGCTGTAAATCGGTAGGCAGAAGGTCGGGCGTGACCGTAATGTCGCCCTTGGCCACGCTGAAGTCGAACCCCAACGACAACCAGGTTTTCGGCCTCACCCCGATTTGTGTCTGAAAGCCCTTCTCGGACAGGCTGATCGGCGAGCTATTGAAGTACGTGAAGCCAGTGAACAGGTCGTAACGGCTGACGTACTTCTGCTGGCCGTAAAGCGGAGCACTGAGAAGCAACGCAAACGGCAACCAACGGCATGCAAAGTGCCATATTCTTTCGTTGGGCATGAGCAACCTCCGCAAAGAAAAATCGCGCCACACGACTCTCCGCGGCGACAGAGACCGGGCCGGCATCGACTACCACCCGCCAGGCGCGACGGAAGACCGCATCATAATTCTTCCAGTTTGTTAGATTGCGGTCAATAGGACCTTAATACCCTGTTGCGTCCAGCGGTACCCTTTCATACAATGCGAGTGGGCGGTTTGCATGCCGGCCCTCGCGGCCGGTGGGAGCGGCGCACGATGATCCCCAGTATTCTGCTCAAGAGTCTCTATACCGTCGGCAGCCTCCGGAACACCGATGACGGCGCCCGGTTCGCCATCAAGAACCGGCTGCGTGACGCCGAACTGACCGCGTTGCGCAGCATCATGATCGACGGCAAGGCCGTTCCGCTCACCGGCGTGCGGCTGGAACTGGACGACGGCCGCGTCATCGCGCCCGAAGAACTGACGGCCACCGATCCGCTCCCGTTCCTGCTGCGGTCCACGGTGACGATTCAAACCGATACAGCCGAGCTGGCGAAGACGCGCCACGAAATCGAAATCGTCTTCGAGACCCGGCCTTTCGGCAAGCTGAAGTTGAAGATCGAGGACGAGATCACCGAAGATAACGGCGGCCCCATGCCGCGCATACCCCGCGACCCCGCCGACGACTATGCTCCCGAAATCATCCGCAAGCGGCTGGACCTGGTGGAAGCTTCCACCGGCGTCAAACTGCGCCACCTGGTGAAGCCCTCGTTCGATCCGCACGTGGCCAAAGGAAACTGCGAGAACTTCATCGGGGTGGCGCAGGTGCCGGTGGGCGTTGCCGGCCCGCTGGTGATCCGGGGCGAACACGCACAAGGCGAGTTTCTGATTCCGCTGGCCACCTCCGAAGGCACCCTGGTCGCCTCCTACAGCCGCGGCATGAAGGTGCTGAACCTGTGCGGCGGCGTCCAGGTGACGGTGGTGGGCGACGCCATGCAGCGCGCCCCGGTGTTCGTGTTCCGCGATGCGCGCGCGGCCAGAGATTTCGGCGAGTGGGTGCAGGCCAACCTGGAATCGATCCGCCGCGAGGCGGAAGCCACCTCGTCGGTCGCCCGGTTCCAGTACATCGACCGGTACCTGGCCAATAAATTCGTCTACCTGCGCTTCAATTTCAGCACCGGCGATGCGGCCGGACAGAACATGGTGGGGAAGGCCACCTTCGCGGCCTGCAACTGGATCCTCGAGAACTACCGCGGCATCACCAACTTCTACCTGGAATCGAATTTCGCCACGGACAAAAAGGCCTCGCAGATCAACACCATGCGCACGCGGGGCAAACGCGTGACGGCGGAGGCCACCCTGTCGCGCGAGGTCATGATCCGCTACTTGCGGGTGGAGCCGGCGCAACTCATCTACCACTACGGCGTGGCCAACGTAGGCGCATTCCTGTCGGGTGCGAACAACAACGGCGCGCAGTCGGCCAATGCCATCACGGCGATGTTCATCGCCACTGGGCAGGATGTGGCCAACGTAGCCGAATCGGCCGCGGGCATTCTGTATTCCGAGGTGACCGCGCAAGGCGACCTGTACTTCTCGCTGACCATCCCTTCGCTCATCGTCGCCACCTACGGCGGTGGCACCAGCCTGCCCACCCAGCGCGAGTGCCTGGAAATGCTGGGGTGCTACGGCAAAGGAAAGGTCAGGCGCCTGGCCGAGATCATCGCCGGGGTAGCGCTGGCTGGGGAGATTTCGCTCGGCGCGGCGATTTCGTCTTCTGACTGGGTTTCGGGCCACGAGCAGTACGGCCGGAACCGCTGAAGCGTCCCTTCCATTGTCGCGCCTGATACAAGGCCGCGATCCACGGCACGGTCGCAAAGTCCTTCAGATGGAGCGGCGCGAAAAAGAAGCCCAGACTGGCTGCCCAACGGGTGAGGAACTCGCGGGCAATGACGGTATCGATGGGCACGTCGTCCTCGGCGGCGACGTCGTGCAGAACGCCATCGAGCGTGAAGAGCATCTTGCGGAACAGGAACAGCGCCGGAGGAAACCGGACTCCCTCCAGCGCGAGGTCGTCCAGGAGCCGCATGGCATCGAGCGCGCCCGGGGAGTAGCCCTCCGGCAGATGATCAAAAAAACGCGCAACGCGACGACGGATCAACCGCCGGGGCCCGCGGCCGAGGCCCTCGACGGACTCCGCCACGGCGGCCGGATTGCGCAGCATGGTCATGAGCACCAGCAGGATGAGATGTCGGCGCGGCTCCGTACCGAGGCGCTCGGCCAAGGCCCAATCGAGGACGACGAGCTCGCGGTTGGGCTCGTCATAAAGAAGGTTGCCGGCGTGCGGGTCGCCATGGAAGACCGCCTCGGCCTCCCGCGAAAACAGCGGCACCGAGAGCAGGGCTTCAATCAACTGGCCGGCAATGCGGCCGCGGCGGATGGGCGAGCGCCGGCAGGCGGCGGTGACTTTCACGCCCTTTTCCTCGCTCATGGCCGTAATGCGCGGCGTACACAGTGGCTCGACCAGCCGCGGTACGCGGATGCCGATACTGGACCGATACAGGCGCAGTGCGTCGCGCAGCGTGGCCTGCTCGCGCGCAAAGTCGAGTTCGTGTTCGAGCAGAAGCCGCACTTCGCCTAGCATTTCCTGAACATCTTTCACGGCGAACCCGTAGCCGCGCGCGGGCAGCGCCAGGTATTCGCCCAACTGCTGGAGGAGCGACATGTCTTCGGCGAAGCAGCCGGGCACGTACGGTTTGAGCACCTTGAAGACCGCTCGTTCGCGCTCCCGTTCGGCTTCCTTCCAGGTGAATCGCATGACGGCGCTCACGCTGGCTTCGCAGAACACGGACGATTCCAACCTCACACTGTACGCTTCCAGGCGGTCGCCCAACTGCTCCACGACGATGGCGCGAATCTCCTCCGGCGTGACATCGGACATCCCGTTCTCCAGCTCGATGAGGGCCAAACGGAGCGCGGGCGCCAACCGGCGGTTGCGCGCCAGCACCTGTCCCAGCTTTTGCAGCGCCGGCATCCGGGAGATGAGCCGCAAAAGGCGTTGTTCGGGCGGCGTCTCCGGGGGAAGTTCCGATTGTTCGACGAGTTTAAGGGCCAGCCGCCGCGCGGAAATGCGGGAGAAGACGAACTGAATCGCATCCACGACCAACGGCCGCCAGCGCGCGGCGTCATCGGGAACCAAACTTTCGACCGGCAGCAGGCGGGTGATCCATTGCCCGACTTGTTGGCGTAAGCTCTCGCCGCCGGTCTGCAACAGCGTTTCGAGCGCCGCCGCGCGCGCGGCAGGGCCGAGGGCCGCGAGATTGTCTAACCCGAACATACGTCCACCTTGAGCATCGCGCAAAATCGGGCCGAGCGGAAGAGCGGGCTGCCCCTTTTGGGATCGGGTCAATCGCCGATCACCGCCTCTGCCGCGGGGACCAGATCCGGGGAACACCGCCGCATTAGCGGAACAGCAGCATGGTCGATGTCTGGTTGATGTGCCCCAGGTAGGCTTCCCCGTACGTGCTGAAGCCGGCCATGGGAATGCGGGCGAAAATGTCGCGGTACTCGTCGCAGCGCTTTTCATTGCGCAGTTGCAGGGCGCGCAGAATGCACTGGAAATCGAGAAGCCCGCGGACCGGGCCCACGGCTTTCGAGGCTTCGACCGCCTGGCGGGTGTCGGCCACGATGTCGGTGGCCGCTAGCAACTCGAGTTCCATGCCCTCCTTGATCTCACAATAAAACACGATGGCTCGACCTTCCACACGCTGCGGGCTCCGGACTTTAGGGGAATGCTGCCGCCGAGCGCGCGCTATCGCTTCTCCAGCCGGTCCATGCGCGCCTTCAACTCCGCGTTCTCCTTCTCGAGATCCGTGATCCGGCTTCTCAGCGGAGCGAGATCGATGGCGCCCGCCGGCGCGCGGATCGCCTCCACTGCGGCTTTCGCGGCGGCCGCGATGTTGGGCAGCCCTTCGGCGGCGGCGAGACGCTCGAGCGCCGGGATGGTAGCCTCCTCCTTCCGCCGCGCCAGCGCGGAAACCGCGGCCGACCGGTCGCCCTTCTCGGGGTCCTCCAGCGCTTCTAGCAGGCGGTCGGTCACCTCCCGCTTGCCTTTTCCCAGGCTGCCGAACGCCCGCAACGCGCCTTGCCGCACACGGTCGTCAGGATCCTGGGTCAGTTCCAGCACCACCGGCACGGCCGCATCGTCGCCAATCTGCTCCATCGCCGAGACCGCCGCCGCCCGCATCTCTTCCACGCCGACGAACGGCTTCACCAGTTCCAGCGCCTGGTCCGGCTTCAGCCGCGCGGCGGCGCTCAGCGCAGCCTGGCGAACGGCGAGGCTCGCATCCCTCCGTGCCGCCTCCAGCAGGCGCGCGACGGTGTCCGCATTCCGGCTCATCGACCCCAACCCCACCGCGGCGGCGGCCCGCACCTGTCGCTCCGGATCCGCCAGCATGGCGAGCAGTGCCGCGCGCGCCTCCTCGCTGTGCACGCGCGCCAGCGCCGCCGCGGCATCCACGCGAATTCCCCAGAAGGGGTCCTTCGTGCCGGCGCGCTCCAGCGCCCTCACCACTTCGGAACCGCCGAATCCGCCCAGCGCGGTCGCGGCTTCCGACCGGCTCACCACTCGCGAGCCGTGTTCCAGTTGCCAGATCCATTCCGCGGCCGGCTTCTTGAAGGTGATGCTCTTCAGAATCACGTCGCGCGGATCGAACAGCACCGTGCGCGGACGCTTGGCGACGGCGAAAAAAATGTCCTCCGACTCCCTGCTGGACGTAAAGGTGAACGATTGTGCCGACGATTCGGAGACGGCTTCGACTTCGACCGGCACGTGGAACGGCGCCGGCTTTCCATCCACCTTCTGCGTTTGTTTCAGCTCCAGGTGGAGCATGTGTTTCGCCGAATCGTAGTCCCAGGCGGCTTCGAACACCGGATGTCCGGGCTTGTACACGTACTGGTCGAAGAGCCACTCCAGGTCGCGGCCGGTGGCCTCGCTGATGGCCTGGACGAAATCGGCCGTTGTGGCGGTCTGATAGCTGAACTTCCGGGTGTAGTGTTGGATGGCCTTCCAGAAGCGTGCGTCGCCCAACTGGCCGCGCACCATGTGCAGCGTCCAGCCGCCCTTGTTGTAGATCATGCTGTAGGCGAAGGTGTTCTCCTGGCCGGCCGGCGCAACTACGGCGGCGCGCGAGGGGAGGCGGGTGATGCCCCGCTCGGCGCGCAACTCATTCCAATCGAAGACTTCGCGCCCCCGCGCGTGCTCCTCCCACAGCGCTTCAAAATAGGTGGCGAACCCTTCGTTCAGCCAGGTGTGGCGCCAATCGGCGCAGGTGATGAGGTCGCCGAACCACTGGTGCGCCATCTCGTGCGCGATGAGGCTGTCGGTGCCCCATCGGCGGTCTTCGAAATCGCGGTCGCTGAGCAGCGCGGATGCTCCTTCGGTGGTGGCGGTGGTGTTCTCCATGCCCCCGCCGAACGTATCCACCAGGGCCTGGTCGTACTTGGCCCAGGGATAGGGCGCGATGTTTTTGGAGAAGAAATCGAGCATCCCAGTGGTGCGCCCGAAGGTGCGCGGAATGTCGCCGCTCTTCCCGTGGGGCACGTAATATTCCACCGGCACCATCCACTTATCGGAGCCTTTGTCGAACTCGCCGGCCACTACCGACACCAGGTACGTGGACATGGGCTTGTCCTGAAGCCAGTGGAACGTGGCCGTGCCCGCCCGCTTGTCCTCAGCCGTATTCACCAGCTTGCCGTTGGACAGTGCCTGCCAGCCGGCGGGAACGGTAATCAGCATCTCCGTGGTGCTCTTGTCGTTCGGAAAATCGTACCCCGGGAACCAGTAGCGGTTGTTGCCGCCGGCAGTATCGCCATCGGCCCAGATCTGCTTGGGACGGTTCGGGTGATGCTTGTCGGGAAAGACGAAAAACAGCCCCCGTTTCGGTTGGGCCCGATAGCGGATCACGAACTCCAGCGGATCGCCGCTCGGATACGGGCGGTCGAGCGTAATGGTAAGCTGCTCGTCCTCCGCGCGAAACGCGAGCGGCCGTCCGGCAATGGTGACCGCCTGCACGTTCAGCCCGGAGGCATCCAGCGTCAGCTCGTGCAGGTCACCGGAAAGGGGCGCCATGCGTAGGGTGGCGGTGCCGATCAGGGTCTTGCCGGGCACATCGAAGGACAATTCCAGCTTAAGGTGCTGGAGGTCGAAATCGCGGCTTCGGCCGTACGATGGCTTTTCGTTGTACGGATTCTGGGCAAGGGCAACACCCAGAAACAGGGGGAGCAGAACTATCGATTTCATAGAAAGTGCCGCCGGCTCAGGTCCGCACCACCGGAATCCGCGCTTCCACCGCCGGCAGCGGCGGGAAATCGGTATACGGCGTCGCCTGATACCAGTAGCCCACGGAGAAGAAATTGTCGCCGCGATCGTTGGCGTGCCCGTGTTCCATGGTGTGCTTCAAATACCGCTCGAACGTCACCGGGTTGTCGCCGTGCCAGCGGTAGCAGCAGTAGCGCCCGCCGGTGCGCTCCGCGTTCACGATCATCGGCGCGCCATACATGCGGTGGGCAAAAGGCTGCGCGCCGTCGCGCCCGCCGAAGTCCCAGCTCCCCAGAAAGTAATCCTCCGAGCCTGTGCCGGTGATGATCGGTTTCGACTCGTCATCCACGAAGATCATCTCGTCGCCCTCGCCCCACCACCCATTGGCGTTCTGCAGCACGCCCAGCGTCACGCCCATCAGGTGGCCGCGGCCGCGGGTTTCCAGGTACACGTAATTGGAGCGCCCGTCCGGGTTCACCTTCGGCCCCTGGCTGGTCACCGAGATACACGGCGACGCCTGCCGGTATTGCGCGTGGAAATAAAGCGAATCCTCGGGGAGCCCCGCCAATGTCATGTAGTCGATATTGGAGTAGAACGACCCCACCTCCTGCTTGCCTTCGTTCGTCACGGTGAGCCGGGCCGACCGGCGATACGGCATTACGAAGTAGCAATTGAGCGATTTACCGGGTGAACAGGCCAGGTACTGCGACTCGTAAATCACGTACGAGTTGAGGTTCAGTCCGAAGAAATCACCGATCGGCGCCTCTACGCTGGGCTTGGTGTTGCCGTCCCAATAGGCCCGGAGCACGAGCTCCTTCAGGTGGTCGCCGCCGCGCGCCGAAATGGTGAACCACATGTGGCTGATTACCCCCGGTCCCTGGGCGTTGAAGAGCTCGTAGACGCCCCCCGCGGGAATGTTCCAGGCGTCGCGGTTTCCCCCCGTCTTGTCGTAGCTCGACTGCTTCAGGGACTTATGATCCATCGCCCGCGAGTAACGCGGAAGATAGGGCGCCTCCGCCGGAGAGCCGGCGCGATTCTGCGTCTGCGCGGCGGCAGGCGCGGCGGCGGCGAGCCCGCCTGCGGCGAACAGGCGTTGCAGAAAACCGCGGCGATCGTTGTTCGATTTGGACATGATAGACCTCACTTACTCAAAGCCTGTGCAATGGCCTTTTCCGCCAGCGGCGCCATCACCTCGTAGCCCGCGCCGTTCGGGTGCAGCCCGTCGTAGGTCAGATCCGCCTTGAAGAATCCTCTGTCATCCACCATGGCGGAGAAGTAGTCCAGGTACACATCGTGATCCCTGGCGGCGAACTCTTTCATCCAGCGGTTCAGCGCCAGAATCTTGTCGGGCGGCCGGGTGCGCGTCTGCGGCCGGTGATAATCGCAGACGGGCAGTAACGACGACAACACCACTTTGATCTTGCCGGCGTGCGCCCAGTCCGCCATGGCCATGAGGTAGAGCTCGATCGCCTCGAGCGGCATGGGGCCCACGTTTCCGCCGATATCGTTGGTGCCGGCCAGAATCACCACGGCCTTCGGTTTCAGGGCGATCACGTCGGGATAGAATCGCAGCAGCATCTGTGGTGTGACCTGCCCGCTGATGCCGCGATTGATGTAAGGCTTGCCGGGAAAGAAGGTGGAGCCTTGGGCGCGGCCCCAACCGTCGGTAATGGAGTCGCCCAGGAAGACCACGCGGTCTTCGCCGGCCGCTGGAGGCCCCACTTTCTGATCGTCGGCTGCGTAGCGGGCGAGGTTCCCGTAGTCGTTGATCAGCCGCGCGGCTTGCACCAGTTGGGGAGGAGAAACGGGAGGAGGAGGCGGCGCGGGCGGTTGGGCCCACGCCGCGGCGCACAGAAACAGAGCGAACGTGATCCGCATGGAAGTATTGTATGGCAGATCACACGCGGCCAGCACCAGTCTACGAAAGGGTGAAGACATCAGGAGCAGCCGCGCCGGAGCGCGGCCGGAATGGGAGTTCCCATTCACTCAGTCACAATGGTGCGGTCAACCCTATTCGCGGATGCCCCCGGCGATTCCGAGAGCTTGACAAGTCGCTCTTATTAGAATTCGAGTTTGGTGTTGGAACCGCCCAAATCGATCTCTTGCAGAAGGTCTTCCTGGCCCTGCTTGGTGGTCTCGACGCTGGTCTGTTCGAACTTCTGTCCGTTGTTTTCCACTTTCGCCGGCGTGGTAAACGTCTTGAGCGAGTGAGTGTCGGTGAAGACAACATTGCTACCCTCTACCGTCACTTTATAGTCGCCGGGTTTGAGCTCCACCCGGCCGGCTTTGGTGGGATTGGACAGATAAACATCGTAACTCTTCGCACTCGCCACGGCCATGGTGGACAAGGCGAGTGCGGCAACGGCAAATAGTACTTTCATAGGTTCTCCTTGACGGTTTCGTCTGGCGGATAACAGCAGGTTGTTTCTTCGGTGCAGGCTCTCACTTACTATGTCGCGCCGGACGAGTAACCGGTTACATCCTGGGCCGGAACGAGGAGACGAACCGCACATTCGGCGCCGCGCCCCGTGAATTTCAGGCTTTAGGTTATCCTGTGGCAATGAGAAAGTTGTGGCTCTCCCTGGTTCTTTCCTGCCTCACCTTCGCGCAGACCGTGGACGATGGCACCAATGCCAGGTTCCGCCAGGAAGAAGCGGAGCATTCGCAGTTGATGCACATCCTGCACGTCCTCACCGACCGCTACGGCCCGCGACTGGCCGGTTCGCCCAACTACGATGCGGCCGCCCGCTGGGTGGTGTCGCAGCTCAACGAGTGGGGCTTCCGCAACGCGCATCTGGAACCCTGGGACTTCGGGCGGCCCGGCTGGCTGAACGAACGCGCTTCCGCCTTCCTGGTGGCTCCCGTGAAAGAGAATCTGAAGTTCGAGGTGGTGGCCTGGACCCCTTCCACCAAAGGCACGATGACGGCTTCAGTGGTTCAGCTGGACGATCTGCCGCAGGGTCCCCCGCCCAACCCGCCTGCCAACGCCAATGGACGGGGGGGCCGCGCCGGCCGGGGCCCGGTGCGCGTCCTGCCAACACGCGAGCAGATGGACCATTGGCTCGGCGCCAATAAAGACAAACTGCGCGGAAAAATCGTGATGATCGGTAAGGCCGCGGTCGTACCGGTGAACTTCGCTCCGCAGGCCCTGCGCCGCCCCGACGAGCAGGTGAAAGCTCAGTACGATCCCGGCAATCCCAACGGTGGACGCGGCGGCTTCGGCTTTGGCAATACCCCGCCGGATCCCTCCCGGCTGACGCTCACCCAGATGGACGAGATGCTCGGCGAGTGGCTGCTGGCCCAGGGGGCCGTGGCTCGCTTGGAGGACAGCGCCATGGATCACGGCATCATCCGGGTGGCCCAGCATCGCGCCTACAATCCCGCCAAAACGGTGCCCGGCCTGATGCTGCGCAATGAAGACTACGGCCGCATCGAGCGCCTCCTGGCCGATAAAGAAGACGTGAAGGTGGAACTGACCATCGTGAATCGCGACTATCCCGAAGGCAAGACCACTTACAACGTCATCGGCGAAATTCCAGGCACCGACAAGGCCGGCGAACTGGTCATGCTGGGCGGCCACCTCGATTCCTGGCACTCGGCCACCGGGGCCACCGACAACGGCATCGGCTCCTCGATCACGCTGGAAGCCTCCCGCCTCATCCAATCGCTCAGGCTCAAGCCGCGGCGCACCATCCGCGTGGCCCTCTGGTCGGGCGAGGAGGAGGGATTGCTCGGGTCGCTGGCGTACGTCAAAGAGCACTTCGGCACGTTCGAAAATCCCAAGCCGGATTTTGCGAAGCTGGACTGCTGCTTCAATGTCGATACCGGGACAGGCCGTTTGCGCGGCGGCAGCGTATTCGGACCGCCGGAAGCGGCCGCGATCTTGCGCAAGGCGTTCGAACCCTTCAGCGACCTGGGCGTGGCCGGGGCCATGCCGACATCGAGCCGCATCACCTCTGGCACCGACAGCACGTCCTTCAACAACGCCGGCCTCGCCGGGATCGGTTTCCAGCAGGATCCCATCGAATACAACAGCGTCACCCACCACACCAATCTCGATACCTACGAGCGCATCGTTCCCGAGGATGTGAAGCAGGCGGCGGTGGTCGTGGCGGGGTCCGTCTGGTACGTGGCGAATCAGGACCAAAGGATTCCCCGCTTTCCGAAGGAGAAGATGCCGGCGCCCGTGGCGGCGCGGTAGCCGGAGAAGTTGCCGGCAAGCGCCGCGACGACTCTCGACGCGCCACCCACGCGGGAGCCTCCCGTCAGGCGGCCTCTGCCGCCCCGTTTCCGGTGAATCGCCAACAAACACCGCAGAATGAGATTCTTGGCGGGTTACGTTTGGGGTGTGAGTGGCGTAGGTTCGGCGCGCGGAAATCGGCGGCATAGGCCCGCCTCGGTGCCCTCCTCAAAATAGCCCTATTTACTCCCCAGGTTATCCATGCGCTGCCGGATGATTTGTGTTAATCCGAAGTTCTTTGGGCTTCGAGAGGGAAATTGGGGGAAATCAATGACTTGGGTGGGGTCAGGGATCGGTCTACTGCCTACAAATGCGGAATTAGGGTCGAAGAGTGACGCCGAGCAGCTCCAATGCACGCTGCTGAATCACGGTGGGCTGCGTGAGCATATCGAAGACGGCGAGGCTTTTGTTGGCGGGTTGAATTCTGTTCTTGGCGATCGTTGCCAGATCGCCGATGAGCGTCTGAAAGCTGTGGACCTTGGTGCCGTCGGCGGTCTGTTTGGTAAGGGCCTTGAGTTTGGCCGAGGTGGAGCGTTGGGCGGGAGCGACGATGGAATCGCGAGCGGCCTGCGCTTGCGGCTTGTCATCGTCGTCGAAGAGGATGGGAGCCAAGAGCTGGCGCATGTGCCATTCCACGTAGTAGGCCAACACGCAAAGCAGGATGTGTGCCCGGACGCGATCCGGTAAGCGGTGATGGATAGGCCGCACCTGCAGGTCGACGGTCTTCAGACTGCGGAAGGCCCTCTCCACGCCGGATAAGCTCTTGTAACTTGCTACGACCTGCTGACTAGATAACACTTCTTGTGTGACATTGGTTCGGATGACATAGATTCCGTCCAGGTTCTGTTCGCGCTCGATGTTGGCCTTCTTCCGCTCGTAGTGAAAACTGTCCTCTTCGATGCGCAACTGAAAGTGCTTACCCATCTTGTAGCGGTTGAGAATCTTGCCGGCGCGTAATCCGATGTTCTGTTTGCCACGCAAAGGACGCTTGGCGCGCTTGGCGGCGGCGGCGATCTTCTCCAGTTGCTTCTCGGTCGCAGTCAGCAACTCGGGTCTTTTGCGCGCGCGTTCCTCGGCCAGCAGAGGATTGAAACAAGCCACCAGGCGCTCGCTGGGGAAGTCCGGATGAGCGATCTCGACGAGATCGGTTTGATCGAAGAGAGACATTTGCAACTGGCCGCCGGCAGCCAGTTTCTGGATCTGGGTGGCTCGTAAAGCGGAGATCCATTGGATACCTTTTGAGACCGGCAAGTCTTCACGAATGCGTGCGCTGGTGATCATGCCCCTGTCGCCAATCAGCACCATATCGGAGAGCCCGAATCGTTGACGCAGTTTATCGACTTGGGTAGCGACGGTTTTGGGATCGGACGTATTGCCGGCAAAAACTTCGACGGCGACCGGGCATCCGGCAGCGTTGGTGAGCAGACCAAAGACGATCTGCAATGTGCCGGACTTATCGTCACGCGAGTGACCGAGTTTGGCCAAAGGACAGTGGCGCCCTTCGAAGTAAGTGGAAGTTAGATCATAGAGCACCAGGCCGCCTTGGGAGAGATGGCGATTGGCAAGGGCTTGCTCGATGCGAGCCTGGTGCGGGAGCAGCCAGTCCATCGCTTGATAAAGTTCGGATTCATCAGCGGAATCCAATTGGAGGACCTCGCCGAGGCTGTGGTGGAGTGTATCGGAATGAAGCCCGCGGGCGGTAGCAAGTTTGGATGCGGGTTCGATGATGCGGGCAACGATCATGGCGATGACGAGATCGCGCTGTCGGCACGGAGTCGGGTCGAGGATGGAATCCAGATGCAGGTTGCGCAAGCAGCCGAGGACTGCGGCGACGTGGCCGTGAGGCAGTGAACGGGAGATGTGAAAGGACTCTGGCAAAGGGGTGGAGGAGGCGGTCAGAGCGCCGGACAAGGCGAAACGGATGGCGTCAATCTGATGAGGGGCGAGATGGGAGATGTTGGCGATGGTGCGGGTTTTGACTTTGCCGTCGAGGCGATAGGATTCGCGGAGGAGGATTGCGGGAGGGGAGTTGCGATTTGGTACGGTGGCGACGTACATGCTTACATGATAAGGAGATCAGTCGTTTAAATCAAGCACAAACTTGAGAATTTACATGCTTACGCAGATCCGCCAAAAACCTCATACCACCATCAGAACAAGAGATTTCTCCGTTTAGCTGTCAGAACTTCGGGTTAATACTCGCTACAGGTCTGAGAATTCGGGTCGGAATTGTCCGAGGAATCTGTGCCCGCAGCAGCTTCGCGGATCATTTGTGGGAGGATCTTGTGAAACCAAAGCTTCAACTTGTTCTTTTCCTGTTGACCGTGCCATTGTTTGCGCAAAGCGATCGCGGCGCCATTACGGGAACCGTTTCGGATACCACCGGCGCCCTCATCCCGGGCGCCCAAGTAGTCATCAACAACACCAACACCGGCGCGAAGACCGATACGGTCACCACCGGAACCGGTAACTACACGCTGCTGGCGTTGCCGGTGGGGACGTATACCCTCACTGTCGAACAGGCAGGCTTTACTAAGTACGAGCGGACCAACATACAGGTCCAGGTCGCTGTCACTACCCGCATCGACGTGGTGCTGACGGTTGGTTCGGCGGCGGAATCGGTCGTCGTGACCGCGGAATCGAGCCAACTGAAGACCGAGAATGCCGAGCAGTCTATGACGATCACCGGCAACCAGATCGCCGAGTTGCCCATCAACTTCGGCATCGGCGCCGGCGCAATCCGTAATCCTCTGTCGTTCATCCAGATGACGCCAGGCGCCTCTTTCAACGGCTGGAATAATATTTCCATCAACGGCGGCACCATTAATTTCAAGATCGTCTTCGAAGGCCAGCAATCTGACGACCCCTACTCCACCCAGGTGTCCGACGAGATTCAGCCCTCGGTGGAAGCCATCGAGCAGTTTACTCTCCAAACCTCCAATTTCACGGCCGAGTACGGAGGCGTCGGCGGCGGCGGCATCTATAACTTCACCTCCAAAAGCGGCACCAACGAGTTTCACGGCAGCGCTTACAACTACCTCGAAAACACCATCCTCAATGCCGGTATTCCGTTTACCAGCGACAGCGCGGGGCGGCACGTCAAAGTCGTGAAGCACCTCGCCGACTACGGCGGAACCTTCGGCGGTCCGGTGCTCATTCCGAAACTCTACAACGGAAGAAACAAGACCTTCTTTTTCTTTAATCTCGAACGGTACCGCGACCGTGAGGCCCTGTATGCGGGCATCACCACCGTTCCCAACAGTGCGTTCCTGTCGGGCAATCTGAGCAACAACCTGGCGGTGACCGGTAACCGCAACCTTGGTATCGATTTCGCCGGCCGGCCCATCATCCAGAACTCCGTCTACGATCCTTCCACGGCGGTGACCGATGCCAACGGGCGGCGCGTGCTCAACGTGTTTGCGAACAATATCATTCCGCAGACCCGCATCGATCCGGTATCGGCCAGAATCATGGCCCTCTACCCCAAGCCGAACATTGGCAACGACCTGTTCGTCAATAACTTCGCCATGTCGGGGGCGTTTTACAAGCTCCAGCAGATTCCATCCATCAAGATCGACCAGAACTTCGGCACCAGGACCAAGCTGTCCGGCTACTATTCGACGCAAAGCACCGATAAGTCGAATGGAGTCGACGGTCTGCCCGCGGTCTTGTCAACCGTGCGGATCCAGGGGATTCGGAGCGAGATGGCGCGCGTGAATTTCGACTACACCCTCTCGCCGACGATGGTTCTCCATTTGGGCACGGGTTTCCAAAGCCACCGGAATCCGGATACCGTTCCGCCGATTAGCGCCGACTACGACAACACCACGCTCGGCATTATCGGCGCCCCCGGCACCGGCTTCCCACGCTTCGGCGCCATCGGCGACAACGTCTATGGCGGCATCGCCATTTCCACCGGCCCCGGCAGCCGCAACCTGTTTATCGGAAGAAGGTTGTCCGCCAGTCCCAGCCTGAGTTGGATTCACGGGAACCATACCTACAAGGCGGGCGCCGAGTGGAAGCACGACACCACCAACTACTCCTCCCGAACGAACATGTCCCCGTCCTACGGCTTCAGCGGCGCCGAGACGTCTCAGCCCCTCTACGGCCAGGTGCTCCCCTCCGGAACGGGTATCGGCAGCAGTTGGGCCAGTTTCCTGCTCGGCCAATACGACAGCGTTTCCGCCGGCAACGGACAAGCTCTCTTCTTTCTGCGCGATTCCTGGGCTTTGTATGCCCAGGATAGCTGGAAGATTACGCGTAAGGTGACCTTGGACTATGGCGTACGCTGGGATCTCCAGCAGCCGCTCAAGGAACTCCATGACCGCATGAACAGTTTCAGCCCGACCACTCCCAATCCGAAGGCGGGAGGATTGCCGGGCGCGGTTATTTATGCCGGATCGGGCACGGGGCGCTGCAACTGCCTCTTCGCCCCCTATTACCCGTACGCCATCGCTCCGCGTTTGGGCATCGCTTACCAGATCGATGCCAAAACCGTATTCCGCGGCGGCTGGGGTTTAAGCTATGGCCCCTTGGCTCCCTTGTTGACGGATCCCTCCAGTTCCAGCACGGGCTTTAACACCGTCACCATTCCGTCGCCGGGAAACGGCGTCGCAGCCGGCTCGATTTCTCAGCCGCTGATGTTCGACCAGGCGGCTCTCTGGGGCGCGCCCTACGATCCCAGTTTGAACGTGGTTCCCGGCGGCGGCATCCAGGGCGCTCCGGCCATCGTGGATCGCAACGCCGGACGGCCTGCCCGGGTGAATCAATGGAATATCTCGCTGCAGCGCGAGGTCATCCCGAACCTGGTCGTGGAAGCCGCTTTCGTTGGCAATCACGGCGTTTGGGAAGCCAATGGCAGCTCCCAGGGCTTTTACTATGCGAGCGTCGGCAACCTGATCAATTACAATGCCGTCGACCCGGCGGTTCTCCAGGCGTATGGGCTCGGCGATCTCACCAACGCGGCTACCCGATCGCTGCTGAGTTCCACCATCTCCAGCGCCACCGCGGTGGCTGCGGGTTTCAAAAAACCCTACGCCGGCTTCCCCGATTCGGGCTCGGTGCTCCAGAGCTTGCGGCCATTTCCGCAATATAGCGGCGTCGGCCAGTTCCAGGCGCCCCTCGGTGATTCCTGGTACGACTCCCTCCAGGTCAAGGTGGTCAAACGATATTCGCACGGCCTCACCGCAAGTATGACCTACACCTACGGCAAGGCTCTCGACGCCACCACCAACGCCGGCAGCATCTACGACCGGAAGAGCTTCAAGGGACTTTCGCCGTATTACTACCCCCATATCCTCAGCTTCAGCGTGGATTACACCATACCGGCTTTGGGTCCCGTCAAAGGGAACCGGATCGCCCGGACCATTCTGGCCGACTGGAGAGCCACTAGCATCACCACCGTCCAGAGCGGCGATCTGTTGGGAACTCCGGGCTCCAGCAACTCCATCGGCAGTTATGTCTCCACCGGTTTCACGCGGCAGGCCCGGATTCCGGGAGTGCCGCTGTACCTGAAGGATATCAACTGTGGCTGCATCGATCCCACCCAGGAGACCGTGCTGAATCCCGCCGCCTGGCTGAACCAGGCCGCCGGCGTTCCGGGCAGCAACGTCGTCTACTACAACGACTTCCGCGGGCAGCGCCGGCCGGTCATATCGGGCGGCATCGGCAAGGTCTTCAAGATTCGCGAGAGCGTGTCGTTCAGCGTCCGCGCGGAGTTCTTCAATCTGTTCAACCAGATGCTGTCGCTGGCCAATCCGAACACCGGAAGTCCGCAGAATCCCCCTACTCGGTCCAACAGCGGGCTGCTCACCGGCGGCTTCGGATACCTCAACTATACGGGGATCGCGGGTAACAGCGTGACCTCCTCTCTACCTACCCCGCGTACGGGGCAGATTGTGGCCCGGATCCAGTTTTGAGGCCCCATGCGGTGAAGCGTGGCCCTGTTGTACAGTAGGGATCGAACGTCACGCTTCATCGTATTTGCACTGATCCTCGGCGGCGTTGCGACACCTGCCGCAACGCCACATTCGATCCGCTTCGAAGAGATCGCCGGCGAGGCGGGTCTGCGGTTCGAACTGCGCAACGGCGCCTCGGGCCAGTTCCACCAGATCGAACTCACCGGCGGCGGTGTCGCCGTCCTCGACTACAACAATGATGGGTGCGCCGACATTTTCTTCACCAACGGCGCCGCCATCCCCAGCCTCCGCAAAACCGGCCCCGAATTCTCCAACCGTCTGTTTCGCAATAACTGCGACCTCACCTTCACCGATGTCACCGCCGAGGCCGGCCTGGCGGGCGAAGGTTACTCCACCGCGGTCGCCGCCGGCGACTTCGATAACGACGGCTTCAGCGATCTCTTCGTAGCCGGAGTCAAGCGCAACATCCTGTACCGCAATCTCGGGAACGGGCGCTTTTCGGACGTCACCGCGCCCGCCGGTGTTGCCGCGGCCGATCCCACTTACGGCAACATGTGGGCCGTATCGGCCGGCTGGCTGGATTACGATAACGACGGCTGGCTCGACCTGTTCATTTCGAATTACGTGGTCTGGAATCCGCAGACCGAACCTCGCTGCGGAACGCCGGAACGGCAGTTCTACTGTCATCCCAGGGAGTATCAAGGCCTGCCCGGCCAACTGTTCCATAACAACCACGACGGCACGTTCCGCGACATCGCCCAATCCTCCGGAATCGGCCGCCATATCGGCAAGGGAATGGGTGTCGCATTCGCCGATGCCGACGGCGACGGCCTCACCGATATCTATGTCGCCAATGATTCCGTGCGCAGTTTTCTGTTCCACAATCGCGGCCATGGGATTTTCGAGGAAATCGGCCTCGAAGCCGGAGTGGCGTTGCGCGAAGATGGCTTCGGCATCGCCGGCATGGGTGGCGATTTTCGCGATTTCGATAACGATGGCAAGCCCGACCTGATCGTCTCCGGAATCCTGAACGATTCGTTTCTGCTGTTTCATAATCTCGGCGCTGCCAGGGGATTTGAAGATTACGCGCAACGGACCGGCTTGTTGATGGCCACCCGCCAGTTCACCGGCTGGAGCCTGGGCATGTACGACCTCGACAATGATGGATGGAAGGACCTGTTCTTTGCGCTGTCCCACCTAGCGCAGATGGATCGATACCAGGGGACCGACTCGACTCTGCCGAACCGTGTCTTCCGGAATATCGAGGGGAAGCGCCTGCAAGACGTGTCGGCGGCGGCAGGTCCCGATTTTCAACGTGCGGCGATGCATCGCGGCGTGGCATTCGCCGACTTTGACAATGACGGCCGCATCGATGCCGTGGTTTCTGTCGTGAACGGTCCCGCCAAGCTGTTCCACAACGTCTCCGAAGGCGGATCGCATTGGCTGGCGCTCCGCTTGCGCGGCCGGCGCGCCAATCGTCAGGGGCTCGGCGCGGTCGTGCACGTACACCTGCCCGATGGCCGCGATTTGTATAATGAGGCCACGACCACCGTGGGATACGCCTGTTCGAGCGAAGCGCTGGTGCGGTTCGGGCTGGGCGCGAATCGAGAGGCGGAACAGGTCGAGGTCCGCTGGCCGGGCGGCACGATCCAGGAGGCCCGCCGCGTGGCCGCCGATCGAGTGGTCGAGATCGTCGAAGAGGTTAAGCCATGAGTCGTGGGAAACGGGTCCTAGCGGCTTGGCTCTTCGTGCTGGCCGTTTCCGGCGCCGCGCCTGTCTCTCCGGGCTATCCCGCATACGAAAAAGCGAATGCGCTCTTTGTCGCGAAGAAGCTGCCCGAAGCGCTGTCGGCCATTGACGAGGCCCTCCGCCTCGATCCGAAACTGGTACCGGCACTGACATTGAAAGCGAAAATGGCCATGGCTGTCGGCCGCCTCGATGTCGCGCGGCTCTGCCTGGAACAGGCATTGGCGATCGATCCCCGCGCGCCCTACGCCCAGTTCCTGTATGGGCTCGAAGCGTACCTGGGCAACGACATGAAAGCGGCCCTGCCACGGTTTCGAAAGGCCCGTCAACTCAATCCCGCCGATCCGCGCGCGGCCTTGTATCTCGGCCTCGCCACCGAGGCCCTCGGGCAGTCCGGCGAAGCCCTGTCGCTCTACGAAGAGGCCGTCCGCCTGGAGCGCTTCGCCGGCGAACTCCATGCCGAAACGCTGTTGCCCGGCATAAGGCTGCTCTTTCTCATGGGCCGGCTGGACGATTGCGAGCGGTGGGTCCGCGAGGCCGTCAAGCTCTCTCCCCATTCCCGCGACGCGCGCTTCGAATGGGCCCGGCTTCTGCTGAAGAAAGGCGATCCCTCGCAGGCCGCCGCCGAAGGGGAAACCGCTCTCGCCCTGTCGGACGGCATCGTGACCGACTCGGCGATCCACTATCTGCTGATTCGTGCTTACCTCGCCAGCGGCATGCCGGATCGTGCCGAGAAGCACGCCGAAGTGATGCGCGCCGAGGAGAGCCCGGCCGCCCCGGCGAAACACTGAGTACACTCCGCGCCGGCCCCACCCCCGAATCGGAGCAAGGGGTCCGGTTGGTTGTTATACTGTTGCCTTGTCGGTCCGGAAGGCCGGCGGAAAGGAAATCTGCATGAAGCGCAGAGCATTTCTGAAGTCCCTCGCGGCCGTGCCCGCCGCCTGTTTGGCGGTGGCCCGGCGTGCCGAAGCGGCGCTGCCGAAAACCAAAATTACCCGGATCCGCATTTACCAGCCGCCTAATCTCAACCAGGTCTTCAACCAGAGCAACATGCTGGTCACGGTTGAGACCGATGCCGGCATCACCGGAATCGGCGAGGGCGGCGCTAAAGACACCCTGGAGCAATGCGCCGGCTCTCTCATCGGCAAGGACCCCTTCAAGATCGAGGCCATCTGGCAGGAAGAATACATGGCGTGGTTCTACCCGCCGGGCCGCGAAAAACAGGACGCCATGGGCGCGCTCGATCTCGCCCTGTGGGACATCAAAGGCAAAGCCATGGGACTCCCCATCCACGAGATCCTGGGTGGCGCCGTGCGCAACTACTGCGAGTGCTACAACACCGGCAACGTCCGCCCGCCGGCCGCGCCGGGCGGCGCACCGCCCACCCTGAAGGATCGCGTCCAGGCCACCCTCGAAGCGGGCTACAAACTCTACCGCATGGGCGCCGCCGATTCCGTCCGCGGCCCTTGGGACGTCCGCGCCCGCCTCCTCCAGGTGGCCAAGGATGCCAAAGACGTGCGCGAGGCTCTCGGGTCCACCGGCGACTGGAGCATCGACTTCCACCAGCGCTTCGAATATGCCGACGCCCTGCGGGGCTGCAAGCTGATCGAGGAGTACGCTCCCTACCTCATGGAGGACCCCGTGCGCGACGAGCACTTCCTCCAGGACATTCCCAAACTCCGCCAGATGACCACCGTACCCATCGCTGCCGGCGAGGAGTGGGGCTGGCGCTGGGATTTCAACCAGCTCGTCGAAAACCACGATATCGATTTCAACCGCTGCACCCTGCCCAACGTCGGCGGCATCACCGAGTTCCTCAAGATCATGGCCATGTGCGAAACCCACGCCGTCGGCCTGGTTCCGCACTTCACCGGTCCCGTGGCCACTGCCGCCCTCGTCCACTGCCTGGTCACTTATCCAGGCACGGTCATGTTCGAGTACAACTATGCCGACCGCAAGATTCCCTATCTTCCCGAGTTCACCGATTTCAACGCCGGCAAGCTCTACCCCAACGAACGGCCCGGGCTCGGAGTCACCCTGGACGTCAAGCCGCTCACCCAGATCGGCGAAGTGACCCAGCCGATTCGCCGGCAGATTTACAACCGCCCCGACGGCTCGCTCACCCATTGGTAGGCCGGGAGACAGGTGATCCAATGACCATGGGCGTTCGGTCCCAACTCCTTCCGCTATGCCTCGTTTTCGCCGCCGCGCTTCCCGCGCAGGCGCCGGTTCCCCGCTACCAGGTAAAGCGCGCTGCCGGCCGCATCGTCATCGATGGCAAGCTGGACGACAAGGCGTGGCAGGCTGCCGCGCCCATCGAGCTGGTCTTCCCGTGGGATTCTCAAACGGGCGCGAAGCAAAAGACCACTGCCCGCCTGCTCTGGGATGACAACTACCTCTACGTCGCTTACGACTGCGAGGACACCGATATCGTAGCCCTGCGCCTCGAGCGCGACGATCCCACCTATCTCGACGATGCCGTCGAAATCTTCATTAATCCCCGACCGTCGCAAACCGGCGTTTACTTCGGGCTCGAGATGAACGCGCGCGCCGTACTATACGACTACCTGATGTCCGACGCGCGCTATGCCTTCAAGCGTTTCAATATGCAGGGCGTGCAACTGGCCACGTTCATACGCGGCACCCTTAACGTGCGCGGCGATGAGGACAAGGGCTGGAGCCTCGAAGTGGCCATCCCGTGGGTCAATTTCGAGGAGCTCTCGAAACGGCCGGCGCCGGGCGCCGTGTGGACCGCCAATCTCAACCGCTGGGATGGCGTGGAGCCCAACCGGCGGCTCAGCATCTGGTCCGACCCGCTGCAAACCAGGCCGCATCCCCATTTCCCGGCCCGCTTCGGCCAGCTCGTCTTCGTACAGGACGCCGAATGAGGCGGCGCCGATGCCGCTCCACTCACGGTGGGACGATGCGATCGGTACGTGGCCGACTTTGCCGCGCCGGGTGGCCCCTCTCCGATCCACGTATCGAGAGAAAAGGTTCTAAAAGGGATGAATGGATATACAATCGGTGCTGTCTGATGCCAACGGATCCATACCCGAATTCCGCGGCGCTCGGGCCGGTTGATCAGCATCGAATTCCGCCCCGGATGGAGGTTTTCTAAAAATGTCGGAAGTAGATCGTCGCTCTACGATTCGCGGTTTGATTGGTACCGGTGCCCTGCTCGGCTTGGATGCCGCCTTCACCGCCGAATCCAGCCCCGCCGCCCCGGTCGGCCCCAATGACAATATCAAGGTCACCAAACTCGAGACCTTCGTCCTGAAGAACTCATGGGTGTTCGTGAAGATCTCCACCGATGCCGGCATCGTCGGCTGGGGCGAGATGCTCAAGGACGATGCCAAAGCCTGCGCCGCGGGCGCGCAGGAGGTCGGACGCTACCTGGTGGGCCAGGATCCCTGCCGCGTGGTGTTCCATTGGCAGGCGATTCACCGCGGCGCATTCTATCGCGGCGGCCCCATCAAGACCGCCATCACGAGCGGCATTGACCAGGCCTTGTGGGACATCAAAGGCAAAGTCTACGGCGTTCCCGTGTACAAGCTTCTGGGCGGCCCCACCCGCGACCGCATCCGTGTGTATGGAAGGGTCAGCCAGGAGACCGGCGTCAACGCCATGAAGGTCGGACCCAACGGCGGCGGACGCGGCGCGATGAAATATATCGAGGGGCCGAAGTTCATCGACGCGGTGGTGGACAACTTCAAAGCGCTCCGCCAGCGCCACGGCCAGGGTGTGGACATCGCCATCGACTTTCACGGCGCCGTGCAACCGCCTACGGCACTTCTTCTGATGAAGGCCCTCGAGCCCTACCAGCCGTTCTTCTACGAGGAAGTGGTGCAATGCCTCAACGTGGACATCATGGCGGAGCTGGCCCGCAAGACCCATATCCCGCTCGCCACCGGCGAACGCATCTACACGAAATGGGGGTTCAAGGAAATCCTCGAGAAGCGGGCGGCCACCATCCTGCAGCCGGACGTCTGTTATGCCGGCGGCATCACCGAGTTGCGGCTGATTGCGGGAATGGCGGAAGCGTACTACACGCCCCTGGCCCCGCACAATCCACAGGGCCCCTGTTCCCTGGCGGCGAGTTACCAGGTAGCTGCGTCGATTCCGAATTTCCTGATCCAGGAGAATGGCGACGCCAACTATGAGGACCTGCTGGCCAAGCCGTTGCCGCCGGTCAGAAACGGGTATCGTCCCCTTCTGACCGACCCGGGCCTGGGAATCACCATCGACGAAGACAAGCTGAGGGCGCAAGTCGGCGAGCCGCGGGAATACCGCACGCGCCTCGATCCGGACGATGGCTCGGTCGTCGACTGGTAAGCTCGCAATCTCCGCTGGTCACGGTGTCGGAATGGGCAGACGAGGCGTCGTCCTACTCCAACGACAATGTGCTGAATACGAAAGATAGCTTTCCAACTTAGCCGTCACAACTATTTTCCATCAACGGAAAAAGCCAAAAGTACGTTGCCCGGCATACCGCCCCATTGGCCGTAGCCGGAGTTCACGAACACCATGCCGTCAACCACCGCCGAACCCGCGGCGTCCATCGAGCCTCCGCGAGCCGGCTTGCCGTTGACAGTCGGGAACTCGTGCGCCGTGTCCACGTCCCAGCGGAGTTCGCCGGTCGCCGTGGAATAGGCGCGCAGGTGTCCGTTGACCGAACCCGAAAAAACGACGCCGGGAATCGCGGTGACGGCGGCTGATTGCGCGGGTGAGCAGTCGGTTCGGTGATTGGCGCAGGGCAGAGGTTTGGCGCTCCAGGCGATCTTGCCGGTTTTGAGATCCAGCGCGTGCAGGCCGCCGCCCTTCTTGGGGTCCAGAGTCATGCGGAAGCCTTGTGGCGATTTGGGGTCGGCCACGCCGCCGATGACGATATTGGAGATAGCCACGTAAACCTTTTGGCCATCCGATGCCGAACCCCACTGGCTGCCGCCCAAAACGCCTCCTGCTCCGGCGCGTGTCTGCCACAGGATTTTGCCTTTCTCATCGGGATCCACCGCGTGCACCATGCCGGATTTCTGCGCGATGACCAGCGCGCGCTTTCCCTCCCCGAGATTGACCAGGATGGGCGGCTGTCCGAAGTCGAAATCCTGGCCGGCCGACGTGGGGCAATTGGTGCGCGGCGGAGCGGCGCAGCTGTTGTTGAAGGCGTCGTTTTCGGTTAGTTGTCTGGACCAGAGCAACTCGCCGGTCTTCAGGTCCAGAGCCAGGAGCGCGTCGCTGGTATCGGTGGTCGGGTCCGAATAGTTGTCACCGGTGGAGACGTACAGAGTGCCGCGCTGTTCGTCGATCGTGGGGCTCGACCAGATGGCTGCACCGGAAGGACCCATTTGTGCGGCTCCGGCCGGAGTCTTCGGCGCGGCCTTTGCGGCTTCCGGAATGGTGAACGTTTTCCAGAGGGTCTTGCCGGTGGCGGCATCCAGCGCGACCACGCTGCCGCGAAACGTGCAGCAGCGGAATTTCGGATCCCCGGCCAGCGCCTCTTCAAAAGAGGAGAACGGCTGGTAGAGCACTCCCTTGTAAAAGCGCGGCGTAGCGGTGGCCAGAGTGGCATAATGATCCATGGGTTTCACCTTCCACATCAACTTGCCGGTTTGCGCATTGAGCGCATACATGGTGCCGCCGGCATCGCCAAAGAAGACCGCGGGAACACCCTTCGCCTCGCCGAGGGCGACCCCGGCGCGGATGCCGGTACCGGCCTGATAGCCCCAACGCGTGCAGCCGGTATCGGCGTCGAGCGAGTAAACGGCGCCGGTCTGGGAGCCGATGAAGACGCGCCCTCCGGCGATGGTGGGCTGCGAGCGCGCCATGGTGACGTCGCCCAGGTTGAACGCCCACTTGAGCTTGAGTTTGGGAACGTCGGCCGCCGAAAGCCCAGCGGAAGCGGCGTCCTGAAATCGCGAGTTGGTGAGGCTGGTGCTCCATCCGTTCCACTGCGAGCCGGCAGACGGTTCAAAGGCGGCGTCACCTTTGCATGTGGGGGTGAAGACGGGAGGCGCAGCATGGGAGCCGCCAGTGGGTGCGATGTAGCTGATCAGTGCGAAGATCTGATCCGCCGAGAGGCCCGCGGCCTCCGTCTTCATGAGTCCGGTGGTAAGAGCCCGGTAAATGGCTTCGCCGCTCATGGCTTTGATCGCGCTGAGCGCGGGGACGCGCTCCTTGGGGGCATCATGGCAGGCGGCGCAACGCTGCTTGTAGATCGCTGCTCCGTCCTGAGCGGACAGAGACGGTAGCATCAGGGCTAACAGACAGATGTATCGCATGAAGAATCCTCCTAAACAAAGTCGCGCTTTTTGGATTGGATATAGAACGTGAGGCCCAGAATCAGCAGGATCAGGCCGAGTTCACCGCCCAGGAATTTGAGCACCGTGGGATTCCAAACCGGCACGGGACTCCTCACATCGGCCATCAGCCCGGTCATGCGGCCCATGAAGTACCAAACCAGGCCGTAGGACGAATTGCAACTCACGTTGGCCGCGATTCCCCAACCCTCGGATTCGCCGACCAGCGCGGCGCCGGTCATGATGCATAGCCCCACGAACGGCATTCCCGCGAGGATGAGCGCGATCGGAATCGCGCCGGGCGGAATGATGCCCCGCGTTTCAATCAGCACCACCGCGGCAATCATCAGCGTCACCCACGGCACCAGAAACATGCCGACCGTGGAAATCAATTTCGCCGTGGTGTATTGGATCGAAGAGACGGGAAGGCTCATCAAGAACGCGAGATTTTGTTTTTTTCGTTCGTTCACGATCCCGGAGATAGGCAGCATGGTTCCCACCAGGATTAACGAGATAAAGAACCAGACGGCGCCGGCCACCATCGGTCCTTCCCCGCCACGGAGAACCACGCCCAAAGCAATCAGGCCGGCGCCAATGGAAAGGAATATTTGCAGCCGGTTGAGCCGCCAGTCTTTCAAGACCAACTGTCGGACAATCGAACCGGTCATACCCCCACCTCCTCACGGCTGTGTTCCACGTTAGCGACGAAGATTTCCTCCAACGTCATGGTTTCAATGCGCTGCACGCGCGCGCCCGTGTTTTCGTAAGCATTCGCAAGATCGGGCACGAACGCATTCGCCGTTGCGACCGCGAGCCGTCCCTCCTGTCGCACGCAGATCACTCCGGGGAGCGCGGGCAGTTCGACTCCCAAGGGAACTTCCAGGCGCAGGCGGCGCCAGCGATCGAGATACGTCTCCCTGTCCATCGAGTCGATGATGCGACCACGGTCGATGAAGGTGATCCGGTCGGAGATCTGTTCCACATCCTGCGTGTTATGCGATGAGAACAAAATGGTGCGGCCTTCGTCGGCCATGACGTCGGTCAGTTCGCGCAGGATTTCGTGGCGCGCCACCGGGTCGAGGCCGGTGGTGGGCTCGTCCAGCACCAGCAGTTTGGGGCGTCTGGCCAGCACCAGAAGCAAGGTTGCCTTGACGCGCTGTCCGTGCGAGAGGCCCTTGATCTTCTGTTCGGCGCGCAATCCGAAACGCTTGAGCAGAAGCTGCGCGTAGCCGGAATTCCAGGAGGGATAGATGGATTGTATAAAGGCCATGTGCCACGCCAAGGTCATGCCGTCGTACAGGCGCATGTCCTCCGAGGCGAAGCCGATGTCCCATTTCGCGGCGACCTGCGCGCCGGGCATGCGATGGCCCAGCACGCGCACCTCGCCGGAATCCTGATGCACCAGTCCCATGAGTATGCGGATGGTGGTGGACTTTCCCGCTCCGTTGGGGCCGATGAGTCCCATGATCTCCCCTTCCGGGACCTCGAGGTTGATGTGATCGAGCGAAAAGAAGCGATAGCTCTTCCCCACGCCGTTAAGCTCAATGGCGAGATCGGTCATATAGTTTCCTTTTCCACGATGCGATCGCCGGCTTCCCGCAGGCGCGCTTCCAACTCTTTTGGCCGAATGCCCAACATGGCCGCGATCCGCGTCGCTTGCTCCAAGTGCTGCTGCAACTCCCGTTCGCGCAGCCTGGCTCCCAAACCAGGTGTAGATGCCACGTGCGACCCCTTTCCGTGCTGCGTCACGATGACCCCTTCGCGTTCCAGTTCCAGGTACGCCCGCTTGACCGTGATTACGCTGACCTGAAGATCCACGGCAAGCTGACGAATGGAAGGAATAGCCTGGCCTTCGGCCCAGTCTCCGACAGCAATCCGCTGAATGATCTGCTCCATGATCTGGAGGTAGATCGGGCGCTTGTCCGTTTGCGAGATGGTGAAGGCGTCGTGCATCTGTATATACTGAGTATACTCAGTTGTGAGGCGTTGTCAAGGCTCCATGATGGTACGGACCCGGACACGGCATGCGACGGCAGGCAGTGTTAGCGCATGCGACAATCGAGACTTGTGACTCCCAAACGAATCCTGGTTACGGGCGGAGCAGGATACATCGGCTCGCAGACGGTCCGCCTTCTTATCGAGCGGGGATACGATGTGGCGGTGGTGGACGACCTGTCGAAAGGCTATCGCCACAATGTGGCCTCCGACCGGCTTTTCCGGCTGAGCCTTACCGAGACTAACGCGCTGACCGAGCTGTTGCGGCAGAACCGGAGCGAGGCGGTAATTCACTTTGCGGCCTTCATCGCGGTGGGCGAATCGATGCGCGAACCAGGTCGGTATTTTGCCAATAACGTCGGCGGGTCGCTATCGCTGCTCACTGCCATGGTGGAAGCGGGGGTGAAGCACATCGTGTTCTCCTCCACGGCGGCGGTGTACGGAACTCCCGATGCGACGCCGATACGGGAGTCGTTTCCGATTCAGCCAATGAGCCCGTACGGCGAATCCAAGGTGATGGTCGAGACGATGCTGCGCTGGTTCGACCGGATCCACGGACTGACCAGTATCGCCCTGCGCTATTTCAACGCATCGGGGGCGGATCCGTCGGGCGACCTTGGGGAAGAGCATGACCCGGAGACGCACCTGATTCCGCTGCTGCTGCGCGCCGTGATGACCGGCGAGCCGGTCACCATTTTCGGCAATGATTACGACACGGCCGATGGCACTTGCGTCCGCGACTACATCCACGTGAGCGATCTGGCGGAGGCGCACATCCTGGCAGTCGAGTACCTGATGGGCGGGGGAGCCTCGGATCAGTTCAACGTGGGCACGGGCGCCGGGCATACCGTGTTGGAAGTGATTCGGGCGGTGGAAGAGGTGACGGGCGAGAAGGTCCCGTACGCATTCGGCCCGCGCCGGGAAGGCGATCCGAGCGCGCTGGTTGCGGCCTCGGAGAAGCTGCGGGGGCGGCTGGGCTGGACGCCGCACTATCCCGATCTGCGCACCATCGTGGAGCATGCCTGGAATTTCACGCGGCGACGGGCGGGCAGCTAGACGGTAGAACGGCAAGGCCGCCGGGGCCGGCAGGCTAGCCCTGTTTCCTTCGCGCGGACTTCCGGGGCGCGCTGCGGGTGCCGGAAGCGTTCTCGTTCAAATAGAATTCGATGCGCGCACGCAGGTTCTGCTCCTGCTCGTTATTGAAGAAGCTGGAATCGTCGCCTTCGTGCTGTTCGCGCACGTTGCCCTGGCGATCGACGAACGCCAGCATGGGCATCATCGGAACCATCATGGGTGGGTGCTGCATGAAATCGATCGCCACCGACGGGTCGTTGAACCCGACCGGAAACGTCGGGCTGAACGCCATGATGAATTTCGGCACCGCGAGCGCGGCGCCCTGGTCGATGGCCGACGCGATGGTCTGAAAGCCTTTCGGGCCGAATTCGTTCTGCAACTTGATCAGATTCCCGATGGTCCGCTGACAGTGCGGGCAGGTGGTGAGGATGAAGCAGACGGCGACCACCTTGCCCTTGTAATGGCTCAACAGCGTGGGGTTGGCGCCATTCATGTTAATGACCAGCTCGGGGGCTTTGCGCGGCAGGTCGGCGGCCCGCGTGACCGGTACGATCAGCGGGAGCAGGACGAGTGCGGCGAGGAACCGTATGCGTAGCAGCATAGAAGTTCAGTGTATCGCAGGGTCCAGGCCTTCCATGCTGGTGACGATGGCGCCCGCGCGCTCGAGCTGGAAGTCGCCATTGTCGCCGGTGCCGTCAACGCGGTCGCTGGTATCGGTGCGCACCGTCATCTGTTTCCATTTTTTCGCGAGCATCTGGCGGTATTGGGAAAAATAGCGGCGTGCGCTCTCCTCGTCGTCCCATTCGACCGCATACAGCAGAACCACGCGGGCGGCCTTCTTGTTTTCGCGCAGCTCGAACGTGGAACCCCGCCAGTGGGGAGCAATTTCGGCGGCAATCTCTCTTCCGGCGTACTGTTCGAGCAGGATATGGTGTTCGAGCTCGCCGAGCGATCCGCCGATCAGGCCTTTGTAGCCGCGGGGCAGGTGGGGGTCGGGCACGGGCGGCTGAGTGGGCTTGACGCCTGCGAAATACCTTTCCGGGTGCAGGATCTGCTGGGTGGACACCGGCGGCCGGCGAAACACTTCGAAGAATCCCCTCTGGCCGTCACGCTGAAACACGGCGTTCTGGAAGAGCATGCCCTTGGTGTATGGGAACACCAGGGTCGTGCGGAGGTAGAGGGGTTGGCTTTCGAAGACGGGGTATTGGCCGGCGCCGCTGTCGCTTACCTGACTCATCATCGCCACCAGGGAGGGCGAGTCCTTCAGGCTCTGGCCATTGCGTCGCGCGAGGTACTCGGACATCAGCCAAGTGGCCTGGCCTTCCATGACGGCGAGGCGGGCGGTGGCGCCGTCATCGCTGTTACGGCCCTGGCGGATGAATTTGGCCAGATTGAACGTTTGGTCGGCCAGTGCGTGCGACAGTTCGTGGGCCAGCACCGGCTCCTGGGTTTCCGAGGGCGTGGTATCGGTGATGAACAGCTTCTTCTTGTTGTAGTCGTAGAAGGCCGCCGCCTGTTCGGTGAGCAGGTCGACGGTGTTCTGTTCGAGGTCGAAATCGGAAGGGACCAGGCCGAACAGCTTGAGGGTCAGTTCTTCGGCGCGGATCTCCTCGGGACTGGCCACGTCCTTGACGCGTTTCTTCAGGAACTGATTGATCTCGTCTTTGGAGATGAAACCGCACGGCACGGGATGGCGCAGTTCGAGCCCGGAAATCACGGTGAGCTGACGGGCGATCTGGTTCGCCTCGCCGCACAGTTGGTGGGCGCGAGGGTCGGATTGCGCGGCGGTCGACAGAGCGCGGCAGAGGAGGAGTGCCGCCAGTACCCGGAGATTACACCGCAATCGAATTTCTCCTCAAGCTCCAGCGGAAGGCGGCCGAGGCCCCCAGAGCCAGGAGTCCGCCCAGGGCCACGGTGAGGCGCGGCCCGAGGCGGGAGGCCAAGGCACCGGCGGCCAAGCTTCCAAACGGGCCCAACCCAACCACAGTCATCGCATAGAGAGCCATGATTCGCCCGCGATATTCATCCGGGATCAAGGATTGGATGGTGGTATTGGCGGAGGCCATCTGTTGCATCACGGTGTACCCGATAACGGGCATGATGGCCAGTGAGAAAGCGAACCAGGGGGAGGCGGCAAAGGCCACATAGCACGTTCCGACGGCGATCCCACTATGGACCATGACGCGGGACAGGCCGCTGACCTGGGTGCGCCGGGCGAGCATCAGGGTGCCGCCAACGGCGCCGACTCCCATGGCGCCCATCAGGAAACCCAACCCTTGCGAGCCGCGGTGGAAGATGGCGTCGGCGAAGAATGGCATGAGCACCAGCGCGGGCATACCGGCAAGCGTGGCAGCCGCCATAAGGCCCAGCACCCGGCGCACCGCCGTATGGCCCGCCGCGTAGCGGAAGCCATCCACCATATGGCGCCACGGCGAATCCGCCGCCTTGCATTCGAACTTCGGAAGCCGCATGGCCAGCAGGCAGCCGATCACGGCCAGAAAGCTAATACCATTCAGCAGGAAGCACACGCCTTCGCCGACCACCGCTACCACCATTCCAGCCACACCCGGGCCGATTACGCGGGCGGCGTTGAAGACCGCCGAATTGAGGGAGATGGCGTTGATGAGATCCTCTTTGCTGGTCATGTGAATGACCAATGCCTGGCGGCCGGGCATATCGAACGCGTTGATCATCCCCAGCAGCCCGGCGAGCGCAAGCACGTGCCACACATGCACACGCCCGGATAGAGTGAGCGCGGCGAGGGCCAGGGCCTGCAACATGGAAAGCGTCTGTGTCAGAATTACCAGCTTGTGCCGGGAGAAGCGATCGGCCGCGTGCCCGCCCAGCGGCCCAAGGGCAAATACGGCGATCTGCGAGCAGAACCAGGCGGTACCCAGCAGCAGTTCGGAGTGGGTAAGGCGGTAGACCAGCCAGCTCTGGGCCACAGTCTGCATCCAGGTGCCGATCAGCGAGATGACCTGACCGCTGATGAAGAGCCGGAAATTCCGATGGCGGAGGGCTCGGAAGGTATGAGGGATATTGCCGGCATCAACCGCCACGCCGACGGGCAGCGCCGTCTCCATGCCCGTAGGTGTGTGTGGCGCCGCCCCCATTCCTCTACTCAGGATAATGCGCGGTACAATAGGGGATCAAATCGGACTTTCCAGCAGGAGAATCTATTTTGGCCGACGATCGAACGTACAAAGCCGAATATCTGGGTAGCGGCACCTTTGTAATCAGCAAACCGAAACGCAAGAAGACCAAGATGCGGCAATCGCAGTTGAAGAACCCGGAACGGGGATCGCGGAAATAGAGGTTACCTACTGGCGGGCGCGACGGTCCATCTGCAAGATGCGGAACAGACCGGCCAGCGCCGCTTTTTGCACCAGGAAAGCTCCTGCCAGACTGCCGAATAGTGTTGCTGTGACGACCAAGGCTTCCATCGGTTAACCTTCCATCCATTGATATAGCAATTCGACTGCCGTTCACCATCCCGGCTTCCAACTCCACCCCTCGCCGCGGGTGGCCACCTGTCCCACGCTCGGGAACGGGAAATGGAAGGCCATCAGGTGCATGCCTTCGGAGACGGCGCGGTGCAGCAGTTCGCGTCGGGTGAGGAGAGCCGCCGGGGGCGCGAGGTCGAAGCCGTTTTCCCAGTCGGGATGTTCGAGGTGGAGCGGATGGACGGCTGCGTCGCCGAGGTGAAGAAGGTGCTGCCCGCCGGACGCCAGCAGGATGGCGATGTGTCCCGGGGTATGTCCGGCGGCCGGAATCGCGCGAACGCCGGGGACGATTTCGGTTTCGCCTTCGACGGGTTCCACCTGGAAGCGCAATGCTCCCAGGCACCGCCTGGCGGTGAATTCGATCTGCTTCCTGACGTCCTCGGGAAGGCGCAGGTGTCGCAGATCGGTGCGCCCGGCCGTCCAGAATTCCCACTCGGCGGCGCTGAGGACGTAGCGGGCGTTGCGAAAGGCGGGGCGTCCGAAGGCATCTACCGTGCCGCCGATGTGATCGGGGTGAGCATGGGAGAGCACCACGGTATCCACATCGCGGGCGCGGATTCCCTCCATTTCGAGACGCGCTCCGATGGCGCCACTGGTGCGTGAAGACTCGCCGCCGCCGGCATCGACAAGCACCACGTGCCTGCCGGTCTGGATGAGCAGGCAGGTATAGGGGCTGAGGACGCTGCCCATCGTGCTGCCGCGACTGTAGAGGGCATGCGCCACCTGCCCCGGATCGGCGTTCGGGAAGAACCAGGACGTGGGATAGGAGAAGTATCCGTCGCTGAAAACGGTGCAGACAAGCGATCCGAGTTGGAACCGGTAAGAACCGGCGGGCATATACACGGATTACAGCAATCGGACCCGAAAGTCAAAAGAGATGCTTATCTGAAATACACTCATAATCGCAAAAACGGATCGGGGCACGGCGGCACCGCGCGGTGAGACGACTGGGGATTCCGCCCCCCCGCGGGGGCTGAATGTGGAAAAGAGAGGGAATCCGGAGGTAGGAACAGAACGCTCCGCGGAGCGGGAGGGGCTTCAAGTGGAAGGACTTGGGAAATTTGTGGTCAGATGGACAGGGCCGAACTCCCTCTTTCCGAGATCACAGTAACCCGGGGTCATCGGCCGCTACGCCCGGCTTTTTGCTAAGTGGCTGAAAGGAAAGCCAAAAAAAATAACGAAATCGTGCGACTGGAAATTCTGGCGGGGTATGGGGGGGCGCGGCGGGAGGGCCGGTTACGGTTTTCGGCGGTCCGGCGCATCGGCGTGCGGTCAAGGAGCTTACTGCGCCCCCTGCAGCGGCTAAAGAGTAATTCAGGTAATCTAAGCTTGTATGGAGCGTAGCTCCTCAGCTTCGAGGGCTGCCGAAGCGATCGCCTCCCATCCCGTGAAGATGCAATGCCCGCCAGGCGTCATGTGTCACCGCTTCAGGTAGCCTTGCATCAATGTGCACAGAAGCGTGACAACCGCCACGGCCGTAGCCCCGGCGGACGTCCCGAGCATCCGACTATGTCCAGAATCCCATTACTGCTGTTGGCGCTGCCCCTGTGGGCGCAAGACTCGCTTTCGCTGCGCGATGCCGTCCGGCTGGCCTTGCGCGAAAACCACGCCGTGGCCGCCGCCACTGCCGCCGGGCGCGCCGCCGAGACACGGATCGCTCAAGCCCGCAGCGGAATTCTGCCGAAGGTCAATTACTCCGAATCCTTCGTGCGCAGCGACAACCCGGTGTTCGTCTTCAGTTCGCTGCTTACCCAGCACCAGTTCGGCATGGAGAATTTCAACATCGGTCCTCTCAACCGGCCCGATGCAATCAACAACTTCCAGTCCCAGCTCACGGTGGACCAGGTGCTCTACGATGGCGGCCAGATCCGCCAGGCCACCAAGTCCGCCGAATTGTCGCGCGACATGAGCGCCGAAGAGCAGCGCCGCGTCCGTCTGGACGTGATCGCGGGTGTGGCGCGCGCTTACTATGGAGCCGTGCTCGCCGCCGAGAGTCTGAAGACCGCCGATCAGGCGGTGCGCTCCGCCGAGGCCGATCTCAAACGCGCCGACTCGGTGCGCTCCGCCGGCATGTCAACCGACGTGGACGTGCTCTCGATCCGCGTGCACCTCGCCGCGGTCAATGAACAGCGCATCCGGTGCCAGGCCGACCTCGACGTCGCCCGCGCCGCCCTCAACGATGCGCTTGGCCTGCCCCTCGATACGCCTCACACCCTGTCGACCGCACTGACGCCGTTGGACTTGCCCGATTTGAAGATCGAGAACCTGGAGCGCGACGCCGTGGCCGGCCGGCCCGAGGCGCGCCAGACAGGGCTGGCGACCAACCTCGCCCGCGTCCAGGCCGATTCGGCTCACTCGGCCTTCCTGCCGCAGGTCGGCTTCCGCGCCGCCTTCGAAGCCGACCGCCAGCGCTTCGTCACCCGCGGCGGCGCCAACTGGCTCGCCGCCGTCTCCCTGCGCTGGAATCTGTTTAACGGGAACGCCGACAAGTCCCGCGTCGCCGAAACCACCCACTGGCTGGAACGCGCCAAGGCCGACGAACAGCGCGTCGGTTCCGCCGTCAAACTCCAGGTCCGCCGGGCGTGGGCCGATCTGCGCGCCGCCCAGCAGCGCATCGAAGTCGCCAGGGCCTCCGTCGCCGAAGCCGAGGAGAGCCTGCGCATCACCCAGAACCGGTATGAAGCGGGCATGAGCAACGTCACCGACCTGCTGCGCAATGAAACCGCGGTTCTCGAAAGCCGCACCCGCTATCTCGCCGCGGTCCACGACCAGCGCGTGTCCGCGACTATGCTCGATTTTGCCGCCGGAAGCCTCTCGGCGGATTCGGAGGTATTGAACTGATGAAGCCCCTTCTCTTTGCCGCTGTGTTGTCTCTCCCCTTGCTCACGTCGTGCGGCAGCAGCGAGCCTCAACGCGTGTCCGCATCGAACCCGGCGGCCATTGCGGTTCAGACCGCAACCGTGGCAGCCCAGGAATGGCCCGAGCTCTATGAAGCCACCGGCAGCGTGCGGGCCCGCACCGCCGCCACCATCTCCTCCAAAGTCATGGCGTATGTGGAGGAGGTGAATGTGAAGGTCGGCGACCGTGTGCGGCAGGGCCAGCCGTTGATTACGATCGATTCGCGCGATCTCGACGCCAACGTCCGGCGCGCCGAAGCGGCCCGCTCCGAAGTGCAGACCGCCATTCCCGAAGCCGACCAGGCGGTGGCCGCCGCGAAGGCGAACCTCGACCTGGCCCAGACCACTTTCAAACGCATGGAAGATCTGGCCGCGAAGAAATCGATCTCCAGCCAGGAATTCGATGAAGCTTCGGCGCGCCTGAAATCGGCACAGGCGAACTACGAGATGGCCCGCGCCCGCCGCGCGCAGATCGCGCCGAAACTGGCCCAGGTGGAGCAGGAGATCCGCTCCGCCACCATCGTGCGGGGCTACGCTTCCATCGTTGCACCGTTCGCCGGGGTGGTCACCGCGAAGTCCGTCGAGCCCGGCAACCTCGCATCGCCCGGCGCTCCATTGCTCACCATCGAGCAGGAGGGCGCCTATCGTCTGGAGGTTTCCGTGGACGAGTCCAGGCTGGCCACGGTCCGGGCGGGACAGCCTGTACAGGTGAGCCTGGAGGAGCGCACCTTCGACGCCCGCGTGTCGGAAGTAGTGCCGGCGGTGGATGCCGCCTCCCGCTCGTACACCGTGAAGATCGATCTGCCCGCCGCGTCCCCGGTTCGCTCCGGCATGTTCGGCCGGGCGGCATTCCCCATCGGAGCACGCCAGGCTGTGTCCGTTCCAGCAGCGGCGCTCCAGGAGCGCGGTCAGCTGGTTTCCGTATTTGTGGTGGAGGAAGGCGCCGCCCGCAGCCGGCTCATCACGCTCGGGCGGCGCTCGGCCGATCGCGCCGAAGTCCTCTCCGGCCTCAGCGAGGGTGAGAAGGTCGTAGTGCCCGTGCCCGCGTCGCTCGCCGATGGCGGCCGGGTGGAGGTTCGTCCGTGAGCACGCATCGGCTCGGTCCGGCCGGGCGGTTCGCCCAGGCCTGGATCTCCTCGAAACTGACGCCGCTGCTCATCACCGCCTCGCTCCTCATCGGCGCCTTCGCCGTCTGGAAGCTGCCCCGCGAGGAAGAGCCGCAGATCATCGTCCCGATGATCGACGTTTTCGTCCAGATGCCCGGCGCTTCGTCCCACGAAATCGAGGAGCGGCTGACGAAGCCCATGGAGAAACTGCTCTGGGAGATTCCAGGCGTCGAGTACATCTACTCCACGTCGAGCCCTGGCATGTCTATGGCCATCGTCCGCTTCTACGTGGGGCAGGACGAAGAGAAAAGTATCGTTCGCCTCAACGAGAAGCTCTCTGCCAATCTCGATCTGATCCCGCCGGGCGCTTCGCGGCCACTGGTGAAACCGCGCTCGATCGATGACGTGCCCATTCTTGCGCTCACGCTTTCGAGCCGGCGTTATGGCGACTTCGAACTGCGCCGCATTGCCGCGCAGGTGCACGACACCGTCAAGCAGGTGCCCAACGTCTCGGCTGTGAGCCTGCTCGGCGGTCAGCGCCGCGAGATCCGCATCGTGCTCGATGCCGCCAAACTCGCCGGCTACAATCTCTCCCCCTTACAGGTGGCCGGCGCGCTCGGACTCTCCAACCGGCGCCTGCCGTCGGGCGAGTTCGATGCCGGCAACCGCCAGTATCTTCTCGAGACCGGCGAATTCCTGCGCACAGCTGAAGATGTTCGCAATGTGGTGGCCGGGGTCTCCGGTGAGAAGCCAGTGTTCGTTCGCAACGTGGCGGAAGTGACCGATGGGGGCGCCGAGCCCACCGAGTACGTACGCATGATGAGGGCCGCGGACCGCCAGTTGCTCCCCGCCGTCACCATCGCCATCTCCAAGCGCAAAAGCACCAACGCGGTCGAAGTGGCCGATGCGGTTTTGCAGCGGATCGAGCCGCTGAAGGGGACGGTCATCCCCTCCGACGTCAGGGTGGACATCACCCGCCACTACGGCGAAACCGCGGCCGAAAAGTCGAACGAACTGCTCCTGCACATGCTCATTGCGGTGATTTCGGTGAGCATCCTCATCGCACTCACGCTGGGGCGCCGCGAGTCGCTGATCGTGTTCATTGCCATCCCGGTGACGCTCGCGCTGACGCTGGCCGTGTTCTACCTTTACGGCTACACGCTGAACCGCATCACCCTGTTCGCCCTCATCTTTTCGATAGGCATCCTGGTAGATGACGCCATCGTGGTGGTGGAGAACATCGTGCGCCACTGGCGAATGCCGGCGAATCGCCAGCGGCCGCCCTACGACGTGGCCATCGAAGCCGTGGACGAAGTGGGCAACCCCACCATTCTCGCTACCCTCACGGTAGTGGCCGCCATTCTGCCGATGGCGTTCGTGGGCGGCCTGATGGGCCCGTACATGCGGCCGATTCCCATCGGTGCCAGCGCGGCGATGGTGTTTTCCCTGCTCGTGGCGTTTATCGTGACGCCGTGGGCCGCCGTGCGCATTCTCAAATCGGGGGAGGCCGGCGCCCACGGAGAGCGCGAGGATTTCGTCACCCGCCTTTATCGCCGCGTGATGGGCAACATCCTCCACCACGCCCCGGTGCGCCTGGGCTTTTTAGCCGGCGTCGTGCTCTTGCTGCTCTGCTCCGTGTCACTCTTTTACTTTCAGTTCGTGAAGGTCAAGATGCTGCCCTTCGACAACAAGAGCGAGTTCCAGGTAATCGTCGATATGCCCAACGGCACCACGCTCGAAGAGACCGCCCGCGCCGCCAATGCGCTCGCCGTGGCCACGCTCGCCCAACCCGAGGTCGTCAATCTTCAGACCTATGCCGGCACGGCCTCGCCGTTCAACTTCAACGGCCTGGTGCGGCACTACTATCTGCGGCACGGGTCGAACGTGGCCGATATTCAGGTAAACCTGCGGCCCAAGCACGACCGCAAGCTGCAAAGCCACGAGATCGCCAAGCAGGTGCGCAATCGCCTGCTGCCCGTGGCCGCCCGCTATGGCGCGCGCATCAAGGTGGCCGAAGTGCCGCCCGGTCCGCCGGTACTCCAGACGCTGGTCGCCGAGGTGTACGGCCCCAAGCTGGATGAGCGGCTCGCCATCGCCCGGCGCATCCGCGACCTGTGGAAGCGCACCGACGGCGTAGTGGATGTGGACTGGTACGTGGAAGACGACCAACCCAAATACCAGCTCATCGTCGATAAGGAAAAGGCCGCTTTGAACAGCATCTCCGAAGACGATATTGCGCGCACCATGCAAGTGGCTTCTGCCGGATATCCGGCCGGCCTGCTGCACGCCGATTCCGAAAAAGAAGATGTGCCGCTGATGGTGCGTCTGGACCGCGCCACGCGCTCCGATCTTGCGCGCATCCAGGATCTCAAGATCGCCGGGCGCACCGGCCGGCTGGTGGCGGTGAGCGAACTGGTCCACGTTCAGCCCGCGGTCGTCGAGAAAAGCATCTACCACAAGAACCTGCTGCCGGTCACCTATGTGACAGGCGATGTGGCCGGGGCCATGGAAAGCCCCGTCTACGCCATCCTCAAGCTCGGACCGCAGATGGACAAGTTTCAGGCCCCCGGCGGGTACGCCATCGAGCAGCACATGGCCGCACTGCCCACCAATGCCGAGCGGTATTCGATGAAGTGGGATGGCGAATGGCACATCACCTACGAGGTGTTCCGCGATCTCGGCATCGCTTTCGCCGCCGTGCTGATCCTGATCTACGGGCTGGTGGTGGGCTGGTTCCAGTCGTTCATCACGCCGCTGGTGATCATGGCGGCGATTCCGTTCTCGCTGGTGGGCATCCTGCCCGCGCACGGGCTGCTGGGCGCCTTTTTCACGGCGACTTCGATGATCGGCTTCATCGCCGGCGCCGGCATCGTGGTGCGCAATTCGATCATCCTGGTGGACTTCATCGAGCTGCGCCTGAAGGAAGGAATGCCGCTCGATGAAGCCGTGATCGACGCCGGCGCGGTCCGTTTCCGGCCCATGCTGCTTACGGCGGCAGCGGTCATTGTTGGCGCCGGCGTGATTCTGTTTGACCCGATTTTCCAGGGCCTGGCCATCGCTCTGATGGCGGGCGAGGTCGCCTCGCTTGCGCTTTCGCGGATGACTGTGCCCATCGTCTACTACGTCGTGAACCGAAGGAGAAAGGATCTATGTCAGTCGAACGCTATTTACGCCTCATCGCAGGTTTCTTCGTAATGTTGAGCGTAGCCCTTGGCTACTTCGTGCATCCCGGGTGGTTCGCCTTCACTGCATTCGTAGGCCTGAACCTGTTCCAATCGGCGTTCACCAACTGGTGCCCGATGATGACCTTCCTGCGCAAGCTCGGCGTCGCGTCGAACTGAGCCGGTTGGCGGCGCTTCCAGACCCGGGCGGCCGGGACCTCGCCGACCGCCCCGCCGTCCTACGCCGGTTTCGCCGTCTCCGCTACCAGTTCGCCCTTCTCCAGGTGATGCACCCTTGTTGCGAACTGGGCCGCGTGCGGATCGTGCGTTACCATCACGATCGTCTTCCCGTAATCTTTGTTCAGCTTGGAAAGGATGGTCAGCACTTCCTGGGCCGAGGCCGCGTCCAGGTTTCCGGTGGGCTCGTCCGCCAGGATCAGCGCCGGGTCGGTCACGATAGCCCGCGCTATCGCCACCCTCTGCTCCTGGCCGCCCGAAAGCTGCCGCGGAAAGTGGTTCAAGCGGTCTCCCAGCCCCACCAGTTTCAGCGCGGTCGCGGCGTGTTCCAGGCGCTCGTTCTTTTTCAGGTTGGTGAGTTTCAGGGGCAGTTCGACATTCTCGAGTGCAGTCAGCACCGGAATCAGGTTGAACTGCTGAAAGATGAATCCGACGTGCTCGTTGCGCCAGTGCGCGATCTCGCGATCGCTCAGCTCGCGCAGGTTGTGGCCGAGCACCCTTATAACGCCCCCGCTCGGCCGGTCCATCGCCGCCAGCAGGTGGAGCAGGGTCGATTTCCCCGAGCCCGACGGGCCCATGAGCGCAACGAACTCGCCTTTGGCGATCTCGAGCGACACTTCTTTCAGCGCCACCACACGCTCCGCGTCGCGCACGAACTCTTTCGTCAAATTCCGGGTTTCAATAACCGCGTCGTTCATAGCACTCAAACTTTCTGACGGACCTTGTCGCCGTCCTTCAATCCCGCCGGCGGATTCACGATCAGGTCCTCGCCGCCGATCAGCCCTTCCTCGATCCGGATCCCCTGCCCGCTCGCCGCGCCAGTCTTCACCGCGCGCCGTAGCGCCTTTCCGTCGAGTAGCACGAACACCGCGCCCGCCTGTACCGCCGACGCCGGCACGATTACCACCGGCTTCGCCGCCGCAGCGCCCGCCTGCGGTTTCTCATCGGCCACGAAGGCGACGCTGGCATTCATCTCCGGCCGCAGATATTCGTCCGGCTTGGTGACCTTCACCTTCACTTGCACGGTAGCTTTCTGCCGGTTGGCCTCGGGCGACACCTCTTTGATGAAGCCTTCGTACTTGCGGTCCGGAAATGCGTCCGTGGTGACGATGCCATGCTGCCCCGAATGCAGCTTGGCGAAGTCGTTCTGGCTGATGTCCAGTTCCACTTCCAGGTCGTTCAAATCGGCCAGCGACACCACGTAGCCTTTGGCGCCACGGTCGCCCACGAAACTGGTGGTGACGAACTCGCCTTTCTCCACCGCCCGCTCCAGGATGGTCCCTGTCACCGGCGCCCGGATCACCGTGTTCGCCAGATTGGTTTGCGCATACGCCACCATGCCGCGCGCCTGCTGCACCTGCCCGCGCAGGGCATCGATCTCCTCCTGCCGCGGACCCAGCTTCACCAACTCGTACGCCTTGCGGATCGCGTTCACCTTGTAGAGCGCACCATCGTAGCGCGCCTGCGCATCGTCCAGCGACTGCCGCGACATCACTCCGTCGCGCACCAGTCCGCGCGTTCGATCCAGCGTGACCTTGGCGTTTTCCGCGTCCGCCTTGGCCACCTCCAGGTTGGCCTCCGCCTGCGCGATCTCTTCCGGACGCGAACCGTGCAGGGCTTCGTCCAGCCGCGCCTGCAACATGGCGAGTTGTCCCTTCGCCTGCTCGAGCTGCGCCTGGTATTCGTCGTCTTCCAGCCGCACCATCACGTCGTTTTCATGGACCCGGTCGCCTTTGTCTACCCCGATCCACTTCACCTTCCCGACCACCTTCGCCGCCACTTCGATCTTGTGCGCCGCCACGATGTAGCCCGTGGCATTCAGCACCACGCCTTCGGGCGCGCTCGCCGCGCTCACCGATTTCACCCGCTCGATCTCCACTACCGGCGCCGCGTTCAGCCGGTCCGCGCCGAAGCGCCATGCACCCAGCAGCAGGAACACCGCTACGCCCGCGATAATCCATCCAGTGGCCCATTTCGAGGGCCCCCCGCCGCGTCGCTTGCTGCGGTCGATTTGCAGATTTTTGAGCTCCGCATCCATGGCCCGTCATACCTCCCGCAGCGCCGTGAGGATCTCCTTCCGCGACGCCATCCTCGCCGGGAACACTCCGCCCAGGCTGCCCAGCACCACCGCGAAGACGATCCCCATCAGCATCAACTGCGGCGAGACGTGAAAGTGGAACGCCGTCTCGGCGAAGTTGGAATTGCCGATGCCGGTCTGGATTCCGTTGAGCGGCATTACCAGCAGGCAGCCCAGCACCCCGCCCAGCGCCGACAGCAGCACCGACTCCACGAAGAAGCTGAACAGGATGCTGCCGCGCGAAAAGCCCAGCACCCGAAGGGTGCCGATCTCCCGCGCCCGCCGCGCCACCGCCGCGTACATAGTATTCATGGCCGCGAAGCTGCTGCCGATGGCCATGATGATCGACACGAAAATACCGCTGTATTCGATGGGCGCCGCCCCCTGCGTCTGAAGCGCGAAATATTCGTCCTCGGAAACCGCGTTCATGTTCAGCCGCTGGTCGTTATTCAGGTCGTTCCGCAGTGCCGTGGCGCTCACCGGATCGGTGGCCTGGACGAGCGCCGAGCTCAGCACTTCCACCCGCTGGAGATCGGCGCTCACCTGGTTCAGGTCGCCCCAGATCTCGCTGTCCTGCGCGCCGCGCCCGGCGTCCATGATCCCCACCACCTCCCAATCCCCCCGCCCGAACCGGATCTTCTTGCCTAGGGCGGCTTCCGGATAACGCGCCGCCACCGACTCTCCCACCACCACCTCGCGCTTGCCTGGCTCGAACCAGCGCCCGCTGGTGAGGTGCAGTCCCTTGCGCATTTCGATTCCGGCGGGACCGGTGCCGCGCACCGCCACGTTCACGCCCTCCTGCCCCTCCGACGCCGAGAGATTGATCACTGTCACCACCTCTAGCGAGGCCAGCGGCTGCCCGTCTCGCCCGCGCGCGATCCCAGGCTTGAACTTCAGATCCTGAAACTGCGTGCGCGTGAACAGGCTGACGATTTCCGATTCGGCGCCCTTGCGCATCACCAGCACGTGCAGCGGGTCGCCCGAAGCGGCCAGCGTGGTGCGCAGCCCGTCCACCAGGCCGAGGATCGCCAGCAGCACTGCCACCGTCAGCCCGATGCCCAGCGCCGTCATGATGGTGGTGGTCTTGCGCACCACCAGGTTTCTCAAGTTGTAGGCAATTGGTATGGCCATGGCTAATCAGTCCGTGCTTCGCAGAGCCATTACAATGGACGTCCGCGACGCCCCTAGCGCCGGCACCAGCGAGCTGATCAGGCCGATCGCTCCCGCCGTCAGCACGCAGGCCAGCGCCACCGACGGCTCGAACGGCGATACCGGAGGCAGGAACGATCCCGCCGGACTATGCCGCACACCGCTGGTGATGAACACCGAAAGGAAGAACCCGATCACGCCGCCCGCCAACGAAATGGCGCACGCCTCGCTCAGGATCAGGCCCAGGATCGTGCTCGGTGCGAATCCGAGCGTCTTCAGAATGCCGACCTCCCGCACCCGCTCGCGCACCGACATCGCCATCGTGTTCGCCGAAACCAGCAGGATCGTGAACATCACTGCCGCCGAGATTCCGATCAGGATCATCTTCACATTCCCGAGAAGCGCCACGAACCCCAGCAGGTATGCCTGCTCGGATTCGGTCTTGGTTTCCACGGGCGAGTTGCGGAACATATCGTCGATGGTTTTTGCGATGCGCGGCGCCGATTCGGGCCGGTCGATCACCGTGACGAACGTGCCCGCCTGGCCGCGACGCCGCTCCGTCAGGCTTTGCTCCAGGTAGTCGCGGCTGATATACATGATCTCGCTCGGCCGGGGGCTGTCGAAGATCCCGCGAATGGTGAAATCGTAGTCTCCCGGATAGATGTCGCCGATCAGGTGGACGCGGTCGCCCACGTGGAAGTTGAATTTGTTGGCTAAGTCGCGGCCCACCAGGCACGCCGTCCGCTCGCGTTCGAACACTTTCTTCTGATCGTCCGGCATGCTGATTTCCTTGTACGTCTCGAACAGCTTGGTCGGCTCCACAATCAGGCGCGCGAAGAAATTCTTGGGATCGCGCGCATCCTTATACACGCCGCCAAACCAGCTCGATATCATTACACTCTGAACACCCGGCACCTGCTTCAGACGCGCTCCGTAGGATTCCGGCAGAATCTGCGTCAGCGACACGCGGTTGCGCGTCACCAGCCGCAGCGCCTGCTCCGGCGTGGGATCGCTCAGGTACAGCGCGTGATACACCGAGATCATCACTCCCAGCAGGCACATCGACACGCCGATGCTCACGATGGTGAGCATGGTCCGGCGACGGTTGCGCCAGCAGTTCTTCAGGATCAAGGGAAGATAACGGAGCATACAAGACGATTAACGCACTATACCAGGAGCGAGTTCAAATCGCAGTCGGCCAACCGCGGCGCACGACCGGTGAGTTCCGCCCGCCGCCGGTTAACCGGGGCTCCGCCCCCGCTCCGAAACATACCGGAGGCTGGTGCTGCACTGTTCTCGATCGCACAACTCCCGGCCCGCCGGCTTGACCCATGCGTAGAACAGCATACACTCCCGAGAAGTATCGTTCGCATAGTCACAGTGCCGGTTCCATTCATCGATTTCAGCGCGGAACGATTTTTTTCGTTCTGGTGGCAGCCTCCAGGCTCCGCGCCGGAAGCCGTCATGCGTCTCCTCGTACCGTTCGCGCCCTTCGTCTTAAATCAAGGATAGTGCTGTAGTCCAGGAAGGGCCCGGGGGTAGGCTGGGGCGCGGGTAACTACTTCAGAGTCTCGGCCACGAATCGCCAGGCCCCGGTGTGGCATGGGTTCGCCAGCTCGACCGCGTCTTCGCCAGCGCCGCCGCCCACGCCAGGGTTGGGATCAACATCACCGCGCCGATGGCCACCGCGAACGCCCGCGGCGTCACGCCCCAGTCGATTGCCACTCCCGCGGCATAACTGCTCGCCGAGATGCCTAGCATGCACAAGCCGAAGTCCGCCGCAAAGACCCGGCCGCGGAAACGATCCGCCGTGTAGATTTGCAGGAGCGTGGTCGAGAATACCCAGTTCGTGGAAGAGCCGGCATGCGCCAGCATCACGGTCAAGACCGCCAGGACCAGGGATGAGGACGCCCCGAGCAGCACGTATCCCATTGAAGCCAGCAAGAACCCCACCAGTATGCCGGAGCGCAGGCGCGAGTGCTTCTCGCCGGCCCACCAGCCGCTGATCAACGGCCCCAGCAGGGCGCCCGCGCCCCTGGCGCCCATCAGCAGGCTCATCGCGAGCACGCCTCCCCGGCGGGTATCCAGGCTGTCGAAGGTCGCCGCGAACACCCGCTCTCCCAGGATCGGCAGCAGCACGTTATTGGCGCCGAGCAGGCCGATGCCGCCCTTCACGAACAGCGTCGCGAATCGGCGCGCATCCGCGCGAATGTACCGCATCCCCTCCAGCACGGGGGTGTAGTCCACCAGGTCGCGCGGCCGCAAGCCGGGGATGCCTTCCGTGTGTGGCTCGTGAAACCGCATCCGCCGGATCAGCCACGCCGAGACCAGGAACGAGACGGCGTTCAGCAGGAAAACGGCATCGCGGCCCATCAGCACTGCGATCACGCCGCCCAGCGCCGCGCCCACCGCCAGGCAGAACGACCAGGTGACCGAGCTCAGCGCATTCGCCGTCAGCACGTCCGGCCCGGCCACGATATTCGGAATCACGGCGCTGCGGGCGGGCTCGAAAAAAGCGGCCCCGATGGTCTCGAACAGCAGCAGCGGATAGACCAGCCACACCATCCCCGGCGCGCGCACCGCCAGCATGCCGAGCACGATGGCGAAGCGCGCGATATCGGCGCCGATCATGATGCGCTTGCGGCTGACGCGGTCGTTCACCACGCCGGTGGTAGGCGCGCTCAAGGTATGCGGCAGAACCTGGAGCACCACCGCCAGGCCCACCGATTGCGCCCTCTGGTGGGTGAGTTCCAGCAGCAGACTGTAGACCGCCAGCGAGTAGAACCAGTCACCCAGTTCGCTCACTACCTGCGCCATCCAAAGCAGGCGGAAATTGCGGTTTTTTCGGACCAGCGCCAGGTAGCGGGAGAGCATGCTCCGTCAGGTGAACAGTCCCATACGTTGTTTTACGGTGCGAACGGTGTCGCCGGCGAGCGGCGCCACGCGCGCGGCGCCCTCCCGAAGGACGCCCTCCAGGTACGCGGGGTCCGACGTGATCCGACGATAGCGCTGCTGGAACGGTTCCAGCTGGGCGATCACCATCTCCGCCACCTGTTTCTTCAAATCGCCGTAGCGCATGCCGCTGAAGCGCTGCTTCATCGCTTCAGCATCCGCGCCCGAAAACGCCTGGTAGATGGAGAGGAGGTTGAGCACACCCGGTCCCGCCGTTGCGAAATCCACGGCGGGTGAGGAATCGGTGGTCGCGCGCATGATCGTCTTGCGGATCTTGTCCGGCGGATCGAGCAGCGACACGGCATGATTGGCGCCGGTAGCCGACTTGCTCATTTTCTGCTCGGGGTCATCGAGGCCCATGATACGCGCGCCCACCGAGGGCAGGCTGGTGCCTGGCACCACGAAGGTTTCGCCGTACAGCGAATTGAAACGCTGCGCGATATCACGGGTGAGCTCGAGGTGCTGCGCCTGATCTTCCCCCACCGGCACGACCCCCGCCTGGTACAGCAGGATGTCGGCGGCCATTAGCACCGGATATTGCAGCAGCCCGTCGCTTACTGATTCCTGTTTGGCTGCCTTGGCCTTGTACTGCGTCATGCGCTCCAGCCAGCCCACCGGCGTGACGCAGGTCAGCATCCAGGCCAATTCGGCGTGCGCCGGAACCGCGGACTGCACCATGATCGAGCAGACCTTGGAGTCGATTCCCGCCGCCAGGTACAACGCCGCGGTCTCCGCGATCTTGGCGCGTAACTCCGCCGGCTCCTGGTAGAGCGTCACGGCGTGCAGATCGACGATGCAGAAAATGCACTCGTAATCGTGCTGAATACGCACCCAGTTTTTGAGCGCTCCCAGATAATTTCCAATGTGCAGATTCCCGGTCGGCTGCATGCCGGAAAAAACTCGTGTTTTCATGGTAAGGGGAACGGGAGTAAATCTTATCGTACGCAATTTCGAAGTCACGGTGGAAAAGCTGGTGTATGGAGGCGATGGCCTGGGGCGCTTGGATGGCCGCGTGGTCTTCGCGCCGTTCGTCCTGCCGGGCGAGCGAATTCGCGCCGAGCCGGAGCAGGAGAAGCCCGGCATGATCCGGGCTCGCACGCTCGAGGTGGTTCAGCCGGCGGCGGAACGCGTCGCCGCGCCGTGTCCGTATTTCGCGCGTTGCGGCGGTTGCCATTACCAGCACGCGCCGTACGAGTTTCAACTCGCCGCTAAACGGGCCATCCTGGCCGAGGAGTTGCGTCGGCTGGGAAAGCTCTCTCCGCCCGGTCAGATCGAAGTCGTCTCGGCGGAGCCATTCGCCTACCGCAACCGCGCGCAGCTTTACGTGCGCGACGGCCGGCTCGGCTACCGCGAGGCCCGCTCCCACAAGCTCTGTGCCATTGAACAGTGCCCCATTTCGTCGCCCAAAATCAACGAGGTCATCGGCACCCTGAACGGCATGCTGCGCGACCCGCGCTGGCCACGCTTCGTGAGGTCGCTCGAGGTCTTCACCGACGAGCGGGAGGTGCAGTTGAACGTGCTCGAAACGGAGCGGCCCGTGGCGCGCCGCTTCTTCGACTGGTGCCGCGAAACGATTCCGGGCATGGTCACCGGCCCTTTGGATTACGACGGCCGGTTTCGGGTGGGCGGCAATTCGTTTTTCCAGGTAAACCGCTTCCTGTTGGACCGGCTGGCGGATCGGGCGGTGGCCGATGCCTCCGGCGATGCCGCGCTCGATCTGTACGCCGGGGTAGGGTTGTTTTCCCTGGCGCTGGCGAAACGGTTCGGCGCGGTGACGGCCGTGGATTCGGGTGCCGCGGCCGTGCGTGATCTGCAATTCAACATCGAACGGGCGGGGTTGACCCACGTGCGGGCCGCACAATCGACCGCGGAACATTTCCTGAACGCGCTGGAACGGGCCCCGGACTACGTAGTGCTCGATCCGCCGCGGGCGGGCCTGGGCAAGGAGGTGGTGCGCCGCCTGGCCGAATTATGCCCTAGGCGGCTCACCATCGTCGCCTGCGACCCGGCCACGCTGGCGCGCGACCTGGCCGGACTGGTCTCTGCCGGCTACGAAATCGGGTCACTGACCCTGATCGACCTGTTCCCCCAGACCTACCACCTGGAAACCGTCGTACAGCTTCGGGCGTCCACCGCACCATAACGCCGGAAACAGGCGCGAGCCCCCGGCCACCGATACCTACCGTACGACTCTTGGCAGCGCGAGCCTCACGTCCCAGGATTAGTAATGAATCGGACATACGGTAGCCAGTACTCTATTGATTCATCCCGGCGGGTTGCCGCATGATAAATTTTATATAAAAGGACCTGATTAGTTCATTTCGGATCGTCCTGGTTTCAGGCACCAGGACACTGCCGGCCACCCACCGGGACGGGCGCATTGAGCCAACGCCTTCGCCTTTGCTTTCGGTGGGCGGCCGGATTTGAGGAGAAGCTTCACCGGTGCGCGACGCAATCACGAAATCGACGGCGGCCTTCCTGGTTGCCGTCGTGTTGTCGCTCGCCACCGCCCCGTACCTGACGGCATCGGAATCCCGGTGCTGCTGTCCGAGCCACGACAATTGCTGCTGCAAACGGAAGGCGCGGGAGCCCGGTTGGCGGGGAAACACGTGTGCGCCGAAATGCGGGGGCAATGCTCCCGCTCCATTGCCGGTCGGCGCGGCCGTCACCAGTGCGCGCGGCACCGTCGCCGCCGCATCGCATACCACTGGATTATTGCCTCTGTGGGCCGAGGCCGTCCGGGTTCACTTCTCCCCGCTACCCCTCTATGGGCGGGCGCCTCCTGCCCGGTAAATGCACCGATGCCGCCGATTCGGGCGGTGCCACATTCCTGATTCATTGATCTGGTGCACGGCTCTGCCAGAGCGCCAACCCTGGTGCGCCTGGCCGGCCCGGGCAAAGAGGCGAGCAGTGAAAGCACTTCTACCGTTATTCCTATTTACGTTGATTTCCGCGGCGCAAGCCCCCTCTGGGACGCTATCGGGCCGGGTATCGGATCGAACCCGCGCCGTCGTTCCGGGCGCCGCGGTCCGGCTGGGAACCACCAGCACACGCACGAGTTCCGAAGGCCGGTTTTCCATTGGCGGTCTCCTGCCGGGAGATTACCCGCTTACCGTGACCGCTTCCGGCTTTGCGGCCTATAGCGCCACGGTGACGGTGCCCGACGGCAGTCTCTCGCATGATGTCGTGCTGGACGTGGCTTCCATCGAGGAGCAGGTGCTGGTCATGGAGAAGGCCCCACCCGCGGAAAACACGGTCGAGTCCTGGACCGACAATATCCACGCCAACGTCGGCGTCCGCGAAATCCGCGAGAGCGCGGCGCGCGATGCCGGCGAGGCGCTCGCCGCTCTCGACGGGCTGAACAAGATCCGCAAGGGCGGCATCGCCAACGATGTACTGCTTCGCGGCATGGCCAACGACAATATCAACGTCCTGCTGGATGGCATCCGGGTCAATGGGGCCTGCCCGAACCACATGGACCCGCGCGCGTTTCACGTGGACTTCTCCGAAATCGAGCGGGTAGAAGTGACCAAGGGCGCCTTCGATCTCGCCAACCAGGGCAGCCTGGCGGGCGCCATCAACATCGTTACCCGGGAACCGGATACGGGGCTGCGCATCACGCCGAACCTGATGGCGGGCTCGTTCGGATTCTACAATCCGTCGCTGACCGCGTCGTACTCGGGTGAGAACGCGTGGGGTCTCGGCGGCTATTCGTTCCGCGTCTCGGAGCCGTATCGCGATGGCGCCGGCCGCGCCTTCACCAGCTACACCAATTACCGGCCCGGCTCCGCCGACACCGACGCGTTCCGCATTCACACCGGCTGGTTTCGCCTGGGCGGCGCGCCGCGGCCGGGACAACGGGCCGAGGTCTCCTACACCCGGCAGCAGAGCGGCCAGGCGCTCTATCCTTACCTGATGATGGACGCGGGCTACGATAACGCCGACCGCCTTGCCTTCTCCTGGCAGGTGGCCCGCGCCGGCCAGCTGAACTATGTACGCGCGGAAGGCTACGCTACACGCGTGAAACACTGGATGACCGATGAGCAGCGTCTGACGGGCGTGGGCACTCCGCTGGGATACAGCATGGCCACCTTCGCCGAGACGCTGACCTTCGGCGGCAAACTCAGCGCCCAAATCGGCAGCGGAGTCACCGCCGGCGTGGAAGCCTACCGTCGCAAGTGGGATGGGGTGAACACCCGCCGAGCGATGGGCATATACTCCGCGCAGCATATGCTCCCCGACCCGGTGTCCGATGTGGCAGGCGCCTACACCCAATACCAGCACGCCTTCTCGCCACGGCTGCGACTGACCGCCGGCGCCCGCCTGGACGGCGCCGCCACGCGCGTTACCGCCGCCGATGCGACCACCGATCTCTACTGGGCTTACAAGGCCACCCGCTCCACCTCGGCCACGGACTTGATGCCGTCTGCCAGCCTGTGGGCTGGATACACCCGCGGTTCCGTCGAGTTCTTCCTGGGAGCGGGCCACACCGCCCGCATTCCGGACCCGATGGAGCGCTACGTCTCGTTCCAACGGATGGGCTCCGATTGGGTGGGCAACCCCGGGCTGCGTCCCACCCGCAACACGGAAACCGATGCCGGCGTGACGTGGCGAACCGGGCGGTTCCTCCTGCGGCCCACGGCCTTCTATAGTTACCTGGCCGATTTCGTTACGGTGCAGAACCAGGCGCGGCAGATGCCGGTCGCCGGAATCGCCAACACAATGGCTCGCTCGTTCGCCAATGTGGACGCGCGATCGTACGGCGGCGAGGTGACGTACAGCCTCGCGGTTACCCGATCGGTGCTGCTCAGCGGGGGAGGGTCGTTCACGCGCAGCCGCAAGGAAGCCGTCCCGCAACTCGCGATTTACAGCCGCGACGTGGCGGAGATCCCACCGATGCGCGCTCACACCACCCTGCGGTACGGAACGAAGCTGGCCTTCTTCGAGAGCACGTTCACGGCCATCGCTGCCCAGCGGCGCGTCGATCGCGACCTGCTGGAGAGCCCTACACCCGGATTCGGCGTCTTCGACATGAAAGCCGGTCTGCACACGGAAAAGCTGAATCTGGCGGTGGGCATCGGCAACGTCCTCGACCGCTTCTATTACGAACACACCTCGTTCCAGCGGGATCCGTTCCGCTCCGGGATCCGCGTTCCCGAGCCCGGCCGGAACATCTTCGTCTCGGCGCAATACCGGTTTTGACTATGCGGAAAACACTCTACATGGCGCGGGTGATCGCGGTAGCTGCCCTGCTCGGCGGCCCCATCATCGCAACCCCAAGGCCATGGCAGGACACGACGCAGCAAAAGGCAGCGGCGGTGAAAGATCCGGTTTGCGGGATGGAGGTGGATCCCAAAAACCCCAAAACGCTCAAGGTGCAACGCGACGGAAAAGCGCACTACTTCTGCTCCGATCATTGCAGGAAGAGCTTTGAATCGGATCCTGGAAAGTATACCGGGAAGAAGTAGGCGGGGCCGGGCGGATCGCCTCGCCTGAGGGTCCGACCGGCTTACTTCACGACGATATTGACCAGCTTGTCCGGCACGGTGATGATGCGGACAACCTGCTTGCCCTTCAGGAATGGCTGCACTCTTTCAGCTGCCAGCGCGCGCGCCTCCAGCTCTTCTTTGGCGGTGCCGAACGGCACATTCAGACGGTCGCGTAGTTTCCCGTTCACCTGCACCACGATTTCGGCCTCTTCGTCCTTTGCCAGTTCCGGATCGAACGCGGGCCAGCAATGCCGGAACACCGGGCCTTCTCTGCCCGACTCCTCCCAGATCTCTTGCGACAGGTACGGCGCGAACGGCGCCAGCATCAATGCCAGCTTCTCGATCACCGCCGGCATTACCGCCGCGGAGATGTTGCCCTCCTCCGCGTAGAGCACGTTCACCAGTTCCATGATCGACGCGATGCAGGTATTGAAGTGCCAGCGGGTTTCGAAGTCTTCCGTGATCTTCTTAAGCGTCTGGTGCAGCTTGCGAAGCACCGCCCGGTCGGAGCCGCCGGAGGCGCCGGGGGCCTGATCCACGTTCCGCGTGACGAACCGGTAGACCCGCCCCAGGAAGCGGTAGATGCCTTCGGCGCCCTCCTGCCGCCAGTCGACTTCCTTTTCGGGCGGCGCGCCGAACAGCACGAACATGCGCGCAGTGTCGGCACCGAATTTCTCGGCCAGCATGTCGGCGCCCACCACGTTTCCCTTGGACTTCGACATCTTGGCGCCCTCGGCAATCACCATCCCCTGGGTGAACAGGCGCCGCGCGGGCTCGCTGTTGCCGACGAGCCCGATGTCACGCATCATCTTCGTGAAAAAGCGCGAGTAAATGAGATGCAGGATGGCGTGCTCGACGCCGCCGATGTACTGGTCGATTTCAAACCAGTAGCCGATCTTCGCCGGGTCGAACGGCATGCGCTCGTTGTGCGGATCGCAGTAGCGGTAGAAATACCAGGAGCTGTCGATGAACGTGTCCATCGTGTCGGTCTCTCGGCGCGCACGGCCGCCGCAGGTGGGACACGTCACGTTCACGAACTCCGGCACGTTCTCAAGAGGCGAACGCCCCGTACCGGTGATCTCCACGCGATCGGGCAATACCACCGGCAACTGGTCTTCCGGCACCGGCACGATGCCGCACGCCGGGCAGTGAATCACCGGGATCGGTGTGCCCCAATACCGCTGACGCGAGATGCCCCAGTCCTTGATGCGGAAGGTCACCGCCGCCTTGCCGAAGGCGTTTTCCTCCGCAAACCGGCTCATCTGGCGGCGCGCCTCTTCGCTCGTCAGGCCGGACCACTCGCCAGAGTTTTCGACAATCCCCTCTCCGGTGAATGCCTCCGTCATGCCAGGCTCGCGCGCGAGCTCTCCGTCCGCCGGACGGATCACCGGGCGGACCACGAGCCCGTACTTCCGGCAGAACTCGAAATCGCGCTCATCGTGGGCGGGCACAGCCATAATCGCCCCCGTGCCGTAGCCCATCAGGACGAAGTTACCCACCCAGATCGGAACGCGCTCTCCGCTGAACGGGTTGATGGCGTCGTGTCCCGTGGGGAAGCCTTCTTTTTCGATGTCTCCCGGGTCGCGCCCGGCGCGGCTGTCCACCATCGCCTTGGCACGCGCTTTACCGGCCGCGTCCAGCAGTTCCTCGTTCAGTGGATGCTCGGGCGCGAGAATCACGCACGTCGCGCCGTAGATAGTGTCGACGCGAGTGGTGAATACCCGAATCGGCGCGCCCGTGCCGGCAAGGTGAAAATCGATCTCCGCGCCTTCCGATCGGCCGATCCAGTTGCGCTGCATGGTGAGCACGCGCTCCGGCCAGCCGCCTTCCAGCATGGGCATATCGGCCAGCAACTGGTCGGCGTACGCGGTGATCTTGAGGAACCACTGCTCCAGCGCCCGCTGCTCGACGGGAGTGTCTTCATGACGCCAGCAGCAGCCCTCCACCACCTGCTCGTTGGCCAGTACCGTGGCGCATTTCGGGCACCAGTTGAGCAGCGCTCTCTTGCGGTACGCCAGGCCCCGCACCAGCATCTGGAGAAAAAACCACTGGTTCCAGCGGTAATACTCGGGCTCGCATGTGGACACCTCACGATCCCAGTCGTAGCTGAAGGCGAAGCGGCGGTGCGTGGCCTTCATGGCAACGATGTTTTGTAGTGTCCACTCGCGCGGCTGCCTCCGGTTGGCAATTGCCGCGTTCTCCGCCGGCAGCCCGAAGGCATCCCAGCCCATGGGATGCAGGACGTTGAAGCCCCGCATCCATTTATAGCGGGCCAGCGCGTCACCGATCGAATAGTTTCGGATGTGGCCGATGTGGAGCGTGCCGCTCGGGTACGGAAGCATCTCCAACACGTAATATTTCGGTTTGGCGGAATGCTCTTCGGCTTTGTAGAAGTCCGCATCCCGCCAGCGCTCGTGCCACTTCAATTCGATCTGGTTGTGGTCGTAGGGCTTTTCCGGCATAGCTCGCTTTCAAGATGGAGGCTGAACTTCCATCCTAGCAAGGGCTACTATGCCTCTGCTCTGCTACCGCTGGGGAACGTAGTACCCCGCCCTCGCATACACCTGAATCTTGGGAAGACCGGGGGGCAGCAGCACTTGGACTTTGATCTTGCGATACTTCCCGCCGGGAGCGTCGTCGGGCGGGTAGTAACCGAGCACGTACTGATTGTGCAGCGTCACGCCGATCCGCGCCATGGCCGTGCGCATCTCGTTGACGTCGCTGATGTAGTACATCACGCCGCCGCTGACCTGCGACAGCCTGTTCAGCAGCACCGGCCCCCCGGCCTCTTCCATGGTTTGGGGATTGCCATAGAGGCAGATGGAAAAAATCTGCGCATCCGCTTCGGCCGCCAGGGAGGCCAGTTCACTGGTCGTGTACCGGCTGTCGTTGTCGCCTCCGTCGGAGACGACCACCAGGGCTTTGCGCGGCTTGTCGCTTTTTTTGAGATGCGTCAGAGCCATGTACACGCCGTCGATCAGCGATGTCGTTCCGTCCGGATGGGTGAACATCAGTGCATTCCGAATATCCGCGAATTTCGAAGTGAAATCCTGCCGCAGTTCGGGTCGCGAAGAAACCGTCACCAGAAAACTATCGTCCTCCGGGTTGAGCTGCCGGTATAAGTCGGTCGGAGCCAGGCCGGCGGTCTTGAATTTATTTTTCATACTGCGGCTGCAATCGAACACCAGGCCCACCGAGACTGGGGCGTCCTGGCGGCCGAACGAAACGATCTGCCGTGGGTCGGCGCCATCGATCACCCGAAAATTCTGGCGATTGAGTCCGGTTACGTTGTGACCCTGGCGATCCAACACGGTAACCGGCACCAACGTCATGTTGACGTCGACGCGAATCGAGGCGGCAGTGCGAAGGTTGGCGGGCGAGTGGCGAGCGGTGTTTCCTGCGGTGAACAGGCGGGGTCCGTCCGATGCAAGAACCGTACTGGCGGTGACACACAATAAGAGCAAAGGAAGTCTGGGCATCTACGCGATCCTTGATGTTTTTTACTGCTTGTTGATGGCGCCACTAGCGCTAGATCACGCGCGATACCGTTGTGCGGCTGCACGCCGCAAGGCACTTTAGAATGTCGAGATTCCGACGGTCATCGCCTTTCTTGTCCAGCGGAGTCTCGAGGATGAAGGGCATTTGCCTGAGGGCGGGGTGTGTCAGAATGCGCCGGAACGCCGCGCGGCCGATGTGCCCTTCGCCAATACTCGCGTGACGATCCACACGCGAACCCAGCGGCTTCTTGGAGTCGTTGGCATGAAACAGGTGTACGTGCGATAGTCCGAGCGATTCGTCAATGCGCCGAACGGTGTCGCGCAGGCCCGCCGCTGTCGCTATATCGAATCCGGCGGCGAACAGGTGACACGTATCGAGACAATATCCGATAGGGAGGCTGGTAAGGTGGCACGCCACCTGGCGGATCGATTGGAGCTCTTCCAACCGGCCACCGAGGCAGGCTCCCGAGCCGGCCGTGTTCTCGATCAGGATCGTGACGCGGCGCGAACGGAACCCGCACGCGGCCTCCCGCAGACCGAGCGCGAACGAAGCGATGCCTTCTTCGACGGTTCGGCCGCGGCAGCTTCCGGGATGAATGACCAGGTATTCGGCGCCGATGGCAGCGGCCCGTTCCAACTCGCCCCGAAACGCCGCAATCGACTTGGCACGAACGACGGGATCGGCAGATGCCAGATTGACCAGATACTTGACATGAATGGCCAGCGGATGGAGATCCAGACGCTCTCGGGCCACGCGGAATCGGTTCACCTCATGGGGATCCGGCGGCCGCCCCTGCCACATTCTCGGGCTGGCCGAGAAGATCTGGAATGTGTTGGCGCCCAGTTCACCGGCGCAAAGAGCCGCCCTCTCCAGCGACCCGGAGATCGAAGTGTGAATGCCCAGACGCAGGTTTACACCAAGCCAGAAGATTTACACAGGCCTGGATACTTACTGGACAATCGAAACGGGCTCAGTACTGGCGATCGGGCGCGGCCGCACCACCGCGTGGGCATACTCGGCCGGCCGCGCGGGGCCTTCCCAATTCAATGGGTACTCCCGTAAACACTGTTGACAGATGTATTTGCCATGCATCGGCCACATGGCACGGCGATGCATCGTCCTGCACCAAAGCCGCGAAATCCGATTCAACATATAAGAAATCAACCCTCCATAAGGTGACGCTCATCACATTCAAAGCAATTTTGATTCCGAGAATTGCCAGGCCTTTGGGGCAGGGACAAAGGGTCGATTTCTTTTGTGCCGTATGGGAATCGGAGGCGCCTCTGTGGTGGAGATGCCACGGCGAACTGGCTCCGGAGCGTCGGGCTGACCGACGGGACGCCTCGGTGCGATATTGCAGCCAAAGGATTTACTGTGAGCAGCAACAACCCGGGGTTCCTGCCGCTTTACACACCGATACTCCATCACACCGGGCGAACGTCCCGGCCTCCATAAACCGTATTACAAGCGCATTACGGACGTATTTCGAGTGGCGAAAGGCGCCGGAACGAGTCCCGGCGCCGCAGATGCGACCCCGCGCGCCACACTTTTAATGTTTGCCCTGCTGCTTGAGTTTCTCGCGCTGTTCGCGAAGTACGGCCTTGCGGCTGAGCTTGATTTTGTTGCCTTCGAGAGCCAGGACTTTGACCAGGATCTGGTCGCCCTCCTTCAACTCGTCGCGAACGTCGCGGATGCGGTTCTCGGCGATCTCGCTGATGTGCAGGAGGCCGTCCGTTCCCGGGAAAATCTCGACGAACGCGCCGAAATCCACCAGCCGCACCACTTTGCCCAGGTAGGTCTTTCCCACTTCGGCGCTGGCGGTGAGATCGGAGATGATCTGGATGGCCTTGTTGGCCGAGGCTTCGTCGGCCGATGCCACGTGGACCGTGCCGTCGTCTTCGACGTCGATCTTCACGCCGGTCTGCTCGATGATGCCGCGAATGACCTTGCCGCCAGGTCCAATCACGTCGCGAATCTTGTCGGTCGGGATGTGGAGGGTGTAGATGCGCGGCGCGTATTGCGAGATCGCGGTCTTCGCCTGCGGCAGCGCCTCCTCCATTTTCTCGATGATGAACAACCGCCCCCGCCGCGCCTGCTCCAGCGCTTCTTTCATCAGCACCGTAGTGACGTTGGGAACCTTGATGTCCATCTGCAGGCCGGTGATGCCGTCGCGCGTGCCGGCCACTTTGAAGTCCATGTCGCCATAGTGATCTTCGGCCCCGGCAATATCGGTGAGGATGGCGTACTGGTCGCCCTCCTTCACCAGGCCCATGGCGATGCCGCCCACGTGTGCCGTCATGGGCACACCGGCATCCATCAGGGCCAGCGACGCCCCGCACACCGTGGCTTGCGAACTGGACCCGTTCGATTCCAGAATGTCGCTCACTACGCGCATGGTGTATGGAAATGTGTCTTCGCTGGGAATCAGCGCGGTCAGCGACCGTTCGGCGAGTGCGCCATGACCGATCTCACGCCGTCCGGGCCCGCGCATGAAGCCGGTTTCGCCCACGCTGAAGGGCGGAAAGTTGTAGTGCAGCATGAAGCGCTTGGATGCTTCACCCGGTTCCAGCAGTTCGATCCGCTGCTCGTCTTCCTTGGTGCCCAGCGTGACCGTGACCAGCGCCTGCGTTTCGCCGCGCGTGAACAGGGCCGACCCATGCGTACGGGGGAGGACTCCGGTTTCGATGGTGATGTTGCGGATCTCGTCAAAGGCGCGCCCGTCGGGGCGGCGGTGATCGCGCAGCATCTCATCCCGGAAAATGCGCTCTTTCAGTGCGTCAAAACACTTGCCCGCCTCTTCCTGCGTCTCTTCGGGTTCCGCTTCCACCGCGCGCTTGCGGAGTTCGGCCACCCGCGAGTAGCTTTCCAACTTGGGATACTTCTGGGTATTCAACGCATCGCTGAGGTCCGCGCGCACCGCCGGTTCGATCCGCCCATATACCGTCGGGTCCAGTTCGGGAGAAAGGAACGGACGCTTCGGCTTGCCGGTTTGGGCGACCAGTTGGCGGATGGCCGCAACGATCTTCTTGCAGCAATCGTGGCCGAATTCGATGGCGCCCAGGACTTCGGCTTCCGAAACCTGTTTTGCGCCCGCCTCCACCATCACAATGCCGTCTTCGGTGCCGGCAACCACGATGTTGAGTTTCGATTCCCGCCCTTCCGTGTAGGTGGGATTGGCCAGGTACTGGCCGTCGCGCATGCCGACGCGCACCCCGCCCAGCACGTGCGAAAACGGAATATCGGAGATGGCCAGCGCCGCCGCCGCACCGGCGATGGCGAGCGAATTGGGATCCTGCTCGGGATCGGCCGACAGGACCATGGCGATAATCTGGGTTTCGTGCAGGAAACCTTCGGGAAACAGCGGGCGGATCGGTCGATCGATCAGCCGGCTGGTGAGAATCTCCTTTTCGGAGGGACGTCCCTCGCGCTTGATAAAGCCGCCGGGGATCTTGCCTGCGGCGTAAGTATACTCGCGATAATCAACCGTGAGCGGGAAGAATCCAGCTCCGGGTTTGGGCTCATCGGCCATGCACGCCGTAACCAGGACGGCGGCATCGCCGGAACGAACGACTACAGCGCCGTTCGCCTGTTTGGCCATCTTTCCGGTTTCGAAGGAAATGCTTCGGCCATTCAGGTCAACTTCAATTTTGTGAACCATACGTTTCTTCTTTGTGCCCCCAACCTCGGCCGGGAACCCGGTTCCCGACCAGTCACGTACTGGGTACGACCGGACGATCGTCCCGCTGAGACTGGAGTTGACAGGAAAGGAGACCCTTCGTTCCGGGGCATCGAGCCCCGGCCCGCGGGCCGGGTGGTACGACTGGATAGCAACCGCCTTCCCGATCGGCGGGAGGAGTTGCTTCCGGCGAATGGACTAGCGGCGAATGCCGAGCCGTTGCAGAACTGCCTTATAACGCTCCGGATCCGTATCGCGCAGATAGGTCAGAAGCCGGCGACGCTTCGCAACGAGAGTCAACAGCCCCTTGCGGGAGCCGTGATCCTTCTTGTGCGTCTTGAAATGCTCGGTCAGCAATGAAATGCGCTGGCTCAACAGCGCGATCTGAACCTCTGGCGATCCGGTGTCGGTTTTGTGTCGCTGATTCGAGGATAGGATCTGCCGCTTTGCTTCAATCGCCAGTGCCATTCTAGAGGTAATGCTCCTTGTCTTCTCTTAATCTCGTTTTAATACCTACATAGAATAACACAAGCCAGCGGTGGGTGATGTGGTCGCCAACGGGCACAACTAGTGTGACATCTTCAGCACCCATGCCGGCTGCGTCATCAGCGTGGCGGGAAGGTCCGGCAGTTGAATGGTAACGCCGTTCGGCGCGGCTGCAAAGCGCAAACCGGCGGTTCCGCCCAGCAGGGCCACGCTCCTGACGCGTTTCGCATCCATCCCCTGAACGGTGAACCGGCGCCCGGGCCAGCGCGGCAGGATGGCGTACACCGCGCCCGGTTTCGCGGTGAAGAACGCGTCGATGGCGGCCTTCCCACCGGCTGGTGTTTCCGCCATCTTGGCTACATCGTAAGGCGTCATGAATTCCTTGTTGTATTCCACCTTGGGCTGCTCACCCGGGCTCCATTGCCGGGTTTGCGTCCATGGCCGGCTGCCATAGATGGCTTCGCCGTTCACTGCCAGCCAACTCCCGATCTGAAGGAGCCGTTCTTCCATAATCACCGGAATGCGCCCGTCGCCGGTAGGTCCTATGTCGAGCAGCAGGTTGCCACCACGGCTGACCAGGTCCACCAGCATCAAAACCAGTTCGCGACCGGTGCGGTAGGTCGCCACCCGCTCGTCGCGGTTGTACCCGTAGGAGTAGCCCATGCCGCGGCTCTCTTCCCACGGGTGCTGCATGTCGCTCATGCCGGCCGTGTACTCGGTAGTCCAGTAGCCGCCGTGCTTGTGGCGCGTGTCTTTGCCCCAGCGATCGTCGATGACCACTTCGCCCTTCACCGGCGATTCGTTAAATAGCCAGGCCAGCAGCTCCGGGCTGCGCCATTCGGCCGAGGTAAGGTCCCATTCGCCATCCGAAAAAATGAGGGACGGCTTGTAGCGCGATACCACGTCTTTGAACTGCGGGTGCATGTGCTCGCTCACGTACCGCGGTTTGTCCGCAAGCCATAGCGGGTTGTACCACTCGTAGAGCGAGTAGTAGATGCCCATGCGGACGCCCTTCCGCCGCACTGCCTCAGTCAGCTCGCCCAGCAAGTCGCGTCGGGGACCGGTCTCGACGGCGTTCCACGGCCTTCCCCACGTGCGGCTCGCTTCTTTGCTGGGCCACAGCGCGAAGCCTTCGTGATGCTTGGAGGTGAGCACTACGTATTTCGCGCCGGATTTCCGGAAGGTCTCGGCCCACTGGTCCGGATCGAACAGCTCCGCACGAAACAGCGGCGCGAACTGGGAGTAGTCGAAATCCGGCCCGTAGACCCGTTGATGGAAGCGCCAGGCGGCCGTGCCGGGCGCGTTGGGAGCGAGGCTCTTGCCGCTGGTAATGGAGTTCCAATACCACTCCGCGTATTGCTGCTCTTTGGAAACTCCGGCGGCTGCCCAGGAAGGAACCGAGTACAATCCCCAGTGGATGAAGATGCCGAAGCGCGCGTCCTGAAACCACCCGGGGGTCGCGCGGCGGTCGAGCGAATCCCAGGTGGGTTGATACGGCTGCGCGGCAGCAGCGGCGGCCACCGCCAGCAGGGCAGGGAGCAGTCTTCTCATAAGCTCCGCTACATTACAGCACAACGTCTGACGCCACGGGCCTGGCCTCGCCCGGCGCCGCCCTTCGCGATGCACGCTGCCGGTTTTAATCCGAAACCGCCAGCCGGCGGGCCGCGACTCGCATCGCACTCCCTTACGCGCTGCTAAAATTAAGCCATGTCCCGGTGGTTTGTAGCGCTCTTCGTGGTGAGCGTAGCGGCTCTCTGCGCCCCGGCGCAAACGTCCCGTCAGCAGCAGCAGCCCCCGCCCGAGAAGGGCCTGCACAAAAATCGGCCCAAGGAACCTCAAGGCAAAGAAGCCGTCCCTCCCGAAGAGGACAAGGCTCTCGCCACCGAGGAGTATGCTTTCAATCCGCTCCAGGCCCAAAAGGAGCTGCAAACCGGAAACTACTACTTCAAGAAAGGCAGCTATCGCGCCGCCGTGGGCCGCTTCCGCGAAGCCATCAAATGGAACGACGGATACGCCGATGCCTGGCTGCGTCTCGGCGAAGCCGAAGAAAAGCTCAACGATCGCAAAGCCGCGCGCGAAGCATACACGCGGTATCTGGACGTGGCCGCCGACGCCCACAATGCCGGGGAGATCCGCAAGAAACTCGAAAAGTTGGAGAAGCCGAAGTAGGCTCGCTCACCGGATCAGGCGCACGATTCCGTAGCACGCCAGGCAGATCCAGAAATCCACAGCCAGCCCCCAATCGATCTGAAACGGTTGGTGCTGCGCCTTCGGCGGAAGAAAACGCTGCAGGCCGAAGTAGATTGCATTCCCCGCCAGGATCGCGATCAGCGACCGCCAGAACGTATGTTTCATGGATGAGCGCGCAGCCCTCTATGCAGGGCCGGGCCACGGACGCTCCAAGGCCTCCCGCACCTTCTCCGCAAGCGCGGAGGCCGTAAATGGCTTGGCCAGGAACGCGGCATGTCTCTCTCGCACGGATTGTACCACCCCCGAGTCGCAGTAGCCCGACATGAACACAATCCGCACTTCTGGCCGCCGCTCGGCCAGACACTCGGCCAGTTCGGCGCCCCCCATATTGGGCATGACTACGTCCGTAAGCACCAGGCCCACCGGGTGGCTGCTCTCAAGCACCCGCAACGCTTCCTCGCCGTCGCCCGCTTCCAGACAGGTATAACCGTTCTGCCGCAGCATGGCGCAGACCATCTTGCGGACGGTTTCGGCGTCGTCCACTACGAGTATGGTAGTCCCCGGAACGCTTCCACCGGAATGTGGCAAACTTGTCCTCCGTTCGGTATTCGTGCAAACCATCTGCCAAAACGTTCCAGGCGTGCGTGGTATACTGAGGGATTCAATCACACGGGAGTTCTGTCTTATGGCTCAAGTATGTGAAGTTTGCGGACGCGGTCCTCGGTTTGGTAACCGCATCAGCCACGCCCACAACGTCACCAAGCGGCGGTGGAATGTGAATCTCCAGACGGTACGCGCCTTGGTCAACGGGGCGGGCCGTCGCCTACGCGTTTGTACGTCCTGTATCCGGTCAGGCAAGGTACAGAAGGTCGCCTGACCTCCCGCAATCGTGCTGGAACCGTGTAAGAATCACCCAATCCGGCCGCGGCCCGTGCCGTAACTCACACTTATTCAATCGCCATCCTGTTGGCACCGCGCGTGCTTCCGTTGTTCACAGGAACCTCACAATGGCGGAAGGCCAAGATACCCTTGATGTGCCGGTCAGCGAACCGGAACGGGCGATTCCGCCCGAAGTGCCTCCCCGGCCGCCGTTTCTTGACCGCCAGACGTTGCGCCTCGCCACCGCCATTGTGGCTGTAGCCGCGATCGTCGTCCTTGCCGTGTTCGCCGTCTTCTACGTCAGGCTCGGCCACATCATCGACCGGCGGCTGGCCTCCGGCCCCTTTTCCAATACGCTGAACATCTATACGGCTCCCCGGACCGTTGCGGTCGGCGATAAGGAGACGCCTGAGGAAATTGCGCTTCATCTGAAGCGCTCCGGCTATTCCACGTCGACCGGTAACGCCATGGGGTGGTACCGCCTCACTCCCGCGACCATTGAGGTCTTTCCCGGACGCAGTTCCCTGGCTGGCGGGGAACCCGGGGTGATCGAATTCGCCAAGGGCAGGGTTTCGCGAATCGTGTCGTTGGGGGACCACACCACCCGCGAGACTTTCGCCCTCGAGCCGGAGCTGATCAGCAATCTGTCGAGCAATCGCGAAGTGCGCCGCCTGGTGCATTTCGCCGATATACCGCCCAACCTGGTGCAGGCGGTGATCTCGGCCGAGGACAAGCACTTCTTCCAGCACTCGGGATTCGACCTGTTTCGCATCGCCAAGGCCGCTTGGGTGGATCTGCGCGATGGCCGCAAAGCCCAGGGCGCCTCCACCCTTACCATGCAGTTGGCGCGCGACTTCTGGCTCGATCCCGACAAGCGCTGGACCCGCAAGGCCGCCGAACTCCTCATCGCCATGCACCTCGAGCACAAGCTGACCAAACAGCAGATCTTCGAGGATTACGCCAACGAAGTGTACCTTGGCCGCAGCGGCACCCTGAGCATCAACGGATTTGGCGAGGCGGCCCGGGCCTTCTTCGGGAGGGATCTTTCCCAGCTCGACGTCGCGGAGGCCGCCATGCTGGCCGGCCTGGTGCAGCGTCCCAGCTTCTATAACCCCTACCGCTACCCCGACCGCGCCCGGGAGCGCCGCGACACCGTCCTGGGCCTGATGCGGCAAAACGGCTACCTGACCGCCGAACAATACCAGCAGGCCCTGGCTTCACCCGTGCGCATCGCAGCGGAAGAATCGCAGAGCCAGGAGGGCCAGTATTTCATCGACCTGATGAACCAGGAAATCCCAACCAAGCTGGAGGATCGCGAGAAGCAGGCCCGCACCGTTTTCACTACCCTCGATCCGGACCTTCAGCGCGCCGCCGAAGAGTCGGTGCGGATGGGCATGAAAGCGGTCGATCAGACTCTTCACAAGCGGAAGTCAAAAACGCCCATACCAGCGGGGCAGCCGCAGGTGGCCCTGGTCGCACTCGACCCCCATACCGGCGAAATCAAGGCGCTCGTGGGCGGTCGCGATTATCGTACCAGCCAGTTGAATCGTGTGCTGGCCCTGCGCCAGCCGGGCTCCGTGTTCAAACCTTTCGTGTATGCCGCCGCGCTCGAAACCGCCCTTCAGGGCGGCAGTCAGATTTTTACCCCGGCCAGCCTGATCGATGACACTCCATCAACCTTCTATTTCCGCCGGGACGCCTATACGCCAGGCAACTTCCGCCATGATTTCATGGGCGATGTCACCCTGCGTACGGCGCTGGCGCATTCGCTCAACGTGGCCACCGTGGAACTGGCGCAAGAGGTCGGCTACGACCGCGTCGTCAAGGTGGCGCGCCGGGCAGGGTTGAACGACCGCATTCAGCCCACACCTTCGGTGGCGCTAGGCGCTTATGAAACCACCCCGCTCGAAATGGCCGGCGCCTACACCGTCTTTGCCAATCAGGGTGTCCGCGTCCAACCGACTACGCTCGCCCTGGTCCGCGCACGCGACGGCGCGCCGCTGTTCGAGCGCGAAGCGCGGACCAGCCCGGCGCTCGATCCCCGGGTAGCCTACCTGACCGTCAGCCTGATGCAGGAGGTGCTGCGCACTGGCACCGGCGCGGGGGTTCGCGCGCGCGGCTTCAACCTGCCCGCCGCCGGCAAAACCGGCACCTCGCGCGATGGCTGGTTCGCCGGCTTTACCAGCCAACTGCTCTGCGTGGTCTGGGTGGGATTCGACGACAACCGCGATCTGAAGCTGGAGGGCGCGCATTCGGCCCTGCCCATCTGGACCGAGTTCATGAAACGTGCCGCCAAACTCCGCGATTACCGCGATGCGCACGACTTCACCGCACCTTCCGGCATCGTCACCGCCGAGATCTGTCCGGAGAGTGGTCAGCTCGCCGGACGTTTCTGCCCGGACGACCGTACCGAGGTGTTCATCGATGGCACCCAGCCCGTAGTTCAGTGCGAACTCCACGGCGGCCAGTGGCAGATCGGCGCGGCCGATCGCCTCATGCAACTGTCGCCTATCCAGACGGTAGTCCCGAGCGCCGTCCCGCCCGTTCTGGGACGGTAGCCTGTCCGGCCCTTAACCCAGCGAGTAGCGCTTCATCTTGTTGATCAGCCCTTGCCGGCTCAACCCCAAGCGCCGCGCTGCCTGAAGCTGGTTGTTACGAGTCTCCGCGAGCGCATCGGCGATCATCCGCTGCTCCAACTCCGCCACCGCCCGGCGCAGCGATTGGGCCTCGGAGTGCCGCGTCGGCGGCGCGTCGTAGGCGGGCGTCGGCAGCCCCTCCCATAGATCGTCTTCCGCAATCACCGCCCCCCGCGAACACGCCGCCAGCCGCATCACTTCGTTGCGCAACTGCCGCACGTTGCCGGGCCACGGCGCCATGGTCAGCTTCCGCATCACCGCCGCCGAGATTTCCATCTGTCCCCGGGCCGAATCGCGGCAGTACTCCCGCAGAAAATGGTTGGCCAGCAGGGCGATCTCTTCGCGAATGTCGCGCAGCGGCGGCATGTGAATATGGATCACCTTGATGCGATAGTAAAGGTCCTCTCGAAACTGGCCTTTGCTGATGGCCGCCTCGAGATCCTTGTTGGTGGCCGCCAGCAGGCGTACGTCCACCGCAATCGGCGTCCGGCCGCCTACTTTCTCCACCACGCGCTCTTGCAGGACGCGCAGGATCTTGGCCTGCGCCGTCAGGCTCAGGTCGCCTACTTCGTCCAGAAACAGGGTGCCGCCGTCGGCCTTCTGAAATAACCCCAGCCGCGGCTGAACGCCGGTGGCCACGCCCTTTTCAATGCCGAACAGCTCGCTTTCTAGCAGCGTCTCGGGCAACGCCGCACAGTTCAGCGCCACGAAGGGGCGCCGCGCCCGCGGGCTGGTGAAATGAATGGCCCGGGCCACCATCTCCTTGCCCGTGCCGCTTTCCCCGGTAATCAGCACGCTCACCAGGCTGTCCCGGATGCGCTCCACCAGCCTCACTACCTGCTGGATCTTCTGTCCCGTCCCGATAATTCCATGGCTGGCGTAGCGCCCTTCCACTTCGCGCCAAAGGTGGGCGTTCTGCTGGACCAGTTCGTCCTGGTTGCGCCGCAGTTCTCCCACGAGCTGCGCCGTCTCGATCGCAATGGCGGTGTGCGCGGCCAGCGCCCGCAGCGACTCCTCGTCACGGGCCGTGAATGCGCCGGCGCGCTTGTTCAATACCTCGAAGGCTCCGATGATTTCCCCCAATTGGTTCCTCATCGCGACTGCTAGCACGTTCCGGGTCCGGTAGCCCGTCTGGCCGTCAATGGCTCCGTAGAACCGCGGATCGTTGTAAGCATCGCGTACATTAATAGTGTCGCCAGTCTGCACAGCGTTTCCGGCAATCCCTGTGTGCGCGTCGAACCGCAGAATCTCTTCGCTGCCCAGTGCCACTTTCGACCACAACTCGTCGCGTTCCCGATCCAGCAGGAAAATACTCGCCCGGTCGCACACCAGCAGGTTCGTCGCCTCGCGTGCCACCAGATCCAGCAGTGCCCCCAGATCCCGCTCCGAGTTCATCTTCTGACAGATCGAGAGAATCTCGTTGCGGCTGTCTTCGGGCTCCCTCTGAGGCATTGATCCCATCTCTGTTTCAGTTTATCGCACTCGTAAAGGGCATGTCCAGAAAGTAGACAGGGTGTCAAGGAAGTTAGCGCATGTCCAGTTGCTGGACATGCGCGCCGTCGGAGTGCCATTGTAAACAGTAGACTTATCCTGCCGCGACTTTGGCACCCTTCCTGCCTATATCCGTTGCGTGGGTTGGGTGCCCTTCCCAGGAGGCCGAGCACAGCGGATGATCGGAGGACATTCGCTGGTATCGGAATAGGGAGCCTTATCTACTGTTCGCACGCCTTGAGGAGCCTACATCCGGAGGATGGCACGGGCCATAAACGCGTTCTCCGAAAGCCGCGGCCCGCACAGCAGACCCCAGCCTGCGCTCTCGCCGATGGGAGCGCAGGCCCGCCCTTACTGCTCCACCCGTTTTTGCCGCTCGTAGGGTGACTTCAGGTAACGCGCCGCTTCCTCCTGCGCCCCTTGTGTATCGTCCTTTGTGCGCAGTGCCAGGTTGTATTCGTTCACCGCGCGGTCCCTCTGGCCGGACACGTCGAAGATCTTGCCCAGGTTGATGTGCGCCCACACCTCGGTCCACTTGGGCTGAAGGTCGCCATTCAGCGACTCACGGAACTGGTTGGCCGCCAGTTGCCAGTTCTGCTGAAGGAAATAGACCTCGGCAATGCGGTAGTTCGCCAGCGAGCTCTGCCGGTTGGTCTCGAGCGCCTTCTGGTATTCCTTCAGCGCATCGGCATACTCGCTCATCTCCGCGAACTGCTCGCCGCGCCGGATCGCGACCGCCACCCGGATCTGCGGGCTGTAGCGCAGTACCCGGTTGTTCGGATCGATCACCACGCTCTTCGGCTTGCCGAAGGTATCCACCGAAAACTCCGACGAGGTTCCCACTACGTCCACCCGCTTCTCCTCGGGGTTGCCTTCGGTCTCGATCTTCAGGTCCACGGGCATGTGGAATGTATCCAGATCCTGCGAGATCTTCCCCATCACGCGGAACCCTTTCTGGGTGCGGAAAATGGTGTATTCCAGCTTGAACTCGGGCGCGCCGCTGGACTCGATCCATTGGATGAAGAAATATTGCAGGTCCTGGCCCGATACCGTCTCGGCGACCTTCTTGAGGTCGTCCGTGTTGGCCGATTTCCAGGTGTACGCCTGCGCGAATTCCTTCAGCGTCTTGAAGAACTTCTCGTCCCCCATCACGTAGCGCAGCATGTGAAACACCGCCGAACCCTTGCTCCCCGTCAATGCCCAGAACTCGGGGGAATAGTCTTCCAGGCGTGCCGACTGGATCAGCGGGACGTTATCCACGGTCAGCGATTCCACCATCGAGTCGTTGACCGCCGACGCCATCCCCCCCGGGTTGGTGTTCTCCACCCAGAGCAGTTCCGAATATGCGGCCAGGCCGTTTTCGAGCCACAGGTGGTTGCGCGTGGTGGGCGATACCAGTTCCTCCCACCACTGCCGCGCAACCTCGTTGGCCAGCGTGCGGCTGCTCACCTGGCGGGTGATCGTGCGCGGTGCCAGAAAAATCAGCCCCGGTGCCGCATATCCGTTCGGCGCGCCGGCTTCCGTCTCCACGACCGACAAATTGGCATAGGGCGGGATGCCGAACATGCCCGTGAAGTGGACCATGATCTTGCCGGTCTCCTCGCCGTATTGCGGGGCAAACTCGGCCTCCGCGCCGCGGAAATAGAGGGTCGTGGTCACGCCCGCCGTCTGCGCTTTGGTGCCCTCGCCCTTCACGATCGCGATGCTGCCCGGAAACGACGGGTGGTCGAACTGGAACTGGTACGTGTTCTTATCCGCTCCCGCCTGCTTGCTGTCCATGCCGCTGCCCAGCACGGCGTATCCCGTCGGCACGGTCACCTTCATCAGCGCCGCGAACCGGTCGGTCGTGTAGCCGCTCACCGGGAACCAGCGCGCCGGGTACAAAAGGTACGCGAAATCCGGATGGATGGCGGCGAACTTGATGCCGTATACCGGCGAATCTTCCTGCCCGGTCAGTTTGCCGTCGTAGTAAAAGGTCAGGTTGACGGGCTGCCCCTTCGCGAGCGGCTGCTCGAAGGTCAGCCGGATGGTGAAATCCTGCTGGTTGCGCGAAGCCTGAATCTGCTTCCCCTGGTCGTCCACCACTCGCGAGACGTTCAGCGCGTTGTTCAGCTCGAATTGGGCGCTGGTCACATTGTCGTCCACCGGCACGAACCGAACGCTGGCCTTGGCCGACATGGATTGCGTGTTGGGAGAGATGTCCGCCTCGATGGTGTACTGCTCCACATCGATGCGCTGCGTGGCGTGCCGCTCCTGGGCGGCCGCCACGCACACTCCGGCGATCAGCAGCAGGCCGGCTGCCAACGGGACGGCCGCGCGGGCCGGGCTTTTCTCAAACATGGGCAACTTGTCCTTCCAGAATTTCCTGAATAATGGCAGCGGCGCGCCGAGGGGCGTCCTCGCCGCCGGAGAGCTTCTCCCGCACTTCCGCCAGCCCGGCCTTCATTTCGGCGCGGGCCTGGTCGTCGCGCAGCAGTCGTCCGGCCTCGCGCGCCAGCGCTTCTCCGGTCATGCGGCCCTGCATCAGTTCGGGAACCAACGCGCGCCCGGCGATCAGGTTCACCATGGAATAATACGGAACCCGCACCAGCAGCCTGCCCGCCAACCAACTCGCCCGCGTCACCTTGTAGAAAGTCACCATCGGGGTTCCCAATAGCGCCGCCTCCACCGTCACCGTCCCACTCGCCGCCAGCGCCACATCCGCATGGGCCAGCGTCTCCCAGCTTTCTCCCTCGATCACCTGAATCGGCGAACGGCCCAGGCGTTCTCGAAAGTACGCAGCCCCTGTGGTCGCCGAAGCCGGCAGAATCGCGTGCAACGCCTGTTCCCGGTACAGCCGCGCCACGGCGTCCGCCAAGGCAGGCAGATGGCGCCCGGCTTCGCCGCGGCGGCTGCCCGGTAACACCGCAATTAATGGACGGCCCGGAGACAGCCTGTGTTTCCGAAAAAACTCCTCGCGGCTCAGCGACGCACGCACCAGCCGCGCCAGCGGGTGGCCAATGTACGTCGCACGCACCCCTTCGCGCGAGAAATATTGCTCTTCAAACGGAAAAATGCAGAGCAGGTGCCGCAGCGTTTGCCGCAGCGTTCGCAACCGCCCCTTGCGCCACGCCCATACCTGCGGCGCAACCAGGTACACCACCGGCACCCCCAACCGCCTCAGCCGTCGCGCCACTCGCAGGTGAAAATCCGGGGAATCCGTCAGAATCGCCAGGTCCGGCTGCCGTTCCCGCGCCGCCGCCACCAGCTTCCTGTATTCCTTGTAAATGCGCGGAATGTGACCCACTACTTCCACCAGCCCCACCACTGCCAGCGAAGCCGCATCCACTACCGGGTCGACTCCCGCCGCCCGCAGCCGCGGCCCCGCACAGCCGAAGAATTCCGTGCCGCAATGTTCCTCTCCGCGCGCCCGCCGCAACTCCTCCACGACCAGCGAAGCGTACAGATCCCCCGAGGCTTCGCCCGCCGAAACGAGGATTTTCCGGTGCATCCACCCTTAAGTGTAGCTTGGCTTCCCTGATACAATCGATACCGTTAATGTCCTCCGACGATGAACGGTCCAAAATGACCGTGGAAGATCTGGCGGAACGCTTCCGCACCCAGATGATTCCACTGACCAACAAGTTCCTTTACTTCACTACTCTACCCATCGCCGAGGATGACCTTCGCCAATATCTGAACGACCCGATCGCCGCCATCTCTCCCGGTATCGCCGCCGTGCTTCCCCGCATCGGCATGATCCTCGGACCATACATCGAAAAAGGCAACGGTAAGGGCGGCGCCTCGGTGACCTTCGAACGCCCCGCCGAACCGCGCCAGGTGCCCTTTTCGCGCCACGACCTCGGCGATATGACCGTGCTCGCGTTAGGCGTGAAAGACATCGAGGTCGCCGACTACCATTACCAGTTCTATAACGCGCTCGCGGGCATCGTCGCCGAGCGCTGGCCGCAGGAAGTGCAGGATCGCTTTTACCGCGCCATCCGCGAAGAGCTCAGCGCCGAGGTCCACGGCGAAGTCGATGAGAAAAGCTGGCACCTGAAGCAAGCCCTCCTCCGCCGCCAGACCAACGTCCGCAAGGAGACCAAGCTGTTCCGCGAGTACGCCCGGCAGGCTTTTGAAGATACCCTCACCCTTTACTTGCACGGCACCTGCTGCGACATCGACGTGGAAACCGGCCCCCGCCAAATGCCCAGCCGTTACCTGCGCCGCCGGCTCGAACTGTTGATCTCGCTGTTCCCGCCCCCCGAGGGATACGCCGTCCTTCCTGAACAGTTAAAGTCACGCTGAAACGGCGCCGCGTTCGAGGCACCACCAACCAGTGGGTGGCAAAGAATGCGGCGGTTTTCTCGTACGGTTGCCCCGATTCGAACACCGCCTCTGTCACGAAGTTTCGAAAAAAGCTTCCTCGACCGTGTGCTGGGTTACCTTTAGCGATTTGGTGGCGTCTTTTTGATGAACGAGAGATCAGCGAGGTTAACCGGGCCCATTGGGCTGAAAGGGTTCACATGTCAACGTTTAGCAGCGCAGCCGCACCTAGTCCCGAACGCGGCGCACCTATCGGGCCGCTGACGATCGCACCGGGACCGGCCGTAGTACCTCCGCGGGAGCCGAAAAAGCGGCGCACCGCGCTTTGGGGAGCACTGCTCGCGGTCGTCGTGGTCGGCGCGGGAGCCGCCTATTATTTCAATCGCAAGGCCCAGCCCGGTCCGGCCGCCGGCGGTACGGCGATCTCCGTCCCGACGGTCGCGGTTTCTCTCAGCAATCTCACCTCCACCGTGCGTGTGAACGGTACCGTCTCCGCCAAGGACTTCGCGGCTCTTCTGGCGCCCCGCATCATGGGCAGCCGCGGCGATTTCAACCGCGGCGGCGATGCCGGTTTCGGCGGTTTCGGCGGCGGTGGCGGCGGCGGCCAGCGCGGCGGCGGTGGCGGCGGCCCCATGGGCGGCGATTTCACTCTCATTCTGCTGCGTTTGGCCAAGCCCGGGACCGTTGTGAAAACCGGCGACTTGGTGGCCGAGTTCGATCCCCAATTCCAGCAGCAGCGGTTCGACGATTATAAAGACTCTGTCATCCAGCAGGAAAACACCGTCAAGAAAATGCTCGCCAACCTGGCCGCCGTCAAGGAAGCCCACGACCAGGAAGTGCGTACCGCCAAAGCGGATTGGGAAAAGGCCAAGCTGGATCTCCAAACCGCCCCCATCCGCTCTCAGATCGATGCCGAAAAGTACAAACTGGCTGTTGAAGAAGCCGAACTGAAATATAAGATGCTCGTAGCCGAATCGGCCTACGTCGTGGAATCTCAGCGGGCCCAGATCCGCTCCAACGAGCTGAATCGCGAGCAGTCCAAAATCGAGTTGCAGCGCGCCGAAAACAACGTCAAGAAGATGACCGTGAAGACCCCCATGGATGGCATCGTCGTCATGCAGAGCATCGTGCGCAACGGCGAGTTCGGCCAGATCCGGGAAGGCGACCAGGTGAACGCCGGCCAGCCGTTCCTGTCGATTGTCGATCCGCGCTCCATGGTCCTGAACGCCACCGTCAACCAAGTGGATGCCGAAAAGCTGCGCCTTGGCATGAAGGCCACGGTTCAACTCGACGCCTACCCCGAAGTGCAGTTGCCGGCCACCCTCGTGGGTATCGGCGCCATGTCCAAAACCAGCACGTTTCGCGCCAGCTACGTGGGGGAGATCCCGGTTCGCCTCAAGATCGAACAAACCGATCCGCGCGTGATTCCGGACCTCACCGGTAGCGCCGAGATCGTGCTGAACACCGAAAACAATGCCTTGGTCGCGCCCCGCTCCGCAGTTTTCCACGAGAGCGCTGGAGCCTTCGTCTTCATGCGGGGGCCAGAAGGCTGGATCAAGAAGAAAGTGGATCTCGGGCTTGCGAGTTTCACCGCCGTGACGGTTCGTTCCGGGTTGCAGAAGGGGGACGTAATCGCGCTTCAACGGCCGATGTAGGTAGCGGGTACCCCACACTCTGACCGGTGCGGGCCATCGCCCGTGCCCATTCTTGAGGAAGTGACAAGCTACAGGGACGTACTATGCCATCCAAGGATTTAAGACCGAAGCAGCGCCTTGGCCGTTCGCATCCGCGGCGCACCAAGATCGCCATGTGGATCATCGGACTGACGTTGTGTGGCGGCGGAGTATACGCCGCCTACTACTACACCGGGACCACCGAAGTGGAAGTGGCGGTGTCGCGCGCCCACCGCGGCGATTTTGTGATCAGTGTCCGCACCCGGGGCGACATCAAGAGCGCACGCTCGACGATTCTCACCGCGCCGCAAGTCCCCGGCCTGCGCATCGTCCACCTGGCCGATAACGGCCGCCCGGTGAAAAAGGGCGACGTCATCGTGGAGTTCGACGGTGTGCAGCAGGAGCAGAACGTCATCGTGCGCAGCACCAACGTGCGCTCCGCCGAAGGCGACATCGTGCAGATGAAGGCCACCCAGAAAATGGCCGACGAAGAAGACTCCATGACCAAGATGACCTCCGAGTATAACCTGGAACGCGCCAAGCTCGACGCCAGCAAGGCCGAGGTCATCTCCGCGATCGACGGCGAAAAGAGCCGCATCCAGGTGGGCGTCTCCGAAGGCACGCTGCAACAGGTCAAAGCTTCCATCAATGCCCATCAGGTGGGCCACGATGCCGATCTCGGCCGGTTGAGCCAACGCCGCGACAAGGCCGTCCGCGACCTCAACCAAGCGGAAGGCTACCTCGGGAAAATGCGGTTGCGCGCCCCTGTCGATGGCATCGTCAACATCATGCCCAATTTCCGCACCCAGGGCACCTTCGGCCAGTCCACCCCGCCTTTCAAAGAGGGCGATAACGTCTGGACCGGCGCCCAGATCGCCGAGATGCCCGACCTCTCCGACATGTATGTGGACCTCAAGCTGGAAGAGGTGGACCGCGGCAAACTGCAGTTGAACCAGCAGGTGCGCGTCCGCGTGGATGCCATCCCCGACAAGGAGTTCAGCGCGGAGATCAACTGGATCAGCCCTATCGCCAACCTGATCTTCAAGGGCGGCTCCACTCCCGAAAAGACCTTCCCGGCGCGGGCCACCCTGAAAAGCCTCGACGGCCGCCTCCGTCCCGGCATGAGTTCCTCAGCCGAGGTCATCATCGAGCGGGAGCCCAACATGCTCCTGATCCCGGTGCGGGCCAGCTTCGACAAGGACGGCAAGCCCGCCGTGTACGTGCAGGTCGGCAAGAACTTCGTAATCCGGCCCATCCAGGTCGGCAAACGCAATGACGACGACATTATCGTGACTTCCGGACTCCAGGAAGGCGAGGTCGTCGCGCTGGAGAGCCCGCTCGAAGCCGCCAAGCGAGCCCGGAAGAAGCTGTAACGGCGGGCAGGAACAAGCGATGAAAAAGGCAATCTTTCGTGTGATCGGGTTGGCCATCCTCGTGAGCGGCGGATGGTACGGCTACCGCTGGTACAAGTCCATGCCGACGCGCCTGGATACCATCCCCGTGACCAAGGTGCAACGCGGCGATGTGGTGATCCGGGCCTTTACCCGTGGCGAAATGCACGCGGTGCGCTCGGTCACGCTCCTGGCCCCCAACCTGAACGGCACCGTCCAGGTCACCTCGCTCGCGCCCGCCGGCGCCCTCGCCAAAGAGAAAGACCTCATCATCGAGTACGACGATTCGGAACGTCAGGCCGCGCTCGAAGAAGCCCGCCTCTCGGTGCAATCCGTCGACGAGCAGATCAAAAAGCTGAAAGCCGACATCGCCATCCAGCAGAGCCAGGACCAGGTGGACCTGCTCAAGGCGCGCTACGACGTCCGCCGCTCCGAGCTCGAAGTTCAGAAGAACCCCATCATCGACGCCATCGACGGCAAGAAGAACATCCTCATGCTCGAGCAGTCCCGCCGCGCCCAGCAGCAGCTCGAAACCGATATCGAAGCGCGCCAGGAGCAGGTGGATTCCCAACTCGCGGTCTACAACCAGCAGCGCAACCGCAGCCTCATCGACGTGCAGCGCGAGTTGCAGCGCATCGCCCTCACCAGGAGCCTGGCGCAGATCACCGGCCTGGTGTCGATCCGCCAGAACCGCGCCGGCTTCTTCAATTTCGGCCAGCAGATGCCCGACATCCGGGAAGGCGACACGCTCCAGCCCGGCATGCCCGTGGCCGACATTCTGGACCTTTCGGAGCTGGAAGTCTGGACCAAGGTGGGCGAACTCGACCGCGCCAATCTGCGCGAGGGACAGGATGCCGTGTTGCAGTTGGACGCCATTCCGGAAAAGCAGTTCCTCGGCAAGATCAAGAGCATGAGCGGCACCGCCACGGCGGATGTCTTCTCAGGCGATCCGTCCAAGAAATTCGACGTCATCTTCTCCATCGACATGCGCCAGTTGCTGACCGCGCTGGGAATGAAGGAGACCGATATTGCGCGCGTCCAGGCCACGGCGGAAGCCAATGCCCACAAGAACGTGGTCAACACCGCGCGGACTTTCTTTACCGATTTGCAGGGCGGCATCCCCGGCACCCCCGGTTCGCCACAGGGCCAGGGTGGTCAGGCTGAGGAAGGCCAGGACGGCGGACGGGCCGGACGCGGCCAGGGTGGCCAGCGCTCCCAGGGCGATGCCGGCCAAGCTGGCGGCAGGCGCGGCAACCGCGATTCCGCCGCGCAGGGCGCCCAGGGTGGCCGCGAATCCGGGGGCCGGGGCGGCGAAAACGCCGCCGGCGGCGCGCAGGGACGCGGCGGCTTCATGGCCAATCTCCCCGAAGACGTTCGCAAACAGATGACCGATCTGCGCCAGAAGATGCAGTCGGCCAGCCCCGAAGAGCAGCAGAAACTCCGCCAGCAGATGCAGGAAATCATGCAGAAGGCCGGCATCAGTTTCGGCGGCAGAGGCGCACGCGGCGGCGATGCCGCCGGCCAGGCGGCGGGCGGTTCGTCCGGCGGCCAGGGCCGTCGCGGTATGGGCGGCGAAGGCGGCGGTGGGCGCGGTGAAGGCCGCGGCCCGGTTGTGGCGGTGGGCGAAGATCCCATCCAGGCTCTGCTCCGGCGCGGTGCCGGCGTTTCGTCTCAGTTCACCCAGCAGGAACGCGATAACGCCAGCCTCCCCGTGCCTCCGGAACAGGATTCTCAACTTCAGGCGCTCCTTCGTCCCGGGCTTCTCGCCGACGTCGAAATCGTCGTCGAGAAGATTCCCGACGCCCTCCATGTTCCGGCCCAGGCCGTCTTCAACAAGGCCGGCAAGTTCATGGTTTTCGTCCAGCAGAAGAACGGTCGGTTCGAGCCGCGCGAAGTGAAGCTCATGAAACAGAGCGAATCCATGATGGTGCTCGCCTCCGGCGTCCAGCCGGGCGAAATCGTCGCCATGGCCGACCCCACCGCGGACACGTCCGACAAGAAGAAGAAAGGCGGCGACGCCAAGTCCCAGGGCAGCCCCATGGGCACCATGCCCGGAGGCAAATAGCATGATAGGTTCCCACATCATTCCCGAATTGAAGATGGGGCTGGCAAGCCTCTTTGCCCACAAGCTGCGTAGCCTGCTGACCATGCTCGGCATGATCTTCGGCGTCGGCGCGGTGGTGGCGATGCTATCCATCACCGCCGGCGCGCAGAAGGAGATGATGAGCTTCATCGACCAACTCGGCGTGAACAACATCATTGTCGAAGCCCACGAGGCCGTGGACCGCAACGAGCTTCAGACCGTGCGCGCCATCTCCCCCGGCCTGACGTTTCGCGATTTTCGCGCCATCTCCGAAAACGTCTCCGGGCTGGTGGCCATCACCCCCCGCAAACGGTTCAAGCCCCAGAAACTCCTGCCCAAGACCGCCAACGAAATCCCTTTGCTCATCGGCGTGCTCCCCAATTTCGTCGAGATCAACAGCCTCAAGCTGGTGGAAGGCCGCTTCTTCTCCGATGAGGAGAACCGCTCGTCGTCGCCCGTTTGCGTGCTGGGCGAGGGCGCCAAGGTGAGTCTGCTCGGCTACGACCCCGCGGTCGGCAAGTACATCAAGGTCAACGACTCGTGGCTCCAGGTGATCGGCGTGCTCACCCCCCAGACCACCGGCGATGCCGACGTGGAAGGCGCCCAGGCTTCCAATCGCAACAACCTCATCATCGCGCCGCTGAATACCGTGATGCGCCGCTTCGAGGATAACACCAGCTACCTCAAGGACGAGATCGACGGCATCTACATGAAGGTCGGCCAGAACATCGACTCCATTGAGACCTCCAACGTGGTGCGCGCCATCCTCACCGCCACTCACAAAGACGCCGGCGATTTCACGGTCATCGTGCCCGCCGGCCTGCTCGAACAGCGCAAGCAGACGCAGATGATCTTCAACATCGTCATGATCTGCATCGCCGGCATCTCCCTGCTGGTGGGCGGCATCGGCATCATGAATATCATGCTCGCCACCGTGCTCGAGCGAACCCGTGAAATCGGCATACGCCGCGCGATCGGTGCACGGCAGGCCGATATCGTGCGTCAGTTCCTCACGGAAGCCGTGCTGATCTCCATCGCGGGCGGTCTGATCGGCATCATTTTCGGCGTTACTCTGTCCAAAATCATCGCGTCGGCCGCGGGTTGGTCGACCCTGGTGACGTCGTCGTCGATCGCCGTAGCGTTCGGCGTCTCGGTGTTCATCGGGCTGCTGTTTGGCATTTACCCGGCCGTGCAGGCCGCGAAACTGGACCCCATCGAGGCCATTCGTTACGAGTAGGAGCTATGCGGTTTAGAACACTAGTCACAGGCATTTTCCTGACGGCCGGCGCGTTTGCGCAGGTGTCGTCCTTCCCCAAGCCGTCCTATTTCCGGGAGACGTTTCAGAAAGCCCAGACCAAGGTGGAACTGCGGCCTCCCGCCAAGCTCTCCGATTACGTGGCGGACGGCAAACTGGAGCTGTCGTTGAAGCACTTCCTGGAACTGGTCATGGCCAACAATACGGACGTGCAGATCCAGTTGCTCAGTGTGGAGATCCCCAAGAACAACATCCAGGCCGCTTTCGGCGTATGGGATCCGACCACCCGCACGTCGTTCAGCACCACTCGAACGACCAGCCTGCCTACCAGTGCTCTCGATTCGCGCGGAGCCGGCGTCAACAAGACGCTGAACCAGCCCTACAGCCTGAACTACACGCAACTGCTGCCGACCGGCACGCAATATACGGTACAGTTCTCGGGAGCCAAGAGTTCGCAGAGCAACGGCTACAATTTTTACAATCCATCGCTCACCTCCAATCTGAACTTCAACGTCAGCCAGCCGCTGCTTCGCAATCGCGGAAGCTATGTCAACCGCATCCCGCTGATGACCGCCCAAAGCAATCTTAAAATTTCGGAGTTTCAGCTGCGGTCACAGCTCCTCACCCTGATCAACACCGCCGAGAGCGCCTACTGGAGCGTGATTTCTGCGCGCGAAAGCCTGCGCGTTACCGAAAAGGCGCGCGATACCGCCGCCGAGTACATGAAGTACATGCAGCAGCAGCTCGACCTTGGCGCACTCTCGCCGCTCGACATTTTCAACCCGCAGCAGAACCTGGCCGCCCGGGAAGTGGACGTGGCCCAGGCAAAGTTCAACCTCGTGCAGGCGGAAGATGTATTGCGCCGCCAGATGGGCGCCGATCTCGACCCCCAAGTCCGCCAGCTTCCCATCGTGCTCACCGAGTCTGTCGATCTCGGGCCCAGCGAGTCCGTTCCGGTCGACCGGGAACAGGCCGTCGAAAAGGCGCTGGCTACCAATCCCGCCATGAAGACCACGCTCCAGCGGCTCGACGTGGACGATCTTTCGATTCAATCGGCCAAGAACGGCCTGCTCCCCAACCTCTCCTTCACGGCGGGTTATACCGCCAACGGCCGCGGCGGCATCCTGTATCCCAACAGCTCGAGCCTGCTCGATAGCGGCGCGCCCATCGCCGCCGTTCCGGGCGGCCTGGTGGATGCCCTGGGACAGATGTTCGGCTTCGGGTACCCCACCTACACCGCGGGCCTTACGCTGCAGCTGCCCATCCGGTCGCGAGCCGCCTCGGCCACCATGGCCAACGCCCTGGTCACGAAGAAGCAGGACGCTCTGGCGGTCCGCAATCAGCAGCAGAGCATCCGCCTCCAGATCCTGAACGCCGTGACCAGTCTCGAAGGCGCAAAGGAGCAGTTGAAGCTGGCCAAAGTCTCGCTCGATTTCGCCAACAAGAACGCCAATGCCATGCTCGAGAAATACAAGCTCGGCGCCGAAATCAACCAGAACGTGATCAATGCCCAACAGCAGGTGGCGGCGGCAGAAGGCACCGTCGTCAGCCAACAGGTTTCGGTGCGCCGCAGCCTGCTGAACCTCCTCACCCAGACCGGCGAACTGCTCGACGCGCGCGGCATCGTCGTTAAGTAACCAGACCCCCGACAGGGCGCCGGGACCAGGATCCAACCCGGCGCCCGCCCTCCTGCTCCCTCACCGCCGCTGTTCACCCCCGCCCAACTTCGGGTGACTCCAATTTGAAACGGACGTTGCCGATGTGATACCCAGGATGCTGGCTATTGCGCCGGATCTGCCCGGCCATGGGCGCGTAACCGGAGGTTGGAACAGATCAAGACGCGTTTCGAAGGTGCCGGCGCCGATGCTGCGCGAGCGGCGGCAGGTCCACGGCCCTGCCCGCAGCCAGGGTTGCCAGCACCACTAACATCCGCATCTCAGCCGAATTGACCCCGAACCGCTCCATTGTATACACTGCAGACCGACCTTCCATCGAGGACCGAAACGCATGAAGACGATCTGTCGCGGTCCGGCGTGCGCGGTGGCGCTGCTGGCATTGACGGTGATTCCGGCGGCGGCTCAACGGCGCGGCGGCGGCACGCCCCCACCGCCCTTGACGTTCCGCTTCATGGGGCCCGCCGTCGGCAACCGCATCTCCGCCGCCGCCGGCATTCCCGGAGAGCCCAACACCTATTACGCCGGCGCTGCCTCCGGAGGCGTCTGGAAATCCACCGATGGCGGCCAGCGCTGGGCCCCCATTTTCGACCGCGAACCCGCCCAAGCCATCGGCTCGCTCGCCGTCTCCTCCTCCAACCACAATATCGTCTGGGCCGGCACCGGCGAAGCCTGGGCCATCCGCGACGTGGATATGATGGGCAACGGCATCTACAAATCCACCGACGCCGGCCAGACCTGGACCAACATGGGCCTTGGAGAAACCGGTCGCATCGGCCGCATCGTCATCCACCCCAGCAATCCCGACATCGTCTACGCCTGCGCTGCCGGCCGTCTCACCGGCCCCCAGGAGGAGCGCGGCGTCTTCCGTACCACCGATGGCGGCCACACCTGGCAGCGCGTGCTCTTCGTGGACCCCAATACTGGCTGCTCCGGCCTGGCCATCGATCCCACCGACCCGAAAGCCCTCATCGCCGGCACCTGGGAAGTGGTCATGCACACGTGGGCGATGTTCAGCGGCGGATCGGGCAGCGGCGTGTTCGTCAGCCATGACGCCGGCGATACCTGGAAGCGCATCGAAGCCCACGGCCTCCCGAAATCGCCCTTGGGCAAAATCGATGTCGCCATCGCCCCCAGCCGCACCAAACGCGTCTATGCCCTCATTCAGACCGCCGACCAGGGATCCGTGTGGCGCTCCGAAGATGGCGGCGAAAACTGGGCGGTCGTCAATTGGCAGCGCCCCCTCATCGGCCGCGCGGGCTACTACATCCGCATCGCCGTTTCACCGTCGAACCCCGATGAAGTGATGGTCGCCGACAGCAGCTTTTGGCTCTCCTCCGATGGCGGCAAATCCTTCCATAGTATGCCCTGGGGCGGCGATACCCACGATATCTGGATCGACCCCCTGAACGCCAGCCGCATCCTGGTCACCCACGACGGCGGCCTGTTCATGACCACCAATCACGGGCAGACTTCCAATCGCGTGACCCTCCCCATCGGCCAGATGTACCATGTGGCCGTCGATAACGATGTGCCCTACAAAATCTACAGCAACATGCAGGACGACGGCACCATGCGCGGCCTCAGCACGACTCCCGAAGCCGGGCCGAACGTCCCCGGCGCCGCTGGCTTCGGCGGCGGCCGCGGTGGAGGCGGAACCTGGGAGCATGGTCTCGGTGGCTGCGAATCGGGCTTCACCCTTCCGGACCTGACCGATACCAGTATCGTGTGGGCCTCCTGCTACGGCAACCAGGTAACGCGCTACGATGCAAAAACCAAAATGGCGCGTTCCGTCAGCCCCTGGCTGCACACCCTCGATTCGGCCCCCAACCAGACCCGCTACCGCTGCCACTGGACCCCGCCCCTGGCCATCGACCCCTTCGATCACAACACCGTCTACTACGGCTGCCAGCTGATTCTCCGCACCACCAACGGCGGCGTGAGCTGGATCGAGATCAGCCCCGATCTTTCCACCAGGGACCCCAGCCGCATCGTTTCCTCAGGGGGCATCGTGGGCGATAACCTGGGTCAGTTCTACGGCGAAGTGGTCTTCTCGATCGCGCCTTCCCAGGTTCAGCGCGGCCTCATCTGGGCCGGCACCAACGATGGCAAAGTGTGGTACACCCGCGACGCCGGCCAGACCTGGAACGACGTGACCCACAACATCGCCGGCCTGCCCCCGTGGGGCGTCGTTTCGAAAATCGAGCCCTCCCACTTCGACCCCGCCACCGCCTATCTCTGCGTGGACTTCCACCTCATGGACAATCGCGACCCGTGGGTCTACAAAACGGGGGACTTCGGCAAGACCTGGACAAAAATCAGCGGCGGCCTACCCAAAGGGCCGCTCGCCTATGCCCGCGTGATCGCCGAGAACCCGAACCGCCGCGACATGCTGTTCGTCGGAACCGGCAACGCGCTCTACTACTCGTTGAACGACGGCCAAACCTGGAAGGCGCTGCAGCGGGGCTTGCCGGCCGCGCCGGTATCCTGGATTGTCGTTCAGAAACAGTCCCACGATCTAGTCCTTTCCACCTACGGCCGCGGCCTCTACCTCATGGAGGACATCACGCCTCTCGAACAGGGAATGATGGAAACGCCGCTGCCGACCGATGCCGCCGTCCGGCTGGTAGCACCGCGCCCCGCCTATCGGATTATCGGCGGCAACGGCCGGGCCAACCTCAGCTACTGGCTCAAGGCCGCGCCCCGCACGCCCCCCGTCCTCGAGATCCTCGATCCCGCGGGCGCCCTGGTCCGCCGCTTGCACAGCAACGGACGGCCGGGGCTCAATCGCGTCGCCTGGGACATGCGGTATGAACCACCGCGGACGGTGGCACTGCGCACCACGCCGCCCGAGAATCGCCACATCTGGGAGGAGCCGCGCTTCCAGAACGTGGACACCCGCCCGATCACCCATTGGGGCCTTACACCGGCCGAAGTGGGGCCCATCGCAGGACCGGGCAAGTACATCCTGAAGCTCATTGTCGACGGCCAAAGCTACACCCAGCCCCTCGAAATCCTGCGCCCGCCCGACAGCCACGGCTCCGATGCTGATCTGCAATCCTCGGTGCGCCTGCAACTCAAGGTGCGCGACGATATCACCACCGTTTCCGACATGACCAATCAGATCGAGTGGATGCGGCGCCAGTTGGAAGACCAGCAGAAGACCGTGCAGGGCAAGGCCGAACTGCTCCACGCCATCGACGAGATCGACCGGAAATTGCAGGACGTCGAATACAAGATGATCACCCGGGCCGACGCGCTCAGCGACGACAAATACTTCCAGACCGCTTACAAGCTTTACCAGAATTTCATCTGGCTCAATGGCGAGATCGGCACCGGCGCGGGCGACGTCGCCGGCTCGGGCGACTGGGGGCCTACCGAAACCGCCATCGGCCTGGTGCTCGATCTCGAAAAACAGCTTCAGGCTGTGCAGACGGAATATCAAAGCGTGATGGAGAAGGATGTGCCCGCCTACAACCAGTCGATTTCGGGGAGCGGCCTGGAGCCCCTCAAAACCACCGGGGCTCCCCCTCCGCCCCCACGCGGAGGAGGACGGTCCGGCGATGAGTGACCGCCCGCCCGCCACACCTGCCAGTACTACTGGGTCATAAAAGAACATTCTGATGTAGAATTGTTTGGTGGGATCACGCCTCGCCGCGCCAGGCCCACAAGAGAAACGGTTCGCGGCATATATAGAGGGCCTGGCGAACGCCGCGGGGCATGAAGACCGGCACGCACCTTTGATGAACTACTGCAAGGGATTGTTGTTACCCGGGGAGCGCAAGAGCATTGAGCCGATGGCGGCCCGCCTGGATTCTAAGAACGTCCAGCCGGTACGGCAGTCCCTGCACCATTTTGGTAGCCAAGGCGCCCTGGAGCGACGAAACACTGCTGGATGAAGTGCGGCACCATGTGTTACCAGCGATGCAGAAAGCAAGGGCCAGCAGTGGCCTGGATCGTAGTCGACACCGGATTTCCAAAGAAGGGCAAGCATTCGGTCGGAGTCACGCGTCAATACTGCGGTCAGGTGGAATGATGCCGATCCGGGCCGACGGCTGAAGGACAAGAACCACCGCTGGATATGCGTTGCCGATCGGAGGTGGTAGCATGTTCCGGAATGGCGGATGTCACCAGGCTGTTGAACGAATGGCAGCAGGGGAACCGGGCGGCATTCGATGAACTTTCCAAGGTCATCTACAACGAACTCCATCGCATCGCAGAGAAATATATGCGCGGAGCTCCCGGCGACACGTTACAGCCCACGGCACTGGTCAATGAAGCGTACATCCGGCTGGCAGGACAGGAGGCCGCATACCACGACCGCAAACACTTCTATGCTCTCGCCGCCCAGGTCATGCGGCAGGTCCTCGTGGACCGTGTCCGGGCACAGCAGGCGGCTAAACGAGGCGGAGGCGTGGCACCGGAGACGCTGAATGACGCTCGCCACGGGAGCTTGAATCGACTGGAAGAGTTTTTGATCCTCGACGAGGCCCTGACGAAGCTCTCCGAAGAGCAGCCGCGGCTCAGCCAGATTGTAGAGCTGCACTATTTTGGCGGGCTGACGGGCGCCGAAATTGCGGAGCTTTTGGGAATTTCTACATCCGCCGTGAGCCGCGAACAGAGGCTGGCGGAGGCCTGGCTGAAGCAGGCCCTTTCCACGAATCCCTGACGGCTTGTTCGGATCTTCTCGTTCGTCGCGAAATCCGCCCGCGACACGCGCAAGAATTTCCTGCATTTTACGTTTGTCAGCTCAGAGTCGAATACACCGGACGTTTCTGACGAACGGTCGGTGACGCCAAATGGCCGTTCGACTAACAAACGGAGGGGTATTGTATGGCGCTATCGAAAGCGGACAAGGATGTTCTCGCCTCGCAACTGGGCGAAGAGGTCGAGCAGTTCCTGGAGGATTTCACGCAAGACTGGCAATCCGCCGCGGAATACGCCACAGCGAACGCAAACGACCCGCAAGACGACGACTCGAACCTCTACTGGGGGATTGCATTCGCGGGGAACCTGCTTTGGGCCCTCACGGCCTGTTTTCCACCGGCGGGAACGGTCAAGGTTCTGGAGATCTCGTGGCGGCGGGCAACCCAGGTCGTATCGATATTCGGCGCGGCTGCCGGATCGAACGTCCTCGGGCAATTCGGCGCCGTCTCAACCGGGCATTGGTCGCTGGCTGGCATGAAAATCGAGCTAAGTAAGAAATTTTCCAGACTGCGAGGACCTATGAAGGAGGTCTATGTTCAAGGGGCTAAAGAATGGGTGGAAAAGAGCTTGCTGGGTCACGCCCTGGAAAAGGCGGGTATCCGGCCGGAGGATGCTTCCGTCACGCGCGATTCCGCCACCATCGCGGTTCTCGGCACGGCACAGAGGAATGAACGCCGGCTGTTCACCTGGACCAATTACATCTTTCCGAATAACGTCGCGTATTCCGAGAACAGCGTCGGTCGATCGGCCATACTCGGAGACTATATGCGAGACCAGATCGACTCGGCCCTCAACGACTTCAACCGGCAATGGGCCGCCTATCAGAATGCCAACATATATGCCGCGAAAGGCCGGAGGCCGGCATTCCGACCGACCCTGCACTTCAGCGGCGTGCCCGAGGCGGTACAGGGCGGCGTGAAGAAATACATCAACCAACATAAGCTTACACCCCAGGAAAGCTGGAATGCTCTGTTGCAGAAGATGGGCATCATAAAAGGCGCTCCTACGGTTCTGTACCACTAAACGAAACGGGTCGGAGGAGGGACGCCCCACGCACGGTATAATTCCGGCTCAGGTGCTCAAACCACACGGATATTATGAAAGCTCAAGTTGCAGTTTTGTTTCACGAACTGGCGGACTTGACGGGCGAGGAGCGGGCCCGCTATTTTGACCAACACCCGGTAAATCAGGAGATCCGCCGCGAGATCGATGCCTTGCTCGCCTACGACGAGCGAACCAGCAGCTACCTACGCGACGTGGTCCAGGAGGCTGTAAACGCGTCCTTCACAGCCCCAGACCCACCTTCCGCTCCTGGAGCTCTGAACTGCGAGCCCTACCGGCTCCAGCGCCTCATCGGACGGGGCGGGATGGGAGTCGTCTACCTGGCCGAACGCTCCGATGGGGAGGTGCGCCAGCAAGTCGCTGTGAAGTTCCTGAGGGCCGGCGGTGACGATCCCATCCTCCGCGACCGCTTCCTCCAGGAACGGCAGATTCTGGCAACGCTCCGCCATCCGGGAATCGCGCGCCTGCTGGATGCCGGCCACACTACCGACCACCGCCCCTACCTGGTGATGGAGTACGTGGATGGTGTTCCCATCGATGCCTACGCGGCCCAACTGGATGTGCGTAGCAAAATCGAACTTTTTCTCGAGGTCTGCGAAGCCGTCGCGGACGCGCACCGGAGCCTGGTGATTCATCGCGACCTCAAGCCGTCGAATATTCTGGTGGACAGCGCCGGCCGGCCCAAGCTGCTGGATTTCGGCATCGCGAAGATTCTCGATGCCGACGCGGATCAAACCCAGACGGCGCTGCGGCTGCTCACACCGGAGTATGCCAGTCCGGAACAGTTCCAGGGAGCGATGCAAACGGCGGCAACCGATATTTACTCCTTGGCTGCCGTGCTGTACAAGTTGCTTACCGGCAGCTCTCCGCAGGCGACCGGAGCGGCTGCCCGCGAGGGACCGCTTGCGGCGATCTGCTCGAAGGAGCCTCCGCCCGCCAGCAGTCTGAATCCAGCGTTGCTGCGGGACCTGGACTTCGTGCTCGCCAAGGCCCTTCGGAAAGAACCCGCGGATCGTTATCCGTCGGTGGACGCCTTGGCGGACGACCTCCGCGCATTTCTCGAGTGGCGCCCGGTGGGAGCCAGGTCGGGCAACGCCTTCTATCGGGTGCGGAAGTTTGCCCGCCGCTACCGACTGGCGGTCGCCGCGGTGGCATTGACCATCGCCGGTCTTTCGGTTGGTCTTTATGTGGCGGATCGGGCTCGGGCGGTGGCGCAGCGTCGTTTTCTACAAGTCCGGCAGTTGGCGACGAAGTTCATCGAGCTGGACGCCGACATCAGGGAACTGCCAGGTTCTACGAAGGCCAGAAATCGGATCGTATCCGAATCGCTCGGGTATTTGACGGCACTCGGCGCCGAGGTCCACCCCGACAAGGACCTGGCACTCGAAATCGCGAACGCGTATGTGCAGGTTGCGCACGTCCAGGGCGTTCCGATCGGACCGAACCTGGGACAATCCGCGGAGGCGGAGGAGAGCCTGCGCAAGGCCGACGCACTGATCCAGTCGATTCTGGACTCTGACGCGGGGAATCGGCGTGCACTGTTCACATCCGCCGAGATCGCTCACGACCGAATGGCCCTCGTCGATATGCAGGACCGGCGCGATGAGGCGATGGTGCTCGCACGCAAAGCCGCATCGCAGCTCGAGCGCCTGATCAGCCTCGGGTTGCGCGGGTTCGACGAAATCAACACCGTGGCGAGGCTCTATGGAAACATTGGCGTCGCGTACGAGAACAGCAATCGTTTCGAAGAGGCCCTTCGCTGTTGTCGCCGCGCAATAGAAATCTCGCAATCTAGCGCCCTGGACCCAATCCGGCGGGGCGCAATTTTCGGCGTGATCTCGATCGCGCTTCGGCGACTGGGAGACTTGGACGGAGCGCTCGAGGCAACGCGCCAATCCCGCGACCTGCTCGAACCAGGCACTCCAGCCAACGATGTACGCGTGCCACTCAACTTGGTCAATGCCCTTTTGCGGGAGGGCTTGGTCGTGGGCTCGGATAGCGATGTCAGCCTGGCCCGGACCGGAGAAGCATTGCCTGTGTTTCAGCGAGCTCTGAAAATCGCCGAAGACCTCGCGATCAAGGATCCGAATGATAGTCGCAGCCGCCACTTGTTTGCGGTCACGGGCCGGGAAATCGGTGATATTCTGTGGCATCGAGATCCGTTCAAAGCTCTGGCGATCTATGATCGCTCGCTTTCCCGTATCCGCGAAACGAAATCCAATCCCAGAGCTCTGCGCGTGGAGATCGATCTGCTCTCCAGCTCATCCTATGCCCTGCGTGCGCTCCATCGGAACAAGCAAGCCCGGGAGCGGATCGATGCGGCCCTTCGACTATTGCGGGAGACAGGGCAGTATCCAACGGACAAGATCGAGCCTCTGAGCGAACCCGATCATGCCCTGCGAGCGCTAGCCGACCATTATGGCGACACGGGCCAGCCCGAAAAGGCGGTCCAAATTTATGAGGAATTATTGGCTGATTTCGGTGCCTGGGGGGCCGATCCGGAGAACGATTTGCGCGACGCAAACTGCTTCTCGGCCTCCTGGGTCGCTCTTTCGGGGCTTCTCCGGCGAGTTGACCGTCACGGCGACGCAGCGGCGGCTATCGACGCCCGCCGTCGTGAGCTCTGGAAACACTGGAAGCGCAAGCTTCCCGGCAATTCGTTTGTGCTCCGCCAAATCGCGAAGTCCGAGCCCGCTCCCAAGCCGGATCCGCAGCGCCGGCGCAAGAACTCTGACAGAACATCGCAAGAACTGTGATTTGTCGCAGAAACCCTGAAAAATGACATCTATTCTCGCGATACCTTCGCCAACCGCCCTTCGAGTTCGCGCACGAATTGTTCGAGCGCCTGGCGTTCGGCCTGCTCCCACTTCACCACGATGAAATAGCGGCCGCGGTAAAAGAAGATGGTATCGGCGGAGGGGCGCCAGCGCTGGACGAGGTCGAGGCCCACCCCCGGCGAGGTGAGTTCGTAGGCGCGCGCGGCGAGTTTTCCGGGGCCCTGGTAGCCGGCCGTCCGAAGGCGAACCACGCTGGTGCGCGGCACCGGGTCCGGCGCATCCGATACCGGCGCGTCGCGGAGACTGGTGCGGTGCCAGACGCCGGCTACCGTTTCCGGAAACACCTCGACCGGCGCGGTGCTACGGCGACAGGCGCTGACGGCGAGCGCAAGCCACGCGAAATCGCGACGCTGCATCTCCTCGATTCTTACATGCACGCCAAAAGCGTGGTGCTACTATCGCATTTATGGCGAAGTTCAGACCGGCGAAAGGGAAGGCCAAGCGAACGCAGACGCCACAGGGCGCGGTGGGGTGCGTGGTCCTGGTGATTGCCGGAATGGTGCTGTTGATGCTTTTTCTGTATCTCGCCTTGAGGAGTTCGGGAACCTAAATGCGAACGGACAAGCGCAAACCCGATGACATGCGGCCGGTGGAGATCGTGACCGGCTATCTTTTGACGGCGGAAGGCTCAGCGCTCATCAAGGTCGGAAACACACATGTGCTGTGCGCCGCTTCGATAGAAGACGGCGTCCCGCCGTTTCTGCGCAATTCGGGCAAGGGGTGGGTGACGGCGGAGTATTCGATGCTGCCGCGCGCCACCGCCAAGCGGACGCCGCGGGAGATTTCCAAAGGGCGGCCTTCGGGGCGGACCCACGAAATCCAGCGGCTGATCGGCCGTTCGCTGCGCGCCGTGGTGGATATGAACGCGCTGGGCGAGCGCACGGTGGTGGTGGATTGCGACGTATTGCAGGCCGATGGCGGCACGCGCACGGCCTCGGTTACCGGGGCGTTCGTGGCCCTGCACATGGCCCTGCGTCAACTGGTGCGGTTTGGCGCGCTGAAAACGTTGCCGATCCGCGATTTCGTGGCGGCGACCAGTGTGGGGCTGGTGGGTGGGATTGCGATGCTGGATTTGTGCTACGACGAGGACTCGCAGGCCGACGTGGATATGAACGTGGTGATGACCGGCGGCGGGCGCTTCGTCGAGGTTCAGGCGACCGCCGAGCACGCGGCCTTCGATGACGAACAGATGGCCCGGCTGCTGGCGCACGCCCGCACCGGCATCGCGCAACTGGTGGAGATCCAGCGGCAGGTGACACGGGTTTGAAGCTTTACTGCGCCACGGGGAACAGGGGCAAACTGCGGGAGTTCCGCCTGGCGGCGAAGCATGCGCCGGTGGAGGTCGAACTGTTGCCGGACTACGCCGCTCTTCCGGGGTGTAGCGAAGACGGCGCCACGTTCGAAGAAAACGCGATCCGCAAAGCGCTCCATTACGGGCCGCACGCGCCCGGCGTGCTGTTTGCGGACGATTCCGGCCTGGAGGTGGATGCCCTGGGCGGCGCTCCGGGCATTTATTCGGCCCGATTCGCCGGGCCGGGCGCTACCGATGCGTCCAACAATCGGCTGCTGCTCAAGCGCTTGCGCAGCGTGAAGAATCGCGCCGCGCGGTTCGTGTGCTGGATCGCCCTGGTGAAAGGCGACCGCCTGCTGGCCACCTATCGCGGGGCGGTTGAAGGCGTGATTCTCGAGGCGCCGCGGGGCGATGGCGGCTTCGGCTACGACCCGCTGTTCTACTATCCGCCGTACGGCAGCACATTCGGCGAAGCGGACGAAGCATCGAAGTTTCTGGTGAGCCATCGCGGGCAGGCGCTCCGGGGCATGCTCGCGGCTCAGAACTGGAAGTAGAGGAACGGCGAGACCTGCCCGCCGTACATCGCCACCAGGCACGCCACGAACAGCAGCGTGAGGCCCAATGCCTCCACCGGCCGCCAGGAGTGCTTGATCTCGAACGTATTGGGACCGAAGTGCGCCAGGCTTCCCGCGATCACCAGCATCACGATGAGCACCGCGGCGCCGGTCATGATGACGCCGGTCTGCGGGATCAGCATGCGGTTCATCAGGGTCAGAGCATCCTGCCAGGTGGCCGCCCGGAAGAACACCCAGCCGAACACGGCCAGCAGGAAGGTGAACACGCGCTGACTCCACACCGGCTGGCGGTCCCAGATCCAGGGCCAGGCGCGGTACACACTCAGCAGCAGGCCGTGATAGCCGCCCCAGATCACGAACGTCCAGCCCGCGCCGTGCCACAACCCGCCGAGCAGCATGGTGATCATGAGGTTGCGGTAGGTCTTCCATTCCGCGCCGCGGCTTCCGCCCAGCGGGATGTAGAGATAGTCGCGCAGGCAGCGGGACAGGGAGATATGCCACCGGCGCCAGAAATCGGACGGGTTCAGGGCCTGGTAAGGCGAATTGAAGTTCTGCGGGATGTGCATCCCGAACAGGTGCCCGAGCCCGACGGCCATGTTGCTGTAGCCCGCGAAATCGAAATAGAGCTGGTAACTGTAACCCAGCATGAGCAGCCACGCCCCGCCGCTGCCCAACGACGCCACGTGGTGGAACGCCGGGTCGATCACCGCGGCAATGGTATCGGCGATGAGCATTTTCTGCGCCATACCGATGGCGAAGAACGACCAGCCGAGATCGAGCGCCTGCCCGCGCTCCTTGTGGTCGATGTTGTCGAGGTCTTCCTGAAGTTCGGAAAACCGCACGATGGGGCCGGCCACCAGTTGCGAAAACAGCGAGACGTAGCAGGCAAACTCCCAGAAATTCCGCGTGGGAGTGATGCGCCGCCGGTAGGAATCGACGATGTAGGTGATGGTGTGGAAGGTGTAGAACGAAATGCCGACCGGTAGAACGATATCCAGGGGTTCGAGCGGAGGGTGCCTGGTCCACCCTTGCAAGGCCCAGTTCATGGTGCGGATGGCCAGGCCCGCGTACTTGAAAATGCCGAGCAGTGTGAGGTCCACCACGATGGGCGCGACGAGCAGCAGGCGGCGCGCCCGCGGATTCTCCCGGTAGCGCAGGAAACCCAGCCCGGCGCTGTAGCTCACCACGGTGGAGAACAGCATCAACAGGCAGAATTTCGGATTCCAATACCCGTAAAACACATAGCCGGTGATGGCCAGCCAGACGTAGCGCGCGTTCTTGGTGCGCATCAGCCAGAACACGGCGTAGGTGATCGGGAGGAAGACGAAAAGGAAGATGGCGCTATTGAACAGCATTGGTGGTTCGGTCCCGGTTCAAAATGCCATCGGTGCGCAGGCGGCCGGCCAGCGCCGCGGCCAGGATGCGGACGCCCTTGGCCGTCCAGTGGTGGTCTTCGCGATACAGGCAGGTGTCGCCGGTGGCGAGATCGCCGGCGGCATAGGGCTCGAGCACCCTTAACCCGTTCACGACGGGAATGCCGCGCGTCTCGAGCGCGCGCGCCAGGCGGTCGAGGTAGCGCGGTCCGCCGGGCGCCGCGGGATCCACCAGGTGTCCATAGAGGGTGTACTTGTTGGGAATCAGCATGACGTAGGAGCGCAGGCCGCGCTCGGCGAGCCGGCGCTGGAACTCCGTGAAGTAGGCCACCTGGCGGGCCACGAAGGCGTCCGAAGGCGGATCCTGCGCGCGCTCGACTTCCTGCTTCAGGCACAACAGCCGGTCGCCTCGCGGGGTGCGGAACGCCGCCACGCTGTCGCGGTAGCGGTTGGGCAGGATTCGGTCGTCGGAGATCCGTTTGAAGAGCCGGATGGACAGCACTTCAAGCGGCGAGATGTTCCACACGCCGGTCAGGTATCGCTTGACGAACTGCGCCTCGGTGCGCAGATCCCAGTAGCGGTCGTGGCCCAGCAGCGCCGTGCCGATCCGGTCGGTTTTCCACGGCGCGCCTTCCACTTCCGAAAGGCGGTGGGTAAACTGCTCCCATTCGAGCAGGACGACGACCGGGTGCTGGCCGGGAAAGCGGCCCAGCAGCCAGTCGAGCGCGCGCAGGTTTTGCGGATCCCACCAGAAGTGCCCGCCATTGTACATGCGCAGCCCGGTCTCGCGCGTCATTACGGCGGGCAAGGTCTCGGTATCGGACAGCCCGCCGCCGTAGGCAAAAGAGGCCCCGGAGAAAAGCAGCAGATCGATCTTCCCATCGGGCGGCACCCCGGGAGTCGCCCGGAATCCGAGGCGGTCGGTCGAAAAATCGATGGGCGGCCGTGTTTCCGTGGGGGGAAGATTGGCTTCCATCACGGTCTCGCCTACCCACGGGTCGTAGTGAACGTGGGCGTTGGGAATGAACGGATGGAACTTGCCGGGACGGCGTGTGACCACGTGTTCGGGAAGGATATGCAGCCACTCGACCGGAAGAAATCGCGGAACGACATCGAGCGCCGCCCACAGGATCAGGCAGGAGGTGATCCACCGTGACAACCGGCCGTTGACCTTTTCCTGCAGCCGCGTGCCGGGCGCGCCACCGGCGTCTTTCCGCGGCGCCACAGCCGCCAAAGAGGATCTGGTTCCGCCCATACGCGCGAGTGCTCCCGATAGTGTAACAGCCAGCGTGGGGCGGCTATGGACCCGGCCCGGTACGGTTGGTACGTCTGCTAACCGGTGTCTACCAGATCGAGCGCCGCCTGAAGCTCATTTCTGGTTTTCTGATCGCCCTTGCGGCCGGTCACTTCAATGCCCTGGCGATACGCATCGCGAGCCTCTTCCAGACGGCCCAGCCGCTCCAGGGTTTGCCCGGTGTGGAAATACGCTGCAGCGTAATCCGGATCGGTGGCCGTGAGGGTGCGGAATTCGCCCAGAGCCGCCTCCAGGTCGCCCGAGTTACGGTACTCCATGGCCAAGCCATACCGCAGAAAGCTCTCTTTGGGCTGTTGAGCCACCAGGTTCTTCAGGGCGTCGAGACGGGACGTGTCCATGCTTGTGTTACTATACCTCGCGATGTCCTGCCCTTACTTCGAGCCGCTGGAGCGTTGTCCCGGGGATGGCTTTCGGAATTCCATGCTGCCGCTCGGCGATGTGTGGGCGGGCATCTGCCGCGCCGTTCCGGGCCGTCCCTGGCGGCCCGACCGGGCCACCCTGCTCCCTCTCTGCAACCTGGGCTATGCGCGCGGCGCCTGCGGCTGTTTTCCGCCGGACGAGGGCGCCGACGCTGTGCGGTTTGCCATTCGGGGCGATGACGGCGTACGCCTCCGGCTCGATTACGTCCTGGAGCGCGATCACCATCCGTTTTTGAACGGCACCGTCGAGTATTCGCTGCCGGAAGGATCGTTCGTGGAATCGACGGCGGCCCCCGGGGTGGCCTGCCAGGCGCGCGCCTACATCCAAAGCTACCTGCGGCGCAAAATGGAAGCGTCCGGCGGCCGCGGGGCATCACAATAGACGCATATGGAAGGAAAGCCGGTTCGGGCGTCGCTCTCCGAGTACTCCGAGATCGCCCTGCCCAACGACGCCAACGGACTCGGAAACGTGCTCGGCGGCAAGGTGATGCACCTGGTAGATCTGGCCGGCGCCATGGCCGCCCTGCGCCACGCGCGCAACCCGGTGGTGACCGCCTCGGTGGACAGCCTCCACTTCATCCATCCCGTGCGCATCGGGCAGTTGCTGGTGCTCCGCTCCTCGGTGAACCGCGTGTTCCAAACGTCGATGGAAGTGGGCGTCCAGGTGGAGACCGAAGACCTGCTAACCGGCCGCAAACAACACACGTGCTCGGCATATCTGACGTTTGTCGCGGTAGATAGGGACGGACGGCCTACGCCGATAGCACCGGTGATTCCGGAAACCGAAGAGGAAAAGCGCCGCTATCGCGAAGCCGGCGAACGAAGGGAATATCGTCTGGCGCTACGCGACCGGCTCAAGGGTTAGTCTCGCCGGGCGGAACTCACAACGAAAGCGCCGCGAAACCAGGTGGCGCGCCTGGAAAAGGGGGCTAACCCTCCTTGTACATGTACTTGATGCTCGGTTTGTACAGAAGCAGATTGGGGCCTTCCGTACGGTTCACCTTGAGGCAGCACTTGTCGTACCACTCGATGGTGCCGTGCAGGGTTTCTCCGTCCCGCAATACGAACACCATGGCGGTCTTGGCCTGCATCTGCTTCACGTAGTAGAAATTCTCTGCGTTGGTCTGATCCGGTGGAACCGGCTTTTTCTGCTGCTGGGGCGCTCGCCGGGGAGGCGCGATCTGTTCTTTAATCTCATTAAGAGACGGACGAATGAGTTTGCGATTGACAGCTTCCACGGGATGCCATCCTTTGGAGAATTATGATTGGCCGCCGCTCATCACCAGGCGAGGCGGTTTTTAGTTGGATCAATAGTCCGACTTGACTCATAAATAACACAATGGCTGGGACGCCGCAACGTCAGGCGGGCGCGGGTATCCACCCCGGGTACGCCGCCGGCTGATACCGTGGCATCGCGCGAGGCTTCGCGATCCCGCAACTTTAGTATCATGACTGTAATGTCCCAGCGGGAATCAATTCTGGCCCCGCCGGCCGGATTCTCGCCGCAACTTCTCGCCAGACTGGCCGACCTGGAGGTCGCCTTGGGGTCGGCGATTCGCGGCAAACCCGAAGTCGTCCGGTTGTCGCTCGTGTGCCTGCTGGCGCGGGGCCACCTGTTGATCGAAGACGTGCCGGGTGTGGGCAAAACCACCCTGGCGCAGGCTCTGGCGCGTTCCGTGACGTGCCGCTTCCACCGGCTCCAGTTCACCAGCGACATGCTTCCCAGCGATGTTTTGGGCGTCACCATCTACAACGCTCACTCGGAGGCTTTCGAGTTCAAGCAGGGCCCGATTTTCAGCAATTTTCTGCTGGCCGACGAGATCAACCGCACCACGCCGAAGACCCAGTCGGCGCTGCTTGAGGCGATGAACGAGAGCCAGGTGACCATCGACGGCCGGTGCCATCCGCTGCCGCGTCCGTTCATGGTGATCGCCACGCAGAACCCGGTGGAGCACCACGGCACCTATCCCTTGCCGGAATCGCAGCTCGACCGTTTTCTGATGCGGCTGCGCATCGGCTATCCCGATCTGGCCAGCGAACGCCAGATCCTGCGCAACCGCGAAGGCGCCCTCCCCGAAGCCGCACCTTCCGGCCTGGTCGCCGACGACGTGCTGCTGCTCCAGGATTCCGTGCACCGCGTGGCCGTCGAAGAAGCCCTGGTAGACTATATGCTCGCCATCGTGGAGCGGACCCGCAATCACGAATCGCTGACGTTGGGGGTGAGCCCGCGCGGGTCGCAGGCGCTGTATCGCGCGGTGCAGGCGCTGTCACTGCTCGAAGGCCGCGAATACGCCATTCCCGACGATGTGAAGCGCCTGGCCATTCCTTTGTTCGCGCACCGCGTCGTCGTGAATACGCGCACCACGCTGGTGCAGCGCCGCGCCGACGTGGGCGAGCGCATCATCGAAGAGATCCTCAGCCAGGTGGAAGTGCCCCTGTAGCCCTCCTGCTCCTATGAAAACCGCCATTATCGGCCTGCCCATGGTAGGCAAAACGTCGCTGTTCACGATCCTTACCGGTGTCCACCAGGAAACCCGCATCGGCTCGACCGCCGTGCGCACCGGCGTGGCGAAGGTGCCCGACTCGCGCCTGGAGGAACTGGCGCGCCTGTTCGAGCCGAAGAAAGTGACGCACGCCACGGTGGAATACGTCGATATGCCCGCCGTTTCCAAAGAGAGCCTCCGCGACCCTGCCTACGTCGCCAGCCTGCGCGTGGTGGATGCGTTTGCGCAGGTGCTGCGCCTTTTCGAAGACGATACCATTCCGCACGAGAAAGGCTCCCTGGACCCGCTGCGCGATCTCGAAGATGTGGAGACGGAGCTGATCCTGAGCGACCTGGTGGTGATCGAGAAGCGTCTCGAGCGGCTCGACAAGGACCGCAAGAAGATCAAGAATCCCGAGCTCGACCGCGAGTTCGAGCTGCTCCAGAAATGCAAAGCCGCGCTCGAAGAGAACCGTCCGCTGCGGCAGCTCGATCTCGATGCCGAGGACGAGAAGCGCACTCGCGGATTCCAGTTCCTGTCGCAGAAGCCGATGCTCTACGTGCTCAACCTGGGCGAGGCGGACGCCGGCCGGCTACACGCCCGCGAGGGTGAATACCGCGATGGCCCTCTCGACGGGCGCCGCCACACCGCGGTGACGGCGGTATGCGGCAAGATCGAAGCCGAGCTTTCCGAGCTTCCGCGCGAAGAGCAGCAGGACTACCTGGCGAGCTATGGCCTCGAAGAGTCGGGCCTGGAGCGGCTCATTTCGGCCACGTATTCCCTGCTGGGCCTGATGAGCTTCCTGACGGCCGGGGAAGACGAGGTCCGCGCCTGGACGATTCCCGTTCACAGCCCCGCCGTGAAGGCCGCCGGCGCGATCCACTCCGATTTCGAAAAGAAGTTCATCCGCGCCGAAGTGGTGAATTGGAAGGCCCTGGTGGATTTCTCCGGCTACGCCGGCGTGCGCGAAAAGGGCCTGCTGCGGCTGGAGGGCAAAGAGTACACGGTGAAGGATGGCGACGTGCTCGTCATCCGCCACGGCTAAAACACTCTGCGCCGGAGCCGTTCGACTGCGAATTTGGCCGTATCGGCTACAGCCATCACCGCCATCACGCCGGCCTGCACCGGGTCGCTCACCACGAGGTCGGCCGCGTCAGGCACGCTGCCCGCCATGTTGAGGCTCACCACCAGCAGCCCGCGCTGGCGCACCTCGCGCACGGCGGCCTCGATGTCGCCGCCCATCAGCGAGCCCGCCAGCACCAGCGCTCTCGCCCGCGGCAGCCGCGCCACGGCGCGCACCGCATCGGCCAGTTTCTGCTCCCCCACCAGCGGAATCGTGTCCACCGAAATATGTTCGCCGCGGATGTTATGCCGGTCCGCTTCGGAGACCGCTCCGATGGCTACCTGCCCCACCTGCGCCCCGCCGCCCATGATAATGATCCTCTTGCCGTAGATCTTGTCGAGGGTCTTTACCAGCTCCACCGCGCGCACAATGGACAGGGCGCGCAGGTCTTCCACGAGTGCGTCCGGCGCGGCAGACAGCACGACTTCAAAATACGTCCGCGCCTCCTCCGGATGGTTCGCCAGAATCTCCACCGACGTGATGTCCCCCTCGTGGCGGGCGATCACTCCGGTCAACTGGTGCAGTACGCCGGTCCGCCCCACCGCGTGCACGACCAGCCCGATCGTCTGGTTCTCCATTGTGCCCACCAGTGTAACAGCGGCGTCCGGGAACGCGGTGGAATCAGCGCGTTCGGGAGGCCGGCGCGAATCGACGCGACTCGCGGACGCGTCGCGATAAAATAGGAACGATGCCGCGTGCCGACGCGAGCGCTGCTGTTTCCGTTGAGCGCTTTTTCCAGACTTCGCTGCTTGCCCTGGTTTCGTGCGGCTACCTGGCGGTGGCGGGCTCCGGCTATCTGGACACGCCCACCATCGTCCTTACCGCCGCGGGCCTGGTATTGCGCGGGTTGCTCATTTATGGCATCGTGCGGCTCGAGATCACCGAGCGCACCTCGACCGTGGTCACGGTGGCCTATACCGGCTTCTATCTGCTCGACTATTTCCTGCTCTCGCGGGAGTTTCTTTCGGCTACCGTGCATCTGGTGTTCTTTCTCGCGGTGATGAAGATTCTGACCGCGCGCAACAACCGCGATCACCTGTACGCTGCCGTTATCGCTTTTCTCGAACTGGTGGCCGCGGCTATCCTGTCCATCAATTTCAATTTCTTCGTCTGCATGGCGCTCTACCTCTTTTTCGCGCTGGCCACCCTTACTTCCGGTGAAATCCGGCGCGCCATGCACAAGGCATCGGCCACCGCGCGCGGTCCGGTAAAGCGGTTTCACCTGCGCCTGTCGACGCTCTCCGCCGTGGTTACGATTGGCATCCTGGGACTCACCGCGGGACTATTCGTCATTCTTCCGCGCACCGCCGACGCCGCCTTCGCCCGCTTTACGTCCCGCCGCCTCAATGTTCCGGGCTTCGCCAACCAGGTGACGCTCGGTGGCATCGGCGAGATAAAAGCCACCTCGCGGCCGGTAATGCACATCCGGGCGATCAACGAACTGCCTGCGGGCGTCAAGTGGCGCGGCGCCACGCTTACCGAATTCGATGGCAAGCGCTGGTACAATCCCGGCTCCGACCGCCAGATCATCCGCCTGCAACACGGACAGGCAGAGCTCGAACGGGCGGGGAACCGCCGGCCCGGCGAAGGGGTGAACTACCAGGTGGAATACCAGGACATGGCTACCGATGCGCTGTTTTTTGCCGGCACGCCGGTGAGCATCTACGTGCGCCAGGAAGCCATCACCACCGAAGAGGGCAACTACCGGCTGGCCCAGATTCCGCCTCCCGGATTCCACTACGACGCCTACAGCTTCCTGGAAGAATCGCCGGAAGCCGCGCCCCTGCGCTACCCCACCCCGCTGCTGGCGCTCGCCCAAAGGGAGCATTACCTGCAACTCCCCGCGCTCGATACGCGCATCCCGCGCCTGGCGCAGGAGCTGACCGTCGGCGACGGCACGGACCTCCAGCGGGCGCGCGCGATCGAACACTACCTGCGCACCGATTTCGGCTACACACTGCAACTGCCGAGCCGCGAGGTGGCCGACCCGCTGGCGTATTTCCTGTTCGTCCGCCGCAAAGGCCATTGTGAATACTTCGCCTCCGCCATGACGGTGATGCTGCGTTCGCTGGCGATCCCGGCGCGCATTGCCACCGGATTCCAGAGCGGCGTGTACAATCCCATTACCGACCTGTGGCTGGTGCGCGCTTCCGACGCCCACGCCTGGGTCGAAGCCTGGCTTCCGGGCCGCGGCTGGACCACGTTCGACCCCACCCCGCCCGATCCCAATCCTCCGACTCTGGCGCTTTTCAGCCGGCTCAATCTGTATCTGGATGCCGCCGAGACCTACTGGCGCCAGTGGGTGGTGGGGTACGACTCCGGGCAGCAGGGTTCGCTGCTCGACAAGCTCGAGCAGGGCGCCCGCGGGACCGGCGTGCGTTGGATCTACTCTCTGTCCGGCTGGGATTGGGAGGCGAGCGTCTCGCGGTGGTTGAGACACTTCGGGGTGCGAGCCGGGGTGGTGGTGCTGCTGGGGCTGTGTATCTGGCTGGCGGGCCCGCCGATCATTCGTCTGCTGCGCATCCGCCTTCGGGTGGAGAGGGTGCGCCGCGGGCAGGGCAGCCCCGCCGATGCCACGCTGCTCTACGGGCGCATGCTCCACGTGGTGAAGCGCCACGGCTATCATAAGCCGCCGTGGTTCACCCCGGCGGAGTTTGCCCTGTCGCTGCCGCGCGGCGGGCTGGGAAACGCGGTCGTGGAATTCACCGCGGCATACAATGCCGTGCGCTTCGGCGGCCGCACGGAAGTGGCGCCGCGGCTGTCGATCCTGCTGGGTGAGTTGGAGCGGCAGGGGCGGCGGGCATGACCCCCGAGGAGAACGCCCGGCTGGAGGCGATCGAACGCCGCCTGGGATGGATCGAGTCCCAACTGGCACAGTTGGCCGGGCAGCCGGCCGGCCTTGCGCCGGCGCCGGGTCGAGCGGTCGGTCCGCCTTTGCCCTCGCCGTCATTGGCGGGCAGCGAGGCCGTCATTCAGCCGGCGGAGCCCCCGCGAATCCCGGCCTGGGCCGCGACCGACGCTCCGGAACCCTCTCCGCCGCCGCGACCCGCCCGCGACATCGAGACGGCGGTCGGACTGACCTGGGTCAGCCGCATCGCGGTGCTGACAATCGTTCTGGCCCTCGCCTTTTTCTTCAAGTACGCATTCGAGAATCACTGGATCACGGAGTGGGGCCGCATCGCGCTTGGAATGGGCGCCGGCGCGGTGGCGCTGTTCTTCGGCGAGCGGTCCTGGCGCACCGGGCAGCATACCTTCGGACAGTCGCTGACGGCAGCCGGGGTGGTGTTCCTGTACCTGTCCTGCTGGGCCTCGTTCAGCCTATACAGCCTGGTGTCGCAGCCCGCCGCGTTCGCCTGCATGGTGCTGGTTACCGGCGGGGCGGGCATCCTGGCATTCCGGTATGACAGCCAGGCGGTGGCGCTGCTGGCGCTGGCCGGCGGTTTTTCCACGCCTCTGCTGCTCGGCACCGGCCGCGAGCCCTGGCTCTTTTTTGGATATTCGCTGGTGCTCGACCTCGGAGCCGCGTTTGCCGCCCGCCGCCGCGGGTGGCGCTGGCCGGAGGCGCTGGCGGTTTCGGGCACCGTGGTGTTCTTCGCCAGCCAATTGCCGGCGCCGCCCGGCTCCCGGGCGGTGTTCACGTTCTTCGTACTGGCCTGGTACCTCGTGTTTGCCACATCCCGTCTGGCGGCGGTGTTCGTGGCCGCGCAGGTAATGGCGCCGCTGGCACTGGTGTACACCTGGCGTGGTGGCGGCGGCGCGCTGTTGGCCGCCTTGCTGCTGGCCGGTGCGGGATTGATCATGGCCGCCCGGCGCGGCTGGGCTGCCGCGGTGAGCGCAGCCTTTGCCGGCTTCTGGCTGGGATTCGAGGCGTGGACTGTCTTTGCCGGCAATGCTCCTCCGCTGGGCTCGACACTGGCGACGCTCACCGCCGCGTTCCTCCTGTTCCTCAGTTGGCCGGTGTGGCGCGCGGTCGAACGCCGCCAGCCTCTCCGCATTCAGGATCTCGTGGTTCTGGCCCTGAACGCCGCCCTTTATTTCGGAGGGGCCTATACTTTGCTTTACCGGGGTCATGCCGCCTGGGAGGGGCTGCTGGCCGTACTCGCCGCCGCGGTGCACATGGCCGCATCGCGCCTGCTCGGAGGCTACGATCGACGAGGCTCGCTGCTGGCCGCCGGCACCGGCTGGATACTACTGATCCTCGCGGCGCCGATCCAGTTCGCGGGTTACTACATCACCATCGCCTGGGCGCTGGAAGCCGCGGCCATCGCCTGGATCGGCACCCGTTTCGCCGAAGAACGCGCGATCAATGCCTCGATGGTGATCTTCCTGCTGGTTCTGGGAAGCCTGCTGCTGACCGGAAGCGCCAGCTACCCGGGCAGCGGCAACCGCTTGCTCCTCAGCGTCCGTTTCCTGACATTCACGGTATCGGCCGCCAGCCTGCTGGCAGCGGCGCGGTGGATTGCCGCCGGCAGGCGCGCGCTCGCCACCTACCTCTGCGGACTCGGCGTGATGCTCTGGGGCCTCTGCCTGGAAGCCACCGAGTGGGCCCGGCGCGTGGCGTCGCCCCAGGACTTCGTCAGTGTGGCCAGTACTTCGATTTCCGTCCTGGCCGCCGCCTATGCGGTGCTGCTGGTGGCCGGCGGTGTGGCCCGCCGCAGTCCGGTGACGAGGGTGGCCGGCATCGTATTGATCGGCCTGGTTGTGCTGAAACTTTATCTTTACGATGTCTGGCTTCTGCCGCAGTTTTACCGCATGGCGGCCTTTGCGATCCTGGGTGTGCTGCTGCTGGCCATGTCCTATCTGTATTCCCGCTTCCGCGCGTCCATCGAGAGCTGGTGGCGCCCGCCTTCGTAGACCGCGCATTCCATGCCGTGGGGAGTGCTACGACACGCGCACCCCGGCACGGCGCAGGCCCAGGCATGCGACATGCTCCAGCAGGTCCAGGCAAGCGGCGGTGTGTTCGGCGTCCGGATCGCCGCTGGACACCGAGTCGAGGACAGCGTCGAGCACTTCCCGGCGCTCCTCTTCGAGGGTGTCCCAGGCAGGGTCCGGATGCCTGCTCCCCAGGGGATACGGCGGCCCGTCGAACCAGTGCTCGAGGATCTCCATCGCCCGCTCCGCAGCTTCGCTTCCCGCCACTGATGCCACATTCCCTCCAAGACAGCCTTATCGGACAATCCGCGCCAGGTGTTAATGCTCTACCGCCTTGGTGCCGATAAGTTGTCAGAGGCTCCTATGATTCGACTGACCCGGCTCAACCACGTGCCGGTGGTCCTGAATTCGGATTTGATTGAACACATCGAAGAGACTCCCGACACGGTGATCTCGCTGACCACCGGTCAGATCGTGCGCGTGCGCGAAACGGCCGATGAGGTAGTGGAACGGATCGTGCGATTTCGCCGGAAGATCAATACGCCCGACGGGATGCGCGCGCCCGTCGATCCATCCATGTCAGACGGACTGGAATAGCTACCTATGCCAGAGGCCTCAGCCCCTAAGAAGAAATCCAAATCGGTACCGGTAAGGCCGGACTTGGGCACCCTCCTCGGGATCGCCATGGCGTTGTCCGGAATTATCGGCGGCCTCCTGCTCGAAAAGGGCCAACTCGGAGACGTCGTCCAAGGCACGGCCGCCATGATCGTCCTCGGAGGCACCGTTGGAGCCGTCCTCGTGACGAATCCCTTCACGGTCTTTCTCCGCGCCGTGAAGGGACTCGGCGGTGTGTTTTTCGAGCCGGCCAGCATGATCTCCGCCACCATCGACAACATCATCCAGTACGCTACCAAGGCCCGCAAACAGGGCATCGTCAGCCTGGAAGCGGACGCCAATGGCATTGACGACCGCTTCTTGCGGAAAGCGCTGAACCTCGCCGTGGACGGCACCGATCTCCAGGAACTGCGCCGCATGATGGAGGTCGATATCGCCCAAAGCGAACAGGTGGCCGAAGCGGAAGCCAAGGTGTGGGAATCGGCCGGCGGCTACGCGCCCACCATCGGCATTATCGGCGCGGTGATGGGGCTGATTCAAGTGATGAAGCATCTCGAAGACATCAATGAAGTCGGACACGGCATTGCGGTGGCGTTCGTGGCGACGGTTTATGGCGTTGGGAGTGCCAATATCTTCTTTTTGCCGGCTGCCAACAAGCTGCGTTTCCGCATGCGTCAGACCACCGCGATCAAGGAGATGATTCTCGAAGGAGTCACTGGAATCGTGGAGGGGCGGAATCCCACCCTCATCCGGTTGAAGCTCGAGTCGTTCGACCCCACTCCCGCTCGAACCAAGAAGCCAAGGGCCGCCAAGAAGGGCGAACCGGCTTCCAAGGCGGCCGCGCCGTCGGCCGCCGGAGATTAGAAGCGGCATGCGAAAAAAGCACGCCGAGCATGAAAATCACGAACGCTGGCTGGTGTCCTATGCCGATTTCATCACGCTGCTGTTCGCCTTTTTCGTGGTGATGTTCGCCTCCACGCAATCCGACAAGAACAAAGCCAGGGCCGTTTCGGATTCGGTTCGTGAAGCCCTGGAGCACGGCCAGTTCAGCGCCGCCATTTCCACCGTGCTCGGCCGTGGAAAACATCAGAACTCGCGCCCCGCTTCGCATCCGGAACCGGTGAAGGAATCCGAGAACCTGCCCGCGAATCACCCACCCAGGCATCCCCCGGATCTGGCCAAATCGCTGGAAACGTTGCAAGGAGGCCTCAGTGCCGAACTCAAGGCGGGCAAAGTCTCATTGAAACTGGAGGGACGGGGGCTGGTCATCAGTATGCGGGAAGCCGCATTTTTCGCTTCCGGCGATGATACCGTATCGGCGGGCGGCATACCCATCATCGGCAAGATCGCGGCCGTGATCAGCGCCCTTCCTCAGTCCATACGAATCGAAGGTTATACCGATTCGATTCCGATCCACAATTCGCGTTTCCGCAGCAATTGGGAGCTCTCGGCAGCTCGCGCCATCGCCATGCTGGAGATGCTTCGGCAGCGGTTCGGAGTCCCAACCGAGCGCATGGTGGTGGCCGGGTACGCCGAGAACGCTCCCGTCGACAGCAACGAAACCGACGAAGGACGGGCACACAACCGCCGCGTGGACCTCGTGGTGCTTTCGGCTGAAGCCATGAAGTCGGAGCCTCAAGCCGCGGCGCCCGACACGGGCCATTGAGCCTGCGCGGTGCGGAGAATCGGCTACCGCGCCGGGACCCTGCTTCTTCACACGGTCAGGAGCGTGAGAGCCCGCGCCAGGCGGTGGTGGTGATCCGCAGCACGTAACCGTCACGCTCGATCCGCAGTCCATGCCGGCCACTGTGCGCGCTCCGAAATAACCGGGGGGGATTGCCCCGCTACCGCCGGCCGGCATGCGGCTGGAGCCGGGCAATCAGTCCCGACAGGACCGCCGGTTCGCGCGGTCCGGCCGCAGCCGCCAAGTTCTGATCGCGCACGAGCTTGATCTCCCGCGCAATGACCTGAGTCTCCCGGGGAGCGCGGATCCCCACCTTCACCCGATACCGTGCGATTTGTGCGATTACGATTTCGATGTCGTCGCCGATGAGGATGCTTTCGCCCTCACGGCGCGACATCATGAGCATACAGCTGCCTCTTGCGGCATCAGGGGGTGCTGGTGCGAGTACTCGGACTCCGGCGCCACCGCCTGTACGGCTTTGCGATTGCGGAGATTCACCAAAACGGGTGCCAGCAGGTTGGCTGTCGCGCCGGTCTCCTGAACCGAGACCACTGTCAGGCACAGCACGTCACTACCAATCCGCGGCTGCCGGCCGCGCGGTAATTCCAGGTGCTCCAAATCCTCGTCGGTGACACTCAAGCGGTAGTTCGGGTCCGCCACGAAGATCGGCATGGTGATGAAACACAAGCCGGCATCTTCCAGGCTTTGCAAGTAAATCAGCGGATCGCTCTCCACGAACCGCACGGCCACAAATCGTCTGCTTTCCTCGAATCCGGGAAGGCCGCACGGAAATTCGAGCTCAGATTCGTTTTGGTATGTGATCTGTCCAAAATGTTTCGTCTGGAACACTGCCATAACACCTCGTTCTACCCAGTAAATCGGTGTTTCGTCGGGAATCTGTATACCGGGAAATACGAAATTCCACCGGAGCGCGATGGGGGGGCTCTGCGTTAGAATCGGTATTCACCCATGCATGGCGGCCGATTTGCCTGTCTCCTGCTGGGCCTCTGGCTCGCCGGCGGCCTGTTCATGGCCTTCCTGGCGCGTCAGAACCTGGAGACGGCCGACCGGCTCATCGCCAACGGAGATACCGCTGTCCTTTTGCATTCCGGAGGAGCGGGAATTCAGGCGATGCGCGGTCTCCTGCGCTACCACGCTCTCGAACAAACCCGTGCCGCGCGGGAAAGCTGGGAGACCACGGAGATAGTCCTGGGGTGCTTTTTCTTCTTCTTCCTGCTGTTCGGGACTCGCGAGGACAAGTTCACGCTGCTGATTCCGCTAGTGATGGTGCTGGTGACCCTGGTCGAACGGCTGGTGCTGACGCCGGAGACGATCTCGCGGGGCCGGGCGCTCGATTTCATACCGGCGGGCGCTCAGGCGGCGGACCGGGTCAAGCTGCTGATGCTCGAGAAGGCCCATATGGCTTGCGAGTTGGGCAAAGGGGTACTGGCGGTGATCCTGGCGGCACGGCTCATTCTGGGTGGGAGGCGGCGGCGTTCAGCGAGTGACGTCCGGCAGGAGCTGGATCTCATCGATAAAGCCAATTACCGCCATATCAATGGGTGATTGCGGTCTGCCGACCGACGTCATGGCGCTGAACCCTTCCGTGGTGAGCAGTACCCGGTCGCCCACCCCGGCGTCCACCGCGTCCAGGGCAACCACGGCATCCCCGCGATTGCTGCCATCCAAGTTCAATGGCTGCACCAGCAGCAGTTTACGTCCCTCGTGACTGGGGTGTTTCTGGGTCGCCACCAGCTCGCCCACAACGCGGGCAATCAGCATGCCGACCGCTTCCGCACCGGCTTGCGATGGTTCGGCTGGCCCGCGGCAGCGATCGCTTCGCGCCGCTGGACGTGCACCGAATCTACAATCCCGACGATTGTAGTATCGGTGGGGGACTCGGCCGGCAGGAACGGAAAGCTGGCTTCCTTGCCGCGCACCCAGTAGACGATTTCGCCTGCTCCAGCCCCCGTGCAGTCAGTGCAAATGATGCGTTTGCCGGTATGCTCCAGTTCGGGCGTAAGGGGCTGCACGATCAGCATGCGCAGCCCGCCCAGACCGGGATTTTTCTCGGTGCACCAGACACAACCGATGACACGGCCGAGATACATAGCTCAATCCAGCCGGACGTCGTCCACGATGCCTACGATGGCGGTGTCCACAGGGGTATCTTTGCAGCCTTCGGCCATGCGGGCCGAACTGCCCGAAACGGCTAGGACGCGCTCCCGGTAGCCTGCGCTAACCGTATCCACGGCAACCACATAGCCGGCCTCGTCCTTGCCTTCCGGAGAGACCGGCTTGAGGATCAGGAGCTTCTTGCCTTCGAGGCGTGGGTCTTTCCGGGTAGCGACCACGGTGCCCACCACGCGGGCCAGAATCATGACAGCCCTGGCCCGGCTATTTGCCGGCGCCCTGCGCCTGCGACTTGCCGATCGGCAGGACGTCTTCCAGACTCTGGTGGGGGCGCGGAATCACGTGCACCGCGATCAGCTCACCCACACGGCGCGCGGCGGCGGCGCCCGCATCCGTGGCGGCACGGACGGCGGCGACATCGCCGCGCACGAGCGCGGTCACGTAGCCCGACCCAATCTTTTCCCAGCCCACCAGGTTCACCTTGGCGGCCTTCACCATGGCATCGGCGGCCTCGATCATGGCCACCAGACCGCGCGTCTCGATCATTCCTAACGCTTCACCCATCGATACTCTCCTGTCACCAGGCAGGCCGGAAGCCTACCCCAAACCACGCGCCTTCAGGGCCTCGTTCACCAGGCCGATCAGCTCCGAGCGCGTGACATAAAACCGTTCTTCGCCGTCCGAAGAGAGGTCCTCGGCGGCCAGCGGGCACCCCGGTTCGCCGGCGCTCCGCGCCTTGACGCCGTAGCGCGTCCGCGAATCCAGCAGCTTGTCCACTTCTTCCCGGGGAAGGGTCTTCGGGCCGCCCAACAGCTCCGCCACCAGCGCGATGCGGGCGAAGTGCTCCATCGTTTCCATGCGGAAGTAAGCTTTATAGACGTCCTCGCCGTAGCATACGGCGCCGTGATTAGCCATCAGCAGCGCGTCGTACTTGGGGATCAGGGGAAGCATGGGCTCGGTCAGGGCGGGCGTCCCCGGCAGGCCGTAACCCGCCAAGGGAACGCAACCCAGTCCGATCACCACTTCCGGCAGCAATCCGAGGTTCAGGGACCGGCCGGCGGTCGCAAAGCCTGTCGCCACAGGCGGATGGGCGTGGACGACGGCCTTAATGTCGGGCCGCAATTCGTAAATCGTCAGGTGCATGGCGATTTCGCTGGTTCGCTCCGCACGGCCGGCGATCTTGTTGCCCTTCATGTCCACCAGGATGAGATCGTCGGTTTGCATCATGCCCTTGCAAACGCCGGTCGGCGTTGCCAGGATGCGCTCGCTATCCAGACGGATGGTGATGTTGCCGTCATTGGACGCGACCCAGCCTTTTTGGAACACCAGCTGCCCGATGCGACAGATGTCGTCGCGATGCTCCCGCTCCGTTTTCACCATGAAGACACTCGATTGTAGCAGACAGCATTGCCGCTGCCCGGAGGCCAGACGGGAAACCGGCGGTTGCTAGAATGGGGCCATGGAAAAGCGCCGCATGTGCCCGCACTGCCGGGCATTTATCACCACGAGCGACCGCACGTGCCCGTACTGTAATGAGGCAGTCGCTCCCGTTGCCACGCGGCGCAGCACGGGAAACATCCTGGGCGGATTCGTGCCGCACGCGCGGTTCAACACCGTCGTGATCCTCATCTTGAATTTCGGACTGTACCTGGCCACGTCCCTGTACTCCATGAAAGGCGGGCGTGGCAACGCCATGGGGCTGGATGCCACCACGCTGGTGGATTTCGGAGCCATGTACCGGCCTTTTATTGCCGGCGGGCAGTGGTGGCGATTGGTGACGGCGGGGTTCCTGCACGGCGGCCTGCTGCATATCCTGATGAACTCCTGGGCGCTGTTCGACCTGGGGGCCATCGTGGAAGACATGTTCGGCGGCGCCCGCATGCTGGTGATCTATTTCGTCGCCAACGTGGCCGGCTTTTATGTGAGCTACCGGTTCGGGGGTGGTCTTTCGGTCGGCGCATCGGCCGCTCTGTTCGGCCTGATCGGCGCCATGATCGCGCTGGGCACCCGGAGCCGTAGTTCGGCGGGCAGCGCCATTCGGGGCCTGTTTGTGCGCTGGCTGATTTACGGGTTGCTGTTCAGCCTGCTGCCGGGAATCGACATGGCCGCGCATATCGGCGGCCTGGTGGGTGGTTTCCTCGCCGGGTACGTGGCGGGTGAACCGCGCTACCAGGCGGAGGCCACCGAGAGGATCTGGCACGTCACCGCCGGAGCCTGCGTCGTGTTGACCGCCGTCAGTTTCCTAAAGTGGTATTTGTGGTTTTCCGCGACCTAGGCAATAATACGGAGAACATGCTTTTCCGCACCTTGGCTCTCGCCATGGCACTCAGCTTTGGTCTCTCCGCCGCGGCGGAAGCCAAATCGAAACCGCCCGCCCGTCGGACGACGATCCGGAAGCAACGCCAAGCCCGCAGGCCGACGGCAAAGTCGCGGAAGGCGAAGCGCCCGAAAATGCGGCACGCGCGATCGGCTTGACCGCGCTGCGGCCGAATTAGGGGTCCCTATCGTTCGTAGCGCCAGGATTCGGAACGGACTCCATCACCGCTCCCGGCCCGACCGAGCGCAGCCACCGGAGCACACCCGCCGGGTCGTTGCTCGCAAACACCATCGACCCGGGCACCACGACGTCCGCACCCGACGCACGGAGCAACGGAACCGTGTGGGCGCGCACCGCGCCATCGGCGATTATGCGTACCGAGGGCCGCCCCATGTCCAGCAGCAGGCGCCTGAGACGGGCCAGGCGGTCCCCGGCGGCGATCCCCAGGTTCTGTCCTTTGACTCCCATCTCCGTGCCCAGCAGCAGCACCGCATCGATCCGATCGAGGAACGGCGTGACCGTCTCAACGGGGGTCTCGAGCTGCAGAGCGATTCCGCAACACCGCCCCGCCGCGCGGACACGGCGAAACGCGTGATGAATCTCCGCCTCGGCGATCTCGACGTGCACAGTCACCAGGTCGGCCCCGGCAGCCACGAATTCCTCCACGAGCAGTCCCGGCGACGCCACCATCAGGTGCACGTGGAAGGGCACCGGGGTAAGCGGCCGCACCGCGCGCACCAGGTCCGGGAAGAAAAGGAGCGTCGGAGCGAAATGCGCGTCGGCCACATCGAAATGAAACGAGTCGGCCAACGCGGAAACAGCGGCAACCTCGCGCTTCAGATCGGCCAGGTCGGCCGACCACAGGGAGACGTCGGCTAGCAGTCGCCCGCGCGGCAAGTCGTTCCAGCCGGCCATGGTGTCATGGTATGCCAGACGGGGGCTCGGTTCAGCACCCGACAACTACGCCACGGTTCAGCCGGCGGCCGCCGCGATAGAGAAAGACCACCCCCACCGTCGCGATCAGGTGGTAGAGGCCGTTGCGGTCGAGCGGCGCGAACGTGTCTACTTTCAACGCCTGAACGGCGGAGGCGGCAAACAGGATCAGAATGCCCGCAACCATATCCGGCGAGCCGAGCCGCTTACGCAGGCCGATGAGATTCAGCACCAGCATCAGGATCATGACCGGCGTATAGTTCAGGATCACGACGAGGAAACGATCGACGCGCAGCGCGAGCATCGAATCGGCAGCGAACTGAACGGCGCCGAACGCCAGCGCCCAATGCTGGAGACGCGGGGAAAGGAACTGCGTGGCCGCCGTCATCAGGACACACCAGGTCATGGCTGCCAGCACGATCCAGTTGGGACGTTCGATCCAGTAGCGGGGGAGTTGCGCGGTTTCGAAGAAGCCGTGATCGATTCCGCCCAGGAACGCCGCCACACCCAGGAGCAGCATGGCTATGCTCCAATACCCGGCGGCGGAAAATCTCGCCTTGGGCATCTCTCCCAATCGACCGGCCAGGAAGAGCGTTTCGGCGGCCAGAACGAGGTCCGTGATCGCGGTTAGGGCGGCAGCGTTCATGCGGTAGTCACCATATGGCAGGTGAATTGCCGAACGCCAGCAGGGTACCGTTTTTCAACGGTTTTCAACGGTGTGGAGCGGTTGCGTTGCGGGGTTTCACCCCGTTAAGGGGCATATGACGCGGGATATCAACCAGGATCTCCAAAGACACACATTTCTGCAGGGGCTCGGCGATGCGCGGATTGCGAAGCTGGCGCGGCTCGCTGGTGAAGTCACTTTCGAGGAAAACGAAGTGATTCTGAGGGAAGGCGAGCGTTCGGCCTATTTCTACCTGGTGGTGGCGGGCAGCGTGGCGGTGGAGTTGCGGACGCCGCGGTATGGGGTCAGCGTGGAGGCGGTTGGCCCCGGCCAGGTGTTTGGATGGTCGGCATTGCTGGATCGTCAGGACACGTTATTCCAGGTACGGGCGCGGGAGTTCACCTGGGCGCTGCGCATCGACGGCGCCACGCTCAAGTCCGCCTGCCATGCCGAACCGGAGTTGGGCATCGAGATCTTCGAGCGCACGCTTCAGGTGGTGGCCAGGCGGGTGAAGGCCACTGAAATTCGGTTCGCCGAAATGTGCGGCATCCGCGTCTAGCCGTCAAAGGGTGTTTCAGGGAACAATCGAGTACCGGGGGGCGTATGGATGTTCGGAAGGAGATCCGATGCCCTACCGGTCGATCCCGCTACTGGCTGCAGCCGTTTTTCTCTCCGGGTGTGTGGTGGAGACCGCCGGCCCTCCGCAGCACGATTTCCGCTCGATCGAGCTGGACAAATCGGAATTTGTGCGCGTGAACCTGAAGATCGGAGCGGGACGCCTGCGGGTGGGGAGCGGCACGCAAAAGCTGATGCGCGCGGATTTCACGTACAACGTGCCGTCGTGGAAGCCGTACGTCCGCTACGACAGCACGGCGGGGCATGGGGTGCTGACCATCGAGCAGCCCGGCACCGGTCATACCCACATCGGCCATGTCCAGTACGAATGGGATATTCGTCTGAACCGCGAGGTTCCGGTGGATTTGCGGGTGAACTGCGGAGCTGGCGACGCCGATCTGGAATTGGGAGGCTTGATGCTGCGTGGCGTGGACGTGGAGATGGGGGTCGGCAAAGTCGGCTTGGACCTGCGCGGCAATCCCAAGCGAAGCTACAACGTGCGCATTCGCGGCGGAGTCGGCGAAGCGACGGTGAGGCTTCCGGCCGATGTGGGCATTCGGGCGGAAGCCGAAGGCGGCCTGGGCGAAATCAAGGTGACCGGGTTGCGCCGGGAAGGCAAGCAGTACGTGAACGACGCCTACGAGAATGCCAAGGTACGAATCAACCTCGATGTGCGCGGAGGCATTGGCGCCATCCGGCTGACCGCGGATTGAGATCGGCCCAACCCATTGACGGCGCTCGCCGCCTCGGAAAATAACCCGATGCGGCGACCCAGCCTGCGGGCCCGCGCCGCGCGCTTACACCCCCCCGAGGTGGGTCGAGTTTACAAGATTTTTATATCCTGTATACTGTTATCAACTCCCCGTCTGAAGCCGACGGGACCAGTCTATCTACGCAAAGGAAGCAGACAAGGCGATGAGTCTCAGCCAACTGGCACGATCCATCTGTGAGTCACCCACTCTCAAGCTCAATGAAACCGCGGCACTACTGAGAGACAAGGGTGAACCCGTCATCCACCTGGGTGGCGGCGAGCCGAAGAGCAAGGCGCCTATCGACGCCATTGTCAACTGCACGTCGCTCCTTCAAACCGGCGACGTCAAATACACTCCGGCGGACGGGATCCCTGCGCTCAAGAAAGCCATCATCCGCTACACCGAAGAGCACTACGACCGCCTCGTAGCTCCGGAAAACGTGATCGCGTCGAGCGGTGCCAAGCAGTCTTTGATGGTGCTGCTGCACGCCATCCTTGACCCCAAAGAAGAAGTGATTTTCCCGGTGCCGTTCTGGGTCAGCTACCCCGAGATGATCAAAATCGCCGGCGGTGTGCCCGTGCCCGTCACCGCGCGCGACGGCAGTTTCCAACCGACCGTAGACGAAATCACGGAAGCGGTGGGACCGTACTCGAAGGCGGTCATTCTCAACAGCCCCAACAACCCCTCCGGTGTGGTGTACAGCGACGAATTTGTGGCCGGAGTGATGGAACTGTGTGAGAAGCGCGATCTGTACCTGATCATGGACGACACGTACAACCGCCTGATCTTTGATGGGCGCACGCCTTCGAACTGCTACAAATTCACCAGGATCAACAACCGCGAGAGTTCCAAGCTGGTGGTCATCAACTGCGTATCGAAGATGTACGCGATGACGGGATTCCGCATCGGCTGGGCGATCGGCAGCCGCGAGTTGATCCGCGCCATGGCCAACATTCAGTCGCAGGAGACGTCGGGGCCGGCGGCGCCGTCGCAATGGGCGGCGGTGGGCGCGCTGAACGGCGTGCAATCGTCGATCGAAAGCCTCCGGCTGACGCTCGAAAACAGCCGCAACGTGATGGTGAAACGCCTTTCGGCGTTTCCCGGCGTGAGAGTCGTCAACCCGGGCGGCACGTTCTACTGCTTCCCCGATTTCAGCGCGTACGAGAAGGACTCGCAGAAGCTCTCGCGCTACCTGCTCGACCGCGTGCGGGTGGTTACCGTGCCGGGCCGCGAGTTCGGCATGGAGGGGCATCTGCGCCTCAGCTACTGCGGAACACTCAAGGAGGTGACCGAGGGGATCGAGCGCATCCGGTGGGCGCTGGACCCGGAGGCACCGAACGAACTGTTCCTCGGCGACCGCAAACTGGTGAGGGACTGGCGATGAACCCCTACGTCGATCTGCCCTCCCCGGCGCAGGCGGAAGCGGGGAAACTGGCGAGTGTATTCGGCCTCCAAAATCACGGCCTGACGAACCTGCACCGGGTGTACTGGAACCTGCCGACGGCAGCTTTGTATGAGGAGTCGGTGTTCCGTGGAGAGGCGCGCATTTCGCATCTCGGCCCCATGGTGGTGACCACCGGCAAGCACACGGCGCGCGCGGCGGCGGATAAGTTCGTAGTGCGGGAGCATTCCACCGAGGGCCACGTGTGGTGGGGCGAATATAACCGGCCCTTCAGCGGTGAGAAGTTCAGCGCGCTATTGACGCGGATGCAGGGCTTCCTGCAAGGGCGCGACGTGTTCGTGCAGGATTGTTTTGCCGGCGCAGACCCGGATTACCGCATGCCGATCCGGATCATCACCGAGAAGGCCTGGCACAGCCTGTTCGCACGCAACATGTTCATGAAGGTCCGCAGCACGGAGGAGCTGAAGCGCCACGCGCCGGAGTTCACGGTAATCTGCGCGCCGTCCTTCCAAGGCTCGCCGATCATCGACGGCACCCGCACCGAAACGTTCATCATCATCAACTTTTCATCGCGGCTGGCGATCATCGGAGGCTCGGGCTACGGCGGCGAGATCAAGAAAACCATCTTCACGGTGCTGAATTTCCTGCTGCCGCTGCAGAGCGTGCTGCCCATGCACTGTTCGGCGAACGTGGGTCCGGACGGAGATGTGGCACTGTTCTTCGGACTCTCCGGAACGGGCAAGACGACGCTTTCGGCGGATCCTTCGCGGCAGTTGATCGGCGACGATGAGCACGGGTGGAGCGAAAACGGCATCTTCAATTTCGAAGATGGATGTTACGCCAAGGTGATCCGCCTGTCACCGGAAGCCGAACCGCAGATCCACGCATGCACGCGGCGTTTCGGGACCATCCTCGAGAACGTAGTGCTCGATTCGTTGTCACGTCGCCTGGACCTGAATGACGACGCGCTAACCGAGAACACCCGCGGCGCCTACCCGCTCGACTATATCGAAAACTACCTGCCGCCGAAGATGGCGGGCCATCCGCGGAACGTCGTGTTCCTGACGTGCGACGCGAGCGGCGTGATGCCGCCGGTGGCGCGGCTGACTCCGGACCAGGCGATTTACCATTTCATTTCGGGCTACACCAGCAAGATCGCGGGCACTGAAATCGGCTTGGGCGCGGAACCGGAAATCACCTTCAGCACCTGTTTCGGCGGGCCGTTCATGGTGCACCATCCCTACACCTACGCCGCGATGCTGAAATCGCGGCTGCTGAAGCACGGTTCCGCATGCTGGCTGGTGAACACGGGATGGACGGGCGGGCCGTTCGGCGTGGGCAAGCGGATCAGCATCCGCCATACGCGCGCACTGCTGAATGCCGCGCTGACCGGCAAGTTGGAAGGCGTCACTTACCGGACCGACCCGATGTTCGGGTTTCAGGTTCCTACGGAATGCGAAGCAGTTCCGTCGCCGATACTGGATCCGGCCAACACGTGGCCGAACCGGGGCGACTACGACCGGAAGTATCGAGCGCTGGCCGCGCGATTCATTCAGAATTTCAAACTGATCGCCGATGGCTGTCCGGAGGCGGTGGCCGCGGGCGGTCCGAAGCGCGGGATCGCGGGTGTATAGGCCGAAAGGGCGACGGCCGGATTCCGTCCCTGCGGCTTTCTCTTATAGCGAATAGCCGAATAACAGCAGGGGCGGCGACATCTGTGGCTCAGACAGCGGCCAACGCCGCGTCCCGCTTCGACAGCACGTGCTCTTCGTACTTGCGGATCTCGTCGAACCAGGCGAGGCCGACCGGAACGTTCTGCTGCTCGCAGTGCCGGTCCCATATCGCGGACCACGGCAGGCTCTTCTGCTCTTCGAGCATCGCCAGGCGGCGGGTGAAATCCATCTTGCGCTCGCTTTCCCTCAGGGCCGCCGCAGGCTCCAGCAGCGCGATCAGCAGGGCTTTGAGCATGTTGCGCGTGCCGATCACCCAGGCCGCGACGCGGTTGATGCTGGCATCGAAATAGTCCAGACCGATGTGGATGCGGTCGAGCTTGCCGCTACGGATCAACTCTTTCGCGATGGCCTGCAACTCGTCATCGAGGATCACCACGTGGTCGCTGTCCCAGCGCACCGGGCGGCTGACGTGCAGCAGCAGCCCCGGACAGAACAACAGCACCGAGGAGACCTTTTCGGAAATGACTTCGGTGGGGTGGAAGTGGCCGGCGTCGAGCGTGAGCACCTTCTGCCTAGATACCGCATAACCCAAATAGTATTCGGCGGAGCCGGCAGTGTAGCTTTCGGCGCCGATGCCGAACAGCTTGGCCTCCACGGCATCCAGGTGAATTTTGGGATCGATCGCCTCGGCGAACATCTTGTCCAGCGAATCGGTCAGGCGCTCGCGCGGCCCGGTGCGATCCACCGGGATATCTTTGTAGCCATCCGGAATCCAGACGTTGGTCACGGTGGGCGTGCCGAGCTGTCGTCCCATTTCGGCCCCGATCTTGCGGCACGCAATGCCATGGTCGATCCAGAAATTGCGGATGGCCGGGTCGGCGTGGGTCAGGGTGAAACCGTCGGCGGCCTTCGGGTGCGAAAAGTAGGTCGGATTGAAATCCATACCCAGCCGGTTGGCTTTGGCCCAATCGATCCAGCTCTGAAAATGCTTGGGCTCGATGGCATCGCGCTCGACGTACTTTCCGCCGTGATCGAGATACGACGCGTGGAGATTGAGACGGTGGCGGCCAGGGATCAGGCTGAACGCTTTCTCCAGGTCCCCGCGCAACTCCGCAATGCTGCGCGCCTTACCGGGATAGTTGCCGGTCGCCTGAATGCCGCCGCCGGAGAGCGTCGCGCCGGCGGTTTCAAAGCCGCCCACATCATCTCCCTGCCAGCAGTGCAAGGAGATGGGAATGGCGGCGAGTTTCTGCAGGGCGGCGTCAACATCCACGCCGGCCTCGGCATACCGGTCTTTGGCGATCTGATACGCCTGGGTAAGGTTCGGTTGTCTCATCGTGCTATCAGTCTATAGCCGGTATCGGCGGCGCACAAGCGGGCGCGCGGCGGCGAGCAGCGCCAGCATAACGCGACCATCCCCACGGTTCGTGGCTCCGCTGCGCCCGCCACACTGGGGCCGTCAATCGGCAAGCCGAACGCGTCCACGACCGTGATGCTGCCGATCGCCACCGCAGCGGTGGGACAAAGCTCGAACGGCGCGAAGCCGCCGGCGCCGGCCGAAACAGGGTACTCGATGCGGGTCCCAAAGCGCACCGGGACCGGTGCGCCAGTAGCACACGACCGCGCAGTGAACGCTCTTGCGCACCGGAATGCTTATCGGTACGCTTGTTAGGCGAAAGGGAGGGCCCTGTCCGAATCGGGGCCTGTTCCAGAGTCCAGGAGGACATGGTGCAAGCTTTGCCTGCCAATGCGACGAGCCCGGCGCTGGGAATTCTGATTTTCACCCTCGGTGGCTTGGCCGGGGCCATTTTCTATCTGCCTTTTAAGAAGGTCACGAAGTGGGCCTGGGAGAGCTACTGGCTGGTCTATGCGATCTTCGGCCTGCTGGTAGTGCCGTGGGTGCTGGCGCTGGCCACCTCTCCCAACCTGATCCCGGTGCTGCAGTCCTCGCCCGGCAGCGAACTGGTCTACTGCCTGATCTGCGGCGCGGTGTGGGGGTTCGGCGGGCTCACCTGGGGGTTGATGATTCGGTATCTCGGCGTGGGCCTGGGGCTCGCCATGGGTGCCGGCCTCACTTCCGCTGCGGGCACGCTGATTCCGCCGATGCTGAAAGGCGCGGGCGCGGTGAACGCGATGTTCACCACCACGGCCGGGATCGTGTCGGTGGTGGCCGCCCTGGTGTCGGTGGCGGGGATCGTGTTCGTTGGTCTCGCCGGAATGTCGAAAGAGGGCGAACTGCCGGAAGAGGAGAAGAAGAAAGCGGTCGCCGAGTTCAACTTCAAAAAGGGAATGATGGTGGCCCTCTTCTCCGGCCTGATGAGCGCGGGAATGAGCTTCGGGTTGCAGGGCGGTCCGGAGATTCAGAAACTCGCGCTCACCGTCCAGCCCGCCACCTCGGTGATTTGGGCCGGGATGCCGGTGCTGGTGGTGGTGCTGCTGGGCGGCTTCCTGGTGAACGGCGCCTGGTGCCTGATCCTGAACGTCCGCAACCATACCGCGGGCGACTACGTCAGCAAGTCCGCGCCGCTGGCGCGCAACCTGTTCTTCGCAGCGCTGGCCGGCGCGATCTGGTGTTCTCAATTCATCTGCTTCAAGACCGGCGAGCCGCAGATGGGAGCCACCTCATACATCGGTTGGGCGGTCCTCATGGCGGCGGCGATTCTGTTCAGTCAACTGCTGGGCGTGGTGCTCGGCGAATGGAAGGGCACCAGCGCGCGGACGCGAACGCTGCTGGTCGTGGGACTGGTGCTGTTGATCGCGTCTTCGGCAATCGCGGGCTACTCCGGGTCGCTGGCGGTTTCAGGTTGACAGGTTACCCGAGGCAGCGATACACTCCGGTCAAATGTTTACCCGAAGTCGTCGTAAGCAGCGCGATTTCTCATCTGAGATCGCCTCCCACATCGCCCTGGAAGCGGACCGCCTGCGGGCGTCCGGATTAAGCGATGCCGAGGCGCAGGCGGCGGCGCGGCGCGCCTTCGGCAACACGACGGCCGCCGAGGAGCACTTCTACGAGAGCCGCGGCTGGCTCTGGTGGGACGAGGCGAAGAACGATTTCCGCTACGCCGGGCGAACGCTGGTGCGCACGCCCGCGTTCGCGGCGGCGGCCATCATCACGCTGGCGCTCGGCATCGGCGCCAACACGGCTATCTTCAGCGTGGTGGATGCGGTGGCGCTGCGCTCCCTGCCCTATCCGCAACCCGACCGCATCCGGCTACTCTACGGACGGCTTCCCGACGGCGATACGTCCACTCCGTCGCCCGCGTGGTTTCTGGATTTCCGCCGCGAATTCCACAGCTTCGCAAGCCTGGCGGCCTATCGCCCGTCCGCCTTCAATATGGCTGGGCAGGACCAGGCCGAGCGCATCGAGGGCGCAGTGGTGACGCCCGATTTCTTTACAGTCATGGGAATACGGGCGCGGCTAGGGCGCACACTCGATCCATCACTGGACGCACCGGGGCAGCCGCGGACGGTGGTGCTCAGCGATGCGTTCTGGAGGCGGCGCTACACCGCCGACCGGGCGATTCTGGGTCAGGCGATTCAACTCGACGGCGAATCGCGGACGGTGGTTGGCGTAATGCCGCCGGAGTTCGAGTATCCGCCGCACAGCGATGTGTGGGTACCGGCGCGGTACCGGGTTCCCGAACACGTGTTGCGGCCCGATTTGGACCAGTCCACCACGCGCGATTCGCACTACTTCTTTGCCATCGGGCGATTGCGGCCCGGGGTGGGGAAACAAGCCGCGGGGTCAGAAGCGGATTTGATCGCCCGCCGTTTGCGGCAGCAGTATCCCGAGTACGACGCGGATCGCGCCGCGCTGGTGCCATTGGATGAGGAACTGTTCGGCGAGGCGCAGTCGCCGCTGTCGATTTTGCTGGCGGCGGTGGGGCTGTTGCTGCTCATCGCCTGCGCCAACGTGGCCAACCTGGTGCTGGCGCGCGGCGCGGCGCGCCGCAAGGAGATCGCGATTCGCGCGGCGCTGGGCGCGTCCCGGCCGCGGCTCATCCGACAACTTCTTACTGAGAGCCTGGCCCTGGCCGGCACCGGTTGCGTCCTGGGCATCGGCCTGGCGTATGCGGCGCTGGGTCCGGTTTCGGCGCTCCTGCCGCCGGACACGGCGGTGCGCATTGATCTGCGCGTGCTGGGATTCGCAGCGGCCGTTTCGGCGGCGGCGGGAATTCTCTGCGGCGTGTTTCCCGCGCTGGCGCTTGCCAAGGCGGGACCGGCCGGAGCGTTGAGCGAAGCGTCCCGCGGCTCTTCGGCCGGGGGGCGGTCGAATCGCATCCGCGCGGCGTTGGTGGTGTCCGAAGTGGCGCTCACGGTGGTGCTGCTCATTGGGGCGGGGCTGCTGATTCGCAGCTTCGAACGACTGGCGGCGGTTCCCGCCGGTTTCAGCGCGGAACACGTGCTGAGTGCCCGGCTCTCTCTTCCGCAGGGGCGTTATTCCGACGCGGCCGGCCGCGCGAGATTCGTGGCGCGGGTTCTCGAACGGCTGCGGGCGGCGCCCGGAGTGCTCTCGGCGGGGGTGATCTCGCGGCTTCCCTTATTGCCGGGGAACAGCACGCGTTCCCTGGACATCAAGGGCCGTGCTTCGAATGACAACGATCTCGCTCCGGATTACCTGGTGGCCAGCCCCGAGTATTTCCGGAGCATGGGAATCCGGCTCCTGCGTGGGCGCATGTTCACCGACCGTGACGACGCCCGGGCGCCCGCCGTGGTCCTCATCAACACCGCCATGGCGCGCCACTTCTGGGGGCAGCAGGACCCGATCGGGCAATTCGTCACCGCCGGCCTGTGCGCTAATAAGCCGAACGAGTGGTGCGAGGTGGTCGGCGTGGTCGATGACATCCATCAGCACAACCTGGAGGACCGGCCGCAGCCGGCCATGTACGTGCCCTATGCGCGCGATCCGTGGCCGTTTTTTGCCATCGTGGTGCGCGCCGCCGCGGATCCGGCGGGCGCAGCCTCCAGCATCACGGCCGCCGTGCATTCCGTGGATCATGACCAGCCCGTCTACCAGATTCGTGCGATGAGCGATGTGATCGAGACCTCGGTCTCGTCGCGCCGCGTCCGTATGCTGTTTGTGGTTTCGTTTGCCTCGCTCGCGCTGATCCTGGCGTGCATCGGGATCTACGGCATTGTGTCCTACGGCGTGGCGCAGAGGATTCACGAAATCGGCATCCGCATGGCGTTGGGCGCCGGACGGAAAGAAGTGCTGGCGCTGGTGATCGGTCACGGGCTGAAGCACGCGTGCGCCGGTGCCGTAGCGGGACTGGCGCTGGCCGCGGCGCTCTCGCGCCTCATCGCCGGCATGCTCTACGAGGTGCGCCCCACCGATGCCGCCAGTTTCACCGCATGCCTGGCCCTGGTGGTAGGCATCTCCGCCCTGGCCAGCTACCTGCCGGCGCGCCGGGCTATGCGGGTGGATCCCGCCCGGTCCCTGCGCGGTGAGTGAGTTACTGGAACAACTGCGGCGCAAACTCGATGAGATAGTTGCGCCAGTTGATCCAGGTGTGCGCGCCCGGGCTTTCCTGGAAGACCGGCTCGAAGCCGTGCTTCTTGAGCATGTCTAGGGTGGCGCGGGTGGTGGTGATCAGGCCGTCATCTTTGCCGGTGGAGAACCACAACAGCTTGAGGCCCTTCCTGGCGGCGGAGTTGTCGAGCTCGGCCTTGTGCTGCTCCTCCCAAGTGGGGCCAGGGGGCGGCTGCGGCTGAGAGGACCCGGCGGCGGCACCACGCCTTCCGCCGAAAGAACCGATCAGACCGGAACTGAACACGCCCACATAAGCGAATTTCTCCAGGTGCGGGATGGCGATGTTCAGGGTCTGGCTTCCGCCCATCGAAAGACCGGCAATGGCGCGGTGCTGCCGGTCGGCATAAACGCGATAGTTCTTCTCGACGTAGGGCATGATGTCGGTCAGAAAATCCTCGACGAACTCCTGGGTGGCGCTGCTTCCTCCGCCACCGCCTCGGCCGCCGAACGTCATGCTGGTGTGGCCGGCGGGCATCACCACGATCATGGGTTTCACCTTCTTCGCGGCGAGCAGATTATCGAGGATGAATCCGGCGCGGCCCACCGAAGACCAGGAATCGTCCGAATCGCTGGCGCCGTGCAGCAGATAGAACACCGGGAATTTGCCCTGGCCTAATGTATAGCCCGGCGGCGTGTACACGTGCATCCGGCGGAAGCGCTTGAGCGAAGTCGAGTAGTAGGTGACCGCCGCGACGCCGCCATGCGGCACTTCCCGCGTGTCCTGGAGGTCCGAACCGGGCACGTTGACCAGGCTCCAGACATTGTTGTTCGACTGGCTGATGGACGGGCTTCGCGGGTCGACGACGGGGACCCCATCTACGTTGAAGGTGTAGCGGTAGGTGCCGGGATCGACGGGGCCGAGGGTCACTTCCCATATGCCGTTTTCGCCCTTGGTCATGGGCGCGCCCGGGCCATTGCCGGGGATGTCGCTGCCGGTGAGCCGCACGTTCTGGGCCTGCGGCGCCAGGATGCGGAAGGTGATTTTGCGGTCGGGCTGCACTTCGGGGGACACGACCACAGGGCCCTGGGGGCCGCGGCCCGCGCGCGGTGGCTGCGCGGGCGCGATCGAGACGAATGCCGCCACCATCGCGGCGATAGCGATGCAGGTGTTGTTCATAGGCGTTCCAATCCGGAATCCTGAGTATGAAACGTTTCGCCGCCGGCGGCAACCGGCCGGGTCAGCGCCGCGTGTACTTGTCGAACACGGTGATTACCGGCAGCGCGTTGCCCTCGCGGTCGAAAAAACCGCGCGCCGTCAGGGGGCCCGTCACCGCCGGTTCCCACCAGAAGACGCCGATACCGCGACCGTCGGGTGCCGCCATCACCATCTGGTTCACGCTGTCCCAGAATTCCTTCTGACCTTCGGGCGTCTCGGGGAACGGCGCCGGCTTGTTGCGATAGTTGCCGGGCATCCAGTTGTACGCTGCCTCCACCACGATGATGTCCTTGTGGTACGTGTTCGCCATGAACGCCAGGTTCTCGCGCAGGTCGAGCAGCGTACCGTGCCACCAGGGATAGTAGGATTGGCCGATCACATCGTAGTCCACCTGGTAGGTATTCAGCTTGTCGAAGAAGCGCCGGGTGGCGGCCTTGTCGCCGCCCTTATCGATGTGGATCATGATGCGCGGCCGCGGCTGGTCGCCCCTGCCGGCTTCGACGCCGGCGATGCCGGCCTTGATGAAATCCGTAAAGTGGTCCCAATTCTGCGGCAGTTTGGCATCGGGCCAGAGCATGCCGTTGGTGATCTCGTTGCCGATCTGCACCATTTCCGGCAGGACACCGGCTTCGCGGAAGCGGGCGATGATGTCGCGGGTGTAGTCGCGCAGCGCGGCGACCATCTGCGCGTGCGTCATCGTCTCCCATGATTTGGGGATGAACTGCTTGCCCGGATCGGCCCAGGTGTCCGAATAGTGGAAGTCGAGCAGGAACTTGTAGCCCAGTTGCCGGGCCGCCTGGGCCAGCGCGATAGTATACGCAAGGTTGTTGGGAAGCTGGTTGGGGGTGTGGAAGAGGCGCAGGCGGATCCAGTTGTAGCCGTGGTCCCTGAAGATCTGCAATCCCGGCTTGGCAGCGCTGTTATCCTTGAAGACTGTGCCGCGGTCCTCGGCCTGCTTAAGGAAGGAGAGGTCGGCGCCCACGGCATAGTCGGCCGCGCGCGTGGCGGCGTGGACGCACAGGAGAAGCACAAACCCGTGTTTCAGACTCGGCACACCCTGATTCTACCCGGCTTCGTCCTCGGGTATATAGTATTGGCAATGCTGTCTACCCGTCGCGATCTTCTGGAAATGGCCGCGCGCGCTTCGGCTTTGCCGGGTGCCGCGGAGTTCTTCTCTACCTGGCTCCGGGCGGCCGACGATCATTCTCATGGGCAGGGGCCCGCAGCGCCGCCGGAGCCCCCACTGTTGCGCAATTACCAGCCCAAATTTTTCGGGCCTGAGGATTTCCAGGCGCTCCAGGCGTTTACCGAGATCCTCATCCCGACCGACGATACCCCGGGCGCCCGGGAGGCCCATTGCGCCCACTTCATCGACTTCCTATTGCAGGCGTCTCCGGAACCGACGCAGAAGCAATGGCGTGATGCGATGGCGGCGCTGTGGGGAGCAGGCTTCCACGCGGCGGATGCGAAGGGCCGCGAGGCGTTGCTGGAGGCGATTTCGTTGCCGGAGCGCGACCGCTCCGCCACCCACGCGGCCTATGGCGCATACCGCCTGATCAAGCAACAGAACACGTTTGCGTTTTACACCTCGCGCGCCGGCATGATCGAGTCGCTGGACTACCGGGGCAACACCTATAACGCGACCTTCCCGGCGTGCACGCACCCGGAGCACCAACAATAACTAAGGGGACAGGCTACGCAACCCCAAAATTCAATAAATGGAAATAAGGGACTTCCGGGCGAAGAATTGGGAGGGTGCGTAGCCTGTCCCCGGAATAGGAGGCGGAGTGGCGAAGACTTATGATGCGATTGTGGTGGGCTCCGGCGCTTGCGGTGGGTGGGCGGCCATGGAACTGGCACGCGCCGGCATGAAGGTGTTGATGCTCGAGGCGGGGGCGCACGTTGATCCCGCCAAGGAATTCAAACACCTCTACCTTTACCAGTTGGACTATCGCGGGCAGGGCAAGCCGGGTCTCCTGCGGCGATACTCGGGCGGCGAACGCAACTACCGCATCATGATCGACAACGAGGAGAACCCCTACACTACCACGCCCGACACGGTCTATCGCTGGGGCCGCTCCCGCTGCCTGGGCGGACGCACGCTCCACTGGGCCCGCGCTTCCGACCGTATGGCGGACTACGAATTCAAAGCCGCCTCGCGCGATGGCTACGGCATGGATTGGGCTGTCACCTATGCCGACATGAAGCCCTACTACGACCGGGTCGAGCGCTTCATCGGCGTCAGCGCGGCCATGGAAGGCTTCCCGCAGTTTCCCGACGGCGTGTTCCTGCCCCCCATGCCGCTAAACTGCGCGGAGACGATCTTCACCGCGGCCGTCAAACGCCTGGGCTGGCCCACCACCCACCGGCGCCTGGCGCAGCTCACCCAGATGCACAACAACCGCCCGCCCTGCCATTACTGCGGCAACTGCGTGAATGGCTGCGACGTCGGCGCTATGTTCAACACCGTCGCCGTGACCCTGCCGCCCGCGCTCAAAACCGGCAACCTCGAAGTCCGCACCGACTCCGTCGTGTCCGCCGTGCGCATGAACTCCGAGAATCGCGCCCAGGGCGTTACCTACATCGAGCGCTACAGTCGCAAGCCGGTAGATGTCGACGCGAGGTACGTGATCCTCGCCGCCTCCACGCTCGAGAACACGCGCCTTCTCCTGCTTTCGGCCAAGGGGGGACTCGCCAATTCGAGCGGCACCCTGGGCCATTACATGATGGACCAGGTGGGCGGCGGCGGCGTCAGCGGCTTTCTCCCCAGGCTCAAGGGCGGCCCCAGCCGGCTCGACGACGGCAAGTCCGCTGGCATCACCATTCCCAACTTCCAGAACATCGACCAGAAGACCGCGCGGAAGGATTTCATTCGCGGCTACGTCATGAACGCCACCGGCGGCCAGACCGAATACCCGCAGTTCGCCGCCTCCCTGCCCGGCTACGGCTCTGCCTGGAAAAAGGAAGTGAAGAGCCGTTACGTGGCCCAGGCGCGTGTGTGGATTGCAGGCGGCGAAATGCTGGCGCAGAAGGACAACCGCGTCGAACTCGACCCCGAGGTCAAAGACCACTGGGGGATCCCGGTGCTGCGCATCCACTTTCAACACTGCGAGAACGACCACAAGATTATCGCCGATTTTCAGGAAAAGGCCATGGAGCTTTTCCGCAAGGCGGGCGGGGAAGTCATGCCGGGCGCCGGCCGCGGCGGTCCGCGAGGCTTTCCGGGTGCCCCCGGATCGCCGGATGCCGGTCCGCCCCACGGCGGGCGTGCCAACGCGCGCGGCGGACGCCCCAACGCACTCGGCGGGTCGATCCACGAAGTCGGCACCGCCCGTATGAGCGCGAGCCCCAAGGATGGGGTGCTGACTTCCTTCTGCCAGACGCACGACATTCCCAACCTGTACGTCTTCGGCGGGAACGCCTTCCCCTCGACCGGCGACAAGCACCCGACCCTCACGATGATGGCGCTCACCGCCCGCGGCTGCGACCATCTGCTCGAACAGGCCAAGGGCAAGAGGGTCTGAAGAGCCGAGAGGGATCCAAGCCGCCCTAAACTTGGATCGCACGCGGATCGTTGGGCCGTTCGGGGCTCTCCGTCACGAGCGGCAGCATCACGTGAACCGCCGTACCACGGCCCACCGCCGTCTCCACTCGGATGTCCCCGCCGTGCTCGTAGACGATCTGCCGCGAATTGAAGAGGCTCCAGTTTCCGCTCGCCACGCGCGCGCCCTCCACTTTGAAACTGGGATCGAATATGGTCTCCGCTTCTTCGGGTGGCATCCCGCGGCCGTTGTCGCGCACCGTGACCTCCACCACGGAATCGCGCCCGTGCGTGGAGATCTCGATGTGTCCGTTACCGTCCACCGCCTGAATCGCGTTGCTCAGCAGCGTGGAGAAGACCGAGCTCAGCAGTTGCGGCCGGCAGGTCAGCCGGGGAAGCGACCGTTCCAGATCGAACTCCAGCCGGATGCCGGCCCGCCGCAACTCGTCCTCGTGCAGCAGCGCCACATCCGAGAGCAGTTCGTTAAGATCGGCCGGCTTCAGGTCCGCCTCCGCCAGCGAGACGAACCGGCGCAGCCGTTCGCTCACCTCGTCGATGCGCCGCGCCGATTCTTCGATGGCGCGCCGCAATTGCCCGCGCGTATGGTCAAGAAGGTCTCGTTGCTCGGGCGGCGCCTTGAGTTGCCGGTCCACTACTACAATCAAAGTCTCGATCGAACTGCGCAGCGTGCCCAGCGGCGAGTTCATCTCATGGCTCAGCGCCGCCGCCATTTTGCCGATCGAGATCGCGCTCTCGGCCAGTTGGGCCCGCAATTGGGCGCCCGTCAATGCTTCGGCCGCGCGTATTGCCTCCTGGTGCGATTCGTACTCGGTGCGCCGATGCTCGTAATTCGTCGCGGCAATGAACGTGAGCAACAAAGCCAGCATCAGCAGGAAGATGTAATGCGCATCACTGTGCTGCGCGGTGGTCGAAAACACCCGCTGGCCCCCGAATCGAAAGGAGAGAATATACGTACATTCGAGCGCCAGGCCCAGCGTCATGGCGTGCCACGGCAACAAGGGTACCGAGGCCACCGTCGTCAACGTGACCAGGGTGATCGCAGTGAGTATGTAATCGTCCGTACTGGCCGGCGTTGTGGCCCGCCATATGGCCGCCCAGATAAGCAGCGTCGGAGCCAGCCATGCCGACACCACGGCGATCGGCCGCGCGTGCCGGCGACTCCACCGCGTTGCCGCTACCAGTAAGGTCGCGGCGCCTGCCGCGATCATCGCCGCCTCCTGCCAGAGCACGGCCGTGTCTACGCGCCCGCCCCTCATCGCCAGCCGTCCCGCGAGCATCAGCAGCGGGGTAGCGATTTCCACCGCTCCGATCGTCCGCAGCCCCGGATGGCCCAGGTTTCGCGCGTGCTCCTCGAATTTTGGATTCACGTCCAGGCCGGGCAGAAGTCGTTGGCGGATGCGTTGGAAATCCATGGCGCTCTGTTTTTGGTGCCTCAATTGCACGGCCCTCGTGTACGAATGAACCGATTGCGCTCGCTTCGACGGCAACTGTTCGATATCAGACCCGGTGAGCACCTGCGCACATGGTCGATGTTTTTTTACCTGCTCTGCGTTCTGTTCGCCTACTACGTGCTGAAGCCGGTTTCGCGCTCCATGTTCATCACCAAATTTGACGTGGACAACCTGCCGGCGCTGTACATACTAATTGCCGCCTTCGGGGGCACGTTCGCATATCTTTACAGCAAGCTGGCGGCCAAGAGTTCCCTGCGCGCCGCCGTCTTCGTCACCATGTCCATCTCCATCGCCGCGCTCAGCGCCATTTGGGCTCTCATTCACCTGTCGTGGATGGTGTACGTGCTGAATGTCTTCGTCAGCCTCTTCAGCATTGTCCTGGTGTCGCAAGGTTGGCTCGTGGCCAGCAATCTCTTCGATGCGCGCGAAGCCAAGCGGACCTACCCGCTCCTGGGTATGGGAATGGTCTTGGGCGCCGCCTTCGGCGGCGAATTCACCAGCCGGGCGGCGCATGCGCTCGGCACCCGGAACCTGTTGCTGGCCAGCGCCGGGATGGTCCTGCTGGCCTATGGTGGCTTCCGGCTGGCCATATCGCAATCTTCCGCCGTGCGGGAGGCGCGAGCGGCGCATGCGGAGGAAACGGATTTCTCCTTTGGCGGCATGGTCCGGGATATCCTGAACACGCGGCATCTCAAGGTGATCGTCGGCATTATGGTAGCCATGTACCTGGTGGACACCGTAGTCGAGTTTCAGTTCCAGGTGACCGCCGCGCGGGTCTATCACGGCGACGACCTCACCGCTTTTTTCGGCAAGTTCTACGGCCTGTATCTCAACCTGATCGAATTCGTGTTTCAGCTGTTCGTCACGGCGTCGGTAGTGCGGCGATTCGGTGTGGGTGGAACCCTGCAAATCGCGCCATCGTGCATCGTGCTCGCCTCCACCGCCACCATCGTCGCGCCCGGCGTCACCACCGCCGGCGCAGTGCGGCTCACCGAAGCTTCCACCCGGTACACCTTGAACCGCACCGGCATGGAACTGCTCTACATGCCGCTGCCGCAGCAACTGCGCAACCGCATCAAAGCGTTTATCGACATCTGTGTGGATCGGGTTTCCCGCGGCCTGGGCGGCGGCCTTTTGCTGATCGTCACCTCCCGAGCGCTTCATTTCGATGTCAGGGAGATCTCCTGGCTGGTGATGGTGCTGTGTATTCCTTGGATGTATTTCTCCTACCTGGCGCGGAAAGAGTACATTGCCACGATCCGCCGGCGCTTCGAAGCGCGTTCCCTGGACCTGGAAGCCTCCCGCCTCTCAGTGAATGACGCCGCTACCGTCGGTTTCCTCGAGACCACCGCCCGGAGTGGGAATCCGCGTCAGGCCGCGTACGCGCTTTCCCTGCTTTCGGAAGCTTCGGGCTACGACACCGCTCCACTGCTGCGCATTCTGGTGAAGAGCCCGGCGGCGGAAGTCCGCGACCGGGTGTACCAGGTGGCGGCGCGGCTCCGCGACGAAAGCCTGCGCGAGCAAGCCGCCGGTGAACTTTCCCGGCGGAGCCCCGATCTGCCGGCCGCGGTCATTCCCTACCTGTTGACCGTCGCGCCCGATCGCGCGCACCTGGCGGCCGAGCTTCTCGACGATGCCGATCCCCGCATCGTGGAAGGTGTGTTGGGAGCCCTGCGCACCGACCGCGAATTGGCCGAGGAACTGGTCACGCGCGAGTGGCTCGACCGCAACGGGCGTTCCTCGGATCCCCGACGCCGCGCGCTCGCCGCGACCGCCATCGGTGTCCGCGGCGACCACGGCACCGAAGCTCTGCACCGGCTCCTCGACGATGCCGATCCCGGCGTGTCGCGCGCCGCGGCCCGTGCCGCCGGCGAGTTGCGCACTCGTGCTTACGTGCATCGGCTGGTCGAACTGCTTGGCAGGTCGGCCGTACGCGGCGATGCCATCGCCGCCCTGGCAAGCTATGGTCCCTCCATTTGTGGAGCGCTTTCCGACGTGCTTCTGGACGAATCCGTCCCCATCCGGATCCGGCGTCAGGTGCCTCGTGTACTGCGGCAAATCCCCAGCCAACGGTCCGTGGACGTGCTGCTCGCATCGCTCGGCGAACAGGAAATCTCCATTCGCGCTTCCGTCCTGAAGGCCTTGAACCGCCTTCGCGAGACCTCCCCCGATCTGCAGTTCGATCACAACTTCGTCACCGATCAGATTCGCAAGGAGGCCCGCCATTACTTCGAGCTGGCCGCGGCCATATCGCCGTTCAGCGAGCGTCAAAACGGTGCCCACGCCGCCACTGACCTGCTGGTCCGCACGCTCGAGGAACGGCTCCGCATGTCGCTCGAGCGCCTCTTCCGGCTGCTGGGCCTGCGCTATCCCCCCAAGGAGATCTATTCCGCGTACCTAGCCGTGTCGCGGCAACGGCACGAAGAGGCGACGGCCGCGTTGGAGTTTCTCGACAACACCATGGACCGTGACCTCAAACGCTTCATCCTGCCGCTGCTGGATGCGCCCGAGCATGTCCTGGAACGCGGACGCGAGCTGTTCGGCCTTCGCGTACCAACCGCCGAGCAGGCTGTTCGTGAACTGATCCGCTCGCGCGATCCCTGGCTGGTGGCATGCGCCATGGCGGCCGCGGCCGAATTGAAGCTACGCAGCCTCGTGCCCGAAATCGCCGAGGCCGCCCGCCAGGCGGCCCAGGAAGTCTCCGAAGTCGCCCGGTCCGCCGAAGCCGTCCTCGCAGCGGCTTGAGAGGTGCCATGCCCGAACTGAACATCGTCGAGAAGGTGATCGCGCTCGAAGGCGTGGAGCTCTTCCAGCACCTCACCCCGGAGCAACTGGCCCGCATCGCCACGGTGGCGCATGAAGTGAAATATTCGCCCCGTAAGGTGGTGCTCGAACCGTCCCAAACCGCCGACGCTCTGTACGTCGTCATCGATGGCGCCGTCGAACTCAAGCGCAACGGCGAGACCCTCACCGTCGCTCACCGCAACGAGGTGCTCGGCGCATGGGCTCTGTTCGAGGAAGACCAACCTATGCCCGTGACGGCCGAAACCAGCGAGGACACCCGCATGCTGCGCATCGGCCGCGATGATTTCTACGACTTGCTGGCGGATCACAGCGAAATTACCTTCGCCCTGTTCTCGACGCTGGTGAAACGGTTCCGCAAACTGGTGGAGCAATGAGTCCCAGCACCGCGGAACTGCACCAGATGGCCTCCATCGGCCGACTTCTGGCCGGAATCGTCCATGAGATCAACACTCCCATCGGTTCGATCTTTTCGAACAACGAGGTGATTCTCCGCTCGCTCGAGATGCTCGGCCCCCTGCTCGAGGACGGACGTCCCGAGGCGGTTGAAAAAGCCCAGCGTCTGATCGGCACCTGCCGCAATCTTGCCGCCGTGGACCGCATCGCCTGCGAGCGGATCCGTTCCATTATCCGCGGCCTCAAGAGCTTCTCCCGGGTGGACGCCGCCGAGCCCCGCGGCGTAAACCTCAACCAGCACCTGCAAGACACGGTGAAGCTGACCCGGGCGGAGTTCCACAAGCGCGTGATCGTGGAGTTGGAGCTCGGCGAGCTGCCCGACGTCGAGTGTTATCCCCAGATGCTCAACCAGGTGTTTCTGAACCTCCTGGTCAACGCCGGACAGGCCATCGCTGGTGAAGGCAAAATCACCGTGCGCACCCGGGCCGAGGGCGATACCGTGCACATCTGGATTGCCGATACCGGCCGCGGTATGACACCCGAACAGCAGGCTCGCGCGTTCCAAGCCGGGTTCACCACCAAGCCGGTCGGCGAAGGGACCGGGCTCGGCCTCTCGATTGCCAAGGAGATCGTGGAAGACAAGCACGCGGGCACGCTGACCTTCGAAAGCGAACCCGGCCGCGGCACAACCTTCCACATTTCGATTCCGGTGCGCCAGAAAAGGAGTTCGACCGCATGAGCCAGAACGGACAGAGGCCATCAGTCATGATCGTGGACGACGAGGAGATGGTGATCACCAGCGTTCAGGCATTTCTGCAATTGGAGACCGAGTTCGACGTCAACGGGTTCACCGATCCGGAAGAGGCTGCCCGGTTCGCCGAAACCCGTCCTGTGGACGTGGCCGTCTCGGACTACCTTATGCCCAAGATGAACGGCATCCAATTGCTCGGTCGTATCAAGAGCCTCCAACCCGAAGCCAGCCGCGTGCTGCTCACCGGCCACGCCGACAAGCAGAGCGCCATTCAGGCCATCAACGAGGTGGCCTTGTTCCAGTACCTCGAAAAACCCTGGGACAACGCGCAGCTATTATTGGTGATCCGCAGCGGCGCCGAGCGCGCCAGCCTGTACCGCGACCTGCGCGAAAAGGTAGAGGAGCTCGATTCCGCGCACACCAGCCTGAAGAGCGTGCAGCGGCGATTGATCGAGGCGTTTCTGTAGGCAGGCGGCCGGCAGACCAGGGCTGCCTGTCCATGCCGATCCGCGAGCGCGCCTCCTCCACCATCCGATTTCACGGATTCCGGGAATATTCCGGCCCCCAGTCGGCATCTTGGACTGTAGGCGAAAATGCTCTTCTCCTCCCACAAACGTAGGACCGACGACTTTGAGTCTGCGGCTTTGCCTCACCTGAACGATTTGTATCGCACCGCGACGCGGCTCCTGGGAGACCCTGCGCGCGCCGACGATGTCATTCAGGACGTCTATCTCCAGGCGTGGAAGTCCTTTGATCAGTTCGAGTTGGGAACCAATTGCAGGGCTTGGCTGTTTAAGATCCTGTTCCATACCGCAAACCACTATCGGCGAAAATGGCTGAACCTCCGGATGGTGAAGGAAAGCGAGGAAGTGATGGATCAGGCGGTCGCCCCCAGCCCGCCTGTTCCGGAAAACATCACCGACGAGGAAGTCCTGGCCGCCCTCGGCCGGATTCCCCAGGACTTTCGGGCTGTGGTCCTGCTGACGGATGTGGAAGAGTTTTCCTATAAAGAGGCCGCCGGTATTCTGAATGTGCCGATCGGCACGGTCATGTCGCGTTTGAGCCGTGGGCGAAAACTACTCCGGGATCGCCTTTCGGGTGTGGCGCAGTCGTATGGAATTAGCGGACAAGGCGAAGAAGGACGGGTGGCATGAACAGGATTCAATTCGGAGAGGGCGCCTGCGAAAAGACGCTACGGTACCTGGACTCCTATCTCAGCAACGAGCTGCTGGTCGAGACGAACCACGAGGTGCTGCGGCACCTGGAGGGCTGCCCTGCGTGCACGGCCGAACTCGAAGCGCGCAGCCGCTTGCGTACGCGGCTGAAAGCCGCCATCGAGCGGCAAAGCGTTCCCCCCGAACTGGCCGCCAAGGTGCGCGAGCGGATCCGCTCCCGGCAGGCGCGCGCCTGGCTGGGGACGGGCTTGACCCGGATGGCCGTCGCGGTAGCCGCGGGGCTCGCCATGTTTGCCGTGCTCTGGACGCGTACCGGCTATGAAAAGCTGCCGGTCACTGCCGACCGCAGAGTGCAGGACACCTATATTCAGCGCGTGTCCACTGCCCTGGGGGCGGTCCTGAAAGTCGGGCTGGGCGATCACATCCACTGCTCGGTGTTCCGCAAACCTTCAAAACCGGCCACGCTGGAACAGATGCAGACCGACCTGGGTCCGGCCTACCAAGGTCTTCTGCCCCTGGTAAAAGCGGCCATTCCCGAGCGTTTCCACATCATCATGGCGCATCAGTGCAGCTACCACGGACGCAAATTCGTCCACTTCACGATGCACGACGGCCACGAGCTCGTTTCGCTGGTCATCGCCCGAAAGCAGGATGGCGAGGCCCTGGCAGGGCTCAAACCTGTGCTGCGGCCCTCGGGCATTCCCATCTATCAGTCCGGCACCGAGCGATGGCAGGTGGCCGGTTTTGAGGCGGGAGGGTATCTCGCGTTCGTCGTTTCGGAGATGAAAGGCAACGCCAACCTGCAGATGGCCGCCGGCCTGGCGCCCTCGGTCCACGAGTTCCTGGCGGACGCGGCATGACCGCGCTGGTATCTTATCCTGCGGGGGACGAGCGCCGATTGTGGTTCCAGGCGTGCACTGCCATGCGGATGCGGTACTTCTTACACACTCTCGGAATGCTCCTCCTCGCGGGCGCCGCTGCCGGCGCCGCCACGCCGCGGGCTGACGATGCCGCAGCTATCACCTTGCCCGCCGGTACTCGTATTCACATCCGGCTGGCACAATCGCTCGATACGAAACGGGACCACCCCGGCACCCCGTTCCTCGGGCACGTGTCCGCCGCCATCGTACGCCATGGAGAAGTTGTAGTCCCGCGAGGAACGCCTTGCCGCGGGCACCTCGTCGAATCTAAACCGTCAGGCCGCCTGAGGGGCCGGGCCGTGATCCGGATGAGCCTCGATTCCGTGGAACTGCGCGGCAGACACTACCGCATCGTTACCAGCGATCCGACGTTCGTGAGCAAGAACCACAGAAAACGCAACCTCGCGTTCATTGGCGGCGGTGCCGGGACGGGCGCCACCATCGGGGCGATCGCCGGCGGACCCGTGGGTGCCGCCATCGGCGTTGGAGCGGGAGCCGCCGCCGGCACCACCACGGCATTCGTTACCGGCAAGCGCAATCTCCACCTCCCTGCTGAGAGCCGCGTGACCTTTGCCCTGCGTTACCCCGTCCGCCTCCGCGGCTGAGATCAACCCATCCACTTCGGGTTGCGCGCCGTTCCGTCGAACATCGAGCCGGTCTTGAACAGCTCGTAGCGTCCGGTCAGCGATGCCTCCCGCGTCCTTGCCAGCAGCGCCGACAGTTGCGCCTGGGTCAGGGGCTGGAAGGTGCGCACCGCCTCGAAGGCCTGGTCGAGCCCCTTCAAGTCCGGGATTCCGTTGATCACCACGGAGGTCGGCAGGCTCAGCGCATAGTGCAGGCACTCCGCCGGCGTCGCGATCTTGTTCTGCACGATGGCGCCGCTGGCCATCGGCTTCATCCCCAACACTGCGATCCCCTGCTCCACCAGTTTGGGCACTACCTGGTGTGCGAAACTGCGGAACTGCGCGTCCAGGATATTCAGCGGCATCTGCGCCGAATCGAAGTGGAACTGGTGCGCCTGGGCCTCCTCCATCATGCGCAGGTGCACGATCGGATCCTTGTGGCCGGTGAAGCCCATGTAGCGGATTTTCCCCGCCTTTTTGGCTGCCAGCAAGGCTTCGGCCGGCCCGTTGTTGAAGAACCGGTCCGGATCTTCGAGACGGATGTTTTCGTGGAACTGCATCAGGTCGATGTGATCGGTCTGAAGCCGGCGTAGTGAGTCCTCAATCTGGCTCGTCACCGCGGCCCGCGTGCGCCCATCGAACTTAGTCATTAGGAAGACCTTCTGGCGGTACCCGTCGCGCAGTCCCTTGCCCATCCACTCTTCGCACTTTCCGTCCATGTAGTCCCAGCAGTTGTCCATGAACGTGATGCCGCGATCGATAGCCGTGCGGATCAGCTTGATGGACTCGTCCTCTGTCTTGGGCACGCCGATGTGGTACCCGCCCAGGCCAATGGCCGAAACGCGTTCACCGGTCTTGCCGAGCTTCCGATAGATCATGTCACCGGAGCGTTCATCGGCCGCGAAGAGATCGCGGGCCAAGAGCGTGCCGAGCGCCAGCCCGAATTTGCGACGATCGAGACTGCCTGCCATAATCCGCCTCCTGGCCCATTCTACAATCGGGAGACAGGCGGCGTGCGACTTCCGAGCCCGCCACGAAAACTGCGATCCCGGCGAGCGCCGAATAGAACTCGTCGCTCTGAGGCGCAGCCTCGTTAGTGATTTAGCGGCCGGAAGTTCCTCCGGGCTGCTAGAGGGAATTCAGGTAGGCGATCAGGTCCGTCATCTGCTGTGCGTTGAAGCGCGGCCAGGCCAGGTTCTTCTGTTGCATCCGGTCGAGCATGCGCGGGCCGTGGTCCCAAAGCGCCGCGACCATGGTGATATCCGAGTAGGCGTCCTTGCCTTTGGCAAGGTTGGGGGCGCCGCTTGCGGGATCGTTGTGGCAGGTGGCGCAGTTCTTGTCGGTGAACACCTTCTTGCCGCGATCGGCGCTGCCCGAGCCCTGAAAATACTGACGGGCCCAGATGTAGGCCAGGATCTGCCGCATCTCCTCCTCCGACAGCGCTGGCGGCGCGGCTTTCATCCGCGCCTTCATGGCGGGCTCATGGTTCCACATATCCACCGCGATCTGGGTGAGCGTCTGGTTGCGGAGCCGCTTTTCCAGCGCCAGGTTGCCGGTGTGACATCCGGCGCATCCTTTGGCCTGGAACAGCGACGCACCGGATTCGGTAGCGGGGAACTTGAAATCGCGCGAGACGTTGCGGGTTTCGGGCAGGTTTTGAAGGTACACGAGTATGTCGGTAAGCTCTTGCGCGGTAAGGGGTGCCCAGGTGAGCTTCTTCTGGGCGAAGGCGTCGCGCATCTTGGCGGCATGGTTCCACATCTGGTCGGCCAGCACGAGCGGGTCGGCCAGCGACTCCCATTTGCCGACCGGCGGGGCGCCGGCGGCGTTCGAGGCCGTAATCCCGTGGCAGGTGTCGCAATGCCTGGCCGTGAAGAGCCGCTTCCCGCGGCCGGCATCGCCGGGCTGTTCGAAGTAGCGCGCCGAAACGAAAAAGGCAAACAGGTCGGCCGCCGCCTCCGCGCTGAGCTGGCTCTTGACGATGCCCTGTTTCTTCATGGCGGCCCACATATCGGGTGCGTGATTCCACATCAGGCTCGCCATCACGGCCGGTGTGAAGTCGCGGTCGATCCGGCGCCCCAGGTCCGGCGCGAGCGTGCCGCCCTTTCCATTGAGGCTGTGGCACTGCACACACTGCTCGGTGGTGAACAACTGCTCGCCGCGGCGCGCGTCACCGGGGATGATGCCGGCCGCGAACCCGCTGAAAGCTGCCAGCGCGCCCGCGGCGAATACTCGAACCCTGATCATGACTCGGTCTCCTATCTGGTCAGGCGCAGTCCGGTCTGGAAGAGATGTGTTCGGAACGGTTCGTAATTGTAGAACAGCTCATTGAAACCGTACCAGCGCCACTCGGTGTTCCAGTATACGTTCTTGTGGATGGGAAGTGAAAGCCGCGCCAGCGGCTCGTAGTACCGCGTGGGGCGGCTGCCGGAGGAGACGAACAGGGACCCGCCCAACGTGAGTTTGCCTCCAGGCAGCCCGGGGAGGGTTACGTCGACCGCCGATGTCGCCGTGTGCGCCCGTTCGCGGTACACCGATGTCGATGGAGCCAGAAACAGTCCCAGGTACCGGATATCGGAAGACACCGTGGAACGGTCGTACTCCGCCGTCACGGTGACCCGTTTCCCGCCGCCCGGCGTCCAGAACGCGGACAGGGAGTTGCTGCGGCTCTGGAAATCGAAATTGATGTCCGTGGCCGGATTCTCGTTGTGGAGCACGTGGAAATTCGCCTGCAACATGAGCGAGCCGGTGGCCTGGTAGCGAACTCGGGCCCGCGCGCGGTGATAGTCGTTCAGGCTGGTGCGGAAATAAACCCGGTCGCTCGACGCGCCTTCATAGTCGAGGTGCACGTTGAGTTTCTGCCATGGGCGCACATCCACGCCAGCCAGCCCCACGTTACGTTGGAGCTTTCCGGAAACCAGCAGCCCGGACTGGCTCAGTTCCCCGGCCAGCACCGTCGCATTCCCCCAGACGTAGCGGTAGCCGCCGCGCAGCGTGACTTTCGAGGTGAGATCGAATAACACGTCGGTCTGCTGCTGGTTGAAGTTGACGAATTGGCCGTACACCAGCGAATTAATATCGGTCTGGTTGGCGCCGGCGCCGGCCAGCAGAAGCTGGGTCGTCACCAGCGAGGAAGCCGCGTCGTGGAATCGGTCGGTCATCCACGACTCCACAATGCGGAGCCGCCCGAACGGGCGCAGTTCAAAGCCGGCGTTGCCGGTGCTGTGCGGCTGGTTGGCCGCTCCCGTCCCCAGATTCGACTGGCCGCTGTACAGCAGCAGCGTCTGCAGGTTCGCGAGCTGGCCGAAAGCGAGATCGGTGTAGCGGGCATCCGTTTTCGGCTGGCTGAAGAGGAACTGGGCATTGACGTCGAGCCAGGAAGCCGGCCGCGCCGTGAACAGGCCCTTCTCATAGATACTGCTACCGCGCACGCCAAGCGCCTGCGCCAGGCCGGTAAGCGCCTGGGTTTGGCCAAAGACGGTACCGGGCGTGCGGTCGCCCGGGTTGGACCCGCTGAAGTAGGCCTGATCGTCGTTGCGGAAGGTGGTGCCGCCCTGTTCCACGGTCACATGGAAGCGGCTGAATTCGAAACGCACTCCGCCGCGGTAGCTGTTGGTGCCGTCGTTGAGCTTCACCGGCACGGCGTACTGATTGTTCGAATCCTGTACCCAGGTCTCAACGCCGGTTCCGTACCCCGAATTGTGATCGTAGGCAAGGTACGGGATGATGCGCTTGCCTGGGAACAGGTCCAGCGAGAAGCTGCCCATGCGGCGGCGAATATCGAACGCCCGCTGGTCGAAGCCGCCCGGCGCGAAGGGATTGGCGAATGACGGCACAGCGTTGAAGTAGGCGATATTGCGGTAGTCCGCGCGCAGTTCGTAAATGCCCAGCTTGCGCATGTTCAGGTGCGCCGTGCTGTATGGGTCGTCCCCCCAATTGTAGGCCTGGACATCCATGCGGTCAAAGAGGCGTTTTTTGGGGTCCTGGACAGTGAAGTCGAGTCCGAACAGTTTGGGGCCTTCACCCAGGTTGACCACACTCCGATACTGGTTGAAGCTGCCGCGGACGTCGGTGAGCCACCGGTAGCCGAAATCGATGCTGCCGGAAAACCACTGCTCCGCGGTGGGGGCCGGCGATGCCGCCGCTTCGGCTGCCGCGGGCGCGGGCGCCGCCTGGGCCGGCGTGGTGGGCTTGGGCTCTTCCGGCTTGGGCGGAGCGGCGGGCGGCTGTTGCGCGAACGCCGGGGCGAGCAACAACAAAGCCGTCAGGAATTTCATCGCAGTAACCCCCGGTCAACATAGGAACCGTGCACCTTCTGGTGGCACGTGGTGCAGTTCTGGAACCGCGGCAGGCGCAGGTCGTGAAAGGCCGGCGGAACGGTACCCAGCGTGCCGTTGGCCGGCGTCGCCGGCGCGGGCAGGTTGGAATGGCACTCCAGGCAGACGAAACGCACTTCGTGCCGCGTCAGCATCCGCGGATTCGCCGAACCGTGCGGCTCGTGGCAACTGCCGCAGCCCTCCAGTTTCACCGGGGCGTGCTCGAAGGGGAAGGGTCCGCGCAAATCGCCGTGGCAGCGGAAGCAACCCCGTTCATTGGCGTTCGCCGTCATCATCATGCGCGGCATCACGCTCCCGTGGGGATTGTGGCAATCGACGCATGACATCGCGCCTTCGGTGAGGCGGTGCTTGTACGGCTTCTGAAAGCTGGCCCAGACATCGGCGTGGCACTGGGAGCACTGCCGGTTGACCTCCGGCGCTTTCCGCGCCACTAATCCCTGGGGACCGTTCTTATGGATGGCGTGACAAGACACGCAGCTCACCTGGTTTTTGGCATGACTGCTATTGATCCGCCCGACCTGAGTGGGCTGGTTGAGATGGCAGGTGAGGCAGGTTTTGTCGGTTTCTGCGGGCTTGAGCTTGGCCGGATTCCGAATGTCGGCCGCCGACATCGACTCCGCATGTTTGCTGCCCGGACCGTGGCAGGATTCGCAGGCTTTGTTTTCCCAGCCGCGCTTCTTGTCGGTTTCCACCAGGTGATGAGGATTCTGCTGGAACGCCTTGAATATGTCCTCATGACACCCCTGGCAGGTTTCGGAGCCGACGTATTCCGCCGGTTTGTTTTCCGTGGCAGGTGCAGGCGGGGCCGCGGGATTCTCCTGGAAGCCCCACAAAGGCGTAATAAGGAGTGCCGCCGTCAAAAACACTAAGCGCACAGAGGTCCGGCTCTCCGGCATACCGGGGAATCCCCGAGTAACGGGGATTCCCCGATCTGCCACGGAGCAGGTAGGCGCCGGCGACACACGGCGGAATAGCCGGTATAGGGTCGTCATGTCTTAAATAACAATGGTAAATCGTTATTTCCCGGCGTGGACCTTTTGAACGTCGAAATCGGCTCCGGCGCCGTGGCACACGTCACAACTTTCCCCGAATTTCGAGTCGGTTTGGGAAACGGAGTGCGAAACCGCGGCCCGGGTCTGGTGACATGCCGTACAAGCGGCGGTGGTAGCCGGCGCCGGATTGAGCATGCCCTGATTATCGATGACCGGGTTCTTATCGATGGGGAATACGGTCTCCGAGTTGTTGACGTGGCACATGTAGCATTTGGCGGTGTCGCCCGTCGAACCGCTCGGGGTGAAGACCGGGTAGCGGACTTCGCTGAAATCGTTATGGGTGCCGCCGAACCCGACGATGGTATAAGTCGTCCCGAAATCGGAGGTCATTTTTTCGCCGGTGTGGATCTTGTGGATCATCAGCGCGAAATCGATGCTCTGCGCCGGGGCGGTTTTGTCGTCGGCGTTGACCGCCACCCCGCGCCGTGCGGCATCGTTCTCGTCGGAGTTGTGGCACAGCACGCACTGTTCGATCTGGTTGCGGTTTTCGCCGTGCAGCGACAGGAAGGAGTGGCAGTTGTTGCACTTGGCGATATCCACCACCTGGCGCCGCGGCTGGACCTTCGAACCGTCGACGGAGAAGTAGACAACCTTGTTGATGGCTCCGTACTCGGTAGTCTGCTCCTGGGTGGTCCCGGGCAGGATCACATAGTTACGCCGCGCTTCCATGCCGATCGCAAACGTGCCGGTAGCGTCAGCCGGGATGGCATGCGCAAACGTGTAGGTGCAGGTGCCATCGGGACTGCATTTAGCCGTGGGAACCGGGTTTTCGGACACGTAACCCTTGGTGGTGACTCCGGAGCCGAAACTGGTCTTGCCGTAGTCGGACGTGGGGCCCGCCATCACCAGGCCAATGCGGTTGTTGCCGCCGGTCATGTCGGCCATGGAAAGGCCGTTGTCGGCGTTGTCGCGGATGGTGAAGGTAACCGTGGGAGCTTTACCCGCCTCACCGTTTTCGACCTTCAGGATGTCCACCTTGACGCCCGGCGCGTTGGGCGCCTGCGTGGGCACGGTGTGCGCGCCGCGGATGGAGGCATCCAGCTCCAGTTCGCCTTTTTCTACGTGACATTGCGAGCACTGCTTGTCGTTCACTTGGGGCAGGTTGACGTGGTTCTTGCCGCTGGCGAAATTGACGTTGTCGTGGCATCCGCCGCAAGCCGCGCGGGACGGATTCTTGATCCAGGCGTCCTGCTGGGCCGCACCGGTGGTGGATTCGTGGCAGAACTCGCAGCGGCGGGCGTCCGACGGCATGGCAACATTGGCCCACGAACTGGAGCCGAGCTTGTAGGGGTTGCCGGCTTGCGCGTTGGGAGCCTCTTCGCCCATGTGGATCTCGTGGATCATGACCTTCATGTCCGCCGAGTTGCCGTTGGCGTCATTGGTCTGGGGCGTGTGGCACATGACGCAGAGTTCCATGCTGCGCCGCGTGCCGCCATGGAAGGCGAGCGAATCATGACATTTGTTGCACGATTGGGTGCGGATGACGTCGCGGTCCACCGTCACCTTCGAGCCGTCCGGCACCCAGGTGTAGACGGCGTCGTCGTAGTTGGTGCCCAGGTCGAATTCGGTCAAGTTGCGCGAGCCGTACACGCCGACGCGATGAGTGGCGGTGGGGTCGAAATTCGCGGGCGCCTTGGCGACGAACGTGTAGACGTAGTCGCCTACCGCCAACGTCTGCGTTTTGCCGGTGTTGCTCTCGCCGCCGGCGCGTGTGGCGCCGTTGCTCACGCTGCTGATGTAAGAGACGTATTGACTCTGCCCTTTCGGTATGTAAGCGATCAGGAAACGGGGCGAGATGGTGCCCGGTGTCTGCACGCCCGCCAAGTCGAGTGGAAGACCTTTGGGATCCGACAGTTTGTAGTGGACGCTAATGGTGCCATCCTTGGCAATATCGGCGGACACGATGCTGATGACGAAACCGGGCCGAACGAAGTTCACCGTGTTGGCATCGGCATAAAAGGCCTTGTCATAAGGTGTGAAGACGGTTTTCTTACCCGCGCCCATGAGGGCCAGCGAACCGGCGACCGCAGCGAACAGCGCCGCGTAACGGCCTACCGTGAAAACCGGAGAACGAAAACGCATATACTGAACCTCCGCGAAACCTGGCCAGGCAAAAAGGGGCCGAGCCAGCGATACAGACGTCATGGGTCTGTGTTACTGAAACACCGAAGCGGCCGGGTGGGGCCCGGCCGCGCTGCGGTGAAGCGAGACTACCTTTACAGCTCTACGGATTACTTTCCGGCATGCTCCTTCTGAACGTCGAAGTCAGCGCCGGTGCCATGGCAAACGTCGCAACTCTCACCGAACTTGGGATCGGTGTTCGAAATGGCGTGAGACAGTGCCGATTTGTTCTGGTGGCACGCCGTGCAGGCCGAGGTCGTGGCCGGCGCCGGATCCAGAAGGCCCTGGGGATCGGTGACATTGTTCTTGCCGATGGGGAATGCGGCTTCCGAGTTGTTGACATGGCACATGTAGCACTTGGCCGTGTCGCCGGTCGAGCCGGTATCGCTCATGGTGGGATAGCGGACGCCAGTGAAATCGTTATGGCTGCCGCCAAATCCGACGATGGTGTAGGTGGTGCCAAAATCGCTGGTCATCTTTTCGCCGGTATGGATCTTGTGGATCATCAGGGCGAAGTTGACGGCCTGCGGCGGCGCCGACTTGTCGGAGGCTACCGTTGCGCCGGGTCGCCTGCTGATGTCGGTCTCGCTCGGATTGTGGCACAGCACGCACTGCTCAATCTGGTTGCGGTTTTCGCCGTGCAGCGACAGGAACGAGTGGCAGTTGTTGCACTTGGCGATATCCACCACCTGCCGCCGCGGCTGGACCTTGGAGCCGTCCACGGAGAAGTAAGCGACCTTGTTGACCGCACCCACTTCGGTGGTGGTTTCCTGGGTGGTGCCGGGCAGCAGCGTGTACTGGCGGCGGCCTTCCATGCCGATGGCGAAGGTGCCGGTGGCGTCGGCCGGAATGGCGTGCGTGAACGTGTAGGTGCAGGTGCCATCGCCGCTGCAACTGGTGCTGGTGGGCGGAGTTTCGGAGACGTAGCCGTGGGTGGTCACGCCGGCGCCGAAATCGGTGTAGCCATAATCGGACGTGGGGCCGGCCAGAACCAGGCCGATGCGGTTCATTCCGCCGGTAAGATCGGCAATCGACAGCCCGTTGCCGTTGTTATCGCGAATGGTGAAAGTGACCGTGGGAGCCTTGCCGGCGACGCCGTTTTCGACCTTCAAAATCTGGAAGTTGAGACCCGGAGCCGATGCCGCGCGAGTGACGACCATGTGTGCGCCCAAAATGGATGCATCGAGCGGCAGATCGCCCTGCGGGGTGTGGCACTGGGCGCACTGCTGATCGCTCGCCTGGGGCAGGTTGACGTGGTTATTGCCGGTGGCGAAGTTCACGTTGTCGTGGCACGACCCGCATGCTTCGCGCGAAGGCTTTTTCAGCCAGGCGTCGGCCTGCGCAGCCTTCGTGCTCGATTCGTGGCAGAATTCGCAGCGGCGGATGTCCGATGGCATCGCCACTTCCGAATAGTCGGCTACGTCCTGGTTGTGGCCGATGATCTGGTAGGGGACGCCCGCCTTCACGCTGGGAAGTTCGTCGCCCATGTGGATCTTGTGCACGAAGACTTTCATGTCCACCGTGTTGCCCGTGTCGGGATCGACGGTTTGGGGAGTGTGGCACATGATGCACAGTTCCAGGCCGACCCGCGATCCGCCGTGAAAGGACAGCTTGTCGTGGCACTTGTTGCAGCTTTCGGTCTTGATGACTTCCCGCGGTGTGGCCGCGCCGCCGGAAGGCACGAAATCGTAGACCGCGGAATCGTAGGTGGTGCCGAGATCGAACTCGGTCAGGTTCCGGCTGCCATATACGCCGATGCGGTGGGTGGCGTCCGGATCATAGCTGCCGGCTGGCGGAGCGGCTTTCTGCTTGAACGTGTAGAGGTACTCGCCCAAAGCCACCGTCTGCGTCGTACCGCCGGAATCGGCGCCCGCCTGATTGGCCGTAACCTTGGTGATCGGGCTGGTCTGCGGGCGGGTCGCGTAAGACACGTACTGCGACTGGCCCTTCGGAATGAATGCTGCCAGAAAACTGACCGAGACGGCGCCCGGGGTCTGAACTCCCGACAAATCGAGGGGGAGCCCCTTGGGGTCGGACAACTTGTAATCGACGCTGATCGTGCCATCCGACGCAATTTTGGCTGAGACGATGCTGATCGTGAGTCCCGGCCGGACGAAGTTTACGGTGTTCGCGTCGGCATAATACGCCTTTTCATACCTGGTGAATCCGGTTCTCTTTGGCGCGCTCATCAAAAGCACCGAGCCCGCAACCAGCACGAAGGCCGCGGAGTAGCGCCCAACCGCGAAAACCGAAGAAGGAATCCGCATGCTAAATTCTCCAATCCAAAGAAACGAGTTACCCGTGCACTCCCCGGGCAGGAAGTCTACCCGTCCGACGGAGCCGTATCTGAAGGGTACCGAGCACACTCCCCAAAGCACTCACCACTCCAAAGCTAGAATGAGAGAATCGGATGCTCAAGGTATTTATTATCTTGATGTTGGGAAATTCCGCACAGCATTGTGGGATTCCGCGATATCCCTCGATTGGGTTAAAAAACGGACGTCACTGGGTGAAAAGGCACGACCGAGCGTGGGATGCCGCCTTTGGCCGCTGGGCGAGTTGGACAGCGCCCCGCCGGGTGGATACCCCCCTAAAGGAACTGGCGCCGCCGCTCCGGTAGACTGAAGAAAGTGGAAGAAGAGGTCCTCGGCAAGGCATACGATTCCCGGCTGATGCGGCGGTTGTTAGGCTACATGCGCCCGTACCGGCCGCTGGTGGCGGTTTCGGTGGTGTTTCTCCTGGGGCAATCGCTTTTGCAGGTGCTGGGTCCGCTGCTCACCAAAACCGCGGTGGATCGCTACCTGGAACACCGCCCGAACCTTCAGCCGACGTTCCTCGATTCCCTGCTGCCCTCCGACCCGTGGGCGGGGCTGGCGCGGATCGGCCTGCTTTACCTGGGCGTGCTGGTAGGCACCCTGGTGTGCGAATTCGTCCAGACCTATCTGATGCAGTACACCGGTCAGCTCGCCATGTTCGACCTGCGGCGCCAGTTGATGGAGCATCTCCAGAAGCTCGACCTCGCCTTTTACGACCGGAACCCCGTGGGACGCCTGGTGACCCGCGTCACTACCGATGTGGATGTGCTCAACGATCTGTTCGCATCCGGGCTGGTGACCATCCTGGGCGACGTCCTGGTGCTGAGCTTCATCGTTGCCATCATGTTCCGCCTGAGCCCGGCGCTCACCGGCATCATGCTGGCAGCCATGCCCGTGGTCATCGTGGCGACCCTGGTCTTCCGGCGAACGGTCATCGGGAGTTACCGGCGCATTCGCGTGGCAATTGCGCGCATTAACGCCTACCTCCAGGAGCATATTACCGGTATCGTGGTGCTCCAACTGTTCAATCGTGAAGAGCGTAGCTCGGGCGAATTCGAGCAGATCAACCGCCAGCACATGGATGCCTACAAGGATGCCATCACAGCCTATGGGTGGTTTTACCCGCTGGTGGAGTTCATCTCGATGCTGGCGCTGGCCGGAATCCTGAGCTACGGCGGATGGCGGATCCAGCGCGGCGGCCTGACGCTGGGCATCGTGGTGGCCTTTTTGCAGTACGGTCTGCGCTTCTTCCGGCCGATTCAGGATTTAAGCGAGAAGTACAACATCCTGCAATCGGCCATGGCTTCCTCCGAGCGCATTTTCAAACTGCTTGACACCACGGCCACGGTACTGCCGCCGGCCGTGCCGCGGCCCGCCCCCGGAGCCCTCGGCAGGATCGAGTTCGACCACGTCTGGTTCGCTTATAAGGATGAAGACTGGGTGCTGTGCGATGTCAGCTTTGCCGTCGAACCGGGGGAGACCATCGCGGTGGTCGGGCATACCGGCGCCGGCAAGACTACTCTCACCAGCCTGCTGCTGCGGTTTTACGATGTCCAGAGGGGCAGCATCCGCGTGGGCGGAGTAGACATACGCGAACTGGACCCGCAGGAGCTGCGCCGCCAGTTCGGCGTGGTTTTGCAGGACCCCTACCTGTTCACCGGCACGCTCGAAGAAAACATCCGCCTGGGAACGGAGAGCATCCGGCGGGAAGAGGTGGAGGCCGCGGCCGAACAGGTCAACCTGCTCGATTTCATCCGCACCCTGCCGGAGGGCTTTTCACAAGCCATACGCGAGCGGGGTACGGGCCTGTCCACCGGCCAGAAGCAGTTGATCAGTTTCGCCCGCGCGCTGGCTCACAACCCGCGATACCTGATCCTGGATGAGGCCACCTCGAGCGTCGATACCGAAACCGAGTTCCGTGTGCGTGAAGCGCTGGGGCGCATGGTAGAGGGGCGCACCTCGATCGTCATTGCGCACCGGCTCTCTACGATTCAGCGCGCCGACCGGATTCTGGTAATGCACAAGGGGCGCCTGCGGGAATCCGGGACCCACCAGGAGCTGCTGGCCCACCGAGGCATTTATTGGAAGCTGTACCAGCTTCAATACAAGGACCAGGAGCTGCGCGGCACCCCTGCACCGTCGGTGGTTCGGTAGGGTCCCAGCCGGATCGCCACAGGCGCCGCCGCGACGAACTCAGGAGGCCTTTTTGGCCAGCCACTCGATGGAGTTGCCGCCCGCTTCCACCGTGAACTGGATCTCGGTGGGGCTGTGGATCTTGCCCTTGTAGTTCAGCTTCATTTCATTGTCGCCGAAATGTCCGGTGATGGTGAAGGTGACGGTATCACCCTCCACCTTGCCATCGGTGATTTCGGACTTGCCCATCATGGAGCTGACCGTCTCTCCGGTGAGCTTCGTACCTTCCTGTTTGAACACGAAAGTCCGCTCCATGCCGCCATTGGGGCCTTCGGCAGTGGCTTTCCAGTGACCCGTAATATCAGCGGCAACGGCGACAGCCGCGAAGAGCACCAGCAGGACCAGCAGACGCTTCATCGAATCCTCCTATTCCGGTATGAATGTCAACCGAAGCGGGGCCCCGAGCAGAATCGGAACCCAGGCTCCACCGCGTTTCGGCATGCACCACATACTAACATTGGTCAACAGGCGCGTTGGCGGACCGCCGTGAGTTCGACGGAGCCACGATGCGCTGTTCGCCCGGCGCGGCACCGGACCTTGTTTTGTAAAGGACGGTACGGCTTTTGTAAATCTCTGTAAAATTCGAGCCGAAGTTGACATTTCCCGGCGTCTCCCGTTATACTTCACAGTCCGCACTGCATTGACCCTTCCGGAGCTTGCAACTTTTCCCGATGAGTGTGCGTCTCATCGGTCTGGTGCATTAATACCGTAATTATAGAGAAACGAGTGCGATTATGAAGAACGGACCCAAGCCGAAAACCGCCCACCATAAGAAGATTCTTGAAAACAAGGCGGACGAAGTCCGGCGCAGCATGTCCGCGCAGAAAGCGGCCCAACTGGTAGCGCGTCTCGATTGCCCTTCCGACGAAGGCGATCTGAGCCAGCAGCATCACGAAGAATGGATTTTTCTCAACCGGAATACCATAGACATGAAGCTGTTGAGGGAGATCTCGGACGCCCTGCACCGCCTGGACGAGGGGCAGTACGGAATCTGCCTGGAGTGTGAGGAGCCGATTTCGAGCAAGCGGCTGGACGCCGTACCGTGGGCGCGCTATTGTGTGACGTGTCAGGAGCAGATCGCCGCCCGGATCGCGGCCGGCGAGTTCGTGGACGAGTACCAGGAAGCCCGCGGATGACCCTGGTGGATCTGCGCAAGCTCTCGATCCGCCGCCATCTTCAGATCCGTTTTCAGATTCGCGGGGGCAGGGAGTGCGTGATCACCGAGAAGGGGATCGCCGAAGTCCCGGGCGTGAAGGGCGTACCCGATTTCAATCTGGAGGAAGAACTGGCCGCCGCTGGTGAATTCCTGCTGGAATCCGTAGCTGCGCCGGCCGGTAAGCGCGAAGTGCGAAGACAGGAAGCACCGCGCCGGATCCCTCGGGAAGAACTCATCCGGATGGCAGGTTCCGGCACGGCGGCCGCCGGCCATGCCGAGCACGAAGAGGAGTAGCTAACCGCGGCCTGATCGGGTCAATGGCGGGCAGCGGCGCGTGCCACGACCTGGGACGGGAACCGGCCGGCGCCCCGCCCAACGAACGTCGCTGCCCGCAGGTCACACCCCCACCGACTGGCACCTCGCGTCTCGTGCGCTTCGGGGCGCAGGACAGGACCGTAACGGAACTCCCGGCCCGCACCGGAGGGGGGTGAATAGTGTACAATACAATCGCCGTTCGGAACTGTTTTACTTGCCCGAAAAGGGCTTTTGGGAGCTGTGATGGAAAAACCGGCGCAAAACATACAAGACAGCTTTTTAAACAACGCTCGTAAGGACAAAATCGTCCTCACCATCTACTTGATGAGCGGCGTAAAGCTCTCCGGTCGGATCAAGAGCTTCGACAAATACTCGCTGGTACTCGAGACGAACAATCAGGAGCAGTTGATCTTCAAACACGCCATCTCGACGGTGGTCACGCAGAAGTCGTCCCACTCCTATTCCAGTTCCAGCAGTTCCCAAGCGGTATCCCAAAGTAGCTCGACCGGCAACGCACCCGGTGTTCCGGTGCACGCCGAATCGTCGGAGGCTTAGGATTCGAACCACGTCCCTCCCCAATACGCCGCCGCGCGAGCGGGCGATCCTGGTGGGAGTCGAGTGGAAATCGCGCGCCACATCCGCTCACCGGGCCGCGGTTCGCACCACGGGGGAGTCTTTGGACGAACTGGCGGAACTGGCTGCTACCGCCGGGGCCACGGTTGCGGATCGCGTGGTGCAGGTCCGGCCGGCCCCCGAAGCGGCCACCCTGCTGGGGCTTGGCAAGGTTCGCGAACTGGCGGAAGCGGTGGCCTCCGGCAGCGCGGATGTAGTCATTTTCGATCACGACCTGACCCCTACCCAGCAGCGCAATCTCGAAAAAGAGATCCAGGCGAAAGTCATCGACCGCACTCAGCTCATCCTGGACATCTTCGCCTCGCGGGCGCGCACGCGCGAGGGCCGGCTGCAGGTGGAACTCGCCCAATTGAATTATCTGCTCCCGCGCCTCACCGGGAGAGGGGTGGAGATGTCGCGGCTGGGCGGCGGCATCGGTACGCGAGGCCCTGGCGAAACGCAGCTCGAAACGGACCGGCGGCGAATCTCGCGGCGCATCAAGAAAATCGAGGATGAACTGGAGGGCGTGCGCGCCGGCCGGGCGTTGCACCGGCAGCGGCGCAGCGCCGTGCCGCTGGCGACCCTGGCGCTGGCTGGCTACACCAACGCTGGCAAGTCGACCCTGTTCAACCGCCTCACCCAAGCTGCCGTACTGGCGGATGCGCGTATGTTCGCCACGCTCGATCCGACGGTCCGTCCGCTGGTGCTGCCCTCGCGTCGCAAAGTCCTGCTGAGCGACACGGTGGGCTTTATCGGCAACCTCCCCACCACCCTGGTGAAGGCGTTCCGCGCAACGCTGGAGGAAGTCAACGAAGCTTCCCTGGTCCTACACGTGGTGGACGTATCGTCTCCTGCGGCGGCCGAGCACTTGGCCCATGTGCGCAAGGTGCTGGCTGAGATCGGTGCGGCGCAGATCCCGCCGATTCTGGTGATGAACAAAATGGACCGCTTGTCCACCTCGGAAGACGAGTCGGCCACCTTGCGGCGGCGTCTCCTGGCTGATGCCGGCGAGCAGGCCGACGCTCCCGCGGTGGCCGAGGTGTCGGCGCTTACCGGCTTCGGCATCGGCCGGCTGCTGGAGGTGATCGACCAGGTGCTCCCTGTGGATCCTGTGGTTCGCGCCAGTTTTCGGCTGCGTGCCGACGATGGCGCCAGCCTGGCTCTGCTGCACGAGTTCGGCCGGGTTCTCGAGACCCGGTATGATGATGAATACTGCCGTGTCGAGGCCGAAGTACCGGAATCGCTGCGGCGCCGGCTCCGCCCCCGCCGGTAGTTATCCACGGTTGTGGAAAAAATTGTGGGAAACCCCCGGCGCATTTTCGCAAGCCCTCACCAAATCAGCCACTTAAGAGATCTTGAACCAGCCCTGGGCAGGGCCCGATAAGCCCTTTGATTCCAAGCAATTAGAGTTGAATTCACACAGGTTCTTATTGCCGTCCACCGCGGGCGCCGAGGCGCGGCGGAGAATTTGCTGTTTTCCACAGTTCGAGTCTGCTCGCCGAGACGTTTTCGCATCTTCACCGGGCGGTTTGCTACACTTGGTTGGGAACGGCGGTGTAGCTCAGTTGGTTAGAGCGAGGGTCTCATAATCCCTAGGTCGGGCGTTCGAGTCGCCCCGCCGCCACCACGTCTTTTCAATCACTTCCAGCTCTTGCCGCTCGCGGCGGACATTCGCCACCGACACCACCCGGAGTCCGGCCGCCGTCGTTGAATCGCAACGGAATTCGTGAGAACAAGTTCGCCATCGTCCCGGGTGCCACCGTCTGCTCGCCGCGCTCCAATTGGACGGGCACTTGCCAGCGTGGCATCCAATGGGATGAGATACTCTCCGGGGGTGTCGGAATCAAGCGATGACCGCAGCAGATTTTCGGAGGATTGCGCTGAGTCTGGAGGGGGCGGAAGAGGTCTCCCACGCGGGCTTGCCCGCCTTTCGTGTAGGGGGCAGGCGATTTGCGTCGCTGGCCTCGCAGGCGGAGGGCTACGGAAACTTGACGCTTACGCTGGAGCAGCAGGCGGCGTTCGTAGAGGAGAGGCCCGAAATTTTCCTGCCCATTCCAGGCGGTTGGGGAAGAATGGGACATACCCATATTCGCCTGGCCGCGTCGGACGAGGATGTCCTGACAGGCGCCCTGCGGACGGCGTGGAAACTGCGGATCGAGAAGAACGGCAAGACACGAGCGAAGAAGCAGCGTTCGGGGGAGCGCGGCGGAGTTGCGGACAAGAAACGCGAGAAGCGCTGACTGCAGTCAGCCCGGCCATCGGCCGAGTTCGTCGCGCTCGTGCGAGACTGTCCTCCCGGTCGGCCCCGCTAGTCTTTTTCCAGCATCTCCCGCGCCTTCTCCAACTGGGCCCGGCGATCGTCCGATACCGTCGGGTACTTCAAGTTGAGACCCTTCAGCGCGCGGTAGATGCCGTGTGCCACCGCAAGCCGCGTGAACCGTTTGTCGTCCGCGGGCACGATGGCCCACGGCGCCCATCTGGTGCTGGTGTGGCGGAACATGTCTTCGTAGGCGGCCATGTAGTCCTTCCACAAGGCGCGCTCCAGCGCGTCGCCGGCGGAGAACTTCCAGTTTTTTTCGGGCTCCTCGATGCGGTCGAGAAACCGCCGCTTCTGCTCCTTCTTGGAGACGTTCAGGAAGAATTTCAGCACGATGGTGCCGTTATTCACCAGGTATTTCTCGAAGTTGTTGATTTCCTCGAAACGGCGCTTCCAGACGTTCTTGTCCTTCAGGAATCCCGGCAGACTCTGCCGGGCGAGAATCTCCGGGTGAACCCGGACCACCAGGACCTCTTCGTAATACGATCGGTTGAAAATGCCGATCCGCCCGCGTTCCGGGAGCGCCTTCACACAGCGCCACAAATAGTCGTGGTCGAGTTCTTCGGCGGAGGGAGCCTTGAAGCTGTGGACATCGCAGCCTTGCGGATTCAGGCCGGACATGACGTGCTTGATGGTGCCGTCTTTACCAGCCGCATCGAGCGCCTGAAAGATGATCAAAAGGGAATACCGGTCCTGGGCGTAGAGTCTGTCCTGAAATTCCGCCAGCTCGGCAATGCCTTTTAGCAGCGTGGCGGCGGCTTCCTCCTTGGTCATGCTCACGGTAAACCCGGGGTCGTAGTCCCGCTTCAGATCGATCTTCCTGCCGGGGGGGACCAGCATTTTCCGGTACAGCTTCTCTTGAAACCGCTCCCCGCTTTTGGACGCCATGAAGAGGTCGCTCCTTCCGATCGGACTTTCGTATTGCGCCAGTTTCTCGGAATTCTCATCATATCGGACCGGCTTGGATTCGCCCGCGAGTTTCTGCGCCGTTTTTTTTACATCTTTTTTACATCGCGGTGACGGTTGGTTTTTGCGCACTCCCCTAGAGTGTGGATTACCGGGCAAGCTGAGAGGCTGGTCGGACCACGGGACGGAGGATGGTATCGCGATGAATTTCTATCTCGGGGTTTGGAACAGCCCGACCGCCATTTCCGATGAGCAGGCCGCTGCGCTGTATCGAGTGCTGAGCGACGGCGTTTCGGCATCCTCGGGTTTTGATGCCCGGGTGTATGCCTTCTACGCGTCCCTGACCGACACCTACCCCGAAGTCGACCTGGTTTCGGAAAACCGGCTAGACTCGTGTCCCTGGGCTTGCGCGATCGAGTTTTCCGGCGTTCACGCGATTCTGGCCATCCGGCCGGAACAAGCTGGCAGGGTCGTTCCCGCGATCCTGGCCCTGGCCGAACAGCACGGCCTGACCTGTTTCGATCCGCAGGCCGGCAGGGTGTCTCTTCCTCCGGACCTCCGGGCGAGGCAAGCGGGAGGGGCCGCCTGATCCGGTGGGGTGCGAGGCTAACAGGCCGCGGTGCCTGCCAGGGTCAATCCGGCTTCTGCCCTCTGGTGCGATTGAGCGGCCCCGTTACCAGGGCGTCGTGTATTCGCGGTGGCACTTGCGGCACCAATAGTGCCCGTTGATCGGCCAGGTGGTGTCGCCGTGCATCATCGCACACCACAGGCCGGCAAATCGGGACCAGCGCATCTTTTTCACTGCTCGCATGACTGAACCTCTTCGAACGCTTAAGTAAGTAGATGCAGGCCAACCGATCGAGGTTCCGCGGTCATGGTACAGGATCGCCCTAACGGGCTAGCCAGAGAAAGTATCCGAGCATGGTTTTGGCGTCTTCGATCTTGCCGCGGCGTATCATTTCGGACAGCTCTTTGCGGGTAAACCAGCGTGTTTCGATACGTTCATCGTCCATCGGCGTAGCCTCACCCTCCGTGAGCGCGGTGGCGAGGAAGAGGGTCATGCGCTCCTGGACGTATCCCGGACTGGCATAAAACGAAGCCATCTTCTTCCAGTTGCGGGCGCGGTAGCCGGTTTCTTCGATCAGTTCGCGTTTGGCGGCCTGGAGCGGCTTTTCCCCGGGATCGAGCCGGCCGGCGGGGAGTTCCCACAACTGCTTTTCCGCCGGGAGGCGGTACTGGCGTACCAGCAGCACGCGTTTCTTTTCATCCACCGCCATCATCACCGCCGATCCGGCGTGGCGGACAACCGAGCGATGGATTTCGAAACCGGTCTTAGCATCCTTGGCCTTATCCTCCGTGACCCGAAACAGGCTGCAATGGTAAACTTCGCGGGAAGAAGTGATTTTCATGGTCTTGTCTTTAGGGCGGCTGAGAAACGATCGAGCGGGAGCGTGTTCATGACATCGGCCGCCGACAGCCAGCCGCGGCGGGCGGTCACCACACCGTAGCGCATACCCGCCAAGTGCTTGGGATGGTGGGCGTCGGTGGATATGGTGAAGCGCGCGCCCTTGGCTTTGGCTGTGCGGATCAGCGGGCCATTCAGGTCCAGCCGCTCGGGGCTGGCGTTGATCTCGAGCCACGCGCCGCGGCGGACCGCCTCGGCCACGATCCGTTCGAAATCGAACGGATAGGCTTCGCGTTGTAACAGCATGCGGCCGGTAGGATGGCCGAGAATCCGCAGGTGCGGGCATTCGAGCGCGCGCAGCAGCCGGTCGGTCATCTCCGCAGGTTCCAGGCCCATGTGGCTGTGCACGCTGCCGATGACGAGATCGAGTTCCGCCAGCGCCTCGCCTGCGAGGTCGAGCGAGCCATCGCGCAGAATGTCGCATTCGATGCCCGAGAAAATGTGAATGCCGGCACCGTTGCGGTTGATTTCGCGCACCTGCCGGGCGAACGCCACGACGCGCTGCTCATCGAGCCCGTTGGCCATGGCGAGGGCCTTGGAATGATCCGTCACGGCCAGGTACTCGTAGCCGCGTTCACGGGCGGCGGCAACCATTTCGAGGAGCGTGGCGCGGCCATCGGTCTCGGTGGTGTGCATGTGCAGGTCGCCGCGGATATCGCGCAGCTCCAACAGTTCGGGCAGGCGGTTTTCGAGCGCCGCTTCGATTTCGCCGCAGTTTTCGCGCAGTTCGGGTGGAATCCACGGGAGCCCCAGCGCGCGATAGACGCCGGCCTCGGTTTCGCCCGCGACGCGGATATCGTCCTCCACGCGAAACAGCCCATACTCGCTGAGCTTCAGGCCCGTTTTCACGGCACGCGTGCGGATCGCCACATTGTGATCCTTGCTGCCGGTGAAATACTGCATGGCGGCGCCGAAGGTGTCCTTGGGGAGCGTGCGGACATCCACCTGCAACCCTTCCAGGCCCACCCGGGCACTGGCCTTGTTCTCGCCGCGGGCGAGGACTTCCTGCACGCGCGGGTACTGGAGAAAGCGATCGAGGGCGGGGATGGGCTCGGGGCCGGTGACGAGCAGGTCCAGGTCGCCGACGGTTTCACGGCCGCGACGCAAGCTTCCCGCCGGTGTGATGGTCTCCACGCCGGGAACCTGCATCAGGTCCTGGATCAACTCGGCGGCCACGCTCTCGGCGTAGCTGAGCAGATAGCGGCCGCTGCGCTGGCGGTATTGTGCGATCGAGCGCAACACCTTCTCTTCCAGCCGGGCGCCCATGCGAGGCAGCACACGCAATTTCTGTTCGAGGCAGAGGACCTCCAGTTCGTCGATGGTCCCGATGCGATAATGCTCGAAAATCAGCGCGATACTCTTGGGCCCGAGGCCCTGAATTTTGAGGAACTCCAGCGCGCCGGGCGGGAATTTCTCGAGCAGGAGGTCGCGGCGTTCGCACGACTGGCGTTCGACAATCTCGGCAATCACGAATGCCAGGCTCTTGCCGATTCCCGGGATTTCGGTGACGCTGCGGCCGGCGCCGGCGAGCAGATCGGCGATGCGTTCGGGATAGCCTTCAATGGCGGTGGCGCCGTTGCGATAGCTGCGGATGCGAAACGAATCCTCGCCGGCAATTTCCATCAAATCGGCGGTCTCCCATAGCACGCGCGCGATCTCTTTGTTCTCCAACGGGCGCCCTCGCTTCAATTGTAAGCCGCGCTGGCCGCATGTTATAAGGGAGATTGAAATCTGGAATCATCCGATTTTGCCAACCGCCGGACCTCCCCCGGCTTCTCTAGGAGCAGATCATGGAACCTACCGCAGATATCGCTTTGATCGGTCTGGCAGTCATGGGCCAGAACCTCATTTTGAACATGGCCGACCATGGCTACCAGGTCGCGGCGTTCAACCGCACCGTGTCCAAGGTCGATGAATTCCTGAACGATGCCGCCAAAGGACACAAGAATGTCGTGGGTGCGCACTCGATCGAAGAGATGATCGGTCTGCTGAAGCGGCCTCGCAAGATCATGCTGATGGTCAAAGCCGGCAAAGCCGTAGACGATTTTATCGAAACGCTGCTGCCGCGTCTGGAGCCCGGCGACCTGATCATCGACGGCGGCAATTCGCATTTTCCCGATACCATTCGCCGCACCAGGTATCTGGAGAGCAAGGGCCTGCTCTACGTGGGCACGGGAGTGTCGGGCGGTGAAGAAGGCGCGCGCAATGGCCCTTCGATGATGCCGGGCGGAAGCCCCCAGGCATGGCCGCTGGTGAAGGACATTTTCCAGGCGATATGCGCGCGCACTCCTGATGGCGAACCGTGCTGCGACTGGATGGGCAGCGACGGCGCGGGCCACTACGTGAAGATGGTGCACAATGGCATCGAATACGGCGACATGCAGCTCATCTGCGAGGCCTACCAGATGATGAAAGAGGGCCTCGGGATGAGCAACGAGGAGATGCACGAAGCCTTTTCGGAATGGATGAACGGCGAGCTCAACAGCTACCTGATCGAAATCACCCGCGACATTCTGGCTTTTAAAGATGAAGACGCCGGGTACGTGGTGGACAAGATCCTCGACACGGCCGGCCAGAAGGGCACCGGGAAGTGGGCCAGCGTGAACTCGCTCGATTTGGGCATGCCGCTTACCCTGATCAGCGAAGCCGTGTATGCCCGCTGCCTGAGCGCGCTCAAAGAACAGCGCGTGGCTGCAGCCAAAATCCTGAAGGGTCCGAAATTTCAATACCAGGGCGACAAGAAGGCCTTCGTCGAGGACATCCGGCAGGCGCTGCTCGCCTCCAAGATCGTCTCGTACGCGCAGGGTTTCATGCTGCTGCGCGAAGCCGCCAAGGAGTATCACTGGGATCTGAATTACGGCGCGATCGCCATGGTATGGCGCGCGGGATGCATCATCCGCTCGGTGTTTCTGGGCAACATCAAGGAAGCGTTCGACCGCAATCGCGACTTGCTGAACCTGCTCCTCGATCCGTTTTTCACCAGTTTGATGGAACGCTGCCAGCCGTCCTGGCGGCGGGTCGCGGCCAAAGCCGTGGAATCGGGTGTGCCGGTGCCGGCCTTCACCACGGCGCTTTCGTTCTACGACGGCTACCGCAGCGAGCGCCTTCCGGCCAACCTGCTGCAGGCGCAACGCGACTACTTCGGCGCGCACACCTACGAACGCGTCGATCGCCCGCGCGGCCAGTTCTTCCACACGAACTGGACGGGTAAGGGCGGCAACGTCTCCGCCGGAACGTACACGGTGTAATGCAGGAGACCGGAGTGACAGCCGATATCACGGAACTCGCATCCAGGATCCGCCTGCTGTTGATGGACGTCGATGGAGTCCTCACCGACGGCAGGCTCTACAACGTGCCGGGGCTCGACGGCAGGATGGCCGAGACGAAGGGCTTCGATTCCCAGGATGGCATCGGCCTGCAATGGCTGGCGCGCGTGGGGATCAAGACCGGCCTGATCAGCGGCCGGGACTCGCCCGCCACTGCGGAAAGGGCTCGCCAATGCAAATTTCAATACGTATACCAGGGTCACATCGAGAAGATTCCGATTATTACCGAGATCCTCGCGGACGCCAAGGTGGACGTTTCCGAAGTGGCCTACATCGGCGACGATTTGACGGATGTGGTGGTGATGCGGCGCGTCGGTTTTGCGATTGCCACCGCCAACGCCCGGCCCGAGGTCAAGGCGATCGCTCATCACGTGACGAGCGCCCCCGGCGGCCAAGGCGCGGTACGGGAAGTAGTAGAGCTGCTGCTGCGCGCCCAAGGCCTGTGGCAGCAGATCCTGCAGCACTACGAAGTCTGCCCGCGAGGCAAAGAGGAGAACGATAAAGAATGAGCCATGGCTTGAACATCCGTGCGGAGGGTGCGCTCGATTTCGTGTCGCTGGGCGCCCTGATCCACCGCCTGGACCCCGGAATTATCCCGTTTCGCAAGGCGACCTACTGCCAGATTCATGTCAGTGGAGGCGAGTTCAACTGCGCCGCAAACCTGGCGGACTGTTTCCAAATGAAAACGGGAATCGCGACGGCGATGGTCGACTACCCGATCGGCGACCTGATAGCCGAGCGCGTTCGCGCGATGGGCGTAAAGCCGTTCTACAAGCGCTTCAAACACGATGGCGTGCAGGGTCCCAACATGGCCACCGTGTACAGCGATCGCGGCGTGGGCGTGCGCGGCCCAGTAGTCTTCTACAACCGTTCGAACGAAGCCGCCGGGCGCCTGAAGCCCGGAGACTTCGACTGGAACGCCATCTTCGGCGGCGGCGTGCGCTGGTTCCACAGCGGCGGCATCTTCGCCGCGCTTTCGCCGACTACCTCGGAGGTCATCATCGAAGCCATGCAGGCGGCCAAGGCGGCGGGCGCGGTGGTGTCCTTCGACCTGAACTACCGCGCGAAGCTGTGGAACATCTCGGGCGGGGAGCAGCGGGCGGTCGAGGTGTTGGACCGCATCGTGAAGAACGTGGACGTGCTGGTGGGCAACGAGGAAGACCTGCAAAAAGGTCTCGGCATTCCGGGTCCCGAAATGGCGGCGAAATCCAAGCTGGACCCGAGCTCGTTCGTTGCCATGATCGACAAGGTCGTCAAGAAGCATCCGCAGGTGAAAGTGGTGGCCACCACCCTGCGCGAAGTCCATTCTACGAACCGGCACAGTTGGAGCGCCGTGGCGTGGACGGGTGGAAAGACCTACATGGCGCCGACTGCCGAGTTGGAGGTACACGACCGCGTGGGTGGCGGTGACGGTTTCGCATCCGGATTCTTCTTCGGGCTGATGACCAATGAACCGCCGGAAGAAGCCGTGAGACTGGGCTGGGCGCACGGCGCTTTGCTCACCACTTTTCCGGGGGACACCACCATGGCGACGCTGGACCAGGTGCGGGCCTTCGCGAAGGGCGGATCGGCCCGCATTCAGCGGTGAATCAGTCCGGTCACATCGCCGAACCGGCCTGAATCTCGCGGGCCGGCTCACTTTTGGTGAACTGTTCGTTCTCAGTGGAGCCCGCAAGCGCTTCGGTAGCCGATCGTCCTCCCCCAATGATGGACTGCACGGCATCGAAATACCCCGTGCCCACGAACCGCTGGTGGCGGACAGCCGAATAGCCTTCGCTTTCCGCCAGGGCGAACTCCCGTTCCTGGAGCCGGACGTAGGCGCTCATCCCGGTCCGCGCGTACTCCCGCGCCAACTCGAACATCCCGACATTCAACGAGTGGAATCCCGCCAGTGTCACGAACTGGTAGCGATAGCCGAGTTCTCCCAGGCGCTTCTGGAATTCCGCAATCTCCCGGCCGCCCAAGTGCTTTTTCCAGTGAAACGAGGGCGAACAGTTGTAGGCCAACAGCTTGCCCGGGTAAACCGCGTGAATCGCATCGGCGAAGTGCCGAGCCTGTTCCAGGTTCGGGGTGGAGGTTTCGCACCAGATGAGGTCGGCGTACGGCGCATACGCCAGCCCGCGGGCAATGGCCGCGTCCAGCCCGCCACGGTAGTGGAAGAATCCCTCCTCGGTCCGGCCCCCGGTGAGAAACGGCTCGTCGCGCGGATCCACGTCGCTCAGCAGCAGCCGGGCGGAATCCGCATCGGTGCGCGCGATCAACAGCGTGGGCACGTCCATCACGTCGGCCGCCAGCCGCGCGGCCACCAGTTTCTGCACGAACTCACGGATCGGCACCACGACCTTCCCACCCAAATGCCCGCACTTCTTGGCGCTCGAGAGCTGGTCTTCAAAATGGACCGCCGCGGCGCCGGCTTCAATCATGCCTTTCATCAACTCGAAGGCGTTGAGCGTGCCCCCGAAGCCGGCTTCCGCATCGGCCACAATGGGCGCCAGCCAATAGGGCCCGGGCTTGCCCTCCGAGCGGCAAACCTGGTCCGCGCGGACGAGCGCGTTATTGATGGCGCGCACCACCGTGGGAACGCTGTTGGCCGGGTACAGGCTCTGGTCGGGATACATGTGGCCGGCCAGGTTGGCGTCCCCCGCCACTTGCCACCCGCTCACGTAGATGGCTTTCAACCCGGCCTGTACCTGTTCGACCGCCTGGTTGCCGGTGAGCGCCCCCAGGCTGTGTACGTACGGTTCGGTTTCGAGCAGGTTCCATAATCGCTCCGCGCCGATCCGGGCCAGTGTGTATTCGATCTGGATGGAAGGACGCAGGCGGTCCACCTGCTCCGCGCCGTACGGACGCGCGATTCCTTCCCAGCGTGAATGGTCTGTCATCCTCTTCTAACCTCCGATGTGCTTTTTTTTCTTATCGCGGCGACGACACTCAGGTCCGCCGCGGCGAGATTTCTTTCGGCACCTTCCTCGATGTGCCGACCCGCCCAAAACAGGCGGCCTACCGCATCTCGCTGGTGCCCTCAGTACACCCCATCGCGGCGTGTGTGTGCAAGCGCAGTAGGGCGCCGCGTCCCACCGGTCCGCAGCGGACGCGCCTGCGACTGGGACACCGCGGGCCACTGGTCCGATTCGGACGCCCGGGGAGGCGCATTTCTTCCGTCTGCGCTAGCATCGCAGCCAGAGGATGCTTATCTGTGATTGCCACGCAAGCTGAAACCGTCCGGATCGTGCCGCCCGTGTGTCCGGAGCAAGAATCGATTCTTACGCCCCAGGCGGTCCGCTTCCTGGTCAGACTTTCCCACCTGTTCGAAGGCCGCCGCCTGCGCCTGCTCGAAGCCCGCCGTCGGCGCCAGGAGGAGATCGACGAGGGCCAGATGCCCGACTTCCTGCCCGAAACGGCCTCCATTCGTGAAGCGCACTGGAAAGTGGCGCCGATCCCGGCCGACCTCCAGGACCGCCGCGTCGAGATCACCGGTCCAACCGAGCGCAAGATGATCATCAACGCCCTGAACAGCGGCGCCAAGGTCTTCATGGCGGACTTCGAGGATTCCAACTCCCCGACTTGGGAGAACATCCTGCAGGGCCAGGCGAACCTGCGCGATGCCGTGAACGGCACCATCGCCTATACCAGCCCTGATGGGAGACTCTACGAAGTGGGCGAAAACCCGGCCGTCCTGATGGTGCGGCCCCGCGGTTGGCACCTGGTGGAGAAGCACTTCCTGGTAGACGGCCAGCCCATCTCGGCTTCTTTGTTCGATTTCGGCCTGTTCTTCTTTCACAATGCCCGCACGCTCATCCGCAACGGCACGGGGCCGTATTTCTACCTTCCCAAGCTCGAAAGCCGGCACGAGGCGCGCCTTTGGAACGACGTCTTCGTGATGGCCCAGGGCGAACTCGGCATTTCGCGCGGCACGATTCGGGCCACCGTCTTGATCGAGACGATCCTCGCCGCCTTCGAAATGGACGAAATCCTCTGGGAACTCCGCGAGCACTCGGCCGGGCTCAACTGCGGACGCTGGGATTACATCTTCAGCTACATCAAGAAATTCCGCAACCGGCCCGAGTGCCTGCTACCCGATCGTGCGCAGGTGACCATGCTGCGCCGCTTTCTGGCGTCATACGTGGACCTGCTCGTCTCCACCTGCCATCGCCGCGGTGTTCACGCCATGGGCGGAATGGCGGCCCAGATACCCATCAAAAACGACATCGAGGCGAACGCCGAAGGCTTGGCGCGCGTGCACGAGGACAAACTCCGCGAGGTCTGGGCCGGGCACGACGGCACCTGGGTGGCGCATCCTGGCCTGGTGCCCCTGGCCAAGTTCGTGTTCGACACGTACATGAAATTTCCCAACCAGGTGGACAAGGTCACCACCTCCTGCACCACCTCCGCCGATCTGCTCGCCGTGCCCGCCGGAACCATCACCGAAGCCGGATTGGCCAAGAACCTGGATGTGGGTCTGCAATACCTCGCCGCCTGGTTGGGCGGGAACGGCTGCGTGCCCATCTACCACTTGATGGAAGACGCCGCGACCGCCGAGATCTGCCGTGCCCAGGTGTGGCAATGGCTCCGCCATGGCGCACTCCTGGACGATGGCCGCGTCGTGACCTCCTCCCTGGTAAAAGGGATGATGCAGCGCGCCATCGGGAAGCTGCGCGGAAGCGTGCCGGAAGATCGCCTGCAAACCGCCGCCCGGCTCTTCGAAGAGATGATTCTGAGCGCCGATTTCGCCGAGTTCCTGACCCTGCGCGCCTACGATTGCCTGAGTTGATCTTGCCGGCGGGCCGCTGGACATCCATCGGCCCAAACGCTCATACTGCGGTCATGGCCCCCTTTCCCGATCTGGCAGCGCTGCTGCCGGAGCTGCGCGACCACCTCGGGTACCGGCGCATCGAGCAGGGATTGCACGCGCTCGAGGGGTGCGCCACGCTGCTCGATACCATCGGTCCCGAAACGCCGGGTGCGGGTGTGCTCGTCGGTCTGGTGGCGCAGTGGGTGGATGCCGGCTTCGGCACCCCCGCCATCCTCGCGCGGCTGCTGGCCCGATTCGCCGGGGGCAGTGCCGCGCAGCCGCTGCTCGATTACCTGCACCTGCGCATGGCCGCCGGTGTGCTTTCCATGGTGGAGGAGGATTTCGACCGCGCCACCAGCCACTTCCAATTCGTTCAGTCACTCGAGAGCGACGTCGGCGATATCGAACTGATGGCAGTCGCCAATTTCTGGACGGGCCGCTGCCTGCGGCGCATGGGCCAGTACGATGACGCTGCGCGCTACATCGAGCGTGGCGAAGAACTGGCGCTCTCCTGCGGCTACTTGCCGATGGCCGCGGTCATGCAGGCCACGCGAAGCTGGCTTGCGTTTCAAAAAGGGCGGTTGCACGAGGCCATCGCCATTCTACGCCGCGCCGAAGAAGCCCTTTTTCACACGGACGATTTCCCCAGCCGCGGCAACATTCAATCGGCTTACGGCCGAATCGCACGCCGCCAGGGGCGCTTCCAGCCGGCCTTGGAGTATTTCGAGAAAGCTATCATCGAGTACCGCCAGGGGGGCAGCAACCACCTCCACCTGGCGCGAACGCTGCTCAATCTCGCGTTTGTCGAACGCCAAGTCGCCCTCGATCGGCAAAAAGAGGTGGATCGCGCCTCCGCCTCCCGCCGCACGGGCGCGTCGCCAGGCACCGGGCTCTCCGAAGCGCGCGCCGCCATCGAACGCATCCGCGGCAAAGCGCGCGCTCACCTCGAAGAGTCCATGGCGCTCTACAGCCGCCACCAGAATCACCATGGCATCGCCGGTGTCCACATCAATTCCGGTTTCCTTCACCTGGATTCGGGCGACCTGGAATGCGCCGCCACGGAGAGTGCCGAAGCCTTTCGCCACGGCGATGAAAAACGCGATTACATCGTGATGGCCCGCGCCCGTATCCTGCAATGCATCGTGGAAAACACGGCAATGGAAGAACAAGTGGGCGATGGCGGACAGCACCGCGAGGCGGCCGAGTTGTTCGCGCGCGACGCCGTGACCTACGCCGGCCAGACCCAGAACCGTCGACTTCTCGCGCGCGCCTGCGTGTGGCAAGGGCTCACCGCCGCCGCCGAGCCCAGCCCAGATATGGAAGCCGCCCGCCGCTCGCTCGAACAGGCCCTGGCCCTTCTCCAGTGCGAGAGTTCCACCAAGCAGTATCTATGGGATGATCTGGAGATGCTGCGCTCGAAGGTGCTGCACGCCCGGTCCATCGATCCGACGCTCCGCGCCTGGAGCTCCGGCGTGGTCGAGCACCAGAGTTTCCAGCAGATGACCGAGGAGTTCGCCCGTATCGTCATTCCCAAAGTCTGGGAACGCGAGGGCCGCAAGGTATCCCGCGTCGCCGAGAAGCTCTCGATTTCCCCCAAGAAAGTGCGGCGCATTCTCCAGTCGGTGCAAAGCAAAGGATCGCATGTCTGAAAAAGTCGAGGTATTCGATACAACCCTGAGGGATGGCGAACAGGCCGCCGGAACGCGCTTGGGCAGCCGCGAGAAGCTGATGCTGGCCAGGCAATTGGCGCTGCTGAAGGTGGACGTGATCGAGGCGGGCTATCCCAATTCCTCGCCGGAAGATTTCGAGGCGGTGCAGCTCATCGCGGCCGAAATCGAGGGTCCGGTCATCTGCGCCCTCTCGCGCGCGGTTGAGTCCGACATCGTGGCCTGCGGCAAGGCGCTTGCCAAGGCGCGGCGCCCCCGCATTCACACCGGGATTGGAGCCTCCGATATACACATCATGGGCAAGTTCCGGGACGAGCGCTACGGCCGCACGCTCGCTGAAAAGCGGGCTACCATCCTCCGCATGGCCGTCGATGCGGTAAAGCTGGCGCGCCAGCATGCGGCCGAAGTGGAGTTCTACGCCGAAGACGCCGGGCGCTCCGACCTGCTGTACCTCCTCGAGATGATCGAGGCCGTCATCGATGCCGGCGCCATCGTCGTCAACATCCCCGATACCACCGGCTATACCGTCCCCGAGCAGTATGGCGGCCTTATCCGCAGCTTGCGCGAACGGGTGCCGAACATCGGCCGTGCCGTTATCAGCGTGCACTGTCACGACGATCTCGGGATGGCTGTTGCCAACACCCTGGCCGGTGTGTTGAACGGCGCGCGCCAGGTTGAAGGCACCATCAATGGCATCGGGGAGCGCGCCGGCAACGCCGCCCTCGAGGAAGTCGTGATGGCGATCCGCACCCGCCGCGACTACTTCCAGGTGCACACCGATATCGAGCCGCGCGAGTTGGCCCGCACCAGCCGGCTGGTTTCGGACATGCTAGGTATCAAGGTGCCTCCCAATAAGGCCGTGGTCGGCGCCAACGCCTTCTCGCACAGCTCCGGCATTCACGTGGACGGCTTCCTGAAGGAGCGGGAAACCTACGAGATCATGCGGCCCGAAGACGTCGGCATCAGCGAAAGCCGCGTGGTGCTGACCGCACGCACTGGTCGCGCCGGGCTTTCGGACCGGCTCAAAAAGCTCGGCTACACGCTCTCCCGGGAGGAATTGGACCAGGCCTATCAGCGGTTCCTCCTCGTCGCCGACAAAAAACAGGAGGTTTTCGATGAAGACCTGGTCGCCATTCTGCACGACGAGATTCATCCCATGCCCGAGGTCTACCGCCTCGAGTACCTGCACATCTACAGCGGAACCTCTGCCATCCCCACCGCCACTGTACGACTGCGCATCGGCGATGTCACCCGCGAAGGCGCCGGAATCGGCGATGGCCCGGTAGACGCCGCGTGTAAGGCCATTTCGGCGGTCACCGGGACCTCGGCAAGGCTGGCCCGCTACGAAATCCGCGCCGTGACGAGCGGCACCGAAGCCTTGGGCGAAGTCACCGCGCAACTCGAGGAGGAAGGCCGTCGGGTGCTCGGGCGCGGTGCGTCTACCGACGTTATCGAGGCCAGCGCCAGGGCCTTTATCGATGGTTTGAACAAGCTCGCGGCATTAAGAGAACAGTCCACGCGCGCAATCGCGTGAAAAAACACACCAAAACCTACTCCGTATTTTATAAACTGTGTACAGCATGGGTGGCAGTCGAAACGCGTCCCGCAAAGTCCCCGTGAAGGACGAGGTTCGCCGGGAGCACGAAGCGGTCGAGTTGCCGATCTGGCAGGAACTTCTCGTCGGGGTCGAGATGGTTTACCTGAAGATCGCTCCGGTGTACTGGGGATTCGGCATCCCACACGGGGACGAGTCTGCAGTGGTGGTAATCCCCGGGTTTCTAGGCACCGACTTTTACCTGGCCGAGTTTCGCGCCTGGCTGAGCCGCATCGGCTATAAACCGTATTTTTCCGGCATCGGGCTAAATGCCGAATGCCCCAACCTCCTGATCCAGAACCGCCTGCGCGAGACCATTCAGAAGGCTTGGAAAACGACCGGGCGGAAGGTGCACCTCATCGGGCATAGCCTGGGCGGCGTGTTGGCCCGCGCTGCCGCCACCCAGATGCCGGACCGGATCGCCTCCGTGATCACGATGGGAGCGCCCTTCCGCGGCCTGGCGTGCCACCCTTCGGTGCTGCGGGCGGCTCAGGTGGTACGTGACCAGATCCTGGAGCGCCACGGTGACAGCGTTCTACCGGACTGCTACACCGGCGCCTGCACCTGTTCTTTTCTCGACTCCCTCATGCAGAAGGTGCCCAAATCAATCGGTCAGACGGCGATTTATACCAAAACCGATGGCATCGTCGACTGGCAGGTCTGTCTGACCGGCAAGCCGGATGTTGACTTCGAAGTTTCCTCCACGCATCTCGGCTTGATATTCAACCCGATCGTTTACAGCATAGTCGCCCACCGCTTGGCCGGCACCTGGCCCACCGGCTACGATGAGCCGTGAGCCAGACCGACCCGAAACGCGGCCCAGACACTCGAGTGTGCCCGCCTACACCCACCATGCCGCGGCGGGCTGCTGTTTCATAACGATGCCATTCAGGAACGAGGCCGCTTTCGTCAGCCCTTCCTCGGGCGACAGCAGGCTGTCTTCGTGCTCGATCGACAGCACATAATCATAGCCGAACATACGCAGCGTCGAGGCGAATTCGCGCCACCATTCCTCGCCGTGCCCGTAGCCGCAGGTGCGGAAAATCCAGGCCCGGTTGCGCTCGTCGGTGTAGCTCTTGGTGTCCAGCACACCGGTGAGCGGCAGGTTCCGGTGGTAGATCTGGGTATCCTTGGCATGCACGTGGAAGATGGCGTCGCCCAGCACACGGACCGCCGCGATCGGTTCGATCGCCTGCCAGAACATGTGACTCGGGTCGTAGTTGCATCCGATCGTCGGCCCGGCGATGGCCCTCAGCTTGAGCATTGTCTCAGGGCTATACACCACAAACCCCGGGTGCATCTCGATGGCGACCTTCACGCCATGATCGGCGGCGAACTTGGCGTGCTGCGTCCAGTACGGAGTCACCACCTCGTCCCATTGCCATTTCAGAATCTCGAGGTAGTCCGGCGGCCAGGGACAGGTCACCCAGTTGGGCCACTTCGAATTGGGCGAATCGCCGGGGCACCCGCTGAAATCGATCACGACCGGCACCCCCAGTTTCTCCGCCAGCAGGATTGTCTTGCGGCTGGTTTCCTGGTCGCGCCTGGCGCGTTCTTTGTCGGGGTGCAGCGGATTGCCGTGGCAGCTCAATGCGCTGATGCTGAACCCGTGGTCGTCCAGTTTCTTCTTGAACCCGGCCAGTTCGCTTTTGTTCTCGAGCATCGAGAGTTTGCAATGCGCATCGCCGGGATAGTTGCCGGTGCCCAACTCCACCGTATCGATGCCGTTGCTCTTGAGCTTCTTCAGAACGTCTTCCAGTGACAACTGCGATAGCAGAGGGGTGAATACGCCGACTCTCACGTCGTCTCTCCTTAACAGTAGGATGAGGTGCCAAGATCAGAATATCACGCGAATTCGAGCCGGGCGCCGAGCGGCGCGGCCGCGGTTCCGTGCGCGCGTCCCCGGGACGGAACCGCAGCGGTGAGAGAGCGAAGCGGCGGCCGCCGAATCAGAAACTGAAGCGAAGCGCCAACTGGATCTGCCGGTTCGTCCCGATACCGATCTGGTTCGACACGGTGGACGTGAGCGCCCCGAAATTGCCGCCTGCCGTGCCCTGTGAAAAGGGCTGTCCAGGCTGGACTCCGGCGCCGCCTGGCGCGCTCTGGATGCCCTGCGCCAGGCGCAGGTTGCCCGGGTTGGCGAAATTGGCGTGGTTGAAGATGTTGTAGAACTCCGACCGGAATTCGATGTTCTTCGTTTCCGTAAGGCGGAACCGCTTGCTCAGCGTCAGGTCGAGCTGCTTCAATCCCGGCCCGGTCAGGCTGTTTCGTCCGGAGTTCCCGAACGTGCCCGGCGCCGGCACCGAAAACGCCGCCGGGTTGATCCAGCTCAAGCCGTTCTTCAGGTACGGATTGACTCCCGCGACCACGTTGGGCCGTCGGACGTTGCGGCTGGCCCCGCCGCCCGGAACGTTCACCACTGCCCTCGTCAGCACGTCGCCGTTTACCACCACCGGGTTGGCGTAGGTGTTGCCCGCGCTGTCCAGGTAGGCCAGGTCCGGCCGCACGATCAGCACATCGATGGGCACCCCGGTGCGTGCGTTCACCACGCCGCCAAGCTGCCAGCCGCCGAAGAATGCATCTGCCAGGGGAGGCGCCGACTTCATGTACCTCTTTCCTTTGCCGACCGGCAGGTCGTACAGCGCGGTCAGGTTGAAGCTTTGCCGGATGTCGAAGTTGTTGCTGCCGCGGTCCGCCTCGAAGTTGTACGGATTGCCCGCCGTATTGGCTTCGTTCGATCCGCCGGAATCGCCGATGCTGTGGCCCCATGTCCACTGTGCCCCCACAGAGAGGCCGGAACTGAACCGCCGGTTCACGGTCGACTGCATCGAGTCGTAGTGATCGGTGCCGCCGCTGGTCTTGTAGTCGATCTCGGCGAAGCGGTTGCCGAATTCGCGCACCGCCGTTCCCACGCCGGTGGTTGGATTCATGGTCACGCCGACAATTTTGTTGGTGATGCTGCGCAAGAACAGGTTGCGTCCCTGGCTCCCCACATAGGCCACTGTCAACACCGTGTCTCCCGGCAGTTCCTGCTGCACCGAGGCGGTGTAGGAGAGAATTCTCTCCGGCAGCGTGTACCCCGGACCATATGCCCGTGGCTGGTATCCCAGGTTCGGGTCATTGATGTTGTACGACGAGTAAATCTGGCTCACATCGAGCGGGTATGCCAGCAGCGGGCCCGAACTGATCGTACGTCCGATGCGGTCGTTGGCCTCCGGCTGCAACTGGTCCTCGGTCTGACCGGGGCCGTAATAATAGCCTGAACCGACACGGAACACCGTCTTGCCGTTGAACCGCATCGGCGACCAGGTGAAGGCCAGGCGCGGCCCGAAATTGTGCAGTGAACTGTTGTACCAGTCGCCCGAGTAGCCCGGCTTGATCGTGCCGGTCAGCATGTCAAATACGACATTCTTGTTACGCACTTCGTGCAGCGGCTGGTAATATTCCCATCGCAGTCCGTAATTGACGGTCAGGTTCGGGCGGATCTTGTATTCGTCCTGGGCGAAGAGGATGTAGTAGTTCTGCCGCATGTGGGCCACGCCGTCCAGGCCTGTGAACGGGCTCTTCGCGCTCAGGTCGCCGTTGAACGCAATCGATGAGGGCTTGTTGGCCAGAAAATTGGACACACTAGAAAACGAGTAGGTGGTGCCGCCCAACTGGTCGTTGTACAGCGTCAGGGCGCGCACCTCCACACCGAACTTCATGCTGTGATTCCCGCGCAGCACGCTCAGGTTATCGATGAACGAGGTCGAGAAATTGGTGTACGGCGCGCCTCGGCCGTTGAATGAACTGCTCAACCGGATCAGCCCGGTGGGAATCGCGATGCCCGCGCTTCCTGTCTGGCCGGCGATGCCGCCCAGCGCTACGCCCCCGCTCAGGTTCAGTGTCACGCCATTAATATCGGCGTTGGGGCTGGGGCCGGGGATACCCTCCACGCGCGACTTATAGCCGTTGAACCCGAACTTGGTTTCGTTGATGATGGTCGGAGTCAGCAACTGGGAAAGCGCCAGCACCGCGTTCTGCGGAACGATACTGGTGGCGTAGATGCTTCCCGTGGAGTTCTGCGTTTGCGCGCTCTCGCCCTGGTCGCGGAAATAACGCGCGTAGAAGCGGTACTTGTCAGTCAGGTTGTAGTCGAACCGGATGCCGCCGGAGTTCTCCGAAACATGCGCCGGCGCGTTCACGTTGACCACGTCGAACATCGGGTCGGGCGAAGAGAATTGCCCAATTGGGAACGCCGCCAACAGCGGCTGAATGGAGGGAATCGCCTGCGAACGGGCGAAGGCGCTCAGCGTGCTCTCCACAATCGGTGAACTGGTCCTCTGCCGCAGCCCCTCATAGCTGGCGAAAAAGAAGGCTTTGTCCTTGACGATCGGCCCACCCACGGAGCCCCCGAACTGGTTCAGCCGCAGCTTGGACTTTACTGCCTGGTCGAAGAAGTTGCGGGCATCGAGCGCGTCGTTGCGGACATATTCGAAAAGCCCGCCGTGTACCGCATTGGAGCCGGATTTAGTGATGAAGCTGATCTGCCCGCCGGTGCCGGTGCCCAACTCGGCGGTGTAGTTGCTGCTGTCCACGCGGAACTCCTGGACGTTCTCCAGGCTCTGTTCCAGGCGGAACAGGGACGTGGTCTCTCCGTTCAGGTTGCCGGGCGAAGAATCGACAATTGCCGAGCCCTCCACGCCGTCGAAGCGAATCACGTTTTCCTGGTTGGATCGGCCGCTGAACCGGATGTTGTCAAATGTACCGCTGCCATTGTTCACAGCACCCGGCGCCATGAGGTAAAGCTGCGAGACCTGCCGCCCGTTCATCGGGAGTTCGGCCACCTCTCGCTGGGAAACGTTGGCGCCGACCTTGGCGGAGCTCGCATCGACGGTCGCAATCGCGCCTCCAGACACGTCCACCTGGGTGGCGACCGCCGCCGGCTGAAGCGTAACGTTCAGCGTCCTTTCCTGTCCCACTTGAAGGGTAAGGCTGTTTGCTTCGGCTGTCGCCATTCCCATGGCTTCCACTTTCAAAGCGTAAACCGCCGGCGGCAACTGCGTGATCACGTACGTGCCCTGCGTGCTCGAGGTAGCCTTTCTTTCCTGTCCGGTTTTCGTGTTCTTGAAAGTGATGGTGGCGCCTGGAATGACGGCGCCGGTCACATCCGTAACGGTCCCAACGATCCTGCCTACATCGCTCTGGCCGTAGAGCAAGGAAAGGAGGACCATGCCTGGCAGTGCAAAACGCAGAATTCGGAGTATCATTCGCTCCCAAAAATAGCGGAAGCGTCGTTACAAACCGATAAACAACTCGTGAAACATAGCGACGCCGCGGCCTGGCTGGGCGCGGCATTACATTCGGGGTGGGAATCTCGGTAGATCCGGTACTTTCCCGTAGTTCACGCAACAGTAACAAAAAACTAACCGAATTGTAATACAATGAGCGTGCCAAGGTTCTCGCGAACCGGCGCGCGGTGGATAGCGCATGGGGGGCACACGAGTCGTTGCCGTGTTATTCGGCGGTTTTCTGTTGACCGCTGGGCTGTACCCAAGTTCCGCCGAAGAGCCCTCATCCGCCGTCATCGACACTCCGCGTTGCCGCGACGGCGATGCGCTGTTCCGCCGCGCGCAGGTCCGTGAGGCCGAAGAGGCGTATCGGGCGGCGCTCGAAGTCGACCCGCAGAACGCGCGAGCGTGGTGGGGACTGGGGCGGATTGCCAGCCTCGAGTCCCGGCCTACCGACGCCCGCGACTTCTTCGCGAAGGCGTTTCGCCTGGACCCCCGGGACCCGGAGATCATACTGGCATTTGCCGGCTTCGCGCGCGATCCCGCCGCCCGTTCGGTGCTGTTCCGCAACGTGGTGGCCGTCAGCCAGGCTACCCAGCCGGACCTGGCCGCCAGTGCCCGGGCGCAACTCGGCATCGAGGCGCGCGTTCAGGGCGAAAAACTGAATCGCCTGGCCGGCCCGTATACCCGTTATCGGGTGCAACTCGCCGGCTATCACCCGCTCGGGGCCAAGCCGGACGGCCTCGTGCTGCCGGTGCGCATCGACGGCGGCAAGCCCCTGCGCCTCGTGTTCGACACCGGCGCGCGCGGCATCGTGATTCACGCCCGGGCGGCGCGCGATCTGCGCCTGGAAACCGTGGCGCAATCGCAGCTCGATGGATTGGGCGGGAGCGGCGCGACGACTGCCGAACTGACGCTGGCCCGGTCGGTGCGTTTTGGCGATCTCGAGCTTCGCGACTGTCCCATCGAGATCGCCGCCCGCACCATTGCTCCCGAAGCCGATGGCGTCATCGGCGCCGGGATATTCAGGGACTTCCAAATCCACGTAGATCCGGGCGCCCGAATCCTGGATCTCACTCCCTATCCCGCCGAGGCCGAAGCCGGCATCTCCGTTCTGACCATACGCGATCTGCTGCTCGTGCGCGCCAAAGTAGATCGCGGCCGGGACGGGCTGTTCCTGGTTGATTCTGGCGCTGCTTACACATCGGTCTCACCAGACCTCGGCAGCCATGGCCTGCGCCCCGCGGCGCCGGTCTCCCTGCGGGGCGCGCGCGGGGACGTTCCGCGGGTGTTTCGCATGGCCCCCCTCGAGCTCGAGATGGGGGGCCGGACTTTCGTCGATTCCTCCGCCGTCGCGGTCGATCTCGCAGGGATTAGCGAAGCCGAAGGCATCGAGATCTCTGGAATCCTGGGCTACTCGCTATTGGGCAAGACGCCGTTCACCCTGAATTACCGGGATGGCGTGATCCGGCTGGAGCGGTAAGGCCGCTCGTCAACAGGGGCGGTTTTCCAGGCACAGGAAGCGTACCGCGTCAGCCAGGGCAAAGGCCAGCGTGCCGTGTTCGCGCGACTGCGTTTGCAACTTGCGCGAAGCGCGCCCGAGCAGGGTCCCCACGGTGCCTTGGCGCAGCTTCATGAGACTGGCAATCTCCGCGTAACCGAACCCTTCCACCCGTAAGCGGAGGCAGTCCAGTTCGCGCGGCGTCAGCGAAGCCGCCACCTCCCGCGCGAGCTCGCTTTGCCCAAATAGCCGGTCGGGCCCCGGTTGTTCATCGGGGATTGCGTCGAGAGACTCCGAGGAGCTTTCGCGCTGTGCCGCGGCGGTCTTCGAACGCCTGAACAGGTAGTTGCGCGTCGATTGGTAGAGCCAGGCGCGCGGATGGTCGATGGCGCGACCGTAGCGGCGTTCGATGAAGTACCGCAAGAAGACTTCCTGTACGGCATCGCGCCCGGCCTCGTCGTCGCGTGCCACCGAAGAGGCGTAGCGCAGCAATTCCCCCGCGTACTCCTGGTACAGTGCGACGACCTCGCGCTCTACTTCGGCGGAGCAGTTGTCCGGTTCGCACGATGGGCCTTTGGCTGATGCCACGGTCCAATCGTAACGCGCCGCCTCTAATTGTTCTCAGAAAACGCTAGTCAATACGGTACGGGACTAGCGGACCCGGTACCGTTATCAGGTTTGCTCCGCCATGCGGCGCAGATACCCATGTTGGGCCGCCGGGACTGCTACTCGATCCAGTCCCGGCGGCACTCTCAATTCCGCTCCGGACCACACGCTAGAAGCTGATCTTCAAGCCCAACTGAAGCTGCCGGGGCCCCGTGCCGCCGACACCCTGGTTGGAGATCAGGCCGGCCAGCGTCCCAGTCACTTTCCCGAAGTTGACGTCGCCCACCGTGGAATTGGGGTTCGCGAAAGCCGGCGTGTTGGTAACGTTCAGACCCTCCACGCGGAACTCGCCCTTGAACCGTTCCGAGAAGCTGAATTTCCGGAAGATCGACAGGTCCAGGTCGCCGAGTCCGGGACCGTTGAAGTTATTGCGGCCCATGTTCCCGAAGTGCGGTGTCTTTCCGTCGGCGTCCAAAGGCTGCTTGAACGACGTGGTGTCGAACCACAGATTGCCGCCGGATGGCCCAGCCACTCCATGCAACACCCGGATGTCTCCTACCTGGTCCGGAGTCTGCGAACTGCCGGGAGTGTTGTTGCTGACGGTAGTGCCGAACGTGATCGGCCGGCCCGTCATCAGACTGAGCACACCGCTCAACTGCCAGTCGCCCAATACCCAGCGGCCCGCACCGGTCTGCAACCACTTCTTGTTTCTGCCGAACGGCAGCTCATATACGTAGCTCTGGGTCAAAGTGTGGGTGCGGTCGAAATCCAGACGCGAATACGAGCGCTTCGGCTGAATGTAATTCCACAGGCCACCATCTTCGGACGAGTAGCCCATCGCTTTGGCGAAGGTGTAGGAAGTGGTCATCAGGAACCCGCCGCTGAACCGCCGATCGATCTTCACCTGGAGGCTGTTGTAATTGTTGCTGTACCCCGCATAGCGGTAGTTGATGTCCGAGTTCTTTTTGAATTTGGCGAAATACGGCTTGCCATTCGACCCGGAATTGAACAGGAAAGACGCGTTCAGGTTGTAAGCCACCGGCGCGCGGACCGTGTGGTTCGCCACGTAAGCCGCCTCGACGACGAAGTTCTTCGGGAGTTCCCGCTGAAGCGCAAAGTTCCACGCTTCGATGTAGCCCTCGTGATAATCGAGCGGAATCAGGCTGGCGATGTTCTGCGACAGCAGTTGTGGGGTGTCGGCGAGGATGATTCCGTTGGAAGGAATCACTGCCGGCGCCGGTGTCGGGAATCCGCCGCCCATCGACCCCAGCACCCCGGGCGCAATGATCGACTGGCCGTAGGTGCTCGTGTTGGGATACGCGTTGCTCTGCTTCACGGGGAAGTTGTCCCAGGCGTACTTGTTATCGGGGAAGGGGATCCAGCTCAAGCCGTAACCGCCGCGCAGCACGGTCTTGGCGTTGAAGCGGTAAGCGACGCCGACGCGCGGCGCAAAGCCGGTGTAGTACGTCTTGCGGCCGAGATTCATCGGGTTATTGCCGTACCCGGCCACGATCAGGCTGTTGGTGGCCGGATCATAATTGGAGAATCCGCCCGGCAGCCGCGGCGTCGCCGGCGGGTAGAAGTCGTGGCGTAATCCGAGATCCAGGGTGAGCTTCGGGCTCACTTGCCACTTGTCCTGGAGGTACGAAAACAGCATCACGGCCCGGTATGCCGGAAAGGCGATCGCCAGATCGCGCCGCACTTGCGACGGTGTATCCAGCATCAGACTGGCCAGCGCATTTACCTGATCCAGCACCGCCGCACCCTGGACCGATGTCTGTTGGTTGCGGAACTGGAACTCGCCCCGTGGTCCGCCCGCGTCCTGAGTCTGGAGGAGTTCATCGCGAAGCCGGCGAACATCCACTCCCCACTTGATGGTGTGGTTATGCGCCAGCTTGGTCCAATTGCTCACGAAGTCGATATTGGTTTCGGCGCGGTTCCACGGCAGGCTGGCGGAATAACCGACCAGGGGATCCGAGTAGCCGCTCACGCTGATGGAGCTGAGGCCGCTCGACCAGTCGTCGAGGTTCGCCCCCTTGATTCCGATCGCCTCCGATGCGTTTGTGCCGTAGTCCAGGTTCTGCGCCTTGTTGCTGTACCGGCCCAAGCCGATGCGGGCTTCTGTGAAGAAGCTGGCCGAGAGGAGCCTCGTATAGTTGATGGCCGTGCTCTGGGTGCGGTTGATGCCGGTTGCTGCGAAGCCCTTGCCGCCGCCGCCGTAGATACCGAACCGGCCGGGGTCGGTCACCACCGGGCGCTGGAAGCTGTAGCGCACCGAGAAGCGGTCCTTGTCCGTCTGCTGATGGTCCACCTTGACATCGAAAGAATCGGTGTCCTTCTTGCGGGTGGTCTGGCCGGAATAGTTGTTGTTGATGCCCGTACCGAGGTTGGGCAGAGGCACCATGCCCAGGATCTTCCTGGCGATGGGACTGATGGCGGAATCGGGGATGCGGTTGCCGGGAAGTGGCTGCCGGCCGGCGCCGGTGACCCGGTCGCCCGTGTTGGGATCGTACACCAACTGCGACACGCTGCTGAAATCGCCCGTCCGGAACGCGGCAATCGGCACGCTGGCAATGTAACCGTCTCCGCGGCGGTCTTTGGTCTGCAAAAAGTCGCCGAAGAAGAATGTTCGGTTCTTGATGATGGGCCCGCCGATGTTTCCGCCATACGAATTGTAGGTGGTCACCGGGTTGGTCGGCTGGAACGTTTCGCGGGCGTTCAGCTGGTTGTCGTTATGGAACTCGTACAACCCGCCGTGCAGGTTGTTGGTACCCGATTTCAGAATGATATTGGTCACCGCACCGCCGGCGCGTCCGAGCTCGGCTTCGTAGTTGCTTGTCGTCACATCAACCGTTTGCAGCGCTTCGATGGGCGGCACCAGCACGGTGAGCAGTCCGGTCCGGTGGTTGTTGTCCACGCCCTCGAACTGAACGTTGTTGCCGAGCCGGCTGACGCCGTTCACCTGCGTGGTGAGCGCGCCCTGGGAGTTGAAAAACTCCGAATGCGGCTGAAACGCTCGCGAGGTGCCCGGCACGGTGTTCAGCATCGACTGGAAGTTGCGGTTATATCCCAACGGCAGGTTGGCGAGTTGCGCCGCCTCGATCTTACGGCCCACATCGGCACGGTCGGTTTGCAGAATGGCAGCTTCTGCGACCACTTCAACCGTCTCGGTGACCTGCCCGGGCGTCAGCACCAGGTCCACGCGCGTGGTGGTATCCACCAGGACATCGACATTGGCGCGAGTGGCCTTCTTGAAGCCGGTCTGCTCGGCCGTCACGCTGTAGGTTCCGGGAGGCAGGTTGGGGAACGCGTAGTTCCCGCTGTCATTGGTGTTGGCGTTGCGGCTCGCCCCCGTATTGGTCTCCGTGATGGTGACCTTGGTGTTGGCCATCACCCCGCCGGTCTGGTCCGTGATGGTCCCGACCAGGGTGGCGTTCACCGCCTGGGAAAATGCCGGCCCGGCCACCAACAGTGCCAGGGCAGCAACGACTAAGATCAAACGAATGTTGCGCATACGACTAACCTCTTCTCCTTTGCTGCCGCACCAGGCACGGGATGCCGCTCCCTTTCGCGCGCGAGCGCGCCACGGCAGAGAAGCGCCCAATGTCCCTGATTCAGCAGATCCTGAAGTCCTTCTCACAAACCGATGACAGCATTATAAGAGGTGTTACGGAGTAAAAGATCTAAAATTTTGTGGCGGCCCGCGAATTTTTTCCGCTTTTTTTCTTTACCCCACGTTCCTGTTGTGCTATCCTACGTGGATTAGCGGGTTACTCATGTTTCCGTCTGTCATCATTGATCTCTGCGTACGCTAACGAACGAGCCCTTCCGGCCCACAGTGGCCGCCTGAGTTCTTTCGCTTCCGTACATCCGCGCAGAGGATAAGCTTTCCGGATTTCTTCTGGAAGGCCGTGTATCAACCCTGAAACAAACCAGAAAGAGCAGGTGTAGTTTATGGCAACGCAAACGGTTACCACTACGGGGTCGTCCAAGTGGAACCTTCTGCGCGAGGCCCTGGCGGGAACGCATCAGGATTTCACAGAGGGAAGTCTGAGCCGGGGCATCGCACTGCTGGCCATCCCGACCATTCTCGAAATGGGAATGGAGTCCACCTTCGGCATCGTGGACGCATTCTGGGTGGCCGGCCTTGGCGCGAACGCCATCGCGGCGGTGGGGCTTACCGAATCGCTCCTTGTGCTGGTGTTCAGTGTGGCCTTCGGGATGGCCATGGCGGCCACCGCCATGGTCGCGCGCCGCATCGGCGAAAAAGACCCGGAGGGCGCGTCGATAGCCGCCGTGCAGGCCATTGCCTGCGGCATCGTGATTGCCGCAGTTTCCGGCATCGTCGGCGTGATCTATGCGCCGCAGTTGCTGGGGCTGATGCACGCCACGCCCGAGGTCGTCGCCGAGGGCTCCCCCTACACACGCGTCCTGCTGGGCGGCGACTTGAGCATCATCCTGATCTTCCTCATCAACGGCATCTTTCGCGGATCGGGGGATGCTACCAGCGCCATGCGCACGCTCTGGCTGGCGAATCTGATCAACCTGGCGCTCGACCCCTGCTTCATATACGGCTTGGGGCCGTTTCCGAAGCTCGGCCTGGTAGGCGCGGCGGTGGCCACCACCACCGGCCGAAGCCTCGGTGTGCTCTACCAGGTCTGGGTGCTGTTCGGCGGCAAGAGCCGGGTGGGCTTCGCCAGGCGCCATATCCGTCTAAATTTGCCGGTGCTGCGCCGCCTGCTGCGCCTCTCGTGGACCTGCATGTTTCAGTATTTCGTTGCTATCGCAAGCTGGGTGAGTTTGGCCCGCATCAACGCCAGCTTCGGCTCCGCCACGGTGGCTGGATACACGCTGGCGCTCCGTATCATTATGTTCGCGCTGATGCCCTCCTGGGGCATATGCAGCGCGGCTGCGACCCTGGTCGGCCAGAATCTGGGCGCCCAGCGACCGGACCGCTCCGAACGCGCGGTGTGGCTCGGCGGCATGTACAACATGGGACTCCTGGCTGTGGTCGGGCTGATCTTTTTCGAGGCCGCCCGGCCCTTGGTGGGGCTCTTCAGCAACGATTCGCGGGTGGTTGAAATCGGCGTGGAGTGCCTCAAAATAGTCAGCCTCGGCTACCCGTTCTATGCCTGGGGCATGATCATGGAGCAGGCATTCAATGGCGCCGGCGACACCGGGACGCCGACGCGCATCAACCTGCTCTGCTACTGGATGCTCCAGATCCCGCTCGCCTGGATCCTTTCGCAGCACACGCCCCTGGGCCCGCGTGGTGTGTACGTGTCGATCTGCTCCGCCGAATCGGTGCTGGCACTGGTTTCCGTGGTGCTGTTCCGCCGCGGAAGGTGGAAGGAGGTGAAGATCTGAGGCAGGCCCGTGCGAGGCCCCACCGGGCGCCTCGCGCGGGGTCCTCTCTTAAAGCGTGATCAGTTCATCGTCCTTTGGGTCGGGCTCGATGGTTACATCTTTATACTCGTCGAACAGCCCTGCGTTATGCATCTGCCAGGCGATGGGGCCCACTTTGCCCGCCGCGTGGTCCTGGAAATCCAGGACCTCGACGGCCTTGTTCCCCGGCGGCTGCGCGACTGCCATGCGAGCCGTGCCCCGGCCGGCGTCCGCCAGGATCTCGATCCGGCTCCACGCGTGAGCATCGAAGCCCGGCTTCGTTACAGAGGTAAACTCTGCGCCGCCGTTGTTGTTCATTCCCGGCCGGTAATCCCAATGTCCGCCGTTGGGGACCTGAAACTGAATCCCGCCCAGCGCATCGAGCGGCTTCTCTCCGGATTGCGGCCGGCTGCAAAAAATGAGAATGCACGCCTGATGGTCGGGGTTGCCCGAGACGTGCCGCATGGTGAACATCAGCCGGAAGCGGTCGTAGTCCTTCGCCGTGTAGATGACACCGCGGCCCGCCCCGGTGCTCGCCATGGCGCCTTCCTTCACCACCCAACCGGCGGCAGGGTGCGTTGCCGCGGGGCCGGCGGGCACCTTTTCGAGTTGAATCCAGCCCTCGAGCGTCTTGCCGTCGAAGAGGGAGAGGGTCGCCGGCGCCGCCTTCGGAGTGCCCACGATAGCACCGGCACCGGCAATCCCGGCCAGTTGGATCAATGCCCTTCGCGTCGGGTAGTTCGTTGGGTCCATAGTCATTTCCTGGTGAGAAGTCCGCGGTCCGTCATCCAATCCAGGAATCGATCGATCCACCCGGCCACCCGCGGAGAGTTGCCCGGACGAATGCCGAATCCGTGACCGATTCCGGCATAGATGTGAAGCTCCGTCGGCACGCCGGCGGCCTTCAGCGCCTGATAGAGGTGGGGGAGGCCTTCCGCCACGCGATCGTCGCCGCCGCACGCCAGGAATGCCTGCGGGGTATCCTTCGTGTACTCGACATCCAGGTTCGGCGGATACAACAGCGCCTGAAAAGCGGGCTTCGCGCTCTGCCGGTCGATACCGTCTCGGGGGTTCGCAGCGTCGGCATAGCGTGCGGCGGCCAACCCCGCCAGGTGTGCCCCCGCGGAGAACCCCATCACGCCGACTCGCTGCGGGTCGATGCCCCACTCCGCGGCGCGGGCGCGTACCGTCCGGATGGCGCGATGCATGTCGGCGAGCGCCGTGCCCTCGATGGTATAGGTCGATCCCGGCTCGCGCGGCAGCCGGTACTTGAGCACGAACGCCGCGACCCCGTGTTGGCTGAGCCGGTCGGCAACGCGGTAGCCCTCGTGGGTGATCCAGAGTTCACGGTAGCTGCCGCCGGGGGCTACGATTACCGCGGCGCCGCTGGCCGCGCCGCTCGCCGGAAGGTACACCGTCAGCGATGGGCGATGGACCCCGGAGACGATCTGATCGCCGCCCTGCTGCCGCACTTTCTCTTCGCCGGTCTTGCCTTCCGACCCTGGAGCGACGCCGGGCCACAGCAGTACCACGGTGCGGTGGCCCGCATCGGCGGCGGGCGGCTGCGCCCAAAGAGCGAACGCGGCAAAAGGCAAGACCAGGATCGGGCGGCGAACCGGCATATGGGCTCGATTACATCACCACGGCCCGCCGAACGCAAATCGGGATCGAGGCGCCGCGCTATCCTCGAAGTTGCACACTTCGCTCCACTTGTTGCAGGCCGCGGCGGCGTTCGCGGCGGCTTTTCTGGCCGGCGCGATCAACTCGGTGGCCGGCGGCGGAACGCTGGTGTCGTTCCCAACGCTGATCTGGCTCGGCCTCGACTCGGTGGGAGCGAACGCCACCAGCACGGTCGCCATCTGGCCCGGCACAGTGGGCAGCATCTGGGGCTACCGGCGGGAACTGCGCACCGCCGAGCCGCGCATGTACGTCCTGGTGGTGCCCAGCGTCATCGGCGGCATTGCCGGCGCGCTGCTGTTGCGCTGGACTCCGCCCGCCCTGTTCGACCGGCTGGTGCCGTTCCTCATCCTGTTCGCAACGCTCCTGTTCATGGCCCAGGAACCGGTACAGCGCAAGCTCAAAACCGCCGATTCCCAGACCCACAAGTCTTCCCGGTGGCTGGCCGGCGCGCTGCTGTTTCAATTGGGAGTGGCGCTTTACGGCGGCTACTTCGGGGCGGGCATCGGTATCCTGATGCTGGCCGCGCTGGCCATCATCGGCCTCACCGACATCCACCAGATGAACGGCCTGAAGACGCTGTTCGGAATGTCCATCAACGGCGTGGCCGCGCTCTATTTCGTGTGGGCGCGCATGGTCTATTGGCCCTACGTGGTTCTGATGGCGGTGGCGGCCATTGTGGGCGGTTATGCCGGCGCGGGCACCGCGCGCAAATTGGGCCGCACCGCGGTACGCCGGATCGTCATCGGCATCGGCTTCGCCATGGCCCTGTCGCTGTTCATCAAGAAGTACTAGCGTCCGCGGTGCCGGCCGCTGACGAGCGAGCGGCCGATGACAACGTCCGCCGTGCAGGCGGCGCTCGCTTCTGCCGGACACGGCGAGGTGAGCCGCGCCACATTGCTGCCTGAGCGCCCTGCGCAGAAAAGTGATCGGAACCCGCCGATTGCGCCCTAACGGTAATGACTCACACACTGCATGAGGTTGCACGAGGCTATGGCTGATCCATGCAGGAGGTTCCCCTAACAGCTCAGCGATAATAGAGGCGAGTATGGCCTGATCCGCGCATCGAGGGGCAACGACTTGGCAGGCGCAAACACCAACCCAGGCCAGGAGGGCGATGTGGCGGCGTCAAAAGAGGGGGAGCATGTCGACACGCTTTGGCGGGAGTTCCAGGCATTGCGCCGCAGCGAGGCGGCTTTACGCGATTTCATCGAGACCTCGACGATCAGTCTTCACTGGGTCGGATCCGACGGCACGATCCTGTGGGCGAATCAGGCGGAACTCGATCTTCTCGGCTACGCGCGGGACGACTATGTCGGCCGGAAGATTGCCGAGTTTCACGCCGACGAGCAGGTCGTCAAAGACATACTCGCGTGTCTGACCCGTGGCGAGACGCTGCATGACTATCCGGCACGGCTGCGCCACCGCGACGGATCGATCCGCCATGTGCTCATCAATTCGAGTGTGCTCTTCGAGGATGGAAAGTTCATCCATGCGCGTTGCTTCACCCGTGACGTGACCGCCTCCAGACAGGAACAAGATGCTGGTCTCCTGCTGACGGCCATCGTCGATTCGTCCGATGACGCCATTGTCAGCAAGGACCTGAACGGGCGAATTACCAGTTGGAACAGGGGCGCGGAACGAATTTTCGGCTACACGGCCGAGGAAGCCGTCGGCCAGTCGATCACGATCCTGATACCGGAGGACCGGCAGGACGAGGAGCCGCAGATTCTCGCTCGCCTTCAGCGTGGCGAGCGCGTCGATCACTTCGAGACGGTCCGGCGGCATAAGGATGGAACGCTGCTGGACATTTCACTCACAATTTCACCGGTCAGGGACCGGCAGGGCCGGATCGTCGGCGCCTCGAAGATCGCGCGGAACGTAACGGAACGCAAGCGCGCCGAGGAAGCCATTCGGGACCTCAATACCCAGCTCACCGCTGATCTGGCGGCGATGACCCGGATGCAGGACTTGAGCACGCGACTTATTCAAGCCGGGAATTTTTCGGATCTGGTGAGCGAAATCCTCGATGCCGGCATCGCCATCACCCGCGCCGACATGGGCAACATACAACTCCTCGACCGTGACGGCGAGTTGAAGATTGCCGCGCAGCGCGGTCTCAAGGCTCCTTTTCTGGAATTCCTCGATAAGGCCCATGACGGTGTTGCCGCCTGGGGCAGGGCTTTGCGGCCCGGGGCACGGGTCATTGTCGACGACATCGCCAGTAGTCCCGTTTTCATCGGCACGCCGGCCCTGGCCGCTATGATGGAGGCCGAAGTACAGGCAGTTCAGTCAACTCCGCTTATCAGCCGATCGGGCCAATTGCTTGGAATGTTTTCAACCTATTACCGCACGCATCGCCGGCCCACCGAACGCGATCTTCGCCTTATGGACGTATTGGCTCGTCAAGCAGCCGATCTCACCGAGCGCAAACGCGCGGAAGAGGTTCGCGCACAACTCTCGGCCATTGTCGAGTCGTCGGGCGACGCGATCTACATCTACGATTTTGACGGGAAGATTCTCACCTGGAACCGCGCGGCCGAGGAACTCTACGGCTACAGCGAGCGCGAGATGGTCGGACGCAATGTCGATGCGATTTTGCCACCCGAACAACGGGCGGAACTACGAGAGAACATCCACCCCGCCGTCAGTAGCGGCAAAATCACCAGAAATCTGGAGACAACACGGATGCGCCGTGACGGCAGCCTCTTCGCCGCTCTCTTGACGATATCGCCCCTCCGCGACGAAACCGGGAGCGCGATTGCCTTGTCCGTCATCGCCCGCGATATCACCGATCAGAAACGAGGCGAGGAGTCTCTCCGCGAAATGCAGAAGTTGGAGAGTCTGGGATTGCTTGCAGGCGGGATTGCACATGATTTCAACAACCTCCTCACTGGCGTAATTGGGAACGCCAGTCTGCTGGCCGAAGAATTTCCATCCGGTTCGGCACAGGCTGAAATGGTGGAGAGCCTGATTCAAGCGGCCGATCGCATGTCGCGGCTTACGTCGCAAATGCTGGCATACTCCGGACGCGGCCACTTCGTCATCGAGCCGGTCGATCTCTCCAAACAGGTGATACAAATCACCAGCCTCATTCAGGCGTCGATACCAAAGAATGTGGAACTCCGGCTCTCGCTCGCGAACAACCTGCCACTTGTCGATGTCGATGTCAGCCAGTTGCAGCAGCTCATCATGAATTTGGTGATCAATGCCGCGGAGGCGGTCGGCGCCGCGAGCGGCAGCGTTGAACTCAGAACCAGCGTGGAGACCGTGGGAGAGGAGGAACTGCGGGCCAATGCGGCGCGAACCACCCCGCCCGCCGGCGAGTACGTTGGCATAACCGTGGAGGACGAAGGCTGCGGAATGAATGAAGCCACGCTCGCTCGCATTTTCGATCCGTTCTTCACCACTAAATTCACGGGGCGCGGACTGGGGTTGTCGTCCGTCCTGGGCATCGTCCGCGGGCATAAAGGATTGATCACCGTGGTGAGCGCCCCCGGAGCAGGAAGCAAGTTCCGTGTCCTTTTTCCGGTATCCGTTCTTGGGATCCCGGCGGAACCGGCTCTCGCGCAGGATACTCCCGGAACCGGCACGATCTTGGTTGTGGATGATGAAGACGTGGTTCGCAGGATGGCGAAAGCCGCCTTGCGCCGGCTCGGATATTCAGTGCTCACCGCGGTCAACGGCAAAGAGGCAGTCGATCTGTACTCCAGCAATCCCCGGGGTATAGACATGGTTTTACTGGATATGACAATGCCGGTCATGGGCGGCGAAGAAGCGCTAAAACGGTTGCTTGAGATCAGGCCGGATGCGGCGGTTGTGGCAATGAGCGGGTTTGACGAGCGGGAAGCTAAGCAGCGTTTTGGAAGCAGAATAGCAGGCTTCGTTCAGAAGCCGTTTACGCCGCGGCAACTCGGCGCGAAGATCGCGGCTGCGCGACGGGCTATGCCCGCCCAGGCGCGGCCCTTCATCTAAATCGCATTTAGTTGGATGCTGGGCGGCAACGGCGCAAATTGCAGTATAGTAGGCCGATGAAATCCGCGCTCGCTCTGTTGAGTCTCGGCCTGTGTTTTGCCGACACGTACCCGCGCCAACCCGGCGTGGACGTGCAGCACTACATTTTCCGGGTGGTACTCAACGACGATAGCGACGAAATCCAGGGTGAGACCACCGTCGTTGTGCGGTTCGTCCAAGATGGGGTGCGGGAATTCTCGCTCGACCTGGCATCGGGCATGACGGTGACCGAGGCCGCACCCGGGACGTGCCGGCGCGAACCGGACCGGCTGGTGATCACCCCCACGCCGCCGCCCAAGGCCGGAGACCTCCGCGAGTTCACCGTCAAATATCACGGCGTGCCGGCGAGCGGCCTCAAGATCCTCAAAAACAAATACGGGGAACGGTGTTTTTTCAGCGCCAACTGGCCCGATCTGGCACACCAGTGGCTGCCCACCGTCGACCACCCCTACGACAAGGCCACCAGCGAATTCATCGTCACCGCGCCAGCCCGCTACCAGGTGGTCGCCAACGGTGTGCTGGCCGAAGAAATCGACGAAGGCGATGGCCGGCGCATGACCCACTGGAAGCAATCCATGCCCATCGCCACCTGGCTCAACTGCCTGGGCGTCGCGCAGTTCGCGTCTCGACATTTCGACAGGGCCGCGGGCGTGCCGCTCGAGACCTGGATGTACCACCAGGACCGGGGCGCCGGAATCGCCACCTTCGAAGAGCCCATGCGCCAGGCGATCGAATTCTACAGCACCCACATCGGACCGTATCCCTACCGGCGGCTTGCCGGCGTCGAATCCGCGGGCAACGGCGGCGGCATGGAGCACGCTACCGCCGTCTTTTACGGGGAGGCCGCGGTGACCGGCCAGCCGGCATTCAACCTGGTGGCGCACGAGGTCGCCCACCAGTGGTGGGGGGATTCGGTCACCGAAAAGGACTGGGACGACGTATGGCTCAGCGAGGGCTTCGCCACCTACTTCACCTTGCTCACCACCGAGCACTACTTGGGACGCGATGCGTTCGTCGCCGGACTGAAGCGGAGCCGCGGCACGATCTTCAATACGGAAAAGCGCCTGCCGGGAGTGACCGTGGTGCAGGATAAGCCCTGGAAAGGCATCCCCAACGGCATCGTGTATCAGAAGGGCGGCTGGACGCTGCACATGCTGCGCGGCCAGGTGGGCACGCCGAAGTTCTGGTCCGGTATGCGCGAGTATTACCGGCGCTATCGCGATGGTAACGCCTCCACCGCGGATTTCCGCAAAGTGATGGAGGAGGTCTCGGGCTCCGATCTCGGCTGGTTCTTCGACCAGTGGCTGTATCGCCCCGGTTCGCCGGTGGTTGTGGGCGGGTGGACATACAACCCAGAGTCGAAGAAAGTCGCCATCGAGCTTACCCAGACCCAGCCTGGCGGCGCTTACCGTTTGCCGCTCGAAGCCCTCCTCTCCGGCGGGGGGGCGGCGCGACCGTCCACCAACCGATTCGAAATGACCGGCAAGCAGCAGCGGTTCGAAATCGCCAGCGACCACGAGCCCGAGGGGGTGGAACTCGACCCCAACACCTGGGTGCTGATGGACGCGAAATTCGCAAAACGGTAGATTCCTCCAAGGCCGCCACCATCCTGGTAACCGGATTGCTCAGTCTGAAATTCCGGGAGGTTGAACATGAAACCGTGCTTGCTGATCGTTGCGCTCGCCGCTGCCGCCCGCGCACAGGATGCCGTCCCCGTTGACTGGCGTCAGACTCTCGCCGCCGCGCGCGATGCCTATAGCCATTTGAACTATCCCGATGCCGCCGAAAAGGCCGCCGGTGCGTTATCCGCCGCGGGCGATGAGTCCGGGCGCCTGGAAGCGGCGCGCCTGCTGGCTTCCATTCAGCGGGCTTCGGGCGACTACGCCGCCTCAGCGCGTTGGTTGTCACTGGCCCTCGAACTCTGCACGACGGTGCACGGCGCCGACAGCCCGCAAACGGCGGCTTTGTTGGCCGAACTCGCCAGCCTGCAACGGGTTCGGGGACAACTCGAAGAAGCGCTCGCCACCATTCAAAAGGCCATCGCCATCCGGGAGGCGGGCGGCGAAGCCATGCGGCCCGAGGATCTGGCCCGCGATCTCACCACGGCCGGCAGCATTCAGGTCAAGCTCGAACGAGCGAAAGATGCGAGCGCGGCCCTCACCCGCGCGATCGATCTTTGGAACGCCGCCCTTCCCGGCGATCCGCAGGTCCTCCCGGCGCTCGAAGCGCTCGCCAACCTCCACCGCAACGCTTCGGAATACATGGAGGCGGAACCGCTGCTGGTGCGCGCCCTGAAGATCCGCGAAGCGCTTAATGGTCCGGACGGGCCGGAAGTCATCGCACTGGTCGATTCCCTGGCCTACGTCTACTTCGGCATGCACCGCTTCGCGGAAGCTGAATCCTGCTACAAGCGCCTCCTGGATCTGTGGGAGAAATCGGCTGGACTCGATCACCCCATGCGCGCCCTCACGCTCGACAAAATGGCCGAGTTTTACGCTTACCAGCAGCGCTATGAGGAAGGTCAACAGGCCGCCGTCGAAGCCCTCGCCATGCGTACCCGCATGCACGTGGCCAGCCTCAATCAAACCGGGCGCCTGCTGCTCATGGAAGCCAGGCTCGACGAGGCGGAAGACCTGTATCGCCGGGCCATTCAGATCGGCGATCTCGCCAGAACGCCGGATGACGCCATGGATCCGCTGCTGCGGGTGTACGCCAGCGTGTTGCGCGCGCTCAAGAAGACCGACGAGGCCACCGCGGTGGATGCCCGTGTCAAGGAGGCGCTGCTGCGCAAGGCCGATCGCGAAGGCCGCCGCCCCTCGCCCGTCAAGTTCCCACAGCCGGAGAAACCGTAGTCTGTCCGCCGGCGGACAGTTCGGTTTGCGAAAACGGACATCCTCCACGCGGTACAATCGCGGATTATGGTCAAAGGGATCGAACACACCGCTATCGCGTCGTCTGACCCGCAGCGCCTCGCCCAATGGTACGTCGAGAACCTGGGCTTCGTGATCAACTACCAGTCCAAAAACAGCCGCACCACGTTCATCAAGGCGGCCGATGGAACCATGATCGAGATCATTGAAGCGGGCGTGGCCGCCGCCGCTCCGGCCCAGATGAACGATGCCGGCCTGCGCCACCTGGCCCTCACCGTGGACGACTTCCAGGCCGCCTTCACACGCTTGCAGGAGAAGGGCGTTCATTTCCTTACCGAACCCTCCACCAAGGGCGGCAATTCCACCGTTTTTTTCACCGATCCCGAAGGCAATATCCTGCACCTGCTGCACCGGCACACGCCTCTGCCTTAGGCGCCGGCTCGAAATCGGGCGCCGATGCCGGCGCGGATGGAGCGGATACTCGCGCCCCGGCGCCCCCCGGCGGGTACTCAGCAGCACAGCTAGAAGGGAATCAGATATACTATTCTTTAATCGATCTGCAATAATCGTTCGGGAAACCGCCGTGTATCCCCCCGGGCGGGACCGGCCTCCATGATTACGGACAAGATCACCGAACTCGCGCGCAAAAAAGAGCACCTCCAACTCGGCGGCGGCCAGCAACGGATCGAAAAACAGCACGCTACCGGAAAACTCACAGCCCGGGAGCGGATCAGCCTCCTGTTGGACCGCGACACCTTTCGCGAGGCGGGCCTGTTCGCGGAGCACAATGCCCGCCTCTTCGGCATGGAAGGCAAAGAACTGCCGGCCGACGGTGCGGTCACCGGGCGCGGGCTGATCGAAGGACGCCTGGTGCACCTGGCCAGCCAGGATTTCACGGTGAGCGGCGGGTCGGCGGGCGAGATCCACGCCGGTAAGATCGCCGACACGATGAAGAACTCGTTGAAGACCGGCTCGCCGTTCATCTTCATCAACGACTCGGGCGGCGCGCGCGTGCAGGAAGGCGTCGGCAGCCTCGCCGGCTATGCCCGCATCTTTCACCAGAACGTGATGCTCTCCGGCGTCGTGCCGCAAATCTCGCTGATCTGCGGACCGTGCGCGGGCGGCGCCGCTTACAGCCCGGCCCTCACCGATTTCATCATCCAGACGCGCGAAGGCCTGATCTTTATTACCGGTCCGACGGTTATCAAGCAGGTGACCGGCGAACTGGTCAGCGCGGAGGAACTGGGCGGCGCGCGGGCCCAGATGAACAAGTCGGGCGTGGTGCATTTCCTTGCTGATAACGATGTGGACGCCGTGCGCATCTGTAAACGGCTGCTCTCGTTCCTGCCCTCCAACAACCTGGAGGATCCGCCGCGCGACGAGCCGGATCTGGACAACCTCTACGATCCCGGGATGAACGAAATTGTGCCCGCGGAAGCCAAAGAGGCGTACGATGTGCGCGGTGTGATCATACGCCTCGTGGACCGTGCCGATTTTCTGGAGGTGCACAGCGAGTTCGCCCGCAACCTCGTGGTGGGATTCGGACGCTTGGGCGGTCGCACGGCCGGGATCGTAGCCAATCAGCCCTCGGTGTTGGCCGGTGCGCTCGACATCGATGGGTCCGATAAGGCCGCGTCGTTCGTGCGCTTCTGCAACGCCTTCAACATTCCGCTGGTCACGCTGGTGGACATTCCGGGCTTTCTGCCGGGCGTGGACCAGGAATACGGTGGCATCATCCGCCACGGTGCGAAGCTGCTGTTCGCGTACTCGGCGGCTACCGTGCCCAAGATCACGATCGTTCTGCGCAAGGCCTATGGCGGCGGGTATATCGCCATGTGCTCGAAGGACCTCGGCGCGGATTGCACGCTGGCATGGCCTTCCGCGGAAATCGCCGTAATGGGCGCGGAGGCCGCTGTGGAGATCGTGTTCCACCGCGAGCTGGCCGAAGCTTCGAATCGCGAAGCCAAACGCGCCGAACTCATCGACCAATACCGGCGGACGTTCTACACGCCCTACGCAGCGGCAGGCCATCGCCTGGTGGACGACATCATTGAGCCGGCGCGTACCCGCGGCTACGTGGTCGAAACTCTGGAGGCACTCGCCGCGAAACGCGACTGGCGCCCGCAGAAGAAGCACGGGCTGATACCGCTCTGAGCGGAAGGAAGCCAATGACTACTACCGCACTGGCACCGGTTCGAGAAATCTCGCAGCGGGAACGACATACAGTGATCATCGCCGCCACAGTTGCCGCGGTTCTGGGCAGCCGCGCCCGCATCCGGCGAATCAGCGAGACGCGCGGCGAGGAGCCCACCGCATGGGTGAAGCAGGGCCGGGCCGACATACACGCGTTGCACGGCCTCTTCGGATTGCAGATGCGTCCGATGCCGGTGGTGAGGCGGGGGAAGCGATGAAGCTGCGCATTCAGGTCGAAGGCAAATCCTACGATGTGGATGTCGAGTTCCTCGATGAGCCACAAGCCGATGGGCCCGAGCCGGCTCCGCTTCCGATCGTCATCCCCCCATCGGTAACTCGCGAGCGGCAGCCGCAGAAATTACTAGAAGATACCTACTGCCGTTCGCCCATTGCCGGGCGGGTGACCGCGCTGATCGCTTCGGTAGGTCAGCGGGTGAGGCGCAACGAACCGGTGCTGGTGATCGAGGCCATGAAGATGGAGAATCGAATTGGGCCGGCGGTGGACGGCGTGATCCAGTCCATACGCGTGAAACCGGGTGAAGCCGTAGTCACGGGGCAGGTTCTGTTCGAGCTTTCATAAACGGCGCCGCGCTGGAAGGCAGACCCAACCGGGTCTGACTGCTCTCACGACGCTGCGGCCATCCGCCGCTCGATCGCTTCCAGAACCTTGGCGACGCTCCCGGCGAGGCTCTCCCGATCGGTACGGCACTCCACGTCCGGGTTCTCAGGCGCCTCGTACGGGTCGTCGATGCCGGTGAAGCCGCGGATCTCCCCTTGGCGCGCCCGCTTGTAGAGGCCCTTGGGATCGCGTGCCTCGCATATTTCGAGCGGAGCATTCACGAAGACCTCGAGGAAATCTCCGATCCTGCCACGCACCTCCTCGCGGGTGGCGCGGTAGGGGGAGATGGCCGCCACGAAGACGATCACGCCGTTGCGCGTGAGCAGGTCGGCCACGAATCCAATGCGGCGGATATTCTCGTCCCGGTCTTCCCGCGAGAAACCCAGCCCGCGGCAGATGTGGCGGCGAACCATATCCGCATCGAGCACCTCGACACGCCGGCCGCAGGCCGCCATCTCTCGCGCCGCCGCGCACGAAATACTGGTCTTGCCTGCTCCGCTCAGACCGGTGAGCCAGACGGTCAGGCCCCGCGCCTGTGTCATCAGTTCGCCCGGCCGCGGCCTAGGGCGGGAGCACTTGGCAGGGTCACGGTGAAATAGGGCATACCGGCGTCGGACATCATCTTGTTGAGTTTCGGCACCTCGTCCCATAGGCTGTTCACTTCGGCTACCCCCTTCTGGAGTTGAGCCGAGGCGGCCTCCACATCGGCCACTTGGCGCATGGTAGGGGCGGCCGAATAGCCGTCGATCGAGTTCATCAGGCGGGCGATCTTCTGGGTCACGGGTGGCGGCGTGTAAGCCGGAGGCGGTCCGGCGCCCCCGCCGCGGCCCCCCGCACCCGCCGGATTCTCGAACATGGCCGCGACGGATTTGACCTTGGCGAGCATATCGTCGGCCGCTTTCCTTACGCCCTCGGGCACGGTAGGGGCGCCAGCCTGCTTCCAATTGGCGGTGAGGCTGGTCAGTGCGGTATTCATGGCGACTGCGCGGCGGCGGGCCGCATCCGCCTCCTTCGTCAGGGTCACCAGCGTGTCGATGGTCTTTCGGCGCCGGGCGCGGTCTTCCGCTGAAACCTGCACCCTCGGATCGTCCTCCACGAGGAAGGCGCCGGAATCGTTCTTGCCTGAGGCCGAAACCGTGACCGTGTACTCGCCGGGGTCCACCAGGGGCCCGCGGCCGCCAGCCGCGCCGAAGAATCCGCCGCGGCCCCCGCCACGGCCGCCCGCGCCACCACCGCCTCGACCGCCCGCGGCGCCACCGAATTCGTTTTGCAGTTCGCCTCCGCCTCCTGACTGCGGCGTCCGGCCGGTCTCGGCAGCCGCCTCAACTCCAGCACCGCCGCGCCCACCTGGGGCTCCGCCGCCTCGTCCACCGCGCCCGCCGGTCGCCGCGGCTGCGGGTGGCACGGGCGCATCGTAGCGCAGATCCCAGACGGTGCGGTTGATGACTCCGGCCTCCGCGCGGGCGTTGAGCTGGCGAATGCGCTTGCCCATCTTGTCGGTCACCGTGACGCGCACAGGACCCGCGGCCTTGGTGAAGTAGTCGAGCACCAGCCCGTTGGGCGCGTTGGGTGTCAAAAACACGTTGGCCCCGATGAACCCTCGTGAGTTTGACATTTTCCACTCCACTCCGGGACGGCTCGGAAACAGCTTCAGGTCGGTGGTCAGCGCTTTGTCATTCAGCACTTCGAGCGCGCTGATATCGTCCATGATCCACACCGAGCGCCCGTGGGTGGCCGCGATGAGGTCATGGTCGCGCGGATGGATCTGGATATCGAACACCGGAACCGTCGGTAAACCGTTCTTCATGCGCATCCAGTTGGCGCCCCGATTGAAAGTCACGAACAGGCCGAACTCGGTGCCGGCGAACAGCAGGTCCGGGTTCACCGGATCCTCCCGAATCACGTGAACCGTGCCGGCATCGACCGGAATGCCGTTCACGATCCGGCTGAAGGAATCGCCGTAGTTCTTCGTGGCGAAGATATAGATTGCGTAATCGCCGCTGCGATGGTTGTCGAAGGTGATGTACGCGGTGCCTGCCTCTTTATGGGACGGCTCGATGCGGCTGACGTAGCCGCCCTTGGGCACCCCTGCGATATGTGAAACCACGTTGGTCCAACTCTTGCCGCCGTTGCGGGAGATCTGCACGTTGCCGTCATCGGTGCCGGCCCACAGTACCCCGGCGGTCACCGGCGATTCGGCAATCGCGGTGATGCACGGCCACGCCACTACGCCGTCGTGGCGCGAGAGCGTATTGCGGTCCACCAACTTGCCCATGATGGGCAGCTTGTCGCGATCCGCACCCGTAGTCAGGTCCTCTCCCAGCCGCACCCAGTTGTCCCCACGATCGGTGGACTTGAACAGGTGATTGCCGCCGTAGTAGATAGTCTTGGGATCGTGGGGCGAAATCATGAGTGGCGAATTCCACTGGAACCGGTAGCGGGGCGCCTGGTCGCTGTCCTCGAGCGGCCGTATGGATTTGGATTCGCCGCTGCGGAGATCGCGGCGCGACAGGTTGCCGTCCTGCGATTCCGCATAGATGATATTCGGGTCGGTCGGGTCGATCCGGGAGTAGAACCCGTCGCCGCCCTGCACGGTGAACCAGTCCTCGTTGCCGATGCCGAGCATCTGGGTAGTGGAGCTGGGGCCGCACCACGAGTAGTTGTCCTGGAGCCCTCCGCACACATGGTAGGGCTCCTGGAAATCGTACGCGATCTCATAAAACTGGCCGAGGGCGACGTTGTTGATGTGGCGCCAGTTGCGTCCTGCGTCCTCGGTCGCCCAAATGCCGCCATCGTTGCCGGAGAGGAGGTGGTCGGAGTTGGCCGGGTCGATCCAGATGGCGTGGACATCGCTGTGGACGCCGCGAAAGCGGGTTTGCACGAAACTGCGCCCGCCATCCTCGGACATATAGATGTTGGCGCCGCCCAACCAGATCTTCTGATCGTTGTTGGGATCGATGCGAATCTGGCTGAAATAAGACGGGCGCGGGTTGGTCTCGCTCATCCGCGACCATGAAACGCCCTTATCCTCGGACCGGTAGACACCGCCCTGCGTCTGGTGCTCGATCAAAGCGTAGACGACGTTCGAATTCTTGCGGTAGATATCGATGGCACAGCGGCCGATATCTCCGGATGTGGGCAGGCCGCCGGCGACTTTGGTCCAGTGTGCGCCCCCGTCAATCGAGCGGTACAACCCGCTGCCCGGCCCACCGCCGCTGTATCCGAACACGGTGCGCCGCCGCTGGTAGGCCGCCGCGTAGAGGATGTTCGGGCTTTGCGGATCGATGGCAATATCCGAAACGCCGGTGTCCTCGTTGACGAAGAGCGGCTGCGTCCAGGTGGCGCCGCCATCGGTGCTCTTGTAGACGCCGCGCTCTTTGTTGGGCCCCCAGAGACCGCCCAATGCGGCCACGAAGACGATATTCGGATCGGTGGGATCAACAACGATGCGGCCGATATGCCGGGTTTCCCCGAGACCCATGTGGGTCCAGGTGGCGCCGGCGTCCATGGACTTATAGACGCCGTCGCCCCAGGACGAACTTTGCCGGTTGTTAGGCTCGCCGGTGCCGACATACAGAATGGCGGGGTTGGAGGGAGCCAGCGCGATATCCCCGATGGAGGGGTTGGCCTGGTCGTCGAACAGCGACTGCCAGGTGTTGCCGCCGTTGACGGTCTTGAACAGACCTCCGGCGGCCGCGCCCATATAGATGACTCGCGGGTCCGATTCCACCACGGCGAAATCATCGATACGCCCTCCCATGGAGGCGGGCCCGATGCTGCGAAAACGAAGATTCTTCAGAGCGGTATCATAGGCCGGCTGAGCCAGTCCGCTGCCCGAGAAGACGAGGAGGGAGAGGACACCCACCAGACTTGCGGATTTCATGGCGTCTCCAGAAGGAGACATTGTACCTGAAGATGTGCATCGTCAATCCGTGTCCCTCCTGATCGAATGTGTCCTGGAGTTTCGTGGGACGGGAGACCTGTCAAACCAGCGGAATCCGACCAGATCTTTCTTCGCGGCTGTTATGTTAGAAACTCCGCCCCCAACCGACTACCTTGAGTCCTGCTGTGGTCGTTTGGGCCCGTGCTGCTGGCCATCGGCGCGCTGATTCTGGCGTCGGCCATGGTTGGAACGAGAGACTGGGGAATCCTCCCGAACGGGCTGCCGTTCTTGGTTCTGGTCGGCTTCTGGATCGTCGGATACTTCACCATACGCTGGAGGCAACAGCGCGAACTCCAGCGCGAGATGGACGACCTGAACGAGATCGAAAGGGAGAATCGCGGAGTTTGACGCGGCTGTTCCACACGTGAACGCTACTGCGGGAGCTTGCCCTTGACGAAGAGCACGGACTTTTCAAGCGCGTCGAGAGCGGAATCGAACAGCGCCTCGCCCTGCGGCAGATCGGGGCGCTTCTGGCCCTGCGGCCCGAGACAGAAATCGTGGTAGCCGTGTTCGTAGACTTCCATGCGGACGGACTTGCCCGCCGCGGCGAGGGCGTCGTGCAGCATAGTGGCCACGGGAAGCAGGCTGTCGGCGGTTCCCACCAGGATCAGGATCGGCGTGCGGATAGGCTCGATGTTCTTACGCGTGATTTCCGGATCGGGCTTCATATTCTTGAAGCGGTCCGCGCCGGACGCGCCTTGCGGGAAGGACATGCCGAGAAACCAAATGGCGGCGGGCGCGCCGACGATCGCCGCATTCACGGGTACGCGGGACACAAGGTTCATGACCAGGTTCCCGCCGAGCGAGACACCATAGAGGTTCAGACGGTTGGGGTCGACATAGGGCAGGGCCTTGACGTAGTCGATGACCGCGAGGCCGTCATCGACGGACGTGATCATTCCAACTGCCGAGGGGGACGAAGTGAGGTTCATGTTGCCGCCGCGATAGTCGGCTACGGCGACCACATAGCCTTCCTGGAGAAAGCGCTCCCATACGGGCCCGCCGGGATCGCCGCGCGACCAGCCCACGAGCTGCTCCATGCCGCGGCCGCCGGGCGCGCCGTGAAAGATGATGATGGCGGGAAATCGGCCATCGCCCTTGGGCTTGCGAATGGCTGCGGCGATGTACAGGCCGTCCTTGCTTTTGATGTAACTTTGCTGGACGGGCGAATCGGCTTCACTGACGACGTGGATGTATTTCTGAGTGGGTAAGGGCGTGGTGCTGCCCGGATTGTGACGGATCTCCGCCGTAAGGGCGACGGTCAGGACTAGGGAGAGCGAGAGGAGTTTCATAGGCGTTGATTGAGCAATATACAACATGGCGCGGGCGGGAGTGGAAGTAAATTCATCCGGCGCGCAACAGGCGGCGTAGTTCGGCCGCGGCACAATCAAAATCCTGGGACACGAAACGATAGCCCGAGTCGAAGGCGTCCCCGTCCTCTACCTCGTCCACGCCGAAGCCGCCTTTCGCGGTAAAGGCCATAACGAACAGCCTGCCTTGTCGTCGGACGTCGAGCATGGCGGCACCGGAGGGAAAGGCGGCGAGCTCGACCTGAATTTGAGGAAACTCGGCTTTCAGGTCTTCGGAGAATCGTTCGATGGTGTCCAGCATGCTCATTCCTGACCTCCGCCTGGCTTTTCGAAATCAACGCCTCCGGTCTTCCGGTTGGTGATGCGGATGCTCCCGTCTTTGCCCATTTCAATGTTGTGGCCGCGTGTTCTGGCGCTGAGGCTACCATCGGGATTGCGGGTGGTGAAGTCATCCAGCGGCGGGTACATTCGGCCGTCGGGCATATTGGGCGGAGGTGGCGGGTCCTTCCTGGGAACGCCGCTGAATTCGTCCTCCACCTCGTTGAGTGTTTCGCGGATCTGGCGCAATGCCTCCTCTGGCGTCCTTGCATTAGGCAGACTCCGCAGGCGCTGGTAGAACTCGGCCAGGCGCTGCGGAATGGTCTTGACCTGGCCCGTTTCGCCAAGGCCGGGTTCAGGCGGCTCTTCCTGTTTGGGCCCGATGCGGGGGAAGAACTTCGCGGCCCAGGCAAATAGTCCGGCCAAGGCCATGTTGGCAAGGAGCCCTTCGTCCCACGGTCGTCCGTTGATCAGGTTGGTGACGATGGTGACGGCCCCTGCTGTCAGCGACATGCCCGCGACAAATCCGAGACTTCCCACCCCGAAACCGAGGCCTACGAGAGCGACGCTCGCCAAGGCGAAGATAGCGCCGGCGCCCGCTCCAATGAGAGTGTTGCGAAGGAGGTTCTCATGCCACGGCCGTCCATGGTACAGGTTGCTGACGATGGTGCCCAGGCCGACCGAAATGGCACCAATGGCGGCACCGATGCCGGCGATCGCCAGCAGTCCCAGCTCTTCGGGCAAAAGGAAGATAGCAAGCGCCACGAGCGCGATGCCAACGAAGATTGTCACCCAGAAGCCGGGATCGGAGATCATGTCGACAAAGTTGTCCCACTGGCGCCGCAGCCAACTCTTGTCGGCTTCCGCTTCCACGCGTGCCTGTGCGGTGGCGATCCGGTCGGGAAGGGTTTTGACGGGGTCGCGAACGTCATCGAGGGCTTCGGTGGACTTTTTGTCGAGACCTTGCCGATAGTCGGTCAGCCCCTTGCCGAAGGCTTCGTCCATGGTGCCGAGCTGGGTATCGATACCCGTCCCAATGTCCTTGAACATGCCATCGGCGCCGGTCTTCGTCTGGACAACCATGTCTTCGAGTTGGGTCGTAACGGAGGTAGTCTGGGTGCCGATGGTTTCCTGCGTCCGGTTGACCATGCCACCGAGGCGAGTGCCAACGGTTGGGCCTGTGGTATCGATGGCGGCCACGGTATTGGCGCCGGTGCCGGAGATCTGGTTTCGAATCCCGAGCGAGGCTTGGTCTACCTGGTTGTAGACCGGCCGATAGGCACTGACAATCGAGTTGGCGACGGTACCTGTGACGGACCCGGTCGCCTTCTCATCCAGTTCGTTATCGGCGAGTTTCTCGGTCAAAGAGCTCAGTTGGCCATCGCCGGCCTTTGCCGCCTTGCGGCCCGCAGCGTCGAGTGAGGCCGCAGCGTGCTGGCCGACCTGGTTCAATTCGCGCGCGTGGCGGCTCACCTGGGCATGCAGTTGAGTCACGGCCTTGTGTTCGGAACTGGCAAGGGAAGCGCCGATCTGAGCCTCCGCATTGGAGAGCGCGTGGGCCGCCTGGTTGACGCCTCTGCCCAGAGCGCCGGCGGTCTCTTCGTGAACCGCACCGATCTGGACCAGCACTGGAGCCAAGGCGAGCTCGACCTGGACGGAGGCGTTGGCACCCTCGCCACGATAAGATTGGGCAACGTCGGAGCCATTGGCACGAAGCTTGGGAAGGAAATCGTCCACGGCATCGCGGACCTTGCCTTCCGTATCGGCGGCGAGATCGCGGGCGGCTTTGGCCTTCGCTTCGGCGACTTCGGGTTTGGAGCTGCCGGCGGCAGCGCGCTGCTCTCCAATGCGGCGAGCTTCGGCGATTTGCGCTTCGAGTTGCCCGGCGGCCTGATTGGCCGAATCGTCCGCTGCCTGGAGCGCTCTTTCCCCGTACGTATCGCCCATGGCCATCGCCCGTTGGGCACCGGCGTTGAAGATGTCGCCGGCCTGGCTCACCGCAGCGCCGTGCCACTCGCCGAGCGCGGCTTGCTGCGCCTGCGCTTCCGCCTCCAGCTCGGCCTGGGCGCTGGAAATGGTCCGGCCCAACTGGGCGTGCGCCGCGGCGAACTCGCCCTGGATGCGGCGCGCCTGGCGGGCGCCGGCGGCGTACACGACTCCACGCTGTTGGGCGACTTCGCCACGCACCAGGTGGGTGCCGCGTTGAACGGACTCCACCAACCCGCGACGGCCCTCCTGGGCGGATTGAGCGATGGCATCACCCACCGCACGGGCCCCCTCGGAGCGTAGGGAAGGGACGATGACTTCAGACCTGCTCCAGTCGGGGCTGGCAGCCATCAATTCGGGCATCGGGGGCTCGGCCGCCGGCCATCCGCCTCCCGAGGCTGCCGTTTTCGGACCGGCCCGGCGCCGCAGGGCGGTGGTGGCGGCCCTGGAGGCACGGGCCGCGTGCTGTTTGCCTGTGGACCGGTGCGCGGCAGTGGTGGCCGCAGCGGCCCGGCCGGGCTTTGGCGTGCCGGCTGCACCGGTCGTATCGGCTGGGGGTTGCTGCACGGTGCCGGTCTGCTGGACCACGGGGGTGAGCTCGTGCGCCATCCGCTTGCGTTCATCGGGCGATCCTGGCGACCCGATCCAGATGTTGGAGCCGTTGGTGATCGCTTTGGCGTTCAGACGATCGGCGTCGGCACGATCGGTAGCACCATCGTGGATACGCGCGATGCGCCCGTTGCCGAGCGATCGCTGCATGACGATGCTCATCCGCGCGCGGCCGATTGCGCCCTGGGGCTGGCCATCGGCGGACGGCAGAGCGGCACGTGCAAGCGACTTGGCGGCTGAACTGGCCGCGCGCTCGGGCGGCTTCGGCGCGCGCTGCTCGGTTGCGCTGGGGGCTTGCGGGGATTGGTCGGGAGCCTCGGTTTTGGTCACGGCAGAGTTCTCGGCGCCGGCATCGCCACTGCGATCCAGCCGTTAAGTCCTTACGTCCGGCACGGTTCGCTTTTCCTGGTTGGCCTCGCGGTTGCCCTGATCAGCCGCCGGTTGCTCATCTTCCTGTGTTCGCTGCATAGTCCCCTCGAGGAAATGGCCGGTGCGGGCGTTACCGAGCGTCTTCTGCATTTCCGTAGACCGCCGCGCACGGTTGGCATTGCCGCCCTCCGGAGCTGATGCCCGCTGCATTTCGGGCATTCCGCCAGGCTCCGGTTCGCGCGGCAGGTCGGACACTTTGTCCGATTCCGGATCGGGTTTCTGCGCCGGCGGCAACGCCGTTTTCATTTTGTCCATATCGACTCTCCTTCGTGACAGACGATGCGTAATCCGGTGGATTCGCGAAATGGATTGTCGCGATTCGAGGAGCCTCTGCTGGCGGACTGGCATTCCCCGGCAGGACAGGAGAAATCGCCACCGCGGGTCACCTTCACCAGTCCGGTCTCATCGAAGCGGCACGGATTGGACTCGTCGTCCGCACGGTATTTGTAGAGGTCGTCCAGGCACCACTCCGCCACATTCCCGTACAGATCGTAAATGCCCCAGGGGTTCGGCCTTTTCAGTCCGACTGGATGCTTGCCGCCACCGCTGTTAGCGGCGTACCAGCCATGATCGGCGAGTTCCGCGGCATGGTCGCCGAAGTACCAGATTGACGAAGTGCCGGCCCGGCAAGCAAATTCCCACTGTGCCTCGGTGGGCAAGTCGAGTGTCTGGCTGGTGTCGAGCGCTCCCAGTTTTCGCAGCCTGGTGGTCAGTGTGCGGCACCACAAGCGCGCGGTATCCCAGTCCATCCCTTCCGCCGGCATTTGCGCCCCGGCGGCGGAGGAGTCGAACAAAGGCATTGCGGCGCCCGCTGCCACCATCCATTGGCGCTGGGTAACCGGCGTGCGAGCGATCCAGAATCCCCGCGTCAGCCGCACCTTGTGCCTGGGCCAGCTTAGCGGGCCGCCCGCCGCGTCATCCGAGCCCATCAGAAAATCGCCCGGTGGACACCAGACGAGGGGCATCTCGATCTCAGCACCCAGACTCAAACTCAGCTCATCCATAGCAACGCTCATCGCCTACTACTCAAACCAGGCAAACGCCGGCTTATAGGTGCCGTCCGGCTGCTTGACCGAGTTTTCATAGTCGAACCTCACTTTAGAGTAGCCACTGCGTGCCGCCATCTTGCCGGTAAACGTCTGCGCCGCCGCTTCCTCGGGAGTGAATCCTTTCTTGATCAGGTCGTTGAAAGTCGCGAGATTGTCGCCTTCGTACCAGAGTCCGCGCACACCCTTGAAGCCGATACCGTCGGCCTGGAACTTGTCGAGGATGGCCTTGAATACCTCACCACCGCGAACGGTGCTCTTCAAGCCTTTGGTGTAGATGGCCAGCTCCACGTAGCCATCGGCGCCAATGTCGCCCATACCAAGCATTTCGCCGGTCTCGGTGTCGGTTACGGTAACCGTATTTCCCTTGCGCTCCACCAGGATGCGTGGACGGACCGGAACCGGCTCCTCCTTGTTTTCATCCGGCGGCTTCTTGGATGGGTCTTCCTCCACCGGCTCCTGTTTGGGACCACCGGGTTTGGGTTTCGGGGTGGGCTCCTCCTCCGGAGGCGCAAACTTGGGCAAGAACTTGGCGAGCCAGGCGAACAGTCCTGCCAGGGCCATGTTGGCGAGAAGGCCCTCGTCCCATGGTCTGCCGCTGATGAGGTTGCTGATGATGGTCACGACGCCAGCTGTTAACGACATTCCGGCGATGAAACCCAGGCTTCCCACGCCGAAACCGAGGGCCAACAAGCCCACCGCGGCAAGCGCGAAAACGGCGCCGGCCCCCGCGCCGAGCAGGACATTGCGGATCAGATTCTCGTGCCATGGCCGCCCATGGTACAGGTTGCTGACAATGGTGCCGAGCCCCACCGAGATGGCGCCGATGGCGGCGCCAATCGCAACGATGGCGAGCAGTCCCAACTCTTCAGGCAAAAAGAAAATGGCCAGCGCCACGAGGACGATGCCAACGAGAAGGGTCACCCAGAACCCGGGGTCGGAAATCATATCGACGAAGTTGTCCCACTGCCGCCGCAGCCAGCTCTTGTCGGCTTCCGCCTCGACTCGCGCCTGGGCGGTGCCGATGCGGTCCGGAAGCGTATTGACGGGGTCGCGGACGTCGTCGAGAGCCTTGGCGGTCTGTTTGTCGAGCCCTTCGCGATAGTCCCCCAATCCTTTGCCATAGGCCTGGTCCAGACTGACGAGCTGGGTGTCGATGCCGGCCCCGATGTCTTGCAACATGCCATCGCCGCCGGCCTTGGTCTGAGTGACCGCGTTTTCGAATTGCGTGCCGACTGTAGCGGTCTGGGTGCCGATGGTGTCGCTCGTGGCTGCGGTCATGCCGCCGAGATGATTGGCCACGGTCGGGGCGGCGTTCTCGATCATACCCACCGTGCTGCCCCCGGATTCGGCGATCTGGTCGCGGATCCCGAGCGATGTCCGATCCACCTGGTCATACAACGGACGATAGGAGCCGGCGACCGATGCGGTGATGGTACCGGCTACCGACGGCGCCTGTTTGGCGTCCAGATCGCGGTCTTCGAGTTGCTTGCTCAGAGAGCTCAGTTGATCGTCGCCCACCTTCGCCGCCTTGCGCCCGGCGGTATCGAGCGATGCGGCAGCGTGCCGGCCAAGAGTGGTCAATTCGCGGGTATGGCGGCTCACCTGCGCGTGCAGTTCCGTAACCGCTTGGTGCTCGGAGCCGGCCAGGGAGGCGCCGAGTTCGGCATCGGTGGCAGAGAGTGCATGGGTGGCCTGGGTGACGCCTTGGGTCAGCGCGGTTGCGGTTTGTTCATGAACCGTGCCGATCTGGACCACGACTTCCGGCAGGGCGAGTTCGATTTGCAGGGAGGCGTTGGCCGCCTCCTCGTAGTAGGAGCGGGCGACATCGGGTCCGTTGGCGCGGAGATCCGGAAGAAAGTCGTCCACTGCATCGCGGACTTTGCTCTCGGTATCGGCGGCGAGGTCGCGGGCGGCCTTGGCCTTGGCTTCGGCGATTTCGGGCTTTGAGCCTCCGGCGGCAGCGCGCTCCTCTCCCACCCGCCGGGCTGCGGCGATTTGCGCCTCTAGTTGGCCGGACGCTTGTGTGGCCGACTCGTCGGCCGCCTGGATGACTTTCTGGCCGTAGCTGTCGCCCATGTCGATCGCGCGTTGGGAGCCGCCACTGAACGTCGCGGCTGCCTGTGCAATGGCGGTGCCGTGCCATTCCGCCAGCGCGGCTTGCTCGGTCTGTGCTTTGGTTTCGAGCTCGGTCTGGGCGGAAGTAACGGTGCGGTTCACGCGCGCGTGGGCGGCTGCAAACTCGGCCTGGATCTGCCGCGCCTGGCGGGCACCGGCCGCGTACAGGGTGCCTTGCTGTTGGGCGACTTCACCATGCACCAGGTCCGTGGCGCGCTGGACCGAGTCCACCAAACCCCGGCGGCCTTCCTGGGCGGAGTGGACGATGGCGTCGCCCACGGTACGAGCCCCTTCGGAGCGTACGGGAGGGATCACAACCTCGGACCTGGCCCAGGCGAGCGTGGGCGGCGTCGGACCGGGAAGGGCCGGCATCGACGCTGGAAATCCAGCTTCCGCTGCGGAACGCGGAGCGGCCCGTCGACGCGGGGCGGGTGCCCGTGATTGCCGTACGGCACGCCCGGCGCGCTGCTTGCCGGCCGCTCGATGTGCGGCCGCGGCCCCCACACCCGGCTTGCGCATCGTGGCACGCGGGGGCGCAGCCTGCCGGCCACGTTCCTTGGTCCCATCCGCCGCAGCGGCGCGCTGCGTTCGGCCGCCGTCGCGCGCCGGAGCCGTGCCGGCCTCTGCCCCGCCCTCCGCCACAGGAACCGGGCCCTTGCCCACCGAAGACGGCTGCGATCCCACAAGATGCCCCACGCGGGTGTTGCCAACCGAACGCTGCATGGCTGCGCTCATGCGCGCGCGACTCGAAGCGCCGGTATCGGAAGAGCCTAGCATGGCTGACGCGCGCGCCTCCCTCGGCATGCCGTTGGACGGCGGCATCGCTGCGCGCGCCGCCGGGCGCGCCGGGAGGCGGGCGACACGCCGGTCTTCGGGTTCACGCTCCTGCTCCAGAGCGGCGTCCGGTGTGTTCTCGGTCTCTTTGGGAACTTGGACCTTGGTCACAGCAGCTCCCGCTCTATCCAGGAATAGTATTCGGCTTCGAATTCGCCTTTGGTAATCGGCTTACCGAGCTTCTGATACTCGCGGGCCATACCGAGCACCAGATGGCGCAAAGTGATGACGGGCTTCTCGTCGCCCGCATCGGCAATGGCGCGGAAAGCCGCATCCAGAACGACATTGCGGATGCTGCCGCCAGGGAGTCGGAAGCGCTCGGCGAGCGCGCGGATGTCCTCGTCGGAAGGATGTTCCACGCCGGCGGGGAACGTGCCGGTCCAGATGCGCGCGCGGAGTGCGGCATCGGGGCTTGGGAAATCCACGATGATGTGGATGCGGCGGAGAAACGCTTCATCGATATTCTGGCGCAGGTTGGACGCGAGCACGACCACCCCCGTGTACTCCTCCACCCGTTGCAGAAGGAAGTTGACTTCGATATTGGCCCAGCGGTCCTTGGCCTCTTTCACGTCGCCGCGTTTGCCGAAAAGCGCGTCGGCTTCATCGAAGAAGATGATGGCGTTGGAGTCCTCGGCCTCTGCAAAGACACGGTTGAGGTTCTTTTCGGTCTCGCCAATGTACTTGCTGACCACTTCGGAGAGATCCACCTTGTAGAGATCGACTCCCTGCTCGCGGGCGAGGAGTTCCGCGGCCATGGTTTTGCCGGTACCGGAGGCGCCGGTGAACATGGCGATCAGTCCATTGCCGAGTGTGAGCCAGCGTTCGAAGCCCATGCCACCGTAGACGCGGTTGCGGTTGCGGATGCGGAAGCGCAGTTCATCGAGCTGAAGGCGGCTGGGCCTGGGCAGCACGAGGTCGTTGAAATCGAGCGAGGTACGAGGCTCGATGCGGCGGGCAAACGTGACCAGGTTCCGCCCGGACTGGCGGCGGCAGGCTTCGAAGAGGTCGGCGCCGCCGAAGACGGGAGTTTCGGGATTGCGCGCGAGAGCGAGGCCGCGCGCGGTGGACAGGGCGTCGAGCACTTGGCCCGCGGTGAGCTGAAATCCGTTCGCGAGAGACTCGGCAACGGCGGCGCGGTTGGGCAGGCCTTCCGGAAGCGACCGTTCCCAGAGCGCGTAGCGCACGGAGTAGGCCGGCATGGGGAGATCGAAATGGAGGAATGGCACCTCGCGAAAATACACGGCCGGAACCCAGGCCTCGGTGCTCCCGAAAAAGCTGGTGCCTGGGAAGTTCTCGGCGGCAGTCATCAGGGCGGCCAGGCGCTGCGACTGTTCCGGGACAACCAGGAGCTCGAATCCGGTCCAGTAAACGGCCGAATTCTGGAGGCGCGCTTCGCGATAGACGAGATCGACGAGCCGCTCCCAACCGAGCGACGAGCGCAACGCCACCGGGAGTTCGGCGATCAGCAACGCGGAGACGTCGCTGACGACTGCCTGGGCGGCAAAGAGTCGGCCGCTGCCATAGGGGCCGTGAAACAGAATGCCCGCTGGACCTGAATGGCGATGGACTGCCCACCACGCGGCGAGCGCCTGCAGCCGGGACTTGCGCTCGGCGTCGATGATCATTTCGTCCCAAGCCACGTTGCGGGCAGAAACGGAGGCGATGTGTTTCAGGGCGCCATCAACCTGATCGTTGCCGAGCAGCCACGCGGCAATGCGATCGTCCACTCGGACGGCGCGCAGCGGGAGCGGCTCTTCGAACTGGCCGTCGAGGGGCGCCAGAAGGCGGTGGACCAATAGCGGGGCGCCGGGTTCGAACAGGTGCCGGTTGGCATCGGAACCCGATTCGGGGCTGAGGATCTGGAGGACCAGCTCGATCGAGGGGCGCGTGCGGGAGGCGTCGTCCTGTAGATACCCAAAGAGGCGGCGATACCGCGCGTCCAGCTCGGGCAGCAGGCAGACCAGCAGAATGTCCTTTTCCGCCCCCGAAAGGCCGAACCGAACCGGCAGTTCCTGGAGACGCAGCAGGAGGTCGCCCGGGCTGGCGCTGAGGCGATTGGCGATGGTGCGGGCGAGGCTCTCGGCCTCATACCAATGGCGGAGGAGTTCGGGCTCGGACTGCGGGTTTAGCGCACCGGGCGGCGAGAAGGAGGATTGGAGATAAGCGTCGATTTCGGCATCGCTCACGTGGACCATACCCCACAGGTGCTCCGGCTTGTACTTACCGATCGTCGAGCGCCAGCGCACGGTATAGGCGCGCACCAGGAGGTCGATGCGGCGTAGCTCGTCCCAAAGGTGTTCTTCGCTGGTGGCGTAGCCTTGCGGTAATTTTTCCACGATGCCGTAAGGGTTCATAAGTGGGTCGCTCCCGGTTCGGGCCGGCCGCGGCTCCGCTGAAAGCTCACCCCGACGGGGACCAGGCCCGGAGTGAGAGGGATCGGGTCGAAGTAGCCGGCCATCTCGAGGACGATGTCGAACGGAGAGGGTGCGAGCCGCACCGTTACGTGAGTGTCGCGCCAAACCAGTACACCGGGACGACGGATGAAGTTCTTCAGGAGAAACGGAACGGTGGAATCGGCGAAGCCGCGCAGCCAGCGGGCCCAGGCGCGGAGCACACAGCAGGCGGTACGCGCCACGGCGGGGTCGGTTTCGGGAAGTTCGAGCGCACCGGCTGTGAGAGACGCGAGCGCGTCGGCCCGAGGCTCCTCGTCATAGTTCGGAATGCGCTGCGATTGCATGATCTGGAACAGCGCAAATTGAAAGCGTTCATGGTCGGCGGGCATTACCGCGGACCAGGCCTGACGGAGTTCGGGAATCGTGCCTTCCCACCCGGAGAAAAGAGCGATTGCCGGATCGAGCGCGCCGTTGCGCCATACCGCGCCGCCGGCGAAACGCATGGCGAGCGCGGCGAGCAGAGGCGGCACCGCGAAGCCGGCCGCGTAACACGCCGCCGAGAGCCGGATTCCCAGGACGCCCCGAAGCAGCAGAAACAGGCCGGCGCATGCGGTCTGGATCTCGTCGGCGCATTGGAGCGCATCGGCGGATTCGCCGGACGCGAGTCGGGTGACGGCCTCGAGGGCCGGGCGGCCGGCATCGGCAATGAACTGCAAGGCAGCGGCAGTTTGCGCCGGGGCGGCGGCAGGCAGAGTACGCAGGGCGGCAGGAACATCGCCGCGCAGCATGTGGCGGCAGGCTTCGGCGGGCGATTGGCCCTGGGCGAGCGCGGCGGCGGCCGCGAGAACCCGCTCGATCACGGGGGGAGCGATCTCCACGCCGGCCCACTCGGGATGCGCGGCAATCAGGAGAGCATAGAGGCGGATGCGCGTTTCGGGAGCGGCGAGGGAATCCGGAGCGGGCCGGAAATCCCCGAGCAGCGCGACCAGGTGTTCGAGCAGTGCGGCCTGTCGTGGTGTGGTGCGGCGCCGCACGGGGTGGACCATGGGCTGGGGTATGGGTTCTCCGCGACTCCCACCGGGCGCCTCCGGGATTGCAGGATGGGAAACGCCGTGTTCGATGCCGAGCGCCGACGCCAGGGTTTCGATATCGAGCCAGTCCATCCCGGCCAGGGCTTCGCGAAAAGGTACGCGCGACGACGTGGCGGCAACAGCCAGGCCGCGTTCGCAGAACCAGCGGAGAACCGAGGCCACGATGGCGGTGAGAGCGGTGCGGTTGCCCCAGTCGGCGACAGGGCTGTAGGTGGCGCTCCAACGCTGAAAGCAATGGCGGCGATCGGGTGGTGTGCCGGTCCAGGTGCCCAGACGCTCCGCAATCTCGAACGCGGCGGTAAACAACGGCTGGAGTGAATCGGCGGCGCTGAGCGTGCCGAACTGTTGAGACCAAAGTGCCTCGAGGCCGGTCCGGGGAAGCACGGCCAGAACCCCGTTCAAGGCGCCGCGGCGATGAAGGGCCGCCAGTACCTGGGGCAGAGACTCCCGCTCTCCGGAGAGAACGGTGGCCGCAGCGTCGGCGAGAGGGAGGCCGCGGAAACGGAGAAAGGCGCAGTACACCCAGCTGTCCCAAGCTGCGCCGCGGAGGAGGTCGCCAAGGAAGCTGGCGACGTACTCGGCGCGGTTGGGGAACGTGACGCACTCACCCGTGCCGGCGTTCGCAATGGCGCCGACGATGGCCGCGGCCAATCGGCGGGCGAGGTGTTCGACGGCTCGACGGTCGGGAACGCCGGCATGGATGCGCAGAAGCGCCGACGATCGGACGCGACGCAGCACGTACACGGTGGGGTCGCCGGCCATGGCACGATCGAGAAGAGGCTCGATGGCGCCCGGCATCTCGGAGCGCAGCAGGCTATCGAGCCGCGCGGACACGGCGCCCGGCGACGATTCGCCGTGGATCCGATACTTGAAACGCGCACGTCCGATGTTGCCATCCATGCCACAGCACTCCGGTCAGAGCAGGTTGCGGAAGGTATCGGCCGCCTGCGCGTAGTTCGCTCGCAGGTCGGCGGCGACATGATTGAGGAGGGTCGGGTCCGCTGCCAGCGCGTTGACGATGGTTTGCGCGGTGGGCACGGGTGCCGGGTTTCTGAAAAACCGTTCGAGCAGCACGCTGGAACTGCCGATGCCGCCCAGCAGGCCCGAGAGTACGAAATCCCGCGCCTCTTTGGTAAGCCCCGTAGACACAAGGTCGGGACAGGAGTTGGGCGCGCTGCCGCGGATCTGGCCATTGACGATGAGGTCGCCCTCTACGGTGACATTGCACTGGTCGTCCACGGTGAAGCAGGGCATGAACTGTTTCTTGTCGTTGTCGAACGCGCCGATAGCCACGGAGTTCGAGCCGTCCCCGGCTCCGGCAGCCATTTCGATGCGGAGTTCGCGGGCGCTGGAATCCAGATAGATCTTCCAGGGTTGGGCTGCCTGGTTGGGCTGGACGGGAACCGGGGGAGGGGCCGCGGCCGTCCCTACCACGAATTCGAGCGCGCCGTTGTTGATGGTCAGGTTGCCGTAAAGTTGGGAATCGCCGCGGAGCGAGATGCCGCCGCCCGTATCGATTTCGAGCGCGGCGAGATCGGCGCTCGGGGGAACGAAGACACCGAAGCCGGTGAACTGGTTCTTCTTCGTCGAGTCCTGAGGTTTGCCAATCTGCAGGCGGGCCGCGCCGGATGGAGCGATGACGGCTTCCCCGACGAGCCCGGCGTAAGGACGGTCGGCGGGATTGACGACATAGGTGGGCTGCGCGTCAGTACCGCTGCGGGTAACCTGCCCGAGGAAGACAGGCCACGGAGACGACGGGGCGTCCACCGGCGAACGGGTGGCATCGAAGTTATAGTCGGCTTGCGGCACGCCTTTGGGCTGACGGCGATTGGGGTAGGAGAGATCGGGCTTTTCAAAGCGCACCATGGGCACCTCGGCCGCGCGATACGCGCCGCCGCTGGCGCCGTTACAGCCGGCGTAACCGCCAGGCGCGGGGTCGCTGGTCTGGCGGGCGTAGACAAGGAAGATATCGAGCACGCTGCCCTTGTCGGAGAACTCCTTGGGGCCAACCTGCCGGCGCGCGGAAAGGATGAGCTCGCGGCCGTATCCATCGATGGCGAAGCCGGACTGGACGAACAGGCTGCCATCGGGATCGACTACGATATCGAGGCCCCGCACGATGCCCCAGGTGTGGTGGGCGATGTAATGGCGCCGTCGCATGGCGACGTGGTAGGCCTGCTCGTCGGTAAAGTCCCGGGCACGCAGGAACTGCTTCTGGAAGTACTGAACGCGGCCGATGCCAGTGGTGTTCATAAGGGCACGCTCCTTTCTAACTGGGACCAGGAATGGTGATGGCGACGGTCTGGCTGCCGGAAGGATGCGCCGGATCGTGCCCCGGTCCGGTGACATCCGCGGTGGCCGTGACGGTCACGCTCGGCGCCTGGGGAATGCAGGTGTGGGTGGAAATGTGCGGCGCCCCGGAATTGAGCGTGAACGCGCCAATGCCGGGGAGGGCGGAGCCGCTCGCCGTAATGGCAACGCTATTGACGCGCGCGGGCTCGCTGCCCAGATTGGTGACCGTGACGGTGAAGTTCTGGGCGACGCCGTCATCGCCATCGACAAGGCCGGTGACCGCGACCGTTACGTTGACGGGCGAGTGTACGTGGACGATGTGCTGGGCCTGGTGCGTGGCGTGATTGTGATGCCCGGGTCCGTCACCTGCCGCGGTGACGGTGATGGTGTAGTTGCCGGGCGTAGCGGGCGAAAAGGTGTCGGCCACCGGAATGGCCTCGGCGGCATGGATGGGCGACCCGGCCGGCAGCAGGTCGGCGGTGGCGGATATGCCGCCCACTTCGATGGTTCGGGAGAAGTGCACCTGCCCGTCCGCCGCGCCGGTATCGGTGACGGTGGCAGAGTAGTGGGCGCTGGCACCGCTGACCATGTCATCGGGGAGGAGGTCGAGTCGCGTCGCGAGAGTGAACGCCGGGAAAATTTGGATGGTCTGCTGGAGGTCCGCGATGACCTGGTATCCGTTCGGCGTTGCTACGCCCTCGGCGTGCACGACCACCTGCAAGGAGCCGGCCGCCGGAGAAGTGTAGTTGCGGGCGATCGGTTTAATCTCCGATGGGTCCAACGCGAAGGCGGCGGGAATCGCCGGCGACGCGGTGGCGCCGGGGATGCTGAGAGTCTCGGTCAGGCGGACGCCTTCGAGCCGGAACGGCCCGGTGTTCTGGATGTTAAGAGTGCAGGCGACGGCCGCATTGACCACGCCGTCATCCAGGTCCACGAAGGCCAGCGCCATGCTGCCGCTGTAGAATTGCGCGATTCCGGCTGTGTTGCCGACCAGGCCCTGCATCCAGGTGGTGAGCAGTTCCGCCTGGAAGCGCGGATCGGCGGGATTGGCATCGGCGGGCCCCCAGACCAGCGAGCCCTTGACGGCGAGGTTACCGTAAATCGTGAGATTGCATTCGGCGTCGATAGAAAGGCAGGGCACAAATGCGCCGTTCCGGTTGACTCCGATACTGCACTTGTAAGCGGTGCGGTCGCCCTTCTGGCCCGGGTCGAAATACTCGAAACGAAGCTGATCAGTCGGCGTCTGCACCGCCGCGCCCTGGGGCGCCGGCACCTCGGCGTGATAGACATTCCAGGGAGTCGCCGCCTGGGGCGGCGGAACGGGCGAGAACACGACTCCCCAAAAACGTTCCTGGAGGGTCTCGAGGCCGGCACAGAGATCGTGTCCCGCGGGAGCACTGGCGGGCGGCGCGGGTTCCATGGAGAGCTTGCCGGCTATCCCGGTGTCGCCGCGCAGGACGGAGTTGCTGTCGAGGTCGATCGCGATTGCGGGCGCGGTGGCGGGAGGCAGGGTTATGGCGAAACGGTTGCGGTCGCCCGAGGCTTCCGCGCCGACCTGCACCTGTGCGCTGCCAGACGGACCGGCAACCATTTCGCCGCGCAGCAGGGAATAGGGGCGGCCCACGGTGACGAAGGCCCATCCCGCGGTGTTGGAAACGCGCGACAGGCCGCCTAAGTAGACCGGCCACACGGCGGCGGGATCGTCGGGCGGATCGCCCTGGGGGCCGAAGCCCAGGTTGCTGACGGACACCTGCGGCGGGTTTCGTCCATCGATCCCGGCCAGCGTGGCCACCTCCTCGAGACGCAGCACCGCTTGTTCATAGGTGCGATTCTGACTGCCGGGTCCGCACGGATACACCCCGTACTGGAGCCCATCGGTACCACTTCGCAAATACAAAAGCCAGGCCGCGATGGCGTTGCCACGGAACTGGCCGAGCGCGTCGGCGCCGATCCCGATATCTTCGGGAACAATCAGTTCGCGGCCGTAGCCATCGACAGCCACGCCGCGGCACAGCACGAAGCCCCCGCCCGACGGCTGGAAATTCAACCCCGAAACGATGCCCCAATCGTGCTGGGCGAGGTAGTGGCGGCGACGCATGGCGATCTGGTACGCCTGCTCATCCGTCAGGGAGTCCAGGCTGATGGACTGGCTTTCGCCATACGTGACGCGGTTCAGAGCCATCAGATCGTCCTATTTCTGCAACTGCGGAGTCGTTCCCGCCTGCTTCTCGCTGAGCCGCGTTTTGGCGCTGTCGATGCATTGCTGGAGGGGCCCTTCCAGCATCTGCGGGAAGAACGAGTTGAGTTCGCCGGTGCTCATGCCGGCAATCTGTTCGTAACTGGTGATGCCGGCCTCGTTGAGGGCCTTGGCGCGTTTCTCGCCGATGTGATCGATCAGGGTGAGATCGTCTTGCGGCGATTTCTCGCTGCCGGGAACGTCCACGGGTCTGGCTCTCTTCCCTCCACAGAAGCCGACGATGCGCAGGTCGTTCTCGGCCAGCCGGAAGTATTGAAGCACGGGCTGGTCGTCGCACTCGACAAAGGGGGAGCACTTGAGACGGTTGCGCAGATCGGCGACCGTGTTGGGGACCTGGAACTCCACCTGGGCAGGGTCCGCATCCACACCGAGTTCCGAGAGACGCCAGCAGGCTTCACTCAGCCGGTGCCAGATCACCTGTCCCAGATTCACGGCCTTCAGCGGAGCCGGCCAGCAGTCGGTGTGCATCGGCCGCTTGTAAGGTGGATAGGCATCGATGCGGAGCACGCGGCAATCGGGGTGGCCGTTCGCGCGGGAGCGGAGCCAGATACGGGCGAGGGCGACGCCCTGGGCGGACTCGCAAGGGGCGCAACTGCACTGCAGGAACTGGTTCCGGCAGTCCTGGACGAGCCAGAACAGAATGCGCGTGACGAGCGGCTCATTGAGAAACTGTTCCGGCGCCAGGGAGCAAATCCAATCGCGCACGAAACAGAATTCGCCCAGGTGGTGGTTCTGGATCCAGTTGAGCAGCCAGTCGCGCACGTCCTTGCCGGCCGTGGCGGGCACCGCGGGTCCCGATAGGCCGGAGAAGCGGGCGGCGAAGCGGTCGAGCACGTCGAGACATCCGTAGTAATCGTTCAGCCAACGGTCGGCCGCGGCCTGAGGCGGGTCCGCTAACTGCACGCCGGCGTCCGCCACGAGCGTGTAGCTTTCGCGGTCGCGCGTGTATTCGCAGGAGACGGTTTGATGGCAGGTGCCGCGTCCGAGCGCAGTGGTCGCATCGCTCGGCTCTTCGGAGTAGCGAAGGTAGAGGTCGGCAATGCGGACCTCGGAGACGGGCACGGAAAGGCCGCCGAAATCGATGACGGCGGGCGGTGTGTTGGCCGGCGTCGGTTGCGCCAGGCCCGAGCAGTCGCCGCCCGTGGTGGTACATTGCCCGGAAAGATCGATCGAGGTTTCCTGGCAGACGATGATATCGTCGCCGCAGCAACTCACCGCGTAGCCGGGGGTAACGATGACGGATGCCGGATTGGCGGGATCGCAGTGCACGTCGAGACCGCAGACCACCCCCCAGCCGTGACGGTAACGGGCGAGGCGCAGCTTGTTTTGGGTCCATTTGACGAGCGCCGTCATGTCCTGGTCGGTGAGAAGCTGGCCGCAAAAGAAGCGGGGCCGGGTCAGGCAATCGAGACGGCAGCAGGTGTCCACGGTCTCGGAACAGCCGCAGCCGCATGGCTTTTTGGGGGTGGTCGCCTGCTGTTTGGGCAGAGTCATGGTAGTGGAAGTCATCGTCTATCCCTCACCCGGAACCAGCTCCGGAACGTGCTTCCCGGCAGGCCGTTGCCGGTGGGGAAGCGGCCGCCGAGGAAATTGCCGTCGACGGCGTTGTCATGGCAGTCCAGAATGAAATCGCAATTCAAGGTCACGTACACGATGTGGTTGGAAAGCGTGAGGCCTTCGAATTCGTCGGAGAGAATGTCTTCGGCAATGGTGTAGACAGCGAGGCAGTCGCTTTCCAGCCGCGGAGGGTGTTTGGGCTTGATGGGCAGGAACTCGACGGCCCGCTGAATGTCGCTGTAGCCCACGACAAAGGTGAACTGGTTGATGCCTGTGGCGAAACCCTCGGCGGGCTTCAGCTTCCGATTGAAGTGGACCTCGAGCCGGCCCTTCATGCCGAAGCGAAGCTCCGAAAGGGTGATGGTGCCGCCGTGGGGCCAGTTGGTACGCGCGATGTGGGTGAGGAATTCAGGTGGCGTGCGCAGTGTGCGGCGGCCCTCCATGTCGATATGGAGGGGATGTTCGTGATCGTCGGGGTAATAGCTCACCAGAGCCAGTGGAACGGCGTCGCCGCAGGGGCACTCGGGTTCGAGGCAGATGCCGGCGGGTCCGGGCACTTCGTCGCAATCGTCGCAACAGTGTTCCTCAGGCTTGGATTTGACCCGGTCGCGCCAGCACAGGGGGAATTTTTCGGGATCGAGCACTACCAGCTTCGCCACCTCGCGGACGCGGTTGGCCTCCGTGCGGGAGGGGTCGCACGCACCCTCGTTGTACAGCGCGGGGACCTGCTCGATCCACTCTTCCGAATACGTGACGCACACCAGGAATTCGAGAGGCGGCGCGGGTGGGGAGTAGGGCGGCGACTGCTGCTGGGGCGAGGGGGTGCGCTCATACGGCGTGTGGCCCGGCGACGCGGGCTGCGGAGACGGTTCGGGCGTGGGCACCGGAAGCTGAACGGGGGCGTCGCATTTCAGGACGATCTCGCGCCCGCAGCAATCGAGCGCGATGCCGGCCTTGACCACCACCCAGCGCTTGCTGCAATCGGGGTCGGGATGCGGCACCACGCGCAGCCCGCAGACCACGCCCCAGCCATGCAGCACGCGGTTGTGCAGACGATGGCGCGTCAGAAAGTATTCCTGCTCGCCCAAAAAGTCGCGTGCCGCCATGTACTTCCCGGTGAAATAACGATTGCGCTCGAATGCGATGGCGCCGCATCCGGAATCGCCTGAATCGTGGCAAGGCTTTTTGGACATCTGTTTCTCCTTCATTTCATTTCAGAGTGGTGTCGATTCCCAGGCGCGTCTCGGGCGCCAGTGGAAAGGTTCGAGGCTGTTCCTGGCGCGCCCCGAGGACCATGTCGTAGCCGAGTCGGCCGGCAGGCTCGCGGTTCTGGAACTGATCGGCCGTGGATAAACCGCCGAGGCGGGCAACGGGCCGGGCGCCGATTACTGTGTCGATCCCAACCGTGGATTGCACGCCGACGCGGAAGCGCGGCTCCACCAGGCAGAGGTCGTATTCGGTGTGAGCCGGTTTCTCGGTGTCGAGCGCGCGGCGAATCTTACGTTCGTCTTCGGCACTTCGGACCCAGGCGGCGGGAAGAAAAACGCGGAAGCGATGAGCGAATCGCTGAAAGACGTCGTGCTCGGGGTCGCCGGTAGAGACCATGCGGACTTCGCCGACTGCAGAGAAGACATCCAACTGGCAGCGCTCGGTCACCCCCGGACCCCACAGCGGGGCAGCGCCGCCGACGGCGGCGGAGTTGCCCGAGGAGAGCATGAAATAGCGGCGCTCGCGGAAGCTTTCGAGAAGCTGAGGATAGTCGACCAGCTGCATCTGCGCATCGGTGGCGCCCGAGAGATTTTGCAGATACGTCCGCAGGTAGGCTTTAAGGCTTTCGATCGTGCCGCGGCGGCGGTAGAAGACGGGCGCTGCCACCAGCAGCCGTCGCTTCTGTTCCTCGGTCCACGTGCCTTCGAGCGGGAGCGCAAGCCAGCGGGCGAGATACGCCAGGAATGCTTTGGGAGGCACGGCTTTCGGGTCGAAGTACGCCGCGATGTCCTCGATCAGCGATTCAAGCTGGTCCCAGCGGGTCTGCACGATGGACAGCAGGCGCTCCAAAAACCAGCGGCTTTCGTCATCGGCCTGGTAGACCGCGGGCAGAAAGCGGAGATAAGATTCGCGCGGGAAGTGGATGCGCACGGCGGACACCGCCGGGGAGCTGAAACCATCGCCGGCAAGCTGGAGCCGCAGCCAAAGGTACTGGCCCTCGTGACTCTGAACGAGCAACTCGGCGTTCCGAGCGGTGGAGGCGCCGGGCTTCTTAAGCGGCGGGCCGGCGATGGTGTATCGGGTTTCCCATAGATAGTCGTTGGTCGGATCGGTGACATCGGCGGCGGGAGGGTTCTGCGCGTTGGCGAAGGTGGATACGATGGCGCGCGTGCCAGGCGGAAGAGCGTCGAACTCCAGCTCGATTCGATGCCACTGGCACCGGTAGATCCTGCTGTCGAGCGGCTCGCTGTACCAGGCTTCGGAGGTTTGGTAAGGTGCGGGGCCGGGGGCTTCGGCGGGCTCGACGGTGGCCGGCTCCCCGTCGCGATAAAAAACGAGGCCGGATTTGGCCGAGCACCCGGAGAGCGGCTGCTCGATCTCAGGCGGCTGGGCGGGAGCGCGCCGGTCACAGAGACGGGCGAGGCTTTCCGGCAGGCAGAATCGTTGGCGGCTATCGAGGCGAATGGGGGGCGGGTCGAAATCTCCGGAGACGGCGCTGTTATCGGAGGCGCTGCCGGCGGGATTGCCGGCCGCATCGAAGATATCGAGGTGGCGGCTGGTGGAGTCCAGCAGGTAAATGCGCCCATCGCGGCCGAGCGCGATACGCGTCCAGTTCTTGAGCGGATCGCGGCGGGGAATCACCAGCCGCAGGCGGTCCTCGCCCGCCGAGTGGCGGTAGACGCGTCCCTGCGAGGAGTCCAGGATGTACGCGCATGTGCCGCGCGCGGCGACATCGGAAGGATCCCACGGGCGTTGCCAGACGTGACGAAGCGCCAAATCTCCCAATTCGAGCTCGGCGACGCGACGGTTGGTCCGATCCGCGATGTAGAGCCGGCTGCCGGCGATGGCGATTTCAGCGGGAAGCTGGAAACGGCGGGCATCGCCGCCATCGCCACCCAGGCCGGAAACACGCACGAACTGACGCGTGACGGGATCGAAGCGTTTGAGCCAGGGCTGTGACGTCCCCAGCAGATAGACGATGCCAATGTCGTCGATGGCCATACCGTGCGGAAGGACCAGCCCGCCCAGGCTGCCATCGGGCGAGTTGAGCGCGAGCGGGCCATCGGGCGCCGCACCAAGGCGGATCACTGCAGCCTCCCCCGCCGCATTGCCCGCCTGATCCGACAGGCGCCAGCCGAGCTGCCGGTTCAACAACCAGAATGAGGGTTGGTTGGCCATATCCCCCTACAGATCCTCCGCCGGCTTCACCGTGATCTCGTGGCCGGCAACGCCGTAGATCAACCCCTCCGGACCCACTCTGACGGGTTGGTTCAGATCTTCGTGCGGCTGGTTGTCCACGAAGAGATGCAGGCTCTCCACGGCCACTACGTCGGCGGCTTTCAAGATGACGCTGTACAGGTTATTGGGGTACAGCTCCTGGCCGAACTTCCATCCGGGAACGGGCGGAGTGGCCGCGGGGTCGGCTAGCGGAGACATGTAATTGTTCAGATTAAGGGTGATGTCGCGGCTCACGGCATCGAAGGCGGCATAGGGATTGGCCTGCACGGTAGCTTCGATGCGGATGGCCTGATAGACGGGGCCGCGGACGTACAGCTCGGTGGTGATGAGCCGGAAATCGTTGACGTACTTGCAGACCGATCGGATGAGATCGGAGGATGGCTGCGGCGGCTGATCTTTGGTATCGGGGACGATGACCACGGTGACCGCGCCGGCGACTTCGACACCGGGGTGGTCGGGATGTGCGAGCGGGATTGCCGTAGCTTTGGCCACGCCTCCGGCCTGGGCGGCCAGGGAGGCGAAATCGTCGGCAGTGACGGCGCGATTGCGGCATCGCAACAGCGCGGGCGCCTGTTCTTTCAGCTCGTCTACGTTCTGTTCGTCGCGGCCGCCAACCGCCGGGCGTTCGTTGGTCACCTTATCGACCCCTGTCACCGACGTCATGATGGTGGTGATCTTCGCGGCGTCCACGTTGCCGGCAGTTCCACCGCCATAACGGTATGCGACAGCCACGATTTCCACTCCGGCCGGCGGAATCTCGCCGCGCTTGCCATCGCCGAAGAGAATCTGGCCGGTGTTGTTGTTGAGGACGTAGTGCGTGTCCACACCGGAGGAGAGGAAATCGTCCACCCTCTTCCACGCGACGTCATCCACCGTGAGCGTGAGCGAGTCCGGCGCAACCGGTGTCCGGCTGAGCGTGAACGTCTGCTTCGGCAGGCCATCGCTGACGCCGACCAGTTCCTGTCGGACCGTGGCGAGATTGAGCGCCTGGACTGTATTGGGCCGAATGAGATCGACTTGGGGGGTGACCCCCGGGCCATAGCTTCCCGCGGCGAGGCGCGCACGAATCCAGAAGCGGGGCTCGGTGACCTTGCCCTCCGCAGTGGCGGCGATTTCCGTAGGGCCTTCGAGCAGCAGGTAGCCTTCCCGCGTAAACGCGGTGGAGCCGTCTTCAAACATGCTGAGCGAGCGCCAGCGGGTGGGATTGGCGGGATGGCGATATTCCCAAACCAGGCTGACGGGCGGGGCGGGCGGCAGGTTGGTAACTCCGCAGAGTTGAGGCACTCCGGCCTGGAAGTCGGAGGGGAGAAACACGCGGAAGTGCATTTCGAGCGGAAAGAGGCGGCCCGTGGGCAGGGCCTGCGGCGGCTTGAATCCCAGATACAGCGCGCCGCCGATTTGGGGTTCGTAACCGAGCGGCTGAAACCCGGTGCCCGGCTTTTCGTTGGCCGGGGTGACGATGCTGAAAGCCGAGCCGTCGTAAACCTGGACGTCGGAAAGCGGGAACGGAATCAGGTCGAGCCCGGCGTCGGTTTCGAAGATGAGCTGCTTTCCGTCGGGCGACTGGCCGCTGACCTGGGTGCCCTGCCGCACGGGACCGGCCGCCGGAGCGCCGGCCTTGGGCGTGAACGTGAGATGCGCCGTGGCAGGCTGCGCCGGACGCAACTCGAGACCGAGAAGCTGGAGAAACTTGATGTAGTTGCGGTCCGGAACCTGGTTCAGCTTGTAGAGCATCATTTCGGTGAGCCAGGCGAAGAGCTGCAACAGGGTGATGCCGGGATCGCTTTCATTGAAGTCGGTCCACTCGGGCGTGTAGCGTGGGATTCGCAGGCGCGCCTGTTTGAATATATCTTCGAACTTCTCGGTATCGAGTGGCGGGGCGATCAGTGGCATGGCGAATTCTCCTTGGCATTCATCGGGCGCCCTCGTTGATGAAGAACGGGTAGACCAGGTTGTAGAACGAATTGTTGGCCCGGACGCGGTAATCGATGCGGATGAGCAGGTAGTTGCGGCCTTCGGGCGGCGTCTCCACGCGCACTTCGAGCACGTCGATGCGCGGCTCCCAGCGCGTGAGGGCGCGCTTCACGCGGTCCTTCACGATGCCCCAGAGGGCGGGGGTGTTGGGCTGGAACGTGAGATCGTGAATGCCGCAGCCGAAGTCGGGACGCATCTGGCGTTCGTTCTGCGCGGTGTCCAAAATGATCCAGATACTCTGGCGGATTTTTTCCTCGCCCGTCAGGTACACGAGCTGCCCGCCAGGCGAAGGCTTCACCGGAAACGCCCAACCTTTGCCGAACATTGCTGCGTCCACAGTCAGCCTCCGATGTTTACCGTTCCGACCGCCACTACCGTTCCCACCGGCAAGTCGGTGGGATCGTTGCAGGTGGTGGCCGTATCGCCCGCCCGCGCCGCCGGCTGGTCATTGATCTTGACAGTGGCACTGCCCATGACGATGCGCCCCTGGTTGGTGGGCGGCTTCACGAACGTGCCGCCGATGGGGATGTGCGGCGGCGTATTGGTGGCGGTGCTGTTGACCGTCGCCGCGGGCATGCCGTCGATCTTGACGTCGGAGCTGAGTGCGCCGTCGATGATGCCGCTGAACGGGTGCGGCACCGGAACCGGCGACGTGGGGCCGGGCGGCTGGATGATGTGCGTATCCAGCGCCGTGATTCGATCGCCCTGTTTGGCTGCCGGCTGTCCCATAAACTCTCCTCGTCAGTTGATATTGACCGTCGCCCCTTTGATGGTCATGGTTCCCGAGGCTGCGAGCTTCATATCGCCCGTGGCTTGAATCTCCACCGTGGTAGCCTTCACCTTCACCGAGCCGGAGCCGGCGGTGACCTCGATATCGCCCTGGTCGCAGATGACCTGAATCTTGCCCTGGCCGGAATCGATGACTACTTTGCGGGAGTTGTCCTTGTCGATGACTTCGATCTTCTCGGCTCCGCTGGTATCGTCAAGCCGGATGATATGCCCGGAACGTGAAACAATCTGCCGCCAGTTGTTCTGGGTGGCGTTGCCATCGTCTGGCGGTGGCGTATCCACTTTGCTCCACAGCGCGCCGACGATGTACGGCCGGCGGGGCTCGCCATGCTCGAACGCCACCAGGACCTCGTCATCCACTTCGGGACGGAAGAACAGGCCGCGGCCCTTCCCGGCCATGGGGGTCGACAGGCGGGCCCAATCGCTCGGCTCCTCGTTGAGGTGCGGGAATTTCACCCGGACCCGGGCGAGGTTCTCCGGATCGTTGAGATCCGTAACCACGCCGATGACGATTCCGTTCTCGCGTTCATTGCGCATGGGTCAGATCTCCTCCCGGCGGCAGTTGAATTGAGTGGTGTAGCCGCCGTCGCCAATCGAGTGGCTGGTGGAAGTGACGAAATAGCGGCCGCTGAACCGAGTCCCCAGCTTCTCTATGAACATGATGGTTCCGGCGCGCAACGTAGGCAGGCCCACGGTCGATCCGCTCGCCGTAATCATTTCCTTGGCGTTCCGTTCCAGGGTTTCGCGAGCGAGGGTGTCCGCCTCGGCCTGGTTCTGCACCGGATGATCGGCGACGATTTCCTGGCGTTCGTTGAATGCCTGCTCCATGCCGCTGACGTCCTTGGTCTTGAGTTCGGACCGCGTGGCGGTGGATTCGATCAGCTTCTTGTCGGTGGTGCTCCAGGCGCGTACCGTGACCGATCCCACCTGGTTGGCGGTGGTGAGGTGCGGCTGGAACTGGATCAGCGACTTTCCCCAGCTCAGCAGGTACGGTCTCCGCGAGATGTTCAGCGAAGGGCCGAAGTACAGCGTGCTGGTCCCCGATTCTTCTTCGATCACCAGGTCGTAGCCGTTACGGCGGGCCCGCTCCATCAGGAACAGAATGTCGTACTGGTTGTGCTGGAGGATGTAATCGTGCGCCTGCTCGTTGGCGGATGCATCGGGATCGAGCCGGATAGGGACACTCAGCCGGCCAGCCACCTGCTGCGCGATCTGGCTGTCGGTCAGACCCTGGTACTGGTGCGATTCCTGCTTCTTGCGGAATTGCTGCATCACGTTCAACCCGCTGATCTGGAGCGTAGGCTGTCCGCTGGCGGGGAAGTTGGGCGTCAGCGAAGTGATCTCGCCCTTGATCATGAGCAGCAACGGATCGGCCCCGTAGTAGCCCATCGAAAGCTCGAGCTGCTTGCCTGGGTTGAACAGGTCCTGATCGCTGTATTTGAAATCCAGCTGGTCGGCGTCCCAGTTGTTGATCGTGATATCGAAATTGTCCATCTGCTCGATATCGTCCTTGTAGCTGACCTGGGTGATGTCGTGGATGATCTCCTGCCCGGCGGGCCGGCCCTCCAGTTTCACCTGGAACGCGGGGACGTAGAAGTCCTGATCGGTGAAGATGGGGATGGCAGCGGCGCTCATCTCGATACCGCCACTTGCCCGCCCAGGTTGGCGATGGGCGGGATGACCAGCGTGGTGCCGGGCTCCGGACTCCGCGGATTGACGCCGGCATTGCGATCGGCGATGGCGCGCCACTGGCTGGGGTCGCCGTACTTGTCGGCCGCAATCTTGCTGAGCGTGTCGCCCGCCCGCACCACGTAGCTCATGGTGTGGTCGGCAGTCTGAAGGTTCAGTTCGGAGATCTGTTCCTCCAGCGTCTTGTATTGCCGGAAGCTGACCGAAAGCGTGGCGCGTAACGGAATCCCCGTTGGGCTGAACAGCGTGAAGCGCTGCTGCACGCTCTCTACAATGGCGCGAAACGAGAGGCTCGGCCCCCAGTGGAACGTGATGCGCGGCAGGGCGTGGCTCTTCGACTGGATCTTGACAAGCTGGTAGATGACAGCCGTCTGGACGGTCACATCCGTGGCGTTGTCGCCCATGCCGTCGCCGGTGGTGTCGAAAAACAGGTCCAGGGTGAGCTTTTCGTTCTGCCCGCGGACGAACTGGAGAATCGGTGAATCGATGCCAGGGATGGCGATCTCGGCGATCTGCGCGGCTTTGTTCAACGTGTACTCGGTGGGGTTGAACTGCACCGTGATCGGCGAACTGAGCCCGCGCGAGCCGTCCACGTCCCGCGGATCGATTTCGATGAATGCTTTCGTCAAGGACATGCTTGTCTCACTCGCACCGGCAGCCCGTGCTCTCCGGCGCGCGGGTGGAATCGGGTCGCAGCGTGGTCGCCTCCCGGCGGTGCGCTTCGTTCCGTTTGCGCTCGTCCAGGCGCGACAGGACCAGCTTGACGAGCTTTTCGATCTGGGCGGGGGACAGCGGCATCTCGCCATCCATCACCGTTACTTCGCTGGTCAGCTCTTCAATTTCGACGGGCATGATCTACTCCAATCGCTCCAATCCCTGGTGTGACAATTCCACCGTCTCCACCGCCACCGTGTTCTGGGTGGCATTCAGGTCGGGCCCCTGCCACTTGCAGGGGAGCGCGTCGTGAAACTGCCACTCCATCACTACGTCCTGCCCGGAAGCATCGCGCACCATGATGGAACCGTTCCGCCTCAAAACGCTTCCCTGGGTGAGGCCGTAATACCAATCCCACATGTTGCGGTCCACGATGCCACGCTTGAGCACGATATTGCTCTGCTTCGTGCGCGTGGGAAACTTGCGCACGAAACTGTTGAGGCCGCCCTCGTTGTAGTCGAACATCTCCGTTTCCAGCTGCAGGCCGGAGCATTCGCTGAAGCCGGCGACGGGCATGTCGTCGAGCCGGACTTCAAAGCGGAAGCCGGGAAACGGATCGTTGCGTGTGCCGGTTTCAGCCATTGCGGGCTCCCGTGGTTTCCTTGATCTCGGTGCTGCTCTCGGTCTTGCCGATGCGGACGATGACGAATTCCGCGGGCCATGGCGGCTGCACCCCAACCAGGCAGGTGAGGCGGCCGGCGCCGGTTTCGCTTTCGGGATTGGTGGTTTCGTCGCACTTGACGAAGTAGGCGTCGCGGGCGGTGGCGCCATCGAGCATGTTTTTGCGCCACAACGTGTCCAGGAAATTGCGGGCTACACGGCTGATCTGCCGCCACAGATCGGGGTTGTTGGGCTCGAACACGGTCCACTGGCAGGATCGGTCGATCGATTCCTCGATCATGATCAGCAGCCGCCGCACGTTCATATAGCGGAGCGACTGGTCGCTGGCCAGAGTGCGCGCACCCATGATCCGTAAACCCCGCCCGCTGATCGCGCGAATGACGTTCACGCCGCTGCTGTTCAGGTCGCCATGTTGCACCTCGGCGATGCCGGCGGTCAGGTCCTTGGCTCCTTCCACGATCTCATTGGCGGGGGCTTTATGGACCCCGATGCGAAGATCGTTACGTGCGAAGATGCCGGCCATGTGTCCGCTGGGCGGCACCTGCCGAACCAGGCCTTCGAGTTGCAGGGGATCGTTCACCGCCAGCCATGGCCAATAGAGCCCCGCAAACGAGGTGTCGAATTGCAGCCGCCAATCGAGTACCGCTGGCGGGGTCCGGTCCTCGTAACGGGCGTCGAGCACGGCGACCCGATTCCTCAGCTCTTCACAGTGGCGGACGAGAGCTTGCTGCAGGTTGGAAATTTCGGCTTCGCTGAACGCGGGCGGAAACGCCACCGGGACCACCGGCGTGACCGACAGTGCAGGTTCGGCATCGAGCACGTCGCAGCGGGGCGGCAGCGTTTTGAAGCGCGGCAGGATTTGCCGCTTGGGCATGATATCGGGAATGGCCACGATCGAGATTTCGTCGATGGCGTGGAGAGCGGCAAGCCCCCAGGGGCCCCCCGCCGCGCCGCTTTCCCCGCTGACGTGATCGGCACTCAGTGTGGCCAGTCCGTCGGCGCCGGTCGTGCCGTTGGGATCGCGGGCGACCACTTCGGGCGAGCGGGCGGCCGGGGTGTTCTCGGGAAAGGCAGCCGCGTCGCCGATCGATGTCACGGTCACAAGCTGCGATCCCTGCACCGGATCGTTCAGCACGAGCCCCACGAATCGTGGCTCCACCGCGAACAGGCCTACGCTGTTCACCAGATTCAGGGCAGCGATGTCGGGAGTCTTGTCGCCGGCCGATTTCAAGTCGCGCGCACGCACCATGCGCGAGCCGGCGGCACCGTTGAGCAGGGCCGGGGCGTAGCGTGGATCGCCGGCGTCCATCGTCAGGTTGGGCCAGGTTTCCCGCTTTCCGTTGGAGAGCCGGAGCTCGAGCGAGAAGCGCCCGGCGGGGGCCAGCGCGAGCCTCACCGTGGCTCCCGCCGTCCAGTCCGGCGCCACTCGGAGCGCCAGGCGCAACGTGGCAGCACCGGAACTGTCGCGCAGGTCGATGGAAGGCGCGGCCATGGTCAGGTTGCGCCACACCTCCTGGGTGCCATCGGGCAGAAGCAATGTGAGCGTGAAGCGGTCGTCACCGGTGCGAATCACGCTGACCGCCATGTTTCCGGCCCATACGCCTTCCGACGTCGCAGTGAGCCCCAGGGCGGCGGTGCCATCCGGCGCCGGCAGGTCGAGCGTCGCTTCCGAGGCTTTCGCCGGATCCGCCACGCGCACCACCCAGCAGGTGTCGCCGCCATTGGTGAAGAAGCCCTCCACAGCGTAAGCAAGGTATGCATTCGGCGACGCGCCGCCAAAAATGCTGTTGAACTGGGTCAGGCTTTCGATCTTCACCGGGCGGTGCAGCGGCCCGCGAGAGGCTATGCCGACGAACCCCGCGATATCGGTCCGCGACAGACCGATCGCCGGCGCGGGGCTGTCCAGCCATTCGAAATAGACTCCGGGGGCGCGATAGGCGAACATGGGCTCTTCCTTCGGGCCTAAGCCATTTCGAGCCGCTCGATGCAGATGTTCAGCGTCTCGATGGCTACTTCATTGGTTTTGGCGTTCATGGTCGGGCCTTCCCATTTGCAGGGCCATCCCTCGTAAAAGTTCCACCGCAGCGCGGGCTGCCGCGCCTCGTTCAACAGCGTGATCGTGCCGTTGCGGCGCTCGGTCTTGCCGTCGATCACGGTCTTGCGCCAGGTCCACAGGTCGGGCTCGTTGGTGAAGCCGTGTTTGAGCACGATATTGGTCACCTTCACCAACCCGGGCAGTTTGCGGACGTGGTTGTCTTCCGCACCGGTCCGGTATTCGATAGCGTCGGTTTCCGACGTGAGCCCGCTGCATTCGGAAAAACCGGCGATGCTGCCTCCAATATCCACCAGGAAATTAAACCCGGCGAACGGATCGTTGCGACTGCCTGTCTCGGCCATGATGTTTCTCGCTCCTTTTCGTTACTGCTGTGCATCCGCGGTCAACTGGCTGATGCGGAAGATTACGAACTCGGCCGGCTTGACCGGCGCGATACCGATGAGACAAATGAGGCGCCCGTTGTCGATGTCGTCGCTCGTCATGGTGGTGCGGTCGCACTTCACGAAGAACGCTTCGGCGGCGGTCGTCCCCATCAGGGCGCCGCTGCGCCACACCGTGGTCAGAAAACCGGTGATGCTTCGGACCACCGCCGACCATGTGGTTTCATCGTTGGGTTCGAACACCACCCACTGCGTGCCCTTGTCGATGGATTCCTCGACGAAGATGAACAGCCGGCGCACGTTGACGTACTTCCACATCGGATCCGAACTCATCGTGCGCGCGCCCCACACGCGGATGCCGCGGCCCTGGGGGCGAAAATCGCGGATCACATCCACGCCCAGCGGGTTCAGAATGTCGTGTTCGCCCTTGCTGAGGGTGAATTCCAGGGGCTTGCGATCGGGACCGAGATCGCGCGTCACGATGCCCCGCACGACTTCGTTCGCCGGCGCCTTGTGCACGCCGCGCTCGACATCGGTACGGGCATAGATGCCCGCCACGTGGCCTGCCGGGGGAACCGTGAAATCCGCCTGCGTTCCCGGGTCGAGGATGCGAATCCACGGATAGTAGATCGCCCCGTATGTCGAGTCCCGCGGCGGACGGATCGCGGCCACGTTGCCCGAGCCTTCCGGAACGCTCACGATCGCGAACCGGTCGCGCAGGCGCTCGCATTGGTCGATCATGGCGTTGGTCACCTGGCCGGCCAGCGCGGTACGCACTTCATCGGGCACCACCAGGATGGAAATCTCGTCGATGCTCTCGAGCGCCGCCAGCCCCTCAATCTGATTCACCGGAAGAGCGGCATTGCCGATGTATTGCTGCGCGTTGATGCCGGCTCCGTCCGTCCCGCCGGCGAACGGAAAATCCACGCCCTGCGCCAGGTCGGCGCCGCCCGGTCCGTTGGCATTGACCAGTCCGGGAGGCGGCGGCGGAGCGGGACTCCAGCGCGCGCGCACCAGCCGCGAGCCCCCGTTAATCGCGGCCAGCGGAGCGGCCCCGAGATTGGGGAACACCTCCACCCGGCCGGCGCCGCTAATGGTGATGCGGCGCAGAGCCGGATCGGCGGCTTCGGCCTCGATCAGCACGTGTATACCGTTGCCCCACGCACCGGGACCGGCGGCGTCCAACACCAGCGACAGGCCGGCCGCAGCCGTGGCGAACGACTGCGTGGCGGTCGCGCCGAATCCAGTGTCCGTCGGACGTGCGGGGACACCCGCTGGCGCGGGATTCCCTCCCGCGGGCGGTGTGGTGTTGGCCCACGCAACCTGCACCAGTTGCGAACGGACGTTGACCACGCCCAAGACGTATTCGGCATCGCCTTCGGTCGGAGACAGGTTGTCGTAGTCCTCGAACGCATCGGGCGCGCGCCGGAAGGGGTTCGCCAGGTTCACGGTCAGCGTCGGATCGACAAACGACGCCGGAACGCCGCCCGCATAGTACAGGATGCGCATGCGGAAGAGGTCGCGCGTAAGGGCGGAATTGGGATCGGCCACGCTGGCCGGCCCGATGCTGACCAGCAGGTTGTTGCCCCAGGCCCCCGGCCCGATGGCATCCACCACCAGCACGTTATTCACGCCCGGAGCCGCGTTCCCGGTGGGCGCGGCCAGGTTGATCGAGGCCGTGCCGGCGCCGGCGCCGGTGATTCGCGCGATGAACGCGCGCTGCCCGCCATTGGTGAAAAATCCCTGCACACCGAAAGGCAGGTAGCTGGTTCCACGCGGCAGATAGCCGCCGTACCAGCGTTCATACTCGGGCCAACTGGTGACCAGGCGCGGCAGCACGGGGCCGCGCTCCGTCAGGCCAACGAACCCGGTGGTGCTGGTACTGACGCCTTCGATAGGGCGCGGACCGGTCGCCACTTCCTCGACATAAACCCCTGGTGAGAGATACTCCGGCATTGTCTTCTCCTTGCGTTACGCCTCTGCTTCCGCGGTCTTCTGGCTGATGCGGAAAATCACAAACTCCGCGGGCTTGACCGGCGCAATGCCGATGAGGCAAATCAGCCGGCCGTTGTCGATGTCGTCCTGCGACATGGTGGTGCGGTCGCACTTCACGAAAAACGCTTCTGCGGCGGTCGTCCCCATCAGGGCCCCGCTGCGCCATACGCTGGTGAGGAAACCGGTGATGCTGCGCCGCACGGCGGACCAGGTTGGTTCGTCGTTGGGTTCGAAGACCACCCACTGCGTCCCTTTGTCGATGGATTCCTCGACGAAGATGAACAGGCGGCGGACGTTCACGTACTTCCACTGCGAGTCGCTGGACATCGTGCGCGCGCCCCAAACCCGGATGTCGCGGCCCTGGGCCCGGAAATCGCGAATCACATCGATGCCCCGCGGGTTCAAAATGTCGTGCTGGCCCTTGCTGAGGGTGAATTCGAGCGGCTTGCGGTCGGCGCTCAGGTCGCGGTTGATGATGCCGCGCACTACTTCATTGGCCGGCGCCTTGTGCACGCCGCGCTCGACATCCGTACGGGCGTAAATGCCCGTCACGTGCCCGGCGGGCGGGATCACCACGTCCATCTGGGTGTACGGGTCGATGATGCGGACCTGCGGGTAGTACGCCGCGCCGTAGGAACTGTCGCGGGGCTTGATCACCTGGGTGACATCCCCCTGGCCGGCGCCCGTGCTGAGGACCGCGAAGCGATCCTTCAACTGCTCGCACTGATCCAGCACGGCATCGGTCACCGCGCCATTGGTGAAGCGCACTTCGTCGGGGACGCACAGCAGCGAAATCTCATCGATCAGGCGCAGTGCCGACAGTCCGGTCCGCTGATCCACGGCCGCAGCGTCGCCGATATAGGACGCCACGGTGGGGTCAACATCGAAGCCGCCGCCGAACAGGGTCCCACTGCCGCCGCCGATGGCGCTCGCGCCGGCGGCATTGGGCAGAGCCGGCACGAATGGGCGCGGCGGGTTGGCGCGGCTCCATTGCACACGGATCAGGTCGGAAGAGGTATTGATCGTGTTGATCAGGGTGGCCGGAGTGAGATTGTCGAACGCTTCGGTATCGACGATGGTGATGCGGAATGTGCCGGCGGCAGTGCCGTCCCGCACCTCCACCGTGACCGCGGCGCCCGCGTTGGCATAGCGCGGGCTGATGCGCAGCGCGGTGTCCGCATTGGCGGTGGCCAGATCCAACGGGCCGGCCAGGGGTGCCGCGGCGGCATTGTCGGGACGGGAAGGGACGACCGGGTTGGGCGGGTTCACCTGCACCCACGACGCGGACACCAGCCGGGAACTGCTGTTGACCAACGCCAGCACCGTGCCGGCCGCGAGATTGTCGAAGTCCTCGGTCTGTACTACGTTCAGCCGCGCCGTATTGGCTGCCCCTCCAGCCACCACTTCCACAGTCAGGTCGGGCGCCCCGGCGCTGCGCGCGATCACGTGCAGGTTCGTATCGGCGTTGGCGGTGGCGAAATCGCCGCTGGCGGTTACCGGCAGAGCGACATCGTTCGGCCGCGCCGGCGCGGCCTCGGGGATGTGCACCAGGCGGGACCGCGAGTTGATCGTGCTCGCGAAATAGTTGCTGGCCGCGGCGCGCGGAGAGAGGTTATCGAAATCTTCCAGTGCGTCCGGCTCCACGCGCAGTGGGTCGCTCAAATTGGCGGGATTGGTCGGGTCGACAAACGGCGAAGGGATGCCATCGGCGTAATACAGCAATGTGACCCGGAATAGCTCCGCGTTGAGCGCAGTCTGTCCCGCCGCGCCGATCCTCACCAGGAGGTGGTTGCCCCATTCGCCGGATCCAATGGCGGTCATGCTCATCGTGCTTGGTCCGGCGGCGGGCAGCAGGACCGTTGCCGTGCCGGCTCCGGGCCCGGTAATGCGCGCAATGAAAGCGCGCTGGCCTCCGTTATCGAAGAAGCCCTTCACCGCGTATGGCAGAAAGCTGGTATCCGCACCGGTGAAGCCGCCGTACCAGCGGACATACTCCGACCAGCTTGTGACCAGCTCGGGAATGGTGGGGCCGCGTTCGGTCCGGCCCACAAAGCCGGCGGTGCTTGTACTGACGCCCTCGATCGGCCTGGGGCCGCTGGCAACTTCCTCGACGTAAACTCCTGGCGAGAGATACTCAGGCATTTCGTTTCTCCATCCTCTGATCTACGGAAAACGGAAAGCCGGCACCCAGGATGTGGCGCGCGGCTGTACCGCAAAAGCTACGACCGTCAGGCTGGTGCCATCCGGGAGCGTGGCCGTCACATTCAACGGCACCGTCGCGGGCGGCAGGCCCGGTTGGTTCAGTCCGAAATAGTAGATCCAACTGCCGTCCGCCAGCGTGGTCGCGGCGGTGGCTTCCCCCTGCACCTGGACGCTGGCATTGGCGACACCGGCTCCGCGCCGCAGCACCGACCCCCGCAACGCCGTCTGCTGCAGCGTCGTCTCGGCGCCCAGGACGAACGGCACGCCGGCCACGGTGGTGGATACGCCGCCGTCGGTGAACTGGACATCCACCGCGCCGCCGGTAGGCAAATCGGGTTGGGGCGACGGATATTCGCTGCTGTCCGGCACCACCAGGACAAACTGGCCGCTACCATCAACCAGGCAGCGCCCGAAAAGCCAGGGACGCGTGCTGGGCGGCGCGCCTGGAACGCGGATCTGCGGCTGCGGCGCGATACTCACGACGCCTTCGGCAACCCCCTGGCCCCCGGAGTTCACGAAGCTGCCCCGGATAAGACCCGCGCCGTGGCCCGTGCGAAATGTCCCCGGTTCGGGGAAGGGATAACCGTACCCTGGAAGCAGGTCGATTCGGAAAGTATTACCGCGCGCCATTGGCAGAGTCAGGTCAGTCCGGTCCACGTGTTGATAGAAGCGCGTGTCGGGTGTTTCGACGTGCAGCACGTAAGTGCCGTCCGCGAAATCGGCCCTCTGCGTCTGGCCGCCGGGCCGCCGTACCGTGTCGAAGAACAGTTGGTACCCGCTCGGATTGCGCACAGCCACCAATTCCAGCGGCTCATCGAAATCCTGGCGAACGCCCGCCACCATGCGGCCCACGAGGGAAAACCTCACCTGGCCGATCGGCCTGGGGTGACGGCCGTGGATACCCAGGTCGCGCGCGTACGCATCCTCCACGTCGAGGACGACGGTTACAGTGCGGAACTGCCGCTGGTAGGTGATGGTCATGCCGTAACTCCTGTCGGGTCGGGCACGCCGCCGAAGTTGCCGATGCGGTCGAAGACGCGCGCGCGTCCGGTCTGCCGCAGAGAGTCGATGTGACTTACCCGTACCTGGTAGCAAACCGACAGGCGATAGGGTTCGCGGAGCGCCTCCCAGATGCGAGTCAGTTCTTCGAGCGTCAGACGGCACAACACAATGCGCAACTCTTCGAAATCGCCGTCGGGCACATTGCGGACGAATACGATCGCGTTGTCGTAAAGCGTCTGCATGAGCCGCCCGAGTACAAGCTGGTCCGATTCGGCGGACGGAGTGAACGGCGTGATCAGATAGAAGAGATTGAGAGCCAGCGGAGGGAATGCGCCGGTGTTGTCGCCATTGGCCCGCGCCACGGGTTGGTTTTTGACGAACTCATTTTCGGTTACCTGGTACAGCCAGATCGACAGCCGGTTAGCCGGATCGCGCTGTACTTCGGAAGGATTCGTCAAAACGATGGCTGCCTGGCTGCCCACGATGGCCCGCACCTCCGTATCGAAGCCCTCCCACAGAAGTTGCTGCAAGGTGCGGCTGACACTCAGTATCGTGTGGAAGCTGCTCACAAATCAGTCCTGACCGTCTTCGACTTCGGCATCCTCGTTTGTGGGGGTCTGGATGGGTCCGAAAGTGGCTTCGTAGCTGTCCACGGCGGCGCGAAGAAGATCGAGGAACGCCTTGGCGTACACCGGATTGGCGATGATGCGGGAATGGAACAGCGGCTCCGTGTCGCCCTCCTGGTGCTGGCCGAACTCGAGCAGAAACTCGAAGGGATTGTGCCCCACTTCAAGGTAGTTCGCGTATTTGGCCTCCGGTATCCTGTCATCTCTGCCACCCTCATGCCATTTGGTCATTGACCACCAGAGAGAAACGGTGTTACACGCTTGGGGCCACTCGGGACCCTGCATCGAATGAGTCACTTACATGGTGTATGCTGCCCACGGGGTGTTACGCCTGGCCGAACCGTATCTAAGGCCCCCGAGACGGCCGGAGTCTGAAGGTTGTTCAGGTTAGGAATAAAATAAGGATGTGACGTGAGCTGTAACCGGCACTGTCACTCGAGTGTCACATGCGCCGCGCGCCGTTACACCCGGAGAAGGCGATATCATACTTCAGCATCTTGCGGTAAAGCGTCATACGCGAACAGCTCATAGCCGCCGCGGCGCGGCTCTTGTTCCACTTGCATGAGGTGAGCGCCGCCAGCAGGCGCCTGCGTTCGGCATCTTCGCTCGTAGCCACATGTCCCAGAGTGTGACGGAAGAAATCCGGTATATCGCTGATGGTCAGAGTAGAAGAAGATGAGTTGGCGAAAGTAGCCTCTAGCAGGTTCTTCAACTCGCGGATATTCCCGGGCCATTCATATTCTTGGAAAAACTCCAGTAACTCGTGGGATATGTCCATCACTTGCATCGCGAATTGGCCATTGAATTCGCAGATGAAGCGCCGGCACAAAGCCGGAATATCCTCCTGTCGCTCGCGTAGAGCGGGCACCTGGATGCGGGTCACATTCAGACGAAAGAAAAGGTCCCTCCGGAATTGGCAGCGGGCGACTTCCCGCTCGAGCTCCCGGTTCGTCGCGGCAATAAAGCGGCACCGGAGAGGCATGGTAAGGGCGCTGCCCAATCGTGTAACTTCCCGTTTTTCGAGCGCGCGCAGGATCTTCGCCTGCGCATAGGAGGACATGTCTCCGATCTCATCGAAGAAGACCGTGCCTTCGGAGCTCGCTTCGAGTTTTCCGGGCCTCGCCTGCGCGGCGCCGGTAAATGCGCCCCGTTCATAGCCAAACAGCTCGCTCTCCAGGAGTGTGTCGGGAATGGCCGCGCAGTTAATCGAGATGAATGGGCGGTGCCTTCTCGCGCTGAGTTCGTGAATCGACTGCGCCACCAGCTCCTTGCCCGTTCCAGTTTCGCCGGTGATCAGGACATTGCTGTCGATGCCCGCCAGTCGGTGAATCTGCTGCCTTACCTGGACCACTCCGGCGCTGCCGCCCACAAGGCCGATGCTTTCACATAATTGACTGGGAACGCTACGATCGTTGGGAGCCGTCATTTCGTGAAACGCTCTTCGCAAAGACGCCTCCAACTCCTCCCAGGGAAGGGGGCACTTGAAATAGTCGCGGATGCCGGCGCGCAGGGCGGCGATCGCCAGAGCTTCGGAGCTGTCCTCCGCGAGTGCGATTACCGTTAGATCAGGGCACTTCCGGTGGATCTGATCGAGTTCCCGGAGCTGTCCCTCGGCATTGCCCGAAAGGCCCAGAATCATGGCATCGCCGCGACCCATCGATGGCGGCAAAGCGTCCGCCACGCATTCAAACTCGAGAGGCTCCCAGCCCAGCTTGCGTAACAACGCCTTAAGCCCGGAAAGGAGGACGGCATTGATGCGAACCAGTAAGATACTTCTCCTCATGCCACAACCCTCTCCGTTGGCGTCAATTATAAGCCGGATCCTTGTACGGGTACGCGAGTTTTCAAACGAATTCGGCTCATGGAGTCTGTGCCGTTCGGCGGCGCATCGCGGTTACTATCGGGCCGTCAATCAGTTAGAGAATCGAACAGTGGCCGAAAGATCAAGTACTAGTCACTGGCATTCTGGAAGGGAAAGACCACAACAATCGCGCCGCACGTTGCTGCGTGGGCATCAACTCTTCAGCCATCGATCGAACCAGGCGAAGGCTTCGCGTTGCATGTCGCGATCGAACTTGTGCGGCCCGTCGTAGAAGCTCACCCGGCAGTGATCGGGCGCGCCAGCCTTCTTGTAGACATCGGCGAGGATGCTTCCCGCCCGTTCCATCTCGGGCATGGTGAAGAGGGCGTCCTGCCGGTTGTTCAGGACGAGCACCGGATTCGGCGCCGCCAGTCCCATCACCTCGGGATAATCCAGATCGCGGGGCAGCCCTGGAACATAGCACATCCAGGTGTGCGTGTAGGACTTGTTGAGCAGGTAATCGCGCCAGGTGGTCATCATTCCCACGCAGCAGGAACAGCGGATGCGCTCGTCGGCGCCGGTCAACATCACCGTGCGCAGCCCGCCGCCCGATAAACCCGCGCACCCCAGCCGCGTGGGGTCCACATCCGGGCGCGACGCCAGGTAGTCCAGCGCCCGACGGTCATCGAAAATAAATACACCCGGCCAGGTAAGGCCCGCGCTGAACAAGCTCTTCGCAATGATGTGCTCATGGTCCCCCGCGAACCGGTTGTATCTCTGAATCTCTTCTTCAGACTCAGGATTGACTTCGACCAGGTTGTTGCGGATGGCTGCCGGCAGATCCGCCAGGCGCATCCTCCGGCTGCCGAACGTGAATGTATCATGGACCAGCACGACATAGCCGCGCCGCGCCAGTTCGTTGGCCCAGGCCAGGCCGCTGTAATACTCCTCCTGGTGCCGCACAATGGCCGGATGGGGGTCTTTCGACATCCGTGTGATCTTTCTCAGCCCGAAGTACTTGTTGCCCCCATGGTCGTGCAGCCCTACCACTCCGGGCAGCCTTCCTTGCGCTCCGATGGGCTTAAGCAGCAAGGCTTCCGTCGGCGGTCCGTAAGGAAGTTGCCACTGGAGATGCTCGATGGCCAGGCCGTCGAATTCCAGTTGGTGTTGCACCACCGGTACGGGTGTGGCCGCCCCTCCGGGCGACAGCAGAAGTTCGTGGAAACGGGCCCTTGCCACGGGCCGCCATGCGTCTACCTCGTGGAACCTCGGCTGCCGGAAAGACAGCCGGGGCGGATCCGCCACCACGTGTGCCGCCCAATCGCCGTATGCGCCAAGCATGTTGGGAGTCATATCTCGATCCCTTTCCGACCGCGTTCCGCACCGGTCTCGGTCACTTCGCCACCACCTCCGCCGTCCGCGTCTGCCCCGCTTTCAGGGGCACGTTCACGGCGACCACCGCTCCGCGGCCGGGCCGTTGCTCCACGGTGGTTTCGAACTCCTTGCCATCGACCAGAACGCGAACCCCGCCGCCCGCCGGATCGACTGGAAATACCGCGGCCCACTCGAACTCTGGCCCTGCCTGATTCGTGACCGTGGTCTCACGAAGCCCCCGATGGCGCACCGCCACCTCGTTCTTCAGCACCGGCACCCGGCTCAATTTCACCCAGTCCACGTCCTTCGGCAACCGTGGGAACGTCTCCAGCCTCAGCCGCGATGCATTGGGTTTGATCCCCACCAGTCCTGTGGCCACCGCGCCCACCGCTGCGAACACGATCTCGGGCATCCCTCGACCCGGAAAATTCGGGTCCATGATCTGCAAGAGGGCGCGGTACGCCGAGTCGTTCCTCCCGTTCTGAAATAGAATGTCGGGAAAGTACGAAAGTACTTGTGGCTGGTCGGAGCTGTTCTTCTCCAGCAGGTCCAGCGCCGCGTCCGTTTTCAGCCCCGCTTCCGTGATCCCAAACCACAGGGCCTTCACGTGGATCGAATCGACATAGCCGCCGAAATAGCGGTGATTGGGCAGAATCGCCAGATAATAGCGGCTTTGCGTGGGGTTCCACCATTCGCTGTTGAAGCGCACCTTCAGGGCATCGGCCCGGGCCCGATATTCCACTGCCAATTTCTCCGAAAGACTGCCCCGGGCGCCCTTTTCCTCCTGGATGGCCGCGTAAACCAGGTAGCCGCGGTACTGCGCTGCCACCAGGTCCGCTCCGGTCAGCGGCCGCGGCTGTTGCTGGAAGTAAGAGGGAATACCGCGGCGGCCGGCCTGCGGTCCGCTTTCCATCAGGCCATCGTGATCCCGATCCCACGCCTCCACGTAACTGGTCACGCTGCGGTCGTAAAAGTTCGAGAACACCACGTCAAAATAGCTGCGGTCGCCCGTCCACAGGAACTGCCGGTAACACGCCTGCATCACGTCGAAATTGGCCGGGAGACAGTACCAGAAGTGACTATCGTCCTGGTAATCGATCGGCGCCGGGAAGCCGTCTTTGTTGATCTCCCAGAAGCCGCACCAGTCTCGCGTGCTGGAGATGCTCGCGGCAAAACGGCGCATCATGTTGCGGGTGTGGCCCGACAAGCCGAGCACCGCCGCGCCGGTGCTTTGGTGCGATGCATCACGCATGCAGAAGGCGTAGCGATCTCCGGCCGTACTGTCGTACCAGTCCCCCACCGCATCTCCGGAGTAGGCGTATCCCAGCGCCCGCTGCTTGGCCCATTGCAGCCCTTTCAACAGCCTCACATCCGAACATTCGAACTCAACCAGGCCGGGAGTCGTGACGATGCCCGCCGCATTTCCGACCGTGGAAGGCTCGCCGCGCGGCAGGGCGAATCGCCAGGCGCCCAGTCCGGCCAGCAGTGCGCCGCCGCCGCCGATCAGCCACGCCCGCCGGGTCCGCGGCGGTCGAGCCGAACCCTCAGCGATCCCGCCAGGCGCCGGTTGCCGCGGCCGGAACACCGGCACGTACCCACCCTTGGGCACTTCCAGCACGATCGGTTCGTCCCGCCCTTCCTCGGCGAAGTAGCGCGCCAGTCGCAGCCGAAGGTTGCGCGCCTCGGTCCGCACAATGCTGTCCTCGCTGGGATTGTAGGTGGACGGCCTGCCAAAAACCCGCTGGCCAATATAGACCTCCGTCATCTCATGCGAGGAATCGGCCAATTTGCGGTCCACCACATAGAGCAGGAAATCCCGCAGGCGGCTGGTACGGCGGAACTCCGCGCTGGCCACAATCCTCTGCACCAGCGCACGGTAATCCTGCTCCGGCGGACGAAACTGCACTCGCGTATCGGCCATCTTCTCCGGGTGCCCCTTGCGCTTGCAACTAGTATATGCCAGCCTTCCCCGGCTCATAACCCTCCGTAGCAGGGGTTAATTGACGGTCGGTTAACAGTCAATTCCCCTTGTGAGGCAGCCGCCGCCGGGCTATGCTGACATCGCTTCGGAACGCTTTTGTGGTGTTGCCTGGCCGGTTCGGGTCAGGAAAGCTCAACAACGATGCGGGTCAGAACCACGCTCCACTGTCTTACGGGAATTCTGCTCGCCGCCACGGGCCAGGCCCAGACGCGGGGTGGGCGGGCGGACGCACCGTACCGGGTAGTCGGTGCTTCCATCACCAGCGCCAGCGAAGTGAAACCGGATGCGGCGGTTCCGGTGTCCCGGCTACAGCTTGTATCGTCCGACGCCCGCCTCGTGGAAGGATTCAATCGCGCCAAACGACAAGCGATGGCGTATGTCTTCGACACAGATCCGGTAGGCCCCTGGTACGAAGCTGCCGAACCCGGCCGGGAGGCCTTCTGCATGCGCGATGTCGCCCACCAGGCAATGGGCGCCCACGCGCTTGGCCTTGCCCGCCACAACCGGAACATGCTCGGCCGGTTCGCCGAGGCCGTCTCCGATTCCAAAGACTGGTGCAGTTTCTGGGAAATCGATCGCTTCAATCGCCCCGCGCCGGTGGATTACAAGAACGACGCCCGATTCTGGTACAACCTGCCCGCCAATTTTGATGTTCTCGACGCCTGCTACCGCATGTACGTCTGGTCCGGTGATCCCGCGTACATTGACGATCCCACGTTTCTGAGTTTCTACGATCGCACGGTTAACGACTACGTCGAACGGTGGGGCCTCGGCCTCGACCAAGTCATGACCCGGCCGCGCCTGCTCAACATCCGCGGCACTCCGAACCCCACGAGCAAGTTTCAGAATGCCCGTGGGATTCCTGGTTACGACGAAGGGGAGAAGGAATATGCGCTCGGTGGCGACGTGCTGGCCACGCAATATGCCGCCTATCTCGCATACGCCCACATCCAGCAGGTCCGGGGGGATGCCGCGCTCGCCGCGGACTTCCTCAAGAAAGCCGCCGCCGTCCGCTCCCTGGTAAACAACACCTGGTGGAACGCCAGGGAGCAATATTTCTACTCGCGCCTCGGCAAGGACCACCAGCTCGAGGGGCGCGGGGGCGGCGCATTCTTATACCGCGACGTCGTAGACGATGGGCCCAAACTGCAAAGCGCACTGAACGAGGCCGGGCCCCGCAACCTGGAGGTGCTCTACCGCTACGGCGATCCCGATGTCGCCTATGCGCGCCTCATCGAAACCACGACTCCAGGCCGAAGCCGGATGGAGTACCCGGAGGTGCCGTATTCGGTGATCGGTACCATCGTCAACGGCACCATGGGCATCAACCTGCAAACCGCCTCCGCACTTTTGTCCAGCGTGGAAGGTTTCTGGGTGGAGGCCGCTCTGCGGACGCTCTCCGGCCTCGGAACCACTGTGGCCTGGGCCGAGTTACGGAACCTTCCGGTCCGTGCCAACGAAATCACGGTGCGCCATGAAGGCGTCCGCAAGACCGTCGTCACCAATCAGCGCGGACCTGCGCTGATCTGGCATGCGGCATTTCCCGGCAGTCACGAAACCCTGCTGGTGAACGGCAAGCCCATGAAGGCCCGCGTGGAAAAAGCGCCTTTGGGCCGCGAGAATTCCTGGGTCAGCGTCACGGTCGGCGGGGCCGGGACCGTAACCGTGGAAGTTGCGAAATGAGGGGAGAGATATGAGGATCGCGAATCGTTGTGGCAGCCTGCTCCGTTGGGTGGGCGCCGTTTCCGTTTGTCTTGTGGCTTTGGCATCCTTCGCGGGTGCACAGGAAATAACCGGCCGACTGGTCGGCACAGTTGTCGATGCCAGCGGCGCCGCGGTCATCGATGCCGCTGTATCGGCGACCAATCAGGATACCGGCCTGGTGACTCGGGCCAAGACCGATGCCCAAGGCAACTTCGTGTTCGCTACCCTGCCGGCCGGGCCGTACACGGTGCGGGTCGAGGCACCCGGGTTCCGTACGGCAGTGGCCGCCGACAACCAGATCAATGTGGCGCGAACGGCCCGCGTGGATGTCGCCCTCCAGGTCGGCTCGCTCGCCGAGTCGGTCGAGGTCAAGGCCGAGAGCCCGCTCGTGCAAAGCACCACCTCCGATATCGGCCAGGCCATCGAAAAACAGCAGGTGCAGAGTCTTCCTTTGAACGGCCGGATTTTCTCCCAGCTGGTCAACCTCGTTCCCGGCGCCGTGCCGGCCGGCAACAGCGACGCTCCCGAATCGGCCTCCGGCGCCGGCGCGCGCTCCCAGATTCAATCCCAGGTCAACGGCGTAAACTGGTCCGGCACCACCTACACCCTCGATGGCGTCAACAATGCCGAGCCGCTCAACGCGTTCATCAACATCGCTCCGCCCATTGAAGCGATCGAGGAGTTCAACGTGCAGACCTCCAATCCCAGGGCCGAATTCGGTACCTTTGGAGGCGCCGTCGTGAACCTTACGTTGCGCTCCGGTACCAACGAATTTCACGGCTCCCTGTTCGAATACCTGCGCAACCAGTCGATGAACGCCCGCAGCTTCTTTGCAGCTTCCAAGGCGCCCTTCAAGACCAACCAGTTCGGCGGAACCATCGGAGGGCCGATCCGAAAGAACAAGGCGTTCTTCTTCTTCGATTACCAGGCATTGCGCCTCCGCCAGGGCGTTTCCTACCTCGTTAACGTGCCGAGCGCCGCCATGCGCCAGGGAATCATTCTGCCGTCGGAAGGATTTGCCACGGTGTACGATCCGCTCAGCGCTTCTACCTCCGCCGCCGTGACGCCATTCCCCGATAACCGGATCCCGCGCAACCGGTGGGATCCCGTGACCGCCCAGGTTCTCGATATCTGGCCGCAGGAGGACATCGCCCCCGCCCGCCCGGGACCGTACCTTAACTTCTTCCAGAACGTCAGCAACAGCCAGACCATGAACGCCTTCGATGTCAAAGGCGACTACCAGTTCGAGCGCGCCGGCCGCTTGTTCCTCCGCGAGTCGTATGCCGCCCGCGACCTGAACAACAACGCTCCGGCCAATCGGTTCATGGCGGCCGATCCCGATTCCACCTCCGGCAGCCACAACGCCGTGATCGGCCACAGCATTGCCATCCGGCCCACGCTGCTGAACGAACTTCGCCTCGGGTTCAACCGCTTCGACACCATCCATGTTGGACAGGATTTCGGCGTGAACAAGAATAACGAGCTCGGCATCAAAAACGGCAACCTCGCTGCGTTCCAGGAATCGAGCGGTATCGCGGCCTTTGGAGTCGGCTCGTTGTATGGCTTTGGCGCGCCCGGCTGGACCAATGCGCAACGCCAGGCCAATACCTATGAGCTCACCAACGGGACCACTTGGATCCGCGGCTCGCACACTTTCAAATTCGGTTTCGATCTTCGCAAGATCCAATCCACCCTCACCAATCCGCAGGACTCCGCCCGCGGCAGGTTCACGTTCGGCCGCGATATGACCAGCCAGAACAATGTGGGCGGCGCCGAATTCGGTAGTTTCCTGCTGGGGTATCCGACGCAGATCGTTCGCGGCCTGGTGAACACGCGCCCCGCGGTTCGGCTTACCCAAGGCGGCGCCTACGTGCAGGACGATTACCGCGTGAGCCGCTCCCTGACGCTCAACGCGGGCCTCCGTTGGGACCTGTTCACCAATCCCGTAGAAAAGTACAACCGCCAAGTCAATTTCAACCCGTCCACCGGCAAGTTCAACGGCGCCACCCCCGACAATCGCGGCCCCAACGTGGACAACTACTACAAAAACTTCGCTCCGCGTTTCGGCTTCGCTTTCGCTCCGGGCAACCGCAAGACGGCATTTCGCGGCGCGGTCGGCATCAGCTATTTCTCCTACAACTACGGTGCCACGGGCGGCACGCTGGAGCGCAACTTCCCGCTCTTCCAGACATTCAGTGTGGGGCCCACTGTAGCGGCTCGCCCGTTCGCCCAAGTGGGCGTCGATGGCCTCCCGAACTTCTCCCCAACGCCGCTGGCGCCGGTGATCGACCCCATCCCCGGCATTCAGCCGTTTTACATCGCGCGGGGATTCCGGCCGGCCTTCGTCAGCATGTATAACTTCGGCGTACAGCGCCAGCTTGCCGAGTCGAGTGCCATCGAAGTCTCCTTCGTGGGTACCGGCGTCACCCACATCTACCGCAATCGCGATATCGATACGCCGGTGGTGCCCGCCGCCGGGGCCTTCAACGACCGCCGCCTGTACTATGGTGTCGCTCCGACCATTCAAAGCATCATCGAGCGCGGATCGAACGGCGTTTCCCGCTACAATTCGCTCCAGGCCAAGTTCAACCACCGCTTCGCCAAGGGCCTGGAAGCGCTGGTTTCCTACACCCTGGCGCAAAGCAAAGACGATACGTCGATCTTCTGGGTGTGGGACGACAAGCTGAACTTCGTCCCCAACGGCACCGATTTCCGCCATGTCCTGGCGATCAGTTGGGCCTACGAACTGCCGTTCGGCACCGGCCGGCACTTCCTCTCCCACGCACCCAGGGCGCTTGACCTGATTGCCGGCGGCTGGAGTCTCAATGGCATCAACTGGAATCGCACGGGAGGGCCGATGAATGTCACCGTCGCCAACAACCTCCTGAACACCGGCACCAACAACTACGCCAATCAAACCTGTTCCAGCGTGAACTATCCCAAGACGGTCGAACAGTGGTTCGACACCAGTTGTTTCACCGACCCGACGGCGCCTTACACGTTCGGCAATGCCAAAACAGGCACGCTGCGCGGCCCCGGCGTCGTGAATTTCGACCTGTCGGCGTTCAAGGCCTTTCACTTCACCGAGCGCAAGTACCTGGAATTCCGCGCGGAGGCCTTCAACGCGTTCAACAACCCGCATTTCAGCAACCCGAACACCAGCCGCTCATCGGGTAACTACGGCCGGATCACGGGAACCACTCTGACGCCGCGCGAGATTCAACTTGGGTTGAAACTGATGTTCTGATCGCCTTCCGTGCCGGCTTTAGCCCTGCACCTTCATCGCAGCGGCGTCCCAACGGCATACCTTCTTTTCGAAGTAACTGGTGTTGGCCAGGAGCGCCGGCCCCGCCGCACGGAAGCCGAACACGGCGTCTTCCACCGGCTTCTTGCGGCTGCGCACGGCTTCGTAGAAAACACGATGGTGCTCGCGGTGCGCGTCGTACCCCTGGGGAGGCGCGAATCTCTCCGGTTCGATGCTGGCCGCGGGCGTGGTCTGGCGCGGATATTTTTGGCGATACTGCCGCAGGAATTCCTCCTGGACTGCTTTCGGGAAGGTCTCGATGCTGTAGCCCGGCTCGCGCTCCGGGGGCGCCTTTTCCAGTAACAGCGAGCTCATGCTGGTGGTGATCACGCCATCGGTCCCCAGGAAGCGGAAGCCGAAACGCTCTTCCGGAACGCCGCTCTTCAGGTTCACCCGCAGCGACAGCGTGAACTCCGGGTGGGTTTCCTGTTTGCCGTAGTCGAGCATGGCCAGCATCACGTCCGGCACATCGCGTCCGTCGTTCCAATAGCGCAGTCCGCCGGTGGCGAGAATGCGGTCTGGACCGATCGACCCGGTCACCAGGTGCAGTCCGCTCAGCAGGTGAACGAACAGATCGCCCGCGACGCCCGTGCCGTAGTCCTGATAATTGCGCCAGCGGAACAGGCGAATCGCTTCGAACGGCCGCTTGGGCGCCCTACCGAGAAAGCGGTCCCAATCGACCGTGGCGGGCGAGGCATCCGGCGGGATGGAGTACTGCCACGCGCCCAGCGCCGTGTTCCGGTCGAGCCAGGCCTCGACCATGGTCAGCCTGCCGATTGCGCCGGCCTGGAACAGGTCACGCGCCTTCTGATACACGGCCGACGTGACATACTGGCTGCCGACCTGAAAGACCCGCCCGGTGCGCTGCGCGGTCGCGACCACCGTGCTGCCGTCGGCCACCATCTGCACCATCGGCTTTTCGCAGTAGACATCCTTGCCGGCTTCCATCGCCGCGATCGAGAGCGCCGCGTGCCAATGGTCGGGCGTAGCGATGATGACCGCATCGACGTCCTTGCGGGCGAGCACTTCGCGGTAATCGCGGGTGGTGAAGATGTGGTCGCCGTGCACCTCGCGGGCCCGCGTCAGGCGCCCGTCGTAAATGTCGCAGACGGCCACAAGTTCCACACCCGGCACCGACAGCGCGTACTTCGTGTCACCCATCCCCATGCCGCCGAATCCGATGGTGGCGATGCGGATGCGATCGTTCGGCGAAACGTTCTGATCGGCGCCGGCGAATCCGGCCGCCGCCAGCATGGCAGGGCCGCTTTGGAGAAAGTGCCTTCGGGTGGGCATAGCAGGTCCATTCTATCGCCGTGCGCCCATCGCCACCACGATCGCCAGCCACAGCAAGGTGAGCACGGCGCCGGGATCGAGCCGCGGTTACCCGCATTTCGTTGGTGCCCGTGCGATCGAGCGTGCCGGACGCTGGCCCGCCGCTTAGTCCTTCAGGCGGCGATCGCATTCCGCAATTCCGGCCCGCGCCTGTCGCAGGCGCCGCTCGGTATCCGCGGTCTGAGGCTTGCTCATCTTCCAGCGCGTCACGTTCTTTTGAAACACCAGCCGCGCCCATCCGACATGGCCGTTGGAGAGCAGCATGCGGCCGTACAGGTCGTCGAGATCGGACGCTGCCTCGACGGCCGCCAGCGTGGGTTCGCGCACCGCCAGCAGGCGCGCCTGGAGGGGCTGCCCCTTGCTCAGCGCGGCCGCGGCCTCTTCGGACCGGCCGCGTTTCCACAGTCCCTCCGCTTCCCGGTTCAACGCGCTGAGTTGCGCCACCGTCTCCGCATACCAGGCTTCTTTCGCCGGGTCGAGCTTCGGCTGTTCGACCGCACGCGGTGGCGGGGACGAACAGGCGCCGAGAACCAGCATCAGGATCGTGGCGAGCTTCACTGGAGCGGGATCGGCTTCCCCTTGGCCGTCGGCAGCACCACACCCAACAGCGCCGCCACCGTCGGCGCCACATCGATATTCTGCACGCGGTCCATCCGGCCGCCGCGGCGGACGCCGTAGCCGCTGGCAATGAACAGCGCGTCCATATCCGGATCGCTGGCGAGATATCCGTGACCCCCGGCCTGCTGGGCGAGGGCGGCCGTCACCGGCCCGCCGGTCGCGCCCGAGAAAGCGTAGCCGTCCTTGGCGGTGAGCAGCAGTTGATACATCTGGGGATCTCCATCGCCCGACGGAAGCCCAAGCGCCCGAAACCCATCCGGACCGATAATCTTGTCGATGCCTTCGGCCCCTGCCAGCGCCCGCATCACCTTGGGAGCGAGTTCCGCTGCCTGAGACCGATCGAAGTAGACATAGGCCGTGCCGCCTTCCGGCAGCACGTAGACCGTGTCCGAGAGATCCGCCCCCGCCAGCGCGACGGCCGGCCGGATCTGCCTGGTGTATCGCTTGAAACCGTGATCGGAGACGACGATGAAGGTCGTGCGGTCAGTCATCCCCGCTGCTTGAACGGCTTCGACCACCCGCTCCACGCAGCTATCGAGAAACGCGATCGCGGCGGTGCCGGCAAGCGTGCCGGGGCCGTATTGATGGTGCACCGTGTCGAGCGAAAGCAGGTGGAACAGCAGCAGGTTGGGTTTGTGCTCGCGGATCAGGTAGGACGCGGCTTTGGTCCACACCTGATCCCGAAAAAGTATGTTGGCCTTTGCGAAGTTCTCGACGTCGGAGGCGGCGATGACCCCTTTCTGGATCATCTCCTTCTCCACGGCGCCGTCCGCCGACGCCCACTCGCTGAACGGCCACTTGATCGTTGCGGCCTGGTTGATGGCCACCCAATCCACTTGCGCGGTAGTCAGTCCCGCCTGGGAAGCCGCATCGTAGACGGTCGGGACGCGCACCATCTTCTCTTTGACCAGCATCGGCTCGACTTTCACCGGAGGCCACCCGCCTGTGCGAACGATGGTGCCGTTGGCCAGGAGCCCGTGCTCGTCCGCGCGAACGCCGGTCACCATGGCCGTATGGTTGGGCCAGGTGACGGTCGGATTCACGGTGGTCATGCGCGCGGTCACGCCGTCGCGGACCAGGCGACGCAGCGTCGGAATCGGAAGCTTGGGGTCGTCCATGGCGTAGGCGGGGAAGCCGTCCAGGCTGATCAGGATCACCATTCGCTGGGCGGGAGCCCGCTGGGCGAGTCCGGGGTGGCACAGTGCCGCCATGGCGGCCAGTGTGATTGCGAGTCTCATGGGCTAAACGAATTCTACAACGTGGCACACCGGCGTGAGCGTTCCACGCCGGGCCGGTCGGTGATAAGATGATGCGGCTAGCAAAGGGATTCCGCCAGGTATCGGCCGAGAATGTCGGCGGCTCGCGACCACCGCTCTGCACCTGATCGGAGGGGCACAAGACTACAGGGGAACTTGGAACTTCCGAATGCCCACAGACGCCCCCCGACTCGCCTTCGCACGCCGCTTTCCGGCACAACTGGCGCGCGAGCGGCTGGAGAGTCTGTGGACACAGACCAGGGTCTCTACCGGAAGTACTTGGCAATATCTGTCCGGCCAGCAGGTTCGGCGCGTGCATTCTCCAGGACGTAGAGCGGTTGATCTCCGGCAGGGTTGCCTGCCAGACTCCGGAGTCGGCCCAACACCCAGACCAGTCGTCGCGCCGAAAAGCGAACGGTAATACCTACGGCGAGGTGTACATCGATCATCTGATCGCCAAATCGATGGGCGGGATGAAACGCAGTGCCAGCGTCAGGTAGCAGGATGAATCTGTCGACTTCGCCGCCGTCTTGAATCCGCCGATCTCCCCCCATCATGTAACCCAGGGCGCGCACCATCGTCCCCGAGGAGATGCCGGCAGTATTCATGGCGGACCAGGCACGTTCCAGATCGGGCCATGCTAGCAGCAGGTACCCATCAGACTGCACTACCTTCGGGACAAGATCGAAGAGGTCGGGCTCGATCGTCGTCGACGAGATCACGACGACGACTGGCACGCACACCGCTACGGTCACCCCGATCAGGATCCCAACCGCGCGCCGGGACAGCGCCTCACACCGGCGAAGCTGCCGTGCCCGGCGCGTCATGCGACAACCTCAGAATACGAGTCCCACCGCGACCTGGTACGCTCGCGGCGTCACGAAATGGGTTCCGCTGAAGGTGGAAAGGAAATTGTAGAGGGCAATCTTGTTGGTCAAATTGGTCACCGCAAAGCGGACGGTGGTCCGGACGTGTTCGGCGTGAAAGAGATTGTCCGTTCCGACGCCAAGATCGAAGACATGCCGCGGCGACACGCGCGGCGGATTGTGGTCGTCGTTCTCAGTTCCTTCTTTCGGGATCACCAGCCGGGTGGCGCCGTAGTTCGACGCGTTGCAGTCGGCAGCGGTGAGCGGCGTGTCGATCGTCGGGCGTTGATTGCCGCAGAAGAAGCCGATCGCCGATTGCTGCGCGCCGCTCAGTCCGAGCGCGTCGTCCAGGCTGCCGACGGCGCCGGCTACCAGGCCGCTATCGTACCGCCAGGTGAACGAAATCCAGGGACCGTTGTTGCCATGCTGGTAGTGCAAGTTGGTGGTCTGCTGGAATGCCTGGTCGTGGTCGATCCGAAAAACCGAATCGCCGCCGACGTCATTGTTGAAGATCAGACCGCCGGTTTCGGGCGGAAAATAGCGCGCCCGCGTATGGCCCATGGTAGTGTACCACTGGAACCCGTGGAGGTTTGGCGTGCCGATCCGGGCGGAAAATCCATCCAGCTTCGACTTGTTCCAGGAGATGGGAAACGCGATGGGCGTGTCGAGCACGATGCCGAAGTCGTAGGCTCCGGTCGTGTATTTCCAGAAGTAGTCCGCACTCACCACGAGGTAGCGCCCGAACGCCTGTTCCAGTCCGGCGTTGTACTGGTTGCGGCGGCCACCGTGCAGCGGCTCGCTGACCGCTCCGAAGGCGTTCGCCGCCAGCCCGCCCACACCGGTCGCGCTCGACAGCACCAGGTTTTCGTTATATGGGGTTTCGAAGGTGCGCGAATACGAGGCGCGGATCACGGTGCCGGTCCGCTTGATCAGGTAGGAGAAACCGACGCGCGGCTGAGCGCTCGTATCGCTGACAATCCCGTGGTACACGTCTCCCCGAAAACCCAACTGTAGCTGGAGGTTGCCGAACTTGATGAAATCCTGAGCGTAGAAAGCGAACTGATTGATGTTGGCGCTGCCGCTGAACTGGAACACCTTGCCGGCGCGGGTGAGATCGTACGGTACCAGGCCCGGAATCAGGTCGGGATTCGGCTGGAAACCCGCTCGCGCGCATCGCGCCGGATCGGTGATGCTGGGCGCTTCCTGAGGATCGCCGTTGTCGTCTACGCAGACCGCGTTGTAAAGAGGATCGCTGACGCCGAGGCCGAAGGTCTCGTTGAGCCGCGTCTGCATGATCTGGGTCCCGACCTTCAGGTTGTGCCGCCCGTTGGCGTAGGACACGTCGGCCTTTACGCCCCAGTTGGTGAGGGTGCGGTCTTGCGAGATTGTTAGCGGCGAATCGCTGAAAGGATCGGCGCTCGGGTAGTAGTTCACATGGTCGCGGCGAACGAATGGGCTGACCGTCAGCACGGTTCTGCCGCCGAAGGTGTGCTGATAACCGGGAGCGAAGTTGAACGTCTCAGCCTTCTGCCGCTGGTCCTGCCCAAGCTGGTCATATGTGTTCGGAATTTGAAACCAGTTGCGCGCCCAGAAGAGATTCAGGTGGAACGCATCGTGCTCAGTGGGCTGGTAATCGAAGCGATCGAAGATCGTTCCGTTGTTGCCGGTATCATGGATCGGCATGAACTCCGGAGTATCCAGAAATCGTCCGGAGCGGATCGCATTCACCGCCAGGAAATTTCCGGCCTTCGGTCCGCCACCTGCGAGCGTCGCCTCTTCGGACCAGGTTCCAAACGATCCCCACTGTCCGAGCAGGCTGCCGTTCAGCTTCTGCCCCAGCCCGGACTTGGTGGTGGCATTGACGATCAGGCTGGTCTTATCGCCGAATTCGGCTGGCGGCGTGCCCGTGATCAGTTCCATCGACTGTACCGCGTCGAGGGGAATCTGCGTGGAAAAGCCCTTGCTCTGTTGATCGGCTATCGGTTGGCCGTCGATCGAGAAGCTGGTCTGCGCATGATCGCCGAGCGGATGGAAGAAGCCGTTGGAATCGGCGGCAACCGCGCCGCTCCCCAGCATCACTGCATCGCTCAATCCCGATCCCGGCGACGTGATGGGCAATTTGTCGAGAGTCTTAGTGTCTACATCATTGTGAGCGTACGGCACGTTCTCCAGAAGGTCGCCGCCGGCCGCCTCGACCGTCACCTGCGTCGTGGAGCCCGCCAGAGCAAGCTTGATCTCCAGATCGACCGGGACTGCGCCGCGCACATCCACATCCTGCTCATACAGCGCGAATCCGGCCGCTCTCGCTTCCAGATGGTACGGATTGGGTGGGACATTGGTGAATCGGAACGTGCCATTGTCGTCGGCATTGGCTGTCTGCTGATAGTTGGTAACGCGATTGAGAATGCTCACCGTGGCTTTTGGAACAGCGGCGCCGGAAGGATCGGTGACCGTCCCCCCGATGGTGCCGGCATTCCCGAGCGATTGCGAAAACGCAGGCATCGCGGCGCCGAGAGAAAACAAACCGAGAACACAGACAGCGAGAGTTCTCTTCATAGGGTCCAGTATGAGAGCCGTCAGCGGACGGGCCTACGCTATTCTCACCAGCGGCAGGAGAGACGTCTGATGCGGGCTTAAAAATGGCGTGAGCGGGCAGGCGGAGCGTTGGGCTGCTACCAATGTAGGATCTTGCGGATGTTGTGGGCCTGCCGCTTGCTGACGACAATTTGAAGGGCGTTGCTGAGCGTAATCATCCACCGCTGGCTGCTCAAAGCGCTCATTTTTCGGATGTGGTTCACGTTCACAATCGCGTTGCGGTGAACTCTCTGAAATTGGGGCTCCGCCAGGCGTTCCTCGATGGTTCGCAGGCTCTGCGTCGCTAGCAGCCGATGCTTTGCCGTTACGATCCAGACCAACTCCCGCTCTGCCTGGAAGGCGAGGATCTCATCTGGATCGAGTAGGATGTACTCTTCTCCGGTTCGACCCACCACCTTCTTGCTGAGTGGTGTTCCGGCCGGCTGAACCGATGCAATCTTGTCCACCTTCGCGGCGATCTCGGCGGCCTTGCCCAAAACCTTCTGAGCCCGTTCCACCGCGGTTCGCAGTCGCATTTCGCCCACGGGCTTCAACAGATAGTCGATGGCGCCGGCCTCGAAGGCTTCGATGGCGTGTTGGTCGAATGCCGTAACAACGACGATGATCGGTAGGTTTGGCCCCGAGAGGTTGCGCACCACTTCGAATCCGCTCATTACTGGCATCTGGAGGTCGAGCAAGACAAGGTTCGGTTGAAGTTTGGCAATCTTCAGAAGGGCGTCTCTGCCGTCCGCGGCTTCCCCAAGGACGCGGACCTCCGGAATGAGTTGCAGTTCCTCCCGCAGCACACGACGGGCGATCGGCTCATCATCGACAATCAGGACTGTCATCACGCCAGAATTCATCTGAATCTAAACTGAATTCCCCCGGAATGCTCGCAAAAACTCACCAGCGGCACTTCTTCGGGTAATGAGCGGGTTAATTCGATCAATGAACGGAATGGCAGTCGCAGAATCGAGCTCTCACGGGCTGGCGAAAACGGCGTTGTCAATTTCGGAGGGTTGTCCAGCATCTAGGTTGGGAAATAGCGCAGGTCAGTGTGACGGTGTGCCGCTACGGCGGCCCTGAGAAACGGCAACTGCATCGACGGTCGGAAACACCGGCACGGAGAACTCCACGCGGGTGCCGAAAGCGGTCCGCTGCATCGTAACGTCCGTACCCGCCCCGAAGCACAGTTGCAGGCGCCGCGAAACATTGGACAGGCCGACGCCAGTCCCGGAGCTCTGGGTTTCGTGCCCGTAATCACGTGGACTCGCTCCGGAGTCCTCGACGATGATGTGCAGGGAGCCCTCCCCAAGATGCGCGGTCAGCCTGAGCCATCCCTCATCTGACCGCCGGGACAGGCCGTGCTTGATCGCGTTTTCTACCAGTGGTTGGATCGAAAGAACGGGAATCGGAACCTGCTCCGCCTCCTTTTCAACTTGGATCACGGTCTGCATCCTGGGGCCGAGGCGCAGGCGCTCAATGTCCAGGTACGCCTTCACAATCTTCAACTCCTCTCCGAGAGGTATCAGAATCTTATCGGATTGGAGGAAGTACCTGAAAATATCGGCGAGGTTAAGAACGGTACGGCGGGCGCTTGCGGCTTCGCGTGGGATGATGCCGTAGACCGTATTCAGAGCATTGAACAGGAAATGCGGATTGATTTGTGAGTGCAGCGCCCGAAGTTCGGCTTCCGCCACCAGCCGCTGCATCTCGGCGGCGCGGAACCGTTCCAGCTCCTGGGCGGCAACAGTGGCCAGGTAATTCAGAGCCCGCAGATCCTCGCTAAGGTAGCGGCGCCCGCCTCGGCGGCGTCCCAGGAGGAGATAGCGAACATCACGCTGAGAAGGACGGAGCGGAACGATCGCTTCAACCCAATGCCAGCGATCATCGCTCTTGAGCCACGGTCCTTCGCCTGCGAGACTTGGGTAATCGATTTCCCGAATGGCTTGGTACAGCGGCCCCGCCGCATGCTGGCCCGGCAGGATCTCGAACCGCTCGGCGCCTGCGATGGCGGCCAGACGTTGGGCTGCCCAGATCAGAAAATCGTCCTCGTTGCGCGTGTCGGCGCCTCTGCTTCTTAACTCCTGAGCGAGTATCTCCACTCCGCCGCTGCGGAAAACCGCCTGCGTGAGCAGGCGCTGCACGATCCCACGCAGGTAAGCGAATAGGATCAGCAGCCCACAGACGCCGGCCACACCGATCACATCCGCAATCGGACTTGACGCGCCGTTGTCAGGGACGAGCCGGGCTGCCACTCGGATTGCGGTGTAACTCAAGAAAACCGCGAGAATGACGTTGGCGAGGAACCGGATGAATGCATCCAGGAAAACAAATCGGTAATCCTGCAGGAGAATCAGCAGCGCGATCGGAATTCCGGCATGATGGACAAGCAATTCCTTCCACGGCTGTGGCGGATGCCCGGCGCCAAAATGGGAAAACGTCACCGCAAACAGCAACAGGCACATCGAAGCCAGAATCCGCGGCGCACGACCCCTGGTTTCACTCCCCTGACGGAGAATACTTCCTGTATAGACGAGTGTTAGGGCGCCAAACCCAACCGTGATCACCCATAAGGCCCATTTGTGCAGTTGGATGCCGGGGTACACTCCTTCCCCCAGATGCATCGCCGTGGCGGCCGCGCTGAGCAGGTACCCCGTAAACGCGAGTTTCCGGAATCGGTGGTTCAATGAGAGGTCCAGGAGAACTGCGGGCATCAGGCTCAGGCTGCAGAAACTCGACGCCTCGATCACCCAGCGAACCGGTCCCGGGTGCAACACGAGCATAGCGAAGGAACCGGCATTCCAAATCCAAGCCAGAGCTGCCGAGGCAACAGACAGGGGGCTCTGCAACCGGTATCGTCCCCACCTTCCTCTAAGGGCGAGAACCAGAAAAATCCCGAACACGATCGCCCCTGCCATGTGGGCAATGGCATTCACAACCAGAGGCTCGTGTTCGTTCAGCATCGGGGTGGAGATCGCCTGCGTCACAGGTCGCATCCACATTATGAGACGCCACAAGGACTGCACCCTGGTATTATCCCGCCAAGGGACTCATCTTCGGCGTGAGGGGGATCATCTCGCACGTGAGCGGGTCTCGCGGGCCGATGTTCCACAATTTGCCGAATCCAACCCGCTCATCGCGAAAATCGGCCGCTGCCGCGGTTTTCCTGTGGAGAAGGCAGCCTGCCACGTATCATGTGGTTTCCTCGATGAATCGCTCTCGCACCTTTTTCGCGTTTGTTACTTTGGCAATCTGCATGCCTCAGTGCGTGCGTGCCGGCTATCGTGCTTCTCGCATCGAGGGAGTGAACGTCACTCTGAACCGAATCGCCGATAATCAGCGTTGGACCGCTGCTCGTCATCTGACGCGCTATCGGTGATAAGATGATGCGGCTATGTCCAGATGTGTTGTTCTCCTCTGGGCTGCCGTCCTTTTCGCCCAGCAGGACGACATGCGGAACCCACGCACGACGGCGGCGGACGTGGCCCAAGGCCAGAAGACGTTCCGCTCTCACTGTTCCCCCTGTCACGGTCTCACAGCAGAGGGTGGGCGCGGTCCAAACCTGGCCGCCGGCGTCTTCTATCACGGCAGCAGCGATCGGGCGCTCCTTCAAAATATCTCCGAAGGCATCGCCGGCACCGAGATGCCGGGCCTGTTTTATTCGCCGGACCGCGTGTGGCAGGTGATCGCCTACATCCGTTCGCTCAACGCCGGTTCCAGGCCGGCGGCCGCAGCCGCCGTCGCGGAGGGCCGGGCGCTGTTCCAGCGGGAGGGCTGCGCCGGTTGCCATCGGGTGAATGGAGTTGGCGGCGCCATGGGGCCGGACCTTTCCACCATCGGCAAGACCCGCTCGCAGGAAAACCTGCGGCAGTCCATCCTCGAACCGGGCGCCCAGGTTCCTTCGCGCTATTGGGTGGTCACCATCACGGACGGCACCGGCTCGCAATCCGAAGGTTTCCTCATGAACCAGGACACGTATACCATCCAGTTCATCGATATGTCACTGCGCCTGCATTCGGTGGAGAAATCGACTCTGAAAACTCTCCGCATCGACAAGAAATCTAAAATGCCGTCATATCAGGGCCGGCTCTCCGAGGAACAGGTAACCCACCTGGTGGCCTATTTGTCCTCGCTCGGTCCGGTAGGGAGTGTCCAGTGAAACTGCTCCTCTTTTTCCTCGCGGCCGCGCTCCCGGCGCAGGTCACCTACGACCGGCTTCTGAGTTCGGCAAAGGACCCTGCCAACTGGATGACTTACTCCGGAAATTATGCCGGTTGGCGTTACTCCGCCCTGGATCAGATCCATCGCGGCAACGTGAAGAACCTCAAAATGAAATGGGTTTACCAGATGCGGACGGCTCACGTTGTCGAAACCACGCCCGTCGTCGTGGATGGGCTGATGTATGTCACCGAACCCCCAAGCAACGTGGTTGCGCTCGATGCGGAAACCGGGCGCGAGTACTGGCACTACCGCCGGGCCACTCCGCAGAGGGTGAATGTGTGCTGCGGACAGGTGAATCGCGGCGTCGCTGTTTTGGGCGACCGGGTCTTTGTGGGAACCGTGGACGCACACCTGGTCGCGCTCGACGCCCGCACCGGCGCGGTGTTATGGGATGTCGAAGTGGCCAATTACAAAACCGGCCACAGCATTACGGTCGCACCGCTGATCGTTAAAGACATGGTGATCGTCGGCATCGCCGGCGGTGAATACGGCATTCGCGGCTTCCTGGATGCTTACGAAGCCACCACCGGCAAGCGGCGCTGGCGGTTTTGGACCGTGCCCGGCCCCGGCGAAAAAGGCCACGAGTCCTGGGCCGGTGAAGCCTGGAAAACCGGGGGGGCGCCCACCTGGGTGACCGGGTCGTTCGATTCCGCCCAGAACCTCATCATTTGGGGAACCGGCAATCCTTCGCCCGACTGGAACGGCGATTCACGCCCGGGTGACAATCTCTATTCGGATTGTGCCATCGCCCTCGACGCGGATACCGGAACGCTGAAATGGCACTACCAGTTCGTGCCCCACGACGTGCACGATTGGGATGCCGTGCAGGTGCCCGTGCTGGTGGATGACGAATGGCAGGGCAAGCCGCGGAAACTGGTGTTTTGGGCGCACCGCAATGCCTTCTACTATGTGTTGGACCGCGAGACTGGCAAGTTCCTCTTGGGCAAGCCGTTCGCCACCCAGACGTGGGCTAAGGGGTTGGATGAGAGCGGGCGGCCCATGTTGCTGCCGAACACCGAACCTTCCGCCGAAGGTACATACCTCTGGCCCGGCGTCCAGGGTGCCACAAACTGGTATTCACCGAGTTACAACCCCCTGACTAAGTATTTCTATCTGGCGGCCTGGGAAAACCGTAGTGTCTACCGGAAGGGCGAGCAGGAATACTCGCCCGGAAACCGCTACATCGGAAGCGTCCCGCTGATCGACCTGCCGGATGAACCCGGGCACGGCGCCATACGGGCGCTGAATCCCAAGACCGGTGAACGCATTTGGGAGTACAAACTGCAAACGAAGCCGTGGGCCGGTGTGCTGACCACCGGCGGCCGATTACTGTTCGGCGGCAGTGACGAAGGCTACTTCTTTGCCCTCGACGCGGAGACCGGCAACGAGCTCTGTCGCCTGAACACCGGCGGAATCATTCGCGCCAACCCGATCAGCTATCTCAGCAAAGGAAAGCAAGTGATCGCGATCGCGGCCGGGAACGCGATCTTCACCTTCGACCTGCCGTAGGTCCTCGCCTGCCTCCCGCGCCTACCAGAAGTGCGCCGCGAGTACGCGCGGCGGTCCGGGCGTCCCGCCATAGATCCGGGTGTCGAGCACGATCTGGAGGTTCTTATGCTGCCAACCCGCCGGAGCCTGCCTGGCGATCTCCTCCATATAGTTCGGATCCGCAAGGAATTCCGCGGCTGCCAGAGTTCCCCACTTCAGAAGACCGCCCACCGCCACGATCCACTGCTGCGTCTCCGGGTCGAGCACGCGGGAGATCAACGCGTAGTCGGCGCGAAGACCGGTGTAGGGGGAGAGGGGCTCGTTGCGCCAGTCACGCGAGTTGGGCTTCTGCCGGTCGGAAATCCACGCGACGGTGACACGGCCGTCGGGCCCTGACTCCTGTTCGTAGCTGTAGCGGAACTGCCGGGAGAGGCGCAGCGTCCAGGCGTTGTTAAACGCTCCGATCAGAACCGCGGGAGAGTCTCGCAGGTCGGTGAAGGTGGTCGAGCGTTCGCCCCTCACCTGGAACGGTTTCATTTTCGTCTGCAGAAATCCGGCCACCCGGGAAAGAGCCGTAGCGTCCGACAGGGCCACCAGGTCGGCCTGCTGAACCTCGGCGGCCGTGGCGCCGGGAGAAATCCACGAAAGCAACGACGGCGGGGTCCGGCCCGGCGAACCCGCCGCGTCCTTCCCACCCATGCAGATCAGGATCGTACGCGGAGAGGCCAGCAGCGGTTCCCAAAACCCTTCCGATGCCGTATCCAGGAACCACGGCCGGGACCAGGCCGCGGCCACTGCCACCGCTGCCAATGCGACGGCGATCACAGCGAAGGTCAGCCGGTTTGCCCACAATCCGGGCCGCCCCGAAACCAACACCGGAGCCTCGATCACATCCGCGGCATCGGCCGGAGGGGCCACGATGAACTCGGGAACATACGATCCGGCCGGCAGTTGGATCCGGATGGGGCTCTCTTTCCCGGCCGCGCCGTAATACTCTTGCAGTCTCTTGCGGATCTCCACCGCCGTCGTCCTGACAATCGGATCAGCGTTGGTATCGTAGTGTGGATCGCGGCCGAACACTTCCACTCCCAGGGTTCTCTCCTTCACGCCGTCGCTCGATCCCGCCAGCCTCTGATCCACCACATAACGCAGGAGATTCGGGTAGCGCTTGCTGTTGGCAAACAGCGGATGCCCAAGGATGCGATTCAACTCGTCCAGAATGGGCTGCCGCTCCCCATCGCAGGACGGGAAAAACCTCCTGGTTTGATCTATATCAACTACTTTCGTTCGAGCCACAAACTAAACCCCCACGTGGGCCAGATTATACCACTGCGCGGGCGGCTCCGGACGATTCCATGCTCCGGCGCGTAGTCGGGGGGCACGGGCGGCCACGGAAACCTATATGGCGCTCAGGCTGCGACCGATGAAGGGTACCTCCGCGCGGTGCAGGTACAGCACCCCCAGGGAGCAAACCAACACCACCATCGCGAGCGCAAACAACTCGCCGACATCGCCCACCTCCACAACAGCAGCAGCGGGGCAAAGCCCCGTTGATACTCCTGGCGCACGAACGACCGGCCCAGTTCGAGCGCCGGGCCCAGGCGCCGCCGGAAGGCATCGCCATATTCGAAGAGGGTACCGGTGTAGAGTTCCCGTACGGCGTCCGTACCCGCCAGCCGATAGGCTCCCACCAGTTCGCATTTCTTCGACTGCCAAACAAACAGGTGCAGGTAGTGGCAGTCGAACCCGTCGAGGTCGGCCGGTTGGCCGGTTCCTTCTCCCACTGCGCGAAACGTGATTTCGCGAAGCCTGCCGATCTCCCGCAAGACCGCCGGAATCTCGTTTGCCGGCGCCAGATATACTTCCAGGTCGCCCGACCGATCGAGCAACCTGTCGGCGGGTAGCGAAGCCACCTCCGCGGCTATGCGCTCGGCCGGTTCGGCCTCGACGACCGGCGCCCCCGGCTCCGCGGCCTTTCGACGCCGCTCGAACGGCCGATTCGTTCTGGGCTTGTAGCGTTCGCGCTTGGACAGCAGATACGTGCGCCAGCGGAGATAGTCCGCCTGCTCCCGCTCCGTAGGTATGGCCATCAGCTTATCCGCCAGGATCGGGGCGCCCACGCGTACTTCCACGATGCGCCCGCGCTTGTTCAGCAGTTCGCGCGCCAATAGCGCGGTGCGCAGCGCCGGATGCGCCATGCCCGCCACCTGGAACAGCGCGCTGTTGGCGCCATCGACGAACGCCGGGACGATCGTTACCCGGCATCCCTTCTTCGACGCGATCTGCACGAGACGCGCGCCGGCCGGATTCCACTCCGCATCGGCGACCGCCCGGTCCCGCCAGCGAAAGTGCGATACCTCGCCGGCCGGAAAGATCACCAGCATCCCGCCACCGCGCAGGTGCTCGAGCGACTTCCTCAGTCCCCTGCCATTGCCCGCGGCGGCCTTTCGGCCCGAGATCGGATCGACGGCGATGATCATGTCGCGAACTTCCGGCACGGCCGTCAATACGCCGTTCGCCAGGAAGCGCACGTCATCGCGGACGCGGCCGAGAAGGCCCGCCAGGACCGCGCCTTCCAGAAGGCCGAACGGATGATTCAGCGTGACGATCGCGGGACCGGTCTGCGGAATGCGCGCCAGGTCGGTCGCGGCCGCGTGGTAAGAGACAGTGAGATGCTCCAGCAGGCGCTCGGCAATGGGGCGCTCCCGACCCATGCCCTGTAAGGCGCCGTACACGCGCCCGATCTGATCGATCCCAAGCATTCGGCCGAGCAGGTCCTCGATCGGGCGCGACATCCGGAAGGGGATCAGGCTCGGAATGACGGACTCAAATACGGCGTTTCCCATCACCCCTGAAATCCTCAGGTGGCGCTGATTTATTCCGGATGCAAAATCAACCGCCCCTCGGACCGGGTGAGCCGTCCACGCAGGGTGATGGGCTCGGCAACATGCTCCAGCAGTTCGGGCTTGAGATCCGCGAGCAGCATCGTCATCGTGCGGCCCCCCGCATCGCGCACCAGAAACGCCGGTGGAATACCGCCGCTGATGCAGCGCACCGCGCAGCCGCGATGCACTTTGCCATTACCGGGATTCATGACTCCGAAATAACACTTGCTGTCTGCGATCTCGCCCGTGAGTTGCACCGGTCCCAGGTCCAGTGCGGTGGCCGGAACCCCGTCACCGGCTGCCGGCGCGAGGGAACCGGGCAGGAGTTCGATCATCCGATCGCTGCCCCGAAAGACGCGGGCCCCCCTCAGCTTTACCGGCCGGCCGTCGAGACCTTGGACCGCGCCGGCCGCGCCATGTTTTCCCGGCAGCACCAGCAGCCAGGGAGGCCCCCCCATCGGGCACGGACAGCGCGGCATACGGGCTCCTACGCAGCACGCCTTCAAAATCGCGGTATTGCTGGAACTCGAACGTGCTCTCCGCAAATGGATGCTGCCCCGCGACGAGCACCACCGCCGCCGCCGTCACCACCACACCCACCCCCGCCAGCACCCGCGCGACAACCTTCTTCAGGCCCGGGGGCATGGGCAGGTAGCCTACGAAAAATTCAGACTCGCTGCGCATGTTCCACCACCGAAGGCTCCACTCGCGTCCCCGGGGCAACGGACGCGGATTCACAAACACCTGGTTCGCCACGACCATGGTTCGAAAGGTCGATACTTTTTCGGTAAACGGCGGCGGCGACGCGCCGGTATCGGGCAGATACTGATAGCCGTGCCACGGGCACGTGATGCAGCCGTCGATGATTTTGCCTTCGCCCAGCGGCCGTTCTGATGCTGGCACACATTGGAGACGGCCGAGATCCGGCCATCGTACTTGAACACCGCGATGCGCTCGCCGCGGCACGAAATGATCTGCGCGCGCTTCTCCGGTATGCTCTCCACCAGGCATACCGGCACGTACTCGGCTGGCGCCGCTTGGCTTCTGTCCTTCCGCCTCTCGACCAGGGCTGCCGACACGTGGAGAACGCTGACCACGGTTACGCCCGCGGCGAGCACGACGACCAGCAGGGAACTGGTCGCCGACTGAAGCGCGCCGGTCGAGGCGGCATAGCGGGCCCATCGACAGGATCACGTGCAGCAGCAGAAACGCGGCGGTGCCCAGCGCGCGAATCAGCAGCGTCTCCATCGTCGCATTGGCGTGAATCAACCGCCCGAGCCCCACGAACAGGCTCAGGTACAATACCAGCCCGGCCGCCAGCAGCGAATCGTAGACTTTTTTCTGGTGGTTCCAGCCCACCGCCTGATAGGTGAGGCTCATCGATACCGCTCCCACTGGATCGCCGTATTCGCAGGGGTCGTGCTCCGCCGCGCGCACAGCCCGGCAATCAGCAGCGCGTACAGCAAAAACGGCAGCACCACCCAGATTCGAAGATGATTGCGGCGCAGCGGTCGGATCATGTCCGGCCTCCGCGAATCCAACGCCCCAGCAGCACGGGCCACAGCGCCGCCACGCCCGGCGCGACGATTAGGCGGAATCCCCATGGAGCGTGTTCCGCCACGGGGTCCACACGCGCGATTCCTGCGGTTACAAACACCAGCGCGAACAGCACGCCCGCGAGCGCGTACACTGCGAGCAGGCCCACGAACCACTGCGCCGCCCACATCTCACACCTGCCTGCCGTAAACGGGAATGGCCGCTCCCGTGATCTGCGCGCCATCGTCCGATGCCAGATGCACCAGCAGCGAGGCCACCTGCGACGGCTGCACCCATTGCGAGCGATCGGCTCCCGAGTCGGCTGCCCGGTTCGCCGGCGTATCCATGGTGCCCGGCAAAACCGTGTTGGCCGAGATGCCGCGGTCCTTGTTTTCGAGAGCGATGGTGCGGACCAGCGCCACCAGGGCCGATTTCGAAGCGCTGTACGCTCCCACCATCGGCCCCGGTTCCACGGCCTGCCGGCTGGCTACCGCCAGAATGCGCCCGCCGCCTTGCCGGCGCATGTGCGGCAGCACGGCGCGGGCGATGAAGAAGGCCGACCGGAAATTCAGGTCGAGCATCGTTTCGAGCGTGGCGTCATCGGTGTCGGCGACGCTTTTGCCGCCCGCAAAACCACCCATCACCTGCACCAGCGCGTCGATCCGTCCGAAGCGCGCGATCACGTCGTCGGCCAGTTTGCGGGCGGCATCGCCGCTGGAAAGCTCCGCGGGCATCGCGGTGAATTCGGCGTGCGCGAAGTCGCCGGCCGCGATCGATCGCGATACCCCCACGACTTTCGCCCCCGCGCTCAGGAACGCCTCCGTGACGAATCTGCCCAGGCCGCCCTTGGCGCCCGTGATCAAAGTGACTTTTCCGTCTAGATTCATGGAAGACTCTCATTCTCCGGACGACCACGCGACGCGGAACTCCGGATACAGGGTCAGACCGCCGCAGGCGAAGATTGTCTGGCCCGTTACATACGATGCTTCATCGGAGGCCAGGAATGCGAAAACGGAAGCGATTTCGTCCGCTTGTGCCGCGTGCCCCATGGGGATGTGGCTTTCCACTTCGCCGCGCGCCCTGGCGTTGTCGATCCAGGCCCTATTGATGGGCGTGACCGCCGCTCCCGGCCCGACCGCATTGACGCGGATGCCCTGGCCCGCATATTCCAGGGCCAGCGACTTTGTCAGATTCTCCATGCCGCCTTTGCTGATCGAGTAACTCAGATACTTCGGTTTGGGAATGATCTCGTGCACGCTGGAGTTATTCAGTATGACGCCCCCGCCGGGACGCGACAGGAAGTGCCGGATCGCCTCTCGCGAGCACAGAAAAGGCCCGCGAAGGTTCACCGAGAGGATGCGGTCAAAGTCGGCGCTCTCGATTTCGTGGCTGGGCGCCGGCTTCTGGATTCCCGCGTTGTTGACGAGCACATCCAGGCTCCCGTAGGTGTCCAGAGTTTTGGCGAACATCTGCTTGACCTGCTCCTCGTTGGAGACGTCCGCCTGTACCACCAGTTCCCGACCCGTGCCGTTCGACCGCGCGGCCCGTGCCATGGCGCGGGTGGCCTCGGCCTGCTCCGCGCCGCTTCGATAGTTAATTGGAAGTCGCGCTGGTAGCCGCCTGGGGAAGTTTCCTTTGTTCGCTTTCGTCCGGTTTGAGCGTCGCCCCCGATTTCGAACCGCCGCCCATGCCCCTCCGGGCATCGTCTCCCCCGGCGTGCCTCACCGCGAACGAACTGCGGCGCCGCGGATTGTCCGACGCGCGGATCCTGGAGGCGGTGCTCACCATTGCTCTGGGCAGCTTTTTGGACACGCTCTCCGGCGCGTTCGAGGCCGATCCGCCCGAAGCCGAAAAACCTTGCATCCTTTGGCTCCCGAGTCCCGTCCTACCCCGGGGCACTTCACGGCCGATCCGGACGCGCAGCTGGTTGGCAGGGTTCAAGAGGGCGAGGTGGATGCGTTCGAAGACCTCATGAATCGTCACAGCCGCGGGTCTACCGGACCCTGGTCGGAATCCTGGGCGACCCGGAAGAGGCACGCGACGCGATGCAGGACACGTTCCTGAAGGCCTTTCAGCACCTGGACGGGTTCCAGGGAAAGTCGAAGTTTTCCACCTGGCTCGTCAGTATCGCCGGCAACACCGGGCTCCAGCGGCTTCGCGAGCGCAAGCCCCAGCAGAGTCTCGATGACGCGTGGCCGGAAACCGAAGAGGGGCTGCGCCCCCGCCAGCTTCGCGCCTGGACCGACGATCCCGAGCAGTTGTACTCCAAGGCCGAAATGCGGTCGTTGGTGAAAAATAGCGTGATGAAGCTGCCGCTCAAGTACCGCGTGGTGCTGGTTCTGCGCGACATGGAGCAGCTTTCGAATGAAGAGGCCGCGGCGGCGCTCGGCCTGGGAGTGCCGGCCGTGAAGTCGCGCCTCCTGCGCGGGCGCCTGATGGTGCGGGAAACGCTCGCGCCCTACTTCGTTTCGGGCGGCGCGAAAGGGGCGCCGCATGATCAGCTGCACCGATTTCATCGCCGAGATGGGCGGTTTTCTCGATGGCGATGTCGCGGTCGAAATCCGCACCCAGCTCGAAAACCACCTGGCGCCTTGCAGCACCTGCCAGGTGGTGTACGATTCGGCCCGCAAAACCCTCAAGATCGTCACCGACAGCGGTTCCTTCGACCTGCCCGAGGACGCGGCGCGGCCCATCACCCAAAAAGTCATGCCAGGATTCGCAGCCAACAGAGACAACCATGAGCTATCTTCCTCACGTGGCGGACGAGAACGATCTGCCCACCCTCGCCCTGATCAAAAACACGTTCGGCTTCGTCCCTAATTTCTTTCGTGCGCAGACGATTCGCCCCGAACTCATCGACGCCCAGGTGCGACTCGTGGATGCGATCCTGGTGCAGGAACGCGCCCTGACGCGCCAGCAGAAGGAATACATCTTCCTGGTGTGCTCGGCCCACAACCTCAGCACCTATTGCGTCACGGCGCACTGCGAGATGGTGCGCATGCTCGGCATCCGGGGCCCGGAACCCGAACAGATTGCGCTCGATCACACGGCAGCGAACCTCCCCATGGCCATGCGGGCGCTGCTCAACTTCGGGGCCAGGCTCAACGCCCAGCCGACCAAGGTGACCCGGCGCGACATCGACGTACTGCACACCTTCGGGTTCAACGACGAGCAGATCCTGGAAGCGGTGCTGATGGTGGGGCTGGCGAAATTCGCGAACTTCGTGGCCTTCGGTCTGGGCACCGCGCCCGATTTCGATCCGTTGAAGGTCCAGTTGCCCCGCGCCGCTGTGGCGGACCGGACAGATTAGCCCGCCCCCCCGGCAGCGCCATCATCGTGTCGCGTCCCCAATCGCTGAACCAGGGGGTATCCGGCGGTCACCGTGCTCTCTCCACCGCGGCCAGCTACGAAACCCGACGGCCGCTGAGCTAGCGTTGCGGCGTCTCGGGAGTGTGCTGTTGCAGGCTATACTCCCTTCCGCGTTCGTAGCCTTTCCGGAACGGCCTGGAATCCCAAGTCCCTGGGAACCACCATTTCAAGCAGTCGGCCTGCTCGTCGAACGATTTGCCCCGGCATCGCCGGCGTTGGGCTGCCTCGAAGCCGGATCGATACGCAGCCTGATCCTCTTCGAAATCGTCTCCCGAAGACCGATAATGCTCGCTTTCCACGTCACGGAGCCCTAGCCACCACCTTTCTCGTGCCGCATCGATGGACTCGGCCCCGGCCTCCCGCATGATCCGGCGTGCACGCGCCTCGTCCGCCTCATTGGCGGCAAACACCAGCATTACCGATCGTCCCTGGCGGAGGGCGCTCTCATAGAAGAAAACCTCGTCCTCGGGCATCCCCTCCGTGGTCCTTTCCTCGGCAGCCGCGCCAGCGGCGGCGCCCGCGGCTGCTCCGCCGGCACCAAGCAGGGCGGCACCTGCCATGCCGAACGCAAGAATGGGTCCGACTCCGGGGATTAGGGCTGTCGCGCCGATGCCTAACTCGAACCCTCCCGCCAGGCCGAGCGCTCCGCCCAGTACTCCTCCTATCGCTCCTCCCATTCCCGGTTGCTCGGTTTCCGAGGTCTGAACCGAATGGATTTTGCTTTCCGGTGAACCCGGGCACCATAGATTGATCGCGTCCGCCGAGATCCCAGCGGCCCTCAACCCGCCCAGCGCCACTTTCGCGCTTTCCTCGGACTTGAAGATACCAGACACACTTCTCATGCCTATCGGGAAGCACGAGTAATGCCACGCGACCACTGCACTCACGAAACAGCCGGAATCGAATGTCCGGGTCTTCACGGTTCGTCCACGTGAAACGATTTGCGAACTGGTCCGTTGGTGTGAACGTACCGGCAAGATCGAGGAGCTTGGGTGGCTGGTGGTGGTGATCGAAAAGGAGACCGGCATTCAGACAACCTGGGGCGGATCGGGGTGGGGCGGTAGCGGTAGCCGGTGCTCGAACATGCCATACTCCCGCTGTAAAGCCAACAACAACGGCTGAACCGGCACCGAAGGCAGCGTGGGTACTATCGCCATCAACTCCTGCAGAAGGCTTCTGGCGTCCGTAATGTCAGCGATAACGAAGCGGGCCATGTGTGCCAGTGTTGAGATCGTCTCGGTCAGGTCACGGCTCGACGGCTTCTCGAAATCGAACAGGACGGGCAGATAGTTCCGGTGGCGAAGTTCGTCCCAGATAGCATTGAGGACTCGTTTGCACTCGTTGGCGAAGCTGCCAAGGATCAGGACGACCTTGGATGTGATCGTGTCAATTGCTGACCGAATCCCTGTATTCATGATCATCAAGTGAAAAAACTGTGCGACTTCCAAATTGTCAGCGGTGATTTCTGGCTCGTCCAACCGTGTAATGAGCAAGTCTTGCTGAACCGCTCCATCCAGCTTCACGTTCCAAGCCGCAACGCCGAAGACAAGGCACTCAGAGATGTTCATCTCCACCAGCGAGGCGCACGAGAAATTCGCAAACGCCAAAACCGACCGTGATAGATCGGCTCCGGTAAGGTCTGCTTCGACCAAGGACGCCTGCATCAGTGTCGAATCCGTCAATGTTGCACCACGCACGTTAGCGTTCGACAGGTCGGCGGTTTTGAGATCCGCCGACTTAAGCTGACAATTCATTATGTTTGCGTATTGCAGATTAGCATTGAACAAATGAATATCGGTTAGATCCAAACACGACAGGTCGGCTTGGAACAAGAAGGGGCGCTGTGCCCTGATGTCGGTCTCCCAGTTATCTCGTAGCCATTGGTTCCAGATTGGTGCGCCCTTGCGAATGATCTCCACAAGATCCGTGTCAGTTCTTAACCGGGACAATCCAGACTGCATAACCCACTCTGGTACTCGCTCACCGTATCTCGCCTTGTAGTTTGGCTTCATGGCTTTTGTGGCTGCGTTGTCTTGGGCTAACAATTAGAGGCGGCGTTGACGCAACAAATGCCATACGAACGTCAACTATACATCGAGGGTAGGCGACTGGTTTCCAAACGATGGGATGACGAATCCTCGGCCTATTCCATGTCATCGTGGGGTACACTTGCTCCTGTTGCGGATCTCCTGCACTTCCGCAGGCTTGAAGGATGCGCCACCGGGCACTCGTGTGTGGCGGTTCATTGCGAACCCGACGCTGAAAGCCAAGCTGGACGTTCGCAGCAGAAAATTCGATTGGCTCTGGAAGCGCCATCCCAAGCTGATGCGCCGATTGTGGCGTGAAGGAGCAGAGGTGTGTGAGCGAACCGGCAAAGGCGATGAGGGCTGGTGGGAATCAATCGTTGAGCGGTATTGTCTGTGAGGTTGCTGAGAACTGCCGCTGGTGGTCGAAGGACGTTACACGGGGGAACTGATCAGCGGGATGCTGGACGGCGGTTTGGCGGTGGCGCTGTGAAATGGAGCGGTATGATCTGCGGGCCTTGCCAGCGAGGAGAGCACGATCGAAGAAGGCGGATGCCAGTGCGCTGAGCGATTAAACCGCCAGATCGAGCGTGAAGTGATCGGCTACAACGGTGACGAAGGAATTGTCGAGACGATCTTCAGCAACGTGCTTTATAGGGTCCGAAGTGGCCCGGATGATGGTCAAGGGAGCCGGGAAAGAAAACGTAAAGGCGTTCACTAGGCAAGTTCTGCGGGCGTACAAAGCGATGGTGAACTGAAGGTGACGAAGGGTCGCTCAAGGCTGGTGATCTCGGATGGCTTACGATACCTTCCGTGGCACTCGGCGGCGTCCTTTGTTCGGTCGTCTGTGTCCGGTCCTCTTGGTGCCGGTTCGTGTAGGAGTTGAGCGGTCAGCTTTCGCCTTGATCGCCACGAACCGGATCTCCAGCCTCTTGTCCATCGCCGCCGCAATCCGCTTCAACAATGAAAGGGAATGGCCTTCGTACACGGCATCTTCAAGGCGGCAGATCACCGATGCGGTCGTCCCAACCTTTTTCGCCAGTTCCCTCTGGCTTAACCCGGCCTTCGTCCGCAGATCGTAGAGGCGCTTCGCAACCTCGATGTTGATGAGTTCCTGTTCGTAGGAAGCAATTTGTTCGGGATCGTTGTGGATGTACCTGTCGTGCGTGTACTGAAGTGCTGCCGATTGGTACGTCTTTCTTGCCGCCATGTTTCACCCCCTCAGCGTTGGCCGGAATGTGTGCCGCCTGGGATCAGCCTCGAATCAAGCCTTTCGCTCCACAGCCCGCTCAATCTCGACATCGGGTACTTCGCCTTCCTTCGCCACTCCATGGGAGACCACTACAATCCTGGGTGGCGCATTTGCCTTGCTTTTCTGGGACTTCGGGAAGAAATAGAGTATTCGGTAATGGACGCCCTGAAAGGAAGGTCGAAGCTCACAAATGCCATCCCGAAGATAATCTGCAACAGGCCGTCGCAATTCGTGCCCAAGAACCTTCGAGTTGTCCGAGGTATGCTTGGCACTTCGCCTGCACCTTCTTGGGAAGCTGATCGAGCCACTCCAGGAGCGGTACTGTCTTGCGCTGGTCGTCTTCCTGGTAGAACAGTACGGTCGTCTGTGGCACACGTTGTCCAATCCCATGTTGCCATTTTTGCGAACAGGAGTCAAACCGGTCGCCAAGGCATCCTCTTCCTCGGACTTTTGGCGCAATGCCACGGGTTCGATGTTATTATCCAAAACGACCGTCCGCTTGGACTTCTCCTGCCCGAATACACGGTTTGTGGTGCGGGTTGGGAGCGAGACGGGCAGCGTGAACGATGTGTGCGGCAGGCGGAACCGTGGCCGGGTTCTGGAGCATCGGCTAGGTTGTCATTTGAAGACAAGTCAAGGGATTCAGGGCTAGAACACAAGCCGTCCCGTACCAGAAGTACTATTGCTCTTTGATCAAAGCTGATCAGGTCCCGTTGCGGCTCCTAACTTACCTCCAGAACACTCCGTTCCATGGGACGTTGCAGCACACCTCGACCTTTCGCCAAGCCCGCGTAATAATACGCGAGCCGGGCATCCCAAGAAACGAAATGATGCCGACTGGCCTAGCTCCCACCAGGCAGAACAGGCGGCGGAAGGTGAGCAACTGCAATATGGAGCGTGGTCACATAGATACTACGCGGAAACAGAACAGCATTCAACTGTTTTTTGCGACTCGCGTATTCTTACATAAGTACGACGGCTTTCAAGCACCAGCCTCAGGGTAGCGCAAAGGGTAGCGCACCACCACCGAAATGAGGGCAGACGATGGGAGCGCAGGGGGAAGGAATTCGGCGCAGGCTATTGAATCGGGGAAGGTAGCGGAATTGGCGGGGAAGGTTTGCTGCGATTCAGGTTCTAGTTCTCGCAAGGGAGTGGAGGTTCAAGTCCTCTCATCCGCACCAATCACTTAGACTGTGAAAATCATAGCTGGGATGTGCCTATTGTGCCCATCATTTGGCCTGTGCCCGTCCGGTGGGGCACACCCGCAAGCCAGGAAGGGTCGAATTCGGAGCCAGCAAAACGGGCAACCATCGCGAGGGCGGCGCGAATCACCGGGACAGCAACCAGCCGCCGCAGCCCGTAGCCGGGCAGCGGGTGCACACGATCAGGCCGGTGATCTCCCCGGGGCGATCCGTTCGAATCGGCCCGCCCCGAAACTCCAGATCGTTAATCGTGTTAACAAATGACCTGATCCGCCGGATTCTCTCGCGCATACAGAAGTATGCACCTGACACAAATCCTGCAACGCCTTCAGGACGGTGACCGGGATGCCATGAACATGGTGATCCCGCTGGTATACGACGAACTGAAGAAGTTGGCGAGGTCACACTTACGGCGCGAAGCAAGGGCTGTCCCGCTACAGACCACGGCTTTGGTACACGAAGCGTTTCTCCGGCTGGCCGGCAGCCGTCATCCTTCGTACGAAAACCGGTCCCATTTCTATGGCATCGCCTCCCGGCTCATGCGGCAAGTCCTGGTGGATACGGCCCGCGCCAAGGCCGCGGAAAAGCGCAGTGCCGCGCAGGAAGTCGCCTTGGCCGACGTGCCCGATTGGGGACCCCGGCCGGAGCGGTCCCTGCTGGCCCTGGAGGACGCGCTCCAATGGCTCGAAAAGACCGACCCCCAAAAAGGCCAACTCATCGAGATGCGCTACTTCGGCGGTATGACGGCCGAAGAGTCTTCCACCGCACTGTCCATGCCCGTACATACGGTGCGCCGTGAGCTCCGCCTGGCCCAGGCCTGGCTCCGCATGGAGATGGCGGGCGAGGCCATGCACCCCGCGGCCATGAGCCAGGCTGAAACGCTGCCGGTTCACCGCATGTAAACCAGACGTTACGCCCGCGTGTCCGCCGTCGAACCCGCGGGCGACCGCTCCTTCTTGGTGTCGCTGGCGAAGGGCAGGCGCACCTGGAACGACGTGCGCCCCGGTTCCGACTCCACGCGAACTTCCCCGTGATGCTTCTGGACGATCCGGTACACCGTATCGAGGCCCAGTCCCGTGCCCTCTCCCACAGGCTTCGTCGTAAAGAACGGTTCGAATATCCGGTCCCGAATTTCCGCGGGAATCCCCGGCCCGTTGTCCCGAATCTCCACCAGCAGCCGCCCAAACTCGGCCGCCGTGCGAACCACCAGCTCGCCCGTGCCGTTCATGGCGTCAACGGCATTGTCGATGAGGTTGGTCCATACCTGGTTCAGTTCGCTGCCGTGCGCGCAGATTGTCGGGATGGAGCGGTCGTAGCTCCGCACCACCGAAATCCCGTACTTCAGGCGGTGATGCAGCATGATCAGCGTGTTGTCCAACCCGCTGTGCACATCCACCTCCTGCTCCGGCGACTGGTCCATATAGGAGTACTCCTTGATGGCGCGCACCAGGTCCGCAATCTTCGAGGTCCCGCTCTCGATCTGTTCCACCAGCCGATTGATGGTGAACGATGCGCTGAGCCTCATCACCACGTGTCCCAGCGTCTCCTCGCCGAAACGCTCCGCCAGTTGCTGCAACGTCGGCAGGTCGCAGCCCGCGTCCACCAGCGCCGGCGCCAAACGCCACGGGTCCGGGATCTGCCGGCCTTCCAGCCACGTGCCGACCTCCTCTTCGCGGTCGCTCCGTTCGAGCGAATCGAGAGCCGCCGGAGGATGATCGTGCGACCAGTCGCATTCGATCCGCGCCAGGTACACCCGGTCCTCCGCCGGCAGCGCGCACTTGTCCAGGTGAAGCCCCGCCGTGCGCAAGGCGGCCACCGCCTGTTGTAGATTGATGGAAGCGTTCCGTACGGCCGATGCCGGGTTGTTCAATTCGTGGGCCAGGCCGGCCGATAGCTTGCCCAACGCCGTGAGTTTCTCGCGCTGCTGGTCGTTCCTCGTATTCTCGCGAATCCGGTCGGACATCACCTCCACCAGCTTTTGTCCCAGCGCCGGCAAACGCTCCAGCATCTCGGGAAAGCGCGAGATGTGCAGGGTGGCCACCGTGACCGGTGTCATCGCTCGCGCCGTGAGCGGAAAGTGCGTCAGCCGCGAGTAGGGAAGCATTCCCGTTACCCGGCCAGCCCCAGCCGAATAGATGCGGCCGTCACCCACTTCCTTCTCCCGCTGAATCTGCGTCTCGCCCTCCAGCACCACGATCATCCGGTCGGCAGCCTCGCCTTCCGCGATCACCACGTCCCCGGGGTTGAAATGCGACTCCTCCATTTGCGAGGCGAGCCACCCGAGGTCTTCCTCAGGCAATTCCGCAAACACCGGAATGGCCCTCAGCCGTTCCACTAAGGAGGCCGTCATTGTCCGATCGCTCCTTGCGGCTTCGCCGTCGGCTTCCCCTTGCCGCTGTGCCGTTCCCATTTCACACCTTCGCCAGGTGCTGGTGCACGAACTGGACCGCGATCGATCCTTCCCCAACACCGGAAGCCACCCGCTTCACCGATCCGTGCCGCACATCCCCCACCGCGAACACGCCCGGCACGTTGGTTTCGAGCAGAAACGGATCCCGGTCCACACTCCAGCCCGCCGGCCGCTTGCCGTCGTGCATCAGGTCCGGGCCCGTAATGACAAACCCGCGGGCATCGCGCGTCACAAAGCCGTCCAGCCAGTCCGTACGCGGCTCGGCGCCGATGAACACGAACAGCGAACTCGCCGGAACCCGCTCCACGGTGCCCGAGCGCGCGCAGGAAATCGAAATGGCCTCCAGCTTTTCCTCCCCGTGTACCTCCACCACCTGCATGCCGTACTCCACGCGCACATTCGGCGTATGGGCGATATCGTCAACCAGGTATTGCGACATCGTGGCGCCCAGCGTGTCGCCCCGCACCAGCATGACTACCGACCTCGCGTATCGGGCGAAATTCATCGCCGCCTGTCCCGCCGAATTGGCGCCGCCCACCACGTACACGTCCTCGTCGCGGCACGAAATCGCCTCCGTCGCGCCCGCCCCGTAGTACACGCCCGCGCCTTGCAGATGCTCGATCCCCGGGACCCGCAACTTGCGCCATTGCACCCCGGTGGCAATCACTAAGGCGTGGCACGAGATCTCGGAGTTGTCCGACAGCGTCAGGATGCGGTACGGACCGTTCGCGCGGACCTTCATCACTTCCTGCGGCGCCAGAATCTCCGCCCCGAAACGCCGCGCCTGGGCCACCGCGCGCCGGGCCAGGTCGGCGCCGCTCAGTCCCGATGGAAAACCGAGATAATTTTCGATTCGTGAACTCAGCCCCGCCTGCCCGCCCGGAGCCTCCCGTTCCACGATGATCGTCTTCAGCCCCTCCGAAGCGCCGTACACGGCAGCGGCCAGTCCCGCCGGACCGCCGCCCACGATGACCAGGTCGAAGAAATCCAGCTTCGAGCGGGTTCGCAGCCCGAGGCGGTCCGCCAGTTCCGATAACGTCGGGTTGGCCAGTACCTTGCCGTCCGTCAGAATCACCACCGGCAGCGCGTCCCGTTCCATGCCTGGCGGAAGAGCCGTCTTCGCCTCGGCGCTCTCCACATCCAGCCACTGATACGGTATGCTGCTGCGCGCCAGAAACTCGCGCAGCTCATAGCATTGCCGCGACCACCGCGTCCCGATCACCTGGATGCCCTCGAAGGGCGGATGGTAAGATTCGGACCACTGGTCCAGCAGATCGTCCAGTACCGGATAGAGACTCCGCTCCGGTGGGTCCCACGGTTTCAGAAGATAGTGGTCCAGCTTGACCAGGTTGATCGCGCCGATCGCCGCTTCCGTGTCGGCATACGCCGTCAGCAGCACCCGCCGCACGTCCGGAAACTGTTGGATCGCCTTGGTCAGAAATTCGATGCCGTTCATCCGCGGCATCCGGTAATCCGCCACCAGCAGCGCCACCGGCTCTGCACGGTGGGCGAGCCGCGTCAGGATGTCCAGTGCGGCCGCCCCCGAATTCGCCGACATCACCCGGTAGCGGTCGCTGTATCGTTTGCGCAGGTCGCGCTCGACCGCCCGGAGCACATCGGAGTCGTCGTCCACGGCTAACAAGGTTGGTCTTGGCATAGGACTTCGCAGAACCGAGAGGCGCGGTACTTTCTACAGATGCCGCCCGGCGCAGGAGGACTCACCGGATCGGCCGAAACTCGGACCCGCTTGTCCGTCATGCCGGGTCCTTTCGTGCCGCATCGCACCGTCCGCGCTCTGGCCGCCGCTCCCCGATCGAGTGCTACAATGCGCCTACCGTGCGGCGGGTACTCCTTTTCGGATTGGCCTTGGCTATGCGTCCGTTATGGCCGCAAAGCCCGCCCCCAGTGCCGAAAGCCGGCCCCCCGCCGCCCGCCGCGGCCCCGCACACCGATGGCGGCCTCACCAACGCCGCCGCCCTGCGCAACGAAAACGTGCAGGTCAACCTCATCGATAACGACAGTCTCAAGGAAGCCAATGTTCGCCTCGGCGACAATGTCACCGTCATTCCCGCGGCGCCGGTGGAGCTGAATTACTACGCCACCGAGCACGGCCGCCCGCCCGGCGGTGCGGTCACCGTCCGTCCCTCGCCACCCCTATCGGCCTGGCACGGCGAAATCTTCGAGTTTCTCCAGAACAGCGTCTTCAATGCCCGCAAGTTTTTCCAGGCGGGACCCGTCGCCCCCTCCCGCCAAAACCGGTACGGCGCCCGCTTCGGCGCTCCTGCCGGCCCGCTCGGCGACATTTTCGCCGAGTTCTCCGGCCGGAAGACCCGCGGCATGGTCAACGGCAACGTCCTGGTCCCCCTCGCCGGCGAACGCTCGCCGCTCGCCGCCGACCCCGCCCTCCGCGCCACCATCTCCCGCTTCTTCGCCGCCTATCCGGCTCAGTTGCCCAACCGCCTCGATTTCGACCCGCGCGCCCTCAACACCAATTCCCCGCAGAGCATCGATGAGCTCAACGCCACCCTCCGCCTCGACCGCCGCCTGTTCGGTGGACGCCTCATCGCCATGCACGCCATCAATCGCCAGAACATCGACGCCTTCGAACTGGTGGCCGGACAGAACCCCGATACCCAGATTCATGGGCATCGTTCGCGGCTCGGCTGGCAGGTTCCGCTCACCTCTGCCACCCAGGCTCTGTTCGGTTTTGAATTCTCCCGCCTTCGTTCCGTGCTCCTGCCCGAGCCCCATGCCGTTGGCCCGCGCGTACGCTTCGGCTATCAGATCGAAGAGCTCGGGCCCGATAGCCAGTTCCCCATTAACCGGGCCCAGAACACCTGGCGCTTCGGGGCGGTCCTCACCCGCAAAGCCGGGGCTTCCCGTCACATCGTCACCTACGGCGCCGATGCCGCTCGCGCCCAGTTGAACGGCGTCGAGACCAACAACTCGCGCGGCCTGTTCGGGTTCACCAACAACTTCGGCCGCACCGCCATCGAAAACCTGCGCTGGGGCACGCCCAGCACCTACGAAGTCACCGTCGGCGAGATGGCCCGCGGCTTCCGCAACTGGACGGCCAATGCCTTCGCCGCCGACCAGTGGACCCTGTCCTCGCGACTCCAGCTCACTTATGGCTTGCGCTACAACCTGGTGAGCGCGCCCGTCGAAGTCCGCGGCATCGACCGCATCCCCTACGGCTGCGACTGCAATAACTTCAGCCCGCGACTGTCCGTTGCCTGGCGCCTGTCGCGCGCCTCCGTCCTGCGCGCCGGATACACCGTTTCCTTCCTCCAGATCCCTTCGGTCACCTACCAGCAGGTGCGTTACGACGCCCCCGCCGTCTACCTCCAGGTGCAGGGGCCCGATCTGCTCCACCCCCTCGCCGGCATCGATCTCCACGCTTCCGGACTGCGCACCTCGCCTACCCTCCTGGCCCGCGAGCTGGTTTCCCCCTACAGCCATCAGTACGCGCTCAGCCTCGAACACCAGTTCGCTTCCTACACCTTGCGCCTGGGATACACCGGCAGCCGCGCCTTCAAACTGATCGATGGGTCCATCCAGAACCGCGCCACGCCCATCGCCGGTATCCCGCTTCTCACCAGCACCGTGGATCAGCGCCGCGCCGACCCCCGCTACTACGATGTGAAGCGCATCGTGAACGCCGGCGAAGCCTGGCTCGATGCCGCCCAGGTCACGCTCGACTCCCGGTTGCGGAGCGGTCTTGTCTGGAGCGCCACTTACACCTTCGGCAAGGCCATGGATACGGGCTCGGACTACTCCGGCACCGGTGCCAACAACGACCTCGTCAAGGGCCGCGCGCAATCCCAGTTCGACGCCTTCGGAGATCGCAAGTCGCTCAGCACGTTCGACTCCACCCACTCCCTTACTGCGTTCTTCAGTTACGATCTGCCCCCTCCCCCCGGCGCCTGGCGCCGCTTGGGCGCCGGCTGGCAGGTCTCCGGATCGCTGCTGCTAAAGACCGGCACTCCCCTTACGCTCTATGTCGGTTCCGATGCTCCCGGCTTCGGCAACGTGGATGGCGGCCCCGGCGACCGCCCGAATCTCGTGGGCCCCTCCATTCTCGGCCAGACCATCGGCAACCCCGATACGGCCCCGCTCATCCTCGGGCGCGACCGCTTCGCCTACATCGTCCCCGGTGAATCGCGCGGCAACCTCGGCCGCAACACCTTCCGCAAAGGCGGCATCTTCAACTGCAACGCCGCATTGAGCCGCCGCTGGCAGTGGGGGCTCCGCGGTGAGCGGGCGTTCCTCGTGCGCGCCGAGGCCTTCAACGTCACCAACCATCCTCAGTTCGACGAGCCTCAGCGCAATCTTTCCTCACCCGCCTTCGGCAAGATCACCAACACCCTGAACGATGGCCGCGTCCTGCAACTGGGCATACGCGTCACCTTGTAACTCGTGCCCCGCCCACTCCCGCGGGTCAGCGGACCGAAACGGAAAACTCCGTGCTGGCCTGCCCGATCGCCAGACTTACGATCGTGCTCTCCGCGGGCGCCGCGAAATTGATCTGGAAAATGCCCGCCGCCAGACCTGGCGCCGCCCCCGCGTACGTGACCGCCAGGTCGTTTCCGCCCGTTGCCATCCGCACCGGCGCCGGCAGCGCGGCTGGCGGAAAGCCGTTCACCTGGCCGTCCTGACTCGGCGGGTCCGTCTGGCCAATCCCGCTCACGTACAGCTGGATCACCGACCCCGCCTGCGCCGGGTTCGACGCGGAGTTGATCGTGAAATCCTCGTTGAACACGCCCAGCACCTGCACCGGCACTCCCGATAACACGCCTACAAAACGGACCGGCTGCGCGATCCCAACCTGCACCTGGTTCGATTTCACGCCTTGGTATTGAACCTGCACCGTGGTCGCCGCTTTCCCCGCAAGCGCGAACGGCGCCACCAGGTCGATCTCTCCCGCGCTCACCGAAAGCAGCGGCACCGCCGTTCCGTCAAACGTCACTTCCACGCCTTCCACGGTGGTGGCCAGCACTCCTCCGTTGATGATGCCCGCCGTCATCTTCGCCGGTCCCAGGTTCTTCCCCCGAATGCGCAGCACCTCTCCCGGACCGATCCCCTGCATGTTCGAAGGACTCGCCGGATTGACCGCATTTTCGACTGCGTCCAGCGAGATCGCCGGTGGCGCGGCGTCGATCTTCGCGACGTACGCCTGCGCGCTCCCCGTCGTGTTGCTGATCGGTCCCTCACCCGCTACGTAAGCCAGTCCGGCCGAATCCAGCGCGATCCCGGCCGCCGTGGGGTCGATATACGTTGAAAAAAGGAGCTCCGTGAAATCCGCGCTGAACTTGCTCACGAACCCCCTGCCGATTCCGATCTGAAACGGGTTGGCCGTCTGGGGCGCGCTGCCATACCCACTCAAGGCGCCCCCGATCCAGGGCTCGCCCGCCGCATCGATGGCTATATTCGACGGGCTCAGGCACATCGGCGCACCCAGGTACGTCAGCCCCATTGTCTTTTGCGCAGCCGGGTCGAGCTTCAGCACGAATGCGCTTCCCACCGCCTGGTATACCCCGGGTCCGAAGCTGAAGATCACGCACGTCACCCCGCCCTGCGCCTGGAATGCGCCGGGCGATGCCGGCTGCGACAATCCGCCGCTGGTGCCCGTCACATAGACATTGCCTTCCCGATCGAACCCCAGCCCGGTCACCGCGTCATACTTCGCTCCGCCCACATACGTCGCATAGGCCAGCGTGCCGCCGGGAGTGAAGCGCGCCAGGAAACCGTCGTACACGTAGCCCCCCGGAACCGCCTGCCACGCGTCGTTGGTCACCGGAAAATCCGTCGAATCGGTCCAGCCGCCCACCCACGTATTGCCCGCCGCGTCGATTGCGACCGTCTGCGCCCGTGTCGCGCAGCTCCCGCCCACCAGCGTCGAATAAACCAGGGATCCCCCGTCCGCCGCGACCTTGCTCACAAACGCCGTGCCCGAGGTCTCCACGAACGGCGATGCAATGGAGCACCCCGCCACCGGCGCCGGCTGGAACGCTCCGCCGGTCACCGGAAACATCGCGCTGTTCGTCCCCCCCGCAATCACCGCTTCTCCCGCCCCGTCGATCGCGATCCGGCTGCTCTGCTCCCCGCCCCCTCCCACCAGCGTCGCGTACACCAGTTGCGACCCATCGGGGCTCAGCTTGGCCGCAAACGCGTTCTGGGCTCGCGTGCCTTTGGATCCCGCCAGCGTCTTTTGAAAGGCGTTCTTGCTGACCGGAAAATCCGGCGACGTCGTCGTGCCCGTCACGTACACGCTTCCCGCGCTATCCACCGCCAGTCCCGTCGCCGAGTCGTCCCCGCTGCCGCCCAGGTAGGTCGAATACAGGATCCGGCTTCCGTCCGCGTTCCACTTCGTGACGAATGCATCCCTCTGCGCGCTCTCTCCGACAAAAACTCGCGAATCGCCCGGCGACACCAACAGCGTCACCGGAACCAATTCATACGGGAGCGCGGTCCTGGTCCAGGTTTGTCCGAAGTCCGTGCTGCGGTCGAGGCCGAAGGCGTCCACCGCGTATGCCACTCCCGCCGTGCGCGGGTCCGCCGCTACACTTCCCGCCGTCAGCGCGAGCACCGTGGTCCACGTGTTTCCGCCATCCGCGCTGCGGCGCAGGCCGTTCTCACCGGCTGCCAGCAGCACCGCCGGCGTGCCCGGCACGATGGCCAACCCTTGCGCCGCCACCACGTGTTCATTCGCCAGGCTCGTCCACGTATCTCCGCCATCGGTCGATCTCAGCAGCGGCCCCGTCTGTTGGCCCAGAAACAACGTCTTCGCATCGGTCGGGCTGAACGCCAGCGACTCCGGGCTGCCCCCCGCGGCCGGAAGATTCACTGTCCTCCACGTGTGGCCCGAATCCATGCTGCGGTACACCAGGTCCGGAGCCCGCGCAATGGCGAACACTGTGCCTGGTTGCGTGGGACTCGCCCGCAGGCTCGATAGTTGCGCGGGCGACGGCGGAACGGAGCCTTCCACGATGAGGCCGTCCGTCGATACGCTCCAGCTTGCTCCGCCATCGCTGCTCGTGTAGACTCCCTCGCCGGCACTCGCCGCATACACCGTCGCCGCCGTCCCCGCATCCACCGCCGCCGCAATCGGCACCGCCGTCAACCCGGCGTTCGCCGGGGTCGTCCAGGTCGTCCCGCCGTCCGCGCTCTTCATCACCCCCGCGCTGGTCGCGGCGTACAGCACCGCGGGCATCCCCGGTGCCGCAGCCATCCAGCGTACCGCTCGCGAAGCTCCCAGCGATGGCGCCGCCCAGGTCTGCCCGCCGTCCCCCGACACCAGCAGCGGCGCGGCGCCCGCATGATTCTGCACCCCGTTCTGCACCCCAAAATCCGCCGAATCGGTCTCTCCCGCCACGTAAATATTTCCCTGCGCGTCCAGCGCAATGTCGGCCGCGCTGCTGAAACCGCTGCCGCCGAATCCGCTCCCGAAGACCACCTTCGGATCGATCACCAGCGCTTGCGTGCGATCGTATGGGCCGATCCGGAATCCCACCCGGTCGCGCGCCTCCATCCGGTACGCCACCCGAACCCCGGTCCTGCGCCCCGCCACCACCTGGTAGGCGACCGGCGCGGGCTGGCGGATCTCGCAGGCCCCCGCGCGCACAATCAGAGCGCCGAACCCATCGATGCGAACCGCATCGGCTCCCGCGAACTCCACCCGGATTCTGCCCGCATCGCGTCCGGCGCCGATCTCGAAATCGTATTCCAGGTGCTCCTGGTCTCCGCGAAACACCCAATCGATCCCGGGATACACGCCCCGCCGCCGGATCTGGCCATAGAGTTCGTACGACCTCCGCACAGCCCTGCCCAGCAGATAATTCGCTTTGCCCGGCATGCGGTCCAGCCCTTCCCATTTCGAGGCCGGATCCGCGCCCGCAACCGACAGCCCGAAGACGTGACCGCACAGATTCAGCACTGCCGCCCGCGGCGTCACCGAAACGGAATACGAGCCCTCGTGAGCAACGTACTCCTGCGGCCGCTCTTCAAATGCCACCGCGCGGGCCGTAGTGGTGGCGCGGCCCAAACAGCAGAGCACAAAAACGAGACAAGTGAAAACGCCCAAGACGATCCTCCAGGGCTCAACACGGGAGATTCGATTCTATCATCGGCCCTTCGCGCCACCCGACTCCTCCGCTGAACGCGTGCACCTGTCCCGGATCCGCCCGCCGGTTCCGGAAACGGCGTCAGGCACACGCCGCGCCGGATGGCACCAGGTAGCTTCCGCCCACGGCCGAAATGCGGGCTTGCTAAGGCCCATGAGGTTTCCCTGACGACGTTTGAACGGATCAAATCGGTGAATCGGGCGTCTTCCCGTCAACTTGACTCAGACCGTGGCCAACTTCCGGATGCGCGTCATTGGCCCGGAAAGGCAACAATGGGAGAAACTACTCTACTCAGCGCGATTTTTGCGGAGCCAGGGCCGAGGAGCGAGTCCAATCCAGCGGGCTTTGCCGGAGAGCAAACACGCTTCACGGGGTTCGGGATTTACTCGTCCTTGCGTTGCTTCGCGACAACCAACGTCGAGGCGGCTGCGGGGGCGGGGGCTATTCGTTCGACGTCGGCCAAACTTGCCCCCGCTTGATGTCTTCCGTTTTTCGTTATCGTTTCTTCCCCCCGACAAAAGGTTTCGCGGCTGCCTGCTTTATCCATGAGGCTACCTGGTGCTCGTCGAGATCGTCCACGGACGCCAGTTCTACGCCTCTTGTGGACTTGCCCATCCCAATCGGCGTCACAGGCGGTTCAGGCTTGATCTCCGTGCCGCGTATGAACATCAGTTTCACGTGACCGACGAAAGCGCCGGACGAGAAGCACCAGCCTCCGCCCACACCGTAGTACGCCATCCCCCACTTCACTGCACGGTGGAGACTTGGCAAGGTATTGGCAGCCAGAGCATCGATACGCTCGGCGATACTGCGCTGCGGCTGCGGCAAGCTTGCGATATAGGCGAACACGGGCTTGTCGCCTTCTGCGGCCTTCGCGGCGCTTGCCTTGCCGGTCATGGCCACCAGCAGCTTCGTGCCAGTTTGGCCTTGAGCATCAGTCTTCAGGGGAGGCTTTCTCATGATCTCACCAAGGTGACGAGCAGTGTGTCCAACTCCTCGAACTGCTCGCCTGCCCCGCTTGTGCCCGTGCTGCCGGAGGCGATGGCCTCGTCGAGGGCTTGCTTTGAGGGATAGAGTTCGTGCAAGACCAGTAGCGTCTTGTCGCCCATTTCCTCGAAGGTCACCGTGGTAACGGCGCCATCGGCGCTTTCCTCATTCGTCCAGACGATGCGCGAATGGGGCGTCACTTCGATATACCTACCGAAGAATGCCATAGGCTGTTCAGAGGCAGGGTGGCTGAACACGAAACGGTACGTGCCCCCCGTACGAACATCGGCCTCGCACGAAATGAAAGATATTCCAAACGACTTCGGCGCCCACCACTGCTTGAGCAACTCAGGCTTAGTCCAGGCCTCGAATACGATGTGCGCGGGGCCGTTGAAGGTTCGCGTGACGACTAGCTCACGCTCAGATTTTCGTTCTACCGTCGTGGGGTTCTTCATAGGGGTTCACTTTCTCATTTTTCGTCCATCGATTTTTTCGAGTTTCAATTCCGCAACGATCTTGTCCAACTCGTCGAAGCGTGCGTCCCAGAGCCGGCGGTACCTCTCAATCCATGCCGCCTCTTCCTCCAGGCGGCGTAAGCCGAGCTTGCAGGTACGCACGCGCCCGACCTTTTCCGTGGTGACAAGCCCCGCCTGCTCCAAGACGTCGACGTGCTTCTTCATGCCCGTCAGAGTCATATGGAACTTTTGGGCAAGGTCCGTTATCGAAGCGTCCGCGCGCCCGAGCCGCTCCAGAATGCCGCGTCGGGTGGAGTCCGAGAGCGCGGCGAACGAGGCATCCAGGTGGGGCTGTTGACACTGAACCATTCGGTTCAGTATATAACGCGGATCGGTGGCCTGCAAGCGGCGAAGTGGAGGGGCTATATGCGCATTCTCTGCCCAGTCGAGAGACGGGACAGATAGGGAACAAAATACGCGTCGTGTTTACCGCGCCGCGCGCTCTGTCCGCACCGTCGGTTTATACCGGAAGTAGTCCACTTGGCCGTGTAGCCGACCGTTCCCGGTGCCGGCCAGCGGGGCCGCGCCGATCCACTTGGCGGGGGGCGTTTCACGTCAACTGCCCCCGTTGGTTTCGCCGGGGCGGGTCGGGCCGGTTCAGCGGGTTCTCGCTGGACACATTCCGATACTGCCCTTCTCCGGCACCAACTCCGGTTCGCCGAACGATCCAATTTCGGACCAGCATCGCGCCGCTGGACTGCGGTGATCGGCCTGCTGGACCCCAACGGTCCATTCCTACGAATTATCGTATGCGAGGGAAGAGGACAGCTCGCGGTAGGCATCGGTCTGCCGCTGAAGCGTTGAAGCCACCTGTTCTGCCGTGCCGACCGCATCTGCGCCTGCAATGAAACGGCGCGGCGGCTTTTCCTGACTGGAAATTGTAATCAATGCCTGTGCGAGCTTGGCGGGGTCGCCGGATTGCTGACCGTTGTAGCCTTTCCAGAATTCCATTTGCTTCGATCTGCGCTCGTTGTAGTCCTCGATCGTCCGCTCTGCGAAATTTGTTGACTCCTCAGTCAGAAGCTCAGTGCGAAAGAAGCCCGGATTGACAGTGATGGTATCGATACCAAACGGTTCGATCTCGGCCTGCAGCGACTGCATCCATCCCTCAAGGCCGAACTTCGACGCAGCGTACGCGGTACCGAATTCAAACCCGATCAGGCCCGCAGTTGAGGAGATCGTGATTATCAGACCAGAACGCTGCTTTCGCATAACCGGCAGGACGGCGCGGGTGACATTCATCGGGCCGATAAGACTGGTCGACAGCTGACGTTCCATCTGCTCCGGCAACAGCTCTTCGAAAAAGCCTGCATAAAAGTTTGCTGCATTGTTGACCAGCACATCGATCCGGCCAAACTTGTCCACAGATGCCTTGACGGCGGATTCCGCGTCAATGGGTTTAGTAATATCCAGCTTCACGACAAACAGGTCAGCGGATTTTCCAACGGCTTGGGCCACCTTGTTGGTATTGCGGCCGGTAGCGACTACTTTATGCCCTGCGGCCAGAGCCGCCTTAGCAATATCGACACCCATCCCGCGCCCGGCACCGGTGATCAGCCAAATTTTACTCATGCCTATGTCTCCTGAACGATGATCCCTCGAACGGCTCCGTCGGTGTATGCATACCCGCTACTATATGCCGCGCCGAGGTGTGCGCCGTTGGGATTAGGGTCCGCCGACCGTAAAAGTGGTACTGGCAAGCGCAAGGGCTTGGAAGCAATCCACATGAGCGAATTGTCGCCGACCCGTGCATATGGCTTAAGTCGGTGGGGGCTGGGGTAACCGTCCCCGGGAAACGGCGTTCCCGTCAGCGATCCAGGCGAAGGCCGGGGGGCCGCCCACATTCCGGAAGCCGGACTTCCCAAGCCAGATCGGTCTACGCTACGCCCTTACAGTGAATCAATCCGGCGTCGGCCACTTCTCATCGTCGGGCGTGATAACGACAAGTGAGGATTGACGGCACAATCCGGGCCAAAGTACAGCGTCGGGGCGGTGCTAAGATTAAGCCATGCGCAACGAGTTCACGGCAATCGTCGAACAGGATGGCCCTTGGTATATCGCGTATTGCGCAGAGGTGCCCGGAGCTAACGGTCAAGGCAAGTCGCGTGAAGAATGCTTAGCGAACCTTCGCGAGGCGATTGCACTCATTCTCGAACATAGGCGCGAAGAATCGTTGCGCTCCGTCCCGCCAGACGCACATCAAGAACTCGTGATCGTCGGGTGAAACGCGAGGGGCTGCTCCGGCACTTGCGCCGTTATGGTTGCGTACTGCGAAGAGAGGGCAAAGAGCACGCGCTGTGGGAGAACCCCCAGACGGGCCATGCCGAGGCCGTTCCTCGCCACTCGGAAATCGCCAACCTCCTGGCGAGAAGGATTTGCCGCAAACGTTCTCCGGGTGGAACCGACAAATGCTGGGTGACGAGTAAGGATGTTTTGCGCACATCTCTTCGTTCCGGACGACAACAGCGTCGAACCTGCGAAGAACGTCAAGGTTGAGTCGTACCGTTGTATCGGTCAAGGGGGGCGCGCCGTGACGCCCCCCTGAGGCTCTCGACCATCTCACTGCTAGTGCGCGTGCGCCTGGCCGTCACCCGGGAAAATCTTTTTCGCCGAATGGAACAGGAATACCAGGTTTGCCGGATCCGTGCGGATCGAGTAGAACTCGTTCCCGCTGTCGACGAGCAGGATCTCGACGGTCCGCGTGCCTCCATTTGTATAGAGCGTGCCGGTGCAGTCGGGATTGATCGTGTACGACCCAAAATCCGCGGCGTGGATGATTGTCCCGTTGTCGTTCATGGTGATCTTATTGGTGAAATTGCCGTTCCCGTCGAACTCGAAGCGAAGCAGGACGGAGCGCGGCGTCCCGGCGGGAAGGACCAGCATCCCAACGGTAGATCCGTACGCACCCGTCAAGTTCGCGTTGGAGCACGTGCGGCTTTGCGCCTGGGCGGCTGCGCCTAACAGAAGCAGGCCGGCGAAGACGAGTATCGATACAGGCATCCGTCTGCTGAGGATGCGGTTGGTCTGGTTGCTCTTCATGGAATCCTCCTTTGGCAGGAACGTTGCGTTCTCTGCCCTCATCGAATAACGCCCGAAAACGGCGCTAAAACCGACGCGTTGCCGAGACTTTTTACCGCCCCTTGCTTCTAGGCCCGGTTTCGTAGCGGGTGCTATAATCGGAGCCGGCTTTTTCGGGGATGCCGGATTTGCCGGCGCGGGTGCGTGTCTAGATGAGCGATGTCTCCCCCAATGGGGTTACCGACCTCCTGGCCGCCTGGAGTGGTGGGGACAGATCGGCGCTGGAGAGGCTGCTGCCGCTTGCCGAGCGCGAACTGCGCCAGATCGCGCGCCGCTACATGCGTCGGGAAAGGCCGGGACACACGCTCCAAACCACCGCTTTGGTCAACGAAGCTTATCTGCGGCTTGTTGATCAAACACGCACCGAATGGCGGAGCCGCGCGCAATTCTTCGCAGTGTCGGCGCAGATCATTCGGCGCATTCTGGTCAATTACGCCCGTGACCGGGCAGCAGGCAAGCGCGGCGGCGGACGAAAGTTATCTCTCGACGAGATTGCGTCGGTGCCTGAGCCGCGCGACGCCGAACTGCTCACTCTCCATGACGCTTTGGACACGCTCTCAAAGCTCGACCCCCGCAAGGGACAGATCGTCGAACTGCGCTATTTCGGCGGGCTGAACGTCGAGGAGATCGCCGAGGTACTGCACATTCACCCCGACACCGTCACGCGCGAGTGGGGGCGGGCGAAGGCGTTTTTACGCCGCGAACTGCAAAGAGGGTGAAATACGGTGGACCGGCAGCGCTGGGAGAGCGTCGATCGAATCTTCGAGGCCGCCCTCGACCGCGCGCCCGCGGAGCGGTCCGCATACCTCGAGGTCGCATGCGCCGGCGATGACGAGCTGCGCGCAGAGCTCGAGTCCCTGATCGCCGCGCACGATCGGGAAGATGCGTTCCTGGAGCCGCCCCGTAGCGTCCCACCGCCGGACCGCGCCGGGAGCGCATCGCCGGGCGAGACCCTGGGGAGTTATCGAATCATCCGCCGCTTGGGTCGCGGCGGCGCGAGCGAGGTCTACCTGGCGGAAGATACGCGCCTCGGCAGATCCGTCGCCATCAAACTCCTGGCGCCGCATCGGGCCGCCGACCGCGACAGCATCCGGCGGCTGCGCCGCGAAGCTCTCGCCGCTTCCGCCCTGAACCATCCCAATATCGTTACGATTCACGAAATCGGCGAGTGGCAGGGCCGCGAATTCATTGCCGCCGAATTCGTGGAAGGTATGACGCTGCGCGAGCGCATGAGGCGGGAGGATCCGCCGCTCGCTGCCTGGATCGATATCGCGCTCCAGGCGGCGAACGCGTTGAGCGCGGCGCACCAGACCGGAATCGTTCATCGCGACATCAAGCCCGAAAATATCATGGTGCGGCCGGACGGCCTCGTGAAGGTGCTCGATTTCGGTATCGCCAAGTACGCCGCTGCGCCAAGCGAAGCCGCCTCCGAAAACGAGTGCGAAACCGCGGCTGGCGTGGTGCTCGGCACCGTGGCATATATGTCGCCCGAGCAGGCCCGTGGAGAGGCGGTTGACGCGCGCACAGATATCTGGAGCCTCGGCGTTGTACTTTACGAAATGATCGCCAAGCGGCCGCCCTTTCCCGGCGCGACCGCCGAAGACTGCGTTGCCGCCATTTTCGGGCGCCGACCGGAGCCGCTGAGAGGCTTGCGGCGCGGAATCCCCGCCGGGCTCGATAAGGTCGTAAACTGCGCGCTCGCCAAAGATCGCGATTTGCGCTACCCGTCCGCGGCCGCAATCGCCGAGGACTTGCGCAAAGTGCGCGCGAAGCCGGGCGGCCGCCGCGTCGGGTGGAAGCTCGCGCTTCTCGCCGGCACCCTCGCCGCCGTCCTCCCGGGCCTCTGGTATTTGCGGCCGGCGGTCCACGCCCCCAGCCCAATCGCCGGTTCTCTCGCCGTCCTCCCGTTTGCGAACGCGAGCGGCTCGAGCGACACCGAGTACCTGTCCGACGGCATCACCGATTCCCTCATCAACGATCTGTCGGACATCGGGCAGGTCAAGGTCATGTCACGCAACGCCGTCTTCTCTTTCAAAGCCCGGAATGTCGATGCGCGCGAGGTCGGCCGCGCACTCGGCGTCGGCGCAGTGCTGACCGGCCGCGTGACGCAGCGCGGCGACGAGCTTTCGGTGACCGTGGAACTGGCTGACGCTCGCGACAACAGCCACATCTGGGGCGAGCATTACGATCGCAAGCTCACCAAGCTCATGAACCTTCAGGAAGATATTGCCCGCGAAGTCACCGAGAGACTTCGGCTGCGGCTCAGCAAGGATGAATCCGGCCGGCTGACCCGCCGGTACACAAGCAACCCGGAAGCCTATCGGCTCTATCTCAAGGGTCGCTTCTTTTGGTATAAGTGGGCCTTCCCCTCCGGGCAGCCTGGTTCCGGTCCCGATTTCGACAAGAGCCGCGAGTATTTTCAACAGGCGATCGAAATGGACCCGAGTTATGCGCCTGCTTACGCCTTCCTGGGGCACTATTATGCGATGGCCGCCGGCAACGGTATGATGCCGCCCGGAGATGGCTGGCCCAAAGCGGAAGCGGCGTTTCAAAAGGCGAGCGAACTCGACCCATCTTTGCCCGAGGTCCTCACCGGAGCAGCCGTCGTCGAGTGGATCGATCACCGGGAGTGGGCAGGCGCCGAGCGAATGCTCCGGCAGGCGATCCGGTTGAACCCTCCCACCCGGCCGGAGAGCTTACTGGGGCGGCTCCTCGTGGCGGAAGGTCGTTTCGACGAGGCCGTCGCCGAAGGCCGACGCGCCGTTGAACTCGATCCGCTCTCGATTCGGTTCAGCGCGGGTCTCGCCAGGATCTACTACTATGCGCGTCGGTATGATGAATGCATTCGTCAGTACCGCCAGGCGCTCGAACTCGACCCGAACGATGTGTTCGTCCATGACGCGCTCGGCGACGCCTACGAACGGCGCGGCCTCGAACGGGAGGCCATCGCCGAATGGAGCGCCGCGCTGACGCTGGCAGGTGATCCGTCCGCGGCCGCGACAGTGGATCGTGCGTACCGGCGGAGCGGCTTTGAGGCGGGCGCGCGGGCGCGCGCGAACGCGAACTTGAGACATCTCGGGCAAGCGGCTCGTGCCGGCCACTTCGTTCCCGCGATGGAGTTTGCCGGCGCGCACGTCAGGCTCAATGAGAAAGAGCAGGCCTTCCAATCGCTCGCCAAGGCCTGCGACGAGCATTCAATCGCCGTGCTGTTTCTCAATGTGGACCCCCTCTACGACGAGCTACGCCTGGACCCGAGATTCCAGGAACACACAAAATGCATTCAAGCACCTCGCTGACTCGGCCTGCGGCGGACGCCGCCGAAGACAGTGACCCATGTAGCCGGTTTCAAAAGCTATCACACACCACGTACAACGGCGTCGATCTGCGAATCAGCTACGTTAAGCACCACAACCGCCTGGGTCCGGCAAACGCTGTCAGGCCGAAGCCGCGATTCAGTGTCCGGACACTCGCTCGTAATCTAGCATGCGGATGCGGTTCCGCCCTAAGCGGGAAGCACTCGGGACCCTTGACCGCATTCCACCTGCAGAGTCCAGTTTCCGCAATCTGGCAGCGAATACCGGATTCCACGATCCACATGAGCGTGTAGTCTCCGACCCGTGCATATGGCTTAAGTCGGTGGGGGCTGGGGTAACCGTCCCCGGGAAACGGCGTTCCCGTCAGCGATCCAGGCGAAGGCCGGGGGGCCGCCCACATTCCGGAAGCCGGACTTCCCAAGCCAGATCGGTCTACGCTACGCCCTTACAGTGAATCAATCCGGCGTCGGCCACTTCTCATCGTCGGGCGTGAGAACTAAGCCGCTGGCGCGGCGGACGCTGCCGCGTGCGTGTGCGGAGGTATAAGGGGCGGTAGTGTCGGTCACAGAAAGGAGATTTTCTGTGACCTCACTACGTCAGCGTGTGCTGAACGAGCTTCAGCGCCGCAACTACTCGACTGAAACAACCCGCGGCTACATCCACGCCATCAAGCAGTTTGCGGAGTTCTTCGGCAAATCGCCGGAAACGTTAGGAGCCGAGGAGATCCGGCAGTTTCAGCTCCACCTGCTCAAGGAGAAGAAACTGGCCCCCGGCACTGTCGAGGGGCGTATGTCGGCCCTGCGTTTTCTCTATAAGAAGACCTTGAAGCGTCGGGACATTGCCTACGATGACCTGGTCTTTCCGAAGGTTCCCCGGAAGCTGCCGGTCGTGCTGAGCCCCGAGGAAATCACTGGCATGATCGAGGCTGCGCCGAACCTGATGCATCGCACGATCCTGATGGTCCTCTACGCTACCGGCATTCGCCGCGCCGAGGCGTCGCTACTGAAAGTGAGCGACATCGATAGCGAACGCATGGTGATTCATATCCTCCAGGGAAAAGGTTCCAGGGACCGCGACGTGCCGATGACGCCCAAGCTGCTCGAAGCCCTCCGCGAGTACTTTCGCTGGAAGCGCCCCAAGGTTTATCTCTTCCCCAGCACCGCCGGTCATCGCGGCGTAGAGCAGCCGCTTTCGGATCATACAATCTGGTACATCTGCAGCGAAGCCGCGAAACGCGCAGGAATCAAGAAGACGGTCGGCGCGCACACGATGCGCCACAGCTTCGCGACAACCCTGATGGAGGCAGGGGCCGACCTGCGGACGATCCAACTTCTCATGGGGCACGCGCACCTGGAACACACCATGGTGTATTTGCACCTGTCGCAACGTCACCTGCATGCCGCTCCCAACCCGCTCGATCAGATCACGGTTGGCGGCCAGAGCTTTTCACGAAAGCGACCGGAGAACTATCAGGCGTGACACGGCCACCCTGGGAGGTGGCCGACATCATCCGCAGGGCAGGA
>CAVSMH010000003.1:0-169508 GCA_963728965.1 Bryobacterales bacterium
CCGGCGGTCCCACCAGAGCGCGATCTGCACCTGACCGCGCACCCCGGTCTTGGCATAAATCTGGTCGAAATACTGGTTGACCGTGCCGCCCGTGAGCCGCAGCTCCCAGGCGATTTCTTTGCGCGACTTGCCCGCGACGAGTAGATTCAAGAGCTGCCGTTCGCGGGCAGCCAGCGCCCGGCCAAGCAGGACCGGCGGATCGCGCCGCACGGGTTTCTGTGCGCGACAGCGCGGGCAGATCCGCACTGCGCGCCCAGCCGTGAACGGCGTTTGACACCGGAGGCATTCGTGCTCCACCCATGCCGAGGAGGCAACGCGATGCAGATCGTTCATGCCCGTTTATCGGCACGGGGAAAGATTTTGTTTCGGTTCGCCGGGGAAGTCCGGTATTCTCGCTTCAAGGAGGTGTTCGATGGCAGGTACGACCAAGAAGAAGCCCGCGAAGGCGGCGAAGCACGCCAGCAGCAAGCCGAAACCGCGCGCCAAGGCGAAGTAGTGCCCGAGCGCAAACCCACAACGGAGGCGCCGGTGTCGGCGCCTCGCCTCATCCCGCTGGAGATGCTCGTGAACATCCTGGCGCGCACGATGGCGAGCCGTGTGGTCGCGCGATGCCCGGCCTATCCACGCGAGTCCGTGGAAGACAAGGCGCGCGAGATGCTCACCGGCTACGCCGCGCTGGTGTTGGACGCGTGGGGCGATGCGGGCTATTTTCCGATTCCGGAGAGCCGCGACCCGGCCGAAGACCGCGCGATTGTGTGCCTGCGGTGCGGCGCCGTCTCCTACAACCCGCACGACGTCCAGGCACGCTACTGCGGGCGCTGCCACGTGCTCCACGAGCGGCGTGATAGCGTGAGGCAATGAACGTCACCCGCCGCACCTGGTTCGCCGCGATGGCCGCGGCCGTGGCCGTCCGGAAACCGCTCAACAAGCTCGCGATCGGGGCGCGCGACGGCGCCCTCACGCCGGCGGGGATGCGCCTCATGCACGCGCACTACGGGCTCGGCTTCACCGTGACGGACGCGCAGCTCGCGGGCGACCCACTCGCCGATGTGATGCGGGAGCTGGCCTGCGCAGCTCGCCTGCGCCAGGAGCGGGAAATCGCCAAGGCCCTCGGCGCGTGACCGCGCGAGGTCAGAAGCTGCTCGTCGCGTGGGTGGCGATTACGCTCGCCATCGGGCTGCTGGCGCTACTGCTCGCCCGCCTGGCCGGGTAGAGCGGCGCGCCAACCATCGCGCGGTGCGCCGGACGCGCCGCCCTCCACGCTTGTATGCCCTTGCCGGGCCGGCGCAAGCCACTGAAAGCGCGCCTGCCCTTTGGGAATGCTCAGACTAACATGATTGGGTGTGGCACTCTCGCGTCTTTCAAGGCGCGAGGAAAGGAGGCGATTGAGAACCTGAGCTAGGCGCGCGGCGCTCCCTCGGTGACGCGCCGCGCTTCACGGCAGCTTCGGCACGCTCGCCTGGCGCAACGCCTCCAGCAGCGTTGGCAGGTCGGCAGGGTGGCACACGAGATAGCCCTCGCGCTCGCTCACCAGCATCGTGCCGTTGGCGACGTAGTACGGCGGGTGCCGGCGATTCCACCGCTTGCGGCGCCGTTGCATGTAAGGCCCTTTGGTGAACACCCATTGCGGCGGCGTGGGCGTCACCAGGTCGCCCACGTACTTGCTCGTGTAGACGCGTATGCCGAAGAAGGTCGGAAAGGCGCCGGTCATTGCACGCTCAGCCCCACAATCGTCATGCTCGTCAGCGCCCGTCCGCAGAACGGGCAGCGTTCCGGCGCCTCGCGCTCGCCCGTCATTTCCTCTTCTTCCCCCAATCGCTGATTCGCGTCGCCAGCTCGTCGCGTCGCTTCGAGCTGACGGTCACGTAGATCATTGTGCAACGAATGTCCCGATGGCCTAAGTGATCCTGCACGAGCGCGACATCGCCGGTGCGCTCGTAGAGGTGCGTGCCGCAGGAGTGCTTGAGCGCGTGGAAGTGCGCTTTGTCGGCCGGCACCTCGGCCGCCGCGCAGTACGCTTTCATGAGCTCGTCGAGGCGCCGGCGCGAGATCGGCCGCCGGTTGCGCGAGGGGAACAGCGGGCCCGGCGCCGTGCCGCGCTCGCGGACCCACGCGCGCAGGGAAGTCTGCTCAACGGGCAGGAGCGGAAACTCGCCCGAGTTTGACCCCTTGAGCCGCTTCACGAAGATCCGGCCGGCGCCCTCCCGGTAGTCGGCGAGCTGCACCAGGCCCAATTCGGAAGCGCGCAGGCCGCGGTGATACGCCAACCGGAAGATGGCGCGGTCGCGCACGTCGCGGATCTTCGCGAACAGCGCGTCTATCTCTTGATCTGTCAGGTATTTAGGAGCGGTGCGTCCTTTTCTCTTGGTCACACCATATTATCGGGTCGGAGCCGCTCAATATACGGATAGTGAGCGGTTCGCGCGGGTGCGCCCGCTGGATCTAAAGGGTTTACTTTCAGGCCTTTTACTCAAAAAAGTGGACTATTGGGCGGTTCGCAAAAAGAACCCCCGGCCTTGACGAGCCGGGGGTAGGAGGTTCTCACAAGACGATCAGTTACCTGATCGATCACTTACCTGGTGATCGGCTGCTCGCGCTCGCGTTTGCAGTCCGGGCAGTCGGGGCACTCCGAGCACACCGGCGTGCGCGGGTGGTACTCGCAGCGGAGCACCGTCCAGGCGCCGCACACCACGCACGGGCGGGCGCCTTCGGATTTGGGGGCGAGTGTGACCATCGCTCACTGTCCCCTGGACAGCGCCAGGACGCCCGCCATCGCAATGTTCAGCGCGAGCGAGAGGTAGAACCGCCGGCGCCAGCGCGCGACATGCTCGTAGGGCACGAGAGACGGATTCACGGCTGCGCCTCCTCCTTGGGCCGTAGGTAGCCGATGGCCCGCTCGGCGGCGCGGGCCCGGCGCTCCAGCTCGGCGCTGGCCTGCGCGACTTTGTAGATGTCGTGGCAGGCCGGGCACGACGCCGGCAGCTTGCCCCAATCCTCGTAGGTCATGCGCGGGTGGCGCGGGCACTTATAGCTCGCGGCGCGGCGGGATATCAGTTTCAGCATACGCAGCCTCCAAACTCGCGTTCGCACGCGTCGGCGAAATTACAGTACTTACGGGAGCATAGATTGCTTCCGCGATTGGGGAAATACAGGCCTTCCCTCATCCCCTCGCGCACGAGCGGATAGAGGTGCTGGGTCATCAGTTGGTCCTGGACGCTGACCGTGTGCTCGATCGTGACGAGCTGCGGGGTCTTGGTGGCCACCAGCGTGTCGAGGCGCACCTTGCCGCAGGCGCGCGGGTGGAGCTGCCGGTACGTGGCGAGCTGAAAGCGATAGCCGCTGTCGAGCCCGCTCGGCTTCTTGGCGGCCGTCTTGACGTCGAGGATGCGGCCGTCCGCGTCCATCAGGTCGATGATGCCGCGCACGGGCACGCCGGCGATCTCGCCCGAGACGGGCTCCTCGATGGCCGCGACCTGGATCTCGGGCGCCGCCTCTTCGAGGTATTTGCGCAGCAGCATGGCGCCCTGGCGCTTCAGCTCGTCGGGGTCGTCGTCGGTGGCGAACGCGGCTTCGGCCGAGAGTTCCTCCCACGCGGCATCGTACACGCCGCCGAGGTCGTCGATCTCGACCGTGTTGCCGGCGAGTTGCTGCCGAAACCAGTACTCCACGATCCTGTGGACCGCCAGCCCCAGCACGAGCGAGCCGCCCTTGGGGTCGGGCAGGACTGCGCCGTACTTGAACCACCACGCGGCCGAGCAGTTGAGGAACTTGTTCACCTGGCTCGGCGAAAGGACCGCGCCCAGGTGCTCGTTGCGCACCGGCGGGGTTCCATTTTGGAACACGGGGGAGGAGGGCGCCGCGGCGGGCGCCTCCGGAGGGGCGAACATATCAAACTGCCGCTCCTTGTCGTCGAGCACGCGCGTCACGGTGGACTGGATCGCGTGCAGAATCTCCTTCTGGAAGTCCTCCCAATAGCGGTAGGACGTGAGGCGCGGCGGCGGTAGCGGCGCCGCCGGCAGGGTGGGGGCGTTCAGGATCGTGCTCATGCGCGGCCTCCGTGGAGATCGCACCCGCTCGCATCGGCCAGATCCACGTCGATGTACCGGCACGTGCATTCGGGCTCGGGCTCGTCGTCTTCGGCGAAAGCCTTCCAGATGATGTGGGCGATGGCGCGGAAGTATTTGCGCTCGCGGTCGCCGACAGTGGCGTCCTCGCTCAAGCGGTGCGCGAGGGCGAAGGCGGGCTCCAGCTTAGGCGACATTGGCGCCTCCGTTCTTCGAGACGTTGATGAACGCCGAGAGCATGATGCTGCGCACGTCGTCGGCCTTGACGGTGTTGCCGTGCTTCTCGCCGGCATACGCGCAGGCCATCGCGTACACGTCGATGAGGGCCTTGGTCTGGTTGAGCAGGAACAACGCCCACGGCATGGGGGGCTCGTGAATTGTGGTGTGGCCGTTGCCGTTGCCGTTCGGTTTGCCGTTGGACTTGCTACCATTGCCGTTGGACACGGGTGGCTGAGAAGCTGCCCTCGCTGCCGGGGCGGGTGCTGACACACCCGCTCCGGATGGAATCGCGGGCACGGCGAACGTGCCATCGGGTTGCTCGCCAATGGTCTTTCCGGCCCAAAACTTTTTTGCCGCCTGCTGGCCGGCGGTGGCTATGGGCGCGGGTTCCTCGCCGGGCGCGAATCCCACCTTGTTGACCTGCCACTCGATCCCCTTGCGGCCGTTGGTGTAGGGCACTTCCGCCTTACAGAGCTCGAACGGCTCGCCGGGCTGTAAGCGCAGGCCGTGGATCTTCGCCGCGACCTTCTCGGCGACGAAGAACACGCGCTCGTCGGTGGTAGTGAACATCCATTGCGGGGGGCCGAAGTTGGACTGGCATTCTTTCCCTTCGGCAAATTTGAGAGAGAGTTCCACCACCTGGTTGGTGGCGAACTGGATCTTTTCCATCTTGTCTCCTTGCGCTTTAGAGCCTCGCGGCTGTCATGAAGATTATGCAATAAGCAGCGCTGCTTAGTCAAGAGTCATTTGACAAACACTAGCAGCGCAGCTTAAAGTATTGGTATGGCACGGAAAAACGCTGCCGCTGTCGCGCTGGGCAAGAGGCGCATGAAGCTCATCACGTCCGCAGAACGCGCAGAGCTGGGGCGCAAGGGCGGAAAAGCCAAAGTGCCTAAGGGGCTGGCGAAGCTCACCGCCAAGCGCCGGCGCGAGATCGCGCAGAAAGCCGCCAGGGCGCGGTGGGGGAAGAAGGAAGGTAAGCAGTGATGGATGAAGAGTTGCGGCAGCGGCTTGAAAGCATCGACCAATCGCTGCGGTGGCTGAAGGATTACCTGCTGGAATTTCGTTCGGAGATAATCCGTCAGTTCGAGGACGTGGGCACGCGCCTCGATACGCTGAGCGGCGCCGTCGCCAGCATGGACGCCCGGCTGCCGGTGATGACGAAATCCCTCAGCCGGCTGGAAGCGCGCGTTTACGGGCCGCCGAGCCAGGATGCCAAGCTCGCCGAGCTAGAGGCGCGCATCCGGAGGCTGGAAGGAGCGGCGTAAGAATGGCAGCACCGCACAGGTCCCAACTGACCAGCTCGTATGGCGGCCCCTCGTCGTCGTCGATGTCGGGGAACACGGCTAGGCCGGCTTCTGTTCGAGGCGCGCGACACGGTGCTCGATCGCGCCCATCTTGACCTCGCACACTTCCGCCTCGCGGTACTTGCAGCCCACGCGTTCCATCGTGCGCTGTTCGCTTTCGAGGATTGCCGTGCGGACGCGCAGCAACAGGTACAGGTTCGCGAGCTGCGCGAGGGCGATCACGATGGTGACAACGAGGGTAGGGCTCATGCGGCCTTCTTGGGCGGGTGGATCAGTTCCTCGATCGTGTCGCGGAACCGTTTGACCAGCGCCCGGAATTGATCGGGGGGCAGGTTCCGGCGCGCGGAATTGAGCTTCTTGAGTAGTTCCGGCCGCACCTTCGCCCGCTCCCCCTCATCCGCGTATCGGTACGCGTCGAGCTGCCCTTCAGCGTCCAGGCGCGTGAACGCCGCCAAGTCCCGGTCCTTACCCGCCGCGGCCGTCGAGTTTCGCAAATCCTTCACCGTGAGCTTGCCCTCGGCGAGGGCCTTGCGCGCCAGCTCGACCGCGCGCCGGTCGCCGCGCTGGATGGCGCCCATCAGCTCGCGCTTGAGCCGCATCCGCTCGAAACTCTCGGCCGACTGGCCGCCGGCGTCGCGCGTTTCGCCGAGCAGCTCGCCGATGCGCTGCTGAAACGGGGTCTTGGTGATGTACGACGGCGCCGAGGTGACGCCGATCTGCGGCGCGAGCTGCATGGCGAGCGACCCGCCGCGGCGCCGCTCCTGGAGCAGGTTCGACGCGCTGTACGGCATGTACGTCTGCGCCACGTGCGCGGCCACGTCCGCCGCCTGCTTCCAGGCGGGGTCGTTCGTGTTGCGGATCCGCACGCCGAAATAGTTCTGGTTCTGAGCCAGCTCGATCGCCAGGCGCAGCAGCGGGTTGAGCTTGTTGCGCGCCGCCTGGACCGGATGCGTGCGCCAGTGGAACACGTCTTTCATGTAGCCGATCAGCGTCAGCCGCTCGGCGTTGCCGCTCTCATCCATTCCCCCCGTGCGCGGGAAAAAGTAGTCGCGCCACTCGTCGGGATCGTCGCCGGTCATCAGCTTGTTGAGCGACGCGCCCAGGATCGCCGTCAGCAGCGGCAGCGCCAGCACGTACGCCATGCGCGGTGTGAATTCGGGGGGCGGGACCACACGCCCAGGCTCACCCGGTGAGCCTCCGGGCCCGGCATCGTCCGCACCGCCGCCACCCGGGCCGCCGCGACGGCCGCCGCCGCCCATCCGGTTGCCCGCCCACTTCGCGCCCTGCCAGCCGTAGCGGATCCAGTCCACGCCGCCGCCGCCGATCTCGCGGAACGTGCCCAGGTTCCAACCGAGCGACTGGACCGAGATCATGCCGAGGTCCTTGGCGACGCGATTCCAGAACAGGTTGTCGTACACGAGCTGCCCGAATCGGTTGTCGATCGAGTCCCAGGCCCGCGCCAGCAGGCCCCGCATCTCTTCGGGCGTCGCGTCCGGGCGGTGCTCCGCGATCGAGCGCGCCATGTTGACGAACGCGCCGACCTTCTGGCGCGGCACCAGCCATTCCATGATGGGCCAGGCTGCCGCCTCGACCGCCGCGCCGAGGTTGCGCGGCACGTGGTGCGGGCCGAGGAGTTGCCCGATTTTGCCGGCGACGTCGGCTTTCCGCCAGGCGTCGACGAAGCGCTGCCGGAAGCGTGTCCGGTACAGCTCGTCCATCTTCACGCGCCCGCCCGCCTCGATCAGTTGCTCGACATACTGCCGCAGTTCGGGATCCTGGATGGTGTCGTCGAGGTAGGCGCGCATCACCCGGCTGCCCTGCACGAGGTTACTCACCGGAGTAATCGGGATCTTCGCTGCCTGGACGGCGGCGCCGGCCAGGTCGCCGGCGAATGCTTCCTCGAAGGCCAGCGCCAGGCGCGAGGTGAGCGCCTCGAACGTGGTGAACCCCGCGTGATAGCCCGACACGCCCAGCGCGCACTGAAGCATCGAATTGCTGGTGGCGCGCAGCGTCTGGTACAAGGCCTTGCCGCCCAGGCCCGGCGCCAGGAAGTTTTTGACCACGCGCGCCGCGGCTTCCGGCATGAAATAGTGCCCGCGCAGGATCAGCCCGCCCACGGGGTATTGCGTGCGCTGCGTGTGCAGCGCCATGCCGTATTCCAGATGGCGCAGCTCGCCCAGCTCCGGGTGCATGGCGACGAAGCGATCGAACCAGCGGAACAGGCCCGGCGCCGTCTCGCGGAATTTCTGGCGCGCATGGACGTACGCCGCGACCATGTTGGCCGCCTTCTCCCGGCCGCCGCGGACGTACCGCTGATAGCTCGGCGAGCTGGTCGCGCCGAGGCGCAGGTCGGCGAGGTCACGCATTTCTTTCTTGAACGTGGGGTCGTTGGCGAGGCGCCGCAGATCGTAGCGGTCGTCCAAGACGTGGCCGATTTCGTGGATGAGCACCGACTCCGGACCGGCGAACCGGGTGCGGATGGTGGATTGCTCGCGCACGCTGTAGCCGAACTTCTCGCCGCGCATGGTGGCGACGCGGCGGTGGTCGATACCCAGGTGCTCGGCTACGCGCAGCAGGCCGGTGTACATCTCCTCATCGAGGGCTTCTTTGACTTTGACCCACGGAGGTCCCCAAATCGCGCCGATGGGATCGGGCAGCTCGACCCAGCCCGCCGGCGCGCGCTTACGCTTGAGAATCGGGACGTAGCGCACCAGGCCCGTGCCCTTCATCTCCTGGAGGAAGCGGTGCGCGAGCAGATACCGCTCCATCTCTTTCAGCTTGAGGAGCACCAGGTCGATCGCGTTCTCGCTCACCGGCTCCAGCCCGGCGTCGATGCCCTCCTGGAAGGATTGGTACTTGCGCTTCTTGAGAAACGCTTTCGGTCCCTCAATGGGCCGTTTGGCGAAGATGCTCTTGAACACGTCGCCGGCTTTGTCCGGCCGCTTCCAGACGTGCGGGAAGTACGTTTCGTAGAACGTCTGGAGCTTGCCGGTTCCCAGGCCCTGCACCGCATCGCGCGTCCGGTCGAGCAGGTCGCGCACCGCGTCGGCCCACTCCTGGAGACGGTCGGCCGGCTGCCGCTCGCCCGCTTCGATGCGGTTGATAAAATCGAGGGACTCCTGAAGGCCGCGGGCGGAGAAGTAGGCCCGCGCCTCTGCTAACGCGTGCTCCGCCCGCAGGTACTCCTGCGCCGATCGCGCGGCCTGCGCGCGCAGCGCGAGCGCGGAACGCTCGGCGGCGTCGGAGCGGGTCTGTGGCGCGAAGGTCTTTTGCAGCTCGTCGAGGGTTTCGGAGACGCCGCTTAAGCGGTGCGGCGCGAGGGAATACGCGGGGCCTTTGTCGCCGGGGCCGGGGTCTTGGCCGGGTTGCCGAAGATTTTTCGGGAGAGATCGTCGAGACTCTTCAGCTCCTTCGGATCGGTTATCAGTTTGCGGGTGTTGAAGAGGGGTCCCGTTTTCATCGAAGTCCTCCGGTGCGGCCTGACGCAGCGCGTCCGCGACCGCTTTTCCATGTTCGCGCTCTACGGCTGCGAAGTAAAGATCCAGTACCCTCCGCGCCTGTTGGGGGGTGATTCCGGCTTCTTTCCAGAAGGCCGGGCCTCGGGCCGCGTGGGCCGCGATCTCATAAGACAGTTCCTCGGGTCTGTAGCCGGCGGCGCGTAACAGCCGCGCGATCCTCACGCCCCCCGGAGAAAGAATCAGGCGCGCCGTGTTTTCTTTCGTCAGCTCAACCAGCGCACCCCCGCCCGCAATGAGTTGGGCGCGATGGAACCGCTCCTCGCGTAGCGCCTCGTCACGGTTCTCCAAGTGGGGGCCAATCTCGACGAGGATCACCGGCGCGCCCGTGTCCAGGGCCTGCCGGATCGCGGGCGCCAGCTTCCCGCTCGCCGCGGCACTTTCCGCCAGGTCCGCCAACGCCCGCGCATATGCCGGTGGCAGAGTAACCGCGTCCCAGGGCCGCGCCGGCGATCCCAACCTGAGGAACAAGGCGGTGAGGATTTTGCGCGCCTGCCAGTTGATCGCTACGTAATTGTCGTCGGGCCGGTGTTCCGCCTCCGCGTCGCGCAGCACTTCCTCGATCGATGCGTTCGGCGCGAACGGCGTCTGCCGGACGGAAAGCGCTGGTCCGCCCGTCGTGTGCCGGATCACCGGGAACACCTTCAGGATTTCCTCGAGAACGGGCAGCCCGGTCTCCGGGTTCGTCGGAACGAAGAACCGGAGTTTGCCCTCGATGCGCTCGCGGATAATGCCCGGAATCGTCTCGATCTGGCCGCGCGTGCCGTACTCCACGCCCGCCACCTCGAACGCCGCCTCGCGATGCACCTGGGTCCGCACCAGCTTCAGGCCGGCCGCCAGCGTTACTTGCTCGCCCTGCTCGACCACGCCCGTGAAGATGGCGCGTGGATCGGTCAGCTCGCGGCCCACGCCGAGCGCCTGGAGTACTTCCGCCACATGCGCGTTGGGAATTTCCAGCCCTACGACGCGCTGGCCCTCGCCGTAGGGCACGCGCACCACGTTCATGCCGCGGGCGCCGGTCTTCTGAATGTTGCGCCACACGCCGAGCACGGCGCCGCCGATCAGGTGCAGCTCGCGCGTGCGGACCTTGGGGACGCGGCTGTACGCCTCGTTCCACCAGGCGCGCGCCGCCTGGTCCGAGACGGGCTCGTACTTGTCCTGGAGTTCCTCGCCGCTCAACCGGTCCACGTTGCCGTTGGGCCGCAGCACCGCGAACATGCGCCACGTCCGGCCGCTCGCCGGGTCGGTGTGCGTGCCCGAGGGCGCCGCCATGACGATATTCCCGCTGCGCTTCTGGCGGAACCATCCGGACGCGCCTTGCTGCGTGGGGTGGAGCTCGTCGTGATCGCGCTGCCACTGGCGCGCTTCCTCGAATTTGTACGGGCGCGTGGGCTCGTCCACCTCGAAGGCGTAATGGTAGGTTTTGGCCGTCTCGTCCGAGGTCGGGATCTCTTCGGACTTCCTCAGCCGCACGGCCAGCGCGCCGCGCAGATCGCTCACACCCTCGTCGAACGTGCCGTTACGTTTGGCCGCCTCGACGGCCTCGCCGAAGTGCCCGACGAACTGCTCGAAAACCTGGTTCTGCTTGACCACGGGCAGGGAGAGCACGCGATTCAGGAACCGCGGCACGTTGCGCATATCGCCGGGGTCGATGTTGCCGGTCGGCTTTTGCGTGCGCGGATCGCGCCGCATCACGCCCATGTCGGCGAGCAGCTCTTTTCCCTCGTCCGTGCGGACCATCGCGGCGTAGGTCATGCCCAGGCCGGTGACGCCGTACTCGCTCTCGAAATTGTACTTGGCGATTTCCCCGGCGCCCGCTGCCTCTCGCGAGCCTTTGGTGAGCGCACCCAGGGATGCCAGGCGCCGGGCGATGGTGGCCGAGAATCGCTTGTCGCCACCGATATCCACGGACAGCAGCACGTATTCGGGCGCGCTTGCCTGGTCCGAGCGGTGGGTGCGGCCGAAGTCCTGGAGCTGCTTGTCCGCAGACCATTTCAACTCCAGCGCGATGTGGACGCGCCGCTGCTTGTTCTTGGCCCGGTTGGAGGCGTGGAGCGAAATGCCGGTCGAGGCCGCGTCCGAGATAATCGCGATGCGTTTGTCGCCGCTCTGGAACGCCGCCACTTCGGCGAGGTTGGTTTTCCCCTGCGCCACACCCTCGGCTTTGCGCTTGAGCACGGCCTTCTTGCCGGTCTTTTTATCGACGCCGATGCGCTCTTTCCGGCCGGTCAGCTCGGCCACGCCAATGCCCTTTGGCTCGAAGTGCTCGATGATGAGGTCGATCGGGTTGCCGGGCAGCGCCATGTCGCTGAGCGAGTCGCGCAGCTTCTCGCGCATGTCCCAGGCGACCTTATCAATCGCGTGAATCTTCTCGCCCTTGGCGTCGAGCTTGTCGGTGCCATCGGGGTTCTTTTCGTAGACGGGACGGACCGCTCTCTTTCCGTCCTTCGTCTGATACTCCTCGTAGGCGTGGATCGGGAACACCTGGACGATGAGGCGGTCGAGCACCTCGCGCGGGGTCCAGTCGATGTCTTCCAGTTGGCCGCCGTGCTCGCGCACGTTCTGGAGCATGCGGTTCTGTTGCGCCTCGCCGGTGGTCATCAGCGAGATCACCACGCTGGCGTTGTCGGCGAGCGCCTTTTCGATTTCCGCAATACAGGTCGGCACCTTGATCGCGGTGATGAGCTGCTTGAAAAACCGCTGGTGCGCGGCCCAAAACTGCGACATGGCGCGGGCGCGCGCCCGGCCCGGCGCGTGGGTATGCGCCACCGCCTCGTTGATTTTCTGGATCACCGACAGCCAGGCGTTGGCCGCCACGTCGTACAGGCGGAGCTGCTCGGGGCTGAGCTCGTGGATGCGCTCGCGGTAGTCCACGCCCTCGTAGCTGATGGTGCGCGCCATGTAGGCGCCGCGGGCCTTGAGGTCGCGGGCGACCATCTCCATCGCACCCACGCCGCCGTTTTCGATTTCCATCACGAAATCGCCGAATTCCTTGAACGGCGTACCCTCGCCCCACAGGCCCAGGCGCGTCATGTAGGCCATGTTCGCCACTTCGGTCGCGCCCGTCGCCGAGGCGTACACGACATCGAAGCGCCCTCGTTCCATGCCGCTTCGCGTCCGCCGGGAACCGTTCGAGGCCGGCATCCGTGTGATCGCCCTCGTGCAAATCCTGGAAGGTAGCGCCGTCGTCCGGCACGAACGTGTCTGCAATGGGATAGGGCGAGGGGTCGAGCGCATACGCGCCGCCCAGCGTGTCGCCGGTGCGGTAGCAGCGCCAGTGGGTCGCCCAAGCGGGCGGGGAAGGACGGTAGACGGAGGCCCACTGGTGCGGGTCGTCGGGCACGAAATAGACGGGCGGGGTGGGGTTCGACTCCTCGCCCAGCGCGTTCAAAAACGTGACGTAGTAGGCGTAGGTCGCGCCGATGGTGAGCACGCCGCCCCCGGCGGCCACCACGGTGGGCGCGGTGGCCAGGGGATCGAGCCCCCACGCGCTAAAAGTCGCGCCATCGTCGCGGCGGCGCGCATCGCCCCGTGGAACCGCGCGAACTGCGGCAGCGTCTTACGCCACTCGTCGCCGCCCTGCTTCATGCGGCAGCGCGTGACGGCATAGTCGATGAGGGCGGCGTCGTCGCCGAATAGCGCCGCGTGCTCCTTGGCCCACTTGCTGAACACCTGCCACTGCGTGAGCGGCACCTGGAAGTTGGGCGGGCCCTCCGCGCCCAGCTCGGGGACTTCGGTGCGACCGCGCCAGCGCCGGTAGTAGCGCGTGAACCGGCGCATCCGGCCGTCGTGATCGGCGAGCGCGTTGCGAAAGTCTTCCTGTACGCGGATCGCCAGCCGCGATAGCTCGGCCTTCGGCAGGAGGAGCTGCCGCGCGTCGGCCTTGGCAATCAGGCGCGGGTCGAGCACTATTTGATCTCGTCGAGCGGGGATGGCGCCAGATGCGCGAGGGTGGTGCCGGCGGCCATGGTGGTGGCGCCCAGGCCCGGCGAATGCGCCAGGTGCGCGACCAGCACGCCGGCCACGGCGTTGATGGCGGCCACCAGGATGGCTTTCAGGATGGGGGTGATGATGGCTTTCATTTGGCGATGGGCGCGAATTCGACCGAACGCGAGCCGGTCCGCTCCTCCACCAGGAGGTCGGTGGGTTTGTTTTCGAGCTTCAGCTCATCCCATACCTTGAGCGGGAACGTGGCGTGCGCCCAAAAGAGCTTGCCGAGCAGCTTGGCCAGGCGGCGCGTGCTCCGGAAAGAGCGCTTGTTCTCGCGCGCCGCGACGGCCGCGACGTGCCTGGCGCCGCGATACGCGATAGCCGCGTCAGACGCGATGCCGTCTGTCTCGGCCCAGCCGCGGATGGTCTTTTTCAGCGCGTCGAGCCGCTTTTCCTTGGCCCTCAGCGGCGCGATCTCGCGGGCGATCTCGCCCGCCTCGTCCACTACCTTGCGTCGTTCGTCTGTCACAGCCGTACGAGTTGCCCTCTGTCCGGTTGTCGGCGCGGGCCGTAGCGCTTTAGGCTCCAGGCGGCAGCGCAGTTTCGCCACTTGCTCGCCGTTCATGCGGTCGTAGATGTGGACCACGGTGTAATCGGGGTCGGCGGCCCCCAGCGTCCCGGTGGCGTCGATCCCCTCACACACGTCGATGCCGGCGACGTACTGGTGGCCCTGGATGGGCTTTTTGTATACCACCAGCGGCCCGCGCTCCTTCGGCAGGAAGGCGAGCACGGGCTTGACGCCGTTATGGAACTCCTCCAGCTCGCCCACCTGGGCGCCCTCGATGACCGGCATCTTGGCCAGGTGCGAGAGCGAGAAGCGCGGCCGTCCGCTGTGCAGGAACGCCTCTTCGGGGCAGCAGGGATATTCTTGGTGAAAGATTTCGACCGAGCCCTGGCACTTGTTCCTGATGGCCCAGCGGCGCCAGGCGAGTTGTCCGAGCGTCAGGTTGTACTGCTGAGCCAGCTCGCGCTCCTCCCCGGAGAGCGTGGCCTCGAACGCGCCCGGGTCTTCCAGTCGGATGGTGTACTCGGGGTGGTCGTACCAGGCGAAGAACAGCGGCACCCAATCCGTCTCCACGGTCGGATCGGAAGCCTCCAGCCAGAGGCGATGAAAATCGCCGCCCACGCCGTTGGCAGTGCTCTCGACGATCACTACCGTGTCGGGGTCGTCGGGCACGCTTTGCATCAGGCCCGTCATGAGCGTGCGCGCGTCGCGCCAGAAGGCGTATTCGGAGAGGTGCAGGAAGCGCAGGGAGGAGCCGCGGCCGGTCTTGAGGTTGTTGGCCGTGGCCACGCGGACATAGCCGCCGCCCTCCCATTCGAGCAGCGTGCCCCTGTGCTCGCTCACTACCGGGAGCGTGCCGAGCAGGCCCCGAAAGGGCGTGTAGCCGGCCTGGAGCTGGGTGTAGTAGCCGAAGATTTGCGAGGTGGCTTCCGCCTCGTGGGCGACCACCAGGCGCCTTCTGGCCCGGCACAAAGGCGCACGCCTTGAAGGCGTGGGTAGCGGTGCCCGTCGAGATCATCACCTGGCGCCCCTTGAGCACCACGAGGCGGACCGCCTTGCGCTCGGCGCGCCGGCGGGCGATCAGCTCGGCCAGCCGGATCTGCGCGGGCTGCGGCTCGAACGGCACGGTAATCCCGCGCTTGTTCCGGATGGTCAGCGATTCGCGGCAGAAGGCGCTACGGTCGTTGTGAAATGCTTCGCGCGCAGCAAGCGTGGCTGGGGTGTCGCCCACACCGCATATCGGCGCTACGCGGCCGTGGCGTTAATGCCGCGCATTTCGAGCGCCCGGCGCATCTCGCTTTTGGCGCGCTGTAGCAGTTGCGAGGAGCGCGACTGGCGCACGCCGAAGGCCTTGCCCACGCCGGCCAGCTTCCCGCCGCGCAGGAAGTAGATCTCGATCACCTGGCGGTCGGCGTTGGGCATGCCGTCGAGGGCCTGCGCGATGCGCCTGCGGAGCTGCTTTGCCTTCACTCCCGCGTCGAGGGACGCCAGGCGCGTGTCCTCGGCCGATTCGGCGTGCTCCTGGGTCAGCTCCTCGTGGGTGTTGTCGCGATACCGCTTCCGGCGGCAGCTTTCCTTGATCTCCCCGCGCACCCGCTGCGAGGCGTAGACGCGGAACGGGACGCCGCGCGAGGGATCGTATTTGGTGGCGGCATCCATGAGTCCGATGTTGCCGGCCTGCACCAGGTCGTCCAGCTCGAAGCACGGCGGGAGCGACTTCATCACAAACTTGGCAATCTGGCGCACCAGGTCGAGATTCTCCTCAACCAGGCGATTGCGTTCGATGAGGAACGCGCGTACGGTTTTCATTGATGGGGGTCCTGAGAGGGGGCGGGGGTAATCGGTAGAGCGTAGCGCTCGGCGACGGCTTCCAGTTCGGCAAGCGTCAGCGTCCGTTTCTCGACGGGCGGCTCGGGCGCCTTGGGCGTCGGGCGGCCAGCGGTGAACAGCTCGATGAGGCGCTTCACGCCGGTCAACCGCGCGTAGTGGTCGCGGCCGAGGTCCACGCGATTGACGAGCACGCAGCCATCCGGGGTCTTGGTCTTCTCGATGCCCCACTTGTGCGCGCGGAAGCTGGCGCGGATCACCGCCTGCGCCTCCACGAACAGCGCTTCGAGCTCGGGCGCATAGCGCGAGACGAGCTGCGCGATGAGCTGCTGCACCTCCGACGAGGCGCGGTCGCGGGCGATGGTACGCTCGCTCGCTCCCGTCTCGGCGGCGATGGCGGGGGTGGGCTTGCCGGCGACGATGCCGGCGGCGACCTTCTGGCGGCGCGCGGTCGGCTTGGATTTTCGGTCAGCCACGTCTGAATATCGGCAGGGATTAGACTGAAGTGCGGCACCGGGCGGTGCCGGGAGGGCGGCCCGAGTCTAGTTGGAAGTTGAAGCGGCGGTTCAACCCCGGTTCGCATAGAATCGGGGTGCTGAATCCTTTGGAAAGGAGAACCGCCGTGAAACGAAACTATCACACCATCGCTTCGTCAGGAAAGGCGAACGAACGACAACTGACCGAGTTTCTGAGCCGCAACGGCCAGTTTCTGCTGCCGATGGTGGAACTGATCGAGCAATCCCGGATGGCTGTTGAGGAGCTGATTGACGTGGCCGGTCGGGTCACAATCGAGGCTGTGCTGAAGCTCTCGGCGCAGCAGGTGGCCGGCGAGCCGAGTCAAGGCAAGCTGCGGAATGGGGATATCGGGTGGCATGGAACTCAGAACGGGACTGTCTACCTGCGGGATCGGAAGCTGCCGGTGAACAAGCCGCGGCTTCGACGAAAGGGCAAAGGCAAGGGCAAGGAGGTTCCGGTTCCGGCCTATGTGGCGATGCAGGATCGGGCGGGTATGGGGGCTCGCATGCTCGACTTGCTGATGCGCGGCGTGAGCACGCGTCAGTATGAGCACGTCATCCCGGCGATGGCGGAGACGGTCGGGGTGGGCAAGAGCAGCGTGAGCCGAGAGACGATCACCGCGGCGGAAAAGAAACTCGAGGAGTTGACCGCCAGGCGATTTGACGAAATGGACTTGCTGATCATCTACATCGACGGCATGGCCTTCGGCGACCACTGCATTATCGGCGCGGTGGGCGTGGATGTGGAGGGTCGGAAATATCTGCTGGGGATTCAAGAGGGAGCGACCGAAAATGCCGCGGCGGTGAAGGATCTGTTGGAGCGCTTGGTGGCGCAAGGGGTAGATCCCAATCGCAAGCGGCTGTTTGTGATCGACGGTTCGAAGGCACTGCGCACAGCGATTAAGGCCGTGTTCGGGGCGCAGAATCACATTCAGCGCTGCAGGCAACATAAGCTGCGGAACGTGGTGGATCGGGTGGCGGAAGATCAGAAGGAGCAAGTCAAAGCGCTGCTGAAGGCCGCCTGGAAACTAGGGCACAAGGAGGGAATGGCGAAAATCCGGAAGCTGTCGGAATGGCTCGAAAGAGAGTGCCCGGCCGCGGCAGCCAGCCTGCTGGAGGGACTGGAGGAGTGCTTCACGATCAACCGGCTCGACGTTCCGACTTCACTCCACCGCTGCTTGGCTACCACCAACGTGATTGAGAGCGCGCACGCCGGCGTTCGCATGCGGACCAATCGAGTGAGCCGCTGGAAGGACGGCAAGATGGTGCAGCGCTGGGTGGCAAGCTCATTCCTGGCAACGGAGAAAAGCTTCCGGCGCATCATGGGATACAAGGACCTTTGGGCACTCAAAGCGATTTTGGATGAGAAGGTCGAAAAAGATGTTGCGCCGAAGCAGAAGGTAGCGTAAGATGATTTCCGACCGCCGCTACTTACTTCCAACTAACTCCGGGGCGCCCTCGGTGCCGGATCACCATCAGGCGAAGGCGTACCACCATCTCAGACACTCCCTATGAGAGGGTGCGCTTTCGCCGCAGAATCTCTCTCGTTTCAACGATTTATATTGCGTCCGGCCCGTGTCATTCCCCATAATCGACGACAGAGATATGACCAAGATGTCTGCTTCAACCACAATCAAACAAGTCGTAAATGACGACTACATCACGCGCGATGAGGCCGCCGAACGCCTCAATCGTACGATTCGCACTGTGGACCGGTTCATTCAAGAAGATCGCTTGCGCACCACCAAGCGCGAGAAACCGCCCGGCGCGCGCCTGGAAACGACCCTGGTGCTGGCCAGCGAAGTGGCGGAACTGAAAGAAAAACTCGCGGCCGGCGAGCGCGCCGCCGCAATTCCCGGCGCGACGAAACTGGCCGCGATTGCCGCAATCGCGCGGCACCTCAATGCCACGCACGCACCGAAGGCCGTACCCGGCGAGATGGAGCCCGAGAGCGCGGGCAGTCCGTGGCTCACACTGCACGATGCCGGCAAGCGCCTGGGCCTGCCGGCCGCCACTCTGGAGCGCCTGGTGCGTCGTGGGCAGCTCGCGTATCTCGATACGCGCGACGGCGGCGGCGCCGACGCGTGGCGCATTCACGTCGAGGTCTTGGATGCGTATCGGGGAGCGGTTTTCCAGCAGTCCTAGGACTTTTGGTTTATTTCTGTTGCCCCTGGTGGCACAATACACGAAGTCCGTGTTGTTTCAGCGGGCGCGACAAATGCAGATTTTAGAGAAAGGGGGAGCAGGGGGCCGGTGTTCTCCAATCGTACCCCCCGCCGGCATTCATCGTGACGCAGAATAGCACGTTCGGCCGCCACTCCGCGACTCGGATTTTGCTGAAGGACGAGCTAGAGCCCCAGTCCTGTGCAGGCGTTCGCGCGAAACAGGTCGAGCGGACGGAAGTACCGCTGCAAGCTGTCGAGCGACCGGTGACCGCTTTGCGCGGCGATGACGAGGTGGCTCACACCGCGCTGGCCCGCCTCGGTGATGAGTCCCGCGCGCAGGCTGTGAGTGCAGAACCGGCTCGCGTCGAGGCCGGCCCTGGCAATCGCGCGCTTGACGATGTTCGCGATGGCGTTCTTGCTGAGGTGCGCGTTCCGCGGACGCACGTTGTCGAGCCGCGTGAAGAGCGCGCCGCGCTCGCGCCCGCGCCAGGTGAGCCAGCGCTCCAGGGCGCGCACGGGACAGGTCGTTTTGCCTTTGCCGTACGGTACGGCCACCTCGCGCCCCGCGCCCTCGCGGTCCTGTTTCTCGTGGTCGATCCGCACCAGCACGCCCTTGGGCGTGAACGTGAGGTGTTCCCGGTCGAGCGCGGCGAGGTTCGAGCGGCGCAATGCGCTCGCAAAGCCGAACAACAGCAGCGCCGTATTGCGTGCCGCGATCGGCGTGCGGTGGCCGGTGGCGCGGACCATCTTACGAAGTTCGGCCAGCGTGATGGCGTCCTTCTGGTTCGGCCGCTGGCAGAGCAGGCGCCGCGCGCCGCCGAACAGCGCGCGCAGTTCCGGGCCGCACGGACTCGGCGCGCCGGCGACGCGATGGTAGTGGTGGATTCCCGCCGCGTGGCGCTCGACGGTGGTGATCTTGCGCCCGCGGCGCAACAGGTCGCTGGCGTACAGCTCGACGGTATCGGCGCTGGCGGGCAGGGCGGTGCGCCCGGCCGCGGCGCACCAGGCGCGGAACACGCGCCAGTCGCGCTGGTACGCGAGCGTCGTGTTGACCGCGAGGCCGGCGTGTTGGAATCGGCTCCTCTCCGCTGCGGCGAGCGCGAGGTCCGGTGGCGTGAACGTGGCAAGAGCATGTCGCGGAGACATGCTTACCTGATCGGCCGTTCTGTCAAAAACCTTGGGGCAAGCGGGGTAAGTCGGGATTATGCCACAATAGATAAGTAAGTCTCATGCCCAACCCAAGTATGCTGGATCAGGACAATCGTCCGGGTCCGGATTCCCCCACCACAAACGAGGCCTCCGAGTCATTCGGCGACATTCTTTCCCAGTACGAACAGTCTCGTTCCCACCGCGCTGAAGACGGCGGCAAGGGCCTGGAAGGCACCGTGATCGCGGTGTCCACGGAATCGGTATTTCTCGATATCGGCTTCAAGATCGAAGGCATCATTCCGGTGGCGGACTTCGCGGCCGCCGGCGAAACGGTCAAGCCAGGCGACAAGGTCCATGTGTCGATCAAGGGCCGCGGCCCCGAAGGCTACTACGAGCTTTCGCGCATCAAGGTCGAACGGCCCAAGGACTGGTCGTCGCTGGAGAAAGCCTTCACCGGGAAAACGCCGATTGCGGGCGTGGTTACGGCCGTCATCAAAGGCGGAGTGAGCGTGGATGTGGGAGTGAGGGCCTTTATGCCGGCCTCCCGCAGCGGCGCCAAAGACGCTGCCGAGATGGAAAAGCTCATCGGCCAGGAGATCCAGTGCCGCATCATCAAGCTCGATGTCGCCGATGAAGACGTGGTGGTCGACCGGCGATCGGTGCTGGAAGAAGAGGAGCGGGCATCCAAAGACCGGCGCTATGCCGAGGTGAAAGAGGGCGAAACCGTACAAGGCACCGTGCGCAGCCTGACCGATTACGGCGCCTTCGTGGACATCGGCGGCGTGGATGCGCTGCTGCACGTGGCCGATATTTCGTGGGGCCGCATCGCCAAGCCATCCGACGTGCTGACCGTTGGCCAGCAGGTGGAGGCGCGGGTACTCAAGGTGGATGTCGGCAAGAAGCGGATTTCGCTCGGCATGAAGCAGCTGCTGCCTCACCCCTGGGACCTGGCGAACGAGAAATATAAAGCCGGTGACCGGGTCCACGGCACGGTCACCCGGGTGGCCGACTTCGGCGCTTTCGTGGAGTTGGAGAAGGGCGTGGAAGGTCTGATCCATCTCTCCGAAATGTCGTGGTCGAAGAAGGTGCGCAAGCCGACCGATGTGGTGAAACCGGGAGAGCAGGTGGATGTGGTCATTCTCGGCGTAAACCAGGCCGACCGCCGCATTTCACTCGGCCTCAAACAGGCGCTGGGCGACCCGTGGGCCGAAGTGCCGCAGAAATATCCCATGGGCGCGGTGGCGGAAGGATCGGTCACGAGCCTGCAGAAGTTCGGCGCGTTCGTGCAGCTTGCCGAGGGCGTGGAGGGCATGATCCACGTCGGCGATATCAGCGCCGAAAAGCGCATCAACCATCCGCAGGACGTACTCAAGGTGGGCCAGGTGGTGAAGGCGCAGGTGCTGGAGATCGATGCAGAAAAGCGGCGTCTCCGCCTGGGCATGAAGCAACTGGTGCCCACCAGCCTCGACGAATACATCGCCGAACACAAAGAAGGCGACATCGTCTCTGGCCGCATGACCGATGTTTCGAGCAATCGCGCCAGGGTCGAACTGGGCGAGGGCATTCATGCCACCTGCAAGCTGGCCGCAGAGGCCGCCGAAAAAGAAGAACGGCAGGCGCAGCCTTCGGCCAATCTCTCTTCGCTGAGTTCCATGCTCGCAGCCAAGTGGAAGGGCGGACAGGGCGGCGGCTCCCAGCGCGAGCCCGCGCGTTCCGGACAGATTCGCAGCTTCCGCATCCTCAAACTGGATGCGGCGGGCAAGAAGATCGAGCTGGAACTGGCTTAGCAGCCTGTGGTAATAGTGAGACGGGCGAATAAAAACATGTGACCTCGTAAATGTTTTGAGCGTCTATTGGATATGGCAATGGGAACGCGGCGGAAGCGGGAGCGGCAACAGGATCTGTGGATCGCAACCAGCGATGTGGTCGAGACACCAGCCAATGTCTTCTACGACCGCTTGAATCAGATTCTGGACGGGCACGATTTCGATGCCAAGGTGGAGCGGCTGTGCCGGAAGTTTTACAAAGACAGCGTATACGGTCGGCCCAGCATGGCGCCGGGGGTCTACTTCCGATCGCTACTGATCGGTTTTTTTTGAGGGCCTCGATTCGGAGCGAGGAATCGCGTGGCGGACAGCCGACTCTCTGTCGTTACGGAAATTCCTGGGCTACGCGCTGGATGAGGCCACGCCGGATCATTCCACGATTTCGCGCACGCGGCGATTGTATTGGCTGGAGACGCACAAGGCCGTGTTCCGCTGGGTGCTGAAGATCCTCGATCAAGAGGGACTGGTCAGCGGACGGACCGTATCGATTGATGCCACTACGCTGGAAGCCAATGCGGCGCTGAAAAGCATCGTGCGGCGGGACAACGGACAAAGCTACAACGACTATCTGAAGGAACTGGCCAAGGCCGCCGGGATCGAGAACCCGACGCGCGAACAGTTGGCACGACTGGACCGCAAGCGAAAGAAGAAAGGATCGAATCAGGAGTGGATGAGCCCCAGTGACCCCGACGCCCGAATCACCAAAATGAAGGATGGGCGGACGCACCTGGCGCACAAGGCCGAGCACGCAGTGGATCTGACCAGTGGGGCGCTGCTGGCAGTGACGCTGCAGCCGGCCAATGAAGGGGACACGACGACGATCCACCGGACCCTGGAAGAAGCGCAAGCTGTGGCCCGCGAGATCAACGAACATGGAGTCGAAGAGGTGGTAGCGGACAAGGGCTATCACAGCGGCGCGGTGCTGAAGAAAGTACATGAGCAGGAAGTCCGATGCTACATCCCCGAGCCGGAGCGTGGGCGGCGAAACTGGCAAGGTGAGGGGAAGGAGGAAGAGCAGAAGCGGACCTATGAAAACCGGCGGCGTGGGCGCGGCGACCGCAACAAGCGACTCCAGAAGTTGCGGAGCGAACTGACGGAGCGGAGCTTCGCACACCTATACGAGACCGGCGGAATGAGACGGGTGCACCTGCGGGGTCGGAAGAACATTCTGAAGCGACTACTGGTGCACGGAGCCGCGTTCAATCTCTCGTTGATCCTGCGCCAGACCATGGAGTGGGGAAGCCCCGGCGGTTACAGGGGCTTTCTTTGCAACCGTTTATGCTGTTCGCGCGCATTTTTTCGTGGCTCTGGGCGACATCACGAGCACCAGAACAAAGGAGTGAGAGCTTTGCAATGCAAAGCGGCGGCGCGAGGGCCATGCTGCCAGCCGATTCAGGCATATATCAAGCAATTTGCTTCGGGCTGGCTGCCTGGAAAACGCCTACTTCTGACACGGGCTGCTAGGGTCGGCCGGTTCCCGGAAGTCAGGCCACCTTTACCGTCTTGACATTGACGAACTCGCGGATGCCGTAGGCGCCCAGCTCGCGGCCGTAGCCTGAGTGTTTCACGCCGCCGAACGGAAGCCGCGGGTCGGAAGCAACCATCCCATTAATGAACACCATGCCGGCTTCGATTTCGTTGATGAATCGCTGCTGCTCCGCGGGATCGGTGGTCCATGCGCTGGCGCCCAGGCCGAACGGGGTATCGTTGGCGAGGCGAACCGCCTGTTCGATTCCGTCCGCGCGGAACAGCACCGCGACCGGCCCGAACAACTCTTCGGAGTAGGCCGGTGAGCCCGGTGCCACGTCGGTGAGAACGGTGGGCGCGTAGTAGTTGCCCGGCCCTTCCAGCCGCTTGCCTCCGGCGAGGACGCGCGCCCCCAGTTCCACCGAGCGCCGCACCTGATCTTCCAGCCCCGCGACGATATCGGGCGTCGCCAAGGGTCCGACCTGGGTGTGTTCGTCCATCGGATCGCCCACGCGCAACGACCGCATGGATTCGACGAATCGCGCTTCGAAATCGGCGGCAACCCGCCGGTCCACGATGAACCGTTTGGCGGCGATGCAGGACTGGCCGTTGTTGATCGTGCGCGCTTCCACGGCGGTGGCCACGGCGTGGTCTAGTGGGGCACTGGACATCACGATGAACGGGTCGCTCCCGCCCAGTTCCAGCACCGTCTTCTTGATCTGCCTGCCGGCCCGGCCGGCCACCTGCGCACCGGCGGGTTCGCTGCCGGTAAGCGTCGCCGCCCTGACGCGCGGATCGTCCAGAACCCGCTCCACCGCGGACGAGCCGATCAGCAGGGTCTGAAACACGTCCGGCGGGAATCCGGCGCGGCGGATGACGTCCTCGATGGCGATTGCGCATTGCGGCACGTTGGATGCGTGCTTCAGCAACCCGACATTGCCGGCCATCAGCGCCGGCGCGGCGAACCGGAACACCTGCCAGAAAGGAAAATTCCAGGGCATCACGGCCAGCACCGGGCCGATCGGCTGATACCGGATGAAACTGCGGCCACCGCCCGCCTCCACCGGTTCATCGGCGAGCAGGCGTTCCCCGCGTTCGGCGTAATAGCGGCAGGCCAGTGCGCACTTGGCCGCTTCCGCCCGCGCCGCTCCGATCGGTTTTCCCATTTCCAGGGTCATGACGCGCCCCAGGCGGTCACGCTCCGATTCGAGGATCTCGCCTGCCGCCGCCAGCCACCGCGCGCGTTCGGCGAAGGAGGTCCGACGGTATCGCCGATACGCCTCCTCCGCCCTCGCCAGCTTGTCTTCGATTTCGGTTTCGGCAAGTGGTTCGAAGGTACGAATGGTCTCGCCCGTGGCCGGGTTGATGGAGGCGATCATCAACCACATTGTAGGGCAGGCAGCGCGGAACCGCAGTTCGGTGCTACAACCCAAAGAGAAGATGCGTACGGCGGAATGGATCAACCTGGCCGTTTTCTCGTTCCTTACGGCCCTCGCCTGGCAACGGCGCCTGGAGGGGCGGCGCCGGACCGGCGTCACCGGCATCGGGGTGGTGGGAGTGGCGGCAACGCTGATTCCCGGCTGGCTCCTGGGCGGAGTTATCGATCCATTGCCCATCTCGGTGTTGCGCGATTGGCTGCCCGCGGCGCTGGTGTTGCTGGTCTACCGGCAGGCCGGCCTGTTCTTCGTGCGCATTGATGAGCACGTGCAAAACCGGTTCGAACGGCTCGACCGGATGCTGGTAACGCCGGCGCTCGACTGGTGCCTGCGCTATCGGGCCGGGCGTTTCGTACTCACCTGGCTGGAATTCGCTTACCTCTTCTGCTACCCCATGGTGCCGTTCGCCGTGGGTGCGCTCTACCTGCTGCGCCAGGGCCGCGAGACAGACCATTTCTGGTCTGTGGTGCTGCCGGCCACCTATTTGTGTTACGTGATGGTGCCATTTATCCAGACGCTGCCGCCCCGTCTGCTCGGCCAGCGCAAGACCCTCGCCCCGCCCTCTACCGAAATCCGCAAGTTCAACCTATGGATCCTGCTGCACGCCAGCATTCACGCCAACACGTTCCCCAGCGCGCATGTGGCGGCGTCGATGGCCTGTGCGCTGGTGCTCCTGCGTTTCAACGTGTGGGTGGGGCTGGCGTTTCTCTTCGTCGCGGTCAGCATCGCGCTGGGTGCCGTGGCGGGGCGATATCACTATGCCATCGATGCCATCGCCGGTACGGCCGTCGCCCTGGCAGCGCTACTTGTATCTACTTCACTACTTTGAGGGTCACCGGGATGGCGGGTGCGTTGGCGCCCTGCCAGGCCGAGATGGCGAGTGTGGCGTGATACACCCCGGCCTCCAGTTTGTCGGGGTTGACTCGCACCGAGATGCGATCCGCCGAAAACGGCGAACCGCGGTCGGGAATCGTCCCGATCGTCTGATCGTACTCGAGCCATGGAATTTTGCCCGTCGACACCCTGTACGGCAGACCCGGCCAGGTGCTTGCCACCAGCACATCGAGCGGTCTGGGCGGGGCGTCGCCGGGGCGATACTCGAATACCAGCTCTTCGGGAACCACCCGCAGAATCGGTCTGCCGCTGACCACCAGCTCAAACCGACCGACGGCCGTGCCGCAACGGTTGGCAGCCCGCAGCGCAAAGCGGTAGGTGCCCATCGTTCGCGGAACGCCCGAGATACTCTCGCCCCGCAGCGCCAGGCCGTTCGGCAATTCACCCTCGACCACCGACAGGCCGATGCCATTCCCGATCAGGCAATTGCCATCGACGGCGGTCTCGATCGTGGCGCTGTAACCGGCGCCGAGCATTGCCCAGGGCAGTTCCGCGGTTTCAAACCGGACCACCTCTCCCCGCAGCACTGGGACGGCCAGCATCAGCCAAAGCACAACGCGGTTCATCGCGGCGCCACCACGTAGTAAGTCATCGGCTCGAACGGATAGGCCTGCGGAGCCAGGGTCCGCACGTATTGCTGCGGCTGGGGTGCGCGCACCTGCTGGAACAGGCTCCCCAGGTGGGGAGTGGCGACCGGGCTGGGATTCGGCGCCGGTGCCACACCGACCCGTTTCTTCCATAATCCCCAAAACACCGACTTCCATTCGTAGTACGGCGTTCCCGCCGAAACGGCCATTGAAACGGTCGAGGGCTTCGCCGTTTTTGCCCGCATCAGCTTGGCGCCACCCTCGGGCGACGGCATCACCACCGGCGTCGGCGCGTCGGACTGCACCGTCACGAATCCGGCCGCGGCCTGACTGGGCTGCGCCGCCTGCTCCATCATCGCCCGGATGATGCGTTCGCTGATGGCGTGCTTGGCCAGGTCCGCGAGGCCATTCGAGGTCGTGTCGAACCGCGATTGGCTCCCGGCGATGGTATCCAGGATGAACCCTTCGCTGAACCCCGCCCCCGCCAGCACGATGACATCTTTATTGGTCAGCACGCTCGGAGAGACCGAAAGGGTCTGCGCCCCGCACACCAGCGTGAACACAAGCGCTATTGCCGCGGTGAACATCGTCCGTTGGCGGTAGAGAGAACCAATTGATTGCCGCATACAAACCTCTTATCGGCACGCGCGGGATTTCTTGCGGTGCTTCCCGCACACTCGCTCTTCCCTGGCGGCGGCCGCAATTCCCTGCCCTCGGAGGCCAAGATCGCCCCCCGCCGTGTACATTGAAAGTTGGGAGACAAGCAACAGCGGGCGCTCGTGGCGGGCCTGTTCGCCGCAGCCGTTGCATTGCTGCTCTTCGCATGGCTGTCCGGCGAGATCTGGCGCGGCCAGACCCTGCGGTTCGATGCCGCGATTCGCGACGCGCTCCACGCCTGGGCCTCGCCCAGGTTGACCTATGCCATGCGCGGAGTCACATTTCTGGGCTCGACCGTGTTTCTCGTGAGTCTCGCAATCCTCCTGGTCTGGCGGCTGCACGCACAGGGGCGCCGGCGGGCGGCGATCCTCTTCATCATGGCCTCCGCGGGAGCTGAAGCGGTCGACCAGATCCTCAAGCTGATTTTCCAGCGCGCCCGTCCCGCGGCCTTCTTCGGCTATTCCGAACCGTCCAGCTTCAGCTTTCCCAGCGGGCACTCGTTCACGTCCTGCGCGTTTTACGGCGTGGCGGCGGCGGTGCTGAGCCCGCGCCTCCGCTCGGTCGCCGGCAAAGTCGCGGCATGGGCCGGCGCGGCGTTCTTGGTGCTTGCCATCGGGGCTTCGCGCATCTATCTCGGCGTGCACTACCCCAGCGACGTGCTCGGCGGGTACGCCGCCGCCGTGGTCTGGGTGGCCGCCGTGCGCGCCGGTTACGAAGTCTGGCTCCGCCACCGGGCTAGAGCGCCGGCGCCGGGCGCTTGAGCCTGCGCCGCCGCACCTGCCAGACGAACAGCGAACTCATCCAGTAGTTCCAGACCGACCCCACGATCAAGCCCGCCGCCGCGCCCACGTACCACGGCACCGCCAGCCCGGTGAGATACTCCAGCACGCGCAGGTTCAGGAACAACCCCACGGAACAGCCCAGGTAGAACGCCACGAGGCCGTAGACGAACTTCCAGCCGGAGAGTCTCGCGCGCCGGAACGTCAGCTTGTTGTTCAATACGAAGTTGATGGCGATCACCCCGATGCTCGACAGCAACTGCGCGCGCTCCAGACCGACGTCCGCCAACCGCTCGAGCAGCCGCACCAGGGCCAGGTGCGCCAGAATGCCGACCGATCCGGCCACACCGAAGACCACGTAGCTGGCCGGCAGAAAATCGCCGACCAGCTTATCGGCAAGCAGTTCCAGATACTCCAGGCTCACCAGAATGTCGAGCTTGCTGCGCCCGTGAAGGCGCGGCCGGAATTTGTACGGCACTTCTCCCAACCGCACCGGACGGCCCGACGAAACCACCAGGTCGAGTAGAATCTTGAATCCGATCCCGCTCAGCGAGCGCGCGACTTCATCGAGATACTGCCGCGTCAGCACGAAGTATCCGCTCATCGGATCGGAGAGTTCCATCCGGCAGATCAGCGAGCTCAGGCGTTGTCCGAAACGGCTCACCAGCACCCGCCAGCGGCTCATCGGCCCCATGCTGCCGCCATCGATGTGACGCGTGGCAACCACCAGGTCGAGCTGCTCGCGCTTCAACTTGTCGAGCATTGCCGGCAGAATGGTCTCATCGTGCTGGAGGTCGCAATCCATCACCGCCAGGCACGGAGCGCTGCTGGCGAGCATGCCTTCGATCACCGCCGATGCCAGGCCGCGCCGCCCGACGCGCTGGAGCACACGCACTCGCGGGTTCGTCTGCGCCATCTGTCGGGCGGCGGCGAAGGTGCCGTCTTCGGAATCGTCGTCCACGAAAATCACTTCGTAGTCGATCTCCGCAAGCGCGTGCTGGAGCAAAGCGAGCAGCGGCGCCAGGTTCGCTCGTTCTTCCACGGTAGGGACGACGATGGTGAGCTCGGGCATCGCAGCGCCGCCATTGTACCAGCGTGCGGCCGCCTTGGACCGAACCAGCCAGGCCCTCGAAGACTGCTTGACCATCTACGGCAGATCGCCGCGCGGCTTGCCCTGCTTGATCTCTTCGTACGCGTCTTGGATCTGTCTCTTCAGCCCCGCTTCGGCCACCCAGTCACTGACCGTCGCCGGTAACCGGATCGACGCCTGCAGCTCCTCCACGCTTTTTCCGGTGTCCACTCCCGCCTTCACCGATTTGTAGAGTTCGGTCATGAACAGGGCTTGGCCCGTAATCAGTTCGCGCCCGCCGGGCAGGCCATGGCCGGGAAGCACGTACTTGACCTTCAGTTTCTCGACCGATCGCAACACCGTGGGCCAGTTGCCGATATTGGCGTCCATGGTGGCGTTGTAGGGACCGTTGACCACCGCGTCGCCCGAACACAAGACCTGGTCCTTGGGCAGGTATACGAAGCCGTCGCCGCGTGTGTGGGCCCACCCGTAGTGGCGGAATTCCACTTTGCGCGAGCCGTCATTCAGCACGTAGACCGGCTCGTTGATATCCTGTTTGGGCGGCTCGGGGCCATCCAGTTTCAGCTCCGCCACGTCCGGCCGGGTCTTCGCCGCCTGCAGCCATCGCGCCGGCTCCAGCCGCTTCAGTTCATCCGCCACCGCTTTGAAAGCGATGGTCGTCGCGCCGGCCTGCGTCCACACCGGGTTGCCGTAGATGTGGTCGCCATGGTGGTGCGTGTCGAACACATACTTCACCGGCTTGCTCGACAGGCGCTTGGCGTCGGCCATCGCTCCCCTGGCTCCGCTGGGATAATTGGCATCCACCACGATGAGGTAATCTTTCATCTCGATGATGACGTTGTTGCAGTGCCCCTGGTCCATGTCCCCTTCGCGGAACCACACGCCGGGTACGATGATCCGCAAGGTCTCCGGTTTGGCATCGGAACGCGAGACGAACAGCGCCAATCCCCCCAGCGCCACAAATCCGAGAAGCAAAAACGTGCGAACGGCTTTCATGCTCCACCCCTTTCGCAATACTCTACACCCGTTGGGGGCCTCGAGGGCGATGTGCGAAAATCGAGGACGATGCGATCCTGTTGTGCCTTTTTTTGGTTTGCCGCTCTCCTGCCTTCGCTCCAGGCGCAGTCCATTCAGTTTGATGCCGGACGTAAGATCTGGCTGCTGGCGACGCGCGACAGCGCGTACGCTCTCGGCGTGGCCGCTAACGGCGAACTGCGCCACCTCTACTGGGGAGCGCCCCTCTGGCGCATCGCCGACCTGCCGGTGCCGCCGCCGCGGCGCGACCTCTCTTCGTTCGATCCGCAGCCGATGCTCGAAAACGAGGAGTACGCCGGCTGGGGCGGCGCCCGCTACTACGAACCGGCGCTCAAGATCACCGCTCCGGACGGCGATCGCGATCTCGTGCTCGTTTATCAATCCCACCGCGTGCAAGAGAACGATCTCGACATCACGCTCAAAGACATCCGCGACGACATCGAAGTCGTCCTCCACTACCGCCTGTACCCGGAAAACGGCATCCTGTCGCGCAGCGCCACGATCACCAACCGCACCCCCGCTCCGCTCACCGTGGAGAGCGCCCAGGCCGCCGCGTGGTATTTGCCCCCCGGCGACGGCTATCAGCTCACCTACCTCACCGGCCGCTGGGCCGCTGAAACGCAGATCAACCGCGAGCCGATCCACGAAGGCATGAAGGTGCTCGAAAGCCGCAAGGGTCACACCAGCCACAACATCAACCCGTGGTTCGCCATTGACGCCGGGGATGCCTCCGAGGAGCGCGGCGGCGTCTGGTTCGGCGCCCTGGCCTGGAGCGGAAACTGGCGCATCACCGTCGAGCAGACGCCCTATCGGCAAGTGCGAGTCACCGGCGGTTTCAATCCGTTCGATTTCGGCTATCGCCTCAAACCGGGGGACAGTCTCGATACGCCGCAGTTCTTCGCCGGCTACTCGGCCGGCGGATACGGCGCCGCGTCGCGCCTGCTGCACCGCTTTGAGCGCGAGAAGATCCTGCCCGGCGGTGTCGATTCGCGCCTGCGCCCGGTGCTGTACAACTCCTGGGAAGCCACCACCTTCAACGTCAACGAAGCCGGCCAGAAAGCCCTCGCCGACAAGGCGGCAAAGCTCGGCATCGAGCTGTTTGTGATGGACGACGGGTGGTTCGGCAAACGCAACAACGACCGCGCCGGGCTCGGCGACTGGGTCGTAAACCCCCAGAAATTCCCCCAGGGTCTCAAGCCCCTGATCGATCATGTCAATCAACTGGGCATGGATTTCGGTCTGTGGGTGGAACCGGAGATGGTCAACGCCGACAGCGATCTCTACCGTGCCCATCCCGACTGGGTGATCCATATGGCCGGCCGCCCGCGCACCGAACTGCGCAACCAGATGATTCTGAATCTCGCCCGGACCGACGTGAAGGAGCACATCTTCGCCGTGCTCGACAAACTCGCCGGCGAATACAACATCCGCTACTTCAAGTGGGACATGAACCGCTCGTTCTCCGAACCCGGCTGGCCCGAGGCCGAACCCGGCGACCGCCGCAAGCTCTGGGTCCAGTACGTGCGCAACCTCTACGACATCATCGACCGCCTGCGCCAGCGCCACCCCAAGCTCGAAATCGAATCCTGCTCGGGCGGCGGCGGTCGCGTCGATCTCGGCATCCTCCAGCGCGTGGACGAGGTGTGGACGTCGGACAATACCGAAGCGTTCGATCGGCTGCGCATCCAGGAAGGCTTCACCCAGGCCTACGCTCCGAAAGTGATGTCCGCGTGGGTGACCGACGTTCCCAACATGAACCGCCGCAGCACGCCCTTGCAGTACCGTTTCCTGGTGGCCATGCAGGGCGCCCTGGGCATCGGCGCCAACCTGAACAAGTGGACCGACGACGACACCGCCACCGCCACCAAACTGATCGCGCTCTATAAACGCGTGCGGCCCACGGTGCAGGCCGGCGACCTGTACCGGCTGTTCTCCCCGCGCGCCGGAGACCTGACCGCCAACGAGTATGTTTCGGCCGATGGCAGGCAGGCGGTGCTGTTCGCGTTCCGCCACTCCCAGGAGTACAACACCACGGTGCCCACCATCCGTCTGCGCGGCCTCGATGCGCGCGCTCTTTACAAGCTCGAATCGGTGGACGGCAAACTGGCTGATCGCCAGCCGCAACTGAGCGGAGCTTACCTGATGGGCGCCGGGCTGAACGTGAACCTCCGCGGCGATTTTGACAGCACGGCCGTCGTCCTCGAACGCCTCGATTAGCCCCGCCAGGGCTTTGTGCGGTCCACCGGGCCGGCCGATGCATAATAAAGAAATGAAAACTCTGCTTGCTGCGCTCGCTGCTGTTGCTCTGCTTTCCGCTGCCGATCTCAAACTGGGCAGCCCCCTCACGTTGGATCAGCCGATCACCCTGGCCACTCTGATGGAGCGCCCGGATGGCTACGTGGGCAAGACCGTCCAGGTGAAAGCCAAAATTGCCGAAGTGTGCCAGATGATGGGCTGCTGGATGGACCTCACCAATGACGCCGGGCAGAAGATTCGCATCAAGGTCGATGACGGCGTCATCGTGTTTCCCAAGGATGCGTCCGGCCGCACGGCCATCTGTGAAGGCAAGCTCAGCAAGACCGAGCTTACCCGCGAGCAGGCCGTCGAAGAGGCCAAACACGAGGCCGAAGAGGCCGGACGGAAGTTCAACCCCGACTCCGTCAAGGGCGCGGTCACCCGCTACCAGATCGAGGGCGCCGGCGCCGTGATTCTGGACCGGTAGGCTGCCCTCCCCGCTCCCGACGCCGGAGCGGGCGGTTGCGCGACCCGCGGCGTCCCGACCCTGTAAAATGTAGTTTGATGAGCGAAGCCGATTCCACGATCGAAACGCAGGAGCAAGCGAGCTATCCCTTGCCGCCTGCCACTTTCACGTTTCTAGTGCTGTCTCTCCGCGCGCAGGCGGAAATGCAGCTCGGGCTGATGCACTTCGGCGGTGACGAAAAGCCCGAGCCGGAGCTGCCCCTGGCGCGCCACACCATCGACCTGCTGGGCGTGCTGCTGGAAAAGACCAAGGGTAACCTGGCCCTCGAAGAGCAGCGGCTGCTCGAAAATTCGCTGACGGAGCTCCGCTTCCGGTTCGTCCAGGTATCCGAAGCACAAGACAAACCGGGGGACCAGAAGTCCTGAATGCCGGCAGTGCCATTGAGAATCACCGTCCTCGGGTCCGGTACCAGCGTGGGAGTGCCTACCATCGGCTGCCACTGCAAGGTCTGTACCTCGACCGACCCCCGTGACAACCGCCTGCGGCCCTCCATCCTGGTGAGTCACGGCGAATGCAACATCCTCATTGACACGACGCCCGACTTTCGAACCCAGGCGCTGCGGGCCGGCATCAATCGCCTGGATGCCGTCATTTTCACCCATGCTCACGCCGACCACCTGATGGGCCTCGATGACGTGCGGCCCTTCAACTTCCGGCAGGAGGGGCAGATTCCAATCTACGCCTCGCCCGAGACCATGTCGGCGGTGCAGCGCTGCTTCCCTTATATCTTCGACGGAGTCAAACGCTCTTCCAGCATTCCCCAACTGGACGCCCGCCTCATCCACGGCGACCCGTTTGAAATCCACGGTCTGGAATTCCTGCCGGTTCCAATCATCCACGGCAGGGACACCATCTACGGATTCCGGTTCGGCACCGCGGCGTACCTGACGGACCATAACGACATCCCCGACGGCTCGATGAACCTCTTGCGCGGACTGGACGTGCTGTTTCTCGACGCGCTGCGCTACAAGCCGCATCCCACCCACTCCACCGTGGATCACTCCGTGAAGACCGTGGAGAAACTCCAGCCGGCGCGCGCGTTCTTCACCCACATCAGCCACGACCTCGGTCACGAGCGCGCCGAAAGTCTGCTGCCTCCCCACATCCGCCTGGCATACGACGGGCTCGAGATCCACGTATCATGACGGTGTATCGCAGCCTCGAAGAAGTGCCGCCCGAGTTCGGCCCCAGCGCCATCACCATCGGCAATTTCGATGGCGTCCACTTCGGCCACCGCCGCATCCTCCGTCGTCTCAAAGCCCTGGCCGCGGAGCGATGCTGGAAGCCCTCGGCGCTCACCTTCGACCCCCATCCCACGTGCGTGGTGGCGCCTGAGCGCGCGCCCCGCCTGATGACTTCTCCCGAGTCGCGCGCCGAACTCATGCGGGAAGAGGGAATCGAGCAGGTGCTGATCCTGCCGTTCACCCAGGCCCTGGCGCAGCTCTCGCCCGAAGAGTTTGTCGAGCGCCTGCTGGTGGACAAGCTGAATGCGCGCGCCGTACTGGTGGGCGAGAACTTCCATTTCGGCCACCGCCAGGCCGGCAACACTCGCGTCCTGGCCGAATTGGGCCGCCGCTTCGGCTTCGAGACCATCGTCGTGCCCGCCGTGGTCTGCCGCGGCCGGATCGTGAGCAGCAGCGGCATCCGCGACTTGATTCTGCGCGGACGCGTGGCGCTGGCCGCGCGCCTCCTCCAGCACGCCTATGGCGTGGAGGGCGAGGTGGTGAGCGGTCGCGGGGTCGGTTCGCGGCAGACCGTGCCCACCTTGAACCTTGCCACGGATGCGCAAGTCATTCCGGCTACCGGGGTGTACATCACCCGAACCCGCGATCGGGATCCCGACGCCCCGCGCGCTTGGAACTCGCTCACCAATATCGGCTACCGCCCGACCTTCGGCGCCAGCCATCAGCTTTCCATCGAAACCTTCCTGCTCGATCCGCTCGATGGCGACGCCCCCCGCCGCATTCGTGTTCAGTTCCTTCGCCGCTTGCGCGACGAAAAGAAATTTGAAACCCCGGAGGCCCTCAAGGCCCAGATCCTGGCCGATGTTCGCGGCGCCCAGCGTTACTTTCGCCGCGTCCGGGCCTGGGTAGGCCGCGTCCCATGCCCTTCTTCCTGAGCGCGTTCTCGATCATTCTGATCGATCTGCTGCTGGCCGGCGACAATGCCCTGGTGATCGCCATGGCCGTGCGCTCCCTTCCCCGGCGCGAGCGGCGCCTGAGCATCGCGGGCGGAGCCGCCGTGGCAGTGGCGTTGCGGATCGCGTTGACCACCGTGGCCGCCCGCCTTCTCACGGTTCCCTACCTGCGCCTCGCCGGCGGATTTCTCATCTTATGGATCGCACTGAAAGTCCTGGTCGATGCCAGTGATCCGCCCGATGCCGCCCCCGCCCCGGCCCGCCTCTGGCAGGCGATCTGGTACATCGTCCTCGCCGATCTCACCATGTCGACCGACAATATCCTGGCAATTGCCGGCGCCTCTCAGGGCCACCTCGGCCTGATCGTGTTCGGCCTCTGTGTGAGCATACCTTTCGTCGTGTTGTCCAGCAACCTGCTGGCGCGGATCATGGACCGCTTTCCCGTGACGATCTACCTGGGCGCCGCCATCCTGGGCAAAGTCGGCGGCGAGATGATCCTGACCGATCCTTCCGTGGTGCGCCTGCTTCAGCCGACCAGCGCTTTGCGCTACGGCTTGGAAGCCTCCGTGATCGTGGTCCTGCTCGTGGCCGGCAGGCGGATCGCCGCCGCCCGCCTGCGCCAGGATGGGGCAGTCTCCTGATTCTCGCGGACAGGTACCCGACCGCCCAGTCACCAGGTGTTTCTCTAGAAACTAATTGCACTGTCAGGGAGTCTAAAAACCATGCGCTATTGGGCCTATTTTGCCGCCAAGATCCTTGTTGCCGCGGCGGCCTTATTCGGCTTGCTGGCGTTGCTCAACCTGGTTTGGCCGCCGGAACCGAATTTCTTCTCATACGTTCCGCCCCGTTTTGTTTACGACTTGCCTTATACCCTGGCCGTGCTGGTGTGGTTCCTCCTCTGCACCGGCACCCTCTATCTGATCGTCCTGGACCAGCGTTACCGTTGCCGCGTGTGCCTGCGGCGCCTGCGCATGCCCGTCGAAACCGGCTCGTGGAGCCGCATGCTTCAGTTCGGCCGCCCACGGATCGAATACATCTGTCCGTATGGCCACGGAACCCTTCGCAAAGACGAATTGCAGATTGCCGGTCTGGAGAATGCCGAATGGACTCGCCATTCCGACGACATGTGGGAAGAGCTTTGCGCCTCTCCTAAAGGACCCATCGAAAAGCAGTGAACCGCGTACCACGCTGGCGCATCGCCGCGGCAGTCGCGGTTCTAGCGGGAATGGCGTTGCTGCTGGCCGTCTTCGCTCCCTACTATTTCCGCAACCTGGATTTGCAGAACTATGTCTCGGCAATCACCCACCGCGCCGATGCGGCCTCGAGTTCCGATCAGGCCTTACGCGCCATGGTCTTGGAGAAGGCCCGGCAACTGCGCCTGCCGGTAGCGGAAGACAACGTGCACGTCACCCACCGGACGGACGGCCTGCACATTGACGTGCGCTACTTCGTGCGCGTCGACCTGCCCGGATACACGGTCGATCTCCACTTCTATCCCGGCGCCGGCAGCCATTAGCCGTACCGCGCGGGTAGGCGGCGCGCCGACTCCGCCTTGCCAACTTACATCTCGCGGAGGGCCTCGGCCGGGTGAACGGACGATGCCCGCCACGCCGGCACCATGGCGGCCAGGGCTCCAACCGCAAAAAGCGCCGCCACGACGAATGCGTACGTCCAGCCATCCACGGGCTTCACCCCGTAAAGAAAGCTGCCCACCAGACGCCCTGTCGAGAGCGCCAGCGCCAGTCCCGCGGCGAGGCCGATCGCCACGATCAGCGACCCCTCCCGCAGTACCATTCCCAGGATGCGGTGGCGCGTGGCACCCAGGGCGAGCCGAATCCCGATCTCCTGCCGCCGTCCGCTGACCACCTGAGCCAGCACGCCATACAGGCCGGCGATCACCAGCAAAACAGCCAAACCCGCAAATGCGCCGATGAGGTACAGCCCCAGGCGCGCGTTGAAATTGCTCTCGTCCACTGCCTGCCGCAACGTGCGAAAGTGATCGAGCGCCAGTTGCGGGGCCGCCCCCCGCACGACTGCGCGCGCCTCCGCAGCCACGTCGACATCGGCGCGCGTCTTCACAACGAAGGTGACCATGGTCTTGACGAGCGCCGGGTAGAACAGCGACGAACTGGGGATCTGCTCGTAAGGCAACATCAGCAGCGGCTGCGGAGCCTGCGCGGCGCTCGTATCCACCTGATCTCCGATAACGCCGATGATGGTGTAGGGCCCCGGCATTCCCGTTGTCTCGCCGCCCAAATCCAACTGCTGCCCCACCGGATTCCGGCCCGCGAAGTACTTTCGGACGAACGATTCGTTGATCGCCGCTACGTATGCCCGATTGGCCGTGTCCGCATCGCCGATCATCCGCCCGCGCACGACCGCCGTTCCCATCGACCGTTCGTAACCGCCGCTCACCGCGGTCATTTTGGCTTCGGGCGGATGGTCCGGGTCATCCGGCTGCCCCACGATGCGAAAGCTGGTCCGCATCGATAGGCCGGAGAACGGTGCCGCGGTGGTCAGCCCCGCGTCCAGGACTCCGGGGGCGTTCCGCAACTGCTCGAGTGCCGGGCGATAGGCCTGCGTTGCCACCGAAGACGCCGGCGATTGCGGGCCGGACGCACCGGTCATGTTCCCGAAACCCGCCGCATCCGCCGGCATCGCCACGAAGGTAGTGACACGCGCCGTGTCGAAGCCCAGCCGGGTGTGCTCCAGATTCCATAGCGTGCGGAAAAGCAGTCCGGTGGCCACCAGCAGGAGGGCCGATAGCGCCAATTCGGCCGCCACCAGCCAACTGGCCGCCCGTCCGCGCAAAGACCGCGTCGGCCGCCCGCGGGCGGCCCCCTGGAGCGCCCGTTGTGGATCGCTCCGCGCTACCAGCACCGCCGGCACGAACGAGGACAGAACCGTCGTCAGGCTGGCAATGGTGGCCAACAGCAGGATGATGCTCCAGCGCACCTGAATCGTTTCGGCGCGGGGAAGAGTGCCCGGGGGCAGCTTGTGGATGGCGGCGATGGCCCAATTGGCGAGCCCCAAGCCAAATAGACAGCCCAGCACACTCAGCAGCCCGCCCTCCACCATCATCTGCGCCACCAGGCGCCCTCGACCGGCGCCCAGCGCCGCACGCAGCGCGAACTCCTGGCGCCGCGCGAGGCAGCGGCCGATCAGCAGGTTCGCCACGTTGCCGCAGGCAATCAAGAGCACCAGCCCCAGCGCCGCCAGCAGCGCCAGCAGCACCGTTCGCACCGGTCCGGTCAGCAGTTCCCGGTAGGTGGCCGTGCGAAACGCCAGGTCCCGGCTCGCCCGCCCATCGGTCCGGCGGATGGCCTGCGCCACCGCACCCAGGTCGGCCTGCGCCTGCGCTACCGTCGTTCCCGGCGCGAGTTTCGCCAGAATCCTCAGGAAGTGGTAACCGCGATCGGTCTGCATCTCCGCGGAAGGCTGCAACGGCAACCAGAGGCCCGTCTCGACAGCGGCGCCCATGGAATCCGGGAACCGGAAGCCGCGTCGCATGATCCCCACCACCGTCCGTTCGCGGCCGTTCACCCGTACCGCGCGCCCGACCATCGCCCTGTCTCCATGGAACGCCTGGCGCCACAAGCCCTCCGAAAGCAGCGCGGCCGGCGGACCTCCCGGCTGGCCTTCCTCGCTGGTGAAGGTCCGCCCGAATAGCGGCTGCGCCCCCAGCATCGCGAACAGGTTCGGCGTCACGCCCGGCGCGGCGACGCTCAGCAGCCCCTCGCCCGTCTGTACCACCCCGACATCATCGGAATTCGCCGCCACCGCGCCGAAGCTGCGAGCCTGCTCGCGAATGTCCCGGTAGTCGAGCCAGGAGGAGGATCCTGATGGTCCCGAATCGTTCGGGCCGATACTCACCAGCCGCTCCGCGTTCGCATACGGGAGCGGCCGCAGCAGCACGCTCTCGAGTACCGTGAACATCGCCGTGTTGGCACCGATTCCCAGCGCAAGTGTCGCCACCGCTAGCGCGGTGAAGCCGGGCGTTTGGCGCAACTGCCGGCATGCATATCGAAAGTCCTGGAGGATAGCTTGCATGGTCGATACTCCCTTAGAGCCGTCAACGCACCCGCGTGACCTGTCCGTCCCGAATCTCGTAAACGATATCGGACACCGTCAGCAGGTGCGAGCGATGGGCCACCACGATTCGGGTGGGCGCGAGGCTGGCCAGCACCTCGCTGATCTTCTGCTCGGAAACGGCGTCCAGATTGGCCGTGCCCTCGTCGAATAGGATCAGGCCCGGCTCACGGTACAACGCTCGCGCAATCAGAATGCGCTGGCGCTGCCCGCCCGAAACCTGGAGCCCCATGTCGCCCACCAGCGTGCCGTATTCCATCGGCATGGCGTCGATTTCGTCGTGAATCGCCGCGGCGCGGGCCGCCCCGCGAACCTTGTCCATGTCGATTACGCTGTCGAAGAACGCGATGTTCTCGCTGATGGACCCGGCCAGCAGCGTATCGTCCTGCATGACCGTGCCGAAACGCTCGCGCCATACCTGCCGGTTTACGCTCTCGATCGGCACGCCATCGAGCAAGACGCGCCCCTGTTGCGGCGTTTCGATGCCGAGGATCAGCTTGATCAGGGTGGATTTGCCGCTCCCGGACGGCCCCACGAACGCCACGCAGGCGCCGGCGGGAATATCGACGGTGACATTGTCGAGCACCAGCGGCTCGCTCGCGGCGTAGCGGAAGCTGACGTTTTCGAGGCGTAGGTGGCCGGGGCCTTCCACCGGCATCGCGCCCCCGCCCTGCGGCTCGGCCTCGGTCAGCATCAGATCGTCCAGCCGCCGCAGGTGGACGCCGGCCATCTGCAGCGCCCACAGGTTTTCCATCACCGTCGAGAGCCGTTCCCGGAAGACGCCGCGATAGGCCAGAAACCCGAACAGCACGCCGGTGCTCACCGGCGCGAAACCCACGCCCAAGACGCCCACGCTCAATACGGCGACCCACTCCAGCGCGGCCGCCGCCGAAACAATCGTGGCAATGGTGGTTTGGCGGCGGGTCAGGCGGGTGTTGGCGTTCAGCACCGAGACCAGTTGGTTCTCCCACACCGCGAAACGCTGCGCCTCCCGCCCTGCCAGCTTGATGGCCTGAATGGCGCGCACCGACTCGAGAAGCTGCGACAGTTCCTTGCTTTCCGCCTCGAGCAGATCTTCGGAGAGTTCGCGCTGGCGGCGCAGGCTCGCCAGCCGGACCGACGCCTCGAGGGCCAGCCCCAGGATCACGATCATGGCAAGATGCGGGCTGAAGCGGATCATCAGCGCCGCGGTCACCAGGCCCACGGCTACGTCGATCACCAGCGGCGCCGCCTGTTCGGTCGCGAAGCGGCGGATCGTATCCACCGAACGCACGCGGGACAGCACGTCCCCCAGCATCTGCCGCTGAAAGAAGGCCACGGGAAGCGAAAACAGCCGCGCCACAATGTGGGTGGAGACGCGGTGGACAAAGATGCTGCCCAGCCGGATCACTACGATACCCCTGGCCCAGGCGGAGCCGGCCTGCACCGCCAGCACCATCACGATGCCGCCGGCAATCCACATCACCCGCGGATCGGACAGGCTCCCGCCGGAATGGTCGATGATGGCGCGGTAAGCAAAGGGCAGCGCGATGATCGCCGCCTGAAGGAGAATCGTGAGCCAGAGCGCGCGGAGTGCCGACGAGCGCAGACCGCGGTCGTCCACCCAGGCCCGCCGAAAACTGCGCGAGAGGCGCAGCACTCCCGGCTGGAAGCTGTCGGTGGGCGTGAACTCCACCGCGATGCCGGTGAAATTTCCGGTGATCGCCTCGAGCGGCGCACGCAGCCGGCCCCGCGCCGGATCGACAATCCACGCGGTCTTCCCCACCACCCGCTCCAACACCACGAAGTGGTCCATGTTCCAGTGCAGGATGGCTGGGAGCTTCAGTTCGCCCAAACGCTTCAGGCCGATACGGACGGGGCGCGCGGCCAGGCCGATACCGGCGGCCAGGTTCATCAACGTGCGCAGGCTGACGCCTCGCGGGGTCGCTGTCATTCGCGAGCGCAGGGCCGTGAGATCGGCTTTGAGCCCCCACGCCCCGGCAATCATCGCCAGCGAGGCCAATCCGCATTCGCTGATCTCTCCCTGGAGAATCACCGGCACGGGTCCCGCGGGGGTGGCCGGTGCGACCGGTTTAGCGGGTGCCGCGGTCATGAGTGCATCGTCCCCACAAACAGGGCGGCCAGGGCGGCCGCGACGGCCAGCGACAGGGCCATGATGATCCACACTTCACCACGCAGGCGGGCGCTCCAGGGCTCCCCCGCGCGACGCGTGGCATATGCCTCCACGGCTTCCGGACGGAAGATGCGCTGATTGTCCAAACGCTTCACCGCTTCGGTTGTCATTCATTGCTCCATTGCCGAATCGACGGCCTCGCACAGGCTTTTCCAAAACGCGCACCCCGACTCGGTGAGGCTCCGCGTGCGATCGAGCGCGGGCCGGTAATCCCGGGCGAACCATTCCCGGTGCTGCTCGAATCGCTCCCGGGAAGAGGGGTCCAGCTCGGTGGTGCGGCCGAGCGTCGCGTAGTACAGAATCATGTTGCCCACCGCATGCGCACCGGTAAGCACGCGATCGAGGGTGCGATGCGCGCGTTTGATGGGCGAATAATGTGTCTCCGTGCTGCCGGCCGATACCAGCGGAGCCATCATCGTGTAGGCCAACATGTGCTGGTGCGCGCATTCGTGCACCAGCACCTCTCCGCAAAACACGGCACAGGCGGGCGCTTCGATGGCGATCAATCCCGGATGATCGAGCGAGCTTCCGGATTGGGTCGTATGACGGCCGCTGGGCTCGATCAGCAGGCAGCCCGCCGCGGTGCTGGCCACCCATGCGGCGAAGATCGGCGTGCGCTCGAGAATCAACTGCCAGCCCTGATGAATGGTTCCGATGCGTGGATCGTTGGCGGCGGGCCGCGGCGGAGCTTCCACCGGCGGAGCCTGGGCTATCCACGGGAATGCTTCGGCAGAGTGACGCAGTCCGCTGGCGGTGACGTATCGCGGGGCCAGGCCTCCACTGGGGAAGGCCGTCCATGGTCCGGCGGGTGCTTCGCCGGGCCGCCATTGCCGCCCATCGCCGGCGACATACGAAACGTCGCCAAGGCCGCTCGCGATCTGAATCGTCCGTCCATCGGCCGAGAGACGGCACCGGCCCTCAACCGGAGTCAGCCAACCATCCAGGTAAAGCCAGCGCGGCGTATCGAGGCGCGTCTCCAGGGAGCCGGTGCCGCCCATGCCCGCGCCCGCGGCGGCTGCCTGGAGCGCCGCCAGCGCATGCGAATGCTCGCGGTAGGCCGCCAGCGCCAGCCCCGTTTCCGGACGCCACGCGCTGCCATGGCCCGCCGAAAACGCCAGCAACGCCTCCGCCGCCCCCTGCTCGCCGGCCTCTGCCAGCGCCCCCGCCACGCGACGGCGCGTGCTGTTCCAACGTGCCATCGCCAGCGAGTTCACCACGGCCGCGGCCTCGCCGCCGGCCGGGGTTGCGAATGCCTTTGCGTAAGTGAGTGGATCCGTCACCTTCGTTTCCTCAAGCCGCCAGCCGCAGCGCGACCTCGGAAAGCGGCATCCCGTTTCTCACCAGGAACGCGCCGATTTCCGCGTACATCTCTTTCAACCCGTTGCAGTACAGGGAATGGTTGCCAAAACCTCGCGATTTCGAATATCGATTGATCGGCCGGCCGGCTTTGCAGATCTTCCACCAGCCGCAGTCCTTGCAGCCCTCCGGCCGCACCGTGGCCGCTACGGCCTGCTCGCGCCAGGCGTCGGAATCGACCAGATCCCGCAGGTTGGCGTCGGCCACATTCAATCCCATAAACGCGAAGCGCGGATCCAGCGTCCGCAGCGTGTCCTCCGGCCCCAGGTCCCCATTCGAAGAAACCGAAATGATGTTGCGGTAGTCGTCGCGGTACGTTTCCACCAGTTCCATGGCGTGCGGGTCGATCATCGCAGACAACAGCTCCGAAAAAACGCGGATGCGGATCTTGGGGTTCTTATCGGCCAGCCACGCTCGCAGCGACGAAACCAGAAACCGTTCCACGCCGCGCACGATGGACGGATCCACCACCGAATCCCAGGTGTAGTCCGGGGTGAGGAAACTCATGCGGGTCACACCCAGGTCATGCGCGAAGTGGCGATACACTTCGCCGCCGTCCGCCGCGGGATTGATCACCGAGAGCAGGCCCGGCTCGCCCATTCTGCCCTGTGCCGCGGCATCCTGCAACCGCCGCAGGCCGGCCACGGTCCGGTCGTAGGAACCCCGGCCCTTCAGGTCGAGCCGGTGCGCGTCGTTCACCGCGGGGGGGCCGTCCAGAGAAACGCCCGCCGACACGCGGTGGCGCTCGAACAGGTCGATCCAGGCGCCGTCCACCAGCACGCCGTTGGTCTGCAGTCCGAAGTCGAATTGGAAACCGTTCTCGTGGCCCCGCAGCGTCTCGCACATGCGGGCGAACCGCGGCCGGCTCATCAGCAGCGGTTCGCCGCCGTGAAAAATAACCGTGACGGTCTTCAACCCGTAGTCTCGCGCCGCTCGCGCGGCAAACCCGCCGAGATTGTCCACCACGCGCTCCGGCACTACCGGAGGATGCGATTTCCAACTGTCATCGCCCCCGAAAAAAAAGTAACAGTAGTCGCACTTCAGATTGCAGCGCTCGCTGATCTTGAAGACGATATTGAGGTATTGCATGCGTGTGGATGTCATGAGTGATCCTGTAAAAACCGGTCCGAGAAAGATGCGACTTCTCCATCTATAGCTGGAGAAGCGCGCACCCTCTCTCACCACCCGGCCGATTCCGGAAGCCTTGGCTACGCCATCTTGATGGGGGCCGGCTGGCTCACCGGCGGCAGGGTCTTGCCGACCAGAATGTGCAGGCTGAACCCACCGCCGGTCACCTCGTCGATGTGGGCATCGATCAGATCCTGCGCGCCGGCCAGGTCGGCCTCATTCGACATGCGATTCATGATTTGTTTTTCGATCTCGGACATCTTCCCTCTTTCCTTTCTCTCTGATTGTTTGTTGCCTTCGTTAAGGCATTCGAATAGGTAGTGTCAAGCGTACAGCCCGCGTTTCAGCGCCCGGTTTCGCTCGCGTTTCTCTGCTAGCCTGAGTCCCATGGAACGACTACCGTGGCCGGCGCCGATCCGCCGCCGTAGACCAGTGCAGCCCGCGATCGGGACATTGCTGATCGCTGCGTATGCGTCGCTGTCTCTGCTCACCACGCCGCTGCGGGCGGCCAACGCCGTCCGCGCCGGCCATCTCCTGGTGGAGCCTCCCACCCTCATCTGCCTGGGATTTGAATGGGAGATCTCCGGCGACGACAATCGTAACGCTACCGTCGAAGTCAACTACCGCTCTTCGGGCGCCACCGCATGGAAGGAGGCGCTGCCGCTGCTGCGCATGGGCGGCGAGCGCGTCTTCCGTGCCGCCGAGCATCTCGACTACACCGTTCCCGATCGCTTCGCCGGAAGCATCCTCGATCTCGAGCCCGATACGGAATACGAGGTCCGCCTCACCATGAAAGATCCGGACGGCGTCACCGGCAAAGCCGTCGAAACCGCCCGCGTGCGCACCCGCGGCGAGCCCAAGGCGGCCTCCGGCGGACGCGTGCTCCATGTCTACCCCACCGGCTGGAAAGGCGAGAAACAACAGCCCGCGTTCACCGGGCTGATGGCCGCCTATTACGGCGCGGGGCTCGGCGACTGGAACGAGGTCTACGAGCGCAAAGCCCAGCCGGGCGACGTCATCCTGGTACATGCCGGGCTGTACAAAGCCAACCGCCTGAACTACGTCGATCCGCTCGGAACCCCCTTTGATGGCGCCTACGTGCTTACCTTGAAGGGCACGGCGGAAAAGCCCATCGTGATTCGCGCCGCTGGAGACGGCGAAGTCGTCTTCGATGGCGCCGGCTGCTTCCGCCTGTTCGATGTCATGGCGGCCGACTATCATATCTTCGAAGGGCTCACCATCCGTAACACCGATGTCGCCTTCTGGGCCGGCCTCAAGGACGTCATGGGCGCCAAAGGGCTCACCGTTCGCCAGTGCCGGATCGAGAACGTCGGTATCGGGGTGAACGCGCAGTATGCCGGATCGAAGGATTTCTACATCGCCGACAATGTCTTCCTGGGCCGCGACGATCCCTACCGCGTCCTCGGCTGGGCCAGCCCGGATATCTACGGCGCGCACGAACTGCGCAGCTACTACGCGGTGAAGGTGTACGGCTCGGGCCACGTAATCTGCCACAATGCCGTGGCCTATTTTCACGACGGGATCGACGTGAGCACCCACGGCACGCCCGACAAGGAACAGGAATTGAAGGCCGTAGCGATCGATATCTACAACAACGATATCCGCGTCACCGGTGACGATTTCATCGAATCCGACGGCGGGGTGCACAACATTCGCGTGATGCGCAACCGCGGAGTCAACGCGGCGCACACCGGCTTGAGCGCGCAGCCGGTCTTCGGCGGCCCTGCTTACTTTATCCGGAACGTCGTGTACAACGCCCCGGTGGCACTCAAATTCATGGCCAAGCCGGCGGGCCTGATCGTTTATCACAACACCGTGATCGCGGAGAACCGGAACACGCAGACCTTTTCGAACGCGCATTTCCGTAACAACTTGTTTCTGGGCACGGACGCGCCGGGGCGGCCGATCGCAGCCTTCCCGAATGCCACCGCCTACTCCACCTACGACTACGATGGCTACCGTCCCAATCGCGGCGTGGTCGATGCGTACCTCTGGATTGGGCCCGCTTCTGGCCGCCTGCGCGACTACGACGTGGGAATGAGTGCGGCGCGGCGCTTCCACACCCTGGCCGACTTCGCCGCCGCCACCGGCCAGGAGACGCATGGTGTGGAGGTGGACTACGACATCTTCGAAAACGTCCGGCCGCCCGATCCGCGAACGCCCCACGCGGTCTATCGCGCAGCCGACTTCGATTTTCGTTTGAAGCCGGGCAGTAAGGCGGTAGATGCCGGTGTCCGCCTGCCGGATGTGAACGACGAGTTCACCGGGCGGGCGCCGGACCTGGGGGCGTACGAGCTGGGAAAACCGATCCCGCTGTACGGCCCGCGTCCCGGAACCGTGCGGTTGCGCGACCCGTTTTAGGGCGCGCCGCCACAAAGCTCAGAACTTCTTCAGCTCTTCGATCAGCCCGTCGAGGCCCCGCTTCGCGTACACCGATGCCAGCCGCTGCTCCTCGGCCGAGGGCGCCACCACCTTGACCAGCATCGGATCCTTCAGGTTCTCGCGGTTTGGCACCCACATCTTGCCGTCGGCAAACTCGACCTGGCTGATGTACCCCGTCATCTTGCGCACGTTCACCGGCTGGTTGTTGCTCCCGAACAGGCGCAGCCCGCTATCGGAAAGGACGCGCGCCGTCTTGCCGGGCGGCAGGTACAGGTCCGGGTCGGCCGAAGGCAGTGCCGCGGCGGTGGACTGCCGGCCGCTGGCATCGCTGAGCACCCAGCCGAGCTCCACGTACTTCACCGGCCGGTTCGACCGGTTGACCACTTCAATCCGCGGCATGCGGGCTTCGTTGGCCGACACCAGCGCCGAACCTTCCACCGCCGCCACCGGAGCATCGGGAAACTGCAGGAACGCGAACTGGGCTGTCTCGCGCGCGGGCAGGGCGGCACTCGTCACCGCCGCGCTCCGCACCACTTTCACGTTCAACGGCGCCGATCGCGCCATCTCCGCCTGTCGCGCGATGCTGGCCAGCATCGCATCCTGCAACGCCTTCCGGCCCTGTGACAGGATGCGCTTGAAATGCTCGCGGTCGCGTTGCGCTTCGAGCTCGCGCGCGGTCAGAAACCGCCGTGAGTGCAGCCGGTCCTCGCCATAAAAGCTGAGATCCTGATAGAGCACCCCGTCCAGGTCCACCTGCACCAGCGGCCCCCCGGCGAACTGCGTGGGCCGAACCAACTGCATATCGATGCGAACCGGGAAAACTTCGCCCGGCCCCACATTCAGGCTGGGATAGGTCACCGAACCCCGGCCACCCAGCGTTACTTCCTGCGCCACCACACGCAGCGTGACCCCGTGGATCCGGTTCGGTCCGATATTCTGGAGCGTCAGCGCCATGTGCAGATCCAGCACCATCGCCGCGCCGCGAGCCGTGACGCCCGACTGGTCCCAGGTCCACGACTTCACCGCCACCGGTGCGTCTTTCGAGAGATTAATGCTGACCGAACCGCTGGGCAGCGGAGCCTCTTGCGCGATCAGGCCCGACGCAGCCAGCAACGGCACCAGCAGCAGTGCTTGTGGCTTACTCCGCATATACGCTATTGATCGTCACCAGCCCCGTTTCCGGATCTACGTAACGAGCCCCCATGGAACCTTGTGCATTCACCGAAAAGGTCACGTTCTTGGCGCCGGTGTTCATCAACCGGAATGCCCGGCCGCCCTGCCCCACCTGGATCGAATTGGCCGTGTGCTGCAACACCGTGCCATCTTCGTGCACCACCGGCACCGGGCGTTCCAGCATCACTCCCGTCACCAGCAGCGCCGCCAAGCTGGCCAATGCCACCGCCGCCCGCGCACGGTTGAAAAACGCCGTGTCGCGCAACGCCAACTCGGGCGCGCGGACGCATTCGCCCGCCGCCAGTCCCAACCGGATGTTGGCTTTCATCTCCGCCGCCAGCCGGTTCCACGCAATCTCCGGGGTCTCCGCAAGGTCGGTGACGATTTCCCGCATGGCGCTGAACTCGGTCACCTCCGCGCGGCAATCTTCGCATTGCGCCAGATGACGTTCGGTTCTCCACCGCGCGATCCAACCCAGGTCGCCGCCGGCGTGCAACGCCAGCCTCGCCTCGTTCGGGTGTTTCATACCGCTACCGCTTCCTTCTTTCCATGTACCGGCGAAATTTCGTGCGCCCGTTGGCGATGTGCGAACGCACCGTCGCCTTCGAACAGTTCAGTCTCTCCGCCACTTCTTCCGCCGGCAAGCCTTCCACGTCGCGCAACATGAGCGCGGCCCGCTCGCGCGGGCTGAGAAGGCGCAAACCGTCCTCCAGGTAGTTGCGGTGTTCCGACCGCAACAGAATCTCCTCCGGTGTCTCGGTGTCGCTCTCGGGCGCGTACTCGATTTCGCAGAAGGTGGCGCGCCCGCTGCGACGCATAAAGTCGATCGCCGTGTTCGTAGCAATTCTCGACAACCAGTGGGCTGCCTTCTGCTCGTCCTTGAGCTGATCCTGGTGTTGGAGCGCTTTGATAAACGCCTCCTGTGTCAGGTCCTGCGCATCGGCGGCATTCCGCACGATGCGATAAATCTGTACGAATATACGCCGTAAGTGCTCTGATACAAAGCGGTTTTGCCGCTCGAGGAGCTCCAGGCCAGGCTCGGTGACTTCGCTCATCTCACTGTAAACGGCAGTTCTCACGGTTCTACTTCAGTTGACGGTAGAACCCGCAAAACGTGGAATCGAAAAGAAAAGATGCCGTCAGCGCTATTTTACCGTAGTAGCGCTTGCGGTTTTCTGCCTCCAACCCCCACGCCAAAGAGGTGGCCAATCGCACGAAAATCGAGCTAAGCTTAGTCTGGTTAGAGTCATCATGAAACTCGCAGAACGAATGACCCGCATCGGCGTTGAATCGGCCTTCGACGTCCTGGTCCGGGCTCGCGCCCTCGAAGCGCAGGGCCGCAGCGTGATTCACCTGGAGATTGGCGAGCCGGATTTTCCCACGCCCGCCCACATCGTTGAGGCGGCCAAACAGGCCCTCGACGACGGCTGGACCCACTACGGTCCCAGCGCCGGCCAACCCGAGTTGCGCGAGGCCATCGCCCGCTACGTTTCGCGCACCCGGGGTATCGCCGTGGAGCCATGCAACGTATCCGTGGTACCCGGCGGCAAGCCCATCATCTTCTTCCCCATGCTGGCTCTGCTCGAGCCCGGCGACGAAGTCATCTACCCTAACCCCGGGTTTCCGATTTACGAGTCGATGATCCGCTTTTTGGGCGCCACGCCCGTTCCGATGCCGCTCGAGGAAGGCCGCGGCTTCTCCTTCGATCTCGACCTGTTCCGCGACCGCCTCTCCGACCGCACCCGGATGGTCATCCTGAACTCGCCCCAAAACCCCACCGGCGGCGTTATCCCGCCCGCGGATCTGCGAGCCATCGCCGGCATGCTCTGCGATCGCGACGTGATTGTCCTGAGTGACGAGATCTACTCGCGCATCTACTACCAGGGCGCGCCGCCCGCCTCGATTACCCAATTCCCCGGCATGCTCGACAAGACGATCCTCCTCGACGGCTTCTCGAAAACCTGGGCCATGACCGGCTGGCGCATGGGATACGGCGTGATGCCCACCTGGCTGGTCGATGCGGTAACCAAGCTCATGGTGAATTCCAACTCCTGCACCGCCAGCTTTACGCAGCGTGCCGGCCTGGCCGCGCTCGAAGGACCGCAGGAATGCGTGGACCGCATGGTTGCGGAATTCCGCTCGCGCCGCGACGCCATTTGCCAGGGCCTCAACCAGGTCCCCGGCTTCCGCTGCGCGGTTCCAGGCGGCGCTTTCTACGCGTTCGCCAACGTCACCGGAACCGGTATTCCCTCCAAGGAACTGGCCGACATGCTGTTGACCGATTTCGGAGTCTCCTGCCTCGATGGCGGCTGCTTTGGGGAGTACGGCGAAGGCTACATCCGCTTCAGTTACGCCAATTCACTGGCCAACCTGATGGAAGCGGTGGACCGCATCAAGAGAGCCGCGGCGCGCTGGGAACCGGCAAAGGTGGGTTGAATGACATGCTGCTATCAACGGAGCGTCACTACCGTAGCTCCCCAGCCTCCCGCTTCGCCCGGCGCGTCCCCGTAATCCGCCACGAACTCCGTCCGCGCCAGCACCGCCCGCACCATTTCCCGCTGCACGCCGATTCCCCGCCCGTGAATAATGCGGAGCGCCTTGAAACCCATGCGGTGTGCCTCTGCCAGATACTCTTCCACCACCGGCTTCACATCCCGCGGGGGAACGCTGTGCAGGTCGAACACATCCGTAATCGGGATGCGGATCGGTTCGTCTTCCGGCTCCATGCCCCTAAAAATCAAAAGCCCGGCCAGTTTCCACCGGCCGGGCCAAACCTTCCCGCGCTGCGCGCATCCAATGTTAAGCGACCTGCTGAGACCGGTACTGCTTAAGGATCGCTTCCATCTGGTCTTTCAAGCGAAGTTTCAACTTCTTTAACCGGGTCTCCTCCACCTGCTCATCGGGATTTAAGTGCGGGTGCGACTCCAAGGCTTCCAACTGCGTCGCGAACTCTGAGTGCTGGGTCGCGAGACGTCGAAATTCCTCGTTCGTCGCCATCAGATGCGCCTTTAGTTCATCCTGTGCGTTGCGTTCCATCATTGGGCAATTCCTCCCAGATGAGGTTGCCGCGCCGAGTCGGTTGATTCGGGAATAAGGCTCGGTGGGTAATCTCGTTCATGTTTGAGAAGGCGGATGTGCATGTCCGCCTATCCGCAACCTTAACATGAATGAAACTTCATGACAATAGCCGCTTCAGGGGAGGACCGGTAGTATGCTCGCCTTATGCTAAGCTCCTGAAAACCGAATGACTTATAGAACTTTATCGCTACGGTATTACTCTCTCGAACCTCCAGAAATACAGTACCTCTGTGATCTGCCAGCAGGGCCTTCAGCAGGCTGCGGCCCACCCCTTTTCCGCGCCATTCCGGCGCCACCACAAGGTTCAGCAACTCGCTTTCGTCCACGGCCACGGCGCGGGCCACCACGAATCCGGCCACCCGGCCCTCCTCGCAGGCGACCCGAAAATCGTACCCTGCATAGTCGGCCACATCCCATTGGGACGCTTGCGGGCTGGCCTGCTGAATGGCCAGCACCTCCGCCAGGTCGCCCGATCCACCGCGGCGCACAATTCGCATTATGGTTGTATTATGCACGCCCTCATCGCGCTCTTCTTCTTCTTGGCGCAGCCCTTTTGGGAAGCCAGGCCGCCGGAGGCGTGGACCAGCCAGGAAATCGACGTCCTGCGCTACAACAGCCCATGGGCGCAGTCGGTCGGCCCCGCGCCCGAAGTCCTGGTCTACTTCGCTACCGCGGCTCCTATCGAAGACGCGGAAGGTGAATTGCGCCTCCGCAACACCGATACGCTGCGCGAGCCGGACCCGGACTACCTGGCCTACCTGAGCGAACATCGCGCCCATTGCTTCGTCCTGGCGATCCCCTACCCGCCTTCCGGCAACCTCGGCAAAGCGGCGGAAGAGAAACGCATGGAGGACGAGACCCTCATGCTGATCGGCCGCAAGAAATACAAAATGATCGGCCACTTCCCGCCCGTCCCGGCAGACCCGGTGCTGCGCCTGGTTTTCCCGCGTGAGGTTCAGCCCACCGATAAGAGTGTCGTGTTCCGCCTGACCCTGCCCGGTATCGAGTTCCCGGATCGCGAAATCGACTTCCGCGTGAAGGACCTCATGTACCGCGGCCGCCTCGAAATGTGACCGTGTGCCCGCCCACTTTCGAAGCAGTCCCGCCACTGCCCCTACAGCTTCGGTGCGTAATATCCCCGGCGAGCGTGCACGATCAGATCCCGCCGCCCTTTCACCCGGACTTCAATCGTGTGAAACAAACCGTCGGTGTAGAGCGGCTCGGGCCGGTAGGAGAGGTTGTACTGGTGCCGCAGCTCGTTGGCGATGTTCTCGAACGACTGCTCCAGGTCTTCCACCTTGAATGGAAAAAAGGCGCGCCCGCCGGTCTCCGCCGTATAGTACTTCAGCACCTTATCGCCGTCGCTCTCGATGCGCGTGATATTGGTCGATATCGCGTACAGCACCACATCCGCCTTTTGCGCCATTTCGAGCGCCTGGTCGCGAGAGTAGCGGCTCTGGTTGTCATCGCCGTCGCTCACGATCACGATCGCGCGCCGGAACTTGTGCCTGGGCTGGTCCTGCTGAAGCTTGTCGCGGCATGCGAAGAAAATGGCGTCGTAAAGAGAAGTGCCGCCGCCCGGGCGCAGATCGCGAATCGCGCGGTCGAGCTTGTCCGTATCGTCCACCAGGTCCGACACCAGTTGCGCCGACGTGTCGAAGCTCACCACCATGGCCTTATCCATGTTGCTGTGCAAGACGCTCTTCAGAAATTCGCTGGCGGCCTCCTGCTCGAACCGGAACCGGTCGCGAATGCTGTTGCTGGTGTCGATCAATACCGCCAGCCGCAGCGGCAGATCGCTTTCCGCATTGAACTCCTGGATCACCTGCGGCTTCTTGCCTTCCATGACCTCGAAATCGGATTTCGTCAGATCGGTGACAAAGCGGCCCTTCTTGTCCGTAACCGTAAACAGGAGGTTAACTCGTGTGACATCGACGCGAATCAACTGGTCGGCCTGTTCGATCGGAGCTGGCTTCGGGGGCGGAACCGGGTTCTGTTGCGCAGCCCAAAGGGCGAGGCCAAGTGCACTCATGGCCCCAATGGCGGCCCTGAACATCATATGTGCCAATTATAGCGAATGGGGAAGTGACCCCAACCAGTCTTCCAACTCTCCGGGCAGCGGCGACACCACCGAAATCTCCGCGCCGCTCGACGGCTGGCGAAACCGGATGCGGTGGGCATGCAGAAAGTAGCGATCCGCCGCCGGCCGGCCTTCCGTTTTGGCCGGCGCACCGTACACCCGATCGCCTGCCACCGGGTGCCCGATGCTGGCCAGGTGCACGCGGATCTGGTGCGTCCGCCCGGTGCCAATCCGAACCTCCAGCAGGGTGAATCGGTCGAACCGCCGCACTACCCGAAACTGCGACCACGCCGGGCGTCCCCCGGCCAGCCGTGCCGTCATGCGCGTCCGGTGCGCCGGATCGCGGGCAATGGGCCGCTCGATCCGGCCTTCCTCCGCCTTCACCCTGCCGTGAACCAGCGCCAGGTATACTTTTTCCACTCGCCGCCCGGAAAACTGCGCCGCCAGGTTCTGGTGCGCGGCGTCGTTCTTCGCCACCAGCAGCACCCCGCTGGTGTAGCGGTCGAGCCGATGGACGATCCCCGGCCGCAATTCGCCGCCTACCCCGGAGAGCCCCTCGAAGCGGTGCAGCAGCGCATTCACCAGCGTGCCCGAGTGCACTCCCGCGCCCGCGTGCACTACCATGCCCGCCGGCTTGTCGATCGCCACCACGTCGTCGTCTTCGTACAACACCTGGAGCGGGATGGCTTCGGGAGTGGCGCGCAACGGCGGTGGCTCGGCCGGCTCCACCTCTACGACCTCGCCCCGGCCCACCAGGTGCGATGCCCGCCGCGCAGCGCCGTTCACCAGTACACGGCCGGTCTTGATCCACTCCTGAAGGCGCGACCGGCTGAATTCCGGCAATCGCTCGTGAAGCAGGAGGTCGAGCCGCTTGCCGGCATCGGTGGATTCGGCGACGAGGCGCAATTTACTCGTATCTTAGCGCCACCACCGGATCCAGCCGCGCCGCCTTATTCGCCGGCCAGATGCCGAAGAACAAGCCTACCCCAACTGACATCACGATCCCCATCACCGCCGACCACATCGGTACGCTCGCCGGAATGGAGGTGAACACCAGCCGCGCCACCAGCGAAATCAGCCAGCCGAACAGGATTCCCGCGATGCCGCCCAACCCCGTCAGCGCCGCCGCCTCCAGCAGGAACTGGATCAGGATATCGGCCCGCCGCGCCCCGATGGCCTTGCGGATGCCGATTTCGTATGTCCGTTCCGTCACCGACACCAGCATGATATTCATCACCCCGATGCCTCCCACCAGCAGCCCGATCGAGCTCAATACCGCCATCACCAGAAATGTCATGGCCGTAATCTGCCGGAAATCCGCCACCATCTGTTCGGCCGTGGACAGCGCGAAATCATCGGGCTTGTCGAGCGGTACCCGCCGGTCGATGCGCAGCACCGTCCGCACCTCATCGATCGCCTCCGGTAGTTTCCCGTCCCTGGCGGTGACCACGATGGCATTCTCCCGCGCATTCGGATACATCCTCTGCATGCTGCCGTACGGCAGCAACACCCGATTGTCGGAGTCGCCGAAGAACGACGCCGCCGGCCGCACCATGGTGCCGATCACCGTAAACTCGTGCCCGTCCACCGTGATGATCTTGCCGATCGGGTCCATGTTGGCATACAGGCCCTTTTCGATGTCGGCGCCGACCACCGCTACCGGCATGCGGTGCTTGCTCTCTTCGTCGCTGAAGAAACGGCCAACATGGAGTTCCACCTGCCCGCCCCGGGCGTACGCCTCTTCCACGCCGAACAGGTTGACGTCGTACATGTCGCTGCCCTTGTAGTGGACGTTGATCGGTCCGTGGTTGGGAAACAGCATGGGCGATACGTCCGCCACCGCCTTGCAGCGCTCGCGAATGTCGGCCGCGTTCTGGTACGTCAGGTCCTTGCGGGTTCGCTCCGCCGCTGACAGGTGGCCCGTGCGCGGTCCTACGCTGAATTTGAAGACGATGATCGAGTTCGGTCCGAAGCTGCGTAGAATCCCGGTGATCGAAGCATCGAACCCAGTCAGGATCGCGGCCACCCCGATGATCGTACCGGTTCCGATGATCACGCCCAGCACCGTCAGGAACGCGCGCAATTTATGCGAACGGATGGTCTGCAGCGCCAGTGAGATGCCGTTGGTGAAGGCCAGCTTGGTCATGCCTATTTCTCCACCCGAAGGGCTTCGATCGGATCCAGCAGCGATGCCCGCCGCGCCGGGTAGATGCCGAAAAACAGTCCGACCGTTGCGGAGAGCCCCACGCCGATCACCACCGAGCTGTAGGGCAGCGCCATCGGCACCGCGGTCAGGCTGCGTACCAGCACCGCCACCACCCATGCCGCACCCACCCCCACCAGCCCGCCGGCAGCCGACAGGACCGACGACTCCACCAGGAACTGGTTGAGAATGTCCCGCCGCCGCGCGCCCAGCGACTTGCGGATCCCGATCTCGTGGGTGCGCTCGGAGACCACCGCCAGCATGATGTTCATGATCACGATGCCGCCTACCACCATGAATACCGATACGATCCCGACCGCCATGCCGGCAATCGCCGCCGTCAGCCGTTCCCACAGGCTCACAATCGTCTCCGAGGCGAAGATGCTGAAGTTGTCCTCCTGCCCCGGACCCAGATGCCGGAACGACCGCATCAATACCCGCACCTCGTCCTGCGCCTGGGCGAGGTGCGCCTGGTCGATCGCCTTCGCCACCAGCCCGATTCCGCTCCGGCTCCCGTACGTTTTGAAGTAGCTCTCGATGGGCACCATCGCGAAATTATCCATCGAGTTTCCGAATACGCTGCCGAGTTCCTTGGCAACCCCCACGACTTCATACGGATTGCCCTCTACCGAAATCGTCTTTCCGATGGGGTCCGTGGCTTCGAAAAACTGCTTGCGGAGGTCGTTGCCGATGAAGGCCACCATGGCGTGCCGGCGCACCTCCTCGTACGTAATCGTCCGGCCGAGCGCCACCTGCACGTTGTTGATCTCCGGAATATTGTCCGTTACCCCCTGGAGCATGACGTCCTCCAGGGTCTGACCTTTGTAGGAGATCCGCTTGGCGCGCCGGGCGGTCATCATCCCCACTTCCCGCGACAGCGTGACCCGTTCGCGCACGAAATCGTATTCGGTGGGCTTGATCTCCGGGTTCCGCTTCATCATCTCGAAGAACTTCTTCGGGTCCCATGGGCCGAACCACGCCATGCGCACGACCCGGAACCCGTCGGCGCCCATGTTCGACACTTTGTCGGCGATATACAGGTTCATGCCATGAATCAGCGCCGTCACGGCGATCAGGGTGGTGGTGGCGAGGATGATGCCAAGCAGGGTCAGAAAACTCCGCAGCTTGCTCTTGCGCAGCGAATCGAACGCGATGCGGGTGGCTTCCCAAAAGGAAGCGCTGAGGCGGAACTCTCGTACTTTGGCCACGTTGGTTTCACCTAGAAGACGCACATCGCGGGCGGCTTGTTCCCACCAATGTCGCTGCTTTCCGGTATCCAGGTAAGAGACGTGGCAACCCGGAAAAAGTTAACCGGTGAACACGAGCCTGGCCGCCGCCAGGGTAGTGTCCATGTTGTCGCCTCGCAGGGTTCCGAAACGGGCACACTGCGCCCATCTCAAAAATGGAAATCATTGAAATGGAAACACTTGCTTACCGTGGAAGGGCACAGTGTGCCCGCCGCGTTGTGCCGTGGACACTACCGCGTGCCTGCGGGGTCGGCCTCCGCCGCGGCTTTGCGGTACGCTTGATCGATCCGCTTTACGTAGCGGATCGTTTCCCGGTACGAGGGCACTCCGGTCTTGGCTTTGTCCACGGCGCCCGGCCCGGCGTTATAGGCTGCCGCCACGTGCCACAGTTTTCCGTTGTACCTCACCATCAGATCGCGAATGTAGCGCGCGCCGGCGTCCACGTTTTGCGCCGGGTCCCTGGGATCGACCCCCAGGTCCTGCGCCGTGCCGGGCATCAACTGCATCAGTCCGATGGCGCCCTTGGGCGAAACGGCGCGGGGCTGAAAGGCGGATTCCGCGGACATGATGCTCCGTACCAGCCAGCGGGGTACCCCATATTTATCGGCCGCGGCGTCCGCCAGTTGGACCGGATTGGGCGCGGGTGCCGCCGGAGTCACCGGAGCCGGTGCCGCCGGTGCGGGCGTCGTCACGGCGGGCTTGGGAACCGTCTCGTCGGCCTCGTAGCCGCGCACCAGCGACGCTGCCATCTCGATGAACCCCTCGCCGTTATACAACCGGATGCGGTCCCCTTCGGCCTCGTGGCGATCCACGTGCATTCGCCATCCCGTCGTCAGCACGACGGACTCGCCGGCATAAGCCGCGGCAGTGAGGCACAGGAGTAATCCCAACAAACGCATCGGATGGTTACACTATTCTGACGCATTTTCGCCCTCCGGCGTGCACCGGCTTTTCCACGCGAGGCTCGCGCGGCGGTTTTAGGGTTCCGGCGGGTGGACCTCTTGTTCCACCGGCGGCGGGACTTCTTGTACCACCGGCGGCGCCGCCGCGGACGCCGGAGGACTCGGCAGGTACGCGGGATAGCGGCTCAGAAACGTCCCGTAAATCAGGTGGCCGAGCACCGTCGAGCGACCGGTGTGCAACTGCGCCACCAGTGGCATGACCCCCTTCCATAGCAGCCGGAAGGAGATGTAATACCACCCCAACGCGAACGCCAGGGCCACCAGCAGGACGCGCAACCGCGACAGCCGCCGGCCCAGCGCCACCGCAAACAGGGCCCCCAGGGTGCTGTAAATCAAAAGATAGAGCGCCAGTCCGGAGAGCGTGCGCGCGCTGAATCCGCTGCGAATCGCATTGCCGCCGTAGAACACGCTGGCCATCAGATTCGCCGCCGTCCAGAAGCTCCGCCGCTGCCAGGCGGCGCTCACTCCCAGCCATGCCAGCATCCAGCAGACGCCCAGCATGCCCGCCTGCAGTCCCGCCAGCAGCAGGAAAAACCGGCCTGAACGTCGGTTCTCGTTGGCAGGCTCCATATGAATCAGCCTATACTGGCTCTTGGACGTTAGGCAAAACCAAATTTGACGGGTGCCGCCGGTACGGGGCACATCGTGGGAAAAACAATTCGAATGCGCCGTGCTGTGATCACTGGAATTGGCGCTGTCAGCCCCAACGGAATCGGGCGGGAGCGTTTCTGGAAAGCCACGAAAGACGGAAAGAGCGGGGTGAGAAGGATCACCCGTTTCGACCCCTCCGGCTTTGCCGTTCAAGTTGCGGGCGAGGTGCCCGACGAGTTCGACGAGAACCGCTACGTCGAGGTCAAGGACCGGCCGCACGTCTCGCGCGCCGTTCCGCTGGCCGCTGCCAGCGTCGCTGAGGCGCTCGAGGACGCGGGGCTGGACGCCACCGCGATGTCGCGCGATGAATTGCGCGGCATCGGGGTCATCGTAGGCTCTGGCGGAGGCAGCCAGGACTTCACCGAGGAGCAATACCGGCTCTACTACACCGGGCACCAGAAGCAGTGCAGCGTGTATACCATTCCCACCAGCACCATCGGAACCCTGGCCAGTGAAGTGTCCATGCGTTTCGGGCTGCGCGGGTTGAGCCACATCGTCTCTACCGGCTGCACGTCTTCCACCGACGCCATGGGCTACGCCTTTCGCAACATCCAGGCGGGCGTGCTGAAAACCATCGTGGTGGGGGGCGTCGATTCCCCGATCGCTCCGCTCATCGTGCGCGGGTTTCAGCTCATGCGCATCATGAGCACGCATTGGAACCATGAGCCGCAGCGCGCCTCGCGGCCGTTCTCGCGGGATCGGGACGGTTTCGTAATCGCCGAAGGATCGTGGTTTTTCGTGCTCGAAGAGAGGGAGCAGGCGCGCTCCCGCGGAGCCCACATCTACGGCGAAATCGCCGGCTACGGGTCCACCTGCGAAGCGTTCCACCGGGTGCGGCTGGAGGAGTGCGGAGAAGAGCCGGCACGCGCCATCGGGCTGGCTATCGAGGAAGCCGGCATCACCCCCGGCGACGTGCAGTACATCAACTATCACGGCACCTCCACCGAGCTCAACGACCGCATCGAAACGCGCGCCGTGAAGCTGGCCTTCGATGGCCACGCCTACCGCCTGGCCGGTTCGTCGCTGAAGAGCCTGATCGGCCATCCGCAAGGCGCGTGCGGCGCGGCGGGCATCGCCGCCACCCTGCTGGCGATGCGCGATGGAGTGCTCCCGCCGACCATCAACGTGGAAGAGCCCGACCCGCAGTGCGACCTGGATTACGTCCCCTGCCCCGGCCGGCGCCTCGCCATCGAGCACGCCGTGGCTAACTGCATCGCCTTCGGCAGCAAGAATTCCGCAATGGTCCTGCGGAGAGCGTAGCCATGGCGAAAACAAAGACCGCGGTCTCCCTGATAGCGGTTGCCGGCGTCGTCGCCCTGGGCTGGCTGTATCCTCCGGCGCGGCTGTTCGCCCTGAAAGCGGTGGGGCGGGCGCCGGTGTGTCCCATGAGCCATGCGCTCGCCGCCGCCCAAGGCCTTCAAACTCAGATCCGCTACCACAACCAGATTCTAAGCGGCAGCAAGGTTATCGAGAAAGACCCGGCGGGCTATCACCTCGTTCAGACGCCCCACGGCAAATGGTGGATTCCGGCGGGCAACGATTTCGTCCTGCCCTTCAATCTGGCCGAACAAGCGCGCGAGATCTACGGCACCGGAGAGTACGCGGTGCAGCGCGGCGACGTGGCCCTCGATTGCGGGGCCAATGTCGGCGTGTGGACCCGGACGGCGCTCGACCACGGCGCCCGGCTGGTGGTGGGCTTCGAGCCGGCGCCCGAGAACATCGAATCGTACCGCCGCAATTTCGCCCCGGAGATCGCCGCGGGGCGGGTGGTGCTCGTACCGAAGGGCGTCTGGGACAAGGAGGACGTCCTGTTGCTGCGGCGCGACGCCACCAACAGCGCCGCCGACAGCTTTGTCATGCTGAAGGACGGGTCGAAGGGCGTGCAGGCGCCGCTGACCACCATCGATCGCGTGGTCGCGGAGCTGAAGTTGGACCGCGTGGACTATATCAAAATGGATATCGAAGGCGCCGAAGTGCGGGCCCTGAAGGGCGCGCACGATACCATCGCCCGGTTCCACCCGCGTCTCTCCATTGCCGCCGAGCACCTGCCCACCGACGAAGTGCTGATTCCCAAGACAGCCAAAGAGATCTGGCCCGGCTACTCGGTGGTATGCGGCCCATGCTTCGAGACGCACGACGCCCATATTCGGCCATACGTGCTCTACTTTCACTGAAGGGCAATTGGCAGGCAATTCGTAAAGGACCGGCGGGCGCTCGGAGGATAACACCCGCCGGCTGGTCGAGCGGGAACACCAACGCACCCGCAGAACCACTCGTCAGAAGCCTCTACACTAGGTCAGACGTCCGAGCACCACCTTCGGTTGCAGTAAGGCGAATACCAGAGCGGCCGTCCGAAATGTGTTGCAATGCGCTTCTACCGAGCGCTCAATCGGTTGGGCATAGCCACCGCCCAGCGTGACCACCACCGGGATCCCCGCTGCTTTTGTGAATTCCAGTACGGTTCGATCGCGCTGGAGAAGCCCGGCGTGAGAAAGCGCCAGCCGTCCCAACCGGTCGCCGGCCAGCCCATCCACACCAGCCTGGAAGAAGATCACATCGGGCCGGAAGTCGCGGATGGCAGGCAGCACTTGGCGAAGCCGGGCAGCGTACGTTTCATCACCAGTGCCGTCGGGCAGGCCGATATCGATCCGGCTTTGCCGTTTGCGAAACGGAAAGTTGTTCTCGCCGTGCAGGGACACCGTGAGCACCGCCGGGTCGGATTCGAACAGGGCGGCGGTTCCGTCGCCCTGATGCACGTCCAGATCGAGGACCGCCGCCCGCTCGGCGCGCCGGTCGCGGCGCAGGGCCAGAATGGCCACGGCGACATCGTTGAATACGCAGAAGCCGGAGCCTTCGGCGCGAAACGCATGATGGGTGCCGCCCGCCAGATTCCCGCCGAACCCGGTGGCTACGGCGTCCGCTGCCGCGGCCAGGGTGCCTCCCACCGAGCCCAGCGTACGCCGCACCAGGGCTTGCGACCATGGAAAGCCGATGCGCCGCATCTGGCGAGCGTCGAGGGTGCCTTCGAGAAACGCCCGTACGTAGGCGGGATCGTGCGCCAGTTCGATGGTGGCGGGATCCGCGGCGGGTGCGGCCATGAACTCGAACCGGCCCTCGGCGGCCAGGGCCGCGCGCAACAGCGCGTACTTCGCGGCCGGAAACTTGTGGCCCGGCGGCAGGGGTAACGCGTGATGGTCGCAATAGTAGAGACGCCGCAAGAGAGCATCGTACCGCGCCGGGTGTAAAATGGCGCCGATGCTACCGAATCGTCTGACGCGCCGCGGCTTGCTGGCGCTCGCCGCCGCGGCTCCGGCGGCCGCCCAATCGCAGCGCGACTGGAGCAACCGGCAGGTCACCCGCTATCCCGATCCGGATGTGATCGCCGTAGACAAGAGCTTCGCCAAATACCAGATTTTCAATGCCGTGATCTACCGGCACTTCACCGGCACCAAATGGGCCGAGGGGCCGGCGTGGTGCGGCCAAGGAAGGTACCTGGTGTGGAGCGACATTCCCAACAACCGCCAGATGCGGTTCCTCGAGGAAGACAGCCACGTCACCACGTTCCGCGACCCTTCGGGCTACAGCAACGGCAACACCTTCGATTTCGAGGGCCGCCAGCTTTCCTGCGAGCACGCCGGCCGGCGCGTGGCGCGGTACGAGCACAACGGGCGCGTCACCACCATCGCCGATCGCTACAACGGCAAACGTCTGAATTCGCCGAACGACGTAGTGGTGCATCCCGATGGCGGCATCTGGTTCACCGACCCGCCCTACGGCATCCTGGGCAATTACGAAGGATTCCAGGAGAAGCCCGAACTGAAGGAGGCGGTGTACCGCGTGGACCCCAAGACCGGCCAAATCGAAATGGCGAGCGATGAGCTCGACCGCCCCAACGGCATCTGCTTCTCACCCGACTACAAGAAGCTCTACGTGGTGGACACGGGCACGCCGCGGGACGTGCAGGTGTTCGACCTCGCGGACAACAAGCTCCGCAATCGGAAGCAGTTCACCAACATGAAACTGGGGGACCGCGCCGGCGGGGCCGACGGGATTCGCGCCGACGTGGACGGCAACATCTGGGCCGGCGCCAGCGGGGGCGCGGGCTATGACGGGGTCCACGTCTTCTCGCCCGAGGGACAGCGGATCGGCATGATTCTGCTGCCGGAAGTTTGCGCCAATCTGTGTTTCGGGGGCACCAAGCGCAACCGCCTGTTCATGACCGCGAGCCAGTCCCTCTATTCGGTCTACGTAGGGACGCAGGGCGCCCACGTCACGTAGGGTTACGCGCCCATGGTGGAGCGAATGGCTTCGGCGATGCTCTCGCTGTAGGATTCCACCTGCTGCTCGTCGAGGCCCTCGACCATCACGCGGGCCAGCGGCTCGGTACCCGAAAAGCGCACCAGTACCCGGCCCGAGCCGGCGAAGGCTTCCTCCACGCGGCGGATCTCGCGGGCCACGGCGGGCACCTCGTGGAGGCTCTTTCGTTCGCGCACCCGCACATTCACGAGCCGCTGCGGATACACCTCCATGTCGGCGATGAGCTCGTCGAGGCCGGTTCCGGCGCAGCGGGCGATCTCGAAAAGGCGCAACGCCGTGAGCATGCCGTCTCCGGTGGTGGCGTACTCGCGGAAGATCACATGTCCCGACTGTTCGCCGCCGAGCGCCGCGCCGAGCCGCACCATTTCTTCGAGCACGTACTTGTCCCCCACCGCCGTGCGCACCATGCGGATGCCTTCGCGCGCGAGCGATTTCTCGAGTCCGAGATTGGCCATTACGGTAGAGACCACGGTATGGTCCGGCAGGCGGCCGGCCTGTTTGAAGGCGCGCGCCACGCTGAGCAGGACACCATCGCCGTTCACGATATGGCCGGCGCGGGAAACGAAAATGGCGCGGTCGGCATCGCCATCGAAGGCCACTCCGAAATCGGCGCCGGCGGCCGGCACGGTCTGCTGCAATCGCTCCAGGTGGAGGGCGCCGCACTCCAGATTGATGTTGCGGCCGTTTGGCTCCACGCCCATGGCGGCCACCTCCGCCCCCAGCCGGCAAAACAGTTCGGGCGCCAGCCGGTAGGCCGCGCCGTTGCCGCAATCGAGGGCGATCTTCAGGCCGTCGAATCGCACCGCCGCCGTCGAAAGGAGGTACTCCCCATAGCCGCGGTCGAGCGATTCGTCGGCTTCGAGCCGCGTCGCGCGCGGCGGGACGGGATTCTGGAGCAGCCGGAAAATCTCCTGCTCGATGGCGTCCTCCTCCGCATCCGGCAGCTTGAAGCCGCTGTGCCCGAACACCTTGAGGCCGTTGTCGCGGTACGGATTGTGAGACGCGGAAATCATTACGCCGGCGGCGAACGGGCCGGTGCGGGTCAGGTGGGCCACCCCGGGAGTGGTGATCACACCCGCATAACGGACCCGCACCCCGCGGCTCTCCAGGCCCCCGGCGACGACTGCCGCGATTTCCGGTCCGGATTCGCGCGTATCGGTTCCAATCAGAATCTCCGGCGCGCCGCCCGCGCGCGCCACGTCCTGCCCGAGGGCCATTCCGAAGGCATAGATGGTCGCCGCATCGAGCGGATACTCTCCCGCCACGCCGCGAATGCCGTCGGTTCCAAACAGTTGCTTACCCACTCATTCTCCTTCTGGCTTCTTGACCATCGTGACGCTGACTCTGACCTGTGGGGAAGTTTGAAACCGCACATAGGGGTCGTCCACGTAGGCGTTGACGTGGTACTCGGAGGAGCCCACGGCATTGGTAACATCGACCGGATCGGTGACGGCGGCGGCGATACGGGCAACGCGGCTCGCCGGTCCCACGATCTGCAATTCGGAGGGTTCCGCAATCGCGCGCGCCACGTAATAACCGTGGGCTCCCTCACCCGCGAAACGCACCCGGACGGGCACGCTGCGCTCGGCCCGCCGCTCGAATCGGAACCGCACTTCCGAAGGGATGGCGCGGACCAGCCGCACACCCCGCGAAGTTTTGACGTTGCCGCTGTCCACGGTGAAGGTGCGCTCGCCGGGCTGCACGCCCGACATATCGATAACCACCGCGGGATGGATGCCGCCATCGCTCACCCCGCGCAACTCGGCGGCCGGGCCCTCCAGCTCCAGCGAGACGCTGCCCACGGGCTCGGAGCTGATTTCCAGGTCCGAAGGGAGGTCCCGATATTCCAGCCGGACGGTGGCAAATGTAGAGAGCTGCGGCTCGCTGGCCACCAGGATCCACAGCAGCGTGGCGATCGCCAGCGACAGCAGCTTCCAACCCAGGTTGCGCACGAGCAGGTTGCGGGCCTGCTGCGCAAAGTGCGCGGATTGGGCCAATACGGCGCGCTTCACGGCTGTTTCACCCGATCCGGCGAGGGCACCTCACCCTCCACCGCCGAGCTGTCCCGCGACAGGGGAATGTCGGCCGCAAACTCGTCGATGTGCGACGTCGTGGGCCGTTCGATTTCGAAATGCCGGTGGATCCGCTCCTTCACCTCGGGGATCGAGAGCCCCTGCACCAGCTCCCCGAACGAGCCCACCGAAATGCGTCCGTTTTCCTCGGAGACGACGATGGAGAGACAATCCGTCTCTTCGGTGATGCCGATGGCGGCGCGGTGGCGCGTGCCGAGCTTGCCGGAAACGTGCGGGTTGGTGGTCAGGGGCAGGAAGCAGGCGGCGGCCGCGAGCCGGTCTTTCTGGAGGATGACCGCGCCATCGTGCAGCGGCAGGCCGGGTTGAAAAATGGACAGCAGCAGGTCGCGGGAGATATAGGCCTCCAGCCGCACCCCGCTCTCGATGAAGGTGCGCAGCCCGATATCGCGCTCGAGAACAATCAGCGCGCCGGTCTTTTGCGCGGAGAAATGTTCGGCGGCCAGCAGGATTTCGCTGACCGAGGCGGGCGCGCTGAAGCCGCCGGTCCAGTGCATCCACCGCTTGCGGCCGAGACGCGCCAGGGTGCGGCGAATCTCCGACTGAAAGAGCACGATCACCGCCAGTCCCAGGTACGGAACGATGAGCGAGAGCACCGAACGCAGCGCTTCGAGGCGCGTCCACACCGCCACCCCGTAAAGCGCCACCACGATCAGAATTCCTACCAGGATGTGCCCGGCACGGGTTCCCCGCACCACCATCAGCGCCTGGTACACGAGGAACGCCACCACCAGGATGTCAATGATCCCGGTGAGGTTCAGCTCGGGCAGCGATGGCAGCAGGCGGAGTATGTGCGGCATCGGGCAATCTCAAATCCGAACGACCGTCCAGAAAACCATCTTAGCCCACCGCGCCCCCGGCAACGCCCCCGTCGCCGCGGGCGAAAGCTAGCGGACCGCGCTCTGCCGGATGCAGTCCGCCAGCATTTTCAACGCGGCATCGATGAAGATGTTCCGTTCGTCGAGGATATGAACACCGTCGCAGAGCAGCAGTTCCTGGACGTAGGGCAGCGCCGCCGAGAGATCGGCGGGATGGCGGAAGCTCTCCTGGAACACCGGAATCATCGGCTTCTGAAGCTGGCAGGCGACCTCGATTTCCTTGCGGACCCAGTTCGATTCCAGCGTCTGCGCCGCCAGCAGACAGACGAACACCTCGGCGCGGGCGATGTTGCGTTCGATCTTGCGGGCGAAATTGCCGTGCGTGTCTTGCTGCATGGTATCGACGAAGACCTCGTAGGCGTGCTCGCGCTCCAGATCTCGTTTGAGGAGCAGCGCCCAGGCGGAGCTCAGCTCGCGGGAATAGCTGATGAATACCCGTACGGGCCCGGTGGCCGGCTCCCGCGCCGGAGACAGTCCGGCGCGGAACGCGGCCGCGAATTCCTGTACTCCCGGAAACCGGTGCGCCGGGTCGCTCGACATGGCCCGGTTCAATACTTGAGAAATCTCCGGCGGAAACGGCGGCAGGCCGCGCAGCGCGGCCATTTCGTGAGCGGGAAACGGCCCCCGCAGGAAGTTGCGCTTGCGGATTTCGGGATGCTCCTGGCCTTCGTGCGGCAACTCGCCGGTCAGCACGGCGTACACCACCACCGCCAACGCGTACTGGTCGGTGGCGGGTGTGGCGGGCAAGCCCTCCCACTGCTCGGGAGCCAGGAACGCCGGTCCGCCCACGATGATGCGCGGGTCGTCCCCTGGGGAGGTCGAGACGGCGAAATCGCTGAGGCAGGGGTTGCCCTGCGAATCGAAGATGATGGCCGAAGGCTTGATGCTGCTGTGCACGATTCCCTGTTCGTGCACGTAGGCCAGGGCTTCGCAGATCCGGTCCACCCAGACAGCTACGGTACGGATGTCGAATCGCTCCTTGCGGGCGATGCGGCGGGAGAGGCTGCCGCCCTTCAGGTAGTCCATGCACACAAACAGGGCGCGGCCCATGGGAAGCGAAGTCTCGCCGAATTCAATGACGCGGCAGATGTTCTGGTGGTGCAGGCGTCCGGCCGTGCGCGCGTCGCGCGTGAACTGCTCGCGATAGCCCGGGTAGCGGGTGAGCTTTGGGGAGAGCAGCTTCACCGTGACGGTGCGGGGCAGAAAGCGGTCGCTGGCGGCGTAGACCGCCGATTTGGCGCTGCTGTGCAGCGTTTCGATCAGGGTATATTTGTCGTTGATCACCGTGCCGGTGAGGTCGGGAATTTCGGACAGGTCGTTGGAGCCGAAGGTCAGTTGGGTATCGGAGCCGAGCGAAATGCGCGCCCCGAACAGCAGCGGCTCGATGCGCCCTGCCGGCAGACGCTTGCCGCCCACGAAGGTGCCGTTGGAGCTGCCGAGGTCGCGGATGGTGAAGCCGCCGTTCTGGAAGTCGATCTCCGCGTGCGACGTGGAAATGGCCCGATCGAAGGGCAGCAGCAGGTCGCCCTCGCTCCGGCCGATGCGATAAGGAAAGTGGTCGATATTCGATTCGCGACCCAGGCACATGTGCTCGCTGCAACTGGTCACGGTGAGCGCGACTTCGGGGAACGGCAGTTCCGCGGGCGCCTCGAATTTCTTCCCCGCGGGTGGCGAAACGGCGAACACGGTGGTGAATTCGCCGGTGATGGCGCCCGGCTTGGAGGCAGGCGGGACCACCGCGGCAGGCGTATTCGCCGGGCTGGTCAGAAACATCACCGTCGCCTCCTCGGCCATCTCGGGCTCGGCCTGGCGGGCGGCGGGCGATGGCGGCACGCGCTCCGGCTCTCGCGCCAGTTGGGTCCCGGCGGCAAACGGAACGAAGCCTGCGGCAGGCCAGCCGGAGGGAGTGGGAGCCGCCTCCGAGGCCGATGGGCCGGACTCGCTTTCGAGCAGCACGCTCACCAGGAATTGCTCCGGGTCGTCGAGCCGGGCATCCGCTTCCGCACTCGTTTCGCCGGGTTCCTCGCCGGAGGCGGGCACCGGAAGCGGAGCCGTGGTCGTACCCGGCACGGGCATTTCGGCCGCCGGGAAGGCCGCCGCAATGAACTCGTAGCAGAAGATAAAGCGCTCCCTGGGCTGGGCCGCAAACGCTTTGTGAATGGCCTCGGCCGTGCCTTTGGGCAGCCCGGAAACCAGGTTCTGCAGCCGCTCGCAGTTGCCTTCCACAATCGACGTCAGCAGCGTGCCCTCGGCGCTGCTGGCGTGGAAAAACGGATGGACTCCGGCCAGCATTTCAAAGGCGATCACGCCCAGGCTGTAAGTATCCACCGTATAATCGACGGGCTCGCCCCGGATGGCTTCCGGCGCCATGTAGAGCATCGTGCCCATGGTGAAGCCGGGCTGGTGCAGCTCCTGATGCTCCATGGTCTGGGCGATGCCGAAATCCATCAGCCGTACGCGGCCTTCGGCCTCGATCATGATATTGGCCGGCTTCACGTCGCGATGGATGACATCGCGGGTGTGCGCATAGTCCAGGGCGGCGGCCACCTGGGAGAGCACGGCGTTGGTTTCGGCAAGCGCGACGGGACCGCGCCGGATCCGTTTCGAAAGCGTCTCGCCGCGAATCAGCGGTGAGACGAAATAGACCAGGTTTTCCTCTTCCCCGAAATCGAATACCGGAACGATATTGGGATGTTCCAGTTGTGCGATGATCTGCGCCTCGTGCTTGAAGCGGGTGAGCGTGCCGCGTCCCGCGTCCGGCTCCTGCACGATTTTGAGCGCGACAGTGCGGTTGAGGCGTTCATCCTGGGCCTCGTAGACCTCCGCCATGCCGCCGCGGCCCACGACACCGGTGACCCGGTAGTTACCCAGTTTGCGGCCAATGAGGTCCATAACGCGTTCCCGTCGGACGTCCAAGACCGGGATGGCCGGGCGTCAGACCGCGAAGTGAATTCACCATATCACAGACGCAAGGCAGGCGGCGGCTGGAAACCGGGGGACGGTACCAGGCCCCATCCGTGACTCGAGCGGCGTCAAACCGCGCGGGCCATCACAGTAAGCGATTCGGCCGGTCCCTCAGTTCGACGCCAGGCCGCACAGGGCCGAAACGTCCTGGCCCGACAGCCGTGCCTGGGGGTGCAGCGGCGTGTAATATTTGGGCGGCATCTCGCCGGTTTTCACTTCCTCGCACATGTCCCGCTGCCGGATCCGGGACATCTCCGGACTATAGATGTTCCACACCGAGAGGTTGAGCCGGCTGCGGCCTTCCTTGACGTGGCCCGCCATGAGCCATGACACCGGAGTCACCCGGCTGTACCAGGGCCACGCCGTGTGGTGGGAGTGGCAGTCGTGGCAGGAGCGGGCCAGCATGTCTGCCACCGCGGGCGGCGGTTTTACCACCGCCTCGAACGAAGCGGCGGGGTCGGCCGACGGGTTGGTGCGCCCGGGCTGAACGAACTGGGCGCCGCCGGCCACCGCCGCCACCACCACCACCAGGATTACGTTGCGTTTGCCCATGGTTCAATCCGCGGCTTCGGCCTTGGGCGTTTTCGGAGTGCTCTTCGGCAGCTCGGGCTTCTGGATGTACTGGACCGGAACGTCGCCTGTGAGCGTCTTCAGGAACGTCACGATGGAGGAAAGCTCGGCGGGGCTCAACTGCTTGTCGAGCTGGTAATCGGCCATCTGCGCCACCGCCTGGTCCAGCGTGGCGACTTTGCCGTTGTGAAAATAGGGCGCCGTCTTTTCGATGTTGCGCAGCGAGGGCACCTTGAACATGAGACGGTCGCCGTCGTTTTGCGTGACCTTGTAGCGGCCGGGATCGGACGCGTCGGGGTACGGCTTGGCGGCGCCGATCTTCTGATAGAGGTTGCCGCCCAGCAGCGCCCCCGCATGACAGGTGCCGCAACCGGCGGAAACGAACTGATTCAATCCCGCCTGTTCGTCCGCGGTCAGCGCCGCCTGGTCGCCTTCGAGGAACTTGTCCCAGCGGGCGGGGGTCAGCAGCCCGCGTTCGAATGTGCCGATTGCCAGGCCCACGTTGTCGTACGTGACCGGTTTCTTTTCATTCGGGAATGCCTGCTGAAAGAGGGCGACGTATTGCGGGATGGACTCGAGCACGGCCACCACCGCCTGATCCGACGCCATCGCCATCTCGACCGGGTTGAGCACCGGACCCTTCGCCTGCTCCTCGACATCGGGGGCGCGGCCGTCCCAGAACTGCACGAAGTGCGCCGCCGCATTGTAAACGGTGGGCGCGTTGCGGTCGCCGTGCTGGCCCTTGAAGCCTTCCGAAGTCGCCTGCCCGTCTACGCCGTACTTGGCCAGGTCGTGACAGGAGTTGCACGATACGGTCTGGCTGCGGGACAGTCGGCCGTCGTAGTAGAGCATGCGGCCGAGCGCGATCCGCGCCTCCAGCGGTCCGGCGGTCTTGGCGGGAATCGTCGCCGGCAGCGGCGCGAACATCTTGAGTTTGCCTGCATCCACCGCGGCCTGCTTCGGGGCGCACGACCCGGCGACGAGCGCGAGCGCGGCGGCGGTAATGTAAAATCCGGAATTACGCATCCTATTCTCCTCAGACCCATTATAGGGGACTGCGCCCGGACCGTAGCATGGCGATCGGATAGAATGCCGCGGTGAACGCGAAACGGTCGGCCGCCTGGGGATGCCCGAGGACCACCGCCACGCCTGACCGCGGCTACCGATAGACGATGCCGGCTTTCATCACAAACCGCACCCGGCGGAGGGCGGAGATGTCGCGGGTCGGATCGCCCTCGACCGCGATGAGGTCGGCCCACATGCCGGCTTTCGCCTGCCCGATGTTCATGTGGAGCACGCGGCCGGCCACCGACGTGGCCGCCTTCAACGCGGCCAGCACGGGCATGCCGTAATCCACCATCATTTCGAGTTCGCGGGCGTTATCGCCGTGCGAGAAGACCCCGACATCGCTGCCGCTGAGGATCGTGACCCCGCGATCGAGCGCGGCCTTGAAGCTGGCGCGTTTCCGGGCGATGGAGGGCGGCTCCGGCTGCTGGCCCTTCTTCCAGCCGCCGTACTGCGCGTTGGCGTCGCCGGCGGCCAGCGTGGGGCACAGCACGGTACGATGCTCCACCATCAGTTGGAAGATTTCGGGGGTGCCGTCGTCGCCGTGCTCGATGGTCTCGGCGCCGGCCAAAATGGCGCGGCGCATGCCTTCGGGTGAATTGGCGTGGACGGAGACGGGCACGCCGGCGCTCCTGGCGGTCTCCACGGCGAGCTTCATCTCTTCGAGCGAAAATGTGGGATGGGAGCCGGGATGCGGACCCCAGCGATAGTCCCCGTAGAGCTTGATCCAGTCGGCACCGTGGCCGATCTGGTCCCGCACCACGCGGATCAGGGTGTCGATGCCGTCCGCTTCTTCCCCGCCCTGGGGCACCCGCCACTCGAGCGCGAATCCTTTGGGAGCGTACGCGCCGGTGGCCACGATGGCGCGCGTCGCGGCGAGCACGCGCGGACCCGGAATGATGCCCTCATTCACGGCCTGCTTGAGCTCCACATCGGCGTAACCGGCGCCTTCGGTACCCAGGTCGCGCACCGTGGTGAACCCGGCCAGCAACGTGTCGCGCAGGTGATTGACGGCACGCGCCGCCCGCAGGGCGAGCCCCTCGTGCAGAACCTGGTCGGTCCAGGGGGTTTCGTTATAGGGATGCAGCAGGATGTGGGAGTGGCCCTCCACCAGGCCGGGCATCAGTGTCAGCCCGGGCAGGTCCACCACCTTCGCCCCCGCCGTGTCGATGCCCCCGGCGGGACCGGCCGAGTCGATTCGATCGCCGCGCACCCGCACCGCCCAGCCTTCGTGCAGCTCATCGCCATCGAAGACGCGGGCCGGCTTCAGTACCGTGAGCGAAGCCGAATCGCGGACCGGACCGCGTTGCGCCGCGGCGGTCAACGAAACTGCGAAAAGAGCCGTGAGGGTGCGCCTGCTGACCATTCGGCAATTATAGGCGATGGCACCCCGGCCGCTCTTACTCCCGCGGTCCGTACGGTCCGCCGTTCACATGCGTTTGGCAAGCTGCACGCTGGCTTCCACCGGTTTGCCGTCGCGCAACACCTTCACCTTCACTTCATCGCCCACCTTCTTCGATTGCAGGGCGTACGTGAAGTCGTACAGGTTCTGGATCGGTTTGCCGTCGAATTCGACCATGATGTCGCCGGCGTGGAAGCCGGCCTTGGCGGCGGGCGAACCCTCGCGCACATCCGCGAACCTGACGCCCTTGATGCCTTCGCCGAAATCCGGAATCGAGCCGAACCAGGGGCCGTAGCCCGAGCCGGATGACGAACTAATGGGGCCGGCCGAGCCTTGCCCGTGCGCCGGCGGCATCACGCGTACGAACTGCGGGCGGTCCGCCGATTCCCGGAGGCCGTCGGTCACATCGGCCACCATCTCCAGCAGCCGCGAGGCGGCGGGTGCGTCGATCTTGTCCCAGGTGTCGCTGGGCTTGTGGTAATCGCCGTGGAGCCCGGAAAAGAAAAACAGCACCGGCACCCTTCCAATCGTGAAGGAGGTGTGATCGCTCGAGCCGTAACCGGTGGAATCGGAGTAATCGAGAGTCACATGATAGGCCGGCGCGATGCGGTCGAGCATGGGCCGGAAGTTCGACCCGGTGGAGACCCCGCCAATGTAGATCTTCCCGTTGCGCACCCGGCCGATCATGTCCATGTTGATCATGGCCACCGCGTTGGTGAGCGGCAGTTCGGGGTGCGCCACATACCACGCGGAGCCCAGCAATCCCTGCTCTTCGCCGGCAAAGGTCAAAAACAGGATGCCGCGTTTCTGCTTCGGCTGGGAAACGAACCAGCGCGCCAGCTCGATCACTCCGGCGGTCCCCGACGCGTTGTCGTCGGCGCCGGGATGAATCGTTCCGGTCTGGCTCGGGGCCAGGGAATACTGCCCGCCCAACCCGAGGTGGTCGTAGTGCGCGCCGATGATGACGTATTCGTCGGTTTGGCCGGGGAGGTATCCCGCTACATTGTGGACGGTCTTGTGCTCGCGGACCACGTCCACGTTGGCCTCGATTTCGAGCGTCGAAGGCAAGGCGAACGACTCCGGTTTCAGATCCCGGTCGATGGCCGCTTCCATCCCATCCAGCGTCTTGCCGGTCCCTTCGAACCAGGACGCGGCTACCTCGTCCTTCACCTGCACAAAGGCGATGCCGGCATCCGAGGGTCCGTCGTTGCCGCCGAACTTCTCCAGTTGATCCGGCTCGCCCGCGTGATGGGCCGTGTCGTTCACCAGGAACACCGCGGCGGCGCCGTGCATTTTGGCATTGCTGGCCTTGCTCGCCAGCCGGGAGTGCTCGGTAAAATTCTTGCCCGCGAACACGCTCTTCTCGTCCAGTTCCTGGGGTTCGTGGCGCAGCAGCAGAACGATCTTGCCCTTGACGTCCAGGCCGGCATAGTCGTCGTAATGGAATTCGGGCGCGGTGATTCCGTAGCCGGCGAACACCACGCCGCCCTTTAATCTGGCGGCGCTCGAAAAGTGGAGCGGAATGAAATCGTCGATGAACCGCAGCGCCGTGGTGTGGTGGTGGGCGACGACGCGGAGGCGGTTCGCTTTGCCCAGGGTCGCGCTGGTGGTCACTTCGAAGGGCTGGTAATAGCTCTTGCCGCCCAGCGTCTGAAGGCCGAACTCGCGGAATTTGCGCGATATGAAATCCGCTGCCTTTTCGAGCTCGGGAGAGCCGGTGGCCCGACCGCGCAGCTCGGGCGAAGCCAGGAATTTGACGTCATCCAGGTACAGCGTCGGGTTAATGGTAGCCGTTGCGCCCCACAGCACGGCGCACGACAGGGTCAGGAGCAGATATCGCGGGATTTTCATTTCTTGGGTAGAGCGATCGGTGAGGTTTTAGTTTGCGGCTGGCCCGGCAGATCGAGCTTCAATTCGCAGCCGCAATCTTCGCCGGCGTTGTGGTGCGTCTTCTGGTACTCGATTTCGTTGTCGATGATGGCACGCAGGTTGGGCCAATCGATGGTTTGCGACAGGCGGCGGCCGTTGATGAACAAGGTCGGAGTACCGGTGATTTCCAATGCGCGGCCCTGCTCCAGGTTCCTCTCCACTTCGGCTTCGGTGGCCTTCGTGTCCATGCACTGGCCGAGCTGAAGGGCATCGATTTCCTTTTGGCCCTTGGCCCACTCCATGGTTTTGTCTTTCAGGTTCTGGACGGTGATTTCACCCTGGTGCCCAAAGATCCAGTCGTGAAAATCCCAGAAGGCGCCGGCCTGCTGGCGATAGACGCAGCGGCTGGCGATGGCGGCAGCTTTGGCCCACGGGTGAATCGTCTCCAGGGGGAAGGTTTTGAAGTACAGGCGCACCTGCTTGGGATAGGCGGACACCAGGTTCTGCCGCAACATGGTCGCCTCCTGCTGGCAATACGGGCATTCAAAATCGCTGAACTCCACCAGCACCACGCTGGCGCCGGGGGTGCCGATGCTGGGCTCCAGTTCGGTCTTGATCTTGTCCAGGTCCCGCTTGAACGGATTGTGGTTGATGTCGTAGATGTTGGCCTGGAGCATCTTCTGGCCGTCCTTCGAGACGAGGAACTTGAAATCCTGCGCCTGGGCCCCCATGCTGGCATGGACACCGACCTCCTGGAAACCGGGAAGCTCGGTCGACGGCTTGGGGTCGAGCACCTGCACGGTCACGCGTTGATCCATTACGAAAAGATGGCGGACGTAGGTTTCAAGCGTGGCTTTATCGAACGCGGATTTCTTAGGAACACTCTGCGAAGGGCCCACAGCGGCCAGAAGCAAAGCTGCCGCCAGGGAAGAGTACAGCGGTTTGGACATGCTCTGACTATTGTAATGGAAGGAACAGGCAGGACGGGGGCGGGTCAGGCGGGCGAAGTCCCGGCGTGGTTAGACCTACCCCGGAGGCGTCGGCGCCCTGGCGTTACTGCACCTCCAGGAGCGTGTTCGTGATCAGTTTCAAACCGGCTTTGAGTGAGTCGATAGGGACCCGCTCGTCGTTGCCGTGCATGCGCTGGAGGTCCTGCGCGGTGATCGGATAGGGATAAATTCCGTAGACCGGGATGCCGCGGTTGCGCCAGGCGGCGGCGTCGGTGCCGGCCTGGAACAGGTAGGGGGTCACCCGCGCTTCGGGCCACGTGACCTTCGCCTGCTTCACCAGCGCTTCGTAGAGCGCTCCGGATTTGGGCGATTCGACGGCGCGCGCGGCGGCTGCGAGCGTGGCCGCGGCCGCTTTCTGCTGCTCCGGCGTGAGCGGACCGCGCGTTCCGGTCGTGCCGGGCGCCACGGTCACGTCCACGCGCGGCTCGCCGATCACGCGCTTCACCTCCTCGATCAGTTCGCGCGGCGTGGTGCCGGGGATGACGCGGAAATTCACCGTCGCTTCGGCCGAGCCGGGAATCACGTTGCCGCGGAAGCCGGCGTTCAGGAATACCGGCGCGATCGTGTCCCGCATGATCGCGTGCAGCAGCGTGTTTTCCGAGATCGCCCGATCGGCCGCCCCGACGAGCGCGGCATCGTGGCTGGTCGCCAGATTCCGAAAGTGGGTCTTCAGCGGCTCCGCGCTGGTTTCCGCAAGCGTGAGGAAGAACTGGCGGGTGGACTCCGTGAGCTTCGGCGGGGTTTCGTATTCGGAGAGCTTCACCAGCGCGCGCGCCAGCGTGAAAATGGCATTGTCACGCAGCGGCATGGAAGAATGCGTGGACGTGCCCCGGGCGGTGAGCAGCAGCGAGATGCTGCGCTTGTCGGCGGTGGAAATGCTGACGTACTGCACCTTGCCGGAGCGGTCTTGGATGATCCAGCCGCCCTCGTTGAGGGCGAATTCGCAGTCGATTTTGTCCCAGGCTTTCTGAGCCAGGTAGCCTGTACCGTACAGCCCCCCTTCTTCATCGGCCTCGGATAGGAAAATGATATCGCGGGTCAGCGGACGCCGTTGCCGGGCGATATCCATCACGGCCTCGGCGAACACCGCCAGGCCGCCTTTGAAATCGATGGCGCCGCGGCCCCACACGTACCCCTCGCGGATCAGGCCCGCGAACGGATCCACGGTCCACTTCTCGCGCTCCACCCCCACCACATCGGCATGCGCGGCCACCAGCACCGGGCGCTTGCTGCCATTGCCGCGGAGCCGCGCAATAAAGTGCGACTTGCCGGCGACGGGCGTGGGGACTATGTCGATTTCAAAGCCCCGCGGCGCGAACTTCGTCTTCAGGAACTGCGCCATTCGGTCTTCGTTCCCGGGAGGATTGCTCGTGTCGATGCGGATGATCTCGGAGAGCAGGCGCGCCACCTCGGGCACCTGCGGCTGCGCCGATGCCAGCGCGGCGCAGAAAAGGAACACGCACGGACGCCGCATGAGCCTGCCCCTCACGAATCCGAACCAAGACTGCTCGCGCTTCGGTCGGCGTCCGGATTCAGCCAGGCGACGTCGGCTGTCGAATCGGCAAAGCGCTTCATTCCGGCTTCGCGAATGGCGGCATCGGGCACCTTGCTCAATGGGGTGTAGCGCGGGTGGTGCGCTTCCTTGTACGGATCGTTGCGCGCCGCGTTATAGCAGCAGATCATCGACCACCGGGGATGGTCGGAGCGGTTGCGATCGGAGCGGTGCAGCAGATTGGCGTGGAAGAACAGCGCGTCGCCCGGCTGCATTTCCACGTGGACCAGCGGCAAGCGCTTGAGGATCTCTTCGACGCGCTCGCGGTCGGCGCCGGCCTGGTCGCCGGTCAGCACGTGGTCGATGCGGCCGAGATGGTGCGATCCCGGCACCACCTGCAGGCAGCCGTTCTCGCGCGTGGCGGCGTCCACCGCGATGAAGGCGCTGGTGAGCAGCGGGGCCAGCACGCCATTCTGATACCAGTAGCCGTAGTCCTGGTGCCAGGCCCAGGCGCCGCCCACCCCGGCATCTTTCATGATCATCTTGGAGTGGTAGTGGTACACCTCGCCTTCGAGCAGCTTTTCGGCCGAGTTCACCACCGACTCCGAGCGGGCGAACATGCCGTAGATGGTGTCGCCGGGGTGGTTCCACAACGACAGGCGCACCACGCCGCCTTCCCCATCGGCGCGGCCGAAGGAGTGCTGGTCGAGCTGGCGGTCTTCCTTGGCCGCCCGGCGGAGCAGGCCGATTTCTTCCGCGTCGAAAAAGCCGCGCGCCAGGACGCAGCCCTGGGCCTCATATTCGTGGATTTGGGCGTCAGTGATAGGACCGTGTGCCATAGGCTTGAATCTTACCAGAGGCGGTTGTAGGCTGCTTTATTGATGAAGACGGTGCGCATTGCCATGCTCGGCTCCGGGTTCGTGGCCGAGTTCTACATGCAGGGACTGGCGAACGTGAACGGGCAGGAGGTGGTGGCGAACTACTCGCGCGACCAGGAGCGGGCCCGGGAGTTCGCCGCGCGATGGTCGATCGCCCAACCCTCCACGGACCTCGAGGCCCTGATCGCGCGGCGCGATGTGGACCTCTACATCATCGCCCTGCCCAACGAGGCGCACCTGCCGGTGGCGCTAGCCCTGGCCAAGGCAGGGCGGAATCAGGTCTGCACCAAGCCCCTCGCGCGCCATCGCGACGAGGCCCGGGCCATGGCCGACGCGGCGGCACACGCCGGGGCGATGCATGGGTATGCCGAAACCGAGGTCTTCGCCCCGTGCGTGGTGAAGGCACGCGCCATCATCGAAGGCGGCGGCATCGGGAGCGTGTTGTGGGTGCGGTCGCGCGAATCGCACAGCGGACCGCACAGCCCCCATTTCTGGGACGTGGAAAAGACCGGCGGCGGAGCGATGAACGATCTGGGCTGCCATTGCATCGCCGCGGCGCGCTACTTCTTCGGCAAAGAAGACCCGGTCGTCGAAGTGATGGCGTGGGGCGCGCGACTGGTCCACACCACGAAGACCGCCGGCGAGGACAACGCTCTCCTCGTGCTGAAATTCGCCAGCGGCGGAATCGGCCACTGCGAGCTATCCTGGACCACCAAAGGCGGGCTCGACCTGCGCAACGAGATTCACGGGTCCAACGGCTCCATCTTCACCGACGTGACCCGCGGTACGCCCATCGCCAGCTTCACCACCGGCTCGGCCGGATACGTGGTCGAGAAGGCGGACGCCGACTCCGGCTGGACCCGCCCGCTCCCCGAAGAAGCCTTCGCCTACGGCTACCAGGCCGAGATGCGGCACTTCGTCGAGTGCGTACGCGACGGCAAGACGCCGCGCGAGACGTATCACGACGGGTACCTGGTGAACTGCATTTTGGACGCCGGATATGAATCCATGCGCAGCGGGCGATGGGTGGCGGTAGGGGCATGATATTTTGGAACCCATGCGCCGCCTCCTCTTCACCCTCAGCGTCCTCGTCCCGCTTCTGACGGCCCAGAATCCCTATCCCCAATTCGATTCGGCACTGGAGTGGCGCATGATCGGCCCGTTCCGCGCCGGCCGCACGGTGGGCGCCTCTGGCATCGCCGCCCAGCCCAACGTGTTCTACATCGGTGTGAACAACGGCGGCGTGTGGAAGACTGACGACTACGGGCGAACCTGGAACCCGCTCTTCGACGACCAGCCCACCGGATCCATCGGCACGCTGGCGATCGCACCATCCGATCCGGCCACCATTTACGTGGGCAGCGGCGAGGGCTTGCAGCGGCCCGACCTCTCGGTGGGCGACGGCATCTACAAATCCGCCGATGGGGGCAAGACGTGGCGCCACCTGGGCCTGCGCGACGGGCAGCAGATTCCCGCCCTCCTCGTCGATCCCAACGACCCCAACCGCGTGTTCGCGGCGGTGCTCGGCCACCCCTACGGGCCCAACCCCGAACGCGGCGTGTTCCGCTCGACCGATGGCGGAGTAACCTGGCGCAAGGTCCTCTACAAGGACGAGCACACCGGCGCGGTGGACCTGGCGTTCGACCCGAAGAATGCGCAGATCGTCTATGCGGTGCTGTGGCAGGCCCGGCAGGCACCCTGGGAGAACGGCGTGTTTTCCGGGCCGAACAGCGGCCTGTTCAAATCCACCGACGGCGGCACTACCTGGCACCCGCTCACCGGCGGACTCCCCGGCGCCGCCCAGGGCTTGGGCCGCATCGGCATCGCCGTCGCGCCGGCCGATGGCAGGCGCCTTTACGCACTCGTGCAGTCGCGCGAAGCGGGCGGGCTGTATCGCTCCGACGATGCGGGCGCCAACTGGCGGCGCGTCAACGCCGATCCGCGTATCAACGGCCGTGGCGACGATTTCGCCTGTGTCCGCGTGGATCCGAAGAACAAAGACATCGTCTACTCCGCCAACATCTCGACGTACCGATCGGTGGACGGCGGCCAGACCTTTACCGCCATTAAAGGCGCCCCCGGCGGCGACGACTACCATAACCTCTGGATCAACCCCGATCACCCCGGCATCCTCCTGCTGGCCAGCGACCAGGGCGCCACCATCAGCGTGAACGGCGGGCGCACCTGGAGTTCCTGGTACAACCAGCCCACCGCGCAGTTCTATCACGTGATCACCGACAACCAAGTCCCGTATTGGGTCTATGGCGGCCAGCAGGAGAGCGGCTCGGCGGCCGTCGCCAGCCGTGGCAACAACGGCGCCATCACCTTCCGCGACTGGCATCCGGTGGGCGCCGAAGAGTACGCCTACATCGCCCCCGACCCGCTCCACCCGGACATCGTCTATGGCGGCAAGGTGACCCGATGGCATCGGTCGACCGGCGAGGTGGAAAGCGTCAGGCCCCGCGGCGACTACCGCTACCTGCGCACGGCGCCGCTCCTGTTTTCGCCGGTCGATCCCCATATCCTTTACCTCGGTGCGCAGATGGTCCTCAAGACCACCAACGGCGGCGACAGCTGGGAGCCCATCAGCCCGGACCTGTCGCGCGAGTCCTACCCGCTGCCCGCCAGCGTGGCCTCCTACGGCGAGGCCGCCAGAGCGCAAGCGACGCGCCGCGGCGTTGTGTATGCCATCGGCCCGTCGTACTTGAACGTGAACACCCTCTGGGCCGGCACCGACGACGGCCTGATTCACCTCACCCGCGACGGCGGCAAGACCTGGAACGACGTGACTCCCCCCGGGCTCGCGCCATGGAGCAAGGTGTCCCAACTCGATGCTTCGCACTTCGATGACGGCAGCGTCTATGCCGCCATCAACGCCCTGCGCCTCGACGATCGGAAGCCGCACATCTGGCGCACCCACGATGGCGGCGCCACCTGGAAGGAGATCGTGCGCGGACTGCCCGACGCTGCCGTCAACGCGGTGCGCGAAGACCCCGTGCGCCGGGGCCTGCTCTTTGCGGCGACCGAGCTGGCCGTCTTCGTGTCGTTCAACGACGGTGACGATTGGCAGCCCCTGCGCCTGAACATGCCCGCCACCTCGATTCGCGACCTGGTGATTCACCGGGAGGACCTGGTAGTCGGTACGCACGGACGCAGCTTCTGGATTCTGGATGACATCTCGCCGCTGCGGCAGATCGCCCCCGGAGCGGTTAGCGGGGCCGCGCACCTGTTCGCGCCGCGGGCGGCCTTCCGGCTGCCCCGCAACACCAACACCGATACGCCGCTGCCGCCCGAAGAACCCGCGGGCAAGAATCCGCCCGATGGCGCGATCCTGTACTACTACCTGAAATCGCCGGCTGCGGTCACCCTGGAGATCCTGGATGCCGCCGGCCGCCTGGTGCGGCGATTTTCGAGCGCGGACCAGCCGCCGGCGAACGCGCCGGAGGCCAACATCCCCAGCTATTGGATCCGGCCGTTTCAACCGCTCTCGGGCGAAGCCGGCATGCACCGCTTCGTCTGGGACCTGCACGCCGCTCCGCAGGCCGGAGGCGGACGCCGCGGCGGCGGTTATCCCATATCGGCCATCTACCACGACACGCCGGGACCCCAGGGCGAGTGGATGCCGCCAGGCACCTACACCGTCAGGCTGACTGCCGATGGGCGGAGTTACACACAGCCGCTGTTGGTCAAGCCCGATCCCAGACGGCGGTGAACCAGATCATGCGCAATGCGATGGAGTTGGCCGCTGGAATTCTGCTGCTCTACCTGGGCGCGGAATGGCTCGTCAAGGGGGCCGCGGGGCTGGGCCGCGCCATGCGCGTGCGGCCGCTCATTATCGGTTTGACCGTGGTCGCCTACGGGACGTCCATGCCCGAATTCGTCGTCAGCACGGCGGCCACCCTGCGTGGATCTACCGGCCTGGCGCTGGGCAACGTGGTGGGCTCCAACATCGCCAATTTCGGACTGATCCTCGGAACCACCGCCTTCATCCGTCCGCTGATGGTCGAGGGCGGGTTGATCCGGCGGGAACTGCCGCTCATCCTGCTCACCAGCCTGGCCCTGCCGATTCTGCTTGCCGATTCGGTGGTTTCGCGCTTGGAAGGCGGCCTGCTCCTCGCCGGGGCGGCCGGGTTCACCTGGCTGGCGGCGCGCTCCGCCCTTCCCGCGCGAACGGAAATGGCCGCCATGGAAACCGATGCCGAAGCCGCCGGCGCGCCCTCGGGCGGCGGCCTGCGCCGGCTGGCCTTGATTGCCGCCGCCGGACTCGCCCTCCTGGCGGTCGGCGGGGAGGCTTTCGTCTCCGGAGCCAGCGGTCTGGCCATCCGTTTCGGCATCAGCGAGCGCGTGGTCGGCCTCACCGTGGCGGCAGTCGGCACCTCCGCGCCCGAACTGGCCGCATCCATCGTCGCCGCACTCCGCGGCCATGCTTCGATCGCCGTAGGCAATGTGCTCGGCTCGAACATCTTCAATATCCTGTTCGTGCTCGGCGCGGTTGCCGCCATCCATCCCATCGCCGGATCGCTCGCCGCCTTCGGCTTCGATCTCGCCGTCATGGCCGCCATCTCGCTCATCGTCTGCCTGCTTCTGCGCCGGCCGCGCCTGCTGCGCCGCTGGGAAGGAGTCCTGCTCCTGGGACTCTACTTCGCATACCTGGCGGCGATCGTAGTGACGGCCTAGCCGCAGCCGCAGCGGCAATCCGGCTTTGTGATTCAATTGGGAAAGGAGTCGCCCGACATGAACTGGAAAGCGGTTTCGAAACTGTTGATCGCGCGGGCAGGGCAGCTTGCCGCGGCCATTCTCATCTATTGGCAGTTGCACAGCACGCTGCTCTACGAATTCACCGCCCGCGAAATGGAAGGCCTCAACACCCTCATCCTGCTCCTGGGCAGCATCTATGCGGTGATGTTCGCGTTCGTCATCTTTGTGATCTGGGGCCAGTTCACCGACGTCGAAAATTTCGTGATGCGCGAATGCAATTCCCTCAAGGACGTGCTCCGCTTCAGCGACTACCTCAACGCCGAGGCGCGGCAGACGATCCGGCGCGCGGTCTCCGACTATGTCAACCGCGTGCTCAAATTCGAATGGCACGCCCTGGCCGAACGCCGCCGGGACCGCCAGACGGAGGCCGCCTTCTCGGAGCTCATGAACGCCGTCGTGCGCACCGTACCCGCCAACGACACCGAAGCCGCCATCCACGGCCGCTTGATCGACATCGTCCGCAAAGCCGGAGAACATCGCGACGACCGCGTTGCCAAGAGCCTCACGCGCATTCCTCCCACCCTCCTCCGCCTGGTCACCACCATGGCGCTCGCGCTGCTGCTGCTGGTGTTCGTCTACCCCTTCCACTCCTGGGTGGCCGGCGCCTGCTGCTTCTTCCTGGTGGCGGTCGTGCTCCTGTTCGCCGGCCTGGTGATGACCGATACCGACAACCCCTTCGAGGGCGTTTGCAATGTCAGTCCGAAGCCCTTTTCCGAGCTGATGTTGTGAAGGACAAACCGGTCTCGGCCGCAAGCGCTTGAAAACAGGGCAAATTTATTTCTTGATCCTGATCGCAATTTGCAATATCGTAATTACAGATTGCGATATGAGACTCGGCGAAAAAATCCGGTACCTGCGTGAGGTCGAGGGCGCGTTGCGCGGGCTCGAACGCGAGCTCTCGCAGCAGGAACTGGCCCGGCTGATCCTGAAGGAGCTGAACAAATCCATCAGTCAAAGCTACCTCTCCCAAATCGAGAGTGGCGCGAGGCCTCACCTGACCAATTCAACCCGGATGCTGCTGGCGAGGTTTTTCAAAGTTCATCCGGGGTACCTGGTGGACGATCCCGAGGGCTTCCAGAATGAGTTGATCTCCGATATCGGAGCCCTGGAAGACAAGCTCGATCTTTGGCTCATCAGCGGGGCGGAGCGTTTCAGCCGCGACCCCGGGGTGCATCAGGCGCTGCTGCGTGTAGCGCGCCACGCGGATTCGCGCATGTGCCTCATGCTGCTGGGTTCGATTCTGGATAACCAAGGGCTGGCCGAGAGGTTGATGGAAGTATTGAAGCCTGCGGCCCCCAAAACCGGCAACGGTAAACCGAGGAAGCGTTCATGACCTGGTCCGATTTTTATCTGGTTACGTTCTTGCTCGGCTTCGGCCTGAGCACGGTGGCGCTCCTGGCGGGCACGCTCGATCTGCATCTGCCCCACCTGCACTTCGATCACGGAATTCACGTTCCGCATGCCGAAGGCATGGGGTCGCACCCGGGCGAGCTGCCCTGGTTCAATTTCGGAACGATCGCCGCGTTCCTGGCCTGGTTTGGCGGCACCGGATATATGCTGACCCACTACTACAGCGTCTGGTTCGTCGCGGCGCTGGGCATATCCGTGTTGAGCGGCCTCGGCGCCGCGGCGGTGGTGTTCTGGTTCTTGGCCAGGATACTGATGGGGCGCGAAGCGGCGCTCGATCCGGCCGACTACGAAATGGTCGGCGTGCTCGGCAAGTTGAGCATTCCCATCCGGCAGGGTGGCACCGGCGAGCTGATCTATTCGCAGGAGGGCGTGCGCCGTGTTACCGGCGCGCGCAGTGAGGATGGTGCAGCCATCCCCAAGGGCACCGAAGTGATGGTGACCCGTTACGAGAAAGGAATCGCCTACGTTCGGCCGTGGGAAGACCCCATCGCCGAACTGGAGCTGAGGAGTTAACAGGAGCCCGTATATGGAAAACCCAAGCATCATGATCGCCGCGTTGATGTTGCTGGCGATTCTGTTCATCATGGCCATGTTCGCCAAGCTGTTCCGCAAGGCGGGACCGCACGAGGCCATCATCGTCTACGGTTTTCGCGGCACGCGCGTCGTGAAGGGCCGCGGCACCGTGATCTTTCCCATGGTCGAAAGCTGCCGCGGGCTGTCGCTCGAGCTCATGTCGTTCGATGTCGCCCCGAAGCAGGATCTCTACACCCGGCAGGGCGTGGCGGTCACCGTCGAAGCGGTGGCGCAGATCAAGGTGAAATCCGACCCGGAGTCGATTCTGACCGCGGCGGAACAGTTCCTCACCAAGCCGCCCGAAGAGCGCGAGGGCCTCATCCGGCTGGTCATGGAAGGCCACCTGCGCGGCATCATCGGACAGCTCGCCGTCGAAGAGATCGTCAAGCAGCCGGAGATGGTGGGCGAGCGCATGCGCTCCACCTGCGCCGACGATATGAACAAGATGGGGCTCGAGGTGATCTCCTTCACCATCAAGGAAGTCCGCGATAAGAACGAATACATCACCAATATGGGCCGACCCGACGTGGCGCGCATCAAGCGCGATGCCGATGTGGCCGGTGCCGAAGCCGAACGCGATACCGCCATCAAGCGCGCCGAAGCCGCGCGCGAAGCGGCCATCGCCAGGGCCAAGGCCGACCAGGAACGGGTCCTCGCCGAGACCCTCTCGCAGGCCAAGCAGGCCGAGGCGCAGCGCGACCTCGAAGTCAAGAAGGCCGAATACCTGCAACTCGTGAAAAAGCAGCAGGCGCAGGCCGACAAGGCCTACGAAATCCAGGCCAACATCATGCAACAGCAGGTGCGCGCCGAGGAAGTCACCATTCACCGCGTAGAGAAAGAACACGAAGTCGAGGTACAGGACGCCGAAATCAAACGCCGCGACCGCGAATTGACCGCTACCGTTCTCAAACAGGCCGAATTCGAACGGCGCCGCATCGAGACGCTGGCCGAGGCCGAGCGGCAGCGCACCATCACCGAAGCCGAAGGTCGCGCCTCCGCCATCCGCGCCCAGGGCGAAGCCGAGGCCGAGATCATCTTCAAGAAGGGCGAAGCCGAAGCCCGGGCCATGAACGTGAAGGCCGCCGCCTACCAGGAATTCAACCAGGCGGCCATCGTCGACAAGCTCATTACGAGTATGCCCGAGGTGGTGCGCGCCCTGGCCGCGCCCCTGGCCAACGTGGACAAGATCACCGTGATCTCCACCGGCAACGGCACCTCGGCGGGGCTCAACAAAATCACCGGCGACATCACCCAGATGGCGGCCCAGATCCCGGCGCTGTTCGAAACCCTCTCGGGCATGCCGCTTCACGAGTTGTTTGCGAAGGTACGACTGATTGGAGAAAAAGCGCCAAACTCCGATGACAAGGCTAAAGGCGCGGGAATGTAACTCACAGACCGACTGCCGCTCCTCTGCGGCAGCAGGCTGCGGGGGAGCGGGAAGGAGAAATAAAAATGGCACTCTTAGAGCGCGTTGCAACGTTGGTTCGGGCCAATATCAACGACCTGGTGGACAAGGCCGAAGACCCGGAGAAGATGATTAAACAGGTGATCCTGGATATGCAGAACCAGTTGCTCCAGGTGAAAACCCAAGTGGCCATCTCCATCGCCGACCAGCATGTGCTGGCCAAAAAATTGAGCGAAAACGAGGAAGCCGAGCGGCAGTGGCTGCGCCGCGCCGAGTTGGCCGTCGACAAGAAGGACGAGACCCTGGCGCGCGCCGCCGTGGAGCGGGCCATGAGCCACAAGTCTATGACCGAGAGTTTCCGCCAGCAGGTCGAGGACCAGAAAACCCAGGTGGAGAACCTCAAAAGCGCCCTCCTGAAACTGCAACAGAAGCTGGCCGAAGCCCAATCCAAGAGCGACATGCTGATTGCCCAGCATCGCCGTTCGCGGGCCCTCGGCAAGGCCACCGACGCCAGTATGGCCATGGGCGACGATTCCAAATCGGCCGCGTTCGACCGCATGAAGCACAAAGTGCAGCATTCCGAATCCACCGCCCAGGCCAAGGCCGAACTGGTGGCCGACGATGTGGACGACCGCTTCGCCGCCATGGAAAAAGAAGGCGAGATCGATCGCCTGCTGGCCGAGATCAAGGCTCGCCGGAAGGCCGGCTGAGCCCCGTCCAGCGGTGCCGATCCGGACCAAGGAGACCGGATTTCGCGCCTTCACACGTGGAGAGAATTATGACTCACAATGCCAAGGTCGACGTGTATGTTCTGGCGGCAATCGCCCTGGGAGTGATCGTATTCCTGCTGGGCGACTACTGGATCGCTGGGCCCATACTGATGATCCTGTTTTTGTGCGCCTATCCGCAATCCTACGAGACCACCAAGTACGCGCTGGTGATTCGCGCCGCCCTCTCGCGTCGCGTCATTCCCTACTCGGCCATCAGCTTCATCGGCCCCCCGCCCGAGGAGGATCGCAGCTTCGCCGTCAGCGCGGACCACATCCGCATCGAATACGGACCGGCGTCGCAGGTATGGATCGAACCGGCCGACCGCGACGCCTTTCTGCGCGACATCGCGGCGCGCGCGCCCCACCTGATCAAGCGCGGCCAACGGCTCTTTGCCGCCTTCGCGTGACCGTCATGGACAAACTATTTCATTTCGATTCGCCGCAGGAGGTCTACACGTCGGAGGCGTGCGTGATCTCCTGCTTCGACGCGCGCTTCGACCTGGCCACGCGCAAATTTCTCAAGCGCCGCGGCATCCTCACCTTCGATCACGTGAAGATCCCCGGGTCCGCCAAATGGCTGGCCGCGCCCGAGTGCGAAGCCGACCGCCAGTTCGTGCTGCGCATGATCCGCACCTCGGTCCGCCTGCACCAGTCCCAGGTCACCCTGATCGTCGCCCACAACGACTGCGGCGCCTATATCGGCGCGCCCGTCGAGACGATCGCCGGAGAAGCCGTGGCCGCCGCCCAAGTCGTTCGGGCCGCCATTCCCGGCATGCCCGTGGAGTGCTACTTCGCCGATTTCGATGGCGTCTATCGCATCGGCTGATCCGGCCGCGCGCGCTACAATAGTTTCCTCACTTCCATGAAACAATTGGTCGCGTGCACGCTTTGTCTCTGGTTATCGGTTTTCGCCGTCTACTCCGCCGACCCGGCACCCCTGGGCGGCTATTCCTCCGCCAACTCGCTCACCCAGCGCGAGTGGGAGGCGAAGTTCCGCGCCATTCCCGATCCGGCCCGCCTGCGCGCTTACGTCGAGCGGCTCAGCGCGCGCCCGCACCACGTCGGTTCGGCCTACGACAAGGACAATGCCGATTGGATCCTGGCCCAATTCCGCGAGTGGGGGCTCACCGCCGACATCGAACGTTTTGACGTGCTGTTTCCCACGCCCAGGGAGCGGCTCGTGGAACTGGTCGCGCCGACCCGCTTCACCGCCCGCCTCGAAGAGCCAGCCATCGCCGTCGATCCGACGTCCTCCCAGCGCCAGGAGCAGCTCCCCACCTACAATGCCTACTCCATCGATGGCGACGTGACCGCGCCGTTAGTCTACGTGAATTTCGGTGTGCCCGCCGACTACGACATCCTGGAGCGGCACGGCATCTCGGTGAAGGGCGCCATCGTCATCGCGCGCTACGGCGGATCGTGGCGCGGGATCAAGCCCAAGGTGGCGGCCGAGCACGGCGCGGTGGGCTGTCTCATCTACTCCGACCCCCATGAGGACGGCTACTTTCAGGGGGAAGTGTTCCCGGCCGGCGCCTATCGAAATAAGGATGGTGCGCAGCGCGGCAGCGTCATGGATATGCCGGTCTATCCCGGCGACCCGCTCACCCCCAACATCGGCGCTACCTCCGCCGCCCACCGCCTGCCCCGCGAACAGGCGCCCACCCTCACTCGCATTCCCGTGATGCCGATTTCCTACGCCGATGCGCAGCCCCTGCTGGCCGCGCTCCAGGGCCCCACCGCCCCCGAACGCTGGCGCGGCGCGCTGCCCATCACCTACCGCATCGGGCCCGGACCCGCGAAGGTCCACCTGAAGCTGTCGTTTAACTGGGACCTGAAGCCGATCTACGACGTCATTGCGCGCATTCCCGGCACTCTCTATCCCGACGAGTGGATCATCCGCGGCAACCATCACGACGCCTGGGTGAACGGCGCCGAGGATCCCAGCTCCGGGATGGCGCCGCTGCTCGAAGAGGCGCGCGCTTTGGGCGTCCTCCTGCGCCAGGGATGGAAGCCCCGCCGCACGATCCTGCTCTGCGCCTGGGATGGCGAAGAGCCGGGACTCCTCGGCTCCACCGAATGGGCCGAAACTCACGCCGCCGAGCTCGCGCGCAACGCCGCCGTTTACGTGAACTCCGACAGCAATGGCCGCGGCTTTCTGAGCGTCGAAGGTTCGCACACCCTCGAGCGCTTCGCCAACGGCGTGGCCCGCGATATTCCCGACCCCGAGTCCCACGTGAGCGTGTGGAAGCGGCTGCAGGCCCACCGGCTCGCCAGCCCTCCCCCCGCGGCTACTCCCGCCGACCGCCTCGAGCCCCGACACCGGCCCGATCTCCGCATCGGCGCGCTCGGCTCGGGTTCCGACTACACCGCCTTTCTCGACCACCTCGGCATCGCCTCCCTCAATCTCGGTTTCGACGGCGAAGGCGGCGGCGGAATCTACCATTCGATTTACGACGACTTCTACTGGTACACCCATTTCTCCGATACCGATTTCGTTTATGGGCGCGCGCTCGCCCAGACCGCCGGCACGGCCGTCCTGCGCCTGGCCGATGCCGAGCTGCTGCCCTTCGATTTCGACGATTTCACCGATACCGTCCGCCGCTACGTGGACGAGGTCAAACGGCTTGCCGTCCAGCGGCGCGAGGAAATCGTCGAGCGCAACCGCCAGCTCGACGACGGCATCTTTGCCGCCACGGAAGACCCGCGCCACCCCAGTGTGGCGCCCAAGAAAGAGCCCGTTCCGCCGTTCCTCAATTTCGCGCCGCTCGAAAACGGCCTCGCCTCCCTGGTCCGCGCCGCCGAGCTCTACCGCCAGGCCTTCGCCCATGCCGCCGAGGGCAGCGGATCGGCCCTCGCCCGCGCCCAGCTCCGCGAGGTCAACGCCAAACTGATCGGCGTGGAGCGCGCCCTCACCTTGGATGAGGGGCTGCCCAACCGCCCGTGGTTCAAGCACCAGGTATACGCACCGGGGTTCTACACCGGCTACGGGGTCAAGACGCTGCCCGCCGTGCGCGAGAGCATCGAGCAGAAAGAGTGGCAGCAGGCCGATGCCGAAATCGTCAAGGTGGGCAAGGTGATCGAGAACGCGGGCGAGGCCATTCAGGGCTCGGCCGCCGAGTTGGTTCGCGCCGTCCGCTGAACCCGGCGCCGCGCCTGAAGCTGCGCGTTGAGATGCCCCAGCGAGGCGAACTGGCCCGCAAACCGCGCCGTCCGCGGTGGGCGGATCCGGCGGCGGGCGTCGAAATCGCGCCGCCGGAACAGATCCGAAGCCGCGATCACGGCACTGCCCATGGGACGGTACTCAAACGTGCCCTGCGCCCATGCCAGGTCGCCGTCGTACCAAAGGTAGAAGCCCACGCTGTGATGGTAGCAGGCCGCCGGCTCCCCGCCGCGCCCGCATGAAAAAGCACATACTCCGCCCGCCCCTCCCCGAATCCGCCGTTCCGCCCGACCTTATAATGGAAGTACGCGGGGGGCCCAGACCACGGATGGCGCGGAGATTCCTCCTCCCGCAGGGGAGTGGGAAAACGTTGCGGGCTTCACCACCATCCTCCAACCGGGTGCCCACCATCCTGGCAGTGGACGACGATCGCCAGGTGCTGGAGCTGCTGAGCGCGAGTTTGCGCAACGCCGGCTATCACGTGCTTCCGGCCGACAGCGGCTGGAATGCGGTCGAGACCTACGAGAAAAGTGCCGGCCCGGTCAGCCTGCTCCTCACCGACGTCATCATGCCCGATCTCACCGGGCCCGTCCTGGCCGAGCGCCTCCGTGCCCGTCAACCCGATCTGCCGGTGCTCTTCATCTCGGGGTTTCACGATGCCGAACTGGTGCAGCGCTTCGTAACGCTGAAGGGCTTCAGGCTGCTCTCCAAACCGTTCACCGTAAGCGCGCTGCTTCGCGTCGTGGAACAGGCGCTCAGCCCTGCGCGGTGATCGTCCGGGCGCTGTCTGCGGACTCTTCCTGTTCCGCCACTTTCACCAGTTGTTTGCCCAGGTTGAGGCCTTCCAGCATGCTGATGAACGCCAGCGGCGCGTTTTCCAGCCCTTCCACCACATCTTCGCGGTAGCGGATCCGCTTGTCGCGCAGCCAGTGGGCAAGCTGCCGGTATGCCTCGTCGTACCGCTCGGCAAACTGGTGCACCTGGAATCCTTCCACCTTGGCCTGGCGGGCGATCAGTTGGCCGAACCAGCGCGGGCCCACGTCGGGCTCCTCGCCGTTCACCTGCGAAATCTGCCCGCACAGCGAGACCCGCGCACGGGTATTGAGCAGCCGCAGCACGGCGTCCGCTATGGTTCCCCCGACATTATCGAAATATACGTCGATCCCGTTGGGGCACAGCTCTTTGAGACTGGCCAGCAGGTCCGGCGTGTCGCGGTAGTTCACGCCCCCATCGAACGCCAGCTCCCGGGTCAGAAAACGGACCTTCTCGTTGGTCCCGGTAATGCCGATCGCCCGGCAGCGTTTGATTTTGGCAATCTGCCCGACGATGGACCCGACGGCACCGGCGGCCCCCGATACCACCACCGTCTCTCCGGGCTGCGGCCGGCAGATATCGAGCAGCCCGAAGTAGGCCGTCAGTCCGGGCATCCCAAGCACATACAGCGCCGTCGTGATGGGCGCCTGCGCGGGGTCGATCTTGCGCAGCGACTTGGCGGGCGCCGTGGCGAAATCCTGCCAGCCCAGCATGGCGCATACAAGGTCCCCTTTGGCCACCCGGGGATCGTTGGATTCCCACACTTCCCCTACCGTGTGGCCCGCCACTACTTCCCCCACCGGAACGCCGTGGGCCAGCGTGGGTGTGCCGGAAATGCGCCCGCGCAGGTAGGGGTCGAGCGAAAGATACAGCGTCCGCACCAGCGCTTCGCCGGCCCCGGCTCGCGGCACCGGCGACTCGCGAAGTTGGAAATCGGACGGCTTCGGAAGCCCCGCCGGCCGGTACGCAAGGACAATCTGTCGGTTTACGCCCCCCATGGTTTTCAGACTACCACCCGCCCGGCAATTTCCGAGTGCGCAACACGTGACGCGCGACACAGGATTCCGTCTATGGGCAACCCGATTCGTTAACATAGGACCAATGAAGCTGCGGGGTATGGCCCTGATAGTCTGCGCGACGGGCATCTTCGCCACCGAGTCGGTCGGCGAACGTGCGCAGCGATACCTCGCCGAGCTGGTCCGCATCGACACCTCCAATCCCCCGGGAAACGAGTCCCGCGTGGCCCAGTACCTCAAACAGGTGGCGGACGAAGAGGGAATCGCCGCGGAAGTCCTCGGCGCCAGCCCGGCGCGGCTGAACTTCGTCGCGCGCTTGGCCGGCTCGGGAGCGGAACGGCCCCTGCTCCTGATGGCCCATTCCGACGTCGTGCCGGCGGACTCTCCCAACTGGAGCGTGGCGCCCTTTTCGGGAACCGTGCGGGAGGGCTTCGTCTACGGCCGCGGAGCGCTCGACGACAAATCGCTGCTGGCCGCCGAGCTGGCCGTCCTGGTCGAGCTGAAACGCACCCGCCGCGTGCTGGCGCGCGACGTGATCCTGCTGGCGGAGAGCGATGAAGAGGCATCTTCCACCGGGATTGAGTGGATGATGCGAAACGCCTGGAACCGCATCGACGCGGAATTCGCCCTCAACGAAGGAGGCATGGCGACGGACCTGCCCGACGGCATGCGCGTTTTCCAGATCCAGACCGCGGAGAAGGTGCCCACCCCGGTCGTGCTGCGCGCCCGTGGAACCGCCGGGCACGGTTCCCTGCCCCGCGCCGACAATCCACTGGTGAGCGTGGCCCGCGCCATCGTTCGCCTGGCCGAGGCCCGGCAGCCGGTGCGCCTCAACGATACCAGCCGCCGCTATCTCCGGGAGTTGGCGAAGCTGGAGGGATTCTCTTGGCTGGGGCCGCTGCTTCCCAAACTGGAGCGCGCGCCCGAAGCCATGGCCGCCGCCGCGGAAATCCGCCGGCGCGACCGCGAGTTGGATGCCCAACTCCGCACCACCATCTCTCCCGACGTGATCCACGCCGGGTCGGTCTTCAACGTCATTCCTGCCGTCGCCGAAGCGGAAGTGGATGTCCGCCGCCTGCCCAACGAAACCCGCGAAGAGGTGCTCACCCGGCTCCGCCGGGCCATCCGCGACAGCCGCGTGGAACTGATCCCGCTCGCCGGCCACGATATGCCTTCCACGCCGCCCAGCTCGCTCGACACCGCGCTCTACCGCGCGATGGAAAGCGTGTTTCGCGAGGCCGGACCCCGCGCGCTCGTGGTCCCCTATATGACCCGCGGCGCCACCGATGGATCGTTCCTGCGCCGCAAGGGCATGGCCGTCTACGGCGCCCCCCTGTTTGCGCGGCAGGACAATGAAAACCGTGCGCACGGCAACGACGAGCGCATCGCCGTCGAAAGCGTTCGCGAGGGTACGGCCCTCCTGTGGGAGGTGGTCACCAGGGTGGCTGCCAAATGAGAACCGCGGCGCTCGTGGCGCTGGCGTGCATAGCCGCGCACGCCCAAACCCCCGCTCCCTGGACGGTCGCCCGCAGCGAGCACTTCGAGGTCTATTCGCAGTCCGGCGAGGCTCCGGCCCGCGCGGCCATACGCTGGTTCGAACAACTGCGCGCCCTCCTGGCCGGGCAGACCGGCCTGAAGCTCGACGGCCTGCAGCCCGTAAGGGTAATCGGCTTCCGCTCCGCCAAGGAGTACGACCCCTACCGGCTGCGCCCCGGGGCGGCCGCCTATTCGATCGGCACCGAGGGCCGCGAGTATATCGTGATGCCGTCTTTGGGAACCGGTGAATTCGCCATGGCGGCGCACGAATATGCCCACGTGGTGCTGCATGCCAGCGGGCTGCGCCTTCCGGCATGGCTGGCCGAAGGGCTGGCGGATTTCTTCTCCACGGTGCGCATCGGCGAGCGCGGCAGCGCCATCGGCGGCGACTTTCCCCAACGCGCGCAGGAACTGCGGCGCGGCAGGTGGATCCCCTTCGAAGAGCTGCTCACGAGCTCTTCGGAAACGTCCCTCTTCTATGCCGAAAGCTGGGCCTTGACCGAGATGCTGGCGCGGTCCCCCTTGTACCTCCCGCGCTTCCCGCTGCTGGTCGGCGCGCTGAGCGCGGGTTCGGCCTCAGCCAGCACGCTCAGCTCGCTGTACGGACGGCCCCTTGCGACCATCGAGCGGGATGCCCGCGTCTGGTCCGGGCACAGCCACGTTGCGGCAACGGGACTGCCCGCTGTGACGGCGCCCCTCGACGCGGTGGAAGTGGCCGCGGTCTCCGGCTACGCCGCCCGCGCCCTCATGGCGGATCTGCTCCTGGCCAACGGCGCGCTGGACCGCGCCGCCGCGGAGTACCGCTCGCTGTCCCGCGAAAATCCGCGCGACGCCGATGTGGCCGCGGCATTGGGTACGGTGGCGCTCCAGCGCCGCGACCCCGTGGCCGCCCGCCGCGAGTGGAAGCGGGCCATTGCGCTCGGCGTCAACGATGCCGCTTTGTGCTACCGCTACGCCGTCCTGGCCTCCAATGCGAACCTCCCGCCGGAGGAGGTCCGCCCCGCGCTCGAACGCGTCCTCGAATTGAAGCCCGATCACGACGACGCCCGCTACCTGCTGGCGCTCCTCGAGAAAAACGCCGGGCACGAGCGGGAGGCTGTGCGTCAGTTGCGCGCCATGCGGGTCGTGGCTCCGGCGCGCGCTTTCGACTATTGGAGCGCGCTCTCCGACGCGCTGAACCAGGCCGGGGACCATGACGAGGCGAAAGCGGCGGCGCGGAAGGCCGCCGAAGCGGCCACCTCGCCCGACCAGCGGGTGCGCGCCGCCCAGCTTGCCTGGGTGGCGGCGACGGAGGTCGCCGTCCGCGTCGCCCGCGACCCCGACGGCCAGACCCGCATGGTCGCCACCCGCGTGCCGCGCGACACCACCGGCTGGAATCCCTTCATCGAGGCCGACGACGACGTCCGGCGCCTGTCGGGCACGCTGCGCGAGATCGACTGCACCGGCGCCGTGACCCGCTTTCTGCTCGATACCGCGGCCGGACCGGTCGCCGTTGCCATTACCGACCCCTCCCGCATGCTGGCCCGCAACGCGCCCGCCGAGTTCACTTGCGGGCCGCAGACCGGTGCCGTGGTCTCCGTCGTATACGCCGCGGGAACCGTGCCCGGCATCCAGGCCGACGGTGTGCTCCGCGGCATCGAATTTCACTAGCGGCCCCCTAAGCGCGTCTGCGCCCCCGCGGCTCCGCTCAGCACCACCCACGCCGCCACCGGCGGTATAAACTTTGAAGACATGAGTATATCCGATCGCTTCGCCATCGGGCTCGCGGCCGCCCTGCTGGGCTGCGCCTCCCTCCCCGGCGCCACCACCTGCGAGAGCCTGGCCACTCTCAAACTTGCCTCCACCACCGTCACCGCCGCGGTGGTGCCCGCCGGCACGTTCACCGCGCCCGAGGGACCCCCGGTCCGCGATCTGCCGGCGTTCTGCCGCGTGTCCGGCGTCATCAAGCCCACCCCCGATTCCGACATCCGCTTCGAAGTCTGGATGCCCGTCTCCGGTTGGACCGGCAAATTCCAAGGCATCGGCAACGGCGGCTTCGCCGGCTCCATCGCCTGGACCGGTCTCGGCGCCGCCGTCCGGGCCGGGTATGCCAGCGCCGCCACCGATACCGGCCACCACGCCGGCGGCACCGACGCCTCCTGGGCCCTCGACCATCCCGAGAAGATCGTCGATTTCGGTTACCGCGCCATCCACGAAACCGCCGACAAGGCCAAAGCCTACATCGCGGCCTTTTACGGCAATGCCCCGCGCCGCTCCTATTTCAGTTCCTGCTCCAATGGCGGCCGCCAGGCCCTCATGGAGGCGCAACGCTACCCCGCCGACTATGACGGCATCATCGCCGGCGCCCCGGCGAATTACTGGACCCACCTGCTCACCACCGCCATTGCCGACGTCCGCGCACTCATGGACGATCCCGCCAGCTACATCCCCGCCTCCAAGATCCCCGCCATCGAAGCCGCCGCGCTCGCCGCCTGCGATGCCAACGACGGCATTAAGGACGGCGTCATCGACAATCCCGCCGCCTGCCGCTTCGATCCGTCCGTCATCCTCTGCAAGGGTGCCGATTCCGACGCCTGCCTTACCGCCCCGCAGGTCGCCGCCCTCAAGAAACTCTACGCCGGCCCGCACGATTCCCAAGGCCGCCCCATCTTTCCCGGCTACTCGCCCGGCGGCGAATCGGGCGGCGGCGGCTGGCCCACCTGGATCACCGGTGCCAAGCCCGGCGCCAGCCTCATGTACGCCTTCGGAACCCAGTACTTCAAGAACATGGTGTTCGACAGCGCCGCCTGGGACTACCACACCTTCGATGCCGGCCGCGACATGAAGAAGGCCGACGACAAACATGCCCGCATCCTCAACGCCACCGACCCCGACCTCAAGAAATTCCGCGACCGCGGCGGCAAGCTCATCCTCTATCATGGTTGGTCCGATGCCGCCATCGCGCCCCGGAACGCCATCGACTACTACGAGACCGTCGTGGCCCGCATGGGTGAAAAGCAGGCCGCTGGCTTCGTGCGGCTCTACATGGTTCCCGGTATGCAGCACTGCGGCGGCGGCCCCGGGCCCAACGTTTTCGGGCAAGCCACCGTCGCCAGGGGCGATCCGCAGCACGATGTCGCGGCCGCCCTGGAAGCCTGGGTCGAGCACGATACCCCGCCCTCGGCGATCATCGCCACCAGGTACAAGAACGGCAGCAATCCCGCCAGCGGCGTGGCCCGCACGCGCCCGCTTTGCCCGTATCCGGAAACGGCTAAGTACAAGGGCGCCGGCAGTACCGACGACGCGGCGAATTTCGTCTGTGGGAAGTGACCCGGCCTACTGCGGACTCTCGCCGAACTCGAAACGCACCAGCATTTCGCTTTCTACCGGCTCCCCGTCCTGCCGCGCCGGCTCGAACCGCCAGCGGTACAGCACCAAAGCCGAAGCCCGCGCCAGCTCGTTGCTCCCCTGCATCATCTTCACCGCCACCACCTTGCCGCTGCGATCGATCTTCGCCGCCAGTTCCACCGAGGCGTCGCCATCGCGGTCGGCCTTCCCGCCGCCCGCCGGCAGCGGGTGTTCGAGCGGATTGGCGGGCACGAATTTCTCGTTGTCTCTGCTGAATGCGCGCAGCACCGGCAGCCGCCGCAGCAGCGATTGCGATGGCTTGATGTAAGCCACCACCCGCTGTGCCGGGCCGTGGGGAAGGTTGGCCGGAATCGCCAGCTTCGGTATCTGTGGCATCGGCGTCCGCGAGAGCGCCGGCGGATCGGGCAGCGCCGGCGGAGGTGCCCCCGCCATTGCCGTCACGGCCGGTGCACCGTGCCAGGTCCTGCGCTGTTTGCGCGCCGAAGCCCGCAATGCCGCCGGAGTAGCTCGCTCCCGATAGTTGGGCGCCGCCACCGTCTCCCCGCCGCCCTCGTCGGGCCGCGGCACCTCGAACGGCTGCGAGGCCAGGTCCACCGCCCGTACGGTTTCCGCCGCCGGCGGCGGTTGGAGCGCCGGGCGCCGCGGCGCCGGACGGCGCCGTTCCGCCCTGGGCTGCGGCTGCTCTTTCCGCTGCTCATGCTGCTCGCGCAGGCCCACCGCACGCCCTACGTAGAACGTCGTCAACAGCACGAACATCCCGGCCGCCACTACGCTCGCCGCGCGCAGCCGTCGCATGTCCACGCCCTCCACCGCCGATCGTGTCCACGCGGTCACGGCCGGCCACAGTGCCGCCGGCCGAACTCGTGCCGCCGCTGCCGGTGCCGCGATGGGCCCGGCGGGCGCCGCCGGGGCGCTTGGCCGGAAGCGTCGCGGTTCTACCGGAGCCGCCGCCACGCGCGCGGCCACCGGCTGGGCCGCCGCCGCCACCGCCGGCCTCTCCCGCACCGTCACCGCCGGCGCGACCGCCGCCGCCGCCGCGTGTACGCCCGCCCCCCCGATGGCGAACTCCTGGTAGCTCGCGTGCCGCCGCAGATCCTGCCCGTCCCACACGAACAATCCGCCCCGCGCGCCTTCCGCTTCGTCCGCCCGCACCACCAGAAACAGCGAGCTCGGCCCGCGAAACTCGTTGCTGAAAACCTCGTAATCCCGCTGGTCCAGGTACAGTCCCCGCCGCAGGTGCGTGCGGAAGATTCCCACCGGCCGCCGCCGTCCCCGTTCCAGCTTCTCCACCCGCTGCCGCAGCCGCTTCTGGTCGCGCAGCGAGAGGCTGAATCCCAATCCGTAGCGATGCTCGATCGGGAACGGCTCGAACGCCTCTACCCGCGTGCGATGACTCTCCTCGCCGCTCTCCGCGCTGCCCAGCAGGATGCCCCCGAACTCCTCCGCCCGCGCCAGTTGTCCCCGGATCGCGTGCAACACGCCTACCGACAACTCCGCCGTCACGCCGATGCCGTTCGCCTGCCAGACAAACATCTCTGATGCCGCTTCGTCCTGCGGGTGCAAAAACACACTTCCTCCATCTTGGTTTGGCACCCATTTGGACGCGGGGGAGGTGGGGCCAGTGTCTGAAATTATCTCATTTCGTCTCTTGCATTCGGTGCAGGACCATCCGCTCCGGGTCCTGTTCCGCGCGCGCCCGGTACGGATTCATACATCCCAAGCCTGCCGCGCCGGTATGCATAACCGGGTTACACTGCATCGTATGCCATCTTCCGTGAACGTCCGCCTCGCCCTCATGATGTTCCTCAATTATGTCGTCTGGGGAGCCTGGTACGTGACGCTCGGGACCTACCTCACCGCCACTCTGAAATTCTCCGGCACCGAGGCCGGCGCCGTCTTCGGCACCACCGCTCTGGCCTCCATGCTGTCGCCATTCTTTGTAGGCCTCGTGGCCGACCGCTTCTTTGCCACCGAACGGATGCTCGCCGCGCTTCATCTCATCGGCGCCGCTTTCCTGTTTCTCATGACCCAGGTCACCAGTTTCTCCGCCGTCTATGTCCTCATGCTGGCGTACTGCCTCTGCTTTTTCCCCACCATCGCCCTCACCAATTCCATCACCCTCCGCCACATCGGCAACGCCGGCGCCGAGTTTCCGCTGATTCGCGTTTTCGCCACCATCGGTTGGATCTTCATCGGAGTCGTGGTGGGCTGGCTCAAGGTGGAGAAGGATTCCACCCAGTTCCTGCTGGCCGCGGGCGCTTCCCTCCTGATGAGCGCTTATTGCCTCCTCCTGCCTCACACCCCTCCGCTCGGCAAGGGGCAGAAAGTGACCATCGCGACGCTCCTCGGCCTCGACGCCCTCATCATGCTGAAGCGCCGTTCGTACCTGGTCTTCATCATCGCGTCGATCCTGGCCTGCATTCCGCTGACGTTCTATTTCTCCTTCACCAACGCCTACTTCAACGAGGTGGGCGTGCAGAATGCCGCCGGAAAAATGACCCTCGGCCAGTTGTCGGAAGTCGGTGCCATGCTGCTCATGCCCTTTATCTTTCGGCGCGTCACCGTCAAAGCCATCCTGATGGGCGGCCTGTTTGCCTGGTCGCTGCGCTACGGCCTGCTCGCCTTCGGCAACCCCGGCGCGGGCATGTGGATGTTTTACCTCGCCATCCTGCTCCACGGCATCTGTTTCGATTTCTTCTTCATGACCGGTCAGTTGTATACCGACCAGGAAGCGCCCGCCAAGCTCCGCACCACCGCCCAGGGCTTCCTCACGTTCGTCACTTACGGCGTCGGCATGTTCCTCGGCTCGCTGCTCTCCGGCATCGCGGTCGATTTCTTCACCACCGGATCCGGCGCCACCCAGGTCCGCAACTGGAACGGCTTCTGGCTCTCCTCCTCGGCCGGCGCGTTCGTCATCCTCCTGGTGGTGGCTCTCTTCTTCCGCAGCCACTCCAAAATCGAGACCAGGAAACCCGAGGCCGCGGCCGTCTAGCCGGCCTCCCGCTTCTCCAGTTGCAGGGTGATCGTCCCGATCGCCAGTTGCATCCGCACCCGAATCTGCACCGGCAGTTTGCGCCGGTCGTCGGTCAGCCACACGTACAGGTGCGCCGGCCGCTTGAACAGGATCCCGTTGAACAGGTGAATCTCGTAGCGCGTTGCCCGGAACGTGCCCGCCGGCGTCTTCACGTCCTCGCTCTGTTGCGCCTCCACTTTCACCATCACGCTCTTCTTGCCGTCGCTCACCGGAATCTGCATGCTCTGCCCGGTTTCGATAGTCAGCGTGCGCAGGTAGTACAGGCCGCCCGCAATGTCGTGTATGCACGGCGGCACGTCGATCTCCTGCGCCAGCACCGTCGCGTTCTTGACCAGGTCGCGCTCCAGGTAGCTCGCCTTGCGCCCCTCCGGACTCACCGTGAAGCGGGTCTCGCGCTGGCGCTTGCCCTCATTGATCTTCCCCAGCGCCGATTGCGTGCACAGGCTCTGGTTCAGGCGGGCTCCGTAGTCGTCCTCCACTTTAAACAGCTTCGAAACCAGGCCCACCGATTCCAGATGCAGATTCACCTGCCATCCCGAGCGCGCCTGCGGCATCGCCGACCAGTCGAGCCTCCCTTTCCCCGCCGTAATCAGCCGCCACTCGATGTTGTAGTGCAGCGTCTCCTTTGCCGGCAGGCTGTCGCTCTGCGGCGCAGCCATCTGGACCCAAGCTAAGGGCATAAGCCACAACAGCTTCGAGGGCATGAAAGGCCAGTGTCGCAAATGCGCCGCAGCCCGCGCAAATTCCGCCGCCCCCGCCCGGCCCGGATCCCTGCCGTGCGGATTGGCCCCTGTAACGTACCATTACGCCTAACCCACCGGCTTGACTTGTACGCGGCATTACCGATAATCTGAGTCACTCACTGCAACGCCGGCTTGGTCGCGGCAACTGTCCTCCTGGAGGCTCGGTAATGCAATTTGCGGATTTCCTTTCAAACGTCATTCATCGTTTCGAGCGGCACGCTGCTGTGTCGCTGGCGTCTGCACTCGCCCTCACGCTTTCCGCGGCCCACGCCGCTCCCGCCGACCGCATCACGCGCCGCGTCAACCCCCGCCAGTTGCGAACCGTGCCCGGCGCCGTTCACCGCCTCGCCCGGGCCGAATACGATCGCGGCGCGGTCGATCCCGCCATGCGCATGGATTACATGCTCCTCCTCACCAGGCCCACCGCGGCCCAGCAGGCCGCCCTCGATCAGCTTCTCGCCGACCAGCAGAATCCTGCCTCGCCCTCCTACCATCACTGGCTCTCTCCCGAAGAGTTCGGCGACCGCTTCGGTTTGAGCGATGCCGACTGCGCCCGCGTGACCGGCTGGCTGGAGTCGGAAGGCTTCGACGTCGATCGTGTCGCTCGGGGACGCAATTGGTTTGCCTTCAGCGGCTCGGCCGGACAGGTCGAGAAATCGCTCCACACCCAACTGCACCGCTTCCTGGTCGAGGGAGAGCCGCACTTCGCCAATACCAGCGATCCCTCCGTGCCGGATGCCCTCGCCGACGTGGTCGGCGCCTTTGTCGGTCTCAACGATTTCAAGCTCAAATCGTTAGCCCGGCCGCTCGATCCCGCCTACAACGTGGGCTCGTCGCACTTTATCGTTCCCGAAGACTGGGCCACCATCTACAACGTCAACCCGCTTTATCAGAGCGGCATCGATGGAAGCGGCCAGAACATCGCCGTCGTCGGACAATCGTCCGTCCTGCTCAGCGATATCCGCGCCTTCCGCGCGCGCTACGGCCTGCCCGATAACGATCCCAAGCTCATCCCCTATAGCGGCGTCGATCCGGGCTTCAACGGCGCTCAGATCGAAGGCAATCTCGACCTGGAATGGGCCGGCGCCATCGCCCCCAAAGCCACCATCTACTATGTCTACGGCAGCGATCCCTTCATCGCCGTTGCCGCCGCCATCGACATGAACGTGGCCCCGGTCATCAGCATCAGCTACGGGTTTTGCGAACTCGATTTCGCCCTGCCCGCCTACCGTTCCTTTGCGCAGCAGGGTAACGCCCAAGGCATCACCATGCTGGCTGCCTCCGGCGACACCGGCGCCGCCGGATGCGATTTCAACGTGTCGCATCCGTTCGCTACCCAGGGCCGCGGCGTTCAGTTTCCCTCCGTCCTGCCCGAAATCACCGCGGTGGGCGGCACCCAGTTCACCGAAGGCACCGGCAGCTATTGGGCCACCAGCAACACCCCGGCGTTCGGTTCCGCCCTCTCGTACATCCCCGAGGCGGCCTGGAATGAAAGCGACTCTGCCGGACTCGGCTCCGGCGGCGGCGGCCGGAGCAACTTCATCTCCAAGCCCGGTTGGCAAACCGGCCCCGGCGTGCCCGCCGACCAGGTGCGCGACGTCCCCGATATCTCGGCCAGCGCGGCCGGGCATGACGCGTACTACATCACCCTTCAGGGCGCCAACGGCGGCGTCGCTGGAACCTCCGCATCGGCGCCCTCCATGGCCGGCGTGGTCGCGCTCCTCAACCAGTACCTCGTCACCAGCGGCGCGCAAAAACGGCCCGGGCTCGGCAACATCAACCCCCAACTCTACCGCCTGGCCCAGATCGCGCCCACCGCCTTTCACGACATCACCGCCGGCGACATCGTGGTTCCCTGCTGGCAGGGCACGCCCGACTGCCTCACCGGCACATTCGGTTTTGAGGCCGCCACCGGCTACGATCTCGCCACCGGTCTCGGCTCCATCGACGCCCATGAGCTCGTCACCCGGTGGGCCACCCAAACCAACGGCGTCGATATGACGCTCTTCCTCGATGCCACCCGCATCACTTTGAACGATACCGTCGGCGCCACCGCCATCATCACCCCCACCTCCGGCAAGGGCACGCCCACCGGCATCGTCGAGTTCAGCATCGAAGGCCTGCCCGTCGGCTCCATCCCCGTCATTACCCGCAACGGCCAGCAGGTCGCCGACGTGTTTTTCCCCGTGTACCGCGTCGGCACCGGCGCGGTCACCCTCACTGCCGTTTACTCCGGCGATACCGCCTTCAGCAGCGGCGGCGCCACTAAAAGCCTCCAGATCGTTTCGGGCGCCGGAACCGGCGCCGCTGCCATCATCCCGTCCGGTCCGACCGTCGTATGGGCCAACCCGCCCGATGGCCAGGGCCTGAGCTGGCAAACCACCCTCACCCTGCGCGAAGCCGCCGGCGTTCCCGCCATGATTACCGGCTTCACGATCGATGGTGTGGCCCAACCCCTCTCCGCGTACTTCCCCTCCCCCAACATCCTGCCCAACGGCACCCTTTCCGCCGACGTCGTCTTCCGCAACCTGGTGGCCCCCGTCACCCGCACCTTCGGCTTCCGCGGCGTCGATTTCAACGGCAACACCTGGACGCGCGAAGTCGCCGTGAACTATTGGGGTGTGCCCGCCATCGCCGATTTCAACTTCACCGCCGCCCCTACGGTCGTCACCCAGGACACCACCGCCGATCCGTCCTGCCAGTGGGCCGTGCATTTGAACATCGATGAAATGAGCGGATATCTGAACGTGATCAGTGCGCTGCTCGTGGACAACATCGATCGGTCCACCTCGATTCCCGCCGTGTTCGGCGCCCGCCGCGTGGATGCCTACAATTCCGTGCAGGGCCAACTCTGCTTCGGCGATATCACTCCGCCGGTCACCAAGGTCATCCACGTGACCCTCGGAAGCAGCATCGCCACCCTCTCCCACGAGGTCACCGTGACCCTCGCCCCGCCGCCTGCCTCCCCCACCAAAATCTCCGCTTCTCCGGCCGTGGTCAATCTCGCCGCCGCCAACGACAAACAGCCCGCCCAGGCCACGTTGACCGTGGACCTCGCCGACAAAACCCAGCAGTGGACCGCCACGGTTTCTCCCCCCAACGTCACCACTACCTGGCTCACTGTCTCCAAACTGGCCGGAACGGGAACCGGCCAGATTGTTCTCAGCGCCAATGGAGCGGGCTTCGGCCCGGGCGTGCACCGCGCCAATCTCATCCTCCAGTCGCCGAACGCCGTTCCCCAGTCCGTCCTCGTGCCGGTGGTGTTCGTGATGGGAGGCAGCGCCTCCGGCCCCTCCATCACCAGCGTCGGCAATGCCGCTTCCTACCAGTCCACCGGCAGCCCCGGAATGATGTTGTCCGTGTTCGGTAAGAACCTCGCCGGCTCTACCGAAACCGCAACCGCCAGCCCCCTGCCGTACTCGCTGGCCGGGGTTACCGCCGCCATCAACGGAGTCTCCGCCCCGCTCATGTACGTCTCCCCCGGGCAGGTGAATATCCAGATCCCCTATTCGGTCGGCGCGGGCCCTGCGGTGCTCGGCATCAACGACCACGGCCAGGTCGCCGGCTTCCAGTTCCAGATGGCGCCCGCCGCCCCCGGAATCTTCGCCGACGCCGACGGCAACCTCGCGGTGCCTTCCGCCCCCTCCCCCGGTGACTTTGCCACCCTCTACCTCACCGGCGCCGGAGAGGTGTCGCCCGCCCTCAAAACCGCCTACTTCGCGCCGGCCAGCGCGGCCGCCAATCCCTACCGCCCGCTCCTTCCCGTATCGCTCACCGTGGGCGGCGTTCCCGCCTTCGTCCGCTTCGTGGGGCTGGCGCCCGGCCAGATCGGCGTCCTCCAGATCAACTTCATCGTGCCCGCCACGGTCCCCTCCGGCGTCCAGCCCGTGGTCGTCACCATTAACGGAGTGCCCAGCCCGCCCGTCAAGCTTACGGTAAAGTAGTGTCGATGATGGACGCCGTCCGCCACTGCACCTTCTCGGCGCGTCTCGACTGCCACTATCTCCTCCGCGAGCCCGAAGCCGTGGATGCCGCCACGCTGTTGGTGGTCACTCTGCACGGCTTCGGCCAGACGCCCGAGGCCATGCTGCAACTCACCGAAAAGATGTTCGGCCGCCGCCACGTGCTCGCCGCGCTCGAAGGCCCCAACCGTTTCTTCCTCGACGCCGCCACCCAACAGGTGGGCTGCGGGTGGATCACCAGCCGCCACGCCCCATCCGCCATCCGCCTCCATCACGACATGGTGCTCCATGTCCTCAACGAAACCGGGCGGGAAAACGACATCCCTCCGGAACGCCGGTTCCTGCTGGGGTTCTCGCAGTCCGTCGCGCTGAACTATCGCTTCGCCGCCACCTGCCCCGGCGCCCTCCGCGGCCTCGTCGCTGTCTGCGGCGGCCTTCCCGGCGACTGGGAATCCGGCCCCTACCAGCCCGTCACCGCCGCCGTCCTCCACCTTGCCCGCCGCGAGGATCCCTACTATCCCCCCGCCGTCACGGAACAATATCCCGCTCGACTGCGTATCCGCGTGCAGGACGTGGAATTCCATCTCCTCGACGGCGGCCATCGTATGCCTTCCCACGGCGCACCCATCGTCGACAAATGGTTGGAGCGCGTCCTGAGATAATACGAAACATATGCCATCTGGCGCGTTCTTCCGCCGCCCTGCGGTGATGCTGGCCCTCGCCCTTTGCTCCGTGGGCGGCGTGGTGACGATCCTCGGACGGCTGGCCACCGGCCCTCCGGTCGCCCAGAAGCGCGTCCCCCTCACCACCGAACCCGGCACCAAGGTCTACCCCGCCTTCTCCCCCGATGGACAGCGCGTGGCCTACAGCGCCCGCGGCGCCGCCAAGATTGAAGTGTTTCGCGTCTTCGTCCGTGCCGTCACCACCGACACCCCGCGCCCTTTGACCGAAGCCGCCGCCGGTAACGATGTCAGCCCCGCCTGGTCCCCCGATGGCTCCCGCATCGCCTTCCTCCGCACCGAGGCCGGCAAAGGCCGCTACATCGTGGTGCCCTCCTCGGGCGGTCCCGAAAAAATCGTCGCCCAAACCGTGATCACCGGTGACGAAACCCAACCTCCGCCCTCCGTCGCCTGGACCCCCGATGGCAAGTCCCTGCTGGTGGTCCAGGCCGCCGAAAAAGAGGCCCCCGGACTCGCCGTCGTCTCGCTCGATTCCGGCAAGCTCACCCGCATCACCCATCCCGCCGAAGGCACCGACAGCGATTCCACTCCCGCCGTCTCTCCCGATGGCGGCACCGTGGCCTTCGTCCGCAGCACCGGCAGCGATGCCGCCGACATCTGGCTCTGCGACCTCAACGGCAACAGCCCCCGCCGCCTCACCTTCGACAATCGCGGCATTCGCGGCAACTCCTGGACCGCCGACGGCCGCGACCTGGTCTATTCCTCCACCCGCATCGGCGGCTGGCGCCTGTGGCGCGTCCCGGCTTTCGGTGGCAGTCCCCGCGAGCTCTCCATCGCCGGTCATCAGGCCGAATATCCCGCCGTGGCTCCCCAGGGCTACCTGTTGGCCTACGCCGACAGCCCCCGCGTCTCCGCCATCTGGCGCGCCAGCCTCGCCGATCCCGCCGCCGAAGACCGCCCCCTGTTGCGATCCTCCGGCCGCGAGTCTTCCCCCGTCTGGTCCCCCGATGGCAAACGCATCGCCGATATCTCCGACCAGTCCGGCAACGACGAAATCTGGCTGAGCGACGCCGATGGCGCCAATCGCGTCCAGGTGACCAGCCTGAACGGCCCCCCCATCGGCCGCGTCCGCTGGGCGCCCGATGGCAAGACCCTGCTCTTCGACGCCCGTGGCGACCGCGGACAGGACCTCTACACCGTCACCCCCGCGGCTCACGGCAAAACCTCCCGCGTCCTGCTCGGCGGCGCCAATGCTTCCTGGTCCAACGACGGCAGAACCATCTATTTCGGTTATCGCGGCCAGATCTGGAAGGCCGATGCCAACGGCGGCAACCCCGAGCCCCTCATCAAGGACCGCGAAATGTCTCCCGCTCAGCCCGTCGAATCGCTCGACGGCAAGTACCTCTATTTCCGCGGCCGCCGCAGCTTCTGGCGCGTCCCCATCGCCGGCGGAGAACCGGAAGAGATCATTGTGCCCGAGCACGACCTCGGTTGGTCCACTACCCTCCAACTCACCCGCAAGGGCGCCTACTACTCCGAATGGCAGCGCAGCGTCCGTTCCGTCGTGGTGTCCTTCTACGATTTCGCCACGAAGAAGAATTCGGTGGTGTTCAAGCTCAACTCCTGGGATTTCGGAGGCGGCCACCTGTTTTCGATTTCGCCCGACGGCAAGTACATCCTCTACCCCAAAGTGGATCAGAGCCAGACCGATCTCGTCGTGGTTCAAAACTTCCGTTGAAGCCCCGCCCGCCCGCGCCTATCGGCACCGCGCCCACCCCGCTCTCCTTTCCCTTGTCCGCCGTATGGATCGGCGTATAATAAAGGAGTAACAGTGAGAGGATTCGTGTCCCCCAGTACGTTCTTCCGTTTTTGCGCCCACATGCAGATGCTTCCGATCCTGGAGAGCGGCGAGGAAACCCTTGTCGGCGGCCAGGCCGTCATGGAGGGCGTCATGATGCGCGCCCCCCACAGTTACTGTGTCGCCGTGCGTAAGCCCACCGGCGAAGTGGTCACCGATGAAATGCCGCTCGCTCGCATGTCGGAGCGCTACAAGATCTTCCGGTACCCGGTATTTCGCGGCTTGGGAACCCTCTACCAGGCGCTCAAGCTGGGCGGCCGCGCGCTGAAATTCTCGGCCGCCGCGGCCTTGGACGACCCGTCCCGCCCTGCCGGCAAAGAACCCCCCAAAGAGCTGCCGGGCTGGGCCATGGCCGGGCCGATCGTGTTCTCGCTGGCGTTCTTCATCTTCATGTACAAGTTCGTGCCCCTGCTCGTCGTCACCGAGCTCGAAAAGTGGTACCCCGCTCTCCACGAGCGCGTCGCCTTCAACCTCGCCGATGGCGCCGTCCGCATGCTGATTTTGCTCAGCCTGCTCTACGGGCTCTCCCGATTGAAGGATATCCGCCGCGTCTTCGAGTATCACGGCGCCGAACACAAGGTGGTCTTCAACTATGAGTCGGGCCGCCCCGTCACCGTCGAAAACGCGCAGCGGTTCACCACCTTTCATCCCCGCTGCGGCACCAGCTTTCTGTTCGTCATCTTCATCCTGGCCATCCCCGTCTACACCCTCATCCCCTTCGATGGCTTTGCCGCCAGGTTCCTCGCGCGGGTGTTGTTGATCCCGGTCATTACCGGCTTGGGCTACGAGTTGATCCGGTTCGCCGCCAAACGGCGTGGCTCGGCCCTGGCCACCCTCGCGGCGCCCGGACTGTGGATGCAGCGCATCACCACCAAGCCCCCGTCCGACGAGCAGACCTCGATCGCCATCCGCGCCCTCAACGGCGCCATGGAGCTCGAACAGTCCCAGGGCGGCGAGCTCGTCATCGCGTAAACGGCCATGCAATTCCGCGAAAAACTCGAACAGCTCGAAAAACGCTTTGAGTCCCTCAACCGCCAAATGGCCGATCCGGCGGTAATCGGCGATGCCGATCAGTATCGCAAGATCACCAAGACCCACAGCGAGCTGGCCGAGATCGTCGCCGGGTACCGCCAGTGGAAGAAGACCGAGGACAGCCTCTCCCAGGCCCGCGCCATGCTCCAGGACAACGATCCCGACCTCCGCGCCATGGCCGAAGAAGAAGCCCTCCGCCTCGAGCCCGAGCTCGCCGGCATCGAAGACCAGCTCAAAGTCCTGCTCCTGCCCAAGGACCCCAACGACGACAAGAACATCGTCCTCGAAATCCGCGCCGGCACCGGCGGCGACGAGGCTACCCTGTTCGCCGCCGAGATCTTCCGCATGTATTCCCGCTACGCCGAGTCGCAGGGCTGGAAGATCGAGCTCACTTCGAGCAGCGAGTCCTCCGTCGGCGGCCTCAAGGAAGTCATTGCCCTGGTCAGCGGCGACAAGGTCTACAGCAAGCTCAAGTACGAAAGCGGCGTCCACCGCGTGCAGCGCGTCCCCGTCACCGAACAGCAGGGCCGCGTGCACACCTCCGCCATCACCGTGGCGGTGCTGCCCGAAGCCGACGAAGTCGAAATTCGGCTCGACCCCAAAGACATCCGCATCGATACGTTCTGTTCATCCGGTCCGGGCGGGCAGTCCGTCAATACCACCTACTCGGCGGTGCGCATCACCCACCTGCCGACCGGCCTGGTCGTCTCCTGCCAGGACGAGAAATCGCAGATCAAGAACCGCGCCAAGGCGGAACGCGTGCTGCGCTCGCGGCTCTATGAAATCGAGCTCGAAAAACAGCAGGCCGCGCTCGGCGCCGAACGCCGCAGCATGGTCGGCACCGGCGATCGCAGCGAAAAAATCCGCACCTACAACTTCCCCCAGAACCGCGTCACCGACCACCGCATCGGCCTCACCCTCCATCAGCTCGATTTCGTCATGGACGGCAAGATGGACGCTATTGTGGACGCCCTCACCACCTACTATCAGACCGAGAAGCTCAAGCAGCAGGGCGAGCACGGCGGCAAGGGCGTCGCGGCGGATTAGTTCGCCATGACCCTGCGCACGGCGTTGCTCCAGGGCACCAGCCTCCTGGAGAGTGCCACCATAGCCGCGCCCCGGCTCACCGCCGAAGTGCTCCTCTCCCATGCCTTGCACCGCCCCCGCGTCTACCTCTACGCCCATCCCGAGCAGGAGCTCCGCGAGGTCGAGTGGATCCACTACGGGCGCTACCTGCACGAGCGCCTCAACGGCCGGCCCACCCAGTACATCACCGGCCGCCAGGAGTTCTACGGGCGCGAATTCCACGTCACCCCCGATGTCCTCATCCCACGGCCCGAAACCGAGCTGGTCGCCGAAACCGCGCTGAAACTCGGCGCTCGGCGCGTGGTCGATGTCGGCACCGGTTCGGGCGCCCTCGCCATCACCCTCCAACTCGAAACCGGCTGCCAGGCACTCGCCACCGATATCTCACCCGCGGCCCTGGCCGTGGCGGCCGGAAATGCCCGCCGCCTCGGCGCGCGCGTCGCCTTCGCCGCCGGCGATCTCACCGCGGCGCTGGGGACGAATTCGGTGGACCTGGTCCTCTCCAATCCGCCCTACGTGCCGCTCTCCCAGCGCGCCGGCTTGCAGCGCGAGGTGCGCGATTTCGAGCCGCCCCTGGCCCTCTTCGCCGGCGAATCCGGCTTCGACCTCTACGACCGCCTGGTGGCCGATGCCCCCCGCATCCTCTGCGCCGGCGGATGGCTGGTCCTGGAACTCGGCTTCGGCAGCCGCGATTACGTCGCCGGCCTGCTCGCCGGCTGGCGCGATATCTCGATTGAACCCGACCTCGCCGGCATCCCGCGCGCCGTCCGGGCCCGCCGCCCTATTTGATTTCCCCCGCCGGCTTCTGGAACCGGTCGTTGTCCACCGCGACATTGCTCTTCACGTCCGCTATCTGGATCGTGAAGCGCCCGTTGGGTCGCGACAGGGTCCAGCGGTGCGGGACCTTCACCCCATCCGCCGCGCGATAGTCGGCGTAGTCGATCTGCGTCGGCATGCGCCCCACCGGCGTGTCCGCGTACCGCACCATGCGCACCAGCAGCCCCGAGTTCTTGTCGAAATAGAGCCGCACCGGCGGATGTCCCGGCGACGACGCGATCAGCGTCTCGCACTCCGCCCCGTCGATCGTCTCCGGACGGCCGCGCCGCAACTGCGCAAACACCTGCTTCATGCTCAGCGCCAGGCTGAATTCGGCATCCAGCCCCGCGGCCCACGATTCCGCCGGCGACATCTCGCGCGCCGGCCGTCCCGTGTTGCCGAGCCACCCCGTGCTGCCGTCGAACGCGGTGATGCTCTCCCCCGCGCCCATCCTGGTGATCGAGAGGCGCTGGTGCGGAGCCTTGGTGATCACCTCGATCGGCGTCTCGTTGCCGCCGAACCGGATCACCCCCTTCTCGACACGGCTGGTGACTTTGCCGATGGCCTCGGCCCCGCCCAGCGCAGCCACGTATTTCTCTACGATCTGGTCCGCCGTCGCCGCCGTGGCTCCCGGCGCCGGTCTCGGCTCGGCGTGCGCGGGCCGCTCCGATTCCTGTACCGGCGGCACGCCCGCGGGGTGCTCAGCCCCGTGATGGCACGAGTAACAGGTCACCTCCTGCCGGCCTCGAAAGCTGTTCTTGTTGATGGCCGCCGTCATCGCCATCATCTCCCGCGCCATCTTCTTGGCCGGTTTATCGTCCAGGTCCATCTTCCCCTGCACGTGGCAGAAGGAACACTCCACCCCCAGCGAGGCCGCGATGAACTGCATCGCCGGCATCAACTGGTCCGCGGGCGTCCCCTTCAGTTCGACGATGTTCCTGTAAACCTGTTCGGCGGTCTTGGTCTCGACGGCCTGGGCGCGGGCGATTTGCGGCGCGAAGACGGCGAGGGCGACAGCGGTCCCGATGAGTTTGTGCATTCCGCTCCTTCTCGTTTTCTGGATTGTACCGAATCCGCTCCGGCCGTCGCCTTGAAAAAGGCTCTTGCTTTCGATATAGCGGCGGATATATCATCCGATATATCGTGAATAAGGATTTCAACGATTTTTTCAGCTTCCTCGGCGGCTGGCCCATGCCCGGCTTCGCCATGGGCCGACGCTACCGCTTCTTCGAAACCGGCGAGATTCGCCTGGCCATCCTGTCCTTGCTCAGCGAGGGCCCCAAGCACGGCTATCAATTGATGAAGGAGATGGAGGAGCGCTCCGGCGGCGCCTACAAGGCCAGCGCCGGCAGCGTCTACCCCACGCTCCAGCAACTCGAGGATGAAGGCCTGGTCGAGTCCGACATGGTGAACGGCCGCCGGACGTATAATCTCACCGTAGCGGGGCGCAAAGAGTTGGAAAGCGACCCCGAAACGGTGCGCCGCATCTGGAAGCGCGCCGGGCAGTGTGAAGACTGGCGCCGTTTCATGGGGCCGCAATCGGTCGTCATGTACGGTCCCCTGGTGGAGCTGTTCAAGACCGGATTGCGCGCCTCGTCGCGCGTCGGCGGGACCCGCGAAGGCATGGACCGCATCCGCGAGATTCTCGACCGCGCGCGGACGGATCTGGAACAACTCTAGCGCGGCGCCCTGGTGCGGCGGCCGCGTGCGCCTGCGTCGCGATTCCGGATGTTGGGAGAGGCAATGGGAATAGGGATACGCATCGAAAATTTGCGCAAAGTCTACGATACGCCCCCTCCGATGGCGGCACGGGGCGCCGGATTTTCGTTCATGCCGGTTCGCACCAGGGGCGCCAAAGAGAAGAAGAAATTTGAAGTCGTCGCCTTGGCCGGCATCACCCTCGAGATTCGCCCCGGCGAGGTCTTCGGCCTGCTCGGCCCCAACGGCGCGGGTAAGTCCACCACCATCGGCGTCCTGACCACCCGCACCGTGCCCACCTCCGGCCGCGCCTTCGTTGGCGACTTCGACGTCTGGCAGCAGCAGGTACAGGCCAAACGCCTCATCGGCGTCGTCCCGCAGCGCCCCAATCTCGACTTTGCCCTGACCGCCCGCGAGATCCTGGTGTTTCACGGCGCCTACTTCGGCCAGGGCCATCGCGAACGCACCGAGCGCGCCCAGAAGTTGCTCGAGCAATTCAAGCTCACCGATCGCGCCGACCACATGGTGCGCGGCTTCTCCGGAGGCATGATGCAGCGCCTCTCCATCGCCCGCGCCATGATGCACGATCCCGAGGTTCTCTTCCTCGACGAGCCCTCCGCCGGGCTCGATCCCCAGACCCGCCTGCTGTTGTGGGAGATCGTCCGCGACTACAACCGCCTCGGCAAAACCATCGTCATCACCACCCACTACATGGACGAGGCCGATGCCCTCTGCGATCGCCTCGCCATCATCGATCACGGCAAAACCATCGCCATGGGCACCCCTGCCGACCTCAAGGCCTCCATCCCCGGCGGCTACCTGCTGCGCCTCCGCTTCGACCGCCTGCCCGAAGAACTCCTCGCCGGCCTGCGTGCCCTCCCCGGCGTCAGCGAAGTCCGCGCCGGCGAGGGTGCCGCGGCCGACCTCTACGCCGATCGCGGCGGACCCCTCATCTCCGGCATCGTCAACTCCGCTCAGGCCGCCGGCGCCGAACTCCGCGATGTCCACATCTCCGAGCCCAGCCTCGAGACGCTGTTCCTGCATCACACCGGAAGGAGCTTACGGGATTGAACTGGAAAACTTTCTTCGCCATGCTCTCGCGCGACGGCCACGTGGCCCGCCGCAACCTCCTGGCCATGCTCATGCAGAACCTGCTGCAACCCCTGCTCCTCACCTTCGTCTTCGGGCGGGTCCTCACCACCAGCGGCATGATGCAGGGCTCCTATAAGAACGTCCTGCTGCCCGGCATCATCGCCATCAGCATGGTGCTGTCGGGCATTCAGGCCGTCGCCATGCCCCTCATCGCGGAATTTCAGTTCACGCGCGAAATCGAAGACCGCCTGCTCGCCCCCATGGAAACCCGCTGGCTGGCCGTCGAAAAGATCATCGCCGGCATGATCCAGGCCGTCGTCTCCGGCCTCGTCGTCATCCCCGCGGCGTGGCTCATGATGGGCTCCGGCGTGAACCTCTCCTTCCGGCATCCCATGGAGTTCCTGGTCGTGTGCCTCCTCGTGGCCATGCTCTCCGCCGCGGGCGGGCTCACTCTCGGGTGCAGCATCGGCCAGACGCAGATCGGGCTGATGTTCAGCCTCGTGGTGGCGCCCATGATGATGTTCGGCTGCGCCTACTACCCCTGGAGCGCGCTCGCCTCCTTTCCAGTGCTGCAGTACGCCGTCCTCATCAATCCCCTCGTCTATGCCAGCGAGGGCCTGCGCGGCACGCTCGCCCCCCAGGTGCCGCATATTCCCATCCTCTACATCCTGGCCGCGCTCCTGGTGATGGACGTCTCTCTGCTGATCGTCGGCCTCCGTAAGTTCGATCGCAAAGCGGTAAGCTGAACTAGTGCGGACCTACTTCCACCTGGACATGGACGCATTCTTCGTGTCGGTGGAGGAACTCTACGATCCGTCCCTCAAAGGCAAACCGGTCGTGGTCGGCGGCCGCCCCGACGAGCGCGGTGTGGTTTCAGCCGCGTCCTATGCCGCCCGCAAGTTCGGCGTGCATTCGGCCATGCCCCTCCGCACCGCCTACAAGCTCTGCCCGCAGGCCATCTTCGTGGACGGCCACCCCGACCGCTACCGGGAAAGCTCGCAGCAGGTATACGGAGTGCTGCAATCCTTCACCCCTCTCGTGCAGATGGCCTCCATCGACGAAGCCTACCTCGATATGACCGGCACCGGCCGCCTGTACGGACCCCCGCTCCACGCCGCCCATCTCCTGCACCAGCGCGTCAAAGAGGCTACCCGCCTCGACTGTTCCATCGGCATTGCCGCGTCCCGCCTGGTCGCCAAGATTTCATCCGACCAGGCCAAGCCCAACGGCATCCTGTGGGTGCTTCCCGGAATGGAGCCCGCCTTCCTCGCGCCGCTCGATGTGCGCAAAGTGCCGGGTGTGGGCAAGGTCACCGAACGGAACCTCCACGCCCTCGGCATCCGCAAGGTGGGCGACCTCGCCCGCCTCGATGAAGCCTTTCTCGAACAGCGCTTCGGCAAGTGGGGCATGGCCCTCGCCGGCAAGTCTCACGGCCTCGATGCCGGTGGCTGGTTCGATACCGCCATCGGCGAAGAGGAAGGCCCCAAATCCATCAGCCACGAACACACTTTCTCCGAAGATACGGCCGATTTCGACCGCATCGAATCCACCCTGGCCCGCCTTTGCGAAATGGTGGGCCGCCGGTTGCGCGAACACGGCCTCCACGCCGGCACCATCCAGCTCAAACTCCGCTATTCCGATTTCTCCACCATCACGCGGGCCCACTCTCCGGCCCGCGCCACGCAGCTCGATATCGAGCTCTTCGAGGAAGTGCGCGAGCTCTTCCGCCGCAACTGGAAACCGGGCGCGCCGGTCCGCCTGCTGGGCGTGCATGCTTCCGCGTGGGCGGCCAACGACGCGCAGATGGGCCTGCTGGGCGAGGAGCGGCACGAGAAGTGGAAAGGCGCCCTGGCCGCCGCCGACAAGCTGCGCGATAAGTATGGCGAATCCGCCGTGAAACTGGCCGCCGGCATGGGCGGCGCCTTCCACGAGCGCACCCACGAGAACCCCCCTGGCCTGCCGGGCAAAAAGTAGGAGCCCGTCGCGCTCTTACTTCAGCAGGTCCGCCAGCGCCGGTCCCAATAGCGGGAAGCGGAACCCGAACCCCGCCGCCTCCGCCGCCTTCGGCAGCACCCGCTGGCTCGCGAACAGCACGTTCGCCATCTCTCCGAACACCAGGTGCAGCGCGAACTCCGGCGCCGGAAACAGCGCTGGACGCCGCAGCGCCGAGGCCAGCCCGCGCGTGAAATCCGCGTTCACCACCGGATTCGGCGCCGCCCCGTTCACTGCCCCGCGCACCGCCGTGTTCTCCGCCGCGAAACGGAACAGCTCTACCAGGTCCTGAATGTGGATCCACGGCATCCACTGCCGGCCGCTGCCCAGCCTGCCGCCCAGCCCCATGCGAAACGGCGGCAGCATCCGTCTCAGCGCTCCCCCGCGCGGGTCCAGCGCGATTCCGGTCCGCACCCGCACCACCCGCATCCCCAGGCCCTCGGCCGCGCGCGCTTCCTCTTCCCAGGCCTTGCAGACATCGGCCAGGTAGTCGTCGCCGGGCGCCGACGACTCCACCAGCACTTCCTCGCCCCGCGCGCCGTAGTAGCCCACCGCCGAGGCGCACACCAACACTTGCGGACGCGGGGTCAGCTTCCCCAGCGCCTGCACCAGGTGGCGCGTACCCATCACCCGGCTGTCGCGGATCCGCCGCTTCACTTCCCCGGTCCACCGCTGCCCCACCGGCTCGCCCGCCAGGTGGATCACGGCATCCGCCTCGCGCAGGCTCTCCGCCGGAGGCTCGCCCTTGCCCGGATCCCACGCCGAAAGCCGCACCCCCGCCGGCATGTTCGTGCCCGCGTGGCGGCTCAATACGTGCAACTCGTGGTTCGCACTGCTCAGCGACTTCATCAGCCGCCGCCCGATCAATCCCGATGCTCCCGAAATCGTGATCTTCACTGGTTGCCTTCCACGCCTCCTGGTTCCAGATTCGCATGCGCCGCCGCCGCCGCGGCCCGCAGTAGTATGTTCGCATACCACGCTTCGCCGCCCATCCCGGCTGCCTGTCTGAATAACGCAGGAAAGACATGCCTGGTTCCCCCCGCCCTTTCGGGGAGATTCCCGGTCGGCCGCGGGTACAATAGGAAAGACAGCATGAGGGCCTGGAACCGGGCAAAGCTACTGTGGGGCTACCTCTCGCGCCGGGCCGCTCTCGACGCCCTGCCCGTGGAGTACATCGTCGAGACCACCGCCAAATGCAATCTCTACTGCCCCATGTGCCCGCGCGAAACCCATAAGCAGCCCAAGGCCGACATGGCCTCTCCGCTCTTCCAATCCCTCGTCCGCCAGGCCGGCGCTACCGCCGAGCACATGATGCTGATCGGGTTGGGCGAGCCGTTTATGGACCCGCACATCTTCGAGCGTATCGAATTCTGCCACCGCCACAGCATCTCCACCCTGCTCTCCACCAACGGCACTTTTCTTGATGAAGCCATGTCGGCGCGCGTGCTCGATTCGCCCCTCGAGCAGATCACCCTCAGCTTCGACGGCGCGAAGAAGGAGACCTTCGAGTTCTTCCGCAAGGGCGCGAAATTCGAAAAGGTGCGCGATAACTTCGTGCGCTTTGCCCGCATGAAGCATGCCCGCCGTTCGCGCGTCCAGGTGGTCGTCCAGATGGTCGCCATGGAAGCCAACGCCGGAGAGGTGGACGACTTCATCGCTTTCTGGAGCGCCGTGCCGGGCGTGGACCAGTTGCGCATCAAGGCAGACGAAACCAACCTCATGCATCCCGATGCCGGCCATTCCGCCAGCGAGTGGAAACACCCCTGCCACTACCTCTGGCGGGGCCCGCTGTATGTCAAGCAGAATGGCGACGTCTACCCCTGCTGCCAGAGCTACATGCTCGATGGCGCGCCGCTCGCCAACCTTGCCGACCAGCCCCTCGCCGCGATCTGGAATTCCCCGGCCATGCTCGACATGCGCCGCCTGCACGCCGCCGGACGCGCCGGCGAAATCGGCATCTGCTCCCGCTGCTGCACCACCATTCCGCACCCCGCCCTGGTGGCCGGCAGCCTCGTCCTCCACGCCCGCACCGTGCGCCGCCTCCTGCCCGTCGTCGAACGGCTCACCTACCTGTCGAAGCTGCCGGCGCGCCTGCTCCGGCCTTCCAAACCGATGCGCCAGGCGTCACGCTGAGAGGTTCCAGATGTCCGTGTGATATTTCCACCGGCCGTCCTCCACCTTCCATACCACCACGTATTTCCCCGCGGCCGACTGCCCGTTTCGGAACCCCAGCGTCGCCCGCCCGATTTCATACCCCGTCTCGCCGCTGGCTTCGAAATCCACCGTCTCGAGCTGAACCGACGCCACCTCCAGCGCTTCCAGCGTGTTCCGCCAGAAGGTCTTGATATTCTCCCGCCCGGTCACCATTTCGCCGCCCGGCGGCAGCACTCGCGCGTTCGCCGTGTACACCCGGTCCAGCGCATCGATATTGCGTTTGCCGACCACTTCCTCCTCGAAGATCCGGTTCGTGGTTTGTACGTCCTGTCGGATCGCTGGGCTCATCCCGTGGCTTCTCCTTCCGCGAGTAAGTCTACCAGATCGGCGGCTGGAACCACCTGGATATGTTGCTTGTCACGATATACAGGCGCGATTATCCTTTAGCGGGGAGGCGCCAGCCTGTGTGGGACGGGGTGGAAACCAGCGCCGCCATGATGTCTCCCTTCTTTGGCTGCCGAAGCGCCACGTTTTCAGAAGCCGGCCGGGCATCAGCCTTCCTGCACTATTCACACCGAAGCGTCACCACAGGTGAGACGCGCGTCGCACGCAGCGCGGGAACGAACGTAGCCAACAGTACGACCAGGACCATTCCCAGCGTAGTGACCGCAAACGTAAGGGCATCCGTGACGCCGATGCCGAATAGCATCGTTCTTAACAAGCGGGTAAGGGCGAATGCGCCGCCCAGGCCGAGCGCGATTCCGATAGCCGCGAGTGACACGCCTTGGCGAATCACCATGCACACCACATCCGCTTGCGCCGCTCCCAAGGCCACGCGCACGCCGATTTCATGCCTACGCTGCGCCACCGAGTAGCCCACCAGCCCGTAGATTCCCACCGCAGTCAGCAACAGCGCGATTGCCGCGAACAACGCCAACAGCATCGTGTTGAAGCGCGGCCGCGAAAGCGACAAGTTCAACGCCTGCTCCATCGTGCCGATCTGCGCCAAGGTCATGCGCGGGTCGACGGATTGAACTTGCCGGCGAAGCGACGGGGCCAGGCGAGCGGCGTCGCCCGTCGTGCGGACGACCAGGAACATCCGCGAGCCGTAGGCCTGGGCGAACGGCAGATAGTAAGCCGGGGCGGTGTCGACTGTCTGCCCGAGGTACTTGACATTGCCGACCACACCGACGATCTCCCTCCAATTGTTGCCAAGCTCCGGGCCGCTCTGCGCGATGCGCTTGCCGACAGCTTGCTGATTGGGAAAGAAGCGGCGTGCGAAACCTTCGCTGACAATCGCGACCGGGGCCGAAGCGGGAGTGTCGTAGCGGGTGAAGGAGCGGCCCCCAACGAGGGGGATGCCGAGCGTCCGGAAAATGTCCGGCCCCACCGTTACGGACGAAACGACGGGATTCCTCTCTCCGCGTGCCAGAGTCTGCCCCTCGATCTGGAACGTATCGGCGTCGCCTTGCCGGTCAGGCGGCAACGAGTTGGTGACCTCGGCCAGTTCCACGCCCGGAACGCCGCGGGCGCGGCGGAGCACTTCCTCGTAAAAGGCAAGCCCGGCCGGAGTGTCGTTGTACTGATTGCTGCCCGGAGAGATCAGCATCGTCAGGAGTTTGCGCGGTGCGGTGAGAAATCCGCCGTTCACATGCTGCAAATTGACGAAGCTGCGGACGAACAGTCCCGCGCCAGCCAGGAGCATCAACGAAATCGCAAGCTCGCCGATCACCAGGGCCTTCCGGCTGCCGTCTCGAGCGGGAATAGCCCCGCCGGTGCGCACGCCTTCTTTGATCGTCGAGTAGAGGTTCGCACGCGCGCCTTCGAACGCCGGCGCCACCCCGAAGAGAACGCCGCTGAGCAAAGAGACCACCAGCATGAAGCCAAGCGCCGTCCAATCCAACCGGACTGAGTCGATGAATGGGAGGTCTCCGGGATTCCAGGCACGGATCAGTTGGATGCCGCCCCAGGCCAGCGCCAGCCCTGCCACACCGCCCATCTGGGCCAGAAGGACGCTCTCAGCCAGCAACTGCCGCACCAACCGGCCGCGACCGGCGCCGAGGCTGAGCCGTAGCGCCATCTCGCGCTTGCGAACCGTGGCACGCGCCAGCATCAGAGTGGCCACGTTGACCACGGCGATCAGGAGCACGAATCCCACCGCACCGGACAGGACCAGGATTGCGGGCCTGAGTGGGGTTCCCAACAGCGCGTCACGCAGGCGGAGCACGGGCATGGTGACGCGCTTATAATCCGGGTTCTGCTGCGCCATGCGCAACCCGATGTTGTTCGTCTCAGCCTGCGCTTGCTCCATGCTCACGCCGGGCTTCAGGCGCGCCACGCCGCGATAGAACCAGGGGCCATACCGTGCCGGCGGATTGAGGTGCAGGTTGGTCCAGACCTCCGTTTGCCGGCTCGGGAACCGGACCTCCTCCGGCACGACGCCGACCAGGCTAGCCGGTGCGCCATTCACGAGGATTGTCCGGCCCAGCACCTCTGAACTTGCTCTGAAACGTCTCCGCCAAATGGATTCGCTGACCACGGCCACGGCGGGAGCGGCCGGCTTGTCCTCGCCAGCGAGGAAAGTCCGGCCCAACACCGGGCGCACCTGGAGCGTGGAGAAGAATCCGGCTGTCACTGACGCTCCCTGCACCTGCTCCGGGACGCCCTCCGTCCCGCCGATGTCCATTCGCATAGCCGTAAAAAGTGAGGGTTCTTCAAACGCGTGATTGTTGTCCTTCCACATTCCGTAATCGCGCAGGCACATGGTGCCAAACACAAAGTCTCGTGAGGCGTAGTTCATGAAGACCACGGCCACGCGATCGGCTTCGCCATAAGGCAAGGGCCGGAACAGCATGCCATAGGCAACGCTGAACATTGCGGTGTTGGCCCCGATGCCGAGAGCTAAGGCGAGAACGGCGACGAGCGTGAACGCTGGGTTCTTGCGTAGCGCGCGGCAGCCATAGCGGAGGTCCTGAACGAGGTCTGCGATCCACTTTACGCGGCGCATTTCGCGGCATTCCTCCTTGCTCTGCGCGATCGGCCCCAGGGCACGTAATGCGGCGTAGCGCGCTTCCTCCGGACTAAGTCCTTCGCGCCGGCCCTCTTCCATCTGCCTTTCCAGGTGGTACTGCAGTTCCTCATCGAGTTCCTGTTCCGCTCGTCTGCTGCGAAACAGAGAACGGAAACGTAGTCGAAACTGGTCACACCATCGTGACATCTCGCCTCCTCACACCGTGCGCACAATCAGGGAGATAGCGGACGAGAGCCGCGCCCACTGAGCCGCTTCCTTGGCCAACGCCTTGCGCCCGGCTCCCGTGAGGGAATAGTATTTCGCGCGGCGATTGTTTTCCGACACCTTCCACTCAGCTTGGATCCATCCCTGCTGTTCCAGCTTGTGAAGCGCCGGGTACAGCGCGCTATCACCAAGCTGTAGAACGTTGTTCGACATCTGCCGGATGCGGTGGGCCACAGCCCAACCGTGCATCGGCTCCAGGGCCACGATTTTCAAAATCAGCAGGTCCACGGTGCCCTGAACAAGATCGGTCGGCTTGCTCATGCTTCTAGCCTCTACCCTAAGTTACTGATATAAGCATCGCCCAGCATGGTGGTCTCGTCAAGCTGGAACCTCCACGCCCTCCCGGAGGCCGGACTGGAGGTCCGGGTCACGGAAGGCAGGCCATCCGCCGCGCGGATGAAGGATGATATGGAATTCGACCGGATCGGTGTTGATGGAATCGGGCGAACCGCGCGTTACGGTGGCGGGTGGCAACAAGGGCAGGACTTGCGGTGGAACACTCCAGGGGCGGGTGACCCGCACTCCGCTACGCAGGCTACTATCTTGCCCGTGCGCCACGTGAAGCATGTCTTTTTAGCTCTGCCTGTTCACCGCCCGGGAGCGGTGCGGCTGAAGCCAGGCTGTCAACTTTGTTTTGGCAACCCCGTGGACAGTGAATAGCGAGATTAGCGGCCATCAACATCCCCGTCGTTGGCCCCGACCGGGTGTTGATGAGTTCCCATCAAGAAGAAATTCGCCACGCAGGTGCGGCAGCATGGAACAGGGGCGCGGGCGTAACCCATCCGGAATGCGTGATATCCCGCGTGTCCACAAACAAAACGCGGATGTTCGAAGTGGCCCAGGCTTTAGGCGAATGGAAGACGAAAGAGCGAGCGCGCACGTTATTCAGTCCCTTCGGCCACCGCCGTGCATCATTAGGGCGCAGGACTTGTCGCGGCATCACGGGAATAGCGCACTGTCTGACCTTGGATTTAGAAGCGAAGAGGGGAGGGCTCAATATGAAATTCTCACGTGAATTCGGGAGCGAGGACGAAGCCCGTACGCGTGAAGCGGCCCTGCGGACTTCGGGCTACCGCGCCTGGTGCACCAGAAAAGCCGATGGTGCGTGGGAAGTCTTCTGGTGGGTAGAACCGAACCCTCCGGCGTGCGATTCCGTCTACACGGCCGCGTGACACGTCCAACCCCGCGGCCGTAGCTGGGTTCTCTGCTTCTCCTCACGCAGTCGCGTTCGTCATGCCCCTCACGGCCTTCGAGGCCGCCTGGGGCCCGACTCCTGTTACTCGTGGCCGTCTCCCAGTCTGCGATCCGTTCGATGATGGTTTAGGCGTGTGCCAAACACGGTCAGCGTGCTTGCGGACCTAGAACAATCAGCGCGCGCGGCGAAGCCTGCAGCCGTTGGCCGGATCGGGTCGCTGCTATCTTGGGAGTTGAGGGAACCAGGGTGGCGCGCCCTGCCCTACGAGACCTTGTTCCCGCACAGCGGGCAAAAGCTGCCAATATCGGGGATCTGCTGACTGCAATGGGGGCATCGCTTGGACGCGATCATTAACGATTTGATTTGCCTGGCAACGACCCACCGAACGACAATCATGCAAATGATGGTGGGAACCGCCAAGTACAGCAAGAAGGTCACCACGATTGTCAGCACTTCGGGTAAGCCAAGGGTCCGCATAGTCTCCTACGGGTTGGCCCACTGCGGATCGAGTGCAAAAGTCGCCCGCATGAGCCAAACATGTCATCCTGTCCAATGACACGTTCTGTTTCTAGTATATGCCCCTGGTATCGCGAATCGCGCGCCGGATGGAGCGCCAGATGGGCCATGGCGGCCGCCTTCTCGTGCCATAGGCGGGTAAGATGGCGGTGGCCGCACTGAAAACAGGTTCAGTATCGTGCCGGTCCTCTCGCCATTGCTGCGAGGATGTGGCCGCCGCATTGGGCGTCCCGCGCCGGTATCGCCGCAGGAGTCGTGGAAGTCTGAGGAAGGGCGCGGTAGTAGAATGGCCCTGCTGGAAGCCTAAAGCAGTTGGGTTGGGATGTTGCCTAAGGCAGCCTGCACAATTGACCTGTTGTCATTGGCAACAGGAAGTTTAGGTGGCGAATTAGCCAAACCCCCTCGACCGTGCAATTGGATGTTGGTCATACCAGTGATGTTGTGGATCGCCTCGTGAGCCGCGACCTTGGCGTAACCTATCGCCGTAAATCGAGTGGGATTCCCGTCCACAAGAGGAACTTTGTAGAACTCCGAACCGGTGACACCAGACTGGGTCCGCGTGAAGCCACCGCCGTCTGCCCGGTGCGCCTTACCCGGCATCATCTGGCTGACATACGAACTTGCGACGTTCTCAACAAAGTGGAGAACCAAGTCCTGATCGGGCGGGGGTGTAGGGTTCATCCATCTCATATTGACGGCACTCACTTCAGAGTCAACAAACAACAGGTCCAGAAGAAAATCTTCCAGGTGATGCATGATCAGGGCCTTCAAATTATCCGAAGTACCCTGAGTGTGATCGACAAGCGTGACCGTAAGCTCTGGCAAAGTAACCTCCTGGGCTGCGTGGCCGCCGGACCTGAGGCGGACGCCATCAAATCCCGGCCGCTAAGACGAAAGGCAGGTTGCGCGCCAATCTGCCAGTCTCTTCTAACAGGCTGAAAGTACGTTCGCCAAAGTGCCGGATGCCCCATATGTTATCGGGCAATGAACTGATCGGATCGCGCGCTGAACGACCCGGTTCAGCTTACTCAATGCCCACCACCGCTGTCAGTTCCTGTGGCCGGGCATGGGCGGCCGAATCGATTTCATCGCCTTCGGGACGGGGCGGTTCTGGCCGGTATGTACGGACCGTCGGTTGCGTACCCAGAAGAAACTGTGAGGGGCCATAGACAAAACTCCTAGGGCCGAGGTCTACTCGTTTTGGGCCTTGCGCGATCACAGTCACGCTCGGCTGGTAAAATCATTGAACACGGAGCTGTAGTGGTAGTTCGACGATGTAACGTGAGGCCGGGAATCTCCGTTGCCCGGTTCTCTGCCGAGCCAACAAACGCACCAATCCTGGCAGCCAATTCGGCCGCAATCCGGCGGCTTGATCGGTCGCCGGGGCGCCTGCTGCGTGCGTATTCACGATCTGGAACCCTCTTCCACATCAGCATAGCGCTGCTGCGAACATCGGGCCAGCGTTCAAGAGGAATAGGCAATAAATCGGAAGGATCGGGATACCGCTTGTGGATCGATTTTCCCTAGCATGGAGATGTGGAACGGTTCGAAAAAAACGGCAAACTCCGCGAAACGTCGCCGAACATTGGCCGACCGTGTCGTGAAACTGGCCCTCACACCCGGCCTGGAAAGCCGCCACAGTTTGGGCGTCCACGGTAAATGAGGAGAGCTGGCGTTCAACGGCCGGCACGAGGAGTAAAGAGTGCAAAAGCGAAAACTTGGAACGAGCAAGCTGGAAGTATCCGCCATCGGCCTCGGTTGCATGGGAATGAGTTTCGGCTACGGTCCGGCGAAAGACAAACAGGAGATGATCTCCGTAATCCGCGGCGCCTTCGAACGCGGCGTCACGTTTTTTGACACCGCTGAGGTCTACGGCCCGTTCACCAATGAAGAACTCGTGGGTGAGGCCGTGGCTCCTTTCCGGGAACAGGTTGTGATCGCGACCAAGTTCGGGTTCAACATTGATCCGGTGACCGGAAACAACCTGGGGCTGAAGAGCCGGCCGGAGCACATCGGGAAGGTCGTCGAAGGCTCGCTCAAGCGGCTGAAGACCGGCGTCATCGATCTGCTCTACCAGCACCGGGTCGATCCCGAGGTACCGATCGAGGATGTCGCGGGAGCAGTAAGGGAGTTGATTCAACAGGGCAAGGTGAAGCACTTCGGGCTTTCCGAAGCAGGCGTACCGGTCATCCGGCGCGCCCATGCGGTCCAGCCCGTTGCCGCGCTCCAGAGCGAGTACTCGTTGTGGTGGAGAGAGCCCGAAGCGGAGATCATTCCGACGCTCGAGGAACTCGGAATCGGTCTTGTTCCATATAGCCCTCTGGGAAAGGGTTACCTCACCGGCAAGATCGACGAAAGTACCGATTTCGACAAAAACGATTTCCGCAACACCGTGCCCCGCTTCGCGCCGGAGGCGCGCAAGGCAAACCGGGAACTGGTCGACCTGCTGACCGCCGTTGCTCAACGGAAGCACGCGACGCCCGCGCAAATCGCTCTCGCCTGGCTGCTTGCCCAGAAGCCCTGGATCGTGCCGATTCCCGGAACAACGAAACTGGAACGGGTCGAGGAGAATATCGCCGCCGCGGCCATCGAACTCACCGAGGCAGACCTGCGCGAGATCAACGAGGCTGCCTCTCACATCAAGGTGCAAGGCCATCGGTATTCCGAGGCCGCACAGCGTTGGATTAACAGGTAGCGTATGAGCCGGCCGATCGCGCGATAACGGAAGCAGCGCAGAGGAATCATGAAGAGCTCTTCGCGAATCACCAATCCGCACTGAAGGTCATCGATCCCGAACTGATCGAGATCTTCGACAACCTCGCGTTTGATGAAGTGATCGCGCAGAGCAAGCTCGACACGAAGACCAGAGTCATGCTGATTCTGGCGGCGACGATCGGCAGCAACGCCGTTGCCGAGTTTCGGATCATGCTCGGGGCTGCACTGAACGTCGGGGTGACGCCGATTGAGGCGAAGGAAATCGTCTATCAGTCGGTGCCCTACGTCGGCATGGCCAGAGCATTCGATTTCGTCCACGCCATAAACGACGAACTGGCCAGCCGGGGGATCCCTTTGCCTCTGGAGGGCCAGTCCACCACGGATCCGAATACACGTTACGACGCGGGCCTGGCCGCGCAGAAGTCCATATTCGGCGGGCCATCGACCAGATGTATGAACGGTCGCCCAAGGACCAGCTGCACATTCAACGGTTTCTCTCAGCCAACTGCTTCGGCGACTACTACACGCGCTCCGCCATCGGGCTGAGATTGAGGGAACTCATCACGCTCTCAATTCTGATTGCCCTGGGCGGTGTTGAATCGGAGATCAAAGGGCACATTCAGGGCAACCTCAATATCGGTCATGGCCGAGACGCCACAAGTAATTCTTGCGATCGAAAAACGAATCGATGCTGTTTCGACTTCCAAGGTGGGTATAGGAGTACCAGATCTGAAAATCGACGGCTAATTTCACGTTTCCTTAATCGTTCATGGTCAGGTATTTCCGTAAGGCCTGAAACCCCCATAACCCCCATCCAGTTGCTCTCGTCCTCAATCATTTCTCCGCAGACCCAGCAGTTGGAACTCGATATTCTGCAGGCCGTGAATCAATACTGGCTCGGCAAGCAACTGCAGGCTTTGGCCTTCGATCAACCCTGCGCGACGCAGGCCCAATCCCATAGCGTTGACATGGCTTCCGGCCGCGTTCCCCTCGGACATGATGGATTTTTGTCGCGCTTTGCATTGATCGCTTCATCTCCACCAGGCGGTCATCCGCAGGGTGCCGCCGAGCAGGTGGCCGCCGGGCAGCAGACTGCACAAGATGTAGTGCAGGGCTGGGTGCAGGAGAAGCTTCCGGGTACGAATCAAAGTCCCATCGAAGGCGTGTATACCTGGCGGGGGTGGGTGCTGCCCAGTCCTCTGCCGGACTGAACTATTTCACAATAATCTATGCCTGAGTGACCGCCACGATATCTTGCAGGGTCGGGCGTCAAAGGGCATGCGAGATCTACCCGGCAACGCAAAGAGGTCTCAGGCCGTGGGGCGGCCAGCGACCTGCCGGAGACCACGGTTTTCGATTTCGGCCTGCCGCATGCGGAACTTCTGCACCTTCCCGCTGAGCGTCATCGGATAGGCGTCGACAAAACGGATGTGTTGCGGCACCTTGAAATACGCCAGTTTTTCCCGGCAGTAGGCGCGGATCTCTTCTTCTTCGGCGCTCAGTCCGGGCTTGAGGCGGATCCAGGCGACGACGGTCTCGCCCAGGCGCTCGTCGGGAATGCCGATCACCTGGACGTCGGAGATTTTGGGATGGGTGTGCAGGAACTCTTCGATCTCGCGGGGGTAGATGTTTTCGCCGCCGCGAATGATCATATCGCGGGCGCGCCCGGTGATTTTGAAATAGCCATCGGGGCGCATCACGGCAAGGTCGCCGGTGTGCAGCCAACCGTCGGCATCGATGGCGCCGGCGGTGGCTTCGGGTTCGCCGTCGTAACCTTTCATGACCATGTAACCGCGCGCGAGCAACTCGCCCTGTTCGCCGACGGGGAGGGTCTCGCCGGCGGGGCCGGCGATGCGCACTTCGGTTTCGGGGAGCGGGCAGCCGACCGTGGTGCAGCGCGTCTCGAGATCGTCATCGACGCGCGACATGGTGATGATGGGGGTGCTTTCGGTCTGCCCGTAGCCTACCAGCATCTGGGCACAGTGCATCTCGCTGACCACGCGCTTCATGATTTCGATGGGACACGGCGAGCCGGCCATGACGCCGGTGCGCAGAGCGGGAAAACGGAAGCGTGAAAAGGCTTCATGCTGCAATTCGGCGATGAACATGGCGGGGACGCCGTAGATGGCGGTGGCGCGCTCGTCGTCGACGGCCTGGAGGGTGGCGAGAGCATCGAACGTGGCGGCGGGAAAAAGGGACGCCGCGCCGGAGACGGCGGCGGTCATGGTGCCGATGACCGAGCCGAAGCAGTGAAAGAGCGGCACTGGAATGGCGATGCGGTCCTCGGCGGTGAGTTGCAGGTAGGCGGCGATGAAACGGCCGTTGTTGACCAGATTGAGGTGGGTCAACAGGACGCCTTTGGGCATACCGGTGGTACCCGAGGTGTACTGGATGTTGGCAGGGGCTTCGGGATCGGGGTGAGCGACGACGCCATCGGGCGGGCGGAGGAAGGCGGTCCACTGGGGCGAATCGAGGTAGACGACGTGTTGGAGCGCCACGGGCAGGCCGGCGCGCGATTCTTCGAGAATGGCCCGGTAGTCGGAGCGCCGGTCCTGCTCGCGGAGGAAGAGGGCGCGCATGCCGGACTTGCGGAGGACGAAAGACAACTCGTGGGAGCGGTAGGCGGGATTGACATTCACGAGCACCATACCGGCGAGGGCGCAGCCGAACTGGAGCATGGCCCATTCGGCGCAGTTGGTGGCCCAGACGCCGACACGGTCGCCGGACGCCAGACCGAGGGCGCGAAGGCCGGCGGCGACGGAATGGGCGGCGGCGGCATACTCGGCCCAGGTCAGGCGCAGGTTCTGATGGCGGCTGGAGACGGCGAGGCGGTCGGGGAAGCGTGCCGCGGTCTCCAGAAAAGCATCGCCGATGGTCTGGCGCGCGATGGCGCCCCTTGGGCCGCGCGCGTAACTGTCCATAAGCCCCTCCTGTTCGGGGCAACTGTATCACATGGGGGGCGGGGCGAGTCGGCGGTGGGCCGGCACAGTGGGGCCGGCGGGGTGCGACGTGGACTTGATCGGAACGGACGACGCACAGTCCGCCATGCCCGCGAGGTAGGACGGGCTCAGTTGCACACGGCCGGCGCCGTGGCGGGCAGGGCATGCCAACTCACACCGGCAAGGCCGGTGGAGTCGGTGTAAGGGGCCGAGATGGAAGGAGCGCCCGGTACCAGGGGGTGGCGAGGAGCAAGGTGGACGGCATCGCCGTTTTCGGCGGTCCAGCGGCCGTTGCGGACGCGGAATACGGCGATATCGTCCCAATTCCGGACGGCGACGCGAAGCGTGCGGCCGGCAGCGTGTAAAACAATGCCCTCGACGGTGAAACCGGGCGGGAATGAGATGGCGATGTGCATAAACTCCGTCGAAGTAGTGGGCGGAGGAGGGAATAATTATCGGTGTCAGGAGTACCAATGGGGTACTGCCGGGTATAGGACCAGTATTGGTGGAGCGAGTACGGGCTCTATCGGGCCAGGCGCTTGGGGTCACTTGGGCGATAGGGCGATGGTCAGGATGATGATGCCCAGTTCGCGCTGGTCAACGGCGGTGGGGGCTATGGCCTTGTCGAGCTGAAAGTCGATGCGCACGGAATCGGACTGGAGCAGCGCGGCGGAGAGGTCGCGGCGATAGGTGTAGTCTCCGGGCGCGGACCAGGTTTCGGGAGCGAGGGGAGTGCCGGCTACGGAGGCCGAGAGTGTGACGGGGCCGAGTTTTTCGGTGACCGGCGGCGGTACGGTGAGGCGCATCTGGAGCACACCGCCGTGGGCTTTGGCGCCCGCGGGCGGGCGCAGGGCCACGGCGAAAGTGCGCGCGGTCCATCGCCAGGCGGCATTTTCGATCCCGTAGAATCCGCTGACGAGCTGGCGTTCGGCTCGCGGATTTCCCATGTGAATGGTGGAGGCCAGGCCGTTTTCTTCGGCGGCCCGCTTGTGACGGCACCCGGCCAGTGCCAGCACGAAGAGCAGGATCCAGGTTTTGCGCATCAATCTCCGATTCGTTCCACCTCTACCAGACAGCTGTAAAATGCCGGACCGCCGCCCGCATCGGTGAGCCGCTCGGAAGTGAGCGCGTTGACGTTGCGCTTTCCGGGTGCCCGCTTGCCCCACCGCACGGCCGGGGCACAGACGACGCCGGGGCGGACCGAGTCGTCCACGCGGGCGATCAGGAGGGAGGAGCCGCGGCCGTTGAACGCGCGCACCGGGTCGGCGGTGCGGATACCGCGGCTGGCGGCGTCGTGCGGATGGAGGTGCAGCGTGGCGGTTTCGAGGTCCACCGCGTCGCGATGGCCGAAGGTGGAATTCATGCTGTTGTCGTTCTTGGGCGAAATCAGCTCGAGCGGATAGGTGCGGCGCAGGTCGGCATCGCCGTGGCGCGATTCCACAGGCGGGGTGTAGTCCAGCGTTTCGGCGTGGAAATGGCACTTGCCGTCGGGCGAGCCGAAGCCCCCGCGGGCGAACGGCTGAAAGGGTTCGGGGATGCGCAGGCGGATGGAACGTTCGGAGTCGAGCTGCTCCAGGGTGATGCCTTCGAGAAACGGGTGAGCGGAATCGAGCAGCGTGCGGATCATCTCGTCTTCGGAATCGCCGAAGCAGGGATCGTCGAAACCCATGCGCGCGGCCAGCAGGCGGAACACTTCGACATTGGAGCGCGCTTCCCCGGGGACGGGTAGCGCCGGGCGCGCCAATTGCAGATAGTAGTGCCCGTAGGCGAGGTAGAGATCGGTGTGTTCGAGGAAGGTGGTGGCGGGCAGAAGAATGTCGGCATAGTCGGCGGTATCGTTCTGGAACTGCTCCAGGACGACGGTGAAGAGGTCTTCGCGCCGCAGTCCGGAAAGGACGCCATTCTGGTTGGGGGCGATGGCGGCGGGGTTGGAATTGTAAACGACCAGGGCTTTGACGGGCGGGCGGTCGAGCGTGGTGAGGGCCTGGGCGAGTTGGGTCATGTTGACCAGGCGGGCCTCGCGGCCGAGCGAACGCTGCTGGAGATCGGCGCGTTCGAGGTCCGCGCGGTTGAGGTAAAACGCCTGGGAGGTGGAGAGTTGCACGCCGCCGCCGATGTCCTGCCAGGAGCCGGTGAGCGCGGGAAGGAGGGCGATGGTGCGGACGGCCATGGCGCCACGCTCGCTGCGCTGAAGGCCGTAGTTGAGGCGGATGGCGGCGGGGCGGGTGGTGGCGTACTCGCGGGCGAGAGAGGCGATGTCTTCGGCGGAGATGCCGGTGAGCGCGGCGGCGCGCTGGGGAGTCCAGGGACGGACGCGGTCGCGGAGAGCCGCGAAGCCGTCGGTGTAGCGCTCGACGTAGGCGGCGTCGTAGAGGTCGTCGAAGACGATGACGTGCATCATGGCCAGGGCGAGGGCGGCGTCGCTGCCGGGATGGATGAAGTAGTGGCGGTCGGACGCGGCGCAGGTGCGGTTGCGGTGGGGATCGATGGTGTAGAGTTTGGCGCCCTGGCGGCGGGCCTCCATGACGAAGGGCCAGAGGTGGACGTTGGTGCCGAGGATGTTGGCGCCCCAGGCGAGGATCAGGCGGGAATGGCGGAACTGCTCGGGTTCGGTGGAGTAGCGGATGCCGAGTGCCTGGGTCATCCCGGCCATGCCGGCGGTGGAGCAGATGGTGCGGTCGAGGCGGGAGGCGCCGAGGCGATGAAAGAACCGGCGGTCCATGCCGGAGCCGTTGAGCAGGCCCATGGTGCCGGCGTAGCTGTAGGGCAGCACGGCTTCGGGGCCGAATTCGCGGGCAACGGACTGCAGGCGGTCGGCGATGGTATCGAGGGCGGCATCCCAGGAGACACGTTCGAAGCAGCCTTCGCCCTTGGCGCCGATGCGGCGCTGGGGATAGAGCAGGCGGGCGGGCGAGTATTCGCGCTCGAGGTATTGCGCCACTTTGCCGCAGAGAAAGCCGCGGGTGACGGGATGCGCGGGGTCGCCGCGCAGGCGGGTACCGCGCCCGTTTTCCACGGTGACCTGGAGGGCGCAGCAATCGGGACAATCGAGGGCACAGACAGAGCGCCGGATTTCAGACATTTGAAGGAATTATACCGTGGCCATCAGGCGGCAACGGACTCGGCCATGGCGGCGATTTCGGCGCCGATGGCGAGGGACGCGGTGGCGGCGGGACTGGGCGCGTTGAGGACGTGGAGGGCGTTGGGGCGGGAGATGAAGCGGAAGTCCTGGACGAGGTCGCCCTGCGGGGAAATGGCCTGGGCGCGGACGCCGGAGCCGCCGGTGGAGAGGTCGTCGGGGCGGATTTCGGGCACCAGGCGCTGGAGGGAGCGGCAGAAGAGCTCGCGGCTGAAGGAGCGGCGCAGCTCGAACCAGGCCATGCCGGGGTAGCGTTTCAGAAAGCGCCAGAAGCCGCGGTAGGTAAGGGCGTCGAAGAGATCGCGAGGGTTGCAATCGGTGGCGCGGTAGCCTTCGCGGGCGAAGGCCAGGACGGCGTTCGGTCCGGCTTCGATGCCGCCGTGAATGAGGCGGGTAAAATGGACGCCCAGGAAGGGAAAGCGCGGGTCGGGCACGGGGTAGATGAGGTGGCGGACGAGGTCCTGGCGGCCGGGGCGTATCTTATAGTATTCGCCGCGGAAGGGGAGGATGCGGAGGTCGCGGCGTTCGCCGGAGAGGGCGGCCACGCGGTCGGAGTGGAGGCCGGCGCAGGTGATCAGGAAATCGCCCTGGAATTCGCCGGCGGGGGTTTCGGCGATCCAGGCGGGGCGCAGGCGGGTGACGCGGGCGCCGGTGACGACGCGGGTGCCGTGGCAGTGGAGTTTGGCGACGAGGGCGGCGCAGACCCGAGGATAGTCGACGATGCCTTCCTGCGGGACACGAAGGGCGGCCACGCCGCCGGCGTGCGGCTCGATTTCGCGCATCTGGTCGCGGGAGAGCCAGCGGAGGCCCTGGAGGCCGTTGGCGGCGCCGCGTTCCTGGAGATCGCGGAGGCGGGGGACTTCGGTTTCATCGGCGGCGACGACGAGTTTGCCGCAGATCTCGTGGGGGACGCCGTTCTCCTGGCAGAACTGCACCATCTGTTGGATGCCGGTGACGGCCAGGCGGGCCTTGGCGGACCCGGGCTTGTAGTAGAGGCCGCAGTGCAGGACGCCGCTGTTGTGGCCGGTCTGGTGGCGGCCCACGGCGGGCTCCTTTTCGAGAAGGGTGATGCGGCAGCCGGGGAAGCGCTCCCCCAGGCGCCAGGCGGTGGCCAATCCGACGATGCCGCCGCCCACGATGAGAACGCGGCGGGAATTCACGATGCTGGGCCTACCAGTGTAACTCGCCGCGCATTTCCGGCGGAGGTGGCGTGCGGATTCATGACGATGTCGAGACGCTGGAGGGATGGGCCTAAAAAGTTATGGCCCCGAGCTGGGTAACTCGGGGCCTGCACTCAGAGAGTGGCGGTGGGAGGGGACTCACCGCCTGGGATGCTGTCTGTGTTGAATTGATAGTAGCAGTTTAAGAGCTTCTTGTCTAGTATTTTACAAAAATATTTTAGAATTTTTTTGGGTGGGGCCCCCCGGGGGGATCCCCGGAGGGCGGGGGGGGACGGCGGCGCGACACAACGGCACAAGATGGGGGCACAATGGGAGGGTTCGGACAAAACTCCAAGGAGATGCTTGTGTCCCACGTTTGCGGTAACGGTTGGCTGGCTTTGCTGGCACTGGGCTTGGGGGCGGCGGCGCAGGAATTGCCGAAACCGCTCCCGGCACCGGCTTCCCAGGATGCGAAGATGCAGTGGTTCCGGGAGGCAAAGTTCGGCCTTTTCATTCACTGGGGGCTGTACGCGATTCCGGCCGGTGAGTGGAAGGGACAGCCGATCGCGGGGATCGGCGAGTGGATCATGAACCGCGCCAAGATCCCGGTGAAGGAGTACGAGCAGCTCGCCGGACACTTCAATCCGGTGAAGTTCAATGCCGAGGAATGGGTGCGGATGGCCGAAGATGCCGGGATGAAGTACATCGTGATCACCAGCAAGCATCACGACGGGTTCGCCATGTACCATTCGGCGGTGAGCAAGTACAACATCTGGGACGCGACCCCGTTTCACCGCGATCCGCTGCGCGAACTGGCGGCGGCGTGCGCGCGGCACCACATCCGGTTCGGCTTCTACTATTCGCAGGCGCAGGACTGGCACGAGCCGAACGGGGCCGGAAACACCTGGGATTTCGGACCGGACGACCGCAAGGATTTCGACCAGTACCTGCGCGGAAAGGCCGAGCCGCAGGTGAAGGAACTGCTGAGCAACTACGGCCCAGTGTGCCTGATCTGGTTCGATACGCCGCGCATGATGAATGTAGGCGAGCGGGCGCAGCGGTTCATCGACATCGTGCACCAGCTTCAGCCGGCCACCCTGATCGACGGGCGGCTGGGGTCGGCCGGCGATTACCGGTCGATGGGCGACAATGCCATTCCCAACAGCGTGGTGGAGGGCGACTGGGAAGTACCGGCGACGTTGAACCACACGTGGGGCTACAAGAAGGACGACAACGACTGGAAGACACCCGACGACCTGCTGTTCAAGCTGGTGGACATTGTCAGCAAGGGCGGCAATTACCTGTTGAATGTGGGACCGACTTCCGAAGGTGTGATTCCGCAGCCGAGCCAGGACAACCTGCGCGCGGTGGGGCGGTGGCTGAAGGTGAACGGAGAAGCCATCTACGGCGCCAGGCCGACGCCGTTCGGCAAGGAGTTGGGGGCGGTGGACAACAGCCGCCAGGACAAGCGCGGGAACCCGCTGTTCGTGCCGGCGACGGCGTGGCGCTCGACGACCAAACCGGGCAAGCTGTTCATCCATCTGTTCGAGTGGCCGGCGGGGACGTTCGAGCTGAACCAGGTGAATGGCAAGGTGAGCAAAGCGTACCTGCTGGCGGACACGCGGCGGCGGGCGCTGAAGGTAACGCAGGCGGGCGACCGAGTCAGCGTGGCGCTGAGCGAAAAGCAGCCGGGACCGGGCCCCACCGTGCTGGTGCTGGAGACACATTGACGCGCCAGGCGGTCGGGTCCACTGCGATAAGATAAAGGATTCCTCATGGCCAAATCCTTACAAGAACTTCAAGAGATTGCCAAGCGCATCCGCCGCGAGATTATCCAGATGACGGGCGCCGCGAAATCGGGCCATCCCGGCGGGTCGCTCTCGGCCGTCGAGGTGCTCGTGGAACTGTTCTTTAACCGCATGCGGATCGACCCGAAGAACCCCAAGTGGCCGGATCGGGACCGGTTCATTCTGTCCAAGGGGCACGCGGCGCCGGTGCTTTACGCGGCGATGGCGGAGGCGGGATACACGCCGATCGACCAGTTGAACACGCTGCGCAAGCTGGGCTCGATCTACCAGGGGCATCCGGACGTGCGGTACATCCCGTCGCTCGAGGCTTCCACGGGTTCGCTGGGCGAGGGGCTTTCCCTGGCGCTCGGGATGGGGATTGCGGCGCGCCTGGACGGGCGGCCGTACCGGACGTACGTGCTGCTCGGGGATGGCGAGATTCAGGAAGGGCAGATCTGGGAAGCGGCGATGGCCGGCGCCTTCCACAAGATCGACAACGTGGTGGCGATCGTGGATTACAACGGCATCCAGCTCGACGGGTTTGTGAAGGACATCATGGAAGTGGCGCCCCTGGCCGATAAATGGCGGGCGTTCGGATGGCACACCATCGAGCTCAACGGAAACGACCTCACGGAGGTCCACAAGGCCCTGGAGGAGGCGGAAGCCACCAAGGGTAAGCCCACCTGCCTGGTGGCGCATACGATCAAGGGCAAGGGCGTGTCGTTCATGGAGAACAATCCCAAATTCCACGGAGTGGCGCCCACCGCCGAGGAAGTGAAACTGGCGTTACAGGAGCTGCAATAATCATGCCCACACGGACGAAATTCGAAATCAAACCGGGACCGGCCACGCGCGAGGCATTCGGCCGGGCACTGGTGGAACTGGGCCGCGAAAACAAGGACATCGTGGTGTGCGACGCGGATCTCTCCAAATCCACGATGACCACCTATTTCGCCAAGGAGTTTCCGGAGCGGTTCATCTCCTGCGGCATTGCCGAAGCGGACATGGTGGGGATTGGAGCGGGGCTGGCATACGCCGGTAAGATCCCGTTCGTCTCCAGTTTCTCGGCGTTCGTGATGAACAAGGGCTTCGAGCAGCTTCGCGCGTGCGCGGCGTATCCGCACGTGAACCTGAAAGTGGTGGGCACGCACAGCGGCATCTCGATCGGCGAGGACGGGCCGTCGCAGATGAGCATCGAAGAGATCGGGCTGGCCTGTTCGCTGGCCGGGTTCGTGGTGATCGCACCGGCCGACGAAGCCTCGACGAAGGCGCTGGTACGCGCCGCCGCGGCGTACGTGGGCCCGGTGTTCATCCGCACGGGCAGGCCGAAATCGCCGATCATCTACAACGGCGACCAGAAGTTCGAGATCGGCAAAGCGATCCAGCTCACCGACGGAAAAGACGTGACGATTTTCGCGAGCGGACTGCTGGTTGCGCAGTCACTGTTGGCGGCGGACACGCTCGAAGGGGAAGGGATCGCGACCCGGGTGGTGGACCTGCACACGGCCAAGCCGATCGACCGGGAGGCGATCGGGCAGGCGGCGGTGGAGACGGGCGCCATTGTGGTAGCCGAAGAACACCTGGTGGACACCGGGTTGGGGGTGCGGGTGGCGCAGGTGGTGGGCGAAACCCAGCCGTGCCCGATGGAGTTTGTGGGCATCCACGACCGCTACGCGGAGTCGGGGCAAACCGACGAACTGATGGACAAGTACGGGCTGGTGGCCCGCGATGTGGCCGCGGCGGTCCGCAAAGTCGTCGGACGAAAGCGATAATAGATCGTTGTCATCTCCACCACGATCGAACCCGGCGGGCGACTCACTCCCGGCGGAATTGCTGAAGCAGAGTCCGGGTTGTCACTGGATCGTCGACAGCCGGCTGGTGTTTGTGCGGCTGTACGGGAATCCGCGTCCGATTTTCGGCAAGGTGGCGGAGGAACTGGTGGGCCGGGCGCCGGCCGAAGTACTGGCTCCGGAGGCGGCGGCGTTGTGGGATGGCCGCTTCGCACGGGTGCTGGACGGGGCCGCGCTGACGCTGCGCGAGCGGCCGGGCGAGACGGTGTGGAACGTTTCGATGTTCCCGGTGCGCGACGGAAATGACGCCCGGTATGCCGGCGGAACGGCCACCGAAGCGGGGCTCTGGGCGGAAGCCGAACAGTCGCTGCGGTATACCGTACTGGGCGCGCTCAAGACGCAGCAGTTCGAGCGCACCATGGTGTCCAGGTTCCTGCACGATTCGGTGGGGCAGAACCTGACGGCGTTCGGCCTGCAACTGGACCTGATCCGGATGGACCTGGAGGCGGCGTCGCCGGAGCAGTGCGCGCGCATCGTGGAGGTGCAGAAGCTGCTTGAAGAGATGATGGAAAAGGTGCGGGGGTACAGCTACGAGCTCAATCCGGCAACCGTGGAACGGGCGGGGTTGAGGACGGCGCTGGACCTGCTGGTGGCGCGCATCCGCGAGCGCTTTGCGGGGGCGCTGCGGCTGAATGTGGACCCGTCGTTGAAGATCGACAAGGGGGTGGCGTCGGCGCTGTATCACATCGCCAAGGAGGCCGCCGAGAACGCCGTGCAGCACGCCAGTTGCTCGGCCATCGAAATCGCGGTAAAGTCCTCACGTACTGGTACCGCTCTCGAAGTGAGGGACAATGGGAGGGGATTCGACCCGGCGGATGTGGGGGCAGGGTGCCGCGGACTGGGTTTATTGAGTATGGAGCACTACGCGGCGGAAGCGGGTTTGGATCTTTCGGTTGCGAGTCATTACGGAAAGGGAACGATCGTACGTGCCGCCGAAGCGGGGGCCGCTTGAACAACAACTATGCCATTCGACATTGTTCTTGTCGATGATCACAAGCTGGTACGGGACGGAGTAAAGACGATTCTGGAGCGCGGAAGCGAGTTCCGCGTGGTGGGCGAGGCCGAGAACGGCAGCGATGCCGTTCAGCTTTGCAAGAAGGCCTTACCCGATATCGTGCTGATGGATATCGGCCTGCCGGGGATGAACGGAATCGAGGCCACGACGGAGCTGCTGCGGCACTGTCCGGGCGTGAAGGTGATCATCCTTTCCATGTACGACGATGAGAATTCGGTGGTGAGCGCCATACGCAGCGGCGCGCGGGCGTTCGTGCTGAAGAAGGCCTCGTCGAACGAACTGCTGGACGCGTTGCGGACGGTGGCGCGGGGCGGGTCGTATCTGAGCTCGCAGGTTTCGGACCGGCTGCTGATGCGCATTCAGCGGGGCGATCTGGAGACGCACGACCGCAGCCCGCTCGAATCGCTGTCGCCACGGGAATTGCAGGTGCTGCGGCTGGTGGCCGAGGGGAAGACCAGCAAAGATATCGCGGTGCTGCTCGACCTGGGGCTGCAAACGGTGCGGAGCTACCGCAAGACGATGATGAAGAAGCTGGGGGTCAACAACGTCGCCGGGCTGACGCAACTGGCGCTGGCGGCCGGCATCACCCACTGGAACAAGCCGGATGCAAACTCGGTGGGGTGAGATCGCGGTAGCCGACGCACACTGTCATTTCTTCTCGCACCGGTTCTTCCAGGCGCTGGCGAGCCAGACCGGCGGGAGCGTGGAGGCGGTGGGGGCGAAGCTGGGGTGGCGCCTGCCGGGGGACGAACCGGGTGAGCTGGGGCGCGAATGGGCGCGGGAGCTCGACCGGCACGGAGTGGCGCGCGCGGCGCTGATTGCCAGCATTCCGGGGGACCATGGCTCGGTGACGGCGGCGGCGGCGTGTCCCGGGCGCTTCTTTGCGTATGCCATGGTGAACCCGCTCGAAGCATCCGGCGAGTTGGCCGAAGGGCTCGACGCGGTGTGCCTGTTCCCGGCGATGCACCGCTACGCGATGCACGATGCGCGGGTGCGGCCGCTGATCGCGGAAGCGGCGGCGCGCGGCTGCGCGGTTTTCGTGCACTGCGGGGTGCTGACGGTGGGAGTGCGCCAAAAGCTCGGGCTTCCCTCGCCGTTCGATATGCGGTACTCGAACCCGCTCGACCTGCACGCCATCGCCATGGCCTATCCGCAGGTGCGGTTCGTGGTTCCGCACTTCGGCGCGGGCTGTTTCCGGGAAGCGCTGATGCTGGCTGACCTGTGCCCGAACGTGTGGCTGGACACTTCCAGCAGCAACTCCTGGATGCGGTATGAAGGGCTGGACCTGGCGACCGTGTTCCGGCGGGCGCTGGCGGTGGCGGGCGCGGGGCGGCTCTTGTTCGGCACGGATTCTTCGTTCTTCCCGCGGGGCTGGAACCGCGAGGTGTTCGACACACAGGCGCGCGTGCTGGGCGAACTGGGCGTCAGTGAGGACGACGCGCGGGCCATTTTGGGCGGCAACCTGGAGCGGCTGCTGGCGTAACTGGAGCCGGAACGGTGACTCCCGACCGCTGGAATCAAGTAAAAGAGCTGATGGACGCCGCGCTGGAGGTGGTGCCTCGGCACCGGGCCGCGTTCGTGGCGGAGCGCAGCGCGGGCGACGAGGAGCTGCGGCAGGAGGTGCTCTCGCTGCTCGAAAGCCATGAAGACGCCGGGGACTTTCTGGAAGATCCGGCGGTGGACATCAAGCCCAAGCCGCAGGCGGACCTGGTGGGCACGCGGGTGGGGGCCTACGAACTGGTGCGGGAATTGGGACGCGGCGGCATGGGGGCGGTGTACCTTGGCGTACGCGTGGATAACGAATTCCGCAAACGGGTGGCGATCAAGCTGATCCGGCGCGATATGGAGAGCGGGTTCGCGGTCAACCGCTTCCGCAACGAGCGGCAGATCCTGGCGCGGCTGGAGCATCCGAATATTGCGCGGCTGATCGACGGCGGCACCACTGAAGGCGGCTACCCGTACTTCATCATGGAGTACGTGGAGGGCGAGCCGCTGCTGTTCTATTCGGAATCGCGGGCCCTGGCGGCGGCCAAACGCATCGAGATTTTCCAGAGCGTGTGCTCGGCGGTGCAGTATGCGCACCGCCGGATGATCGTGCATCGCGATCTAAAGCCGAACAACATCCTGGTGAAGGCCGACGGAACGCCCAAGCTGCTGGATTTCGGAGTGGCCAAGATCCTCGATCCGCAGCGGGGCGATACGGCTGACGACGCGACGCTGGCGGGTTTCCGCATGATCACACCGGCGTACGCCAGCCCGGAGCAGGTGCGGGGCGAGCCGGCCACGGTAGGCAGCGACATCTACTCGCTGGGGGTGGTGTTGTGGGAGCTGATGACGGGGCGAAAGTCGCGCCAGGAAAGCGGCGCGCGCGCGCTGGAAATGCCCGATGCGGGGGCGACCGACACGGCGTCGCGGCTGCTGCGCAACATCCGCAACGTGGCGTTGAAGGCGACGCGGGAGGAGCCGCGGGAGCGCTACGAATCGGTGGACGCCCTGGCGGCCGATCTGCGCAAGGTGCTGGAGGGCGGAGATGTGGCCGCGGAGGGCACCGGCCAGCCGGAGGCAGCGGAGACGCCGCAGCACGGATCGATCGCGATTCTGCCGTTTCAGTTTCTGGGCACCGAGACCGGGGAGGCCTACCTGGGGCTGGGAATCGCCGACGCGGTGATCACGCGGCTGAGCAACATTGGACGGATTGCGGTGCGGCCGACGGGCGCGGTGATGAAGTTTGCCGCCGGATGCGACGCCATGGAAGCGGGGCGCCAGTTGAACGTTCACTACGTGCTCGAAGGGCGCGTGCAGAAGCTGCACGGCCGCGTGCGGGTGACGGTGCAACTGGTGGAAGTGAACACCGGGAAGACGATGTGGGCGGCGGGCTTCAACGAGGAGCTGGATGACCTGCTGAAGGTGGAGGATTCGATTTCGGCGCAGGTGGCGCAGGCGCTAGTGCCGCAGATGACGGGCGAGGAGCAGGAAGAACTGGCCCGATCGGGGACCTCCAGCGCCAAGGCACACCAGGCGTATTTGCGGGGACGCTGGTACTGGAACCAGCACAGCGAAGAATCGCTGCCGCACGCACTGGTGCTGTTCACCGAGGCGGTGGCCGAAGATCCGCAGTACGGCCGGGCCCACGCCGGAATCGCCGACTATCACATTGCGCTGGGCATGCGGGGCCTGGTGCCGCCGGTGGAGGCGTTCGCGGCGGCGATGCAATCGGCGCGCACGGCCATTGAACTGGACGGCAAGCTCGCGGAGGCGCACGCCTCGCTGGGGCTGGCGGTATGGCTGCTCGAAGGGGACTACGAGGCGGCGGCGCACCATCTGCAACTGGCGATCGCGCTGAACCCGGAGTACGCGGTGGCGCACGACTGGTTCGGGCTGATGAACCTGGCGCGGGGGCGGACAGTGATCGCCACGGCATCGATCGAACGGGCGCGGCAACTGGATCCGCACAGCGCCGTATACCTGGCGGACCTGGCGATGTGCCACTACGCGGCACGCGACTACCGGCAGGTGAGCGCCTGCTTGGCCAAGCCGGGGAACGGCCCGGCGGAGCCGCCGCCGCTGACTAACGGGGCGGTGCTGCCATTGAGCCTGGTGGCGGCCGGGGATCCACAGGCGGGGGTGGAGGCAGCGGCCCGTTTTGGCGAGCTGACCGGGCGGAGCATGTGGTCGATCGCGGTCATGGCGTGGAGCGAGGCGGCCGCCGGCAACCAGGAGCGCGCGCAGACGCTTCGCGAGGAACTGGGGGAGCGGTCGCGCGACTACTATGTGCCGGGGGTGGCGCTGGCGCTGACGAATCTGGCGTGCGGGCTCAAGGCGGAGGCCATTCGCGCGCTGGAGCGGGGGTGCCGCGACCGCGAATGGTGGACCACGTACCTGGCCATTCTGCCGGTGTGGGACGAACTGCACGGGCAGGCGCGGTTCGAGCGGCTCACGAAAGCCGCACGAAAGCTCACGCGGGTGCCGGCGGAGCGGCCCTTTCCGCGGCTCGCAGCGCCGGAGCGGCTGAAGCGATCGCGGGCGCTGGTGGGGGCGGCGGTAGGCGCGGCGGCGCTGCTGGCCGGGGTGTACCTGTTGAAGCAGATGACCTTCGCTCCCGCGGGTCCGCCATTGCAGAACGCGCGGCTTTCGCGGCTCACCACGAACGGGATTGCGGAGCGCGCCGTCATTTCGCCCGACGGCCGCCTGGTGGCTTACACGTTGCGCAACGAGGGGAAGGCATCGGTGTGGGTGCGAAACATGGAGAGCGGAAGGAGCTACGAGATTGCCGGCCCGTTCAGCGGGCTGGTCTCTTCGCTCGAGTTCACGCACGAGGGCGCCGACGTGGCTTTCGGCGCGCTGCCGGTGAACGACGCGGGCGGCGGAAACGTGCACATCGTGCCGGCCGAGGGCGGCGCGCTGCGGACGGCGTTGACGGGCATACCGCTTCCGGTGGGCACGTCACCGGACGAAACGCGGTTCGCGTATTACCGGGTGGACCCGGAGAGCGGCGCGGATCAACTGGTGGTGCAGGAAGGTGGGCGCGAGCGGGTGCTGCGGTCGCAGCATCCTCCGGAGTTTTTCTCACGATCGGTGCCCCCGGCATGGTCGCCGGACGGGCGGCAGGTGGTGTGCGCGGTGACGGGCCGCTGGCCGTCGCGGTACGGCGTGCGGCTGGCGGTGATCGGGATGGACGGGTCGGCCGTCAGCCTGAGCGCGCCCGAATGGCAGGCGGTATGGTCGATCGCGTGGCTGCGCGGTTCGCAGGCGTTGATGGTGGCGGGAGAGGACCGCGACGTGGCATTCCAACAGATTTGGTACGTGCCGCTGGCGGGCGCTCCGGCGCGGGTGACCAACGACCTGAACCACTACAGTTCGGTGGGCGTGACGGCGGATGGTTCGAGCATGGTGGCGGTGCAGTCGCAGGTGCTGGCGAACCTGTACGTGCAGAGCCCCGGGGAGGCGGAGCATCCGCGCCAGATTACCGCCGGCGCGGGACGATACTTCGACGTGACGTGGACGCCCGGCGGGCACCTGTTATATGCCAGCGACTCGACCGGCGCGGCGGAGATCTGGACCATGGACGGTAACGGCAACGGCCAACGGCAGCTCACCAACGGGCTGGGGCGGAGTTACGCGCCGACGGTGTCGCCGGACGGGCGGACGATCGTGTTCCACTCCAACCGGGGCGGGGTCTGGAACCTCTGGAAGATGGGGGCCGACGGCAGCAACCCGCAGCAACTGACCCACGACGCGAGCGACAGCAACTATCCGCAATTCACGCCGGATGGAGACAGCGTGGTGTACGAGCATCTGGGGCAGGATGCGATCCATAGCATCTGGAAGGTTTCGCTGGCGAGCGGCGCCGCGCGGCAGCTCACCCTGGGGCTGAGCCGTTATCCGGCGGTGTCTTCGGACGGGCGGCTGGCCTTCTGGAGCAGCGAGAGCCGGACGGTGCCGTCCTGGAAAATCGGCGTGAGCGACGGGGAAGGAACTGCGGTTCGGGTGTTGTTTGGATTCCGCAGCGACCGCATGCCCCAGGTGCATATGCGATGGGTGCCGGGAGAGGACGCGATCAGCTATATCGAAGACCGCGACGGCATCTCGAATATATGGGTGCAGCCGCTGGGCGGCGGGCCTGCGAGGCGCGCGACCCGGTTCACTTCGGGGCACATCTATTCGTTCGATTGGTCGACGGACGGCAGACTGGTTTGTTCGCGCGGCATGACGACCCGGGACGTGGTGATGATGCGGCGGTGAGGGCCGGCGCGGGCCCGCGTCTCAGGCGCTGATGCCGAGACTACGGAGGAATTTCGCATCCTCTGCCACGGTTTCGCGACTCTCGGCAGGAATCTCAGGACATTCCCGGCAGCAGTCCGCCAGGGTTTTCACGGCGTAGATCGACTGGCCGCACTCGCAGTCCCAGTGAATCACCAGCTCGTATTCGGAAGTGAGGCCCACCGTCAGTTTTCCAGTCGGAACCTGGCCGCACGTACAGGCCAGTTGCAGTTCACGGAACTTCATCGCCAAATCGCTCCTCACACCTCTCATCGGCAGTTATGCCATGGGTCTGCAGCCGGGGCAAGTGCCAGTTCCGCGGAAATGTACTGACCCCGACCGTGGTATCGGGGGTACGAGGCCGGAAAAGTACCGGCGGTAAGCGGGGCGTTCGGCTCAGCCGGCCGATGGGCGGATGCGACCGCGCCACCCGGCCAGGTCCTCCGCCAAGCTGCCCAGAAAACGCTGGTGGGCGTAGTTGGCGGAAGCGATGCGGAAGTTGCGGTAGTCGCTTTGGGCGCGCGTGGTTCCCCGCAGGTCGCGAACGCCGTCGCCATGGGAGAGGTGGGTCGCCTCGCCCACCTGTTCGTGTTGCAGGTCGAGGTTGTGTTGCAGGCGCACCAGGATATCGACATCCTCGTAACCCCATCCGGCGAGCTGGGAGTTGTAGCCGCCGACCTGGAGCAGGTGTTCGCGGGCGACCAGTAACTGCCCCTGTCCGCCGCGGCTGCCGTCGGCGGCATAGGAGCGGAAGGTGGGCGCGGACACGGTTCGTCCATCGCGGAATACGAACTGGACGGCATTGACCTTGATGACGTCCACGAGATAGGAACCGGGCTCCCGTTGGAGCCACGGCTGCGGGCCGGATTCGCGCATGCGCGCGATGGTCAGGACACGGCGGTCGTCCAGCAGGCGCAGGCAGGCGGCGAGCGTCTCGGCGGGAACGATCAGGTCGGCATCGAGCAGGAACACGTAGCGCGCCTGGCAGTGTGCAATACCGAGATTCAACGCCAGCGAGCGGTTGAAGCGCGCGCCCTCGACGTGCAGCAGGGATGCGGTGGCCGCGGCGGCACAGACGATGCGGGTGAGCTCGCCGGGATCGCCGCCGCAGTTGACGATGGTGACGGCGCAGTCGCGCTCGCGGAACACGGGCGCGTTTTGGGACAGGGTGACGGACAGCTCCGGGCGGTTGCACCAGGGGATGACGACGGCCAGCGATTCCATGGGCGCCTGGTTCATGCGAGCGAACGATAGAATGCCGCCGACTCCGGATCGACCAGCGCGTCGAGCCCCGGCGGATGGAGCGGAAGGGTGCGGAGAAAGCGGTCGGCATCGAGCCCGCCCTGCATGTGGCGCCAGGTATTGCGGCCGTGGCGCACGAGGAGGTACATCTCGGGCGCGCACACGCGGATCACCGAGGGATCGTGGTCGTGCAGGAACCAGCTATCCACGGAACGAGGCACTTCGCGAAACGGCCGGCGCTGCCACATGCTTCGGGGAAAACAGAGAGTTCCCCCAGCCTTCCAGCCATGGCCGGAATAGCGCACGGCGGTATCCAGGGTATCGAGCACGTAGAAGCAGTCCCACGCCACTACCGAACCATCGCCGGCGCGTTCCCGAAGGCGGGCCCAGGCGGTGGCCAGGAAGCCGGGATGGTAGTAATCGTCGTCGTCCAACTTTTGTATGGCGCCGCCTTCGGCGGTGGCGATGCCGAGATTCAGTTTGGCGCCGAGGGGCGCGGGGCGGTCCAGGCGGATGTAGCGCACGCGCTCGCGGCCGCGGCACAGGGGCTCCACCGACAGCGCTCCGTCATCCACCACGATGAGCTCGGCGTCCCGGCAGGTTTGCCGCGCGAAACACGCCAGGGCAACACGCACGAAGGCGGGGCGGTCCTTGGTCGCCATCACGCAGGACAGTGGCGCGGCCATGACTTCCGATGGTACCGCCATTGTTACAGCGGGTTCACGTGCAAAAAAACGTGCAGTACGCGATAATAATCTGCACCGATTCCAATGCCGAGGCCCGGATGTTGAACCCGTTGCGGATCATCATCGGCGCCGGAAGGACCAGGCAACCATGGTGGATTTCCACAAACCGGACGGAGCTCGATTTGCTACAGCCGCGGAGCTGGGAACAATTCCTGCAGGACCGCACCGCCGACGCGCTGCTGGCCGAGCACGTGTGGCACTACCTGAGTCCGGAGCAAGGGTTGTACGGCGCTCGCTTATGCCGGCGGCACCTGGCGGCGAACGGTTATCTGCGAATCGCGGTTCCGGATGGCTTTCACCCGGATCCGGTGTATATCGATTGGGTGAAGCCGAACGGAACGGGGCCCAGCGCGCCGGCGCACAAGGTGCTGTACAACTACCGGTCGCTGGCGGGCCTGCTCGAGGCCGCGGGATACGCGGTCACGCTGCTGGAGCATTTCGATGAAAGCGGGGTATTCCACGCCCGGGAGTGGCAGCCGGAGGATGGCCTCATCCGCCGGTCGGCGCGTTTCGATCCGAGGAACGCCGCGGCGGCTCTAACCTACACATCTCTCATCGTCGATGGCAAACCAACCGACAAGCGGCGACCCGGCCGGGCGTAACGATCCAACCGAACCCACAGGCCAACCTCTGCCCGAGCCATCGTGGATCGGACGGGAGATTTCGCATTACCGGATTGTCGAAAAGCTGGGCGACGGGGGCATGGGCGTGGTGTACCGGGCCACGGATACGACGTTGGGGCGCCCCATCGCCATCAAGCTGATGCCGGCTGCGATGGTGGAGCACTCCAGCGCCAGACGCCGGTTCGTGCAGGAAGCCAAGGCGGCCTCGGCGCTCAATCATCCGAACATCGTCACCATCTACGAAATCGGCACGAACGGCGAAGTGGACTTCATTGCCATGGAGTACGTGTCGGGCACGACGCTGCACGAGCGCATCTATCAGCGGAAACTGGAGCTGAAAGACGCGCTGCGGTACGCGGTGCAGATCGCCGACGCGCTGGCGGCGGCGCACGCGGCCGGCATCATTCACCGGGACCTGAAGCCCGCCAACATCATGATTTCCGAGAAGGGGCTGGTCAAGATCCTGGATTTCGGGTTGGCGAAGCTGACGCTCCAATTCATGGAACCGGAAGTTACGCGCACCATGAAAACGGGCCCGCTCACCACCGAAGGAACCGTGGTGGGGACCGCGGCGTACATGTCGCCGGAGCAGGCCGAAGGCAAAGCGGTGGACTGGCGGTCGGACATTTTCTCGTTCGGGGCGATCCTGTACGAGATGACCACCGCGCGCCGCCCGTTCCGCGGTGAGACGGCGCTTTCGACGCTGGCCGCGGTGCTGGGCAAAGAGCCGCAAGAGATCCAGGAGCTCGCGCCCGAGGTGCCGGAGGAGCTGAGCGGCCTGATCAAGCAATGCCTCTGCAAGGATCCGGAGCGGCGCATCCAGCACGTCGAGGACTTGAAGCCGCTCCTGGAGGAGCTGCAACTGGAGTCGATGGTGGGACGTCTGCCGGTGATGGCGCCCAAGCGGCGCAAGCGGGCGGGATGGCGCCGGTGGGCGGCGGTCGCGGCGGCGGCGCTCGCGGCGGGCGTATGGTTTTGGCATACGCGCGGCCCGTCGGAGGCGGGAGGAAATCCGGTACTGAAGCAACTCACCGCCCTTCCCGGGCTATCGGCGTATCCCACCGTATCACCGGATGGCCGGCTGGTCGCGTATGCCTCGGACCGGTCGGGCGATGGCAACCTGGATATCTGGGTGCAACAGGCAGCCGGCGGCGAGGGCGCCCTACGGCTCACCCAGGACGACGCGGACGAGTCCGAACCCGAATTTTCGCGCGACGGCACGCGCATCGTGTACCGTTCCGAGAAGGGCGGCGGCGGTCTTTATATCATTCCCGCGCTGGGTGGCGAACCGCGGCTGATCACGCAGGGAAGGACGGCGGCCGCGCTTTTCTCCCGACGGCAACTCGCTGGCGTACTGGACCGGCTTCGTCGGCCCGAGCTTCTACCCCGGCACCAGCAAGAGCTACGTCGTGCCGTTGACCGGCGGGCCGGCCAGCGAGGTGGGCGCGCAGTTCGCCATCACTCGCCACCCGGTGTGGATGCCCGACGGCAAGAGGCTGCTGATGCTGGCACGGGCCGCCAGCCGGGACAGTCTCGACTGGTGGGTGGTGCCGGTGGATGGAGGCACGCCGGTGCGTACCGGGGCATTCGCCCGATTCAGCGCCAGCCAACTGCTTCCCCCGCCCGTGGAGTACGCGATTATCCCGGAGATGTTCGAGCCGGGCACCAACCAGGTTCTGTTCTCGGCGACCTCGGGCGATACCACCAACATCTGGCGGATACCGCTGCGGCTGGACACGGGCGTGGTGGCGGGCAGGCCGACGCAGCTCACCAGCGGAACCGGCATGGAGCTACAGGCGTCGGCATCGGTTGCAGCGGCCGGCGAAGCACCCCTGGTGTTCGCCACCCTCACCCGCAATGTGGACGTGTGGAGCGTCCCGGCGGACACCAACCGCGGTATTGCATCGGACCAGATGCAGCCCCTCACGACGGGGTTGTCGTTTGACGCGTGGCCCTCCATTACGCCGGATGGTACCAAGCTGGTATTCGCCTCCTACGAGATGAAGAACGGCGTGGTGATTGTCGAGGACCTGAAGACTGGCAAGGAGACCACCCTGACCAGCCGCATCACGGCCGAGTTGCAGCCCAAGATCAGCGCGGACGGAACCATGGTGGTGTACGCGGATGCGAAGACACGCAACGGGTACCTGGTTAGCGCCGCGGGAGGTGTGCCGGAGAGGATCTGTGAAGGCTGCATTCTGCCGACCGGCTGGATGCACGACGGCAGCCGCCTGCTGTTTGAAAGCGGCAACGAGGCGCGGCCCTTCGCGCTGATCAACGTGCGGTCCCGGAAACGGATCGATTACCTGCGTTCGATGGCGCACCCCGATCGGCTCATGAATTCGGCCCATTTCTCACCGGATAACCGTTGGGTGAGCTTCCATGCGCGCACTGGCCCGCTCTCGCGACGGATGTACGTGGCGCCCGTGAACGGCGAAACGCCTGCTCCCGAAGAGAGCTGGATTCCGATCACCGACGGAACGGGCCTGGACCGGGAGGCCGAATGGTCTCCGGATGGCAACCTGCTGTACTTCCTTTCGGACCGCGACGGGTTCCGCTGCATTTGGGCGCAGCGCCTGCAACCCGCCACCAAGCGGCCGGTAGGCCCGGCTTTCGCGGTGGTGCATTTTCATCACGCGCGGCGGTCGTTGCAGGCCGTAGGCAATAACGTGGGGGCCATCGGATTGAGCGTGGCGAAAAACCGGCTGGTGTTCGCGCTCGGGGAAGTTACGGGGAACATCTGGTTGCGGGACAGCAGGCCGCACTAAGCCCGCGGGCCCGATCCGGATTCGCTATCGACCCACCGTTTCCGCCCTGCCGGCGGCGTGCCAGCGATTCGTAGAACGCCAGGTCCTCCGCCGGTACCACCGACGAAAGCGGTTTGTCGTAGAACGGAAAGCGCCGGAAGTAGTCATCCACCGACTCGCCGCTGCGCATGTCGGTCCAGGTGTTCCGGCCGTGGCGCACCACGATGCAGTGCTCCGGCGCGCAAACGCGGATCAGGGTGCCCTGGCGGTCGCGGAGGAAGTGCGAATCGGACCCGCGGGCCAGATCGCGGAACGGTGCCGCCGCCCAAAACCGGCGGGTAAAGAGCAGCGTGTTGCCGATGGTCCAGCCGTGCCCGGAGTAGCGCAGGCGCCGGTCGCCCGCAATCAGCATCAGGAAACAGTCCCACGCCACCAGGCAGCGGTCGCGATTCCGGGCGGGCATATGGCCGGTCGAGATTTTCAGAAAATCGGCATGATAGTAGTCGTCGTCATCCAGCTTTTGCAGCAGGTTGCCCCGCGCCTGCTCGATCCCCAGATTCAGTTTGGCGCCAGTGGTGGTACGGCGGTCCAGGCGCAGATAGCGGACGCCCTCCAGGCCCGCGCAGTAGGGCCCCATCGCCTCATCCCCGTCATCCACTACGATGAGTTCCGCGGGCTGCCGGCTCTGGCGCAGGAAGCAGCGCAGGGCTTGCCGGAAGAAGGCGGGCCGGTCGCGGGTGACCATGATGCAGGAAACAAGTTCGGACGGGGTGGTCGGATGCATAGGCGCCCACATGCTATTATGCGCGCTAAAAGGCGATGACCGACCCCAGTTTGAGTGCTGTGGTGATTTCGCTCGAAGAGGGCGAGAATCTGCGGCTGACCATCGACGAACTCCGCCGGACGCTGCCTCCCGGCAGCGAGATCGTAGTGGTGGACGACGGCTCGACGGACGGATCGGCGGGCTTCCTGGAGGCCGCCGGGGCGCCGGCCCGGCTGATCCGCGCCGGTGGCCTGGGCGTGGCCGGGGCGCGGAATCGGGGCGCCGCGGAAACGACCGGCGAAGTGCTGCTGTTCGTCGATGCCCACATGCGGCTGCCCGGGGATTGGTGGCGGCCGCTGGTGGCGCTGCTGGAAGACCCCGTGGCCGCGGCCGCGCCGTCGGTGTGCGATGTGCGGCAGACGCACCGCAAGGGTTTCGGACTACGCATCGCCGGGCCCGAACTGACATCGGAGTGGCTGCCGGCAGGTGACGCGCGGCCCCATGCCGTTCCGGTTCTGCCCGGTTGCAGCCTGGCCATCCGCCGGGAGATTTTCGAGCAGGCCGGCGGCTTCGATGCGGGCATGATGCGGTCGCAGGGAATCGACAACGAATTCTGCCTGCGCCTGTGGCTGCTGGGCTATGAGTGCTGGATTGCGCCCGCCGTGGAAGTGGTTCACCTCTTCCGCGAACGCCACCCCTACGAACTGCGGTGGGCAACGGTGCTACACAACCGGTTGCGCCTGGCCCTGATGCACTTCAACCAGCGGCGGATTGCGCGGGTGGTGGAAGCCCTGCACGCTCACAGCGGGTTCGCGGGCGGCATCGCCCTGGCGGCCGACACGGACGTGCTCGAGCGGCGCCGAAGCCGTTGGGCCGAGCGGCGGCGGGATGCGGACTGGTTCTTCGCACGCTTCGGCCCGGACTGGTGAAATTCCGCACCTTACGGTAGAATGCATTGTCCCTGAAATTCCGGATAAAGAGGAGCTGAAAATGATCCTTCCTAATACTCCTGCTGCCGAAGACATGAGGATGGCCGCGAAGCTTCCCGGAGGCACTCCCCTTCCCGCCGGGGTACCCTTACCCGCTGGAACCCCGCTGCCGCTCGACGTTCCCGGAGGCACTCCCCTTCCCTCGGAGCCGGCGCCCGACAAGGTCCAGTTGCCCGGAGGAACGCCGCTTCCCGCATAGTGAGAACCGGTTTGCGGTTGCTCATCGTGAATGCGGACGATTTCGGCCTGTCCGAAGACGTCAGCGCCGCCATCGTGGAAGCCATCGAACGAGGCATCGTGACCTCGACCTCGGCCATGGTTTGTACGCCGGCGGGGATGGACCTGCTAGCCAGGTACGCCGACGCATTGGGCGGAGTCGCCGGGGTGCACCTTCAGTTGACGGGCGGCATTCCGCTTTCGCCCTTGGCCGGGATTGGATCGCTGCTCACGGCCGCGGGCGTGTTTCCGGCAAGCCGCCGCGAGCTGGGCGACCTGCGTACCGGCGAGGTCGAGGCCGAGTGGCGGGCGCAGATCGAAGCGGTGCTGCGGTGTGGGCTCCGGCCCACCCACATCGACACCCACCAGCACGTACACAAGCACCCCGCGGCGTTCGCGGCGTACTGCCGGATGGCCCGGGCATACGGGCTGCGCGCCCGGTCGTGCGACCCGGCGATGACGGCTGCGTTGCGCGCGGCCGGGGTTCGTTGTCCGGACGGGTTCGAGTGCGGCTGGACGGGGAATCGGTGCACGGCGGACGACCTGTTGGCGCGCGTCGAGGCGGCCTTCCGGGCGTGTGGGGATGGCGGCACCATCGAATTGATGTGTCACCCGGGCCGGCAGGGTGTGCGCGGAACCGAACTCGCCGCCCTGTGCGATCCCCAGCTCGCGATCGAACTCCGGAAGCGTGGGATTGTCCTCAGCGCGGCGGGAGCGGGCGCCCCGGGTTAGAGCCCCGTGCGTCAGGCCGCGGATGCGGATGCGTCGGCGTGGAAGCGCACCGACACCAGCCGCGAGACGCCCGGCTCCTGCATGGTCACGCCGTAGAGCGCCTGCGCGGCTTCCATCGTTCGCTTCGAGTGGGTGATGACCACGAACTGGGTTTGGCTCGACATCTCGCACAACAGGCGCGTCAGGCGGCCGATGTTGGTTTCGTCGAGCGGCGCGTCCACTTCGTCGAGCACGCAGAACGGGCTGGGCTGGTAGCGGAAGATGGCCATCAGCAGGGCCACCGCGGCCAGCGCTTTTTCGCCGCCCGAAAGCAGCAGCACGTTCTGCAGCCGTTTGCCGGGAGGCGAGCACACGATCTCGATTCCCGAATCGGCCAGGTTCTCCTGGTCGGTGAGCCGCATCTCGCCCGTGCCGCCGCCGAACAACGACTGGAAGATGCCGCGGAAGTTGGCATTGATGGCTTCGAAGGCTTCGGCGAACCGCTGCCGCGAAACCTGGTCGATCTCCTGAATGGCCTTTTCGGTATCGCGGATGGAATCGATCAGGTCCTGGCGCTGCACGGTCAGGAAGTCGTGGCGCTGCTGGGCTTCCTGAAATTCCTCCATGGCGGCGGCGTTTACCGCGCCCAGGGACTCGATGCGCTTGCGGACTTCGTCGCACATCTGGCCGGCTTCGGCGATGGCATCGGCATCCGGAATGAGGTCGTCCGCGGCGGCCAGCTCTTCCACGGGGCAGTTCAGCTCTTTGCGGCTGGTCTCGTCCAGGTACTTCAGCTCGGCCTGTTTGCGCACCAGCTCCACTTCGGTCTGGGAGCGCTTCTCATGGCTCTCCTCGACCGCCGCGCGGAGGGTTTTGAGCTCCTCTTCGCCGGCGCGCAATTCTTCGCGGATGGCCTCGTCGCCGGCGGCCATCTCGGCGACGCGGGCTTCGAGCACGGCAATCTGTTCGGCCAGCAGCGCGCGTTTGCCGTCGAGCTCGATGTTGCTGGCGAGAAGGCGGGCGCGCTGTTCGCCCAGCCGCTCGATTTCGGGGGCGATGGCCTGGCGGCGGTTGCCGGTTTCACGGAACTGCTGCTCCAGGCGGCCCATGGCGGCCCGCTCGCCGCGATGACGTTCTTCGAGGCCGGCCAGCGCGGCACGGGTCGCGGCGTGCTCTTCGCCGACGGTGGCCGCCTGCCCTTCCAGTTTGTCGAGCTCCAGCCGTTCGCCCTCCAGGGCTTCTTCGCGGGCGGCGCGCAGGCTCTCTTTTTCGGCGACGGCGGCGCGATTGCGCTCGCGCTGTTCGGCCGATTTGCCGGCGTCGCGTTCCAGACGTTCGAGCTCCAGGCGGGCCACCGAGAGGCGGGAATTGGTGCGGCCGAGGTCCTCACCCAGTTTGCGCATATCGTGATCGAGGGCAAGGCTGTCCTTCTCGCGCGATTGCTGGAGTCCGCGCAGGTGCTCTAATTCGGCTTCGAGGCCCATGATGTCCTGGGTGAGCCCGTCCAGCCGCGCCGCCATTTCGTCCAGGCGGGCCTGCCGGTTCTGCAGCCGGCCGCCAAGCTCGCGCGCTTCACGTTTCATGGCCAGCGGTCCGGCGCCCGATTTCTTGCCGCCGGTGACGGTGTGGCCGTGATAGCAGACGCCGTCCGGCAGCAGGAAGTAGAGGTGCGGATAGGCTATCGCCAGGCGCTGCGCCGCGACGCGGTCTTCGGCCAGGAAGCAGAGCGAAACCCGCGGCAACAGGTCGATGGCGCGGTCGCGGAATCCGTTGGTGAGGCGGAGGGAATCGCCCAGCCGGGCGGCGATGCCGGTTTCCGGACCGATGGCGGGCTCCGGCAGATGGCCGTGGCCGTTGCCGTTGGGCTCGGGGTGCACCAGGAAGGTAGCCCGGCCGTCCAGCTCGGCGCGGATGAAATCCAGGCCGCGCTCGGCCTGCGCCCAGTTCTCCACCACGACGTATTCCAGCTCTTCGTGCAGAAACTCCTCGGCCGGCTTTTCAAACTGGGGATCGACCTCGACATAATCGGCCATTACGCCCAACGGCTTGAGATCGGCGGCCTTGCCCTTTTCGAGCGAAGCGAACAGGCGCTTCACCGACTCGGTGGTGTAGGTGCGGTGCGCCAGCACCTGTTCGAGCGATTCCTTGCGGGCGCGGATGGCGGAGATCTCGTTTTTGAGAGTGTCGATTTCCTGGCGCAACTCGGCGGCGCCACGCCGGCGGTCCGCCAGTTGCTCTTCGGTGCGGCGGCGCTCGCCGGTGACCAGCTCCAGTTCCATCTGGCGCTCGGCCATCACCTCGGACAACTGCTTGCGGACGCCTTCGAGGCGTTCGATTTCGCCGGCGGCGACGGTTTCTTCGCGCGCGGCGCGCGAGCGCTCACGCTCGATGCCCGCCAGGTACTCTTCGATCTGGGCGAGCTGGTTCTTCAACTGCGAAGCCTCGCCGAGCAGCCGCAGGATCAACTGGCGGCCGGTTTCAATGGCCCGCTCGCGCTCGCGCACCTTGGCTTGCAAGGCCTCGCGCTGCTGGTTGATTTCGACCATGCGGTCGCGCGCCTGCGCGGTCTGCGCTTCCAGGCCATCGAGGGTGGTGCGGTGGAGGGCGATCTCTTCGTCCAGCCGCTCGAGCCGCAGCCCCAACTCGCGCGATTCGGTTTCCGCCTGCACGATGCGCTGCTCGATGGCGCCGCTTTCCTTCACCTGCGATTCCATCCGGCCGCGGGTCCGCTCGGTCTCCACATGGAGCTCGGAGAGGTGCTGGCGCGCTTCGGTGAGCGAGCGCTCCAATTCGTAGCAGGCCGCCTGGCGCCGCTGATGGGCGTTCTCCTTTTCGGTGACCTGCTCGCCCAGCGCGCGCAGCGCCGACGACGCCAGGTTCAGGTCGATGGCGGTCTTCGCGGCATCGCGCTCCAGCAGGCGGTACTTGCCGGAAAGCACCACGCGCAGGCGGGTTTCGAGGTCGGCCTTCAGCTCGCCGTAGCGGCGAGCCTTGGCGGCCTGCCGCTTCAGGGAATTGACCTGCCTCGTGACCTCTTCGAGGATGTCGTACACGCGGGCGAGGTTCTGTTTGGCGCCTTCGAGCTTGGCTTCCGCCAGCCGCTTGCGGGTTTTGAAACGCGTAATGCCGGCAGCCTCTTCGATTACCGAGCGTCGATCCTGGGGCTTGGAGCTGAGGATCTGGCCGATGCGGCCCTGCTCGATGATGGCGTAGCTCTCCGGGCCGAGGCCCGTGCCCATGAAGATCTCCTGGATGTCGCGCAGGCGCGCCGGATGTCCATCGATCAGGTACTCGCTGTCCCCGGAGCGGAAGAGACGGCGGGTGATGGTGATTTCGCCATTGCGCTTGTGCTGGCCTTCGGGCACCGGCTGCGGTTTGTGAACCGGTTGCTCGACGTAGTGCTCCGGATCCACCAGGGTCATGGTGACGTAAGCCATGCCGAGCGGCTTGCGGTCGCGCGTCCCGGCGAAGATCACGTCCTCCATGCGGGTGCCACGCAGGCTCTTGGCGGACTGCTCCCCCAAGACCCAACTGATGGCATCGCTGATGTTGGACTTGCCGCAGCCGTTGGGACCGACGATGGCGGCCATGCCCTCGCCGTGGAAGCGGAGCTCGGTGCGCTCGAAAAACGACTTAAACCCCTGGAGTTCGACACGTTTCAATTTGAGCAAAGCGTTATCCTCTGCTTCGGGGGAGTTGTAACTATACTAAACGCGGTCGGCGCAAAAGTAAAGCATCCCCACCTCATTATCTTGTAGCCTCTGGCGATACCACCCAAGATCTTGGGGAGCACCTCCTTTATTTTCCCAGCGACGGCCATCGCGGCGGCCGTTTTTCGCGAAACGCCCGCAATCCCTCCTGGAAGTCTTCGCTGGCAAACACTTCATTTCGCATGCGGCCGGCGACCTGGCCGGCGGTTTCCCAATCGCGCCCGCGCGCATGACGGACAAATCGAAGCCCGGCGCGGATGGCGGTGGGGCTGAACCCGGCCACCGAACGGGCGAGGTCGGCGGCGCTCTCCTCCGGGTGATAAGAGATCTCATGGACGAGGCCCATTTCCTTCGCTTCGCGGGCTCCGAAGACGCGGCCGGTGAGGGCCAGTTCGGCGGTGCGGCGGTCGCCCAGCGCGGTGGATACGGCGCGGTAGACGATGAACGGCCACAGCCCGATGCGGATTTCGGTGAGCCCGAAGGTGGCGTCCTCGGAGGCGACCACGATGTGGCAGTTGGCCACCAGGCCCGCTCCGCCGCCGAGCGCCGAACCGTGGACGGCGGCGATCAGGGGCCTTTCCACACGGGCCCCAAAAGTAAAGAGGCGTTCATGCAGGCTGGCCAGTTCGGCCGGCGCGACGGTGCCGATTTCGCCGAGATCCATGCCGGCGCAGAAAGACTTGCCGTTGCCGGAGAGCAGGATAGCGCCCGTGCCGGGCTCTTGCGCGGCTTCATCGAGGGCGTCTGCGAGCGCACGGCAGACTTCCGCACTGAGGGCATTGCGCTTATCGGGGCGGTTCAACGCGATCCGGACAACGCGTTCGAAGCGCGTGATTTGGAGCAGCTCGCTCACGGAATTCTCCGCGGGCAGGCCAGAGCATCGACGAGGCGTGCGGAGTACACGCCGCCCTCATTATAGACCGGGAGGGAGCTCGATTTCCATACCCAGGAGGGCTGCCCCGTAGGTTTTTCCCTGAGCGTCGGTCCGCAGCGAGACGGTGCCGCCGCCGCCCAGCGCCCCGTGCAGGAGAAAGTTGAGGGCACCGAGGTTAGGCAGTTCGAACCGTTCGACCTCGCCCTGCACTAGGTCGCCAAAATGCTGTTTGACGCGCGCGGCGGTGACTTCCCGGACCAGCACGGGGTAGTGCTGCTCGTCCCAGGCGATGACGCCGATGTTGCAGGTATCGCCCTTATCGCCCGAGCGGGTGTGGGCGATGCGGCGCAAGGGGCCTCTCATGTCCAGACATTGTCGCACGGCCGGTGCGGGGGCTCGGCGCCCGGCGGAAGCGGTCCGTCGGTTGGCCTCGCCGTCCGCGCCGTCCGCACCAGCCTTGCATCCATTACGGAATTGCAGGTATGATGCTCGCGGTGAGTCCGATGACATCCGATCAAAATCGCCGTAAATTTTTGGGAACGGCAGCCGGCGCGGCTGCCTTCACTCTCGTTCCGAGACATGTCCTGGGAGGGCCGGGCTATGTGGCTCCCAGTGACAAAGTCACGCTCGCTTACATCGGGACGGGCACGCAGGGGCTGCGCGAAATGGTCAACCTGCTGCCGGTGCCGGATCTTCAGATCATCGCCGTATGCGACCCCAGCAAAGACGCGGTCGAATACCGCGACTGGTCGAAAGAAGGTCTGCTCAACCAGATTCGCCGGAGCTTGGGAAAGCCGGACTGGAAGGCGGGCCCCGAGGGAACGATTCCAGGTGGGCGCGATGCCGCCAAAAGCATCGTCGATACCTATTATTCCAATCAGCGCGCCTCCGACGGTTTTCGCGGCTGCGCTGCCTATGCCGACTACCGCGAACTGCTCGAGAAGGAAAAGGACCTCAACGCGGTTAAAATCATGACCCCCGATCACCTGCATGGCGTGATCGCCACGGCTGCCATGAAGCGCGGCAAGCACGTGGTGGTACACAAGCCCATCGCCAACCGGCTGAAGGAAGCCAGGCTGGTGATCGACGCGGCCAGGAAGACCGGCGTCTCCACCCACTTCATGCCGTGGGACGCCAACGGCAACATGGAACCGGTGATGAAGTGGATCCGCGACGGCGCCATCGGCACCCTGCGCGAGGTCCACAACTGGACCAATCGTCCGGTGTGGCCGCAGTATGCCATGCTGCCCACCGACCAGCCGCCGGTGCCGGAAGGCTTCGACTGGAATCTGTGGCTGGGGCCGGAGGCGGAGCGGCCCTACCATCCCCACTACACCCACATGGTGTTTCGCGGCTGGTACGATTTCGGCGGCGGCTCGATGGCCGACATGGGGCACTACAGCCTGTGGACAGTGTTCAACGCGCTCGAACTGTCCGGCCCTACGAGCATAGAGCCGATGCTGTCGCACCAGTGCACGCTCAAGGACAGCGTATCCACGACCATTCGCAACGATTTCTCATTCCCCATTGCCGGCTCGGTGCGGTTCCGGTATCCGGCGCGCGGGCAGCGGCCGGCCATCGACCTGGTCTGGTACGAAGGCGGCATGCGGCCACCCACTCCCGAGGAGCTCGATGAAGACCACAAGGAGTTGCAGGCCGAAGCCATGATGTTCGTCGGCGACAAGGGCAAGATCCTGGCGGGATTCCACGTGGACAGCCCGCGCCTGATCCCCGAACGCCGGATGGCGGGCATCGAAGCTCCGCCGGCGCCCGCGCGCCGCGGCCGGGGCGCGGAGGGACCGACCATTTCGCCCGGCCTGCGCACGTGGCTGGAGGGCTGCAAGGGGGGCACCGAACGGTCACCAGGCAGTTTCACCAACGCGTGGCCTATTTCCGAAGCGGTGAACCTGTACGCCGTGGCCATGCGCACCGGCAAACGGCTGACCTACGACGCGGAGAAGATGACCATCACCAACTTGTCCGACGCCAACCGGCTGCTGGCACGCGAGTATCGCAAAGGATTCGAGCCGGAGACGGTATGACCATTTCACGAAGGCATTTCCTCGGCAGTGCATTGGCGGTGCCGGCGGCGGCGGGATTTCTGCGCGCCGACCCCATCGGAATCCCGCCCGGATTCCAGGTCTACCCCGTGCGCGAAGCGCTCCTGAAGGACTTCGATGGCACGCTGCGCGAAGTGGCGGCGATCGGCTACAAGAACGTCGAGATGTGCTCCCCGCCGGGCTACGGCTGGAAGCCCTTGATCGACATCAAGCCCGCCGATATGAAGGCGCGCATGGCCAAGTTCGGCCTCACCTGCGTGAGCTGCCACTACAATTTCCGCGAGCTGAAGGAGAGTCTGGACGACCGCATCGCCTTCGCCAAAGAGCTGGGCACTCCGCAGATGGTCTGCTCGTCTTTCGGACTGCGGCGCGACGCGACCCTGGCCGATTGGATGAAGGCCGCCGAGGATTTGAACAAGGCCGGCGAGGCGGTCCACAAGGCCGGGATGCAACTCGGCTACCACAATCATGACGGCGAGTTCGCCAAAATCGATGGCGCGCTCATCTATGACCAGTTGATGGGCAAGCTCGACCCGAAGCTGGTGAAGATGCAGTTCCAGGTTTCGGTAGTGAGCCTGGGCTTCCAAGCCGCCGATTTCATGACCAGGTACCCCGGCCGGTTCTGCTCGCTCCACCTGCAGGACTGGTCCACCACCGAAAAGAAACAGGTGCCGGTGGGCACCGGCGTGGTGGATTGGAAAAGGCTTTTCACCGCTGCCAAAAAGGGTGGCGTGAAGAACTACTTCGTCGAGATGGACCTCAATGACATGAAGGCCAGCTACCCGTATTTACACGAGCTGAAGGTGTGAACCCGGCAGAGTCTGCCGGGTCACTCGCTTAGAACACGAAACGCGCCGTCAGCTCCGCCTGCTGCAAAATTCGCCGTTCCCAGAATCTTGCCCGAAAATTGCACGGTGAACATCTGGCCGATTATGGGTGTTTGGAGTGCCCATGGCACGGACTCTTCCGGGTTTTTCCGTTGCAAATGGCGAACTCTTGCCCTATGATACCTGAACGTAGCTATGTCTATAGCTACTAGCAGCCTGTGGTAATAGTGAGACGGGCGAATAAAAACATGTGACCTCGTAAATGTTTTGAGCGTCTATTGGATATGGCAATGGGAACGCGGCGGAAGCGGGAGCGGCAACAGGATCTGTGGATCGCAACCAGCGATGTGGTCGAGACACCAGCCAATGTCTTCTACGACCGCTTGAATCAGATTCTGGACGGGCACGATTTCGATGCCAAGGTGGAGCGGCTGTGCCGGAAGTTTTACAAAGACAGCGTATACGGTCGGCCCAGCATGGCGCCGGGGGTCTACTTCCGATCGCTACTGATCGGTTTTTTTGAGGGCCTCGATTCGGAGCGAGGAATCGCGTGGCGGACAGCCGACTCTCTGTCGTTACGGAAATTCCTGGGCTACGCGCTGGATGAGGCCACGCCGGATCATTCCACGATTTCGCGCACGCGGCGATTGTATTGGCTGGAGACGCACAAGGCCGTGTTCCGCTGGGTGCTGAAGATCCTCGATCAAGAGGGACTGGTCAGCGGACGGACCGTATCGATTGATGCCACTACGCTGGAAGCCAATGCGGCGCTGAAAAGCATCGTGCGGCGGGACAACGGACAAAGCTACAACGACTATCTGAAGGAACTGGCCAAGGCCGCCGGGATCGAGAACCCGACGCGCGAACAGTTGGCACGACTGGACCGCAAGCGAAAGAAGAAAGGATCGAATCAGGAGTGGATGAGCCCCAGTGACCCCGACGCCCGAATCACCAAAATGAAGGATGGGCGGACGCACCTGGCGCACAAGGCCGAGCATGCAGTGGATCTGACCAGTGGGGCGCTGCTGGCAGTGACGCTGCAGCCGGCCAATGAAGGGGACACGACGACGATCCACCGGACCCTGGAAGAAGCGCAAGCTGTGGCCCGCGAGATCAACGAACATGGAGTCGAAGAGGTGGTAGCGGACAAGGGCTATCACAGCGGCGCGGTGCTGAAGAAAGTACATGAGCAGGAAGTCCGATGCTACATCCCCGAGCCGGAGCGTGGGCGGCGAAACTGGCAAGGTGAGGGGAAGGAGGAAGAGCAGAAGCGGACCTATGAAAACCGGCGGCGTGGGCGCGGCGACCGCAACAAGCGACTCCAGAAGTTGCGGAGCGAACTGACGGAGCGGAGCTTCGCACACCTATACGAGACCGGCGGAATGAGACGGGTGCACCTGCGGGGTCGGAAGAACATTCTGAAGCGACTACTGGTGCACGGAGCCGCGTTCAATCTCTCGTTGATCCTGCGCCAGACCATGGGAGTGGGGAAGCCCCGGCGGTTACAGGGGCTTTCTTTGCAACCGTTTATGCTGTTCGCGCGCATTTTTTCGTGGCTCTGGGCGACATCACGAGCACCAGAACAAAGGAGTGAGAGCTTTGCAATGCAAAGCGGCGGCGCGAGGGCCATGCTGCCAGCCGATTCAGGCATATATCAAGTAATTTGCTTCGGGCTGGCTGCCTGGAAAACGCCTACTTCTGACACGGGCTGCTAGCCGTTACGGGATGGATCCGAAGCTGATCGACCAAATGACGGGAATGGTTGTCCGCAGCTTCTCGGAGTTGCCAGCGGACTTCGTCTGCGCGTTCGACGGGCGCTGGACCGAGCGTTATCCGCGTCGGTGCTTCCAAGGAATGCGCCGCGGACGGGTCGGGCGTCATTGGCAATCCTTTGCTCCGAGAACAGCCTTGCACCGGAACTGGCAACGAGAATCAGCATCATTTGGCTGTTGAGGCCTTGCCGCCGATGGCCACCGCCCTCGACGACTTCAAGTTTGCCGGGGATAAACCCTTCGCGGATTAGATCCGCTGTGCGGCCGCTCTCCCTCAAGTAGACCTCGCGGCGCTCGCGCCAACGTGGATTGGACATATGGACTCACCCTTGGAAAAATCAGATCGGCGCCGGCTAGCCGTCCATGGAACAATGAGGTCCGGGCCGGAATGGTGGGGAGGCTTAGTCCGAAAGCTGAGGATGCCGGGCTGGATGCTTCTGGTTAGCCCTTGGTGCCGATCGATATCCGTGGCGCATCTGCGGTGTATGTATGTAGCATGCGGAACATCTCCTTTCGAGGCAAACACTTGAACGTGCAGACATGAGTTGGAGAGACGGTGATCTGCTTTTTATATCTCCGGCTGTCTCCGGCGGAATCTGTGGGGAAGGTCCCGCATTTCTGGTGGCAGTTCCTTGAGGGGCTTTGCCCCCCAAGCCCCCCAGGATTTATCGCAGTTTTCTCCCAGAGTGGATGATTTTTGTTGGGCGATATTGGGGCAACCGCCGTACAATGGAGGAGCTTGATAGGAGGATAGGGCAACGCAGGGATGCGACCGGAGCGCCGAATCAAGCCCGGAGTGGATGGCGGCCTTCGGGCCGCCTCCTGGGTAGTAGCCTTCCACGTCATCTAAAAACGGCAGAGCGGCCGCAGAGTCGACTGGCGATCCTTTCGCGCTGTGGGCTAATGGAAATATGGGGCCGAGCAAGTCTCGGATCGTCAACCACGGGTTCGGAAGCCTGTGACCGAAAGGGTGATAAACCTAGCCCTTGGTCCCAATCGCACGAGTCAGTCGGTACACCAGCTTGTTTCCTATAACCTCCGGACCCTCGATGGCCGAGGTCGTGATCTCAGGATAAGTACTGCTGTATAGGTTGATCACCTCCTCAACACCTAACTTGGGATTCGGATCGGGCAAACGCAGTCCGCCGTTATAGCGAAATTCCCGCTCCAATGCTTCGACCTTCATAGTCCTCCTTCTTCTTCTTCTTCTTTCTTCTTAGTCATCATCAGGCATCATCATCAATAAAGCGATGTGGTTCAAGTTCGACAGCGTGCGCTGTCCGTCGGTACCGTGTGCGTTCTCCCGTTCCTACGTCTGCTGCGGAGAACGTAAACGTTGCGTCAGCGAGGAATCAAACCCTTAAATGTCAGCGGCGGGCGTGATACGACCAAGTCGCTTTGAGTTCGCTCGTCTAATTTGGCCCACTTCGATCGTCTAATTTGGCCCACCCCTGACACCTGGAAATGAAACCATTCCGGGATGGACAGGAGGCTGAAAGTGGAATTATTCGAAGAGATCCGGCGCGGCCACGCGGCCGGAGAGACGATCAAGGGACTGGCGGAGAAGCACGGAGTGCATCGCCGGATGGTCCGACAGGCGATCGGCAGCGCGATTCCGCCGGAACGGAAGCGCTTCGAAAAGGAGCAGCCGCGGCTCGGTCCTTTGAAAGAGATCATCAATCGGATTCTGGAAGAGGACCGGGATGCGCCGCGGAAGCAGCGGCACACGGCACACCGGATCTTTACCAGAGTGCGAGAGGAGCACCCCGAGTATCCGATCGGTGAGCCCACCGTGCGGCGCTTCGTGGCGGGAAGGAAGCGTGAGCTGGGCCTGAGCGGCCGCGAGATATTCGTGCCGCAGTCCTATGCCTTGGGCCAGGAAGCGCAAGTGGACTGGTTCGAAGCCTCTGCGAAACTGGGCGGCGAACGCTGCGTCCTGCAGTTTTTCGCGATGCGCAGTATGGGGTCGGGAGACGCCTTTCACCGGGCCTACACCAATGCGACCCAGCAGGCGTTCTTGGAGGGGCACGAGCACGGCTTCGCGTATTTCGGTGGCGTCTTTCGGACCCTCCGTTACGACAATCTCTCGAGCGCGGTAAAGAAGATTCTACGGGGACGGCAGCGGGAAGAAACCAGTCGCGTGATCGCCTTCCGTTCGCACTGGGGATTCCAGAGCGAATACTGCAACCCGGCGAGCGGCAATGAAAAAGGTGGAGTCGAAGGCGAAGTGGGCCGGTACCGGCGGAACTGGCTGGTGCCGGTGCCGGAGGCATCCGACCTGGCGGAATTAAATCAGCACCTATTGGCTGGCTGCCTGGCAAGCCGGAGTCGAACCATCAGCGGAAGGACGATGACGGTTGGCGAGGCCAGCCAGATGGAACGGGCGCAGTTATTGCCGCCGGCCGAGGAGCGATTCCCGATAGACGAGATCCTGTACCCATTGATCGTAGACAACAAGGGCCGCGTGAAAGTGAAAACGAACTGGTATTCGGCGCCCCTGTGGCCCGGCCTGCGCGTGACCGCGCGGGTATGGCCCTCGCTGATCGAGATCGTGTATGACGGCACATGCGTCGCCCGTCACCAGCGAAACTACGGACGCGGCCACCAGATCCTGAACCTCGAACACTACCTCGATGTATTGGAGAAGAAGCCGGGCGCCATGGCAGGGTCGACGCCGCTGGAGCAGTGGAGGCAGGCCGGACGCTGGCCCGCGTCTTTGGATCGAATCTGGAAGAAACTCGAGGAGCGTTACGGGAAGAGCGGCGGGACCAGAGAGATGATCGGCCTGGTTCGGGTTGGCGTGGTCAGTGGATGGGATCGGCTGATCGGCGCAGTGGAGGAAGCCCTTCACCTTGGGGTAACGGATGCGGCGGCCGTGTTGCACATCATGCGCACGCCGGATGCCGAGGAGCGCCGACGGTGCCAGGTCCAACTGTCGGAAGAACTGGCCCAGTTTGAGCGGCCACAACCCGTGATGAACGCGTACGACCTGCTGCTGAGATGCAAAGGGGTGATCCAGTGAAAAGCCCGAGTGAATCTCTCGAACATGCCAGCGTGCGGCAGTATTGCAAGTCCGTCCGGACGCCGGCGATCGCCGCGAACTTTGTTTCCCTGTCCGAGCAGGCGGTGAAGGAAAACCGCACGCATATCGGGTATCTGGAGGCATTACTTGCGCTGGAGTGTGAGGAGCGCGACCGGCATGCGATTGCCAATCGCATTCGGGACTCGCAGTTGCCCCGGATGAAGACGCTGGAGGAGTTCGACTTTGCGCAGGCGCCGGCGATTCCAGCAGCAAAGATTCGCGAACTGGCCGAAGGCGGCTACATTGAACGTAACGAACCGGTGGTTCTGATCGGCGACTGTGGAACGGGGAAGAGCCATCTGGCGACCGGGCTCTGTCTGGCTGCGTGCCGGCAGAAACGCCGGGTCCGCTTCACCACGGCCGCGGCTCTGGTCAACGAGCTCGTGGAAGCGAAGCAGAACAATCAGGTACGACGCATGATGGCCCGATGGCAGAAGTACGAGCTAATCGCGCTCGACGAGGTTGGCTATGTTCCGCTGGCCGATGTGGGGGCGGAGTTTCTGTTTCAAGTGGTATCCGAGCGGGCCGAGAGAGCGGCACTGATCGTCACGACAAATCTGCCATTTTCAGAATGGACTACGGTATTCCCGAACCCGCGATTGTGCAAAGCCTTGCTGGATCGGGTGACGGACCGGGCCCACATTATTGAAACCGGGACAGAATCGTTCCGCTTCCGGCGAACGATGGAGAGGAGGAAGAAACGGTGAACGGGAGGCGGGCCGCCGGTTCGCGCCACCCCGCCGTTCGTTTCGCCTGAAACGCGCCGCCCTACGGGCGTCGCCAGGCTCCACTCACGCCGGGGCGGCGCGAACAACTCCCGGCCGAATGGGGCAAACTATGACTATCAGGGGTGGGCCAAATTAGATGATCGAAGTGGGCCAGGCCTGATGATCGAACTCACGCTTCGCCCTCCGCGATTCGTAAACGCTACGCGACTCCTGCTTGTCCGGTTGTTTCAGCAAACCACCATATGTTGCGGTCACCAGCGGCGGGCGTGTGCCGACGCTTCGTCGCGCCGTGAGCCTGTCGCACTGCGGTTGAGCAGAGAGCGCCTGGTCTGTGGCAGATTTCGGGCATGGAGGGGCCCACAAGCCCGGCAATAGGGCCTCTGTCGCGGCCCCATGTTGATCTTGCACTCGCTGGCCTCGTGTCAAACACTACAGGTTGGGGTTTGCTGAAACAACCGGACAAGCAGGACGCGACTACAGTCGGGTCACCGGCCTTGATTGGCCCGCCATCGGCCACCAACAGCTTTTGGATTGACGGCCCGACCGCTGCACAGGAACCCGGTTGTCATTCATGGGGACACGATTGATCGGCAACCAACACCGGCAGCGACATACCCGAGGCGATGTCCAAAACCAACACCGGGACACCGGGCAGAAGAACCGAGCCACCTCAGGCATCGTCGTCGTCAGTTGCTGAGGCGTTCTGTTCAGTGGGGCGACTTCACGCGCGGGACAATGTCCCTATAATCGGCTCCGGGCCTCGAGGACTCCTCTCCGTCGGTAGACGGAGCATGATCGCGATCGGAAGCGCTGCCAGATCATGGGGCGGATCATCGCCCTTGGTGTACAACTGGTGGACGATCTTCATGCGTTTGGGAATCCCGGATAAACACGCCGAAGTTATCACCTCGCGGCCGTTGGCCCTGCACGGCATCGCCCGGCAAACCCGTCACGGAAATCAGACCACGGTGGAGATCACGAGCACGCACTCGAAAGCCGCGCAGATCGCGGAGATTCTGACTAAGGTGAGCGGGTCGTTTTTAGGATCAAGCGATTGGTCGAGTTCAGCGCCGCGCATCAGGTTACGGTGAAGTTGGCCTGCTATCCTCCCTACCACAGCAAGTACAACCCGGTGGAGCGTGTCTTCGGCGTGCTGGAGAACTACTGGAATGGCGACCCGCTGCAGACCGTGCAGAAGGCCCTTGGCATGGCCGAGGGCATGACCTACAAGGGCGTGCAGCCAACTAATCGAGACCGCTTACCCCAAGGGCGTGCGGCTCACCAAAAAGCAGATGCGACCCTACGAAGCCTGCATCGAACGGCTCACTGGGCTGCGCAAATGGTTCGTCACGATCACCAGCGACGCCGCTAGTCTTGCCTTCTTTTCGGGCCGGCCATGAGTGGCGATTTATTATTGGCCGAGTCCCTTAGCTCGGGTCAAGCCACACGACGTTCATCCTCCCCACCCTATCGACGGTGAGGCCGGCCCATACCCCGGGACTCTGCTCAAACGTCGCCACGGGAGCTCCGGAAGACAAATGAGCGTCACCGAAGGGCACGGGCCCTTTCCAGCCGTCGTTGGCGTTGAAGTCCCCCCACACCACATTCATCTCCCCGTCCTTGTCCACAGTCAAGCCGGCCCACACCCCAGGGCTCAGCTCAAAGACCGACACCGGCGCTGCGGGAAACAGATGGGCGTCACCGAAAGGCTTGGGCCCTTTCCAGGGGTCGTTGGTATTAAAGTCCCCCCACACCACATTCATCGCCCCGGCCTTGTCCACAGTCAAGCCGGCCCACACCCCGGGGCTCTGCTCAAAGATCGAAACGGGCGCTCCGGGAAACAGATGGGCGTCACCGAAAGACTTGGGCCCTTTCCAGCCGTCGTTGGCGTTGAAGTCGCCCCACACCACATTCATCGCCCCGCACTTGTCCACCGTTAACCCGGCCCGCACCCCGGGGCTCTGCTCAAAGACCGACACCGGCGCTCCCGGCACCAGGTGCGGGTCCCCGAAGGCCACCGGCCCCCGCCAGACGGAGTGGCCAGCCGGCACGTCAAAGTGGGAGCGCATGAGCTGAACCTGATAAGGCCTGAACGTCGAGACAAGATAATAGATTGTTAGATCTCTGTAGGCCGGATCCCATTTTGTGTATCGGTTCAGCAAGAACGGGCCGTAGGCGTAACTCACCTCACCACCATAAGCCTGGTCATCAGCGGGGGTCAAGAACAGGTGCGACGTCGAAGAGCTCGTCGCACTTTGGACGATGCATGAATCTGCCCAAGGCATTATCCCTAAGCGGGTCGAAAACAATGATCTCATCAGACCAATCCCATGGAGTTGTCCCCAGACGCACGACTATAGGCCCATTGGGGTTATGTTGGTTTACGGCCGCCGGGTCTACGTTTAGTGGTGTTGCGCCTGGTGAGGCCAGGGTGTAAAGCAACGTTGCGCTTGCCCCGTTTGCTGAGACAAATAGTTAAGACACTGTTGACCGTTCGCTGCCATTTCATTGTGCCCCATCCCGGAACGGTTTTAGGATGAAGCTGCCGGTGAAGCGGAGACGGGCTCTGCTGGCGAGCACCCCGATCAAGGAATAGCCGGCCGGAACTCATCTGCGGACGATGAGATGGAGCGCGGTCCTCCCGACACGCTCTGCTACCCGGGTTCGGGGCCGACCGACGGGAGGCGGCACGGCTCCCGGCCTGGGGTTTGGTTTTCATACCACATCGGACCAGATAGATTCCGCCATGCCTTGAAAAACGCATTCTGATGGCCGTCAGAATGAGACCGCCGGGGTAGCCCGGCCAGTGGGGAGGCATCGGCGCAAACTCGGCTGTGGCGATTACAATCCGGACCACGTAGCTGCCGGTCGCTTGTCGAGTTTCCCTGTATAGGGCGCCTTTGCTTCCGCCATTCATATGATGCGTCGATGTCATAGGGCGCGGCGGCATGCGCTCGTGGTTGCTGCCTGGCCCAACAACTGTTGTTCAAACTCCACCGGCGGCCGGTAGCCGAGCGCCGAATGGAGGCGTTTGCGGTTGTACACCCGTTCCAGGAAGTGCTTTATGGAAGCCCGCGCCTCCGCCAGATCGCGGTATTCCTGGCGATACACCTCCTCATATTTGAGGGTCTTCATGAACGATTCGCAGGCCGCATTGTCGAACGGATTTCCCTTGCGACTCATGCTGATGGTGATGTCCCGGCTCTTCAGCAGGTCCGTGTAGTCTTGTGAGGCGTACTGCACGCCGCGGTCAGAATGATGCACCAAACCCGGCGCCGGTATGCGCCGCTCAAGCGCCATGCGAAGCGCTGCGATGGTAAGCTCGTCCTCCAACGTTCGGTCCAGCGCCCAGCCAATCACCCGCCGCGAGTAGGCATCCAAGATGACAGCTAGATACACGAACTCCGCTGCCAGTCGAATGTAGGTGATGTCCGCCACCCACAGTTGATCGATGTCGGTCAACGCCATCCCGCGCGCCAGGTTCGGGTACACCGGCCGACTGTGATTGGAGTTCGTGGTCACCAGGAACTTCCGTCGCCGCAGGCACAGCAGATTGTCCTCCCGCATCAGGCGGTACACCCGGTTCGGCCCGACCTGCCAGCCGCGCCGGTGCAGTTCTTCGGTCATGCGTGGCCGTCCATAGGCGGGAAACTCCAAGGCGATCCGCTGGATGGCATCCCGTAGATCGATGTCCTTATCCCCGGCGGCCGGCGTGGTCAGGAACCGGTAGTAGCCGGCCCGGCTCAGATGGGCCAGCGCGCACATCTCGGCGATGCTCATGCTCGTTTCCCTCCGGACTTGCTCCTGGATGTTCCCGTAGATCGCGGCTTTCCAGTCAATGCCTGCAACCTCCGCTGTTCCTCGATGCGTTGCAAGCTGCGCTTTAAAAAATCGATCTCCAGGGTTTGCTGGCCGATTTTCCGCTCCAGCTTGGCCTGCTCGGTATCATCCCACCGCTGCTTTCCCAAGCCCGGAAACGCATTGCCCGGTCCTTCACGGAATTCCCGGCGCCAGCGATGCAGGACATTCGGGTTCACCTCAAATGCCCGCGCCACCTCGGCAATCGAGGACCCCGTCTCCAGCCGTCGGATGGCGGCCAATTTCTCCTCACGCGTGAAAGTTCGTCGTGACAGCCCCATGACACAATTCTCCATTCAATGGAATTTGTGTCTTAACTGTTTGTCTCAAAAATCGGGACAAGTCCAGATCCACTCGCTCATATTCATTCCGGCCCGCGCCGAATTGCAGTCGATCCCGGAACGCCCACGAGGACCGCGAGGCCGGGTGAAAAGGTTCGCCCCCTGATTGGCGGTGATCCGAAGAATCCCAGCTTCCCACGCATTGCCGGGCACCTCGGGCCACTCCCTTCCGAACGCGGTGCGGACGACCCTACCCCATCTCGCGACCGACTGGCAGCTGAACTCTCAGTATCGACCGGGCTCCGTGTTGACGAAGTCGCCAAGCTCACCATCTTTCAAATTCTCGATCTCCCGGTCGGCGGCGACTCTGAGAGATTCACGACCATGCACGTGACGAAGACGAAGAGGCTGGTACAGCGCGACGTCAATGTGCCAAACTACCTCATTCCGGATCTGCACGCCTACATCGATGGGGAACGGAAGGAGTGCATTGCCGTTGGCAGGCGCTACTGGATAAAGAAAAAGAGCGATGAGCCCAAAGCACTCTTCGTGAACGGCGTGGATGCGCGCCAAAACGCCGGTAAACCCGTAAGTGCGGACACGCTCTCGGGTGCGTTTCGCAGAGCCGTCATTAAAGCGGGAGTGACCGAATGGGTCACGAAGACGGACCCTAACACCAGCGAGGTTCGCCAGGTCCCGGTTCCCCGACACCGCTACCATGATTTACGCCATACCTAAGTGCGCACGCAACAATAGATTCACATTGGAGCAATCGTATAGTTCCAGGCGGGTAGGGTCGAATGGCGTTTGATACGGAGGCGGCGGACATGCTCTGGATCGGGTGAGGTACCGGTTGGGTACTGCCTTCGGTCGAGGTGTGCCGAGACTGCGAGCCCGGTTCGGGTGCATGTGTTGCGGATGAAGTTCAGGACTTTGGGGTAACTGTCGAGAGGTTCGGCGGCCCAGTTTTTGGAGATTTCGGAGAACAGGCGGTGCTCGATGGGATTCCATTTGGAAGCGCCCGTGGGGTAGTGAGCAACGGTTACGGTGAGCCCAAAGCTGTTGCAGAGTTGGGTTTGCAGTTCAGTTTTCCAGGCGCCGGTACGGCAACTGTTACTGCCGCCGGTATCGGCCAGGATGAGCAACTGCCGGCCGCGACGATAGCGGTCCGCACCGTCGCGCTTCCACCAGCCGGCGATGGAGTGGGCGGCAAAGGCTGCCGTGTCGTGCGAGACACCCACGAAGACCGAGCCTCGGTTGGCGAGCAGGTCATAGATCCCATAGGGGATCGCGACGCCGATGGCATCGGAGCGGAAATCGTGATCATTGACGCGCACCGGCGTGCGATCCCACTTGACTCCATGGTTCTTGAAGTTGCCAACCAGTTCTCGCTTTTTGGTATCGACACTGATAATGGGAAGTCCCTGACGCTCAAAGCGGGTACGCAACGACGAGATGTATCGGAACTGTTGGTCGCGGTCCGGGCTGGAGTCAGTGGCAATGGCTTTGCGGTTCACGCGCAGGGAAAAATCCATATCGTGAAGCAGCCGCGCCACGGTATTGGCAGAGATCTCGATATCGAGTTGGCGCAGCAGCTCGGCGATTCCGGCGGGCGTCTTGTGGGTCCATCGAATGCCGGTGATGGGATCGCCGGCGGTGTCGTGTTCCAGTAGGATTTCGATGGCGTCGATTACTTCGGGCGTTTTTTTTCCACCGGCTTGCGCCCGGCGCCGTGCTGTCGGATCCGGCCGACCTCGACATCCTGATCCAGCAACTGTCGGCGGCCGCGGGCGATGGTGTGCGGATCGAGGCCCAGAAACTCGGCCAGCACACTGTCGCCGCCGTGGCCGAGCTTCATGGATTCCAGACCGGCGTACAAGCGGCGCTGCTGCTCGTCCAGCAGACTGTAGAACAAGATGATGGCGGCTTTCATCTCATCGGGAGACACTTCCAGACGGACGGCATCGACAACCGTAGGGACGGACTGGTTGCTACGACGTGTCAGACGCTGTCGCTGGCGGATGGCCGGGTCGATGGAAGTGTAGAGGAACAGGCCGGAGATCAATTCCCGGGCGATCCTCTTCTGCTGGACAAGGTGGCGTAAGACATCTTGCGCTCCTACGTGCAGGATCGCAGACAGTTCTTCCGCAAAATATCCCGCGACCGAGCTATGGATGAACGCCTCGGCAGTGGCCAGCAGGGTACCGTAGCGGGAGAACCAGGCCGGCGTGCAGGACCACAAGCCATCGGCTCCGAAACGGGCGATCTCGCGAAGCGTGTAGAAACGGCCGCCATGAGAATAGCTGGTCAGGTAGTCGAGTTCTTTGAGTTTTCGGAAAACAGTGAGGTCGACGTCCGTGCCGAGGGCACGTTTCAGATCGGGAAGGGTTGCGATTTTGTCATGGAGAAGCAGCTTTCGCAACGAATCGGGAGAGAAGGCGAGAGGTCTCATAATGTTATAGTTGCGACTGAAAGACGGATACAATCGACACTATAACATAACCGACGATGAATTCGGCAAGGTGCGGATCGGTTCCAGTTGCCCGTCGATATTGAGGGAAACCTTAAGTGAAGCGGGATCGTGCCGAAGCGCGCAGTCGTCGGTAATGTGGACGCTACGACTACGAATGAGCAGTTATTGTTGCGTCAGCCCTATGCTCTTTGGACCTATCACGCGCTGGTCGGGCAGGGCATCTCGGAACCGTGGAAGATCATTCAATCGCTGCTCGGCCATGCGCATCTGTCCACGACGCTAGATACGTACCTCCGGGTTGTGAACGTGGAGAAAGCTCGAACGGCTGACGGAGCCTACGAGGTCATGAGGAGCATCATCCGTGGCAACTAGAGCGCCCCGTCCGACCCGTTTCTCCAGTGAATCGAAAGCGACCGCCGTCGATATCGATCAGGCGCGTGCCGCAGTTGGCCGCCGAATCGAAAAGGGAACGGAGCAAGGCAAACCCTTCCTTCGAGTAGTCGTTCCTACTCCGTGCGAGCCCAAACCCGAACAAGTGATCGACTTGTCCTTTCTCTATGCTTTGCCGAATTTGGCTGACACCCTGGCGGAAGCTTTTTTGGATTGGACAGCCACCACACAAAGGACCGCGAGCCGTGGTGGAGAGGCGGCGCATCTTCGCGTGGGACTGGTGGCCTTCCTGGTTGAAACTGGGCGGACGGCAACAACTCCGGAAGGCCTTACCACCGAGGTAGCCAATGCCTTCATCGGCTGGCTGAACGAGAAGCGAACCGGCCGAGACGAGCCTCTCCAGGAAAATTCACGTGCCAAACTGTTTGGGACGCTCCGGCGGCTTATAAAGCATCTGCGGCTATTGCCGAAGTGGTCTGGACGGATACCGCGCGATCTTTATATCAGAGACTCGCCTTGGCCGATGCGACATCTCAAGAGGAAGGCAACGGAGATCCTCGAGTCGGAGGACCTGAGGCGCTTGTTGTCAGCCTGTGCGGAGGAAGTGACCAGTACGATTCACCGAATCGAAGAGGGCTGGAGGCTGCGCGAGGCGGCGAGGGATTCGTTGCCTTCCTCTCACCAAGGGTATATGGCTTATGCCGATTTGGGTGTCTGCCTTGCCGCGGTCGAGACTCAGCTCCGAGGCCAGATTCTCCGAATGGACGTCGTGAATGACATCGACCGCGATGTGGGGGAGGCCGTAAGGAAGTTGCACGGCGGGCTCATTTCGCTGGGTGACTACTTCTACCCGACTCCACGCCTGCTCATGCCTTTTATTGTTCTCTTGTCGCTTTACACCGGAGTGAATACGGGGAGCCTCGTGGAAAGCCAAAGAGGCGGTTTCTGGGTCGCCAGCGTGCTCGGTCACCGCCGTTTTTATTGGAAGGTGTGGAAAGAACGAGCCAAGCACTGGCAAACAGGGAGTATCGCCTGCGACGAGGATACGACCCATCCGGCAACGCTGGTGCAGTTTCTTATGCGGTGGACCGAGTATCTTCGCCCGCTGATGCACCCCTCAGAGAGCGAGCGGCTGTTTTTATTCGTTCCACCGAGAGGGAAGAGACCAGCCTCGTCGTTTCACAGCAAATGGGGATCGTTGCTCAGCGGTTCATGGGAGTACGGCTACCAATTCCTTGAGGAGCACGGTCTCGGTCCCTTGGGCACTCGCCGGTTCCGCGTGACCGGACTGGAAATCGTCCATCAGGTACCGGCCGCCGGTGGAGTTTGAACAACAGTTGTTGGGCCAGGCAGCAACCACGAGCGCATGCCGCCGCGCCCTATGACATCGACGCATCATATGAATGGCGGAAGCAAAGGCGCCCTATACAGGGAAACTCGACAAGCGACCGGCAGCTACGTGGTCCGGATTGTAATCGCCACAGCCGAGTTTGCGCCGATGCCTCCCCACTGGCCGGGCTACCCCGGCGGTCTCATTCTGACGGCCATCAGAATGCGTTTTTCAAGGCATGGCGGAATCTATCTGGTCCGATGTGGTATGAAAACCAAACCCCAGGCCGGGAGCCGTGCCGCCTCCCGTCGGTCGGCCCCGAACCCGGGTAGCAGAGCGTGTCGGGAGGACCGCGCTCCATCTCATCGTCCGCAGATGAGTTCTGGCCGGCTATTCCTTGATCGGGGTGCTCGCCAGCAGAGCCCGTCTCCGCTTCACCGGCAGCTTCATCCTAAAACCGTTCCGGGATGGGGCACAATGAAATGGCAGCGAACGGTCAACAGTGTCTTAACTATTTGTCTCAGCAAACGGGGCAAGCGCATGACATCCCGATTCTGCCCGGTTCAAAGGTTAACATTGGACCACTGCTGGACGTGGGGATGGCCGTTTGCGAATCAACAAGTAGCGGATCGTCCGTTGCAGGCATAGCGCAGCTAAAGGAGCGGGCAAAGGGGATTGTACACGGCAGCGGCAAATCGATTCTGCCAACGGAGATACTGAAGCGACTCACAAGCAACTTCGTGGCCGGGTCGGGATTGTTTGCCCACCCGGATGCA
>CAVSMH010000004.1:0-110610 GCA_963728965.1 Bryobacterales bacterium
CGGGCAATGCGTTTCCGGGCTTGGGAAAGCAGCGGTGGGATGATACCGAGCAGGCCAAGCTGGAGCGGAAAATCGGCCAGCAAACCCTGGAGATCGATTTTTTAAAGCGCAGCTTGCAACGCATCGAGGAACAGCGGAGGTTGCAGGCATTGACTGGAAAGCCGCGATCTACGGGAACATCCAGGAGCAAGTCCGGAGGGAAACGAGCATGAGCATCGCCGAGATGTGCGCGCTGGCCCATCTGAGCCGGGCCGGCTACTACCGGTTCCTGACCACGCCGGCCGCCGGGGATAAGGACATCGATCTACGGGATGCCATCCAGCGGATCGCCTTGGAGTTTCCCGCCTATGGACGGCCACGCATGACCGAAGAACTGCACCGGCGCGGCTGGCAGGTCGGGCCGAACCGGGTGTACCGCCTGATGCGGGAGGACAATCTGCTGTGCCTGCGGCGACGGAAGTTCCTGGTGACCACGAACTCCAATCACAGTCGGCCGGTGTACCCGAACCTGGCGCGCGGGATGGCGTTGACCGACATCGATCAACTGTGGGTGGCGGACATCACCTACATTCGACTGGCAGCGGAGTTCGTGTATCTAGCTGTCATCTTGGATGCCTACTCGCGGCGGGTGATTGGCTGGGCGCTGGACCGAACGTTGGAGGACGAGCTTACCATCGCAGCGCTTCGCATGGCGCTTGAGCGGCGCATACCGGCGCCGGGTTTGGTGCATCATTCTGACCGCGGCGTGCAGTACGCCTCACAAGACTACACGGACCTGCTGAAGAGCCGGGACATCACCATCAGCATGAGTCGCAAGGGAAATCCGTTCGACAATGCGGCCTGCGAATCGTTCATGAAGACCCTCAAATATGAGGAGGTGTATCGCCAGGAATACCGCGATCTGGCGGAGGCGCGGGCTTCCATAAAGCACTTCCTGGAACGGGTGTACAACCGCAAACGCCTCCATTCGGCGCTCGGCTACCGGCCGCCGGTGGAGTTTGAACAACAGTTGTTGGGCCAGGCAGCAACCACGAGCGCATGCCGCCGCGCCCTATGACATCGACGCATCATATGAATGGCGGAAGCAAAGGCGCCCTATACAGGGAAACTCGACAAGCGACCGGCAGCTACGTGGTCCGGATTGTAATCGCCACAGCCGAGTTTGCGCCGATGCCTCCCCACTGGCCGGGCTACCCCGGCGGTCTCATTCTGACGGCCATCAGAATGCGTTTTTCAAGGCATGGCGGAATCTATCTGGTCCGATGTGGTATGAAAACCAAACCCCAGGCCGGGAGCCGTGCCGCCTCCCGTCGGTCGGCCCCGAACCCGGGTAGCAGAGCGTGTCGGGAGGACCGCGCTCCATCTCATCGTCCGCAGATGAGTTCCGGCCGGCTATTCCTTGATCGGGGTGCTCGCCAGCAGAGCCCGTCTCCGCTTCACCGGCAGCTTCATCCTAAAACCGTTCCGGGATGGGGCACAATGAAATGGCAGCGAACGGTCAACAGTGTCTTAACTATTTGTCTCAGCAAACGGGGCAAGCGCAATCCCTATCGGCGGAAAAATAGACCTCTCGAATCTCCGTCGCCTCTTGCAGTTTCCCAAAGTAGAATCCCCTTTTGTGTGCCCACGCGTAAAGCTGCTTCACCAAGATTCTGCGCGCGCGGATGGTCTCCGCCTTGTACTCCTCATGAGTTCTCGGGCTGATTTCGCCAATCATGGAATCGCGGTATGCGTCCAGATCGGCACCATCCGCCAGATCCCAAGGTCGGCCCTGGTGGTCTAAAAACCGCCACCAGTCCAGAAGATCGTAGGCGGCCCTCTTCGTGGTGTTCCGATTCCAGAAGCCGGTCTTGGTCAGGTAGGCGTCGACCAGAAACAGCAACGCGGGTTCAACCACCTCTTCCGTATCATCGTCGATCAGGAAGGGGAAGCCGCCTGGGAGGGCGTTCGTCGTGAGCGGATCCCCATCGGGTAACGCCGCGCCGATCTCAACAATGAGATTGCGCCCCCCTCCCTTATCGGTATGGCCACCGGGTGAGCGATTGCTTTTTATGGCGCCATCGCTGCTCATTGATTGTCCGCAGCCCCTCCTCAAGAACGTCAGCCAACCCAACGGGATAGCCGATTTTGAAAGCAGATACGCGCCAGCCAGATACGAAGTTCCACAGAAAAATGCGAGCGTCGGCGGGGCCCGGAAAAGCCTGCCATTCAAACGCAAAAGCCTTGAAAAGGACCGCCGCCGAAAAAAGCGGATGCACCCCGGATTTCAATTGCTTTCGTGAACGTGTAGACGAGTTTGCCATCGACAGCCTCCGGTCCCGTCAATGCAGCCGTAGTAATTTCGGGGTAGGTGGCCGCATACAGTGATCGGACGCTTTCGACGTCAAGTCGACCGTCTGGATCTGGCAAATTAAGTCCTGCATATCGGAATAATCTGGGCGTTTTCTCGATGGTCATAGCTACTATCCTGTCTTCTTTTTTCTTTTGATTCGGATTGCGGAGCACCGCCGCGACCACATTCAGACGTTCACCTGTTCGGCCACGACGACAGTCTCCGCGCCACCGCCCCTTGATTGCTCCTCGCTTGAAGGAGTCGGCATCTGTTGGGACTCGACCGGCGCTTCAGCCGGTTCATTGGAATCGAACAGGGTCGGCGCTTGCATGGCCGACGCTGGCTTGCTCCCAAACACCGGTTTGCCATCCTTCAGTTCGGGTTCAGACTTCGCCGTGCTGGTCGGCGGCCCTGCCTTTGAAGTGGCCCCCTTGCGCTTGTTCTCGAGGTCCTTCTTCTTTTCCGCTTCGACCGCCTTCACGGCCGTTGCGTGGGCAGCTTCGATTTCGGAAAGATTCGAGCCGAGTTTCGCGAACGAGCCCGTGAAGCCGACGAGTTGGCCCGCAAACTCGCGATCCAGCTCCTCCGGTGTGCCCGTGATCGTCAGCGGCGTTGTGAGGCCGTCATCGCCGGAATCGCCGTCCTTCATTCGTTTCGGTATGACGTTGATGCGAATCGCCCGATCGTTCACCAGGGCAACTGTAAGCATTACCGGCCGATTTTTGAGGATCGGCAATAGTTCAACAAACATAGTTCTCCTTTCGAATTGAGCCGAATTCCCGCGCAATTACTGATCGGCCGGTACCGGGCTGGCGCGCTTGCAGCTGAGGTGCTTTCGTTCCTTTTCTGCCTGCTTGCGCATTCGCGCCCAGACGGCCGGATCCACCGACAGCGGAGTCACTCGGCCAAGTCGCCAGGTTCACGAATCCGCCGTGATGGGGGCTGCGTCCGTAGCGGAACAGTCGGGCCAGCAAGGCGAGCACATGATTCGCAATCGTGCTGTTGATGTACGGCTCCTGGCGTTATCTCAGCGATTTTTCGCGTATGTTTGATTTGAGCAAGTCCAGCGTTTCCGCATCTGGCTCAGCGCGACCCCGAGTTGTCCTTGATCACGCCGCTCTCTGCGTGATGCGTGTTCCCAACGCATTCTGCTAACCGATGGCGCTGAAGTTCGTCACACCAGCCGTATGCACGTGTTGTTCGACCAGCAGGGACGGCCGCTTCTCCTGGGTTCGCAGATGCGGTGGGAACTTGAGCCGAATGCCTTTCTGGCAAGGTTGAGCATCATCAGTGGAAGGACCAGCTCGCCGAGAACCTGGCGCAGCTACGTATATCAGCTGGCCGATTGGTTGAGCTTCTGTGATAAGGCTGGCCTTGAGTGGCGGCGCGTCACTGAGCTGAACATTGCGACTTATCGGAATATCCTCGGATCGGAATCGAGCCCCCAAACGGGTCGGCCGCTCAAGCGGACCACGATCAATCACAAATTGTCCGTGATCTGTGGGTTCTACCTGTTCGTCCAGAAGAAAAGATGGATCGATGCGCTTCCGTTCGAACTGGAAGCCACTCGAGTTCCTTACCGGACCTTCGGAGAGCTCAAGCCGCGTGCCAAGCTGGATGCCAGCTCGGCCACGGGAAGCGGCTTGAGGTTGACAGAACCAAGCGAGGAACTGCAGATTCCACCGCGCGAAGAGGTGCGGCGATTCATCAAGAGCTTTCGCGGCTGGCGAGACCGACTGATCGCGGAAGCCCTCTGGCTCACCGGCATGCGTTCCGCAGAAGTGTGTTCATTGCCTTTGAATGCGCTCCCCGAAGACCCCAGCTCGATAGAGAAGGACACGGTGGCTATCAAGATCCTCGGCAAAGGACAGAAGTGACGGACAATCTTGTTTCCCGTGCGCTTGCTGCGCTCAATTCATAGATACGTCCATATGGAGAGGCGGCGCGCGAGCGGCCCCAAGAATCCCGGTACGGCGTTTGTGGGTCGCACGGGGGGACCGCTCAAAACGTCGGCTATCAACCGGGTATTTTCCACGAACTGCAAACGAACAGGCTTGCACATCTGGCCCCACCTGCTCCGGCACGCCTACGCCGTCGAGCGGCTCGCGTATCTTCAGGACATCGGCGCGCCGAATCCAACTAAAGACGTTGCAGTTGAAACTGGGGCACGCCAGCATGGCAACCACCGAACGGTATCTCCACATGACCGAGCGTATGAGGAGCGATCTGATCGCTGCGCACAATAGCTTTGTGGATCGGCTATTGGAAGAAGAATGATCTATGCGAAAGGACGGCGCGGGTCGGCGTTGGGAGGTAATAGAAGGGGAGGCAATCAAGAAGCATGATCTTGCCCAGCTTCGTACTGGGGCCGCACCTCTTGTGCTGACTTTCCAGCGACGGGGAGGAAACTCCTTCACCATAAGGCTGACCTTTCTGTCGTCACGTCCTGACCTGGCCCGTGTGCTGGCGAATACCTTCTGGATTGTTTACCAAAATGGATCTCGCCAATCGACGCTGATCGCCGCCGCGTACAGCCTTCGGCTCTTCACTCGGTTTCTGGACTACCGCAAGAGAAGTCAGCGGGACGTGCGATCCGCGAGACAACTGGGGCCGGAGATGCTGAAGGAAATGGCGATCTGGCTTCTCATCAAACGGCGGTTGAAAAGGCAGACCGCGGCACACACACTCTCAATGTGCTGTTGGTTCCTGCGTCAGGCGAAACGGCTTTACCCTGAGAAGTTCGATCCGGCCTTCTCTACTCCAAGCAACGTATTCCCCGGCGTAGGCAACGAACGACCAGCATCCAAAGCGTTGTCGCCGACCGATTTCCGGAAGATTCTGGCTACCGCTGCAGGGGAAGTTGACCGTATCCGGAAAGCCTACACGCCCGGCGACGTGCCCACGAGCGCTCAGCAGATCATACCGTTTATGCTCCTGATCGCCGCCCGTACCGGCATTAACTCCGACGCGCTCTGGGATCTTGGGCGAGATTGTCTTATCCCGCATGAGATTGATGAAGAGTGTTTCTACTGCGTCTGGGATAAGCCGCGAGCTGGCAGGCAACAGAAGCAGCTTCATCGAGTCGATCGGGGCAACCAAAGGGGGGTCGTCGAGTTGATCCACTTCGTGCGCCGGTTCACGGAACCGCTCGCGCAGCAAGCAGGCCCGCCGGCGAACACGAAGCTGTTCCTCTATTTCAGCGAGAACACCCTGCTCAGGAGCCGGCTCATCTCGCCATGTACGGCGCCACGGTTGTCATCGAGACGTCTGAGGGAATTCCGTGATCGACACCGGCTGCCACCTTTCACGTTGTCAAACATTCGGCCCTCTGCGGCCACCCTGCTTTATCTCCAAACAGGCGGCAATCTGGGCAAGGTTCGCCAATTTCTTCAGAACGCACACTTCTCCACGACCATAAAATACGTGCTCAACCATATCAGCGAGCAATTCAACGCCCGTGTGATTCAGAAGGCACAGGCGCGCATGGTTGAGCGCGTCACTGTTATCCCACAGAGGCGAGAGGTGGGCATCAAGCGTTTGAATCTGCCGAAGGCACAGGCTGCGAAGATCCTCGAAGGGCGCTTCGATACCGGCTGCGGCGCCTGTCGCGATCCCTACGATTCGCCACAGACAGGCGAAGAGAGGGGGCGACCATGCACGTCCTTTCATGCATGCTTTAGCTGCCCCAATGGTCTCTGGTTTCTTGATGACCTACCCATGGTCATTGCGACTCGTGACCGATTCTTGCGTCGGCGATCAGAGATGACACTGGGAGACTGGGATGCGGTCTATGGAAATAGCGTCCGCATCATCAACGACAACATCGTCGCCGCGTTCCGACCGGAGCAGATTGAGAGAGCCACGCAGCGGGCGATGGAACTGGAAAACAGCGTCTTGATCGTGGCAAAGGGAGTGTTGGGATGAGCCGTCAGGCCAGTCGGTCCAACGCCAGGGCGAATGCGCTTGTCTCCGGCGACCGCGCCGACAACCCCGACGTTTCCTTGACCTCAAGATTCTGGGATGGCGTATGGGATTTTTCTCACGAAGACGGGAATCCGGCCGTGGGCAGCCACGATAAGCGGATATATTGGTCCTTCAAAATGCCGGGCGGCAGTCTATTCACTGACGCTCGATTCCGGTCCCTTCTAACAGCATCAAAGCATTTTATGTATGCCTTGCGCTGGCATCCGATCGACGAGCCAGCTCATGCGCCGGCAAGTCTGCGGAATCTATTCCGCGCTTTAAAACCGTTCGTCGCTTACCTGGCGAGTTGTTCCAATCCCGTACTTCGGTTCAAGGACGTTTTGCCTCATCATTGCGAGGACTACATTCAGAAGCTGTTGTCTTCCAATGCCACTAGGTCCTGGAAATACAAGCATGTCCAGATTCTGCAGAAACTCTTTCAATATAGGGGCGTCACAAAGGACGGGTTGGTGATTGACCCATTGCAGGGCGAGTCAGCCGCCAAGATCGTTGGGAAGGAGCCTCGTTCGTTTGGGAGCAAAACTGAGATCATTCCCGAAGAGATCCTCGGGCCGCTGGTGCGGGCGTCGCTTCAGTACGTGGAGCATTTTGCCGATTATCTGCTGGACGCGTCCGACGAGGTGGAGGCGATCCGGAGCCGCATGGGTCCGGATCACTTTCTGTATTTCGGCACGCGGCGCTTGCGCCGGCCCTCACCGGCGGCATATCCGCTGGGCGGCACAAGGCTCGAAAAGGGTGTGCGGTCCCTTCGGCGATTGAGCACGGAGTTGTCCCACCTCCAAACCGCCTGCTTCGTGCTGATTGCATTCGCAACCGGCATGCGCCTCAGTGAGCTGCTCTCATTGCGAGAAGGCTGCTGTCAAACGGAAATCGTGCCAGAGCAGCCGGACTTGGTGTGGCTGCACAGCCGGGTTTTCAAGATGCAAGGCGTGCCCGATGGTCGAAAGGCGAAGTGGTTGGGGGGACCGGTTTGCGAAAAGGCCGTCCATGTCTTGGAACGATTGGGTCGGAAAGTACGGCGACGAGCACGGGTTTCGTTTCTATGGTTGCCGATACCCTCTACGTATGGGCGCTACACCACCCGGGCTCCTTTGGCGCAGCCCACGATACTGCGGAGATTGACTCTCTACCTGGCCATGATCGGCCTGAAGGGCTCAAGCGGGCGGGCCTTTCACATTCACCCCCACATGTTCCGGCGCACGTTTGCAAGGTACGTCGCGAGGTACGATACGACAAACCTGCTCGCCCTGAAGGAGCACTTCAAGCATATCTCCCTCTCGATGACGGACTATTACGTCGGCAATGATTTGGAGCTGTGGATGCTGATGGAGGAGGAAACGGAAAGGGTTTCATTCGAGAGTTTCGACCAAGCGTTGTGCGCAGATCAACTGGCCGGCCCCGGCGGCGTTCGGCTGAGAAAAAAAGTAGACCAAGCGATTGCGGAAGGCCGCTTAGAGAAGGACTTTCGTGGCGAAGCCGGCGACCATCTACGAAAAAGAATGATTCTGGACCTGGTGGACGCGGGGCAGCGTATCTACCCCTGTGCGGCGTCCAACTTCTGCTGGTTCCACACGGAATCCGCGCTTTGCACCGATGGGGATCAGCCAATTCTCAAGCACTGTAATCCGGGTGCATGTTCCAACTCGATTATCACGCTGGAACACAAGCCTCACTGGGAAAAAGTCAAACATGACTGTGAGGATCTGATGGGGCAGAAGCCACAAGCGGAGCCTTACCAGAAAGCTCTGCGGGACATTCAAGCAGTGAGCAGCGCGATTCTGCGGAGCCTGGGATGAAAACGTCGGAAAAGAAGCTTGTCGGCTTACGCCGGTATCACGTGAACCGCCCCGTCAAGACCCGATTGAAGCTGCTCGAAGCGCTGGACCGGATGGAGAGCGGCCACACCGTCGTGGTGGGCCCCGGATTTAATTGGAGCAAGACGGTACTGGCCCGGGAAGCGGACGTCAACATCAATACCGTTGTCCGGAAGTTTCCCGGCGGCGCGTGGGCATTTCCCGAAATCAATGAACGGAATGAAGGCAGAGGTAAGGATCGCCGCCGTCGAGCCGCAGCGGAGATCGTTCATTGCCAAAGGAGAGCTCGTTCGCGGCCATTGGGAAGATTATACGGGAGTTTCAGAATGTCCATGGTCCCTCAGCGACCCGAGTTTACCCCGTCGCGAGCGGATTCTCTCCGGCCGCCACTTGATCGACGGCGAGCCGGGTGAAACACGGCGTTAGCGGAAATCAGTGATCCAGTTCCGCTCGTCGAGTTCGCACGTCTATGTTGACGGGTTGTCGCCGACGCTGAGACTGGCCAGAGCTGTGGCGGAGTTACTCCTGCCTGGTCGCCCAGCGTTTACCGATGGGTCCACTCGGTCTAATCACGTCGTACTCTTCGAACAGCGGCCTGCGGAGCGAGACCATTCGCAACCACGCCGGCACGAACAGATACGCGCCTCAGCTTGCGCCGAGCCGCTCCTCACCGCCGCCGACCGGCCTTGACAAGCTCACACTGGTCCGTTTTCTGACCCGGCGCCAGCGCAACGGATCAACCGCGAGCGGCACTGACCTCGCAGTCGCGACGTCCACGAAGCCGCCATGATGGGAGATCTGGCCGTACCTGAACATGCGAGCGAGCAATGCCAGGGCGTGCTGCGCCAGCACGGTGTTAACGAAGCATTCCTGCCTCTCAAGCGCCTCAATCGCACTGCAGCTTGGCTCGTTGTCATCATCAAGGGCGAGATCGACGATTTCCGGGTAGAGCTCAGCCACTGTTCTCAAGCGCGTTCGCGATCGCTTGTTCCTCGCGTTCTGAGGCTCACCCAGCACGAATTGTCCACTCGAATGGCTATTGCCGAGATCGAGCCAGTAGCCCGCCGCGCTGACGCCTTCAGTGCTCTTGGCGATGATGGCGCGTGCCGCCCGCGTGTCCACACAACCCACCACGATGTACGGGCGCAAAGTCGCTTCGCCGGAGCCGGCATAAGATGTCGCAAGCGTTTGTGCAGTCAGCGCGCGCGGAATGGCTTTCCAATTCAGTCCCCAGAAAAGGTTGATCCGGTTCACCATGACAACCCCCTTATATAAGCCGATCTCTCCCCGGCTGAAGGGCTGGCGGACACAATTGAAGGGCGAAACCGTGTCAGCGTCCATCACGGTGACATGCAATCCATACGGGTGCCCTTGAACGAGCATAGCCTGGTGGATGTAGGGAAGCCCGCCCATGATACTGGTGCCTGTCCCGCCGCACCCACCTGAACCTGGGCGCGCCGCAACGGAACGGTCTCGGTAGGTCAGCACCCGAGCTCTCAAAGGGTAACAGACAATCCGAGCAGTACCAGTCACACCTCTTCGCACAGTTCTTCGGTCGTTTGGCCAGGGACGTTTGCGTCGAACGTTTCCTCCGCGCCCGGAGCCCGGTAGTCGATTTAGGACGTCATCCAAGTCTCGGCGAAATCATGCAGCACCAAGGAATGCTGATACAATTTCGGTTGATTTCGTTTCGGTCTGCCTGAAGCGAGTTGGGATCGGCGGTAACGAGCGATGGATCTTCGGGATCTCCTAATCCGGTGCGAACCTCGGGAAAAGGCGGGACCGAGGAGTGCAGATCGATTCGATTATCAAAAGGACTGGGCGATCTGCAGGCTGCTGATCCTGCACGAGTCCGGCGACGCGTACCTGATCGCGTTTGACATTTTCGACGACGTGGTCGTCCTGAATTCGGCAGCCGAACCCGACAGCGTCTCCTTTTTCCAGGTCAAGACGCGCGAAAACCCGCCCATGCGGTTGTCCGACATGCTCCGTCGGAAGAATGGCAAGAACGGGCCGTTGCCGTCTATGCTCGGCAAGCTTTATTTCAACAAGATCTCGTTTCCCGACCACACCCGAGCTCTGACCTTAGTTTCTAACGTGCCGTTTGACGTTGAGCTTTGCGACGGTGCCGCAAAGAGCACCAGCAAACACAGCTTATGCTGTAACGAGTTGAATCAAACATCCCGCGCCTTAGCTGCGCGCCAGCTCAAGGAAGAACACGCCCTGGCGGAGGAACCGGCCTTTGCAGATTTCACATACCTAGAAGTATCGGATCTGCCCCTGCGCGGACATGACACACATACCCGCGGCAAGTTGGCCGAGTTCCTTGAAAGGCTGAACCCGTCCGGGACGTTCAAGATATCTCTCGTGTACAGGACCATCGCTGATGAAGTCAAGCGCAAGAACAACTATCATGCCGAGGTCAATACGTTCGAGGCGTTTGTCCGTGAAAAGGCCATCGGGCGCGCGGCGTTCACCGAGATCCTGCGCCGAGTGGGTGCGTACGAGGACTTTGATGCCATGTGGGCTCGCGTCGAGGGCCGCCTGAACAGCGAAGGTGCGCCAGTATTCATGATCCGCAAGTTACGGGACGAATTTCGCAGGTTCGTGATTGACCGATTGTCCAAGACGGAATCGGCGTTTCAGCGCCTGGAAGGTTACATGGGGCGCCTGGTGGCCGCGGCCGAAGTGGAAGATGCAGGACCCGCGCTCCTCACATTGCTAGACTCCTTCGTCCAAGCGATCAGAGCCGACGCCCAGGCGGCAGACTATCTCAGGTATGCAGACGATTACATAAAGGCGGTAGGGCTGGCGCTGCTATATGGCCAATGAGCGATATCGGCGGCTAATCAGGAATGTCCGGAGAAAAGCTCATGAGACGCTTGCGTTTTCAAGAAGTACTCCTCCTGTCACGCACCGAAAAAGCGGCCAGGAGAGTGACACTCGACCCAAGCGTAACGATCATCCGCGGGGACAATGATACCGGGAAGTCCGCGCTGCTGAAGACGATCTACGCCACCTTCGGCGCGACCGCCGCCGTGGTCCATCCACGCTGGCAGGCCGCGGATGTGACTAGTCTCGTCAGGTTTACTGTCGACGAGGTACCGTACACTATCCTCCGGAGTGGCGGCTTCTACGCCGTGTTCGATCTCGATAAGCGCATCGTGCTCGCGACTGATGGGGTGCTCTCGGGCGTGGGCCCTTTTCTTTCCAATCTGCTGGACTACAAAATCGTGCTCACGAGCTCGCGGGGAGATACGGTACCGCCGCCGCCCCACCACTTCTTTTTGCCGTTCTACATCGATCAAGACGCCGGCTGGACCGCTAACTGGTCATCGTTCGGCCTCCTCGGACAGGTAAGAGACTGGCGGCGGAGCATCGTCGAGTTCCATACTGGAATCAGGCCTAACGAATACTATGTCACAAAGGCCAAGCTGGTGGCGGCGGCAAACGGGCTGCGGCAGGCCAGGTCAGAAGTGACGGTTATTGAACGCATGGTTTCGGAGGTGCGGCAAGACACTGTACCCACCTTCGACGTCGATATCGAATCATTCCAGCTACAATTGAAAGACTTGCTCGCTGAATGCAACCTCCTCAAGCAGGTTGAGGAGCAGTTGGCAAGCCGATTGAACGAGTTATACAGTCGGCGGTACACGCTGCAAACGCAACTTGTTGTCGCCGAGGCTTCCCTGAAGGAGGTATCGAAGGATTACCGGTTCGCGACGGAACAGCTTCCTGAATCTGAGGTCGAATGCCCGACGTGCGGAGCAGTTTACGCCAACTCGTTCGCCGAGCGTTTGGCGATAGCTCAGGATGAGGATCGACTTTCCGACCTGATCCTTCACTTGCGGGCAGAACTGACCACTACGGAGGCGCAAATCGCGGAACTGAGCGCGGAGCACAGCAACAGGCGCTCCGAGATTCAGCGAATCAGCGCACTTCTCGACCAACGGCATGGTGAGGTTACCGTCCGCACGCTGATCCAGAGCGAAGGTAAGAAGGAAGTCAATATCCTCCTGCGCGACAAGATGGCGGCCGCATTGGAACGGGTCACACGGGAGGACGCAACCGTCAACACGCTGAAGGCACAGATCAAGGATCTGGACGATCCTGATCGACGATCTCAGATTCTGGACCAATACCGCTCGCTCATGCGTTCCTATCTGAACGAATTAAAGGTGTACACCCTTCGAGAGCAGAACTACCGCGACATAGCGGGAAACATATCCGAGACAGGCAGCGATCTTCCGCGTGCTCTGCTCGCTTATTATTTCAGTATTCTAAACGTGATCGAGGACCGGTCCACCTCGACGTTCTGTCCCATCGTCGTCGACTCGCCGAATCAGCAGGGCCAGGATCGGGATAGCCTAACGTCTATGCTCCAGTTCATTCGTGATCGGAGACCGACATCCTCGCAATTAATCCTCGCCATCGAAGAGCCGTGGGGTGTGGATTTCGGCGGGTCGGTTATTGAGCTGACGAACAAGTACAGACTGCTTCAGGAAAATGCCTATGACGATGTAAGTGGTATAGGACTAAACCGCTGCGCGGTAGACGCGTAGCGCGGCCAGTCGAACGCAATAAGCTCTCGCTGTTGTACTTGGCCCCTGCCTTCCGCTGAGAACTCCTACGCGAAAGCATGGAAGTGCTGCTTGCAGCAATTCCATTTCGTTAAGGAGCCTTCTATGACATCCCTTCGGCAACGCATGACCGAAGACATGCAGGTGCGGAATCTCGCCCTGAACACCCAAACTTCCTACGTGCAACAGGTGTCGCTGTTCGCGCGTCATTTCGATAAATCACCGGAACTATTGGGCGCCGAGGACATCCGGGCCTACCAGGTCTACTTGACCAATGAAAAAAAGCTGGCGCCCGGCTCCGTCCTCATCGCCGTCGCCGCCTTGCGGTTTCTCTACAAGGTTTCTCTCAAGAAGGACTGGAGCTTCGAGGACGTCATCCCAGCGCCGAAGAAGCCGCAGCGGCTGCCGGTAGTTCTGAGCCCGGAGGAGGTCCTCCACTTTCTGGGTTGTGTGGGCAGCACCAAGCATCGGGCGATTCTGACTACCTGCTATGCCGCCGGCCTGCGCATCTCCGAAGCTATCCGTTTGAAACCAGCCCACATTGATAGTCAGCGAATGGTCATTCGTGTCGAACAGGGCAAAGGCCAGAAGGATCGTTACGTGATGCTGTCTCCCAAACTGCTGGAGACGCTTCGTAGCTACTTTCGGGCCGTGCGACCGCAGGGTTGGCTGTTCCAAGGTGATGTGAGCGGCCAACCAATCACCAGAAATTCCGTCGAACTGGCCTGCCAGAAGGCTCGGCGGCTCTCTGGCATTCGTAAGCCGATTACTCCCCATTCGCTGAGGCACGGATTCGCAGTCCATTTACTGGAATCGGGAACTGACGTTCGCACCATTCAACTGCTGCTCGGGCACCGCAGCCTGGCCACCACGGCCCGGTACCTGCGAATCGCCACCAGTAAGGTCTGTTCCACCTCCAGTCCGCTCGACCTGCTCCCGCATCCCATTGTCGTTGAGTCTGTTCCCGCCCCGCCTCAGCACTTCTGAGCGCCGGGCCCATGGACCGCCCCAGACTGGAAGTGGCGGATGTGTTCCGCCAATACGGTGAAGCCTATCGAGAGAAGTATGGCGCGTCGATGTCGACAGCGCAGCGGCGCGTCATGACGGCCATCGAGGTGTGCCGAACGGCAGCTCTCGGTGGACAAATTGAGCAGTGCGATCAGTGCGGCCACCAGCGCATCTGTTACCGGTCCTGCCGGAATCGTCATTGCCCAAAGTGTCAATCGTTGGCCCGCATGGAGTGGATCCAACGCCGCCAAGCCGAACTTCTCGATTGCGAATACTTCCACGTGGTCTTCACGGTGCCGGAAGAGATTGCGGCCATTGCCTACCAAAATAAGGAGGTGGTGTACCGCATTCTCTTTCGGGCCACCGCCGAAACCTTGCGGTGCATCGCCGCCGACCCGAAACACCTTGGCGCCGAGATCGGTTTTTTCGCCGTGCTCCACAGTTGGGGATCCAACTTGCTGCACCACCCGCATCTCCACTGCGTCGTTCCCGGCGGCGGACTCTCGCCAGACGGCAACCGGTGGATCGCCTGCAAGCCGGGCTTCTTTTTGCCGGTACGTGTGTTGTCGCACCGGTTCCGCCGCCTCTTCCTCGAGTATCTCCAGAACGCTTTCGATGGCGGCAAGTTGCTGTTCTTCAACGCTCTGACATACCTCCGGGATCGCCGCCAGTTCGCCCGTTACCTGGTGCCGCTGCGAAAAATGAAATGGGTCGTCTACGCCAAGCGCCCGTTCGCCGGACCCCAGCAGGTGCTGGACTATGTCGGCCGCTATACCCATCGGGTGGCAATCTCGAACAATCGCCTGCTGGATATCGAAGACGGTCACGTGCGGTTTCAATGGAAAGACTATCGCGACAAGGGCCGGCAGAAAACGATGACACTGTCGGCCGAGGAGTTCATCCGCCGGTTTCTTCTCCATGCTTTACCGGACGGTTTCCAGCGCATTCGCTACTACGGATTCTTCGGCAATCGCTACCGGCAAGAGAAACTGGCACGGTGCCGACAATTGTTGGGCATGGAACCCCCTGCAGCCCTTCCGGCACCGCAAGACTATCGGGATCAGCATGAGGAACTCACCGGTATCTCGTTGCGCGAGTGCCCGGTCTGCCATCGCGGGCGCATGGTCCTTGTTGAGGCAGTAGCACTGGGTAATTCACCGGCTATCAAGGACACCTCATGATCCGCGTGCCTACAATCCCCAAATCGCGCTCGGCCCGTGTTCGACGCCACGAACGCTCCGGGAAAACCTTGTCTTCCACCTACCTGGATCGCAGGTTGCCACGTCGATATCATCGACTGGAACATCTCGCCTCCCTCAAACTGGTGGTATCTCTCTACAAAACCTCCACAGTTCGATTCTCCAGCAGGCCTACTCATTTCGGGCCCAAGCACTCTGAACCATTCAACACCCATAGGGCCGGCATCCTACCGCGGTTTAGTCCAATCCATTTTTAGCTCACCGCCGCGGCCCTCAGCTTCTGCGCCTTTCACCGGCTGCCTACGGCCGCGCCGCTAAGCTAAAAATGCTCTGCATTGTGACACCGCTACTTACGAGGGCATTGAGGTAGCACAGCCGCCCAGGGCACGGACTTATAGCGTCGATTCGGTTTGACATCCCGAGGAGCCGAAGAGGACATCCCCCGTAGGTCTTCCCTTTTGGAAGCGTAGATCTCACACTGGTGCGGCTCGAACAGCGCCCTAATGCTTTGGGAACTCCGTCTCACCCGCTTTTGGCCGTTACCTAGATTTAGGAGCGTCCGGTTTATCGGACTGCGGTCCGACAAGAGAGGGGGATGTGCGGCACGAGCAGAGCCGTTAGAACGCCTCGTCGTCCGCGCGGCCGGGTTGGGGACTGTCCGCCACGCGATTCCTCGCTCCGAATCGAGGCCCTCAAAAAAACCGATCAGTAGCGATCGGAAGTAGACCCCCGGCGCCATGCTGGGCCGACCGTATACGCTGTCTTTGTAAAACTTCCGGCACAGCCGCTCCACCTTGGCATCGAAAGCGTGCCCGTCCAGAATCTGATTCAAGCGGTCGTAGAAGACATTGGCTGGTGTCTCGACCACATCGCTGGTTGCGATCCACAGATCCTGTTGCCGCTCCCGCTTCCGCCGCGTTCCCATTGCCATATCCAATAGACGCTCAAAACATTTACGAGGTCACATGTTTTTATTCGCCCGTCTCACTATTACCACAGGCCGCTAGAGCCTGGATGACTCATCCACGTAGGCTCTGGGTGGGAGTTGGCCCAAATCACCCACCATGTGCATCTAGAACAGAATCGTTTAGGAGGCAGGATGATACGCAGGACTAACCTTCTGCTTCTTGTTACCTGAACACGAGAAGCATTCCGAACGCCCGCGGCGCTCGGTTGATGTCATTCAGAGTTGAGTAGGTCAGTTCGAGTTTCGCTGCTTGATCGTCCTCCCGAGAGTCCGGTCCCGCCGAGTCCCCCGCCGAAGTCACTTGCTTCGTTGCATTTGGCATCAGCGCATGAATTTCTATGCGCGGAGATCGAAAGGACCAGCGGGAACTTCTGTCAGCGCAGGGCCGGCAGCATCACGGGTGCATAACCGTTGGCGCGCGGTGCAATCCGGCGCAACCGGTCCATCAACCGCTCGAACATACCCTTCTCCTCGTAGTGGTCGCTGTAGCTTACCCCAGTGCGGCCGGCGTGCCGCCAGATCTTGGCTGCTACGAACAGGAAGCGGAGCCGCGAAGTCGCCAGAGTCGTGTGCCGGAGTGCGGTGGCGTCGGCCTGCGGCTCGCGGTTGAACAGCATCAGCCAGCAGTTCAGGTTGTACGCCAGATTCATTGTCCTATGCCTAATAGTCGGCCGCACCTTCTTCGTTAAGACCGGACAACTCGTGTACGGTTGGTCCGCCACTCCCGCCATCGCTGCAATTGGACTCGCCTTGGTTTATCTTCTGGGTGGTTATTATGCGGCAAGTATTGCAAGGAGGCGAGAGTTCACTGCCGGGCTCGGCCTTGCGGCTACCGTCGCTGTAGCGCTGATTATCAGAGATCAGCTCTATCTTGGCAAGTTCAGTCTGATTCCCGTGTTAGCGAATCTCCTCGTACCATTTGTTAGCATAACCATCGGAGCGACACTTAGAAGAAGCCTCGCGTCAAAGCTTAATCAGCCGTGAGCTGCCAAACGAGTCAGAATGGATCGCGGTAGTGGAGATCGGCTGTCAACGTTCGAGGTGTCGGCCTGCACTCCTGTTAGCGGCGGGATGTGCGGATCCGGTCCCTCTCAGAACACGAACCTTGCCGCCAACTCCGCCTGCTGCAAGTTCGCCGCCCCGAGAATCTTGCCGAAGTTGGGCGACGTGGCGTTGGTCTGATTGCCGCCCGCGCTCACCTGCCCGCTGGCCGAACCCAGGTTCTCCGTGGCGAACAGGTTGATACCTGCCCGATGATCTCCAGCTTCATCTTCTCCTTCACCGAAGCCGTGAACCTGTACGCCTTAGCCACACGAACCGGCAAGCGGCTGACCTACGACGCGGAGAAGATGATCATAACCACCTGTCCGATGCCAGCTGCCTGGTGGCCGGCGAGTATCGCAAAGGATTCGAGCCGGGATTGGAAAAGGCCTTTCACCGCTGCCAAAAAGGGTGGCGTGAAGAACTACTTCGTCGAGATGGACCTCAATGACATGAAGGCCAGCTACTATTTCCGTGGAATGGGGCACCTCTGACAATAATCGCCGCGCCAAGTACTACGCCCTGACACGCGCCGGGAAGAAGCAACTCGTGAAGGAGGTGCGCGAATGGGGTCAGACCACGGCCATCATCGCCAGGTTCTTGTCCCCGTCCGAGGAGGCCTCATGACCGCCATCCGCGCCTTCCTGTTCCGCCTGGCCGCGCTCCGCAGCAAGACGCAACAAGAGCGGGAACTGGTTGAGGAACTGGAGTGCCACCTCCAGATGCAGGTCGAGGCCAACCTCCGCTTTGGAATGGGGCCGGCCGAGGCCCGCCGCGCCGCGCTGCTGAAATCCGGCGGTGTGGAGTTGGCCCGGGAAGAATGCCGCGACCGCCGCGGCCTGCCAGGGTTGGAAACGACCTTGCGAGATCTGCGTCACGCATGGCGGCTTCTCTCGCGCGGCCCGGTCTTCACACTGGTGGCGGTGTTGTCGCTGGCACTCGGCATCGGGGCCAACACGGCGATTTTCACGCTGCTCGACCAAATCGTGCTCCGGCGCCTTCCCGTCCGGAATCCCGAGCAACTCCAGATGATCTGGACCACCGGACCAAGCCTGGGCAGCAACCAGAGATCGAGAGCATCGTCCTACCCGATGTACCAGGATTTCCAGCAGGCGCCGGCCTTCTCGTACGTCTTCTGCCGGTCCTTCACCCCCCTCTCCATCAGCCTGGCAAAGCAGACGGAGCGCGTTATGGGCGAACTGGTCTCGGGGAATTACTTTCAGGCGCTCGGCATCGGGCCCGCACTCGGACGGGTGTTTTCGCCCGAAGAGGATGACCGGGTGTACAAAGGACATCCGTCGGTCGTGTTGAGCTACCCATACTGGGTGACGCGTTTCGGGGCCGATCCCGGTGTGCTCGGCCGGAAGATTCTGGTCAACAACTATCCGATGTTCGTTGTGGGAGTGTCGGCCGCAAGCTTCTCCGGAATCGATCCGGCGCGCTCGCCGCAAGTCCGCATTCCCATCCAGATGAAGCCGCTCATGATGCCTGCTTCCGACAACCTGGGCGACAGGCGCAGGCAGTGGATCCAGATCTTCGCGCGGCGCAAGCCCGGCTACACCATCGAGCCGTCGCAGGCCTCGTTGCAGCCGCTATTGAGCGGGATTCTGCGGGCCGAACTGGAAAGCCCGGCCCTTCGTGACACATCCAAGCGCAATCGCGACCTGTTTCTGTCCAGGAGAGTGCTCACCGAATCGGCAGCCAACGGCTACTCCTCGTTGCCCACGAGCTACTCAAGGGCACTGGTGGCGCTGATGGGCATGGCCGGCGTGGTGCTCCTCATTGCGTGCTTCAACGTGGCGAGCCTGCTGATCGCACGCGCGGCCGCCCGGCAGAAGGAACTCGCCATGCGGTTGGCCGTTGGCGCATCGCGCGGACAGCTCTTGCGGCAATTGCTGATGGAGAGCGCCGTGCTCTCCGTGTTGGGTGCGGCCTTGGGCCTCCTGGTTTCGGTGGCGATGGTACAGGGACTGCTTCGCTTCCTGCCCGTAAATGGCATGTTGGCGACCCTGAGGGCGCAGCCGGATTGGCGCATTCTTGGATTCAACGCCGCGCTGGCGTTGGCCACATCGTTCTTATTCGGCCTGGCGCCGGCGTGGCAAGCTCTGAAAGCCGATCTGTGGAGCACGCTGAAGGATGCCGCGGGCGCGGTTGGCGGAAGCCGCGGTTCGGTAACCCTGCGCAAGAGCCTGGTGACGGCGCAAGTGGCTTTCTCCTTTCTGCTGATTTCGGGCCCTGCTGTTCAGCAAAACGCTGGTCCATCTGAAATCGACGAACTCGGGATTCCGGGACATGGACAACCTTATCAGCTTCCAGATCAACCCGGCGGCCAGCGGCTATTCGCTGGCGCGTCTGAAGACCTTCTACCAACGGATGCTGGAGAGGGTCCGGTTGTTGCCCGAGGTCAAGTCGGCAGGCTATGCGTGGGTGCCTGTCCTGAGTGGCCGAGAAGCCGATTGGGACGTGTTGGCGGAGGACCGGGAGGCTGAAGATCGCGATACCCAGGCCTATGTCAATGGCCTCTCGCCCGGCTATTTTCGGACAATGGGAGTGCCGTTGCTCGAAGGCCGCGACTTCGAGGACGGCGATGTCAGCGGCCGCGCCAAATTGGCCGTTGTGAACCGCAAGTTCGCCCGCGATTTTTTCGAAAGCAGGAGTCCCATCGGATGGCGGATCGGATTGGACACCGGCCGGGGAGCAAAACCCGATATCGAGATCGTGGGCCTGGTGGAGGACTCGCTGTACGAAGGTCCGAGGCAAGTGGTGCGCCGCCAGGTTTTCTTTCCGTTCCTGCAAATGAACCAATCGGTCGGCACCGCCTTCTACGTACGAACCGCCGCCGACTCGGCCGGCATGTTTGCCGCATTGCGCCGGAACGCAGGGGAACTGGACGCGACCATCCCGATCTATGAAATGAAGATGCTGGCGCACCAACTCGACGAAACGCTCGTCACCGAGCGTTTGACCGCGACGCTCTCGGCGGCCTTCGGAATCCTGTGGTCAGCCAACGTTATACGCGGGTAAGACGGTAAAGCCACCGACCGGGTACGAAAGGTACCAAGTATTCTGCGAATCCCCAACCTACGATCGCGCGGAAGACCGCTGCCATTTCGAACTGACGATGCAGCATGGCACGGCAGGCCATACGGTAGAGGTGCGGCGCAAGACGCTCGGCTGCTGCCATACCCGCCATTCTACCGGTGAGCAGCGCATTCAACATGCCCGAGCCAGTGAACGGATCGACGAAGCCGACCGAGTCGCCCGCAGCGTAAACCTCGGCCGAGTTTTCTCGCTCCACCTCAGAAAATACCAGTGGCCCGGTGACGAGCCAAGGCATCCGCCGCGACAGCAGCTGCAGCCGTTCGGCCAGATAGGGGCGGCTGAAGACCACGTCATCGAAGCAAAAGCCATAGCGGCCCAGCACGGTCTCCGGGAGAATACCACAGACGTTTGTGACGCCGTTTTCCACAGGGCTGACACCAACATAGCCCGAACGCTCGAAGAAAACCTCCACAGCATCGCTGGCCGGGCCTTCGAAGTGGCTCTTGAACCCGAACAGCCGGTTGCCTTTTTGGGCTGCGCCACGCCGTCCCGCGGCCAGAATCGTCGCACCCGGCGGCCCTTGCCAACGCTCTCCGCGCACGACCGTGGCACCCAGTGCCGCAGCGCGATTGAGCAGCATACGGTCGAGTTCCAGACGGGTGAGTCCGAATGCCGGTTCAGCCAGCTTCCATTCTTTCAAGCGCGAGCCGAACCGCAGCCGGCAGCGCTCCATCCGTGCCGGCTTCCGGCTCCGGAATTCATCCCACGCGCCGAGTTCCTCCAGCACGCCACATGTTTCCGCAGCCAGGAATTCGCCACAAACCTTGTGATGCGGCGCGCGCGACTTTTCGAGAATGTGCACTGAGGCGCCATAGCCGAGCGCCGCGATTGCGGCGGCCGATCCGGCAGGGCCGCCGCCAACGACCCGAATGGCTTTCATTCTACCGGAAGGTGTAGCTGACCAGCGCGCGCACATTGAACAAACCGTCGTTGGTGGTGAGCGCGCCAGCCCTGCGCTGCACCCCCAGCGGCGTGTAAAAGACGTCGAACCCGAATGCGACGTCCTTCCGGATGGCGTAGCTCACGCCGCCGCTGGTAGAGAACGTGCCGCCGCGCGTCCACATGCGCGTCTGATCCAGGCCGTCCTCGAGAGGCGCATGGACCTGGAAAACACCGTCGATAAAATTTCCCGCGACGGCCACGTGCGGCGTCAGTTTCGGCATGCTGCGAAGCTTGCGGGACACCTGGAATTCCATGCCGGCATACCGTAGCGATGCCTTGTCCTGCGACTGACCAACGCACTCGGTCGGATTCTGCGGAGAGCCGGGTGCGAACGATAGCACACTATTAGGGCAGGTAAACGCGCCCTTTACCCAGCCGAGTTGTCCGTATCCGCGCCAGTTCACCGCCCATTGCTCGTGCTGAATCAGGGGACGCTCCACTCCGAATGCCACAAGTCGCGGCGTGAGGCCCCACACTTCAAACAGTGGCGGCGCGGCAATCACTGCCGTAAATTTATCCGGCAATCCGATCCGTATGACCGGCCGGATGAAGACATGCGTCTGATTCAGATCTTCGGGAGCTTTCCCGTTGAATCCGATTTGGGACTGTCCGGCATCGAGCGTAGGAAGCCAGCCCAATTCCAGACCCACACTGATCGATCCGGCGTGATAGCCTTCCGCAGGCGCAGGCGGCTGCAGTCCGTTGAGCAGCGTCGCAGAAGCGAAATATTTCAGTCCCCATGCCTCGGGGCGCTCGAAGCCGATATGGTAATTGCTCTTGAAGTTGTAACCGGCCGCCGCTCCACCTCCACCGGTTGCACCGGTGCTCCCAGCAGTAGTCCCACCGCTGCGTCCGCCGTTGCCGCCGCCGTATTGGGCCGTAGCGTCAAAAACAAGCAGGCCACTGATTCCTATCAGACAGACAAAATATCTAGTAAGTCGAAACATGATACTCCTCCATATAATGCGCGGTTGTCACCGCGCCAGTTGAATATTGAATTCGATCCGGATTTCGTCCTTTACCTGTATCGTGCCGCCGGCTACTTTGACGGGCTTGATGCCGAATTCGGATTGTTTGAGGCGAGCACCTCCACGATAGTGCCCGCCGTTTTCCCGCACTTCCACCTCGATCGGACGTGAGTGGCCATGAATTGTCAAGTTCCCGCGCACGCGCCAAGCCCCGTCACCTGTTGATTCGGCACCTGTAGATCGAAAGACAATCTCAGGGTGATACTCAACGTCCAGGACCTCTGGGCCGAGCATTGTGCCTTGAATCTCGTCGCGGTCCTTCTCGGACTCGTTGGCGTCGCGGACCTTCAGCGATGTAGCCGCTACCCGCAATTCCACAGTATGGGCGGAAGTGTCCACAACGCCGCTCTTGACAGGCGCCGCAATCTCGTGATCGTGCCCGAACGCCCAAAATATACCTGCCTTGTAGACGCGAACCATCATTTCGGATTTGGCGGTATCGAGTTGCCGCTGTTCGGCGGATGCCGCGGCACAGAGAAAACCGGTAATCGAGAAGATTGCTGCGCACACTCTCATGTCAATCGATACTCCCTAAATATCGGTTCGGTGGCGCTGCTATGCCCAGAGTAGCGGCAGGACCAGAATCGGGTTGTTCAAGCGATGTAAAAATGCTGTAAGCGCCATAGAGTTCGGTATTAATCGTGACCGGCGGAGCGTGGGCCTTTCCGGTGCTCGGCCTGATCGTGCGTTTGGAAACGGGAACAGTCCACCATGTGGGCTACTAATCCATTGTTGCGAGTGTTCTTTGAGTAACCAGCCACAAGCTGTTTTTGATATTCGCGCTGGAAGAAGTTGAACAGACCCGGCCGGTCGCCGACGATTTCCAAATCGGCATCGTTCATGGTGAGCTTACCGAAGCGGAGAACGCCGCCCCGATGGTAGATGTAAGCGTCGGTGCGAAATGGCGGCTCGAGCATCGGTAGATGCCGGCCGGAACCGAAGATGAGGATGATAGCGTCGCCTGCCACGGAGACGCGGACAACATGACCATGGATGTCGGGAGCAGGCGTCAGCGCGGCTGGCGAGAAAATCAGATCATCACCGTCGACCTGAACGCCCCGGCCGGGATTCTGATGGATCAGTTTCTCGAGATCCTCTCCCAGAAAATGCAAAAGGCCCTTGACCGGTAAGTGCCCGGCATTGATCTTGTCGGCATGCACTCGGACGTTCCCGTCGGCGGTGACGGAGAGCGAAGCCGTGATGCGAAACGGCACGTCGATTCCCTTGTGAATCTTACCTGCCTGGATTAACCTGTTGCCTGCAAATGTAACGGTGACGTCCTTTATCGGCGCGCCTTCATATGCGAATACATATTGATTCATGAGCGCGGTCAGCGAATTAGCCGTAACGTGGATTTCGGCAGAATCGGCATGCACGACGAATGAATTACTGTTATCAAAGGTCACTGGGACCGACGGTTTAGTGCGCTCGAGTTCGCCACGCAACGAGCGGACGCCGAGCACGATATCGCTGCTGACCAGCAGGTTTACATTCCGGATCTGAATGCCGACTGCTCCAGCATCCGTACTCGGAGGGCGGCCCGAGTCTAGTTGGAAGTTGAAGCGGCGGTTCAACCCCGGTTCGCATAGAATCGGGGTGCTGAATCCTTTGGAAAGGAGAACCGCCGTGAAACGAAACTATCACACCATCGCTTCGTCAGGAAAGGCGAACGAACGACAACTGACCGAGTTTCTGAGCCGCAACGGCCAGTTTCTGCTGCCGATGGTGGAACTGATCGAGCAATCCCGGATGGCTGTTGAGGAGCTGATTGACGTGGCCGGTCGGGTCACAATCGAGGCTGTGCTGAAGCTCTCGGCGCAGCAGGTGGCCGGCGAGCCGAGTCAAGGCAAGCTGCGGAATGGGGATATCGGGTGGCATGGAACTCAGAACGGGACTGTCTACCTGCGGGATCGGAAGCTGCCGGTGAACAAGCCGCGGCTTCGACGAAAGGGCAAAGGCAAGGGCAAGGAGGTTCCGGTTCCGGCCTATGTGGCGATGCAGGATCGGGCGGGTATGGGGGCTCGCATGCTCGACTTGCTGATGCGCGGCGTGAGCACGCGTCAGTATGAGCACGTCATCCCGGCGATGGCGGAGACGGTCGGGGTGGGCAAGAGCAGCGTGAGCCGAGAGACGATCACCGCGGCGGAAAAGAAACTCGAGGAGTTGACCGCCAGGCGATTTGACGAAATGGACTTGCTGATCATCTACATCGACGGCATGGCCTTCGGCGACCACTGCATTATCGGCGCGGTGGGCGTGGATGTGGAGGGTCGGAAATATCTGCTGGGGATTCAAGAGGGAGCGACCGAAAATGCCGCGGCGGTGAAGGATCTGTTGGAGCGCTTGGTGGCGCAAGGGGTAGATCCCAATCGCAAGCGGCTGTTTGTGATCGACGGTTCGAAGGCACTGCGCACAGCGATTAAGGCCGTGTTCGGGGCGCAGAATCACATTCAGCGCTGCAGGCAACATAAGCTGCGGAACGTGGTGGATCGGGTGGCGGAAGATCAGAAGGAGCAAGTCAAAGCGCTGCTGAAGGCCGCCTGGAAACTAGGGCACAAGGAGGGAATGGCGAAAATCCGGAAGCTGTCGGAATGGCTCGAAAGAGAGTGCCCGGCCGCGGCAGCCAGCCTGCTGGAGGGACTGGAGGAGTGCTTCACGATCAACCGGCTCGACGTTCCGACTTCACTCCACCGCTGCTTGGCTACCACCAACGTGATTGAGAGCGCGCACGCCGGCGTTCGCATGCGGACCAATCGAGTGAGCCGCTGGAAGGACGGCAAGATGGTGCAGCGCTGGGTGGCAAGCTCATTCCTGGCAACGGAGAAAAGCTTCCGGCGCATCATGGGATACAAGGACCTTTGGGCACTCAAAGCGATTTTGGATGAGAAGGTCGAAAAAGATGTTGCGCCGAAGCAGAAGGTAGCGTAAGATGATTTCCGACCGCCGCTACTTACTTCCAACTAACTCCGGGCGCCCTCCGTACTCGAGCGGGAATTGACAACGAAGAGCGCGAGAGCGCTGATCGCAACAGTACGAAATTTCATAGCCTCTCCAGCGACTCATCAAGTGCACGTCGACTACCCTTACAAATGTTACGAATGCGATTCCCGAGTTGAATTGGCCGACAAACCGTTGTGGATGTCGCCTTGCCTCGCCCAACCTTGGCAGACCAGCAAAGAGCGGCCGATTCAATGGATCGACATCGACATTTCACCCGATGAAAAGGGAGGTGGTCTATGATGAATCGACCAGGAGGGTCGGATTAGCGAGGGGTTGAATCAACAACCCCGCCAGTCGTAGAAGTTGCTGGCGGCGCGGTGTTCGGCACCGCGGAGCCGGAGGCATCTTTCACCGTACCCGCGATTTCGGCTTCGCCGGTCTGAGCGATGGCGACACTTAGGAACAACACGGCTGATGCGACGATTCTCGACAGCTTGGAAGTTTGCCCCTTGTGCGAACGAGTATAGTTGTATGATCCAGACCGGATCAAGGGAATTTCTGTTTGACAGGCGAGGAGGAGAAAGGTACGGAAACGGCCGATGGATGGCCCGCGCGGTAGCCGGACTGGCGCTGGCCGGCACGCGATCCGCGCAGACCATCGGCCGCAACGGCATGGTCGCTACGCAATGGTGGAAACGGAGAAGCTGGGCTTTCTAGACCGCTATAACGACGGCAAACCGGCGCGCCGGTGCCGCTGGATAAGCTGCTGTCGAAGGAGTGCGGCGCGGAGCGGCGCGCGCGGATCGACACCGTGGACGCGGGCATTTCGGCCGAAGTGCGGAAGCAGGTGGAGGGGCGCGGACAACGCGTGATTCCGCCGCGCGAAGGCATCGCCGGGGAAACGACCCTGGCGCTGAACACGATCCTGATCGACCCGGAATCGGGGCGCGCTGTGGGGCGGCGGCGGAGTCGGAACGTGGTGAAGACGGCGGCACTCCTGTTGGTGTGTGGGGGGCTCTCAGCGGCCACGCTGCGGTACTGGATCGAGCCGTGTCCGGGTCCCGCGTCGGGCTGCCGCGCGAACGATATGGACCTGGCGGAGTGGGCCATGGAGGCATGGCAGGCGGCATCCGCCGGAAGGTTGAAACTGGAGGCGACCGACAATATGAAGCGTGCGCACATCCGGCTGTACTGGTCGAAGGGGCGGGACGGGCTCTACGGCGAGGCGCGGCCGATCACGGTGGATGGCGTGCGCGGCGCGGAGGTGTACGTGCAGCCCGCGGTGGTGCCGTTGAGCGTCACCGACGTGCTGTTGCGGGATGCGATCGTGTACCTGACCTGCCTGCACGAGACCGGTCACGCACTGGGGCTGGCACATACCGACGATTTCGCGGACATCATGTACAGCTTTCAATACGGCGGCGACATCCCGGAGTATTTCGGGCGGTACCGGCGGCAGTTGGCCACCCGCGCGGATATCCGGACGCACGCCGGAATGTCGGGGGCGGACCGAAAGAGGCTGGCAGAAATCTACCGGTGAGCGAATGAACAGACGGATTTTTTTGGGCAGCGCCGCCGCCATGGGCACGGCCGCGCTGAGCGCATGCAGGCGGGCGCCGGTGGCGGCGGCACCGGCCGGGTTCGAGCTGGACGAGGTGAGTCTCGCGGATCTCATCGAGGGGCTGAAGCAGGGGCGCTGGACGTCGCGGCGACTGGTGGATCTCTACAGCGGGCGCATCCACGAGATCGATGCAAACGGCCCGCAGGTGGGCGCGGTGATCGAAATGAACCCGGAGGCCGCGGCGCTGGCCGACCAGTACGACCGCGAGCGGCGGCAGGGGCAGCTTCGCGGGCCGCTGCACGGGATTCCGATTCTGCTGAAGGACAACATCGGCACGGCGGACCGCATGTCCACCAGCGCCGGGTCGCTGGCGCTCGAAGGCTGGCATCCGCCGGAGGATGCGGCGGTGGCGGCGCGGCTGCGCGCGGCGGGCGCGATCTTCCTGGGGAAAACCAACCTGAGCGAATGGGCGAATTTCCGCAGCACGCACTCGGTGAGCGGCTGGAGCGGCCGCGGCGGACAGACGCGCAATCCGTATGCGCTGCGGCGCAACCCATCGGGTTCGAGTTCGGGATCGGGCGCGGCGGTGGCGGCCAACCTGTGCGCCGCGGCGGTCGGCACGGAAACCGACGGCTCGGTGGTGAGCCCGGCGTCGATCAACGGAATCGTGGGGGTGAAGCCCACGCTGGGCCTCTTGGGCGGGGTGGGGATCGTGCCCATCGCCCACAGCCAGGACACGGCGGGTCCGATGGCGCGCACGGTCGGGGACGCGGCGATCCTGCTGGCGGCGATGGCGGGGCACGGCAACTACACCGGTTCGCTCGATGCCGGCGGCCTCAAGGGCGCGCGCCTGGGCGTGGCGCGCAAGTTCTTCGAGAGAAACCCGCGCATGGACCGCCTGGTGACCCAGTACGCGGATGTATTGAAGGGCGCCGGCGCCGAGGTGATCGATCCGGCGGACCTGCCGCATCAGGGCGCGTGGGGCGACCCGGAACTGGAAGTGCTCGAGTACGAGTCTAGGACGGATTTGAACGCGTACCTGGCGCATCTGCCGGCATCGTTTCCAGCGCGGTCGCTGGCGGACCTGATCGTATTCAACGAGAAGAACCGCAGCCGCGAGATGCCGTATTTCGAGCAGGAGATTTTTGTGGCCTCCGAAACGAAGGGGCCGCTCACCGAGAAGAAATACCTGGACGCGCGCCGGGAATGCCTGCGGGTGACGCGCACCGAGGGCATCGACGCGGTGATGGACAAACACAGGCTGGATGCTATAGTGACCCTGACCGGCGGACCGGCATGGCTGATCGATTACGTGAACGGCGACACCGATACGGGCAGTTGCTCGAGCCCGGCGGCAATCGCCGGATATCCGCACATCACCGTCCCGGCGGGATTTTTCCAGGGGCTGCCCATGGGGTTGTCGTTTTTCGGGCGGGCGCGGAGCGAGCCGGTGCTGTTCCGGCTGGCGTTCGCGTTCGAGACGGCCACGAAGGCGCGGAAACCGCCGGCATTTCGCGACGGCGCCGACGTTTCGTAAGTCGTTCGGGCGCGGCGTGCGGTAGCCGCGTAAGGAGAGAGCATGGCGAATGCATTCGGCACGGAGCGGATGGCCGAGGGCTACGCACGTTTCCGGCCGCCGGTCCACGAGCGGGTGATCGAGCTGGTACGTCCGCGTTTGGGCGGCGCGAAATTCGGACGGGCGCTGGATGTCGGGTGCGGCGCGGGTCTCTCGACCAGGGCGCTCGACGGGCTGGCGGCGCCGGCGGTGGGAATCGAGCCCGTAGAGGCGATGCTCCCGTGGGCGCGGAGGGTCGCTCCGCGGGCACATTTTCTGGCGGGCCGGGCCGAGGCGATTCCGCTGCGCGCCGGCTCGGTGGAATTGATTACGGCCGCGGGCTCGCTCAACTACGCCGACCTGGCGCGGTTCTTCGGCGAAGCGCGGCGGGTGTTGGCGCCGGGTGGAATCGTGGTGGTGTACGATTTCGGGCCAGGCCGACGGCCGGACGGCTGGTTGGAGTCGTTCGTCGCCCGCTATCCCTGGCCGGAACTGGAGGCCGCGGAGATAAACGCGGCGCGGTTGGCGGAGGCGGGGTTTCACGTGCGGAGCGAGTTTGCGTTCTCCATTGCGCTGGGGCTGACTCGCGATTTCTACCTCGAGTACATGATGACGGAGACCAATGTCGCGCTCGCCATTCGCAACGGAGGGCGCGAGGAGGAGATCCGGGAATGGTGCGCCGGGAGGCTGCGCGAGGCTTGGGAAGCGGATTCCGCGGAGGTAGTGTTTCGCGGCGAGGTCGTGGTTGCGGACGCGGGTAGATAGCGCGTGGCCGGCGCGGCGCACCCGTGTCTGCGCGTCACCGGCTAGCAGCCTGTGGTAATAGTGAGACGGGCGAATAAAGACATGTGACCTCGTAAATGTTTTGAGCGTCTATTGGATATGGCAATGGGAACGCGGCGGAAGCGGGAGCGGCAACAGGATCTGTGGATCGCAACCAGCGATGTGGTCGAGACACCAGCCAATGTCTTCTACGACCGCTTGAATCAGATTCTGGACGGGCACGATTTCGATGCCAAGGTGGAGCGGCTGTGCCGGAAGTTTTACAAAGACAGCGTATACGGTCGGCCCAGCATGGCGCCGGGGGTCTACTTCCGATCGCTACTGATCGGTTTTTTTTGAGGGCCTCGATTCGGAGCGAGGAATCGCGTGGCGGACAGCCGACTCTCTGTCGTTACGGAAATTCCTGGGCTACGCGCTGGATGAGGCCACGCCGGATCATTCCACGATTTCGCGCACGCGGCGATTGTATTGGCTGGAGACGCACAAGGCCGTGTTCCGCTGGGTGCTGAAGATCCTCGATCAAGAGGGACTGGTCAGCGGACGGACCGTATCGATTGATGCCACTACGCTGGAAGCCAATGCGGCGCTGAAAAGCATCGTGCGGCGGGACAACGGACAAAGCTACAACGACTATCTGAAGGAACTGGCCAAGGCCGCCGGGATCGAGAACCCGACGCGCGAACAGTTGGCACGACTGGACCGCAAGCGAAAGAAGAAAGGATCGAATCAGGAGTGGATGAGCCCCAGTGACCCCGACGCCCGAATCACCAAAATGAAGGATGGGCGGACGCACCTGGCGCACAAGGCCGAGCACGCAGTGGATCTGACCAGTGGGGCGCTGCTGGCAGTGACGCTGCAGCCGGCCAATGAAGGGGACACGACGACGATCCACCGGACCCTGGAAGAAGCGCAAGCTGTGGCCCGCGAGATCAACGAACATGGAGTCGAAGAGGTGGTAGCGGACAAGGGCTATCACAGCGGCGCGGTGCTGAAGAAAGTACATGAGCAGGAAGTCCGATGCTACATCCCCGAGCCGGAGCGTGGGCGGCGAAACTGGCAAGGTGAGGGGAAGGAGGAAGAGCAGAAGCGGACCTATGAAAACCGGCGGCGTGGGCGCGGCGACCGCAACAAGCGACTCCAGAAGTTGCGGAGCGAACTGACGGAGCGGAGCTTCGCACACCTATACGAGACCGGCGGAATGAGACGGGTGCACCTGCGGGGTCGGAAGAACATTCTGAAGCGACTACTGGTGCACGGAGCCGCGTTCAATCTCTCGTTGATCCTGCGCCAGACCATGGGAGTGGGGAAGCCCCGGCGGTTACAGGGGCTTTCTTTGCAACCGTTTATGCTGTTCGCGCGCATTTTTTCGTGGCTCTGGGCGACATCACGAGCACCAGAACAAAGGAGTGAGAGCTTTGCAATGCAAAGCGGCGGCGCGAGGGCCATGCTGCCAGCCGATTCAGGCATATATCAAGTAATTTGCTTCGGGCTGGCTGCCTGGAAAACGCCTACTTCTGACACGGGCTGCTAGGTGTATGAGCCGGGTTTGCGGATCCAGATGTTGCGATAACGGACGGGGTGGCCGTGGTCCTGAAGGAGCAGAGGCTCTTCGGCGCCATGCGGCGAGACCTTCGGCACAGCGCGATACGTGCTGGGCCCCAGCACCTCTTTATGGTTGTGAACCACCACGCCGTTGTAGAACACGGTTTGATACGGGGGCTTCACCATCCGGCCGTTTTCGAAACGCGGCGCCTCGAAGACGATGTCGTAGGTGTTCCACTCGCCGGGCTTGCGCGCGGGGGTGACCAGGGGTGGCCACTGCCCGTAAATCGCGCCCGCCTGGCCATCGGCATAGGTGGGATTGTTCCAGGCATCGAGCACTTGAATTTCATAACGGCCCATGATGTAGATGCCGCTGTTGCCGCGGTCCTGGCTGGTGCCGCGAATGACCGGCGGCGCCGCCCACTCGACGTGGAGCTGGCAATCGCCGAACTTTTCGCGGGTGAACATGTCGCCGGTGCGAGGCGCGACTTCGAAGTAGCCGTTTTCGACGCGCCAGCGGGGCGCCACCAGCCGGCCGCGAACGGTCTGCGCCCACTTGGAGAGGTCCTTGCCGTCGAAGAGAATGACGGCATCGGAGGGGGGCGCGCCGGGAGTGGCGCCGGGTGTGATCTGCGGCGGATGGGGGCGGTCGGAATCGTGGACGTGCCAGTGTTGGCCGGGCAGCATGGGTGTGTCTTTGAAGCCGAGATCGCCATTCTGCTGGGCGATGAGGAGGAAGGCGAAGCCGGCCGCGGCGGCGGTAACGATACGGAGGCATGTGCTGGACATAAAGAAACAGCATAGAACAGGCTCTTGGCCGTGGTGGCCCATTGGCATGGTAGGGTAACGGGATGGCGCGAGCGGTATGGCTGATGCGGCATGGGGAGACTGAGTGGAGCCGGTCCGGAGCGCATACCGGGCGGACCGACCTTCCGCTCACTCCGGAAGGGCGCGAGAAGGCAGCGGCGATGGGGCGCTGGCTGCGGGGCCGCGCATTCGCACTGGTGCTGGCGAGTCCGCTCGAGCGGGCGCGCGACACCTGCCGGCTGGCGGGCTACGAAGGGCAGGCGGTGGTCGATGCCAACCTGCGCGAGTGGGACTACGGCGAGTACGAAGGGCGGACCACAGCCGAAATCCAGCAGGAGGCGCCGGGGTGGTCGGTGTGGGAACAGGGGCCGCGCGGCGGCGAGACCGTGGAACAGGTTGCGGTGCGCGCCGACGCGGTGATTGCGCGGGTAGCGGCGGTGGAGGGCGAAGTGGCGCTGTTCGCGCACGGCCATCTGCTGCGTATCCTGGCGGCACGCTGGCTGCGACTGGAGCCGCGCGCAGGACGCCTGCTGGCGCTCGACACGGCATCAGTAAGCACGCTGGGGTACGAGCGCACCACCCGCGTGCTTCGCCGCTGGAACCTTACGGTTTGGGACTGACCAGGTTGACCCGGACGGGTTTGCCGGAGGTCTTCCCAATTTTGCAAATGAGTTGCAACGAGTCAACGGCGGCGATGACCCGGGTCAGGGCTCGCGCGGCATCGGTGCCGGTGAGCACAACGACCTGGCGGGTGGGTGCGAAGACTTCCAGAACGCGGATGGATTCCGAACCGGAGTGATAGTAGACGGCCAGTTCCTCGTCTTCTTTGAGCGCCCTCTGCATCGCGTTGATCTGGGCAAGGAACGTGCCAGGGACGTTCTCCGGCTGTCCGGGCGCGGGGGCGGGGTCCTTGCTGGAAGCGGAGAGGATCGCCTGCTGCGCGATTTGTTTGGTGAACTCGCCGAGGGCCATGAAGGACGATGCTATCACGTGGAGCCGGCGATGGCATGGTTCGCTCTCCACTACCGTTGACCGGTCACGAACAACACCATAGTATTCTTCGACGGGTGGTGTTTTGCCATCGTCGTCAATCTCACGAAACAAAAACGATTTCACGAAAACAGACCAATTAAGTAGTTCTGCTGTTACAACCTGCGGTGTAGAATTAAGGCAGAAAGAGACCACCGAGGAGCGCGCAGAAATGAGATCCCGGATATTGTTTATTTCCGGGCATCGAGACGATGCCCTCCGCCTCTCGCAGATGCTACGGGCTCTGCCATTGGCACTAGATCACGTGAACAGTTTGGAGCAGGCGCGCGCCAGGCTACAGCAGGACGAGTTCGAGGTGATTTTGACGGAGGCCAATCTGCCCGATGGGAATTGGCTGGACGTTCTTCATCTTACTCGTGAAAACCCCCGCGAAACCGAGGTAATCGTTACCGACCCGCACGCTGACGCCCGTTTCTGGTCGGAGGTGCTCAACCTGGGCGCATATGACCTGCTGGCGCAGCCGTTTTACGAGCCGGAGGTGCGGCGTATCTTGTATAACGCGTGCTCCCGGCCTGGAATGCAGCCGATCACGATGGCTGCCGTATAATGGTTTCTCCCGAGTGAGAGACCATGTCTTCCGCCAGCGACACGTTCGTTAACCAGAACCGCGACCGTTTTCTCTCGGAGTTGAAGGAGTTTATCCGGATACCGAGCATCAGCACGCTGCCCGAGAATCGCCCCGATATCGAGCGCGCCGCCCGGTTTGTGGCGGAGAGCCTCCGCGCCGTGGGGATGGAGCACATCGAGATCATTCCCACGGAGAAACATCCGCTGGTGTATGCGGACTGGCTGCGCGCGCCGGGCAAGCCGACGGTGTTGTGCTACGGACACTACGATGTGCAGCCGGCCGATCCGCTGGAGCTATGGCAGAGCCCGCCGTTTGAGCCGACCGAGCGCAACGGCAACCTGTACGCGCGCGGTGCGGTGGATGACAAAGGGCAGATGTATATGCACATCAAGGCCCTGGAAACCTTGAGCGCGGTAAACGGAACCTTGCCGGTGAATGTGAAGTTCCTGGTGGAGGGCGAAGAGGAAATCGGCGGCGCGTCGATTGCGAAGTACGTGGCGGCGAACGCCGAGAAACTGCGGGCGGATGTGGCGCTGGTCTCGGACACGGCGATGTACGCGGACGGGATGCCGACCTTGTGTATCGGACTGCGCGGGCTGATCTACATGGAGATCGAATCCGACGGCCCGGCGCGCGACCTGCATTCCGGGCTGTACGGCGGCGCGGCGCCGAATGCGGTTTACGGCTTGATCGAGCTTTTGGCGAAGGCCAAGGACGCCAACGGGGTGATACAGATCCCGGGAATCTACGATAACGTCGAAGATCCCGCACCGGCGGAGATGGCGAGCTGGAAGCGGCTGCCGTTTGCGGAGAGCGAGTTTCTGGCCAACGAAGTGGGCTCGACGGAGCTGACCGGAGAGCCGGACCGCACGGTGCTGGAGCGAGTTTGGTCGCGGCCGACGCTCGAAGTGCACGGCATTGCCGGCGGGTTCACGGGCGCGGGGGCCAAGACCGTGATTCCGGCGAAAGCCACCGCCAAGGTGAGCGTGCGGCTGGTGCCGCGGCAGGATCCGCAGCACGTAATCGACTCGGTGCGAAAGTGGGTGCGGGCGAATACGCCCAAAGGCATCCGCACCGAAGTGCGGGTACTGAGCGCGTCGCCGGGGCTGGTGGTGAACCCGGAGCACCCCGCCATCGACATCGCATCGAGAGCGTTCGGAGACGTGTTCGGCAAGCCGACCGTGTTCATCCGCTCGGGAGGCTCGATTCCGATTGTGGGAGACTTTGCCACCCATCTGGGAATTCCGACCATCCTGATGGGCTTCGGACTGCCGGATGACGGCCTGCATTCGCCCAATGAAAAATACAAAGTAGAGAATTATTACCTGGGGATCATGACGACCGCGCACTTCCTCGAGCAGTACGGGCGGTAAACCGCCCAACCCGTGACATACGCGGGGAAGGGGGCGGCGTGGCAGCGATATTGGGCTCGACGGAGGCCCGCTGATACACTGGATATCACACGTGCACTTGGGCTCGAAAATCGTTCCGTGCCTGGTTTTGGCGCTGCTGGCGTTGGCCGGCTGTGGGCCGGGGAAGCGGGTTGCGCCTTCGATCGGCGAGGCGTTTGTCGGCCCGCCGACGCTGAAGATTCGCAGCGACATCCCCATGCAGTCGCCGCCGGTGGCCACAGTGAAGCATGGCGACCGGCTGGAGATCCTCGGGCGGCGCAGGCGTTTTCTGAAGGTGCGAACGCCGGGCGGGGCGGAGGGCTGGACCGACGAGCGGCAGATGCTTTCGGGGGACGAGATGACCTTCCTCAAGGAACTGGCGCAGCGCGCCGCCGCGCTGCCCGTGCAGGGGCGGGCGATCAGCTATGCCGAGCTGAACGTACACACCCAGCCCAATCGCGGCGCACCCAGTTTTCTCCAGATCAAGCCCAAGGAAAAAGTAGACGTGCTGACGCACGTGACAACTCCGCGAACTGACCTGCCGCGCAAGCCGCTGATTCCGCCGCCGCCGAAGAAGTCGAAAACGCCAGCCAGGAAGAGCAGCGGCAAACCGCCTAAGTACCCTCCGCCGGCCATGCCGAAGCCGCCAGAACTGCCCCGCGACTGGCTGGAGCTCTCCAAGACGGCGCTGAGCGACGACGATATCCCCAGCGAAGAAGAGCCGCCGCCGGCCAAGCCGATCCCCACGGACCACTGGAGTCTCATCCGGACGCCGGGCGGGCAGTCGGGGTGGGTATTGACGCGGCGCCTGATGATGGCCATCCCGGATGAGGTGGCGCAGTACGCTGAGGGCCACCGCATCGTTTCGTATTTTTCGCTGGGCAAGGTGGACGACGAGGGCGTCAAGAAAGACATCTGGCTGTGGACGACGATCTCCGCGGGAGCGCCGTATGATTTCGAGAGCTTCCGGGTGTTCATCTGGAGCCTGCGGCGGCATCGCTACGAGACCGCATATATCGAGCGGAATCTGAAGGGCTATGCGCCCGTGCTGTTGCAGGACGTGGATTTTTCCACGCCGGGGCGGACCCGGGGCGATGCGACCACCGCGAAATATCCCGGTTTTTCGATTTGCGTGGAGAAGGCCGACGGGCAGCGCTACCGCCGCCAGTACGCACTGCTGAGCAACATCGTGCGGTATGCCGGCGAGCGGCCGTGTGAAGCGGCGCCGGCCATTCCGGACTACCTGCAAACGGTCAAAGCGCCGGCCGCGGAAGCTCCGGAGCCCGCTCCCGCGAAGGCCGAGAGCCTCAAGGAGCGGTTGAAACGGCGCATCCATTCGTGGTTCCACCGGGGCTCGGGCGGGTAGCAGGCGGTGTATCGATACTGCGACGTGAGCCTGCCGGTGCCGCTCGACCAGCCGTTTACCTACGCGCTGCCGGAGACCTTACAGCACCGCGTCCAGCCGGGAAGCCGGCTGGTGGTACCGTTCGGGCCGCGCAAACTGACCGGCGTGATCGTCCGCTGCCACGATGAGGCTCCAGCGGTACCGACCCGGGAAGCGTTGCGCCTGATCGACGCCACGCCGGTGCTGGATGGGGAACTGCTGGCGCTGGGCCGCTGGATTGCGGCTTACTACTGCGCGCCGCTGGGAGAGGTGCTGCGCAGCATGCTGCCATTGGCCGCGGAGATCCGGCGGGGAAAGGTGTGGATGCTGACCGATGCGGGGCGCGACGCGGCGCGGCAGCTCCTGCTCGACTCTTCGCCCGAGGATCCGGTGGCGCGGGTGCTGCGGATGTTGGAGAAGCGGCCGCTCTCGGCCGCCTACCTGGCAAGGGCGATGCCGCTGGCCGACAAAGTCATCCGATCGCTGGAGCGCCGCGGCTTCATCGTGGCGGAGCAGGTGGAGGCCGACCGCGACCCGTTGCGCGCCCCTGCCGAGCGGCTGCGGGTGGAACTGGCAGCGGGGGCGGCCGAGCGGAAGCTGAACAAGCCCGAGCGGGAGTTGCGGGCGTTCCTCGAACTGCATCCCGGGTCGCACAATCTGAAGGACCTGGAGCAGACGGTGCGAAGCGCAAGCATCGCGGCCCGGTCGTTGGCACGAAAGGGCGTGGTGACGCTGCGGCCGGAGAAGGTGGCCATCCGAAGCGGCCCGGTGCGCGTGCGGCACGAACTGAATCCGGCGCAGCGGGCGGCGTTCGAGGCGATCGCCGCGGCCATCGCGGCCCGGCAGTTCCGGACCTTTCTGCTGCACGGGGTGACGGGTTCGGGCAAGACTGAGGTGTACCTCAAGGCCATCGAGGCGGTGCTGGCGGAGGGGCGCAGCGCGCTGCTCCTGGTGCCGGAGATCGCGCTCACGCCGGCGGTAGCGGGCCAGTTCTTCTCGCGCTTCGGCGACCGGGTGGCGATCCTGCACAGCGCCTTCACCGACGTGGAACGGTCGGAGCAGTGGCGGCGCATCCAGAGCGGCGCCGCATCGGTGGTGGTGGGGACGCGGTCGTGCGTGTTTGCGCCGGTGCGCAACCTGGGTCTGATTGTGGTGGACGAGGAGCACGACGGCAGCTACAAGCAGGAAGAGACGCCGCGCTACAACGGGCGGGACGTGGCGATCGTGCGGGCGCAGGCGGCGGGCGCGTGCGTGGTGCTGGGCTCCGCCACGCCGAGCCTGGAGAGCCGCTACAACGCCGAACGCGGCAAGTACCAGATTCTGGAGTTGGCGGAGCGCATCGAAGCGCGCCCCATGCCCACAGTGGAGCTGATCGACATGCGCCAGGAGTTTCTGGAGACGCGCAAGCAGGCCACGTTTTCGCGCAAGCTGCTGGATGCCATCGCACTTCGGCTGGAGAACGGGGAGCAGACCATCGTGCTGCTGAACCGCCGGGGCTTTTCGAGCTTCCTGGCGTGCCGGTCGTGCGGCGAGCGGGTCCAGTGCATGAACTGCTCGGTAACGCTGACGTACCACAAACGCGACCGGCGCCTGTTGTGCCACTACTGCGGCTACGCCGAGAAGGTCCCCAGCGGGTGCCCCAAATGCGCGAGCGAGCACGTGTACTTTCTGGGGCTGGGATCGGAGCGCGTGGAGGAGGAACTGCACCAGGCCTTTCCCACCGCGCGCATTGCCCGGCTCGACCGCGACACCGTAACCGGGAAGCGCCAGTACGAGACGGTGCTGCACGATTTTCGCGAGGGCCACTACGACCTGCTGGTGGGTACGCAGATGATCGCCAAGGGCCACGACATTCCCAACGTGACGCTGGTAGGGGTGGTGTCGGCGGACGTGGGGCTGGGCATGCCGGATTTCCGCGCGGCGGAGCGAGCTTTTCAACTGCTGACGCAGGTAGCCGGGCGCGCAGGACGGGGCACTCTGCCGGGCATCGTGCTGATCCAGACGATCAACCCGGATCACTACGCGGTGCGGCTCGCCGGGATGCAGAACTACCAGGCGTTCTACGAGAAGGAGTTGACCTTCCGGCGCATGATGCACTACCCGCCGTACACCGCGATGGCCAATATTCTGGTGCGCAGCGAGAAGCAGGAGATGGCGATGCGGATGAGCGCCGACCTGGGGATGCTGCTGGTGCCGCCGCCGGAGAAGCTGAAGATCCTAGGGCCGGCCGAGGCGCCGGTGCCGCGGCTCAAGAACGAGTACCGCTACCAGTTTCTGATCAAGGCGATCAGCCGGAAGGCGCTGAACGAAGTGCTCCGGCGCATCCGCGGGTTCGCCGTCGAGCGCAAATGGGGTGCGACGGCGCTGGTGATCGACGTGGACCCGCTGTCGCTGATGTAGCCGGCAACGGAAAGTTGTTTCACGCCCCGGAAAGGAACGCGGACATTCTTTCCAGGATGCGGTCGGGCGCGCTGTCCGCACTGTCCACGACAGCCACCGTGAGTTGCAGGTTGGGGCGGGCCGGCTTGCCTCCCTGAAGACAGGAATACGCTCCGGACAGATGCTCGGAAATCCATTTTGCCGACGCGATGGCCTCGGACTTGACGGTGGGAATCAGGGCGATGAACTCCTCTTTGGCCCAACGGCCGAGGGTAGCCGTGGGGGGCAGAGAGTTGCGCAGCCGTTTGGCGAATGCGCCGGCGAGCTCCGCGGCCACATCGTCGCTGAATTGGACCTCCGCTTTGCGGAAACCGGCGACCCGGACCAGCAACAGGCAATAGCCTGGAGAGGCGGCGCGAATGCGATGCTCCATTTCGCCGCGGTTGAAGAGCCGGGTCAACTGGTCGACCGACGACGCAGCTTCCAGGGCATCGATCCGCTTGTGGAGCATGCGGATTTCTACCTGGAACTGGGCCACGGCAAGCTGGTGCTGTTTGCGGAACTCATCGATGCTCTCGTCGATGTCGCCGGCGGCAGCGTGCAACCGGTCGCGCATCGCGAAACCCTCGGGGGCGGCGGCAAGATCGCGCAGTGATTTCAGCGCGGCGCGCAGTCGCACCTCGTGATTGCCGTCGCTCTGCGCCAGCGAATCCAGGATTTCTTCGAGCGCTCGCGTGGTTCCCGCCAATTCCTCGCGGAGGTTGCCGAGAAAGGCCGACGATTTGTCGCGATAGTCGCGAAGCAGGCCGCGTAAGGTGGACTGGCTCTCGAAGAGAGCGTTACTGTCGCCGCCGGCGACCAAGTCGGCGAGTGCCGTAAGGTAGGCACGCTGGCGTTCCAGGAGGTGCTTGTCAACTTCGATGGAGTACTGGGCCGTGTTTTGGATGGCTGCGACGTAGGCGTCCAGCGCCAGGGCACGCTCCTGGTGGCATTTTTCCAGATCGGATAGCGAGTTGCGAATCGAGACCATTCTTTCTGCCTCTCCGTAGTTATCGGCGAGGTGGCAGGAATTCTTTATGGGCGATTGAAAGATGGGTGGGTTGCGGCGGCGAAGCCGGTCCGCTGCTACATTGAAGGGTGCTCGTGCTGCCCCTCCTGGCCCTGGTGGCAGGTTCGCTGGTCTATTGTGTCCTCACTGTTATCGCCGCCTTCCGGTATCGGCGCGTTCAGCCGCCGCCATTGGGAGACGCGCCGCCGATCAGCATCCTGAAACCACTCTCGGGCGCCGAGGAGGGCCTCGAAGCGAATCTGTGCAGCTTCTTCGAGCAGGACTATCCCTGCTTTGAGGTCCTTCTGGCGGTCCGCGGCCCGGAAGACGGCGCCCTGAAAGTGGCGGAGCGGGTGCGGTCTGGCTATCCGGGCATTCCCTCTCGGCTCCTGATTACCGGCGAACCGCCGTACCCGAACGCCAAGGTGTTCGCCCTCGACTGCATGCTGGCCGCGGCGCGCTGGGACCTGGTGGCGATGGCCGACAGCGATGTGCGGGTAACGCCGGACCTGCTGCGGTCGGTAGCCGCCGAGTTTCAGGATCCCGGCATCGGCCTGGCCACCTGTCCGTACCGGGCGGTGCCGGGAAGGAGTTTCTGGTCGACTCTCGAGGCCATGAGCCTGAACACCGAGTTCGTCGGCGGGGTCCTGGTTGCGCGGATGCTGAACGGGATGCGGTTTGCACTGGGGCCGACCATCGTGGCGCGCCGCAGGGCGTTGCAGCGGATCGGCGCCTTCCACGCGGTGAAGGACTACCTGGCCGAGGATTTCGTGATGGGAAAGCTGGCCGCGGAAAGCGGCGAGGGCGTCATCCTCTCCTCCCATGTGATCGAGCATCGTATCGGCTCGCAGAAGCTGCGCGCGAACTGGATACACCGCCTGCGGTGGAATCGCAGCACACGCCGCTCGCGGCCGTGGGGGTACCTGGGGCAGGTTTTTACCAACCCCCTCCCAATCGCGCTGATCCTCTGGGCGGTGAAGCCGGAGTGGTGGGCGGTGGCGGCGGTGACCGCGCTTTTTCGGGCGGCCGCGGGCTGGGCCACGGCGTGCCACGCACTCCGCGACCCGCTGGTGCGGCGCCTCTGGTGGCTCGTGCCGCTCCAGGATGTGGTCAGCTTCGCGGCGTGGATCGGGGGATTCTTCGGCAACACCATCGTGTGGCGCGGCCGCCGGTATTATTTGCGCGCGGACGGACGGTTCCAGCCGCGTCCGTAAGCGGGTGTTTGCCCAGCACGCGGGTAACGAGTAAACTGGTTAGCTTACATGAATTTAGGCAAGCTGGGCCAGATCCTTACCGCCAGGGAAATCTTCGAGCTGATTCACGAGGAGATGGAGCAGGTCGAACAAAAGCTCACGGCGGAGTCGGTGGCATCCGTCGACTCGGTGACCGCCATCGGCCAGTATTTGCAGTCGAGCGGCGGCAAACGACTGCGTCCCGCACTGCTGCTGCTCTCCGCCAAACTGGCCGGACACGCCAACGGGGGGCCGGTCACCACGGCGATCAACCTGGGAGCCGTGGTGGAGATGATTCATGCCGCAACCCTGATCCACGATGATGTGATCGACGCCGCCGAGACCCGGCGCGGGCGCCCCTCCACCAACGTGAAATGGGGCAATCACACCTGTGTGCTGGGCGGCGACTGGCTGTACATGCAGGCTTTCCAGATGGCCCTGCGCGAGCGCAATTTCGCGATTCTCGATTTGCTGATCGGCCTCACCCAGATGATGGTGGAGGGCGAACTGCTGCAACTCGAACGCATCGGCAGCATCGCCATCACCGAGGCCGATTGCATGGAACTGGTGGACCGCAAGACCGCCTGCCTGTTTTCGGTGTGTGCGCGGCTGGGCGCAATTTCGGCGGGCGACGACGCCGGCACGCGCGAACGGCTCGGCGAATACGCCTGGAACCTGGGCATGGCATTCCAACTGGTGGACGACATGCTGGACTTCACCGCGCGCGAGAAGGTGCTGGGCAAACCGGTGGGCGGCGACCTGCGCGAAGGCAAGGTGACACTGCCGCTGGTGTACGCACTGGAGTGCGCGTCGCCGGCCGAGCGAAGACTGGTGCAGACCATCCTCGACCGGCGCAGCTACGACGAGGTGCCGTTCGCCCGGATCCTGGCGCTGCTCGAAAAGTACCGCGGCATCGAGCGGGTCAAAGAGCGCGCCCAGGCCTTCACGGACAAGGCGCGCCAGATCATCTCCGAATTTCCCGACTCGCCCTACCAGCGCGCCCTCACCGCGGTGACCGACCTGATCACCGAGCGCGACCACTGAGACCACGTCCGGATCGCGTCTATGGCGGGTGTTCGCCCGCCTCTTCGGGCGGTTTTCGGGTGACGAAGTTGTAGCCTGCACCGTGGACCGTGCGCAAGTACTCCGGTGTCAAGGCAAAAGCGGTCCCTTGCTACTCGTGACGCAGCGCCTCCATCGGATCCACGCCCGCCGCCCGGCGCGCCGGTGCGTACGCCGCGAGGTTCGCGAGCGCGATCATCGCCAGGGCGCCGAAAGCGATGGGCCCCGCAGGATCCGCCGGAAGGTCGCGCATCAGGCCGGCTGCCAGTTGCTTGCCTGCGTAGGCCAAGGGAACTCCCACGGCCAGGCCTGCCACCACCATAGCCACGGCGTCCGCAAGCACCATCCGCGTCACATCTCCGCGCATGGCTCCGAGCGCCATGCGGATACCAATCTCGTTGACGCGGCGCGCCACCATATACGCCAGCAGTCCGTAGAGCCCGAGCGCCGCCAGCGTTGACCCCAGCGCGCCGAACCAGCCCGAGTGCGTGGCGATCATACGCTCCGGAACGATCGACGCATTCACCTGGTCCTCCAGGGTGGTGACCCGCGCTACGGAAACCGTCTTCAGCAGGTCGCGCACCCCGCGCCGTACGGCGCCGGCAACGGATCCGGGAGCGACACGGGTCCAGAGCACGAACTGCGATGCGACGCGGCCTTGCTGGAACATGTTGAGGTAAATCGTTCGCGGGGCGGTCTCGCGGATCTCGTTGTATTTCGCATCGCCGACCATCCCGACAATCTCGTACGGCTGGTCATCGCCGTCGAACCGGAACCGTTTGCCGACCGGATCGGCGTCGGGGAAGTAATGCCGCGCCATGGCCTGGCTGACGATGGCCACGGGCGTGCGTCCCTGGTCGTCGAAGCGGAAGTCGCGCCCCAGCAGGAGCGGCGTTCCCAGGGTCTCGAAATATCGTGGCGCCACCGGGTTCAAAGCGAGATAGCGGCGATCTTCGGGACGCTCGGCGAAGCCTTCCACGGTGATGAGGCGGCTCAATCCGGCGCCCGAGATCGGCGTCATCCCGCTGATGGTCGCGGTGGCCACGCCGGGGATCGCTTCCAGGCGGCGCAGCAGTTCCCGGTAGGGTTCGACCAGTTGCGCGCGGCTGTATCCGCTGCGCGCGGGATCGAGCGTGACGACCAGCACGTGGTCGCGCCGGAACCCCAGGTCCAGATGCCGGAGGTGCAGAAGGTTCCCCACGAACAGTCCCGCCGTACTCAGCAGCGCGACCGAGAGCGCCACCTGCGCCGCCACGAGCCCCCTGCCGAAGAGCCGCCGCCGACGGGTCTCCCCCGACCTTCCGCTGTCGCGCAGCGAGGATACCGGAGCGCAATGAAACGCGCTCCACCCAGGGACCATGCCGAACAGAACGCCAATCAGCAGCGCCACGGCCGCGGTAAACAGCAGCACGTGGGCATCGGGCGCGACCGGAATTGCCAGCCGCGGCTGCCCCGGCATGGGCCGGCCCGACAGCAGAATGCGCACCAGCAGTCCGGCGCCGCAATACGCCAGCAGGATTCCCAGCAGGCTACCCGCCGTCGAAAGCAGCACGGACTCGGTCAGCACCTGGCGCAGCAGCCGCCGGCGCCCGGCGCCCAGGGACACCCGCACGGCGATTTCGCGCCGCCGGGCCGCGCCCCGCGCCAGCAGCATGTCGGCCACATTGGTGCAGGCGAGCAGCAGCAGCGCGCCCACTACGGCCATGAGCGCAAGCAGCGGGCTTGCGAACAGGTCGCGCAGCGCCGACAGCCCCGCGCCCGCCGGCTCCAGGTGGAACTTCAACCGGCGTTGCAGGGGATCTTTGCTGTTCCTGGTCCGCTCCTCGATGGTGAAGGCGTAGAGCACGCTCATCTCGGCATGTGCCTGTTCGATGGAAACGCCCGGCTTCAGACGTCCGACCAGCGTCAGCCCCGCGCGCGTTGCGGCCGCGTGCGGCAGCCATATGTCGGTGTTCACCCCACCTGAAGACCGGTGAAATCGCGCGGCGCCACGCCCACCACGGTCAACGGGACATCCTGCACCAGGATCCGCTTGCCCACAATGGCGGGATCGCGGTGGAAGCGGCCATTCCAGCAAGCCCAGCTCACCACCGCTGCGGCCGGGCCGCCACTGCCAGCGGGCTCATCGCCCGGACCGATCAGCCGGCCCATCGCCGGGCTCAATCCGAGCACCGGGAAGAAATTCCCCGACACCGATCGCCAGTCACCGTTACCGGCACCACTCCTTCGCCGCGCATGCGGACAGGGGCGGGCGGCGAGACGCTGATCAGATCGGAAAAGACGTGGTTGTGGTCGCGATAGGATTCGTAGGCCGCCCGGCTGAAGGCGCCCACGCGCGGCTCGCCCGGATACTGTTGCAGCAGTTCGACCAGCCGGCCGGGATCGCGCACCGGCAGGTTGTGCAGCATCAGCACATGAATCAGGCTGAAGATGGCCGTGTTGGCCCCCGTGCCGAAGGCCAGCGACAAAACCGCGACCGCGGTGAAACCCGGGGGCCGGCGCATCATGCGGAGGGCATAGCGGCTGTCCTGGAGGAGCCCCTCTACCGCGTTCCCGATGGACATCGCGAATCAGTGTACTAGATTCAGTGCCCCCGGCGTCCGCGCAGCGCGCCGATCAGGTCGGGCACGAACTCGCGGAAGATGTTGAGGCCGGCAGTGCCCGCATAGGTCAGCCCGATGCTGATTCCGATGTTGTTCGCGCCCTGCCAGCTCGGTGGCGACCAGGCGCGCGAGATGGCGCTGGCGCCCACGATCGCGCTCAGGCTCGAGATCGAAACCGAATCGCGGCCGCTGCGGCGGCGCGCCACCGCCGGACTGATCAGTGCATGCAGGACGCGCGCCGGTATGCCGGTTTTGCCGGACGCGAAGTACCGGTTATCTTCGTGCAACGCCATCGACGCGGCATAGCTCAGCGTGTTGCGCACGGCCTTGTACGCCAGGTTGTTGGCCACGCGTTTGCCATAGCCCGCGCCGCCCTGGCCCCATTCCGGAGGGCTGTTCTCCCATTGGCTGAAGCCGGACGAAGCCGCCGCCGAAATCACCGGAACCGGTCCGAAGGTGTAGAGCAGGTAGTGACGCAGGCGCTCGCGCTCGGTGATCGGTCCGGGCTGCGCCGGCGCCACCAGTTCGAGCGCCCTCACCACAAGCCCGTCCTGGCGGGTTCCGCCGGCTGTGGTTTGGGCGACGGCCAGGGAAAGCGTTGCGAAAAACAGAACAGTTGTTTTCAATCGTGCCTTATAGCAGCACGCGCGCGACCGAAGTGCATGCCGCCACAATTCATCGCGACATCAGCCGGTACACGTCGGCATAGGGCATGGCATCCCCGGTGAACGAGAACGTGCCCCGCTCTTTCAGTTCTCCGGCGATTCTCCGCACCAGCGCCAGGGTGGCTCGCATGGGCCCCGACCCGGTGCTGACGCGCGCCACGCCCAGGCGCTGGAGTTCGGCGGCGGGCGGCGTGCCCGGGCCGCCCAGTACATTGAGCGCCACGCCGATGGCCCGGGCCAGCCGCTCGATGGTCGGACCGTGGCTGACGCCCGGCACGAACACGCAATCGGCGCCTGCGTCGCGATAGGCGAGGGCGCGCCGCACGGTTTCCTCGAGGCGCGTTTCCGGCGCACCCACTTCGAACAGGTAGACATCGGTGCGTGCATTGATGACCAGCGGCACACCGGCCGCCTCCCCCGCCTGCCGTACCGCGCGTACGCGCGCGGCGTGCGCGGGCGCATCCAGCATTCTGCCCTCGCGCCGGTCTTCCAGGTTGAGGCCCACGGCGCCCGCCGCCATCACTCCCGCCGCGGTGGCCGCCGCCTCCGCGGGCGAGTCCCCGTAGCCCGCCTCCACGTCCGCCGTGACCGGCACCGACACCGCGCCGGCGATCCGCGCGACCGCGGCCAGCATCTCCTCGCGCGGAATGCTCTCGCCATCGGGATAGCCCAGGGATGCCGCCACTCCCGCGCTGGTCGTTGCAATGGCCGGGAAGCCGGCTGCTTCGAATACCCGGGCACTGGCCGCATCCCAGGCGTTCGGCAGAATCAGGATGCCGGGACCGTGGTGCAGTCGGCGAAATTTCGCGGCTTTGGCCGCGGAGTCTGAGGCCATGTCCTCCAGGCTACAAGACCCGGTGCTCCGTGTCGCCTGCCCGGCTCACCGCTTGCGCGCCAGAAAATTCCCCGTCGCCGGATCGAACGAAAAGGAATACAGAACCTGAGTCGAGTTCAAAATCACCACCCGTTTCCAGGCCGCGGTCATTTCAGCGGTCGCCGAGGATTCCAGATTCACAAAATGGCCCGATACCTGGTCGGGCATTTCGCGGATGAGCTCCGGGAGGTCGGAGTCCAGTTCGGCCACTTGGTGAGTGGCCTTGAGAGCGTTGTTCAGGTAGACCGAAACATCTCGAGACGCGAGCATAGCCGGCTTCCTTTCCCAGCCTGAAGTCTAGCACTTCCGGCTACCGGAGAAAATCCCCCACAACTCCTTTGCGCCCCAGTCGGCTACCATCAATTCAGCAGGAGGTGTTTTGGTCATGCCCGGCGACCTGGCTCTTCGCGAACAACTGATCGCCTTGTTGGATGGCGGCCACGCGCATGCCACATTCGACGACGCCGTACGAGATTTTCCGGTAGATCAAGCCGGCATACGTCCCCCGGGTATGCCGCATTCGGCATGGGAGCTGCTGGAGCATATGCGACTGGCCCAGGAGGACATCCTTCGCTTCAGCCAGTCCGCCGATTGGCAATCCCCGGAATTTCCGCAGGGCTACTGGCCCCAATCCGCAGCGCCCGAATCGGCCGGCCAGTGGCGGCAATCGGTGGAGGCGTTTCAGCGCGACCTGGAAGAGTTCCAGGGCATGCTGCGCGACCCGGCCCACGACCTCGACCGCGGATTTCCTTGGGGGGACGGGCAGACGCTGCTGCGCGAGGTGCTTCTCATTGCAGACCACAACTCGTATCACCTAGGCCAACTGGTGCTGGTTCGGCGGCAGGTGGGAGCATGGCCGAAGTAGGCGCCGGCCGCCAGAACGCCAGGGCCAGCGCAATCGTCAGGATCTGCACCCCGGCTACCAGTGCGACACAGCCCGGCCAGCCGCCGCGCGCCCAGACGCGTCCGCCGACCGCCGAGCCGAAGCTGCCGCCGGTGTAATAAAACGTCACGTACAGCCCCACCGCCGCCGCCCGGGCCTGGCGGGTCACCACGCCCACGTAGCTCGACCCCGCCGCGTTGGCGATGAACACCCCCGTGCAGCAGAGCGCCAGCCCCAGCATCACCACCGCCAGGCTGTGCGCCAGGGTCAGCAGGATTCCCGCGATGCCCCCGGAAAACGCCAGGATCAGCGCCAGCCGGTGCCCCAGGCGGTCGATCGTCCGCCCCGCAATGGGCGTGATGACCGCGCCCACCAAGTAGACCACGAACAGGAACGCCAGGGCCTGCGTGCTCAGCTGGAACGGCGGCGCCGCCAGGTAGAAGTTGATGTAGGTGAAGGTAGCCAGCAGGGTGAACATGACGCAAAACGCCACGGCATAGGTGGCCACCAGGCGCCGGTTTCGCAAGTGCCGCAGCATGCCCTGAAGGTTCGAAGTTTCCGGATGGGCCCGCGCGAAATGGCGCCCCGGCGGGAGCCATTTCCAGATGGCCGCGCCGCCCAGCGCGGTCAGCAGTGCCAGCGCCACGAATGCCCAGCGCCAGGAGGTATGCGCCGCCACCACCCCCGCCACCATGCGCCCGCTGAATCCGCCCACTACCGTGCCGGTAACGTACGCCGCCACCGCCGCGCCGGCGCCCGTCTCCCATTCCTCATTGATGTAGGCGATCGTCACCGCGAAAATGCCCGGGGTGAACACGCCCTGCAAAAAACGCCAGAAAACGAGCTGCCCGAAGGTCTGCGACAGGGCCGCCAGGGCCGTCGGCGCGGCCAGCAGAAACGCCGCCGGAATCATCACCCGCCGGCGACCGAACCGGTCGGAGACCGTTCCGGCCAGCGGCGCCGCCAGCGCCACGGCGATGGTGGACGCCGTCACCACCAGGCCCGCCGCTGCCGCCGACACGCGGAACTCCGCCGCCAGCAGCGGCAGCAACGGTTGCGGGGCGAAAAGTGTCAGGAACGCGCAGAACCCGGCACATACCACCGCCGCGGTGCGCGTACGGGAGGCCGGCATTGTTCTTCTCGTACTGTAACAGGTCGGGGAAATGGGGGCCGAACCCCCGATATACTGAAAGCAACGGTGAAAGCCAGATTGATCGTGCTCGCGGCGGGTGGGGCGGTTCTGTTCGGCCTGGTGCCGCGGGACGCGTTTGCGCTCGACCCGCGGAAGAGCCTCTCCCAGTACTCCCGCATGGTCTGGACCCAGGAGCACGGGCTGCCCCAGGACACCATTCGGGCCATCACCCAGACCGCCGACGGCTACCTGTGGCTGGGCACCGATGAAGGCTTGGCGCGCTTCGACGGGTACGACTTCGTGGCCTTCAGCAAATCCAACAGCGACTTGCCCGCCAACTCCATTACGGCGCTGGCATCCGCCACCGATGGGTCGCTGTGGATCGGCACGCCCAACGGCCTCACGCGCTATCGCGCCCGCCAGTTCCGCACCTACACCACCCGGCAGGGTCTGCCGGATGACGCGATCACCGCCCTGTACGAGGACCACGCCGGAACGCTGTGGATCGTAGCGGGCGTCTACCTCTGCCGTTTTCATGACGGCCGATTCACCAGCTTCGCACCCGGCGCCGATCTGCCCGTCACGGCGGCCAGAATCATCCGCGAGGACCGTAATCACGACCTCTGGATCGCCGGTTTCAGCGCCATTGTCCGGATGTCAGCCGGCAAGTTTGTGCCCATGGTGGACGCGCGGACGCTCGCCGGCGACATTGTCACCTGCATGGTGGCGGACCCGGCCGGCAATCTCTGGATCGGCGGCAGCACCGGCGTGATCGTCCGGTCCGCAACCGGCGGAGTCCGCCGCTTCGGGCAAGCCCAGGGGCTGCCCGATGCGTTCGTCAGGGCCCTCTGGGAGGACCGCGACGGCAATATCTGGGTCGGAACCAACGCCGGCATTGCGCGCCTGGACGGCGACCGTTTCGTGGCTCCCGCCGACGGGGAACTCCACGATCAAGCCCAGGTGCGCTGCCTCTTCGAAGATCGCGAGGGCGACCTGTGGGTGGGAGCCAACGATGGCCTGACCCGGTATCGCGACGCCACCTTGGCGGTCTACGGCAAGAGCGAAGGGTTGCCGAGCGATGAGCCCAACACCGTATTTCAGGATCACGCCGGGCGGATCTGGGTGGGCTTCCACGATAGCGGCCTGATGCTCTTCTCGCGCCAGGCCAGGCGCGTGTTCACCACCCGCGACGGCCTGCCCAATAACGAGATCTTCTCGATTCGCGAGACGCGCGGCGGCGACCTTCTGATCGGCGCCCGGGGCGGGCTGGTGCGCATGCACAGCGACCGCTTCACTACCTTCCGTCCGCCGGACACGCTGGGCCGGCAGAGCGTCTTCGATGCCATGGAGGATTCGAGCGGCCGAATCTGGCTGGCCGCGGCCGGGGGATTGGCCGTACTGGAGAACGGGCGCTATCGCATGCTGGTGCCCAACGAGCCGCTGCTGGTGAGCTCGTTCGTGACGCTGATGCAATCCCGCGACGGCGCGGTCTGGGCGGGCACCTACGGCAAGGGTCTCTGGCGCTTCCAGGGCGACTCGATCCGCCAATTCACCACTGCCGACGGGCTGTCGAGCGACCAGATCCGTTCCCTGCACGAGGATTCCGGCGGCACACTGTGGATCGGCACCTTCGGCGGCGGGCTGGATACCTACCGCGACGGCCGGTTCCAGAACTTCACCGCCAGGGACGGCCTGCTGAGCGACAACGTGGCCGATGTCATGGACGATGGAACAGCCCTGTGGTTGAGCACCACCCGCGGCATCTGCCGCATCCCGCGAAAGCAGCTGGCGGAGTTCGCCGCCGGCTACCGCAAGCAACTGGAGCCCACCAATTTCGGTGTGGCTGATGGATTGCGCAGCGCGCAGTGCTCGCCCAGCTATCCCATCGGCGGCGGCGGGAATCGCACGTCCGATGGCCGCCTGTGGTTCACCACCAGCCAGGGCCTGGCGGTCTTCGATCCCGCGGCGCGCACCGCGGCTGCCGTGTCTCCGGCGGTTCACCTGGTGGAAATGAGTGTGGATGGCCGGCCGTTCGATTTCCTGCACCACTCGCGCATCGGGCCGCGCACGGGCCGAATCCAGATCCGCTACACGGGAATTCATCTCAGCGCCCCGGACCGTGTGCGCTACTCCTACCGCCTGGAGGGGCTCGACCCGGACTGGGTGCGCGCGGTCAACCGCCGGGTCATCAACTACAACAGCCTGCGCTACGGCCGGTACCGCTTTACCGTGCGTGCCGAGATCCTGCCCGGCGGCCCGTCGAGCGAACGCACCTACGCCTTCGAGGTGCTTCCCAGTTACTACGAGACGGCCTGGTTTCGCCTGCTCTGCGCAGCGCTACTTGCGGCCGGCGCCTGGGCCGTATACCAGCTTCGCCTGCGGCGCATCCGGTCGCGCTTCGCGCTGGTGCTGGCGGAGCGCGCGCGGCTGGCGCGCGAGATTCACGACACCCTGGCCCAGGGATTCGTCGGCATCTCCTCGCAATTGGATGCCGTGGCCCTCTGCATGCCGGACGAGGCCACTCCGGCGCGGAAGTACCTCGACCTAGCACGCCGGATGGCCCGCCACAGCCTGACCGAGGCGCGGCGTTCGGTGATGGACCTCCGGGCGTCGGCGCTCGAAGGACAGGACCTCGCCGCCGCCCTCGAATCCGGCACGCGCATGTGGACCGCCGGTTCCGAAGTGCAGGTGGCCGTCGAGGTGAGCGGCGCGCGCCGAGAGCTGCCTCAGGAGAAGGAGCAGCACCTCCTCCGCATTGCGCAGGAGGCCGTCACCAACGTCCTCAAGCATGCCGGCGCGAGCCGGATTCTGATCAGGCTGCACATGGAGGAGCGAAAGTTGTACCTGCGGATCCACGACGACGGCCACGGCTTCGAACAGGATGGCGTGTTCACCGCCGCCGGTGGGCATTTCGGCCTGCTCGGCATGCGGGAGCGCGCCGAGCGGCTGGGAGGCGAGTTCCGCCTGGCCAGTCATCCCGGGGAGGGGACGGAAGTGGAAGTGAAGGTCCCGCTGCCGTGATGGACGGCGGTACGATCGGCAAAATCCGCATCCTGGTCGCCGAGGATCACCTCGTGGCCCGGGTCGGGGTGACCACCATCGTCAGCATGCAGCCCGACATGGAGGTGGTGGCCGAGGCGGCGAACGGCCAGCAGGCGGTCGAGCTTTTCCGGGAGCATCTGCCCGATGTCGCCCTGCTCGACATGCGTATGCCGGTGATGTCGGGCGTGGAGGCCGCCGCGGCGATTCGCGCCGAGCACCCCCAGGCGCGCATGATCGCGTTGACGACTTACGGCGGGGACGAGGACATCCGCCGGGCGCTCGCCGCCGGCGTGAAGGCCTACCTGACGAAGGACGTGCTGCACGATGAGCTCCTGAAGGCCATCCGCGCCGTCCAGGCCGGCCAGACCTATCTGCCGGCCGTCGTGGCCGCCGCCCTGGCCGCGCAAATGCCTCGCCCTGACCTCAGCGCCCGCGAAGTGCAGGTGTTGGAGCTGATTGTGCGGGGTTTGGCGAACAAGCAGATCGCCTATGCTTTGAGCATCGCCGAACACACGGTCAAGAACCACGTCAAGAGCATTCTCAGCAAGCTCGGCGCCCAGGACCGCACCCAGGCTGCCACCTTCGCCATTCAGCGAGGCATCATTCATCTCTGAAGGCACGATACTGCCGCGTGCCCACAATTGACAGCCTCTCCAAGGTGAATAGAAGTTCTGTGCCGGGACGCACGCTTGCTTCTTAGGGGCGTGATCCCATCGACCTGGTGAAGTTCGCGGTCTGGGCAAGCGTCCCCGACACCCTCTTCAATGACCTGGTACATCGGCGATAACACCGGAGCCGATCCGCTTTCCGGGACGATCCTTGCCACCGACACGGTGGCCCCGGTGGCTACCCCCGGGGCTCGCATTGGACGCCGGAACCACCTACTGGCTCCAGCTTGCCGATGCCGTAACCTTACAACGGCTTTCCGATCTACTGGGATCAAAGCGACGGCCCCTCGGCGGGCTACATCAACGATTTTGGGACCCTTCCCGCCGGCGGTCCATGCAACGGCGCCTGCACCGGGTCGGAGTCCTTTCAGTTGCTGAGCGTCACCAACACGGAGAGCCAGGTTCCCGAACCCATGACTTGGACGATGCTGGGTAGCGGACTGGTGCTCCTGGGCTGCGTCCGCCGCCGAAAACAATAGGGAATCGCCGGGAGTTCGGGGGAAGACAGTCGGCGCCTGCCTGCGGGCGCCGGCCCCCGGCCGGTTTCGCCGCGGCGATTTCGCCGCTCTCCGCCCTCCCCTGTAGCCCCAAAGGGCTAGCCAGGACGCCTCGCAACCATCTGGTATCATTGGGGATACATCCCTTTCAGATATGTGGATAGTGCGACTGGCCCTGCGGCGGCCGTATACGTTCGTGGTCATCGCGGTGCTCATCGCGATCCTCGGCGTCAGCGCGTGCATCACGATGCCGGTGGATATTTTCCCCTACATCGACATTCCCGTGGTTAGCGTGGTCTGGAGCTACAACGGGCTCTCGCCCGAGGAGATGGAGAAGCGCATGGTCACCATCTTCGAACGGGCGCTCACCACCACGGTGAACGATATCGAGCACATCGAATCGCAGTCCTACAACGGCGTTTCGGTAACGCGCATCTATTTCCAGCCGAATGCCAAGGTGGAAGTGGCGCTGTCGCAGGTCACGGCCATCTCGCAAACGCTGTTGCGCATTTTCCCGCCCGGCACGACTCCGCCCAGCGTGATCAAATACGATGCCTCGGCCGTACCCGTTCTGCAACTGGGGCTGGAAAGCCCCACCATGAGCGAGCAGGAACTGTTCGACTACGGGCAGAACTTCATCCGCACCCAACTGGCCACCATCCAGGGAGCGTCGGTCCCGCTGCCGTACGGAGGCCGGTTCCGCAGCATCATGGTGGATCTGATTCCCGAGGCCATGTACGCCAGGGGTCTGTCCGCGGCGGACGTGTCGGTAGCGCTCGGCAACCAGAATCTGATTCTACCCGCGGGCACGGCCAAGATCGGCGACAAGGACTATCAGATCAAGCTCAACAGCAGCCCGCGGGTGCTTGACGAGATGAACGACCTGCCGGTCAAAGTGGTCAACGGCGCCACGGTGTATCTTCGCGATGTGGCGCAAGTGCGCGACGGGTACTCCGTCCAGACCAGTATCGTCCGCACCAATGGCGGGCGCGGCGCCCTGCTCACTGTGATGCGCAACGGGAAGGCCTCCACGCTGGCGGTGGTCAACAATGTCAAGCGGGCGCTGCCCCGCATCCTGGCCGGCCTGCCCACGTCGCTGCACGTGCGGCAACTTTTCGATCAGTCGCTGTTCGTGCGCTCGGCCATTAATGGCGTCGTGCGCGAGGCGGTGTCTGCGGCGATCCTGACCGGCCTGATGATTCTCATGTTCCTGGGAAGCTGGCGCAGCACCGTGATCGTCTGCATCTCGATCCCGCTTTCGATCCTGGTGTCGCTGATCGTGCTGAGCATGATGGGCCAGACCATCAACGTGATGACTCTGGGGGGGCTCGCCCTGGCGGTGGGGATCCTGGTGGACGACGCCACTGTGACCATCGAGAACACGCATCGCAACATGGCCATGCGCAAGCCCCTGGTGCGGGCTGTGCTCGACGGCGCGCAGCAGATCGCGGCGCCGGCCTTCGTTTCGACGCTCTCGATCTGTATCGTGTTCGTGCCCGTCCTCCTGCTCACCGGCGCGGCCAAATTTCTGTTCACGCCGCTGGCCATGGCGGTGGTGTTCGCCATGATGGCGTCCTACTTCCTCTCGCGAACGCTGGTTCCGACGATGATGCACTATATGCTCGGCCCGGAGATGACGCTCTATGCGGGGGGTGAGCACGGGCAGGGCGGCCGGGGCCTCATCTGGAGGATGCACTACCGGTTCAACCGCCGCTTCGAGCTGATGCGGGCCTCCTACACGTCCCTGCTGCACTGGTGCCTGGACCATCGCGGGCTGGTGCTGACCGGTTTCGGAATCTTCGTAGCCGGGTCGCTGTTGCTCACCCGGCTCATCGGACAGGACTTTTTCCCAACCGTCGATTCCGGACAGATGCGGCTTCACGCGCGCGCCCCTTCGGGGACCCGGATCGAACAGACGGAAGTTATTTTCGCCGATATCGAACGCGAGATCCGGCAGACGATTCCGCGCCACGAGATCGCCAACATCATCGACAACATCGGCATCCCCAACGGCGGCTTCAACCTGGCGTTCGGCGACAATCCGACCCTGGGGGTGAGTGACGGCGATATTCTGATCTCGCTCAACGCGGAAGGGCACGGCTCCACCGCCGACTATACCGATCAGCTCCGCAAGCGGCTGCGGCAGAAGTTTCCGGACGTGGCCTTCTTCTTCGAGGCCGCCAATATCACCAACCAGATCCTGAATTTCGGGCTGCCGGCGCCCATCGACGTGCAGGTGGTCGGCCGCAACGCCGCCGCGAATTACGAAATCGCCCGCCAGCTTCAGCGCGAGATCGACCGGATTCCCGGTGCGGCGGACGTGCACATTCACCAGGTCGTGGATTATCCGGAAATCCGCGTGAACGTGGACCGCGCCAAGGCCGGGCAGGTGGGGTTGACGCAAAAAGACGTCTCCACCAGCCTGCTGATTTCGCTCTCGGGCAGCTCCCAGATCTCCCCCACCCAGTGGCTCGACTGGTCGAGCGGCGTCAGCTACTTCGTCGCCATTCAGACCCCGCAGTACCGGATGAACTCGCTCGAGGCGATCCTGCGCACCCCAGTGGGCGCGCCCGCCGGCAGCATCAACTCCAATTCGCCTACGTCGCTGGCCGGCTCCTCCAACAGCGGCGCGGCTTCGGTGGGAGCGGGCCCCAACCAGGCTTCGCTGGCCTACGGCAATCCGGGAGCGCTGGCCGGCGGACCGCAGCTTCTCTCCAACCTGGCCGGCGTAAGCCGGGGCATGGCGCCGCAAATCGTCAATCACTACAACGTGCAGCCTGTATTCGACGTGTACGCCAATATCGACCGCCGCGACCTCGGCTCGGTGGGGTCGGCGGTGGAGAAAATCGTGGACCGCATGTCGGCCAAACTGCCGCGCGGGAGTACGCTCGAACTGCGCGGCCAGGTGGCCACCATGGAGAGTTCGTTCTATCGCCTCGGCATCGGCCTGATTTTCGCGGTGGTGCTGGTCTACCTGGTGATGGCGGTCAATTTTCAATCCTGGCTCGATCCGTTCATCATCCTGATGGCCCTTCCCGGCGCGCTCGCGGGCATCGTCTGGATTCTGTTCGTGACGCAGACTTCCTTCAGCGTGCCTTCGCTCATGGGCTCGATCATGTGCATCGGGGTGGCGACCGCCAACAGCATCCTGCTGGTGGTTTTCGCTAACGACCAGCGCGAGGAGGGCATGGACTCGCGCTCGGCGGCTCTCTCGGCGGGCCACACCCGCATCCGTCCGGTGCTCATGACCGCCGGCGCCATGATCATCGGCATGATGCCGATGGCCCTCGGTTTGGGGGAAGGCGGAGAACAGAACGCGCCGCTCGGCCGGGCCGTGATTGGCGGACTCGTGCTGGCCACCATCACCACCCTGTTTGTAGTTCCGCTGGTCTACAGTTTGCTGCGCACCAGGCCTCCCCTGGACCACGAACGGAGGCTGGCGGAAGAAGAGAAAGAATACTACCGGGATGAGATCCAGTTCCGTGAGGATTTGCAATGAACGAGTCGATGACCAATGAAGACCAGCTTCGCTCCGAAATTGACGGCCTCAAGCGCCAGTTGGCGGAGCAGAAAAAGCTGCTCGATACGGAGCACCGCCGCGGCCCCAAAGGTCCTTCGAAGGGGGCGCTGATTACCATGGCCGTGCTGCTGGTGATTCTGATCGTGGCTGGCTTTTTTGCCGGATACCTGCCAAGGCAGCAGCGGGAAATGGTGCTGGCCGCCGAAACCAGCGAGGCGACGCAGACGCTGCCGGTGGTCACGGTGGCGCGGGTGGCGCGTTCCGGCACGCACACCAACCTGGTGCTGCCCGGCAACATTCAGGCCGTAACGGAAGCTCCGGTGCTGGCCCGCGCCAGCGGGTACCTGAAGAAACGCTATGTAGATATCGGCGACCGCGTCACGGCGGGCCAGGTGTTGGCCGATATCGAAGCACCCGAACTGAAGCAGCAGATCAATCAGTCCAAGGCCGCCCTCGAACAGGCGCGTAGTATGGTGCAGCAGGCCGAAGCGGCGGTCAAGCAGGGCCAGACCACCACCGAGCTCGCCCGCGTCACACACGACCGTTGGGACAACCTGTTCAAGAAGGGAGTGGTGTCGCGGCAGGAGAACGACACCTACCTGGCGCAATATCAAGCTCAGCATGCCAACGTGGAGGCGCTCGAAAAGGCGTTGGCCGGAACGCGCAGCAACGTTGCCGCTGTGGAAGCCAACCTGGCCCGTTTGAATGAGCTGCTGGGGTATCAGACCGTGCGGGCGCCGTTCAACGGCGTGATCACCTTGCGGAATGTGGACGAGGGCGCCCTGGTGAACGAAGGCAGCACGCTGCTGTTCCGCCTGGCGCAACCCGGCCGGCTGCGAATGTACCTCACCGTCCCGCAGGTGGACGCGCCTTCGGTGCGCCCCGGCTTGCAGGCCACGCTGGTGATTCCCGATCTGCCCGGCAGGAAATTCACCGGCACGGTGGCCCGTACCGCCAATGCGCTCGACCCCGCTACCCGCACCCTGTTGGTGGAGGTTCAGGTCCTCAATGGCGGCGGCGTACTTCTACCAGGCATGTACGCGCAGGTGGACCTGGAGGTGCCGAGGAAGGATCCGCCGCTGGTGATTCCCGGCGACACCCTGGTGGTGCGCAGCGACGGCCCGCAGGTGGCCATGGTCGGCGCGGACGGCGCCGTGCACTTCACCCGGATTCAATTGGGCCGCGACTTCGGGGCCCGGCTGGAGGTCCTCTCCGGCCTCGAAGAGGGTCAGCAACTGGTGGTCAACCCTAGCGACGCCGTGCGCGAGGGCGAAAGAGTCAAACCAGCCGCCGCGGAAAAACCCGTCGAAGGCAAGCGGTAATCCACGATGCCCAAGCCTACTGCCATTCTCTGCGCCCTTCTACTCTGCGCCCCTGCCCTGGCCCAGACCCCGCCCCAAACCACCTACGAGAACTCCCCGCGCGTTCATGAGCTGATCCGCACCGGCAACCTCTACCTGTCGCTCCAGGACGCCCTATCGCTGGCGATCGAAAACAATCTGGACGTGGAGTTGCAGCGCTACCAGCCGGCGGTCGGCCAGGCCGAACTGCTGCGCACGCGGGGCGGCGGCATCGCCCGCGGCCTCAATTACACCCTGCTCGATATGCCGGCGGGGACCGGAGGACCGCTGAGCCCCGTTCTCACCAACGCCGCCAGCAGCCGGGCCACGGCGGGAAGTTCGGTCTCGACGAATGCGCTCGAACTCGGCCTCCTGGCCGGTCCGCAGCTCAATTTCTCCGTGCAGGGGACGATTCCGCAATCGAACGGCGCCCCGGTTCCGATTTACGATCCCGCCCTGGTCGGACAGTTGAACTGGACCCATCAGACCACCCCGCAGACCAACAGCGTCGTGACCGGCACGAATTCCCTGGTCAGCAACATCACCCTCGCCAACGCCGGCATCCAGCAGGGATTCGCCAGCGGAGCACAGGCCGGCCTGGCCTTCAACAACAATCGCCAATCGGTGAATTCGCTGCGGTCCGCGTATAACCCGTACACCGGTTCGAGCCTCGGGATCAACATCACCCAGCCGCTGCTGCGGGGTTTCGGCTTCAGCCTCAACCGGCGTTTCATCCGCATCGCCGGCAACGAACAGCGCATCGGCTCGCTGCTCTTCCGGCACCAGCTCACGCTCACGGTTTACGGCGTGATTCGCCTCTATACCGATTTCGTCGCGCTCTACGAGGACGAGAAAGTCAAACTGGAGACCGCAGCCCTGGCCGAGAAGCTTTTCGCCGACACGAAAGCGCAGGTGGAAGAGGGCACGCTGGCGCAGGTGGAAATGACGCGGGCCAACGCGCAGGTATTCTCCACACGCCAGGATGTGATCAACGCGCGTGGCCTGCGCGAGGAACAGGAAGCCCTGCTCAAGAACGTCCTCACCCGCCGCGGCAATGGCGATCCGGAAGTGGCCGCGGCCCGCATTGTCCCCACCGACACGCTGGAGGTTCCCGAAAACGATGGCGTCCGTCCGATGCAGGATCTGATTGCCGATGCGCTTGCCAACCGGGCGGACCTGGGGCAGGCGCGGCTTCAGGTCGCGAATTCGCGCATCGGGCTGGAGGGCGCCCGCAACCTCACCAAGCCCCAGGTGGACCTGGTGGGCGTCATGCAGAACAACGGCCTGGCGGGCGTGCTGAATCCGCTGGTGCCCAATGCCGACACCACCTACGTTGCCGGTTACGGCGGCGTACTGAATCAGGTGCTCACCCGCAAGTACCCTACTTACGGCATCGGTGTGCAGGTGAATCTGCCGCTTCACAACCGCATCGCCGAGGCCGACCTGGCGCGCGACGAAATCCAGGTGAAACAGGCGGACGTACGGCTGCAACAGATGCACAACCAGGTGCGCCTCGAAGTGGAGGACGCCCTGATCGCCATGCGGCGGGCACGCGCCTCGTTCGAAGCCGCCGGGCAGGCGCGGCGCCTGCAGCAGGAGTCGCTCGATGCGGAACAGGCGAAGTTTGAAGTGGGCGCTTCGACCGCCTTCTTCGTGATTCAGTACGACAGCCTGCTGTCACAAGCGAAATCGACCGAGGTGGCCGCGCGCAGCTCCTATGTGAAAGCCCGCGCGGCGCTGGCGCGCGCCATGGGCACGATTCTGGAGGAGTACCGGATTCTCGCGGACGCGGCGCTCAAGGCCCGCTGACCTCGGCGCGCCTATCGCTCGGGCAACAGGTTCGTCAATCGAGCGGTGCCGTATGGCAGCCCGGAATTCGGAGTCCTGCCTCCGGAACAAAGCGCATTTGCGCGGTGTCTCACTCCCATGCGGCTGGCAAGCGCGCAATTCGAGCTGTTGGTCCGGCACTTCTTCGGTCGTTTTTTCGACACCGAGTCGCTTTCGCCGCAGGGAAGGCCGGAGGCCGGCGTGGTGCAAACGCTCGGCATCCTGGCGGTACCGGCTGCCTTCCTGGCATTTCTCTTCCTGCCGCTGTCGGCGTACGGCTGGGCCCTGGTGGTGTTTCGCCACATCTTCCTGTCGCTCTCCATGCTGGTGATGGGATTCGTGATGGTGTTCGAGTGGGATACCCTGTTTCCCGACCGCCGCGACTACCAGATCCTCACCACCCTGCCCATTCGACTGTCCACCCTTTTTCTAGCCAAAACCGCCGCGCTCATCATTTTTCTCGGCGTATTTCTGGTGGACGTCAATTTCTTCAGCGTGCTGCTGTGGCCGGCCGTATCCAGCAGGCCGGGTCTCGATGGAGACCGCAGTATTCCGGGCATCATGGGCACGCACCTGGTGGTGGTCTTCGCGGCGGGCCTGTTTGCGGCGCTGTTCATGGCGACGCTCAAAGGCGTGCTGCTGACCGTCCTTCCCGGGAAGCTCTACCGGCGCCTGTCGGTACCTGTTCAGACGGTGGTCATGGCCGCCCTGGTGATGATGTTCTTTCTCACCCCGCTGGCGGCGAGCAGCATCCAGCGGCTCGTGCGCCTGCACCATCCTCTGCTCTATGCCTACCCCGGCTTTTGGTTTGTCGGCCTCTACGAGCGGCTGCGGCCGGTGACCGGCGACCCGGTGCTGCTCGAGCTGGGCTCGATTGCCATTCGGGCACTGTGGTTGACGGCAGCCGTCTTTCTGCTGACCTATCTTCCCCTTTACCGGAGGCACGCCCGGCGGATGCTCGAAACGCCGGAACCCAGCCGCTCCGGGCCGGGCCGGGCGCGTCTGCTGGCGACGGCGTGGCTTGATCGGCTGCTTCTCCGGCGCCCCGTCGAGCAGGCGGTCTTCCGGTTCATCAGCGAGACCCTCACGCGGAGCGTGAAGCACCGCCTGTTCCTCGCTACCTATGGAGGATTCGGCGCCGCGATTGCGGTTTTGACGCTTGGCTCCGGGCCGGACGGGTGGCTGCGCCTGCCGCTGAGCCTTTCGTTCGTACTGGTCTCGGCCCTCCGCGCGGCTTTCAATTTTCCCTCCGAGCTGAGCGCCAACTGGGCATTTCAGATCACCGAGACCGCCGACGTCCGGAAATATGTCACGGCAACCCGCAAGTGGCTGGTAGTGGCCGCCATCCTGCCTTTGTTCGCGTTGCTGGCACCGGTGGAGTTCGTGCACTTTTCCGCGGGCGAGGCGGCGTTCCATCTTTGTTATGGCGTGGCGCTTTCGCTGCTGCTGATGGAGATTCTCTTCTTCGGATTTCGCAAAGTCCCGTTTACCTGCGCCCATTTCACCGGCAAGGTGAACCTGGTGGGGCTCTCGGTGGTCTACATTCTGGGATTCACCATGTACAGCAGCACCATGGCCACGCTCGAGTCGTGGCTGTTCGGGTGGCCTGCTGCGGCCGTGGCATTTTTCGCCCTCCTCGCCGCGGCATGCCTGTTCCTGAACCGGCTGGGCTTGCGCCTCACCCGCGACGCCGCCGCGCTGGACTACGAAGACCGCGTGGATCCCGTGGTCCGCACGCTCGATCTCAACCTGCAATAGGAGTCGCCATGCTCGAAATCCAGCACATGACCAAGTATTACCGGAATACCGCCGTGGTGAACGACGTGAGCTTCACCGTCCGGCCCGGCGAGGTCACCGGATACCTGGGGCCGAACGGGTCGGGCAAATCCACCACGGTGAAGATCATTACCGGCTTGATCGACGCGAGCGCCGGCAAGGTCCTGCTCGACGGCCGCGACATCACGGCGGATCCGATCGGCTTCCGGCGCCGGCTGGGCTACGTCCCCGAAGAGGCGATTCTCTACTCCTACCTGACCGGGCTCGAGTATCTGCAGTTGATCGGCCGGCTCCGCTCCCTGCCGCCCGCCGAGGTGGACCGCAAGGCCAACGACCTGCTCGAACTGCTCTCGCTCGGCGCCTACCGCCACGCGCCGATTTCGGCCTATTCCAAAGGCATGAAGCAGCGCGTGCTGATCTCCGCCGCCCTGCTGCACGACCCCGATGTGCTGATCCTCGACGAGCCGCTCAGCGGCATCGATGTGACCTCCGCGCAGCTCTTCAAGCACCTCCTGAACGAGCTGGCGCAGAAGGGTAAAACCATCCTGTACATCTCGCACGTGCTCGAGGTGGTGGAGCGGGTCTGTGCCCAGGTCATCATCATCTATAAGGGCCGCATCATGGCCGCCGACTCGGTGGAGCATCTGCGCGACCTGATGAACATCCCGTCGCTCGAAGGGATCTTCTCGCAGTTGGTCGAGGAGCGCGACCTGGAAGCCGTGGCCAGAGACATCGTGGCCGCGATCGGGTAAGGATTGTGATAGCTTCTACTCATGAATCGCAGGGAGTTCTTGGCCCGTTCCGGCACCGCGGCCGCGGCCGCTTCCGCCGCTAAGCCCGATCGGGCGGCACCCGCCCCGGCCATCCGCATGAAACTCGGATGCCAGAGCGCACCCACCAACGATACCCATCTGAACTACCTGGCACGTTACGGCGTCCGCCACATCTGCGGCTACCCCGAGATCCCCGACGGGCGGCTCTACGCCACCGTGGACGAGTTGAAACGGATGCGCGACCTGGCCGATTCGAACGGAATCAGCATCGACTGCATCGCGCCGCCCTTTCTGGCGTCGAGCCACATCGACCGGGAGCGGCACCCGGCTATCATGCTGGCGCAGAGCCCCGAGCGGGACCGCGACATCGAATCGTTGCAGACGCTGATCCGCAACTCAGCCACCGCCGGAATTCCCGCCATCAAATACAACATGAGTATTCTGGGCGTGCTCCGGCTTCGCGAACGCACCCCGGGGCGCGGAGACGCCCGCTACAGCACCTGGCGGCTCAAGGATGCGCACCCGGATCCGCCCGTGACCCGCGCCGGACAGGTGGATGCGGATCAGTTCTGGCAACGGATCACGTATTTCCTCGATCGCGTGATCCCGGTGGCCGAGGAACACAAGATTCGCATGGCGTGCCATCCCCAGGATCCCGGTGTGCCCCCGGAGGGCTACGAGGGCGTGGACCGCGTCCTCGGAACGGTGGAGGGCCTGACGAAATTCATCTCCATCCGCGAGAGCCCGTATCATGGCTTGAACTTCTGCCAGGGCACCGTATCGGAGATGCTGAAGGACCCGGGCCGCGAAATCTACGACGTGATCCGCTACTTCGGAACCCGGCAGAAGATCTTCAACGTGCACTTCCGGAATATCCGGGGACGCCGGGACGATTTTGTCGAAGTGTATCCCGACGAGGGCGACATCGACTTCGTAAAGGCGATTCAGGTGTACCGGGAGATCGCCTACCCGTACATGCTGATGCCGGACCACGTGCCCCAAGCGCCCAGCGATCCCGCAGGACTCCAGTCGTTCGCGTTCTGCTACGGCTACATTCGCGCGCTGATTCAGGCGGCCGACCGGCTCACCTAATCTAGTGTAGTGTCCAACAAATAACCAGACAAGATTGCCCCAGCGCCAACAGTCTCGGCACTCCAATAACGCAGAATCCGATAAGCCGTTGAGAATGACGGGCAGGGTGGGTCCGGCATAACCGGCCACAGAAGCCATCTATTTTCGCGTTCGTAAATTTGTCTGGCTTTGGTTCAATTCTTGTAGTATAGTTACTCCAAGATGGAATTCGAGCCCAAGGGTCCCGAGGCTGCCAGACTCCGCCAGCGCAAATTTGCGCTGCTCCGCCAATTCCCTTTCCCCCAAGATCTGCTGCCAGGCTCGCTGTCCGTCAGCCATACCAAGTGTGGAAAGCCTACTTGCCATTGCGCCAAAGGCGAGGGGCACCCCGCTTGGTCGCTCACCTTTATGGTGGCCGGTAAGAAGCGGGTCGAACGCATCCCCAAGGATTGGGTGGACGACGTCCGCCGGCGCGTCGCTGCCGGCCACGCCTTTCAGGACGCTCTGCGCGAGGTCCTCGCCGCCAATGCCGAGTTGCTGGTATTGCGGCGCAAACAGCAGCCCCGCTGACCGGGCCACACGTTCGCCAAATCCAAAACTACGCCTGCCACTGCCTGGGCCTGAAGTCCTTCTTCCAACGACCGGGCGATGGCCGGGTCCATCCCCATATCCCGGCGCGAGATCTGGTCTGGGCCGTAGTGATCGGACGTGTCCTGCGCGCCGCAAGTTTCTTGCGCCTGGAATGGCTGGCGCACTCTCCGGTGCGCGCCGAGTTGGGCTTGAAAGGCCAGTTCGGGGATGATGCCTTGGCCTACTGCACCGAGCGCATGGACCCGGAGACGACGCGATTGGCTGTGGCGACCGCGCTGCACCAAGCCAAGCGCAACAAGGCCTTCGAGAACAGCCGCTTCATAGGGCTGGCGCTGGACGGTACCGGCGCGGGGCATACCCACAAAGAACCCTGCCCGTTGTGTGATCCGGTCAAGGATTCCAAGGGTGCAGTACATGGTTCCTTGCATCATTTCGTACTGATCAGCATGGTCGGCGTTGGTTTGACGCTGCCGATCGATGTGGAGCCCTACGGGCCTGGCGATAGCGAGTATGCCGCAGCCCAGCGTTTGCTGCGGCGCGCGGTGGGGCATCTTGGCGCGCGTTTCGCCGACTATGTAGTGGGAGACAGCGCGTATGCCACGGCTCCTTTTCTCCACACCGCCGCGGAGGTCGCTCTGCCCATGGTGGCGCGCCTCAAGGAGAACCTTCCTCTTTTAGCCGCTGCCGTGCGCGCCCGCTTTGACGGGCAACCGCCCCAGGCCGTGTTCCAAGAGGGCGATGATCGGGTCGAGGTCTGGGACGCGGATAATTTCGCTCCTTGGGAAACCCTGAACTGGCCCGCCGTACGCGTCCTGCGGTACTGCCAGCACAAACGCGATGGGACCGTAATACAAGCCGAATGGCTGACCGACTTCTCCATCCCCAAACTCGGGAGCTTGAGTTTCTACCGCATCGCCAAAAGCCGCTGGGAGATCGAGAATCAGGGCTTCAACGACGGCAAGAACCGCTATGGCATGGAGCACATCTGCCATCATCAGGCCAACAGCATTCTGATCGTATGGCTGCTGATCGCACTGGCCATGGTGATCGAACGCCTTTACCGGTTGCGCTATCTGCACCGTGGTGACCATGCCATTCGCTGCGCCATGCAACTGCATGACTATCTCTGGTTGACCCTAGGGACCCATAGTCCGCCGGATACCAGTTGACCCCGGCGCCGCGCGGACGGCGAGCACGGCTCCGTTGATCTTTGACAACTCGACTCTTTTCCGTGAAGCGATAACCCGCCGGAGCCGCCATTGCTCAAAAGGCCAGCAGGAACGCTGCCGACCTCACGATTCAGACCGCTCCACAGCGCCGCCCCCTCCTTCGCGGAACTTCCGAGACCGCTGCCCCAGCGCTATTGTTGTTGACTTAGTGGCTTGTCAGGATTAGACTGGACCAATCCTTGAGGGGATACAAAGATGAACAGGTTTACCGGCGGAATTTGCGTAGCTATTCTGCTAATTGCCAACGCCCACGCCCAAGCCGAACACGACTATACAGCCCTGACTATTCCGGAATTCCGCCAGACTCTCCTGGATTTAGGAGCGTACCTGGATGCCCGGAAAGGTTCGAACCTTGCTCAGCAGTTTGCGAGTTTTACCGACGAGCAACTTCAGACAATTCTTCCCGCGTTTTCACACCCTGGCCGTCTGCGAGACGCGGTTGCCGCGCTGAGAGCGGGTACCACTCCGGCATCACGACTAAAAGGAAACGCGGTCGGCGTCCTGCCCAGGGCAGCCTTTCCCGCATGCGCGGTAGACACAATCATCAGCACGAGCGTTGGAGCGCTGTGCACGCCGGCATATCCGGATCCAACGAACAGCGCCTGGCAGAACCTGGTGAATCCTCCGAATACTTTCGGAGCTTTTTCTCCGACCGACTATGCCTCCATCAGTTCCCAGCAGTGCAGCGTGACGGTCGAAACCAACCTGAGCCAGGTTGTGAGCGCAATGAATGGCGCCGTTGCGGCGTCAACTCCAGTCTGCTCTATCATTCCGGCGCCGTTCAACGCGGCGTGTTGGGCGCCAGTGGCGGCCCTCGCGATCGCCGGAGCTGTCTCAACCGGTATTTTCGCCGATTGCCAGGAACAGGATGGACTTGTCAATGCCGCCGAGATTAACGCGGCTTTCCACAACACGGTGACAATTTATGACAAATTAGGCGCTGTTGACTCCCACATAACTGCCGTGGACAACAAGCTGAGTAACTCTCTGACAAACCTGGATACTCATCTGACGAATGTAAATAACCAGATCACAGGTGAGTTCACCGCCCTCAGCGCCCAACTGGTCACGTTGGTCAATCAATTGTCGACTCAGATCACCAACAGTACGGATTTGTTGAACTCCGACCTACGGCAGGTAATGAAATTGCAGTTGACTCCGGATGGCCGGAGAGAAATCAATCCGCTAATCCTGACTTGCACCGGGACGAATTGTCCGAACGTTCTGGCCAAGTGTCCGGCCGCAGGTTGTTCGTGGAATAATGTCGGCCCCCTTCCGTAGCCGGGAATGAACCGCCTATTCCTTTTGGCCGCGCCACGCGCGACCCGTCACGCACGGGTGTTTGTGGCCGCGGCCGCGGTGATTTCTCCGGGGGTGACGCAGTCCATCCATCGGCAATATGCCTGGACATGTACAACGATTACCAGGGTGAAGCCCGAATTTCGCCGCCGTTTCGAAAGAGGTCTCCAGCGGCTCTTGGTAGCGTCCAGGAAAAGCGGCACCCCGTGGTTACTTACGTTCGAAACACTGGCGGGCGACACGAACGAGTACACAACCGTTGTACCGGTGGCAAAATTCGCCGATCTGGACCGGACGGGGGCTCCGGCTGTTCTAGTGCCTCTGTCGCGCGACTTGGCCCGCTACTACGTTGCGCAGACGCGTCAGTACTCCACGCCATTGCCGGCAGTGGAGATCGGCGGAGCCGCCGCGCCTCCAGGCACCTGCTGGGTTGAAACGCGGAGCCGGACGATGCAGAACAAGATGGACGATTACCTGACCTGGGTGGCCGACGAATACCGTCCCGTGCTCGATCAGGCGGGGGTGGCCGGTTTCAAAGTTTCCATCGCCGTGTTCGGATCGGCATCCGGAGAGGTTGTGTCGATGCGAATGCTGAAGAATCTCGCCGAGGTCGACGGCGGATCCATCCTGACCCGGGCGCTCGGCGCCGAGCGCGCAAGGACTGTGAGCGCCAGGGGAGCCGCACTGGTCGTGGATACATCCACGCGAATTCTCCGCGTGCGCGGCGATCTGAGCTACGGCTGGCTGGATTGTGGGCCCAATGAAACTGCGTGCGTTCCATAATGCCGGCGGAGTTGCGAGCAACGGCTTGCACGGCTATCATTGCTGCTGCAGGACCCCGCCGGGAAGACCCAACGCCGCAGCATGGCAACGGCGCCTATCGGGGTTGCAAGTTGGGACCCCAAGGGTTTCCAACCTGGTGTAGTGTCCAACAAATAACTGGACAAGATTGTCCCCGCGCCGTTATTTCGGAGACACTACACTAGCGCATTCGACACCTACTCCGGCGAAGGCGGCAGAATCGCTTTCACCAGCTCTTCCATGGATGCCGGCTGGTAGCCTTTGGGCACCCCGAAGACCGAGTCGTCAATCGGGGCGTCGGAGATCTCGACCAGGTTCTGATCGATCGTCACGAAGGGCTTGTCGGGATCGACCGTTTCGGCCTCCTCACCATCCTTTTTGGCCGCCTGCGCCGCCATCCGGGTCAGCAGGGGCATTTGCATTTCCATGTGCGCTTTCAGCATCACGGACTGGCTCTTCTGTATTTCGTCGATCATGGAACCGATACCCTGGGCAAATCCGGCGATCCGCCCGGTCATCTGGCGAATCAAGTCGGCGGGACTCAGAAATGCCGAGGATTTCTGGCTGTAAGCGGTGAACTCGCGCAGGGAGGCGATGCGCTGCGCCGCCGCGGGCTTGGCGGTCCAGAATTGAATGATCATCTTCATCACGGGAGCGGCGCCGCCCACCGTCAGCACTCCCTCGGTCTCCTCCGCATCGATGCCGAGAATGACTTCGGTGCGGCCCGTCTTCCTGGCGTGGAAATCGCCCTTCATGGCGCCCAGCATTTTCTGCGCATTGGATGCCATCCGCGGCAGCGCGGCGGCAAACCGGCTGGCGACTTCCTTCAAGGGGGCCGTAGCATACCGTTTTCCTTCGCGGTCCAGAAGGGTGGCCTGTTGGGCGGCTAGGTCGGTGATGAATTCGAGGTTGCCGATTTTCGAATAACCCCTGGTGCCTTTGAGCCGGACCGAAAAGGCGTCGGGCATCTGCACACCCCGCTGTTTCATCACCTGGTCCATAATGGCGGGCGGCAGGGAAGTGAACTGGTTCGTAGAAGTGTAGCGCAGCGTCACATCGGCGTGGAGCCCGGGCAGCGGCAGAACCAGACAGAAGGCGATAAGATTTTTCATAAGGTCCCCTAGTCAAGACGTTCACACAAGCCGGAAGGACGAAGCAAGCCGGTGATGGGATGATGGTCGTATGAGCTGGGTCGGGCTGCTGGCGGCGTTCTGGACGGTGGGGACGCCCACTTTCTCCCGCGATGTCGCGCCCATCCTCTACCGGCAGTGCGTTTCCTGCCACCGCCCCGGCGGCGTGGCGCCGTTCAGCCTGCTCCGCTTCGCGGACGCGGAGCGGCATGCCGCCCTGATCGCCACCGTCACCGGGAAGCGTTACATGCCTCCGTGGCTGCCGGCCGAGCCCCATTTCCAGCAGGAACGGCGGCTGTCGCCCAGCCGAAATCGCCACGCTGGCGCGCTGGGCCGCGAGCGGCGCGCCTGAAGGCGACCCTGCCGCCACGCCTCCGCCGCCCCAATGCCCCGAAGGCTGGCAATTGGGCAGGCCCGATTTCGAAGCTGCCATGGCCGCGCCCTTCCAGGTGCCGGCGGAGGGCACCGACGTGTACCGCTGCTTCGTGCTCTCGGCGCGGGCGGCCCGCGATCGCTGGGTGCGGGCACTCGATCTCCGGCCCGGCAACCCGAGCGTCGTCCACCACGCCATTCTGTTTCAGGACATCACCGGCACCGCGCGCCGCCGCGATACCGGCAGCGGTTATACCTGCTTCGGCACCCCCGGCTTCCTCCCCGCCCGTGGGCTGGGAGGCTGGACTCCCGGAGCGATCCCGTTCGAATTCCCCGCCGGCATTCCCGAACTGCTCCACGGCGGCGCGGACCTCGTGCTCCAGGTACACTACCATCCCACCGGCAAGCCCGAAAGCGACCTCACCCGCGTGGCGCTCTATTTCACCGATCGCAAGCCCGCCCGCCGCGCAATGGATATTCCGCTGGGTTCGAATCGCATCGACATACCGGCAGGCGCGCGGAACTACAAAGTCACTGACCATTTCACGATTCCGGTGGATGTGGACGCCATCGCCATCAATCCCCACGCCCACTACCTGTGCCGCGAGATGTACGGTCATGCGCTGATGCCGGACGGTACGCGCCGCACCCTGATTCACATCCCGGACTGGAACTTCGACTGGCAGCAGCAGTACCAGTACATCGAGCCGCTGCGCCTGCCCGAAGGCACGCGCGTGGAGATGGAGTTCACCTACGACAATTCCGCGGACAACCCGCGCAACCCCAACCAGCCGCCGCGGCGCGTGTTGTGGGGACCCGGAAGCGCCGACGAGATGGCAGGCCTGCACATCCTGGTGACTCCGGTCGATCCCGAGGATACCGACGAACTCTCCGACGCGCTATGGAGCAAGATGGTCCGCCAACTGCATCGGTAGCACCTTCGCCGGGCCGCCGACGTGTTGTCCGCTGGTTTTTCTGCCCCCTATATGCGATCTGCGGAGTTCTTATTTCTGGTATGGATGGGATGCGCGTGCGCGCCGGCATTTGCTCAAGGCACTACCTCGAGGGTGCCCCCGGCACGGTTCAGGACTCGACTGGCGCCGTGGTGCCCAATGCCACGGTGAAGCTGATCAACGAAGGGACCCGCGCCACGTTGGCCACCCAAACTTCCGCGGCGGGGACCTACGTCTTCGAAGCGGTGCAATCGGGATCCTACGAGCTGGATGCCGAATCCGTCGGCTTCGCACGTTCACGCCGCGCGGCAACCCGGTCACCATCGGTCAGCCCACCACGTTAAACGTGAAGCTGGAGGTGGGTGCCATTACCGACAAGATCGAAGTCACGTCTTCGGCCGAAGCGGTGCAGACCAGCACCTCGGGCAATGTCGACAACCTCATCCAACAGCAGGCCATCATGGACCTGCCGATCGTGGGCACACGCGGGCGCAATCCGCTGAGCCTCATCGATCTTCAGCCCGGAGTCATCGATACGCAGGCGATCACCGGAGGAGCGGTGATTGTTTTCGGCTCGCGCGACCGGGCCTGGAACCACACGCTCGATGGGATCGACAACAACGAGAGCAGCACCGGCGCGTCGGACTTCGCTCCCCCCGCACCAACCCCGATTCGCTGGCCGAGCTCCGCGTGATCACCGCCAACCCCCACCGCCGAATACGGCCGCTCGAGCGGCGCCCAGGTGGCCGTGATTACGCGGTCGGGCACCAGCGAATTTCACGGCGCTGCGTTCGAGTTCTACCGCACCCCGCGCTTCAATGCCAACGAGTGGGAGAACAACTACGACATCGCCGCCAACGACCCGCTGCACCTCGGGCTCGACAAGAGCATCCAGGAGATCGTCAATGCCCAGCCCTGCCCAACCGGTTCACGTGGGTGATGGATTGAACACGGCGGGTTACGCCTTCGCCGCCCCCACCACCGAGCGCCAGCACGGCATCACCTTCAAAGTGGACCAGCTCATCAACCCTAAAAACCGGCTGACCAACGAAGCCGTATTGGGGCTCAACCAGTTCAGCTCACCTTCGACAGCCCCGCGGCCGACCTGAACAAGATCGGCTTCTACTCCACGCCGGTGAGCGTCGCTCCCAACGATTTCGGCAATACCCGCACCTTGAAGACCTGGCAGATCGTGGACAACCTGGCCTACCAGTGGAACAGCCATGCGCTGAAGTTCGGCACCAACCTGCGGCTGGGCCGCGAGATCGATTCGCGGGCAGCGTCGGCGCGTACAACGCCGCCACCGATGTGTACTTCAACGCCGACCTGGACAACGGCACCTTCGGCATCCCTTCGGCCGTCAACCAGAGCTTCGACCTGCCCACGGTCCGCAGCGCCGTCAATTTCCTTTGGGACGGGTGGGCGAGATTCAGCGCGGGTTCGCGGCGCCCGATGGCCAGGCGTTCACCACCGGCCTTCTGCCCATCAACACCCACTGGAACGAATGCGACTTTTGCGCGCAGGATTCGTGGAAATTGCGGCGCAACCTTACCATCGACCTCGGGCTGCGCTGGGAAACCAAGATGGCGCCGGGTTCGCCCAATCCAACGATGTCCCACCCCGACCAGCCGCTGGTCTTCGGAGCGCCCGCCACCAGCACTGCCAGCTGGGTATCGGGCTCCCTGTTCCGCAATAACTTCGGCAACCTGGGGCCGTCCTTGGGCGTGGCGTGGGATCCATCCGGCAACGGCAAGACGTCGGTCCGCGCCAACTATCGGATCGCCTACGATCGCGTCAACACGTTTCTGTTTTCCTCGCAGGTTTTCTCAACAATCTGCAGCTTCGACGATATCAGCATCGGGCAGAAGGACACCCGCCTCTCGACCATCGGGCCAGCGCAGTCTCCCGCGGGAGTCAGCCCGGCTTCCTTCAAGCAGCCGGCGCCATTTTCGAGTTCCTCCATCGCGGTGGTCGATCCCAATCTGAAATTCCCCACCACGCACCAGCGGGCGCTCAGCCTGCAACACGAAGTGTGGCGCGGCGGAGTGGTGGGGGAGCGGATTACGTCGGCGGCGCGGATACCACCTGCTCGGCGCATACGACGCCAACCAGCCGAACCTGTTCGCTCCCGGGATGATTCCGGCGTTCGACACGGTTAAGGCGGGCGGCCAGAGCGACCTGCTCAACGGCCTGTTCGCGGCCGACAGCCGCAACACCGGCGGCCGCACGGCTTCCGACATGATCCGCGCCAACTACGCCAGCGCGCTCAGCCTGTACAGCTATGCCGCGATTCTCAGCTCGCTCGGACGGCGCATCCAGAACGGGCAGAACGTGACGGCGCCGTCGGGCGCGGGAGCTTTCGCGGTGATTCCCTTTCCGCAGTTTTCGGGAGCCGTCAGCACCATCGACCCGAGCGATTTCTCCACTTACAACGGGCTCGTGCTCCAGGTGCAGCAGCGCTTCCGGAACGGTGTCTATTTCCAGTTCAGTCATACCTTCTCGAAATCGCTTTCGACGCGCGATTTCAATCCCACCTTCACGGTGTACGGCACGGCCAATTCGCAGTCCGCGTCCTCCACGCCGTTCGACTTGTACAACCGCAAGCTCAACTACGGGCCGCCGCCACCAACATCACGAACACGCCATCGTTCGGACCGCCCACCCTGACCTACACTTCGTCGTTGTTCGGCAGGATCGGCGGGACGGTGGAGAGCGCCTCCCGCAAGGTGCAGTTGGGGATGAAGTTCAACTTTTAGCCGGTCCGGAAGCGAGCCGGAATGAGTCGCGGCGCGAAAGACTCGCCGCTTTACAGCGTTTTCAGATATTCGAGCAAGTCTTCCTTCTGCGAGGCCGGAAGATCGACGCCATAGCGGTGGCCGGAGTTGCTGTTGCCGGGGACGAAAGTATCCACGCGGAATCCGACTTTGGCCGCTTCGGGGCCGTCGCTGATGAAACCGACGTTCACCGGGTCGATTACGTCGTAGCCGCGGTAGAAGGCCTTGGGCCGGCTCTCTTCCGGCATCAGCAGCGCGCGCAGATTGGGCACCGAGCCGTTGTGCAGGTAGGGGCCGCGGAGCCAGATTCCATCGAGCGGAACCCGCGAGTAGCCGTTGGTCTTGCGGTACGCCGTAAAAACGAACGGCGGCGTCGTGAAGGTGTGGAAGCGGTCCACCAGCGCCTGCGAGAACGAATCGAGGCGGTGGCGGTCGGTGCCGGTCTGCGCGATGTCTTCCACCTGGCCCACGCCCTTGCTGCCGAACGCATGACAGCTTGCGCAGGCCGTATCGAACACCGCGGCGCCGCGGGCCGCCTTGGCCTGGTCGATGGGCAGCGGGAACTTGGGCGGTTGCAGGTCGAGCAGGTAATCCGTAACGCGTTGGAAACTGTCGGGCAGCACGGATTGCGGCGTGGCCCCCACGGCCATGGCGGCGGCATAGTTGCGCTGGTGAATGTCGTTGTTGTTGCCGTCCCAGTGGAGCCACATGTGCTCGCGCGGGCGCTGGTTCCACACCTGCGGCAGGTCCGTGGTGCCGATGGTACCGTCATCCGGCAGGTGATACACGTTGAACTTGGTGGGGTTGAAGGTGTCGGTGCGTCCCCTGCCCTGCTCCGGACGGCTGTTCTGCCATGCATACGCCACGCGCTGTTCGAGCAGCGCCACCTTGGTGGCGGGAATGATCAGGTGCCGGTAGACCAGGCCCTCCGTCCAGGAGAAATGGTGCACCCGGGTGATGGCTTCCATGAGCGTGTCCGGGTTGAAGCGTGGATCGGCGGCGGAGTCAAACAGAAACCGCTGGAAGCTTTGCAGGTCGAGCGTGTGGGCCGGTCCGCCGGCCACCACCACGGGCTTTGCGTCGCGCGCCGTTCGGTACTGCGTGGTATGGCAGAGGGCGCAGTTGGCTTCCACGCACTCGTAACCGAACACGCGCCGGGAGAACCCCACCGGCGTTGCCGCGCCGTCCTCCATAATTAGCCCCAACGAGGCCCAACCGCCGGGGCCGGGCAGCTTATCGGGGAACACATCCGGCAGCACCTTGAACACCCAGTACGGCAGCCGGCTGTCCGGCCCCAGCCCGATGGCCGCGTACTTCCAGTGCTGGGTGATGTCGGCGTAGACCAGTTCGGGCGAGTGGCGCACCAGGTTGGTGTACATCACCCACCCGGCGGCCACGAGGACGACCAGGATCACCACCGCCAGAATCTTCACCGCCGGCTTCGCCCACGCGGCTCTCCACCCGTTGCCGATGGAGGCGAACAACGCTCCGAGTATCGCCGGAAACTTCTCCTCGGCCGGCATGGCGATCTGCAACAGGACCGCCTGCGCCACCCCGAAGACGGCGTCCGATGCCAAATACGAGCCGAAGGCGCCCTGTCCGGTGGCCAGGCACCACGCCCACAGTGCACTGGCAATGAGCCGCGAAACCACCAGCAGCCACGAGTATCCCGGATAACGCAGCGGAGCGATGGCCGCCGGCATGTACAGGAAGGTCAGCGAAAGCACCATGGCGGCATGCGCCCGGTTCCACACCGTGGGAAAGCCGGGCGTCAGGCCCACGCTGACATTGATGAAGTCCGGGGCGAACCACTGCATCGCCACGAAGACAAAGTTGAAGAGGATCCCCACCCACGTTACCCGGCTGAACCAGAGGGCCGCGGTATTGGGAGGGGTCTCCCGGCGAGTTTGCGGGGTCATCCCTGTCCACCGGCGGCGGCAGCGCCGTAGGTCTCCGTGAACATGGCATGTTCTTCGGCATCGCTGTCCTGGTAGTACGCCACCTTGGCGGTGGCGCCGTCCAGGTCCATGATGACGTAGCCGTGCGCATAGAAGGACGAGCCTTTGGTCAGTGACACCGGTTCCAGCGGAACCTCCGGGAATTTCGGCTTGGCGGCGATCTCGGTGATGCCCACGGGATAGGCTCCGTGCCCGACGCAGCGGCCCAGCACGCCCTGGAAAGGCTTGTAGATCACCTGATTGTGCTCGTGGCCCCAGAACCATGCGGTAACTTTGGGAAGGATCGGACCGACCTGACCCTTGAGCTTCTCGTTGAGGAGCTTGCCGCTGATGTCTTCAAACGCCGTGAATAGCTGGTGATGACTGAGCAGCACCGTGCGCCGGCTTCCCGCGTTGGCAACTTTGTCGTTGAGCCAGGCGACCTCGGTGTCCTCGAGGAACGTGGGCGTCGCGTCGAGCGCGTCCACATCGTGCAGGCCGGTGTCGAGTGCGATGAACTGCCAGTCGTCGTTGCGTAAGCAGAAATAGCTGGCCGGCTGTCCGAGGTTCTGGATCAACTGGTAATAGGGACCGCCGCCGCCGTACATATCATGGTTGCCGGAGAGCGTAAAGGTGCGCGTGCGGGTGAGGTCGAGCGCGTTCTTCCAGATGGTGAGGAAATAGTTCTGCATCTCGAATTCGGTGCCCGAGTAGTAGATGTCGCCCAGATGGATGACCACGTCGGGGTTCTTGCGGGCGATGGCCCCGAGCAGGGCTTTCGCGTCCGACTGTCCGGTGCCCCAATCCCCGAAGATGGCGACGCGGGACTTGGCGGGAAGCTGGCCGTCGATAACGAAATCGTCCAGCTTCTGCCAGACCTTATAGGGGACTTTGCCCGCCCTTACGCGGAAGAACGCGACATACTGCTCGACCGCTTCGGCGTAGCGCGGATCGCAACTCGTGAACGTGCCGAGCCGCGCGCGCCACGCGGCCTCGCGCACCTTGTCGCCCGCCACCCGCGCCTTGGCGATTTCCCACCAGATGGAGGCGCAGTACTTGCCCACGTCGGCAATGCCCTCGGTGGCTTTGGGGCCCAGCACCGCCACCTGGTCCGCCAGGTGATCGCCTTGCTCCAGGTGTACGGCGGCATCGGAAGCCGCGGCGACCATCGAATCGTTGGTATCGGGACGCTGCGCCACCGCTTTGTGGATTCCGAAATCCTGCGTCTGCCCGCTTTTCTTCTTGGCGATCACCTGGTCGATGGCCGACTGCCAAAGCGAAAACTCGGGATGATGGATTTGTTTCATTCTCGACATGATTGCTTCCCTCCGGTTACACGGACATCACGGCGCGAAGCAGGTCCACCATGCCCGCGCCCTGGAACGACTGGTCACGTTTCAGATCGGTCGCCGTCTTCAAAAAGATCTGCTTGACCAGTTCCGGCTGGCCGCGGAATTCCTTGTGCACGGAAAGGAACGTCGCGATGGCGCCGGAGACATGCGGCGCCGCCATGCTGGTGCCGCTCTTCTCTTCGTAGCTGTACGGCTGCTGGTCGAAATCGGCCGAGCAGGAGATGATCTTCTCGCCGGGGGCCACCAGGTCGGGCTTGACCCGCCCGTCGCCCGTGGGGCCTTTGGACGAGAAGTAGGAGACGCCGTAGAGGTGGGGCTTGGTCTTGTGCACGCTGCCGACGGCGATGGCTTCTTCCGCGTTGGCCGGATCGGTGATCGAAAGGTCGATCGAAACCGGCACCGTCTCGCCGGTGCTCAACGTGGTGGTGCCGTAGCCCGCGTTTCCGCATGAGATCACCACGATCACTCCGGAGCGGATGACGCGCGTGACCTCTTCGCACAATGGGCTGTGGCCGCAGCCGTACCACTTGGGATCGAACGCGTAGCCCAGGCTCATGTTGACGCCGTCCACTTTGATGTCGCGGCTGGCGTCGTTGAGCTTGCGTACGTATTCCAGGCCGAGAATGCAGTTGGACGCGCTGCCCGTGCCGTCGTCGTCGAGCACCTTGACGTTGATCACAGTCGCCTGTGGGGCAACCCCCGAGGGCGGCCCATCGAGATCGACGGTGACCGGTTCATCGCGGTCCTCCACCAGGGTGGCGGCTTTGTACTTGCCGTCGGGCGGAGCGGCGCCGCCGATGATGCCTGCCACGTGCGTGCCGTGACCTTCGCGGTCCTCCAGCGTATTCGAGTTCGAGAAATTCTTGCTGAGCTGTTTGTTGATGTTGTTGTACGTTTTGAAATGCGGGTGGTCCGAGCGGATGCCCGTGTCGAGCACCGCCCACGTAATGCCCGAGCCGCGGCAGCCGAAGGTGCGCCAGCACGCGGTGGCCTTCACGGTTTCGGCGGAGCTCAGCAGGTGGGCGTGGCAGGTATCGTCGCGCCAGATTTTGTCCACCGCGTCCTTGAGTTTGGCGAGCTCCTCGATGTCCTCGGGGCGAAGCGACGCGAAGACATAGAAGTCGCTCTCCCGTACCACGATGCCGCGCCCGGCGAGGAACGCTTTCACTTTCTCCTTCGAGGGGCGGATGCCCTCCTGAGGCGCTTCGCTCGATTCCAGAAGGCTGATAATGACCGGGATCGGCTCCTTGCGGCCGGCCATTTCATTGGAGACCGCGGGCGAAATGCGGAACGCCTTCATCTCGGGGCGGCGGGGGCGCATCATGATCGATCCTTCGCGCCCCACGTGCCGGCCCTTGCCCCATTCGAACACCCTGCGTCCCCATACGCGGGGACGCGGCGCGCCGGGATGCATGCGCCAACGCGCGGTTGCATTTCCACGCTAAACCCCCGAAGCCCCGGCTATCTTTACCGTCTTCGATTGAGCGGTTTGTTCGAGCGCGTCGAGAATGTACGGGAACACATCGTTCACCGCGTTCTTGCCGAAGATGCAGTCGATGTGGCCATAGCCGGCAATGACGTGACGGTCGTACAGGCTGGTGCCATTAGTCCGGCGCAGCAGGTCGTACGTCATCTGGGTGCTCTGCGGCTCGAAGCACTCGTTGTCCGCGCCGTGGATGAAGGTCATCGGGATGGCGAGGCGGTCCAGGTGGGGCAGGTACACCTCCTCGCCCGCGAAGTTCACCAGGTGGCCCTTGTTGGTGAGCAGCGCCAGGTGCCGGAACGCCTTCATATTGGCGATGCCGAAGGTTTCGTAGAGGGTCTGGTGGGTGAGGTCGTTCAACTGCGCGTGATCGTAGAGCGGCGCGTACATGAAGCTGATGCGATGGCAGGTGGCATTGTCGCACCGCTCCTTCATCTGGACCGGATAGAGGCGGAGCCCGGCATCGTAGAGCTTCTCCGCGAAGCTCTCTTTGTCGGAGGAGAAGGCGCTGAGCGAGTCGATGCCGACCGCCTTCAGGAAACCGGGCAGGTGCGCGCCGGTTTTGATGCGGGTCGCCATGGGGGCGACGATGTGGGTGGCGATTTGCGAACAGACCGCCGCCCGCACACCCTGAAGCCCCGCCAGCATCGCCATAAAAAAGGTAGTGGAGCCCCAGCAGTGGACCATCATCTGCACGTCGGGCGCACCGGTGACCGCGCGGACTTTGTCCACAGCTGCGGGGTAGTCGTTCAGCGCGACGTCGTCGCCGGATGCCTGCATCGCCGATGCCGGCAGATCGATGGAGTTGCGATAGTCGAGCAGCCAGACATCGTATCCATGGGCGTAGAGATACTCGAGCAGGTTGGTGTCGATGGTATCGAGCGAGAAGATCAGGCTCGAAACGCCCAGTCCGTGGGAGAGAATCACCGGGCCCTTGGAGCCGCCCTGGTAACGCGTGAGGCGCAACGCCGCGCCGTCGCGCGCCTGGAAGGGATACACTACCGGCGCACCCACGCGCAACGCGCGTTTCTTGCGGGGCGGCGCTGCGGGGTTGAAGGCGCTGAGACGGCTGAACACGCCGCCGTAGGTCTGGAACAGCGTCCCGGCGAAAAACGTGCCGAACTGGGCCAGCAGCCGCAGGCGCTCTTCATCGTTCCGGGCGTTGGTGACCTGCATAGTGGTCATCTGTTTGGCGAAGTCGGCGGGTTCGATGTGCAGCACCCCCCGCCCCGCCACCGGGCCGTTGCTGTCGCCCGATTGCAGGGTAATGTACAGCGTGCTGGTATCCGGCCAGATGTCCAGCACCGGCCCCTGATGAATGACCTTGAAGCCGTCGAAGTACCAGGTCTTACCCTCTTCGGAGACCAGCGTCATGCGGTAGCGCATGTTGCGCGTCTCGACCTGGCTCGGGTTCTCGACGAAGAGATTGAAAATGCCGTCGGCCACGGTGAGCGCGTGTGGCGAGAGCGCGGGCGCAATCACGGTGCCGGCCATGCGCGCTTCGTGCCCCGGTTCGGACAGCATCTTCGCCACATCGTCGCCGCGGATGGTGAGGGTGAACTGGAGGTTGTTGCCGGCGGCTTTGCCCTGCATCTCGCCGGTGGCGAAATCCGGAGCGCTCGCGGTCCAGAAGCCCTTCATGGTTTCGGTGAACTCCACGCCGGCGGTGGTGGCCGCGGCGGCTCGCTGCCGCGAGGGTGCCTCGTAATCGATGGTCCAGCCGCGGTCCTGCGCGATCAGCGCGCAGGTACGCTCGGCGATGGCGGAAATGGTGAGCGAGGGGTTGACGCCAAGCGGGCGCGGAATCACCGCACCGTCATCCACGTACAGTCCTTCGTATACGCTGCTGCCGCTGGCGCCCACGAAAACCTGCCCCTTGTGGTTGACGACCCCCTGCGCGGCGTCCTCCGCCATGATGCAGCCCCCCAGCGGATGCACGCTGACGAGCGCCTTCTGCTGGAGCGAGTTCCAGGTGGGGTTCGGCACGAAGACGCCGCCCAACGCCGCGCTGGCGGCCTTCAGATTATCGTTCGCGTTGCCGAAAATCGGCTCGCTGCCGGCTCCCGGCCACGAAATGCGCAGCCGGTCGTCAGCCAATGCCATCTGGCCGCCATCGTTGTCATGGGTCATGATCAGGTAGGTCTGGGTGTTGTGAATGGCCCCCGTATAGGGCCCCGAAACCAGGCTCTCCAGCTCGCGCTGCTTTTCGGCGATCAATTCCGGGAGGCTGTGCGGGAGGTTGCCGGAAAGCGCCGCCGCGGCGGCCAGGCCGGCCGGCAGCAGTGTGGCGATCGCGCCTGGAATGGAGCCTTCCTCGATGATCATCCCCTGTTCGAGCACCGGCTGCTCGCGCAGGTCGATGACGCTGGTGATGCACGGTCCGACCTTCTCGCGATTCTGCGGCGCGTGGTCGCCGAAACCGACCCCGTTGATCTCGGTATCGGTGTTGTACGCGAAGCCGAGCACGTCGCCGTTGCCCGTGAAGTGACTGCCCAATTTCGGAGACAGCGGCAGCCCCTTCTCGGCCGACCGCAGCAGAATCTCGGTGGAACCCAGGGTGCCCGCGCCCAGAATGACGATATCGGCCGTGACGAACAGGTCCGGGGCATCGAACAACTCGCGGCCGACGCCCAGCGGGCGGTAGTAGACGCGCCAGCCTTTCTCCGACCGTTCTACGTAGCGCACCGCGGCCTCCGTGAAAATCTCCGCGCCGAAATTGGCGGCGTCGGGAAGGTAGTTCATCAGGGTCGTGTTCTTGGCGTGGAAATTGCACCCGGAGACGCAATCGCCGCAGCCGATGCAGGCGGTCTGCGGGATGCCGAAGGGGTTTACGCCGTTGGGCGGGTCCTCAAACGTCACGTACAGCGGGGCGCGGTAGAACTTGGCGTTCATGGCCTTCGCGGAGGTCTGATGCGCGTCGGTTTTATGGAGAACGCCGAATCTGTCGGGTACCGGCTGGGGCTGGAGGACCTGTTGGGCGCGGTCGTAGCTCTCTTCGAGCAGTGTGGAGTCGCTGCGGAAGGCGGCCGGCCAGGCCGCGTCCTGAAAAACGCGCGGCTCGGCGCGGAGACCGACATTCGCATTGATCAGCGAAGTGCCGCCGAGACCGCAGCCGAGCACTACACTGATATCGGGGTTGACCCGGAAGTCGAAGAGGCCGGTGGGCGAACCGAGGTGCGCCGGCGGTGTGTCGGTTTGCATCTCCCGCACGGCCTCATCCAACGTATCGGGGTATTCCCCCGGCTGGAGTTCCTTGCCGCGTTCCAGGACGCAGACCTGTTGGCCGGCGCGGGCCATTCGCGAGGCGGCGATGGCGCCTCCGTAGCCCGAACCGATCACAATGACGGTGTAGTGACCCTTGATTTCTTCGATGGGCAAAGAAATGCGCGGCATCTATCCCTCCCGAGTGCAGACGGGGGATATCTTATTGGAACCGCGACGGCGAGTCAATTGGTTGCACCGATTTCGGTACTGGTAGGCCGCCGCGGACGTCTTTTCAACCGGATAGCCGTCCCGCGGCCCGCTCGCCCGGGGATTCGGATGCTTTAATCGTAGCGAACCGCGGTCGGTGTTTTGTTTGTATCGACTGCCTTTTTGCCGGTCAGGCGTTCCAGAGTGGCGATGAAATCGCGGTATTCGCCTCCGCTCAATTTGAATACCACTTCCATCGTGCCCGCCTTGCCGTTGCGCCGGACGTTATCGGTGAACGTCACACCGACGTAGTGTTCTTCGACCTTGTCGAGATCCACGAGGGGGACCAGGGCTAACACCGATGCCCCAAAGCGGCGGTGGATATCGGTGGCGCACGAGATCTGGTTGATGTCCCGGACCGGCACGACGAATCGGCGACCGTCTTGCTCGAGCACGATTTGCGTGCTGCCCAGCACCGCTTTGACGCCGTGATTCAGTTTGAGAGGCAGGTTCCCGCCTTGATATTGCAGCGGATAGGCGTTGCCCCACGGCTTCGCCTGGCCGCCGAATGCGGTTGCCGTCAAGAGCAAAGCGGTTGTAAAAGAGAGGAATTGCAACCAAAGCTTCATAACACCACCTTCAGGATCTGCTTACCCTATTATCGCCTGTTTGACCATCATCGCGGTCGACTCATTCCCGAGAATGCCTTTTCCGCAGATGACCCGCATTTCCGTGACCAACCGCCGCGCCTATGCAAACCCGAATGCCAGATCCCGTCCTCCCGTGCGAAGGAGGCGACACCGTATCATCGCCGCCACGGCCGGTTTCCCCGGCGCCCACCGATCGCACGGTATCCTGTACGCTGATTCGAAGAACCTGGAGGCGGAGAACAAGACGATGGACGACAAAAGGGCGCTGCTCCGGCATTTTCTGGCCGCGCTGGCATACCGGACCCAGAAGGCCCTGCGCGGCGCGCCTGCCGATTTCGGCGAATTTCGAGCGGCGCCTCTGGTGCGCTCGCCGCGCGAACTGGTGCGCCACATGGATAGCGTGCTGGGGTATTCGCGGACATTCTTGATTGGGGGCCAGTACCGGCCGCCGGTGCTGGCGGAGTTCGGCGCCGCCGTGGCCCATTTTCACGAGGTCCTCGAGGATGTGGCGCGGCACCTCGAGACCGGCACCGCGCTCCGCGGCATCACCGAAGAGACCCTCCTGCAAGGGCCGTTTGCGGATGCCATGACCCACGCGGGTCAGTTGGCCCTCCTGCGGCGGCTGGCGGGCAGTCCGGTACCGCCGGAAAACTTCATATTCGCCGATATCCGCCCCGACAATCTGGGGCCCGATCAACCGCCGCCGGCGAGTCCCGACGAGGTGTGGCCGGAACGGGGCTAGCGACCGGCCACCCCCCTGCCGGCGGCGTCACCCGGCTCGTTCCGCACATTCGTAGCCGATTGTTCACAATTTCGTCATCTGCCAACCATAACCGGGATATATTCTTCTGTAACGGTTGACGATGATGCGATCTATCCTTCTGTCACTTGCGGCGGGCGCCCTGGCGATTGCCGGCTTCGCCCAACAGATACCTCACGCGATACCCGGCGGCTACGAGTTGCCCAACGGCTGGCGCCTGACCCCGCTGGGGCGGGCCGTACCGACCGAGGACATGGTCCTGAACGTTTCGGTCGCGCCCGACCGCCGGGCGGTCGTGGCATTGCATTCGGGCTTCAACCCCCACGGGATCCTGGTGGTGGATGCCCATTCGGAGGAGGCGGCGCAGCGCATCCCGCTGAAGTCCGCCTGGCTGGGCCTGGCCTGGCACCCCGGCGGCAAGAAGCTCTACGTCTCCGGCGGAAACGCCAACGGCCGGACACCTACCCGCGCGCCAATCTACATTTTCAACTACGAAAATGGGCGCTTGTCGGACCAGCCGGCCGGAACCCTCGAAGAGACCGTGGACACTGCCGAGCTGTATTGGTCGGGGCTGGTACACCACCGCACCAGGCCACTGCTCTTCGCCGCGAATCGCGGCACCGGCGCCGGGCCCAGCGACGTGGTGGTGTTCAATACCGACACCGGAAAACTGATGCAGCGCATCCCCGTGGAAGTGAATCCGTATGCCCTCGTGCTGAGCGACAACGGGCAGACGCTGTACGTCTCCAACTGGGGCAGCGATTCGGTCAGCATCATCGATGTAGCCAGCCTGCGCGTAACCGGCCGCCTGGTGGTGGGCGACAATCCAAACGACATGACGTTGTCGAAGGACGGGCGCCTGTTCGTTTCCTGCGCCAACGACAACACCGTAGTGGTGATCGACACCCGGACGCGCCAGACCATCGAGCGTATCTCGACCGCTTTGACGCCGAACGCGCCCGAAGGCTCCACGCCGAATGCGTTGGCGCTCGACCGCGAAAACCAGATGCTGTTCGTGGCCAACGCCGATAATAACGATGTGGCCGTGGTACGGGTGGCGGAGCGTGCCCGCAGCGAAGTGCTCGGATTTCTACCCGTGGGCTGGTATCCCTCGGCATTGGCCGTCCTCGGCGGCAAGCTCTGGGTCGGCAACAGCAAAGGCATGGGGTCGTACTCCGATATCCGCGGACCGAAGAGCCCCCTGCCGCCCGGTCCGGAAGGCAACGGATCGGTGAAAAGCCTGCAAAAGGGCAGCATGGAGATTGTCGACCTGTCGCAGATGCGCGCCAACCTGCGCGCCTGGACCAAGCAGGTCTACGACAACATTCCCTACCGCGACGAACAGTTGGTATCCGCCAAAGCCCCGTCGGCTCCCACCGTGGTGCCGCGCGAGGTGGGCGTCGGCTCCCCCATCAAGCACGTGCTGTACATCATCAAGGAAAATCGCACCTACGACCAGGTGCTGGGCGATCTCGGCAAAGGCAACGGCGACGCCCGGCTGGCCATCTTCGGCGCCAAAGTAACGCCCAACCACCACGCGCTGGCCAACGAGTTCGTGCTCCTCGATAATCTGTTCTGCGATGGCGAAGTCAGCGTCGATGGCCACTCCTGGTCGAACTCGGCCTACGCCACCGATTTCAACGAGAAGCTCTGGCCCGTCACCTACGGCGGCCACAGCAAGGCCGGCAACTCCGCCGCATTCATTCCCGGAGCGGGACACCTCTGGGACCTGGCGCAGAAGAAAGGTCTCACTTACCGCAGTTACGGCGAGTACGCCACCCGCGCCAGCACCGGCACCACCATGGATGCATCGCCAGGTGTGGGCGGACTGCTGGGCCACGTGTCGCCCAAATTCAAGCTGCCCGGCATGCGCGACACCGATAACGCCGCCGAATTCCTGCGCGAGTTGGATGAATATGAGCGCCACTACGACGATCCCTCGCCCGCCAAACGCCTGCCCAACTTCATGGTCATGAGCCTGCCCGAGGATCACACCGCGGGCACCACACCGGGGCGGTTCACACCCATCGCCATGGTGGCCAACAACGACTCCGCGGTGGGCATGATCGTGGACCGCATCACCCGCAGCCGCTACTGGCCGGAAACCGCCATCTTCATCATCGAAGACGACGCGCAGGACGGTCCCGATCACGTGGACGCACGCCGGACCACGGGGTACGTGATCAGCCCCTACGTCCATCGCGGCACCATCGACAGCACTCTCTATACCACCAGTTCGATGCTGCGGACCATCGAGCTGCTGTTGGGCCTGCCGCCGATGACGCAGTACGATGCCGCCGCCCATCCGATGTACGCCGTGTTCAGCGACACACCCGATCCAACGCCGTTCGAACACCGCAAGCCGCTGGTGGACGTCATGGAGAAAAACACCGCACGTTCGTACGGCGCCCGACGATCGGCGAAAATGGATTTCACCGACGTGGATGAAGCGCCCATGGCGGACCTGAACGAGATCCTCTGGCGGAGCGTCCGGGGCGCCGATGCCGAAGTGCCGGCCCCGGTGCATCGCATGTGGTTCGCCGGCCGCTGACGAACCACCGCGACTATTCTCCGTCGCGTACCACCAGAAACCCGGTAGACAGGTTGGCGTGTTTGTTGCCGATCCCCGGCAGGAACCCCTGTTCGCCCCCGGTGACGGCGGGCAGGTACGGCGCGCCGTTCATGCCGTAGCTCAACAGCATCGGCAGTTTGGAAGTCTCTGCCACCGGCAGAACCCCGGCCACGCCCGCGCACAGGAATCCGAGCCCGAAGAGCGGCTTCTCGTCGGCTTCGATACCGCCCCGGGCCTTGGCGGCCCTCGGGAGGTTCGCCACACGGTTCATCAACAGCTCCCAGGTGCCGTGGCTCAGATGGATGCGGTCGCCCGGCTGGATCGATGTGCTCACGGCAAGCACCCACCGGTCCCCGCGCCGCTCCGGCCAGGCGTGGGAAAACAGGGCGAACACCTGGCCGCCCGGCGCTTTGAGCTGCCGGTAGCACGGGTTGAGGGCCAGCAACTGGCCGGCCTCGTTCACGTTTCGGCGAACGGCTTCGGTCAGCCGTCCGTCCAGCCATTCGTTGTAAACGTCCCAAGCCGGCCGATGGTCGATCTCCGCGATCACCCGTCCTTCCGTCCGCGTAACGATGCCCGATTTCGGCAGAGACACGTCATACCCTGCTTCGAAGGTCCACCCGAGAGTCAGGCGAGTGAAGATCAGCGCTACGCTGACGCCGTGGTTCGTCGCCACATCCCCTCCGACGACATAGCCCTTGGGGCCCGCGGTGCCGCCGAAAATGGGAATCGACTTGCCCACCACATCTTCGATACCCGCGATGGCATCCTCTTCGCATCCTCGCGTAGGCGCCAGCAGAATGGCTCGCGGAGGCTCGGCCACCGTCTTACCCGCGTCGGTGAAGGCGCGCCGCACCGCCTCCCGGGCGGCTTTCCGCGCCGGCAAGTCCGTCCCGATTTCGGCCGCTCCCACGCCGAACCGGATGTGGGGGGATCGCACCGCCAGCGCCGCTACTCCATAGGGCGGCTTCGTGGCACCGGCGATACTGCCGGGATCCAGAATTTCCGGTATGTGGGAATTGAGGCCGAAGATCCGGGGCCGGGCGCCCAGCACGCGGCGCGCGGCCGACAGCACCTCGCCGCCTTCCGCCCCCGAGCCGAAAACGATCATGACGAAATCCGGCGGTCCGCTGGCGGTCTGCGCCGCCTCCAACGCTCCACCGACCGAGGTCTCCACGTCCTTACCGGCATACCAGCCCGTCGCGGCTTCCCCCCTGCGGCCCCTCGAGTGCGTCGAGACTTGGGTGCGGGCCCCGAAGTTGCGGACACCGAAACGCGGCGCCTCTGCTTTGGCGGTTTCGTGCCGGATGGACCACAACAACGGGATCATTGCCGCTACGAACCCACCTGCGAATAGGATGACCTTCCTTCGACTGCTCATTCGGGAGTGCATACATTCTCCTTCGGCTCGCGCCGCCGGTCTTGGGTATACCGGCCGACCACGCGATAGAGTTCTTCGGCCCGCAGCGGCTTGGAGAGATAGTCGTCCATGCCCGCCGCGAGATACTTCTCCTGGTCCCCGCTCATCGCGTTGGCGGTGAGAGCCACGATCGGGCAATGCGATCCGGTAGCGGCTTCCCGCGAACGCAGCACCGCCGTCGTTTCGATCCCGTTCAAGCCGGGCATCTGAATATCCATGAGGACCACATCGACGGGTTCGGTTGCTGCCATGGCGATGGCCTCCTCGCCGCTGCCGGCCAGCCGCACCCGATAGCCTCGCTTCTCCAGCATCCCCCTGACGACCCGTTGGTTGACCAGGTTGTCTTCGACCACCAGAACCGTCCGGGCGTGGTCATGCCCGCCGTCCTCCCCTTCCGGCACCCGGCACAACACCGTCTCGCCGCGCCCTTTGCGGTCATCCGCCAGGCCCGCCAGGTCCGCGCGCCGTAAGGGTTTCATCCGGTAGGACACGCCCGGTACTTCGTACCGGCCGCGAGCCTGCCGCTCCCCGTGGGTTTCCAACAGGACGGCCTGCCCCTTCACCGCTTTCGCCATACGCAGTTCGGCGGCAATGCCGGCAGCGCCGGGCAGAGCCGAATCGACCAACGCCAGCTCGAAGCAGGCCGCGCCCGTGTCGCGCGCCACCCTGAGGGCCTCGCTGCCGCTCCCCGCGGCGGTCACCGCGGCACCCGTCTCGGCAAGCAGATTCTCGAGCGCCCGCCGGCTCACACCGGCCGGGGCGACCAGCAGGATTCTGCCCGCCGGCGCGTCCGGAGCGCTGGTTCGCGGGTGCACGGGAACATCGATGGTGAAGTGGAACGTGCTGCCCGGTTCATGGCCGCTCTCCACACTCAGTTCGCCGCCCATGAGCCGCACCAGCTGCGACGAGATCGTCAGGCCCAACCCGCTGCCGCCATATCTCCTCGAGATCGATCCGTCGGCCTGGGTGAAGGAATCGAAGATGAGCTTCTGCTTTTCGGGCGGGATCCCAATCCCGCTGTCGCGAACCGAAAATCGCAGCCCGGCCGTTTCCGCGCCGCGGTCCTCGATAGAAACCGCCACTTCGATCTCGCCCGACTCGGTAAACTTGATGGCGTTCCCGATCAGGTTGACCAGCACCTGCCGGAGGCGGGCGGAATCGGCAACCACCCTGGCCGGCACCGTCCCGTGCAGCAGCCCGGCGAACTCGAGCCCTTTCTGCTGCGCCCGAAAAGCCAGCGGCCGCAGCAACTCGTCAAACCACTCGCGGAGATCGAAAGGCTCGGCCTCCGTCTCGAGCTTTCCCGCTTCGATCTTGGACAGGTCCAGCACATCATTGATGATCCCCAGCAGCGATTCGGCCGAGGAGTGAACCGCATCCAGGTAGTCGTGCTGCTCGGCCGACAGCGCCGTGGTCGCCAGTAATTCCGCCATTCCGATGATGCCGTTCATCGGCGTCCGGATCTCATGGCTCATATTGGCCAGGAACTCGGATTTGTGCCGTGTCGAAGCCAGCGCGGCATCCCGGGCCTGCGCCAGTTCGGTCTTCATCTGATTCAGCTCGGTGATATCCCGCGCGGTGATCACCACCCGCGATTCCTGGCCTCCATCCTGCATGCGCGCGGCGCTCAGCAGCACCGGGATCCGCCTCCCCGCGCGGCTGTGAAACCACGCCTCGCGATTGGTGACCTCGGCGCCCGGCAATACCTCCGCGAGCCGGCTCTCCCCCGCCCACTCGCAGACCGCCGGGAAAGGACGCCCGAGCAGCTCCGCTTCCTCTTCGCCGAGCAATTGGCACGCCGAGCGGTTGACGGTGCGGATGCGCAGCTCCGGATCGAGGACGATCACCGTATCCGCCATGCTGCTCAGAATTCCGTGCACATACGTGCGCGACACGGTGGTCTTCTCCAGCTTCTCCACCATCCGGTTGAAGGAGTCCGCCAACGCCCCCAGCTCGTCCCGGGACCGGACGCTGGTGCGGTGGCTCAGATCGCCGCGCCCGACCACTTCGGCGCTGGTGCTGAGGATCTCGACCGGCTTCAGGAAGTGGCGCACGGTGAAGTATACGAGTACGCCGAGCAGTGCCAGGGCGGCCGACGCGCCGAGCACCGCCAGCAGCTCAATGCGCCGCTTCAGCTCCGTGGCCCGGCCCAGGGAAAATCCGACCCAAAATGACCAGTGCCGCGAGCCGCTGTCGAGCGGCAGGATCCATACCCCAAATCCCTTCCCGCGATAGAGCGCCAGGCGCTCGCCAGCCATGTCCCGCGGCGCATCGCCGATGATCGCATCCACCGGATTCCCCATCACCGCGGCCGTATCGGCGAGATGAATGCGGCGGTCCGCATCCACCACCCACCAGAACAGAAAATCCTGGTCCCCGGATAGGTTGCGCAGGTCCTGCAAAGGCCACTTGTGGTCGAGATAGCTGGTCTCCAGCTCTTGCGAGATGGTGCCCGCCAGCACGCGCACCTTGCCTACCAGTTGCTGTTCGATTTCGGCTGTCTGCTGCGCCGAAACCGCGTAGGCAATGCCGCCGAGGACCAAAAGGAACAGGAGCAGTACTGCACCGAAGAGTCGCCAAAATAGCACCATGGTCTGGTCCGGAAAACGCCCTCCCTGCCGCTGGCCACTGCCGCCAGCCCCCACTGCTCGCCGGGGCCGATCGAATGTGGCACGCCCGCCATACTCTTTTCGGCTGATTCGCGGAATTCTTTACGGGCGAATCGCGCAACGGCGCCCTCCTTCCGAAACGGACCTCCCGGCGGCGTACAATGCCTGATTAGGTCTTTGGGGGGACAATGCAAACGAAAATTGTGGTTGCCGGCGTGTTGGTGCTGGCGTCGGCGGCGTCGGTCGCGGCTCGCCTGGCGGCTCAGGAAACACCCGCGGCGCAACAGCCCCGTGCGGCATCTCCGGCCGGTCCGGGGCGAGCCCGCAGGGGCGGGTTTGTTCCGGGGCAGCAGCGCCCACCCGGCGATCCCGCGCAGATTGCGCGCGGCAAAACGCTCTACGGCATTGCCTGCACCGCCTGCCATGGCGCGGACCTCCGCGGCGGTGATATAGGCGGTCCGAACCTGCTACGCTCGCAGGTCGCCTTGAGCGACCGCGAGGGCGAGCTCATCGTGCCCATCATTCAGGGGAGCCGCGCGAATTCGGGCATGCCGGCGGTCAATATGAACCCGGAAGATGCCCACGCCGTGGCCGCATTCATCCGCAGTGTGGTGTCCACCATCGGGCGGCAGGGAACGCCCCCCTCGGTGGGACTGGCCGCGCCTTCCATCTTGGTGGGCAATGCCCGGGAAGGCCAGGCCTATTTTGCCGCCCGCTGCGCCGCCTGCCATTCCGCCACCGGCGACCTAAGTGGTATCGCCACCCGCATACCCGATCCCAAGATGTTGCAGAACACCTGGGTCAGCGGCGGCCGCGGCGGCAGACGCGGCGGCGCGCCGGCCGGCGTACCCGAAGCCCGCCGGGTCACCGCCACGGTGACGCTCCCCACCGGCGAACGCGTGGAGGGCCCGCTCGTGCGCATCGACGACTTTCTCGTTACCGTCGCGCCGGCGGAGGGCGGCGAGCGCACCTTCCACCGCACCGGCGACGTACCGAAGGTGGAACTGCGCGACCCCATGAAAGCCCATCGCGATCTCCTCTCCGTCTATACCGACAAAGACATGCATGACGTGACCGCCTACCTGGTAACCTTGAAATGAAACGCAACCTCTTCCTGCTCGCCGCGCCCCTGTTCCTATCTCCGTGGATGCTCCCGGCCCAGGGCGACGGAGCCGCTCCCGCCACTCTCCTGAAGCCGCTCGAGGACTCCTGGCCGACCTACAACGGCGACTACTCCGGCCGGCGCTTTAGCGCCCTTGCCGAAGTGAATCGTTCCAACGTGACTCATCTGACCCTGGCGTGGATGACCCGCGTCACACCCGGCCTGCCGAATCAGCCGACGGGATTTGGACGCCGCGGCGCCGCCCCGCGCAACGTCATCGTGGGAGGCGAGGGTACCGGCGATTTCGCCGCCGGCGGCGGTACCATCAAGTCCACCGCGCTCGAAGTCGACGGCGTCCTCTACTTCACCATGCCGGATAACGCCTGGGCCGTCGATGCGCGCGATGGCCGCGAGCTGTGGCACTACTTCTGGAAGACCCGCGGCGGAACCCATATCGGCAATCGCGGCCTCGGCATGTGGCACGGCTACCTCTTCATGGAGACCCCCGACGACTACCTGGTTTCGCTCGACGCGAAGACCGGCAGCGAGCGATGGCATAAACAAATCGCTCCTCTGGAGCAGGGCTACTTCTCGACTCCCGCGCCCGTCGTAATCGGCAATCACGTGCTCGCCGGCACGGGCAACGATATCGACGCTCCCGGCTTTCTCCAGTCCTTCGACCCGGAGACCGGCGACCTGCAATGGAAGACCTATACCGTGCCGATGAAGCCGGGCGACCCCGGACTCGATACCTGGGCCAGCCTCGACGCTGCCCGCCACGGCGGCGCCCAGACCTGGATCCCGGGCGCCTACGATCCCGAAACCCACCTCTACATCTTCGGCACCGGCAATCCCACCCCGGCCTATACCACCGGCATGCGCGGCGAGGGCGACAATCTGTTCACCTGCGCGCTGGTGGGGTTGAACGTCGATACCGGCAAGATGGCCTGGTACTACCAGACGTCGCCGCACGACATGCACGATTACGATTCGGCGCAGACCCCCGTGCTGGTGGACGGCATGTTCAACGGCAAGATGAGAAAGCTCGTGCTCACCGCGGCGCGCAACGGCTATTACTTCACGCTCGATCGCGTCACCGGCGAGCACCTCGTCACGAGCCGGTACGGCCAGTTGACAAACTGGGCCAAAGGCCTGAATGCCAAAGGGGCGCCCGCCCACGATCCGGCCAAGGACGCCACCGTGGCAGGGTCGCTGGTGTCGCCTAATTCCGACGGCACGGTGAACTGGGAGCCGCCGGCCTACTCTCCCGATACCGGTCTGTTTTATGTCCCCGAGGGCAATGCGTTTTCGATCTTCTACCTGACCGACGTGGACCCGCGCGGCTCCATGGGGCTGGGCGGCAAAGAGGAGGTCGTCGTGGGCTCGGGCGGGAGTTTTCTGACGGCCATCGACTACCGGACCGGCAAGGTGGCTTGGCGGCATCCCTACTACGGCAACGGCGGAGGCGGCGGATTGTTGGTAACCGCCGGCGGCCTCCTGTTCGCCGGCGATGGCGCGGGCAACCTCGTGGCGCACGATGCGGCCACCGGGCAGCCGCTGTGGAACACGCGCATCGGCGATATCACCAATCCGCCGCAGACGTTTCTGCTCGATCGGCGCCAGTACGTCATCGCGGCCACGGGCGATATGCTCTGGTGCTTCGTGATGTACTGACCGGCGTCACCACCCAGCCACGGCCGCTCAGCACCGCCCCTCCCGCCGTACCGGGCGCTCGCGTGCTATGGTAACCCATACCTGCTGATTCCGTGTGGCAAGGAGGCTCCCGTGGTGACCGGGCTTGCGATGTCGCGCCGAGACGTTTGCGCCAGGGCCAACGTAGTTCTGACGATGCTGGCTGTCCTGGTGATACCGGCCTCCGCCGAGGAGGGCTGGTGGATGACGGAGCCGGTTCGCTGGGTGCAGACGAATCTCCGGCAGACCGATGCCGGGCTCGACGCCCGCCGCCTCGTGGACCAGTTGGCGGATATGCGCGCCAACGTCCTGCTGGAGGGCACGGGCGGCATCGTGGCCTACTACCCCACCACCGCCGGGTTCCACTACCCCAGCCCGCAACTTCCGCCCGGCCGCGACCTGTTCGGCGATGTGCTCCGCCAAGCCCACGCGCGGCAAATCCGCGTGGTCGGAAGGTTCGATTTCAGCAAGACCCAAAAGGCCGTCTTCGATGCCCACCCGGAGTGGTTCTTCCGCCAGCCCAACGGCGCGCCGGTGATTTACAACGGCCTGTATTCCACCTGCATCAACGGCGGCTATTACCGCGTGCAGGCCATGAAAATCCTGGCCGAGGCCCTCGAAAAGTACGATGTCGACGGCCTCTTCTTCAATATGTTCGGCAACCAGTCGCGCGACTACAGCGGCCGCTCTGTGGGATTGTGCCATTGCGACGCCTGCAAGCGGCTCTATCGCGAGAGGTTCGGTAAAGAGATTCCGGAGGCGCCGGACGATACCTATCGCCGCTTCATGTTCGCGTCGTCGCGGGAAGTCGCCGCCGCGATCGGCAGCCTGATTCACCAGAAGCGTCCCCGTGCCGGTTACTTCAACTACATCCAGGAATCTACCGACGGCATCATGTCGGAATCGAATACGGCGGTGGCGCGCCCCCTGCCGCTCTGGCCCTATTCGGCGAGCGATCACGTGAACCGCGCGCGCAACAGCCAGCCCGGCAAAATGGCCGTAAACCTGAACATGCAGTTCGTCGACTACCCGTGGCGCTTCGCCACCGTGCCGCGCGAAGAGATTGCCCTCCGCTGCTGGGAGAACTTGGCGAACGGCGGCGCGCTGACCTTCGAGGTGAACGGCACGCTCGATTTACAGGACCGCCAGGCGTTGGATGCCGTGAAGCCGATCTTCCGCTGGGCTGCCGATCACCAGCAGTATTACGTAGGCGAGTCGAGCGCCGCGCGGGTGCTTCTGCTCGGCGCGCCCGCCAACACGGGGCGCACCTTTAGCGAGGAGCCCTATCGCGGTCTGTTCCGCCTGCTGACCGAAGAACACATCCCGTTCGCCGTTTCCGACAATCTGGACTGGCTCGGCAAGCGGGAATTCGACCTCGTCGTCGCCACCGATTGGGCTCCCGCGGGGCTCCGGCAGTACGCCGAACGCGGCGGCCGGGTGCTCATCGCCGGCGCCTCCCCGCCCGAGTTCGCTGTGGCTCCGGTCGAACGGACCGACGCCGATATCAAAGGGTACATCCGCATTCGCGACCACGCCCCGTTTCCTTCCCTCGGCGAGACCGACCTGCTGATGCTGAACGGCCCCTTTACCACCCTGAAAGCCGCCGGACCGCATGCGCTCACGCTGATTCCGCCTTCCATGATCGGGCCGCCCGAGTTCATCCACATCGATATGAAGGATACCGGCACCCCGGCCATCGCCACCGTGGCCATCGGCAAGGGAACGGTGGTGTGGATCCCGTGGAACCTGGGCGGGATGTACTACCGCCAGAGCCTGCCGGCGCACGCCGGGCTGTTTCGCGACGTGGTAGACCGGCTGCTGCCCGACCGCCAGCTCCGCACTAACGCCCATCCGCTCGTGGAGATGACGCTCATGCGGCAGGGCGCGCGGAGCCTGCTGCATCTCATCAACCTGAGCGGGACTTCCCAGACCGGCTATTTCGCCCCGGTGCCGATGAGCGGCATCCAGGTGCGGGTTGCCGGTACGTTCCGCTCGGCGAAAACAGTCCGCTCCCCCGGCGACGTGGCAGTCCGAACCGCCGGAGGGTATAGTGAATTCACCATTTCGGGTTTGTACGACTACGAACTGGTTGTCCTCGAATAGGGGACAGGGAGACGGGAAGGGTCTATGATGCGTTATTTGTGCTGTACCGCGCTGCTGGTTGGCAGCCTCAACCTGGCGGTCGCCCAGGTCTCGACAGGCACGATTACGGGCTACGTTCACGACGCCACCGATGCCGTCATCATCGGCGCCAAGGTGGTGATCGTGCAAACCGAAACGGCTGAGCGGCGCGAGACGGTCACCAACGACCGCGGCGAGTTCAACGCGCCGTACCTGCGGCGAGGCGCCTACTCCGTCACGGTCAGCATGCCTGGATTCAAAGGTCAGACGTTGACCGACATTACCCTCGCGGTGGACCAGACCGTGAAGCTCGCGGTCACCTTGCAGCCCGGTGTGGTCGAGCAGTCGGTCGAGGTCACCGGCGCCGCCCCTCTGCTCGATACGGCCACTTCTTCGTTGGGCCAGGTGATCGATAACAAGAAGATTGTCGATCTCCCGCTCAACGGGCGGAATCCGTTCGCCCTGGGCCTGCTCACCGGATTCTCGGTCCCGGTGAAGGGCGTAGCGTCGAATCTGCCCTTCGTGGCCGGCGGCGGGCGCTGGCAGAACAACGACGTGCTGCTGGACGGCATCGACAACAACACCATGTCCACCGGCGGCGGCATCGGCGTCAGCGGCATCAACTATATCCCCTCGGTGGACGCCGTCGCCGAGTTCAAAGTCAAAACCAACAACTACAGCGCCGAGTTCGGGCGCTCGGCCGGCACCATCGTGAGCGCGACCACGAAGTCGGGCACCAACCAGGTTCACGGCTCGGTTTGGGAATTCGTGCGCAACGAAAAGTTCGACGCCAACAATTTCTTTTCGAATGCGTCGCGCACGCCGCGCCAGCCGTTCAAGCAGAACCAGTTCGGGTTTACGGTGGGCGGTCCGGTGGTGATCCCCAGGATGTACGACGGCCACAATAAGACGTTCTTCTTCGTGGACTATGAAGGCCTGCGCCGCGCCACCAGCGCTTCCTCGATCCTCCGCGATGTCCCGCCCGAGCCCTTCCGTAACGGCGATTTTTCAAGTTTTCGCCCGCGCATTTACGATCCGCGGACGCGCGCGCTGGGGCCCAACGGCGTGGTCACCGCCACCCCGTTCCCCAACAACCAGATTCCGGCTTCGCTGCTCAACGCCGGTGCGGTAGCGACCCTGCACCTGGTGCCCGCCCCGAATACGGGCGCTCCCGGCGCGCAGGCGGCCAACTATCTGTTCATCGCCAGCCAGCCGTTCGACGGCAATCAGTACGATATTCGCGTCGATCACCAGGTATCCTCGAAAAACAACCTGTTCGGCCGGTATTCGCGCGCCAAACAGACCAACGTCAATCCGGGGAGCTTCCCCGGCTTTATCGGCGGCGGCACCAACAACATCAACAACTCGATCCACGCGATCGTGGACGACACCCACGTAGTTTCGCCCAACATGGTCAACGAAGCGCGGGCGGGATACTCGCGCCACAACGGCAGCTTCGAAGTGGCCGGCATCAACGACGGGCTCGACTTCGCCAACCAGAACGCGATCGCCGTATATCCGTTCCCCGTGCTGATGTTCCCCAACATCGTGTTTTCGCCGTCGGGCCTCACCAGCGGCAGCAACAGCTTCACGGCCCTTGGCTCAGGCGGCCCCAATCTGAATGTCGAAAACAATTTCCAGGCCTCCGACAACCTGACCTGGAACAAGGGCAGCCACTCCTTCAAGATGGGCGCCGACCTGCGCCGGCGCCGCTTCGACATCCTGTTCGGCGGCGGCCAGACGGTCTTCGGGTCTATCTTCAGTTCGTCGCCGGGCGATCCCGGATCGGGCTCCCCGCTGGCCGATTTCCTGTTCGGCGATCCGGCCCAGCTCACCGGTACCCAGTTGCCCGATTGGGCGCGCCTGCGCGATTTGTACTTCGGCACGTACTTTCAAGACGATTGGCGGCTCAGCTCGAAGCTTACGCTGAACCTCGGCTTGCGCTACGAGCTGTTCACCCAGCCGGTGGATGCGCGCGACCGCGGCTCGCTGTTCGACGCCCGCACCGGCAAGTTCGTGGTGCCCGGACAGCCCGGATTCTCGCGCTCCATCGTGGACGGGCACGACCTCAACCTGGCGCCGCGCTTCGGCTTTGCTTACAGCGCCTCCCGCAAGTGGACTGTTCGCGGCGGCGCCGGCGTGTTTTTCGGACCGCGCTCGCCCAACCAGCAGACCACCGTGTTCGGATCGAACCCGCCCAACGCGCCCACCGTCATCACACCCTCGGTCAGCGCCAGCACCACCATGACGCCGCCCATCTCCATCAGCACTCCCATTCAGGTAGGGCCGACCAGCCCCGACCTCAGCACCTTCACACCCGCCAATCCGTTGGGACTGCTCATCCGCACGGCGGATTTCACCAACAGCCGTCCGGCGGAGATTTACCAGTGGAACCTCGGCATCCAATACCAGGTGTCGCATGACTTTGTGGTGGAAGCCGCGTACGCCGGCTCGCGCGGAACCCGCCTCACCTTGCGGGTCAACCTGAACCAGATCCCCTGGGAACGGGCGCTGGCGGGCTTCACCAAGCAGTCGGACCGCCTCTTCCCCAATGTGGGCAATCAGGTGGTGATGGACTCGGCGGTGGGCAACAACTTCTACAACGCCCTCAACCTCCGCGCCGAGAAACGCCTGAGCTACGGCCTGAATCTGCTGTTGAATTACACCTGGTCGAAGAACCTGGAGAACGGATCGGGCGGGAACAGCGCCATGCAGCAGAATGGCGGAACCACAAATCCGCTCGACAGTTGGAACCTCCGCAAAGAGAAATCGTATTCGGCGATGGACCTGCCGCACGTCTTCGTGACCAGCGCCGGCTATGAGCTGCCGTTCGGCAAAGGAAAGCGCTTTGCCAGTCGCAACGCGGTGGCCCGCGCCCTGGTGGGCGGCTGGCAGTTGAACGGCATCTTCACCCGGCAAAGCGGCTTCCCGACCGACATCCGAAGCGGCATCGTCGCCGCCACCAACCAGTTGTTCGCCACCTTTAACGTGCCCAATGCGGTGTCCGATGTCTCGAAGTACCTGCCGAATCCCGGACCGGACGGCTGGTTCAACGCGGCGGCGTTCACCCAGCCGGGACAGGTGATCAACGCGAAGGGAACGCCGCTCACCCTGTTTGGCAACCTGGCGCGGCGTGCCGGACGCGGTCCGAAAACGTCCGACCTGGATTTTTCGGTCTTCCGCAGTTTCGCCATTCGCGAGCGCATTCGTCTGCAATTCCGCGCCGAGGCCTTCAATCTGACCAACACACCGGCATTCTTTTTGCCCAGCGCCGCAAGCCCCGCACTGACCATCGGGAATGCGAACTTCGGCAAGCTGACGGCGTCTTCCGCCACCGGCAGGCAACTCCAGTTCGGCCTCAAGCTGGTCTTCTGACCGGGACCGGCAGGCGGGTCGATTGCCGCGGACCACGCCGCGCGGGCGGCTTCGCTCTACCGCGGATACCGGCCGGCGAGCTTCTTGCAGAACCTGTGGATGCGGTGCGGCAGCCCGGTGTGCTCCAGGAACATGAACGGGCACTCGCCTTCGATCACGCCGATGCCCTTGGCGGCGCAGAACTCGACCGCATCGCGGCTGACCGCGCCCTCGCCGGTGGCGCGGTACATCCATACCTGCCGCACCCCGGCTTCGCAGCACTGCTTAACGACTTCCCCGGTCACGGCGGGTTTGGTCAGCAGCAGCACCGCCTCTATCGGCTGCGGTATCCCGGCCAGCGATGGGTAGCAGGCCACGCCTTCCACCTCGGCCACGCACGGGTTGACCGGAACCGCGTCGTAGCCGCGCCTGCGCAGATCGCGAAACAGGCTGCGCGTGAAATCCTTGGGATTGCGCGACACGCCGACCACGGCAAAGCGCTTCCGCCCGAGGAATTCCTGAATGCGGTTCAGCGAAGTCATAGGCAGTGCCTCCTGCTTTCAGATTAACGCATCTCTTATGGCTGGAACTATGAAATGGCCGTCTTGAACCATAGTCTGGACGGTGATTCTGACACCCCTGCCAAAAGGCAACCTCTCCCGGATCGCAATGCGGCGTGGACCGCAGTGCAGATTCTCGCCGAGCAACACGTGCCGCCACCGTGGGGGCTGCCCGCAGCCGTCACCCTGGAATCGCTCCACGCGGAAGCACCGCACGCCATCGACGATCTCAACGTGAATACATCCCCTCGGTGGCAGGGTGTTTGCACAAGCCAAGCACACCGTCGGTCTTGAAACGACGCCCGCATCGGCGTTGGGGCAGCACGATCGCACAATTTGTCCAGGAATTCTGCGCTGCCCCACTGTCGTTCAGTCCGGCGAAGGAGCGTTTCGTTCTGGTCACGAGTCCAACAAGTTCCGCGCCCATCAAGACGCACCTCACTGGGTTCCTGACAGGCCTGCGCACGTCGTCAGACCCCTCAGCCGAATGGATAGCCGGAAACCAGGACAAGCAACGCGCGGCAAGCGTCTTGCGCGATCACGTCGCACGCGAATGGCACGCACGCAACGGCGTACCACCCAAGATGCCGGAACTCACGGCCATCCTCCGTCTCGTCATCTCCACATTCTCGGACGTGGACTCCGACGGGCATGACGAAACGGCCGCCAAAATCACGCTGCGCATACGACCACAACACTAGCAGCCTGTGGTAATAGTGAGACGGGCGAATAAAGACATGTGACCTCGTAAATGTTTTGAGCGTCTATTGGATATGGCAATGGGAACGCGGCGGAAGCGGGAGCGGCAACAGGATCTGTGGATCGCAACCAGCGATGTGGTCGAGACACCAGCCAATGTCTTCTACGACCGCTTGAATCAGATTCTGGACGGGCACGATTTCGATGCCAAGGTGGAGCGGCTGTGCCGGAAGTTTTACAAAGACAGCGTATACGGTCGGCCCAGCATGGCGCCGGGGGTCTACTTCCGATCGCTACTGATCGGTTTTTTTGAGGGCCTCGATTCGGAGCGAGGAATCGCGTGGCGGACAGCCGACTCTCTGTCGTTACGGAAATTCCTGGGCTACGCGCTGGATGAGGCCACGCCGGATCATTCCACGATTTCGCGCACGCGGCGATTGTATTGGCTGGAGACGCACAAGGCCGTGTTCCGCTGGGTGCTGAAGATCCTCGATCAAGAGGGACTGGTCAGCGGACGGACCGTATCGATTGATGCCACTACGCTGGAAGCCAATGCGGCGCTGAAAAGCATCGTGCGGCGGGACAACGGACAAAGCTACAACGACTATCTGAAGGAACTGGCCAAGGCCGCCGGGATCGAGAACCCGACGCGCGAACAGTTGGCACGACTGGACCGCAAGCGAAAGAAGAAAGGATCGAATCAGGAGTGGATGAGCCCCAGTGACCCCGACGCCCGAATCACCAAAATGAAGGAGGGCGGACGCACCTGGCGCACAAGGCCGAGCACGCAGTGGATCTGACCAGTGGGGCGCTGCTGGCAATGACGCTGCAGCCGGCCAATGAAGGAGACACGACGACGATCCACCGGACCCTGGAAGAAGCGCAAGCTGTGGCCCGCGAGATCAACGAACATGGAGTCGAAGAGGTGGTAGCGGACAAGGGCTATCACAGCGGCGCGGTGCTGAAGAAAGTACATGAGCAGGAAGTCCGATGCTACATCCCCGAGCCGGAGCGTGGGCGGCGAAACTGGCAAGGTGAGGGGAAGGAGGAAGAGCAGAAGCGGACCTATGAAAACCGGCGGCGTGGGCGCGGCGACCGCAACAAGCGACTCCAGAAGTTGCGGAGCGAACTGACGGAGCGGAGCTTCGCACACCTATACGAGACCGGCGGAATGAGACGGGTGCACCTGCGGGGTCGGAAGAACATTCTGAAGCGACTACTGGTGCACGGAGCCGCGTTCAATCTCTCGTTGATCCTGCGCCAGACCATGGGAGTGGGGAAGCCCCGGCGGTTACAGGGGCTTTCTTTGCAACCGTTTATGCTGTTCGCGCGCATTTTTTCGTGGCTCTGGGCGACATCACGAGCACCAGAACAAAGGAGTGAGAGCTTTGCAATGCAAAGCGGCGGCGCGAGGGCCATGCTGCCAGCCGATTCAGGCATATATCAAGTAATTTGCTTCGGGCTGGCTGCCTGGAAAACGCCTACTTCTGACACGGGCTGCTAGTTCCTCGACTCAGAAGTGCCCAAATCTCAAGAAATTGTCGTCGACCGTCCTCATTCTCTGAGTGAGTCACGAAAGGATATTGCTGTCTATGAGCGGGAGCTGACGAGAGCTTTCTGTGAAGGGCGGCGGATTCTTCGCCCCGATGGGATTGGGACTATAGTCTTCGCAAGCAAGACCACTGCCAGTTGGGAAGCCATCCTCAAAGCAGTAATCGATGCCGGGTGGATTATCAGCGGTTCTTGGCCAATCGACACGGAACTGGAGAACCGCGTCGCCGCTCAAGGACAAGCGCGGCTGGCGTCGTCCGTCCATCTTGGGTGCCGGCCACGCAAGGATGCGCTACGCGGGGACGACGTCGGCGATTGGCGTGACGTCTTGCAGGAACTGCCCCGCCGAATCCACGAATGGATGCCGAGGCTATAGGCCTCCACGTCTCTTCCCGTATCTTTGTACTCGTCTCCAACTTGCGCGGTAATCACGAGGATTCGATCAAGTGAACATGGCCTCGCACCCTCGTCAAGGCACCACCGGAGCAGAATCGCAGTGGACTCCACGCCCATACCATACGACAGAACTGTGGATTCAATCTCATGCATATTCTCTTTCCCCATGCGGTCAGTTATCGTGTGGGACAAGCGGTTGAAGGGATGCGACGGTTAGACGGTCTGCCGCTCGAAGCAGCCCGGACCGTCAAGCGTCTCCATTCCAGTTCTTTGTCCGAGATCCTGGACTTCGGTGAGGCGCTCGCATTCGCTGCCACAATTCAATTCGGTCAGTAGTTCCGGCCTTACATATGTCTGACAGCGATGCTGTTCATCTGGACCTCCTACCGTATCGGTGTTGGCATCGATCGGCTTCTGTTAGCAGCTCCTTGTACCGCTGAATCAGACGCTCGGGTTCCGTGTAGTCCACTGCAATTCCCACGGCGTCCGCAACGGTCCGGCGGACATCACACAGCAGCAGTGCCTCCGCTTGAGCTGGCACACTGCGTGGCCAACCTTCGGTGAAAAGCAGATGCTCCGGTATACGGCTCTCAGCCGCACAGCGTCGTCTGGCCCGCTCCTTAGCGAGATCGAGTGCTGAACGGTCCTCGGCATCCAACAGATGCGGCGCCACGTCACCCAGCCAGCGTGTGGGCTGGAAAGGGAACGTCGAGCGTATTTCCAGCCGTACTAAGGCCCGATACACTTCATGGTTACCTTCACATCGAGCCGCGGCAACCATGTCACTTAGCGAACTGAGGATGCAGAAACAGCACGAGACACGGGACGACCCGTAGATCTCGTAAGCTTCGTGAAGAGCGAACCGTTTCCGTTCCAGATACTCGAATACCTGTTGCGCGGTCCAGTCCAGTATCGGGTACCAATCCAGCCCGGAGGTGCCACGCGTAACGCTCCGGAGTTTTGGTTGCACTTTCGCAACGGGCGCTTTCGCCCGGTTCGAGGTTTCTTGCCGCCGGATCCCGCTCGCCGACAGGATCATTTGATTCGGAAAACGATCGACCAGAGCCCGACTGATCACCGCGGTCTTGAGTTCGGAGGTACAGAACCGCATCGAAGCCGTCGACCAGGGCATGATCAGTTTCACACAACTGAGTCCGGCATAACGTAGGACGTTATTCTCCCAGCGAATATGCCAGCGATCCAGCAGATCGCCCCTATTGCGCCGTACAACCATCAGGTTGAGGCCCAGGTTCGTGGCCAGCCGTTCGCATACGGAGAGTGACTGGCGCCATTCCACACGTCCCAGATCACTGTGGATGAGCAGGCGTTGGCACTGATATCCCATCCCGTTGAGATAATCAATCGTGGCGAAGGCGGTAGCTGCGGAGTCCTTGCCTCCTGATACACCAATCGCCACCGTCGCGTTGTTTCTCAATGCCTCCGTGACCTCAGGAGCCACTGCAATTTCACGGTTTGGAGTCCAGATTGATTCGAAGAGAGGGAACGGGTGGGCCATTGGGAAGACCTCCAGGTTTCGGGTAAGGTAGCGAAGCGGGCAGGAACCGGCGCGCGTCCCTATCAATGGCCCACGCGTACTTGTAATCCCCTGAGTGGCGGAGTCTGCGCGTTAAGCGCGCGAGCCAACTTGCCAGCCACTCTGTACGCTCCTCAACGGGAGGTGACGTTGCCCCGAATTTCTCCAACAGAGCGGATGCATACTGCCAACCCCGTTCTCCAGCGCGGATTTTCTGAATGGCCCGGCTGTTCAGTACTGTGCCATCAGGAAGAAGCCGCACGGCTCCGTTCGCCCGAGGAAGGTCGCCGACGTCGCCTGGTAGCAGATTCCAAAATGACCACGATGAATGATCGTGCCATCCATCTTGGTCCGCGGTACAGGATCGCTGAAACTCACGACGCCGGCCAAGCCTTTGCGGCGCAAGCACTCGAATGCGCGCGCCAGGATTTCGCCGTTTGCGGGCACGGAATCCAGCAGGACAAACCGTCCGAGTTCCACGCTGTCCGATGCGCTCACGGAAACACAGATGTCAGGACCCGGTCATTGCACGGGTGACTGAAAACGGTCACGCCCACCAATTCCCCGCCGGTGAAGAGCCCAAACCTGAATCGGGCGTTCGGATAAGATCCCGAGTAATGGTGGGTCACGATGAAGGCCTTGGCCTCCCGATCTCCGACGAGTTCCGCGACCTCATAGAGTCTTGGATTGATCGGCTCGCCGGCCGGGCGGTAACTATCCCGTCGTAACCGCCACCGTTGGTTGAAGAGAGATAGTTGCATTGTCACGGTGGCGCTCCTTTCCTCTACGCAACTGACAGAACATACATGAGTTGGCTTGTTCCGGCAGCGAGATCCCCGCGCTCGCAGCGCGGTTCAGAGACCTTTGAATTCGGTGATTCGGCCGCTCAGGCTGAGGCCGAATGCAGTTTTGCGGTGCCTTGAATCGGGCTGATGAAGTGAACTAGCATTCCGCCTGGGGATGAGCGCTTCGATTTGATCGAGACCAGCGTTCGTCCACCAGGGATGGATCTGGAACTTCGATTGGCAGTTCCGGCGCGCTCTCCCAATCGCGGATATCGAACCTGCCCCGACATTCCCGGCAGACGATGTACTCCTGCTCAAACCTCTCATACGGTCCGCAATCCAGGCCGTGCGTTTCGACGGAACTGGCAATACGGAACTCCGCGCATGATGACCCGCAGTCGGGACAAGCCATTGTTCGTTATCCTTTGCACTTCAATCAATCAATTGCAGCCATGCCGGCCAGCTGACTCACAACGCCGCGCTGGATTGAATGCCCACCGAGCGCAGCGAGGCCGCGATCAATTCAAGGGACCGCTTGTGGATCTGTGAAACGCGGCTCTCATTGATTCCGAAGCGATTCCCGATTTCGCGCATGGTCATTTCCTGACGGTAATAGAGCTCAATGATGGTTCGCGACCTATGCGGCAGTTCGGTCATCGCGCTGACCAGTAGTTCCTGGAGATGCGCGCTTGCGCATAGTCGGTCTGGCTGGCGGCACGGATCTGCCATTGCCTCACTGCGAATGGTTACTTCTGTCGCGCTCCTTTGGTGCGGGAAGCCCATAGCGTCCACCGCAGTCAGCACCTTTCGGACGCGCTTGAGATCGATCCCCATCCTCGCGGCAACTTCGATCTCAGTTGGCATCCGGCCAAGTTCGGCGGCAAGCGTCCGCGTGACGGCTTCCATTTCCTTTTGCCGCTTCCGGAGACCGCGTGAGGCCCAGTCCGCACCGCGCAGGCTGTCCAGAATGGCGCCGCGGATTCGGTATTTCGCGTAGGTTTCGAACAGGACCTTCTTCCCCGCGTCGTACTTACGGGCTGCGTCAAGGAGACCAAGGGCACCAGCCTGGACGAGGTCCTCCAAGTCCACGTGCGCCGGAAGGTTCCTTCGGATTCCCGCGGCGATCGCCTTTACAAGTGGCATGTGCTTCATCACAAATTGATCCGGCCCCGGTTCCACCTGCTTTGCGTTGCGGAACTTGGACACACTCCGACTTTCCATAGTTGTCTCCTGATTGAGGCTCGCGAAGGAAGTGCGAGCAGACTATGCGGCCGAACACGTCGCGAAGGTGCCCCATGAACGCCGCCCACCCGGGGACCAGGGCACGCCCGACGGCCGCTCGCCTCAGGGGTTCCCTTCCAAATCGAGATCGTGCGCCTCCGCGGAATACGGAACGCCAGTTGTCAGCTATCCTTTTCGCATCAACTACTTGCAAGCAGTCCCTGCCAAAAATGGGCGGCCTCAGTGTCCAGGGCGGATCACCGGTTTTTGGCGCAATCATCAATCTGCGTCTAGACTTGAGGCAGCGATGAGGAGGAGTTTGCCCGAGATGTCATGCCCCGAATGCGGATTCAGATTTGATCCGGACAATGAATCTCAGGCGGTCTGTCCCGCGTGCGGCGCCGATCCGAATAATTCAATGCGGCCGGACGACGGTTCCAACCTCGCCGCCGCGCTCGAGGATGCCGCAGCTTTCGCGGAAGTACCGGTATCCTTGGCCGAAGTGCTCTCAGAGGATGCTCCCATGGAACCGGAAATCGATTACGTTCCCGATCCCGACCTGGACATCGCGATTGCCGACGGCGAAGCCTTGAGGGAAGCGTTGACTGAAGGTCCCATTCTGGTCGCCGGGAACGGGCTGATCAATTGAGGGTCTATGCCCGAAGCAAACGCCCAGGTCACAGATGGCCCGCGCCAGGCTGGGCCGGTACTCCGCATTCGCAGTCTCCTCCTGGACGGTCCGTCAGTCCGATGCACCACTGACGGTGACGACATCCTGGTGTCAAGGGTACCTGCCAGTTATTTGCGCCCGGGTGATGATGTATGCCTCGGCGCGTTCAGTTCGCCAATCCGTGAATACCTGGCCACGCAGAATGGTCTTCGCCGGAAGGCCCGACAACTCTACTTCGGCCGGGTAGGCTATGTGGCGCACCCGAAAACCGACAAGCGAGATGAGTATTTCGTACGCGCAGAAGTGCTCGAAAGCGCCGTTGGCGTTCGTGCACTCCATCTGCCGAACAGCGCCGTACGAGACTACTTCTACTTCTTCACCCCGACGCCACCCGGGAAAACACAGCCGACACTCTACGAGCTCTTGCGCACCCGGCCAACGGCGACGCCCGCCGACTTACGACTTTCGTACAGGATTTGTCGCCTTGAGCATGAATCCGATTCCGCCGCCAAGCCGGAGATGCGGGGCGCGGAACGGGCGTTCAATCTCTTAGCACATCCCGATCTCCGCTCCTGTTACGACGCCCTCTTGGCGGACCAGAATGCTCCGGCCCTGTTCCCTTACGGCGGTTTCGGTCAATGCGTTGTCTCTGGCGAACTTGCCGAGGATGGAAATACCTTCTTCGTCCGGCGCCTGTTGTCCTATCTGCCGGACCAGCGGCAGCGCCAGTTTCGCGCTCCGCTACGCCGTATTGAGTACCTCGATGGGTGTGCCCTGTATCGTGATAGCCGCCGGAAGGCAGAGGTGTATATCGATCCCTCGCTTCTTCCGCTCGGCTGGGATCCGACATGGAACCAATGGAAGCACCTCGTCGCGACGAAGATTGGCGTCACGGCAACATTTGTTGAATCCGGCAAGTACCGCCACACGAAAGGCGAATGGCATCTCGTCAGGTGGGAGACCGCTCTGCCCAGCCGCTTATGTCTGACGGTGCCGTCAGATGCCCAGAAGGCTCTTGCAGAGGCTCGCCGGTCGCATCAGCGCTTTGGCGAGTACTATGACGCCATAGAGCACGTTCGAATGCGTCTTCAGCGGGAACCGCTGGAGCAAGGCGAACTATTGGAACTCTGCCGCCGCCTTGGAATACCCTCGGATTTCGATATCGCTCAATTCTGTTGGAAGCCCGACTACGATCCGCACTTTTACCAACAGTTGAAGAAGCGGAGCCACAACGTGTACCTCTTCCGCGATGAGTACATATTCCAACTGCCGCGCGCGATCGTCGCCGAGGTCCCTCAACTGGGGCACGCCACATACATTTTTGCGAGAGCTGGCGATATCCACGAATTCGTGGACCCGTATGCCAAAACCTCCAGAGACGACATTCGCAAGAACCGAGGCAACGTGGCTCAACAACTCGGCTTCATCGGACGGGTCATGCACGGCAGTAATCCCCGAACGTGGGATCGCGAATTGCGCTGCCGAATCGGCGAAACAGTGGACTACTCTCTTTGTGACTTGAACCATAAAATGGCCGTTTTGAACCATAATGTGGCCGGTAATTCAATGGGCCGGTAATTCTGACACCCACCGCCAAAGGTAAACACCCGGAGCTGGAACGGTAAACGATACGCGACAAGGCGCTCTGTATCCAGGCGGCACGGTATGGCGGCCCAGCGTTCTTCCACAGCGCCGAAGGCGAAATCACGACCTTCCCGGCTTTCGCCATCTGTTCCGGTTCAGCTGGAAATGGAGAACGCGTTCCCCCATTAAGATAATTGGAGCGAACGCATGAAGAAGCAACGGAAGCACTACACGCCGGAAGAAAAAGTCGCCATCCTGCGGCGTCATCTGTTGGAGCAAGTCCCAATCTCGGAGTTATGTGACAAGCACGGACTCCAGCCCACGGTCTTCTACCGATGGCAGAAGGAGTTCTTCGAGAACGGGGCGGCTGCCTTTCAGCCGAAAGCGCGGGCTAACCATACCACCGAGCAGGAACGGATCGACTACCTGGAGAAGAAGATCCAGACCAAAGATGAGGTCCTGGCCGAACTCATGGCGGAGCACGTCGCGCTAAAAAAAACGCTTGGGGAACTCTGACCGGGGTCTGGGTTCCGCATGATACGCGGGACCAGATTGTGGATTTCGTCCGGCGCTGGTCGGAGAAGACCGAGATCGGCGCCGGGCGGTTCGTCAGGTGGCTCGACATCGCAGCCAGCAAGTTCTACGACTGGCTGGAACGCTACGGCAAGGTGAACGAGCACAACGGCTGGGTTCCCCGCGATTTCTGGTTGGAGGATTGGGAGAAGCAGTCAATCATCGGCTTCCATCTGAAGAACCCGTTGGAGGGCTATCGGCGGCTGACGTTTATGATGCTGGACGCCGACATTGTGGCGGTGAGTCCGACTAGCGTCTGGCGGGTGCTGGGGCAAGCCGGACTGTTGTCGAGGTGGAATGGAAAGCCATCGAAGAAGGGCACGGGCTTTGAGCAGCCACTGGTGGCGCACCAACACTGGCACATCGACGTGTCATACATCAACATCAGCGGGACATTCTATTACCTGTGCAGCTTTCTGGACGGCTGCAGCCGCTACATCGTCAACTGGGATCTGCGGGAGTCGATGACCGAGGCGGACATCGAGATCATCTTGGAGCGGGCAAAGGAGCTGCACCCGGAAGCAAAGCCACGGATTATCTCCGACAACGGGCCTCAGTTCATCGCCAAGGACTTCAAGGAGTTCATTCGGATCTCCGGCATGACGCACGTCAGGACGTCGCCTTATTATCCTCAATCGAACGGGAAAATCGAGCGTTGGCATAAATCGCTCAAGGGAGAGTGCATCCGGCCGGGAACGCCACTGTCGCTGGAAGATGCGCGGCGTCTGGTGGAGGGCTACGTCGACCATTACAACGACGGTCCATACTGCCTCACCTCGCTATCTGCTTGAAAAATCGAAAGCGCCCTGTTGGCGCTCAGGTATTGCGGGTACGCGATGGCCTTGCCCGACGCGCTGTATCACAGCGCGAGCAGATTCTGTTTCGAGCTCAGCTTGGCGAAAGATCCACGGACCATCCGGCAACGGATGTTCGGCAAAGATCTCGCCGCGCTCAACGGCCAAACGAACGGTCCTCGGGCTCAAGCCCAGGAATGCCGCTGCTTCGGTAAGATTCATCCAACCCTCGGCCTTGCGTTTTTCCGGGTTGTAGCAGGGAATGTTTTGGTGGCTGCGCAATGACGTCACTCGTTCTCGCGTCCAACGATTGCCGCGCCCAGTCTTCACTCCATTGCGGTTCAACATCCCGGCGATCAGATCATCGGAACAGATACGCGCCTGAGTCCCCACAGCTTCTACCGCGGCATGGGATGTATGGCCATTGTTGTAGCCGCGGCGTCGGCGCGGAACACGCAGTTCCGTATGCACACCCCCCTTCCAATGGATCACCAGAATCACTTCGCCGGCCGCGCTGTCCACATCGGCGACGACTTCGTGAATGAGTGTTCGGACAATCCGTTTCTTCAAGCGTGCGTCGGTTTGGGGGGCGTTCCACACCGTTTCTAGTTGCCTGGCCAACTCCTCAAACTCCTGCGGTTCTGCCCGCGGCTGTTGCCCGGCTTCCCGCTCGTGTTGCTCGATGCGAACCTCCACTTCGCGCACGTGCTGGAGGGCTTGGTTCCAGCGCCGCTCTAGTTCACCTGCAACCAGGCGGTTCTCGGGATCGGTCGCATCGTATTGCCGCCGCGCTCGCTGGGCTGCGTAATGCGCCGCTTCCAGATCCCGCCGCAGCGCTTCCAACACGTCATCTCGCTGACGAGCTTCTTCTTGGCCCGCCAGCACGGCGGCTTCCACCGCGGACGGCTGAACCACCTGGAGCACTTCCTTGCTCATGGCTTCATCCACCGGAATGCCACCGAACGCGATACAGCGCTCCTGGCCATTGTCCAGCCAACCGCGATCGCAGGTGTATCGCAAGGCATGACAGTTGCCAGTGTAGCTCACGGTCAGCTTACGACCACACCGCCGGCAGCGCAACAGTCCGGCCAACAACGCAGCTCCATGCTTGGGGGCGCCGGGTTGCTCCCCGCCTATGAAGTTCTCTCGAATCGCTCCTTGGATAACTTCGAACTCGTCCCAGCTCAGATAACCTTCATGCATGTTGGGGATCAACGCTAGCCAGCGGTTTCGTGGCTTTCGGCGAGAGCTATGGTGCGGCGCCCCATGCTCGTAGCGCAACAACTGTTCCGTCTTGCCGTAAGCGTAAGCGCCACCGTAGGCCGGATTGGTCATCATCTGATACAGGCTGCGGTAGGCCGGTTGCTTCCAAATAAGCTCACCACGCGAGGTGTGGGCCGGTAGTTGGAGTCCCTGCTCCAAGAACCACAGCAGCGTTTGGCGCACGCTCCCGAGTTCACGGAACTTGGCAAACACCAAGGCAATGGCCTGCTGCACGCGGCGATCGGGATTTTTCTCCAAACGTTGATCCTCGGTCTTGACATAGCCGACGGGCGCGGCTACCACCAGTTCGCCCCGGCGTGCCTTCTCGTGTCGCGCTTCCACAGACCGCTGACGCAGCAGGTCGAGTTCGTATTCGTTCAGACTTCCCTTCAATCCGAGCAGCAGACGATCATTGCTTTGTCTTGGGGCATAAACGGTTTCCTGGTCGATCAGAACCGTGTCCACCACTCGACAGACTTCCACCAGTTGCTGCCAATCCCGGCTGTTGCGCGCAAAGCGCGATACTTCTCGCGCGGCGACGGCGCCCACCTTGCCCAGACAGACCTCGGCCACCATGCGCTCGAAGCCAGCACGCGCCACTGTGCCAGCGGCGGAGCGCCCCAGATCTTCATCGACGATTTCGATCTCCCGCCAGCCCAACTGTCGCAGGCGTTGTTCCATTGCGTATTGCAGCTTCTGGCTTTCCAAGTTATGGGTGACTTGGTAGGCGGACGACTGCCGGATGTAGAGGATCGCCTTCCGTTCCAGATGCTGCGGCTTGATCTTCTCAGTCATTGCTCGCCTCCGGGACATGACCGCCGGTCCCTCGGACCACGTGCTGGCGCAGCATTTGCGCCAGCAGTCTCACGATCCTCTGACGAACTTCTCCGGGCACTTCCGGACTCCGCTGGGGCGGCTGGAACAACCGGAACTGAATCCCTCTCGACTTCGCTCTCTTTCGCATCAGCACCTCCTCGAATTACAGGATGATGCTGAGTTTGCACCTCCAGTCCGATGCCGAACCTCGATGCCAGCAAAATCTTTAGCGCCTGGAGCGCCCGACAGTCGACTACGGCGGCTCCTGCTTGTTTCACTCGGCTGCAGACACTAGAATCGAACATCCACTCCGGCACCTCTTGAACAGGAGACGCGCCGTCGTCGTCGGCCCTACAGTTCAGCGCGACTCCGCCCCTTCGATGACGGATGCCCCGCACCACGACCTGGCGCCCATACCACGGATGCCAGCGATAGTGGACTTCCCGTATCTCAGTTTTATGAGTGTTTGATCCCTCAGTTGTACAACAACGTCCGCCTGAACAGCGCTATCGGCTACATCACACCGAAGGACATGCTGGCGGGACGGCAGCGGGAGATCCACGCAGAGCGCGACCGGAAGTTGGAGGCGGCGCGGAAGCAGCGGCAGATTCGTCGCCAAGAAGCCGACTGACGTACAGATCAGATCGCAACCTGTGGACGTAGCTTCTTATCAGCTTCATTTCGCGCCGCGCGCAACGCGCCAATTGCGTACTGACCTGATGCCTGTCAAAGGCGGCGTGTATCAGTCAGTGAGAGCCGGGGATTCTCCATTCGCACGGTTACCCGGCAGCCGGGAACATGTCTTTCTATGTAATCGTTGCTTTTGGGACGGTCGCGGCTCTCAATGTCTAGTTTGGAGACAAAGACGTGGATAATCCCGGTGAGGTAGAATACGCGAACATGGGCTGCGTCTCTCTCCGAAGGGGGTAGCCCCGAAAGAAGGACGCGATGTCTAAAATACGATCGCTCGGTCGGATTTCAGATATGTGGACAGCACCAGGGATCGGTCAGCTCAGGGCTATGATGCTTGATCGGCCCCATCGTATGAGCCATGTCGGGGCGTCGCTTTTCGCCATGCTAATTGCGGTTTCGCACCTGGCTGCTCAAGGAGGACCGGCGGCTGCCTCACCCGCGGGTTGTGAATCGATGATGCGTTTGCAACTGCCGGGCGTCCCCTTGACCGTTACCAATGCGCAACTGATCCAAGCGGGCACGCTTCCATCCGGTCCCGGAAGCAGAGGATTAACGGCGAGGTTGCCGGCCTACTGCCGCCTGGACGGAATGATCGAGCGGCGAACGGGTGCTGCGGGAGTCAGTTACGGAATCGGGTTCGCACTCGCATTGCCCGAGCCATGGAACGGGCGTTTTCTGTTTGAGGGCGGCGGGGGTTTTAATGGTTCCGTACTGCCGCCGATGGGACCGTTCGCGGCGGGCGAGGAACCGGGGCTTGCGCGCGGGTTCGCCGTGGTCAGCACCGATACCGGTCATCGGGGACAAGAATTCGACCCGAGTTTCTTCCAGGACCAGCAAGCAACCCTCGATTTCAGTTATGCGGCGATCGGCCGCGTGGCAGAGGCCGCTAAACACATCATCGCGCATTATTACGGCAAAGCCCCCAGCCGCTCCTACTTCACCGGATGTTCGGAGGGGGGACGCCAAGCGATGCTCATGGCAGAGCGCTACCCGACGTATTTCGACGGAATCGTGGCGGGTGCGCCCGCGATGCGCCCGAACTCCAGTCTTGGCGGTCTGTGGGTTGCCGCCACATTGAACGAAATTGCGCACAAAGACCAACGCGGCCGACCAATACGCGCGACGCGTTACCCGAAAGCGACAAGAAAGCCGTTATCGACGGTTTGTTGAGCGCCTGCGACGCCTCGGACGGTCTCAAAGACGGCATGGTGTTCAACATCGAGGGCGTGCCGGTTTGATCCGAAGACGCTGGTCTGCAAAGGCGAAAAGGCGGATGGCTGCCTATGGATCGGTCTGGCCACGGCACTGCAGAAGGCGTTCGCAGGGCCAGAAAGACTCGAAAGGACGTCAGGTCCACCCTGGGTTTCCGTTTGATACGGGAATTGGAGCAACTGGGCGAGCCGGAGGCGGCGCAGGTTGGGTTCACGCCCGGTCTGTTGAACGGCGGCACGACCCCTGTGCAACCGGCGTTTTCCGAGATAGGCATGGACGTGGACAGTTGGGTAGAAAAGGTTATGTCACTTCCCGGCATCGCCCGGGGGAGACTTGGAGTTGGACTAACCTCGACGCGTTTTCCGGCCACGGGGGCAAGCTGATCTTCTGGAACGGGCTCAGCGACCCGACTTTCTCGGCGCTCGATACGGTCGACTACTACAAACGTATGACCAAGGACAACGGCGGTTCCAACAGGTGCGCAACTGGAGCCGCTTGTTCCTGGCTCCCCGGGGTGGGGCACTGCAAAGTGGGACCGGCGGCGCTCGACACGTTCGATGCCTTGTCTGCCATCGTCCACTGGGTGGAGCAGGATGTCCCGCCCGATAGCCTGACCGCAACCGGCCCGGCGTTTCCCGGACGCAGCCGGCCGCTTTGCGCCTATCCACTGCACGCCC
>CAVSMH010000005.1:0-317801 GCA_963728965.1 Bryobacterales bacterium
CAAGCGGCCTGAAGCCGAAGCCTTTCCTCGTCCGATAGGCGGGCATGGAGCTGAAGGTGGTGATCCAATGACGATTCCCGAAGGCGGCAAGGTGCGGTTCGCGACACATAGCACGCACCCGTTCTTGTACGTTCAGGTTTCCGCGGTGGATCCGCTTAGCGCCGCGCGAGTCATCGCCCGCGTGTCGAATCGCTACGGCGCCGAGGGCCTGCGCTTCGTGCAGCTCGAGGACGAAGAGCAGGGCAACGCGCTCTATCGTGTCTATTCGCTCTCCTTCCGCCGCGACCTGGCGCCCACCTGGTGGACGCGCTTGCGCTGGGCGTGGGAGGCGCGGCGCCGTGAACGCGAGCTCCGGCGGCAGGCGGCCTGAAGCCGAAGCCTTTCCTCGTCCGATAGGCGGGCATGAACGTAGCAGCGTGTGGGTTTGAATCGATCGCCGACGACGACGAGCGCCGGCGGTGGCTTGAGGTGCTCGCCTGGGAGCGCTGCCGGCGGTGCGGCGGCGCGGGCCGCTCGCTGGCGCGATCGATCGTCTGCGGGTGCGTACTGCGCCGCATCTTTCGCCTGTGCCTCGATCGCTACATCGGCGCGGGAGTCCTGCGCCAGGCGGATCGGCTCTACTGCGCGGACTTCGATCTCAGCGCCAAATACACGCTCACGCCGCGCGAGCGGCAGGCGTTCATCGCGTACTTCGAGGCGGGCGAGGATTGGCGTCTCTCCTCGGCACGGCTCGGCCTGAATCGCGGCGACTGGTGGCATTGGGTGTATCAGGTCGAGCAGCGCCTCGGCCGCGCGCTGTGGGAGCGGGAGATCTTCCCGCTGCACGAGTACTTCACCGTGACCGGCCGGCGCCCGTGGTCGAAGGCGCGCTCGCACCGGGGACGGCCCTTCCCCATGCGCGAGACCGGCGAGACGATCGCGCTCGCCTGCAACTACGCGTGGGGCGCGGCGGCGTGAGTCGATCAGGCATGAGCACGCGACGCGCGTTACTCGCGCTCCTGGCGGCCGGCGGCACGCAGGCCTTCGGCCTCCAGCGCTTCGGCCCCAACAATCCCTCCAGTAGCGCCTACCCGAAATGTCCCGTGTGCCGGGTGCCGGCGCCAGCCGACGAGCCCGAACTGATGCCCGTGGTGGCCACCGTCGCGACGGGCGACATTGCGACCCTGCCCGACGCTCGCGAGATCACTTGTCAGGGCTGCGGCGCCGTATACCGCGTGCTCGCTTAGCGCGTCACGCGCTCGCGGATCCACCAGGCGCCGAGCGCCGCGGCGAAGGCGATCGCCGGGAGGTGCCGGATCCACGGGCAAACGGCTTGCAGTTCATCGAGGCCCGACGCGACCAGCGCGGCGACGAGTAACAGTTCGACACGGCAGACGTTGCGCTCACAGGCGTGGGGGGGGATGGTGGAGGGCGCGCTCGGTGTGACGACGAACGGCGGCGGGAATGGCGGCGGCAAAGGGTACCCGGATCCTATAGTACCAACTGGACATCTTCGTCCGAAATGGCACGATTTGGCAGGGTGTCGAGGGGGTCAGTTCGGCCGGCTGCGCAGCCGTTCCGCAAGGATCTTGCGCCATGCGAGGTATGCCTGGTAGCGGCCGTCGCAGCCATCCACATCGAGGCAGTAGTAGCGGTTGTCAACCAGCCGCATGGGGTTCCAGACGTGCCTCTCGGCGCCGCAGCGGGCGCAGCACACGCGCCGCCGGCAAAACTCGCGGCGCAGGCGCATCACTCGCCTCCGAGTTCACGCCGCAGCTCCCGCAAGGCGTCCTGCTCCATCCACTCGCGCCGCTGCCCCTCGGTCATGCCCGAGCAGAACTCGCGCTGCCGGAAGAATTCGGGTCGCAGTCTACCCATGCCCCCCCCGCAATTCCTTCTCGAGAAGCTGCACCGCGACCTCTTCAATCTGGCGGTTGCGCTCCTCCTCGCCGATCCGGTTCCAGAGCGGCAATTTTTTGAGGTTCGCGCGGGCCCGGTCGCGCCACTCGCGCCGCTCCCCCTCGTCCATGTCTTGCCAGTTAGCCCGAGCCATGCGCTCGAAACGCTCGCGTTCGCGCAACTCGACCTCTGCCGCTGCGGTCTGGGCGCGGATCCGCCGCTCCTGCTCGGCCTCGCGTGCAGCCGTGCGGACTCGTTCCTCCCGCCACACGCCGGCCACGTCTTTCGCCACGCGCTCCAACAGCCCGAGCGAGGTAAACGCCTCGCGTCGGATCTCGATCCGCGCCGCGAAGCGCTCGATGGGCGTGTCGCCGAGCGCTTTCGATACGGCCATCAACAGGGAAGGGGTTGGAAGCTCCCCCAGGCCCTTCGTCAGCCATTCCGGAACCGCGTTCCGGATCTCGGTCAGTCGGTCAGTCTTGGGTACTGACTGACTGACTGCTGCCTCCTCCTTCTTTAAAGCTTCAAAGCTTAAAAGGGCGGGCTCGGCGGCGTTGGCAGGAATGGGCTTAACCTCGTTTTCGCTTCGGCCCTCCCGAACTTCGCTTCGGAGGGGCTGAACCGGTTCCAGGGGGGTCGCGAATCGGTACGCGTCAGGGCGCGAATCGACCTCCCCCGCGGGCGCGGGTTCGGGCTCCGCGAATCCGCTCGTCGCCGGGGCCGAATCACGCGATTCGGACCCGCCAGCGGATTGCTTCACGGGGGCCGATTCCGGTTGCGCGGAAGCCTCCTCCGCACGGAGCCGGGCCTCCACCCATCGCAGAACTTGATGGTCAATGGCGCGGGTTCGCCTGCGCAAAGGCGCGATCTCGTCCCGCGAGCGCTGCCTGATGCGCTCGATTTCCTCGCAAACCCTTGTTTATTCGGCAGTTAGCTCTGGATGGGCGGCGCGCCACTCGGCTTCGAGCACGCGACCGCGAGGCGAAGAAATAGCGGATTTTTTCGGGGGGGCAGATTTTGACCCCCCTCCTTTATTTTCGAGGGGTGACGTGCGGTGGCGAGCGCGGGAGGACGCGAAGAGGCGGCCGGTGCTCTGGTCATCAGGATAAACCGTTTCCCCGGTGGGGTGCCAGTAGTTTTCCCGCCGCAGGAGGCTCGCGGCCTCCGAGAGGGTCGATTCGGGCATCCCGATCTTCTCGGCGACGGCCCTCTGGGTTAACGTCCGAGGCTCCGGGTCCTCGGCGTCCACCTTCGGCCAGTTATCCACAGCATGGTCGGACAGGTGTCCCCACGCGAACCGAAAGCCGGCGCAGATCGCCCGCGCGACCGGCGGCAAAACCGGGTCACACATCGCGCGGTCGAGGAACGCGAGGAACACCATCGCGTAGCGCGCGTGATCGTGGGCGCCGTGAAACGATTTGGCGTTTCCGGACAGCTTCCATTTCCTGCGGGTGCTGGCGGCGGTCATAGCGCGTCCTCTTCCAGCTCCTCTTCCAGCTCCTCTTCCAGCTCCTCTTCCAGCTCGTCCACCATCGCCGCGGCCAACGCGGGCATCAGCAGCACTCGAACCCTCGCCTGCAAGGCGTCCAACTCGGCGGCTTCGCGGGGGAATTCCTCACGCCACGCCGCGAGGTTACGCTCGTACGCCTCCGTTCCCTCTACCATCTCGACCACCTCGTCGTATGCTGCCGGGTCGGTCTCCATCGTCTCGATCCAGAACTCGAAGGCGTCTTGTTGCCGCTCAGACATCGAACAAGCCTCCTCGCGCTTTCGCGCAAAATTGACCTAATTTTTAAGGGAAAAAACGCTCGGAGGTGTGGCACACTGGAGGGGAGCCGACGCCTTCCGGGCGCTTTGTGGCTCGTTCTGCGCTACGTTTTCCAGGCCTAACGCAGACGGGCAAAAAAATCAGGGAGGCGGCTTTCCGCGGCTCGGCCTGATATCCCGGCCGGGATGCGCCACTGATGTGGCATAATCCCGACTGGGATATAAGGAGTGCCCATTCCTCGTTGGCTGCTTTGGGTGCGACACGTGCGGCCGCAGGATCCGGTGTGGATTCTGCTGTTCGCGGCACTGGCGTATACCACTCCGCACCGGGACATATACGATATCGGACCGCTGGCCGCGCTGGCGGTGGTGCAGTTGCTCGAGCCGCGCCTCCCCGGCCTCGGCTCGACCCGGGGAAGGGTCTTCTGGATCATTCTGAAGCTGGCGCTGGCGTACCTGTTCATCGGCTACACCGGCGCCATCACCAGCCGCTACTGGCTGGTGATGCTCCTGCCGGTCATGTCCGCCGCGACCACGCTGGGGCTGGTGGCCACGCTGCTGTTTTCGATAGTCGCCGCGGGCGCCTATGTTTCGTTCGTTTTCTTCGGATTCCTGCCGGACTGGGACATCGCTGATTATGGCCTGCGCGCCATCTTCCTGGGCATGGCGGGGGTGCTCGCCAACACCCTGGCCGAAGAGTTGCGGCAGCGCTCCAGACAGTACCGCCAGACCGCCGAGCAGCTTGCCGAAGCCAATCTGCACATTCGCGAGGCGGAAGAAGCCATCCGCCGCTCGGACCGCCTGGCTGCGCTGGGACAGCTCTCCGCCGGGCTGGCCCACGAACTGCGCAATCCGCTCGGTACGATTCGCACTTCGTCGGAGCTGCTGGCCCGCACCGTCGCGGTGGAAAATGAAGTGGCCCGCGAAATGGCCGGGTTCATCGCCTCCGAAGTGGACCGTGCCAACTCGCTGATCACGCGTTTCCTGCAATTTGCCCGCCCGGTGGAACTCCGCCTGGAGAACACCGACCTGGCCCAGGTTCTGGACCGGGCGATCGGGCTGGTGAAGCGTGAGGCCCCGGAGATCGCGATCTACACCAACTACGCCGTGGAGATTCCGCCGTTCCCGTTCGATGCCGAGCTGATGGAACGGGTATTCTACAATCTGGTGTTGAACGCCGTGCAGGCTACCGCACCGGGCGGTACGGTGACGGTGAAAACCCGGGCGGCGCTGGCCACGGCCGAAATCGCGGTGATCGACCGCGGTTCGGGCGTCGAACCCAAACACCTGGAAACCATCTTCAACCCCTTTTTCACGACCAAACCCGAGGGGGTAGGTTTGGGACTCGCCATCGTCGCCAAGATCGTGGACGAACACGGCGGTAAGATAACGGTGGAGAGCGAACCCGGGAAGGGCAGCGTGTTCCGAGTGCTGCTGCCCATGGAGCGCCCGGCGCCCCCAGCCCCGGAATGAAAAAACGAATCCTGGTGGTCGAAGACGAAGACAAGCTCCGGCGCGTCATCGAGCTGCAACTGACTTCCGCCGGCTTCGACGTGGACAAGTCCGCCACGGCCGAAGACGCCCTTAAAGTCATCGACCGTGCCGACCTGGTGCTGACCGATCTCAAGCTGCCGCGCATGGACGGGCTCCAGTTCCTGGCCGTCATCCGCCGGCAGAACTCGGTGGTGCCGGTAGTGATGATGACGGCTTTCGGCAGCGTGGAAACAGCCGTCCAGGCGATGAAGGCCGGCGCCACCGATTTCCTGTTGAAGCCGTTCTCGCTCGACCATTTGATGCAGGTCCTCGCCAAGGCGCTGGAGATGCGCGAGCTGCGCGACGAGAACCGCATGCTCAAGCGGGAGCTCGGCCGGCGGTACGAGTTCGACAACATCATCGGCCGCAGCGAAGGCATGCAGGAGATCTTCGCCACTATCGAGCGCGTGGGGCCCACCCGCGCCACCGTGCTGCTGGCCGGCGAGAGCGGCGTGGGCAAGGACCTCATCGCCCGCGCCATCCATTTTCACTCCCCGCGGCGCGACCGCCCGCTGGTGAAGATCAACTGCACGGCCATTCCCGAAAACCTCATGGAGAGCGAACTGTTCGGCTACGAAAAGGGCGCGTTCACGGGCGCCCAAACGACCAAGCCAGGCAAGTTCGAGCAGGCCGACACAGGCACGGTGTTCCTGGACGAGATCGGCGACGTGCCCGCGGCCATTCAAGTGAAGCTCCTGCGCGTGCTTCAGGAGCGCGAATTCGAGCGGTTGGGCAGCAACGTGACCCGCCATATCGACGTGCGCGTGGTGGCCGCCACCAACCAGGATCTGCGGGCAGCGCTCGAGCAGGGAACCTTTCGCGAGGACCTCTACTACCGCCTCAACGTGGTGCCCATCAACATTCCGCCGCTGCGCGAGCGCAAGCAGGACATTCCGTTTCTGGCCAACCATTTCGTGCGTAAGCTCGCGCCCGAGACCGGCTGCCTGGTGGAGACCATCACCGATGCCGGGATGGCGCAGCTCATGGCGTACCACTGGCCCGGAAACGTGCGCGAGCTGGAAAACGTAATCGAGCGCAGCCTGGTGATGTGCTCCGGCACGGAACTGGACGCGGCCGATATCAAGCTGGAGGCGTCGCCGCGTCCGCGGCCGCAAAACGAGAGCCACTTTCTGCCCGAGGGTTTGACCCTCGACCAGTACGAGCAGGAGATTATCCGCGAAGCCCTGCGCCGCGCCGACGGCAATAAGAGCCAGGCCGCCCGCCTGCTGGGGCTCACCCGCAACGCGCTGCGCTACCGCCTCACCCAGATGGGCCTGGAAGCGTAACCGCGGGCCACCACCCTTATAATCAAATGAGTGGATCTCGAAAAAAGCCTGCTGCACAAGGTGGGGGAAGCCATACACCGTTTCCGCATGATACGCGACGGCGACCGCGTGGCGGTGGCGCTTTCGGGCGGAAAGGACTCCGCCACCCTGCTCGAAGTCCTGCTCCTGCTCCAGAAGCGCGCGCCAGTCGATTTCTCGGTGTGCGCGTTCACCGTCGAGCAGGGAAAATTCCTGCGGCCGATCGAACCGCTGGGCGAGTATCTGGAACAGCGGGGCGTGGACTGGACCTACTACCGCGACGCCCCCTCGCTTCGGCTGATCGAAGACCAGCCCGAGCATGGTTGCGACCTGTGCAGCCGCTATCGCCGTCGCGCCGTCTACGAGGTGGTCCACGGACTCGGGGCCAACGTGATCGCCTTCGGCCACACCGCCGACGATTTCTGCGAGGCGCTGCTGCGCAATACCCTCTTCACCGGCAAGCTCAGCGCCCTGCCAGCGGTCACCCATTCGCGGGATCGCGAGTACCGGCTCGTCCGTCCTCTGGTGTTTGTCAGCGAGGAAATCACCCGGGCGTACGCGGCGGCCCGCGGGATCCCCATCGTTCCCTGCGGCTGCTCGCAGAAGACCGGGACGGTGCGGCGAGCCCTTCGCGACCTGTTCGCGCAACTCGAAGGGGAGTATCCGCATCTCAAGGAAAATATTCTCTCGGCGATGGGGAACGTCGACACCGGACGCCTGCTCGATCCTCGCTTTCTGGACACGGAACGAGCCGAGGCAAAGCCGCTCTTTCCTTTATTCACGGAACTGTAACCCGATGTGTTTGACCGTCGGCTTCGATACCGATTAAGATTAGATTCTCTCTTTCACAGCCTGCTCTATGAGACTGCTGCCACGCGAGGAGAAGTTTTACCACCTGTTTCTGAAGCAGGTGCAGATCATCTCGGAGGCTTCCCGGCTACTCCTGGACGGGGTGCTGCAAGGGAAAGCCAGGCTGGCGGGCGCGGCCACGGAGATCAGCGTGCTGGAACATAAGGGTGACGAAGTGATTCATGACGTCTTCACCCGCCTCAACCAGACCTTCATAACACCCATCGATCCCGAGGACATCCACAGCATCTCGGCGGCCCTCGATAACGTCCTGGACGGCATTGAGGATACGTCGCACCGGCTGGTCTCGTATCACATCGACCCGGTCCCCGCGACCATGGTGACCCTGGCCGAACTCGTGGCGGGCTGCGCCAAACAACTGCACAGCGCGTTCGGCGCCCTCGAGCAGAACGGGCCCATCATGGACCACTGCATCGAGATCAACCGCCTGGAGAATGAGGCCGATCGCATCGGCCGCAGCGCGGTCGCCGACCTGTTCGATCAGGAGAAGGATCCGATCCGGCTAATCAAGCTCAAAGAGGTGTACGAGTTTTTCGAGGCCACCATCGATTGCTGCGAGGATGTGGCCGACGTTCTACAAAACGTGGTAGTCAAGAACAGCTAGGCGATGTCGACCTTCACGTTGGCCGTGGTGATCATCGCGATTGCACTCGCGTTCGATTACATCAACGGGTTCCACGATGCGGCCAACTCCATTGCCACGGTCGTGGCCACCAAGGTGCTAACGCCCTTTCAGGCCGTCTTGTGGGCCGCGTTTTTCAACTTCGCGGCGGCCTTCATCTTCGGCACCGCCGTGGCGAAAACGTTCGGCAAGGGCTTCGTCAATATCGAGATCGTGACCAACCACGTCCTCATGGCTGGGCTGCTGGGGGCGATTGCGTGGGACCTGATCACCTGGTGGCTGAAGCTCCCGACCAGTTCCACCCACGCGTTGATCGGCGGGTTCGCCGGCGCCGCCATGGCCCGCATCGGGCTGGTGCGCGGTTTCAGGCACAGCCTGGAGGCGCTCAACTTCGGCCCCACCGGCGAGTGGCCCATGACGCTGCTCCTCATCTTCGTGGCGCCGATGATCGGGATGGTGTCCGCCTATGCCCTGATGGTGCTGGTCTACTGGCTCTTCCGGCGTTCCAGCCCCTCGCGCATGGATTTATATTTCCGCAAGCTCCAGCTTCTCTCGGCGGCGGCCTTCAGCCTTTCCCATGGTTCGAACGACGCGCAAAAGACGGCAGGCATGATTACCGGCGTGCTGTACGCGTCGCATTACATCACCGTTTTCGAGATTCCGACGTGGGTGCTGTTTGCGGCCTATTCCGCGATTGCGCTGGGAACATTGAGCGGCGGCTGGCGGATCGTGCACACGATGGGCGGCCGCCTGACGCGCCTCAAACCGCGCAGCGGTTTCTGCGCCGAAACGGGCGCTGCCATTGCGGTCCTGACCGCGACCCACTGGGGACTCCCGGTTTCGACGACCCACGCGATTGCAGGCGCGATTACGGGAGTAGGCAGCATCCAGCGGGTGAAAGCCGTGCGTTGGGGTATTGCGACCAACATCGTCTGGGCCTGGGTTTTGACCATCCCCGCAGCAGCAATCATCGCCTGGCTGACGTTTTCCGCCCTGCATATCGTTATGGGTGTATAGCCGGGCTTCCCCAATCAGCCCCATATGGCTATTGGCGCATTACGTCGAACACCATTTTGACGGTCAGGTCCTGGGCTTCGGGGCGGCCCCAGGCGGCCTGGAAGCGATGATAGTCGCCCACTGCGAAGAGCATGGCGACGGTTGCTGCGCCTACCGCGGCCCACCGGACTTTGTCCTCTTTCACCAGCATCAGGAGTTCGACCAGACCCGCTCCTGCCAACAGGCACAGCGGCGCGAAGGAAGCGCTGGCGTATCGCAGGTTGAGCCAGTGCGGAATGAGCATGTAGATGGCGATGTTCCCGATCGTCAACCAGGCCAGCAGGACCGCCCGGTCGCGCCGGACGACGGCGACCGCCGCTCCCCACAATGCCAGCGCCGTGGTGAGGGGACTCAGCTTGGCAAACGCCACCAGCAGCAGGTAGCCGGGGCCCGAGGCGTACTCTAGCGCATAGGCGTTGGTGCTATTGTGGCGCGCCTGATCGAGGATGAGGCCGACTGTCAGGCTCAGGCTGCCCGTGGCGAACGCGAACAGGGCCGACGCCAGCGCGGCGCCAGCCAACGCCGCTCCCGCCAGCAGCCCCGCGAGCCGCAGGTCGCGCGTCCGCCGGAAAGTCGCCCAAAGAGCGGCCAGCAGGCACGCGGCGTAGACCAGCACGGTGGTCTCTTTGATCAGCACGGCCGCGCTGCCGACGACCGGCAAGAGCACGTAGGGATACCAGCGCTTCGCTCCCGCCCAGATCTCACAGGCGAGATACATCATGGACACGGCGGCCAACTCGACTGGCGCGTCGCCCCAGCACCGCCGCGCGATCACCAGTTCCGGCGGAAACACGGCGAGGAACAAAGTGCCCGCGACGGTGGCCCATTTTCCCACGAAGCGCAGGCCCAGCCGGATGGTCACCAGCAGCGTGAGGATGCTCGCCAGGCACGATAGCCAGCTCCCGGCGGTTTCGTCCGGCGCGCCGGTAGCCGTCATGGCCGCCGCGAGCAGCCAGGAGTAGCCGATGCGGGTGGGCGGCGGATAGAGCCAAAGCTGCGGGTTCTTCTGGAAGGCGGCCACCACGCGCCGGGTGCCGGTGACGCCTTCGACCAGCGCAGCGTGCGCCTGGGCGGTGTAAATCCGTTCGTCGGGGCTGCGCACGGCCACGTCAACGCTGGCCACCCTCACCAGAGTGCCGATGAGAAACAGGGCCGCCAGCAGCGCGTAGCACAACGGGTCGCGCTCCTTCGGCGGCGAAGTATCCGTGGGGCGGGCCATCCTAGTCCAGTGTAACCGGCGATTAGAGTGTCGCCTCGAGCCGCGGGACCTTCCCTGTTGGTTGTCCGCCGCCCACCGAAATCTTCACCTTGCCCTTGGGAGCGGCGAGGGAGAACCGGACCTCGCGGCTCTCACCGGCGCGCAGGTGGACGCGCTCGAAGCCGCGCAGGTCACGGATCGGATCGCCGTCGGCGCCGCCGCCGGCCAGGTACAGTTGGACCACCTCGTCGCCGTCCCGCGCCGAAGTGTTCTTCACGCGCACCGATACGGTCGCCCTACCTGCGGTACGCATCGCGCGGAGGCCCGAATAATCGAAGGTGGAGTAGCTCAGCCCGAAGCCGAAGGGGAAGAGCGCCTCTCCCGTAAAATAGCGGTAGGTTCGGCCTTTCATGGAGTAATCGTCGAAGGGCGGCAACTGTTCTACGCTGCGATAGAAGGTGACCGGGAGACGCCCGGCGGGATTATTCGCGCCGGCCAGGGTCTCGGCAATCGCGGTGCCCGCTTCTTCGCCGCCGTACCACAGTGCCAGCACGGCGGCGGCGCGTTCGGCGGGATAGTTAATGGCCACGGCGCTGCCGCTGGTCAGCACCACCACCACCGGCTTGCCGGTGCCAACCGCGGCTTCGACGAGGTTCTCCTGGGGCTCGGGCAGCTTGAGATCGGTGCGGTCGCCGCCGGCAAATCCCGGCACGTTCACCCGCATCTCTTCGCCCTCGAGTTGCGGGTTCAAACCGACGAAGACCACCGCGGCGCCGCACGATTTCACCACTTCCACCGCCTCTGCAAGCAACGGCGCCGCAGGCGGAATCCACGCAAACTGGCTGCCGCCCTCCAGCCGCAGCTTGTAACTACGCCCGGCTTCGAGCGAGGCGTCGGATTGTTCGCGGTCATCGAGGTACACGTGCATCCCGCGCGACCGGAACACGTATGCACCGCTCACGGACGGGCACAAGGTTCCGGTCCAGCGCACGAACAGGCCGCGTTGGGGATCCATTGCAGTCACGGGCCGGTTCGGCCGCGGTTCCACGCGCGAAAGCTTCGGCTGTCCCTGAAACTGCGGATTATCGAAATACTCGGCGAGGAGGCCGCGTCCGTTGCCATCGGGCGGCGCCAGCACGCCCGGCGGAACGAGCGCCGGCGATTCGCTGGTGTAGGTGCTGCCCAGCGCGTAGCGGACCTGCTTGCCGACAAACTGCTTCACGATGCCTTCGAGCGGAGTGACCTGTTTGGAGGAGAAGCCGTTGTAGTTGCCCAACAGTGCTTCAGGATCGTCCGCCGAAGGGCCGATTACAGCGATGCTCTCCGCCTTAAGCGGCAGCGCGTGGTTGTCGTTCTTCAACAGCACGATCGATTTCCGCGCCGCTTCGAGCGCCATTTTCCGGTGCTCCGCCGAATCGTTCACCGAATATGGGATCTTCGAGAACGGCACACGTTCCGGCGGGTCGAACATGCCCAGCTTGAAACGAGCGACGAAGAGCCGCTCGAGCGAGCGGTTGATTTCGGCTTCGGTGATCAGTCCCTTCTTCACCGCCTCCACCAGGGAGCGGTACTCGCTGCCGCACGTGAGATCGGTGCCGGCCTTCACGGCCACCGCCGAAGCTTCCGCCGCCGTGGCCTTGTACTTGTGGAAGCGGTAGATATCGGCGATGGCTCCGCAGTCGCTCACCACGTATCCCTGAAAGCCCCAGTCGCCGCGCAGGCGCTTTTGCAGCAGGTCGGTGGAAGCGCAGGCTGGAACGCCATCGACACTGTTATAAGCGCACATCACCGAATCGGCATTGCCCTCCACGATGCTGGCATGGAATGCCGGCAGGTAGGTCTCGTTCAGATCGCGCTCGCTCGGGCGCGCGTCGAACTGGTGGCGCGTCGGTTCCGGCCCGCTATGCACCGCATAGTGTTTGGCGGTGGCGATCACTTTGTAGTAGTGCGGGTCACTGCCTTGAAGGCCGGTGATGAACGCCACGGCCATGCGTCCAGTGAGGAACGGGTCTTCGCCATAGGTCTCCTGCCCCCGGCCCCAGCGCGGGTCGCGGAAGATGTTGATGTTGGGCGACCAGAAGGTGAGCCCGTGATAACGCGCATGGTTGTTGTTGCGGATGGCTTCGTTGTACTTGGCCCGCGCTTCGGTGGAGATGACATCGGCGACGCGGTGCATGAGCGCCGTGTCCCAGGTGGCGGCCAGCCCGATGGCCTGCGGGAACACCGTCGCCTCGCCGGCGCGCGCCACACCATGGAGGGCTTCGTTCCACCAGTCGTAGGCGGGAATGCCGAGCCGCTCGATGGCGGGAGCACTGTTCTGCATTTGCAGGACCTTCTCCTCGAGGGTCATCCGCGAGACCAGGTCCGCAGAGCGTTTTTCAGCGGGCAGGCGTGAGTCTTTGTAGTCCTGGCCGAAGGCCGCCGCCGCGAACGAGGCCAGGAGGAGCAGAGAGCGCGTGGGTGTCATTCCAGTTCCGATGATAGCTTTCCAACGGCTCGTTGCAATCGGGTTTCAGACCGCCGGGCCGGCCAGCGCCTCCACCAGGGCGGCTATATTCTCGCGCGGCATCCCGGGGCTGACGCCGCCGCCGACGGAGAGAATCAGTCCCTTGCCGCCGGCTTTGGCTAGCACGTCGCGGGCCGCGCTTCGGACGGTTTCGGGCGTGCCGCGCACGCCGATATCGAGGGGCGCCACGTTGCCCATCAGGCACATCCGCCCGCGGGTCTTTTCGCGAGCCTCCGTCACGTCCACTTTGTAGCCCCAGTTGAGGACGTCGAAACCGGTGTCCGGCAGATCGGCCAGGGACGGCCGGATGTTGGCGTCGTTGTGGTAGACCTTGACCCATCCAGCCGGGAAAGCGTCACAGATCCGTTTGAGGTACGGATGCGCGAACTGGCGGTACGCGACGGTCGACAGGAACCCGACAATATCGTCGAGCACCAGGATCCCTTCGACCGTATCGCCGGCCGCCTCGGCCTGTGCCATCAGCCAATCGATGATCGACTTCGTGGCGAGGGCCAACAGTTGGTGCGCGAGTACGGGACTTTCCACGATATCGATCATAAAATCGGAGATGCCGCGCAGAAAGGCGGCCAGACAGAGCGGACCGCGCGCGGCGACCACCGGAATGGTGTGACCGGCATCCAGAATGCGCGGCCGGTGCAAGCGGTACAGGTGCAGGGCGAACGGCATGAGGCCATCGCACAGCGGGTTGGCTGGCTGGAGGCCATCCACGTCTTCGATGCGGCGGAGAATGGGCGCCGCGTCCGGCGTACGGTCGCTCCAGAAATGAACCCGGCTGCCGAACGCCGACGGCTCGATAGCCATGCCGTACTCCACCCACCACGAGGGGAACAGGATGACCTCGGGAAACTCGCGCGCGATCCGGAGGTTCGCCTGAAACCAGAGTTCGGGGTTCAGAAAATAGTCGAGATGGCTGGCGCCGAGATACCCGGGGATCCAGGGGCTGTCGACAATCAAGGCGACGGGGGTCGCGGCGCCGGGCACCTGCCGGGCTGCACTCTTGAAGCACTGCCATTGGTCGGGGCGCATTTTCTTTCGGGCGGTTACGGTTCAGTAACAGTGTACCCGGTGGTGTGCCCCGAGGTGGGATAGTTTTGGGGAAGAACAATATGGCTGGGAAGGCGAGACCAGTCTCCGGGCAGAGAAGAGCCTGGGGGGCCATGGTGTTCGGACGAGTATTGTTCTGGGGTTCAACAAAACGTAAACTGGAGAGCTATGGGCATCTCGGGAAGTCGTCGAACATTTCTGGCGGCTGCGGCAGCCGCACCACTCGCCAGGGCGTGGCAGGGTGCGCCCAGCGACCGCATACGCCTGGGCCAGATCGGCTGCGGCGGGCGCTCGCGCGATCATCTCAGTGAGCTTGTCAAGTCGGGAGAGAACGCCGCGATCGTGGCCATCTGCGATGTGTGGCGGGTCAACCGCGAGCTGAAATCCGCCGCCGTCGAGAAGGCCTTCGGCGCGGCGCCGAAGCAGACCAGCCGGTACCAGGAACTGCTGGCCATGAAAGACGTGGACGCGGTGCTCATCGCCACGCCCGATATGACGCATCCGCGCATCCTTGCCGATGCGGTCGCCGCCGGCAAGGACGTCTACGTCGAGAAGCCGTTCGCCGTCAATTTCGCCGACGCGAAGATGGCCTGGCAGGCGGTGAAGCGGACCCGGCAAGTGGTGCAGGTGGGCACGCAGAGACGCAGCGACCCGGGCATCATCGGCGCCGCCAAGGTGATCCACGACGGGGTGATCGGGAAAGTCACGCGCGTCGAAATGGGGGTTCACTTTCAGGAGCAGCGGTGGCGACGCGACTACGATAACGTCACGTCCGCGGATGTGGATTGGGACTCCTTCCAGTTCGGAGGCCGAATTAAAGGGCCGTTCAACCCTCGGAAACTGCGCGAATGGCAACTTTTCCGCGAGACCACCAACGGCATCGCGGGGCTGTGGATGTGTCATCTCATCGATCTGGCTCCCTGGTTCCTCAGCGATCCGTATCCCAAGCACGCCATGGCTATGGGCGGTGTGTACCTGTGGAAGGATGGCAGGGAGACCTCCGACGTGTTTCAGGCGATGGTGGAATACAACGAATGCCTGGTGACGTTTTCGATGAGCCTGACGAATGCCGCCGGCAATCGTAACCTGTGGTACGGCACGCGCGGGACTCTCGATATCGACAATCTGAAAGTCTCGGGAGAAGGCAGCCGCGACCCGCGCCGGCTGACCGCCGAAATGCCCATCGAGAAAGTGCCTGTGGAATCGCACATGGCCAATTTTCTGCGCTGCGTGCGCAGTCGCCAGACGCCGCGGGCCAGTGTGGATAACGGTTTTCAGCACGCGGTGGCCGGATGTATGGCCGCCGTTTCCCTCGAGACCGGCCGGAGGGTGGCTTTCGATCGCGAGAAGCTCGAGCTGGTATGACGCGCCGCGGCTTTCTGGGCGCGCTGGCGGCCGCATCGCTTCCGGCGCGCGACGCGCCGCCCATCCGAACCATCGAGGTGTTCCCGGTACGTTATCCGGTGACGGCGTATTTCAAATTCCTGCCGAAACCGGAGCGCCCGGCGGTCTTCGTAAAAGCGACTTGCGAGGACGGCACCGTGGGATGGGGCCAGAGCGTGCCCATCCCCACGTGGAGTTACGAGACGCCGGAATCGGTCGAATCCACGCTCCGCGGCTACCTGGCGCCCGCCGTGATCGGCAGAAACCCGACGGACCTGGCGGGTGCGCATGGTGCCATGAACAAGGCGATCGCGGCGTCCTACTCCACGGGAATGCCCATCGCCAAAGCCGGCATCGATCTGGCGCTGCACGACCTGGTGGGCCGACTGGCGCGCAAAGGCCTCGCCGAGTTGTGGGGGCGAAAGCCCCTGGCGCGGATACCGCTGAGCTGGACCGTGAACGTTCGGGCGATCGCGGAGATCGAACCGCTAATGCAGCAGGGAAGCAAGCTCGGGTACCGCAACTTCAATATCAAGGTGGCGCCCGACCTGAAATTCGACATCGCCCTGGCCGCGGAAGTGCGGCGCCTGGCCCCGAAGTGCTTTCTGTGGGCGGACGGCAACGGCGGCTACGATACCGCAACCGCTCTCGTAGCCGCGCCCAAGCTGCGCCAGGCGGGCGTGGACGTGCTGGAGCAACCGGTGGCGCCCAACAATCTCAGCGGACTCGCCGCCCTCAAGAAGCAGGGCGCGTTGCCCATCATACTGGACGAAGGCGTAGTCTCGGTGGCGGACCTGGAAGAGTTCCATAAGCTCAACCTGCTGGACGGCGTCGCCATGAAGCCCGCGCGCACGGCGGGTCTGTTCGACGCACGGCGGCAGGTGGAGTACCTGGAACAGAACCGGCTAATGTTTCTTGGCAGCGGATTGACTGATCCGGATGTTTCGCTGGCGGCATCGCTGATCCTGTTCGGCGCGTATGGGCTGAATCGGCCCGCGGCGCTGAACGGGCCTCAGTTTCTGGCAGGGTCGTTCCTGAAGCGGCCCTTGCAGGTGGTGAATGGGGAACTGGCCGTGCCGGCGGGCGCGGGATTGGGAGTGGATGTGGATGAAGGAAAGGTGCGAAGTGCGGCGGTTAAATAGAGGGATCAGAGTCGCTGGTGGCGGAGCGCGCCCGGATGGATCCCGCTGGCGCTGGCCGGAGTGGCTGCGCCAGTGCCTGCTGGTGCTGCTCAGCTTCTCCGCGGCCGGCCAGAGCCCGTTCACCTGGAACGACCTGCCGGATGGGAGACTGGAACTCCGCGAAGCCGGCAATCCCGTCCTCATCTACAACTATGCGCCCCAACTCGCCAAAGGGGCGCCCGAGAACCGGCGACGCTGCTGCTACATCTTTCCGTTGTACACGCCGGCTGGCGTCTCGATGCTCGACGACTTTCCCGCCGACCATCCGCACCATCGCGGGCTCTTCTGGGCCTGGCCCGTGGTCGAGACCGGCGGCACAGTGTACGACGAGTGGATGAACATGACGGCGCGCGAGCGCACCGAGGGCAAGCCGCAGGTAAGCGCCTCGAACCAGCCCACACTCGAGGCGGTCAACATCTGGGAGGCCGGCGGACGCGACATCGTCCGCGAGCGACTCCGCATTGTCGCCTTCCCCACGCGGGGCAATTCGCGGGAAGGCGCTTCGCGCAGCCTGGAAGTGACGGTGACCCTGGCGGCGCTCAACGCGCCTGTCACGCTGCGCGGTTCGCGCGAGCAGGGGAAAAGCTACGGAGGTTTCAGCGCGCGCTTCGCGCCGCGTGAAGATACCGTCCTCCGCGCCGATGGGGAGACGCTGGCGAAGGACGAAGACCTGACACCGCGGCATTGGGCCGAGCTCGAAGCGACGTACGGCGGCAAGCGGGTTGCGCTGCGGATCACACCCGACCCGCAGGATCCCGGCGCGCCGTACCAGTGGTGCCTCCGCAAGTACGGCTTCGTGGGCGCCTCGTTTCCCGGGCGCACCGCCACCTCCGATGGCTTCACCCTGGAACCGTTGAAACCGATCACACTGAAGTACCGGATCACGGTAAAGGACATCAGGTAATCCGACGTGGACACTCGCAAATTCGCTCTCCGATGCGTACCAGGGGCCGTCCTGGTGGCTCTGTTCAGCGTCTCGCCGGCACAGCAGACGCCGCCCTACCGCGATCTGTCGGCGCCTTTTGAAAAACGGGCCGACGACCTGCTTTCGCGCATGACGCTCGAAGAGAAGGTGTCGCAGCTCACCAGCGACTCGCCCGCCGTGGAGCGGCTCGGCATTCCCGCGTATAACTGGTGGAACGAGTGTCTCCATGGCGTGGCGCGCGCCGGGCGCGCCACAGTGTTCCCCGAGGCGATCGGATTGGCCGCTACCTGGGACAAAGATCTGATCTTTCGCGTGGCCACCGCGATTTCCGACGAGGCCCGGGCCAAGCACCACGAATTCGTGCGCCGCGGCAAACGCTACATCTATGAGGGCCTCACCTTCTGGACGCCCAACATCAACCTGTTCCGCGATCCGCGCTGGGGGCGCGGCATGGAGACTTACGGCGAGGACCCGTACCTGACTGGACGGATCGCGGTGGCGTTCATCAAAGGCTTACAGGGCGACGATCCCAAGTATCTCAAGGCCATTGCCACGGCGAAGCACTACGCCGTGCACAGCGGCCCGGAGTCGTCGCGACATACGTTCGATGCCGTCATCGACGACCGCGATCTCTTTGAGACCTACCTGCCGCAATTCGACGCGGCGGTGCGCGAGGGCGGCGCCCGCTCGGTAATGTGCGCCTACAATCGCGTGGATGGCGACCCGGCCTGCGCCAGCCCGCGGCTCGAAGGCGACATCCTGCGCAAACAGTGGGGCTTTACCGGGTACATCGTTTCCGATTGCGGCGCCATCGGCGATATCTATTTGCATCACAAGACCGCTCCCGACGCGGCGCACGGAGTGGCCAGCGCCATTCGGGCCGGCACCGACCTCAACTGCGGCGTCGAATACACACATGCGCTGGCCGCCGTCAAGGCCGGCCTTCTGAAGGAATCGGAAGTGGATACGGCCGTGCGGCGGCTGCTGCTGGCGCGCTTTCAGCTCGGCATGTTCGATCCGCCCGAAACGGTGAAGTACGCGCAGATCCCTTACTCCGTGAACGACAGCGCTGCGCACCGCCGGCTCGCGCTCGAAACCGCGCGCGAATCGGTAGTCCTGCTGAAGAACGAAAACCACACCCTGCCGTTGAGTAAATCGCTGAAGACCGTCGCGGTGATCGGACCCAATGCGGATGACGCCGAAGTGCTCCTCGGCAACTACAACGGCGAGCCGACGGAGCCGATCACCCCTCTGGCCGGAATCCGCCGCAAACTGGGCAAGAGCACGCGCGTGTTATATGCCCGCGGCAGCGACCTGGCGGCGAACATGCCGACGTGGGAAACCATTCCTGCCTCGGCGTTGTCCACGGCGAGCGGCCCCGTCGGCCGCCGGGGCCTCACCGGCGAATACTACGCGACCGCCAATTTCGATGGCCAACGGCACCGCCCCGCCGAACTCACCTACCCGGGCTCGGGAGAAATGGCCGGCTCGATTCCGCGCGGTCCCAAGCCGCTGTTCACGCGCGTCGATCCGCAGGTGGAATTCCGCTGGTGGGACGGCGCTCCCCGGCAGGGCATGGACGACGATGATTTCGGCGTGCGCTGGACCGGTTACGTGGAAGCCCCCATTTCCGGTCAGTACCAGCTCGGTGCCATCGGCATGAATGCGTTCGAACTGTATTTTGACGGGAAGAAACTCACCGATCTCAACAACATTCACGAGCGCAACTACCGCTACGCCGCGGTGAGTCTTGTGGCCGGCAAGCGCTACCCCATTCGGCTCGACTACCACGAGTTCGTTGGCGATGCAGATATCCGGCTGGTGTGGTCGCGCCCCGGAGGTACCAACGATCGCGAGGCCCTCGCCGCGGCGCGCCAAGCCGATGCCGTTGTGCTGGTGATGGGCCTCTCGCCACGGCTGGAAGGAGAGGAAATGAGCGTCCCGGTGGACGGGTTTCAGGGCGGCGACCGCGTGCAGATCGGCATTCCCAAAGTGCAGGAACAGCTCATGCAGAAAGTGGTGGCGTTGGGTAAGCCGGTGGTGCTGGTGCTGCTCAACGGGAGTGCGCTGGCGGTGACGCAGGCCCGCGACCATGTGCCCGCAATCGTCGAACTCTGGTATCCGGGACAGGCGGGCGGCGATGCGCTGGCGGACGTGCTCTTCGGCGACTACAATCCGGCTGGACGGCTCCCGGTGACCTTTTATCAGTCCGTAGACCAGTTGCCGCCGTTCACCGACTACCGCATGAACAACCGCACCTATCGCTTCTTCCAGGGCGAGCCGCTGTTCCCCTTCGGCTATGGCTTGAGCTACACTACCTTTGCATACCGCAATCTGCGGCTTCCCGGTCAGGTCAGAGCCGGAGATGCTGTCAAGGTCACAGTGGAAGTGGAGAACACCGGAAAGATCTCGGGCGAGGAAGTGGTGCAGCTCTACGTGCATACGGCCAATGCTTCGGGGCCGGCGCCGATCCGCTCGCTCGCCGGCTTCGAACGCATCTTCCTGCGCCCCCAGGAAAGCCGGACCGTGACCTTTGAGCTTGCCGCGCGCCAGTGGTCGCACGCCGGGGCCGCGGGCCGCGCGATCGTGGATCCAGGCACGCTGGAGATTTCTGTGGGCGGGAAGCAACCGGGTTTCCGCGGCTCCTTGGACGCGGCCACTACCGGGGTGGCCCAGGGCGTGGTTCGAATCACCGGCCCAGCCAGGGAGATCGAGTAGGCGCGTATGCAGGTGATCGCGGGGCAGCGGACACAAGGGGCGTCGAGCGAAGTGGTGCGCGACATCAATCGCCGCCTCGTACTCAACCTGATTCGCACCCGTCACCCGATCTCCCGCGCTGACCTGGCGCGTGTTTCCGGGCTCCAGCGCAGCACCATTTCTTTGATCGTGGAACAATTAATCGCCGAGCATTGGGTGCTGGAGGGGCCCACCGGCCGGCTGCCGCGCGGACGGCGGCCCACCTTCCTGCGTCTGAACGACGACCGCGTAATCATCGGGGTGGATATTCGCCCCAGCCAGATTACTGTGGCCCTGGCTGATGCCAATGGGAAGTTCATCTCGCAGGAGGTGATGCTCACGCCGCCCGATCCAAAGGTCGCGATCGAAGGCCTGATCGCTTCCATCGGGCGGATCATCCTGAATTGCCGCAAAAAAAAGATCGAGGGTATTGGCATCAGCCTGCCGGGCCGTTACAATCCCGGCCACGACCGGCTGGTATTTGCGCCCAATCTCAAATGGGGCCAGGTGGATCTGCGGACGCCGATCACCAAGGCCACCGGCGTTGAGGTCGAATTGGAAAATGCCGCGAATGCCTGCGTTTTGGCCGCGGTGTGGTTCGACCGCATGGAAGAGTGCCGCAACATCGTGGTGGTCACGGTTTCGGAAGGAATCGGTACCGGGGTGCTGGCCAACGGCCAATTAATTCGAGGCCTGAACGGAATGGCCGGCGAGTTCGGACATGTGCCGCTCGACCCCAAGGGGCCGGCCTGCGGCTGCGGGGGTCGCGGCTGTTGGGAGGTGTTCGCGTCCAATCGCGCCGCGGTGCGGTACTATCTCGAATCGGGCAGAGATGCCGGCGGCCTGAGCTTTCCCGACCTGCTTAGCCGCGCCGATCAGGGCGACACTCGGGCTGCCAAGGCGCTCGAGACCATGGCGCACTATCTCGGCACCGGTATGCGCATGATCGTCGCCGGCCTGGCGCCCGAGCGCATCATCGTGGTGGGCGATCTCACCCGCTCCTGGCACCGATTCGGAGGCATCATCGAAGCCGAAGTGCAGGACCAGGTGCTGCCGGGCGGATGTGCGCCCCGCCTGGTTCCCGCCTACGAAGACGGCATGGCGCGCCTGCGCGGTACCGTGGCGCTGGTGTTGCAAAAGCACTTCAGCGTATAGGGCGGCCTCCACCGCTTTGGGCGCCGATCACGAACGGCCGAAGAATTCCGGAAGTTTTTCCAGCGATAATCGTCCAAGGAAATTGAGCGATTCGAAAATGGTGCTGGAAGAGTCAGATCGGGGCTCATCGAGGCCTGCTGCCGCGGCGAGCGCGAGGCGTTTCGCACGCTCTTCGAAGCGCATCGTGCCCGCGTCTACTCCATCGCGCTGCGCTTTTCGGGCGACGCGGCCACCGCCATGGATATCGCGCAAGACACCTTTCTCAAGCTCTTCTCTTCCATCCGCGATTTCCGCGGTGACGCCCGGCTGCGCTATACCGAGGGCCTGTCCTACGACGAGATCGCTCAAGCCATAGGTTGTTCGCCAGGCACCGTGGCTTCGCGGCTGAACCGGGCGCACAAGATGCTGGAGCGGCGGCTGGCGCACCTGGCAAACCAAAAGGGAGTTGGCCATGCCTGATTGGCTCGAAATCGAGTTGGCGGAGGCGCTGCGGCCCGCGGAGGCTCCGCCGGAATTGTGGGACCGCGTGTGGGCCCCCCGCTGGCAACCGCGGCCGGGGTCCAGCGTCTGGACCGTTTGGCCTGTGGCCGCGGCCATCGCCCTGGCGGTCCTGGCGGGCGCGGCTTGGTTCGCATCAGGGAAGGAAGTTCCCGCCGATCTGCGGCTGCTGGCTGTGGCGCAGCTTCGCGATACGACGCCGCTCGACTTTCGCTCCAGCGATCCGGCCGAGGTGAGCCGCTGGCTGCACCGGCACACCGGGGCGGATGTGCGGTTGCCGGCAGCGGGCGCGGCGCGCGTGTTGGGGACGCGGCTGGTCCGCATGGGAAGCACCGCAATTGGCGCCGTCGTGTACCGCGTCGGCGATCGCGAGGCGACCCTGCTGGTAGCCAAGGGCGGCCGTGCCGCCGATACGCCCCACGGGCGATTTTCCTGGCAGGCGCGCGGCGTGAGCTTCGCGCTGGCGTGCTCCGATGAGGGGCATCCGGAAGCCGCCTGCCTGCTCTGCCACGCCAAGTTGTGAACGCCGGCGGCCGGGCTCGCGGCGGCATTCGACTACACCATGGAAAATACCGGATCTGTGTGCCTTCTGCTGGCGTTGTGCCTCTGCACCTAAGCCATCGCCGCTGCCATTTCCCGCAAACCGATGCTGGCGTTGAGCGCCGAGCGCACGGTCTACGCGGTGTGGGGCTCCATCACCATCGCGTCCGCGATTCTGGTGGACGCCTTCCTCACCGACGACTACCGTTTCGCCTAGGTTGCCTCCACCAGCAACCACGCCATGGAGCGGTCCTAAATGGAGCGGTCCTAATAAGTCCGCGGCGTGGTGCTGTCGGCCACTCAGGCGTTTTTTCTCTTGCTGAACACCATGGTGGCGAACCCCTTCCGCATGCTCGCCGCCGATGTCGGCATCACCCTGCTCCCCGATGGTCGCCGCGGCGGGAATTCTACAAAGCCAGCCGCCGGCAGATCGGCCGCGTGGATATCCGCCACGGGCTGGCCGACGACCTGTACGTGAACTTCGCCGGCAGCAATAACGACGACAGCGCCCTGGTGGAGGCGTATCTGGTTCCGCTGGTGAGCTGGCTTTGGATCGCTGCCGGAGTGCTGTTGGCCGGCACGCTGATCGCTTTGCTTTCGCCGCGTGTACGGGAGGGCGAACCGTTGTAAACGTTCGCGATTGGCTAAAATGGGATTCCCCGATGTCTCGAAAGCGGGCTCTCATCACCGGAATCACCGGCCAGGACGGTTCCTACCTGGCGGAGTTGTTGCTGTCGAAAGGCTACGATGTCCACGGGGTCGTGCGACGGGTGGCGATCGAAGATCCCGAGCACCGTCTGAAACGCATCCGTCACCTGCTGGGCAACCTGCGATTGCACGCCGCCGCCCTTGAGAGCTACGCCAGCATGCACGCCGTGGTGGAGGAAACCCAGCCGGACGAGTGTTACCACCTGGCCGCACAGAGCTTCGTCGCATATTCGTTCGACGACGAATTCTCCACCCTCAACATCAACATCAACGGCACCCACTTCCTGCTGTCTTCGGTCCGGCGCCTGGTGCCGAAATGCCGCTTCTACTTCGCGGGTTCGAGCGAGATGTTCGGCGCCGCCGAAGAGAGCCCGCAAAACGAGACCACGCGTTTCCGCCCGCGTTCCTGCTACGGCATTAGCAAGGTGGCCGGCTACGAGCTCACCCGAAATTACCGCGAGGCATACGGCCTGTTCGCCTGCAATGGCATCCTGTTCAATCACGAATCGCCGCGCCGCGGTTACGAGTTCGTCACCCGCAAGATCACGGCGGCGGTAGCCAAGATCCTGGCGGGGAAGGAGACCGAACTGCACCTCGGGAATCTCGGCGCGCGTCGCGACTGGGGCCATTCGCGGGAATACGTGGAGGCCATGTGGCGCATGCTGCAACAGGACCAGCCCGACGACTACGTGATCGCCACCGGCGAGGGCCACTCGGTGGAAGAGTTTGTCGAGGAAGCCTTCACCACGGCGGGACTCGACTGGCGCAAGCACGTGGTCATTGATCCTACCCTTTACCGTCCGGCGGAAGTGTACTGCTTGGTGGGCGACGCCGCGAAAGCGCGCCGGGAACTGGGATGGAGCTGCCAGACCACATTCCACGACCTGGTTCACGAGATGCTCGCCGCCGATCTGGACGCGCAGAACGTCCACCCGCCGGATGCGGTGAAAGCTCGTTGAGCGAAGGCGCGCGCAGGCGGCAGGGCGGCGAAAGCATTTTCCCCCGTGGCGCGGTACCGCGCAATGTGCCACTCTATTCGGTCCGGAGACCCAATGAACCGTTGTTCGTATGCATTCCTGTTGACCCTGCTCGCTACGGCGGGAGTTGCCGGCGGCGAAGCCCGCCGCGCGGTGTTCGAAAAAGGCGGCGAGGAGCACACCTGGACATTGAAGGATTTTGATCCGTCCCTGCCCTCCGACTGGAGCAGCTTCGGATACCTGGTGGTGGAGCTGCGCCTGTCCTCACCGCAGCGGTTCGATTTGAGGATTCACAATGCCGACGGAGTGCGCAGCGTGCGCCTGTCGCCCGTGCCCGGCGTGTGGGTGCGCTCCGCGGTGCCGCTGGCATTTCTTACCCAGCCGCCGCGCCAGGGAATGGATCTAGCTTCCGTCCACAACAAGGCGCGCCCCATGATGTTCCTCAACCTGAGCGGCACCCCCGGCCCTTTGAATGATGTACGCGCCATTGGCGTGGTGATGGCAAATCCGGTCGGTGGGCCTTCCGTCGAGATCCGTTCGCTCCGCCTGGCCAAGGACGATCCCGGCGATGCCCTGCTCGACAGCAAGCCCCTGGTGGACGAGTTCGGCCAGTGGGTGCACGACGAGTGGCCCGGCAAAGTCAGGAATCTCGAACAACTGAAAGCATCGTGGGCGGCCGAAGACAAGACCCTCGCGCCGGGCGATTTCGACTACTGCGAATACGGCGGCTACCGAGGCACCAAGGCCCGCGCCACGGGCTTTTTCCGGGTCGAGAAGATCGATGGAAAATGGTGGTTCATCGATCCCGATGGGCACTATTTCTTTTCCGCCGGCTCGGATTGCATCACCTCGGTGGCGGCCACCTCCACGCAAAATCGCGAAGACCTGTTCGCCGCACTGCCTCCGGCCGGTCTGTCGCCTTCTCGAGGCGGCCGCGGCGGAAGCTCGTTTTACACCTGGAACCTGGTGCGCCGCTTCGGTCCCGACTGGACTTCCCCGTGGATCGACCACACCGTCCGCCGTATGAAGGACTGGGGGTTCAACACCGTGGGCAATTGGTCCGACGCACGTCTGGGCTCCTCGCACAGCATCCCGTATGTGGTGACTACGCGCGGTTGGGGAATCGAAAGCGGGCCGATGGGCGTGGCCGATGTGTACGCGCCCGGTTTCGCGGCCTCCGTGGAGCGCGCCGCGGCCGAGCAATGCGATTCGCGCAAGGACGATCCATACCTGCTGGGATATTTTGTGGGCAACGAGCCGCCCTGGCCGGGACGGGAACCGGTGGCGGCGGATGCGATTCTGGCCGGTCCACAGACCGCGCTGCAAAAAGAGCTGAAGGCGTTTCTGGCGAATGGCGATACCCCGGAGCGGCGCACGGCGTTTCTGGTGCAGGCGTACCAGAAGCTGGTGGAGACGGTTTCGGCCGCCATCAGAAAGCACGACCCCAATCACCTGAACCTGGGCCTGCGGTTCGGATCGAGCGCGCCGCCGGATATCGTGCGCGCTTCCAAAATCTTCGATGTATACAGCCTGAACAGCTACAACTACGCAGTGAACCAGCGTGAGATCGACAAAGTGCGCCAACTGATCGACCGCCCCATGGTGATCGGTGAATTTCACTTCGGCACTCCCGGGCGGGGCATGACGCCGGGGTTGCGCCAGACGGCCAGCCAGGAGGAGCGCGGCGTGGCCTATCGTTATTATGTGGAGAACGCCGCGGCCGATTCGTCGATCATCGGCACCCACTGGTTCCAGTGGATCGACGAACCCTCCACCAGCCGTTTCGACGGGGAGAACTACAACATCGGTCTGGTAGATGTGACCGATCGTCCCTATCGCGAATTAGTGGATGCCGCAGCGGCCACGCATCGGCGCATCCGCGAGGTTCACGCGGGCAAGGAACCGCCGGTGACGCGTCAGGCCAAGATCCAGTAACGTCCGGGGACAGGCCCCGTCACTCAAATGCTGTTATTTCTATTCGTTCCAATTTTTGGTTAACCTTTCTTTACCTACGCCGCCGTAACATTCTCGGTGTCCCCTGCGCCTTGACGGGTAACTCCATGGCTGCGAAACGCATTTACTTCTGTTTCGGGCGCCTCGTGCCGGTTTGCCTCCTGGCGACGATGTTGGGCGCCGCGGAGCACCGCGGCATCGTCAAGTCCGGCGGCATTCCGATACCGGGCGCAACGGTGACCGCCATCCAGGGCGATCGGAAGGTGGCCACCACCACCGATGAACACGGCGCGTATGTCTTTCCGAACCTCGACGACGGCATCTGGACAGTCCAGGTGGAGATGCTGGGGTTCGCCACGGCATCGCAGGAAATCGGCGTGGCAATGAACGCTCCCACGCCCGAATGGAATTTGAAGCTACAATCGGCTGAAGAGTTGCGGGCGGCGCTCACACCTCCCGCCCCGCCCAAGGCCGCTGCCTCGACGATCCCGGCCGCGGCTTCCTCCGCGGCTCCGGCCCAAACGGCGAGTGCCCCCGCCGCCGCTCCGCCATCTGCCGGTGGCAACGCCCGTCCCTCCATCCTTGGCGGAGTCCAGGGACAGGGCCGCGGCACCCAGCGCGCCAGCGGGCGCGGTCAACGGGGCCAAGACGCGGCGCAGGACGGTTTTCAACGTCTGGATGTCAATCAGGCTGGCGACCTCGCCGCCGCCGGCAGCGAAGGCCTGCTTTCCAATCAAGCCGCCGCCGATCTCAGCTCCAATGCCAGCGAGGCTTTCCTCGTGAACGGCAGTGTCAGTACCGGCCTTGGCATGCCGCAGGGTCCGCCCGACTGGTTCGGCGGGCGGGGCGGCATGGAAGGGTTCGGCCCCATGGGAATGGGTCCGGGTATGACCGGCGAAGGTACGCCTGGCATGGGCAACAACGGTGAACCGGTCACCCCGGGCGAAACCGGCCAGGCAGGTCCCGCGGCACGCGGCGGGCCCGGTGGCGGTCCCGGCGGCTTCGGCGGCCGTGGCGGATTTGGCGGTCCCGGCGGCCGCGGCGGATTTGGCGGCGGGCCCGGCATGATGGGCGGGCGCGGTGGCCGAAGCGGCCGTGGCGGCGCCGGTGCCCGGCCGGGACAGTTCGCATTCGGCAATGCCCGGCGCGACCGACGTATGCAGTACAACGGCAATCTCGGATTCACCCTCGATAACTCGGTCTGGGATGCGCAGACCTACTCCGTCACCGGCAACCAGGTGCAGAAGCCGGCCTACGCCAACGCCCGCATGAACGCCACTTTCGGCGGGCCGCTGCGCATTCCTCACCTGCTCAGCGGGCGCCGCGGCATGTTCATGCTCAACCTGGGGGTGAACCGCAGCCGCAACGGAATCACCCAGACCACCACCGTGCCTACCGCGCTCGAACGCTCCGGCGACTTCTCGCAGTCTTACGCCCAGGGCCCGGTCAGCATTTTCGACTCGTCCAACGGCAGCCCTTTCCCCGGCAACATCATCCCGCACGAGCGGCTCAGCCCGATCGCGCAGCAACTGGCCGGCTTTTATCCGCTGCCGAATTTCTATGGCAACAGCCGCAACTACTCGGCGCCCATCGTCAGCGTGAACAACTCCGTCAACCTCAACACCCGCCTCAACCAGACCATCAACACCAAGAACCGGATCTCCGGCGGCCTTGGCTTTCAGAGCGGCGACAGCACCAATCCCAATATCTTCGGCTTTACCGATAGCCGCACCAGCCGCGGGCTCAATGCCAACGTGAGCTGGTCGCACAACTTCCAGACACGGCTCATCAGCAACCTCAATTACCGGTTCAGCCGCAACCGCAATCTCTCATCGCCGTACTTTTCCTCGGTGCGCGACATCGAAGGCGAGCTGGGAATCTCCGGCGCCTCCGCCAACCCCATCAACTGGGGGCCGCCCACCCTCGGCTTCACCCAGGGCATCGCGGGGCTCAATGACGCCGCCGCCACCCTATCGCGCAACCAGACGAGTTCGGTGGGCGAGAGCCTCATCTGGATCCACGGCGTGCACAACATGACTTTCGGCGCGGACTACCGCCGCCAGCAGATCAATCCGCTCAGCGACGCTAATGGCCGCGGCACCTTCACGTTCACCGGCAACAACACCAGCCAGTTCGCCAATGGCATCGCCGTGCAGGGCACGGGATTCGATTTCGCCGATTTCATGCTCGGGTTGCCGGCCGCGAGCTCGGTCAATTTCGGGAACGCCGACAAGTACTTTCGCACCTCCGCCTACGACGTCTACTTCACGGACGACTGGCGCATGAACACGCGCTTCAGTCTGAACGCCGGGGTGCGGTGGGATTACCAGGGGCCGATTTCGGAGCTCTACAACCGGCTCGTCAACCTGGATATCGCCTCCGGATTCACCGCGATCGCAGCGGTGCTCCCGGGCCAGACCGGACCCCTCACCGGCCTCGCCTATCCGAACTCGCTGGTGAAGCCCGATCACAATAATTTCTCGCCCCGTATCGGTTTCGCGTGGCGGCCCTTTCCCAAGCACTCCACGCGCATCAACGGCGGCTACGGCATCTATTACAACTCGGCAGCGTACACCACGATCGCCAACAACCTGGCCGCGCAGCCGCCCTTCGCGCAGAACTTCAGCGTGGCGTCCACGCCGTCCAACCCGTTGACCATCTCCCGGTTCGCAGCGGGCATCAACACCATCACCAATACCCGGGCCATCGATCCGAATTACCTGATCGGCTACGCACAGATCTGGCAGCTATCGGTTCAGAACGACCTGGGCCACGCGCTGGTCGGCAGCCTGACCCTGAACCACACCAAGGGCACACACCTCGATCAGCAGTTCCTGCCGAACTCGCTGCCTCCAGGAACGCGCGACGTAGTGACGGCCGGGCCCGCGGGTTACATTTACGAACAGTCCAATGGGAACTCCACCTTCAACTCCGTGCGGGCTTCGGTGATGCGGCGGTTCCGCAGCGGCATCTCCGGCAACATTTCCTATATGCTGTCGAAGGCGATTGACGATGGCGGCATCGGCACGCTGATCGCGCAGGACTGGCTCAATCTCCCGGCCGAGCGCGCCCTGTCGAATTTCGATGCGCGCCACACCCTGAACGCCGCGTGGCAGATCAGTTCGGGAGTGGGTACTCGCGGCGGGGCCATGTTGAACGGCTGGAAGGGCCACCTGCTGCGCGGCTGGACGTTCACCAACAGCATTACAGTGCGCACTGGATCGCCGTTCACGGTCAACGCCGGCGGCAACCGCTCGGTGGTTGGCGGAACGGGCGTCACTGGTCCGGTTCGGGCCGACGCCACCGGCCAGGGCTTGTTTGACAACCCCGGCTTTTACGGGTTCAACATCGGCGCGTTTCGCGCGCCGGCCGCGGGCGAGTGGGGCAATGCCGGCCGCAACACGATTCCCGGGCCGACCATTTTTTCGCTGAACGGTTCGATGGGCCGCAACTTCCGGCTCGGTGAGCGGCGCAATCTGGACCTGCGTTTCGACGTCACCAACGCCCTCAATCACGTCACCATCACGAGTTGGGGCACCACTCTCGACTCCAGCACGTTCGGCCTTCCGGCGGCAGCCGCCGGGATGCGCCGCATGAATGCCAGCTTGAGGTTTCGATTCTAGCCATGCGACCGACCCTTGTTACCTTTCTCGCCGGCCTGCTGGCGATCTCCGCGCAGCAGACCCCGCCGCGCAGTCAGCAGCAGAACGGTGTGTTCACGCCCACTTCCGGCGCCGTCAAGATTACGACCAACGTGCAGCTGGTTGTGGTGGACGTGTCGGTGAAAGACAAGAGTGGGAACCCCATCGAGGGCCTCACCAGCAACGATTTCACCATCACCGAGGATGGCAAGCCGCAGGACATCAAGGTATTCCAGTTCCAGCGCCTGGAAGAGACGGCAGTACCCGCGCCGGCGCTTACGCCGAGAGGTCCGCAGCCCGCGCCGTCCGCGCCCGCCGAGTCGAAGCCGGCAGCCCCCCCGGTCAAATCGGTAACCGCCAACCAGATCGCGCCCTCCAAGCCGGGCGAGGTCAAGTACAAAGATCGGCGCCTGCTGGTGATGTTTTTCGACATGACCTCGATGCCCATTCAGGACCAGATCCGCGCCCAGACCGCCGCGCAGAAGTTCCTCAAGACGCAGATGACTGGCAGCGACCTGATGGCCATCATGGCGCTCACCAGCGACCTGAAGGTGTTGCAGGACTTCACCGACGATCGCGATACACTGTCCAGGATCATCAAGAATCTGACCATCGGCGAAGGCAGCGACATGGCCGTGGAAGGCTCCACCGGCGCCGATAACGAAGAGGACACCGGCGCGGCTTTCAGCGCCGACGACAGCGAGTTCAACATCTTTAACACCGACCGTAAGCTGTCCGCGCTCGAGACCGCCGCCAAGATGCTCGGGTCGCTGCCGGAAAAGAAGGCACTGGTGTATTTCGCCAGCGGAGTGAGCCGCACCGGAACCGAAAACCAAGCGCAGTTGGAGGCCACCATCAACGCAGCCATTCGCAACAATGTTTCGTTCTATCCGATCGACGCGCGCGGCCTGGTGGCGCAGGCGCCGCTCGGCGATGCGACGCGCGGCTCGGTTGGCGGCACCAACGCCCTATCCGGAGCCGGCGCCCGCTCGCAGCAGAGCAGTTTCGCCGGGCAGCAGGAAACGCTCTACACGCTCGCCGCCGATACCGGCGGCAAGGCCCTGCTCGACAATAACGATCTCGCACTCGGCATCGTCCAGGCCCAGAAGGATATCGCCAGTTACTACATCATCGGCTACTACAGCACCAATGAAAAGGCTGATGGCCACTACCGGGGCATCAAGCTCACGCCTGCCACGACGCTCTCCGCCCGGATCGGCAAGCTCGATTACCGTCGTGGTTACTTCGCCGGCAAGGAATTCCGCAACTTCACGTCGGGCGACCGCGAGCGCCAGCTTCAGGAAGCTCTGATGTTGGGCGACCCCTTGACCGATCTCACCATCGCCATGGAGGTGAACTTCTTCCGCCTCGCGCGCGATCGCTATTACGTGCCGATCACCCTCAAGATCCCGGGCAGCGAATTCGAACTCGCCAAGCATGGCGGAGCCGAAAGCACCAAGATCGATTTCATCGGCGAAGTGAAGGACGCCAAGGGGAAAGTTGCCGGCAACGTTCGCGATACGAGCGAGGTCAAGCTCAAGGGCGAAACTGTCGGACAGTTGGCAAAGCACACCCTGGCCTACAACACCGGCTTCACCCTCGAACCCGGCACATACTCGGTGAAAGTGCTGGCGCGAGAAAACCAGACCGGCAAGATGGGGACATTCCAGACCACGTTCACGGTGCCGGACCTGACCGCCGAGGCCCGTCGACTGCCCCTCAGCTCGGTCGTATTGAGCAATCAGCGCGAAGACATGCATTCGGCGGTCTTCAATGCCGAACGGGACCGGCGCCTGTTCTTGCGCGACCCCCTGGTGCAGGACAACAAGCGCCTGATTCCCAGCGTAACCCGCGTCTTCAAGAAAGAGCAGGAGATGTACGTCTACCTGGAGGCCTATCAGCCCAACGCGCAAAAGACCGAGCCGCTGGTGGCCAGCGTCGGTTTCTACCGCGGCAAGGTCAAGGCGTTCGAAACCGCCCCGCTTCAAGTCACCGAAGGACTGAACGAGTTCTCCAAAGCGCTGCCGGTGAAGTTTAGCGTGCCTCTGGCCAAGCTCCAGCCCGGCCGCTATGTGTGCCAGGTGAGCGTCTTCGATCCGGTCGCGCAGAAGTTCAACTTTTGGCGCGCGCCTATCGTGGTGTTGCCGTAGGCAGAGGCGCAACGACTCTGCGCACGCCTCCGCAACCGCTCCCGCTCCGGGTTTGGGGTTCGGCGACCCTGCTTTCGCGGATCACTGGCAATAAGAGCAAGCTGAACGCTCACCGACAGCTGGACGTCAGAAGTGTGAAGGGCACGACGCGGCGATCTCTCTCCGTAGTTTTGCCCGACCGCTTGACGGGAGACTCCCCCAACCGGGGCGGATCTCGAGAAAGGCTCTCGTGTTGAGCTTCGGCAACAAACCAGCTTTGCTGATCCTCGCGGCCATCGCGCTCCCGGCGCAAGACCAATATTCGGGGGATGATTCGGCACCGAGTCCCACATTCGAAGTGGCCTCGGTGAAGCAGCGGCCGCCGGCTGCGGACGGCTTGGGCGAACGCGCCGTCGCCGGTTCGGGCGCTCCCAGGTGCCCCCAGTCCCTGAGGATGGATCGAGGTCGAGTCGATATTCAATGCGGTACGTTGACGACTTTGATGGGGTACGCCTTCCGTATCTCACCGGACCGGGTCATGGGGCCGGATTGGATGGTGGGCCTCGGGTCACCGAAATTCGACATCTCCGCCCGGCTTCCGCAGGGCTCGTCGAAAAACCAGGTTCCTGAAATGATTCAGATGCTCCTGGCGGACCGGTTCAAGCTCGTCACCCATCGCGGGTCCAAGCGACAGCAGATCTATGCGTTGGTTGTCGCCGTGGGCGGGCTGAAGGTCGAGGCGGCCGCGCCGGTGCTGGACGCTCCGGCCAACCCCGATGCACCGCCCCCCACCACCGGATTCTTCGGTGCTGTCGAGACCCATACCACCCCGGATGGCGATGGCAGCGGCGTCAGGACGACCATCACCAACCCCCGTATGGGGACCGTTCGCGAGACGGATCTTCCCAGGCGCATCCAGCGCTGGGAAGCTCCGGCAATCAGCTTTTCGGGACTGGCCGATCTGCTGGACCGTGTGGCCCCGCTATCCTCGCCTATCGTGGACATGACGGGAGGGAAAGGGCGCTATCGGGTGGTGTTAGAGGTGTCCCTGAACGATCTGTCCCTGTCGCCGCCCCCGTTGCCGGCTGACTCCGATCCGGCCGCAATGGAACACACCCGGACGGAAATGGAGGAGGCGGTACTGAGAGCCTTCAACGACGGGCTCCGGAGGCTGGGACTTCAGTTGGTCCGTCGCCGGGGACCGGTCGAGACCCTCGTCGTGGATCACGTCGAAAAGACGCCAACCGGGAATTAGCCGGCGAGGTGTCCGGATATCGCCGGGTGCCGTCCCGAAAGCGGACCCGGACGTCGTCGTCCGAAACGCCTGCTTGAACGGGATCGCGCTTACCGTCATCGGCATGGCGACCGGTAGATGTTCGTTCACGGTCGGCTCAAGCCGGGCGTGAGCGTGGAAAACGCCACGGCGGAGGCGCGCGTCACCTCCCAGCAACTCGCCCGATCCCAACCGCGTGCTCCGGCAGGAGTGAGCTGGCGGCGGTCAGCGCGTGGCGGCGGTCCATCCGCCATCGAGAATCAGGGAATGGCCCGTCAGGTAGGAGGCGCCCGCGGAGCAGAGCCACAGCACCGCTTCGGCCGCTTCTTCCGGACGGCCGATCCGCCCCAGCGGGACCATCTCTTCGTAGCGCTTCACGATGGCATGGCGGGCTTCGGGATTGCCGCCGCTTAGGCGCTCTATTACTCCTTCCAGCATAGGCGTTTGGAAGCTGCCCGCCACCAGTGCGTTCACGCGGATTCCCTGGTGTGCGTATTCGAGGGCGGCCGACTTGGTCAACGCCAGCACCCCGGCCTTGGCCGCCGCATAGAGCGATGCCTGCGGCACGCCGCCGAGGCCGTTGATCGATGACGTATTAACGATCGCGCCGCCCTTGGTTTTCTGGGCCAGCATCTGGCGGATTTCCTGTTGCATGCACAACCAGACGCTCTTCAGGTTCAGGCCGAGCGACCGGTCGTACTGTTCTTCGGTGAAGTCCGCGGTGGGTGCGAACGGTTCCTCCACCGAGGAAGCGTTGTTGAAGGCGCAGTCCAGCCGGCCGAAGGTGTCGCGGGCGACCTTGATGAGCGCGGCCACTTCCGCGGCTACGGAAACATCCGCTGAAACGAAGATTGCCGTTCCGCCGGCGCTGGTGATTTCGCGCACCACCGCTCCGCCCCGCTCCACACCGCGTGCGGCGAGGAGCACTTTGGCTCCCTCGCGGCCGAAAGCCAAGGCAGCCGCACGGCCGATGCCCGAGCTGCCGCCCGTGATCAGTACCACTTGATCCTGAAATGACTTCACGTCGCGTTCCTCACCTTCGGCAAGAGATGTTTTTGCACTTTGCCCAGGGCGTTGCGCGGAAGAGTGTCCGTGCGCAGGAAAGCCCGCGGCACCTTGAACGACGCCAGCGCGCCGCGGCAACGCTCTTCGAGCACGGCCATGTCCATTTCGGAGCGAAGCACGACATGGGCCACCGGGACTTCGCCGCGCAGCGGATCGGGCATGCCCACCACCGCGGCTTCGGCCACCTCTTCCTGCTCCAGCAGGAACTCTTCAATTTCGCGCGGGTAGATGTTGAAGCCGCCTGAAATGATGAGGTCGCTCTTGCGCCCGCTCAGGGTGTAGTAGCCGTCCCGCGAACGCACGGCCAGGTCACCGGTGCGAAACCAGCCGTCGGCAAAGGCCGCGTGTGTTGCATCTTCGCAGCGCCAGTAGCCTCTGAACACGTTCGGACCGCGGATGTACAACTCGCCTGTTTCGCCATCGGCCGCGGGTTCGCCCCCGGGCATCCGCAAGCGGACGGAAACGCCGGGCAGCGGCAGCCCCACACTGCCGGCACGGCGCTCGCCGGTGTAGGGATTGCTGAGGTTCATCAGGGTCTCGCTCATGCCATAGCGTTCCAGCACGGTGTGGCCGAAGCGCGCGCGGAACTGGTCGAATACCTGCGCGGGCAAGGGCGCCGAGCCCGATACGAACAGACGCATGAACTCGCCGATTCGCGCTGCCTGTTCCGCCGGCACATCCAGTAGCCGCAAATACATCGTTGGGACTCCGAAGAAAAGGGTCGGGCGGAAGTCCAGGAACGTCTCGGCCGCTTTCTGGTGTTCGAATCGCTCCAGGAGCCGCATCCGACACCCGCTCATGAGCCAGCAGTGGAGGCCGTTTCCCAGCGCGTGCACGTGGAATAGCGGCAGGGCGAGCAGCAAACGGTCGGCCGCGCTGATCTGCCAGCAGGCCATCAGGTTGATGGCGTTGGCGGCGAAATTGTTGTGGGTGAGCACGGCACCCTTCGACGGGCCGGTAGTGCCGGAAGTATAGACGATACAGGCGGGAGCGTCGCCGTCCAAGACGACCGGGGGCCGTACGTCCGGCATCAGGGCGGCTTCGGCGGCCAGATCGTGCGGATCCCAGTTCGGGATCATCGCACAGGGTTCGGCGTTTTTGACGATGTGCGAAATCTCGCGTTCTTTGTAGAGGATGTTGATGGGGACGAAGATGATGCCGAGTTTGATGCAGGCCAGGTAGAGGTCGATCATCTCCACGCAGTTGGCGAGATGCACGCACAGTCGGTCGCCGGTCTTCAGGCCGCGCCAGACCAGGCAGTGAGCCATGCGGTTGCTGCGTGAGTCGAGCTCGCCAAAATTATAATCGCGGCCCCCGAATTCGAGACCGACGGTATCGCGACGGCCGGTGAAGGATAGATCGAAAAGCTGGGTGAGGTTCATGAGGGAAGTTCCTTGCCGCGGGTCTCTTCGCTCCAGGGGAGCACGGCGAGCCCGGCCAGGAAAGCGACGGAGGTGAGCGCGACCGGAGTCCCGATCGTGTGCATCCGCGCGACGCCTGCGCCTACGACAAAAGTGACGCCCGCGGCGATGAAGCGGCCGAACGAGGTAGCGAACGCGAAGGCGCTGCCACGACACTCGGTAGGGTATTGCTCGGGAAGCCACAGGGTATAGACGGCGAAGTTGGCGCCGCCGATGCCGAGAAAAAAGAGGCAGGCGAGGAATGGGATGAGGGAGCGCTCAGTGTAATAAACATGACCGAAACCGAACGAAATCGCGGCGAACATCAGCAGGAAGTAGAACGCGAGAGCGCCGCGGCGGCCGAACCGCTCAGCCAGGTAAGGGAGCGCGAGACAGCCCAGGATCGTGCCTGTGGACAGCAACATCGTGGCATAGGAAGGGAGCTGGGGGAAAGCGATACCCTCCCGCTTGGCCAGGTAAGTGACTGATGCCGGGACGTACACCGAGCCGGCCCAGAGCCCGATCATGGAGACCAACAGCAGCGCAGCGTTCACCACCGTGCGCCGGCGGTATGCGGGCGTGAACAGGGCAAGGAATGCGGCCCGCGCGGTCCATCGTACCCGGCTCTGCCACCGTTTGGGCTCCGCTACACCATAGCGGATCCAGGCAATCAGCAGCGCCGGCGTTCCTCCCACGGCGAAGACGGCGCGCCATCCGTAATGCGAGCCGATCACCCAATTCACGATGGCTGCCAGGAAAATTCCGAAATAGTAGCCCGTGTGCATCCAGGCCGCGCCCTGCCGCCGCCGGGATTCCGGCCACTCCTCGGCCACCAGCACGCCGCCCAGCGTCCACTCGCCGCCGATGCCCGCGCCTGCGAGGAACCGGAACAGCGCCAGTTGCCATACCGTAACCGCTGCGGCGCCCAAGAAGGTGAACAGGGAGTAGCAGAGGATGGTGAGCATCAGCGTGCGGACGCGTCCGAAACGATCGGCCAGGGGTCCCCACAGAAACGCGCAGCCCCAGCCCACCAGGAATACTGCGAACAGGATCGCGCCGTAGTAGCCGGTGTGCGCCTGGTCGGCGGGCAGGCCCGATCGCGGGAGCAGGTCGCTTAGCGCGGGCACCAACACCAGGGCGTACAGAAACGAGTCCATACCGTCGAGCGTCCAGCCGGACCAGGCCGCCCAAAACCCGCGGACCTGGTTGCGCGTGAGCATCATAGGTGCGCCGGTCCGAAAAGCACGCGGCCGGGGCGTTCGGCCGTGACGTGGCCCTCGCGCAGCACTGGCTTTCCGTTGACGATCACGTCGTGCACGCCAACCGAGTACTGGTGTGGCTTGTCGTACTCCGAACGGTCCGCGATGCGCGCCGCATCGAAGATCACCACGTCGGCCTTCATGCCGGGGCGCAGCAGACCGCGGTCCCAGAGTTTCAATCGCGCCGCGGGATACCCGGACATGCGGCGCACGGCGTCTTCGAGCGTAAGCACGTGCTCTTCCCGCACGTAGACGCCCAGCACGCGGGCAAACGTGCCGTAGCTGCGCGGGTGCGGCGAAGCCTGACCGAACACGGGAATCTCGCCATCGGAAGCGAACATCGTGTACGGCGACCGCAGGATGCGGACTACGTCCTCTTGGCTGATGGCGTGGTAGATGGCGGAGCACCCGCCGCGGCTCACCAGGTCGATGGCCGTATCCGCGGCGGCATCGAACGTGGGCTCGGCCCCGCGCGCGCGGGTGATTTCAGCCAGGTTTTTGCCGGCAAGATGGGGATCGAAGCCGCAATTGACCAGCGAGACATTCTTGGGATCGCCGGCGCCGCGGTCGAGCTTCAGCTTTTCAATGATGGTGGCCTTGATGCGCGCCCGTTCGGTGGGACTGTGCAAGCGCTCGAGCACGGCTTTCTGGCCGCCTTCGAGGGCCCACTGCGGAAACAGGGCCGAGATGCCGGTGCTCGATGCGGCATAGGGATACTGATCGATGGTCACATCCACCCCACGAGCGCGGGCTTCTTCGACCAGCTTCAGGCTCTCGACGCTCTTGCCCCAGTTGGGTTGGCCGATGATCTTGTGGTGGGTGATCTGGGTGGGAAGGCCGCCCTCTTCGCCGATTCGAATGGTCTCTCGGACGCTGTCGAGCACGTGGCCTGCTTCCTCCCGCATGTGGGAGATGTGAATCCCTCCGAGGCGTCCCACCACTTTCGCAATCTCGATCACTTCTTCGGTGGGCGTGAAGTTGCCCGGCACGTAGAACAGGCCCGTGGAAAGCCCGAAGGCGCCATCGTGCATGGCCTGAGCGGCCAGCGCCTTCATCCTCCCGATCTCGTCGCTGGTGGCGTTGCGATTGGCGAGGCCCATGACCTGCTGACGGATGGTGCCCTGGCCCACGAAGGAGGCGAAATTGACTGAGATCGGTGTCTGCTTGAGGCGCTCGAAAAAGGGAGCGAGCGGGAGCGCGGAACTGCCGTCGGGACCTTCCACGATGGTCGTTACGCCCTCGCGCAGGTAGTTTTCGGCGGTGGGAACCAGGAAGATGCCGCGCCGTCCGTGGGAGTGGATGTCGATGAACCCGGGCGCGGCGACCAGGCCGCGCGCATCGATCCGGAGCAGGGCGGTGGCGCCGTCGAGCACGCCGACGGCGGCGATCGTATCGCCGCGGATTCCGATATCGGCGAAATACCACGGGGTGCCCGACCCGTCCACGATCCGGGCGCCGGTGACCAGGACATCGAATCGGTTGGATTGAGCCCAGAGGAGGACCGGGAGGATAGGAACCAGCAAGAGCGCCGCGCGCATTGCGGCTATTGTACTATTTCGGACCCGGGAGCCAGCATTGGATCGAAATGAGCGGAGGGGAGCGCGCGCAGGCTGGCCGGGATCGCATTCCCATTCGCGGCGTCCGGTCCGTACGGCAGCCGGTCCCGTGCGGAGCGGCGCGAGCGCCGGCCTTCGAGGCCCGCTGGCGGGAGGGACTCTTGAAGTCCGATTCGAAGCGGGTGCCGACTCACGTCGGCAGCGCTGTCAAGGCAGCGGTCTCGCGGTGGTTTGGGCGATGGATGCGGCTGGCACCCAGTACCGCCGCTCAATGCCATCGCGGCGCCGCACGTTTTCGATGCGCACGCCGCCGCACTTTTCGATGACGCGCGCGGAGGCGGCATTGCCGTCATCGCAAGTCACCAGGGCGGGATCGATGCCGATCTCCCGCACCAGCGTGAGGGCCAGCCTCAACGCGGCAGTGGCGACACCCCGATTGCGCGCTGACGGCCGGACCTTATAGCCGATGTGGCCGCCTACCCGCGCCAGCGATGGCGAAAGGCGGCGGCGGATGTACACCTCGCCCAGAATACGGCCTTCGTCTTCGATGAAATAAGCATCGGTCGGCGCCACGTCCGGCGTGGGGTACCCGCCGGCCTTCAGGCGCGAGAGCAGGTCCAAAAATGCGGGGTAGCCCTCCCATGCGACTTCATGCAGACCCCGATAGACGTGCTGTTCTCCCGCCGCGCGGAATTCTTCGAGCATTTCGACGAACGCGCGGGCGCGCCCTTCGCTCATCGGGGTGAGAACGATTGCCATGTGAGCCGCCAACAAAGACGCTCGTCGGAGCCCTTGCGTTACGCGTTGGGTTCGGCAATCTGTACCTTGGCTCCGGCCGATTGCGATCGGCCGGCAAGGGCTGCCGTGATGCGGCGCGGAACGCCAGGGATGAGTTCACCGCGGTAGCGCGGCGCGCGGGTATGAAATTGGCGACGAGAGCCACGGCTAGAAGCGGACCCGCAATTTCCACGCGCAAAAGGAGCACGAGCAGCGGGTGGCAGCAGGCCACAGAACCCTAATTCAGCGGCGTTAGGGGTTGGTGACTGTGACTGCAATCGGGATTGTGCCGGTCGCGGCGGATTGGGCTCCGGGTGCCTTGGCGCCATCCGTAGCCACCACACTGACCGAAAGAGTTTGGGAACTGCCCGATGGGATGTTCAAGGCGGCGATGGCGGCCGGGGTGACGCTGACAACCCCGGCGGCACTGACCGAGAAGCCGGCTGGAGCTGTCGAGTCCATGGCATAGGCGACGGTGCCGGTATTCCCAGAGGCACTTACCGTGGCGACTGTGCCGCCTGTCGAGTCTATCGTGGCGCTGGCCGGCACCGCGCTCAGCAGCAGCTCCACCGTCAGGTCAAAAGTGGCAGTGCCCGGCAGGCCGTTGGCATCGACTGCTTTGACCGTCAAATGATAGGTCCCCGCCGGTGTCGCGCCGGAGATGCTCACGTTTCCGCCGCTATCGACCGCGAGTCCGGCCGGTGTCGGTAGAGGAGCCGTCAACGAGAAACTATAGGGACCCATTCCGCCGCTGGCACTCACCAGGGCGTAGGTATTGGGTGTGCCGTAGGTACCGGTTGCAACATAAATGGGATTCAACAACAACCCGCCTTGAATCACGATCGTGAACGTGGCGCTACCCGTTATCGGAATGGCGGAAGAATCGACCACGGAGACCGTGATCAGATACGACCCGGCCGTATTGGCCGCCGGAGTACCCGAGATATAGCCTTGGTTGGCGTCCAGGGTGAGGCCCAATGGCAGGATACCGGACGTGATCATGTAGTAGTAGGCGGCTGCCCCTTGCGATACGGCTACGTTGGTGTTGGCCGTGGCCCCGTTGTTCCACGGGACGCCGACCGTGCCGGTGAGGTTGAGCGGCGCTGAAGGCGGCAGCACTTTCAGGCGTGGGGCCACCCACATAGTGACTCCGGGCTGACTGTGCACTCCATTGGCCGTGACCACGACGGGCATCTGCACGGGAGCGGTGATGTTGGAAATGGTATTTCCCAACGAGTCCGTGAATGACCCCATGCGGCTGGGAAGCTGCACGTTGATCTGATAGAGCCCGGCGATGGAATCGGGCACCCATCCCGCGTATTTCACCCCGCCGGCCACACCCCCTATGGTCACAGTGGGCCGGTTCTTGGACCCCGTAGTAACGCACGGCGGAAGCCGGTTGGAGTTGAGGAGTCCCGCCTGCACCACCATGCCGTCCAGGCTGGTGAATGCGCTGGAGGTCTGAGCGTTGAGCGCGGCGAGATAGCTCGGGCTGGAGATGCAGTCCCCCGACCAGGACGCCGACGTCCCCACGACGCCGTTGTCCGCCGAACTGTCGGGTATGCCGAGACCGGTCATGAAAATCTGAACCACATCGGAGTCCGTCTGCACGCTCCGCATGCCCGCCTCCTGTCCATATCCGATTAGCTGTCAGTTGGGGCTGAGGATGGCTCCCGGTCCCTGGCCGGAAGCACCCGCCGTGAAAATTCCGGGGTTAGTCGACTGGACATTGACCGGAAACGGAGCGCTGCTCAGTACGGTGGTGCCGGTGTTGAAGTTCACGACGATATCCACAGTCCCGGTGCCCGCGTAATTCGAAACGGCTGCCGGCACGATGAGATTGATCTGGTTGTCCGTGGCAAAGAGCAGTGGGGCGTTGGCAATAGCTGTGGCGTTGGCGTGCGTCTGAAAGGTGACGGTGATGAGGCGTTGCGGATTGGGTGCCGGGTCGGGACTGAGGAAATTGGGGTAGCGCAGCGTAAGTGGATCGGGCGTGGCGGTCAGCACTGTGGTCGGGCCGCAGCCCGAGGAGCAGAAGTTCGAACCGAACAGGCTGATCAAATCGTAAGGGGCGAGGGGAGGATTGGCTGGTGCCGTCACCTGCTGGAACGAGGAGGAGCTGGTGGCGGCCTGGATGATGGGGGCGTCCACAATGGAAAGGGTCGCCGTACCCGTGGGTGTTGTGCAGCCCAGACTGTCCGGATTGCACACACCGACCACTACGCTGCCACCGCTGCCCGTGAAGGGCAGTGCTGAACCGGGGGTTCCCGGACTGATAGTCAGCATGATGCTCGAGGGATTGACCACCGTGACCGAGGTGAGTCCTGGATCGGCCGAAATCGAGTTGGCAGTAACGATACCCACCGTGGTTTTTTGCAGCGGATCGGTGCTCGACACGAATCCGGACCCGCTGAGCACCAGCGTGAACGGGCCAGGATCGCCTACCGGGAGAGTCGTGGGCGTGAGCGCGGTCACTTTGGCTGGCGCCGATTTCACGGTGACGACAATGTCGACCGTCAGAATGCTGGTCGGACTACCCCAGGTGAAGGTTACGGTTCCACTGAGTTGGACACCAGGTTGCGCGGCGGCAAAGACCGCCGGGTTGAACGTTACCGCGATCAGGGTCCCATAGCTGTAAGCCAGGCCTGCTTGTTGGTTCGAGGCCACCTGCGGCTGCAGTGTACCCGCCGTGCTCAGGCTGTAAGGAATCGCTGCGGCACTCGAAACTGCGGTGATGTACGCAACCGGAGCTGGCTGCCCCATCGTCCAGGTAAGGCTCTGGGTGGTTCCACCGGCGATCGAAAGCGTGGGCGCGGCATTGGCTATCAGGAGACTCACGGGGACCACGAGGTCCCCATACCCGGCCACTTTGATCCTTACTGTGGCGTTGTAGGTGCCTGGAGCGATCGTATCGGCGATGGCTGTGGAAGAGAAACGCACGAGTTGGGGCGTCACCCCGGCGGTATAATCCACCGTCAGCCAGATCGGAAAAGTGGACGTATCCATCGTAAAAAACGTCGTCGTCGGGCTGTTGGAGTTCAGCATCACATCCACAAAGCCGGCGACTCCGGAGCCCTGGGTGTAATTGAGCCTGACCGAAGCTGGGGCGTAGCTCAGCGGACTGAGCGGCACAATCTGCAGCGTCACCGGCACCAACTTGTCCGGCGCGGGCGCGTTCTGCAGATGCACGGTGGCAGAGTGGCTGGTGTTCACCGCGAATCCGCCGCATCCGTTGGCCGCGGCGATGGTCAACGAGGCGGGCGTTGTACTGGCGGTAAAATTCCCGGGCGGCGTCGGCGATACCGTGAGCCAGGTGGGCAGATTGGCGGAGGTATTGTCGATCTTGAAGGGTGTGCCGCCGTTTGCGGCGGAAGTGACGGAGACGGCTTGCGCGGTGCCCGGAGTGTAGGTAGTCCCGTTCTTGACACAGGAGAGGATCACGGCGTTGGGCGAAGGCGTCAGCGCGCTCGCGCTGGTGGTAACGGTGGCATTGATGCGGACCGTGACATCGGCTGTGGCCGGGCTGGTCCCTGTCTTGAACTGGATGGTCTGGGTGGCGGCCGCGCTGGTTGTCGCCCCGGCACAACCAGGTTTGAAGCTAAACGAATAGGTGAGGCTGGTGTTGCTCGCGGAGAGCACCTGACTGGCCGGTGCCGACACCTGTACACCTCCAGCCAGCGCGCCCAGGGAGATGTTGAGCGTGGCGGACCCCGCCAGGGGAGTGAGCGGCTGGACCAGCACGGGCACGGCTATGGCAGGCCCTATGCTGGTATCGCAAGCCAGGTTAATCGTAGCCGAGCTGACCGTGAGGGAATTCGCCGCCTGCAGCGAACCTACGCCAAGAGCCAGGGCAATTAAAAACGGCAGAAAGTGCCTTTGGTGAATGATGGCCATCGTAAATTCCGTCACTGGATCTATCGGTAGCAACGGCGGCCCGCAGGAGGGTCACTCCACAAGATTTTGCTATTGATGAGCCTGCGCACCCACGAGATCGGTGTGCGGATGGCGCTCGGCGCGAGTGCCGAGGTGCTGAAAAGCGTGATCCGGCAGGGGGCATGGCTGGCGTTCGCCGGTTCTGCCCTGGGAATGGCAGCCTCGCTGGCCGCGACGCGTGCGCTGGCGGCAGCGGCTTGCTATTCCGCGTGAACCCCGCCGACCCGTTCACGCTGGGATTGGTGCCGCCGGTAGTGATTGTAGTGGCTCTGGCCGCCTGCTGGTTGCCGGCCCGCCGAGCCACCCGCATCGACCCCATGGAGGCGCTGCGCTACGAATGAGCCCTGATGATCGACTTGCGCCGATCTTCCGCCGTTTGGGCCACCCCTTCAGACGACATGCCGGTGCGGTAGGTGATCCGCCGGCCGGGCCCTCTGCCGAACGGTCTTAGGCGTGCATGTGTGCGATCGCACTGCGGGCGTCCCGGTTGCCCGTATGCCACGCCACCAGGATCGACTGCAGAAGCCGTAAGATACGAGTGACCTGGATCCCCCTCTCCACTCCGGCCGTGATATAGTGATTTCGATTTCGCCAATTTACATGCTGTGACAACTCACGAAAGGAAGGTGTCTGGTGAGTTCAAGAAAAGAACCCGGCCTCCCGGCTCGTCCGAAATCCGGTTTCTCCCGCCGCAATTTCCTGGAGGGAATGGGTATCGGCGGAGGCGCGCTGGGAACGGGACTCCTGGAGCAAGAGGCGGCTGCCCAGGCGCCCGCCAAGGTGGTGGGGCCGGGGGCGGTGCCAATTACGCTGAACATCAACGGCAAGCCCGTCAACTTGAGAGTAGAACCGCGCGTCACATTGGTCGACGCTTTGCGCAATCATCTGGATATCACCGGCGCGAAACGTGTGTGCGACCGGGGCACCTGCGGCGCCTGCACCGTGATCCTGGGCGGCAAGACCGTCTATGGCTGCACGGTCCTGGCGATCGATGCACAGGGAAAGAACATCGAAACCATCGAAGGTCTTGCGACCGGCAACAATCTGCATCCCGTATCGCAGGCGTTCTGGGACAACGACGCCCAGCAATGCGGCTACTGCACCCCGGGATTCGTCATGGCGTGCAAAGGCTTCCTCGATGAGCATTCCAACCCCACCGAGGAGGATGTGAAGCACGGGCTGGGCGGCAATCTCTGCCGCTGCGGAACCTACATGGGCGTCCGCAAGGCCGCGCTACAGGCCGCCAAGCAGATGAAGGGAGGAGCGCGAAATGGCTAACACCCCCGACTATAGCTGGCCGCCGATGGACAAGCGGAAGGTAATGGGCCAGCGCCTCAAGCGCCTGGATGGTCCGGCGAAGGCCTCCGGCCGCGCCCGCTACTCTTCGGACCACAACCTCAAAGGTATGCTGTTTGCCGCCTATCAGACCTCCCCGCACGCCCACGCCCGAGTCACCGCCGTGGATACCAGCGCGGCGGAGAAGTTGCCCGGCGTCAAGGCGGTCCATGTGATGGCGCCGGCGGGAACCGAGATCAACTGGGCCGGCTATGAGGTGGCCGCGGTCGCCGCCACCAGCGAAGAACTCGCCCGCGACGCAGCGGGCCGGATCAAAGTCGATTACGAGGTGCTGCCGCACTTCGTCCGGGAAGACGATCTCAGCAAAGCCGGCAGCCACTCCAAGCAGGGCGGGGAGGGAGTTACGGGCGATCCGGACAAGGCGTTCCAGGAAGCCGATGCGACCTCGGAAGGAGAGTACGGCATCCCCGTGGTTACCCACTGCTGCCTCGAGCCGCACGGCAACGTCATTCAGTGGCAGGGCGACAGCGCCAATGTGTTTCCTTCCACACAGAACATTGCCGACTATGCCAACAGCCTCGGCACAAATCTTAAAATTCCCGCCACCAACGTCAAGGTGGAAATGCAGTACATCGGCGGCGGGTTCGGGAGCAAGTTCTCGCCCGATGCCTGGGCACTGGTAGGGGCCGAGCTTTCCAAGAAAGCTGGGGGGGCGCCGGTAAAGGTATACCTGGACCGGGCCACCGAACAGGAGATTGCGGGCAACCGGCCGTCCGCCTTCGCCAAGATCAAGATCGCCGGCAAGAAGGACGGGACCATCACCGGCTGGCAGTCCGCCTCGTGGGGCACCGGCGGGATTCAGGCCGTCAACGGTCCGGCGCAACCCTATATCCTGACCAACATTCCGAACATCCGCAAAGTCCACACCGGGGTCATGACGAACACCGGCTCGCAAAGGGCGTGGCGTGCGCCGGGCAACCAGCAGGCCTCTTTCCTCACCTGCTGCGCCATTGACGACTTCGCGGCCAAAGTCGGCATGGACCCGCTGGAGGTGTTCAAGATCAACGCCCAGTACGCACCCCAGGCGCGCGTCGAAACTTACCGTTATCAACTGGATAAGGCTGCGGAGCTCGCCGAATGGAAGAAGCTCTGGAAGCCCCGCGGGCAGAACGGTTCGGGCACGGTGAAACGCGGCCTTGGCATCGGCATCGGTGCCTGGGGAGGCATGGGCCATCCCAGCCAATGCCGCACCACCATCCACCCGGATGGCTCGGTCTCTGGTGGAGATCGGTACGCAGGACCTGGGAACGGGCACGCGAACCGTCATCACGCAAGTGGCGGCGGAGACGTTGGGACTGCCGGCGAGCCAGGTGAAACTGGCCATCGGAAACAACTCGCTGCCGCGCGACGGCGCATCCGGCGGATCGACGACGGTGGGCGGTGTCTCCACGTCGACGCGCAAGTCGAGCATGAATGCCTTGATGAAACTGTTTGAGGCATGCGCTCCGGCGCTGAGCGCCCAACCGGATCAATTGGAAGCCGTGGACACCCACATTCGGGTGAAGGACAATCCCAACAAGAGCCTGACATGGAAAGCGGCATGCCAGAAGCTCGGCACCAACGCCATTTCCGAAATGGGTATTTTCACCGGGCGAGACGGCGGCAACCTGCTGACTCAGGGTTCAGCCGGGGCGCAGATTGCCGATGTTTCGGTGGATACCGAAACGGGCATCGTGAAGGTGAACCGCTACGTCGCCGTGCAGGACTGCGGCCTGGTGATCAACCCGCGTCTGGCGGAGAGCCAGGTAATGGGCGCCATCATCATGGGCATCAGCACGGCGCTTTGCGAAGAGCGCGTCATGGACGAACAAACTGGCCGCATGCTGAACCCCGATATGGAGTTTTACAAACTGGCCGGCATCGGTGACATCGGCAATATCGTGGTGCACATGGATATCCGGCCGGAAATGGACAGCCGCGGCGTAATCGGCTTGGGCGAGCCGCCGGCCATTCCCATCTGTGCCGCGATGGCAAATGCCGTGAGCAATGCGATCGGCGTACGCGTTTCGAGGGTTCCGCTGACCGCCGACCGCGTGCTCGCCGCGATCGAAAGGAGGAACGCATAATGCAATCCTTCGAATACGCCAATCCCACCACCGTCGCCGAAGCGGCAGCCCTGTTGGGCACGCGCTGGGGTCAGGCCGACGTGCTGGCCGGCGGCACAGACCTCGTCAGCCTCATGAAGGAAGGCCTTCTCAAGCCCCGGCGGGTAGTGAACATCAAAAACATCAAAGAGCTGGAAGGCGTCCAGAAGACCTCCGAGGGGCTGAGAATCGGCGCCCTGGTCACGATGGATGAGCTGGCAAAGAATGCCGAAGTGCACGCCGGCTTCAAGTCGCTGGCGGATGCCGCCGCCGGCATAACCAGCCCGCAAATCCGCCACATGGGAACGGCGGGCGGCGACCTGTGCCAGCGTCCCCGCTGCTGGTATTACCGGCAGGGGTTCGGGCTGCTGGCCATGAAGGACGGCAAATCGCTGGTGCCGGACGGCGAGAACAAGTATCATTCCATTTTCGGCGAGGGTCCGGCGTACTTCGTGAGCGCGTCGAGTCTGGGTCCGGCGCTGGTGGCCCTGGGCGCGAAAGTCAAGCTGGTTTCGGCGAAGGGCACGCGCGAAGTGCCTGCGGCGAAGTTCTTCATCGTGCCTAAGGACGAGAACTCGCGGGAAATCGCGCTGCAGCCAAACGAGATTCTGACTGAAATCGTGGTCCCGGCAGCGGCCGTCAAGACCTCGACCTACGAAATCAGGCAGAAGGAGGCGCTCGACTGGCCGCTGGTCGCGGCGGCGGTCGCGCTGACCATGAACGGTAATATGGTAACGAGCGCGAAAGTAGTGCTCGGGCACGTCGCTCCCATTCCCTGGGACTCGGCGCCCGCAGCAGCGGCGCTCAAAGGCAAGACCCTATCGGCGGCGACCGCCGAGGCGGCCGGAAAAGCGGCTGTCGCAACGGCCAGGCCGCTCTCCCAGAACGCATACAAGGTGACGCTCGCCAAGGTTGCGGTGAAGCGCGCGTTGCTGGATGCGGTGAAGAAGGCGTAACCATGCCAAACTCCGGAAGCAAGAAGATCAGCATGAACCGGTGCGCCTATCTGCGCTGGAAAGGGCTGTACATTCAGGCTGAGCTGGAGCCCGAAAACGATTACAGCACCGACAGTGCGATGTGGTGCCATCACACGTATAAGTGCGTAGGGCCGGATGGGAAGGTAGTCGACGAGTTCGAATGCAGCCCCGCCCGCGACTGCTACGTGCAGTTGTAGCATCGCCTCCACGAGGCCTCGTCACACGAGGGGCTTCCGTCGGTTCCTTGAAGACGAAGGGCGGGCTTTTCGCCGAGCAAGCGACTCGTTTGACGGGGGTGCCAGCGTAAGGCACTACAATTAACCTTATGGTAACCCCCGCCACCACCGCACTTGAGGCGCTGCCCGTGTGGGCTCGCGAACTCTCGGAAAAATACTACTCGGGCGTCACGGCCATGTTTGTGCTTCATGGCAACGTGCGCGATACGGTTGCCTGGCGGAGGCCCGAGGGCATCGAGTTCGTTCCGCTGCAACGCTACCTCCGCGATGCCCTGTTCGGCTCGCGCGACCTGGTGTTGTTCTACGACCGCGGCGGCGGGCTGAGTTTCGGGCGGCCCGATATGAAGGCCGATTTCGAGCGCGCTCTGGCGGGTTACGACAGCTTTCATGGCACGAACTTCTCCAACGGTCTCCCCCGCAATCCGGACGGCGTGCTGAACCTCCTCGACAACTATATGCGGCTGCGGCTCGTGGACAAGAAGAAGATCGCGCTGGTCGTCGATTTCGCCGAAACCATTGCGCCCGCGGGCGACAGCTCGGGAATGGCGGCGGAGGATCGCAATTCCCTGGTCATCCTGAAACGGTGGGCGCAGAATCCGGTCTTCCTCCAGGCGGATGTGATCTTTTGCCTGATCGCGGAAAATATGGTGGAGTTGAACCTGGGGCTGTTGCAGAACCCAGGCGTGGCCAGCATCGAAATCGGCTTGCCCACGGAATCCGAGCGGCTCGAGTATATCGGCACGCAGGTCGCATCGCGGCCGCTGCCCGCAGGGTCGGATGTTACCCACGAGACCCTCGCCACGTTGACGGCCGGGCTCAAGCGGGTGCAGTTGCAAGGGCTGATTTCCGATGCGGCGCAGAACGGGCGTCCGCTCACCATGAAATCGCTGGTGAAGCGGAAAAAAGACCTCATCGAAGCCGAATCGGGAGGGCTGCTGGAGTTCGTGCAGAGCCGCTACGATCTTTCGATGGTGGCGGGCAACGAGGCCGCCAAGAAGAAACTGTACGATGCCGCGCGGGCTCTCCGTGCCGGGAGGACGGATGTGGTTCCGATGGGGTACGTCATCTGCGGGCCTGTCGGCACCGGCAAAACGTTTCTCACCACCTGCTTCGCGGGCGAGATTGGCATCCCGACGGTGACCCTCAAGAATTTTCGCAGTATGTGGCAGGGCGTGACGGAAGGAAACCTGGAGCGCATTTTGAACCTGCTGAAGGCCATGAGCCCCATCGCCGTGATCGTGGACGAGGCCGATGCCCAATTGGGGAACCGCTCAGCCTCCGGGGATAGCGGCGTTTCGAACCGCGTGTTCGCGCAGATCGCGCAGTTCATGGGAAACACCGAGATGCGCGGCAAGGTGCTCTGGTTCCTGCTGACCTGCCGGCCCGACCTGCTGCCGGTGGATCTCAAGCGCCAGGGCCGCGCCGAGGAGCATATCGCGCTGTTCTATCCGCGTACCGACGAAGAGCGGCTGGCGATGCTGCGCGCCATGGAGAGGAAGAGCGGCATGCAGATTGCCTCTCCCGAAGCGGAGCAGGTCTTCCTGAAGCACGCGACGGGACTTTCGGGAGCGGATATCGAAGCCGTGCTGATCCGCGCCCGCATGAAGAGCGCGCTAGAGAACGATGCCGCGCTCGACGAGGACGACCTCAAGAGCGCCCTCGAGGACTTCATTCCGCCGTCTTACCCCACTGAAATCGAACTGCAAAACCTGGTGGCCGTGATGGAATGCACCAGCAAGAGCCTGCTGCCCGAAGAGTACCGGCGGATGGATCGCGCGGAGATCGTTCGGCGGGTGAACGATCTCTCCCTGTATACGCGCTGCTCGTGAGTGTGGTTCCGCGTGCCCCGCGGGCGCATCTGCCGCCGGCCATTGGTGAGTCATATGCGGGTAATACCGCGAGGCACTCCAATGCGAGAATCAACGACTGTTCATGACACGGGACCGCGCTCCGTTCCCGGAAACGGAGGCCCTCAGCCTGGCGAATCCAGAGGTGTGGAAACGCGCAAGACGGCGGGAATCATCCTGGTTGTATTCCCCACCGTTATTTAGAGGGAGGTCTAAATGAGAACTAAAGTACTCCTTGCCGTGCTGGCTTTGTTGGGCTCGCTACCCATTGCGGCCCAGGAAGTCAGTGCGGGAATCACGGGCCGTGTAAGCGACGCCTCGAGCGGCGCCATCGCGGGAGCTGGCGTTGTGGCGAAAGATCTCGATCGCGGGACGGAATGGAATACCAGTACCAATGAAGATGGTATCTATGCGTTCCCGCGAATTCCCGTTGGCCGATACGAAGTGAGAGTCGAAGCCAAAGGATTCAAGACGTACGTCAATTCCGAAGTGGCTTTACAAGTGAATCAACGCGCCCGCCTGGATGTGACCATGCAGGTAGGCGCCATCACTGAAAGTGTTTCGGTGGTCGGCGAGGCGCCGGTGTTACAGACGGAGACGACACAAGTGGGATCGGTCGTCACTACGCACATTATCGAAAACACACCTTTGATCACCCGCAACCCGGTGGCATTGACGCTCCTTACGGCGGGTGTCACTACCCCCGATCCTGCCAGCTTCAACAACGGCATGCGCTCGACCGGCGGCGGCCGGCCGTATGTAAACGGCAACCGTGAGGAGTCCAACAACTTCCTGCTGGACGGAGTGGATAACAACTTCACTTCCGATAACCTGGTCTCTTACCAGCCGAACCCGGATGCGATCGAGGAGTTCAAACTTATCACCAACAACGCCTCGGCGGAATTCGGCAATTACCAGGGCGGCATTATTAACGCGGTGATCAAGTCCGGAACCAACCAGTTCCACGGCGACGTGTTCGGAGTACTTTCGCAACGACAAGCTGAACGCGGATAACTGGGGCCGCAACTGGCAGGGGCTGTCGCGTTCTCCGCTCCGCTGGAACCAGTTTGGCGGCACGGTGGGCGGCCCGATTTTCAAAGATCGGCTGTTTTTCTTTGCCGATTACCAGGGGCTTCGCCAAGCTACTCCCCCGCAGGCCAGCACCACCACGGTGATGCCGCTGGCGTGGCGCAACGGCGATTTTTCCTCGCTGCTCAATCCGGCACTCACCGGCGGGAAGACGCTTCAACTCTACAATCCCGACGCCCTTGATCCGGCTACGGGGTTGCGCGCGCCGTTCCCGAACAATGTCATACCCACCAGCCTGCTGAGTCTCGCGGCGTTGAACGACCAATCGCTCTATCCGGCGCCGCAGACGAGCAGTTTCACCACGCCTAACTATACGTATTCGAGCGCGAGCTATATCCGCTCGGACCAGGGCGATATCAAGCTCGCTGGCAGCCCGAAGACAAGGATTACTTCACCGGCCGGTACTCGAAGGGGCGGCAGGACGCGCCGGGCGTCAATACCTTTCCGCTGTTCTACAACAGCTTCAACACCTCGCCCTTCCAGAACGGCGTGATCAACTGGACGCGGACGTTCAGCCCGCGCATGGTGAACGAATTCCGCGCCGGCGTGAACAACGTGATGCTCGACAACGGAGGCGCGGACAAAGGTTTGGGAGATATCGCGCAGAGCGTGGGGATTCAGAACGCGGGGACGGGGTTGCTGTCCCTGCAAGGCTTCGCCTACGCCGGCGGCCTGGGCAATGCCAACATTGGCGTGCAGCAGCTTTTTGCCAATACCACCTTTCATTTCGCCGATAATCTGACCATCGTGCGCGGCCGGCACATGATGAAGATGGGCGGCCAGCTGCTGCGGCAATGGATCAACGTGTTCTACGCCGGAAACAACGGCCGCACCGGATTTATAGATTTCAACGGGCGGTTCACGGCGCAGAACGCGGCCAGCCCCGGAGGAACGCAGATCGGCGAGGCCGACTTCCTGCTGGGACTGCCCGACCAGTTGGGGCGGGGTTTGCAGACCGGCACCTGGGGACAGCGGTCAATCATTTACGGGTTGTATTTCCAGGACGATTGGCGGGTCAACAACAATCTGACCTTGAACCTGGGGCTGCGCTGGGAATACCACACGCCTTGGGTAGAGGTGAAAGATCGCCAGTCGAATTTCAATGAGTTCACGGGCGCTCTGTACCTGGCCGGACAAAACTGTCCCTATGACAACTGCCGGGCGCTGTACAACAACTTCAAAACGGACTTTCAACCACGCGTCGGGTTCGCCTACACGCCAGACATTTTGAACCGCAAGCTGGTGGTACGCGGCGCCTACACCATCTCTTCGTACCTGGAGGGCACCGTCACAAACTTGCGGCTACCGCTCAATCCACCGTTCAACTCGGAATTCCAGACCTACTACAACACCCCCGAGTTTACGACGCCGGGTAGCACTCTGGACCAGGGGCTCTCGGCGTTGAACCCGAAGAATCCCTTCGTGGGGGCGACGCTGCGGGTGTGGGACCCATTCGTGCGCCCATCGCGCGCCCAGCAGTGGAACTTCTCGGCGGAGTACGAGTTTCCTCACAATAACGTGCTGACGGTGGGGTATGTCGGACAGCACGGAACGCAGCTCATGGTGCCCATGCCCTACCTGCAAGACGAGCTCATCAACGGGCAGGTGGTGCAAGGGCCGTTCCTCTCCGGCGATCCCACCCTGCGCAGTGAGATCAGTCAGGTCTCCGGGACGGCATCGTTGGGTAACCAGCAGTATCACGCGCTTCAGGTGACCGTGCACAAGCGCTTCGGCATGGGCCTCGAGTACCAGGTGGCGTTCACTTACTCGCACGGGATGTCCGATGCGATCGGCTACTACGGGCAGGGCGGCCAGGCGGGCAGCCAGTCGGCATACTGGCAGAACCTGTATGACCAGCGGGCCGAATGGGGGCCGACGTATTTCGACGCGAAGTACAATATCGTACCCTCGTTCGTCTACGAGTTGCCGTTCGGACGGGGACGCAAGTTTGGCTCGAACTGGAACTGGGGCGTGGACGCGCTGCTGGGCGGCTGGCAGGTGGGCGGCATCTACACGGAGCACACCGGATTCCCGCTCACCATCAGATGAGCGGCGATCCCTCCGGCACGCATGCGCGGAGTTTCCGTGCCAACGTGCTCGGGACGCCGCACGACCCGCACAATATCGGGCCGGGAGCGCTGTATCTGGATCCTTCCCCGTATGCGGCGCCCACGGCCCACACCTTCGGCAACGCCGGTGTGGGGATCGTGCGCGGGCCGGGTATGAGCAGGCTGGATCTCTCGCTGGCCAAGCAATTCCACCTGACGGAGAGCCGGTATTTCGAGTTGCGCGGGGAGGCCTTCAACCTGATCAACTCGCCGATCTTCCTCAGCCCGGCATCGCAGACCATCACGTCCCCGCTGTTCGGACAGGTCCGCGGTTCGGAAGGCGAACGCAACGTGCAGATCGTGGCGAAGTTCTACTTTTAGGGGCCAAAAAGGCGCTGGGACGAGTCCGTCTCGGCGCCGCAACCCGAGTTCTGCGCAGTACATTCGGAGTGTCACCAGATGGCTCATTTTGGCATCCTCGATAGTGGAAACAGATGCCTCTTTACGAATACCGTTGCCGCAAGTGCGGCAAGACCTTCGAGATGTTGCGCAGAATGTCGGACGCGGACCGGGAACTGGAGTGCCCGGAGTGCCGTTCCGTTGAGGTGGAGCGGCAACTCTCGACGTTTGCGACCGGCGGGTGCGGTGCGCCCGGGTCAGGCCGATTCACGTGAGCGCGATAGACGGCGGCCGGTCGGCTGCATGTCAGGGTCTGGGGTACGCTTCACCGGCGATCGTCATTCGGTCCTCGGCGACTCGCACGCTTGAGACCGAGTTGATTACAAAGCGATAGGAGTCGTCGGGCTCGAACACGCTATACAACCAGTATGGCCGCATGGGAACGGCGACCAGGTACTCCCAAAGGCGGGGCTGCTGCGCAAAAAGGTCCCGGATTCGTGGGTATCCCAGGGCGGCCAGCCGATCGATCTCCGGCCGCTCGCCTGGTGCACGCCGGGCGGATTTGCGAAGGCTGGCCACCAGCTCTCCGTACGGCTCGTGGAAGAGCGTTTCGGTTTCCTCGCGGCTGAGTTGGATTTCGTACGTGTAAGACGGGTTCACCGCCTGGCCGAAGCCCAGCTCCCGTACGTCCACGTCCTGCCATCGGACCTTTCGGCCATCGATGATGATCTGCATGGTTCTACTTCTTTCGCCCACTGTCGGGTATGTTCAGGCCCCTCTTTTGGACATCCGGTGGATTCGCCACGATTTCGCCGTTCGGTGCGAACGTCACCGAGCCGCACGGAGAATACTGCGGCTCTATCTTTGATTTTGGATCATTGTCCGACCGGTCTCCGGAACGGTGGAAGAACTCCTCGGGCGATTCCATGCGCGGCACCTTCTTGGTTTTCATTCCGGGAACAATGGGGAACTGCTCGATCGGAAGGGGGCCTTGGCGGGCAGCCTCGGCGTTAAGTTCCGCCGCCTCGTCGACCGAGAGGTTTCCATAGCCTACATCGAGATCGCTGGCTTCGGGCATGACGTCGCTTTCGCCCTTGTCGCGGTACAGCTTTTGTCCTTGAAAGAAGCTCCGCGCACGGCTGCCGCCAAGGACGAACGACGATCCTTTCTGGAAGGACTTGAAGGCGATCAACAACATCTGGTCGACATCGGCACCAGGGATATTCGCAGCGGCCCACTGCGCCGCTTTCAGAGCCTGTAGCAGGTTGATCGGATCTTCGCGGAATTCGTCCAGCAGTCTCGGGCAGGCGCGCATGGCGGGCGGGCCGTCGCTGAAACCGGCGATCAACGCGTCCAGTTCGTCTTTGGCCTTGGCGGCCTGCTCGGCGCGTTGTCGTTGCGCTTCCAGTTGTTTCGCCGCGCGCGCCGCCGCAATCGCCGCGATCTCCGCGGTGCACTTTGGGCAGAAGGACTCACCGGCCGCCGGGTCAAATTCGATTTTGCACTTCTTACAGGCGGCCATCGGTCAAAGACCCACAATCGAGCCGCGAACCTCGAAGACGGAAGGGTCATCCGAGAAGGGGATGCCCCATGCCCCCGGGTCGTAGCTCCGGCAGGCCTGCTGCCAGTCTCGGTACCGTGTGTTCGCGATGACATCCTCCAGCCTTGCTTCCGCTGTGCGGCCGGAACGGTCGAGACGAGCCCGGATGCCCGCGACATCGTCGAAATTTGGCGCAATAGAGAACATCAGGTCGAGAAAAGCGATCACGGTCCTTTCCGACTGGAAACCATGGGATCGGGCGCGGGCGATACCGGCGGCGACCATCCGGTTGAGCGTGAAGTCACAAATATCGGGAAGCAGGGATGCGTATCGCAGGCGGATGTAACGCGCGGCCCGCTGGTGAAATCGGCGGTCCGCGCCTCTCTCCAGGACGGACATCTGTTCGGGACGGATCCTAAGCATCGACTTGCCAGTAGCTGGGGCGACGTTCGTCGCGCAGCTCAGAGTGGCGTGGATTCACGACTCTGAGCCGGTTGTGGAACCTACGACCGGGCTGCCGAAGAGCACCCCATTTCCTCTCGTCCGCGGCTCCGGGGAGAACCCGCGATTCAACAAGTCTTCGTCACCCGGCCGAATTCTTGAAACCCACTACTCCGATAGATAGCACGAGTCGATGGATTCTCAGCGCGATCACCGGGCCGGATGCCGGGGACGAGTACTATGACTGCAACTGGGAAACGGTTCCTCGGGACTACGCAGGAAGGGTTTCCTGCGGCGGTCCCCGAGCCGGCCAAGCCGATCATTTATTCCATCGCGCGACACCCGAAGAGGACCCCGGCTGGAGTCCGGACGATGTCCAGCTCGATATATCCGGCCGAGAAGGTGCGCGATGCCGCCGCAGGACCGGGTGTTCACCGCGCTGCTGAACAGCCAGCGCTTTGCGCGGCTGACGCTGCGGCGGGAGCTGCCGGGCGCGGAAGCGCGCGCTGAATATGTCGAGCAACCGACGTAGAGTAAATAGTGATGAACCGTCGTCAACTGCTTCAATCCGCCGCGACGCTGCCCCTGGCAGCGGCCGCTTCTTCGGCTGCCGTGCAGGCGAAACAACTGAAGATCACCGCGCTCGAGACCGACGTGCTGAGGAACCCGCCGGGCACGCCATTTTACGATGCGATCCATCCGTTCGGCACCGAGGGAGGATCGGTGGTGCTGCGCCTGCGCACCGATGCAGGCATCACCGGCTGGGCCAGCAGCTCCTTCGGCATGATTGCCGGAGGGCCGCGGGTGGTGCAGTCCATCCTGGAAAACGAGGTGAAGCCGGTGGTGGTCGGGAAGGATCCGGCGTTCCCTCGCGGTATCCGCGCCGAGCTGTGGAAGGCGCTCGAATATCAGGGCGTGGGCGGAGTGGCGCAGTTCGCCATCGCGGCGGTCGACATCGCCGTATGGGACATCCTCGGCAAGAACGCCGGGTTGCCGGTGTACCAGATGCTGGGCGCGTACCGCGACCGCATTCCGGTCTATTCCATGTGCGGCTGGTATTACGATAACGACGACGACCTTTCGCGGTATCGCCGCCAGCTGTCGGCAGCCATGGAGCAGGGGTATCACGCGGTCAAGATCAAAGTGGGGCGCAGTACGATCGCGGACGATGAGCGGCGCATCCGGGCGGCGTTCGAGATCGTCGGCAAAGATCGTCGTGTGATGGTGGACGCCAACCAGGTCTTCAACCGCAACGAGGCGCTGCGCCGCGGACGGTTGTACCAGGAGCTGGGCTGCTTCTGGTATGAAGAGCCGCTGCCGCCGCAGGACATGGAAGGGTACGGCATGCTGGCGCAGGCCCTCGATATCCGCATCGCCACCGGAGAGAACCTGAACACCCGGTACGCCTTCGCGGACCTGATTGCGCGGCGCGGGGCGGACGTGGTGCAGCCCGACAACCGACGCGCGGGCGGCGTCACGGAGTGGATGGAGATCGCGGCCATCGCCGAGGGCTACGGTCTGGAGGTGGCCAGCCATGGCGGCGGCGCCACCAATCTCAACATGCTGCTGGCCATGCCCAACGCGATCTACATGGAGACCAGCGGCCCGCGCAAGCTGGTGAACGGCGAGGCGCTCGCGCCGACGGAGCCGGGCATGAGCAGCGAGGTTTCGGCGGCGGAGATCCAACGCCACAAGGTGGGCTGACGGCGGAATGCGCCCGCGCCGCGTGTTAGTTTAAGAATAATGGCCGTGGCCCGGGTCATTGTAGTGTTGCTGATTCTCACGGGAAACGCGGCGGCGCAGCGCTTCGCGCACCTGTACGGCCGAATTCTGGACACCTCCGGCGGCGGCATCGCGCAGGCGGCCATCACCGTGGTCAATCAGGATAACGGCTTCCGCCGTACGACCCAGTCGGAGCCCGGCGGCGGCTACTCGGTGGCCTCCCTGCAAGCGGGACTGTACAAAGTCACGGTGCGCCGGGATGGCTTCCATACGATCGAGCGGTACGATCTGAAGCTCGCCCCGGACACCGCGAGCCGCGCCGATTTCGTTCTGCCGGTGGGCGCGGTGGAAGAGAGCATCACGGTGTATGGGGACAGCGCTCCCATCGAGCGCGCCGACGCCGCCACCGAAACCCGCGTGGACCGCGATGAATTCGACCGGCTGCCGTTGAACGGCCGCGGCGTGCTGACGCTGCTGGAGATGGCGCCCGGCACCAATGTCACGCCGGCAACACGCGGGGAAGCGGGCCAGTTCACCACCACGGGGCAACGGCCCAACACCAACTATTTCATCATCGACGGCGTCAGCGCGAACACGGGAGTGATGGCCGGCGGGCTGCCGGCGCAATCCACCGGAGGGGCGCTGCCGGCGCTCAGCGCGTTCGGCAGTTTGGACTCGCTGATCTCGCTGGACGCGGTGCGCGACTTCCGCGTCACCACGTCCACCTCGATGGCCGAACTGGGGCGCATGCCGGGCGCCATTATCGCTCTCCACAGCCGGTCGGGCACGAACGCGTTCCACGGATCGACGTCGTACCGGATCCGCAACGAGCTGGTGAGCGCCAACGACTGGTTCGGCAACGCGGCCGGGTACGGACGCCTGCCGCTGCGGTTGCAGGATTTCGGGCAGACGCTCGGCGGACCGCTGCGGCGCAACCACACCTATTTCTTCGCGTCGTTCGAGCGGATGGCCTTGCGCCAGCCGCTCGTGTGGCGCCAGCCGGTGCCTTCGACCCAGGCCCGGGAGCTGGCTGCGGACTGGGCGCAGCCGCTGCTGAACCTCTTCCCGGCGCCCTCCGGCCCATTGGTCGCGGATGTCGGCGAATGGACCGGGCGCGGCACGCGGCCGGCGTCGCTCGATGCCGGCGGGGTGCGGCTCGACCAGGGCATCGGCTCGCGCGTCACGGCGTTCGCGCGCTACAACGATGCGCCTTCGCGCAACGAATTCGGCACGCTGTCGCGCAACGGTCTGGAGCTGCGAGCGCGCAGCCTGACCCTGGACCTCAACGCGAGGCCGGCCGCGCGGCTGGTGCTGGATCTTCGCGCCAATGAGTCGGAGTCGTACACAGAGTCTCTCTGGATACCGGAAGCCGCGGGAGCCTGCGCGCTGGCCCCGCTGACCGATTCTTTCGTGACGTCGCAGCCGGGCTGCGATTACCTGGTGCGGTTTTCCATCGGCGGGGTGGGCCAACTGGTGTCGGGTCGCGAGGGCAGCCGGCGGCAGCGCCAGTTCCAGATGCTGCCCTCGGGCTCGCTGCACGCCGGGCGTCACACCCTGGGATTCGGCGCGGACTACCGGGCGATCCAGGCCATCCGGCGCGACCCGACGGGGACGCTCGGCGTGATAGCCGACGATATCTCGACACTGACCAGCAAGCGCGACTTGTGGATCGGCACCAGCTCGGCGCAGAACGGTGCGGCGCGGGTGCGGGAACTGTCGTTGTGGCTCCAGGATTCGTGGCAGGCCGGTTCGCGCTTGACCCTGAGCGGAGGCCTGCGCTGGGAGTACAGTCCCGCACCGGTGCCCGAAGGTATGGTCTATTTTTTCGACCCGAATTCGAGCACGGTCCGCCCCACGGTGGGGCAGAAACTGTGGCCCGACTCCCATCGGAACCTGGCGCCTCGCGCGGGCCTCGCGCTGCGCCTGACGGCCGATGGCCGCAACGTGCTGCGCGCGGGCGGCGGTTTGTACTATGAGTCCAGCCTCAGCATCGCCACCGATGTGTTGAACGGCGGCCCTTTGAGCGTGAACAGCTTCAACAGTGGCATGGCGGGTCTGTTCAACACCCAGTTGACGTATGGCTTCATGCCCGAACTACGGTTGCCCCGGGTGGCGCAGTGGAACCTGGCCGTGGAGCACGCGTTCGGAGCGTACGACGTCGTATCGCTGGGGTATCTGGGGGCCGCCGGCAGGCATCTGCTGCGGCGGGAATTCGGCGGCCCGGGCAGCAGTCCGACTTCCTACGTGGCGCTGACCACCAACGACGGATTCTCCAATTATCAGGCGCTTCAGGTGCAGTATCGCCGGCGCATGTCGCTGGGCTTGGAAGCTTCGGGGGCGTATGCGTGGTCGCACTCCATCGATAACGACTCGAGTGATTCCTTTCTGGTATGGGCCGCGCCCGGCTTCAGCGACAGAGGGTCGTCGGATTTCGACCTGAGGCAGTCATTCACCGGGACGCTGAGTTATCAGATTCCGGCGAAGGCGCGCCCGATCCGGGGATGGGCCCTGGATGCGGTCTGGCGGGCGCGCACGGGTTTCCCGGTTTCGATCCTGGACGCCGAGGAGTACCTGGGCATCAGCCTGGTCAACGCCTTCCGTCCAAACCTCAATTTCGGCGTGCCGGTGTGGATGGCGGATGCGAACTCGCCGGGCGGCCGGCGCCTGAACGCGGCGGCGTTCGAGTTGGCGGCTGCGCGGCAGCAGGGAACGCTGGGGCGGAACCCCATCCCAGGTTTCGGCATGGCGCAAGTGGACCTGGCCGTACGGCGGGAGTTCCGCCTGACCGACCGGTGGCGCCTGCGATTCCGCCTGGAGGCTTTCAACGCGCTGAACCATCCCAATTTCGCCGATCCGATTCGCTTTCTGAATAGCCCCGTGTTCGGAGAGAGCACCTCCATGTTGAATCTGATGCTGGGAACCGGGAGCCCGGGAAGCGGCCTGGCGCCGGTTCTGCAAAGCGGTGGACCGCGCTCGCTCCAGGTTTCGTTGCGCCTGCAATTCTAATGACAGCCATTGTCGGCGCACTTTCCCGTTTCTTCCGGCGGCGCCGTATGCGGCGTTTTGCGATGGAACTGCGGATTACCGCCGCCACGCGGGTGCTCGATATTGGCGGCACGCCCGAGTGTTGGGAACTGCTGGGCGAACGCCCGCAATTGACGCTGCTCAACATGCCCCGCGCCAAAGAAGACCTGGGGAGTGCGGCGCGATGGGTGGCCGGCGATGCACGCGCCTTACCGTTTCGCGACCTGGCCTTCGACATCGTGTTCAGCAACTCGGTGATCGAGCACGTGGGCGACCGAGCCAGCCAGGAGCGCTTCGCGCGCGAGGTGGCGCGGGTCGGCCGGCGGTATTGGGTGCAGACACCGAACCGCTGGTTTCCCGTGGAGCAGCATCTGCTGACTCCATTCGTCCATTGGCTGCCCAGGCGATGGCAGCGCGCCGTGGTGCCGCGCTTCAACGTGTGGGGAGCGGTCGTGCGGGTCTCCGAAGACCGCCGGCGGTTTTACCTGGAGCATTATTTGAACGACGTGCGGCTGCTGGATGCGGAGCAGGTGCGGGCGCTGTTCCCGGGCGCGCGAATTCTGCGCGAGCGTTTCTGCGGCGTGACCAAGTCCTTGGTGGCGGTGCGGAGCCGGGAGTAACTCCGATGCGGGCGCCCGACACATGCCGCGGGTCGCGATGCCACAGCCTAATCGAACTCGAAGCCCGGCGGGGCCTGCTCGGGGCCGACCCGTCCTACCAGGATGTTGGCGCGGAAATAGTTTTCGCCGCGGACCGGGGAACCGGCCATGCGTCGGAGCATAGCGATCTGGCCGACGTGCGTCAGGGCGTCGGCGACCGGCCCCTGGAATAGCGACTCCGCGGAGGATCCGAGCGGCTCACTGGCCGCCAGGCGTTCATCGAGCGCCTTCAGGGCCGCAAAGAAGCGCGCCACCTCCCGGTCCCAGGGGAGCGGAGCGGACGAGTGCCATTCATACTTGCCGTCGGCCAGCTTCAATGCCCAATCCAGCAGATCGCCGATGTGCGCCAGGATTTCGATCGGGGTGCGGGTGCCGGGAGCGGCGCGAAAGCCGGCGAATTCGGGCGGCGCGCCACGGATTGCCTTGCCGCCTCGATAGGCCAGCGTGGCGACGGTGTGGCGCAACGTGTCGATCTTACGTTCCGGAACGGGTGACATTCATATCCTCCCAAAATCGATGTAGCCGCGCAGCGGATCGGTGCTCAGGAGCTTCACCTGGATGCGGTCGCCCACATCGAGCGAGTGCTCGCCGCGGACCAGGCGGCCTTCCACGGGCGGCGACAGAGCCCGCACGAACACGCCTTTCGGCACCACGCCGGTGACCACGGCTGAGAAGATCTGGCCGATGCGGTGCTCGAGCGCCAACGCCGCGAGGCGCTTGTTCATGTCGCGCTCGACCTTGCGCGCCGCGTCTTCCCTGAGGGTGCAGTTGCGCGCAATGGCGGCCAGTTCGTCGTCCGTATACGGCGGCGCGCCGGCGATGGATTTGAGGAGCCGCTGTGTGACCAGGTCGGCAAAGCGCCTGTTGGGCGCGGTGGAGTGGGTGTAGTCGTGCGCCGCCAGCCCGAAGTGGCCTTCAGGATCGCCGCCGGGCCGTAGCAGCATGTACTCGCCCGGACCCATGAGCTTCAGGACGGCCAGCGAAACATCGGCGTAGTGCAGCGGGTCGGCCTGCCGGCGGCGGGCGAGGAATTCGTTCAGCGCGCGGGCATCCGGCTCCGGCGGAAGCGTCTCGCCGTGCTGGCGGGCCAGTTCCACGATGCGCGGCCAGCGTTCGGGCGCCTTCACCACGCGGCGGATGGAAGACACTCCGGCCTGGCGCAAGGTGCGGGCCATGACTTCGTTGCTGGCGATCATCAGGTCTTCGATCAGCTCGGCGGCACGGTTGCGCGCCCGCGTGGTCAGATCGCGTACCTCGCCATTGGCAATCACCGGCTGCGCCTCCACGCGTTCGAAAGCGATGGCGCCCAGGCGGTATCGCGAGGCGCGGAGGGCGCGGGCCGCTTCGTCCTGGAGCTGCAGCTGTTGTTGAATCTCCGCTGAGGCGGCCACTTTGGCGGGCGCCGCGGCGGTGCCTTCGAGCCACGGTCCGATGCTGTTGTAGATGAGGCGGGCACGATTGCGAACGCGCGCCGGAAACACGCGGGCGTCATCCACGGCGCCTTCGGCGGAGACCATGAACTCCACCACTAGCGCGGCGCGGTCCTCATTCTCGGCTAGCGACGTCAGGTCGGTCGAAAGCCGCTCGGGGAGCATCGGAAACGTGCGCACGCCGGCGTAGACGCTGGTGGTGTCATGCGCGGCATGGGAGTCGATCGGGGTGGCGCGGCAGACTACCGACCCCACGTCCGCGATGCCCACCAGGACGCGGATGCCGGCCGAGGTCCGTTCGGCCCATTCGATCTGGTCCAGGTCCCTCGAGTCGTCATTATCGATGGAGGACCAGGGCAGGGAAGTCAGATCGCGGAGATCGCTGCCGGGCTGGGCGCGGAGAGACTCGAGCTGTTGCTCGGTCTCCGGCGAAAAATCGGGCAGAAAGCCGCGCTCCAGCATCTCCTGACGGGCAATGGCGGCGAGGTCGAGATGCATGCCGTCACCTGCGCAGCAGAAACCAGGCAAGCAGCAGCCACCCGGCAATGAAGGAGACGCCGCCGATCGGAGTGATCGCGCCCAGCACGGAGTTTCCGGTCACCGCCAGCAGGTACAGGCTGCCGCAGAAGATTATGATGCCGGCGAGCAGAAATCCACACACCAGGCCGGTGGACGATTCCGGAAACGTGCCCGTCTTGGGCAGGAACGACACGATCAGCAGCCCCAGGGCGTGGATGAAGTGATAGAAGGCCGCCTTCTCCCACAGACTCATGGAATAGGCATCGAGGCGTTGCCGCAGTCCATGCGCGCCGAACGCGCCCATGGCGACGGCCAGTGCCAGAAGGATGGAAGCGGTGGAGCTCCAGGTCATGAATGGGTTTGCCTCAGTGGGTCATGGCGTAGACCACGTAGTTGATCGCGGTGCGAATGCCAAGGTCGGAGAATTTCGAAGGGTACAACGGATTGTCGGCGTGCTCCCAGGAGTCGCCCAGATCCATGTTGTGGCAGATGGCCACCATGACGCGGCCGCGGTCGTCGTAGATGGCGCGCCAGTGGGGAGCCTTGCCGCTGTCTCCCTTTTCATACGTCCGGCCGGTCTCCAGGTACAGCGCGCCGGGGACCTGGTAGCGGTCCTCCAGATCGTAAAGCGCGTGAAAGATGGCGTCGGAGTCGCTGATTTCGACGATGGGCCGGTCGGGGAATACTTTTTTCATGCTGGCCGCGAACACCTCCCATTCGATGGCGCCGTGGAAGTCGTCGCACATGAAAAAGCCGCCGCGCAGCAGGTATTCGCGCATCTGGCGCGCCTCCTCGTCGCTCAGCTCCCAGTGCCCGACTTCGACGCCGTACAGCCAGGGCCAGTCGTACACGTCGCCCTTGTCGAGATCGACGGGCTGTTCCACCGAGCGCGTGTGAACGCGGGTGAGGCGCCGCATCGCCACCGCCAGATGGCGGTCGGACCGGGGATAGTCCATGGTCCAGTTGGAGGCGCCTTCCTTCCAGGAGCCGAAGAATTCGAAGCCGCCGTAGTAGCGGCCGACCGGCGGATACATCAGGCGCGCGAACACCCATTCGGCCTTATCGCGGTAGTCGGGAGGTAGGGGATACTTCTCGTATTCCACTCCGGCATACTCCCGGAACGGCCGCTGAAATGCATACACCGCGCTGATCACCAGCAAGGTACCGGCGATCATGGTGGCCACACGGTTGAGACGGACGGAATGAGACACGCTGTCACGTCCAGGATAACATCGGCGTCGGCCGATTCCGGCGCCCGGCGGGCTCGCCGAACCGGCCGTTCCGGCCTGTCCCGCGGAAGGCGCTTGTGATATGTTCGTGAGCATGGCATCAGAAACTTCGATTTCCCGCCGGTCGTTCCTCGCAATGGCCGCGGCGGCACCGCTTGTATCTGCCGCGCCCAAGGGGAAGGCCATTCCCGTCGGTCTGGAACTCTTCTCGGTTCGCAACGAGCTGGCCAAAGACTTGAATGGCACCGTCACCACCGTCGCCAAAATGGGCTACCAGGTGGTGGAGTTCTTCGCCCCTTATTTCAGTTGGACGGACGGCCAGGCGAAAGATGTCAAAAAGCTCATGGACGACCTGGGGATTCGCTGCAACTCCACGCATAACGGCCCCAACGCCTTCACCGGCGAGGGCATCGCCAAAGCCATCGATCTCAACAAGACCATCGGCAGCAAGTACATCGTGATGGCCAGCGCCGGACAGGTCAAGACGCTGGATGACTGGAGAAAGGTGAGCGACACGCTCACCCAGGCCGCCGAGAGATTCCGCGCCGCCGGGCTGCGCGCCGGATATCACAATCACCAACTGGAATTCCGGCCCCTCGATGGCAAGCGGCCGATCGAAATCATTGCCGCCAACACGCCCAAGGATTTCATGCTGCAACTGGACGTCGGCACGTGCGTTGAGGTGGGGCAGGACCCGGTGGCGTGGATCAATGCCAATCCCGGCCGCATCAACTCCATCCACTGCAAGGACTACGCTCCGGGCGAAGGCAAGGGTTACCAGGTGCTGTTCGGCGAAGGCAACGCGCCGTGGAAGAAGATCTTCGCGGCGGCCGAGTCGAAGGGCGGCGTGGAGTACTACCTGATCGAGCAGGAAGGCAGCCGGTTCCCGCCCTTCGAGACCGCCGAACGCTGCCTGGCCTCGTTTAAGAAAATTCACGGGTAGCGCTGCGGTCAAGGGCTGGTTGTCTGCCGGCGGCCCAGGGACCGCGCATCGCTGCCAGCATCTCATAGCGCTCGAGGTAGTCCCGCAGCATCCGGTCGGCGCAGAAGCGGGTGCGGGCGGCCCGGCGGCATGCCTCCGGATCGATCCGGTGCACCTCGCGAATCGCCTGCGCCATCTGGTGGGCATCGTTCACCAGGAGCCCGGTGCGGCCATGTTCCACGATTTCGGGCAGGGCTCCGGAAGAAAATGCGATCACCGGAGTACCGCAGGCAAGCGCCTCCATGCTCACCAGCGAGCTGGTTTCCGGCACCAGGCTGGGCACTAGGACACACCGTGCGCCGGCCAGCAGCCGGCGCTTACGCGCCCCGCCCACGGGTCCGATGAAGCGGCGCGCACGGCCGTCGAGGCGCGGCGCCAGCTCGCCCTCGAAATACGCCTCGTGCTTTTTGTAGTGGAATAACTCGCCGGCGAGGACCAGCGGGCACCCGGCTTCCGCGGCCGCAGCGGCGGCGAGGTGAAATCCTTTTTCCGGACAAATCCGCCCCAGCGCCAGGGCGTACCCGCGCCGCCGGACGGTGGTCCGCAATTGCTCCAGCACCACGCCGTTTTCGATGTGCGGCAGCAGCGCATCGCTGGGCGGGCAATTCCGCTGCTGGGAGGCTGATACGCAGTGCAACCATGTATCGGGTCGGCTGGGCCGGAACACTTGCGCCGGATACCAGTCGGGCGGCAGATGCAGGGTCACCAGGACGGGAGGACCGGCGGGCGGCAGGTAGGTGTGAAAATCCAGGGAGTGCATGTGGATCAGGTCGAAGGACCAGCGGTCCAGCGCGTGGGCGATCACCCTGCGATACAACTCCCGCGAACGCTCGCAGACGCCGTCGTCTAGGCGGCTTCGGTCGAGCGGCGTGGCGATGAGCTCCCCTTCGACCTGCGACCCTTCGCTGGCAATCACCACCGAGCGGTGACCGTTTCGCACCAGGGTACGGTCCAACAAGGTGAGAATCTGCTCCGAACCACCCGCGGCATCGGGACCGACCGGCGCCAGCGGGTACGCAATACTGAGAACCGAGAGTGTCATAGAGTTTCGGGAATCCCGAGGCGGCGCGAGGCTTCCCCGGCGAGCAACCTCCACCGTTCACCGTCCGTTCCCCAGTCGAAGTGCTCGTAGAACAGGTGTCCCGGGTGCGGCGGCTGTGTGAAATCGTAAACCGGCGCCGCCCGAAAACGTTCTACGTCCAGGGGGAAGTGTCGCAGCATGTCGCCCTGCGATGCGAAGCACGCGAACATCGCACACTTGCGCTCGCGTTCCTGATGGGTGAGGACGATTGCCTCGCCGGAATCGCCGCTTGGAAGGAAACGGCCGGTCTCGATGGCACCGGTGTTCCCGTCCAGCGCGTGGTAGCAGGTGAATTCGTACAACGGCGGCGGCTGCGCCATCCGAAGACAGGCGGCGTGCACGGCGAAGGCTGTTGAGTCGTGGTCGGGATGGCCGCCTTCATACGGGTGGGTGAGCACGGCGTGCGGGCGCAGTTCGTTCAGCACCTCCGTCATGCGTTCGGCGAGAGTAGCCATTTCGAGCCATGTCCCCTGATCGGTGAAGCCGAGCGGCCGCAGCCTCTTTTCGTCGATGCCGGCAAGGTCCAGTGCGTTGCACAGTTCCTGCCGGCGCGCCTCGGCGTACTCCGCGGAAGTGGCGTAGCCCGCGCGTTGGGCAAAGGCCGGGTCGCGGGGGGCGCCGCCGGTCACGTGTACGATCACCGGCTCCTGCATGCGGGCCAGGACTCCGCCCGCGCCGATGGTTTCGTCGTCCGGATGCGCGGCCACTATGACCACGAGCCCGCGAGTAAACGATTCCTCCACCGACACTACTCAAGCATGTGAGTTGCCGTGGCCGGCCGCGCGCGCGGCCCTATTCGCAGGCGCCCAAAAGACGCTGAATCGTTGCCTGGCGAAACTCAAAAATCTGCTCCAGATCGTGCCGCACCCGAATCCGGTGCGCCAGCCGTCCCATCAGCCCGAACGGAAGCGCGTAGCGTACCGTATCGAACATGTGAGTGCCTCCCTTGGCCGACAGAAAAATGTGTGTGTGTTCCCAAAACTCGTAAGGACCCTGCTTCTGCACATCCACGAACACGTGGGGTGGATCCCATTCGGTGATTATCGTTTTCCAGCGCAACCGGAAAAATCGCCAAGCCAGTTCGTAAGCAATCTCGGCCCCACATTCCATCCGCACGGGTGCCGTCACGATGCGGAACCGCATCCACGGCGGCGTGATCCGTTCGAGGTTGCGGGCATCGGAAAAAAACGGAAAGACGGCATCCGGCGGTCCGGGAATACACTGTTCGCGAAGAAGCTCGTAAATGTGCGGCACCGGCTAATCCGCGCGTTCGCGCTCGAGCGGCGTCACCGGATCCAGGAATGCCCAGCAGACGATGCCCAAGGCATATACGGCCGCCGACAGGTAGAACGTCAGGTTCCAGTCGTTCTGGGTCCACTTCAGCACATAGCCGATCACCAGCGGGCCCATAAAACCACCCACGTTGCCCCACATGTTCATGGCGCCGGAAAGGGTGCCGGCATGCTTGGCGCCGATATCCATGGCGGCTGCCCAGGCGGGCGGCATCACCAGATCATTGCAGAAACTCGCCAGCCCGATGGCGAGCATGGCATAGAGCGGATTGCTGACGCGCGTGGAATAGACCAGAAACCCGCTGGCACCCGCAAAGCCGAGGATCGCCATGATGCGCCGGCTCCGCCCCACGTCGCGGGTGAACCGTGTGAGCAGATTGCCCAAAATTACCGAAGCGGGATTTCCCAAGCCTCCGCAGAACAGCGGCAGCGTACTGAGCAGGGCGGTCGAGGTAAGCTCCAGGTGGCGCCCCTGGCGGAGATAGGTGGGCAGCCAGGTGATATAGAAATACCAGCCATACGATAGACAGAAATACTGCCAGCACAGCAGCCACACCTGCCGCGAACGGAGAAACCGGCCCCAGGGAACATCGCCGTGACCCGCGGCCGAGCTGGCGCCCTCGCGCACGAGCTCGCGCTCGGCGGCGTTCAGCCCGGGATGCTTCAGCGGATCGTCGCGATACCAGCGGTAAAACACGATCGCCCAAATCACCCCGAGACCGCCGAAGGCCTCGAAGGAGTGACGCCAGCCGATCCAGCCCATCACCTGGGCGACCAGCAACGGAGTAAAGGCGCCGCCCCATCGCGCCGCCAGCCACATGATTCCCTGCGCGCGAATGCGCTCGTTTTCCGGTAGCCAGGTGGTGAAGGACTTGGTGAGGTTGGGGAAGCATCCGGCCTCGCCCGCGCCGAAAAGGAAGCGGGTCACCAGGAGCGAAGGCAGGTTCCAGGCCCAGCCCGTGGCGGCGGTGAAGAACGACCACCACATCACGATCCGCATCAGGACCCGCCGCGGGCCCATCCAGTCCCCCAGCCACCCTCCTGGAACTTCGCACAGCGCGTACGCCATCCCGAATGCGGTGAACGTCCAGCCCATCTGCACCGAGCTGAGCCCGAGCTCGTCGCTGATGAAGGGGGCCGCGAACGAAATGCAGACGCGGTCAACGTAGGTGATCACCGCCAGGGTGACGGCGAAGACAATGACCCAGTAGCGTACCCGTGTAGGACGATTGCTCGCTACCGTTCCAGGGACCGTGGAAGACATTCGCTTCGCATCAGAACACTTTTTGCGGGGGGATTGCAAATCGCCGCATCAAATCTTTTGGCCTCGGATCTTGAAACGGTAGACCAGAGCGCCCAAGGCCACCGTGGCCAGGGCGGTCAGTGAGGCCCAAGGCTGGGAGGTCAATCCGTAAACAATCATCCCCGTACCGACCAGAATATACGAGGCCGGCACAAGGGGGTAAAGGAAATCCACCGCCCGCAGGCGCTGCCATTCTGCCTGCCGCCGCCGAAAGACTACCAGCGATACCACCGAAAGCACTGTGAACAGAGTGAGGCTCATGCCGATGTATACGATCAACTGCGGAAACGGAGTAAACGTCATCAAGATGGCGCACAGGCCTTGCGAGACGATGGCCGCGATCGGCGTGTGGAACCGCGGATGGACGTTGGCGGCGGCGGGAAAGAACGCGCGATTCTTCGCCATGGCGTAGTAGACGCGCGGACCGATGGTGACTTCGGCGTTGACCGTGGAAGCCAGCGCCAGCGCCATCAGCAGTGAAAAGGCCCCGGCGATTCCCGGTCCGAAAAGGTTCTCCGCGGAGAGCGAACCGATGGCGATCTCGCCCTTCATCTTCTCGATCGGAGTGGAGTAGATGAAGATGGCGTTCAGTGCCAGGTACAGGATCGCCACCACCGCGGTGCCCGCCGCGATAGCCGCCGGCAGCGTGCGCGCCGGGCGGCGGATCTCCTCGGCCACATAGGTAGCGGCGTTCCAGCCGCTGTAGCCGAACATCACCCACAGCAGGCTGATGGCGAATTGGGTGGGCAGGCTGAGCCTGGACGTACGGACGGCGGCCTCGCTGAAATGGCTCCAGCTACCCGTCCCGATCGCGAAGCCCAGAATCACGAACACGCAGATCATGATGAGCTTGGTGGTGGTCAGGACGTTCTGCACCTTGGCCACCCGGCTCACTCCGAAGCAGTTCAGCAGGGTGAAGACGGCAATCAGCGCGGCGGCCCCGATCTGCGCTCCCCCGAGGGTCAGCGAGAAGGCGCCCGAGCCGATCGCTACCGCGGCCGATTTCGAACTCAACGCCGGAAACACGTGCCCGAGATAGTCGGAAAAAGCCAAGGAAGTTGCGGCGATCGGCGCCGAAAACCCGGCGAAGAAGGAAACCCAGCCGGTCATGAAACCCCACTCCGGCCCGAAGGCCTGAGTGAGGTAGACGTACTCGCCGCCGGAGCTGGGGAAATTGATGCCCAACTCGGAGTAGCTCAGCGCGCCCGCAAAGGCGAAAAAGGCACCCACAGTCCAGCAGGCCAGAATCAGCCCGGCGCTGCCCAGGTCGCCCGCCATGAAGCCGGTGGTGGAAAAGATCCCGGTGCCCACCATATTGGAGATGACCAGGGCGGTGGCGCTGAAAAAGCCAAGCTGCCGGAGCAGTCCGGGCTTGGCGGCCAGACTGGTAGCCTTTGGCATGCAGACCTATGTAGCTATTCTATGCCACGGGTCCCGGGAAACCACACGCCCAGTGGGAAAAGCGCAGGAAGGCACAGTGTGGCGACACCCCGGCGCACGAGAATGAAGTCATGGGGCGGACCAATCCGGCCGCGCCGGTTCCGGAGTTGCGCACCTGGGAGAGCCTGCACGACGCGGCGGCGGGCTGCCAGGCATGCGACCTCTGGCGCCGCGGCACACAGACCGTGTTCGGCGAGGGAGCGCGGCACCCTTCGGTGATGCTGGTGGGCGAGCAACCGGGCAACGAAGAAGATCTCGCCGGCCATCCTTTCGTAGGACCCGCGGGGCGGCTGCTGGACACCGCGCTCGCCGAAGCGGGCATCCATCGTGGCGACGCTTACGTTACCAACGTGGTGAAGCATTTCAAGTGGGAGCCACGCGGCAAGCGCCGCATTCACGCCAAGCCGAATTCGGTGGAAATCGCGGCCTGCGTGCCTTGGCTCACCGCCGAGCTCGAGTTGGTTAAACCGCAGTTGCTGGTCTGTCTGGGGGCCACCGCCGCACAGGCGCTTCTGGGACGGCAGTTCCGCGTTACCAGGGAACGCGGCAGGTTCGTGGATTCCACCCTGGCGCCCTTCGTGACCGCCACGATTCACCCCTCCGCCGTTCTGCGCGCGCCCGACAGCGATGCCCGCCGGCGTGCGATGGAGCTGTTCGTGGCCGATCTGCGCCATGCCGCCACTGCCTTGCAGGCCAAGACCCGGTCCGCCCGGTGAGTTGCCGCCGGCGGCGGCACCTGGCTGATTCCTGTCAACGTTCTATATTGGTCCCTGGGCCGCGGACTGCTCGGTCCCGGCGCGGCGGGCCATGCTCGTGGACCCGATGGTGGCGCTACGCTACGAATAGCTCAGGCGCCCTTGCCGACCAGATCCTGGTAGCGTTCGTCCATGGCCGAAACGATCTCCTCGAGTTCGGGCACCGGCTGACCGGCGCGCTCCCGCGCTTCCTTCAACATCGCCAGGTTCTCCCTGGTGGTCTTGATGCGCCAGGAGTCCTTGCCGGCATCCAGCACCTTGGGCAACGCCCGGCCGGCCATGGTCCAATCCGCTCCCACCGCGCTCAGCTCGAGCACCGTGGCCAGGTCCCAGTAGTCGCTCGACGAGATCCCGCCGCGGCGCGCTACCGCGAAGCTCACCAGCGGCGCCAGCCGCGAAGCTTCCTTCAGGGCGCCCTCGTCGCCTTTTTCGACCAGCAGCGTAATGGCGTTCACCCCCGGGTAATAATCGCGCGGGTCGCTTTCGAATCCTTTGGTGTAGGCGTCGATGGCGGCGCTCAGTGCGCCGGCGGCCTGCATCGGCCTCTTGCCCTTGAGGTCTCGATAACGGTCCTTGTGAACGCGGCCCAGCAATCCCAGCGTTTCCGGATCGCCGCCCTTTTGCGCCAGCAGACCTTCCAGAATCTGGATGGCTTTATCGCGATCGCCGGGAGCGTTGCGCCGGTTCAGCGCGAACGCCCGCTGCTGCTGCACCATGATGTTTCGTTTCAGATAATCGGCGAACCGGTCGGAGATCGCCACCATCTCCTCCCACCCGCTCACATCCCGGAAGGAGAGCATCAGCTCCACCAGGATTTCGCTCTGCGCCACGCGGAGATCGCCAAGGCTGTTCTGAATCTCCAGCAGCGCCGCTCGCCGTTGGTCGTCCGTAGGCTTGGCCCGCGCATCGACCAGCCGGTTGCGGAACTCCTCGGAGTGGCGCACTTCGTCCTGAAAGATCTCGGTCACCTGGTGCGGCAGATCGATTTTGGGAAACCCGGGGATCAGTTGAAACAGCGGGCTGTCTTGCGATGCCGCGTCGCCAATGGCGGCGTTCAGGCGGGCGATCAGATCGTTCTTCAACTTCTCGGCCGCCCGGTCGGTGAGGTTGCCGTTTTCCAGGCTGTAGGGGATCGAGCGAACCAGTCCCACATCGAACGGCAGCGGGTTGGTGGCCGCGAAAATGGCCACCGTTGTGAACGGGAGCGCCGTGTGCCGGATGCCGAGCTCATAGAAAACGTTGGGATTCGCCAGAGTCAGATCGGCGATGACGAATTCGGAAAGCAGCAGCCGGCCGAACATCGGAATGTGAATGACCCCTCCGGTGCGCTCCTGGTCGCCGCGAACCGGTTGCAGATTAGCTGCCACGATCGCGGGCTTGATGGCGGCATCGTAAATCCGGTCGAAATCGATCTCCGTGGCATTGGCGAGGTCCTTCTTCTTGCCAAACGGCATGTCCACGAAGCAGACGGCATTGAACGGCATGACTCTGGCAGCATACCAGAGAGGATTCGCCCGCGGAGCGCGTCACCCCCACAAATCGGTACTCAGGTACTTCATCCCCGAGTCGTTGATCACCGTGACCACGGTCTTACCCGGCAGCAGCCGCAACGCCGCCGCCACGTTGGCCCCCGAAGAGAATCCGGCGAAGATGCCTTCCTCCCGCGCCAGCCGGCGGGCGGCCGCTATCGCTTCCCCATCGCCGATTGCGATCCGCCCGTCGATCCATTCCGGCCGCAGCAGCGGCAGGTCCGGCATGGAATATCCGCCGCCCTGAATCCGATGCTGCGGCCTTTCCGGCTCCACCAGAAAGCAGGCGATGGCCGGGTTCTTCTCTTTGAACGCGGCGCCGCAGCCCGCCAGCGTGCCGCCGGTGCCCGCAAAATCGCAAAACGCGTCGAAGCGTCCGCCGGACTGCGCCAGGATCTCCGGACCCGTGTGCAGGTAGTGCGCGCGGAAGTTGCCGCGGTGATGGAACTGGTCCGCCCGGAACGCGCCTCTCTCGCGAGCAATCGCACGTGCCGCGTGCTCCACCAGTTCCAGGTCGTCTCCCGAAACCTGCCCGGCCGCCGATCCGGGCGCCTGTCCGACCAGCACCACCTCGGCCCCCAGCGCCCGCATCATGCGTGCGCGCTCCGGCGAATTGCCCTCGGACATGACGGCCACGAAGGGGTACCCTTTCACCGCGCACACAATCGCCAGCCCCGTGCCCGTGTTCCCGCTGGTCAACTCCACCACCGTCTGGCGTGGCCGCAGGGTGCCATCGGCTTCCGCGTCTTCGATGATCTGGCGCGCGATGCGGTCCTTTTTCGACGACCCGGGGTTCAGGTACTCCAACTTGGCCAGGAGCCGCCCTCCGGCGCCCCGGGCCAGCCGCGACAGTTCCACCAGGGGCGTCCCACCAATCGCTTCCACCACCGAAGTTCGCGTACACTCATCCATTTCGAGCCTTACTCCGTATTATCCGGTGATGACGCGCTTGCGGATTGCCGCCCTGCTACCGGCCGCGCTGCTGCTATGGATCGCGCTGGACCTCACCGTGCCGGTGCACGGCCATCTTCGCCAGTTCGACGCCCATGCGGTGGCCCGCCTCGAGACCGACATGTGGCGATCGTACTACGACCATCGTGCCCTGCGGCTGTTTTCCGGACTGGCCACCCTGCTGCGCACCCAATACCATCTTCCGCTGTGGAGATCGTACCTCGGCGCCTGGCATGCCGCTCGCGCCGCGGTGGTGTTCCAGCGCGGGCTCGGCCGCGGGGACTATTTCCGCGCGCTCCCCGACATTCGGGCGTTCTACCGTCTCATCCGCCGCGGCAGCGACGTCCCGTTCGACGTGGACCAGGTGGCCCGCCTCGAACTGGAATGGTGGATCGTCCACCGCGAAAGCGCCCGGCACCCCGCGGGCGACCTCGAACGCGCCCTGGCCGACCTTCAGGCAGCGCTCTATCGCGAACCGGCGGACCGCTTCGAACGCCACGCCGGCGCCCGTGCCCAAGCCATGCGGCTTCGTGATGCGCGTGCGGCCGCGGGCGCCGTTTCCCCAGCCGACTGGCAGCGCATCGGCCGGCTGCTTGACGCGTCCTGGTACTCTCTCCGGACTGCGGTCGCGCCGGCTTCGAGTAGACTCTAGTAGATGCCCCACCACCATTCCGCCGGATCGAGCCTCCTCACTGTCGGGCTGGCGCAGATAACCCCGGTCTGGATGGACCGGGAGTGCACCCTCAATAAGGTGCTTACCTATATTGACGAGGCCGCCCGCCAGGGCTGCCAACTCGTCGCTTTCGGCGAGGCACTGGTGCCCGGGTACCCCTTCTGGCTGGAACTCACCGGGGGCGCCCATTTTAACTCGCCGCTGCAAAAGACCATCTTCGCCGAGTACGCCTGCCAGGCCGTGCAACCCGAGGCCGGCCACCTCGACAAGGTCTGCGCCGCCGCCCAGAAGCATCACATCGCCGTATACCTGGGATGCGTGGAGCGCCCCGCCGACCGTGGCTCGCACAGCCTGTACTGCTCGCTTTTCTTCATCAACGCCGAAGGCCGAATCGGGTCCGTTCACCGCAAGCTCATGCCCACCTATGAAGAGCGCCTGGTGTGGTCCACCGGCGATGGGCATGGCCTCGAAACGCACCCCCTGGGAGCGTTCCGCGCCGGTGGCTTGAACTGCTGGGAAAACTGGATGCCGCTCGCCCGCGCCGCCCTCTACGCCCAGGGCGAGGACCTGCACGTCGCCGTCTGGCCAGGCAGCATTCACAATACCGTGGACATCACCCGGTTTATCGCCCTGGAATCGCGATCCTTTGTCGTGTCGGTGTCGGGCCTGATGCTGCGCGACGATATCGGCGACGGCTCTCAGTGGCGCGAAATCATGGGCGCCGCCAGCCCCTCCATCCTGGCCAACGGCGGATCGTGCCTGGCGGGTCCCGATGGCGAATGGGTCCTCCCCCCCACCCCGCCCGTGGAGACCCTGCTCGTGGCCACCCTCGATCACCACCGGGTGCTTGAGGAGCGGCAGAATTTCGACCCGTCCGGCCATTATGCCCGGCCCGATGTCGCACACCTGGTGCTCGATCGCAAACGGCAAAGTATGTTAACCCATTCGGGCTGAACCGTACAATTCGCGCGCCACCGCCGACATCCCAGGCGCGCGAAGAGGAATCCACTCCACAGGAGTACACCCATGACTTATTACGGATCCAAAGAACTGGCTGCGTCCTTTCGCACCGTCCGCAACAACACCATCAAGATCGCCGAAGAAATTCCCGAAGAGCAGTACAGTTACCGGATCGCGCCGGAATGCCGCTCGGTGGCGGAGATGCTGGTGCACATTGCGGTCGCGCCGCGGTTTCAGGAGCACCTGCACCTCATCGAACATGTGAATTCTCTGGCCGGCTTCGATTTCTTTGGCTTCGTCGACAAGCAGATCGCCGAAGAAAAGGCGTCACGCTCCAAGAAGGAGATTCTGGAGTTGCTGCGCACCGAAGGCGAACGCTACGCCAACGCGCTGGAGAACGCGCCCGAGTCGCTGCTCGCGGAAATCGTCGCATACCCGCAGGGGATGGTTCCCCCCGCCAAGAGCCGCTTCGAGATGATGATGGCCCCCAAAGAGCACGAGATGCACCATCGCGGCCAGCTCATGGTGATCCAGCGTATGCTCGGCCTTACTCCGCACTTGACCCGTCAGATGCAGGAGCGCATCAACGCGATGCGAGCTGCCCGCGCTGCGAGTTGAGCGGCTGGAGCAATCGTTCCAGCGACACCCGCCCCCGCGACAGCGTCAGCGGCTTCCACAGGTCGCCCAGTTCGGCCAGGCGCACGGGCATGTTGTCCATGTGGAAATCTTCCATCCGAAACCCGCGCTCCACTTCCTCCCAGGTAACCGGGGCGGAAACCGTGGCGCGCGGTTTCGGCCGCACCGAGTATACCGACGCCAGCGTCCTTCCCCAGCTGTTCTGGTTGTAGTCCAACAGCACGTGCCCCTCGGGACGCTTGGCGATCCGGTACTCGCTCGTGAACAGGTCCGGGTGCTCGGCCGCCAATCGGTGTGACATTTCTTTGGCGAACGCCCAAACCTGCCTCTGTTCCGGACCCCGCCGGATGGGCACATAAATGTGGATGCCTCGCGACCCTGTGGTTTTGGCGTAAGATGTCATGCCCAGGGACTGCAACGCCTCGCGCACGCGCAGGGCGCCCTCCCGCACCATCGCCAACCCGGCATCCGGAACAGGGTCGAGATCGAAGTGCAGATAGTCCGGGCGATGCGGATCGTCGCAGCGGGCATACCACGGGTTCAGGTCAATGCATCCCAGGTTCACCAACCACAACAGCGAAGCCAGATCCTGGATGATCGGGAAGTCGATCACGCCCGCCGCGGGATGCTCGATGGGGCAGGTACGAATCCACACCGGACGCGGGTTCGGTGCGCGTTTCATGAAGAAAGAATCGCCCCCCGCGCCGTCGGGATAGCGTTTCATTACCATCGCCCTGTTCTTCAAGTGAGGGATCAGGTAAGGAGCAACATCAATATAGTATTGCAGCAGATCTCGTTTGATGAGGTTTTCATCCGGCCAGAACACCTTTTGCAGGTGGGTCAGGCGCAGCTTCTTCCGTCCGACCGTTAGTTCAAGCTCGTTCTCTTCCCGTGGCAGGATGATTCGCGGCGATGATGGACGCGCGGGTGACATGCCCCTCAGGAAGGGTGCACATCAGTGACCATTGTGAGCAGCCTCGCTGGACCGCCGTTATCGGGCTGTGAACCGCGCCCAGCCGCGCGCCGGCATGTCCCGCAGGATCTCGCGCATCCAAGCGAACTCGGGGTGCTTCGCCAGGTGCTCCTGCGCTTTGAACCCGGTTCCGCAGGCATGGCCCAGCGCCGCAAACAGGGTCATCTTTTCGGCCCCGGCGCCATCGGTGATCTTGTTCTGGACGCTGCCGGCAGGCGCGTAGGGCGCCTGCCACGTGCCCATGCCGCGCGGCGAGGCCTCGATGTGGCCGCACAGCGAGCGCTCGCTCGCGTCCATCTTGCCGGTGTAGGAATCGAAATGATCCGCTAGAAATTTCTCGCCGGCGGACACGTCGATCTTACCCTTGTTCTGCTCGATCAGCGTGAGCCAGCGGGCGTGGCGGGCGTTTTCGCTCCTCGCCTTGTTGTTGATATCGAACTCCGTCTCTTCGGCGATCAGCTTGGGATTCACCGGGAAGTTCGAGCCTGCGAAATAGCCGTCCGTGGTCCGCTGGAGGGTCACGTTTTTCAAACCCAGCTCCAGGCTCGCGATTTCGTTGTTCTTGCGATCGGCCACCAGCCAGTTGTTGGCGTAGCCGCCGTTGTTGCCGTCTTTCATGATGCGCGCGAAATCGTCGATGGAGGCGGCGTACTGCATGGCCTTGCGGGCGCGCACAAATTCCGGCACGCCGTCGGGATCGAAACCATTGAAGCTGCTGATGGTGGTTTCCGTGATGATGATGCCCGCCGAATTCATGCCGAAATCGTCTGCGCTGTGAATCAGTCCCGGCGCCCCGTCCATCAGGATGCGGTTGCCCTTCGCAGGCACGATGTCGAAGATGATGTTCCAGCGCTCGCCGGAGGAGTAACTGGTCCAGTTGTTATGCCCGATCACCACCCGGCCGTCTTTGGTGTAGCTGCCGGTAGCGACGAACGCGCTGCAATGGTCGCCTGGACCGGACGCCCCCGTGCTCGGAGTCCCGCGGCTGACCCACTTGTCGTAGTACGGCAGTTCCAGCCAGGCGTTCATGGCCACCAGGTCCCACAGGTCGATCCGCACCCCCCGCGCATTCACGCCGTCCACGATTCCCGTCAGCTCCTCGCGATATTCCGCGTCCACCTGCGGCCAGAAAACCTCCCGCGCCGCCTTGCGGAAGAATTCCCAGTCCTGCTTTTCGTCGTGGGTCATCTCTAAGGAGATGTCCTTCAGGTTGTCGCGAATCTCGTTGGCGAGCAGATATCCGTGCTGATAGCCGATTTCGGTGGGCGAGCCCTCCAGGTGTACCTGAATCCAGCCGCTCCGCTCGCCGGCGCGTGAAGCCTTGCGCAGACGGGGATCGGTTTGCGGGTCGCGGGACACGAGGGTGAGCGCCAGTCCCAGAAAAAGGACAACAGCCAGACAGACGGAGGTGCGTCGCATCCCCGTATTATAGATGTAGCGCCGCATGGAAAAGAAACTCACCGCCCACGTGAAAGCCGCGGGTTGAGCGTCCAAGCTGAGTCCAAAGTTATTGGACCAGGTTCTGGCCGCCGTACCGCGCTGGGCCGACGAGAACGTGCTGATCGGGTTTGAGACCGCCGACGATGCCGGCGTCTACAAACTGGCGCCGGAGCTCGCCCTCGTGCAGACCGTGGACTTCTTTACGCCCATCGTGGACGACCCGTACACCTACGGCGCCATCGCCGCCGCCAACGCGCTGAGCGACGTCTACGCCATGGGCGGCCGCCCCGTCTCGGCGCTTTCCATCGTCGCCTGGCCCCCCGCCGGCGACATCGCCGATTTGGCAGCGATCCTCAAGGGGGGCGCCGAAAAACTGCATGAGGCCGGCTGCTCGATTCTCGGCGGACACTCGGTGGCCGATCCCGAGATCAAGTTCGGCTATGCCGTCACCGGCCTGGTCCACCCCGATCGCATCAAGTCCAACGCCGGCGCCCGTCCGGGCGATGCGCTGGTCCTCACGAAGGAGCTCGGCACCGGCGTGATCGCCACCGCGCTGAAGCGCGGGATCGCTTCGCCCGAACACGTCGCTGCCTCCATCGAATCGATGCTGCGCTTGAACCGCGCGGCCTGCCAGGAGATGCTGGCGCTCGATGTTCACGGCTGCACCGATATCACCGGCTTCGGCCTGATCGGCCATGCCCGCGAGATGGCGATGGCCAGCGGCGTCACCCTGGAAATCGCCGCTTCGTGTCTTCGCTTCCTTCCCGGCGCGCTCGAGTATGCCCGCTTGGGCGCGCTGCCAGGCGGCCTCAAGAACAACCGCGAATTCGCCTCCTCCAGCGTCGAAGTCTCCAACCCGGGTGCCTTTTCCCGGGAGACCGAAGACCTCCTGTACGACCCGCAAACCTCCGGCGGCCTGCTCGTCGCGCTGCCCGCCGAACAGGCGTCGCGCTTGTCCGGCTATCCGATCGGCCGCGTGCTCCCTTTCCAAAACAAACCCATTCGCCTGATATGAACCCCATCATCCTGGCTCTGGATATCGATTCCGCCGAGGAAGCCCGCACCCTGGTGCGGCGGCTGGGCGACCGCATCAACTTCTACAAGGTGGGCCTCGAGCTCTTCACCTCGGCCGGCATGCCCCTGGTATGCGAGCTGTTGGACCAGGGCAAAGACGTATTCCTCGATCTCAAGCTCTGCGACATTCCCGAAACCGTGCGGCGAACCGTGGCGGTGGTGGCGCGCACCCGCGTCCGTTTCTTCACCGTGCATGCGGTTCCTTCGCTGATGCGCGCCGCGGTCGAGGCCCGCGCCGCGAGCGGGCTGACCTTGCTGGCGGTCACCGTGCTCACCAGTTTTGGCCGCGAGGACCTCGCGGATCTCGGCTATTCCTGCGAAGCCTCGGAGCTGGTGGCGATCCGCACCCGCCAGGCGCTCGACGCCGGTTTCCGCGGGCTGGTTGCCTCCCCGCTCGAAGCCGCCGCGGTGCGCCGCATCGCCGGTCCCGAAGCCGTCATCGTCACCCCCGGCGTTCGCTCGCCGGGAAGCTCGCGCGGCGACCAGAAGCGCGTGGCGACGCCCGCCGAAGCCATCCGCAATGGCGCCAACTACCTGGTTATCGGGCGCCAGATCACCCGCGCCCCCGATCCCGCCGCCGAAGCCGCGCGCGTGCTCGAGGAAATCGCCGCGGCATGACCGCCGTACACATCGGCACCTCCGGCTTGCACTACAAGCACTGGCGCGGCCCCTTCTATCCCGAAAAACTGCCGGCATCGCATTGGCTGGAGTTCTACACGCGCCACTTCGATACCGTCGAGCTGAACAATACCTTCTATCGCCTGCCCCTGGACGGCGCCCTCGTCCAATGGCGCGACTCGACCCCCAGCCACTTCCGGTTCGCGGCGAAGGGCAGCCGCTTTCTGACTCACATGAAAAAATTGAAAGACCCGGAACCCGGCATCCGGAAATTCTTCGAACGGCTGGACCCCCTCGGCCGGAAACTCGGTCCGGTGGTGTTCCAGTTGCCGCCGTTCTGGGATGCCGCTCCGGAGCGGCTCGAGCGCTTCCTCGAAGCCCTGCCGCCGCGCCGCCGCTACGCCTTCGAACTGCGCAATCCAACCTGGCACTCCCCGGAGATCCTGCGCATCCTGCGCCGCCACAGGGCCGCTTTCTGCATCTTCGAGATCGCCGGATTCCGTTCGCCCATCGAAATCACCGCCAACTTCACCTACATCCGCCTGCATGGCCCCGGGGACGCCTACCAGGGCAGCTATCCCGAATCGACCCTGCGGGAATGGGCCTCCCGCATCCGCAATTGGCACAATCAGCTCCGCGCCATCTACGTGTATTTCGATAATGACCAGGCCGGCTACGCCGTGAACAATGCCCTCACTCTCAAGCGCCTCGTCCGCGCTTAAATCCGAAGACTCTCAGGAAAGCCGCGCCGGAATTGCGATTCGCGTGACCGCCCGGGTCGATTTCTGAACCGGCCGTTCTCCCATCTGCGTTACAATCTCAAGGCATGTGGCCGCAGAACTACACTCCTGTCTCCGGCAGTCTGCCTCTCTCCGCGCTGGTCGCGGCCATTCCCATCTTTACCCTGCTGCTGCTCTTGGGCGTGTTCCGCAAGCCCGCGTGGATCGCTTCGCTGGCGGGGCTCGGCGCGGCAGCCCTGGTCGCCGCCGGAGTTTATGGCATGCCGCTCGGCCGTCTCATCGCCGCTGTCACCTACGGCGCGGCTTTCGGACTGTTCCCCATCGGCTGGGTCGTGTTCGCGGCCATTCTGCTCTACCGCATCACACTCGAGAGCGGCAAGTTCGAAATCCTCAAGGACTCCATCGGCCATCTCACTACCGACCCCAAGCTCCAGGCCCTGCTCATCGCTTTCGCCTTCGGCGCGTTCATTGAAGGCGCTGCCGGTTTCGGAACGCCCGTCGCCGTCGCCGCCGCCATGCTGGCCGGGCTCGGTTTCTCGCCTTTCTATGCCGCCGCCATCTGCCTGCTGGCCAACACCGCTCCGGTGGCGTTCGGTTCCATCGCCATCCCCATCACCACCCTCGCCGTCACTACCGGGCTGCCGCTCGACCGCCTCAGCGCGGGCGTGGGCCGCATCTGTGCGCCCGTGTCGCTGTTTATCCCCGCGTACCTGATCCTGGTGATGTCCGGCTGGAAGGGCCTGCGCGCCGTCTGGAGCGCCACCGCGGTGTGCGGCATCGCCTTCGCCGGAACTCAGTTCGTCATCTCCAATTTCGTCAGCGCCCAACTTACCGATATCCTCTCCTCGCTGGCCGCCATGGGGGCCCTGGTGGTGCTGATCTACATGCGCGGCGGCCGCCCCGCGGAGACGCACTCCCCCCGCGCCATTGCCGATGCCTGGACGCCCTACGTCCTGCTCATCGTGTTCGTCCTTATCTGGGGCTTCGCGCAGGCGCCGCTCAAGCGCTTCGATCTGCCGTTCCACTGGCCGCTCCTGCACAACACCGTCGAGCGCATGCCGCCCGTGGTTCCCGCTCCGTCCCCCTACCCCGCGGTCTACACCTTCACCTGGCTCTCCGCGTCCGGCACCGCGTGCCTGTTCGCCGCCATCGTTGCCGCCATCGTCACCGGGTTGAAGCCGCGGCAGTTCGCCCGGGTGCTCGGCCATACCGCGAAACAACTGGCGCTGGCCGAACTCACGCTCGCCGCTGTGCTCGCCCTGGCATTCCTGATGAACTACTCCGGCGCCACCGCTACCCTCGGCCTGGCTTTCGCCGCCACCGGCGTCCTGTTCCCTTTCTTCAGCGCCCTGCTCGGCTGGCTGGGGGTCTTCCTCACTGGCAGCGACACCTCGGCGAACGCGCTCTTCGGCAATCTCCAGGTGGTGACCGCCGGCAAGCTCGGCATGAACCCGGTGCTGATGGCGGCGTCCAATTCCGCGGGCGGCGTCATGGGCAAAATGATCAGCCTCACCAGCATCGCCGTCGCCGCCGCCGCCACTTCCATGAGGCGCGAGGACGAAGCCCTGCTCTTCCGCTTCACTCTCAAACACAGCGTGCTTCTGGCCTCGATCGTCGGCCTCATCGTGGTTTTCTACGCCTACGTCGCGCCGTCCCTGGCGCCCTGACCTGTGCCACAATGGCAACGATGAAGTTGCCGGCCTGTTGTCTTTTGCTTGCGGCAGGGCTGTGCGCCCAGCCCGGTCCCGTCCCCACGATCGCCTCCAAAACCGCCGGCATGCGTGCCATGCCGGGCTATTTCCCCCTGTACTGGGATGACCGGGCCGGCCGCCTCTGGCTGGAAATCGATCGGTTCGATACCGAGTTCCTCTACGTGAATTCGCTCCCCGCCGGCATCGGGTCCAACGACATCGGGCTCGACCGCGGGCAGATCGGCGGTTCCCGCATCGTCAAATTCCAGCGCAGCGGGCCCAAGATCCTGCTGATCGAACCGAACTATCGCTTCCGCTCCCTCAATGGCTCGCCCGACGAGCGGCGCGCCGTCGAGCAGTCCTTCGCCCAATCGGTCCTGTGGGGGTTCGATGCGGTGGCCGAAGAAAATGGCCGCGTGTTGGTGGATGCCACAGCGTTCTTCCTGCGCGATGCCCATGACGTGCCGCACGCCATCCAGCGAGCCCAACCCGTCGGCGGAACCCCGCAGTTTACGCCGGGCCCGGGCCAGCCGCCCTATCGGCTGGATGCCTCCCGATGCGCCCTCTATCTTCCCCAGACCAAAAACTTCCCCAAAAACACCGAAGTCGAAGCCACACTCACCTTCCTCGGCGACAATCCGAACAACTTCGTCCGCGACGTCACGCCCACGCCCGGTGCCGTCACCGTTCGCGAGCACCACTCCTTCATCGAATTGCCGCCTCCCGGTTTCCAGCCGCGAGCCTTCGACCCGCGCGCCGGCTACTTCGGCACTGCGTTCACCGACTACTCCGCGCCGCTCACCGAACCGGCCGCCAGGCGTTGGATCAACCGCCACCGTCTGCAGAAGAAAGACCCCGCCGCGGCGGTCAGCGACCCGGTCGCGCCCATCGTCTACTATCTCGACCGCGGCGCGCCCGAGCCCATCCGCTCGGCGCTGCTCGAGGGCGCCACCTGGTGGAACCAGGCCTTCGAAGCCGCCGGCTATCGCAATGCCTTCCGCGTGGAACTGCTGCCTGAAGATGCCGACCCCATGGACATCCGCTACAACCTCATCGAGTGGGTGCACCGCTACACGCGCGGATGGTCCTATGGCGCCTCCATCACCGACCCCCGCACCGGCGAGATCATCAAGGGGCAGGTGACGCTCGGCTCCGGCCGCGCCCGCCAGGACTACCTGATCATGGAAGGTCTCCTGGCGCCCTACGAGGAAGGCAAACCGGTCTCGCCGGAGATGGAGCGCGTAGTGCTGGCGCGCCTGCGGCAGCTTGCCGCGCACGAGGTGGGACACACCCTCGGGCTGGCCCACAATTTCGCCGCCAGCGTGAAAGGCCGCGCGAGCGTGATGGATTACCCGCCGCCGTTCATCACCATCCCAGGCGCAGGCGCGCCGGATCTCGCCGATGCCTATGCTACCGGTATCGGCGAATGGGACAAGATCGCCATCACATACGGCTACCAGGATTTTCCGGCCGAGACCGACGTCCCCAGGCAACTCGATGCCATCCTGCGCGCCGCCACCGCGCGGGGTTTCCTGTTTCTCTCGGACGCGGATGCCCGGCCCGCGGGCGGCGCCCATCCTGCCGCCCACCTCTGGGACACCGGGACCAACGCGGTGGACGAGTTGAACCGGATGATGGAGGTGCGTGGCCGCGTGTTGAGCCGTTTCTCGGCCAACAACATCCGCCCCGGCGCACCCATGAGCACGCTCGAAGACGTGCTGGTGCCGGTGTACCTGCTGCACCGCTACCAGACCGAAGCCGCTGCCAAGGTGCTGGGCGGGCTGTTCTACACCTACGCCACCCGCGGCGACGGCCAGAAGGTGACCGAGCGCATCCCCGCCGTCGAGCAGCGTCGCGCCATTGACGCCCTGCTGCGCACCATCCGCCCGGAGACCCTCACGCTCCCCGAAAGTCTGCTCGCCCTGATCCCGCCCCGCGCCATCGGCTACCCGCGGAGCCCGGAGAATTTCCGCAACCATACCGGCGTGACATTTGATCCCCTGGGCGCGGCCGAATCGGCCGCCTCGCTGACCGTGAGCCTGATCCTGCAACCCGAGCGGGCCGCGCGGCTGGTGCAGTATCACGCCCAGGACAACAATCTGCCTGGCCTCGACGAGGTGGTGGACCGGCTGCTGGCCGCCTCCTGGAAGGCCGAACCGGTGCTCGGGCTGGGAGGACAGGTGCAGCGCGCGGTCGATGGCGTGGTGCTCTACGACCTCATGGCCCTCGAGGCCAACGAACACGCCCCGCTCCAGGTGCGCGCCACCGCATTGGGAAAACTCGTGGCGCTGCGCGAGTGGCTCGCCGGGCAGGCTCCCGCCGACAGCAGCCTCAAGGCCTACTTTCAGTTCGCCGTCGCGCAGATCAAGCGCTTCGAAGCCAACCCGAAAGAGATCGGTGTGCCCAAGCCCGCCGATCCGCCCCCAGGCCAGCCCATCGGCGCCGACGACTGCAATTTCAACCCCCTGCAATCGCCCCGATGATCAGAAACGGTTCCTTACCGGTTGCCACCGCTTCCGGAAGTGGGGTGTCCGCGGCTTCGTGCGACCAATCCTCCTCGCAGGCGAAGAACCGCACGAACGGCCGGCGCTGCTGCGTGACATGATCGCGGATCGCACCCTGCAACATCGGGTAGGCGGCTTCGATAGCGTCGAGGACCGAGCGCTGCGTCACCGGGCCCTTCACGTCGAGCTGGATCTCGCTCCCCGCCTGGGCCAGGTTGCGCAGGTGGGCCGGCAGCACAACGCGGATCATGACAGCGTCTGGACCTCGACCGAAAGCACCGCCGGCAGGTCCCGCACGATGGGCGCCCACGTGTCTCCGGCGTCCGCCGAGGCATAAACCTGTCCGCCCGTGGTACCGAAGTAGATGCCGCACCCATCCAGCGAATCCACCGCCATGGCGTCGCGGAGCACGTTCACGTAGCAGTTGTTTTCGGGCAGTCCCCGGGACAGTTCCTCCCACTCGTTGCCGCCCGTGCGGCTGCGGTACACCCGCAGCTTCCCATCGATCGGGAAATGCTCCGAGTCGCTTTTGATCGGCACCACATAGATCGTCTCCGGTTCATGCGCATGCACGTCGATCACGAAGCCGAAATCGGTGGGCAGGTTGCCGCTGACCTCGCGCCAGTTTTCGCCCGCGTCGTCGCTGCGCATCACGTCCCAGTGCTTCTGCATGAACAGCACGTCGGGGCGCGAGCCGTGCATGGCGATGCGGTGCACACAGTGGCCTACCTCCGCCTCCGGTTCGGGAATGTACTGCGATCGCAGGCCCTTGCTGATGGGCTTCCAGGTGGCGCCCCCATCGTCGGTGCGGAAGGCGCCCGCCGCGGAGATGGCAATGAACATCCGCTCGGGGTTCGTGGGGTCCGGAAGGATGGTGTGCAGGCACATACCGCCGGCGCCGGGCTGCCACTTCGGCCCGGAACCGTGGCCCCGCAATCCGGGAAGTTCCTGCCAGTTCTGCCCGCCATCCACCGTGCGAAAAATGGCGGCGTCTTCGATCCCCGCGTACACCGTATCGGGATCGCTCAGCGATGGCTCGAGGTGCCAGACCCGCTTGAACTCCCACGGACGCAGGCTGCCGTCGTACCACTGGTGGGTGCCGGGAACACCCTCGTAGACAAACTTGTTACCGACCGGCTCCCAGCTCTGGCCGCCATCCTTTGAGCGCTGGATCATCTGGCCGTACCAGCCGCTCGTTTGAGATGCGTACAGGCGGTTCGGGTCCACCGGAGATCCCTTGATGTGATAAATTTCCCAGCCCGCAAAATGAGGGCCGCTGACTTCCCAGCTTTCGCGCTTTCCATCCGCCGACAGTATGAATGCGCCTTTGCGCGTGCCAACCAGTACACGTACTTTGCTCATCCGTATCCTCTCTCATGCTCGCGGCGCACTCGTGCCCGCGAGGGTCTCGCTGTATTATCGTTCGGGGCGCCGCAAAATCGACAGGCCGCCCGAAAAATTTTCCCGTTTTTTCGAGGAGGAGCGATCCGGGTTGACAGACCCACTGTCACCGGTCCACACTATTCCTATCGATCATCGAGGCATTGACAATCAATGGAAAGCAACGAGCTCCTCCGCGGCACTCTGGAAATGCTGATCCTGAAGACACTCGCCCGCGGCTCCAATCACGGCTACGGAATTGCCCAGCATATCCGCTCGGCCTCAGTAGACGCGTTGAAGATCGGCGAGGGGTCGCTCTACCCCGCGCTCCAGCGCCTGCTGGTCAACGGCTGGGTGCAGGCCGATTGGGGCGTCTCGGAAAGCAATCGCAAAGCCCGCATTTATCGGCTCACTGCCGCCGGCCGCAAGCGCCTGGCCGACGAACGCCGGACGTTTGACGCCATGATCCTGGCCATCGCCCGCGTAATGGAGGCCTGAACCCGATGCGTCTTTGGAACAAGGTTCGCACCCGCTTTGGCCGCGCCATGGAATCCGGCCTGGCGGAAGAAATGCGCTTGCACCGGGCCATGCTCGAGGACCGCTTCCGCAGCGAAGGGCTCACCGCGGCGGAGGCGCGGAACCGGGCGGCGCGCGAGTTCGGACCCATGGCCCTGGCCCTCGAGGGCAGCCGTGCTGAATGGAGCGTGGTGTGGGTCGAGTCGCTGTGGAGCGACGCGCGGTATGCGCTGCGCGCCCTGGTGCGCGACAAGGCCTTCGCCGCGACCGCCGTCCTTACCCTGGCAGCCGGACTGGCCCTGGCTTCGGTGGCGTTTACGCTTTTTAACGCCTATGTGCTGAGGCCCCTCGCCGTGAAAGACCCGCGCAGTCTCTATGAAGTGCACTGGATCGGCAAGGACTCCGCGGCCCGCATGCATCCGTGGCGCGAGTATGAGGACATTCGCGCCCGCCGCGATGTGTTGGTGGACGCACTTGCCTCGCGCGGCGTGTTCGTGATGGGGCCAACCCGAAACTGGTCGGGTAAGCTGGTCAGCGGCAATTATTTTCGCATGCTGGGAGCGCGCATCCGGCTCGGCCGCCCGATCGAGGAACGCGATGCCCGCACGCCCCTCGGCGATGCCGTGGTAGTGCTCGGTTATGCCGCCTGGAAATCGGTGTTCGGCCTCGATCCGGAGGTGCTCGGCAAAAAGGTGCTGCTACGCGGCCGCGCCTACGAAGTAATCGGGGTGGCCGGCCGGGAGTTCGGCGGACTCGACGAATCGCCGCCGGATTTCTGGGTTCCCATCAGCATGCACGCGGCCTTCCGCACCGAAGAGATGCAGGTGGAAGTCATCGGTCGTTTGCGCGATGGCGTGAACAAGGCGCAGGCCGAGGCGGCGCTGGCGGGATTGGCGGCGGCAACCAACCCCGGCATGCGCGCCCAACTGAATCCCCGTGCGACGGTCGTGACGTTTACGCCCTCGATGATGCTGTTCTTCGCGCCTCTGCTGCTGGCCTTGGCCCTGGTGCTGGCCACCTGCTGCGCCAACGTGGCAAACATGCTGCTGGCACGCGGGCTGGCCCGCCAGCGCGAGATCGGCATCCGGCTGTCGCTGGGAGCGGGCCGGGCCCGCCTGGTGCGCCAACTGCTCACCGAGGCGCTGGTGATCGCGATGCTGGCCGGGCTCACCGGTATGGTCCTCGCCCGTCTGGCGATCGACGGCGGCCTGCGCGTCTTTTTTGCCACGGCCGCGCCCGAATTAGCCAGGCTGGTTCGACTGCACCCTCTCGATCCGGACTATCGCGTCTTCGTGTTCGCACTGTGCGGCGCGACCGTGGCGGCGGTCGGCGCCGCGCTGGTTCCGGCCCTGCAAGCCACCCGGCCCAGCCTGGTGATGGCGCTCCGCGGCGAGTTTGGCGGCGGGTTCCGCGCCTCGCGTCTGCGCGACGCGCTGGTAGTGTTGCAGGTGGTCGTATGCGCCGTGCTGTTGGTTTGCGGGGCCCTGCTCTATCGCCGCGCTGCCGTTTTCCAGGCGCAGGACACCGGCATGCGCGAGCACAACCTGATTACCATTTCGGCCGAAGATCGCGCCCCCGAACTCGCCGCCGCGCTTCCTTCGCTTCCCGGCGTGGAAGCCGTCGCTACGGCCCAGCGCGCACCGTGGTTGGGCCGCCTGGACCAGACCGCGGTCATCCCATCCGGGCGGCGTGACCCGCAGATCGCCGGCTACCTTCTGGTGTCGCCTGCCTACTTCCGCGTGCTCGGCATCAACCTGAAGGCCGGCCGCGGCTTCACCGCGGCGGAAGCCGGCGCGCGAGCACCCGTAGCCGTTGTGAGCGAAGCGACCGCCCGCGCGTTCTGGCCCGGCCAGGATCCCATCGGCAAGACCCTTCGCGCGGGCGATGTCCGTGAGCGTCACCTCGATCGTCTTCCGGTCACCGGACAGATCCGTGTGGTGGGCGTCGCCAGGGATGTGATCCACGGCTGGGTGTTCGATGGTCCCGACCGGACCTGCATCTATCTGCCCGTCTCGGAATTGCAGGCCACTCCCGCGCGCGAGGTCCTGCTATTGATGCGCGGCGACGAAGAGGTGGGACTGCTTCGCCTGCGGCAATGGATCTACGCCCGTTGGCCTGCCTTCGCCGGCGAGACGGTTCCGCTGAGCGCTGTCCTCAGCGTGCAGATCTATCCGTTCCGCGCCGCGGCTTGGATCGGGTGGCTGCTGGGCCTGGTGACCATGGTGCTGACCGTGTCCGGCATGTACGGCGTCATGTCGTACCTGGTCAGCCAGCGATCCAAAGAGATCGGTATTCGCGTGGCGCTGGGAGCCTCACCCGGAAGCGTGGTCTCGATGGTGTTGTGCCGCAGCGTGTGGCTGGCAGGCCTGGGCATGCTGATCGGCGGCGGACTGGCTGGAGCGGCGGTGAAGTTGCTCCTTGCGTGGAGCTCGGGGTTAGGCCTGCTCGCCTGGGACAGCGGGGCCCTGCTCCTCGGCACCGGAGTTACCGGGGCCGCCGCGATCCTGGCCGCCGCCAGCCCGGCCAGCCGCGCCGCCCGCGTCGACCCGAATACCGTACTGCGGGCCGATTAGCCCCGCCCCGCCAATCCGGGTACCGTCTGCCCGTGAATCAGAGCAGGGTCGGCAGCAGTTGCATTTCGGGCACGCAGGCGCGCGCCGGCAGTTTGGCGATCGCCAGGATGGCTTCGGCGACGTCCTCCGGCTGGAGGGCCTTGGCGAGCGTCTCGGCGGGCGGCTTGACCGGCCGGTTCTCGAGAATCTCGGTGTCCACCAGGCCCGGGCACACCACACAGGTGCGGATTCCTTTTTCTTTCTCCTCCACCCGAATGGCGTGCGCCAGGCCGATCAGCCCGCGCTTGGCTGCCTGGTAAGCGGCGCCCGACACATCGGGTACCATGCCCGAGACCGACGAGACATAAATGAGATAGCCCCCGCCCCGTTCGCGCATGCCCGGCAGCACGGCGCGCGTGACGTAGTAGGCGGCGTTCAGGTTCACGTCGATCATCATGTCCCACAGCGGCGCGCTCAGGCGCGTGAGGGCGCGGTCCTTGGTATTCGTGCCGGTGGAGAACACTACCACATCGATCGGGCCCAGGCGGGTCCCGGTAGCCTCCACCAGCTGTTCCATGGCGGCCGGCTGAGAGGCATCCGCCGCCTGGATTTCGATCGTGCGGCCTTCCTCCGCGAGCGAGGACTGCAGCTGGCGGAGGCGATCTTCTCTTCGCGCCGAAACCATCACGCGGGCGCCCTCGCGGGCGAACAGGACGGCGGTCTCGCGGCCGATGCCACTCGACCCGCCTACCACGAGTACAACTTGATCTTGCAGTTTGACAGGCATCAGCTTATCATTATGCCGCGGTCCAGCCGCCATCGATGGGGATCACCGAACCGGTGGCGAATTCGGCCTCCGCCGAGCAGAGGTAGAGCGCCAGCCAGGCGATTTCATCCGGCCGGCCCATGCGGCCGATGGGCTGCCGGGCGTGCAGCTCGCCGCGCACCTTGTCCTTCTCGTGCTTGTGAAACTTCTCCAGGTACGCATCGACAAACGGCGTTTCGACCGTGCCCGGACAAATGCAGTTGACGCGCACCCGTCCGGCGTAGTCCACGGCAAGCTGCCGCGACAACGCCACCACCGCGCCCTTGCTGGCGCAATACGCGAACCGGCGTTTCACGCCGATGAGCCCGGCCACCGAGCCGATGTTCACGATGGAGCCCTTCGACGCCAGCAGCAGCGGCATGGCGGCGCGCGTGACCAGGTACATGCCCGTGACATTGACGCGGAACAGGCGGTCGAAATCCGCGGCGGCGGTTTCTTCGATGCCGCCCACCAGGCCTATGCCGGCATTGTTCACCAGGATATCGAGCGTGCTCAGCGCGGGGATGGCGGCGTTGACGGCGGCCTCGTCGGTGATATCGAGAGCCAGCACGGACGTGCCGGGAATCTCCGCGGCGAGCGCGCGCGCGCGAGCCTCGTCGATATCGGCGATGGTGACCGCGGCCCCCGCGCCGGAGAGGACCCGCGCGACCGATTCGCCGATGCCGCTGGCGCCGCCGGTGACCAGCGCACGCCGTCCGGCGAGACGAAATGGGGGATTCATCAGTCGAATTGTAGCGTCATTCGGCGATTGAACCTCCGCCTCCAAGAACAGCTTTCCAAACTCCAGCCGGCAGCCTCGTCGCGCCCGACCTCCCGTCGCCGCTGCTCTCCATGGCTCCGAAAACTACCGGCTATCGAGTCCGATTCTCCGCCCGCCAGCCGCGCCCCACGTCGCTGCTATCCTGGATCTAGTGCCCTGGGGTAGAAATTGGGTTGGCTGGTCGAACGGCCTGCCCCGTGTGGGGAGAGGACACAGATTGCCGGTAACGAATCCATGAAAAACTTGACTGTGTTGAGTGTATTGCTTTGCGCCGCCTTCTTCGCGAGGGCGGCGGATGTCGCCATTCCGATCGAAACGTACGAGCTGAAGAACGGCCTGCGCGTCATTCTCTCGGAGGACAATACTGCGCCGGTGGTGGCGGTTTACATCATCTATAACGTGGGCGCGCGGTCGGAAGAGAAGGGCCGGACCGGGTTCGCGCACCTGTTCGAACACATGATGTTCCAGGGCTCGGCCCATGTGCCGAAGGGCGTTCATTTCGCCACCGTCGAATCCAACGGCGGCACGCTGAACGGCTCCACCCATCCCGACTTCACCGACTACTACGAGGTGCTGCCCTCCAACAAGCTGGCCACGGCGTTGTGGCTCGAATCGGACCGCATGCGCAGCCTCTCCATCAATGAAGAGAGTCTCAAGAACCAGAAGGAAGCCGTGAAGCAGGAGCGGCGGCTGAGCTTCGACAACCAGCCCTACGCCACCGCGATCGTCGATGTATGGCCCACCCTGATGTATAAGAACTGGCAGAGCTCCCACTCGCTGATCGGTTCGTTCGAAGATCTCAACGCGGCCAGCGTGGCCGATGTCGCGAAGTTCTTCAAGACCTACTATGCCCCGAACAACGCCGCCCTGGTGATTGTCGGCGATATTCATACCGCGGATGCCAAAAAGCTGATCGAGACCTATTTCGGCGACATCCCCTCCCAGCCGCAACCCAAGCATCCCGACCTGACCGAGCCCGCCGATTTCCAGACCGTCACCCAGGTATACAAGGACCACCTGGCGCGAGTGCCGGGCGTGATCATCGGCTTTCCCGGGCCGAAGCGCCGGTCGGCGGATTATTACGCGATAAGCATGATCGACGCCATCCTCACGGCGGGCGATAGTTCCCGGTTCCGCCAGGACCTGGTCAAGGGGAAGCAATCGGTGATTCAGTACGAAGCCAACCTGGGCTGGCCGTTTGCGAGCGCGCTCGACTATCGCGATCCCGGACCGTACGCGATGTTTCTCCTCTACAAACCGAATTTCACCCCCAAGCAGATCGTCGACCAGGTGCAGGAAGAGCTTGCCAAACTGCAAGACCAGCCGCTCGACGCCAAGGAGCTCCAACGGGTGAAGACGCAGGTCCGCGCGATCACCATCGGCGGATTGCAGGGGTCCATGAGCCGGGCGCGGGCGCTGGCGCAGTTCGCCATCACCGACGGCAACCCCGAGCTGATCAATACCGAACTCGACCGGATGATGGCGGTGACCGCGGAGCAGATCCAGGCGGCGGCGAAAAAGTATTTCACGCCCGCCAAGCGCGCGGTGCTGGAGATTGTTCCCGCGCCCGCCGCGCAGCCGGCACCAACCCAGACGAAGGAGGCGAAATAATGCGGACAAAATTGCTGGCAGTCACTCTGACGGTGGCGGCGCTGGGCGCGCAGACGGTGGACCGCACCAGGGCCCCGCAAACGCCGCCCATACCGGCCTACAAGCTGCCTCCCATGTACGAGACGAAGCTGCCCAACGGCCTGGAAGTCGTGCTGGTGGTGGATGCGCGGTTTCCGCTGGTCACGGCGCGCCTGAACGTCCGCGCCGGATCGAAATATGACCCCAAGGACATGCCGGGGCTGTCGGAAGCGGTGGCCGCCCTCATCACCGAGGGAACCAAAACGCGAAGCGCGCGGCAGATCTCCGAAGAGATCGACGCGCTCGGCGGCTCGCTGAGCGGCGGCGCGGGGACGGACTCGCTCACGCTTTCCGCGGGCGTGCTGTCCGAGAATCTTCCCAAGCTGCTCGAGCTGATGGCGGACGTGGCCCGTAACGCCAATTTTCCCGCCGACGAAGTCAACCTGCACAAGCAGAACCGGCTCCAGGCCCTGATGGCGGAGCACTCCGAGCCGGGCTACCTCGCCGCCGAAAAAGTGGCCGAGGTGATCTACCAGAATACGCCGCTCGACCACATCGGCCCGACCCCGGATGCCGTCAACAAGCTCGATCCCAAAGTTCTGGCGAATTTCCGCGACACCTACCTGGTTCCCAACAATGCCACGCTCATCCTCATCGGAAGGCTGCCGGCTCGCGAGGATGTCATGAAGCTGGTCTCCGCCCAGTTTGCTTCCTGGCAGAACAAGGCCGTGCCGGCGCCGCCCAAAGTGCAACCCCCCGCGGCGCGGCGCCAGATCCTGCTGGTGGATCGGCCCGGCTCGGTGCAGGCCGACATCCACGTGGGTCGCCTGGCGGCCGACCACCTCAGCCCGGAGTTCTTCCCGCTGACCGTGGGCGACACCATCCTGGGCGGCGGCACGAATTCGCGCATGTTCAAAACCATCCGCGAAAAAGAAGGGTATGCCTACGACGCGCACAGCGTGTACGCCGCGCACCGCGATGCAGGCGACTTCGAGGCCGTAACGGAGGTGCGCAACGAAGTCTTCGAACCGGCGCTCAAGGCCGTCATCGCCGAGCTCGACCAGATGGCCAAGACGCCCGTATCCGCCGAAGAGCTGACCAACACCAAGAACTTCCTCGCCGGCCTGTACCTGATGGGGCTGGAAACCCAGGGGGGCCTGGCCAGCCAGTTGAACAGCATGAAGGCCCTGGGGCTGCCCAACGACTACCTGGAGACCTACACCACTCGCATGCGCTCGGTCGAACCCGACCAGATCCTGGCGGTCGCCAGGAAGTACATCGCGCCCGAACAAGCCGCGGTGGTGGTGGTTGGCGATGCCTCGAAGATCGGCGACGCGCTGAAGAAGTTCGGCGAAGTGAAGGTGGTGAAGGCGGAGTAGATCCGCCTTCTCACCTGCCCGGCTGCTAGTGAATGGTCCGCGTTTTGCGGTTCATGTAATCCATTAACAAATATTGGCCAAGTGTAAATGGCGTAGTGAAATACGCCTTGCCGCGACAGATCTCCGTGACCTTCTGGACGAAGTTCACCAGGCCGTAATCGCTGGCCAGCATGAACGTGTTGATGAGGATCCCCTGCTTCTTGCAGCGGTTCACTTCCTCCAGGGTCCGGCTGATCACCAGCGGGTCCAGCCCGAACGCGTTCTTGTACATCCGGCCGTCTTCGAGGGTGAGGCAGCTCGGCTTCCCATCGGTGATCATCACGATCTGCCGCATGTCCTTCCGTTCCTGGTTGAGCAGCTTCTGCGCCAGGATGAGCCCGTCGCGCGTGTTGGTGTAGTACGGGCCCACCTGCACGCGGGCGAGCTGGCTCAGCGCCAGCTCTTCGGCGCTGTCGTGGAACAACACGCACCGCAGGCTGTCGCCGGGATACTGCGTACGGATCAGGTGCGCCAGCGCGAGCGCCACCTTCTTGGCCGGCGTGAACCGGTCCTCGCCGTAGAGGATCATGCTGTGGCTGCAATCCAGCATCAGCACGGTGGCGCAGGAACTCTGGTACTCGCACTGGTGGACGTGAAGGTCCGCATAATCCATGTCGAGTGGCAGTTTGACCCCCTCCCGGCGGATGGCCGAGAAGAGCGTCTCGCTGATATCGAGATTCAGCGTGTCGCCGAACTCGTACTGCTTCGACGAACCCGAGGCTTCGATGCCGGTGGCCAGGTCCCGCGTGTCGTGTCGGCCGAAGCTCGATTTGCCAAGTGAGCCCAGCAGGTCCTTGAGCGTTTTAAAGCCCAGGAAGTCCAGCGATTTGTCGGTCACCTCGAATTTGACGCGGCTGTCCTTGCCTTTGCCGACTCCCGGCGCCGAGGCCTGCTGTTCGCTCGGCTCCTCGATCGTCACCTGGCCCTCCTCCACCATCTTCTGAATGAGGTTGTCGAGCAGCTTGTCCATCTGCTCGGGTGACAGGTTCTGCAGCCGCTCCATCATCTCCTGAACCTGGTCGTCGTTGAACAGCCTGCCTTGCTCGAGAGCCTGCTGGATGGCGTTCTTGAGGTCCTCGAGCGAGTGCTGGTTCCACTCGCTGAACGGCATGTACTGGCTGTTGAAGCCGCTTTCAAGCAGGAAATCGGCCAGCGCCTGAAGGAGGTCTTCGGCGCTGATGCCCATGTCCTCGCCGGTGTATTTCGAATAGTGAATCCACTTCATGACAACCCCCTCCCCGCACGGATACTTCGATCGCGGCGCCGCCCCGATGCCCGGCAGCCTGCCCTGCTAATTGTATTGCCGGCGGAAATTAGGACGCTCGGGGCGCCCCTCTTCGCGCGGCTCGCGGCGCTTCTCTTCGGCGGCGAAGCCCCTCTCTTCGCTGCGGCTGATGCGGCGATGGGCGTACAGCCCTTCCAGCACGAATTCGGCGGCCGACGCACGCACGGCATCCGGCTCGTTGGCGCCCAGGCCCAGCGTCTTGAGTTTCTCCATCAGGCCCTGAATTCCGGCGAGCTGCGTCACCATGGTGGACGAGTCCACATTCTCATCCAGTTTCAGGGTGCCGCCGAGATCGAACCACTGGATGATCTGCGAGACGTTGGCCCCTTCGAAATAGCGGTCGTAGATCTTGCCGACCGAGGTGCGGATGAGCTCGCGGGCCACCGTGTCGCCGCCTTTCAGCTCGCCTTCGTACTCCAGCTCCAGTTTGCCCGTGATGGCCGGCAGGGCCGAGTAGACGTCGAGAATGCGCGGCACCGCAAACGGCTCTTTGGCTTTGAGCGCGCGGCGCTCGGCGTTGGAGAGCACGTTCTCCAGGGCGGAAATCGGCAGCCGTTGCGAGACGCCCGAGCGCTTGTCGATGCGCTTGTCTTCGCGCGCCAGAAAGGCCAGTTGTTCGACTACTTCACGCATGTAGTCGGGCACGCGCACCTCCACCGGGGAAGGACGGTCGAGCCAGGCTTCCTGGTCCGTAATGGCGATGCCCTGTTCCAGGGCGGCCGGGTAGTGGGTGCGGATCTCGCTGCCGATGCGGTCTTTGAGCGGCGTGATGATCTTGCCGCGGGCCGTGTAATCCTCCGGGTTGGCGGTAAACACCAGCATGAGGTCGAGCGGCAACCGCACCGGGTAGCCCTTAATCTGCACATCGCCTTCCTGCATGATGTTGAACAGCCCAACCTGAATTTTGCCGGCAAGATCGGGCAATTCGTTAATCGCGAAGATGCCCCGATTGGCGCGCGGCAGTAGTCCGTAATGGACGGTCAGCTCGTCGGAGATGTCGTGTCCGCGGCGCGCCGCCTTGATGGGATCGATATCGCCGATCATATCCGCGATGGTGACATCGGGCGTGGCCAGTTTTTCCACGTACCGCTGCTCGCGGCGCAGCCAGCCAATGGGCGTTTCGTCGCCCGATTCGGCCACCAGGTCGCGGCAGCGGCGGCAAATGGGATGGTATGGGTCGTCGTGAATCTCGCAGCCCTCGATGTAGGGCGCCGCTTCATCCAGCAGGCCGGTGAGCATGCGGATCAGGCGCGTCTTGGCCTGCCCGCGCAGTCCCAGCAGGATGAAATTATGGCGGGAAAGGATGGCGTTGACCACCTGCGGAACCACGGTATCTTCGAAGCCGAGGATACCGGGAAACAGGTTGTCTCCGCGTTGTATTTTGCAAATGAGATTACTTCTGAGTTCGTCTTTTACGGACCGGTTGGCTGACTTGGCTTCGGAAAAGGAACTGCTGCGAAGCGCGCCTAGGGTACGGGGTAACTCCTGAGTGGCTCGTGACAAGCAAACCCCCCTCTGTCCGCGATTGTACCAGACCAAATGCGGAGCTACGAGTCTCATCCAGCACGATTCCGATACAATGGCTCCTGTGCAGACTGAGACGAAGGTCGCTCATCGCAGGCTGTGGCACCGCTACAAAGAGATCACTCGCGATGTGCGGCGCGGGTTCGTGGCGGAGTGGACGGTCACCATCATCCTGCTGCTTTTCGCGACGACCACCCTGGTGCAGGCGTTCGTCATTCCCAGCGCTTCGATGGAAGACTCGCTGCTGATCGGCGATCACGTGCTGGTGGACAAGCTGGTTTTCGCGCCGCCCGGAAACGTATCCCGCCGCCTTCTGCCCTACCGCGAGGTGCGGCGCGGCGACATCATCGTGTTCCGCTTCCCCCTCAATATCAAGGAAGATTACGTGAAGCGCGCCATTGGCGTTCCCGGGGATCACATCCGCCTGGTCAACAAGCAGCTCATGTTGAACGGCCACCTGGTGAACGAGCCCTACACCAAGCACATCACCCCGTACATGGATACCTATCGCGACAACTTCCCGCAGGCGCCCAGCTCCTCGCTCCCGCCGAGCGCCATGGACATGCTCCAGAATCACGTTCAAAACGGGGAGCTGGTAGTGCCGCCGGGCTTCGTCTTCGCGATGGGCGACAATCGCGACGATTCGCTCGACAGCCGCTACTGGGGCTTCGTTCCGCGCGAGAACATCGTCGGCACACCGCTGGTGATTTACTGGTCGTTCAACGCGTCCACCCAGGATCTGACCAACCCCAATATCGGGATCGACCACATCTTCGACGTGATCACCCACTTCTTTACCAAGACACGGTGGTCACGCACGTTTAAGTTGATTCACGGCTATCCGCTGCACTAGCCGCGGCCCCTTCTAAGACCCGCCGGGCAGGAAGTCGAACACGTCGGTGTTGGTCCGCACCACCAGGTGGCCGGGGCCCAGGGGCTTGCCTTCCGTGGAGAAGAACACGGCGCCATCGGTCGATTCACCGGGTACCAGCTTGGTCTGCACGAGCGCCAACGCGCTCGCCGTGGTGGCTGCCTTTACTTTGGCGCCGCCCATCGCCAACGCCGCCTGGCGGCGCTGCTCGTAGCCGTTGGTTGACCGCATGCGCTGGTTCCCGGAGATCGACGCTTCGTAGGTGGTCACCAGCTTGATCACGTCGCTGCCGGTCCCCTTCTGAAACAGCATCGTCACCACGTTGCGGGCGGAAGTGGCGCGCACCGCGGCGCCGTCGGACCGCATGAAGGTGAAATCCTCGGGGCGGATGATGTAGGGGCCCTCGGCTCCGTTCGAGACCGCCACCTGGACGATTGCGTACTCCCGCAAATGAATCGGTAATTGGGCGAACATGACCGTCACGCCGGACTTCGTAAGTGTCTGATACTTAAGCCCGTTCGACTCGAATTCGATGACTTGGGCGGGTGCCCGCAGGAATGCGAACAAAAGCACCATCGCGCTGGCGCCCAACAGCCGCTTCATGAATCCATATTACGATAGAGCCACTCGGAGGGGACGGGTACGGATGTTGACCACACGGGGCCGCCATGGGCTGGAAGAACATGGAATTTCGAATAGTCGGAGGGTCGGCCGGAACCTCGGCACGGCCCCGTTGATCGAAGCCGCCATCCGGCGGGGTGAGGGGACCCTGGCGGCCAATGGCGCTCTCGTGGTCCGCACCGGCCAGTTCACGGGACGCTCGCCCAAAGACAAGTTCCTGGTGCGCGACCAAATCACCGGCGCGACCGTCCACTGGGGCGCCATCAATCAACCCATGACCGAAGCGCGGTTCGACCGCCTCTACCGCCGTTTGCGGTCGCACTGGCGGGCGGCGGACGTGTATGTTCAGGACTGCGCGGTGGGCGCGGACCCGGCGTACAGCCTGCCGGTCCGCGTGGTGAGCCAGTTGGCGTGGCACAGTTTGTTTGCGCGCCAGCTCTTTCTCCGTCCGGAGCGCGTCCCCGCAACCGTTCAGCAGCCGGAGTTCACCATTCTCTTCGCGCCCGAATTCCACGCCGATCCGGCCGTCGATGGGACCAACTCCCCGACCTGCATCGCCATCAGCGTTACGCGGCGCATCGTGCTCATCTGCGGGACCAGCTATGCCGGTGAAATGAAGAAGTCGGCGTTCACCATCATGAACTACCTGATGCCCGACCGCGGCGTTTTCCCGATGCACTGTTCGGCGAACGTCGGCCGGGCGGGCGATGTTACCTTGTTTTTCGGCCTTTCGGGGACCGGCAAGACCACACTCTCGGCCGATCCCGAACGCCGGCTCATCGGCGACGACGAACATGGCTGGAGCGAACAAGGCGTCTTCAATTTCGAGGGCGGATGCTACGCCAAGTGCATCCGTCTCTCGCGGGAACACGAGCCGCAGATCTGGGATGCCATCCGCTTCGGCACGGTGCTCGAGAATGTCGCCATCGACGGGACTTCGCGCGAACTCGATTTCGCGTCCGACGAGCTGACCGAGAACACGCGCGCGGCCTATCCGCTGGATTTCATCGATCGCGCCGTGATTCCGAGCGTCGCCGACCATCCCGCCAACGTCGTGTTCCTGACCGCGGACGCCTTCGGGGTGTTGCCGCCGATTGCGAAGCTGACGCCGGAACAGGCGATGTATCACTTCCTCAGCGGCTACACGGCCAAAGTGGCGGGCACCGAGCGGGGCTTGGGCAACGAGCCCCTGGCCACGTTCAGCGCCTGCTTCGGGGCCCCGTTCCTGCCGCGGCCCCCGGCCGTTTATGCGTCGCTGCTGGGCGAGAAGCTGCGCCGTCATCGCGCGCAGTGTTGGCTGGTAAACACCGGATGGGTGGGCGGCGGGTTCGGCGTCGGCAACCGCATGAAGCTCCCCTACACCCGTGCCATTCTCAATGCGGCGCTGGCCGGGGAACTGACTGCGGTCGAGACTGAGCCCGATTCCGTGTTCCGGCTGGCGGTGCCGAAATCATGCCCCGACGTTCCCTCTCAGTTCCTGGACGCCCGCGGTATGTGGGCCGACAAGCAGGCGTACGACCGCGCCGCGCGCGAGCTGGCGGCACGGTTCAGCCGGAATTTCGAGCAGTTCCAGGACGTGGCCGGAGAGGTGGCGGCGGCGGCACCCGGGGCGTAGCGCCCGCCTCACCGGAAAGAATTTCGACCGGAGACGCTCGGCCGTGTCGATTCCGGCCCTCTTCGTTCGACCTTTCCGTAGAGGAGAGAGCAGCACGATGCTGAAACGGGCGGTTGGGACCGGCCGCTCGCCGGCGCTGCTTCACAACCCAAACAGAAAGAGGAGCCAACATGCGATTCATGATGATCGTGAAAGCCAACAAAGAGTCGGAAGCCGGCGTGATGCCGAGTGAAGAGATGATTGCCACCATGGGCAGGTACAACGAGGAGCTGATGAAGGCGGGTGTGCTGTTGGATCTCGCCGGACTTCAGCCGAGCTCCAAAGGTCTCCGCATTCAGTTCTCGGGCGGCCGGAAGACCATCATCGACGGACCGTTTGCCGAGACCAAGGAACTGATCGCCGGCTACTGGATCATCCAGGTGAAGTCCCGAGAGGAAGCCATCGAGTGGGCCAAACGCGCCCCCGCTCCGCACCCGGACGGGAGCGGCCAAATCGAGCTCCGGCCGTACTTCGAACTGGAGGACTTTGGGAACAGCCCGGCGGTGGATCGTGCCCGGGAGTTGGGGAAAGAATTGGAAAAGAACAAATAGCACTGACGAGGGGACAACCATGAAATTTCTGAGCGTTTATAAGACCACCGAGCGAGGCGTCCCGCCCTCGCCCGACGAGATGGCCAGGATGGGCAAACTGGTCGAAGAAGGCTTCCAAACCGGCTACCTGCTGGCCGTCGAAGGCTGCATGCCGAGCGCCGCCGGGGCGCGCGTTCGCCTCTCGGGAGGCAACATCACCGTCACCGACGGCCCGTTCACCGAATCGAAAGAGGTGATCGGCGGCCTCGCCATCATTCAGGCACCCTCCCGGCAGGAGGCCATCGAGAGAGTCAGACAATTCCTCGCCGTTGCCGGTGATGGCGAATGCGAGCTTCGTCAGTTGTACGAAGCCGGCCCCGACAGTGGCTGCGCGCCGAAGCCCTGACGATGTCCCGCCCGGACACCCATCTCGCGATCGAAGCGGTATGGAGGATCGAGTCGGCCAGGGTCATTGCGAGCCTGGCCCGACTCGTCCGCGATGTCGGGCTGGCGGAAGAACTGGCACACGACGCCCTGGTGGCCGCTCTCGAGCGATGGCCGGAGTCGGGCGTTCCCGACAATCCCCGCGCATGGCTGATCGCGGCCGCCAGGCATCGCGCCATCGATCTCTTCCGCCGCAACCGGCTCCTCGAGAGCAAACACGCGGAGTTGGGGCGTGAACTCGAGGAGCGGCAGGAGATGGCCGTGGCAAACTTGGAAGACGCAGCCGATGACGAGATCGAGGACGACCTGCTGCGCCTCGTGTTCATTGCCTGTCACCCGATCCTGGCGAAGGAGGCGCGCGTAGCACTCACCCTGCGCCTCGTCGGAGGGCTGACCACCGGGGAGATTGCCCGGGCGTTCCTGGTGCCCGAGCCGACTATGGCCCAACGCATTGTGCGCGCCAAGCGCACCCTGCGCGAAGCCCGCGTTCCCTTCGAGGTGCCGCGCGGGGCCCAACTGGCCGCTCGCTTGTCGTCGGTTTTGGATGTGATTTACCTGATCTTCAACGAAGGCTATTCCGCTACCTCGGGTGAGGACTGGATGCGCCCCGCCCTGTGCGAAGACGCGATGCGATTGGGCCGCATCCTGGCCGGACTCGTTCCAAACGAACCCGAAGTCCATGGCCTCGTGGCGCTCATCGAGATCCAGGCCTCCCGGGCCCGGGCGCGCGTCACTCCGGGCGGAGAGCCGATCCTGCTTCCCGATCAGGATCGCACACGCTGGGACCACATCCTCATCCGGCGCGGCCTCGCCGCGCTCCGCCGCGCCGAACAACTCGGCGGTGCGCTCGGCCCGTACGCCCTGCAGGCGGCCATCGCGGCGTGCCACGCCCGCGCCCGCACCGCGGCGGAAACGGACTGGCATCGCATCACCGCGCTCTACGACGCGCTGGCCCAGCTCGTGGCCTCTCCCGTCGTGGAGTTGAATCGGGCCGTGGCGGTGGCCATGGCGTTCGGTCCCCAAGCCGGGCTGGAACTGGTCGACGTGCTCGAGTCGGAGCCGTCCCTGCAGACTTACCATCTGCTCCCCAGCGTCCGCGGCGACCTGCTCCGTAAGCTCGGCCGCTCCCCGGAGGCGCGCGCGGAATTCGAACGGGCGGCCGCGCTCGCCCGAAACTCCCGTGAGCGCCACCTCCTGCTCCAGCGCGCCCTCGCATGCGGCGAAGCCGCCGGGCCGCCAGTCAGCTAAATTAAGAGGATGGCAAAAATCCTCGTGATCACGGGCGATGGCGGCGAATCCTACGAAGCGCTCTATGCGGTGCACCGCTTTCAGGAAGAGGGGTGGGAGCCGGTGGTCGCCGCTCCGGCCCGGCGGCGCCTCAATCTCGTCATGCATGATTTCAAGCCCGGCTGGGACACCTATATCGAGCGGCGCGGCTACGGGCTCGAGGCCGATGTCGCCTTCGACCACGTCAAGGTCGATGAGTACGCGGCCGTTCTCATCCTGGGCGGCCGCGCGCCCGAGTACCTGCGGAACAACGCCCTGGTCCTCGACATCGTCCGCGCCTTCGACCGCCAGGGCAAGTGGGTTTTTGCGATCTGCCATGGCGTCCAGATCCTGGCTGCCGCCGGCCTGGCGGCCGGCAAAAAGGTCACCTGCTACGAACACGTCCGCCTGGAAGCCGAGCAGGCCGGCGCGAAATTCGTCAGCGAGCAAACGGTGTGCGACGGCCGCGTCGTCACGGCGCAGACGTGGCAATCGCATCCGTCCTTTTACCGCGAGATCTTCGCTCAGCTCTCCGGGCGGGCGGCGGCCGCACGGTCATGATGCGGCGCCTCGCTTGCACCGCGATCTCCGCCGCCGTGCTGATTTCGACCCTGGCCTCGGCGGCCGTGCGCGGCGTCGATATCGCCTCGCGCACCCCGGTCGCCAACGGATATGAGCGCATTGTGGGCCGCGTTCGCTTTGGTGTGGACCCGAAGCTCGCCGCCAACCGCATCGTCCGCGACCTCGAATTCGCGCCGGTGAATGCCGCCGGCGAAGTGGAGTTCGCTGCGGATTTCTACATGTTGGCGCCCGCCGATCCGGCCAGAAGCAACGGCACGGTCTTGTTCGAGGTCTCCAACCGCGGCGGCAAAGCTATGCTCACCCGCTTCGATTTCGCCCGCGCCGCAGACGACCTGGGTGACGGCTGGGTGTGCAAAGAGGGCTTCACGCTGGTCTGGCTCGGCTGGGAGTGGGACCTTCCGCAATCGTCCAAGGGCAGTCTCCATTTCGAGGCGCCGCGCTTCCGCCCCGATGCCCTGCCCGCGAAAGGGCTGGTGCGCGCGGAGTTCGTCACCGACAAGACCGTGACCCGCATGCCCCTCGCCGACCGGTCTATGCAGCCCATCGCCGTCGCGCGCGCCCTGGCGATGTACGTGCGCGACCGCGCCGACCATCCCGCCCGGCCCGTCCCGAGCGCCCGCTGGAAACTGAGCGCCGATGGCAGCGGCGTCGATATGCCGGCGGGGTTCGAGCCCGGACAGCTTTACGAATTCGTCTACGAGGGCAAAGACCCCGTAGTCGCCGGCACCGGACTCGCAGCGGTGCGCGACTGGATCTCGTTCCTGAAATACGGCGGCCGGCACAAAGAATTGAAGCGTGCCATCGGATTCGGTATTTCACAGAGCGGGCGCTTCCTGCGGCACTTCCTCTACGAAGGGTTCAATGCCGACGAGCAGGGCCGTAAAGTCTTCGACGGCGTGTGGGCGGATGTAGCCGGCGCCGGCCGCGGAAGTTTCAATTTCCGCTACGCGCAGCCCTCGCGCGATGGCTGCCCGTTCCTGAACGTCTTCTACCCCACCGACCTCCCTCCCTTCACCGACACCGAACTGCTCGCCAAAGTCCGCGCGGCCAACGTGGCCCCGAAGCTGTTCCTCACCAACAATTCGTACGAGTACTGGGGACGCGTGGCAGCCCTGGTGCACGTTTCCGCCGATGGTCGCCACGACGCGCCGCTCTCGCCGGACACGCGCCTCTATTTCACCGCCGGGGTGCAGCATTTCCCCCACTCGCTGCCGCTTGCCAAAGTGGGTACGCGGTATGACGCGAATCCCGTAGACCATCGGCCCGTGCAGCGGGCGCTCCTGGCCGCGTTGCAGGCGTGGCTGAAGGACGGAACCGCTCCCCCGGCCTCCGTCTATCCCAAGCTGGCGGAGGGGCAGTTGACCGGACTCGCCGGGTTGAAATTCCCGGCCATCGCCGGCGTGAACGTGCCACAATATCCGCGCCTCGCCCGGCGGCTCGACTTCGGCCCGGAGTTCGCCACCCGTGGCATCATCCTTCAGGAACCGCCCAAGGTGAATGGAGCCTTTCCACTGCTGGTGCCGCAGGTGGATGCCGATGGCATCGATCTGGGCGGGATCCGCTTGCCGGAACTGGCGGTGCCCGTGGCCACCATTACCGGATGGAATTTCCGCGCGCCGGAGCGCGGCGCTCCCCAGGAGATGGTGGAGTTCTACGGGTCGATCTTTCCGTTCCCGAAAACCGCGGCGGACCGCGCGCGCACCCACGATCCGCGGCCCTCCCTCGCGGAGCGGTACGCCGGCCGCGAGGACTACCTCAAGCGCGTGGGCGCGGCGGCCGACCGGCTCGTCCAGCAGCGCTTCGTCCTGCCGCAGGACCGGGAATTCGTGGTGGAGCGCGCCGCGCGCTTATGGGATGCGCTGGCCCGCTGACCGGCTGCTGGCCGCGGCCTTGTCACTGGCCGCCACCTACGCCTTCTTCGCGGAGTACCTGCCGCCCATCCAGCGCGTCCACCTCTTCTCCGATGCCGAGGTCTACCATTACCCCCTGCAGCGTTACGCCTTCGACGCGCTGAAACACGGACGGCTGCCCCAGTGGGATCCGTCCATGTACTGCGGCATCGCCTTCGCTGGCAATATTCAGGCGGCACTCTTCTATCCGCCCAACTGGCTCATGTACGCGGCCAACTGGCGCCATCCCTATCTGCCGTTCCGTTCCCTTGAGTATTTCGCCTTTGCCCACGTGTGGCTGGCCTTCGTGCTGTGCTACCTGTGGCTGCGCGCGCGCCGGCTGGACTGGTTCGCGAGCGCCCTCGGCGCCATGGGGTTCGCTTTCGGCGGCTACCTGCTCTGGGCGATTGTCCACCTGGGAGTCACCGCGGGGATGCCCTGGCTGCCGCTCGCGCTCTGGGGCATCGATGAGGCGGCCGAGCGCCGCGACTGGCGCCCGCTCTGGAAAACCGCGCTGGCTTCGGCCATGTGGTTCCTCGCCGGATACCCTCCGTCCTTCGCGGCCTTCACCATCCTGGCGGTGCTCTATGCGCTGGCGGGGAGCGGGCGCTGGCGCGCGGCGGCTGGCACGGCTCTCGCCATGGCAGCCTCGCTCCTGCTTGCGATGGTGCAGCTTCTGCCCACCCTCGAAGTGCAAGGGTCCATGTTCACCGAGCCCCGCTACACCGGCGAAACACGCAGCGCCTTCCTCCCCCTGCTGGTGGCGAACTGGGTCAATGGCAACCGGTCCTCTCCCGTGCACTACCTGAAGTGCATCTACCTCTACTGGGGCGTGGCGGCCATCTTCGCCCTGCTGTGGGTGCTCTGGCGGCGCAACCTCCGCCCGCTCCTACAGCCCCTGGCGGTGGTCGCGGCCGGCCTGTTCCTGGTGGTGGACCCGCACGCGCTGGTGTATTGGACCATCGTCTGGATACCGCTGCTCGAAAGCGGCCTCCAATCCTTCAACTTCTACGAAGGCGTCGCGGCCATGGGCGCGCTCATCACCGCGATCGGCATTGCCGGCTTTCTGAAACGCGGGTCCGCGCGGACCGCCCCCCTGTGGCTCATGCCGGTGGTGGTGCTGTCCATGGCGGCGTGGTCGGCGCGGCAGATGCGCATCTGGGCCGCGGGCGGCGCCTTCCCGAGCGGCGGCCGCGCGCTGGCCGAAACGGCGGCAACGCTCGTCCTGTTCGCGGTGGCTATGGGAACCCTGCGTGCCGAGAAGGGCGCCCGCCGCGCCTCCCTCGCCGCCGCGGTGATCCTCTTCGCGCTGTGCGACTTCAAGGTCTACGGCACCAACCGTCTGTTCAACACCCGCGATGGCGACGTGGACGCCATCGTGGATGTCGGCGGTATTCGCGGCATCAACGACGTGGCCTATCGCGCCCTCCAGGCCAACCGCCAGTATCGCGTGACCTCCGACGGCTCGCCCACCGCCATGGACTTTCGCATGTGGGGGCTTGCCACTCCACAGGGCCTCGATCCGTTCCTCACCCGCCGGTACCGCCGGTTCGTCCAACCCTGGGCCACCTTCCAGACCAGTCGCGTGTTCCTCGTGGATTACCGCAACGACTCTATGCTCCAGACGCTGGGCGTGCGCTACGCCATCACCTACAAGGGCGCAGCCAGCGCCGCCGTGCTGGCCGCCAGTCCCAGGTTCCGGCGCCTGGGACCGGACTCGTTCTACCAGGTGTACGAGTATCGCGATGCGCGTCCGCCGTTCGGGTTCGACGGGACGGCGGGTGAAGCCCATCCTTCCGGATGGACTCCCGAGCGCCGCTCGTTCCAGGTGCGCTCGCCGGCCGGCGGCCGCTTCACGCTGGTGGAACAGTTCTTGCCCGGGTGGACCGCCACCGTGGATGGCCGGCCGGTGCCCGTCGAACTCTGGCGCGGCGTGTTCCAGTTGATTGCGGTCCCGCCGGGCGAGCACACCGTCGTGTTCCGGTTCCGGTCGCCCCTGCTGCCCGTGGGCGCGGCCATCAGCCTCCTGGCATGGGCGGGCCTGATCGCGGTGGCCGCGCTCAAACGGCGAGGAACCGTTCCGGCACTTCCACGGCATCGAATTCCCGCGTGAGCTCCGCCACGTCGTCGGGCTCCAGAACCATGCGCGCCATGCGGAACAGGATGTTGTCCTCTTTTTGAATGTGCTGCCGCAGCATCACGATGTAGTTGCCGGAGTTGGCGATCACGGCGCGGAGCGCTTCGGGCAACCCCTGCTCGGCCGCGTCCAGGTTTTCGCGCACGCCCTTCAGATAGCGGCGGCCCTGGTCGTGCTCCGCTAGCATCACCCCGATCGGTCCGCCGTGTTCGGGTACCCCCCGCTCTTTCATCCGCGGGAACAGCAGGTTCTCTTCCTTGGCATGGTGGCAGCCGTCGGCGAAGTGGCGGAAGAAGTCCAGGGCTTCGTCGAAGTACGCCCGCCGGAATCGCTCACCCGCTTCGATCCGGCGGATCTCCCTTTCGAGCTCGTCGAGTTTGCTTTCGATGATGCGATGTTCCTGGCTCAGGACGTCGGCTGGATGCATGGTCATTACCTCTCACTTCGATTGTGCGGCAGGCCGGCGCCAACGTCGGTGACTCCGGTCACCGGGGCTTATAGTAATGCTTATAGATTAGGTATGCGCCCCGACTGGAACCCGGAGCTGTATCAGTCGAGTCACTCCTTTGTGTGGCAGTACGGCCGGGACCTGCTCGGTCTCCTGGCGGCCCGGAAAGGCGAGCGCATTCTGGACGTGGGATGCGGCACCGGCCAGCTCACCAGCGAAATTGCCCAGGCAGGCGCGGAAGTCGTGGGCATCGATCAGTCGCCCGCCATGATCGAGCAGGCGCGCCACAACTTCCCCGCCGTGCGCTTCGAGGTGCGGGACGTCTGCGCCATGCATTTCCGCGAAGAGTTCGACGCCGTGTTTTCCAACGCCGCGCTGCATTGGGTCACCCGCGCGGGGGAGGCCGCCGATGCCATTGCGGGCGCGCTCAAGCCGGGTGGACGGTTCGTGGCCGAACTGGGTGGGCGCGGCAATACGCGGGCCCTCCTCGATGCGGTGCGCCGCGCGTTGACCGAAATGCTCGGCAAGGACCCCGGAGCCGTCAACCCCTGGTACTACCCCGGCATCGGCGAGTATGCCGGTCTCCTGGAACGCCACGGACTGGAAGTGGAGTACGCCATTCTCTTCGACCGCTTCACCCGCATCGATGGCGGCTTGGCGAAGTGGCTGGCGATGTTCGGCGCGCAACTGACCGCCCGCGTGGAGGAAGCCCGCCGCGGCGAGCTGGCCGGGCTGGTGGAGACGCTCGCCGCGCCGTCGCTGCTGCGCGACGCCACCTGGCATATGGACTACCGCCGCCTGCGCATCGTGGCCCGAAAACTCTGAACCGGCGCGCCCCGGGGTTCGTATGTTCGTACAATGAGTACCGTATTTCGCCACTCTCTTCGGTCCCTGGGGCGCGACCGCGCCTTCGCCGTCACCGTGATTCTCAGCCTGGCGGTGGGAATCGGCGCCAACACGGCCATCTTTTCCCTGGTGAACGGCATCCTGCTGCGCCCGCCGGATTACCGCCAGCCGCGGCGCCTGGTGTCGATCTCCCAGGTCATCCCCAAGTTCGCCAGGCTCTACCCCGCGCTGCCCGTCAATCCGGCCATCCTCTTCGAATGGCGCAAACAATCGAAACTGCTGGAGAGCATCGCTGCGTCCCGCCCCGACATGGTCAACCTCACCGGCGTCGGCGAACCGGAACTGGTGTCCGGCGCCCGCGTCACTTCCAACTATCTTGCCGTGCTCGGAATTCAGCCGCGGCTGGGGCGTTCCTTCGTGGCCGCCGAGGATGCCGACGGACATAACCAGGTGGCTATCCTCACGGACTCGCTCTGGCGCCGGAGGTTTCAGGCGGACCCCGCCGTGATCGGGCGCAAGATTCTGCTCAACGGAAGCCCGTTCGAGGTGATCGGCGTGCTTCCGGCTTCGTTCCAGTTCCCCGGTCACGGCGGCGGCTTCGCCATCGGCGCCGCGGCCAAAGTCCCGGAAATCTATCGCACCATCGGGTTCACCAACGACGATCTCAAGCTCCAGTTCGGCAATTTCAACTACTGGACGGTCGCCAGGATGCGCCCCGGAGCCTCCCTCCCTCAGGCAGCGGCGGAGCTCAATGTCATCGAGTCGGGCGTCTCCGCGCGATTGCCCGAAAATCCGGGACTGCGCACCAGCATGGTTCTGCTCCAGGACCAGATGGTGGCCGAATCGCGCACCGGCTTGCTGCTGGTCATGGGCGCGGTGGGCGCGGTCCTGCTGATCCTGTGGGTGAACCTGGCCAACCTTTCGCTGGTGCGCGCCGCCGGACGCGCGCGCGAAGCCGCCATCCGGACGGCACTCGGAGCCGGACGCTGGCGGATGGTGCGCCAGTCGCTGATGGAAAGCATGGTGCTGGCGCTGGCCGGCGGCGGACTCGGCGTGGCGCTGGCATACGCCTTGGTGCGGGCGGTGGTGGCCGCCGCTCCGGTGAGCCTGCCCCGCTTGAGCGACGTGCGCGTCGATCTGCCGGTGCTCGGGTTTGCCCTGGCCGTGTCCCTGGCCGCGGGCGCCCTCCTGGGCATCCTGCCGGCCTGGCGAAGCGCGGCGGCCTCGCCCTATCAAACTCTCAAATCGGCCAGCCATACCAATACCGAAGCGCGCAGCGGATTGCGCGTCCGCAATGCGCTGGTGAGCCTGGAAGCGGGCTTGAGCACGCTGCTCCTCGTCACGGCGGGGCTCTTGACCACCAGTTTCGTCAAAGTGATGACCGTCGATAAGGGCTTCAACATCGACCGCGTCATGGCCCTGGAGATGTCGCTGCCGGGCACCAAGTACCCGGATGGCGAGCAGCGCTCGGCGTTCTTCAAACGCGTCCTCGAGCAGACCGCCGCCATGCCCGGCGTCCAGGCGGTCTCCCTGGTTTCCGCCTTGCCGCTCGAGGGCGAAACATGGATCGACGTGGTGGGCACCGAGCACGATACCCGTCCCATGATGGAGAAGCCCTCCACCAATGTGCGGTTCATCAGCCCGGGGTATTTCCAGACCATCCATGTCAACCTGGCGGGGGGACGCGACTTCGACGAGTCGCTCGACAAGAAGCGACAGGTGGCCATCATCTCCGCCCGCCTGGCACACCTGCTGTGGCCCGGCATGGACCCGGTGGGGCGCAAGCTGAGCAATGGCAGCGAGCAGCCGTTCGAAGTGGTGGGCGTAACACCGGACATTCACAGCACCAGCCTCGATCACGACCCCGTGAACATGCTCTACCAGCCGTATTGGCAGCGGTCCCGCCGCGATGGATCGCTGCTGGTGCGGACCGCCATGGACCCGCGCGGAATGGCCCTGGCGCTGCGCACCATGGTGTGGAGCATCGATAACGAAGTCCCCATTCCCGAGGTGCGCACGCTCGAGCAGGTGATGGCGCAATCGGTATCCCAGCGGCGATTCCAGATGTTGCTCGTCGGGCTGTTCGCGCTGGCGGCGCTGGCCCTGGCGGCGTTCGGAACCTACGGTGTGGTTTCCTATTCGGTGGCGCGGCGGCGGGCGGAGATGGGCATCCGCATGGCGCTCGGGGCGGGCAAGGGCACCCTGTTGGGAATGATTCTGCGCCAGGGGCTGGCGCCGGTGGCGGCGGGACTGGCGGCAGGCGCGGCAGGCGCCGTCATCCTGGGCCGCTTTCTCGCGAGCCTCCTGTTCCAGGTGAGCCCGCGGGACCCGCTGCCCTTTTTCACGGCGGTCACAGTGTTGCTGGCGGTGTCCGTGGCAGCCTGCGTGGTCCCGGCGCGGCGCGCCGCGAAGGTCAATCCGATCGAGGCGCTCCGCTTCGAGTAGTGGCATGGCCGAGCCATCCGGGCGCCCTCTCCCCCCGCGCGCCAGGCACGAGTGCCCCCCCGGCCTGGCATGCGGCAACCATCCGGGCGCCCTCTCCCCCTGCGCGCCAGGCACGAGTGCCCCCCGGCCTGGCATGCGGCAACCATCCGGGCGGCCTCCCCCCCGCGCCAGGCACGAGTGCCCCCCGGCCTGGCATGCGGCCACCATCCAGGCGCCCGCCCCCCTGCGCGCCTGGCACGAGTGCCCCCCGGCCTGGCATGAGGCAACCATCCGGGGCGCCCTCTCCCCCTGCGCCTGGCACGAGTGCCCCCCGGCCTGGCATGAGGCAACCATCCGGGGCGCCCTCTCCCCCTGCGCCTGGCACGAGTGCCCCCCGGGCTTGGCATGAGGCAACCATCCCGGCGGCCTCTCCCCCCGCGCGCCAGGCACGAGTGCCCCCCGGCCTGGCATGCGGCAACCATCCGGGCGGCCTCCCCCCCGCGCCAGGCACGAGTGCCCCCCGGCCTGGCATGCGGCCACCATCCGGGCAGCCTCCCCCCGCGCCAGGCACGAGTGCCCCCCGGCCTGGCATGCGACAACCATCCCGGCGGCCTCTCCCCCTGCGCGCCAGGCACGAGTGCCCCCCCGGCCTGGCATGCGGCAACCATCCGGGCGCCCTCTCTTCCTGCGCGCCAGGCACGAGTGCCCCCCGGCCTGGCATGCGGCCACCATCCCGTCCGCCGGTCATTGATACAATCGAGTCGTGGCTTCGTTTATTCAAAATCAGTTTGAGCGCAACTTCATCACTACGTCGGTGGACTATGTGTTCAACTGGGCGCGGCAGTCGTCGCTGTGGCCGCTTACCTTCGGCCTGGCGTGCTGCGCCATCGAGATGATCGCTTCCAGTACCTCGCGATTCGATATCGCCCGTTTCGGCGCCGAGGTGTTCCGGCCCTCGCCCCGTCAGTCGGACCTGATGATCGTGGCGGGCACCGTCACCCTCAAGATGGCGCCGGTGCTGAAACGCATCTGGGACCAGATGCCCGACCCCAAATGGTGCATCTCCATGGGAGCCTGCTCGTCGGTCGGCGGCCCCTTCAATACCTACGCCGTGCTCCAGGGCGTCGATAAGATTGTGCCCGTGGACGTCTACGTGACCGGATGCCCGCCGCGCCCCGAGAACCTCTTCTACGCCCTCATGAAGTTGCAGGACAAGATCGACCAGATGACCACCCTCGTAAAGCGCCCCACCGAAGTGCACCTGGACGAATCGATGCTCGAGAACTTCAAGGAACAGGTGAGGATCGCGCAGATTCAGAATCCGGCCTGACAAGTGTTCTATCGGGATTCGCAGAACGTCTACCGCGTCCGCGAACTGGACTCGCTCGATTGGCTGGTGCACGGCTTCGGCACCCGCCTGGCCGATATTCCCGCCCTGTTCGGCAACCTCGCCACCCTCCAACAGGTACATTCCGCGACGTGTGTCCCGGCCCTCGGCCGCACCGGCGTGCTGGGGCAGGGCGATGCGCTGCTCGAAGACACGCGCGGCGCGGTCGTGGCCGTGAAGACCGCGGATTGCATTCCGATCCTGCTGGCCGATGAGCGTCGGCGGGCCGTTGCCGCGGTCCATGCCGGCTGGCGTGGTACCGTGGCGCAGATTGCGCGCCGCGCGGTGGAGGCCATGCGCGAACGCTTCGGGACCGAGGCCGCCGATCTCCACGCCGCCATCGGACCCGGCATCGGCAAATGCTGCTACGAAGTGGGTCCGGATGTGGCGGCCCGGTTCGGCGAACACGGCAGGACCCACCTCGATCTCGCCGCCGAAAACCACCGCCTGCTCGCCGCGGCGGGCGTAACGCCCCGCCGCATCTACGCGTCGAACCTCTGCACCATGTGCCACCCCGAAGAGTTTCACTCGTTTCGGAGGGATAAAGAGGCGGCCGGGCGCTTGTACTCGTTTGCAGGGATTCGCTAGCGGTAGAGTAGGAGTGAGGCCAGCCCATGTTCACGTGGATCTGCCCGCAGTGCGGGCGTGAAGTTCCTCCGGCATACACCGAGTGTCCCGACTGCGCGGCGAAGACCCGCGCCGCCGCGGCTCCGCCGGAAGCCGACAAGGCGCCTCCCCAAACCGAGGACGTTCCCCCCGAAGCCGTTCCGCCCGTCCTTCCCCTTCGACCGCCCGCACCCGCCCCCGAGCCCGTGAAGGTCCGGCCCTATGTGCCGCCGCCCGCCCCCGCCTCCCACGCCGGTATGCCCACCTGGCTGATGGCGGTCGTCTTTGCCTTCGCCTTTCTCGGCCTGGGTGCGGCCATCTACTGGACCGTCGGTTATTTTCGCGGCCCCGCCACCAAGCCGCCGGCCACCGTCGAAAACCCCGCCGCCAAGGCCGGTGTCCCGGTCAACCCGTTTCAAAAGTATATGGAAATCGCCGGCGTGCGCTTCGTCGAGGATCCCAAAAACAAGAGCAGGATCCTGGTGAAGTTCATCCTCATCAATCACTCCCCCGCCGATATCCAGGGCCTGGCTGGCAATGTCACGGTGTGGGGCCGGACGCAGAAGTCCGAAGAAGAAGCCGCCGGCACCTTCGCCTTCACCACCAACATCGGCGCGTTCGAGTCGAAAGAAATGGAAGCGCCGCTCACCACCAAGCTCAAGATCTACGAACTGCCGGACTGGCAAAACGTCAGCACCGACGTGCAGATCACCGCGCCAGGTTCTGGAGGTTGATCTTGGCCTCGCCAAGCCGCGGGTCGATCGCCAGCGCGCGTTCGAAATCCCCCCGCGCGGCTTCGGTTTGTCCGAGGGCCTCCAGCGCCACTCCGCGATTGTTCAGGTAGAGCGCATTCCGCGGGTCGAGCGCCAGCGCCCGCCCGAACTCCGCCAGGGCGCCATCCGCCTGACCCTCGGCCAGCAGAATCCTTCCCGCTTCCGCCGCCACCGCCGGGTCCATCGGCGCCATCTCGCGCGCCTGCGCCAGCACTTCCAGACCCTGGGCGGCGGGCAGCGCGCGGGCCAACTGCAACCGCGGGCGCACTTTGTGCGGCGCGCGCGCCACCGCTTCCCGCCACAGCGTGGCGTCCGTCATCCAAACCTGCGTGCGCCCCACGCTCACCAGCATCAGACACACCACGATCGCCATCCCCACCGCCGGCAGCCGCAGGCGATCCAGCAACAGGCCGAACGCCGCGCCGAACGCCAACAGCGGCAGATACAGCCGCCGGTCGGCGGCCAGGTCCGCGGCCGGGAAAATCGTGGAGCTCGGGATCAGCAGCACGAAACCCGCGACCAGCCAGAGCGCCCAGGCGTGCGACCGCCGCGCGCGCCACGCCCACCCCAGCAGCGCTGCCAGAACGGCCCAGGCCAACACCCCCACCCAAACCGCCGGCACGTCGATTTCCGGATCGACCGTGAACCCGTACGGCACCACCAGCAGCCGCACGTAGCGCCACAGCACCGGGCCCTCCGCCAGCAGATACCGCCACGGCGATATCCCGGCCTGCATCCCGGCGGGCGCGCCCGGCGTGACCGCGACCGCATAGATCACCCGTCCGCCCGCCGCCAGCGCCAGCAGCAGCATGGCCAGAATCGGCCGCCGGTTCTTCCTTGCCGAAGGCAGCAGGCACAGCATCAACGGGAACGCCGCGCACTCCTCTTTGGCCAGCAGCGCCAGCGTAAACCAGCCCACCGCTTCCCACACCCGTCCGTCCAGCCACGCCAACAGGCACGCCAGGCACAGCACCGTCGCCAGCAGGATGGCGCGCGACCAGATATAGTCCACCGCCTCCGCCTGCATCGGATGCACCGCGAAGAGGGCCGCCCCCATCGCCGCCGCGCGCTCCGGAATCAGCCGCCGCAGGCACTCGTACACCAGCAGCACCGCCCCCAGGTGCAGCAGCAGATTCACCACGTGATACCCGATGGCCGTGCGCCCGCCCACCAGGTAGTTCAACCAAAACGTGAAGTAGGTGAGCGGCCGCGTGTCGCCCAGACCCCAGATATCGAGCACCCCTTCCGGCCTGGTCAGAGACGCATTCGAGAAGATGGCATAATCGTCAAAGTGAAAGCCCGAACCGAGCGAAGCGCCAAAGGCAGCCAACGCCGCCCCCAGCAGAAGAAACCGCACCCGCATGTCCAATTACGAGCTTACGTGAAACGCCCCGGAACCGCAGCCGAGCGCAAAAACCGCGTCACCGAAATCCTCCGCGGGCTCGATCTCATGTATCCCGGTGCGACCTGCGCGCTCCATCACCACAATCCCTGGGAACTGCTGGTCGCCACCATCCTCTCCGCACAATGCACCGACAAACGCGTGAATGAAGTCACCCCCGGCCTGTTCGCCAAGTATCCGACGCCCATGGACTTCGCTGCGGTGAGGCCGGAAGTCTTGGCAAATGATATTCGTAGCACTGGTTTCTTCAACAATAAGGCGAAGTCTATCGTGGGCGCAGCCAAGAAAATCACCGCGGACTTCGCCGGCCACGTGCCCCGCACCCTCCAAGAGATGCTCACCATTCCCGGCGCCGCCCGCAAGACCGCCAACGTGGTTCTCGGGACCGCCTATGGCATCCCTTCCGGCGTCGTCGTCGATACCCACGTCCAACGCATCGCGCGCCGCCTCGACCTCACCAAACATACCGACCCCGTCAAAATCGAGCAGGACCTGATGAAGATGATTCCCCAGGATCGCTGGATCCTGTTTTCGCACCAGGTGATTCTCCACGGCCGTGCGCTCTGTGTCGCGCGCAATCCGAAGTGCGCCGGATGCGCGCTGAATCCGCTGTGCTACGCCAGGGATAAAACGGCATAGCCCCGCCCCTGATCACCACACCCGGCAGGCGTTGGCCCGCGCCATCGGCTGGCCGGCTTTGCACGAAAACGCCTTCGCGAACTCCGCCAGATTCGACACCACCCCGTTGATGCGGTACTGCTCGGGCGAGTGCTCGTTGGTGATCGCGTTCTGGCGCTTGCTTTCGGGGCGCTCGTCGCCGCAGGCCCACTGCGCCATGCCGATGAAGAAACGCTGGTCCGGCGTGAAACCGTCGATCGGCTTCAGCTCCTGCCCGCGGGTCGCTTCCTTCCACGCGAGATACGCGAGCAGCGTGCCGCCCAGATCCGCCACATCCTCCCCGAGCGTCAGCTTCCCGTTGATCTTGATATCGTCCACCACGGTGTACTGCGAATACTGGTCCGACACGCAGGCGGCGCGGGTCACGAACTGGTCGGCGTCTGCCGCCGTCCACCAGTCGCGCAGATTGCCTTTGGCATCGAACTGCCGCCCCTGGTCGTCGAACCCGTGCGTCAATTCGTGTCCGATGGTCGCCCCGGTGTTGCCGTAATTCGGCGCTTCATCCAGCTTGGGGTCGTATAGCGGCGGTTGCAGCACCCCGGCCGGAAAGTTGATATCGTTCATCTGCGGGTCGTAATATGCGTTCACCGTGGGCGGCGTCATTTGCCATTCCGTCCGGTCCAGCGGCTTGCCGATTTTGCCCAGCTCCCGCCGCGATTCGAAGCTCACTGCCCGTTCCACGTTGCCTGAAAAGTCGCCCCGCACGATCCGGACGGTGCTGTAGTCGCGCCATTTGTCGGGGTAGCCGACCTTGTTGACGATGCTGTGCAGCTTCACCAGCGCCTGCTCTTTGGTGGCCTCGCTCATCCACGTGAGCTGGTGGATGTCTTTCTCCATGGCCGCTTCGATCGCCTTCGTCATCGCCACCGTGTGAGCCTTGGTATCGGCGCTGAACGTGCGCGCCACGAACACCTGCCCCAGCGCTTCGCCCAGGTCCCGATCGATCCACCGCACGCACCGCTTCCAGCGCGGCTGGAGCTGCTCCACGCCCCGCAAATACTTCGCGTAAAACTCGAAGTCCGCGCGCACGAATGCCGACGAAAGGTACGGCGCCCGCTCGCGCGCCAGGTTCCACCGCAGGTATGCCTTCCAGTCGCCCACCGGCCGCGTCTTGAGCTGCCGTTCCAGCTCCTCGAAGAACCCCGGCTGGGTGACGTTCAGATCTTCGGGTGCCGCCAGGTGGATCGCCCCCCAATACGCCGGCCAGTCGAACGAGGGCGTCAGCCTGAGCAGTTGGGCGCGCGTGAACTTGTGAAACAGCTTGTGCGGGTCGCGCCGCTCCACCCGCGTGAGCGTCGCTTTCGCCAGCCCGGTCTCGATATCCATTATGGCGGCGGCCTCCGACTTCGCCGCCGCCGGCGTGTCGCCCACCAGCGCCAGCATGCGCGCAATGTGCTCCACGTAGCGCGCCCGCGTCTCCACACTCTTCGCATCGGTTTTGAAATAGTAGTCGCGGTCGGGCAGCCCGAGGCCTCCGGCGGTCGCGAAGGCGATGATGTGCGTCGAGTCGGCGAAATCCTGGTTGGACCCGAACCCGAACAGCGGGCTGCTGCGCGTGGCCTCCAGGTGCATCCGCCCCAGCAGCGCTGCCAGATCTGCCGTACCGCGGAGCGCGGCGATTTCGTCGAGCGTCCCCCCGAGCGGCCGGCCGCCCAGTTTCTCGATTGCGGCCTCATCCATGCACGACGCAAAATAGTCGCCCACCTTCTGCTGGTTGGGCGTGCGCTCCGGTTCCGTCTTCGCACTCGCCTCCAGAATCCCCCACAGGTAACGCAGGTTCTCTGTATCCAGCTTGGCGTACACATTCCACCGCGCCTGGTCCGGCGGAATCGGGTTCAGCTTGTTCCAGGTGCCGCAGGCGAATCGGTAGAAGTCCTGGCAGGGGTCCACCGACCGGTCGAGAAATGCCGTCTCCAGGCTGGGTGTATAGGGTAGGGAAGCGAGCGGCCGGTCCTCCACCGGCGCCTGTGCGTACACTACCGATGCAAGAAGAAGCAACGATGTGCGATACATGTGAATGCAGAGTAACATAGATGGCCCAACGTCCAATTCGCGCCTGTGCCATCCTGGCAATGGCACGCGTGGCCATCCCCGTGTTCGACGGCAGAAGCGTGTATCGGCTCCACCCATGGTAAAACGCAAATTCGGATCGACCGGCGTCGATGTCCCCGTGATCGGGCAGGGAACCTGGATGATCGAGAGTGGCCGCGAAGCGGAGCGGCGCGCCATCGAAACCCTCCGCCACGGCCTCGACCTCGGCATGACCCACATCGACACCGCCGAGATGTACGGCAACGGCCGCGCCGAGGAACTGGTGGCCGAAGCCATCGCCGGCCGCCGCGACGAGGTCTTCCTGGCCAGCAAGGTGCTCCCCAACAACGCTTCCTATGAAGGCACCCTCAAGGCCTGCCGCCGCAGCCTCAAACGGCTCGCCACCGACTGGATCGATCTCTACATGTTGCACTGGGCCGGCAGCCATCCCATCGCCGAAACCATGCGGGCCATGGAAAAACTCGTGGCCGACGGCCTCGTGCGCTTCATCGGCGTCAGCAATCTGGATGTGCCGGAAATGCAGGCCGCCGCGGACGCCCTCCACCATCATCGGCTGGCCGCTAACCAGGTGCTCTACCACTTGGGCGACCGCGGCATCGAGCGCCACCTCATTCCGCACTGCGCCGAAAAGCAAATCGCCGTGGTCGCTTATTCCCCCTTCGCCCATCGCCGGCTGCCGCCGCCTGAGAGCCCCGGAGGCCGGGTCCTGGCCGAAATCGCCGCCCGCCACGGCCGCACCGTCCGCCAGGTCATCCTGAATTTCCTCACCCGCGACCCGAACGTATTCACCATCCCCAAGACCTCGCACCCCGAACGCGTGGAAGAAAACGCCGGCGGCTGCGGCTGGAAGTTGACCGCCCCCGATGCGGCGGCCATCGCCCGCGCCTTTCCGGCCAAGGATTACGACGTCCCGCTCGGCACGTTGTAGAGCAGCCGCACCGCCTCCGCATCCGTCACACCTTCGATTTCGACCACCTTCGTGCGGCTCGTCGCGCCCAGCACGATCCGCACCCGCGAACGCGGCACGCCCGCCAGCGCCGCGAAAAACCGCACGCATTCGTCGTTCGCCTTGCCATCCACCGGCGGTGCGGCGAGGTCCAGTTTCCACGCCTCGCCCAAACGCCCGGCCACCGCCGATCGCCGCGCCCGCGGATGCACCTTCACCGTGATACGCGCCATTCCACCCTCGCTCTCAGGTTGGCCACCCCCGCCGCTACCCGCGTGTCCACGACATCGAACGCCACCGCATCGTCCAGCCAGTCGTGCGAAGACCCGTCCGGATTCTGGCTCGCTACCGTCAACGTGTACTCCTGCGGCGTCAGCCAGCACTCGATGTGGAAATCCACCTCCAGTTCATCCCCCGCCTGAAACCTGCCCAGGTCCATCTGCTCGATATGCGTGTTCGTGCCGTACACATCCATGCCGATGCGCGTGCGGATCAGGATGCCCACCATGGGGTCCGTCGCGGCCTCATGAAAGCGCAACCGCACCCGCACCACCACCGGCTCACCGCTCGGAATCGACGTCACCGTCTCGCCGCGCGAGTTCCGGAGCTCCACCGTCAGGATCTCGCTGGCGCCATCCCCGTGCCGGAAGCTGGCGCGCACCCGGTCCTGTTTCTGGCGCGTGGATTCCTGGCGCGCCAGCACCAGCCCGATATACCGGTTGATCACGTCCTTGGGCGCCCCTTCGGCTTCCATGCGCCCGCCCAGCAGCAGCATGGCGCGGTCCGAGAGCTGTTTCACCAGCCCCAGGTCGTGGGAGACGAACAACACCGTGATCCTGCGCTCGCGCAGCTCCTGGAATTTGCGCACGCAGCGATTGGCGAATACCGCGTCCCCTACTGCCAGCGCCTCATCCACGATCAGAATCTCCGGTTCCACGTGGATCGCGGTCGAGAAGGCCAGGCGCACGTACATCCCCGTCGAGTACTCCTTCACCGGCCGCTCCATGAACTCGCCGATTTCCGCGAACGCCTCGATCGAAGGCATCGCCTTGTCGATCGCCGCGCGGCTCAGGCCCATAATCTCGCCATTCAGGTACACGTTTTCCCGCCCGCTGAATTCCGGATTGAAACCCGCACCCAGCTCCAGCAGCGCGGCGATGCGCCCGCGCGTCACCACCCGGCCCGAGGTCGGCTGAAGGATGCCCGCAACAATCTGCAGCAGCGTGCTCTTGCCGCACCCGTTGGGGCCCACCAGGCCCAGCGTCTCGCCCTTCTCCAGGCTGAAGCTGATGTCCCGCAACGCCCAGAAATCGCTGTGCCTCGGCCGGCTCCCCGGAATCAGCTCGCGCAGCCGGTCCGATGGCCGCCGATACAGGCGATACAGCTTCGAGACGTTTTGCGCGAGAACCAACTTCGATTGTAGGGCAGCCGCCTACTCGTCGCGCAGCGCCGAGGCGGGGTCCACCCGCGTGGCCCGCCGCGCCGGCAGCCAGCAGGCCAGCATCGCCACCACCATCAGAATCGAGGGCACCGTCACGAACGTCAGCGTATCGCGCGTGCCGGTCGCAAACAGCAGGCCCGCTACCCATCGCGATGCCCCCAGCGCCACCGCTACCCCCACCGCAATCCCCCCTGCCACCGGTCCAAATCCCTCGCGCAGCACCATCCCGTAAACATCGGCCGCCGTGGCCCCCATCGCCATCCGTACGCCGATTTCCCGGGCCCGCTGATTCACCGAGTAGGAGACCACCCCGTAAATGCCCACCGTCGCCAGCACCAGGGCGAGCACCCCGAATATGGCCAGCAACCAGGCCGAAAGCCGCTGCGCCCAAAGCGATTCCTCGATCGTCCGCGACAGGCTTTCCGATTCCAACAGCAGATTCCGGTCGAGCGGCTGCATGCTGCGGCGCACCCCCGCGGCCACCCTCCCCGGGTCGCCCTTCGTGCGCACGTACAGGGCATTGGTCGGAAAATAGTACTGCACCAGCGAAAGGTAGATCAGCGGCTGGGGATCTTCGCCGATCGCCCGGTAGCACGCGTTCCGCACCATTCCCACCACCTCGGCGGGCTTGTTGTCGCCGAAGAAATGAAGACGCTTGCCGAGCGGGTTCTCTCCCGGCCAGAATGCCGCGGCCGCGGCTTCGTTCAGTATCGCCACCCGGGGCCGCATGGGTCCTTCCTCCACGCGGAAATCGCGCCCCCGCCGCAGCGGCATCCCAAGCGTTTCAAAATACCCCGGCCAGACCACGCTGGTGAGCGTCACCCGCCCCTGCCCCGAAGCCGGGTCCCCCCCGCCCTCGAGCAACACCGTCCGCGCCGCCGACACGTTGAGCGGCACGTCCTTCGAAAGCGTCGCCGAAACCACCCCGGGCACCGCCCGGGCAGCGGCCAGCGCCGCCTGCTGGTATTCCCGCCCGCGCGCCTCCGTATAGCCCTGGCCCCCCACATTGAACGAAATGGCAGCCAGGTGCGCGGCGTCGAACCCCAGGTCCAGCCGCCCCGCGTTATGGATGCTCCGCACGAAGAGTCCGGCTCCCACCAGCGCCACCACCGAGAACGCCACCTGCCCCGCCACCAGCAGCGATCGCGGCCGGAACCGCCCCCCCGAAAACGCCGCGCTCCCCGTCCGTTCCTTCAGATCCGTCGCCAGGTCGGCCCGCGTGGCCCGCAGCGCCGGAGCCAGGCCGAACGCGATCCCGGTCGCCAGCGCCACCACGAACGTGTAAGCCAGCACCCGCCCATCCAGATCCAGATGAATGCCGGCGTGCCGGAACGTCGAGGGCCGCAGGGCCCACACGATGTCGCGCGCCCACCGCGCAAACGCCAGCGCCGCGGCGCCCCCCAGCATCGAAAGCAGGATGCTCTCGGTCAGCAGTTGCCGCACCAGCCGCCCTCGCCCGGCACCCATGGCAAGCCGAATCGCGATCTCCCGCCCCCGCCCCGTGGCGCGCGCCAACAGCAGGTTCGCCACGTTCGCGCAGGCAATCAGAAGCACCAGCGCCGATACCACCATCAGCACCATGCCGGCGTTGGTCACCAGCGTACGCGTCTGCGGAGCCAGCGTGGCTTCCGAGGCGGAGGTCAGCCGGATCCGCCGGCCCGCATTGTCGCTCGGGTGCTCCCGCTCCAGGTCCCGCGCGACCACCTGCATGGCCGCCTCGGCCTGCCCCCGCGAGATCCCGGGCTTCAGGCGTCCCACCACCGAGAACAGCAGCGCGCGGCGCTGCTCCACCCAGTTCGCCGCCGGGTGAAGCTGCCGGTACATCGCGATCGGTACCCATACGTCCGCGGCATACAGCCCGTTGAGCCCGCCGAATCCCCGCGGCGCCACACCCACAATCCGATAGGCCCGTCCGTTCAGCGTCACCGAGCGCGCCGTCACCCGCCGATCGCCCCCGAACTCCCGCGCCCATACCGCGAAGCTCAGCACCGCCACCGGCCGCGCATCCGGCACCGCATCCTCTTCCGGCAAAAACCCGCGCCCCACCACCGGCTTCACTCCCAGTGTCGAAAAATAGCCGCCCGATACCAGTTGCCCCATCAGCAACTGCGGTTCCCCGTGCCCGGTCAGGTTGACCGTAACCGCCGAGTACAGCAGCAGCGAAGAAAACACCGTATTGCGCTCGCGGTAGTCTTTATAGTTCGGGTACGAGCACAGCAGGTAGCCCGGGCTCCGCCGGTCTACCGTATATAGGTTGGCCAGCCGGGAGGGATCGGCCACCGGCAGCGGAGTCAGCAGAATGGCATTGAGCAGCGTGAAGATGGTTGTGTTGGCGCCCACGCCCAGCGCGAGGGAAACCACCGCGGCGGCGGCAATGGCCCGGTTCCTGGCTAACGCCCGAAAACCGTAGCGCAGATCCTCCAAGATCCACATGCCCGGGAACGTATAGTTCAGTATAGGACAGTCGGGTGACAAGTACTGTAACGCCCGTTTTTGCAGGTTTCGTTATCATATCAACCAACACATGATAAATATTCAGTAATATACTTATATATAAATACTTATAAAATATATAGGCGCACACGCTCCGTTCTTCCCCGGCGCCCCGTGCCCACCCTGACCTCCCCGAACGGTTCCTGCTCCAACGCAGCCAGGCTGGTGGTTTTCGGCCACATCCCAACAGCCGTCAATTCTATCTAACGTATTGAAAAATTGATACTTATCATGTGGAATCAAGCGTGCACTACACCGCGGTGCGGTTTGGGAGAACTCCAATGGCATGGAATCCATATTTCCGGTATCTCGCGCTCGGCGGCGCACTCATCTTGAGCACGGGCCTCTTTCCCCCTGCGCATGCTCAGGACCCCGATGACCTCCAGCGTGGTGTCGCACGCATCAGCGTCATGAATGGCGACGTTTCCGTGCGGCGCGGCGATTCCGGAGAGTGGGTGGCCGGAGTCATCAACGCGCCGCTCATGTCCGAGGACTCCATCGCCACCGGCCCTGATTCGCGCGCCGAAGTGCAGTTCGATGCCGCCAACATTCTGCGCATCGGCGGCAATGCCGAAGTCCGCCTCACCCAGCTCGAGGCCAATCGATTTCAGATGCAGGTGGCCCGCGGAACCGTCACCTACCGGGTCTTGCAGCCCACTTCCGCCTACGTCGAAGTGGATACTCCGAGTATCTCCGTAAGACCCTCGAATCAGGGTGCCTATCGGATCTACGTGAACGACGCCGGCGAGTCCCGGCTGATCGTCCGCGCCGGCGAAGTGGAGGTGTATTCGCCGCGCGGCTCGCAATCGGTCTCGGCCGGGCAGATGATGATGGCACGCGGATCGGCTACCGATCCCGAGTTCCAGATGGTGGCCGCCCCGGCCCTCGACGAGTGGGACCAGTGGTGTGACAGCCGCGATCAGGTTTTTCTGAATTCGACCAGTTCTCAATATGTCGGCCAAGGCATCTACGGTGCCGAGGACCTCGACAACTACGGCAACTGGGTGGATGTCGCTCCGTACGGACGCGTGTGGCGTCCTACGGTCGGCGAAGACTGGGCTCCCTACAGCCTGGGCCGCTGGTCGTGGCTCGACTGGTATGGGTGGACCTGGATGAGCTCCGACCCCTGGGGTTGGGCGCCCTACCACTATGGCCGCTGGTTTCACGAATCGCGCTGGGGCTGGTGCTGGTATCCGGGGGCGTTCGGGTATCGCCACTACTGGTCCCCGGCGCTGGTCGGATTTTTCGGCTTCGGCCGCGGCGGCGGATTCGGATTCGGCTTTGGCAACGTCGGCTGGGTGCCGCTGGCGCCCTATGAGACCCTCCACCCCTGGTGGGGCCGCGGTTACTACGGGCGTGGCTTCGGGCGAAGCTTTAATGTGACCAATGTAAACATCAGGAACATTTATAGAAATGCTGGTGCCCGCAACGGCATCTCGGGCATCAGCACCGAGAATTTCCGCAACGGTCGGTTCGGCCGCGGCGGTATCTCCCATTTCTCCGGCGAGCAGGTGCGCGGAGCGGGTATGATTCGCGGGCAGATGCCCTTTGCCCCCAATAACGATCACCTGCGCTTCTCCAATCGCAACGTGGCCAGTGTGCCGCGTACCAGCACCAATACCCGGTTCTTCACCCACCAGCAGCCCCGGGCGGTGGAACGGATTCCGTTCTCCCAACAGCGCGCCGGCGGCGCGGGCCTCACCCGCGGCGCAGCCGGACGGTCCGGAATCGGCGCCCAGGCCCAAGGCGGCGCGGACTTCAATCGCGGCGGACTCAACCGCGGCGGCGCCTTGAGCACCCGCGGCAGCGATCCGGCGCCTGCCGCGCGACAGGGAAATCTCCGCTCGGCCCAGGGCGACCCCGGCGGACAAAGTTCCGGCGGACGCGGCTGGCGGCGCTTCGGCGAACCATCCGCCCGCTCTCCGCAGTCCAACCTGGCCCCACGTAGCGAGAGCGGCGGAGGTCGTGCCGCCGCACCGGGTTCCAATCGCGCCCTGGATAGCTCCCGTCCCTCGGGCGGCGCCGGGTGGCAACGGTTTGGCGCGCCCGGCTCCGGCCGGCAGCAGTCCTCCGCCGCACCGCGTAGCAGCGCTCCCCAATACGGCTCGCCCGGGAACGGCGCCATGCGAAGCGGCCGGCCGGAATACGGCAGTCCCGGCTACGGCACCCCGCGTAACGCCCCGAGCTATGGCAGCCCCCGCGGCAATGGGAGCTACGGCGCGCCGCGCAGTTTCGGCGGAGGCGGTAATAGTGCCCCGCGCAGTGCCCCAAGCGCCCCGCGCTACAGCGCTCCCCGCAACTACGGCGGCGGCGGCGGCTACACGGCCCCGCGCAGTGCCCCGCGCAGTGCCCCAAGCGCCCCGCGCTACAGCGCTCCCCGCAACTACGGCGGAGGCGGCGCCTACACGGCCCCGCGCAGTGCCCCGCGCAGTGCCCCAAGCGCCCCGCGCTACAGCGCTCCCCGCAACTACGGCGGAGGCGGCGGCGCCTACACGGCCCCGCGCAGTGCCCCGCGCAGTGCCCCAAGTGCCCCGCGCTACAGCGCTCCCCGCAACTACGGCGGCGGCGGCGGCTACACGGCCCCGCGCAGCGCCCCGAGCGCCCCGCGCTACAGCGCTCCCCGCAGTTCGGGCGGCGGCGGATTCAGCGCGCCTCGGAGTTCCGGCGGTGGCGGCGGCAGCCGCAGCGCACCCCGCAGTTCCGGCGGCGGTAGCCACGGCGGCGGCGGAGGAGGCCGGCGCCGCTAACCAGTTCCTTGCACCGAGGAAGCAACCAGTTTCTTCCCAGGGCCTGATCTCATTCAGCGGAGATCGGGCCCATTTTTTTCTCGCGTCTTCCCAGTCTCAGAGCCCGCAGTGGACTTTGAACAGCCGCGCTGCATCATTCGACCCGCGGGTGTGGTCGTATCAATCGACTCTGTCAAACTGCGAAATCCCGCCCCGGCTTCCACCAAGACGCTCCATGATGGTGAGTACATCGCGAAGCGATCGCGAGAGCCGATCGAGTTTCCACACCACCAACACGTCGTCCTTTCGGAGTTGATCGAGAAGCCGGTGGAGTTCGGGCCGGTCCCAGCGCCCACCAGAGGCCTTCTCGCGAAAGAATGCCAGGATGTCCAGGGTGATGTGGTTCCGGCGCGGAACGTTCGGCGCTGTCTTAGGAAATAGCCTTCACCAGAATTTTCGTTAACATTGCTATAGGAAAGGCCCCCCACAAAAAGGTGGCTGGCCGGACGGCAAATGAAGATCCGTTTCGGTTTCTGCCTCGCGATGACGCCGGGACGGCAATTTCACCACCTTCCCCGCGACAGCGGAGGGCCGCCCCGTAAAGGAGCGAGTAGGCAGAACCGATAAGCGCGTAAAACCCAACATATATAAAGGGAGAATAAAAGATCATCCAACTTACAAATGAAGATCCAGAGATCGCTTCTCTGAAAGTATCAGGCAGCACAGCCCGGTCCTTTGCCAGCGACAGAATCGATGGGAACCATAGCAAACCTATTAACGGTGGGGCATACTGGCGGACCATCAGCGCTCTGGAGGCTTCGGGCAAGGTGCGGCACAACTCGCGGGAGCGGTCGATGGCCTGCTTTCCGGTGAGATGTTCCTTCGCCCAGACGATGGGCCACAGCAGGTTGTCGCGGAATGACACGGGTCGCATGTCCAAGATACTCCGCACGTGTGTCCCTAACATCGCCGGCAGGCCGCGGATGAGATAGGACAGTATGGATCTCCGTGAGAGGCGGACCTCGCCGCCCTCCCTGGAGTTCTCGAGCACCAGCAAACACGCCACCTTATAGAACTGGAGTGCGAACAAAATCAGCGCCACACAAATCAGGCCAGCCCCTGAGGCCAGGACCCAGGCAGGCGCGAGTTTCGCCGCAAAGGCGGCACCGGTGAGCCAGCGAAGCGGGATGAGCAATGCTGCCACGGTCAGCAGGCACATGAGCAGGAGAGGCAGGAGATAGTTGGTGTGCGTGTGAAATACATCTCTAGCCTTTATCAGCAACGTTGGCTCGCCCTCGGTTACTGCGCGCAACTTAGCGGCGAACGCTCCTGCCGACGGCGGCCGTTGGGCAGGATCTTTGTCGAGACCGTTCAGCACGATATCGGCTAAAGCGCGCGGCACGGAAGAATCGCGTTCGTGCGGCGACTTGGGCGCATCATGGACCTGCATCCGAACCAATTTCGTGTAGTCCTCAGACTGGAAAGGCAGGCGGCAGCAGAACATTTCGTAGGCGATCACAGCCAGGCTGTAAATATCGGCGCGCCTGTCCACGTCGAGGCCCTGGCATTGTTCGGGAGCCATGTAGGCAGGAGTGCCCAGTAATGTTCCCACCGTAGTCATCAGGCTCGACGGGGTGGACATCAAATCCGGCATCGGCGGCGCGGGGGCAGTCGACCCCGTCACCTGGCGATCCGCTGTCGCCATGACGACCGTCTCCTCGTCGGCGGCAAGGTCGCGCCGCGGACGGGTTCGATTGGACCGGCGATGGAACCAGCAACCTTGGCGATGCCGAAATCAAGCACTTTGACGTTGTAACCGCCGCGATGAGTGGGTTCGAGCCAGATGTTGCTCGGCTTGAGATCGCGATGCACCACCCCGACTGCGTGCGCGGCATCGAGCGCCAAGGCAGCCTGCTCGATGACGTCCGCAATGAAAGTAAAGGATGGCCGGGGTTCGGATTTCAAATAGGATGACAGCGTCTGACCATCCAGGTATTCCATTACCAGGTAAGGCAGTTCCGCTCCTCGAAAACGCGCGACGCCGAAATCGGTCACGTTGACTACGTTGATATGGCGGAGTCGTCCGGTCGCCTCCGCCTCGCGCTTGAAGCGCTGCGAAAACTCGGCGTGCTCCGCCAGCTTCGGGACGATCACCTTAACGGCGACGGTTCGCGTAGTCCCCAGATGGGTGGCCTGAAAGACTGCACCCATCGCGCCCTTACCGAGTAGCCGTTCGATTCGATATTTCTGGTCCAGAAGGCATCCGGGCAAGGATTCCAGCTGCAGGGCGGGAGCTCGGAACACCGGACCTATGTCGCCCTTACCCAGCAGTTCTTCCAGGCTGAAGGGCGGCCGAAGCGCCCCTTCAGCGCTGTGGGCTGAGGTGGCGATGCCGTCCCAGGCCGGACGCTCGAGGAGGTCGTCCTCGGCTTGGTCGTGTTCGAGAAGGTCCTCAATCTGCCGGCGCAATTCGGGCTTACCGGCGCATTCGCGGTCGAGGTAGATGGCCCGGTCGGCAGCGGAAAGCTCCCTCGCATGGGCGAACATCTCGGCGACCCGGTGCGGTGTTTCGTGGGCCATGAAGCTTTCAAGAGTATACGCGATCCATACCATCCTGTTGGGCAGGCTTCCCTGGTGGCCGATCGGAATTGCACTCTTTCTTGCCGGGATCGAGATCCGCATTCACGTGGAAGATACTCTACTGCGGGACCGTTTTGGTATTACGCCTTTTGAAGCGTGGAAGATGAAAATCCCGGCTTATTTGCCGCTGATCCGTTAGAGGGTGTTTGAAAATGAATCCCGTCGGCCCGCAAGAGTCGCCAAATAGCGTGCAAAGTCTTACGCCAGATGATTTGCAAAGTGACACGCTCGTATGTCATCATTACAAATACCCATAATAGAATTATGCCTAAGCCTGATATGCCTTCGGGCGCGCTCGCCCTCTTGATCCTGCGCGTCCTCAACTCCGGCCCCCTCCATGGCTATGCCATCGCCCAGCGAATCCATTCCCTCTCCTCCGAAGTGCTTCAAATTGAGGAAGGCGCGCTCTATCCCGCCCTTCAGAAGATGGTGCTCAAGGGCTGGGCCACCTCCCAGTGGGGCATCTCGGAGACGAATCGCAAAGTGCGCTTCTACCGCCTGACCCCCGCTGGCCGCAAGCAGCTTGCATCCGAACTCTCTCATTACCACCAGGTCCATGAAGCCATTCAGGCCATCCTCCGCACCGCTTGAGCCCCCCGCATGACACTCCTACTCCGTCGCTTGCGTTATCTGCTGAACCGTCGCCGCTTCGACCAGGAACTCGCCGAGGACCTCGAATTTCATCGCGAAATGTCGCGCCGCCAGGGCAACATGCCCCTCGGCAACGCGCTCCACCTCCGCGAAGCGGCTCGCGATGCGTGGGGCTGGACCTGGATCGACCGCCTCGGCCAGGACCTTCGCTACACCATGCGAGTGCTCCGCCAGTCGCCGGCCTTCGCGGCGGCGGCCCTCCTCATGCTCGCCATCGGCATCGGGTTCAACGTAGCCGTCTTTGGCTTCTTCAATCTCGTGGTCTGGCGGCCCATCCACGTGCGCCAGCCCGATTCGCTGCTGCGCTTCCACCGGCGTGGCATCAACCAGTACGCGTTTGCCGTCCCCTATCCGGAGGCCGCCTTCTTTCGCGCCCACTCGCGGACCCTCTCCGCCGTCATCGCGGTGAACCGTACCGGCGTTTCTGTGGAAGGCGAACCGAAGCCGGTCGATGCCAGTTTCGTCACCGCGAATTTCTTCGTCGAACTCGGCGGCGCATCGCGTCTCGGAAGAGTGCTCGACCCCTTGCGGGATGAGCCCTCCGCCGCCCAACCCGTGGTCGTCCTGAGTGATGGATTCTGGCAGCGCCATTTCGGCGCCGATCCTTCCCTGTTGGGCCGAACGCTGCGCATCAACGGCAAGCCGGCGACCGTCGTCGGTGTCGCCGCCAGCGATTTCGCCGGCGTCGGTTCGGGTGTCCGCGAGCCTGCCTTCTGGTCGCCCATCGCTCAGCAGCCCTACTTTGTCAGCGGCAGCCGCTTGCTTACCGATCTCTCCGTGGAGAGCCCCGGCGTCAGCCTCTGGGGACGCCTGCGGGAAGGCCTGAGCGCCCGCGCCGCCGAACAGGAACTGGCGTCGCTGGCCGCCCGCTTGCACCGCCAAGATCCCTCCGCCATCTGGGAAAACGAGCGGCTGCCCAGCGAGCCCGGCGGCTACCTGAAGAGCATGATCGCCGGCAACCGCCGCGGCACGGGCGCCGAACAACGCGAGCCGATCTATCCCGTATTCGCGTTGACCGCCACCCTCACCTTGATGATTCTCGCCGTCGCCTGCGGCAATTTGGGCAGCATGCTGTTGGCCCGCGGTGTGGCGCGCCGGCGCGAGATCGCCATTCGCGTCGCCATCGGCGCGGGCAACGGAAGGCTGATTCGCCAGTTGTTCACCGAGAGCCTGCTCCTGGCCGTGTTGGGTTCCGCCGCCGGCCTCCTGCTGGGCGCCGTGGTGCTGCGCAGCCTCCTCGCCGCTACGGGTGCTCCGCCATGGATGGACGCCACACCCGATTGGCGCGTGGCGGCCTTCTCCCTGGCCATGGGCTTGGCGTCCGCCATCCTGTTCGGGCTCACCCCCGCGTTGCAGATTGGCCGCCAGCGCCGTCGCCTTCACCTCACCCGCCAGATTCTGATCGGCGCGCAGGTCGCGGCAAGCTGTGTGTTGCTGATTGTCTCCGGGCTCCTGGCCCGGGCCCTCAACCACGCCACCTCCAGCTCCCCTGGTTTCGAATACCGAACCGTCGTCTCCATCTCCGCGGGACTCTCCGCCAATGGCTATTCCCCGGCCCGGTCGCAGGCGTATCTCGCTGCCCTCCAAGACCGGCTTCGCGCCATCCCCGGCGTTCAATCCGTCTCCCTGGCGCTGAGTCCCCCTTTGGGGCACGTCACCATCACTGCCGGAACCGACATCGACGGGCACCATGTGGACTTTCAGTTGAACCACGTGAGCTCCGCGTTCTTCGCCACCATGAGCATCCCGATCGTTCGCGGCCGCGCCCTGAACCCGAATGAGCGGCACGTCGTCGTAATCAGCGAGTCCCTGGCCCGCCAGGCTTGGCCTGGACAGGATCCGCTGGGAAAAAGCATGGAGTTCGGCGACCGCTTTCAGGTGGTGGGAATCTCCGGCAGCGTGCGTTCCCTGAAGTTCGGCGAGCCCGATACCGCGCACGCCTATTTCCCGATTGAGGAGGGAAATTGGCCTTCGCTGTCGGTGCTGGCCAAGACCGCCGGTTCGCCCCAGGATCTCGCCCGCGCCGCTCTCACCGCGGCCAGGGGGCTGGACGTCAATGTCTTTCCAGCCGTGGAGTTGCTGAGCGGCGCCTTCCTCACCAACCTTCAGGGCGCCGAGTACAGCGCCCTGGCCGTGAGCGTGTTGGGGTCGATCGCCCAACTCCTGGCCTGTTTCGGAATTGTCGGAGTGGTGTCCTACGCGGTTTCCCAACGCACCAGGGAGATCGGTATCCGGATGGCCCTCGGTGCTCAACCGCTGCAGGTGCTGTCCGTCGTGCTGCGCCACCTTGCGGTTCCGGTCGGCGCCGGGTTGATGGTGGGAGTCGCGGGCGCGGCCGGACTTTCCCGGTTCTTGCGGGGATGGCTCTACGGCATCAGCAATCTCGATCCCGCGGCCTACGCTGGCGCCGTTGCCGTGTTTCTCGTGTCCGTCGTCATAGCCGCCCTGGTGCCCGCCCACAAAGCCCTTCGCATCGATCCCTGCCGCGCCCTTCGTCACGAATAGCCGGCTCCGCTCCACCTCCCGAGGAGCGGCCGCTCCGGCATCGAGCCCCAGTCCCTCGAGTGCCCGGGCATACTGGTAGACATGCCAATCGTGCCGCTCACCGGCGAACTCCGCCTCGAATACCAGCGCCTCTTCGATACCTGCGCTATCCGTCCGGAGCGGCGCCCCGGAATCGACCAGGATGTCGCCGGCCTGGTGCGCAACCGCGACCGCTACCAGGCCGTCGGACAACCCTTGGGAATTCCCTGGTACTTCATCGGTGCCATCCACTCCCTGGAATGTTCGCTCGATTTCTCCTGCCACCTGCACAACGGCGACCCGCTCACCGCCCGCACCCGCAACGTCCCCGTCGGACGGCCGGCCTCCGGCGGTCCGCCCTTCTCCTGGGAGGAAAGCGCCGCCGACGCGCTCAGGCTCGAGGACTTCGACCAGGTGCAGGATTGGGGCGTGGCCTCCATGCTCTATCAGCTCGAAAAGTACAACGGCTTCGGCTACCGCACCCGCCAGCCCCCCCTGCTTTCTCCCTACCTTTGGAGCGGATCCGCCCACTACACTTCAGGCAAGTTCGTCGCCGACCGCAAATTCGACCCCGCCGCCGTTTCCCTCCAATCCGGTGCCGCGGTCATTCTGAGGCGGATGCAGGATCATGGAATCGTGCGCTTCGATCAGACCCCGGGGGCCGCCGTCGCGTCCATTGCCGCGCTCGGTGCCCAGGTGACCTTCTCGCAGGCACACCGTACCGAAGCCGCCAAAGCCCTTCAGCACGCCCTCAACGCCATCCCGGGAATCTCCCTCGCCGAGGACGGCATCCCCGGTCGCCGCACCGCCGCCGCCTTCCACCAGGTCACCGGCCTGTTCCTGCAATCCGACCCCGCCGCCCCATAGCCGTCACGGACAGCTCCGCACCCGGACCCCAATGAGGCATTCACGGCCACTCGCACAAAATCCACCCCACCCCCTCAACCACTTACCCGCATGCCACCCCCGAAACCCCTTGCCCGCGCTGTTACTCTGGAATCGAGGATAGAGCTTGCGCCCCACCGCGCCAGCCCAACTGTTTTTTCTCTGGCCAGAGAACGTTGCATTCCGGTGGTAACGAACTCCCTGTAGGGCCGTTAAGGCCTGCACGGTTGCCAACTATACGTATGGGGCCGGCGGGGAGATCTCAGGTTCGAACCTGTAACCGCGGATGGAGAGCGGATAGCGCGTGTCGCCGTCCCATCTGATATCGGCGAGCCCAAGCGATCGAAGCTGGAGGGTAAACGTAGCGCCACAAAGCGATTCCAATGCCCCCGGAGAGATCGGGCTCCAACCATTGGCGGCCGGATACGCACGGCGATAAGTCCGCGAAGCCCCGGCCGCCCGCAACGCCCGTACTACCACCCCAACCTGCGGCACACGTGTCTCTAGCCTAAGCTAGCCCTACCGAACCCCCCCGAAGGTACCCTTACCCAGCCTGCCCGAACTTTTCCGCCCGTCCTCCCATTGCGGTGTATCATCTACCAATGCGTCCCCTCGGGACGGTCGCCGTCCTGGTTCTCACAACCGCTTTGGCCTGCGCTCAGCTTCGCGTCGATACCGGCGAGCTGACCGGCACCGTGCGCGGGGAAAACGAAAAACCCATCGCCAATGCCCGCGTCACCGCCCGCAACGCCGATCGCGGCATTTCGCAGTCCACCCTGACCGACGCCGCCGGCGTCTACCGCTTGCCCCTGCTGCAGCCCACCGCCTACCTCGTCGAAATCGCCGCCCCCGGCTACGCCGTCGAGTCCTTTCCCGATATTCCAATCAACGTCGGCGACGCCGTCCGGCTCGATGCCAACCTGGCTTTCACTCCGGCCCGCTTTCAAACCACTGTGGAAGCCACCGCGCTCCCCATCGACTTCACCCGCACCCACCAGGCCACCAATCTCACTTCCGCGCAGGTCGAAAACCTGCCCATCAACCAGCGAAACTACCTCAATTTCGCCCTGCTCACGCCCGGCGTCAGCGAATCCGAAACCGTCGCCAACGCGTTCGATTTCCGCGAGCCCGTCGCTCCGACTTCCGGCATGAGCTTCGCCGGCAGTAATGGACGCGGCAATTCGTTCTCCATCGACGGCATCGAGAACAACACCAATACCGGCAGCGTTCGCCTCTCCCTCCCGCAGGCCGCGGTGCAGGAATTTCAGGTCAACCGCAACGCCTATCCCGCCGAGTACGGCGGCGCCTACGGCGGCACCCTCAACATCGTCTCCAAAGCCGGCACCAACCAGTTTCACGCCGGGCTCTTCGGCTTTCTGCGGCAGCGCGAGCTCCAGGCCCGTAACTATTTCGACCCCACCCGCTCCGCCTACACCCGCCAGCAGTCCGGCGCCAGTGCCGGCGGCCCCGTCCGCAAAGACCGCCTCTACTTCTACACCGCCTTCGAACGCCTCGACCGTCACGAGTCCGCGTTCGTCCCCCTGCTCACCGACCCCTCGTTTCTTACCAGCCTCACGCCCGGCCAGCAGCAGATCGTCTCCGCCCTCGAAACCACCGGCGATCCGCAGTTGGCCGGCATCGCCGCGGCCATGCGCGGCATCCTCACTCCCTCCGCGAATCCCCAGGTGCCCGCGCTGTTCCGCGCCAACAGCGGCGTCTTCCCGTTCCAGGAGGCCGACTCCACCGGCTCGCTCCGCCTCGATGCCCCCCTCTCTCCCAACCGCACTCTCTTCTTCCGCCTCAATGGCGCTGGCAGCGATATCCAAAACAGCCGCTCCGGCGCCCAATACGGCTTCACGCGCGGCAACACCGCCTCCACTGTCGGCGGCACCGCCATGGTGAGTTACTCCCAGCGCTGGACTCCCCAGTGGACCGCCGTCACCCGCCTCGCCTTCGCCTACGAAGGCATTCGCCTCGAACCCATCGACCCCTTCGGTCCCGCCATCGACATCGGCGGCTTCGGCGCCTTCGGCCGCGATCAGATCTACCCCTTCCAGAAATACGAACGCCACATCCAGATCCAGCAGGGCTTCGACTACTTCCGCGGACGCCACTCGCTCAAATTCGGCGTCGATCTCGACCCCCTCCGCGGCAACGGCCGGCTCGACAGCTCCATGGCCGGCGATTTCGTCTTCGGCGAGTTCATCCCGCTCTCGTCCTTGCTTGCCGGCGTGAATCCCGCCCTCCCCGCCGCCACCGCCGCGGCCTTGGGCGCCATCGGCGGACCCGCCCTGGCCGCCCGCCTCGATGAACCCATCAACAGCCTCCAGGCCTACGCCTTGGGACTCCCCGCCGCCTACGTCCAAGGCTTCGGCGACGGCAATGTGGCCTCCTCCTGGCAGCAGCACGTCAGCGCGTTTGTCGAGGAGGGCTACCGCGTCAACCCCAGCCTCACCGTGAACGCCGGCCTCCGGTTCCAATACGACGCCACCTCCCGTTTTCCCGCGCAGCACTTCTTCGATCCCCGCTTCGGCTTCGCCTGGAGCCCCCGCCGCAGCAGCCGCCTCGTGGTGCGCGGCGGTTACGGCCTCTACCACGGCTGGATCGATTCCCAAATCGTCTACCTGGCCAACGCCTTCCTGCCGCCGCTCAGTGTGAACTTGCTGTTCGTCCCCATCACCGGCCTCCCCGGCACCGTCAATCCGCTCACCGGCCTGCCGCTCACCTCCGTCGATATTTATCAGAGCCTGCTGGCGCGCGGCATCCTGGGACAGCGCCAGGTGCAGTTGTCCGATCTCATCCCGCTCGGCATCCGTGCCGGCTTCCGCTTTCCGGCGGGTGGCGGTCTCGACCCCGGCTACCGCAGCCCCGGCAGCCAGCAGGGAAGCTTGCAGGTGGAACGCTCTCTTGGCAACCTGGTGCTCTCCGCCGGATACGACTTCGTGCGCGTCGCCCATCTCCCCCGCTTCCGCGATCACAACCTCTACCAGGCCGGCACCCGCCCCGACGGCTCTCCCATCTTCGGCCGCTTCGATCCCACCCTGTTCAACGATTTCGTGGTCGAAGGCTCCGGAAACGCCTTCTACCATGCGCTGGTGCTCCAGGCCAACAAGCGCTTCGGCAACCGCTGGGCCCTCAACGCGCATTACACCTTCAGCCGCGCCATCGACGATGTTTCCGATTTCGACGCCAACTTCGCCCCCGCCAACCAGCTCGACTCCCGCGGCGACCGCGGCCTCTCCACCTTCCACCAGAAGCACCGCTTCACCGCCAGCGCGGTCCACGAAACGACGTCCGGCTGGACCTTCGCCCCCATTGTTAGCGCCGCGTCGTTCCGCCCCTTCAACGTGCTTACCGGCTACGATAATCTCGGCGATGGCCAGGTCTACACGCACCGTCCCTGGGGCTTGGGCCGCAATGTCGGCATCGGCCCCGGCTCGTTCGCGATCGATGGCCGCGTGGCCCGCAAGGTGCGTCTCGGCCGCGACTCCCCGGCCAACCTCCAGCTCGTCGCGGAGGTCTTCAACCTGCTCAACCACACCAATTTCGGAGCGGTCAACAACATCGTCGGCGCCACGCCCCTGGCGGCATTGCCGCATCCCCTCACCGCGCGCCGCGGCGACCCCGTGAGCCCGCTTTCGTACACCTCCGCCAGGGCGCCGCGACAGTTTCAGTTCGGTTTGAAAGTGGGATTCTAAGGAGACCCCCATGAACGGCAGACGGAAGATCGCCATCCTCGGAGGCGGCGTGGGCGCCATGACCACCGCCTATGAAATCACCAATCAACCGGGATGGCAGGACCACTACGAGGTCAGCCTCTACACGCTCGGCTGGCGCCTCGGCGGCAAGGGCGCCACCGGCCGCAATGCCGAAATCGCCGATCGCATCGAAGAGCACGGCCTGCACGTCTGGTTCGGATTCTACGAGAATGCCTTCCAGATGATGCGCCACGTCTACGACGAAATGTCCGCCCTGGACCTGGCGCCCGCCTCCCCTTTGCAGAGCTGCTTCGATGCCTTCCAGCCGCACGACCGCATCTGCGCCTACAGCCAGAATGGCGACGCCTGGTTCACCGATTTCCCCGTCCGCCCGGGCCTGCCCGGAGACGACCGGCTCTTTCGTACCGACAGCGCCGCCGCCCCACCCACCCCCGCCGAATACATGCCCTCCATCTTCAACTGGATGCACGACGAGCTCAACCGGGCGTCGGGCAGCCGCGGCGCGGCGGTCACCGGTGCCGATGTCCCCATGTCCGTCCGCGCCGTGCTTCGCCTGCTCCGGATTCCGCTCGATCTGAAGTCGGGCATCGTGGATGCGCTCATGCGCGCCTGCAAGGCCATCGTCGGCATCGCCGGCTGGCACGCCTCGCGGCTGCACCAGACCGCCCTCGTCACCCTACTCGATCATTTCCGCCAACGCGTCTTCGACGCCATCGCCCACCGCGCCGGCCAGGACCCCACCCTGATGCACCTGCTGTACACCATCGACCTGTACGGCTCCATGGCCCGCGGCTTCATCGACGACGACATCATCAACCGCGGCTTCGAATCCATCGATGGCTACAACCTGAAGGACTGGCTGGCGAAGCACGGCGCCGTCTATCCGCTTTCGCCCCTCGTATTGGGTGCCTACGATCCGTGCTTCGCGTATGAGAACGGCGATTTTTCCAAGCCCAATATCGCCGCCGGCACCGCCATTCGCGGCCACCTGCGCCTCACCTTCACCTACCACGGCCACGTCGCCTGGACCATGCAGGCCGGCATGGGCGATACCATCTTCGGCCCGCTCTACCTGGTCTTGAAGAACCGCGGCGTGCGTTTCCGTTTCTTCCAGCGGGTGCGCGACCTCGGTCTCTCCCCCGATGGCCGCGCCATCGATTCCCTCGCGATCGAACCGCAGGCCAGCCTGGGCGGTCCTGAATACGCCCCGCTGGTCTCCGTCAAGGGCCTTCCATGCTGGCCCTCCAAGCCCCTCTACGGCCAGTTGGAGGATTACGAAGATCCGCGCCTCCTGGAGCGTTCCGCGCCGCGTGGGTCGATGGGGCATCCCAACACCGTTCTGTCCCGCGGACGCGATTTCGACGATGTGGTGCTGGCTATCCCGGTGAGCGTGCTGCCTTCCATCTGCGGCCGCCTGATCGCCCGCGATCCGCGCTGGGCCGCCATGGTGAACCGCCTCGCTACCGTGCCCACCCAGGCGATCCAGCTCTGGTTGAAGAAGAGCGCCGCCGCCATGGGATGGGATGGCGGCGCCCCCTGGCCGGAGTACAACCGCGGCATCGCCTGCGGCTACGTCGAGCCCTTCGACAGCGTCGCCGATTTCAGCCACGTCATCCCGTACGAACGTTGGGAACCGGAGGACGGCGTGCGCCACGTCGCCTACTTCTGCAATGCCATGGCTCCGGCCGGCGATCCGGAAGACCAGGAGGCGCAGACCCGCCGCGTCCACGCCAACGCCGTGTCGTTCCTGACGGATCACCTCCGCGCGCTCTTCCCCACCGGAACCCTGGGCCAGTCCGAAGAGCTGGATTGGGACCTGCTCGTCGATCGCGAAAACCGGATGGGCAGCGATCGTCTCGCCGCCCAGTACGTCCGCGCCAACACCGACCCCACCGAGTTGTACGTCCAGACCCTCGCCGGCACCAATCAGTTCCGCCTCGCGCCCGATCAGTCCGGTTTCGCCAACCTCTACCTGGCCGGCGATTGGACCGACAACGAAATCAACGTCGGCTGCGTCGAAGCGGCCGTCATTGCGGGGCGGACCGCCGCCAAGGCCATTTGCGGGCTGCCCAGGAAAATCTACTGCTCCACCCGATGGAGAGCCGCCGCCGCGACAGGAGGCCCCTAGATGGCCCACACCATCGAGTTCTGGCGCGACCTGGTCATGGCAAGGCTACCCCCCGCCTGGCAGGTCATCGAGCGCAATCACGCCATCACCGCCCAGTATGCCCGCTGGTATGCCGGGCACCCCGGCATCTTCAAATGGGCGGGCATGGCGGCTTTCGCCTCCTACCGCGTGGGCATCGCGCTCACGCCCTACCTGATCGGCGTCTCCGAGAATTCGGACCGCATGATGAGCGTGGAACGGATCGATCAGTCAAACGTCGCCCCCGAGCGCCTGCCCGATCTCGACCTGCTGCGCGCCACCAACACGGCTGTTTATGAAGACATCGGCTGGGCCCACGAAGCCTACGCCCAGGGCGGGCTGGCCGAAGTGGAACAGGCGGCGGGCTTGCCGCGCTACGCGGAACTGGTCGAAGGCTTCCGGCAGATCGATCGCGGCTGGCGGTTGCAGCACGGCCCGCACCCCGTCGCCACCGGCATCGACCTGGTCTGGACGGGCAACCAGGGGCTGCTTTTCCACGAACAGTTTCGCATCATCCAGCCGAATCTGCGCGATCTGCGGCTCGACTTCGTGGTGTTCATCTCGGCCCTCACCATCCTCGAATTCTGGATCGACCCGCTGGCCGTCTTCCCCGACCGGCTGACCTGTTTCTTTCTGGCGATGCTGGTCTACGGCGGCTCCATGCTGCTGCGTACGCGTTCGCTGCCCGATTTCCGCATCTTCGAGCACCGCTGGTTCTGGATCACCGAACGCGCCCTGCCGCTGTGGCGGCGCCTCGACGAGGCCGGCGATGCCGAAGTCGCCGCCGGCATCCTCAATCTGAGCAACGCCGGGCCCGTGCCCGCCGCCCGCCTGCGCGATGCCCAGCGCGCCGCCGCGGCTACTTCTTCTGCAACGCCTTGATCTCCGCGGGCATCACGAACTTCTCCGGCGGAATCGCGGCGTTGTGCTGGACCTTGTCCACCGTGATTACGATATCCTGCCCGGCCGCGTGCATGGTGGCTTTGTGCGCCACCAGCAGGTCGCCTTCCTTGCGGTAATCGCTGAACGTCGATTGCGAGGTGATCTCGCCATTGGGGCTCTTCACCGTGGCCAGCACCCGCACCAGCAGGTTGGTCTGCTTGTCGAACCAGCGCGTCTGCGGGCTGCCGGTCTTGCGCGACAGAGTGACCTTATAACAGTCCTTGCCATCCACCTGTTCGACCCCGGTGGTTTCCACCTTTTGGAAAATCTCCCGCCAGCGCGCGTCGGCGTGAAATTTGCCGGTTTCCAGGGCTTCGGCCTTCTCATCGCCCTCTTTGATGTGCGGCCCCTGCACCGCCGACAGGGTCCACGCGGCGGCGCCGTCGGAAGCGTCCTGAATCGTGCCCACCCCCTCGATGGTCATTTCCACCAGGTGCTTGTCCGGTTCGGCGGCGTAGGAAACCATGTTCCCCTTCAGCCCCATGGCCGGGAACTCCATCGTGCCGGTGGTCACCTCGGTGTGCACCTTGGCATAGGCCGCCTTGCCGCCGGTCGCCTCCACGTATTTGTCGAGAATCGTCTCTGCCTTCGGCAGGTCGTCGGCCGCCGCCAGCATGCCGGCCGCGGCGCACAGCGCGGCCGCGCCGATCCAAAACTTCCGTTGCACTTCCCCATGACCCATGATTGTCGTCCTCACTTCTTCTGTTGCTCGATCCACTCGACGGCGGCATCGAGCGCCCGGTCCTTGCCCGCCAGGAGCGTTTCCCGCGTCGGCCCCACGGCGGCATCCGGGATCACGCCGATGCCTTCGAGCGGCTTGCCGCTGGCCGAGATGTAGTTGGCGATGGCGTACTGAAACCCATCGCCGGTGGGCAGTCGCTCGATGATGGAGGGCAGTGCGGCGCCCGCCGTCCGCGTTCCGAAAATCCGCGCGCGATGGATGTCCTTCAGCCCACCCGCGAAGATCTCCGCGGTCGATGCCGAACACCCGTCCACCAGAATGGCGAGCGGTCCGCGAAACGGCTCCGGGCGCGGAAACACTACGAATTTGATGGTGGCCTCGCGCAGGTATTCCTTGCCGAGTTCCAGGCCCTGGTGGTCGATGAACCAGCCCGCGACGCCCATCGCCAGGCCGCCGATGCCTCCGGGATTGCCGCGCAGGTCGATGATGAAACCCTGGCAGCCGCGGCATCCGGTGACGGCGTCTCCGAAGGTCTTCAACAGGCTCTCGGCGTCCATGAACAGGTTGAACCGCAGGTAGGCGACTTCGGGCCGCACCTTGCGCCACTCCGCCCAGACGTAGCTCGCCGGCAGGTTGCCGAAGCGCACCAGCTTGCCGCGGGGCAGGGCGCGCTCTACCTCCAGGCCGACCGACCGGCGGGCGCCGTCCACAAACTCGAGATGCGCCGGGCTGCCTGGCTTTCCCTGGCACCGCGCCAGAACGGCGCGGGTGAGCCGGAGATCCAGCAGCGTGGAGGCCTGGTACTGTTCCTGGACCCGGCGAATCAGCGGCGCGATCTCTTCGCCGTTGGCGCGCACGATTTCCCAACCCGGCTTGACCCCGCGTTCCGCCGCCGGCGATCCCGCCTCCACCTCGGTCACCAGCGCCCGGCTGTCGATCACCCGCACGTCGAAGCCGGTGTCCGCGGCGCTTCCGCCGGTTTCATCGAGGGCCTGGTACAGGTCTCCGGGCAGGATGCCGAAGTGGGTCTGCTGGAGCCGCGCCAGCAGGGCCGACATGGCGGCACGGGCTTCGTCGGCGGTGCGCGCCCGGTCCACTCTGGGGCGCAGTTCGTCGTGCACCGCCTGCCAGTCCAGCCCGCCCAGCGTGGGGTCCCAATGCTTCGCCTGCACCGTCTTCCAGACGTGCTCGAAGGCGTCCGCGTAGAGGCGCCGGTCGCTCTCCGCGAGGTTCTGCTGGGCCGCGGCGAAGCCCCAGCAGGCCGCCGCCAGAAGCAGGTACCGCGCCGCGCGAGACATGCCTTGACTATAACGTATTTAAGGATCCGGTCCGGCCGGGCGACCCCCTGCCGCCGTAGCGCTTTATATCGGGTAAGTCAGCGGGTTCGCGCTGCGCTTCCGCGTCGGGGCGAATCACCGATTTGGGAAAGGGGCCGGCGGTTTCCCACGGCAGGATCAGGCGGGCCGCGCCAAATACCGAACAGTCGTAGCCGGGGATCTGATACCGGCCGGCGGGCAAACCGGGGAGGCCCGCGCCCGCTTCGAGACTTACTTCGAGAGGCTGGATGCAGGCGTTTTCCCAGTCCCAGGCCAGGTACGTGAAGACGGACGGTTCGAGCAGGGTGCGGCTCACCAGCGGGCGGCTCATCCACTGCAAGGTCTGCTGGAAGTGCGGCAACTCGCGCGGCGTGGTAGTCGCGCCGTACCCGCCGAAGGTGGCCTCCAAAACCGGCCGGCCGCCGAACGGCGGCGCGACCGCGTAAGAATCCTTGGTGACGCGAATGGACGCCGGTTGTTTGGGATAGCCGACCAGGCGGCCCAGCAGGATGGGGAACAGCTCGCTCACATCCAGGCGCGTGGGCAGGATGAACGGGCCGGTCGCGTCCGCACTCTCATTGAGCAGGCGCACCGATGGGATGGCGATGATCGATTCCATGTAGTTCAGCGCGCCCACGCCCGGCCAGAGGATCTGGCGCACGTCTTCCTGATAACCGGCGGCCAGGATCACCGGATGCCGGGCGGGATCGGTGTCCACCAGCGTCATGCCGTAGGAAGAGACGATGGTGAACAGGGTGTCCTTGGGGACCGCCAGCGTGATGAGGCATACGACGTAGCGGCCGGTGAAATCCAGCGCCGAGAAGGGCACCCAGGCGGGCGCGTGGCAGCGATGCGGATAGTACTCGCGGTGGCACAGCCAGTCGCTCCACAGATCGGGCGGGGGGGCCCTGCGCGAGCAGCGGGCCAGCGGCGCCAACATCCCGGCGCCGCCATGCGCGGCGCGTTGAAACAGGTGCGATTGCATCATGGATTGCTACCTCCGGGCGCGAGGCCGTGCGCCGCCATGGGAAGATCGAATGCGGTATAGTTCCGCGGATTGGCGATGCCCAGGCGCAGCAGGAGGGCATCGGATTCCTTGACCAGCGCGGCGCCGGCATCCCCGCCTATGAGAATACCGCGGGTGCGGCGCGCGGCGGCGGCACGCTGCGGCATCTCGATGGCCTGGTTGAGCTGTTCGGCGCGTTCCAGGTGGGCGATGGCGCCGGCGCGATCGCCGCGAAGTTCCGCCAGGGAGGCGCGCAGGCCGGCGGCATAGGCGCCGCCGGTGGGCACGACTTCCTTTTCGAGTTGGGCGGTATCGTGGTCGGCAATGGTCAACAGCGGTTCGCGCGCGGCACCGGCCAGCACGGCGCAGATCGCGGCGCGCGCCCGCAACTCCGAAAGGGTGATGCGATTGGTTTCGTGGCGCAACACGTGGTAGCGCTTCAGGACGGGCCAGCGGCTCTGGACGAGGTCCCAGGCCTGGCGGCCTTCGCCGAGGTAGAGATGAATGTAGCCGCGCGTCAGCAGGCCCAGCAGGGATTGCACCTGGAAGGCCTGTTCCGGCCACTCGGCCAGGGACTCGTCGAGAATGCGGCGGGCCTCGGCGGGGCGGTCGCGGTAGAGCTCGAGATTGGGCTGCGCGTAGACGCCCATGGTGGTGGCGCAGAAGCGGTCGCCGCGCTCGCGGGCATCGCGCATCCAGGCGGTGCAGCGTTCCTGAAGTTCGGCGTTTTCGGCCTTGATAACCAGACAGAACAGGATGGTGTTGCGGCTGGTGGCGAGCTCCCACCAGGCGAGGCGGCACTGCTGCTGGAAGATGGTTTCGGCCTCGCAGGCGTGCTTCAGGGTTTCGCTCCAGCGGCAGGAGCTGAAGGCATAACAGGCGCGGGCGAGGTGTTCGAGTCCGCACAGGTAGGCGTTGCCGGAGGGGCCGACCAGGCGGCTGGCGCGTTCGATGAACCCTTCCATATCGCGCCGGCCGCTGGGTCCGACGCCGCGCGAGATGGCTTCGAGCAGCAGGCCGCGGGCAATGCGAAACGGATCGCCGGTCTTGAGCGCCAGCAGCAGGTTGCGGCAGGAAAACGCCGCGGCACCGAACAGGTCCACCATGGTGAGGCCGGTGGCCGCGGCCCAGGCCAGGTCGGCGCGCTCGAGGGAGCCCGCCGGAGCTTCGGACGATTCCCGCTTTTGGAAGTTGAGGCCGCGCAGGCGGAGCTCGAGGCGTGACCAGAGCACGGCGCGAATGGCTTCGCCGGTGGTTTCGGGCAACTTCAGCCCGACCTGGCGGAGCATGCGCGCGAAGGTGGCTTTCCCGTCGTCGATGTGGCCGCTCATGCCGAAGTAGTAGGCGGCCTTGTAATCCAGGTCGCGGCGTTGGTCCGGGGTGGCATGCTGGGCGGCTTCCTGGTAGAGGCGGGCGGCTTCGGCGGCGCGGCCGGCGTTGGCCAGCGCCTGGGCCAGGGCGGACTGGAGCCGGGTACGTTCGGCACCGGCGACCGGGCGCAGTTCCATGGCGCGACGCAAAAGGCGGGCGGCGTGGTCGAAGGCGAGAGCGTCGGCGGCCTTCTCGCCGGCCTGGGCATAATAGACTCCGGCGCGTTCGCGCTCGCCGGCCGATTCGAAGTGCGAGGCGATGCCTTCGCTGTCGGAATCGCCGGCGGCTTCGAGGGTAAGGGCCAGCGAGTGATGATACGCCACCAGGCGCTCGGGCTGGAGATGCGAAACCACGGATTCGCGGATGCGATCGTGGTAGGGCTCCACTTCGTCGCGTTCGGAAGGGCCGGTGCTGCGCACCAGGTTGTTGTTGCGGAGGTAGACCAGCGCCTTCCAGTTGCGGGTTTCGAAGCCGCCGGCCTGGTAGGCGTGTCCCTGGCGCAACGGCCGGCCGGGCACGCACACCACCTCGAGCAGACGGCGGGCCTCTTCGGGGAGACCGCGGACACGCAGCCAGATGACGGAATCGAGCGTGAGCTCGCTCGACGGCTCATCGTGGGTAACGGCCGCCGAGGCGCGCCGCGCCAGCTCGTGGAGAAAGTAGGGGCTGCCCTGGGATTCGCGGGCGATGTTGGCCGCCTCGGCGGCGCCGGTATGGGTGCGGAGCAGACGCGCCGCCAGGCGGCCGGCTTCCTCGGCATCGAGCGGCTGGAGGGGGATTTCGCGGAGTTCCGGTCCGTCGGACTCGCCGCTCTCCGGAAACAGCAGCCGCAGGCACTCGCTGCGGGCGGCGTATTCGCTGCGATAGGCGCAGATCAGCAGGAGGTGCGGGCTGTCGGGGGGCTGCAGCACGGCTTTGAGGAGCTGCGCGCTTTCGGCATCTCCCCATTGCAGATCGTCCACGAACAGGACCAGGTCGTTGCGGTCGCCGATGCGGGCCAGCAGTTCGCGGAGGGCGGCGAACGCGCGGCGGCGGAGCTCGCGCTGGTCGATACCCTCCTGCCATCGGCCGCGCGCCTGGGCGATGGCATCGACGCGTCCGAGCACCGGAAACACGTGCAGCAGCGCGCCGATATCGCGCGGAACGATCTCCGCCACGGCGGCGCGCGCTTTCAGGGTGAGGTAGCGGGTGAGCGAATCCACCAGGCCATCGAGGATTTTGAACGGCACCGACTCCTGCTCGTAGCAGCGGCCGGTGAGCACGACGGCGCCCGCATCGGCGGCGCGGTCGAGGAAGCAGTTGGCCAGCGCGGTCTTGCCGATACCGGAGCGGCCGTGCAGTTTGACGATGGTGGTGACGCCTTTGCGGCAGAGCTCGAGCGCGCGCTGAAGGGCGGCCAGTTCGGGTTCGCGGCCGACCAGCAGGCGGGCGTCGCCACTCTCGGCGGAGGCGGGCGCGGCTGCCAGTTCGATGGGGCCGACCGAACCCAGCAAATTCAGGATATCGGCCGCGGTGGCGCGCTCGGCTGGAGCGCGGCGCAAGAGATGGAGGCAGAGCTGCTCCAGGTCTTCGGGTACGGTGGGCTCGAAGGAGCGGGGCGGGGGGAAGGTGCCAGCCTGTTTATCGGTGAGCACCTGCAAATAGGTGCCGTTGAAGGGAAGCCGGCTGGTAAGCGCCAGGTAGACCATGACGCCGACCGAATACCAGTCGCTGGCCGGCGTGAGCGGCTCGCCGACGCACTGTTCCGGCGACATGTAGGCCAGGGTGCCCTGCACTTTGCCGAAGGTGAGGGTTTCCGGGGCGCCGCCGGTGCGGAATTCGGCCACCAGTCCGAAATCGAGCACCACCACGTGGCCGGCGAGGGTAACCATTACATTGGAGGGCTTCAGGTCGCGGTGGAGCTTGCCTTCGGCGTGGAGGGCGGCGACACCTTCGGTGAGCTGACGGAGGGCTGCGCGCAGCCGCGGATAGTCGCAGCGGCCGACCGAACATTCCTCACTGGTGACATCGGCGAGGGTCTGGGTGGGGGCCTCGCTCTTCTCGGGCATGTCGCGGACATAACCCAGGAAATCGACGCCATCCACCAGTTCCATGGTGAAGTACCAGCGGTCGCCTTCGGAGAAAAGCTCGTGCAGGGTGATGAGATTGGGGTGGCTGACGCGGCACAGGGAGCGGAACTCGTGCTTGAACTGGTAGAGGGGGCCGGGGTCCAGTTGGGGGAGGGCTTTCAGGGCGACGAGGGCCTGGCGCTCCTTATCGAAGACTTCGTACACCACGCCCATGCCTCCCGCGCCGATGCGCCGGCGGACGATGAAGCGCTCGGTACCTGCGAAAGTGTGCGCGAAGGTGGAAATATGAGTTGATTGTACAGCAGTGGGAAAACCGGCGGATGGAACCCGAGCCCGGGCATACAATGCCGGTGTCACGGGCCCGTTACTGACGAGCGCTTTCACGCTCCCGTGACAGCCACAAGGCAGGGGAAAAGGCGAAAACCCTACCACACACTCCCGAGCCGGGCTCCAACCGCCGTTCAATACACCATCCGCCAGCCTGACGGCCTTTCCCACCGGCCGGCGATTCGCGGGTCACTACGGGCAAACCCCCGCTATGGCTGTTTGATTAGTAGGCAAGTGAAGGGCCACGGTGCGGTTTCCCCGGGTTGAGAGAGTGGACAGGGATCACTTGGGCGGCATGGGGAACGGTTCGGAGCGAATGATGCCGGCGCCCTCTTTAATCGTGACCAGGCGGCCGGCGGCGACACGGGCCAGGGTCTCGCGGGCGCCGTTAGGCCAGCGGATTTCGAGATCGGCAGTCTCGGCGGCCCCGAGGCCGAAGTGCAGGCGGCGGTCGCTGACCGACAGGTAGGCCGATTGGGCGAGCACCTCGCGGACCTGCTGGCGGCCGCCGTATTTCGCGGTGACGCGCGCGCCGATGGCGCTGCGGTTGGAGGTGGTGCCGATCAGCTTCACCTTGAGCCAGTGGGCGACGCCGGTGACGTCGTTGCGCAGCAGGGAGGGGGGCTCGTTCTGATTCATGACGAGGATGTCGATATCGCCGTCGTTATCGAAGTCGCCGAACGCGGCGCCGCGGCTGACGTGGGGGGCGGCGATGGCGGGTCCGGCTTCGTCCATCAGCTCCTCGAATTTGCCATTGCCGAGATTGCGGAAGACGAGGCGCGGGGTGCGGTTGGGGAAGGCGGGGAGCTTCTGGGCGACCTCAGGATAGACCGAGCCGGTGACCACGAAGAGATCGGGCGCGCCGTCGTTATCGAGGTCCTCCATGCCGGTTCCCCAGCAGACGAAGCGGGTTTCGACGCCGAGGCCGGCGCGGATGGTGATGTCGGAGAAACTGCCCTTACCGTCGTTGCGGTAGAGCACGGGGGTGTCCTCGGCGAAGTGGGTTTTGAAGAGGTCGAGGCGGCCATCGAGGTTGTAGTCGCCGACGGCGACACCCATGCCGGCCTGCTCGAGGCCATCGTCGCTGAGGGCGACGCCGCGGCGGAGGCCCTCTTCGGTGAAGGTTCCGTCGTGGTTGTTGCGGAAGAGCAGGCTGGGAGTGGAATCGCAGGCGACGTAGATGTCGGGCCAGCCGTCATCGTCGAAATCGGCGGCGACGGCAGTGAGGCCGTAGCTGGAGCGGACTTTGGCGATGCCGGAAGGCTCGCTGACATCGGTGAAGGTGCCGTCGCCGTTGTTGTGGAAGAGGAGGTGAGTTTCGCGGGGGAGGCCGCGGGGACCGCAGTTCACCGGCACGCCTTTCCAGTTGCAGTTGGGGTCCTGACCGGTTTTGGGGATGCGCTCGGGGTCGAAGACCAGGTAGTTGGCGACGAACAGGTCGAGCCGGCCGTCGCGATCGTAGTCCACCCAGGTGCAGCCGGTTCCCCAGCGCGGGGGAAGGAGGAGGCCGGCGGCTTGGGTGACATCGGTGAAGGTGCCATCGCCGTTGTTGCGGTAAAGGACGTTGTGGCCCCAATAGGTGAGGAAGATGTCGTCGAAGCCGTCGTTGTCGTAGTCGCCGATGGTGACGCCGAAGGCCCAACCGGCGCGGCGGAGGCCGGCCTTATCGGTGACATCGGTGAAGGTGCCGTCGCGGTTATTGCGGTAGAGGCGGTTGGTGGCGCCGGCGGGCGCGCCGCCGAAACGGGTGCCGGAGAGCACGAGGATGTCGAGCCAGCCATCGTTGTCGTAATCGAAGAAGGCGATGCCGGCGCCCATGGTTTCGACGATGTAATCGACGCGATCGGGGTTGCCGCAGATGACGGGCGCAGTGAGCCCGGCCTGGCGGGCGACATCGGTGAAGCGGGCGTGAAAGGGGAGGCCGGAAGGCTTGCCGCGCGGGGTGGCGATGACTCCGCGGGTGGCGATGCCGGCACTGCGCTGCTGGGCTTGCAGGCGGGCGGCGGGCGCGGCCAGCAAGCCGAGCAGGACGCGGCGGGTCATGGGCGCATGGTCTCGACGTGGACGGCTTTGAGTCTCCCGGCGTTGAGCGCTTTGACGCGATCGAGGGCTTTCTGCGCTTCGGCGCCGCGGCCGACGGCATCGAGCGCGCGGGCGAGTTGATAGAAAGCGGTGGGCTCTTCGGGGTTGAGCGCGGCGGCTTTCTGGAGCAGGGGCACGGCCTGGGCGGGTTTGGACTGCTGCATCAAGGCCTTGCCGAGGTAGAAGTACGGCCCCCAGAAATCGGGATTGCGGCGGCGGGCCTCCTGGAGGTGGGGGACGCCTTCGGCGGCGCGGTCCTCCTGCACGAGGAGGCTGCCGAGGTAGTAGTGGGCCGAAGCGCTGTCCGGGCGCTGGCGGAGGGCCTGGGTCAACTCGGCGATGGCGGGGTCGGTGTCGCGGGTGCTGATGTAGGCCTTGCCGAGTTCGAGATGGGCATCGGGAAAATCGGGATCGAGCTTGATGGTCTCGCGAAAGGACTGGATGGCGTCGTCGAAGAGACCGGCGTCGTAGTAGGCTTTGCCGATCAGGAAACTGGTCTGGGCGGGGCCGGCATTGGCGAGGAGTTCGGCCAGGACCTGTTTGGCGCGGGCGGGCTGCTTCTGCTGGAAGTAGGCGGCGCCGAGGAGGTAGAGAACGGCGTTGTTGTGGGGATCGGCGGCGCGCAGGGGCTCGAGGATTTTCACGGCCGCGTCCACGTCGCCGGTGCGCAACTGGCAGGTGGCGAGCAGTTCCCGGGCCTGGCGGTTGGCCGGGTCGAGCCGCACGACGCGCTGGAAGCGGGGCAGGGCAGTGGCATAGAGTTCGCGTTTGACTTCGACGAGGCCGAGGTTGAGGAGGAGACCTTTGTCATCGGGGCTGAGGCGCAGGGCGCGCTGGTAGACCGTTTCCGCTTCGGCGAGGCGGTTGGTGCGCGAGTAGACGACGCCGAGATTGCCGAGCGCGCCGATTTGGTTGGGGTCGGATTGGAGGACCCGGCGGAAGCCGGCTTCGGCGGCGGCGTAGTCGCCGGAGGACAGCGCGGCCGCCGCCTTTTGGAAGACAACCGCCAAAGGGTCGGCGGCCGCCAGAGCCCAGAACGCTAACAGGATGACGACTCCCCTCACGGCTCCATTATAAGAGTGCGGCGGAGGGGAGCGGCCGGGTGACCCGCCCGGTTTCATCCCGGCGTGACCGGCCGTTTCGAAATCCGCCCCCGGCTGATTGCGGAGGGGCATGACAGGCCGCTCCCGATCAGAAGTACAGCTTGAGGCCGAGTTGCATATTGCGCGGGTCGCGGGTGCCGCTGACCTGGCCGGCGGTGCCGATGGTTCCGGTGGTGACCGGCGTGTTGGGGTTGGGGACACTGATGCCCGTATTGGCGCCGGCCCACTGGGTGTGGTTGAACACGTTAAAGAACTCGAAGCGGAGCTGGGCGGTGACGCGCTCGGTGATCTTGGTGTTCTTGAACAGCGAGATGTCCCAATTGTTGAGGCCGGGCAGGCGGATGGTATTGCGACCGACATTGCCCAGGGTGCCATCGGGCGGCCGTCCGAAGACGAGCGGGTTGAAGTAATTGTAGCGAGTGCGCTCGGCGGGATAGATATCGCCGCCGAGGTAGTTGGCGCGGACGCCGCCACCGAGCGTGCCGGGGTTGCCGTTGGAAGTGACGGAAGCCGGAGGGCCGCTCCAGAAACGGGTGATGCCCGAGAACTGCCAGCCGTTCAGAACTACCTGCACGGCGCGGCTATGGGACAGTTTGGTGCCGAAATCGGGAAGCTCATAGACGTAATCGGCGTTGAAGACCGAAGTGCGATCGAAGCCGGCGGGGCCGTATTCGCGGCTGCGGTCGTTGTAGTAGCCGATGGCGGTGGTATCGCTATCCGTTTCATCGAGGGCCTTGGACCAGACATAGCTGAGGTTGGCGGTGAAGCGCTGGGCGAAGCGGCGGGTGAGGCGGATCTGGAGGGCGTCGTAATTACTAACCGCGCCGAAATCGGTGAAGTTGACGCTGCCGTAGCCCTTATAGGGTCGGATGGCGTTGTTCTGATTGTTGGCATTGGTGAGGATGGGGGTGAAGACGGTGGTGCCGAGCGGCAACTGGTTGAGGTCGCGGATGTACATGAGGTGGCGTCCGGCGTTGCCCACATAGCCGACATCGATCGAAGCGGCGCGGCCCAACTGGCGCTGAACGTCGAGGCTCCAGGCGTACGTAGTGGGGATCAGGCCCAGGCGGTCGATGCCGACGGCGTTCACCGGGAAGCGGGTGCCTCCGGCAATCAGCGCGGGGGAGAGGTTGTCGACGTTACCGCCGTAGAGATTGGGGGTGTAAGTGAGCGGAGGATTGCCGAGTCCGTCGAAGTAAATGTTGTTCTGGCGGATGCGCTCGTAGAAGATACCGCCGCCGGCGCGGATGGACATTTTGCCGTCGCCGAAGGGGTCCCAGGCAATGCCGAGGCGGGGCGACCAGTTATTGAAGCGATGTTTCACGCCGCCGAGGGGCAGCCCGTTGGAGCCCTCCTCGACCATGCCGTTATAGGGGCTGCCCGAACCGGGGATGATACTGCCGAGAGGGGGTGTGGTGGTGTTGATGCGGACCGCCTGGGCGGGGTCGTACTGGTCGGGCTCGAAGTAGTTCTGGAGGTACTTTCCATAGGTGTTGGTCGGGCCCATGTAGGCCCAGCGCAAGCCCAATTCGACGGTGAGATTGCGGGCGATTTTCCAACTGTCCTGGAAGAAGGCCTCGACACCGAGGAAGCGGAAGCTGCCGTAGAAGTAGCCGTTGGTCTGAGAGACCTGGGTGTAATTGCCGAGCAGGAGGTTGGCGAGCTGGTTGCCGGAATCGTTGGGATTGAGCGCGCTCGGCCCGAAATTGATGTTGGTGGTGTCGGTCCAGGCCGGCTGCTGGCCGTTGTTATTGCGGTTGACGAAGATACCGGTTTTGAGCGTGTGACTGCCGATCACCTTGGTGAGGTTATCGGTCCAGGCGAACGTCTTGCCCTCGCTGAGCCAGCCGGGAGGAAACGAAGAGATGTTGCAGCCGGTACCGCAGCTAAAGGTCGGGAAGCGATTGCGCAGGTTGGAGACCGGATATAACTCCTGGAAGGTGAAGCCGAGCTTAGTGCGGTCATACAAGTCGGAACTGACATCGTTGCGGATATCGACTACCTGAGTCAAATGGTTGTAAGTGAAGATGAACTCATTGGTCATGGTAGGAGATATGATGTTGATCAGGTTCCAGGCCCAACTGGCGCCGGGCTTCTTGCGGTACTCGGGCATAACGGGATAGGCGTTACCGCTAAAGATGCCGAGACCCTGGCTTTCCTGCTGGGCATCGTCCACCCAGTGGAAGAAGGCATTCATTTTGGAGCTGAAGTTATAGTCGGCGCGCAGGGCTTTCTGATTCTTACTGAAGATATACGTGTCCTGCATGGGCACGCGGACCAGGGAAGGGTCGCCGGGAGTAGGTACGCCAGTGGAGCGGTCGAGGCGGTTGATGATTTTCAAAAACGCCGGCGCGTTCTGACTCCACATACTTTGCGGGACGATGTTATTGGGGAAGGGAGTGCCGCCGATGATGTTATTGGCGTTGTCGCGCACGATGGTGCCGGGCTCGAACACGGTACCGACATTGAAGTTGGTGTTGCGGATATTGACGGGAGTGCCGTCGGCATTGAACTTCAGGGCTTTCTGAAAGTTACCGGTGAGCAGTTCGGGCGCCACGGTATCCACATAGGGGGTGCTGTTATTGGGGCGGCTGGCGCGGGTGCCTTCGTAGTTGAAGAAGAAGAAGAGTTTGGGTTCCTTGCGCGGCGAGATACCGGGAAGGTAGATGGGGCCGCCGATGTTGCCGCCGAACTGGTTAAAGCGCAGCTTGGCGACGGTTCCGGTGGTGTCGAACGGCTTGCGGGCATCGAAGGCATTGTTGCGCAGAAACTCGTAGGCCGTGCCATGAAACTCGCGGGAGCCGCTTTTCATACTGGCGGACAGGAGGATGCCGGGATTTCTGCCGTACTCGGCGTTGAAGACGTTGGTCTGCTCTTTGAATTCGCCGACCGCGTCCATGCTGAGCTGGGTGTACTGGCCATCGTTGGCGCCGACATCGGTATTGATGGAGCCATCGAGAAAGAAGTTATTGTTACTGCCGCGCATGCCATTGACGTTGAAGGCGTCGGTGTTATTGAAGGCCAGGCGAAAGTCGGAAGTATCATTGGAGACGACGCCGGGTAAGGTGCGCATGAGCGACTGGAAATCGCGGCCGTTGAGGCTGAGCTCGGTGACCTGGCGGGAAGTAAGAACGAATCCCCTCTGCGCGGTGGTGGTTTCGACGGTGGGAGCTTCGGCAGTAACTTCGACGGTTTCGCTGGTAGCTCCGACTTCGGCGGCCATGGTACCGAGGTTCATGATCTGGTTGGGATCGAGCACGAGCTTGGAGCGGCTGAATATTTTGAACCCGGAAGCCTCGATTTTAACCGTGTAAACCGCGGGTAACAGCGGCCGTAACTGGAACGAGCCATCGGCGGCGGTCGTAGTTTCGCGGACTACGATCTGCTTGGCTTCATCGGTGGCAGTTACTTTCGCGTTGGGCACGCCGCCACCCTGTGCATCGAGCACGGTACCTTGAATGACGCCGGATTGGGCGAAGGCGGATGGCACAGACAGGGCCAATCCGAGTAAGCACACACCAGATGTTACGAGTAACCTGCGCATTGAGACAAACCCTCCTCACTGTGGTGTATTGTATCCGATGTTACCTAAGGCAGCAAGGAGAAATGTCGAGTGGGTGTGCAGAGGGAGGACGCGCGGTGTGGGAGTGCGAAAGCGGTATCTATCTTCGTGTGAGGAGCTGTATTGGGGCGGCCGTGGGAGGTAGGTTCGCGTTAACGGGGATGGAAAGCGACTGTGAGTTGCACTTACCAATCAGGGCGCACAAATCGCCGATTCGAGAGCTTCCACACAGTTACGGCCGTTGTCTTTAGCGCGATAGAGGGCAAGGTCGGCCTCGCGGACCAGGTTAGCGGCATCGGAGGGAGCGGGAATGTAACGGGCGGCGACGCCGATGCTACAGGTGACGGAGAGGGCATCGCCCGCGGCATGGAAGATCTCCGAGCAGACGGCTTCGCGGATGCGCTCGGCCTGGGTGGTGGCATCGGCGAGGCTGCAACCGGGCAAAACGATGAGGAACTCTTCGCCGCCGTAGCGGCCGAGGGCGTCGTACCGGCGGATGGCGCCTTTCATGCGGCGGGCGGTTTCACGGAGAACGGCATCGCCGGCGAGATGGCCGCGCGTGTCGTTGACCTGTTTGAAGCGGTCGAGATCGACCAGGAGCACGGCCAGGGGCTGGGATTCGCGGCCGGCGCGGGCGAGCTCGAGGTTGAGGGTATCGAGGATGCAGGCGCGGTTGAGCAGCCCGGTAAGGCTATCGTGAGTGGCCTGCTCCCGCAGGGCCTCGCGTGCCAGGAGGAGTTCTTCCTGGAGGTCGAGAATGCGGCGGCCGGCGCGGAGGCGGGCGCGCAACTCATGGGCATTGAACGGTTTGGTGAGATAGTCGTCGGCACCGGCATCCATGCCCTCGACGAGATCGCCGGATTCGGTGCGGGCGGTAAGCAAGAGGATATAGATGTAGGGCTCGCGGCGGGCGGCGCGCACGCGGCGGCAGACCTCGACGCCGTCGAGGCCGGGCATCATCCAGTCGAGGATGGCCAGGCGGGGTGCATAATCGGCCTGGAGGATTTCCCAGGCCTCGGTGCCGTCGCGCGCGACGACGGCCTCGTAATCCCACTTGGTCAACATGCTCTTCAGCATGGACTGGAACACGGGATTATCTTCGGCAGCGAGAATCTTCATGCGGCGCTCCGGCGCCGGGACTGTCTCCGAAGCAAGTAAGTCCTTTACTTTTGATGTCGTATTTAAGGTCATGCGCTCCTCCCGTGTTGACTTATCGGCCGATGGGAGAGGGAACATGAGGGTTGGGGTTCTAGCCGGTTCGATCCGGTACCTTGCGGGGAGGCTCGGTGAGAAAACCGGAGGAGTCGCACCAGGCCCAGGCGACGGCGGTGAGGGTACCGAAGGCCCCGGCGATCAGGCCGATGACGCGCGGGCTGAGGAACTGGGAGGCGATGCCGGCGGCGGCCATGGACACGATCATGATGCTCCAACGCAGCGATTCCATGGTGGCGAAGACGCGGCCGCGGAGGGCGTCGGGAGTGTGCCGCAGGAGTTGCAAGTTATTGAGGACAGAGGTGATGGCCATGCCGACGCGGGAGAGCATCATACACAGGAGGGCGAAGGCGTAGGATTCCACCTGACTGAAGAGCATGTACGCGGTTCCGTGGAGGATATACGAGATCGTAACAGTCCGTTTGTACCCGGCGAAGGTCTGGCGGCGACCGGCGAGGTGCCCGATGGCACCTCCGAGGAGCAGGCCTATGCCGGCGAAGCCCCAGATGGAACCGATGCCGGACGCGCCGCGATGGAAGACCTGCTCGCCAAAGAGGGCGAAGAGGATCTGGGCGGCGCCTCCGCCCATGGCCCATCCGACGGAGATCAGGGCGATTCCCATCATGAGGGGGACGGAACGGATGTAGGCGAGGCCTTCGAGGTAGTCGTGCCAGGGACGGAGGTGGGCGGCGGCGGGGTCGCGGCGGGGGCGAAAGCCGAGGGGGGTGTGGATGCGGGAGATGGCCACGGCGGAGAACACGAAGGACAGGGCGTTGATGAGAAAGGCCCAGAGGTAGCCGAATTGGGCTGCGCTGAAGCCGGCCAGGAGAGTGCCGGCGGTGAGGGTGGCCCAACCGGTGGTCTGGGTAAGGGAGTTGGCGGTGTGCAACTCGGCGGGGGTGGCGATGGTGGGGAGGATGGCGGAACGGCCGCTGGTGAAGAAAGGGGAAGCGAACATGAGGGCACCGCTGAGGAGGTAGAGGAGCCACGGGCGGGGCTGGTGGATGGTGAAGATGAAGGCGGCGGCGAGGGCGGCGCGGAGGAGGTCGCTGGCGACCATGATGTGCTTGCGGTCGAGCCGGTCGAGGGCGACGCCGGCGACGGGACCGGCGAGGACGGCGGGGATGGCGCGGGAGAGCATGACGCCGGAGACGACGAGGCCGGAACCGGATTTCTCCATGACAAGGGCGAAGACGGCGATGTTATTGAAGTAATCGCCGATTTCGCTGACGACCTGGGCCATCCAGGTGTAACGATAGTTGGGATTCCGGCGCAGGAGCGCCAGGAGGGACGTCATGGAGCTTTCATCTTAGCAGCGGGAACATTGTACGCGGGCCCGAACATTGTACGCGGGCCCGAACATTTTCATCCTTCGTTGCGCTACGAAGGACCATGTCTCACTCCTGCCGCAGAGCGGCCAGCGGATCGATGCGGGACGCTCGCCTTGCCGGCGCATAGCCGGCGAGAATCGCGGCGGTCAGGAGGACGACACCGGCGAACGCCAGAGTGCGTGGATCATTGGGCTGGGTGTTGAACAGAAGCGATTTGACAAGCCGGAACGCGATCAACGCGGCAGGCACGCTGATAACGAGTCCCACCGCCGCCAGCAGTAGAACGCGGCGGAGAACCATCCATACCACGGCGCCGCGCTGCGCGCCCAGAGCCATACGGATTCCAATCTCGCCGGTCTGCCGCGCGACGCTGTAGGACATCGTCCCGTAGAGTCCCACGCACGCCATGAGGAGAGCGAGAACCGCGAAACCGGTGCATAGTTTTGCGAACGTGATTTCCCGGCTGATGGTCCGATCGATTTCCGCAGCCTGTGTGACCACGTTTGTCACGGGTATGCGGGAATCTGCCTGCCGCACGATCTCATGCACACTTTGGACATACTTCAGCGGGTCGCCCGCAGTGCGCAGCGCGTAGGTCACTCCCTCCGCAGACATCTGGCTGGCCGCTGCGAACACGGTCATTGGACTCTCGTCTTTCAGACCGCCGGACCGCAGGTTAGCCGACACGCCGACGATTTCGAGATCGCGCTTCTCGTCCACGAACATGATGTGCCGGCCCACCGGATTCTCGTTTCCGAAGTAAGTCCGCGCCAGCCGCTCGCTGATCACGGCAACCGGCGTGGAGCCCGGTTGGTCGCGGTCGTCAATCTCACGCCCGGCCAGGATCGGAATCTGCATCGTGGTGAGGAAACGCGGTCCGGCGGTGAGGACGCGCGCGCCTTCGATGGTAACAGAGCCGATCTTCATTGGCCCCCTGTATGTCTTCCCGGCATGGCCGGCGCTGATGATCGAGGATTGCGAAAGTGTCGCGCTGCGCACGCCGGGAATCGATTCGAAGCGCTTGCGCAGGTCCGCGTAAAAAGTGGCGATCTCCGGGTCGCGATGCCCGGCCTGGCGCGCATTCAACGAGAACAGAAGGATGTGCTCGCGGGCGTATCCCAGTGGGACGGAGCGCAGGTTGTCGAGTGTCCGGACAAACAGACCGGCGGCGACCAGGATGAGAAAAGAGATCGCGATTTGGGCGATCACCAGAACGTGCTGCGAGCGGCGGCGCGGTCCGCCCCCGCGGCCGTCCTTTAGCGTGGGCATGACGTCCGGACGCGTCGACTGAATCGCTGGAACGAGGCCGAATAACAGGCCGCAAACCACGGAGAGCGCCGCCGTCACGCCCAGCACGTTCCAGTTCAATTCCGCGTGCAGCGTAAAGTTCTCCTGCCCCTTGGAGAACAGAAAGGTCAGCGATCGCACGCCCCAGATCGCAAACAAGACCCCTCCTGCTCCGCCGAGCGACGCCAGCATCACACTCTCGGTAAGTAACTGCCGCACGACGCGGAACCGTCCCGCTCCCAGGCTGAGCCGGACAGCCATTTCGCGGCGTCGCGCGGCGGCCCTTGCCAGCAGCAGATTGGCGATATTCGCGCACGCGATCGCCAGGATCAATCCCACCATCGCCAGGAGCACGAACAGAGGCTTGGAATACTGGCGGCGCAAGCTGCCCAGACCGGCGTCGCCGGGGTTCAGCGTCAGCGCGGGCAGTTTGGCGCGCTCACCGTCGGTCGTCGCGGTGGCGGCAACCCATTGATGGAAACGGGGAGCCAGCGCTGCCTGCGCCTGGGCCATGCTAATGCCGGGACGCAGGCGGCCCATCATTTCAATCCAATAGAAGTTTTCGTCGCGATACAGGCGCTCCATTCCGGCTCCGTCCAGGAGCAGATTGGTGTGCAACGGAAGGTAAAGTGCCGGCGCCGCCGCCGGGTCCACTCCGAAGAATTCCGGCGGCGCGACGCCGATCACCGTGAAGGGCACGTTATCGACGAGAATCGGTTGCCCAATCGCACTCGACGGTCCTCCAAAGCGCTGCTGGCTGGTCGCAAAATTGATCACGGCGACCGGCGCTGCGCCTGGACGGTCGTCTTCGGAGTCGATCAGACGTCCCGCGGCCGGCGACACTGCCAAGCCGCGAAAATACTCGCCGGTGACGTATTCCGCGCCGGCGCTCGCGGCCTGCCCGCGGATGGCCAGGGTCTTATTACGTCCGTTGAAGTATCCGAAGAGCGTGGAAAAGACGGGATTCTCCTCACGAAGCGCCTCGAACGCGCCGTACGGGAATATCCCGCTGACCAGGGCGCCTTTGTCGCCCGGCCAGAAAATGCCTTGTATCCCGTGCACGACGTGGACCCATTCCTTGCCGGGGCCCTGGGGCGGCCGGCTATGCCAATTCAAGACCACCAGCGACTCGGGATCGGCCACCGGCAGCGAGCGCAACAGAATCGACTCCATGAGACTGTAGATCGCGGTATTCGCCCCGATCCCGAGCGCCAGCGACAAGACCGCCAGGGCGCTGAAGGCCTTGTTGGCCGCCATGGTGCGACAGCCGTAGCGGACATCCTGGCCAAGTTCCGACAAAAACCGTGTCATCCAAATCTCCCGTGACTCTTCGTGCTTCAGTCCGAAGTTGCCAAATCGCCGCCGCGCTTCAGCCCGGGCGCGGTCCGGCGCCATACCGTCTTTTTGCAGTTCCGCGGCTTTTTCCGCAAGGTGGAGTTCCATTTCCTCGCGCAGCGCCTCGCTGCGGCTGGTGCTTTCTGACCAATACCTCAGCCGTCGTAACACGCCCGTCACTCCGCTCCCATCACGCGCGCGATCGCCAACGTGAGTTTGGCGTACTTCCGGGTTTCAACCGCCAGCTGTTTGCGGCCAGCCGCCGTGATCTTGTAGATCCTCGCCCGCCGATTATTCGACGTCACGCCCCAGACGCCCTCGATCCATCCGTTTAGCTCCAGCCGCTGGAGAGCGGGGTACAGCGAGCCCTCCTCGACCAGGAGCTCGTTGTCGGACGATTGTTGAATGAACTGAACGATGCCGTAACCGTGGAGATCGCGTCGCGACAGCGTTCGCAGAATCAACATATCCAGCGAACCGGGCAACGAATCGTTCTTTTGCGCCTTGCGTCCCATACTAAGAATTCTTAGCTTACCGCGACGAGATTCCGCGAGTCAAGTTCAGATTGGCGAGCCCTCGCGCCTTGGCGAGCCCTCGCGCCGCAAGACGATTTCGGGGTGCGCACGCGCGCCCGCCGGTATGCGGCGCAAAGGGGCTCGTTGAAAAGCGGGCGCTCGTGGATCGCCGGAGTCGTATCCAAATCTACGTATGCCGACTCACATCAGGCGAAACCCAACGGCGTCCAACATGCTCAAAACCGCGTTATGAACCTCATCGATCTCTTCATCGCGGAGTTGGATCGCGAAGTTAAACGCAGCCGCCGCGCGTTGGAAATGGTGCCCGCTGACAAGCGTAGTTGGAAGCCGCACGACAGGTCCATGGAGTTCGGCTACTTAGCCGATATGGTGGCGACCATCCCGACATGGTTTACGATGATCGTCAAGCAGGACGAACTCGACGTGGCCCCCAAACAACGAACCGGGGCAGACCGACCGCGGCCCAACACCAGCGCCGAGTACATCGCGGCGTTGGAGAGCGCTGCGAGTGAGGCGAAGGAAGCGTTGGCGGGCACCAATGAAGCGCATCTGCAGACGCATTGGAAGCTGCTTGCGGCCGGACAGGTGGTGTCCGACAGACCGCGCCACGAGATGCTGCGCGACACGATGAACCACTGGGCGCATCACCGCGGACAGATGACGGTGTACCTGCGCCTTATGGGTGCGAAGGTGCCAGCGTTGTACGGCCCGTCGGCCGACGACCAGCGTTTCGATTGATCGCAGCGGGATTGACTAAGGACGCCGCCGGCGTCAAGCCGCGGACGGATCGTCACAGTCGCACGGTTCGCTCGGGTAGGATAGAGTCAGTGACTCGAAGGCAATGGTTGCAGGCCGCGGGGATGTTGCCGGGATGTCTCGCGCTGCGGGCCACGCGGAACGAATTCTGGAAGAGCCAAGACCCTGCCGGTTGGAGCGAGGAGGAGAAGCAGGTCCTGCTGGGCCAATCGCCGTGGGCACGGGAAGGATTCGTGCGCATGGAGCTGGCGAAGCCGCGGCGCACGACGCCAGGGTACGCGAAGAACGGAAAGCCGGGCTTCGACATGCCGGACACCAGGCCGGGGGTGCCGCCGGGGGGAGTGCGGAGCGTGCCGATCGGGGAGGAGGTGCCGCCACCGCCACCGAATCCCGACCCGGGCCACCCGGTGCAGTTTCGTGTGCTGGCGCGATGGGAGACCGCGAAACCGGTGCGGCTGGCCGGCGGGCCGGAGGTGCCGGAACTGACCGGGGAGTTTTACGTGATCCGGCTGCGGGGTCTGCCATTGATGCCGGTGCCGAAGGGCAAGGCAGGAGAGGTGGCGCGCAATCCGAACGAAGGGATGCTGCAAGCGATCAGGGACGGCAGCTGGCTGGAGCGCAAGGGGAAGCGCGGCATCCCGTGCGCCCACCTGTTCACGGGGTCGGGGGACGCCGCCAACGAAGTGCTGCTGTTTTTCCCGCGGGGGCCGGACCCGATCCGGGTGGCGGATAAGGAGGTGACGCTGGAGAGCCGGTTTGCGGCGTTTCACCTATCGATCGAGTTTCGCCTGAAGGACATGCTGTACAAAGGCAAGCTGGCACTCTGAAGGGGCAGAGACGCCGCGCTCGAGCACGGGCGGATTTTTTTCGTAACCACAGGGCCGGACCGCAGTATAAGGATGCATGAGCATCCTGGCGCGCGATGTGCAATATTCGCTTCGAGCGATCCGCCGAAGTCCCTTATTCGCTGCCGTTGCCATTTTTTCGCTGGCCCTGGGAATCGGCGCCAACACCGCCATTTTCACGCTGATGGATCAGCTGATGCTGCGGAAACTGCCGGTCCGGAATCCCGAACAGCTGGTGGTGCTGTATCAGACCGGTTCGCACAACGGAAGCAACATGGGCCGCTGGATGCACTCGTACCCGATCTATGAGGATTACCAGCGGAAGGCGGCGGTCTTCTCGGAAGTGCTTTGCCGGCGGCTGACCTCGGCCTCGATCCGCGTGGAGAACCAGACGGAGCGGGTGGACGCGGAGATGGTGTCGGGGAATTACTTCACCATGTTGGGGGTGAAACCGGCGCTGGGTCGGGTGTTCACTTCCGAGCAGGATGACCGCGTGGTGATGGGGCATCCGGTGGTGGTATTGAGCTACGCGTATTGGGTGAATCGCTTTGCCGGGGACGCGAAGGTGATCGGGGAGAAGGTCCTGGTGAACAACTACCCGATGACGATCGTGGGCGTGTCGGCGCGAGGTTTCGCCGGTCTGGATCCGGCGCAGGGTCCGCAGATCCGGATACCGATTCTGATGAAGGAAGCGGTGATGCCGGAGTGGGGGTGGTTCAATGCTGCGTCGCGCCGGGCGCGGTGGGTACAGGTGTTCGGACGATTGAAGCCGGGCTACACGCCGGAGTCGGCCAGGCCGCCGCTCCAGGGGCTATTCCGGCAGATCCGCGAGTATGAAGCGACGCTCCCGGAAGCGAAGGACTGGTCCGCCTACTCGCGGGCGCGTTTTTTGCAGGGGGCGATCCATATCGAGAAGGCGGAGACGGGATACTCCGAGCTGCGCAACAGCTTTTCGACTGCGCTGGTGGTTTTGATGTCGATGGTGGGGCTGGTGCTGCTGATCGCATGCGGCAACGTGGCGAACCTGCTGATCGCGCGGGCGTTCGCGCGCCAGAAAGAGATCGCGGTGCGGCTGTCGATCGGCGCGTCGCGGGGGCAACTGGTGCGGCAGTTACTGGTGGAAAGCCTGGTGCTCTCGTTCGCCGGGGGCGTGGCGGGGGTGCTGCTGGCCTGCGGCATGACACGGGCACTGCTGGCGCTGGTGCCTACGGAAGGGGCGCCGCTGCTGATCCGTCCGCTGCCCGATGGGCGGATCCTGCTGTTCACGCTGGCGGTGACGTTTCTGACGGGCATCGTGTTCGGGCTGATTCCGGCGCTGCGGGCCAGCCGGCCGGATGTGTGGAGCACGCTCAAAGACACGATCGGATCGGTGGCGGGCGCGGGAGGTTCGGTGTTCCTGCGGAAGGGGCTGGTGGCCGCCCAGGTGGCGCTCAGCCTGGTGCTGTTGTTCGGCGCGGGGCTGTTCGTGCGGAGCCTGCAAAACCTGAAGACGACGCATACGGGGTTCCGCGACCCGGACAACCTGGTGACGTTCCAAATCAACCCGGCGTTGAACGGGTACAACGAAGCCCGCGGGAAACAGTTTTTTCAGGACCTGCTCGACCGGCTGCATGCGGTTCCGGGGGTGAAATCGGCGGGAATCGCGGCGGTTCCGGTGCTTCACGGCTGGGAGTGGGACAACTCGATGCAGGTGGAGGGGCACGCGGCCAAGGACGGAGAAAACATGCAGGCGTTCATGAACGCCGTATCGCCCGGGTACTTCGCGACGATGGGTGTGCGGGTGCTCGAAGGGCGGGACTTCGACCGGCGCGACGTGGACCAGGCAAACCAGACGAAAGTGGCGATCGTGAACCGGGAATTCGCGACACACTTCTTCGGCACGCGGAGCGCGGTTGGCCGGCATCTCGGCAACGGTGTGGGGCCGCGGGTGAAGCTCGATATCGAGATCGTGGGAGTAGTCGCCGATAGTTTGTACGAGGGGCCGCGGGACGGAGTGCGGCGGCAGGTGTTCATTCCGCACGCGGGCAACAGCGGCTCGGCGGTGTACGTGCGGGCCGGCATGGGATCGTCGTCGGCTTATGGGGCGCTGTGGCGCGCGGTGAAGGAGTCGGACGCGGGAATGCCGATATTCGAACTGAAGACGCTGGGGCGGCAGCTGGACGAGACGCTGCTGACGGAGCGGCTGACGGCGCTGCTATCGGCCGGCTTCGGCCTGCTGGCGACGCTGCTGGCGGCGATCGGACTGTACGGAGTAATGGCGTTCGTGGTGGCCCGACGGACGAAGGAGATGGGGCTGCGGATGGCCCTAGGCGCGCACAGCGGTTCGGTGATCTGGCTGGTGATGAAAGAAGTGCTGCTGCTGGTGGGAATCGGCCTGGCCGCGGGAGTGCCTTCGGCTCTGGCGTTAGGTCGATTCGTGGCGGCGCAGTTGTATCAGATCGAGGCGGCGGACCCTCGCGTCGCGGTGGCGAGCACGCTGCTGCTTGCGGTGGTGGCGGCCATGGCGGGGCTGATTCCGGCGCGGCGCGCCAGCCGCATCGATCCGATTCTGGCGCTGCGGTACGAGTAGCGGGGCGGTCAATGGCTGGCGCGATCGGCCGCCCGGCGCGCGCGGCGGAAGACATCGCGCAGCATTCTCTCGTTGAGCTTGCCGGTCGAGGTATTCTGCTGGCTGGGGTGGTAGGAGCTGATCAGCACGGGCTGTCCGGGCGCCACCCGGTACTCCAGGTTATGGCCGAAGACGAAGCCCGCGCGGCTGCGGATGATGCCGCGCGTCTTCAGCACATCGAGGTAGTTGTCGAAGGCGATTTTGCCGAGGGCGACGACGACCTGGAGGTTGGTGAGCAGGTCCAGCTCGCGCTCGAAAAAGGGGCGGCAGTTGCGGATCTCCTGGGGGGTCGGCTTGTTGCCGGGGGGAGCGCAGCGAGCGGCGGCGGTGATGAAGAGGTCCTTGAGCGTGAGACCGTCGTGGCGCGAGACGCTGGTGGGCTGGGAGGCAAATCCGGTGTCGTAGAGTACGCGATAGAGCGACGCGCCGGAGCCGTCTCCGGTGAACATCCGGCCGGTGCGGTTGGAGCCGTGCGCCCCGGGGGCGAGGCCCAACACCAGGATGCGCGCGGCGGGATCGCCGAAGGCGGGCACGGGTTTGCCCCAATATTCAAAATCGCGATAGGCGCGCCGTTTGACGGCTGCGATTTGTGCGCAGTGTTCGCGCAGGCGCGGGCAGAGCCGGCAGTTCACGATCTCCTGTTGGAGAATTTCGAGCACGTGGTGGTTGCCCCTCCCCTTCATGGTAGCGTCATCCGGGAGGCGTGCCCGGGCGCCGGTTAGTGTCCCGCGCCGGCCTTGACTCCGTAGAGCGAGTCGGCTTTGCTGAAGCGCGGCCAGCGATAGCCGTAGAAGGCCACGAAGGCGAAGCAGAACATGGGCACGATGAAGCCGCGCGACATGTCGAACCGGTCGGCGACGAAGCCCATCAGTTTGGGGAGGACGGCACCGCCCATGATGGCCATGACGATGAAGGCGGAAGCCTTTTTGGCGCGGGCGCCGAGCCCGAAGATGCCCAGGGCGAAGATGGTGGGGAACATGATGGACATGAAGAAATAGCTGAGGAAGACGGACACCACCGAGATCCATCCCAGCTTGCAGAACACCAGGAACGTGAGCAGCACGTTCATGATGCCGTAGAAGCCCACGACGCGGTGAGCCGAGAATCTTCGCAGGAGACCCGCGCCCGAAAAGCGGCCCACCAGGAACAGCAGCAGGCCCAAGGACGTGGCATTGGAGGCGCCCTTGTTGCTGAACGCGAGCACGCCGGCGGGGTTGATCTCGAACCAGCCCTGGAGCCAGTCGTGGAGCAGGCTGCTGTGGGTGGAGAGGCTGGTGAGGGAGGCGTTCCAGGAGGCGGGGATGGCGGGGACTTCGGCGGTCATATAGTTAATGAAGAAGCTGAAGATGCCGGCTTGCGCGGCGACGTAGAAAAACTGGGCGGCGACGGCCAGGACGAAGTGGGGATGCGACCAGATGGAGTGCGAGACTCCGGGGGTGGCGTCGTCGAGGTGGTAATCGTCTTCGTTGCGGATGTCGGGCACGTTGGCGAAGTAGAAGACCACGGCCAGCAGGATCACCCCGATGGCAATGCCGGTGTAGGGAATGTACAGGGTTTCGCTTCCGGTGCTGCGGCCGGCGGTGTCCTTGGAGTAGAAATACATGCTGCCGACGATCGGCCCGAGGATCCAGCCCACGCCGTTGCAGGACTGCGCGAGGTTGATGCGGGTGGCGGCGTAGCGCTGGTTGCCGAGGACGGTGGTGTAGGGGTTGGCGATCGTCTCGAGAAAGGTGAGGCCGGTGGCGATGATGCAGACGCCGGCCAGAAACGCGACGAAGGCGGTGGTGGAGGAGACGCGCCCCTCGTGCACCATGGCATTGATGCCGGTGGCGGGGATGAACCAGAATCCGCCGGTGGCCACCAGCAGGAGGCCGGCGATGATGCCGCCCTTGTAGCCGAGCTTGCTGGCGAGCCAGCCGGCGGGTACGGACATCAGGAAATAGCCCAGATAGTGGGCAAACTGCACCCATGCGGATTGGGATTTGGTCAGGCCGAGCTCTTCCTGGAAGTGCTTGTCCATGACGTCGATCATGCCGTTGCAGAAGCCCCAGAGGAGGAATAGCGAGCTCACCAGGATGAAGGTAAAGAGGAGATTTTGCCCGTCCTCCCTAACGAAGATGCTCTGTTTGGTGGTGGCCATGGTATTCGGATCTTGATTCTAACAGGCTTACGTTAGCGTCACCGGAGTTCTCCGGCGGGCCGGCCGCCGGGGGCATGGAAAAAATCTGAGAAAGCCTGGTATGGCCCGGCACTACCTCGTTCCAGCCATGCGCTTGCGGATTCGGATACCACTGCGGCATCCTTTCTATCCCGACTGGGTGCCCACGCCGGCCCGATCGGCGAAGGACGGATGCGCGGCGCTCTCGGGGAGCTTTCCGGAGCTGGCGCGCGCGGCGGCGGCGGGGGTGCGCAGCGAACGGGCGGTGTTCGCCCTGCAATACCCGGACAGTCCGTTCATCACGGATTTCGAACGCGACGTATTGTGGCAGACGTTTCAGGTGCCGGTGTTCGCCATGCTGCTGGATCGGGAGGGATACCTGGCCGGCTGGGACTGCGAAGCGCAGGATGGGCTGCACGTGGGCGGCGCGTGGAATGCGGAATCGATGTGGGCGTATCGCCTGCTGTCGAGCGCGGCGGAACTGGAGCAGGGACCGTGCGAATGCGGGCGTCCGGGTCCGCGACTGCGGGCGGCGCCACGGGTGATCGTGCCGCGCCGGCGGGTGGTGGGGGCGACGGCGGCCGCGATTCCCGCGTGAGGCACGGCTGTCGGGATGGCATGCCGATCAGGGACTTTGGGGGCTTGACTTGGCCGGGCAGATTGTCTATGCTGGCAAGGCGAACAAAAAGCGAATTACCACAACGGTAAAAGAGGAACTGTTCATGCCACAAAACCAATTCATGCTCCCTGAATTCGACCAGGAAATGGCGAACACCCGCAAAGTGCTGGAGCGGGTGCCGGAAGACCGCCTGACTTACAAACCGCATGCCAAATCATCCGACCTGGGAGGGCTGGCAATGCACGTGGCGCTGATTCCGAGTTGGGGCGTCGAGACGCTCACCAAGGACTCCATCGACATCGCACCGGTGGGGGCTCCGCCGTATGAGCCGCCGAAGCCCGCCACGCGGCAGGAGATTCTGGATGCATTCGACGCCAACGTAAAGAGCGCGCGCACGGCTTTGGAAAACGTGAGCGACGAGGCGCTTTCGCAAAGCTGGAGTCTGCTTGCGGGGGGCAAGCCTCTATTCACGATGCCGCGCGGGGCGGTGATGCGCAGCATGATTTTGAACCACCTCATTCATCATCGCGCGCAACTGACGGTGTACCTGCGTCTCAACGATGTTCCGGTACCGGGAATGTACGGACCGTCGGCGGACGAACCGCAGATGTAGGTTTCAATAAGGCGTCCGGTCCGGCCGGGCCAGCCACTCGGTAAAGGGGCGGGTGGCGTTTTCGTCGGGCAGACGGATCATGGGGATGGCACGCTCGGAGGGTGCGATGGCGATCTGCCGGTAGATGAACGAATCGTCAAAGCCGGCGGCGGCGGCATCCTGGTGGCTGGCGGCGAAGAGGACACGGGCCGGACGCGCCCAATAAATGGCTCCCAGGCACATGGGACAGGGCTCGCAGGAGGAGTAGATTTCGCAGCCGGAGAGGTCGTAGGTCCCGAGGAGGCGGCAGGCTTCGCGAATGGCGACGACCTCGGCATGGGCGGTGGGGTCGTTGTTCCGGGTGACTTCGTTAACGCCGGCGGCGAGGATGACGCCGTCGCGGACGACGAGCGCGGCAAACGGACCTCCGCGGCGGCGCACATTCTCGACCGCCATCTCGATGGCCCGCTCGAGGAACGCTCTTTCCATGGGATCTGCGCGCGTAAAGGCCTGCCGGCCCCGGCGTGAGGGAGCGGACTCCGCCGGAGCGTGCGTTTCGGGTCCGGTTACGGCTCGATCAAGCCTGCCCGGATGGCATGCCGCACCATGCTGGCGGTCTCGTGAACGCCGAGTTTTTCGAGGATCCGGCTGCGATGCGAATCGGCGGTTTTGTAGCTGATGCCGAGTTGGGCGGCGGCTTCCTTGGTGGACTTGCCACCGGCGATCAGCACCAGCACCTGGCGTTCGCGTTCGGTGAGAGAAAACACCAGGCGCATGGATTCTTCGTCCGGGACAAACATGCCGCGTTTGCGGTCGGTGATATCCACGGCCGCGCCGAGGAATCCCGAAAAGGCGCCATCGTCTTCGGCGAGCGGCACCGCGGAATTTTCGATCCAGCCGTAATCTCCGGAGCCGCGCAGCACCCGGTACTGCAACCGGAACGGTTGCCGGGAGCTGAACGATTCCAGGTATTTTTCGAGGACCGTATTGCGGTCGTCGGGGTGGAGGCCGTCAGCCCAACCGTTGCCGCACTCCGCTTCCAGAGTCCGGCCGCGAAAGTCGAGCCAGGCGTGGTTAAAAAACGTGCACAGCCCATCGGGACCGGACATCCACATCATGACGGGCACGGTCTCCATCAGGCGATGGAAACGCGACTCGCTCATCTGGATGCGCTGGCGCTGGTGCTGCACTACTTCTTCCAGTTCAGTTACTCTTTCACGTAGAACTGCCGTTTGGTCGAGATCTTTACTGGGCGACATTGAACATGTACTCACGAATGACAACGGTTGAATATCAGTATGAACCAGGTAGCCCGAAACGCAACGATACCTACCGGCTAACGCCTGGGACCCACGGTCAACAACCATTTATGATATTGCATTTGTGGAACTTTTTGAACACCCCCGGGAAATTATGAAAAGGAGAGGTCGATGCTCCGGTCCCGGCACGAGACAGACGACGATCTGCTGATGCAGATGCGCAGCGGCGACGAAGAGGCGTTTGTAGCGCTATACCGGCGCCGCCAGGGCGGGATCTTCCGGTTTGCGCTGCACATCACGGGGTCGCGGGTGCTGGCCGAAGATATCACTCAAGAGGTATTCCTGGCGCTGATCCGGGACGATTGCGGTTACGATCCGGAGCGCGGCACGCTTTCGGGCTACCTGTTTGGGATTGCCCGCAAGCTGGTGCTGCGGAACCTGGAACACAGCCGGTTGGACGTGGCCCTGGACGAAGTGGCGGAGGTTTCGGGGGCGCCGGAACTGGCGGTGCATCCGGACCCGCTGGGGGAGTTGACGCACGGAGAGGGGATGGCGTCCGTGCGGCGGGCGGTGCTGGCCCTGCCGCGGCGGTATCGCGAAGTGGTGGTGCTGTGCGATCTGGAAGAAGTGGATTACGCGGAGGCGGCGGCGATTTTGGGGTGTCCGATCGGGACGGTGCGTTCGCGGCTGCACCGGGCGCGGGCGCTGCTGCTGGACAAATTGAATCAGGAAAGGAAGGTACGGCCTGCCGTCGGAACATGGAAGCCGGCCGGGTGTACGCCATGAACTGCAAGGAATTCCGGGAAACGATGCCTGAACTGGAACTTTCGGGTAGCGCGGGCCAGGGGGAACACGCCGGGCAGTGTCCGGCCTGCGCGGCGCTGCTGGAGGAGCAGCGGAGGCTGGCGGAGGGTCTGCGGGCAGCGCGCCAGGAATGGCGGCGGGAGGAAGCGCCGCAACGCCTGGAAAGCCGTCTTGCCAGCGCGTTTCGCAGCCACAACGGACTGGTCCCGCAGCGGGCGGCATTCGGGTGGGCTCCGGTGGTGACCTGGGCGGCGGCGGCGGCGGCGATCATCGTTCTGGCCATGTTCCTGGTGCATGCCCGGCAGCCTCAGCCGGCGCAACGGCGGGCTTCCAACGGGGTTCAACTGGCGACCCGTTCGATGGGGGACTCCAAGGCGGGGCTGAACGCGATGTACGGGGAGGCCGGATTCATTCGGCTGCCGAATGCCGAAGAGATTGAGCCTAATGAAGATATCAACTATGTGCGGGTGGAGGTTCCGCGATCGAGCATGATCCCGCTGGGATATGCGGTGAAGGCGGAGCGCGCTTCGGACCTGGTCCAGGCCGAAGTGGTGTTGGGCGCCGACGGCCTGGCCCGCGCGGTGCGTTTCCTGGATGAGTAGCGAATTCACCTTTTGGAGCGTTTACACATGATGCGAACCACTCTGATCAGTCTGCTGGTGTTAGCAACGGGAGCCGTGGCTCAGCCACCCGGACCGGGGCGCGGTCCCGGTCGTTTCGGGGGTCCGCCGGAGGGCGGAAGAATGGGCGGCCCGGGGCGTTTTCTGGGCGCCGAGGCGGGGATGCCGGGGCGGGTAGTAAAGAATGCGCCCTACTCGGCCGATATTGTAACCGAGAGCACACAGGTGCTGCCGGACGGCAACCATATCCGGCAATCGACGACGGTGCGGGTGTACCGCGACTCGGAGGGACGGACGCGGCGCGAGCAGTCGCTGCGCACGCTGAACGGCCTGGCGCCCAACGCCAACCTGCCGCAGGTGGTCTTTATCAACGATCCGGTGGCGGGTGAGAACTATGCGCTGAACGCGGAAGACAAGACGGCGAACCGGACCGTGTGGGCACCGCGAGGCGGGCAGGCGGGCCAGAGGGGCATGATGCCGCGCGGGCAGGGGCGTGGCCCGGACGGAGCGGGACCGATGCGCGAGCGCCGTCAGAATCCCAACGTGAAGGTGGAGTCGCTGGGAAAGCAGACCGTGGAGGGAGTGGTGGCGGATGGAACGCGGACCACCATGACGATTCCGGCCGGCGAAGTGGGCAACGAACAGGCGATGCAAGTGGTGTCGGAGGTATGGTATTCGGCCGAGTTACAGGCGGTGGTGTTGTCCAAACGGACCGACCCGCGTTCGGGCGAGCACATCACTCGCATGACGAACGTAACGCGGGCGGAACCGGCACGGTCGTTGTTCGAAGTGCCCTCGGACTTCAAAGTCACCGAAGGCAGCCGTATGCGCGGCCAGCGGTAGAATGTCCGCTCGCGAGAGCTTATGGTGTTGGCCCATCAAGGGCTCGTATCTTTTCGTCCGCAGCCGTAACTACCTCGATGGCAGTGCCGGCACGGAGGCCGAAGCTTTTTCCCGAAACAAAGCCCTCGCCCCAGGGGTCCCACACCAGCCTCTTCACCCTGACCGCTTTGCCGCCGATATACTGCCCGGGAGCCGATACGGCGACACGTTCTCCACCGGCGGCCGAAACATACTCGATGGCCATCGTGGCCTGCGCTCCCCGTCCAAAGTCCCCCGTGGTCTTGTCTTTTGCCGACGTGATCCTTGCCGCGGCGTACGCGCCGCGCGGGATCACGATGCGCTCGCCCACTCGAACGTCGGATGCGACTTCCATCGCCACCCGTTGATTGACCCTCAAATCGGTCGAGAACAGGAAGCGGCGGATCAGCAGGCTGACCGGGGTCCCTCGTGGCAGGAGCACTTCGCGCCCCTCCGTCCCGGACGCTGTATCCCCGGCTTTTGAAACCCGTGCGGCGGGAGCCTCCAAGCTGAGCAGACCGAGGAGGCAACCGGCCTCGTCGAGGACGGTCGCGGACCAACTCTGCTTGGGAACGCCCGCTTTCGAGCCGGCGCGGCGGGTCAAGACCGTGACGGTTGCGCCGCGAACGCCATCTTGCTGTGCAGGTTGGATCTGGGCGGCGACCGCTTCGTTTCCATGTGGCAGGCCCATATCCGAGACTCGGCTTGGCCGTCGCTCGCCTCGCACTTGCGTCTCGGTGTCCTCGAACAGCAGAACGCCGACGGCCTGCATCGCGTCCGCGACCACCTCGTGGACCCGCTTCACGGGCGCCGCGAAGAAGCGGGATTCCGTAACGTTGCCTGCCGGTAGAAACCTATCGGCCGGGCACTCGGCCGCCTCTGCCTGTGCGAACGCCGGCGCCAGCAGGAGAAGAACGGTGAAGCTACGAAACATCGCTCACCTGCCCACCTTCACCTTGTACTCTCCCCTGGTCTCCGCGTCGTATCCGGTGCCGGCTCGTATTACCGTCTCGACGCCTTTGTCCAACCACCCCAGAGCGGGAGAGAATGTCACTACCTTTCGAGCTACGCTTTCCTGCCGTGCTCCACGGCTCTTTTCGGCGGCCCCGGCGATGGAGACGGACTGCCCGTCGGCGGCGGTGACGGTTTCGGTCACAAACGCTAACTCGGCGCTGCGGCGGTAACTGCGCGCCGCTTTCGCGTCGGTGAACCTCCCCGTGGCAAGGGCGCCTCTGCGAATGACGGTCGTGCCGTCGATGATGACGTCTTCGGCCACCTCGAAAACAATCGGCTGGTTCACTTTGCCCTTGATTTTTTTCGAGTACAGAAACTCACGCAAGAGCAGCTTTAACTGGGTGCCTTCCGGCAGGGCGATTTCCCGTTCCGCGGCGGCAGGCTCGCCCTCGGCCGCGATGCCGCGCGGATGCTGTTGCGGGTCCCACGGGCTCAGGATCCTGGCGAGACACGCCGTTTCCTCCATGAGCGGAGTAGCCTGATTCGAACTTCCGATGCGCCCTTTCATGGCATTCTTGTGAAATTCGATGTGGATGCGCGTTCCCGCCACCCCATTGTCAGTGTCCGGCTTCATTTCGATTTTGAACGTGCCCATCGCCCCCGTTCCTCCGTACAACCCCTTCACACCTGCCTCCTTGTTTTTGGTGTGAAGAGTACGGTACAGAGTGGGGTCTGTTTTCGCCTCGATTGCGAAATCACCCTCCTTGGAAAGCCTTGCCGCCACAACCGGCAGCGCCCTCAGCAAAGAGACTCTTACCTGTTCGGGCGAAGCCGGCAGAAAACGGTCCTCCAAGGGAGAACCGCCGACGGTGATGATTGCGCGTCCGCACGGCGGCGTCTGCGCCAGTAATACTGTGCAACCGCAGATGAGCCCCAAAAGCAAACCTCGTGGTAGGGCGTGTGACGGACTCAAGATCGTTCGCATTACGTGACCTCACTTCCACAGCGAAATGTTTCGAAAAGCTGCGCCTCTGCCCCGCTCACACCCGGCTCACTTCAACCAGAACCGCACTCCGCCCAGCACCTGGCCCGTGCTCGCGTAGAGCTTATTCCAGTCCATGTCCGAGTAGCTGTTGCCTACCGACACCCGCCAGCGCGTGCCGACGTTGCTCATCACCAGCCGGAAATCGCTGGTAATGCTGACCCACCGGTTGAGGAAATAGTCCACGCCTCCGCCGGCCTCGAACACCGGTGCCCGGTTTACGGTCACATCGACGTTGCCGTGATAAGCGCTCGCGATGGCGTTGATCGCCGCCCCGGTTTCGAATTCCGTCAGCGCAATGCCTCCGCCGAACTGCGCGTGGCCGCCGAATCCGCGGCCTGTCTCGGGACGTCGCGTCTGGTAGCCTACCGCCGCCATGAGCGGCCGCAGCTTCAGATCTCCCATATGGTCGCCGTCTTCGGTCATCCGCAATGTCATCTGCTCGGCCCGGAAGCCCAGGGAAAGCCCGTTGTGGAAACGGTAATTCAGTGTCGCCCCATAGGTCTTCGTGCCTCCCCACCGGGTGGCGTCATAATCCGGGATGGCCGATTTCGCAATGCCGCCGGCATATCCCCCGAGAATGGCCACATTGAACTGCGCCAGCCCGGTGCTCGAAACCGCCAGGAGACCCAGAACGAGCCCGGCAGCGTACCTCACGCTGCCGGATCCGATCATGCGTCGTGTCATTTTCATCCTCCGATTTGTGGCGCTGGCGTTCCCGCCAGGAGCGCTGTGTACCTGGAGACCGGTCGCGAGTACGCGACTTCTTGAGTGGCAATGTCCGCAGTTTGGCATCGCTCAACCGGATAGTACCGGGGACTCACCTGAAATTCCTGAGCGGATCCCGAAGCATTTCCGCAAAATTGCCGAAAACTTCAGCAGCGCGTGGTAATATCGGACTTCGAGACCCTAATGTGACGACACCCACGGTGGGCCCGAATCCCGGCAAATACGCCTTTCAAGGGTATGTCCTGGATGTTGGCGCCCGCTCGATCAGTCTCGGTCAAACCCCTATCGCCCTCCGCAGGAAAGCGTTCGAGGTTCTCGCTTGCCTCTTCGCCAGCCGTGACCGTGCCGTTGCCAAAGACGAACTGATCCAGGCCGTCTGGGGCGGAGCCAGTGTCTCCGATGACGTTCTCACCTCAACCATCCACGCCATTCGGTCTTCGCTGGGAGACGATTCTCATACCCAGGCGGTCATCAAAACGATCCACGGTTTCGGCTATCAGTTCGTTGCCGCTGTCCAGCCATTCACCGAACCGGCAGTGCCGGAAACGCCGGCCCGCCCGTCCCGACGGCGGAGGCTTTACCCATGGATCGGCGTCGCTGCCATCCTGCCAGTGATCTCCCTCGGCGGCTTCCGCTTTGGCCGTCAGGCTATCGCTTCGATTTCCGGTTCCGAGGCTCCTCCGGTCGAAGTCGCCTGGCTTCGGTTCGAAGAACAAGCCGGAGCCGCTGTGGTCGATTCCTCCGGTCACGGCAACCACGCCCGGATCGTAAACGGAGTGGTGCGAGCGGCCGGCGTGCTCGGCTCCGGCCTGGAGTTCGATGGACTCGGTGGCTACCTGGTCGGGAACTCGTCAGGCCACGACTTTCCGGCGGGCGACGCCCCTCGCTCCGTCGTTTGTTGGGTGCGCACCTCCGATCGCACCGTCGGCGACCGCAACCTTCTTCACTGGGGCACTCCCGTCCCCACGCCGCCGCGGCTCAATTATCACCTGTTTCTCTCCGCTGGCCGCGTCGGTTGGGGCAACGGCTACGGCCAGGGTTTCCTGCGCACCACCGGCGATGTGGCCGATGGGCGCTGGCACCAGGTAGCCGCCGTCTTCACCGGCGCCCCGCAGGACATCTCCTACCTCTATATCGATGGCCGCCAGGTGGAAGCCGCGGGACCGCACCCCGCCGATACCAGGCCCAAAGCGAATTGGACCATCGGCCTCTTCATGGGCGGAGGGAAACCGTACCGCGGTGCTCTGGATGATATGCGGGTCTACGTGGGCGCCCTTTCGCCCTCGTCGATCCTGGCCCTGTATCACTGCGCCCAGCCGGAACCGGCCATCCCCACACCCCTCGCCGGGCGGCTCTATTTCGTTCCCGTCGGCGACTCCGAATTGACCTTGGGCACGCGGGGTCCATCGGATACCTCGGCCCCACTCGAGAATCACAAGGAATTCTTCGGCGCCGCTCAATTCGCTGTCTCGGATGGGTCTTGCCGCTGGGGAGCTTTGCGCGGAACTCCCCTTCCTTCCCCCGTGCGGATCTCCATGGATGTGGAACTGCCGCCGATGGCAGCCGACAACGGAGAGAATTTGGCGGGTCCCTTTTTCGACAGCCCGCCCCTTGGACCGTTTGACCGGTTGATGCAGGCGCCCGGTGTCTGGATCGCCCTCGGCCGCGATGGCCGGGTGACCGTCCGCCCACTCGCCAGCCGCGGGCAAATCCTCGCTGCGTCCCCAGCCCTCGCTTCCTGGGATGCATTGGCCGTTCATCACCTGGTCGTCGAACGCCTGCCGCGCACCGTCCGTGTGGCCGTAGATGGCGCTGCGGTTATGACGCTCCCCCTGGCGGCAGACGCGACGAAGCCAACAGGCGGCATCGCCTTTCAGATGCCGGACAAGCCCATCGACACGGCCCCGCAACGCATTCGCAACCTGACCATCGAGCGTATGTAAAGTCGGCTAGGCCATCGGTTTACGTGGTCTGTCCGCTGTCCTCTTACATCCCCAGCTTCCTTCTCGCGAACGGCCGCGCGAAGGCCGCCGGCGGGTTATGGGCCGTCGTCTGGGCGGCCTTGCGGTAGGCTTCGGTGGCTCTGTCGGAGTGGCCCAGTTTCTCCTGGGTCATGCCGATGAGACATTGAATGAACGGATCGTTCTGGTTGGCCTGTTCAAGATCGGCGAGCGCGGTGGCGTAGTCGCCGGTGTAGTAGGCTACATACCCGGTGAGGTAGGGGTAGAAGGTGCGCTGCTGATTGCCGAGGTCGGGGTTCGCCGCAGTCATGGCGTCGAGGGCGGCTTTGGCGGCCGCGACGTGTTTGGCGGCTTCGGCCTTGTTGCCGCGGCGCGCGGCAAGGCGGGCCAGGGCGTGCTCCAGACGGAACTCCCACAGATCCTTACGGCCGGCCGGCATTTCGGGCTGCTTCAGTCCGACATCGTGCCCGGTGCGGTACCATTTTTCGGCGGTGTCCAGATCGCCCGAATCGATGCAGACGCGGGCGGCTTCGTTGGCCATTTCGCCCTGCTGGTAGAAGTCCTTTTGGGCGACCCAATAGTCGAACACCATTTGTTCGTATCGGACCGTGTTCCGGCAGTCGCCAGCGAAGGCAAACGACATGGCCATGAGGCGTTGGGCCTGGGCTTTGCGGGCGGGCTCGGGGGCGGCGTCGATGGCCTTCTGGAAGTAGCGTCGGGCCTCGGCGGTCTTGCCGAGGAGGTCGAGCGCGGTGCCCATTCCCAGGTTGGCCGGCAGCGAGTTCGGATCGGTCTCGAGCTGCTTTCGGAACCTCTCCAGGGCTTCCTCCGGATTGCCCTGAATGCCTCCCGGACCGCCGCCCCTCTGGGCCGAAAGAGCGGCGGCAAACAGCAGGGTCGCCGCCAGCGTGAATCGAATCGGTCGAGCGTACATGGCTGTCGATTATCTCACGTGCCAGGCCGGGATTTGGGGTGCGAAATCCGCGGATTTTCCGGCCGAAGCTCATGATTGGCCAAAAGATAGACTATCGCCGGAGGGCCATACGGGATAGTTTAGATCCAACACAAGCCGGATGCCTGATCCGGCTACCGAGGCAAAATTGGGGTGAGTGCCGCTGTCGCTGGATAGAATGGAAGCGTGCGAATTGCCAGCAACGTAATTCCTGAGATCCTGGAGAAGCTGCATATCGAGCCGATGAACTCCGGGGCCTGCTGGGGAGAATGGGTTCCTTCTCCGGCGGGGCCGGAGCTGGTATCGGTAAACCCCTCCACTGACGAACCGCTGGCCCGGGTCAGAACAGCCGGGCCGGCGGATTATCAAGCCGTCATTTCCCACGCAGAAGAAGCATTTCCGGACTGGCGCATGGTGCCGGCGCCGAAGCGCGGCGACATCGTACGCGAAATTGCCGCCGAACTCCGCGCCCACAAAGAGGACCTGGGGGCACTGGTGTCGCTCGAAATGGGCAAGATTCTGGCGGAAGGCCTGGGCGAAGTGCAGGAGATGATCGACATCGCGGATTTCGCGGTGGGGCTTTCGCGGCAGCTGTACGGGCTCACCATGCACAGCGAGCGCCCGGGGCATCGGATGTACGAGCAATGGCATCCGCTGGGAATCGTGGGGGTGATCAGCGCATTCAATTTTCCGGTGGCGGTATGGTCGTGGAACGCGATGATCGCGGCGGTGTGCGGCGATTGCGTGGTGTGGCGGCCGTCGTCGGAAACGCCGCTGGCAGCGATCGCCGTACAGAAGATTTGTAATCGGGTGCTGGAGCGTCATCAGTTGAAGGGAGTGTTCAACCTGGTAATCGGACCCAGCCATCCGATTGGCGAGGTGTTGATCGCGGACCGGCGGATTCCGCTGATCAGCTTCACGGGATCGACCGAGGTGGGCCGGCACGTAGCGGAGACGGTGGCGCGGCGGCTTGGGCGCAGCATCCTCGAACTGGGCGGAAACAACGGCATCATCGTGATGAACGACGCCAACCCGGAACTGGTCGTGCGCGCGGTGCTGTTCGGCGCGGTGGGCACGGCGGGGCAGCGCTGCACGACGACGCGACGCCTGTTTCTGGACCGCGGCATCGCCGGCAAGATCACCGAATCGCTGGTGAACGCGTATGGCGAGGTGAAGATCGGTGACGCGATGGAGGAAGGCACGCTGATGGGTCCGCTGGTGAACCGGCGCGCGGTGGACGACATGATGGACGGCATCCGCCGCATCCGCGAGCAGGGCGGCGAGATCCTGTCAGGCGGCGAGCGCATCATGGGGTGTTATGTGCAGCCCACGCTGGTGCGGGCGCGTCCGGACATGCCGATTTTGCAGGAGGAGATCTTTGCGCCGATCCTGTACCTGATCGAGTTCGATCACCTGGATGACGCCATTCACTGGCACAATCATGTGCCGCAGGGCCTGTCGTCGGCGATGTTCACGAGCAACCTGATCAGCGCCGAGACGTTCCTGAGCCACCGCGGCAGCGACTGCGGCATCGCCAATATCAATATCGGCACGAGCGGCGCGGAAATCGGCGGGGCTTTCGGCGGCGAAAAGGATACCGGCGGGGGACGGGAGTCCGGCAGCGACGCATGGAAAGCCTACATGCGCCGTCAGACCAACACCATCAACTGGTCCAACCAGCTTCCGCTGGCGCAGGGGATTCAGTTCCGGATCTGAAAGGCGGGCGCGTGGGAGGGCGCCTACCCGGCGCGCCGACATCCGCGTGCGGACCGCTCCCTTCCGTGATACGCTCGATACCAACGCTGCATATCAGGGAGGGTTATCGTGTTTCAACTCCGAAAAGGGTTCAGCCCGTTTTTGGTTTTTTGTCTGGCATCCGCGCCGATGCTTTTCGGGCAGGCGGAGCGGGGTACCATCTCGGGCACCGTCGCGGATGCGAGCGGCGCGGTCGTTCCGAATGCAAAGGTGGTGGTTACGAACAGCGCCACTAACACGACGTTCACAACCGTAACCAGGGAAGCGGGCCAGTTCACCGTTCCGAACCTGAGCCCGGGCAGTTACAACTTACGCATCGAGAAAGAAGGCTTCCGCGCTTCGGTCACGACCGGGCTGCCGGTGGATGCCGGGGCGAACGTCCGCAAAGACATTTCGCTCGAGGTCGGCAGTGCCACCCAGGCGGTGGAGGTGCAGGCGGAGGCGGTGGCGCTGCAGACGGACAATGCCAAGAGCCAGACGGTGATTACCGATAAGCTGATTCGGGACCTGCCGACGGTGGTAGGCGGGAACCTGCGCAGCCCGTTCGACCTGGCGATCCTGACCCCGGAGTCGAAGAATTTCGGCGATAACAATTTTCAGATCGGGGGCGGGCAGGCGGCGAGTTTCGGGGTCAACCTGGACGGGATTTCGGCCAACACGACGCGCGCGCTGTCGAAATCGTGGGTGGCGACGAACACGCCCTCGCTCGATGCGCTCACCGAGTTCACCGTGGAGAGCAACGGCTTCAAGGCGGAGTACGGCGGGTCGGGCGGGGGGGCTATCAACTTCATTTCGAAGTCGGGCACGAACGAGTTTCACGGGGTGGCGTACGAGTATGCGCGCAATGACGCGTTCGATGCGCGCGGGTTCTTTCAGGCGCAGAGACAGGTGTACAAGCAGCACGATTTCGGCGCGACGATCGGGGGGCCGGTGTGGATCCCCAAGGTTTATAACGGCCGCAACCGGACCTTCTTCTTCGCCTCGTACGAAGGCTTCCGCAACCGCAACGGCGCGGTGTCGGACCGCCGCACGGTGCCCACGGCCGAGATGCTCGACGGCGATTTCCACAACTGGGTGGATGCATCCGGCAAGACGCTGCAGGTTTACGATCCGTTCAGCCTGCACGATGGGGTGCGCGATCCGTTCGCCGGCAACGTGATTCCGAAGAACCGTTTCGATCCGCAGTCGGTGAAGGCGATGCAGGCGTTTGCGTCGGGGCCGGGCGGCCAGGTGAAACCGAACATCAATGCGGCGCCGGGCACGGTGGACTATGTGCTGAACAACTATGTCACGACGACGGGCAGCCGCATCCAGCCGGCGGACAAGTTCAGCATCAAGTTGGATCAGTACGTCAAAGAGAAGGACCGGCTGTCGTTCTACTATGGGTACAACCGCAACCTGGAGACGCCCGGTCCGAACGGACCGCCAACGCTGCCGGGCTACTACACGGACTACAACGACCTGAACCAGGCGAGCAACGTGTACCGGTTCACGTGGGACCACAATTTCAGCGCGACCCTGCTGAACCACTTTCGCGGCGGGGGCAACGACTGGGCGCAGAGCCACAACTCGCCGCAGGAGCTGATCGGGAACTGGAAGGACAAATTCTGCATGGGCAATGCGCCGGACTGCAACTACAGCATGGGCGAGATCCGTTTTTCGGAGAATTACACCAAGTGGGGTGCCGATGCCAACAACGGTTCGGAGAACAACATCTATTCGTTCGCGGACGATGTGACGAAGATCAAGGGTGGGCACACGATCAAGTTCGGCGGCATGTACCAGATGGGGCAGTATAACGGCTTCGGGCGGCAGTGCGTGGCGGGCTGCGCGGATTTCAGTTTCCTGGGTACGGGGCCGGCGGGGGCCACGAACCAGTCGCTGGGGGGCAACGCATTCGCCTCGTTCCTGCTGGGGTGGGCGACCAACGGGCAGATCGATACGGTGCGCTACATCGGACAGGACTGGCCGTACTTTGGGGGTTTCGTACAGGACGACTGGCGGGCCACGCAGAAGCTGACGCTGAGTTTGGGGTTGCGGTGGGAGACCACGCTGCCGCCGTACGAGGAGCAGGACCGCTGGAGCGACCTGGCTGCCACGCGACCCAACCCGGGCGCCGGGGGCCTGCCCGGCGCGCTGATCTATGCGGGCACCGGCGAGGGGCGGGAAGGCAGCCGCACGCTGGCCGACTCGTGGTTCGGCGGCTTCGGACCGCGCCTGGCGATGGCCTACAACTTCACCGGAAAGACGGTGATCCGCGCCAGCTTCGCGCGGTCGTTTTCGCAGGTGACGACCACCACCGGATCGACGCACCAGAAGGGCTTCACGCAGACGACGGGATTTCCGAACACGTCCAACGGGCTTTCTCCGTCGTTCCTGCTGAAGGACGGGCTGCCGTCGTACCCGGTGCCGCCGTTCATTTCACCCTCCTTTCAGAACGGGAAAGATATGCCGTGGTGGCAGAACGGGGAGGTTTCGCGGCTGCCGGAGCAGTTGAACTGGAACCTGTCAATCCAGCACCAGCTTTCCAACTCGCTGGTGGTCGATCTGGGGTACAACGGGGTTGCGGGCTCGCATCTGCAGGCGGGGCTGTTGAACTACAACCAGTTGCCGTACTCGGTTTTGCAGCAGTATGGCAAGGCCACCCTGGCGCTGAACTTCAACAACGCCGCCAACGCGGCGCAACTGGCCTCGATGGGCTTCAGCGTGCCATACCCGAGTTTCACCAAGGATTTCGGCAACAACGCCACGCTGGCGCAGGCGCTGCGCCCATTCCCGCAGTACACCGATATCAATACCTGGGACGGAAACGGCGATCACAGCGGGCACTCGAACTATCATGCACTGCTGGTGAAGGTGGAGAAACGGTATACGTCGGGCCTGGCGTTCACCAGCTCCTACGTGTTCTCGAAGCTGCTGACCGATGCGGACAGCTACTGGATCACCGACCAGTCGCGCGCGGCGGACCAGTACAACCGGCAACTGGAGAAATCGATCGGTTCCTACGACGTGACCCACAATTTCAAACTCGGGCTGACGTACGAACTGCCGTTCGGCCCGGGCAAGCGAATGTTCACGTCCGGACCGGCGGCCTGGGCGCTGGGCGGATGGCGCATCGCCTCGATCCACTTTTATTCGAGCGGGCGGCCGCTGCCCATCTCGGGGGGGACGGGGCTGAACATTTTCAACGGGCGGTCGCCGGCATTCATCACGTCCTACACGAACTGGCAGCCGGCGTCGTGGACGAACGGCTCATTCGACCCGGGATTGGACCGTTTTCTGAACCGGGCCGCGTTCCCGGACCAGAACGTTCTGGCGATCGGCAACGCGACGCGCTTCAACCCCAAACTGCGGGAGTTTCCGAACTACAGTGAGAACCTGTCGCTGGCCAAAGTATTCCGCTTCAGCGACCGGTTCTCGGCCGAATTGCGCGGCGAGGCGTTCAACCTTTTCAACCGGGTCCGTTTCGGGTACGGCAGCACCAATGTGAACTCGTCCGACTTCGGCCGGGTGACCAACACGCTGAACAGTCCGAGACAGATTCAGGTAGGGTTGAAGATCTACTACTGATCGGGGCAGGGAGGACGGCGGCGCGGGATGCGCGCTGCCGGGCTCCCGGCAGGGGGGCTCGGCGCGGTGTTGCGAGACGCCGGATGGAACACGGGAGACAAGGCCCCGGCGTTCGAGCCGCGGTATGGCGGGCCAGGTTCGATCAGAGCAGGTCGCCGCGTATGACTTTCCCATTGACGGCCACTTTGGCATGGGGAGAGGTTTCCGAAGACCAGGGTAAGACGGCGAGATCGTTCCAGGGAGACTTTCCGTCGTTGTCTTTTTCGAAGTAGCGCTTGTATTCCAGCCGCGAGTCGCCTCCGGAGGGAATCTCATTGTCGGTATCCCGCGACCCGGGTTCGGTGCACACACCTTCGAAGGTGCCGCGGCCCGAAGCGGGACGCATCTGGGCGCTACTGCCGTCGTAGCCCACGGTGGCGAAGGCCACGATGGTACGGTACTTGAAGAACCCGGACAGAGCTTCAACCAGTTTGGTCCCCAGCGGTCCACGGCCGGAAAGGCAACCGACGAGCAGGATGACCGCGCTGAGATCCGTGGAGGCCTTGATGAGGGTCAGATCGGCGCCGAAATCCGTCATGATATTGTCGGATTTGAGGGGTGTCCGATCCTTGCCGTTGATGTAGAACTCGCCGGGGTATCCGTGGCAGTTGATGGCGAGACGCTTGATCAAGGCAGCCTTATCGTCGCTCTTGTCGCGCAGTTTCGCAGCGAGGTCGTGACAGTTCTGGAATTGGACTCCCAGGTCCCATCCGGCCTGCCCGTGAATGGTGTCCCGGGTGAGAATGGTGGATCCATCCTCGCTGTGAAGACGGGCGTCCTCGCACACGGCTCCGGCCACGTCCCGGCCGCTGGCCCAGACCGCAACTCTGGCGGCGTGGATCATCATGTAAGCGACAATGGTGAGCCGCTGATCGCGCGGAAGAGAAGTCATGTAACGATCGAAGTCTCGCTGGAATTCGCCCGGTGAGGTACGGCCGGCGAAATAGACGGCGGCCAGGGCAACGCGCAGTCGCGCGATGTTGACACCGGCCTTCACCATGGGAGTGTCATTGGGCGTGCCCGGCGCCCACCAGGGCATGAAGCCCTTCTTCTGCAGGGTAGTAAGCGTGTCCAGGATGCCTTCCATGGAGCGGCCGTTCAGGATCTTGAACACCTGGACATGGTCGCGTTTGTCGTAGGCTTTAAGCACCTCATCGTCATTTGGCACGTCTCTGCCCAGGCATTGAATCCGGGCCGGGCTGCCCGGCGGCAGGGCCGAAAGCCGCACGGGGGCTCCGCTCAGGACCGCCCCGGCAGCGCGGTCCGCGTCCATCTCGAGGACGTCATCGGGCGCGCCGATGGCGACGGGGTCTTGCGGAGCAGTCTCCCGCTGCTGCAGGATGTGGGCCAGCTCGTGGGCCAACAGCCGCATCCCCCCGGCGGTGTGCGGCGCATACTGCCCGGCATCGAAAACGATGTGGCGGTGGAAGGTGAAAGCCCGTGCATGCAACGCACGCGCCGATGCCGCGGCCAGCGGGCCGGTGTGCAAGCTCACCTGGTCGAGACGAGCGCCGAAGCGGGATTCAAAGAATATGCGGAGATCACGGTCCAGCGGCTGATGCGGCGCAGCGAGAATCTGCCTGGCGATCGAGGCAGCATCCGTTGCGGAAGACAGATGACTCATAGTCCCCCCAAACACGGATGAGTATAGCATCCGAAGGGGCGGAGACTGTGGCGATTCCGCAGCGAACGGTACCGTACCAGGTGGCGGCCGGGGCAACGCACGGGCGGGGTTTCACGTGTTATGGCTGGCCCCAGCCGGATTGGCCGGGGCCATGGGTGGGACGTTCGCTCCGGGGGCGGAGCAGGGCAGAGGCGGCGCCGGCTACTCGGACTGCTCTTCTTCGCCGCCGCGACCTTCGCGCTGGGCTTTGAGACGTTCTTCGCGGCGCTTGGCGCGCTCGGCGGCGCGCTTCACGAGCTCGGAGCCGACGAGCTCGATCATGGCCTGCTCGGCGCCGTCGCCCTGACGAGGGCCGAGGCGGGTAATGCGGGTGTAGCCGCCGTTGCGCTGGCCGAACTTGGTGCCCAGCGTATCGAAGAGCTTTTTGACGCTGGCGGGCGTGGTGAGCACCGCCGCCGCCTGACGGCGCGAGTGGAGGGTATCCCGCTTGGCGAGGGTGATCATCTTCTCGACCAATGGCCGCACCGCCTTGGCTTTCGGAACGGTGGTGACGACGCGCTCCTGGAGGATCACGCTGGTAGTGAGATTGCGCAGCAGCGCATTGCGGCTGTCTACCGGCCGCTTGAGTTTGTATCCGGCAACCTTGTGTCTCATGGCTAACCCTCGAGCGATTCCGGCGAGCCCTCATCGTCCGGACCGTAGTCCGGCAGCGGGCCGCCGACCTGTTGCGGGGGAGCCACCAAGCGCCCGTGCGCGTCGATGCGCATGCCGAGGGACAGCCCCATGTTGGCCAGGATTTCCTTGATCTCGTTGAGCGACTTGCGGCCGAAGTTCTTGGTGCGGAGCATCTCCGCTTCGGTCTTCTGCACCAGCTCGCCGATGGTCTGGATATTGGCGTTCTTCAGGCAATTGTAGGAGCGGACGCTCAACTCCAGCTCTTCCACGGAGCGGTTGAGCACCTCGTTCATCTTGTCGAGGCCGCGCTCGGAGATCTCTTCGGTCTGCTCGGGCACTTCCTCGAAGTTGATGAAGATGGTCATGTGGTCTTTGAGGAGCTTGGCAGCGTAGCCGATGGCGTCCTGGGGGGAGACGGCGCCGTTGGTCCAGACTTCGAGCGTGAGCTTGTCGTAGTCGGTCATCTGGCCGAGGCGGGCGGATTCGACGGCGAAGTTCACCTTGCGCACGGGCGAGTGAACGGAGTCGATAGGGATGTAGCCCAAGGCGAGGTCCTCGTCGAAGTTCTTGTCGGCGCTGACGTAGCCGCGGCCGCTTTTGAGGCGCATTTCGACGCTCAACCGGCCGCCCTCGCTGACGGTGGCGATGTGCACGTCGCGGTCGAGCACTTCGACGTCGGCATCGGTTTCGATCTGACCGCTGCGGACATCGCCCGGCTGTTCCACATTGAGGCGCACGGTTTTGATGCCCTCGCCCATGATCTTGAAGGGGATCTGTTTGAGGTTCAGGATAATATCGGTGGCGTCTTCGACCACGCCCGGGATGGGGCTGAATTCGTGTTCGACGCCTTCGATGCGCACGGCGGTGATGGCCGCGCCTTCAATGGAGCTCAACAGCACGCGGCGCAGGCTGTTGCCGATGGTGGTGCCGAATCCGCGCTGGAACGGCTGCGCAGTGAACATGCCATACCGCTCGGTAAGAGTTTCGGTATTGGCGACCAGTCGTTTGGGTTTTTGGAAGCCCTTGAACATAACTTTCCTCAATCAGGGGCAGGCTCGCGGCCGCCCGTTTCTTACTTCGAGTAAAGCTCCACGATGAGCTGCTCGTTGAGTTGAATCTGCACCAATTCACTGCGTTGGGGCAGGCTGGTGACGCGACCCTTCAAAGCTTCGCGATCCACGTCGATCCAGTTGGGGGCGGGGGCGTGGGCGGTGGCGTCGCGGGCGGCGAGAATGGTGGGATTGTTGCGGCTGCTCTCGCGAACGGCGACCAGGTCGCCGACTTTGACCAGGGCCGAGGGGATGTCGCATTTGCGGCCGTTGATTTCGATATGGCCGTGGCGGACCACCTGGCGCGACTGAGCGCGGCTGGTGCCGAATCCCATGCGGTAGATGACGCTGTCGAGGCGGCGCTCGAGGCTGGACATGAGGTTCTCGCCGGTGATGCCCTTGGTATGGGCGGCCTTCTCGTAGGTACTGCGGAACTGGCGCTCGAGCACGCCGTAGATGCGGCGCACCTTCTGCTTCTCGCGAAGCTGGAGCCCGTAACCCACGATCTTGGGTTTGCGATCCTTGCCGTGCTGTCCGGGGATGAAATTGCGGCGCTCGATGGCGCACTTTTCACTGTGGCAGCGCTCGCCTTTGAGATAAAGCTTCATGCCCTCGCGCCGGCACTGCCGGCAAACCGGGCCGATGTATCTTGCCAAGTTTCTCTCTCCTTACCTTTCCTTCAGGTGCGGTTTACGGCCAGTGGCAGGCCTTCGTCCCGCTTGCTACGACCGCTCTGGCCGGTTAGCCGCGGCCGGTCTTGCCGGGCCACGGCCGCCGGCCGGGCGGGTCAGACTCTGCGCTTCTTCGGCGGACGGCAGCCGTTGTGCGGTATGGGGGTGACGTCGCGGATGGCGCGGACTTCGATGCCCGCGGTGGACAGCGCGCGCACCGCCGATTCGCGACCCGAGCCGGGGCCGCTGACCCGCACTTCGACCGTCCGCAAGCCGCTCTCCCCGGCCTTGTTGGCGGCGGTAAGCGCGGCCTGCTGGGCGGCAAACGGGGTGCCTTTGCGGGACCCGCGGAAGCCCAGCGAACCGGCGCTCGACCAGGCGAGGGTGTTGCCTTCCTGATCGGCGATGGTGACGATGGTGTTGTTGAAGGTCGCCTGGATGTGCACGATACCGGAGTGGACGACGCGCTTCTCTTTCTTCTTGAAGCTCTTCTTTTTGCCTGCTTTAGCTGGTGCTTTCGCCATACTTATGTCTTTGAGGACGCCTTCTTCTTGTTAGCCACCGTGCCGCGGCGCGGGCCCTTGCGGGTGCGGGCGTTGGTATGGGTGCGCTGGCCGCGGACCGGCAGCCCGCGGCGGTGGCGCAGGCCACGGTAGGAGCCCATCTCGATGTGACGTTTGATATTCATCGAGATTTCCTTGCGAAGGTCGCCTTCGACGGCGCCCTCCTCTTCCAGGATCTGGCGGACGCGATTGACCTCGTCTTCGGTCAAGTCGCGAATCTTCTTGTCGAATTCGATACCGGCCCGATGGAGAAGCGATTTCGAGCGGGTACGGCCGACGCCGTAGATGTAAGTCAGCCCGATTTCGGCTCTCTTGGCGGGCGGCAGATCCACACCGGCGATACGTGCCATAAGCTTACCCCTGTCTCTGTTTATGTTTGGGATTGACGCAGATGACCCGGACTACACCTTCCCGATGGATCACCTTGCATTTGTCGCAGATTTTCTTCACCGACGCGCGAACTTTCATGATGTCCTCAAAGGGCCGGGCACGCCCGGGCTCCTTCCGCTCCCTCACGGTCGCGGTTCTGTTATCTTGCGCGTGATCCTGCCACGCGAGGGGTCGTGGGGAGTTAATTCCACCTCGACCCGGTCGCCCGGAACCAACCGGACGAAATTCCGTTTCACCGTGCCCACCAGATGGGCCAGAACCTGCTGCCCGGTGGTGAGCCGGACCGAATAGATCGCACTGGGACGCTCTTCCAGGATCGCCCCTACGGCCTTGTGAGCACCCACGGTCCATTCTCCGTCACCGCGATGCAGTGCTCGAAGTGCGCCGAATTGGAGCCATCGCGGGTGACGGCGGTCCAGCGGTCCTTGAGCACCACCGCTTCCGGCCGCCCGGCGTTCACCATGGGCTCTACGGCCAAAACCATGCCCGGCTTGAGCCGGGGATTCTCGTTCTTGCGGTCGACATAGTTGGGAACCTGCGGCTCTTCATGGAGCTGGGTGCCGATGCCGTGACCCACATACTCCCTCACGACCGAAAATCCGTTGGACTTGACGTGCTCTTCCACGGTACCGCACACGTCAAACAGGCGGTTGCCATTCCGCACCCGATCGATGGCCAGTTCGAGGGACTCCCGGGTGACCTCCAAAAGCCGCCGGGTCGCCTCGCCGATTTCGCCGATGGGGACGGTGATGGCCGAATCGCCATAGTAGCCGTCCAGTTTCACCCCGGTATCGATCGAGACGATATCGCCCGACTTCAGCACCCGGCGGATGCTGGGCATGCCATGGACGATCTCCTGGTTGACCGAAGTACACAACACGAACTTGTAAGCCTCGCCCGCGGCCGGCACATAATAGCCCTTAAAGGCGGGGCGTGCGCCGGCATCGTTCATCATCTTCTCGGCGGCGACCTCGAGGTCCATCGTGGTCGCGCCCACGACCGCCATCTCCTTCAGGCTCTGCAGGATCTGCCACACGAGCAGGCCGCTGCGTCGCATCTTTTCCAGTTCAGCGGCGGTTTTGCGTACGATCATCCGCCTCCATGGCCTGGCAAATCTTCTGAAACACCCGATCGGGCGGATCGTTACCGGCGTCCACCTCGATCAACCGGCGGCCCGCTTCCCGGCAAAAGTCGAGCACGGGGCGCGTCTGCCGCTCGTAAGCCTCCAACCGTTCGCGAATTACGGACTCGCGGTCATCCTCCCGAACGATCAACTTTTCGCCATCGAGATCGCACAGCATATCCTCCCGCGGGGGCTGGAAGGCCAGGTTATACAGGGTTCCACAGCGCGGACACTGCCGGCGTCCGGTCAAACGGCTGATAATAATATTGTAATCGATGGCGAGGTGAATCATCAATGCATGGATTTGGCGCAGGTCGAACCAGCGGAACATGTGCTCGGCCTGGGCCACCGTGCGCGGGTACCCGTCGAGAATAAACCCCTGATCCGAATCGGGCCGGCTGAGGCGCTCTTCGACCATGAAATTGACCAACTGGTCGGAAACCAGGGCGCCCGAATGCATGGTCGCAGCCACCGAGGCTCCCAGGTTGACGCCGGCGCGCAGCCGCTCCCGCAGCATGTCGCCGGTGGAGACGTGAGGCACCCCCAGGCACTGGCTGAGCAGTTTGGCCTGGGTGCCTTTGCCGGAACCGGGCGAACCGAACAGGACGATGGCTCTCACGGGCGTGTACCGAAACCGTGCCGCAGACACTCCGGCCTGCGCCCACGAAACTCCTCTCGACGGTTGGCTGCCGGCGAACGCCGTGGGCCGGCCGGAGCGGCGGACCGGCCGGACGCGCCGGAAGCCGTTTCGGCCCGGCAGACCCGGGTGTCTGCGCCACGGGTGGGCAGCAACATGGCTTAGAACGTGCTCCGGCGGCCACGGATGCGTCCCGACCGCGGAGTGAACCCTTCATAGTGGCGCATGATAAGCTGCGCTTCGATCTGGTTGACGGTGTCCATGGCGACGCCCACCACGATCAGCAGCGAGGTTCCACCGAAGTAGAAGTTGACCCCCAGACCGTCCAGCAGGAAGCGCGGGAACACGCGGTCCACCCACAACCCGACCAGCGGCAGGTGCTGGAGCTTGATGCCGGAAATCATGATGTCGGGGATGAGGCAGAGGATCGAAAGGTACAGGCCCCCCACCACGGTGATCTTGGTGAGGATGGTGTTCATGTACTCGGCGGTGTTGCGTCCCGGACGGATGCCGGGTATGAACCCGCCGTACTTGCGCATGTTATCGGCGGCTTCGTTGGGGTTGAAAATGATGGAGACGTAGAAGAAGCAGAAGAAGATAATCCCGGCTACGAAGAGCACGTAATAGAGCGGCTCGCCGTGCTGGATGGCCCGCAGGGTATTGGACAGCCAGTTGATGTTCTTCACCCAGCTCATGATGGCGAGCTGCTGCGGGAAGGCCAGCAGCGACGAGGCGAAGATCACCGGGATGACGCCGCCGGCATTGACTTTGAGCGGCATGTGGGTGGACTGACCACCCATCACCCGCCGACCCACTACACGCTTGGCGTACTGCACGGGGATGCGCCGTTCGCCGCGCTCCACCAGGACGATGAACGCCACTACGGCGATCATCATGACCAGCAGCATCAGCAGGGTGAGGGGGCTCCAGTCATGGATCTTGAAGACATGGTCGTAGAGGTTGCCCATGGCGTTGGGCAGGCCCACCACGATGCCGGTGAAGATGATCAGCGACATGCCGTTGCCCACCCCGCGCTCGGAGATCTGCTCGCCCAGCCACATGATGAACGCCGAACCGGTGGTGAGCGAGAGCACGGTGAGCAGGATGAACCCGAAGCCGGGGTTGATGACGATGCCCTGCTGCATGGACATGAGTCCCGAAGCGATGCCGATCGACTGCAGAACGGACAGGATGATGGTCAGGTAGCGCGTCCACTGGGTGATTTTGCGCCGGCCCAACTCGCCTTCCTTCTGGAGCTTTTCGAGCGTGGGCACGACCACCGTCAACAACTGGAGGATGATCGACGCCGTGATGTACGGCATGATGCCCAGGGCGAAAATCGTCAGCCGCCGGATGTTGCCGCCGGCGAAGAGATCGAAAAAGCCGAAGATCGATCCCGCTTGTGACGCGAAGAACTCCTCCCACCGCAGAGTATTGATTCCGGGTGTGGGGATCTGACTCCCGAGACGATACACCGCCAGCAGGCCCAATGTAAACAGGAGCCGCTTGCGGAGGTCGGGGACGCGAAACATGTTCGCGAACGCTTCCAAAAACCTGTTCATACTACCCTCGGATTCCCAACGCCTGGTGCGGTCAAGCGCCGATCACCTGTGCCGTGCCTCCGGCCTTTTGAATTTTGTCCAAGGCGGACTTGGAGAACTGGTGGGCTTCCACCGTAATTTTGCGCGTCAACTGGCCGGTGCCGAGAACCTTGAGCCCTTCACCCAGCTTCTTGATGACGCCCAGCTCGATGAGACGGTCGGGATTGAAGGAGTCGCCCTCGAGCTTTTCCAGGCGGCTCAGGTTGACGATGGCGAACTGCTTTTTGAAGATATTGGTGAAACCGCGCTTGGGCAGGCGGCGGTGGAGGGGCATCTGGCCGCCCTCGAAACCGCGCATGAGGCTGAAGCCGGTGCCGGCGCGCTGGCCTTTGTGGCCGCGGGTGGAGGTTTTGCCGTGGCCGGAACCCATCCCGCGGCCGATGCGCTTGCGGTCCTTTTTCTGTCCGGCGGGGGGTTTCAATCCGCTAAGGTTCATGTCCTTTGCCTTCTCCTATTGGGTTCGCTCACTCGGTGGGGAGGATCCGGAGAAGGTGCGGGACCTTCTGGACCATGCCGCGGAACACGGGAGTATCGGGGCGCTCCACCACCTGGTTGAGCTTGCGCAGACCGAGCCCTTTGACCACCCGTTTGTGTTTCTCGGGGGTGCAGATGGGGCTGCGCACCAGCTTAATTTTGATCGTGTCGGCCATCAGAGTTTCTCCACTGCCAGGCCGCGCATTTCGGCCACGGCGTTCTTGTCGCGCAGCGATTCCAGGGCCACGATGGTGGCTTTGACTACGTTGTGGGGATTGCGACGGCCAATGGACTTGGTGAGCACGTTGGGAACACCGCAGGCCGAAATCACCGCGCGGACCGCGCCGCCGGCAATCACGCCGGTGCCTGCGGGGGCGGGCTTCAGCAGCACCTGCGAGCTGGCAAACACGCCCAGCACCTGGTGCGGAATGGTGGTCTCGAGCACGTGGATCCGCCGCAGGTTCTTCTTAGCGGCCTCGATGCCCTTGCGGATGGCCGACGGGACTTCCTTGGCTTTGCCGACGCCATACCCGACCACCTTGGCGGACGGGTCGCCGATGACGACCAGGGCCGAAAAGCTGAGGTTCTTGCCGCCCTTGACCACCTTGGTGACGCGGTTGATGGAAACCACCTGCTCTTTGAGGTTGAGCGAACCCGGATCGATTCGTTTTGCTGCGATTGCCATTAGAACTCCAGTCCCGCGGTGCGGGCGGCATCGGCCAGGGCCTTGACGCGGCCGTGGTATTGATAGCCGCCGCGGTCGAACACGACCCTGGTGATGCCTTTCTCTTTGGCCCGCTCCGCCACGAGCTTGCCGATCGATTGGGCGGCAGCGATATTGCCGCCGTTGGTGCGGGCGCCCTTGTCGATCGACGAGGCCGATACCAGGGTCCGGCCGGCGGCATCGTCGATGACCTGGGCATAGATGTGGGCCACGCTGCGGAACACCGCCAGGCGGGGGCGCTCGGCAGTGCCGGCGAGCTTGCGCCGGATGCGCCTGTGAATGCGGCTGCGGATTTCCTTCTTTTCCGGTTTACGAATCATTTGCCACCTGCCCCGGTCTTGCCGACCTTCTTGCGCAGGGCTTCACCGGTATAGCGGACGCCCTTGTTCTTGTACGGGTCGGGTTTGCGCAGCGCGCGAATGTTGGCCGCAGTCTGACCCAAAAGCTGGCGGTCGTGCCCGCTCAGCACCAGGTGGGTCTGCTTGTCGATGCGCAGGTCCACACCGTCGGGCAGCAGGAACTCGATGGGATGCGAGTACCCCAGGGTGAAGGTCGCCACCTTGCCCTTGACATCGGCGCGGTAGCCGATGCCGACGATATCCAGTTCACGGGTGAAGCCGGCGGAAACGCCCTGCACGGCATTGGCGGCCAGGGCGCGGGTGAGGCCGTGCAGCGCGGCTTGCTCATCGGAGTCGCGGCGGACCTCCAGCCTGCCGTCCACCTGCACCACTTGGATGCCGGCCGGGATGGGCACGGAGAGCTTGCCCTTGGGGCCGGTCACTTCCAGTCGTTCGCCGATCTGCACCTTGACGCCGCCCGGCAACGGGATCGGCTTTTTACCAATTCTCGACATAGCTCCAAACCTCTACCACACGCGGCAGAGAATCTCCCCGCCCACGTGCTCCTTGTGCGCGTCGCGCCCGGTCATGACGCCGCGCGCGGTGGTCAAAATGTTGATGCCGAGGCCGCCGAGCACCCGGGGGATGTCGGTCTGGCCGACGTAGACCCGGCATCCGGGCCGCGAGACGCGCTCGATGGCGGAAATGACGGGCGCGTTGGCGGCGGAATACTTGAGGTAGATCTTGATGGTCTTCTTGACGCCTTCCTCGGCGACTTTGAAGTTGGCGATGTAGCCCTCTTCCTTGAGGATGCGCGCGATTTCCGTCTTCAGCTTGGAAGCCGGCACGTCCACCTTGGGGTGGCGCGCGCGGATCGCGTTGCGCACGCGAGTCAGCATGTCGGCAATGGGATCGCTCGTCATAATTCTCCTACTTCCGTGGGCCCGTACGGCACAGGCAGGCGTGCCTGCCCTGCCGGCACATGCCGCGGCCGGACATCGGCGGGAGCGCCGACGCGGCAGGCACGAACACCTGCGCCGCAAGCGATGGCATGAGCCCTGGCATCCTTTCTCCTACCAGCTCGCCTTGGTCACGCCGGGAATCTCGCCGTTGAGGGCGAGCTGGCGGAAGCAGAGGCGGCAAACGCCGAACTTGCGCAGAAAGCCGCGCGGCCGGCCGCAGCGCCAGCAGCGGTTGCGGTGGCGGGTCGGCAGCTTGGCGATTCCGGGCTTCTTCTCAGCCTTGGCCAAGTGGGATGCGCGCCGGATCTTGTCCAGCTTGATGTCTTTGGCGATCTTCGCGGTGGTGGCCATGGTTCTGGTTCTCTTCTCCTATTGACGGAAGGGCATGCCCATGTGGCGCAGCAGCGCCAGGCCTTCCGCGTCGGTGCGGGCCGTGGTGGTGATGGAAATGTTCATTCCCTTGGTCTTTTCCACCTTGGCGTAATCGATCTCCGGGAAAATCAATTGATCTTTGACGCCCAGGGTATAATTGCCGCGGCCGTCGAACGATTTGGTCGAAACACCGCGGAAGTCGCGGACGCGCGGCAGCGCCACGTTCACCAGGCGGTCGAAAAACTCGAACATGCGGTCGCCGCGCAGGGTCACCATGCAGCCGATGGCCATGCCCTCGCGCAGCTTGAAGGCGGCGATGGACTTGGTGGCCTTGGTGATGACCGGCTTCTGGCCCACGATCTGGCCCAGTTCGTTGACGGCGCCATCCATGAGCTTGGCGTTCTGGGTGGCTTCGCCCAGGCCGATGTTGATCGAGATCTTCTCGATCCGGGGGACGGCCATGGGGTTGGCATAGCCGAACTCCTTGGTCAGCGAGGGGACGACCTTCTTCTGATAGTGCTCTCTCAAACGTGCAGCCATGGAATCCTCACTTCCTGTCCAGCGTCTGGCCGCATTTGCGGCACACCCGCGATCGCCGCGCCTTGCCGGCCACGGTCTCGACGTGATGTGCGATGCGCACGGCCTTGTTGCAGCCCGGGCAGACGATCAGGACGTTGGAGGCGGCGATGGGGCTTTCGCGCTCGGCGATTCCGCCCTTGATCTGTTTGGCGGGGTTGGGGCGGGTGTGGCGCTTGATCATCATGACGTGCTCGACCAAAATCTTCCCGGTATCGGGATTCACGCCCAGAACGCGCCCGGTCTTACCCTTGTCGCGGCCGGTGATGACCTTGACGGTGTCTTCCTTTTTCAAATCGATGCGAAAGGTGGGGGCCAGTTTCTTTTGTCCGGATGCCATCAGATTACCTCGGGGGCCAGCGAGACGATTTTCATAAACTTCTTGTCGCGCAGTTCCCTGGCGACCGGACCGAACACGCGCGTGCCGACCGGTTCGCCGACGTCGTTAATCAAGACCGCGGCGTTGGAATCGAAGCGGATGTAGGTGCCATCCTTGCGCCGCGTCTCTTTGCGCATGCGAACGATCACGCAGCGCACCACCTTGCCTTTCTTGATCGCCGAATCGGGCGCCGCCTCTTTGACGCTGGCGGTGATGACATCGCCCAGTCCGGCGCGGAGGCCGAGGTCGCCGCCGCGCGGCAGAATGCAGGAGAGCCTGCGCGCGCCGGAGTTATCGGCCACCTCGAGAATTGTTCGCATTCCAATCATAATTAGCTCCGATGACCGCTCCCATCCGCTCGCATCCCGGTAACGCCCGCCCCGGATCGGGCGCGGGTTGGCGGCAGGCGGCGGGGAGGGAACGGACCGATCACGCCTTCACGTCCAGATCCGCGGGCTGGGCGCCCACCTGGGCGGCACGGCGGATGACTTCCGCCAGGCGCCACCGTTTGGTCTTGCTCAACGGGCGGCACTCGATGATGCGCACCACGTCACCCATTCGCGCCGTGCTTTCCTCGTCGTGCGCGTAGAACTTTTTGCGCTTGCCGATGATGCGCTTATAGAGCGGATGCGGCACGCGGCGGCTCACTTCGACCACGATGGTCTTCTTCATGCCGGTCGAGACCACCTGGCCGACCTTTTCGTTCTTGGTTCCCTGCGTCTGCGTTTCGGCCATACTATTTCTTCTCCGCCAACTCCCGCTCGCGCAGGACAGTGTAGATGCGGGCGCGGTCCTTCTTCATGGCGCGCACCTTCTTCAGCCCGTCCATCTGTCCCAAAGACATCTGAAAGTGAAGACGAAACAACTGTTCGTCCATTTCCCGCAACTGGTGATCCAACTCCTTGAGATCGAGATCGCGAACTTTCTGCGCTTTCATTTCCTTACTCCACCGCGTTTTCGCGGGTGATGAACTTGGTGCGAATGGCCAGCTTGTGGGCCGCGAGCCGCATGGCGGCATTGGCGGTGGCCTGGTCCACGCCTTCCATTTCGAACAGAATCTTGCCGGGCCGGATCACGGCGACCCACTGTTCGGGGGCACCCTTGCCCTTACCCATACGGGTTTCGGCGGGCTTCTTGGTAATGGGCTTGTCGGGGAAGAGGCGGATCCAGACTTTTCCGCCGCGTTTGATGGAGCGGGTCATGGCGACACGGGCGGCTTCGATCTGGCGGTCGGTGACCCAGCCGCACTCCATGGCCTTCAGGCCGTATTCGCCGAAGGAGATGGCGGAGCCGCGCCAGGCCTTGCCGGCCATGCGCCCGCGCTGCTGCTTCCGGAATTTGACCTTCTTTGGCATCATCATGGCGATATCTCCTCAGTTACTGCTTCTCGCCGGAATCGTCCGGCTTGGTTTCGGGCGCCGGGGCCGGCTGCTCCTGGCGGGCTTCCTGCTTCCAGGAAGGCTGCTGCGGCGACATGAGCGGCGGCAGGATGGGCGTGGCGGGACGCTGTGCCGGGCGCGGCAAATCGGGCGGCGGGGTCTGTGTGGCGGGACCGGCGGGCTCGGCCACCGGCGATGGGCCGGCGACAGGCGGGCGATGCTCGCCACGGTCGCGGTCCCGGTCGCGGTCACGGCCGCGGCGGTCGCCCCGGTCGCGGCGCTCCCCGCGGTCGCGGCGCGGCTCCGGCTCGGGGAGCAGGCCGCCGCGGCGCTTGGTGAGGTCGAGAATCTCGCCTTTGTAGAGCCAGGTCTTGATGCCGATGACGCCGTAGGTGGTGTGGGCCTCGGAAAAACCGTAGTCGATATCGGCGCGCAGGGTGTGCAGCGGAAGCTGGCCTTGCAGGTACCACTCGCTGCGCGCGATTTCGGCACCGTTGAGGCGGCCGGAGACGCGCACCTTGATGCCTTTGCAGCCGAAGCGCAGCGCCGAATCGACGGCCTTGCGCATGGCGCGGCGGAAGGCGACGCGTTTTTCCAGCTGCAACCCGATGGACTCGGAGACCAACTGGGCATCGAGTTCGGGCTTGTGCACTTCCTGGATATCGATGAAGACTTCGCGCTTGGTCTTGCGCGCCATGTCCTGCTTGAGCTTTTCGATTTCGGCGCCCTTGCGGCCGATGATGATGCCCGGGCGCGAGGTGCGGATGGTGACGCGCAGCTTATTGCCGGGACGATCGACTTCGATGGAGCTGACGCCGGCCGACTTGAGGCGGGCGCGGAGGGCCTCCTTCAGCTCGAGATCCTCCTGCAACAGCTTGGCATAGCCCTGCTTGGCGAACCAGCGCGAGCGCCACGGCTTGTTGAATCCCAGCCGGAACCCGTACGGATGAACTTTCTGTCCCATCTAGCTTCCCTTCTCCGTAACCTTGATCACGATGTGTGCCAGGCGCCGCTGATAGCGGTAGGCGCGGCCCATGGGCGCCGGGCGGACGCGCTTCATGCGGGGACCTTCATTGACGTAGGCGGCCGAGACGTACAGGCGGTCCACATCCACATCCTCGTTGCGATGCGTGGCGTTGGCGATGGCCGATTGCAGCACCTTTTCCACGGTGGGCGCGATGCGCTTGTTGGTGGTCCGCAGGGTGGTGAGCGCGGCGCCGGCCTGCTTGCCGCGGATAAGGTCGACGACCAAACGCGCCTTCTGCGGCGAAATCCGGATGTACCGGGCTTCGGCTTTCACTGGTTTGGGGGTTTCGTCTGCCATGGTTTCCTCTTACGCCGGCTTGGCCGATTTCTCCGTGGCCGCCTTCACCGAGTGACCGCGGAAGGTGCGCGTCGGCGAAAACTCGCCAAATTTGTGGCCTACCATGTTTTCGGTGACGTAGACCGGGATGAATTTCTTGCCGTTGTGCACCGCCACGGTGTGGCCCACGAACTCCGGTAGGATGGTGGAGCGGCGCGACCAGGTGCGCACCACCTTCTTCTCGTTGGCGGCGCTCAGGACGAGCAGCTTGGCTTCCAGGTGTGCATCGGTAAACGGTCCTTTCTTGACGGATCTGCCCATTGGTTTACCTCTTCTTGCTCTTGCGCGTGACGATCCACTTGTCGGTGCGCTTGTTGTTGCGCGTTTTGAAGCCGCGGGTGGGTTGGCCCCACGGGGTGACGGGATGACGACCGCCAGAGGTCTTGCCTTCGCCGCCGCCATGGGGATGGTCCACCGGATTCATGCTCACGCCGCGGTTGTGGGGGCGTTTGCCCAGCCAGCGGGTGCGGCCGGCCTTACCGAGCGACACATTTTCGTGGTCGACGTTGCCCACCTGGCCGACAGTGGCCATGCAGTCGAGGGGCACGCGGCGCACCTCGGCCGAGGGAAGCTTGAGCAGGGCCGTGCCGCCTTCCTTGGAGATCAACTGCGCCTGCGAACCGGCCGACCGCGCCATCTGCGCGCCCTTGCCCGGTTTGAGCTCGATATTGTGGACGATGGTGCCGGCGGGCATATTCTTCAGGGGCAGGGCATTGCCCACCAGGATGTCGGCGCCGGGACCGGACATGACCTTCTGCCCGATCTTGAGGCCTTCGGGCTGGATGATGTAGCGCTTTTCGCCATCGGCGTAGTTCAGCAGAGCGATGCGGGCGGAGCGGTTGGGGTCGTATTCGATGGAAGCGACGGTGGCGGGAATGCCGGCCTTGTCGCGCTTGAAGTCCACCACGCGGTACGCCTTCTTGGCGCCGCCGCCGATGAACCGGGAGGTGACGCGGCCGATACTGTTGCGGCCGCCCGAGCGCTGCTTGGGCTCGACCAGCGACTTTTCGGGTGTCTGCCGGGTGATATCGCGGCGGGTGGTAACGGTCTGAAAGCGCCGGGTGGGAGTGACGGGGCGATAGGTTTTGATCGGCATGACTAGATCTCCGCGAACTCGGGCACTTTCTGCCCGGATTTCAGTTTCACGTATGCCTTCTTCCAGTCGGGGCGATAGCCGGAAAAACGGCCGCGGCGGCGCAGTTTGCCGTCGAACGTGGCCGTGCGCACTTCGGCAACCTTCACTTTGAAGAACTTTTCGACCGCTGCCTTGACCTGGGTTTTATTGGCGTTGAGCGCTACTTCAAAGCACATGGTGCGCTCGTTATCTTTCTTCTCCACGCCCTTCTCGGTGACCAGCGGACGGCGAAGTACCTGATTGAGGGTCATTTTGCGAGTGCCTCCGAAAACTTGCGCGCCGCCGACTCGGAAATCAGCACGCTCTTGTGCCCCAGCAGGTGATAGGGATTCACGTCGCGCGTGGGCATCAGGGTGACGCCCTTGAGGTTGCGGATGCCGAGCGTGAGGTTGCGATTCTCGCCGTTGTCCACCACCAGCACGGTTTTGCCGGCCTCGAGCGCGGCCAGGGCGTTCATCGCGTTCCTGGTCTTGTGGTCGGCGAGGTTGAAGGCCTGGATGACTTTCAACTCGCCATCGCGAACCTTGGCGGAGAGGGCGGAGCGCAGCGCGCCGACGATCATTTTGCGGGGCAGCTTGTAGCTGTAATCGCGCGGCACCGGACCATGCACCGTGCCGCCGTGGCGCCACAGCGGGGAGCGGACCGAGCCCACGCGGGCGCGGCCGGTGCCCTTCTGCTTCCAGAGTTTCTTGCCGGAGCCGGCGACCTCGCTGCGTACCTTGGTCTTGTGGGTGCCGGCGCGCTGACCGGCCAGGTACTGGCGAACGGCTTCGTAAAGCAGCGCTTGGTTGACCTCGGCGCCAAAGACGTCGTCGGCCAGGTCCACCTGTCCGACCTTCTGATTCTGCAAATCGACTACATCCAGTGTCGGCATGGGCGTTACCTCTTCGACCTCCGGACGACCACATACCCGCCGTTGGGGCCCGGGACCGCGCCCTTCACGATCAGCACGTTATCCTCGGTATCCACTTCGATGACTTCGAGGTTGCGGACCGTGACCCGGGCATGGCCCATGTGTCCCGCCATGCGCATGCCGGGAAGCACCCGCGAGGGGAAACTGGAGGCGCCGATGGAACCGGGAGCGCGGTGAAACATGGAACCGTGGGTGCTGGCGCCGCCGCCGAAATGGTGGCGTTTCACGAGCCCGGCGAAGCCCCGGCCCTTGCTGATGCCGATGACATCCACCTTGTCCCTGGGCTTGAACTGGTCCACCAGCACTTTATCACCGGCTTTGAGATCGTCTTCGCCCGCGCCCAGCGGGAACTCGCGCAGGTAGCGGACCCCTTCGGCTCCGGCTTTCTTCAAGTGGCCCGTGGCCGGCTTATTGATGCGCTTCGGCTTGATGAATTCGACCAAGCCGAGTTGCGCCGCATCGTAGCCGTCGTTGGCGGGCGTTTTGCGCTGCACCACCATACACGGGCCCGTCTTCAGCAGCGTGACCGGGACGGCTTGACCGTCCGGCCGGAACACCTGCGACATACCGATTTTCTTGCCAAGGATTCCTGGGCTCATCGTTCAATCCTTCGTTCACCGCAAAGCCGCCGGGAGCGCCAAACCTTCGCGGAGGCTTCTGATTCCGTTCCGCGCCTCTTCGCGTTCCCTGCGGCTCCGTGGCGAGTTCTCATTTGCCGAACGCCTTGATCTCCACATCCACGCCCGCCGGAAGGTCCAGCTTCATGAGGGCGTCGACCGTCTGCTGGGTCGGTTCGAGGATGTCCAGAAGACGCTTGTGCGTCCGGATTTCAAACTGCTCCCGCGACTTTTTATCGACGTGGGGGGAGCGCAAAACCGTCGTGATACTGCGCGAGGTGGGCAGGGGAATCGGACCGGCCACGGTGGCGCCAGTCCTTTTCGCCGTGTCCACGATCTCGGTGGTCGACTGGTCGAGCACGCGGTGGTCGTATGCCTTCAGCCGAATGCGAATGCGTTCTCTCAGCGCCATGATGTGCCTACTTATAAATTTCCGTAACGGTGCCGGCGCCGACCGTGCGGCCGCCTTCGCGGATCGCGAAGCGCAGCCCTTTGTCCATGGCCACCGGAGTGATCAGCTCCACTTTGAGGTTGACGTTGTCACCCGGCATCACCATTTCCGTCCCTTCGGGCAGCTCCGCCACGCCGGTCACATCGGTGGTGCGGAAGTAGAACTGCGGCCGGTAGCCCTTGAAGAACGGCGTGTGCCGCCCGCCCTCTTCCTTGCTCAACACGTACACCGATCCGGAAAACGTGGTGTGGGGCGTAATCGAGCCCGGCTTGGCGATGACCTGCCCGCGCTCCACTTCGTCTTTTTCCACGCCGCGCAGCAGCAGTCCGACATTGTCGCCGGCCTCGCCGCGGTCCAGCAGCTTCTTGAACATTTCCACGCCCGTGACGACCGTCTTGCGGGTGGGCCGGAATCCCACAATCTCCATTTCCTCGCCGACTTTGCACACCCCCCGCTCGATGCGCCCGGTCACCACCGTGCCGCGCCCCTGGATCGAGAAGATATCTTCGATCGGCATCAGGAACGGCTTTTCAATGTCGCGCTGCGGCAGCGGGATGTAGCTGTCCACCGCTTCCATCAGCTCGTCGATGCCCTTCTCCCACTCCGGCTCGCCGTTGAGCGCGCCCAGCGCCGACACGCGCACCACCGGCAGGTCGTCGCCCGGGAACTGATAGGTCTTCAGCAGCTCGCGCACTTCCAGCTCCACCAGGTCGAGCAGTTCGGGATCGTCCACCATGTCCACCTTGTTCATGGCCACGATGATGTAGGGCACGCCCACCTGCCGCGCCAGCAGGATGTGCTCGCGGGTCTGGGGCATGGGGCCGTCGGTGGCGGCCACCACCACGATGGCGCCATCCATCTGCGCCGCGCCGGTGATCATATTCTTGATGTAGTCGGCGTGGCCGGGGCAATCCACATGGGCGTAGTGCCGCTTGGCGGTTTCGTATTCCACGTGCGCGACCGCGATGGTGATACCGCGGGCCTTTTCTTCCGGGGCGTTATCGATGGAATCGAAGCTCCGGAACTTGACTTTGGGATTGTGCTTCGCCAGCACCTTGGTGATGGCCGCCGTCAGGGTGGTCTTGCCGTGATCGATGTGGCCGATCGTCCCGATATTCACGTGCGGCTTGCTGCGGTCGAACTTTTCCTTCGCCATAAGAGAAATAATCTCCTTATCTCGTTAACTTGCCCTGGACCTTGTTTACGATCTCCTCGGCCAGCCCGCCGGGCACCTCTTCGTACCTGCCGAAGTGCATGGTGAAACTGCCGCGGCCCTGCGTGCGCGAGCGCAACTCGGTCGCGTAGCCGAACATTTCCGAGAGCGGCACCATGCTCTTGATGATCTGAGTGGTGCCGCGCAACTGCATGCCCTCGATTCGGCCGCGCCGGGAATTCAGATCGCCGATGACATCGCCCATGTACTGCTCGGGAACCACGACCTCGACGGCCATGATGGGTTCGAGAAGTGCGGGCTTGGCCTTCCGGGCGGCCTCTTTGATCGCCAGCGAACCAGCAACCTTGAAGGCCATTTCCGAAGAATCCACGTCGTGATAGCTGCCGTCGTACAGTGTGACCTTGAGATCGGACATGGGGTAGCCGGCCAGAATGCCGCCCTCGAGGGCCTCCTTAATGCCCACCTCGGTGGGATTGATATACTCTTTCGGCACCCGGCCGCCGGTGATCTCGTTGACAAACTCGAAGCCCGTGCCCGTGGGGAGGGGTTCGACGCGAATCTTGACGTGACCGTACTGCCCGTGGCCGCCGGTCTGCTTGATGTGCCGGCCCTCGGCTTCGGCGTTCCTGCGGATGGTCTCGCGATAGGCTACCTGGGGCTTGCCGACATTGGCGCCCACGCCGAACTCGCGCATCATGCGGTCGACGATGATCTCCAGGTGCAACTCGCCCATGCCGGACAGAATGGTCTGGCCGGTTTCCGGGTCGGTGTTGACGCGGAAGGTGGGGTCTTCCTGGGCCAGCTTCTGGATGGCCATGCCCAGCTTCTCCTGGTCGGCCTTGGTCTTCGGCTCGACGGCAAGCTGGATCACCGGAGTGGGAAAATCGATGGACTCCAGCACGATGGGGTGGTCGTCGTCGCAGATGGTGTCGCCGGTGGCCACCGTGCGGAGACCGACGGCGGCGCAGATATCGCCGGCGAAGATCTCCTGGATCTCTTCGCGTTTATTGGCGTGCATGCGCAGCAGGCGTCCGATGCGCTCCTTGCGGCCCTTGGCTACGTTGTAGACCGAATCGCCCGATTTCAGCGCGCCCGAGTAAACCCGGAAGAAGGCCAGCTGGCCGACGTAGGGATCGGTCATGATCTTGAAAACCAGGGCGGCGAAGGGCTCCTCGTCCGAGGCCTGGCGGATCAGCACCTTCTCGGGATCGTCGATGGCGGCGCCTTCGATGGGCGGCACTTCGAGGGGGGAGGGCAGGTAGTCGACCACGGCATCCAGCATGGTCTGCACGCCCTTGTTCTTGAAGGCCGACCCACAGATGACCGGGAAGATCTTGAGAGCGATGGTGGCTTTGCGGAGGCCGGCGCGGATCTCGTCGTTGGAGACCGCTTCCCCGTGGATGAACTTCTCGAAGAGCTGGTCGTCGTACTCCGAGATGGCCTCGATCATCTTCTCGCGGTGCTCGCGAGCCTTTTCCACCAGGTCTTCGGGGATTTCGGTTAGGTCGAACTGGGCACCGAGCGTCTCGTCGCGCCAGATGACCGCCTTCATTTCCACCAGGTCGACCACGCCCTTGAACTGGTCCTCGGCGCCCACCGGGAGCTGAATGGCCACCGGGCGGCACTTGAGGCGCTCGACGATGGTGTCGATGGAATGATAGAAGTCCGCACCCACGCGGTCCATTTTGTTGATGAAGCAGATGCGCGGGACGGAGTACTTGTCGGCCTGGCGCCACACGGTTTCCGACTGGGGCTGGACGCCGGCGACGGCATCGAACACCGCCACGGCGCCATCGAGCACGCGCAGGCTGCGCTCCACCTCGGCGGTGAAGTCCACGTGGCCGGGCGTGTCGATGATGTTGATCTGGATGTCGCGCCATTCGCAGGTGGTGGCGGCGCTGGTGATGGTGATTCCGCGCTCCTGCTCCTGCTCCATCCAGTCCATGATGGCCGTGCCTTCATGGACTTCGCCCAGCTTATGGGTGCGGCCGGTATAGTACAAGATCCGCTCCGTGGTTGTGGTTTTACCGGCATCGATATGAGCGGCGATGCCGATGTTCCTCATCCTTTCGAGCGGAATCAATCTTGGCATAAAACTAAAACCCGAAAATCCTCTTGGCCGCTGATAAACGCCGATTCCCGCGCAGAAGAGCGTTGGCTCTGCATTTCTTGGCGTTCATCTGCGGCAACTAAATTCCTTACCACCGGTAGTGGGCGAAGGCCTTGTTGGCCTCGGCCATGCGGTGAACGTCGTCTCGTTTCTTGATCGCGCCGCCACGAAGATTGGAGGCGTCATTCAGTTCATTGGCCAGTTTCTCCGCCATGCCCTTTTCCGGACGCGTCCGCGCGTTGGTGATGATCCAACGCATGGCGAGCGAGGTGCGGCGGTTCTGGGGCACCTCGATGGGCACCTGGTAGTTGGCGCCGCCCACGCGGCGCGTCTTTACTTCGAGCAGCGGCTTGGCGTTCTCGACGGCCTTCTTGAAAGCCTTCAGCGGATCGTCGGAAGTACGATCGCGCAGCTTGTCCATGGCCTGGTAGAAGATGCCCTGGGCGGTGTTTTTCTTACCCTGCCACATCATGGAGTTCACGAATTTCTCCACGAGAGTGGAATTGTAGACCGGGTCGGGCACGACTTCTCGAACAACGGCTCTTCTTCTGCGTGGCATATGAGTAATTCCTAAGACTTCGGCCGCTTGGCTCCGTACTTCGACCGGCTCTGCTTGCGATTGGCGACACCGGCGGTATCGAGGGCGCCGCGAATGACGTGATAGCGGACGCCCGGCAGATCCTTGACGCGGCCGCCGCGAATCAGCACGATAGAGTGTTCTTGCAGGTTGTGGCCGACGCCGGGGATGTAGGTGGTCACTTCAATGCCGTTGGTGAGGCGCACGCGGGCGACTTTCCGCAGAGCGGAGTTCGGCTTCTTGGGTGTGGAAGTATACACGCGGGTGCAGACGCCGCGCTTCTGCGGGCAGCTATTGAGGGCCGGGCTCGAAGTCTTCCACCGTGGCGGTTTCCGCCCCATACGCACAAGTTGATTAAACGTTGGCACGAATTTCCTCTTCGCGATTTCGATCTAAAAAAGTGGCGCAACCCACAACGACCGGGACCCGGCAAACGAACCCCGGAAAAAAACCTAAGGTCGCAAACAGCGAGGATTGCCTGCTTCGGACAGGCCCATGTTCAGGCGGCGTAACCGTTGAAACAGCGGGGCCTCACCCCCGGCCGGACCCGTCTTCACACGGGTGGTAGCACAGGAGCAGAAAGCTTGTTCTCGCGAAACCTCTACAGGATAACCGAATTGTGGGGAACAGCGCAACTACGGTGAAAGTTCAATGAAACGGGCGTGTGTGGGAGAACACCGGGTCAAAGCGAGGGCGGGAACGATGGCCACCGGAAACGGCGAATTGTGGCGGCAAGGCGGGACGGTCGAGGGGCCGGCGGCCGAAATAAACATGAGACAGAGGGGTTGGCGGAAAAACCAGTGGATGACACCTAAATTCCATTCCGCTTTCCGCCGATGGATTCTACGCGTATGTCAAGGGAACACCGGCCCCTGCGCGGGGCCCGATCCTGGGTGGAGTGGCGCGCCGACCGGATCGGGGACCCGATCACCCGTCTACGCTACCTGCGCTCGGTGGCGCCGCCTCGCGATCCCAAAGATCGGCGGATGCAACTGCGCGCCGGCATTCTGCTCGGCCTGGTGGTGGCCGCCACCGCCTCGGCCTTCCTGGTACGCGCGAAGGTGAGGGTGGACCCCCTGCCTTCCTATTCGCGGAAAACCCGGCCGCCGATGCCGTCCTCGGACAGCGCTCCCGACGTGTGGCAGGTGGAGAAAGGGCCGGACTGGGAGATCTACAGCAACGGACTACGTATCGATACCCGCTACACGATAATGAACCACAGGCGGTCGTATCGGGTGTTTCACCTGGACCGCTCGGAAGTCGTGGAAGAGAGCCGCCGCATTCAGCCGGTCGGGATCGTCTTTCATACCACCGAGAGCCAGCAGGCGCCGTTCGAGCCGGGGCAGAACCGGGTGCTCAAGCAGGTGGGAGAATCGATTCTGGAGTTCGTTCGCCGGCATCACGCATACAACTTCCTGGTGGACCGGTTTGGGAGGGTGTACCGCATCGTGCGCGAAGGAGACGCGGCGGAACATGCCGGGTATTCGGTCTGGTCCGACGACGAGTTCGTTTATGTGAACCTGAACGAGAGTTTCTTAGGGGTATCGTTCGAGGCCAAAACCCGGCCCGGCCAGGAAGAGCCGGCGGTCAGTCCAGCGCAGATCCGGTCGGCGGCGATGCTGACGGAGATGCTGCGCAGCCGCTACGGAATCCGCAGCCGCAACTGCGTCACCCACGCCCAGGTGTCGGTAAATCCGGAAAACATGCGGGTAGGCTGGCACACCGATTGGGCGTCGGCATTCCCGTTCGAGAAGCTGGGGCTGCCCAACAATTACGCCCTGGCACTTCCCGCCATGACGGCGTTCGGGTTTGAATATGACGACAATTTCGTGCGGTTGGCCGGGAGCCGCCTGTTCGAGGGCGTGGAGCAGGCGGAAGCGCACTTGCGGTCGGATGCCGAGCGGCAGGGGATGTCGGCGGAGAGTTGGCGGAAGAGCTTGCAGCGAACCTACCGGGAGAGATTGGGCCGGTATGCCCATGGAAGTATCGGTGGGGTGGAAGAGGCGCGATAAGCCCGTGCAGGCAGCCCGCCCCCCGACGGGCCGCCCGCTTCACAAAGGAGCATCCTCACGCAAACCGTCCGTTCCGGCGGCCGGTCGAAGCCGCCCTGAATCCGGATCCGCCCTCACCATCCTGTGCTTTGCGAGAAAGGCTGGCGGTAGGCTTGCGTCCTTTTCGTCTCAACTCCAGGCGTCTTGCTTGCAATCCGGAGGCCAGGAGGGAGCGGGAGCCGGAAAGGGAGTTTTCTTATTTGAAATCAATTGTAGACGATTCCCCCAGATATAAAGAAGATACGTGGGATCCAAGCCGCACGGAAGGATTTTCATACTAACCGAGGTGAATATCTGTAAAATTGCCATAGCAAAACTGCACGCTCAGCCGTAGCCTCGCTATAGACCTGACGCGCGGAACACGTGGCTGGCGGAGGCCTGCGAGCGGCTGGTTTTGGTGCGCGGTACTCCTGGCGTGGTCCGGGCCAGCAAGCCCGGTCTTGCGCGCGGCGCCCCGCGACGCCCCGACCCGTCGCCGCCAGATATCATTTCGCTGGATTTCTTCTTGACTGGATCTGACTCTTATCATACTATTTCTTAAGTTATTCTCTGGGTATTGCCGGATATCTTTCTCACTCTGGTCCATTTGTATTGATGTCCATTCCATCGCGGGGGGCTGTCTCTATATAATTCAGGGGGGAATTGGCCGGCTCTAAATTTAACGGCAAACACCGATATCGAGGATTCGGAAAGGATTTGGGTATGCCAAAACAACGAAATAAGACGGACGGGCGAATCACTTCCCCGTCGCAAAATCCGGCACTATCTTCCCCGATGGGCACAGCGGAACGCTCCGGCCATGAACAAATTTCCAAGCTCGCTTATCTTCTCTGGCAGGAGCGGGGCTGTCCGGAGGGTTCTCCGGAAGAGGATTGGTTTCAGGCCGAACAGCGGTTACAGGGGGAGGCGGCGTCCCGTCCTGCTCCGGCGGAAGAACCACGGGCCGGTGGGGCTATCCGATCGGTGAGCCGGGCCGGGGCCGGTTCCCATTGAGATCGGCGCCATGAAAAGGATTCTTGTTTTGGAAGATGAGCCGGCGCTCATGAACTTGGTGGGCCGTATGCTCTCCCGCTATGCCATTGTGGAGGCCGCCAATCCGGAACAGGCCATTCGCCGGTTCCGGGAACACGACGGATGTGACCTGTTGATTGCCGACGTGAATCTGCCGGCCATCTCTGGAATCCAGGTCGCGCTGCTGCTTCGCGCGGAGGATCCGGACCTGCCAGTGATTCTCGCTTCGGGTTTCCCGACCGCCAACTGGAGTGAACAGGAGCTGATCGATTTGGCCCGCCTGGGCTCCCATTCTCTTTCCGTGCTGCAAAAGCCCTTCTCGAGCGCTATGCTGCGCGCCCGGGTTGCGCAGTTGATTGGCTCTCCCCACCCGGACGCCGCGCATACCGCATAGCGGCGAATTGCGCCGAATTCCAGGGGGAGAACCGGTCTCTCAGCGCACCAGAAAAATCTCGAATTCGATGCGGATTTCGTCTTTGACCCGGATCGTGCCACCCGCAACCTTGACGGGCGTGATCCCGAAATCCGTTTGCCGGAAACGCGAGCTGCCGACATAATGTCCGTTTGTCTCGCGCACCTGCAGCCTCACGGTCCGGGTCTGCCCGTGGAGCGTCAGCGCGCCTGCCACGGTCCATGCGCCCACACCGGCCGGCTCGATAAGGGACGATCGGAACTCGATCTCCGGAAATTTCGGCGCATCCAGCACACTCGGGCCCTGCATGGTCTGCTGGATTTCGGCGCGGTCTTTGTCGGAGACGTTTTCATCGATGACCCGCAGGCTCGCGGTGTGAAAACGGAGGTCCACCTGACGGCCGTCGGGATCCACGGTCCCGCCGGCGACCGGGGCGGCAACGGTGTGATTGTGCCCCACGAACGACAGGATCCCGGCTTTCTCGACGCGCACGGTCACGACCGATCGGGCGGCGTCGACGGCGCGCGGCGCGGCGCTCCACGCCGGGGCCGCGGCCAAAAGCAGGAGCGGCAGGCACCAGGAGTGAGCCGCTTCCGGCCGCGGGATACGCCGGCGCTTCGAGAATATTCCGATCGGGCGCAACGACTCCCAGGTTAGCGCGGACCGGCCGGGAACAACCGGGTGGGGATGTGAAATTCGCGATCCTGGTCCGGCCCTGCCGGAAGGCACTGTCGGGCGGGAGCGGTTCTGCCGCGCTATAATCGCCCGCATCGATCGATTTCGAGGAGGGATATGCGCAAGCTGTTGCTGCTTCTACTGGCAGGTGCGGGCGCCGGCGCGCAAACGCACCCGCTGGAGGCCATCATCGAATCCGCCCGCGCTCACTCGCCGGCACTCCAGAGTCTGCTCGTCCAAGCCGCTCCCGGCCTCAAAACCGCGGGCGCCGCCCTGGTGTGGGGTCAGGACTTCCTTTTCGCCATCGATACCGAGAAGCAGCCTTCCGTTTCGATTGACGGCCAGCCGCCCGCCCTCATGTCGCGGCTGCCCGATTCGACGGTCTGGTACCGCCTGATCAAAATGCGAACCGGCGTGACTCACTCGTACCAGTTTCATGTCGAGGGCATGCCGCTCCTGGCGCGCCGCGACATCGCCGGTTACAATCCCGATTCTTACCCCAAGCCCGGCGTGCCCCAAGGGACGCTTTCCGAAAAGAAGACCATCGTCAGCCGGATCTATGACGGCGCCACCGCCGATTACTGGATCTACGCCTCCCCGGGAGTGGATCCCGCGGTTCCCGCGCCGCTGATGGTCTGGCAGGACGGACACGGCCTCGTCGACCGGGACTTCTCGGCGCTGCGCCTTTTCACCGTCACCGAAAACCTGATCGCCCAGAAGCTTCTCCCGCCCCTGGTCTACGTGATGATCTCGCCGGCGATCGGGCGCGACAAGCGCAGCATCCGCAGCATTCAATACGACACCGTATCCGATCGTTTCGGCCGCTTTCTTCTCGAGGAGGTGCTGCCCGAAGTGGAAAAGACCTATAAGCTTCGCGCGGACGGCTACTCGCGGGCGATCGGCGGGGAGTCCAGCGGGGCGATTTGCTCGCTCAACGTCGCCTGGTATTTCACTTCCCGGTTCAGCCGGGTCCACTCCACCATCGGCAGCTACACGGCGCTGCAGTGGCACCCCGACGAACATCAGGAGGGCGGCAATATCTATCCCTTCCGCATCCGCCGGGAACCGCGCAGGAATATCCGCATCTGGCAGTCGGACGGGGTGGAAGACATCGAAAACCGCGCCGGAAGCTGGCCCCTCCAGGCCGTCCAGCTCGCCAATTCGCTGAAGATGCAAGGTTACGATTTCCATTTCCGGCTGGGCGAAGCCGCGCATAACAGCTCGCAGGCCGCACTCGATTTGCCGGAATCGCTGGCCTGGCTCTGGCGCGACTACGACCCCGCGAAGACCGAGCAGGTCTATGAGATGGACCCGGCCGAAAAAGATAAACCGCTGTATCGGATCAAGGTCTTCAACCGCGACGCCTGGTAGGCAGGCGAATCGGCGGTTTGGGGGGTGGCGGGCCGCGAAAACTCCGCCCGAAAATATCGCTCAAATAATAGTTGTTGCCGGGCCGCGCTTCGTATACCATCGTTAGACCCCCCACCAGGGGTGGAGGAATACGATGAGCTGCACCCCGATTTCCGTGAGCCTGGAGGTCGATCCGACGGAGTTGCGACGGATCATCTTCGCCCTCGACAAAATCTGCAACAACGACGAAACCGCGGAGTGGAAACTCCACTTCGAACTCCTGGAGCGCACCGACCCGTCCAAGGACTTCCGCAACGTCGTCAAGCTGGATGTGGACGTCAACAAAGAACACCACGTCCTGGCGGAAGCCACTGCCAAACACGGTCTGGATGAAAACCAGCGGGGACAGGCGGCGATCGCCGGCGCCACCGCCAAAGCCGTTACCGAGAAAGCGGCCGAACCCGAAGACGCCATCGCCGATGTGGCCGCCATCCTGCCCGCCCGCAGTGCGAAATCCCCTTCGGCCGAGGTCGCTGCCACGGCGTGATCGGGTATGCGCGCCGCCGGCCGCAGAATCGCCTGGATGGTGGTGTGGGCGGCACCGTTGGTTTGCGGCGTCCGCGCCGGGACGACGTGCCCCGGTGACCGCCCCCAGTACTTTCACTACACCGCGCAGAACGTACGCATCGACAGCCCGCTGCGATTCGTCACTGCCGCCACGTTCGATTTCGACGCCATCAAGGCCGGCCTCGCCGGATTGACGCCTCCGATCAAGGAAGGCATCCCCTTCGATGACCGCACCTTCAGTCCGGGGGTAAGCGCCATCCGCGAGGCCGTGCGCGCGCGCAATGCCAACGGCAGCCAGAAGGTCAAGGTCGTCGTCGCCACCATGCGGCTGGAAAACTGCGATACCAGCGCGCGCACGCTCGACGTCGTGTACCGGGTTTTCACGTTCATGTCCGCGCCGGCGCTCAGCCGCACCTTCGAGGCGCGCACCAACGCCTCCGAACGCCCGGCCACCACGGGAGCCCAGGAGGGCACCGAAGCGCGCTTCCTGGTGCTGCCGGAAGGCGGCTACAACCACACCAGGCATGGCTACGGCGGCTTGAAAGCGTCCGCCGCCGCACCGCTTGGACCGTTCCAGAAACTCGACCTGGCTTCCTCGTTTTCCTCGGCCGCCCAGGAAGTTCATTTCGACCTCGCCGGCTCCGCCAACTCATCTTCGGCGGCCTTGCAGCACGCGGAATGGCGGCTGGGCTTCCACTACACCGACCTTCCGGCGGGCGAGGCGAAGCTCAAAGAAGCCAAGCTCGCCGCGCAATTTTCGGCGACTACGCGGGAGCTAAGCGAGGGCGGCGCCGTGCTGCGCTACGGAGCGGCGCTCGAGGGCGGGCACCAGCAGGCCGGCGGAGCGGCGCTGCTGGCGGTGCCGAACTCCGCGTACGGCGCCCTCAAACTGTATGCCGGCGCTACGCGCAACTGGGACCGGATGGCGTTCACCGGCTCCTACGCCGCGCAGCTTGCCAGCACGTTGACCGGCGGCGGTCTGGATTTCTCCAAGCATATTGCCGATATCGGCTACTCCGTGCGCTTTCTGGGCATGCCCAAGACGAATCCGGAACGTCTCAAGGCACTCGGCAGCCTGCACCGGCCGCTCGACATCCAGGCGCGCGTTACCGGCGGACTCATTCAAGGCTCGGGCCCCATTCCCGCGGCCGAGCGCTTCTTCGGTGGCAACCAGGTCCATCCATTCATCGCCGGCGATTCCTGGATCATCAACAGCGACGCGTTCATCCGCAGCATTCCCGAAAACCGGCTGGCCGCTCTCACACTGGGTGGAACGCGCTTTTACTCGGGCAACCTCACCATCTCGAAAGTGCTCGGCGTGGGCCGCGCGCTGATGCCGAAGGAACTCGCCACCACCGATTTTCTGGATGCCCTGAAGTCGGGCCTCGAGACTGCGGAGGGGACCCTGCGGGATTCGTATAAGACGAAGGACCCCACGTTCCAGGTGGCCCAGGGTGCGATTGCCGATCTGGAATCCACCGCCGGCAGCTTGAAAAAGACCATCGACGCGATCCCGGCCGATCCCGCGATTGACGCTTCGCTGAAGCCGGTTCGCTCGGGCGTGAACCGGCTGGTCCGCACGGTGGACCAGTTGAAGACCACGGCTTCGGTGGCGGGCCCTTTGACCGATACGCAGATTCCCGCGCTCGCTGCCGACCTTGAAAGGTTCGTCCCCGTGCTCAACGGCGCGGGCCGGTCCGATGTCGCCAAACAGTTGGTGGCTCTCCGCGCCGAGATGGTCTCGCAACGAGAGCCCCTCCAAAAAGCGATTCAGTCCGTGGACACGGAGCGGCCCAAAGAACTCGCCCGGAAGGATATGTCGAAAGCCCGCAAGGTTCTCGACACGGTGATGTACGAGTTGAATGCGTATTCGGTGGCGCCGGTAGCGGTATTCGATGTGGCGCGCGTGTGGCCCGCGGAAATTGGCACGCGCTACGCGGCCGGCGGAGGTGTCCGTTTCAGCCTGGTCAACCTGAACCTCACGGTGGGCTACGCCGCCAATCCCAAGCGGCGCACGGGCGAGGGCCCGGGAGCGCTGTTCCTCACGCTCGAGGTCATGAACCTGTTCCACTGATTTCTACGGGCGACCAGGGCGGCACCGCGCCGGCCCGGCTGGCGACGAGCGCGCCGAGCCGGTTGGCGAACTCGCCGGCGCGACGGGCGGGCCATCCGGCATCGATGGCGTGAATCAGGGCGGCGGCGAAAGCGTCGCCCGCGCCCACGGCGTCCGCCACCTGCACGGGGCGGCCCGGCACCTCCTCGTAGCCATCCGCCAGCAGCAGCGCGCATCCCTCTGCGCCGCGGGTCACGCAGACCCCATCGCAGCGGAGGCGCCCGGCCAGCGCCCGGCAGAAGCTCTGGAGCGAATCGCCGCCGATGCCGAGCATCTCGCGCAGGGCGCGTACCTCCACGTCGTTCAACTTTACGATGCCCGCCTGCGATGCCAGCGATTGGACCAGTTCCGGGGTATAGGAGTCGCGGCGCAGATTCACGTCATAGAATCGGCGCGCGCCGGCAAACCGCTCCAGCACGGCCGCGAGCAATTGCCCGGCGCCGGGGTGCATGGCGAACAGAGTTCCGTAGCAGATCCAGTCCGGTTCCGAACCCCCGTCCGGGAACGCCGCAAAATCGTAGGCGGCGGGCCGGTGGATTACGTACGAGGGCTGGCCGCAGGCATCCACGGAGACGGTGACGATTCCGGTAGGCGCCTCGGTGACGGCACGGATGAATCGGGTCGAGATGCCGAGTTGGCGGGCGTTTTCGAGCGCGCGACGGCCGCGGACATCGTCGCCCACCGCACTGACCAGGGCGGCTTCGTGCCCCAGCCGCGCGGCGTGCGCGCACAAGTTAAAAACGGCGCCGCCGAGGAACTCCCGATCGCCGATCACATCCCATAAGATCTCGCCCACGCCAAGCAGGTGCATAACCGGTTATCAGAGAGCGTAGCACCTGTGAATGGTGATTGACGTTGCTCTTCCGGTGACGGAGAATAGATCAGATGCACCAGTTGTGTATGGAGGGGCAGCCGAGGGGGCTGCGCTGGACCCCGCTGGCCGTATTTGCTTTAGTTGCAGCGCCATACGTCTGCGCGGCGGATACTTCCATAAGCCCGGTCAACCCGCAGAATGCTTTTCTCAACCAGAATTGCATTGCCTGTCACAGCCAGAAGCTGAAGACCGCCGGTGTGGTGCTGGAAGGTATCGATCTTTCCAATGTCGCGGCGAACGCCCCGGTGCTCGAAAAGGTGTTGCGGAAAGTACGCACCGGCGAGATGCCTCCGGCGCCCTTGCCGCACCCGCCCGCCGCCGCTTCCGCTGCCTTCACAAAGGCCCTCGAGGAAGCCCTGGACCGGGCCGCGGCCGTGCATCCGAACCCGGGCAGGCCGGCCATCCACCGGCTGAACCGCGCCGAGTACAGCAACGCCATTCGCGACCTGCTGGCGCTCAGTATCAAGCCCGGCGCACTGCTGCCGGTGGACGATTCCGGTTACGGCTTCGATAATGTGGCCGACGTGCTCTCGACTTCGCCCGTGCTTCTCGAACGCTACCTGTCGGTAGCGCGCAAAGTGAGCCGCCTGGCAGTGGGCGATCCCGCGATGAAGCCGGTGGTGGAGGATTTTTCTTTTCCGCGCTACGCCACCGGAAAGCGGCGCAACGAACGGGTGAGCGATGAACTTCCGTTCGATTCTTCGGGCGGCATGTCGATCGATTACTATTTTCCGGTGGATGCCGAGTACGTTCTGAAAGTAAAGACGGGGGGCGAGGCGGCTACCGACCACGAAGTCCGCTTGCCGGTGAAGGCCGGATTGCGAACGGTCGGCGTGACGTTTCTGCGCGACTCGACCAAGCCGGAGGTGCCCGAGCCTCCTTCCAACCGCCGCGGCGCTCTCCCGCCTCCGCCGCCTCGCGTATTTCTTCCCGCCGATCTCGACATCCGGCTGGATGGGGCGAGAGTGAAGCTGATCGAAGTGCGCGAGATCAAGGGCAGCCTGCCCAGTCTCGACAAACTGACCATCGCCGGCCCTTATAACACCACCGGCCGCGGCGACACACCCAGCCGGGAAACGATCTTTGTCTGCCGCCCCGCGACCGCCGCCGAAGAGGGCCCCTGCGCGAAGACGATTCTCACCCACCTCGCCCGCCGCGCATTTCGCCGTCCGGTGACGGATGCCGACATCCAGCCACTGCTGGCGTTCTATCGCAGCGGCCGGGAGGAGGGCGATTTCGACCGGGGCATCGAGAAAGCGCTGCGCGCCCTGCTGGTATCACCCGATTTCCTGTTCCGCAGCGAGCGCGACCCGCGCGGCACGGCGCCTGGCACGGTGTATCGGATCAGCGACCTGGAACTGGCTTCGCGGCTTTCGTTCTTCCTGTGGAGCAGCATTCCGGACGACCGGCTGCTCGGCCTCGCCGAGGAGGGCCAGTTAAAGGATCCCGCGGTGCTTCAGGCCCAAGTCCGGCGCATGTTGGACGACCCGCGGTCGCAGGCGCTGGTGAGCAACTTCGCCGGACAGTGGCTGTCGCTGCGCAACCTGGCGGTGGCGAAGCCCGACCCGGACGCGTTTCCCGAATTCGACGAGGCGCTGCGCCAATCCTTCCGCCGGGAGACGGAGCTGTTCTTCTCCAGCGTGTTGCGCGAGGATGGCAGCGTGCTCGAACTGCTCGACGCCAACTATACCTATTTGAACGAACGCCTGACGGAGCACTACGGGCTGCCGAAGATCTATGGGCCGCAGTTCCGGCGGGTGACACTGACGGATCCCAACCGCGGCGGCCTGCTGGGGCAGGGAAGCATCCTGACGGTTACTTCGTACCCCGACCGCACCTCTGTGGTGCAGCGCGGCAAGTGGATTCTCGAAACGTTGTTGGGCACGCCTCCGCCCCCTCCGCCGCCGGACATTCCCGAATTGAAACCGCATAACAAAGAGGGCAAGAAGCTCACCATGCGGGAAGCGATGGAGCAGCATCGTTCGAATGCCGTGTGTGCCTCGTGCCATGCCCGCATGGACCCGTTGGGATTCGCGCTGGAGAACTACGACGGAGTGGGTCACTGGCGCAGTAAAGATGCCGGCCGCGAGATCGATGCATCGGGCAAACTGCCGGACGGCTCCGAATTCGTGGGGCCGGAGGGGCTGAAGAAGACCCTGGTGACCTCGCACGCCGACGAGTTCATCAACACCTTCACCGAAAAACTGCTGCTATATGCTCTGGGCCGCGGCCTGGAGTATTACGACAAACCGGCTGTGCGCTCGATTACACGCGAGGCCGCGCGCGACGATTACCGCATCTCGGCGGTGGTAACCGCGATCGTCAAGAGCACACCATTCCAAATGAGGAGGACCCAGGACCAATGATCATCACCAAGAAGCACCTCGACCGGCGCACGTTCCTGCGCGGGATGGGCGCCACGCTGGCGCTGCCGTTGCTCGACTCGATGCTGCCTGCCGCCACGAAGACGACCGGGCGGGCGCCCATGCGCATGGGCTTCGTGTATGTGCCTAACGGGATCATTATGGACCGGTGGACTCCCTCGGCGGAGGGGGTGGGCTTCGAGTTTGCGCCCACCATGAAAGCCCTGGAGCCGTTCCGCGAGCAACTGGTGGTGTTGAGCGGATTGGCGCAGATCAACGGCCGGGCGTTGGGAGATGGCGCGGGCGACCATGCGCGCGCGGGCGCAACCTGGCTCACCGGGGTCCATCCGAAGAAGACCGAGGGCGCCGATATTCACGCCGGAGTTTCGGCGGACCAGGTAGCGGCCCGGGAGCTCGGCAAGGTGACGCAGTTCGGCTCGCTCGAGATCGGCCTGGAATCGCCGACACTGGCCGGCAACTGCGATTCCGGCTATAGCTGCGCATACACCAACACTATTTCGTGGCGGAGTCCGACCACGCCCATGCCGATGGAGGTGAACCCGCGCGCCGTGTTCGAACGGCTGTTCGGCGACGGCGACAGCAACGACCCGGCGGCCCGGCTGGCGGCCTTGAAAGAGCAGCGGAGCATTTTGGATTACGTAACCGCCGATGCGGCGCGGCTGAGCACCGGCTTGGGCCCGCGCGACCGCAATAAGTTAACCGAGTATCTCGATTCCATTCGCGATATCGAGCGGCGCATTCAGAAAGCCGAAGAGCAGAACGCCACCATGAAGCTGCCGGCGATGGAGCGCCCGAGCGGCGCCCCCGAGGATTTCGCCGAACATGCCAGGCTGATGATGGACCTGCTGGCGATCTCCTGGCAGACCGACATGACCCGGGTGGTGAGTTTCATGCTGGCGCGCGAGGGGAGCAACCGGCCCTACCGCCCCATCGGCGTGACCGACGGCCACCACTCCGTGACGCACCACATGCACGACCCGGTGAAGATCGAAAAGGTCGTGAAGATCAACACCTATCACGTGGAGAATTTCGGCTATCTGCTGGACCGTCTGCGCAAGACGCCCGATGGCGATGGCACGCTGCTGGATCATTCCATGATCCTGTACGGCAGCAGCATCAGCGACGGCAACGCGCATACGCACCACGACCTGCCGCTGCTGCTGGCGGGCGGAGCGTCGGGCCAGTTGAAGGGCGGGCGTCACCTCCGCTACCCCAAAGAGACGCCCATGAACAACGTGCTGCTCAATATGCTGGATAAGGCCAATGTGCCCATGCCCGAGAAACTGGGCGACGCCACGGGTGAGCTACAGCGCCTGACGGACGTGTAAGTGCGCCGCAAGATCGCCGCCTTCATTTTGATCGTGCTGCCGTGTCTGGCGGGCGACCTGCGCCTGCTCGAGGCGGTGAAGCGCCGCGACCATAAAGCCGTGGTCACCCTGGCCGCACAGAAAGCGGATGTGAATGCCGCGCAACCGGATGGAGCAACGGCTCTGTCGTGGGCCGTCTACCTGGACGATCGGGAGACGGCCGACCTGCTCCTGGCCGCCGGAGCCAAGGTCAACGTGGCGGACGAGTACGGCGAGACCCCACTGACCCTGGCCTGCGGCAACGGCGATGCCGCCCTGGTGGCGAAGTTGCTGAAGGCGGGAGCCAACGGGAATGCGGCGCGGTGGGATGGCGAGACGGCGCTGATGATCGCCGCCAATTCCGGCAGCGTTGAAACGGTGCGGCTGTTGATTGCCGCGGGCGCTCCGGTGAACGCGGCCGAATCGCGCCGCGGCCAGACCGCGCTGATGTGGGCCGCGGCCGAAGGCCACGCCGACGTAGTCAAGCTGTTGATTGAAAAAGGCGCGGATGCCAAGGCGGCTTCGAAGAGCGGCTTCACGCCCCTGGTCTTCGCCGCGGTGAAAGACGATGTGGTTAGTGTGAAGGCGCTGGTGGCTGCCGGCGCCGACCCGAACTACGGCCTGCCCGACGGCATGAAGGTGCTGACGATAGCCGCATCCTACAAAAGCGCCGCTGCCGCAAGCGCGCTGGCGGACGCGGGCGCCGACCCCAACGTGGCCGACCGCGGCGGCAACTCGCCCCTGCATCTGGCCGCCCAGGCGGGCGAACTGGCGCTGGTCGAGAAACTGCTTGCCAAAGGCGCGAATCCCAACGCGAAAACCGCCAAGGTCCCGGCATTCGGCGGTCGCGGTGGTGGTTTCTTCCGTCCGGTGGGCGAGCAGACCCCGCTGATGCTGGCGGCACGAGCGGACCAGGTGGAAGCCATGCGCGCGCTGGTAGCGGGCGGCGCCGATCCCAAAATCAAGGCCCAGGATGGAACCAGCCTGCTGATGGCCGCGGCCGGCAGCGGCCATATCGAGGCCGTGAAGTACGCCTTCGAATTGGATCCGGATGTGAAGGCCGTCAACACCGCCGGCACCACCGTCATGCACTCCGCGGTCACCGGAACCACCCTGAACGCGACGCAACCCGAGATTTGCGAGGTGGTGCAGTTCCTCGCCGATAAGGGCGCACCGCTCGACGAGAAGGACGCGCGCGGGAGAACGCCCATGGCGGTCGCCGATATCCTGCCCATCGATAAGGCCGTGGAACTGCTGACGCAGCTTATCGTGAAGAGCGGAGCGCAGCCGAAGATACCCTCGAAGCGGTGATTGTCGGCGGGGGCGGCACACGACAAACCCGCAACGCCAATCGGTTCGCGTCGCCGATCCCGACAGACCCTACCGCGTGATCATGGCCACAGACACGCTGCGCATGGTCATGGTTTTCGGCAGGAGGGTGCTGACGAAGGGGCTGGCCGAATAGGTGATTGTGAGTTTCACCGTGCTGCCCGGGTTCTTATCCGGAATCCACGTGGTCTGCACGTCCACCGCGGTTTTGGACAGCCCGACCCCCTGGGTCAGTACATAGGTTTGCACGGCTGCGGCATCGGCCGGGTGGCCGCTGGCGCTTCCGCGGACGGCAGCCCACCGGGCACCTTGCTGTGCCATGAAGGCCAGGGAATTGAAGGTGAAGATCAGGTAACCGACCGTGACGATTCCCAGGACGAGACCGAGAAACAGGGACATTACGAGGGCGGTTTCCACCATCACACTGCCCCTCCGGCTGTGGTGACGGCGCATAGACTACTGAATCCTCGTGATGGCAGCCGATGTCATGGTGATCGACGACGGCATGCCGGGCCAGCCCATGACGGCGTTGAACCGTTGGGTGGTTTTGATTTTGATGTAGGAAGTCTTTCCGGTACAGGTGGTGGAGCAGGAGACCTGGGAGCCCCCGGGTGTGCAGGTGCAGACATCCGTCGAGGTAACCGCAAGCCCGGCAGGATTGCCGGCGGCGTTGGCCACCACCGCGGCGATTCCGCCGGTATCGGACGCGGCCGCGCTGCTCTGCCCGGCGTACTGGGCGCCGGCCCTCGTCGCGGCGGTAAGAACTATCATGGTGTGAAATACCCGGGCGAAATCGACGGCCGCCACGCACAGCAGGAGAAACATGGGAGTCACCAGGGTGAACTCGACCAGTGCGATACCCCGCCGACGGCGCTGCCTCTGCTTCATGGTTTTTACTCCGCCAACACCGCACTCTGGCGAATCGGCGAGCCGTCCTGTAACGCCGAGTAGTCGGCATTCACGCTGGAATTGCCGCTGATGGTGATGGTGTCCGCAACCAGAATCTGGTAGCCGCCGCTCGAATTATTGCCGCTGAACAGGAGCGGCGAATGGGGCAAATAGATCGCCCCGTTGAACACATTCGTCGCGCCACCCACGATCTGGTTGGCGCTCGAGCTGACGATGGCCCGATCCTGGAAGATCAGGATTCCTTCGAGCGGACCGCTGGTGGGCGCGTTCAGGGTCACCTTTGCCTGCCCGTCGATGTTGAATGGCTGGAACGCCGCACCACACCCGCTCAGACCGCTGTTCGGCCCCGATGTGTTGTAGATGGTTACGCCGCTGCCTGACACGCGCGCCTGGCTGTTGAAGCCAAAGCCACCGCCGGCGATGACATAGACGCCGGGCGCCATGGTGAATGTGGCGTTTCCGGTGTTCCCAAATCGCAGTCCGCCGCAGTAGACGCCCGGCTGAATCGTGTTTCCCGGAGGCTTCGCATTCATGTCGTAGTAAGCGCCGCCCGAGGCGGCGCGCACGGTCATGCCGCCGGCATTGGGCGCCGCAACGGTCTCCAGCGGGTCCGGAAACTGCGAGACCTTGTGTGGTGTGACCGGGGTCCCGGACGGCGAATTGAGGATCTTGGTCTGGCCGGTAAGGTCGGTGCCGCCCGCGACGGCGACTCCGGCATTGTTCTTCATGTAGAGGGTGCCACTACCCTCCATGTGCAGGGCGCTGTTGCTCGAGGAGTTCACGTTGAGACCGCACGAGAAATAAGTGGAGTTCGAGCCGGCGATCTGAAAGGCTCGTGGTGCGGTCTGGCTTAACGCGAAGACGCATCCGCCCCCGGTGCCCGCGCCCAGCATACTCACCGCGCGTGCCGCGATGGTAGCCTGTCGCTGCCCGATGATCGACATGAAAAACACGGGCGCAACCTGCGTCACGGTGACCTCCACCGCCGCGGCGTTGCCGGCCAGCGCGCCTTTTTGGGGAGGGTGGCTTACCACCACCGTGGCGGAGGAAACACCATTGACGAAGCCATTCAGCGCCGCATCCGCTCGTCCCGCATCGATAATCGTCTGTTCGCTGCTGCCCTTGCGCAGTTCCAGCACGGCCCCCATGCAGGCGGCATCCGCGGCGGTTTGCGCGCGGAGCTTCTGCCATTGGAGATAGCCTACATCCACCGCCAGTCCGACGAATGCCAGCAGGACGGAGGCGGAGAGCGTAGTCGCCACGAAGACGAACCCACGCCTGCGCGATCGATTGGTGAATCCCACGGCAACTTCAGCATAAAAGGGTGCCGGCCGCGAAGAAATCGGCGTTTCGCCTTACCCGTGCGGCAACATTCCCCGAGGAAGGGCCAGGGTTCGGCTTACGTTCCATGCCGCGGAGATCCGCTCCTACTCGTGGTGCAGGGCTTCGAGCGGATCCACATGCGCGGCGCGGCGGGCGGGGATGAACACGGCCACCACGGCGACCAGCAACATCAGCGCGGGCACACCGATGAAGGTGACCGGATCGCGCGTGCCGATGCCGTACAACAGGCTGGCGGTGAAACGCGTCGCGGCAAAGGCGACGCCGATTCCGACGGCGAGGCCAACCCCCACCAGCAGCAGCCCATCGCGCAGGAACAGGCGCAACACGCCGGCGGGTTTGGCGCCCAGCGCCATGCGGATGCCGATCTCGCGGGTACGCGCCCGCGCGGCGAAGCTGACCACGCCGTACAGGCCCACCGTGGCCAGGACCACGCCGATCAGCCCGAACAGACCCAACAGCGTCGCCGAGAGCCGCGGCAACAGCATCGACATGCTGACGTGCTCATCCATGGTCTTGACATTGAACACCGGCAGGTTCGCGTCGAGCGAGTGAATCTGGGCCCGAACGGCTCCCGCCAGCGGACCGGGAGCGCCGGTGGTTCGCGCCATGACGGTGATGCCGTAAAAGCTGAAAACGTCCTGGGGCCTGGCTTCCAGGAACTGGTAGGCGATGGCGGTGGCGCTCTCGCCGAGGGTTCGCGATTTCGAATTCCGGACGACGCCGAGAACCTCCAGGCGTTGCCTGCCGGTTCCGGGAATGCCGTCAAAATCCACCTGTTGGCCCACCGGATCCTGGCCTGGGAACAACTGGCGCGCCAACTCCTCGTTGATGATCAGTGTCTTGCCGGTATCCTTGTGCCCGTCGAAGTCCCGGCCGCGGCGGAGGGGAATGCCCAGGGCGGCGAAATACCCGGCACCGACGGAATAGACGTTCGCGCCGACTGCCTTGGCCTTGTCGCCCGCGCCCACGGGCTTGAAGTCGAGATCGGTGCCGCCGATGCTCAGCGGCAGGCTGTCGACGAAGCTCACCGCGGTGACCCCCGGCAGAGCCTCGATGCGTTGCCGCACCTGCGCCACGAACTGCCTGGTCCGTTCCGGGGAATAGTGATGGAGCTTGGGGTCGAAGGTCATCAGCAGGAGGTGATCGGTGCGCATGCCGAGATCGATGGAGGATGCGTTCAGGAGGCTGCGCACAAACAGGCTGGCGCCCACCAGCAGCACCAGGGAGAGCGAAACCTGCACCAGGACCAGCACGCTCCGCGCGCCAAAGCGCCGGGTGCCGACGGCGGCGCAACCCTGATCTTTGAGCGCTGTGACCAGGTCCGGCCGGGTGGCGCGAAACGCGGGAACGAGGCCGAACAGGACGCCCGTCAGGATGGCCAGCACCGAGGTGAAAAGCAGGACGCGGAGATCGATGACGAACTGGAAGCCGATCGGGAAGGGCAGCGGGAAGGCGAAGCCGGAGATGGCGCGTGTGGCGGCCCAGGCTCCCAGCAGACCGAGGGCGCTGCCCATCAGAGAGAGGAGCATGCTCTCGGTCAGGAGCTGCCGGATCAGCCTCCCCCGGCTGGCGCCCACCGACAGGCGGATGCCGATCTCCTTCTGGCGCACGGTGGCGCGGGCGAGCAGGAGGCTGGCCACGTTGACGCACGCAATCAGCAACACCATCCCGACCACCACCATCATGACGGCGGCGGCGGCCATGGCTCCGGGGCCGGAGCCGCCGGGAAGTCCGCCGACCTTGCCCAAGGTGATGGCGGGTTTAGGCTGTTCGCCCTTGCGGTACTCGGTATCGAGGCGATGCTTGATTGTGTTGACAACGGTGAGCGCCTGCTGCCGGACCACGCCCGGTTTGAGCCGCGCTACCAGCAGCAGCCACTGGGCGTTGCGCTGATTTCGCATGTCGCCGGTGTGAAGATCGGGCATGATCTCGTCGGACATCGAAAGCGGCACCCAGAACTCGCTCAGGAAGCCGCGGTCCACGCCCTTGAACCCGGGCGCGGTGACGCCCACGACGGTGTACTTGCTGTTGTTCAGAATGATCTCGCGGCCGAGGATGGCGCGGTCGGCCGCGAAGCGGCGCCGCCAGATGCTGTCGGCGAGCACGACCACGGAGACCTTCTGCGGATAGTTGTCTTCGGCGGGCAGGAATCCGCGGCCCAACTGCAACGGGACGCCGATCATGGAGAAGTAGGCGGCATCGGCCACCTGGCCCCAAACCCGCTCCGGTTCTCCATTGCCGCCCAGGCTGGCGGGAACCAGTGGAAAATGGGCGGACACGTCTTCGAACACCAATTTAGACTGGTCGCGGTAGTCCGTGAAATTGGGCCAGGAGAACGAGTTTCCGTTGGAGAAACTGACCAGGCGGCCGGGCTGGCGCACCGGCACATCGCCCAGCAGCAGCGCATTGACCATGGTGAACACGGTCGTGTTGGCCGCGATGCCGAGCGCGATGGAGATCGCCACGGCGGCGGTAAAACCGCGGTTTTTCGCGAAGCCGCGGAGGGCGAACCGGAGGTCCCGGAGAATATCGTTCATGTGCACCTGCCTGCCAGAGGTTAACAGACGAATAAATGGTCCGAAAAGTTCAGTCGAGATGCGCGCGCGCGTGGGTTGCGATAATCTCGACCAGAGGAGACCCGATGCAATTACGCAAAGCGCTTCCCGGTACCTTCCTGGTTGCGGCCGTGCTGCTTTCGGCGGTTACGGCCGCGGCCCAGAACGACAAACCCAAACGCGAGCCCGACGTGCCCTTCGTGCCCACCACCGAAGAGGCGGTTCAGGCCATGTTGAAACTGGCGGACGTGAAGAAGAGCGACGTGGTATACGATCTCGGCTGCGGCGACGGACGGATCGTGGTGGCGGCTGCCAAACTTTATGGGGCTCATGCGGTGGGCATCGATATCAACCCGGTGCGCATTCAGGAAGCCAAGGAAACCGCCCGGAAAGCCGGCGTAGAAAACCTGGTGAAGTTCGAAGAGAACGACCTGTTCGAGGCGGATATCCACGAGGCCAGCGTGGTGACCCTGTTCCTGCTTTCGAGTGTGAACCTGAAGCTGCGCCCCAAGCTGCTGCACGACCTGAAGCCCGGCACCCGCATCGTTTCGAACACGTTCGACATGGGGGACTGGAAGCCGGAGAAGGAACTCACCGTGGGCAATCCGGACGAAGAGTCCTGGCTGAGCCATAAGCTGTACCTGTGGACGGTTCCGCAACACGGCGACCACTGACGCTTCCGGCATTCACCGGGCGGACCACGGGACGACCGGATCGGTGATCACTGCCGTCTGCGGGGCACCTCAGGGCTGGGGTCCCGATCCCGACAGGCGTGCAGGAGATATCATGGGCCGAGGGGACAATTCGGGAACCGGAATCGCGATTAGCGCGCCTCGGTCCGGTCGTCACCCCGGGGGGGATGAATGGATGCAACAGGGGGTAGTGCGGGCTACGCGCTCGGCCATTCGCAACGAGAGATCGGACGCCTGAGCGTGCAGGCGAGAATCTTCGAGCCTTTCACGCGCCGGATGCTTCAGGAGGCCGGCATGTCGCCGGGCATGCGGGTTCTGGACGTAGGCAGCGGTGCCGGCGACGTAGCGTTTCTGTGCGCATCGCTGGTCGGGCCGCGCGGAGCGGTCGTCGGAATGGATAAGGCGCCGGCGGCGGTGGAAACGTCCAGGGAACGAGCGCGCAGCGCCGGTGTTGAAAACGTCACCTTCGAGACCGGCGATCCTTCTGAAATGCCCTTTGATGAGCCGTTCGATGCGGTGGTCGGGCGGCTCGTCCTCATGCATCAGCGGGATCCGGTCGCCATGCTGCGCCGGCTATGCCGCCTGCTTCGCCCTGGCGGCATCGTTGCCTTTCAGGAATTCGATATCAGCGGGGCGCGCTCGCACCCGCCCTCGCCTACCTTCGACCGGTGCATGGAATGGATTACCGCGGCCTTTTCGGCGACGGGAACGGATACCCGGATGGGCGTGAAACTCCATTCCACGTTCACCACGGCGGGGTTGCCGGCGCCTTCGATGAGCCTGGATGCTGGGATTTGGGGAGGCAAGGAAGACAACCCCGCTCCGGCGATGGTGACTGACGTCGTTCGCAGCCTGCTGCCGGTGCTGGTGAAATCCGGGATCGCGACGGAAGCCCAAGTGGAAATCGGCTCCCTGCAGGAGCGGCTGCAACGGGAGATCCTGGCCGGCGGCGGCGTAGCGGTCTCACCGTCGCTCGTCGGTGCCAGGGCACGGCTCGATTGAAACCGGATCACCAACACCATTCGATTCCGTCGACAGGTTCGCCCGGCGTGCTACGGTCGCGGCAGACTACATGACGGGGCCGATACGCCAGGGGACGAATTCCTTGTGGCCGAGCCGTTCGGCCGAAGTGCGGCGGCCGGAGGCGACCTCGAGGACGAGGTCGAGAATCTCGCGGCCCACCTGCTGGACCGAACAGTCGCCATCGGCAATGGTGCCGGCGTTCACGTCCATGTTGCCGGTCATGCGGCGGTAGGTGTCGCTGTTGGTGGCGATCTTGATGACCGGAATGGTGGGGAATCCAATGGCGCTGCCGCGGCCGGTGGTGAAGGCGATGAGGTTGCATCCGCCGGCGGCGAGGCCGCTGAGCGACACCGGGTCGTAACCGGGAGTGTTCATGAAGACAAAGCCGGGAGCGGTGATGCGCTCGGCGTATTCGTAGACGTCGATGAGGGGCGAGGTGCCGCCCTTGGCGACGGCGCCGAGAGATTTCTCGAGAATGTTGCTGAGGCCGCCGGCCTTGTTACCCGGGCTGGGGTTGTCGTCGAAGCTGCCTTCGAAACGGTCGAGGTAGCGCTTATAGCCGCGCACGCAGGCGAGGAGTTTCCCGGCGACTTCGCGGGTGCGCGCGCGCCGGACCAGGAGGTGCTCGGCGCCGAAGATTTCGGGGGTCTCGGCGAGGACGGCAGTGCCGCCGAGGGCGGCCAGAAGGTCGGAGCAATGGCCGAGGGCGGGGTTGGCGGTGATCCCGGAGAAGGAGTCGGAGCCGCCGCAGTTCAGGCCGAGCACGATGCGGGAGGCGGAAATGTCGGAGCGCTGCTCGGTGGCGGCCTGCTCGATGAAGCGGGTGATTTCGCGCCGCGCGGCGGCGACGGCGCCGGTGGTGCCGCCGCTCGATTGCAAAGTCAACCCCGCCAGACGCGCGCTGGTGGGAGCGCCCGGGCCGAGGTAGTGATCGATCTGGTTGACTTCGCAGCCCAGGCCGAGGATCACGGCGGCGGAAACATTGGGGTGGGCGAGCACGCCGCCCAGGGTGCGGCGGAGTTGATCGACATCGGGGCCGAAGGCCTGGCCGCAGCCATCGCCGTGAGGGAAGGCGACCACCCCATCCACGTTGGGAGGGAACGCGAACTCCTCGAAACTGCGCGCGATGGTTTCGGCGGTATGGGCAGCGCAGTTGCTTGCCGCGACCACGGCGATGTAGTTGCGCGTGCCGGCGCGGCCGTCCTCGCGGAGATAACCGAGGAAGGAGGGACCGCCCGACGGCGGCCGGGGCAGCGGCGCTTCCGAGGTGGGGAACTCGTAGGCGAGCGCGAGCTCCTCATAAGCCAGGTTGTGGCTATGCACGTGGCTGCCGGGCTCGATGAGATGGCCGGCGCGGCCGATGGATTGGCCGTAGCGAAGCACCATCTGTCCGGTTTGGAGTTGGCGGAGCGCGACTTTGTGGCCGGCGGGGATCGCCTCGCGGGTGACGATGTGAACACCGCCGATGTGCAGTTCGGCGCCGGCGGGGATGGGTACACGGGCCACGGCGATGTTGTCATCGGGGTGGAGCTGAATGGCCGAGTTGCCGGCCGTCGGCAGTTTGGCGATGTCGAGGAGCATGCGCGGGTGGTCTTCTACAATCGTAGCGCGGCGGGGCGACAGGCGGCGAGTGTTTTGCCGGCGCCGGGCCGGCTCAGGATCGCGCCAGAACTTCCTGCACGGTGCGGGCCAGCACGGCCGCGCCGTAGGGCTTCTGGACGAACCCGGCGACCGGCTGTCCCGAGAAGCGGCGCAGCGTTTCCGCTTCACTGTAGCCGCTGGAGATGATGGCTTTGATGCCGGGCCGGATGCGATGGATCGCCTCCAGCGTCTCGCGGCCGTCCATGCCCGGCATGCTCAGATCGAGAAGGACGAGGTCGACAGCGGCTGGATCGCGCTCGAGCAGTTCCAGGGCCGCGGGACCGCTGGAGGCGAGGAGCACCTGGTAGCCATAACGCTGCAAGGCCAGCTTCGCGGTCCGGAGTACCACCTCTTCGTCGTCCACAATCAGAACGGTCGCCGTGGCCCGCGCAGGCACCACCGGCTCGGGCACAGCCGGGGCGGCCTCAGGAACCACCGCGGCCGGAAACAGCACTTCAAAGGTGCTGCCGCGCCCGACGGCGGAATCGACGCGAATGGCGCCCCGGTGACCGCGCACAATTCCCGCTACCGCAGCCAGACCGAGACCGCGGCCGGTGAATTTGGTGGAGAAGAAGGGCTCGAAGATCCGGGCCCGGGTGTCGTCGTCCATGCCGCAGCCCGTATCGCGGACTTCAAGGCACACGTAGCGGCCGGGTTCGAGGCCGCCCATGGCCACGGTCCGCAGAATATCGCCCTCCATCAGTTCGAGCAGGCAGGTCTTCACGGCGATCACCCCGGCGTGGTCGGCCACGGCCTCCGCGGCATTGAGTACGAGATTGGTGATCACCTGCTGAATCTCACCGGAATCGGCCTCAATCGCGGGTAGATGCGGATCCAGATCGAGGTAGAGGGAAATGCGTTTGGAAAGCGAGGGGCGCAGCAACTCGGCGGTCTGCCGCACGACGTCGGAAATGTCCACCGGCTCGATGACGAATTGGGCACGGCCGGCGTACGCCAGCATCTGGCGCGTCAGGTGGGCGGCGCGCTCGGCGGCGGTTTCGATCTCGCGCACCAGGGGGGCAGCGGGAGCCTGCGCCGGCAGCATCTCCGCCACCAGGCTGGCGTTGCCGAGCACGCCCGTCAGGATGTTATTGAAATCGTGCGCAATGCCGCCGGCCAGGATTCCGAGGCTTTCGAACGTCTGGGCCTCCCGCAGCCGCGCCTCGGTTTCCCGTTGCTCGGTGATATCGGTATTGGTTCCGAACCAACGCGTCACTTTACCCGCGGAATCGCGCAGTGCGATCGCGCGCGAGAGGAACCAGCGATACTCGCCATCCTTGCCACGCAGCGGGAAAATATCCTCCCACAGAGAGCCTTCCTCGAAGCACTGGCGGAGGCGCTCGAATACCCGGGCCGCGTGATCCGGATGGTGCACCTTCTGCCAGCCCCATCCCGCCATTTCTTGGGCGCTGCGGCCGGTGTACTCGTACCACCGCCGGTTGAACCAGAACCGCGAACCGTCGGACCGGGCCATCCAGGCAAGCTGGGGAATGGAATTGGCCAGCGTGCGGAATTGCTCTTCGCTCTCTTCCACGCGGCGGCGGGCGAGCACCTGTTCGGTGACATCGACGGCCAGGATGAGAATGCCTTCGATATGGCCATCCGACGACCGGGAGGGCTGAAAGGTGAAGTTAAAATAGTGGTCTTGCAGGGTCCCGGCGCCATGGGCGTCCAGCTTCACCAGTCGTTCATCGCCGAACACCGGACGGCCCTGCCGATAAACGTCGTCGAGCAGTTCCACGATGCCCTGGCCGGCGATCTCGGGAAGCGCATCCCGGATCGGAACGCCCACCAGGCTCGCTTCGGGGCGTCCGGCGGCGCGGACGTACGCCTCGTTGACGATCTCGAAGACGTGATCCGGGCCGCTCACCACCGCAATCGCCGCCGGCGCCTGGCGGAGAAGACCGCGCCAGCGAACGCGTTCGGCGTCGGCTTCGAGGCGAAGCGCGCGCTCCCGTTCGGCCGCCTCGCGGCGGAGCGTGGAGATGGCCAGATGGGAGGCGATGCGGGCCAGCAGCTCGCGGGCACTGAAGGGCTTGGTGAGATAGTCGTCCGCGCCCGCCTGAAGGCCTTCGACGCGCGCCTCTTCGCCGGCCCGCGCGGAGAGCAGAATCACGGGCAGGGAAGCCAGTTCGGGGTTGCGGCGGATGGCGGCGAGAAGGCCGAAACCGTCCAGGCGCGGCATCATGACATCGGAGACGAGCAGATCGGGCGTGTGTTTCGCAATCGCCCTGAGTGCTTCCTCGCCATTGGAGACGACTTCGACCTCGTACCGGGTGAGCAGCAGGCGGCGGACATAGTCGCGCAGATCGGAGTGGTCGTCCGCCAGCAGAATGCGGGGACGCCGCACGCCGGCCGACAAATCCGTTTCCGGTGATAAGTCGGATTCCGGCAACCAGCCGGCTTCCAAAAACGGCACTGGCTCAACGGATGACGGCAGCGAGTGAACCGCTTCGGAGAGATAGGGAGCCGCCGCGAGCGCGGGTGTGGTTGGCGAGCCAGGCTGGCTGATGCGCTCGGGTGGGAGGTGGGCGCAGCCGGTGGGAATCGAGACCGTAAACACGCTGCCCTGTCCGTACACGCTTTCCACGCGAACGGTACCTCCGTTGAGCCGGGTGAGTTCCTGGACCAGCGCCAGGCCGATGCCGGAGCCCTCGTGGATGCGGCCGTGAGCACCTTCAATGCGATGAAACCGATCGAAGATGCGTGGGACATCGCCTGGCTGGATACCGATGCCGGTGTCGCGCACCGAGAGCTCGACGTACTGCCCGGCCGGCCGGAGCGAAACCGCGATTTCGCCCTGGAACGTGAACTTGAAGGCGTTCGACAGGAGATTCAGAACGATCTTCTCCCACATCTCGCGATCGACGTAAATGGGTTCGGCCAGGGGCGGACAATCGATGGAGAAGGACAGTCCGGCCTTTTCGATGGCGGACCGGAAGACGCTGGCCAGATCGGTCGTCAGGGAGGCCAGGTCGACCGGGACATAGCGCGCGTCCACGCGCCCGGCCTCGATGCGGGAGAAATCGAGGAGGTTATTGACGAGTTTGAGCAGACGTAGCGCGTTGCGATGAATCAACTCCAGATCCTGGCGCGCGGGTTCGGGCAGGCTGCCGGCCAGCAGGTCTTCGAGTGGGCCCAGCATCAGGGTCAGTGGCGTGCGGAATTCGTGGCTCACGTTGCTGAAGAACGCCGTCTTGGCACGATTGAGTAGGGCCAGCCCTTCCGCCCGCCGGCGCTCGTGTTCATACGCTTCGGCCTCGGCAATGGCAGTGGCGATGTTGCCCGCGGCGAGTTCGAAAAACGTGCGGTAACTCTCGTCGGGGCGCTTACAGGGGTTGATGCCGGCGACCAGGAATCCGGAAGGCTGGGGCTGGCCCGGGGACACCAGGGGGAGAACGAAGGCGGAATCGGTGGAGACGGACCAGGCACCGCGTGGCATGAGGCCCAGCGAGGCGAGGTCGCCGATTTCCTCAATGCGAGAGGTGGCGGCGCAGCGCGCGAGCCGTCCCGGGTCTGGCGAATCGAAAGCGATCGTCTCCGGGCTGATGGGCGAACTACGGTCGACCCCGGCGGTCGCCGCCAGCACCGCTCGGGACCGGTCCTTGTTATAGAGGTAGAGCGCCGCGAAGGGGACATCGTAGGGGTTGCCGAGGAGGGTCTCCGCCGCCGTCCGGCAGGCTTCATCGGGGGTCTTGACAATGCTGCCGCGGCTGGCGAGATCGCGGAGCGTGCATAGCCGGCGTGCGCCGATGACCTTGTCCGTGGTTTCGGCGACCGGGGTGAAGACTCCCACCACCGTGCCGGACACGTCGCAAATGGGACTGTAGGAGAACGTAAAATAGCATTCCTCGGGATAGCCGTTGCGCTCCAGCAGCAGCAGCAGGTCATCGGAGCGCGTCGCGTCGCCCCGCTCCATAACGCCGCCGAGCATGGGCCCAATGATGTGCCAGATTTCCGGCCAGCAGTCGCGGCCGGGCTGGCCCAGGGCGGCGGGGTGCTTGGCGGCGATGATTTCGCGGTAGGCGTCGTTGTAGAGCATGATGAGGTCGCGTCCCCACCAGATGAGAATGGCGAAACGGGAATTGAGGCACGTGCTGACCGAGGTGCGCAAGTCCTGGGGCCAGCCCTCGACCGGTCCGAGCGGGCTGCGGGACCAATCCATGGAACGCATGAGTGCGCCCATTTCGCCGCCGCCGGACAGGCAGGCGTCTGCGGAAGAAGACTGGTGTCGAAGTGCATTTCCCGCCATGCAATTCCCTCTCTGAGCTGTACTTCAGCGAAACCACGGATCCCTGTCAAGACTTCGAGGCGGCTCGAATGTGCGAACGCCGACTCCCGCCGTTTGGGCCGGCAGGCCGCCAAGCCGGGAGATCCGGCGCGACGGATCGCGCATAATGGGAGAAATGACGCGGAGAATCCCGCGCGCAGTGTGGGTCTGCCTGCCGCTGGCGTACTTCTTATATCTTTATCATCTGAGCGCGACCGGGCTGCTGGGGCCGGATGAGCCGCGTTACGCCGCGATCGGACGGGAGATGGCGCAGTCGGGCGATTGGGTCACGCCGCGGTTGTGGGGCGAGCCGTGGTTCGAAAAACCGGCGCTGTTGTACTGGATGAGCGGCGCTGCGTATCGGGCAGGACTGTCGCCGGAGCTGGCTCCGCGTCTGCCGGTGGCGTTGCTGGCGATAGCGTTCCTGGCGTTTTTCTGGTGGATTCTGAATCGCGAATTCGGCTGCCGCGCGGCTTGGTTTGGCTGCCTGATTCTCGGCACCAGCGCGGCGTGGCTGGGCTTCAGCCAGGTCGGCGTTACGGATCTGCCGCTGACGGTTTTTTATGCGGCGGCGATGCTGCTGGCGTTGCCCTGGGTGGCGCGCGGCGAAACGAGGTTCCTGCCCTGGGCAGCGGCCTCGCTGGGGGCGGCGGTGTTGGCCAAAAGCCTGGTACCGGTGGTGCTGGCGACGCCATTGGGATTGGCCTTCTTCGAGCGGCGCGGCCGGGTGCGCGACCTGCGGCGGCCGCGAGTGTGGTTGCCGTTCCTGGCGGTAGCCGTTCCGTGGTACGCAGTCTGCTACCTGAGGAATGGCCGGATCTTCTGGGACACGCTCTTCGTGCGGCACCAGTTCGGCCGGTTCACCTCGGACGCGCTCAAGCATCCCGGGCCGTGGTGGTTTTACCTGCCGATACTGGCGGGGCTGGCCCTGCCCTGGACGCCCCTGTTCGGACTGCTGGGGCGGCGGGAAGGCTACCGCGACCGGCGGAGGTTGTTTCTGCTGGCCTGGTTGCTATTCGGGCTGCTCTTCTTTTCGGCCGCCGCCAACAAACTGCCGGGATACATGCTACCGCTAATGCCGGCCGCCGCGGCGTTGATGGCGGTGGCGCTGGATGAGACGGCGCGAGCCGGCGTGTGGCTGGCACTGTGCGCGGCGCTGCTGGTCGTCTTCGCCATCGCCGCGCCGGTGCTTCCCGAGGCGGTGGCCAACGGCCTGTCGCGGGCGGCACGTCCGGCCTTCCACTGGACATGGCTGCTGCCGATCGGCGTAGGGGCGGCGGCGTGGATGGCGGAAAACCGGTCACGCCGGGTCCTCGCGGTGCTGTTGGTGGCAATTGGCGCCACGGTGGGGGTGGTGTATTTGAAGGATGTCACCGCACCCGACCTCGACCGGCTGGCCTCTTCGCGGGAACTGTGGCTGACGATTGCGGGACGCGCCGGCGAGGTGTGCGTAAACAGCCTCAAGCGCGACCTGCGATACGGTTTGAATTACTATTCCGGAACGCCGTTGCCCGATTGTTCGCAACAGCCCCGGCCGCTGCGCATCGAGCAGCCGCCGGGCATGGCGCCAGTACTGGTTCCGGCTCCGGCGGCACTGACAGGCGCTATAATCTCATCGCCGAGCCGACCATGATTCTGCCGCAGACCTACACTGGAGCGCTCCTTCTGACGATCCTCAGCCTGATCTGCCTGGGATCGTGGGCGAGTCTGTACAAGACCGCGGGAAAATGGCGCTTCGAGCTATTCTATTTCGATTTCGCAATCGGGCTGGCATTGACCGCGGCGGTAGCGGCGTTCACCCTGGGCAATCTGGGGTACGACGGATTCTCGGTGATGGACGATCTGATTCACGCCGGAAAACATCAATGGATGTTCGCGTTTCTGGCAGGGGTGGTGTTCAACCTGGGTAACATGCTGCTGACAGCGGCCATTTCGGTGGCGGGCATGGCGGTGGCCTTTCCCGTGGGTATGGGGCTGATGGTCGCGCTGGCGATGCTGCTCGCCAGAACGCGCGGCGCGAACATGGATCCCCTGTATCTGGCGCTCGGATTGGCGGCCGTATTACTGGCTGTCCTGCTGGCGGCCATGGCATACGCCAACGCCATCGGCGCTCGGAAGGCGGCGCTGTTGGCCCAGGACAAGAAGCGTGCTGCCAGAGTAACCGGAGCGGCAAAAGGTCTGATCCTGGCAATCACGGGGGGACTGCTGCTGGCCCTGATGTATCCCCTGCTGGCGCGGGCGACTCCGCCCGATAGTGGCCTGGGTCCCTATTCGCTGATGGGGGTGTTCGCCGTCGGGATGTTCATTTCGACGCTCCTGTTGAACATTTTCTTCATGAATCTTCCGGTGGAGGGTGAGCCTCTGGAGATCGGCGATTTCCTGAACCAGAAACCGCTGCTGCACCTGTTCGGAGTGTTGGCGGGCGTGGTTTGGTGCGCCGGCACCCTGGCGGACTGGGCGGCCGCCGCAGCGCCGCCCGAAGCCCAGGTGGCCAGGACCGTCGGGCTCGGCCTGAGCCAGGGGGGAATTGTGGTGGCAACGCTGTGGGGCCTGCTGGTATGGAAGGACCTGCGCGAGGCGAAGACCGTGGGGCGGGTCATGGCCGTAGTGATGGTGCTGCTGCTGGGAGGCGGCCTGGCGCTCCTGTCCCTGGCGGTTCTCCCGGGGAAGCCCGCGAGTTAGGCTGGCACCGGACCGGCGTGCACCGCCGCTCAGACGCGTCAGGATCCTTCTCGTGGCGCGTGAGCCGCGGTTCGGTTTCTCTGTTCTATCGGATTACGCCGCTCCGCGACGTCGCAAGAGTCGGCCATTCAGGTCGGCACACCCAAGCGCGGCAGCAACCACCGCATCACCACAAGGTAGCCCACCGCCACCAGGAGAAAAGTCAGCCAATTCGGCATCTACTCATCCAGACGCAGGAAACTCCCGCGAGGTGACACCTCGGGCGAAGATCCGTTTGGGAAGGCGCCTTCTCGGGCCGGGAGGCGATGGGGTACACCCACGCGCCGTGCCGGGCACCGGGGCATCAGAGCAGCGCGATTTCCCGCTGGATTTCGCCGGTAACGCGCGCCTCCGTGTCGCCCACGAACATGTTGATTTCCGAGCGGATGCCGAACTCCGGCAGGTACACGCCGGGCTCGATCGAAAAACAGCTCCACGGCATGACACGCCGGTCGTCGTGGGTTTCGAAGTTGTCCATATTGGCGCCGTTCCCGTGCACTTCCTGGCCGATCGAGTGGCCGGTCCGGTGTGTGAACAACGACCCGTAGCCGCGGCTGTCGATGTACCCGCGCACGGCATCGTCCACTTCGAAACCATGCAGCGGGTGGCATGCCGCCACGGCGTCGCGTACGCGCTGGATGCCGGTATCGCGCGCTCCCGTCACCACAGCGAAGACGTTGTGCATCTCCTCGGTCGGCTCGTCCCCGCAGAAAGCGGTCCAGGTGATGTCGTAGTAGGTAGCACCGGGCTGGTCCAGTTTGGCCCACATATCCATCAAGAGCCAGTCGCCGCGCCGGATCGGCGACGTGACCTCGTCGCTGGGCTCATAGTGCGGGTTCGAGGCGTTGGCGTTGACTCCCACGATGGGTCCGCTGTCGGTGACCAGCCCGAACTGCGCGAAGCGGGCACGCACGAACTTCATCACTTCCACTTCCTGCAAATCCGCCCCGTTGCGGGTACGCTCGTGGACCATCTGGAAAGCCTCGCCGCGCACCCGGTCCACGATCTTGCCGGCCTCGACGTGCGATGCCAGCCCTTCCGGTGTCCAGCGCGCTTCGAACACCTGGATCAGCTCCGCCGAACTCATGACCTCGACGCCCATACTGCGCACCAGTTCCACGGTTCCGCCATCCACCGTGGAAACGTAGGGCACGGCGCACATCGGCGAGTACTGCATTGCCACGCGCTTCATACCCGTCGTCAGCCCGCGCAGCCCGGCGAGTTGTTCCGGCCAACTCGAATAGGGCACGCGGGTGCCGGGCAGGGAGGCGAGCACGCCGCGTTCGATGCGATGCTCCATGCCGGCAGGCTCGCCTTGGGCCGGAATCATGTAATACCAGCGGCGGGTGGGTGCCTTCGCGGGCGCCAGCCCCAGGACGTGATAGGAAATCGGATCGCGAAGATGGTGGTCGAAGAAGAGCCATCCGTCCAGTTTCTGGTCGCGAATCTCCTGTTGAATCTTGGCGAGTTCCATAGCGATGCATTTAGTCTAACCGAAAGCTTTACGCCCGCTTTACGGACTTTTTACAACACTCACAAAACCGCTTTCCGTCCGCGTACGTTCATTAAGACAGAGGAGGAGAAACAAATGAAACAGGCGAGAATTCTGATGGCGACGCTGCTGCTGGGTGCGGGACTGGCCGGCGCGGCCGACAAGGCCCCTGCCAATGTACCGCAGACCGACGATCAGGTTGCCCGCAACGTGCGGCACGAGATCGTCATGTACCCCTACTACAGCATTTGGGACGATGTAAATTACCGCGTCGTGAACGGGCAGGTCGAGCTCACCGGGGCCGTCAACCAACCGTTCAAGAAAGCCGACATGGGCCGCCTGGCGCAGAAGGTGCCCGGGGTGACCAGTGTGACGAACCAGCTGAAGGTGCTGCCGCTTTCGAATTTCGACGACCGGTTGCGTTTGCAGGTCGCGCGGGCCATCTATCGTGACCCAGTGTTCACCCGGTACGCCTTGCAGGCGGTTCCGCCGATCCATATTATTGTCGATAATGGGCACGTGACCCTCACCGGCGTGGTAGCGACTGACGCCGAGAAGCAGATCGCAGGCATTCGCGCCTCCGCTGCCGGTCTGAGCTTCGGGTCGGTAAACAACAACCTTCAGGTAGAACGTCCATCTACCAAGAAAAGCTAAGTTTAGCTGCACAGCCCTAATGGCAGGCTTCCGGGCTTTCCGCAGTTTTGGGAGAATCGGGGGGCCTGCTTTTTTTTGGTCCGGCCGGCAGCCGATCGCGTTCCGCCTGGGGCATGCCGGCCACCCGCCGCCACCCGGATCGGCGAGGATAGAGAAGTATGAAACTGTACCTCGGGGTGGATGGCGGGCAGTCCGGCACGACCGCCATGATCGGTGACGCAACCGGGCTGATCCTCGGGAGCGGCGAGGCGGGGCCGTGCAATCACGCCACAGGCGCGGAGGGCCGGGGCAAACTGGAGAGCGCCGTCCGCGGCAGTGTCGGCCGAGCCTGCCGGGTAAGCGGCCTCGATCCCGACACAGTACGGTTTGAGGCGGCTTGTTTCGGCATGAGCGGCGGACCTGAAGATAAACGCGAGATTCTTAAGGCTATCTTACACGCCCAACAGTGGATATTCACCAACGACGCGGTCATTGCATTGGCTGGAGCCACGGAGGACGGGCAAGGCATCATCGTGATTGCGGGGACTGGCTCGATCGCTTTCGGGCGGAATCGCGCAGGTGAGACCGCGCGCGCCGGTGGTTGGGGGTACGTATTTGGCGATGAGGGCGGGGCATTCGACATCGCCCGCCGCGCGCTGCGCGCCGTTCTGCGGGCGGAAGAGGGCTGGGGTCCGCCGACCACGCTGCGGGACACGATGCTCCATGCCACCGGTCGCGCGACGGCCAACGAGATGCTGCACCTGTTTTATACACCGGACTGGCCGCGCTCGAGGGTGGCGAAACTGGCCTGGCTGGTAGACCGCGCCGCCATCCGCTCCGACGCGGTGGCCGAGGCCATCCTCAACCAGGCGGCCCAGGAACTCGCATTTCTGGCGGGCGCGGTGCGGTCGCAGTTGTGGCAGCCGGGCGAGGCGCTCGAGGTTGCGATGATCGGCGGCGTCTTCGAGAGCGGCTTTCTGCGCGAGCGTTTCCGGCAACTGGTGGAGCTGAGCGAGGGCAGCGTTTGCCGGCATCCGCGATACGGTCCGGCGGAAGGAGCGCTGCTCGAGGCCTACCGGGCAGGCGGTCTCCAGGTGGAGTTGCGGAACCCTTCCGGCCAGGCGGGGTAGGAACGCTTCCGCGGTTCCTCCAGGCGTCCCGCCCGCAGGCCAGTACCCCATCTTCACGCCCGCTGTTCCCCGCCGGAGGGAGACATTGTATACTCTGTCTGACACGAGCGGCCGGGCGGGCGATGGAGGCGACTTGCCGCCGACGGCTGGAGGCGCACGATGGCGTTCAGCGATCGGCTCTGGCGACAGTTGATCGATGATATCGAAGATCGGCTGGTCGTTCCCGTGATCGGCCCCGAGTTGCTCGTGGTCAACGCGGGCGGCGAAGACGCCTTGCTTTCCGACTATCTCGCCCGGGAGTTGGCCGCCAACCTGGAACTCTCCCAACCACTCCCCCCGGCCCGCAGCCTGAATGAACTGGTGAGCGAGTTCCTCCGCCGCCCGGGGAGCGACCCCGAGGACCTCTATCGCGGCGTCCGCCAGATCCTGCGCCACCATTGCTGCCTGACGCCGGAGCCACTGAAGAAGCTGGCTGCTATCAGCCATTTCGACGTCTATATTTCAACCACTTTCGATTGCCTTCTGGAACAGGCTCTAAACGAACAGCGTTTTGGCGGCGCCGCCCGAACTCGGAGCCTCGCTTATTCGCGCAAACGAAATCCCGACGACTTGCCAGCGGAATATCTCGAGCGCTCGCATGACGGCGCCGACCCCCTGGTCTACTACCTGTTTGGCAAACTGGGACCGCGCGACGATTACGCGCTGATGGAAGACGATATCCTCCACTTCTGCCATCGCCTCCAGTCGCGGGACCACCAGCCCTCCAATCTATTCGACCTGCTGCAGAACAAGAACATTCTGGCGCTTGGCTGCGGCTTTCCCGGCTGGCTTACCCGTTTCTTCCTGGCGGCGGCGAAAGGAGATAAGTACATCACCGACGGCGCGCGCGGCGTCGTCGCCGACCATGCCTCCGCGCAGGATCCCGGCCTGGTACTCTTCCTTGAACGCCGCAAAACCGCGGTCTATGAAGCCGGCGATGCCGTGGCGTTCGTCGATAGCCTGCACCGCCAGTGGATGGAGCGTTTCGGGACCCCGTCGCCGGCCGCCTCGCGCGAAGCGGCGCCGGCGGATCTGCCGGAGTTCAAGCCCGACTCGGTCTTCCTCAGTTATGCCAGCGAAGATCGCGCTGCCGCGCAGATCATTCGCGATGCGCTGGAACAGGCAGGCGTGAACGTGTGGTTCGACCAAAGAAGGCTCGAATCCGGCGATGTATTCGAGGAGAAGATTCTCCGCAATATCGAGCGATGTTCGGTATTCATCCCGGTCATCTCGCGGCACGTGACGATTTCCGGACGCCGCTTCTTTTTCGAAGAGTGGGATAAGGCGGCCCGGGAATCGCGCCGCTGGCCGGATGACGATCCGTATATACAACCCATCGTGATCGACGATACGCCGGTGGATGCCGAACACATTCGCCGGGAATTCCGGGAGCGGCACTGGCAGAGAATGGAGGACGGGCGCCTGCCGGATGACTTTGTGGTGAGGGTGAAGCAGCGCGTCCGGCAACTCCGCCGGGAAAGGGACCTGGCGTGAGCGCCACACTGGCATCGCCGCTCGGCCGTGCCGGCAGCAGGGAGGAGCCCTGGCTCGGACTCGAATCCTATCGGGAAGACGACCAGGCGCTGTTTTTCGGGCGCGGCAAAGAGACCGAAGAACTGCTTCGCATGGTGCGGCGCGAGGTCCTGACGGTATTGTTCGGGCCGGCGGGAACCGGCAAGAGCTCGCTATTGAACGCCGGCCTTTTCCCGCGGCTTCGCCAGGAAAACTATCTGCCGGTGTCGATCCGCCTCGACCATGCGGCCGAGAGCGCGCCCGCCGGCTCGCAGATCCGCGCCCGCCTTTTTGACGGACTCCGAAAGGGCGACCTGGACGAGGATTCGAAATTCCCGCCGCAGGTTCCGCCCAATGAGGAAAGCCTGTGGGAGTATCTGCACCGCGTCGAGTTCTGGAGCAAGCGCAACGAGTTGGTTACACCGGTACTCTTCTTCGATCAGTTCGAGGAGGTCTTCACGCTGGGCAAGGATCGCGACTGCACGGCGGCGTTTCTCGACGAGCTGGCGGACCTGGTGGAGAATTACATTCCCGAGCGGGTAAGCGGGCAACTGGAGCAAAGCGGTGCCCGGCTTCCCTATCCGCTCCGCCAGCGTTACAAAGTCGTGGTGAGTCTTCGCGAGGATTTTGTGCACCGCCTGGACGGGTTGCGAAAGTCGATGCCGTCGATCATGCACAACCGCTACGCGCTGGCCCAGATGAATGGGGAGCAGGCGCTCGAAGCGGTGCTGAACCCGGGACGCGGCATCATCCTCGAACCGGTGGCCACCCAGATCGTGCGATTTGTGGCTGCCGCCCGGGCCGATGCCGAGCGCGACTGGCCGGGCGGCGAAAGCGGCGATCTGCGCGATCTGCAAGTGGAGCCGGCCCTGCTGAGCGTGGTTTGCCGGGAGTACAACACCCGCCGGATGCGCGCGGGCAGGCCCGGTATCACATCCCAGGACATTGAAGCTTCCGAAACCAACATCCTGAACGATTTCTACGAGCGAAGCTTCGAAGGGCTCTCCCCCGCGGCCCGCATCTTTGTCGAGGACCGGCTGCTGACCGGCTCGGGGTTCCGCAGTACGGCTCCACTCGAAGATGCCATTCCTGCCGGCTTCCCGGAAACCGACATTGCGGCTCTGATCGACCGCCGGGTGATCCGGATCGAGATGCGTTTCGGCATCCGGCACCTGGAACTTACCCATGATCTGCTGACCAAGGTGGTGCACTCCAGCCGCAACACCCGCCACGAACGCGAGCGCCTGGCACGGGAAGAACAGGCGCGCGCCCAGCGAGAACGCGAACGGCAGTGGCGGCGCGCGCGGGTCTTGCGGTCGGTGTTCGGACTGCTGGCCATGCTCAACCTGGTGCTGGCTTTGGTCGCAGGCCGGCTATGGATCAACGCACATGCCCGCGAGTTGGCGGTGCGCGCGGACTCGTCCGTGGCCGAGGATCCCGAGCGCAGCCTGGCGTTGGCGCTTTACGCCATCGAAGCGACCTCCCGCTTCTGGCAGCCGGCGATCCTCGAAGCGGAAACGGCCCTGCACCAGGCCATTCAGGCCTCTCACCTCCAACTGATCCTGGCCCATCCGGAGCCCGTGACCGCAGTGGCCTTCAGCCCGGATGGAAAGCTTATGGCTACCGGGAGCAGCGACAAACTCGCCCGCTTGTGGGATGCCGCATCCGGGATGCTGCTGCGCACGTTTACCGGACACCAGGATGAAATCTCCGGGGTGGCGTTCAGCCCGGACGGGAAACTTCTGGTGACCGCGAGCCGCGACAAGACCGCCCGCGTATGGGATTGCGCCTCGGGCGATCTCGTGCGCAGCCTCAGCGGCCACCAGGACTCCGTCTCGGCGGTGGCCTTCAGCACGGCCGGGAAAATTGCCACGGCGAGCCATGACGGAACCGTAAAGCTGTGGGAGGCGCAATCCGGCAGTTTGCTGCATACCTTGAACGGTCATACCCAGGGTGTTTCCGCGGTGGCGTTCAGTCCCGACGGCACGCGGCTGGCCAGCGCCGCCACGGATGGTACCGCCCGGCTGTGGAATGCCGACTCCGGCGCGCCCCTGCTCATCCTGGTGCACTCCTCCGGTTCGGTCAACGGGGTGGCGTTCAGCCCCGACGGAAAATGGATCGGCACCGCGCATCAGGACGGCACCGCCACCATCTGGGACGCGGGGACGGGCAAACTGCTGCTCACCACCAAGGCTCATGCCCACTATTTGAAATCCGTCGTGTTCCGGCCCGATGCCACTACGCCGGTCATCGCGACCGCCGGGGGAGATCCAACCACGCGTCTCTGGGACATGAATTCCGGCGAGGAGCTGCTCACTTTGGGCGGCCACACGCGCGAAGTGGCGGCGATCGCCTTCAGTCCGGATGGCAGACACTTGGCGACGGCGAGCTACGATGCCACGGCCAGAGTGTGGGATGCGGACGTCGAGGGCGGGGAAGTCCTCACCCTTCCCATCAAGGCGTCGGCGATTGCCTTCAGTGCGAATGGAAAACGGATCGCGGCGGCGGAAAACGCGGCCGTGCGGATGTGGGACACCGCCTCGGGGACCGAGTTACCCCCACTGCAGACAACCCATGGCGATACGTTGGCTGTGGCGTTCGACCCCAACGGAAAGCGGATCGCCACCGCTGGCGCAGACCATACCGCGATTTTATGGGGCACCGACTCCCACGCCCGGCTGGCCACCCTCGCAGGACACGAGAGCTCCGTTTCGGCGGTTGTTTTCAGCCCCAACGGAAGACGCGTCGCCACCGCCGGCGAAGACAGCACCGCCCGATTATGGGACGCCGATTCCGGCAAACTCCTGCGCACGCTGGGCGGCCACACGGGCGCCCTGTACGGGGTGGCCTTCAGTCCCGATGGGAAGTTCCTGGCCACGGCCAGCGACGATAAGACCGCCCGTCTGTGGGATGCCGCCACCGGCCGCCTGTTGCACACCCTGAGCGGCCATGGCGGCGCTGTATTCTGGGTGGCCTTCAGCCCGGACGGACAGCAGCTGGCCACGGCCAGCAACGACAAGACGGCGGACTTGTGGGATGCGAACTCGGGCAAGCTGCTGCACACTTTCGCAGGTCACCGGTCCATCGTGTACGGAGTGGCGTTCAGTCCCGATGGGCAGCGCCTGGCAACCGCCAGCGCGGACGAAACCATCCGAGTCTGGGACGCCGGTTCCGCCACGCCGTTATTCACTCTGGGCGGGCACCGCGGCTACGTCTCGGCCGTCGTCTTCAGCTCCGATGGCCGCCGTCTGGCGACAGCCACCGAAGCCGGTACGGTAGACATCTATGCCATGGCGATTTCCGAGCTGGTGTCGTTAGCCCGCCATCGCCTGGTGCGCGATCTGACGCCCGCCGAGTGCGGGTCCTTCCAGGTGGCTCACTGTCCGTCGCTGCTCGAACGCCATTGAGGGGGCGATGGCTGGCTATTTCACGCCTGATACGCAGTTCGTGTCGTCAACCGGCGATGGTACGATGCGCTTGAGCCAGCAGCGCGCGTTGGGACCTTGCACGCCGGGTTTGACGTAGGTGAAAGCACGGCATTGCGATTCCTGGAAACAGGCGTTCTGGCAATCGGCCGGCACCGGCCGTTTCAAATCGAAATCCCGATAATCGCCGCCCGGATAATTTATGCCAAACCTCAGGTTTCTATCGCTAAGTAGCTGGAGCTGCTTCGGTTGTGTACGCACGCCAGAGATGCAATTCACGTCGAGGACGGCTTTGGGAACGACATTCTTCAGCCAGCAACGGGCGTGGGGGCCCTGGATTCCCGGCTTGACGTAGGTAAAGGACCGGCACCGGGGATCGCGCCCACAGGCGCTCTGGCAATCGGCCGGGTCGTTCCGGGGTAAGTCGAAATTGTCATAATCTCCGCCCGGGTAATTGGTCCCATATTGAAGTGCGGCGTCCGGCTGGGACAGCCGCGGGGATGATGGATAGGGCTTCAATCCCGAGACGCAATTCTTGTCCTGAACGGGTTTAGGGACCACTTCTTTGAGCCAGCAATGCGCGTCGCGACCCTGGACACCGGGATTGACATAGGTGAAAGCGCGGCACCGGGGGTCATCACGACAGGCGGCCTGACAGGCGGTGGGGACCGGCCGCGGCATGCTGAAGTCGCGATAATCCCCGCCAGGACGGTTGATTCCATACTCGAGGTCGGAGCGCTGAGCCTGCGCTCGAACCGGAAGCACGGTGACGATCACCGCGGCGAGCAGGCGGAGGGTTGCGGTAGCAGTACGGATACCTGACATTCCTCTCCTTTCGAAGCGACAAGGAGCCTTGGCCAGCGGAGTCATTATAGCCCAGGTGAGTCAGATGGGAATGGAGCGTAGCGCTACGGGCTGAGCGGCGAAGGCGAAGCGGTTAAGTTCCGATAACGAATATTATGTCAACTTATTCGGTGTTAGCCGGGTGAGTTGCCGAACCGTCATCTGCCGCCGTCCGGCACTCACCTGGCAATCGTACCCGATGGTTTTGAGTCCGGGATCCGTGGTGTGATACGGTACCGCTATGCCTAACCGACGGAGGTTCGTCCAATCGCTGGCGGCCGTACTCGGATCGCAAGCTTCCGCCGCGCCACAGGCCGCGCCTGAAGCCGATCGCGCTTACTGGCTTCGAACGCTGGCGAAGCTCAGCGACCCGGTGCTGCGCCATCTTGCAGCGGGCACGCTGAAGCGGAACATGCCGGTGGAAAGTGTGACCGGCAGGCCTGAGGAGCGGCGGCGGTACACGCACCTGGAGGCGTTAGGGCGGCTGCTGGCCGGGATCGCGCCGTGGCTTGAGGCGTCGCTGCCGGCCTCCCCCGAACGCGATTCCCAGCAGCAATACGGGGCCCTGGCCCGGCAAGCCATCCGGTCCGCCACGGACCCGCAATCGCCCGACTACCTGAATTTCCATGAAGGCGGCCAGCCGCTGGTGGATTGCGGGTTCCTGGCGCAGGCAGTGCTGCGGGCGCCCGGCGAACTCTGGAGGAAACTGGACGAGCCCGTGCAGCGCGCGCTGGCGGCCGCGCTGATCTCTTCGCGCGGGATCACTCCGGGGTTCAACAACTGGCTGCTGTTCGCCGCCACCGTGGAAGCGGCGCTGGCGCTGATGGGCGAACGCTGGGACGCGATGCGCATCGATTATGCCGTGCGCGAACACCAGCAGTGGTATGTGGGCGACGGTGTGTACGGCGACGGACCGCGGTTCCATTGGGATTACTACAACAGCTTCGTGATTCAGCCGATGTTGATCGATGTGCTGCGCACCATCGGGACACACGCCAAAACCTGGGAAAGCTTCGTGCCCGAGACGTGGAGCCGCGCGAAGCGGTATGCCGCCATCCAGGAGCGGCTGATCTCACCGGAAGGCACGTTCCCGGTTGTGGGCCGCTCGATCGCTTATCGCTGCGGCGCGTTTCAACTGCTAGCGCAGATGGCTCTGTTGGGGCAGTTGCCAGCGCCGCTCACGCCGCCGAGGGTGCGCGCGGCGCTCACGGCGGTGATGCGCCGAACGCTGGAGCCACCGGGCACGTTCGATTCCGGCGGATGGCTGCAGGTGGGGCTGGCCGGCCACCAGCCGCACCTCGGCGAGAGCTATATCTCGACGGGCAGCCTCTATCTCTGCGCCGAGGCGCTGCTGCCGCTGGGACTGCCGGCGGCCGACCCGTTCTGGTCGGCGCCCGCCGAGGACTGGACCGCGCGCCGCATCTGGCGCGGCGAGGATGCCCCGACGGACCACGCGCTCTGAGCTACTAGGGAACCAATTCGATATAGTCGAGGCCGGCCGGTTCGTCCGCATCGGGAACCGCCGCGATGCGGATCTCGTCGCCGGGGCGCAGGGCGATGCCCGCGATGGTGCGCCGCGTGGAGGACGAACTGTCCATGCGGCGGGCGGGAATGTGGTCGCTGGCCGCCCACTCGTCTACGAGCTGCGTGCCGATGAAGACGCGATAGCGCGAGATGCCGTTGTTCTGATCGAAATACTGGACTCGCAAGGTGTACCAGCCGGGCGCTCCCTCGAACCGCGTTACGGCGGTACAGGACGCGACGGCGCAGGCGATGCCCTTGCCGCCGGAGGCGCCCTCCCATGGGGTCACGGCACGCTCCGCGTAGCCCTCGAGCGACATCGCCTCCGCCTCCACGCGTCCAGGGTAGTGCCCTACCCTGCCCTGGGCATCCGCAATGCCGGATGCGCGCTGGAACCAGTTGGAGACTGCATCGCGCCACACGGTAGCCTGCCCGGACTGGTACTCCAGTTGGGTAAGAATCTCCTCATACCGCTGCTCATCCACCGCGCCCTTCAGCGATTTCCACCGGAGCACGTACTGCTCCACGGCGGCGGCGCCCTGGTAGTGCGAATCGTAGATGGACTGCACGACGGTTTTGCCGGAGTGCAGCGGGTACGAATACGGCACGTGATGCAGGAAGAGCAGCAGGTCGTCCGGGCAGGTGGCGAGAGACTCGAACACCTGCGCCACAGCGGGGCGGTACTGCCCGATGAAGCCGGTTCCGGTGGCAACGGTGCGGTCCATGCCCACGCCGGTCGCGTCGGCGCGGTGCCACTGACCCCAGCCGTTGCGCTCGGAAGCCTCCACCGCCACTCCGTAATGGTTGCCGACGATATCGGTGAGGGTCTGGAGGCCGAGCGGGCCGGTGTAGTCTTCGTAGGTACGCCAGGAGGTGAGCAGGATCGTGTTGACCGTGGAGAGCACTTTGGGATCGTTCCCGAAGGTGAGGCGGGCCCACTCATCGGCGATGGCTTCGGCGGTCAAATCGGGATTCCAGGCCAGCCGTCCGAAGCCGTAGAGGTTGGCCTGCGAAAGATGATTGCCGGTCCAGTTCGCGTCCAGCCCCACGTTGGAGACGCCGACCATGCCGCCCACCGGCCGGTGGAACGTCCTGCCCGCGGCAAGGGCCTTCACGGGGGTACCGGCGCGGCCGGCATGCAGGTCGAAATCGAGCGTGTCCTTCCAGTACGGCACGAGATAGACGGTGTGGCGCGCCTGTCCGAAATACTCCTGGGTGATTTGCAGCTCGATGGCCTGGTTGGTCTTTTCGAGCATGCCGAATAAGGGCGAGGCGGGCTCGCGCACCTGAAAATCGATGGGGCCGTTCTTGATCTGGATCACGACATTATCGTCGAAGTTGCCATCGAGCTCGCGGAAGTTATCGGCGGCGGCCCGCGCGCGGTCGTTCCTGGGGTTGCGCCAATCCATGTGGTGGTCGTAGACGAAGCCGCGGTAGAAGATCAGGCCGCCGTGCGGCGCCAGGGCGCGCGCAACCACGTTGGCCGCATCGGCGTGGGTGCGGTGGTACGCCGACGGGCCCACGCGGCCTTCGGAATCGGCCTTGAGGAGCAGGCCGGCGAGGTCGGGAACGGCGCGGTAGATTTCGTCCACCTTGGTCTTCCACCACGCGGCCACGCGGGCATCGAGCGGATCGAACGTGTCCAGTCCACCGATTGTCTGGGGGCTGCCGAAATCCACGGCGAGCACCACATGCACACCCCAGGGCCGGAAGGCGCGGGCGATGTGGGCCACCTGCGGCAGGAAATCGGGCGACAGAATCCGCGGGTTCACGTTGACGTTGTTGATGGAGCAGCCGTTGATTCCGAGCGAGGCCAGGAGGCGTCCATAATCGGAGACGCGGCCCAGGTCCTGGCGGGCGTGCAGGTCTTCCCAGAAGATGGAGCGGCCGCCGTAGCCGCGTTCGATGGAGCCATCCAGGTTGTTCCACTCGTTGACCCAGCGAACGGAAGCGTAGGGCGCCTGCTTCTCATCCAGGTCGGCAACGGGTTGGCCCAGGGCGATCTTGCGCAGCAGCGCGAAAGCGCCGTACAGCACGCCGCGATCGTTGGCGGCGGTAACGACAGTGTAGCGGAGGTTTCCAGCGCGCACGGTTTTGAGCCAGAACGCGTCGGGGGCGAGCCCGGACGCGAGGGCAAGCCGGGGCGCGGCGCGGCGCAGTTCGTTCAGGGTGCCCATGACAATGGCGCTCTCGCCGGGGAGGCCGGAGGCGGCGCGCAGGGTGCGGCCCAACATGCCACGGAGGCCGCGGATCAGCTCCGATTGCGCGGTGTGCACCAGCGCCGCATCGCCCGCCACGGCGGCCACGGCGGGTACCGTGCGAAGATAGGGCGCGCGCGCGGCATCGTCGAGCGCGGCGTATCGCAGCCACGCGCAATAACCCGTCTCGGCATGGAGCGAAGCCGACAAGATCACGCACAAGGCCGCAAGTGTCCGCATCATGACACGTTTTCTCCTATGAGTTGACGCCGGAGGCAAGATAGCCGCCGTCGATGGCAATGCACTGGCCGGTCAGAAAGCTGGCCCCGTCGGACGCGAGCAGAACCGCAGCGCCAACGAGCTCTTCCGGTTTCCCGAAGCGTCCCATGGGCGTTCGCATGAGCAGTTCCTGCCCGCGCGCGGTGCCCGACACCAGGGGAGTGTTCATCTCAGTGGGGATGATGCCGGGGGCGATGGCGTTCACCACGATACCATCGGCGGCCCACTCGCAGGCGAGGCTGCGGGTTAGAGAGAGGAGGGCGGCTTTGGCGGCGCAGTAGGCCGCGACCTCGTGGAAGGCAAGAAAAGAGCCGAGGGAAACGATATTGATGATGCGACCCCGTCCGCTCGCCTTCAGCGGGCCGTAGAAGGTCTGGCAGGCGCGCAGAGCGCCGCTGAGGTTGGTATCGAGCAGGGCGGACCAGTGCTGATCGCATACCGACGCGGTGGGATGGCGGAAGGTATATCCGGCGGCGTTCACGAGAATATCGACGCGCCCGAAGTGGCGCACGGTGGCATCGCGCAAGATCTCGAGCGAGGCGCGCTCCTGGACGTTGGAGGTCTGCCGGAGGGTCCGGCGGCCCAGACCCTCGATGTCGCGGCACACTTCGGCGACCTTCTCTTCGCGGCGGCCGGTGGGCACGACGTGCGCGCCGTGCCCGGCCAATCCCACGGCGATGACGCGCCCGATACCGGAGGTCGCCCCGATCACCACGGAAACGCGGTCGGTCAAATCCAGGCCGTTCGTCATGTCAGTAGGGAATGCTCACGGGACGATCGTCGGCGGGATCGGCCCAGCGGTCATTGGGGACAACCGGCGTCCACCGCGGACGCGCCGGATCCTGATCGTAGGGGTAGCCTCCCAGACGTTGATAGAGTTCATTGTACTCGCGGAGCTTGTCGCGATTGAGCCGGACACCGAGGCCGGGGCGGTCGGGAACGCGAATCGCGCCTTGCTCGTAACGCATCGGCCCGCCCTCGATGATGTCGTCGGCGAGGTGATGATAGTGAGCGTCGGCGGCGAAGGAAAGGTTTGGCAGGACGGCACCGAGATGGAGCATGGTAGCGAGTTGAATGCCCAGCTCGCCCGAGGAATGGACCGCCACGCCGAGTTGGAACGTCTCACACACGGCGGCGGCTTTGACGCAGGCACGAATCCCGCCCCAGAACGTGGTATCGAGAAGGATCACGTCCACCGCGGTATTAAGGGCGTTGGCGGCGAGCTGCTCGAAGTTCACTACAACGGTGTTGGTGGCGAGGGGAACGCGCACTTTCTCGCGGGTGCGGCGCATACCGTTCAGTCCGAAGACGGGATCTTCCAGGTAGTCGTTGCGCAGGTCCTCGATGGCCTGGCCGAAGCGGATGGCCTGCTCGGTGGACCATACGGCGTTGGGATCGAAGCGGACGGAATCGCCTGGGAAAGCGGCGGCGAGCGCGCGGTAGGCTTCCAGTTCGTAGTCGGGCGGAAACACGCCGGCCTTCATTTTGTGGGTGGTGAAGCCGAAGCGGCGTTTGAGCGAGCAGGCGTTCTCCACCACCTGCTCGATGGTGCGCACCTCCCCCTTGCCGGTGGCCGGATGGGGATAGCGGAAGAAGCAGTACGAGGCGAAAGGAACGCGGTCGCGGAGGCGACCGCCCAGGATTTCGCAGACCGGCACGCCCCACGCCTGGCCCAGGATATCGAGACAGGCGAATTCCAAAGCCGCCAGTACCTGGGTGCGGTTGTTGTAGAGAGAGGCGGTGGGATTGGCGATGCGAAAACGCATCTCCTCGATGCGCGCGGGGTCATGGCCCACGAGATAGGACTTCATGGCGCGAAACACGGCCTCGGCGGATTCGCCGCCGCCGCCCATTTCTCCCAGGCCGACGAAACCATCGTCGGTCTCCACTTCGACAATGGTGCGGACAAAGCGCCCCCAATGGCAGCCGTTGGCGTGACGCAAGGGGGCTTCGAGCGGAACCGTCACGGTGGTCGCGCGGATGTCCTGGATTTTCACAATTAGTTTTATGCTACAACAAACATTGCGGTGAGCCATCCCGGACCGGCGGCGGAAAATGATGAGCTGTTCCAGCAGGCATTTGCGCGTTTTCTGTTGAAGGCAAAAGTGGATTGAATTCTGGATCGTGAGGAAAATCCCATGTGGGTGGCAAACTTAGTTATCGCCGGCGTGATCGTGGCTCTGTTCCTGTCCATGGTTGCGCAGCCCCCGCCCAACAAGCGGTTGGGGCAGTAAACACTCTCCGAATATGCCGCCGGTTGATCCTTCTCCCGCGCGATGGCCCACGCGCCGCACTCTCGAGGGGCGCCTTGTAACGATAGCCCCGCTCGATGCGAAGGCGCACGCGCGGTCGCTGTACGAAGGAAGCCACGGAGAGGATAAGGAAGACCGGTGGCGGTACCTGTTCGATGGCCCGTTTGCCGATGCCGCGGCGTTTGAGGCGCAGTTGCGGAAGAAGGCGGCGTCGGACGACCCGCTGTTTTTCGCGATCGTGAATCGGCAGACGGGCCGGGCGGAGGGGCATGCCGCCTACCTGCGGATTACTCCGGCGCACCGCGTGATCGAGGTTGGAAACATTCTCTACACGGTGGGGCTGCAAAGGCGGGCGGGGGCCACGGAGGCCATGTACCTGATGGCGCGGCATGTCTTCGAAGATCTGGGCTACCGGCGCTATGAGTGGAAGTGTGATGCGCTGAATGCGCCGTCGCGGCGGGCGGCGCTGCGGCTCGGCTTCCGGTTCGAAGCCATTTTCCGCCAGCATATGATCGTGAAGGGCCGCAATCGCGACACGGCGTGGTTCGCGATGCTCGATGGAGAGTGGCCGGAGCGCAAGGCGAATTTCGAGCGTTGGCTCGATCAGACGAATTTTGACGCCAACGGCAGGCAACGGGAGGCGTTGTCGCGGCTGAACGGAGATCTGGCGTAAGCGCCACGCCGGGTCTAGCCGCGTCACGGCGAGGAACGCCTGGGCTCAGATCGTGCTAGTGGCGTTCGGAGCCTTCGATAGGGGCTACGCCCTTTCGGTCGGAGCTTGGGGTGATGCCGAGCAGCGTTTTAACGCCTGAGTTGATCAGGACGGTTTCGCTAGGCCCTTGGAAGAAACTGAATCCTGCGCGATCCTTCCAGGCTAGCGGTCCACCGAGTTTCCGGCCGGCTTTGAGGGTCTGGTCGTGGATCCGCGTCACCATGGCTTCGTAACGAGGATCGCCCTGCTTGAATCCGGAAAAATTCCCAAGGTCGGTGCTGGCTGCGAACACCACGTCGACGCCCGGCACGGCCGCGATTTTGTCGGCCACATCCACGCCGACCGGTGTTTCAATCATCACCACGACCATCATGTTGTCGTTGATGGTCTGGTGGTAGTCGGCGCCCCATAGCGCACCGTACTGGCCGCCGCCCTGGCTGCGGCGTCCAACGGGCGGATATTTAGACCATTTGACGGCAGCCTGCGCCTTCTCCACGGTATCCACCGTCGGCACGATAATACCGAGCGCGCCGATGTCGGTGGCTTTCTGGATATCGCTTTCGGTGGCGTCCGGGACCCGGATGAACGGCATCGCCGTGGCGCCACGGCAGGCCCAGATCATACGCGCCACGTCCTCGAACGTCATCGGGCTGTGCTGCATTTCGATCCACATGAAATCGAACCCGGAATTGGCCATGGCGCAGTAGGTGTTGGCATCCGGCAGATAGACCGTTCCGCCAATAATCGGCTTGCCAGCGAGAAGCTTGGCTTTGGCGGTGTTGTAGAGCTTGACGGACGCTCCGCTCGACTGCGGTTGTGCCGGAGAGTGCTCTGCGCCCAAAAGCCCCAGAGCCAGAGCGAGACCGACGACGTAATTTACCTTCATGGCTCGAAATCGTATTATTCGCGCGGCCGGATGTCAAGCTTGAGCGGCGGCTTGATTGGGCGGATTGGGGCCGGGCGCGCCGGGGAGACGGATGGCGGCGTAGTATTATGGCCGTGATGGATGCGGAACTCGCATTTGGAAAAGGCAGACTGAAAGTCGCTCTACCCGGCCGTTTCCGTTATCGGGTGCTGGAAGCTCGTTCCGCCACGCCGCTGCCGGACTGGCAGGGCGCGCTCGAAGGGGCATTGGACGCACCGGTGGGCGTGCCGCCCCTGCGCGAAATGGCAGCGGGCCGCAAGTCCGCCGCCATCTCGGTTTGCGATATCACGCGTCCCGCGCCCAATCGTAAGACGCTGCCTCCCCTGCTGCAGCGGCTTCGGGAGGCGGGGATCGCACCGGAGAACATCACCATTTTCATCGCCACCGGACTGCATCGCGCGGCGACGGACGCGGAGATCCGCGAAATCTGCGGCGAGGAGGCCGCGGGCTCGTATCGGGTTTTGAATCACGACGCGCGCGATCTTTCCCTTCACCAGCACCTGGGAGCGACAGCATCCGGCACTCCGGTTTACATCGATCGCCGTTTCCTTGCGGCCGACCTGCACATCACGCTGGGATTCATCGAGCCGCATCTGATGCTCGGTTTCTCGGGCGGGCGCAAACTCATCGCGCCGGGCCTGGCAGCGCAGGACACCATCAAGGTGTTGCACAGCCCGCGGTTCATGCGCGACCCGCGGTCGGTGGAGGGGTCGATCGAGGATAATCCCCTGCATCGCGAACTGCTCGAGATCGCGCGCATGGCGCGCCACGATTTCATGCTGGATGTGGCGCTGGCGCGCGACCGGTCGATCGCCGGGGTCTTTGCCGGCGATCCCGAAGAGGCGCATCGCCAGGGCGCGGGGTTTGTGGCAGAAGTACTGCTCGAGACGCTGGATGAGCCGGTCGATGGCGTCATCACGACGGGCGCGGGTTACCCGCTCGATCTTACTTACTACCAATCGATCAAAGGTGTGACGGCGGCCTCGCATATCGTCAAGCCCGGCGGCCGCATTCTGTTGATGGCCGCCTGCGCGGAGGGTGTCGGCGCTGCCGAGTTCCGGGGGATGGTAGCGGAGGGCGAAAGCGATGCCGCATTCCTCGAACGCATACGCGGCGTTCCCGTGACCATCGACCAATGGCAGCTCGAGAAACTGGCGCTGGTCACCACCAGGCAGCAGGTGCTCTGGTATGTGCCGGGAGTTCCCGCCGACGTACGAGGCAAGCTGTGGGGCCGCTCCATGGACAGTGCGGACGCGGCCATCGAAGCAGTGACTGCCGGCCTTGCCCGGAATGCGACGATCGCCGTGATTCCAGAAGGCCCGTACGTGCTCGCCAAGGCGCACGCGCACGAAGTCACGGTCTGATTCGGCTTCATTGCTTCATTAACAGACCTCCATTTGGCACGGTACGTGCCCCTTCGGCCTCGCAGTAGCGAGGACTCACTTCCATGAAACGACTCCTATTCGCCCTCTTGATTGCTCTGGTGCCGGCGTACGCGCAGTGGCGCCACTTCGGCTCCGACCAGACGCGTCTGACCGGGTACTTTGGCGCCGGCTTCACAACGCCGGTGAATCCTCTCGGTACGCGTCTCGATCCCGGCTGGAATATCGCCGGCGGAGTGGGTGTGACCAACAATTACATCGGCATTATGTTCGATGCCATGTTCACGGACCTGGGGATCAATCGCCGCACCCTGGCGGGGGTGGGCGCACCGCGAGGAAACCAGAAATACTGGGCACTTACCGCCGATCCCGTGTTCCATGTGAACGAGCGAGGGCCGGTGGATTTCTATGTTACGGCGGGAGGCGGGCTCTATAGCCAGATTGTGGAATACCGCACGGGATACCGGGGAGACGCTTATTACGGGTATGACGACCTCCTGGGATCCTACACACTGTACCGCCCGGGAGTGAATGGCGGGGCCGGGTTCTCCTTCCGCCTGGGCTATGGCAACAACATCAAGGTCTTCGCCGAGGCTCGCTTCCACCACATGTTTACGCGTGGCTCGGGCGCGAGTTTCATCCCGGTGACTATAGGGGTGCGGTTTTAGGCAACCGTTCCGGTGGTTCAAGAGCACCAGGCTGGTTCAAATGCACCGCCGCCACAGGAACTTCGCAAGTCCTTTGGGGGTGCGGCGCCCACCGGAAGGTTGAATGAGCCTATGCTTCCTCGGCCTGGGCCTTGGCCGGAGCAGGTTTTCGGAGACGGGGCTTCCGGGTGGCGCGCTTGGCGGCAGCCGAGGCCGCGGCTTTCTTAGCTCGAAACTCAGCCCACCGCTTTTTAGTTGCCACGGCGATCCGCTTCCGGGCGGCCGGGCTCATGCGGCGCCGGCGGCGCGCCGGAGTGACTGACGCTTCCGCTGGCGCGTTTCCCAGCATTCGCTTTAACTCCGCGATGCGCACATCTACTTCCGCTCGCTTTTGCTCTAAGCCGATCAAGGCCGCTTCGATGAGCATGTCATCCAATTGTAAGGTGGGCACAACTCAAGTATAAGCGGTAAGACGATCGTTCGCCGCGATATGTACAGCAGAGGTAGACTGTCAGTACGATGCGCTTCTCAACAAGCTGTCTTCTCAGCGTCACTGCAGTGCTGTCGCTAGCGGCGCAGACTCAGTCCACTCGCAACGATGAGAGTGCAATCCGGGAGCTTGTGCGTCAGTACGTGGCCGCCAGGGAACACACTGACGCCGCGGCGACCGGCCGCCTCTTCACCGAAGATGCCGATCAATTGGTTTCGACGGGGGAATGGAGAAAGGGGCGGGAGGAGGTCGTGCGGGGTACGCTGGCGAGCTCGCAGGCGTCCAGCGGTAAGCGCACCATTACGGTAGAGTCGGTGCGGTTCATCGATTCCGATGTAGCTTTGGCTGAAGGACGCTACGAGATCGCCGGTACCGGCGGAACTGCGACGCGGCGCATGTGGACGACACTGGTGGTGAAGCGCACGGGATCGGGTTGGCGAATCGCTGCGATTCGAAATATGCTGCCGGCGGGCCGGTGAGGGCCGGCGATCGATCTCCGGAGTCTGCGGGGACACCGTCCCGGTGCGGTAGGTCCGAGTGTCCTCCCCAAGGTAAGATCGGTCTAAGTGGTGAGGTGGGCGCTGGCTGCGAGGAAGAAGAGGGTGCCCACGGCGATTACTGCGCCGTGAGGCAGGCCTAGCGATTTCGGATTCTTGACGTCGAGCTCTTCGCGCGTCAGATAGGCCGCTTTTCCACCCTTCAACTCACCCAGGATGAAGCCGATGTTGCCGAAGGTTTTTGCAACCCGGCGCTTGCGGACGATCAGGATGAGCGCCATGGCGCCGCCGATCAGGGCTGTGAAGATGAAGATGCCGAACCAGTCCTGCCAGCCGACGAGGGCGCCGACCGCCGCCATGAGTTTCACGTCGCCCGCACCCATGGCGTGCAGGGCGTAGAAGACGACGTAGATGCCGAATCCAACGGCGAGCCCAATGAGGGAAAAACGCAGCCCCGGCCATCCCGGGCGCAGATCGTTTCTGCCAGTGAAGGTATTGAGTGCCAGACCGATCAGGACGCCGCTGACCGTTAGCCAGTTGGGTATACGCCGATACCGCACATCGTATACTGCCGCGCCGAGTACCAAAGTCAACAGAATCACTTCGACGCCCGGCGGGGGAAGAGTCAAGCCCATCGAGTCACAAGTATAACTCCAGTAGCCTGGCGGGTCTGGTGCTCCCGGCGGGCGGGGAAGCTAGCGCACCTGGCCGGAGACCGGCACCAATCGTGCCGACTGAACCTGGATGCCTTCGCCGTACCGCGCCAGTCCGGGAATCGTGACGGGAAGATGGCCGCGGATGCTGATCTCGCCCAAAATCGCCTTGACGGCTGCCAGTTCCGAAACTGGCACCGTGCTGAAGGTGGCCAGATAGGCCGCCACGTTGGGGAAATTGCGCAACAGGTACGGATTGCCGAGCGAGACGAGGGCGACGGGTTTCCCAGTGGCGGCGATGGTCTCCATGGCGTGAGGCAGTTCGCCGGTCAGGCCGACGGAGCCGCGATTGGCGCCCACCGCAACAAACGCGGCCACCACGTAGCTATCACAGCCGGAGAGGTGCGCTACGGCTTCGTCCAGTTGCGGCTGCGGCATGGAGGGATCGAGCGCGGCCAGGGAGGTGGCGCGCACGGACCGGCGTCGCATTTCCTGCATGAAGACCTGGCCTTGCGAGGAGTAGCGGCTCTCGGTCATCACCACGTAGCAGGCGCGGTCCGGCACGGCGAGCGGAATCAGGCCGTGCTGGTTGCGCACCAGGGTGACGGCGCGGTCGGCGACTTCCTGCGCTTTCTCGTTGGCTTCGGGCGCGTTCACGACGTCGCTGATGGCTTCGAGATTGACGGAGCGCTTGCGGTCCAGGCCGACCTTTTCTTTGGCGGAGAGAATTTTCGCGACGCTGGCGGCGATGCGCGCCTTCGCGAGGCGGCCGTTCTCGACGGCGGCGATGACGGCTTTGATGGCGGCATCGGGATCGCTCGGCATGAGCAGGGCGTCGGCGCCGGCTTCGAGCGCGCGCACGGCCGCATCGCCGGCGCTGAAGCCGTTGGCGATGCCGCGCATCTCGAGGGCATCGGTGACGACCAGGCCCTGAAAGCCGAGCTGCTTGCGGAGGAGGTCGGTGAGGATGGCGGAGGACAAGGTGGCGGGAAGGTCGGGCGGCGCGAGAGCGGGCACCGCGACGTGAGCGGTCATGATGGAATCGACACCGGCTTGAATGGCGGCTTTGAACGGCACCAGCTCGACACGCTCCAGCCGTTCCCGATCGGCCGGAATGGTGGCGAGGTTCATGTGCGTATCGACGGCGGTGTCGCCATGACCGGGAAAATGCTTGGCGGTGGTCAGCACGTAGGCGCGGCGATCGGCATGGGCGCCTTCGATGAACGCCCGGACATGGGCGGCGACATCCGCGGGATCCTCGCCGAACGATCGGATATTGATGATGGGGTTATCGGGATTGTTGTTGACGTCGGCGACCGGGTAGTAGACCCACTGCACGCCCAAAGCGCGAGCCTCGCGCGCCGTCACTTCGCCTTCATAGCGGGTCAACGCGGGATCGCCGGCGGCGCCAAAAGCCATGGCGTGCGGAAAAGCGGTGGTGTCGTTCACGCGCATGGAAGCGCCGCGTTCAAAATCGCCGCCGACCAGCAGCGGGACTCGCGACAGACGCTGCATGCGATTGAGGAATGCCGCCACGGCGTAGGGCTCGGCCTTCTGCACCACGCGGCCGTTGGAGACGTTATTCAGGATCAGCCCACCGATTCGCGTTTCGCGGATGAGGCGCACGAACTTGCGGTATTCGCGAGAACGCGTATTGGGCGCGTCGCCATGAAAGGCGACGAACACCAATTGCGCCACCTGCTCGCGGAGAGTCATGCCTCGCATCCAGCGGCGCACGGCGGGCGAGGCGCGACGCACGGCGGCAGGAGCGGCGGAAGCTTTCGGTTTTGGACGTTTTTTCGCGCCGGGCGCAGCGGCCGCGGCGAGGAGCAGGGCTGCGGCCCAAATCAGGGGACGGGGGACGAGGCGCGCCACATCTCCAGTGTGACAGATTCAGCGCGAGGTCGCGCGCGCACGCGGCACACTACTGCGCTGCTGTCTGGCTGGCGGCTTTCGAGAGGCCGCGCGGTTCGCCAGGCGGCGCACCCAGCGAACCAGGTGCTGCGGTTCGTGGGCGCTCTTGGCGATGACAACGTCGGCCCCGGTAGTTTCCTCCGTCAAGCCCAACGGATCCACAAATCCGGAAAGCAGAACCACACGGATGTTGGGGTTCAGCTTTCGAAGGCGTTCGATCAGCTCGGCGCCATTCATGCGAGGCATGCGATAGTCCGTGACCACCACATCGAAGGGGCAACTCTCGAAGAGACGGAGGGCCTCGTCGCCGTTGGTCGCGATCGTCACACTATAGCCCACTTCCTCCAACAGCGATTTGCGAACGACCAAACCATCGCGATTGTCGTCGACCAGGAGAATTTTGGGAGCAGCGGCGGGGAGAAGTGGCATTGGGAAACGAGTGCGACTTTAACAGGACCGTAACCTCACTGTCAACGAGTTTGCATCGCTCTGAATTACAGCGAGATTTATCGCTTGACAAGCGGGGAGCGCGTGGGCTTGCGTCGCCAGACCGCGTTGAGGGCGAGTGCGCGGGTGCAGCGGCGGCGGCGCTACTCGACTTCGCGAGGCGCCTTGTAGCCGGTCTTGGCAATGACCTGGTATTTGATCGGCTTGCCTTTTTCGTCCTTCACGGGCAGCGGTTCGTTGGTGGCGGGATTCACCAGTTGCACTTTGATCTTGCGAAACGTGCCATCGTGCTTTTTATTCGTGGGGGAGTACGTTAGGACGTACTGGTTCCGCAAGGTCTGGTGGATCTGTTGGAATACGGAAGGGTATTCCCCCATGAATTTGGGGAAGAATGCCATACCGCCGGTTTCGCGCGCAAAGGTGTTCATCTCGTTGTCGGCCTGCAAAAAGTCCATGCGCTCAATCGACCCCATGTAGGGGTCGTAGAGCGTACGCAGCAACTGCATCAGGCCGATGGCGTAAATCGGCACGCCGGCTTCCTGCAATTTCTTGCGGGTCTGGTCGAAGGTGATCTTGCTGAAGGTATCGATGCCGGAGGAGATCAGCACGATGGCTTTGCGTCCCTCGATACCGGACATGCGTTCGGCGGTGTCGGTGATCGCGTCAAAGAGATTCGCTTCGCTCCAGGCCGCGATCTGGAGCCGCGAGAGGGCCTCCTGGGTCTTGGACCGATCGGTGGTGAAGTCGCTCAGGATTTCGGGCTTGATGTCGTACGCCACTACTGCCACGTAGTCTTCGGGTTTCAGCGTGCTGGCGAAGCCCCAGGCAAGTTGCAGCGTTTCATACCAGGCTGGGCCCCAGTACTGCTGGAACTTGTTGCTGAACTCGATGACCATGGCAACCGTCATCGGCGCTTCACCGACGGTGACGTTTTGAATGGGCTGCGGCACGTTGTCTTCAAGGACGCGGAAGTTTCCCTTGGGAATGCCGGGAATGAAACGGCCCTTATTATCGATTACGGCCACGTCGACGGTGACGACATCAACATCGCTTTTGAACGTCGCAATATCACCCTCGATCTTGTCCTTCTTGTTGTACTGGGAAGGAATCTTGGGGAGGCCGCTATCGCCCTTCTTGTCGGCGTCCGGCTTGCGAGGCTTAGCGACGGTCGACCCCGTATCCCGGACCGGACCCTGTTCCTGGGCGATGAGCCAGCCGGCCGCAGTCACGACAAGTGCGGCAGCGCACAAACGATGGATGGTAGGGGGTCGCATAAGCGTATGTCTCGACGTAACTATATCAGAAGACGCGTCCGCCAGCCGTAGCGTTGCGGTTGTCCGTTAGTTTACCCACGGCCCCTTGCCGCCGTGTTTGCGCATGTAAACCTGGAACTTACGCTTGGCTCGCTGAAGCTTCCACTGGTTGTACGCACCGCGCACGTCGGGCATGTGGAAGAGTGGCCCGGCGACGCGCCGGCGGCGGCCCATCCGGGACTTCAGGTACACGTAACCAAACGCCATGCCGCCGAGGTGCGCCACGGTGCTGACCCCCGTGTTGGGACCGAAGGTCAACAGTAGTTCAATGGCGGCGTAGATCATCACCATGTACTTGGCTTTGATGGGAAAGAGAAAACTCATCAGCACGGTTTGGTTGGGGTACAGAACGCCAAAGGCCACCAACAGTCCGAAGATCGCACCGGAAGCGCCGATGGTGGGAACACCCCAGTCGCCGATGGCCATGTTGCCCAGCAGCACGCAGACGCCGGCGGCAATTCCGCAGAGGAAATAGTACTTAAGGAACTGACGGGTTCCCCAGTCGCTTTCGAGTTGTATGCCGAACATCCACAGCGTCAGCATGTTGAACAGCAGGTGCAGCACGCCGCCGTGCAGGAACATGTAGGTGAAAAGCTGCCACACGAACAAGTTCCGAACGGCACCCTCGGCACTGAGCGCGAGCAGCGCGGTCATATGGCGCTGCAACGCCGTTCCCCCGGCAAGATAATACACGATGAAGGCGGCGGTGTTGCTGAGCAGCAGCCATTTGACGCCTGTGGGGAAGTAACCGGAGAAGCCTAATGTTCTGTACCTGAACCCTCGTTGCGGCATGGCGGGTCTCTATGAAGCTAGAATATCAGATGAAGGGATGAGAACCGTTCGCCGGCCGCGCAAACTCGCGGGCAGGCGGGCTCCGCATGCGCGGGATTACACGGCATTTTGACGCCGCGCAACGTCAGAAGGCAGGGGTGTCTCCACCTTGCCATAGCGATTCAGAAGGTGGGAACACAATTGGAGCAGAATCGCCGCGCCGAGCCAGACCTGCCAGTGGGAGAACAACCCTTCTGGAATGGCAAACCTATTGGTCCAGTTCAGATCGGCGGCGATCCGCCACAACCCGAGCACACACGCCACCGCCGCCGAGGGGGTGAGCAACGCAGCCAAAGTCAACGCCACTCGCTTGCTTTTTCCGCGCTTCCGGAGGAACTTATAACCTTTGCCTAAGCGGATCCGCAGCACCATGTCCGTTCGATCCCAATCTAACAGCTTTTTGCGTTAGATTATACATTTCGACAGAAACGAGGAACTCATGAAAAGATTGAAAACCGCAGTCTTCGGCACGGGCTTCGTGGGCCGGGTCCACCTGGAGGGCATCCGCCGGGTGGGGCACGTGGAACTTGCCGCGATCGGCGAACCGCAGATCGAGAAGGCTAGACAACTCGCCGCCGAATTCGGCGTCGAAAGGACGGAAGCGGACTACCACAAGATCCTGGACGATCCCTCGATCGATGCGGTGCATGTGTGCACGCCTAACTTCATGCATTTCCCGATCGCCAAAGACGCGCTGCTGGCGGGGAAGCACGTGCTTTGCGAAAAACCGCTGGCCACCTCGGTGGAACAGGCGCGGGAACTGGTGGCGCTCGCCGCCCGGCTGAAGCGCCGCAATGCCACTTTCCACAACCTGCGCTACTACCCCTTGGTGCAGCACATGCGTCGCATGCGCGAGGCGGGCGACCTGGGCGAGATCCTGGTAGTGCAGGGCACCTATTCGCAGGATTGGCTGTTGTACGAAACAGACTGGAACTGGCGGCTGGTTTCGAAGGAGAACGGTCCCTCGCGATGCCTGGCCGACATCGGCTCGCACTGGTGCGACATGGCGGAACACGTCACCGGGCTGCGCATCAGCTCGGTGTGCGCCGACCTTCAGACGGTCCACAAAATACGCAAGCAGCCCAAGGGGCCCATCGAGACGTTCGCCGGCAAAACGCTGCGTCCGGAGGATTACATCGAGACACCCATCGATACGGAAGACTTCGCAGCGGTGGTGTTCCGGATGGGCGAGCGCACGCGCGGCGCGTTCACGGCGAGCCAGGTCTCGGCGGGACGGAAGAACCGGCTGAACCTCGAAATCTACGGCACCAAAGGCGGCGTGTCCTGGGACCAGGAGCGTCCCGACGAGTTGTGGATCGGACAGCGCAACTCGAACAACCAGATCATCGTGAAAGACCCGTCGCTGTTGAAGGAAAGGGCGCGGCCGTTTGCCGACCTGCCGGGCGGCCATAGCGAGGGCTACGACGACACGTTCAAACAGGTATTCCGCCGCTTCTATCAATCGATCGCCGACCCGGAAGCCGAGCCGGAGTACCCGCAATTCGCCGACGGCCTGCGCCAGTTGACCATTCTCGAAGCGGAACTCGAGAGCAACGCCAAGCGCGGCTGGGTGGACGTGCCGGCCGGACAGACAGCCGCGGCGTAAGACCAGACCTTCCCCGGAGGGACGGACTCCATCACCCGCACTCCTGGTCGGGGTGGTGCAGCCTGTTGCGAAAGACGTTCGCGGCGGGCGGATTGCTTGCCGATCAACTGTACGGCACCAATCCTTACAATCCCGCCATGACGCTGTCCGCGATCCTGACGCTCGGATTCTCGGCGCTGGTGGCATCCCTGGTACGGTGTTACCGACGCGCGGCGGGGCGGTAGTGGCGCTGTCGAATCAGGACGGAATGAACCTGGTGGCGCCGCTGATGCGCCAGATGGCGACCCTGGCATTTCTGCCGGACCAGCCGCCGCCCTCGGAGAAGGAGACGCAGCGAGTCAGGGCGGTGCTGGAGGGACTGCGGCAGGGCAGGATCGACCGGACACAATTCACGGCGAACGCCAACGCCTATTTCAGCCAGACGGCGTTGCGCGATTTGAAGGCATCGCTGGGCGGCCTGGGCAAACTCCAGGCGGTGACGCTATCGGGCGACAATCTGCGCGGCGGGATGGCGCATCGTTCGTACCGCGCTCAGTTCGCCAAGAAGACCATGACGCTGAACATCTATGTCGTCGCGGACGGCCGGTTCGAGCAGTTCTTGGTGGAAGAGCAACTGTAAGACCCGGCAGGCTGCGCCCTGCGATCAATGGATAACGGTGTTCGCCATGCGCGGATCGTCGAACTCGGTGTGATCGCCGGCTTTTTTGCCGGGCACCGGCAGGAGGCGGGCGGCCAGGGGCTTGCGCCACTTATAAGCCAGGGTGGCGACATCGCCCAGGATGCGCGCGATCTGCTCCTCGGAAGTGTCGCCGGGGAGCGGCACCGTGTCCACGCCGCCGGCGCACACGGCGGAATAGGCCAGCAGGGAGTCCAGCGTGTAGGTGCCTTCGGCCCAGCGTTTCGCGAGCAGATTATCTTCGAGAACGGGTACCATGAGGCCCGCATATCCGACACGCTTCACCGGCACTGACTGTACGGAGCGAGTGATGATGGCGGCGGCAGTCATGGTGCCGGAGGCTCCGAACGGCGCACCGGTAAAGGCCTCGATGGCGCGTCCGATGGACACGTCGCCGAGGGGCGCCGGCGTGGGGTCGATACCGGCGTAGGTCCAGCCGCTGGAGGCCGCGATGCGAGTGGCCACTGCCTCGATTTCGCGCAGAGGCCGGGCCAGTGCCGCCGATAGTTGTTTCTCCGCCTCGCCCGGTTCACGGTAGTGGGAGAAGACGTCCGCCACCACGTTGGCGCCCTCCGTGCCGACAGCGAACGCCCGCCCGGCTCCGAAGTGATACGCGCCGGGGAAGAACGGCCCGTAGGGCTTGACCATGGCGGTGGCGGCGAAGTTGAAGTTGCCGCTGCCGTGCGGGCTTCGCGTGGCGACATTCCGGATAAGCCGGGCGGCGTCCCGTATGGCGCTCCAGTGGATGCCGTCCTCGCCTGCGATGATCATGCTGGCATTGAGGCGGGTTTCGGCGAGGACGCTCGCCATGAGGTCGAGATTCGATTGGTCCAGCAGCCCGATATTGGGTGCGAATCTCAGCGTAACGGACAGGTCGCTCAATTTGTGGAAAAACGCCAGAGCCTCCTCCCGCCGCATGCCGCGCATGTATTGCGCCGAGGGCTGGGTGACGATACGAACGCCCTCCACGTCGAAACCGGCCGCGCGATAGGCTTCCCGGGCACGGTTCAGAAACTTCATGGTGTCGTCCACCTGGGCCGCATACCCCTTCGCGTCGATCTGGATGAACGCCGTGATGGCGCGCACTTTGGGCCGGCTGTCCGCCGCCAATGCCTGCGAGGCCAAAAGGAGAGCCAGGAGCTCAAGTCGCATGCGTCGTTTTATACCACACCCAGTATGGTGTTCCGGGGTGGCCTCGCGCGCTATCCTAATGGCTTGACGCCACAACCGAATCCCGAACAGGAGAAGGCACCGCCACGTGCCTCGGTGGCCGTGGTTTCCCATAACCGGCTCGAGCTGTTGCAGCGGTGCCTGGAATCTCTCGAGAAATCGGAACAACGCGACCGGATCCAGATCATCGTCGTGGATAACGGCTCAAGCGACGGCAGCGCCCAACTGGACGCGCGGCTCCCAAACACTCAGTTTATCCGCCTGCCGAAGAATTTCGGTCTGACTAAGGCGATGAATCTCGGCTGGCGGGCCGCGGACGCCAGCTACGTGCTCTTCCTGCACGACGACACCGAAGTGGAACCGGCCACCGTGGTGCGCCTGGCCGAAGTTCTCGACCAGAACCCGGATGTGGGAGCGGTCTGCCCCCTGCTGGTGGACGAACTGGGCCGGCCCGCTCCGCAATTGGGGAACTTGCCTCCCGATGGCCAGTGGCGGCCGGCTGCAGCGGCGGAGGGAGCGCCGATCTCGGTCGAATACCCGCGCGGCGCCGCGCTGATGATGCGGGTGGGACTAATCAAAGCGGTCCGCCAAATCGATGAGCGCTACGGCCAGTTCGGCGCCGATGCCGACCTGGCCATCCAGATCCGCCGCAGCGGCAAGAAAATCCTGCTCATTCCGGACGCCCGCGTCCGCCACTACGGCGACCGAGGGTATTCGGCTTTGGAGCAGGCCGACTTCCTGCTGGCGCGTTCGGTTTACCTGAGCAAATACAAGGGATTCGGAGCGGGGCTCGGGGCGCGGGTGGCGGCCATCTTCGGCCCGCTCGCGTCGTTCCATCTGGGCGAGTTCAAGTACACCATCTCCGGGCAGAAGATCGACGGCACGCAACCCTGACGAGGCACCGTTGCCGTTCGTTAGCGACGGCTGTTTACTTTCTGGTATCTGGTAGAGCGGCTGGGGTTTGGTTAGTATGGACCGCATGGATACCCTGCTCTGGATCCTGCTGCCGGGCTTTGTGGCGCTGGCGTCCGGCGTGCTGTGCTGGTTCATCATGCAGTCCCGCATGGAGGTGAGGATGGCTGAATTGCGGGAAAGCCTGGCCGCTGACCGCGGCGCGCTGGATGCGGAGAAGGAAGCCGTGAAAGTGTCGCTCGATACAGCCATGAGGGCCGCCGCAGAGACCGCCAAACGCCAGGCCCTGGACTCCTTCCTCGGTGAGTTGAACGTGGAGCAGCGCCATTACCTGAAAGAGAACCGCCTGCTGCTTCACAACCGCCGGACCCTGGTGTTGCAGGAGCGCATGTGTTTCCGCAATCTCCCGCTTTCCGACTGGATTGAGCACGAGATCGTCATGGAGGAAGGTGACGACGTCAACCGTCTGGTGCGGGATATGACGGTCTTCGACAAAGAGGTCGTCAATATCACCGAGATTCCGCGGCGCAAGCAACTGGCCTGATGCCCGGATGACGGTGATTCTGCTAAATCTTCCGGCGCGGGGTCTATGGCCCGCGGGGAAGATTGTAAGATGAAGAGGATGAACCGATTTCGTGTTTGGGCGATCTGTATGACGCTGATGGGTGGATCTGGCGCGGTTTGGGCGGCGAAAGGCGATGCCGCGAAAGGAAAAGAAGTTTTTCAGCAGTGCGCCGTCTGCCACAATGCGGACAGTGACGAAAAGAAGATGGGGCCGGGGCTCAAGGGCCTCTTTAAGAAAGACAAGCTAACCAACGGAAAGAAGCCCACCGAAGCCAACGTGCGCACGAAGGTGGACGAGGGCGGCAACGGCATGCCGGCTTATAAAGACATGCTCAGCGACCAGGAGAAGGACGACCTGATCGCGTATTTGAAATCGCTGTAATGGGCGAGCCCGCCCCACGGGCGGGCTTGGCTCACGCCTTCCCTTGCGCAGGGGGAGCCCCGGGACCAGCTTACGCCTTTGCGCCCAGGACTTCGAGCGCTTTCTTCACCACCGGGTCGTCCTCCAGCTTCTTTTTGAGCTGCTGTTGCTGCTGGTCGATGCTCTCGGGAAGCGGCTCGCCATTGTCGTCGTATTCGATCTGCGCGCTCTCGTCGGTAACCTGTTTTCCGGGAATCACCCTCGCATCCTGAATCGCTTTGCCGTTGGGCGTGTAGTACTTCGCCACGGACAGGATGATGGCGCCTCCGTCTTCCATGGTAATCGGCTTGCGCAGGGATGCGTCGCCATAGGTGGGCTCACCGACCGCTTCCGCGCGCTTGTTATCCATTAGGGCAGCCGCGAGAATCTCGGCGCCATCGGCGGTTCCGCGATTGGTCAGGACGGCCACTGGCAGATGGGTCACGGTCTTTGCGGGATCGGCATCAAAATCCTGCCGCGGCACACGCTGTCCCTGAAGGTACGTGATGCGACCCTTATCCAGAAACAGGTTCGCCACCGCAATGCCGTCCTCCGGACTCCCCACCGAGCAGTTGCGAACATCCACGAGCAACTTCTGCGCGCCGTCCTTCTGCAACTTCTGCAGGGCCGCGGAAACCTCCGTGACGTTAGCCGGGGACAAGGCGTCGATATTGATATAGCCCACTTGGTTGGGGAGCATGCGGCTCTCCACGTCGGGGAGGGTCAGGGCAGCGCGGGTCAGCTTTATGATCTGCGGTTCGGGCCGTCGAACCCGTACCACGCTGATATCCACCGTGCTGCCCGGGTCACCCTGCAACAGCAGGCTGGCATAGGCCAGGGGCATGTCGCGGGTGGAAATCCCTTTGATACTCTCGATCATGTCGCCGGTGGAGAACCCGGCCTTGGCTGCCGGCGAATTGGCCAGCGCGCCCACTACCCCGAGATAGCCGAATTTCTTGGACAACACCAGGCCCACGTCGGCCCGCTTGAGGTCCTTCAGTTTCAGGTATTCCTTATACTGGTCGGCATTGAGATAGCTGGCAAACGGGTCGATGGACTCGAGCAAGCCGTTCAAAGCACCCAGGGTCACGCCCTTCATATCGGGCTCTTCGACGTACTCTCCCTTAATATGGGCCACAACCTCGCTAAATACCCCGAGGTGCTTGTACGTGTCATCCGCTGAGGATGCGCCCCGGCCGAGCACACTCCCGATCAGGAGCAGAACCGTGAGGCACGTCGATGTGCTCACGACAAAATATTTGATACGGCTACTCATAGGTGTTGGAAAACTCCACGGGGCCTAGGAACCATTATACTGCCGGGCAGCGAGAGACAGACTTCCCTTCCCTAAGCTTCAGAGTATTGGACGCGGCAGGCGCCGCTTCGGTTCTTTATTTCCAGCCCATCCGCTCGCGCAGCCCGGTGATGTGCGCGGCGTGATGACGGCCGTGCCACGCGTACAACGCCAGGTTCGTGCTAAGCCGCATCTCGCCCAGCTGGGAGTGAATGAAAACCCTGGAGAAATCCTCCTGGGACATGGCCCGCAGTAGCGCCACCCATCGCAGGTGTAGGCTATCCAGAAGCTGGAGCGACGCCTCAACTGGAGCGCTGCGCGCATCGGCCAGTTCGGCCCACTTTGCCTGGTCATAACCTTTCGCCGTCGGCGCGACCTCGGTTAACGCCAGGCGGAAACGGATATAACTGTTCATATGGCTGTCTGCCAGGTGATGCACCACCTGCCGGACTGTCCAGCCTCCGGTACGGTAAGGCGCGTCGAGTTGGGCCTCGGTAAGGCCCTCAACGGCGTTCCGAAAAAGGGCAGGGGCTGCCGCCACGTCGTCGATTAACGAGGGGACGATGTCCGGTGGAACCGGACGGGCAAAATCGAACTTTCCGATCGGGTAGCTCAAGTCCATGTACCTGATGGTAGCGAACAGGCGAAGATGAGAGTATGAGATGGATTCGCCTGGTGCTGCTCGGGGCACTGGTTTGGGGAGCCGGTCGCGCTGCGCAACTGAAACCGCAAACGACGGAAGCCTTCGAGGCCTACATTCGTCAGGCGGAGAAGCGCCTCGAAGAGCGCCAGAGCTTCCTCTGGGTGGATGAGTCGCCCGAGCGGCGGCGGCTGGCGCGAGAGGGCCAGACGGTGGTCCGGCCGCTCGGCGCCAAACCCATCACCGACGTGCCGGACGGGCTGGTGCACGACTGGGTGGGCACGGTTTTCATTCCCGGCGCGACCCTGCAACAAACCCTCGCTTTGGTGCAGGACTATGACCGCCATAAAGATCTGTATCAACCGGAAGTGATCGGCTCCAAAGTGCTCGCGCATGAGGGTAACCACTTCAAAATCTATCTGCGCCTAAAGAAGAAAAAAGTCATCACGGTGGTCCTCGATACGCTCCACGATGTCCACTATTACCCGGTGGACAAGACCCGCTGGCGCAGCGTTTCCAAAACCACCAGCATCACGGAGGTGGAGGATGCCGGCAGACGCTCCGAACATGTGCTGCCGCCCGGCACCGGCGAGGGCTTCCTTTGGAAGCTGGACACCTACTGGCGCTTCGAAGTGCGGGACGGGGGCACGTGGGTGGAATGCGAAGCTATCTCGCTTACCCGCGACGTGCCCACGGGTTTGGGCTGGCTGGTCGAGCCCATCATCCGCAACCTCCCCAAGGAAAGCCTGGAAGCCACTCTTACGAAGACTCGCGCGGCACTCGCCAAATAGCGTCCCCGCCGTCGCGCAAGCCCCGTCTCGCCCAGTGACGGTGTGCACTCCGATTCAGCACGACGGCGGACCTTAAGCCGAGTCAGGTTGGGAGCTCTGTTTTTCGACCCTGACCCTGTTGTTTCCATCGATTCCATCCGATATGACTCCTGTGAAGCTCGGGACCTCCCATCGCCGCGCCTGGCTCCTGCCGGTGCTTTGCGTCATCACCGCTCAGTGGGTTTTTGCCGATGATCCATCGCGCGCCAGCGGGGAGGAACGAGTGTTATTCGGCGATCTCCCCAGGGTGGAAGCGGCGGCCCTGCATGCGCAGACGCTGGCAGAAGCGCCGGCCAATATCAGTGTCGTCACGGCCGCCGAGATCCGCCGCTACGGATACCGCACGCTGGTCGAGGTATTGGCTTCGGTACGCGGCTTCTATGCCACGTACGATCATACTTACCACTATGTCGGTGTACGCGGGATCTCCTTGCCCGGGGACTTTAATACCCGCTTTCTGGTGATGCTCAACGGACAGCCGCTGACCGACAACATCTACAATTCGAACGGGTTTTTCGGCCAGGATTTCGGGCTCGACATGGACCTGGTGGAGCGCATCGAAATCATTCGCGGGCCGACGTCGGCGCTGTACGGCTCCAATGGCATGCTCACGAACATCAACGTCGTGACCCGCTCGCCGGTAGACGGGGAGCGCCTCCGGGTTTCGACCGAAACCGGCTCGGGCGGAGAACGCAAAGCGGGCGTCTCTTCGTCCCTATACCTCGGCCGGGGCGCCAACCTGCTCGTATCGGCTTCGGCATTTCACAATGGCGGCGCGTCGATTGCGGATTTTTCCGGCGCCGGACCCGGTACCCCACCCGAAGCCGATGGCGAGCGCGGATATCACACGTTTGCCAACCTGATCTGGCATGACTGGAGCTTTACGGGCTATTTCAACTCGCGCGACAAGCAGCCGCCCGTGGGGGTCGGAGCCAGCCTCTCGGGCGATCCGTCCCAGCACGTGGTGGATGGACGAAATCTCCTGACGGCGGCCTATAAGCGGGGAGCGGGTGCAGGGGAACTGCAATGGCGGTTCTCGTACAATCAGTACCGTTATCGCGATCGCTACAACTACGTGGTCGAAGATACGATCCTGCCGGTCGAGGATTTCAACCTCGGCGACTGGCTCGACAGTCAGCTCACCTATGAGATGGCGATCGGCGGGGTGGGCCCCCTGACCTTCGGTATTGCGGGCACATGGGAACTCCGCAACCAGCAATATAACTTGATGTCGGAAACCGAACAGGACATCCTCGGCCGCACCGATCATGGGGTAGCCTTGTTCGCACAGCAGCAATGGGACGTATCGCCCCACTGGCGTTTGTACGGCGGGTTGAGGTTCGATGATACGCGAAACTTCCATGGTTTCCTTTCTCCGCGTCTGGCTGCGGTATTCCAACCGTCAGCGCGCACGGCGTACAAGCTGGTGTACGGCAGGCCATTTCGTAGTCCCAGCTCGTTTGAGCAGTTCTACAACGACGGCGGCCTGTCGTACGTCGCGGCTGCCGCGTTACGCCCGGAACAGGCGCATACGTTCGAGGCCTCGCTCGAGCGTCAGATTCTGCCCGGACTGAACTTCGTGGTCAACGGATTCCACTACCGCATCCAGCAGGTGATCGAGGCGGTAGCGGTCGATAACGCCGCGCTCCAATACCGCAATGCCGGCGAGTTGCGTTCGACCGGGGTGGAATTTGAACTGAGCGGCAGGATCGGAGAGCGGGTCGAGTTGCGGGCCAGCAGCGCTCTCCAGAACTCCGCGGGCGGGCAGGCCCGTTCTCAGCTCGCCAACTCGCCCCACCAGGTGTCGAAGCTCTCCGTGGGCGTACCGTTTTTGCGGGAAAAGCTATTCGTGTCCGCTGCGGCGCGGTACCTTTCCTCGAGCACGACCGAAACCGGCGATCGCCTGGGGGGAGTGCCGCTGGTCGACGTGACCGCCACGGCTCGTGTCCACCCGCGATTCGACGTCGTCACGGGCCTGCGCAACGCGCTTGGCCATCGGTATGAGGATCCGGTATACCTGAGCGTGGATCGGCTGCCTGGGGATAGAAGGTCAGTTTTCGTGAAGTTGGTCTGGCGAGTATGGGAATGACCTGGAACCTGGCGCAGATCCTCGTGGTGGCGGCCGTGGCTCCCACCGCCCGCCCCTCCGTGCTGATTGCTGTTGAACCGGGTGTCGATGCCTATGTAGCCGCGATCGACGGACTCACTTCGGTATTGCGGCAGTCCGCCGTCAGGGTAGTCGAGGCGAAGTGCGGCGGCACCGAACTCCTCCAGGCGATCGCCGCACCCGATCTCCAGGCAGTGGTGGCCGTCGGCGGTTCGGCCCTGGCCGACGTGCGCCGCCTCAGGCCGCGAGTTCCGGTCATCGCAACCATGGTGCTCTCCGGCGGCGACCAGGACGGTGGCCGCGTGGAATTGGAGATCCCGCTGACGCAGCAACTCGAGACTGTTCGAGAGCTCTGGCCCGGGCACACGCGCGTCGCCATTCTCCGCCATCCCGCCCGGTCCCGATACTCCCCCGAAGCACTGGAGATGCAGGCCCGGAAAGCCGGGTTCACTGCCCTGATCGTGGACTGCGATGGGCCGGCGCGGCTGCTCCAGGTGGTTGTCGGCCTGAGAGGCAAAGCCGATTTCCTCTTCTGTTTTCCCGATCCCGATCTCTTCAATCCTGTGACGGTGAAGCCGCTGGTCCTGGCGGCACTCGATGCGCGCCTGCCGATTGTCGGATTCTCGCCCGCGTTCGTACGGGCAGGCGCCGCGGTGGGCGTGTATCCCAACTACCGCGACATTGGCCGCCAGACCGGGGAAATGGTCCTGCGCCGCCTTTCCGGCGACGATCGCACTGCCATCGAGAGCCCGCGGAAACTCCAGGTCGCGCTGAACCAGCGGATCGCCCGCCTGCTGGGAGCGGTATTCAACACGGCATCCTTGCCGGTGGAGATGTTCCGCTGATGCGCATTCTCCAGCAGACCCTGCTCGCACGCGCCGTTGCCGTCAGCGCGGGGCTCGGTGCCTTGACTCTGATCGGCCTCACCTCGGTGTTCCTTCTGAACTATAACCTCGAACTGCAACGGCAACTGTCCGGCCGCGCAGCCGCCCTGGCGGATTTTCTGGCCGGCCAGAGCCAGTTCGCCATGTTGGTCGGCGACCGCGCCGAGTTGGAGCGGATCGCCGGTAATGCGGTGCGGAACGATGAAGTGGCGTATGTGGAACTGACCGATGCCCAGGGCGGAGCACCGGTGCTGTTTCACCGCTACGGCCGTAATCTCCGCACTTCCGGCGACCCGATCCTCGAAGTGACACGGCCGGTCGTGCGCTCCGTGCAGGTGGATCAAATCGGATGGGATGACGCCTCCCCCGGCAAGGCGTCCGCCCCCACGCAACTGGGCTCCGTACGAATCGGCTTCTCCGCCGCCAAGGAACACGCGGCGCGGTTTCGGATCATCTGGATCACCGCCGCGGTTGCCCTCACGTTTCTGGTAGGAAGCGCCGGAATCCAAGTGGTGGAACTGCGCAAACTCCTCCGGCCGCTGCAGACTCTCACGGCGTTCACGCGACGGGTCGCTGGCGGAGACCTGTCGGGGCGTGCCGAAGTGGTCCGGCCGGACGAGGTGGGCCGTCTGACGATGGCATTCAACGCCATGGTGGAGCGATTGGGCCAGACCTTGGTCTCCAAGGAGGCCGCCGAGGCCGCTGGGGAGGCCAAGAGCCGCTTCCTGGCGACCATGAGCCACGAACTCAGGACCCCGCTCAACGCCGTAATCGGCTACAGCCAACTGCTGCAGGAAGAGTGTCATGAACGCAGGATCGAAGGACTCACCGAGGACCTGGCGAAAATCGAGCGTTCCGGGCAATTGTTGCTCCATCTCGTGGACCATGTGCTCGACCTCTCCAAAGCCGAGGCGGGCAAGATCGAATTGCACCCGGAAACCTTCGAGGTTCGTTCGGTGATCGCCGACGTGGTCGCGGCCGTAGGACCGATCGCCGCCAGAAACCGCAACCGGGTCTCCGTCCAGACCGAGCCGGACGTCACCGAGATTCACACGGATTTGACCCGGTTCCGCCAGAGTCTGCTGAACCTTGTGGCGAATGCATGCAAGTTCACCCAGGACGGTGAGGTTTCCGTATCGGTCTCCCAAGTTCGTTTGGAGGGGCCCGACTGGATCGAGTTGCAGGTGGAAGACACGGGCATCGGAATGAGCCCGGAGCAGCAGTCCCGGCTTTTTCAGCCTTTTGTGCAAGGCGACTCATCCACCACACGCAAATATGGCGGCACCGGCCTGGGGCTGGCCATCAGCCGCAGAATGTGCCGCATGATGGGCGGCGATATTACCGTTCAGAGCGAGTTGGGAAAAGGATCCCGTTTCATGATGCGCATTCCTGTCCGCGCGGAGACCTTGTCCGGCAATGGAGGTCAAAGATGACAATGCAGGCTCAGCTGCTGTTGGTGGACGATGACGAAGCCAATCGCGAAGTTCTCCGTCGCCGGTTGCTGCGCGCGGGCTACGAGGTGGATACGGCGGAGGACGGCGCGGAAGCGCTGGCCGCGGTTCGAAGCCGGCCCTACGACCTTGTCCTGCTCGATAACATGATGCCCGGTCTGAGCGGCCCCCAGGTCTTGCAGCGGATCCGGGAGACCTGGTCCACCTCGGAATTGCCGGTCATCATGGTCACGGCGCTCGATGACGGCGAGCATGTTGTGAACGCCCTTCGCGAAGGAGCCAATGACTACCTCACCAAACCGTTGGATTTCCCGGTGGCGCTGGCGCGCATCGAGTCGCATCTGCGGGTAGCCCTGTCCGCGCGCGAGGCGCGGCGAACGCATGAGTTGTACCAACTGGCGTCGCGTGCGTCCGAGGAGGGTCTCTGGGAATGGGACCCGGCTGCCGACAAGGTGCAATGCTCGATGGCCTGGGTCGCTGGGCTCGGTTATCCCGAGGCTGAGGCTACCTGTACCTTGGGGGCCTGGCTGGAGCGGGTTCACCCGGAGGACCGGGGGTGCCTGCGGCAGCAGCTTGAATCTTGCTTGAACGACAACAATCCGTTGGATGCCGAGTACCGGGTCCGTCGTCAGGATGGGCGCTACCGCTGGGCGGAGATCCGATGCCGGCTCTTGCGCACTTCTGGGGGCGAATCCGCTCGCGTTTCGGGATATCAGGTCGACATCACCGCCCGCAAGACGGTCGATCCGCTTACGGGCCTCCCGAACCGGTTGTGGCTGTCCGGCGAAGTCGGCGAGTTGGCCGGTGAGGGGCAGCGGCCCGCCCTGCTCCTTGTGAATGTCGACGGGTTTGATCGGATGGAGCAGAGTCTCCGGTCGGGCGGCTCCGGCCGGCTGCTGACCGCCATCGCGGAGCGGCTGCGCTGGTACTGGAGAGAGACTCCAAAAGCTGGCGGCACCGGCTTAGCCCGCACGGGTGAACACCAGTTCGGTGTTCTGCTACGCCACGTGTCAGGTCCCGTCGAAGCGCAGCAATTGGCCGACGGCATGTGCTGCGCCCTGCGGCGCCCGATAAATATCGATGGGGACGAGGTTTTCGCCACGGCCAGCGTCGGTATAGCCCTGATCTCAAGTCCCGCGTCCGTGGAGGAAGCCTTCCGCAGTGCCGCCGCCGCGTTGCGCCGGGCCGGCGACCTGGGTGGGGGCCGCAGCGAACTGTTCCACGAGACTCTGCGACTCCAGGAGATCGAGGAAACCCGCCTGGAGAACGATCTGCGTCGTGCGCTGGATCGCGACCAGTTCGAAGTGTACTACCAGCCCAAGGTCCACCTGTTCCACGGCGCAATCACCGGCGTGGAAGCCCTTGTGCGATGGAACCGGCCCGGCCACGGTGTCGTTCGGCCGGACGTGTTCATCCCTCTGGCGGAGCGGACCGGGCTGGTCGTGGCCTTGGGAAAGTGGGTATTGGAGCAGTCCTGCCGTGACACGGCGGAGTTACGCCGGATCTATCCGGAGCTGGGTGTCAGCGTCAATGTCTCCGGCCGCCAACTCGCTGAACCGGACTTGGTGGAGCAGATCGCGGCCAGCCTGGAGAACGCCGGCCTCGAACCCTCGGCGCTCCGCGTGGAAATCACTGAGACGTGTCTGGTCGATGACCCCGAGACGGCGCTCTCCCGGATCGGCCGGATTCGCTCCATGGGCGTGGGGGTCAAGCTGGACGACTTCGGCTCCGGCTACGCCTCGTTTGACTACCTGCAACGTTTCCCGTTCGACAGCATAAAAATCGACCGCTCGTTTGTGGCGAGGCTGCATTGCAGCCGGGAGAGCGACGAGATCGTGCGCGCCATTGTGGGCCTGGCGCGCTCCTTGCAGATGTCGGTGATTGCGGAGGGAATCGAGACCCACGAACAGCTTGTCTGGCTTCGGCAACTGGGCTGCACCTATGGGCAGGGTTACCTGCTTTCACCGCCACTGACGCTGGCGCAGCTCACACGGCTGCTGGAGGATTCGCAAGGCCGGCTTTGCGCCGGTATACCACCCGAGGAGTCGCCGGGCCTGGACGGTACGGGCGCAGCTTTTCCTTCGCCGGTACTGGCGGGAGAAATACGGACGAGGAAACTATGAGCAAGGTGCTTCTGGCAGAAGATGACGACTTCAGCCGCGACATGCTGATGCGGCGCCTGCAAAAGACCGGGTACGAGATGATCGCCGTGCCCGATGGTCGCGAGGCGGTCGCGGCCGCGCTCCATCACCGCCCGGACCTGATCCTGCTGGACCTGGACATGCCGATCATGGACGGAAGGACAGCCATGCGACTGCTAAAGACGGATGTCCGCACGTTTCGGATACCGATCATCGTGCTGACCGCCCATACGGGTAGGGACGATGTCGCGGCGGCGCTGGCTGCCGGTTGTCACTCCTACGAAGCCAAACCCATCGTGCTGAAGCGCCTGGTGGAACGAATCGAAGAGGCGCTGGCAGCCAACGTACGGAAGAAACAGACGCTGGAAGCGGACACGGACTAAAACTAAAGCAGGCCCAACCGCTCCAGAAGGGCCCTGGGATCGGGTTCTCTCCCCATGAAGCGACGGTAGAGTTCAGCCGGATCGTCTGCATCGCCACGGGACAGGATGTTGGCGCGGAACTCGCTGCCGATGGCACGGCTGAAGATACCGTGGTTGCGGAAGCGCGTGAACGCATCCGCATCCAACACTTCCGCCCATTTGTAGGAATAGTAGCCCGCGCCGTATCCCACTGGACTGCCGAACAGGTGCCGGAAGCCGGCGATCATTGCGTAACCCTTTGGGAGCGGCGCCGGCGTGAAATCCTGCAGGAGCCGGCGCGTATATTCGACCAACTCGCCATCCCGTGGCGGCGTGTACTCCCGGTGTAGCTGCAAGTCCACAAACCCGAATCCCAGCTGACGCATCTGGCCGCTGGCGGCCCGGAACGTCCGTGCGCGCCGCATTTTCAGGAAAAGATCGTCGGGAATCGCCGCACCGGTCTCCCAATGGTGGGCGAACAGGTCCAGCGCCTCCCTTTCCCAGCACCAGTTCTGCATGATCTGGGAAGGCAGTTCCACGAAATCCCAAGCCACGCTGGTGCCGGCCAGCGAACGAATCTCCACTTGGCTCAGCAGATGGTGCAGCAGATGCCCGAATTCGTGAAAAACCGTTTCCACTTCGCGATGCGTCAGCAGCGCGGGCCGCCCCGCCACCGGCTGGGTCAGATTGCCGCAGATGAATCCGAGGTGCGGGCGGAAGCCGTCCGGAGCCGGGCCGCCGGTGATGAACGATCCCATCCAGGCGCCGGGCACCTTGTTCTCGCGCGGGAACCAGTCGGTGTAAAACCCACCCAACGGCGGTCCGCCTTGCTCCGCTACATCGTAGTAGCGGACCGCCGGGTCCCATACCGGAACGCCGGGACGTTCCCTAATACGAATGCCATACAGACGGCCGACCAATTCGAACAAGCCCGCCACCACGCGATCCAAGGCGAAGTACGGCCGCAGCGCCTCCTCGTCGAAGTCATACAGCGCTTTCCGCTGTTTCTCCGCGTAATACGCAATGTCCCACGGCTGTAATTCAGCGGCACCCGGACCTTCGATTTCCCATCGGAACTTGAGCAACTCGCGTTTCTCGGCATCAAACCGGGCTTGGGTATTCCGTTTCAGATCCTCCAGGAACGCTGCCGCCCGAGCTCCGTCATGGGCCATCCGGTCGTCGAGCACCAGATCCGCGAAATCGGCGAACCCGAGCAGTCGGGCCTTCTCCCGGCGCAACTCCAGAATCCGCACCGCCAGCGGCCGGTTGTCGTGCTCCCCCTCGGTCGCCCTCAGGCTGTAGGCTTCATACATCCGGCGCCGCACATCGGCGTCGTCCAGATACGTCATTACCGCGACGTAGGCCGGTTCCTGTAAGGTGAAGCGCCAGCCTTCGCGGCCCTTGCGAGCGGCGCTTGCCCGGGCCGAGTCGCGCGCGGTGGGGGGCAGCCCCGCCAGCGTTGCCTCGTCGGTGATCATCAACTCGAACGCATTGGTTGCATCCAGGACGTTTTCCGAGAACCGAGTGGTGATGCGGGTCAGCTCGACGTCGATCTCTTCGAGGCGCCGCTTGCCCGCCGGGTCGAGGTCCGCCCCGTGACGGCGAAATCGTTCCATGGTTTTGGTGAGAAACCGTCGCCGCTCCCCGGTCAGACCCGCGGCCTCCCCGGTGATGCTGTAGCGCCGGATCCCGCCCCACAACCCCTGATGCAGGGGGATGCCGGTCTCGAAGGCGCTCACGTCCGCCTGTACCGCGTTGACAGCGGCCCGCAGTTCCGGATTGGTCGCCACCAATTCCAGGTGACGCACCACCGACATAGTGAAGTCCAGAGACTCGGTCAGCTCGTCCAGGGCACGCATGGTGTTGTCGAAGGTGCGTTCGCCCGGCAGCGTGGCGATTGCCTCCAGGCGCTCCCTGGCCTCACCGAGCAACGCCGCGACTGCCGGCTCGATATCCGCGGCACGGATTCGATCAAACGGCACCCGGAATTGGATGGAAGCGAGTGGATTGGATTCGATTACGCTGGACATCTCAGTCCAGCCTAACAGGCGGGGCACGCGGTCCGACCGGGAATTCCGCACGGCGGGGGTGCAGAAAACCACAAAACGGTTACCATAGAGTGAGCATGGGTTTGAATCCGAACGGCGGGCCCGCCCACGTGCACGCCGAGGAGAGGCTGAATATTTTCGCCCTGGTGATCTATATTCCCGGCCAGTTGGGCCAGTTCCTGGACGATCTCCGCAGAGAGTTGGTGCCGCAATATAACCCCCACGCCCACGTCAGTGTCTTGCCTCCGCGGCCCCTGGCGGTCGACTGGCGGATCGCTGCCGAGCAAGTGCGCGCGCAGGCCGGAGCCTGGACCCCGTTCGAGATTGAGTTGACGAACCTGCGGGTGTTTCCAGTGACTGACGTGCTGTACCTGGAAGTGGGCGCAGGAGCCGACGAACTCTGTCGGATGCACTCCGCCATGAATTGCGATGCGCTGGATTTTCGGGAGCCATTTCCCTACCACCCCCATATCACGCTGGCCCAGGAGGTGCCGCACGAGTCGGTCGCCGGGCTCATCGAACTGACCGAGCGCCGGTGGAATGAGTATCGCGGCACGCGCAGTTTTCGCGCGGAGCGCGCGGTTTTCGTGCAGAACACGCTGGACAACCGCTGGATCGATCTCGCCGAGTGTTTTCTCGGGGCCGTGGCCCTGCCCTAGCCCTTCCGTCACGCCAGCAGCGCGGCTGGAGTAGTTCGATCGAACCAGGGGCGGGGCTCGACTCCTAAATTCTGAGATCTATTTGTCCGTAAAGTACTAAATTATTCAGACAGTTTGGTCGATAGGGTTAATAGAGCGCATCGGCATAGGGCGGAGAGATCCGGGGCTTGTCGGTCTCGTGGTCTCCGGCCCGTGACCCGCGCTCCATGGTGAACCTGTGGAAACCCTCGCAGTTTGTGACACGGAACCGATTGCTATCGAGGGGCTTCGTAGCCTCCTGCAATCATCGGATACGCTGCGCGTCGTCGCCGCCGAAACGTCGTTAGTGGATGGCATGGACGCCGTTCGCCAATTGAAGCCTTCTCTGTTCCTCCTGGACAAGGCGTTCGGGATACACGCGGTGATGAACTTGCTAAAAGCCCTTGGTGAGAACGGCAGGGGAACTTCAGCAATCGTCTGGAGCGGCTCGTTTTCGGGGTCCGAGGCCTTGCGCTTTCTCCAGGCCGGCGCCTGCGGCGTGGTTCGCAAAACCGCCACTCTGCAAACCCTGTTGACGTGCATCCAGGCGGTCGTTGCCGGCAACACCTGGATGGAAGAGGATATGCTGGGCGAAATGGAGCGTCCGATCCGTTCCGGCCGCTTTCCCCTCACGGTGCGCGAACTGCAAGTGATGGAACTCGTCGAGCGCGGCATGAAGAACAAGGACATCGCCCTCGAATTGGGCATCCGCACGGGCACCGTGAAGATTCATCTCAAGCACATCTTTGAGAAGACCGGGATTCGCGGCCGTTACGGCCTGGCTTTGTCCGCGCTGAAGGAAAAGGGCCTTCTGGCCGTTCCCATAGTCGAAGCGATGTAATCGTTGTCGTCCTGGGGACTCCGTCGGCCAGCGGCGGTGTCCGCGTGCCGCCTAAACGTAGCGCCGTGCCATGCGCGCGCAGAACGCGGCGAACTGGTCGATTTCCCGGGGCGGGCTGGTATAGTGCGGCTCCAGGCCGCAGTGCTCGGGCGTGAAACACAAAGTCAGGGTCGTGTCGAAGTCCCGCAGGGCTTCCATCTGCCGATCAAACCACGCATCGGCGTTGGGACGAAAACTGTCGGCCCAGCTCAGGCCGGTTCGCAGATGTTTTATGCCCAGATCCTTCATCCAGCGAACTGCCTGGTCCAGCCGATGGTCCTCGAAATGGAACCACTGGCAGATGCCCAATTGCGGAGTGTAATTCGAAAACTCGCGCATGGCCAGTTTGGGCGTGCCGTCTTCGCGCAGCAGCCCCATATAGAAGTGGCGGTAATACGAGGAACCCTCGGCTTCGCGATGGCGCGTAGTCGCCGGCCAGGTCCTGGGAAGATCATACAGGCTGTACCAGTGGATTCGTTCCGCGCGCCCGCGCAGCAGCTCGGCGGTGCGGCGCAGTCCGAACTCCTGCACCTCTTCGGCGCCGAATGACGACACACCCACTTCCGAAACCCAGACCGGCAGGCTGGTCACACTTCGGATCTCGTCCAGCCGCTCCGGCCACTCATGGATTTTCCAGTGGTTCCAGTCCAGTGGAAAACCATGAACCGCCACCGCCTCCACATGGTGCAGCACGCATTTCTGCTGCATATTGCGGATGAAGTTCGCGTCGATGGGCGAGATCCCTCCCAACACGCGCGGTATGTGCGGCCGTTCCGCCCGGATGGCATCCGCCGCCAGGTTCACCATGCGCGCAAAGATGCTCCAGTCGCGGTCGATTTCGAAATTCCAATGGGAGAGATTGTTGGGTTCGTTCCAGAGCATCACCGCTTCAACCATGGGTCTCTCTCCGCCGGCAGATGTACACTTCCGACTCGGGATGATTCAGAATCTCGAAACCCGCGCTCCGCAACATGGCCTCGACACAGGCCCGATTCGGGATCCACCAGTTGGTCGGGTCGTTGGAATACCGCTTCTCGACGAAGAACATGGCGGGATATCCGCGACTTTCGAAAATCCCAGTCTCCCAGAACGGGTAGTCCGGGTCGAGCGCGTCCACTTGCTGGCTCCCACGGGTCATGCTCTGAAAGACCATCCGGTCTCTGACGACATGCTCGTGCAGCAGGTCGAGCGCCAGCAGCGGGTGGCGCAGATGATAGAGCACACCCATGAAGAGCACGAGGTCGAACTTCTCCCCCAGCTCTGCAACGTCGTAGATATCGAGCTGCCGGAACTCGATGCTCGCGCCCGCCACCTCCGCCACGAATCGCGCCTGCGCCAGGTAGGCCGTGTCGGAGTCGATCCCCACCACCCGGTCCGCGCCGCGGCGCTTCATCTCGAGCGAGTAGAACCCGGCATTGCAGCCGATATCAAGCACCGTTTTGCCGGCAAGATCGGTGGGGATGGCGTGCTCGAAATTTCGCCACTTGCAGGCCGGATAGTCGCCCAGGAAATGATCGGGCGCAGTCTGCACGCCGAGCAAGTTCATGTTTTGAAACCACGGGCCCAGTTCCGATACCCGGGAACGGATTTCCTCCGCGCTCCAGTGCGAACGAAACGCCGAGCCGATCATACCTGTCCCATCCTGTAGATCCCCTGATTCCCTGTCCGGCCGGCCAGGCTGCGCATCGCCTCCAGGTAGCCTTCCATCGTTCCCACATCGAAATAGCAGCTTCCGGCACGAACGCCCCACGCGCGGCCGCCTTGCTTCAGCCAGGCGTTCACCAGGGTGCCGAGATACTCGTCACCGGCCTCGCGACCGATCCAGAGATCGTACAACTCGCGGAATATCGCGCCGGGCATTTTGATCGCGCCCCAAATCCAGCGGGAACGCGGCGAAGCGCTCTTCACTTGGATCTGGTTCACCCGCCCTTCGCGATCGGTATCCACCGCATCGAAGCACTCCGGCCGGTCCACCGGGAACAGAAGAAACGACAAACGGTCATCGGCCAGCCCGCGCAGCCCGTCGGCGGGGAACCAGATCGTATCCGGCAGCCCGATCAGCACGGGCTCCCGCGGATCGAGCACGGGCAAGGCACGAAATACAGCGTCGCAAAGCCCGCGCGGCTGTTCCTGAACCGTGTAGCAGAGCGTCGCCGAATAGATCGAGCCGCCATAGTATTCCAGAATGTCGGACTTCCCGGAGGAGATCACCACGCAGATCTTCGAGGCTCCGCCGCTGACCAGCCGTTCCATCAGGTAGTCGCTGACGGCGCGCGGTTTTTGCTGGCCGCCTTCGCCGTGGCCGCACACCGGCAACAGTTCTTTCGAAAACGCCAGCGGCTGAATCCGGCTGCCGCGGCCGGCGGCCGGCACGATGCCCCACATTATTGCGCCTCCGCGGTTTCCACCGCCAGCGAGCGCGCACCGAGTAAGGCCTCCATCTCGCTCGCCCGCACTTCGGCGGTATGCTGCTCCAGAGTGCGTTCGCGGGCCGCGCGCGCCATGCGGTTCAGTTCCGCATCCGTCCGCTCGAACGCCGCGACCGCCCCGGCGGTGTCCTTCGCAATCAGAATCTCCCGGCCAGGCTCGAAAAACCGCTCGATACCCTGCCAGTAGTCGCTCAGAATGGGCGCGCCGCACGCCGCCGCCTCAAACAGCCGTCCCGAAGGGCAGTACCCCGTCTCCACCATGGCGCTTCGGGTGGCATTCAATGTCAGGCGGCACGATGCGTAGAACTCGGGATGGTCCTGCACCAGCACGTGGCTGAGGAAGAAGATGTTCGGCTGCCACGGAAAACGCGAGTCGTACATCGATCCGCCAATCACGAACCGGCGCTGGGGAAGCAGCCGGGCGGGTTCGGCCAGCAGTTCGCGCAGCACCTGGGCGCGGTCGGCGCCGTAGGTGCCGAGGTAAGAAAGATCGGCCCGGTACCGCTCGCCTGCCGCAGCCGGCTGGTGCACGCCCGGATCCACGCTGCCGTAGAGCGGCGCCACGCGGCGGGCGCCCAACTGCTGTTGCAGCATCTCGAGCGTGCGGCCGCCGGTGTAGCTCAACACCAGGTCGAAGTCGCGCAGCCCGCGGCGGCCGATGTACTCTACCGCCTCACCGGCGCGTAGCCGCGCGAGCGTCACCGGTGCATCCAGGTCGTAGAACACCCGCATCGAGACATTCGAATCCAGCACCAGGCTCGACGCCGGAATGGCATCCGCGCAGTAGGAAGTGACCATGCCGACATCCGCCTCCGCCAGGTGGCGCCTGGCAGCGTGCCGCACCTCCTCCCATTCGCGAAACAGCACCAACTCGCCCGCTCCCGGCAATTCGACCAGGTCGCGATGGCTCGCGTAATAAGGCACGTCGCGTTCGAAAAAGACAACCTTGTGACCATGCCGGCCCAGGGCGGCGCATAGTCCCCGCCACAGCGTAGCGTGTCCGTTGCCCCAGGATGAGCTCACCGAAAGCCCGAAAATCACCAATTTCATAGCGGGACGTCTCCGGTTTCGTTCACGCAAAGAACACGGGCCCAGTCCTCGCCCATCTCCACCACATTCACCGAGGCCAGGCCGATCTCAAACCGCAGCAGCGCGTCCAGAGGAATTCCCAGACAGTATGCCACCGCCGCGCGCAACGGATCTCCGTGGCTCACGGCGACGACCATCTGCCCTTCGTGCCGCGGTCGTAGATGGTGCAACTGGCGAACCATGCGCATCTGCGTTTCGATAATCAGCTCCCCGTCCGGCGGCCGCACCAGGCTGCGGCTGGCATTGAACCGCCTCCAGTCTTCCTCCGGGGACAGTTCTTCAAACGTGCGGCCTTCCCACGAACCGATCCGCATCTCACCCAAATCGTCGAGCGCCACGGGCGTGATGCCGTGACAGCCCGCGATGGCTTCCGCGGTTTCAAAAGCGCGCTCCAGCGGGCTGGTGTACACCGCCCGGATCGGCAGACGCGCCAGCCTCCCGGCGAGCTTCTGCACCTGGATTTGCCCCGTCCGGTTCAGTCGCCACCCCGGCGCCCATCCCATCAGCCGTTTCCCCACTGCATCGGTTTCGCCGTGGCGCACCAGCAGAAATGTTGTCATGGAATTCTTTCCAATATGCTTCCAGTTGCGCCGCGCGATGTTCGGGTGTGTGCGCCGCGCGAATCCGCTTGCACGCCGCCTCTCCCAAGCCCAGACGCTCGCGCTCACGGGTGTCGCGCAGAAAGCGAAGCGTGTCTTCGGCATCCGACGCGACCAGAACCTCCCGGCCGATCTCAAAAATCGTGTCCAGCCCCTCCCACCAGTCGCTGATAATGGGTGTGGCACATGCGCCGGCCTCGAACAGACGCACGCTTGGCGAGTAGCCGGCCTCCTTCATGGCGCGCCGCGTGACGTTGAGCGTGAATCGCTGCGCCCCATAGAACTCCGGATGCTCGCGCGGTGACAGGTGAATCTCGCGAGCGACATTCTCCGGCCAGCGGATCCCCTCCGGATACTGCGGGCCCACCACGGCGAACCGTCCCTGGGGCCACTTCCGGGCGGCATCCAGCATCAGTGCTTCGAGCACGGGCTGGCGATCCTCACTGAATGTGCCCAGATATCCCAGGTCCCAGCGCGGCGCGGTCCGCCGCGGGCGATAGAGGGCCGGATCCACGGAGCAGTAGAGGGGCCGCGCCATGGCAGCCCCGTACCGGCTCTCGATGAAAGCGAGCGTTGGCCCTCCGGTAAAAGAAAGATACAAGCCGTACTTCCGTATCAAGGACGGCGTTACGTATTGGTGATTGCCCGAGGCCAGCGCGGCGACGGTTACGGGAGTGTCGATGTCGTAGAACGCCGTGGTCCCGCGCGAAACGGTGGTGACCCAATCACCGACGCGCGCACCCTCCGGAACGAAGGAACCCACAATCACCAGGTCCGCGCGGCCGACCAATCCCTCGAACCGCGTGACGAGTTCGTCGAAACTGCGGTAGAGTTCGGTGGTGCCGCCGGCCGGGTGTGGCTCATCGCGGTTAGCCGCGTACCACGGCAGGTCCCGTTCGAGAAAACACACCTGATGCCCTCTGGTGGACAGACCGCGAAGCAGACCCCGGTAAGTTGTCGCATGCCCATTGCCCCACGAGGAAGTCACCGAGAGCCCCAAAATGACGACGTTCATCGGCAAGCCTCGCCGGCCATGCGGCCATCTAACACAAACTCCACCAGGGCGGCCCGGTGAGTATAGGTGTGGGCCGCCAGCACATGCCGCCGTGCCGCGGCGCCGATCGCCTGCGCACGCTCCTCGGTGAGCGCCCGCAGGAGTTCCACGACCTCAGCGCCGCTCGCTGCCACCAGCACCTCCCGCTCCGGCTCCAGGAAGCACTCGATGCCCTTCCATTGGTCGGTGACGATGCATGCGCCGGCGCCCGCCGCTTCGAACACGCGGGTGGCCGGCGAGAAACCGCAACCCGCCATGCTATCCCGCGAAATGTTCAGAATCGCCCGCGGGGTGCTGTTGAACGCGTTGTGATCGCGAGTGTACACGTGGTCCAGATAACTCACGTTGGCGGTGCGCGGCTTGTCGCCCCATCCGGCGCCGCCTAGCAGAAACCGCATTTCGGGCAGCCGCGCCGCGGGCACCAGGAAGAACTCCTCCACCCGCCGCTCGCGATCCGGGAGCCGATTCCCCAGAAAACCGAGCTCGCCGGCGAATCGCGGGTTGGGACTCTCCGGATGGTGCGTATCGGGGTCGAGGGCGTTGTAGATCGGGACGCACTGCTTCGCCCCCAACGCCGTATAGGCGGATACGACCGGATCGCCGCCGCCATAGGTGAAGATCACGTCATAGCGCGGGATCTGCTCGCGGAACGGATCGGTCTCGTTGCGGCGCACGCGCTCGAGCGTGGCCGGGGCGTCTACATCCCAATACGCCACCACGTTGGAGCCGGTCTGCAAATCGGGAATCGCCGCGTCCAGCCATTCATCGAATATGCCGACCCCGCTGGCCTTCACGACGAGGTCCGCGCCGCGCGCCCCATCCCATGCCGCGGCCACCCCGTCCGGCGTCGCCGGATAGACCACCACCGTCGCCCAAGGCGGATCGTCTATATCGCGGTGCTCCTGCCGGCCGTACGCGTTCGGTTCATAGAACGTGGTGTGATGGCCGCGTGCGGCCAGGGCGCGAATTAACCCCCGATAATAGGTGGCGGCCCCGTTCCAGTAGGCCGAAACCAGGCTCGAACCGAAAAACGCAATCTGCATTCAATCCGCTCCTTCCGCCTGCGCCGCTTCGCGTCTGCCGCGCACAATGGCCATCAACTCTTGTAGCCGGTGTCCGCAGGTATGCCGCTGGTGAATGGTCGCGAGACCGCGCTCCGCTTGCGCCGCGGCCCGCAGAGGATCGTTCAAAAGTCTGTCCAGGTGGCTCACCATCTCCGCACCATTCCTTGCAAGCCGGAAGTTGCCGGGGCCGAACAACCCCTCGCGGTCGTCCCACGACGCCGAGACCAGCGGGATGCCGCAGGCCAACGCTTCGAAGGGACGGATGGTCGGGATTCCCGGCAGTGCGCGGACGTACGGAGCGCGCGGGATATGGACCGTCACGCGAAACTTCGAAAGCACTTCCGGCACGCGGTAGTTCGGCAGCCAGCCGCCGTATTCAATCCCGGCGGCGGTCAGCGCGTCCAGTGCCCGGCGTGGATACCGCACGCCGTAGACGCGCGCCCGAAGGCCCATCGCCGCCACCGGCCGGATGAGAAACTCTTCAATCTCGACGGCACGCTCCTCGTCGCCCCAGTTACCGATCCAGACCACGTCTCCCTCGCGCTCGTTGCTTGGAGCCGGCCGGAAGATACGGATGTCCGCGGCCTCATGCCATGTCCAGGCAGCTTCCGCCCAGCCGTTTTCCAGGTATGCGTCGCGGATCACCCGGCCGTAGGCCAACACACCGTCATACCGGCTCAAATCGTAGGCAGCCATCGCCGGCCGGTCAGTGACGCTGCGATGGTGGGTGTCGTGAAAATACAATCGATATCCGCCGCGCCTTGCCCGATGCTCGCCCACACGCCGCACCAGTTCGTGCGGGTTCCATTCATGGACGAGCACGACGTCGGCGCCTTCGAGCACGCTATTGAGATCGAGCGAGTCCAAATCGTAGAACTCGCTGCGCAGCCCTGGATACGCGTGCTCGAATCCGCGGATCGCAGCGGAACCCGCATCGGCCAGCAGATTCTGGAGGCTCCAGCCGTCGCGCGGCTCGAAGATTCGCACCTCGTGATCCTGATGCTGAAGTTCGGCCGCCATGCCGCGCAAAAAATGCGCGTTGCCGTGGTTCCAGTCCGAAATGAGAGAGTGAGTGAAGATTACGAAACGCACGCCGGCCTCCGCGTGCCGATTGCCGCCCGATATGCCGCCCGATATCCTTCCGCCAGCTTTGCCGGCGTGAACCGGCGCGCCGACTCGCAGCCCCGTGCCGCCAACTGCGCACGCCGCCGGGGATCGGCGATCAACGCCGCGAGCGCCGCCGCGAGCGCCTCTTCCTCATCGGGTGGGACAAACACGGCGGCATCGCCCCACACCTCGCGCAGGCTTTCGATATCGCCCAGCACCAGCGCGCAACCGGAAAGCGCCGCCTCCAACGCCGACAATCCGAACGGCTCATAGAGCGCCGGCAACGCGTAGATCGAAGCGCGCGCATACCAGCCGGCCAGAGCATCCGCCGCGAGGTGGCCCAGCATTGTGCAGCCATCGAACCGTGCCCGCGAGCCATCCGGATGGAGCGCTTCGCCGGCGATCGCGCAGGGCCAGGTCAGCCGCGGCGCCACACGCGCCACAGCGGCGATATTCTTCGCTTCGTCCCAAAGCCTGGCCGCCGCGAGCACGATCGGTTCTTTGGGCCCTTGCCGGTATCGGTCCGCGCGCCTTGCATTGGGAATCACCATCGCGGGCACCAGCGGTGCGCGGTAGTGGCATCTCAGAGAGCCCAGCATGGCCTCGGAAGGCGCCGTCACCAGGTCCACCGATGCCAGGGAACGCACTACCAACTCGCGGTATCGATCCCATTCCACGGGCGCCGTTCCGCCGCGCACCGCGGTCCACCAGGAAAGCACACAGGAGTGCGCCGTCAGCACGACCGGCGCCGCCCATGGCAGCGCACCGTGTCCGAACGAGTTCAGATGCACGACGTCGGGCTCGAACCTGTCGGCCATGCCCAGCAACCAATCGCCCGACCGGGCGACGTCTGCCCATGGCTCCCGCATCCATTCCAGCTTGTAGTCGCTCTCCGCCAGCACCACGTTGGGCAGTCGTGCCGCCGCCGCGCGCTGGTCCGCCGTCGGCCGCCCACCCAGGCACGCCAGCAGCACTTCGGTGCCCACCGGCTCCAGCGCTTCGGCCAGTTCCAGGGCGAACGCCCAAACGCCGCCCACCGTGTCGGCCGTCATCAGGACCTTGCCGATCCGGTCGATCACGAGACGCCCTCGAGGCGTATCAGTGGTTCCGGGCTCTGTTCCTGCATGTCGCTGAACCGGTCGAAGCGTCCGAGGTAGAAATCGTGGGCGCGCTCCCACGCCAGATCGTCCGGCGCGCCCCAGCGCAGCGTGTATTCCGGCGACCCCGGGTAGGGGAAGAGCGGGACCGGTTTGTTGGCCCACACGCCGTGACGCTGCAGCTCGTCACGGAACGCTTCCACATCGGCAGGATCGTCCTCTTGCGAGTCGAGCAGGTTCGCCTGCACGAAGGGCACGCGCCGTTTCGCGTGAATCAGCCGATCGCTGATTTCCCGGGTCGAAATCCGGCACTTCTTATCGAGCAGGCTGCGCCCCGCCTCGGTGATGCTCTCTACGCCGGCCTCAATCGACACGCAACCGGCGTCGCCCAGCAGGTCGATCATCTCCTCGCTCCACAGATCGATGCGGGTTTGAATCCCGAACGCGATGTGGCGCGCTCCGACGGCCTGCAACACATCGCGATACGGCAGGAAGATCTCGTCGATGAAGTAAACGTACTCCGCGCCATGGGCGATCAAGCCGTCCAGTTCCTGCCCGATCGTGGCGATGGGCCGCCGGCGGAACGAATTGCGGAAATTGTCTTTCGCGCAGAACGTGCAGTGATACGGACAGCCCCGGGAAGTCTCCATCTCGGCTCCAGGCCCGGCCGGCTCACGGTCGAAGCGATGGTGATGATGCCGGTGACGCGCCACATCCGCCGCCGGCCAGCCGAGCGCGGGCAGTTCCGCCATATTGGCCGAATGCGTGCCCCCGTGCACGCGGAAATTCGCGCCGCGACCGTACGCAATCGAACCCACGGTCTCCCAGTCGCCGGCGAGCCGCGGCAGAATCTCCTCGCATTCGCCCAGCACCGCCACAGCGACGCCCAGCTTTTCGAGAGCGGCCCGCGGCGTGGTGGAGGCGTGAGGCCCCACCGCCACCAAGGTGCCAGCGACGTCCTGCACGGCACGCACCACGTCCGCCGGCACGCGCATCTCGGGCGGCGCGCACCGCCAGAACAGGTAACTCGGCGCCGTGGTCACCACGGTGATGTCGGGCTGGAACCCGGCCACGGCTTCACGCACCTGCGGCAGTGAGAGTGCCTCCAGTTGCGCATCCACGATCTGCACTTCGTGCCCCTCACGCTCGAGCAGCGCTTTCGAGTAGCCGTACTCGAGCGGCAGGTGCGGTTCGCGGCACCCGAAGTAGATGCTGCCCGCGAAGCTCCACGGCGGATTAATGAGCGTGAAGCGCATGAAATCCCCCATCCGCCATCAAGGCGTGCGGCACCGGCAGCCCGCGCGATTCCAGCAGCCAGTGATACAGGCGCTCCACGCCTTGCCGTACGTTGACTTTGGGCGCCCAACCCGTAGCCAGCTTGAACTTCCGCGTGTCCGAAACGTAATAACGCTGGTCGCCCGGACGCCAGTCCCGCAGCCCCACTTTCGGCTTCTCTCCGTGCAACGCGGCAATCAGGTCCAGGAGTTCGAGCAAACTGATGGTGTTTCCCAAGCCGCCCCCGATGTTGAACACCTGCCCTGCCAGCGTATTCGCGTTGGCCTGCGCCAGCAGCAGAGCATCCAGCAGATCCTCCACGAACAGTACATCGCGTACCTGCATGCCGTCGCCGTAGAGCGTGATCGGACATCCTTCGATGGCGCGGATCAGGAAGTGCGCGACCCATCCCTGGTCTTCCGTGCCCATTTGCCGAAGACCGTATATGCAACTCATCCGGAAGACCACCGCCGGCAGCCGGAAGGTGCGCGCAAAATCCAACACGTACTGATCGGCCGCTCCTTTCGAACAGCCGTAGGGGCTGTGGAAATCGAGCGGGCGTTCCTCGCTCACCCCGGCACGCAGGTTCGAATCGAGCGGCTGGTAGCGGGTGCAGTTCTTTTTCATTGCCAGGTCCGCCAGGTTGCCGTACACCTTGTTTGTGGAGGTGAACAACAGCGGCGGCGGATCGTCCATGGACCGAATCGCTTCGAGCAGGTTCAGCGTCCCGCCCACGTTGACTTCAAAATCGTGAACCGGATCGGTCAAACTGGTGGTCACAGCCACCTGCGCGGCGAAATGGAACACCTGGTCCGCCGCTTGCACGGCCGCGCGCAGCGCGTGCCGGTTCCGGACATCCGCGATTTCGGCGCGCACCCGATCGCCATGTGTGCGCCGCAGCCAACTCAGGTTTTCGTCCACCCCCGGCCGCGACAGATCGTCGTAGATCAATACCTGCCGGCCGGACTGTAGCAGCCGGTCCGCCAGGTTGCTGCCGATAAACCCGGCGCCGCCCGTAATCAACACGTGCCTTTGTGTACGCCCGCCGTTGCGCGCCCCGCGAATCGATCGCCGAACCCCGTCGAGGCCGCTCTCCGCCCACAAGCGGAACAGCAGCTTCGGCGTGCCATCTACACGCTTCAGGCCGAAATGATAATCCCGCTCGTCGGAATGAAATGTGTCCTGCGTCGCCCCGGGATTGCGGTCGTGGAGGCCTTCCCAGTACATCCGTTGGACGGGCGCATCCAAAGCATCCACAAACGCTCGTACCTGGGCGCGTTCGTCACCGCGCCAGGTCGAAAACCCGGACTGCGTAATCCAAATTTCGGCCGTAGACTCCAGCCGATCGAGCGTCAGTAGCATTTCCGCGACCTCCCGGGTCCATCCGCGCCAGGGCAACTCCGACGTTCCCGCGAAGCCGTGCAGGCTCACCGCATCGATATATTTCAGAACCCCGCGAGCCGCCATCAGGTCCAGCCAACCCGATTCCACCGGCCAGGTGCCCGGAAGTACCGATTTCTTACCGCGCGTTCGCGCCCAATAGGCGGCGCCGCCGATCATCTCGCTGAAGACCTGCCAATCCGGGTCGATCCGCGTGTCCCACTCGTTCGGATTGTTGGGCCGGTTCCAGAATTCGATCCACTCGAAGTATTGCCCGAACCGGGTAATCATGACGTCGATGAAATCCGCGTATGCTTTTGGGGTCTGTGGGGGCGACGAGAACTTCGGTATGACCCCTAAGGACGGCGGCGTGTACAGGACGCACGGCAGAATGCGGACATCCTGGGCGAGTCGCGGCAGCAGCCAGGCGTACCAGCCATCGCCTTCGGAGGTGTACCAGTCGGCCCAGCAGATACCCGTGCGCAGTTCGCGCACAGCCAGCGAGCGCAGGTCCGCGAGCACCGTTTCGACCCGCTCGTACTCCCCCGGCCGGAACCATTCCACAATTCCGACCCTGGCCTGCTCGATCCGCGACGCGCCATTTCGCGAGGTTCGCTTCATACCATCAATCCACGGGCGGCCAGCTCCTGCCTCGCCTCCACTCCCTTGTCCACCGCGGTCTGCCCTTCGAGCCACCGCGCCAGGTCCTTGAGACCCGCCTCCAGCGAGACTTCCGGCTCCCACCCCAGCACCTCACGCGCCAGCGAGATATCCGCAAAACAGTGGCGTATGTCTCCGGCCCGGTATTTACCTGTTAATTGAGGTTCCAGGTCGGGACGCCCCAGCGCCTCGACGGTGCGTTCGGCCGCCTCTTTTACGGTCATCGCCACTCCACTCGATATGTTGATGGCGCGACCCGCCGCCTGCGGTGTCTCGATGGCCAGGCGGCATGCCCGCACCACGTCGTAGACACTGACGAAATCGCGCTTTTGTAACCCGTCTTCATAAATCAGCGGAGGCCGTCCATTCAGCACCCGCGATGCGAAATTACTCAGCACGCCCGTGTAGGGATTGGAAAGCGCCTGGTTGGGTCCGTAGGTATTGAAAAAACGCAGCGCAACGGTGGGGATGCCGTACGCCCGTCCCAGGATAAGGCTCATTTGCTCCTGATCGAACTTCGACAAGGCATATACCGATGCCAGCGAGGGGACTTTATCTTCCGTGGTAGGCACCGGCTTCAGCGGACGCCCCCGTTCGTCGTGGACTTCCCAGTCGCCCCTGCGTAACTGTTCCAGCGGGCGTTCGGGCGCATTGCACGGCCGGCCCTCTATATTATGGTAGAGGCCCTCGCCATAAATACTCATACTCGACGCGACAACCAGGCGCTGTAGTCGGCGATTGCTGACCTCCTGAAGCAAAATCGCAGTTCCTAAGTTATTCACGCTGGTGTATTCCGCGATCTCATACATACTTTGACCTACGCCGACAAGTGAGGCCAGATGTATGACTCCGTCCACACCGGTAAGTGCATGACGGATAGAATCCACGTCTCGCACATCGCCGATTGTCAATTCCACTTCGGGGGGAAGATACCCAGGCCTGCGTTGTTCGGGACCATGCACCTGGCTCACCAGGTTGTCGAGCGCACGAACCCGATAACCGTGGAATAACAGCTCTTGGCTCAAATGGGAGCCGATGAAGCCTGCGCCGCCGGTAATTAGAATGGTTTTCATTAGTTTTTGTTTTTTGTCTCCCCGTTGCCGACTACTGTATTCCGCTGAACCTAGCGCGGATGGTACTTTCTACCTTACGCCCGGGCCCGGGCACGAGCAATACCAGCTCGGGTAACACGAGTTAGTTTTTGCCCAAATAGGGAGAACTGCTGTTCCTTTACTCACGCGGCTGGACGAACCATTGCATGTTTGATCGAACGTGACCAAAGCTCCACCCTGCTTACTGACTTGGCCGCCCGCGCGTAAGCACACAGACGTAGGTCGAGTTCCGCCGCTAGGCTGTTCCTAGGACCAATTGATATGAAAGCCGTCGTATATTGTCAATCCCACCGGCAGCGTGGGCTTGATCGGTGTCTATTTCGATGAGGAGCCGGGCGGTGTCAAAAGTCGTTCTGAAGCCCGGCCTCGACCGCGCCGCCTGAACCAGTGACGCGTCCACCACACGCACAGCGCCCGCAGGCACAATTCCCGAGACTGTGCCGCGAGCCCGAACCAGCGGCTGCCGCGGTGGAATTCGGGCGAGCTCTGCGGGCCTTCTCGGTCCGGGAGATCCGGCGGTCGCTCGCGTGTCTCGATCGTGCCGAGCGTCTGGGATACGATGCCGCCGCATGTTGGGGCCAGCGCTGGTTCTGCTGGATGCTGCTGGGCCGGTTCGAGGAGGCCTGGCGCGCCAGCGATCGCATCGCGCAGCTCGGTCTCCCCGATCGACACCGGTTGTGGGACGGCCGGCCCTTCGCCGGGCAACGCGTGATCATTCGCTGCCTGCACGGCTATGGAGACGCGATTCAGTTCCTGCGCTATGCGCGTCTCCTCCGCCGCGATGCGGCGCGCGTGATTGTCGAAACGCACCCGGAGATGGTTTCCGTACTCCGCGGAATGCCGTTCCTCGACGAAGTCATCACCTGGGCCGCCGATCCCTACACCGATTGGGACCGGCAGATTGAAGTGATGGAACTGCCCCGCGCGTTCCGGACCACGCTGGCCACGATACCCGCCGAAGTGCCGTATCTTTCCGTTTGGCCGCAGTGTCTGGAGCGGAGCCGTTCGGCCCTCGGCCCGGCCGAAACGCCTCGCATCGGCGTTCTCTGGGCGGCCAGCGGGTGGAACCCTGCGCGATCCATGCCGCTTGGCGAATTGCTCCCGGTTCTGCGGCTGCCGTCCTTGGCGTTCTACAGTTTTCAGCGCGACGCACCACGCCTCGAACTGGCCGCGCTCGATCCGCCGCTGGCGATTCACGACACCGCCCTCCATTCCCACGATATCGCCGATACGGCTGCCGACCTGATGCACATGGATCTGCTGATTTGTGTGGACACCATGGCGGCCCACCTGGCCGGCGCGCTGGGCAAACCCGTGTGGGTGATTCTGCCTTATGCCGCGGACTGGCGGTGGATGCTCGACCGCGAAGACTCGCCGTGGTATCCCACCATGCGCCTCTTCCGGCAGCCGCAGCCCGGCGACTGGCGTACGCCGATCGAGCGCATCGCCGGGCTGCTCCGTGCGCGATAGGCCTATTCTTATTTTTCCTATTTTTGCGAACTCCCCTCGGGATGGTACGTATTCTCCTTTATGGGGAACTTCGCCACCGATCTCCGCTATGCTGTCCGCAACCTGCGCTCCAGCCCCGGCTTCAGTGCCATCGCGGTCGCCGCATTGGCGCTCGGCATTGGCGCCAATACGGCCATCTTTACCGTTGTGAACGGCGTCATCCTCGCGCCGCTACCGTATCCGGAGGCCGATCGGCTGATGCGTCTGGGCCGCCAGTATCCCAATGGAAAAACCTATTCCAACTCCATTCCCAAATACATGGTCTGGCGCCAGTGCGACGTTTTCGAGTCGATGGCACTTTATGATTTCTCCGGCCTCAGCATGAATCTCGGCGCCGGCGACCAACCCGAACAGATCAAGGCCAGCCATGTCTCCCGGGATTACTTTCGCGTTTTCGGCGTGAATCCCGCGCTTGGCCGCACCTTCACCGAGGGTGAAGACCTGCCGCGCGGGCCTTTGGCTGCCGTGCTCTCCGATCACGTCTGGCGCAACCGGCTGAATGCCGATCCCCGGATTGTCGGCCGCACCATCCTGCTCAACCGGCAGCCTTATACGGTGGTGGGAGTCATGCCACGGGGATTTGAATCCGAAACGCGCGTCGATGTCTGGATCGCCCTTCAGGCCGACCCGGCCAGCACCAACCAGGGCCACTATCTGATGGCGGCGGGGCGGCTCAAACCCGGCGTGACGGTCGCGCAGGCTCGTGCCGCGATGAAGGTCATGGGCGAGCGCTTCCGCAGCGCCAACCCCAAGTGTATGGATCCCACCGAAACCGTCGCTGTCGTCCCCATGAGGGAGTCCATGGTGGAGGACGTGCGACTCGCATTGCTGATCCTGCTCGGCGCCGTGGGCTTCGTGCTGCTGATCGCCTGCGCCAATGTCGCCAACCTGCTGCTGGCGCGGGCCGCCGTGCGGCAGAAGGAGCTGGCCATCCGCGCCGCTATTGGGGCCAGCCGCTGGCGCATGGTTCGCCAACTCCTCACCGAGAGTGCGCTGCTGGCTGCGCTCGGCGCCATCGCCGGATTCGCGGTCGGCGCGTGGGGCGTGCGCCTGCTGCTGCTCCTCGCCCCCGGAAACCTGCCACGCCTCACCGATGCCAACGGCGCCCCCCAGTCGATCCCCATGCTGGACTGGCGCGTGGCTGGTTTCACCCTGGGCGTGGCGGTCCTCACCGGCCTGCTCTTCGGGCTGTTCCCTGCCCTGCACACCTCCAATCCCGACCTGGCTTCGACTCTGAAAGAGGGCGGACGCTCCGGCGGCGGGATGCTGCGCCGACGCGCACGCTCGTTTCTGGTGATCACCGAGGTCGCCCTGGCTCTGGTTCTGCTCACCGGCGCCGCGCTCCTCATCCGCACGTTTGCCGGATTGCGCTCCGTCGATCCCGGCTTCAATCCGCATAACCTCATGGTGATGGAAACGCCGATGGCGGGCGGGGCATACGATTCCACCGCGAAGGTAAACAACTTCGTAGAACAGGTGGCGCAGCGCGTCGAGGGCCTGCCCGGCGTGCAAGCGGTCGCCTCGGCCATCGTGCTGCCCCTCAGCGGCAATGGCGTGGACCTGCCGTTCAATATCGTGGGCCGCGCGCCCGGCAAGGGTCAGTATCATGGCGACGAATACTGGCGCTCCGTTTCGCCGCACTACTTCCGCGCGCTCCAGATTCCGCTGCTGCGCGGCCGCACGATCACCGAGACCGATACGGGCAATTCGTCGAAAGTGGTGGTCATCAATCAGGTCATGGCCAGAAAGTATTGGAAGGGCCAGGATCCCATCGGCCAGATCATCGTCATCGGCAAAGGTTTGGGACCGCAGTTCGATGACCCGCCGCGCGAGATCGTTGGCATCGTCGGCAATGTGCGGGAAAACAGCCTGAGCGATTCCGACGGCGGCGTCATGTACATCCCGCAAAGCCAGGTGCCCGAAGGTCTCACCCGGCTGGCGAACAGCGTACTTCCGCTCTCCTGGATGGTGCGTGCGACCGCCGATCCCATGGCCTTGCGCGCCTCCGTCGAGCGCGAGCTGCGCGCGGTCGATGGGCTCATGGCCACGGGCCGTGTGGGGACGATGGACCACCGCATCGCGGAATCGCTCTCGCGGCAGAATTTCAATATGATGCTGCTCACCATCTTCGCGGGCATCGCGCTGCTGCTTGCCGCCATCGGCATCTACGGCCTGATGTCCTATTCGGTGCAGCAGCGCATGCAGGAAATCGGCATCCGCGTGGCGCTCGGCGCCGGACGGCGCGATGTGCTTGCCATGGTCGTTCGCCAGGGCATGACGCTCGCTGGTATCGGGGTGGTGATCGGTGTGGCCGTGGCCTATGGCGTCACGCGCCTGCTTGCCACGCTGTTGTTCGGCGTGAAGGCCCAAGACCCGATCACGTTCCTGGCGGTGGCGGCTATCGTCACCGTCGTGGCGGTCGCCGCCACGGTCGTTCCGGCCCGCCGGGCCGCCGCCGTGGCGCCATCGGCAGCGTTGCGCCATCAGTAAGATCGGGGCCGACTCGAAAGCGATCAACGAACGCCTGTCCCGCATTCTGTTACGATACGACCGTGTCTATCCCCGCAAGGAGTGCCCTGTCTATGCACCGCAGAGATTTTATGAAAGCTTCCGCGGCCGCCGCCGCATTCGCCCTCGAACGCCCGGTCTCCGCTGCCGACACGCTTGGCACAGGCATGATCGGCACCGGCAATCGCGGATCGTACGTACTTCAGATCATTCTCAAGCAGCCCGGTGTGAAGGTGACCGCTTTGTGCGATCTCAAGCCCGACCGGCTGGACAAGGCCGCCACCCTCGCGGCGCGCGATAACCCTGTGACCGTGCGCGATTATAAGGAGCTGCTGGCTCGCAAAGATGTGGACGTCGTCTTCATCGATACGCCGTGCGACCTCCATGTGGAAATGGCCATTGCGGCGCTCCAGGCCGGCAAGCACGTATATTGCGAAAAGCCGGCCGGAATCACGCCGGAATCCATCGGACGCCTGCTCAAGGTCGCTCGGGCAGCGAAGACCGTATTCTGCATCGGACAGCAGATGCGTTCCTACACCGGGTTGAAACAAGTCACTCAACGGCTGCGCGAAGGAATCGCCGGCGACATCATCATGGTCAAGGCCCAGCGGCATGCAGGCGCCGACCTCGACCACAACGGTCTGTCGGCGGACTGGTTCTTCGACGCCAAACGCTCCGGCGACGTAATCAACGAAATGGCCGTCCACAACCTGGATGTGTGCAACTGGCTGATCGGCGCCTATCCGGAAAGTGCGGCCGGTTTCGGAGGCACGCTGCTCTGGAAGAACGATCCTCCGGGGCGCACGAACATGGATGGCTACACGCTCAGTTACGACTATCGGAACGGCGTCAAGCTCTCGTTCACGCAAGTCTTTTTCCACCCCGCGGGACTGCCGGGCAACGGCCAGTATTACTATGTGTACGGCACCAAGGGAGCGGTTGACGTGTTGGGCGGCAAGTTTTATGCGCGCGGTGAAAACCGGGTGCCTCCGGAAACCATTGTCGAACCGACTCGCGAGCGTGACGATGCGCACGTAGCCGCCTTCTATGAAGCCGTTCGCACCGGGTCGAAGCCGCCCGCCGATATCGAAATCGGCGCTTCGGGCGCGCTCACCGCGATCCTCGGCCGGGAGGCCATTTATAAGAAGACGGTCATGAAATGGGCGGATTTCCACTTGGATATCTAAGCGCCCGCCCGCGCGCGCCGCGCCTAGACCGCCCGTCGCTGAAGGCCGACAAACCGCCAATCTAGGCGATTTGAGGCTCTCCAATTTATTGATTCTAAATCGATAATCCGTCGATCTTCCAGTCACGCTAATCGGCAGCAGACTTCTACCGCGGCTGTGAAGCCCGAATGTGGCGTTCGAATAAGTTAACGAACTCCTTGCTTGACTTTCGTGGAGGGAAGCCACATAACCTTCCCAAGCGATTTGTCGGTAAGGAGGGGGATCCATGTATTCCGAGCGCCGTTTTCATCTTTTCTCTCTGCTTTGGATCTGGCTGCTGGGAGTGTCGCTGTGGCTTCGATCCGGCCTGCCGCGGCCCAGGTGCGGTATGGTTCGGTGGTCGGTACCGTGACCGACGAAAGTGACGCAGTCATTCCCAAGTGCGTTGCCACGTTGACCGGCAAGGCCACGGGACTCGCGCGCGAGGCGGTGGCCGATGACGGCGGCCGATATTCGGAGGTGGTCAATGTGACCACTGCCGCCGATGCCGAGCAGGGGCTCGCCGGCGCATCGGCGATCACCCTGGTCACCAAGTCCGGCACCAACGACCTGCACGGCAGCGCGTACGAGTTTCATGACAACCAGCACCTGAAGGCACGGAACTTTTTCCAGCCCCAGGGCACTGACAAGCCGCTCAGCATCTACAACAATTTCGGCGCGACCCTCGGCGGCCCCATCCGCAAGAACCGGCTCTTCTATTTCGTAAGTTACGACGGCACGCGGCAGCGCACCGGCGGCCCCGGCTTCTACACCGTGCCCACCGCGCCGTTGCGCAGCGGCGATTTCGGCGCGATCTCCACCGTCCTCTACGACCCGCAGACCGGCAATCCCGACGGCATCGGGCGCCAGCCCTTTGCCAGCAACCGCATTCCCGCCAACCGACTCGATCCGATCGCGCTCAAACTGATGAGCTATTACCCGGCGGTGAACTTCGCCGGTCCGAACCCGGACACACGGAACTACTTCGCAGCGGGCGGTCCGATTCTCAGCCGCAACGATGCCAAGGTGAACTTTGCTGCCAGCGACCGCGAGATGATCTGGGGCAAGTACGGGCGCATGTGGGCTACCTCCGGCGGGCAGGCCGTATTCGGCATTGCCGGGGGACCCGGTCTGCCGGGGTCCGATCCCGGCCTCGGCCATATGCTGATCCAGGTAGCGACGATCGGTCACAACCATACCTTTTCGCCCACCCTGCTGCTCGATGGCGTGATCGGCTACGAACGGCAGGGTCAGCACGTGTACCCCAATGATTTCGGCACCAACTTCGGCCTGCAATTCGGAATCCCCAATACCAACGGTCCCGATTTGTTGCAGAGCGGATTCCCGAACATCGGCATCTCCGGCTACACCGGGTTCGGCGTGCCTAACTGGATGCCGCTGCTGCGCGTTGAAGAGAGTTACACCCACAGCGATAACATCACCTGGACCAAGGGCCCGCACGAACTGCGCTTCGGCTTCGACCTGGTGCGGCACCACCTGAACCACTGGCAGCACGAAATCGGCCAGGGCCCGCGCGGCTACCTCGGGTTCAACGGCGGCGAGACGGCCCTGAAAGGCGGCGCGGCGCCCAACCAGTTCAACGCGTTCGGCGCGTACCTGCTCGGCCTCTCCGACGACACCGAAAAGAGCATCCAGTACATCCTGCTCACCGGACGGGAATGGCAGTTCGGCTGGTATGCGCGCGACCGGTGGCAGGTGAGCCGCAATCTCACCATCAATCTCGGCCTGCGCTACGAATACTATCCGCTCATGACCCGCGGCGGAAAAGGGCTGGAGCGCTACGATCCCCAAACCAACCTGATGTACCTCGGCGGCCGCGGCAGCAACCCGATGGACCTGGGTTTCACTGTGAGTCACAAGCTCTTCGCGCCGCGCGTTGGCATCGCGTGGCGGCTCGGCGATAAGACCGTCATCCGGTCCGGCTACGGCATCAATTATGATCCCATTCCCTTCTCGCGGCCTTTGCGCGGGCGCTATCCACTCACTATCAACTTCGTGAACAGCGCGCCCAACGGATATGCCTGGGCCACCACGTTTTCGCAAGCGTCCCGAATACCATCGGCCCCGATCTTTCGACCGGCGTCGTGTCCGTGCCCGGCAACGCGAATGTGCGCAGCATGTGGCCCGGGTTGATTCACCGCGGCTACTCGCAGTCCTGGAATTTCACCGTGGAACGTAGGCTGCCGCTCGATCTGGTCACCTCGCTGGGCTACGTGGGGGCGCAATCCGTGCACCTGCTGGCAGACCAGGACATCAACTCCGGCTATCCCGGCTCGGGAACCGCCGGCCTGCCCTACTACGCCCTCACCGGGCGCACCGTGCCGACCCAGATGTGGGACGGCTGGCTGAGCTCCGACTACCATTCACTTCAACTGTCCGTGAAGCGTGCCTTCAAGAAGGGGCTTAGGCGTCGTAAATAAATAACAGTTACAACTGTGTTAGTTGCTTGGATGAATCGTGTAGTTCCATTCGCCATGAAATTTGTCGGACTTCAGATTGACATGGGAAAACTCGTCATCCGTGATCTTGCGCCCAACGGGGTACTTGCGGTGGTCCAGGCGGCAGGTCACGGTTAGGCCCTTGGCCGTCGTCGTCCCGGCGATCAGGCGCACCACTGTCTCGTAGTCGCGTAGCGGCTCCCCGCGCCAGTTGGACGAGATGAAGGAAAACAACCGGTGCTCTACCTTGTTCCATTTGCTCGTGCCCGGCGGGAAATGGCAGACCGTCAGCGTCAGCCCCGTCTGGTCGGCCAAGCCTTGCAGTTCCCACTTCCACAGCCGCAGGCGCCAGCCGTTGCTACCACCGGCATCGGCAGTGATCAGCAACCGCCGAGTCCGAGGATACAGGCGGTGGCCCTCGGCGCGCCACCAACCGCGGATCGAAGCCACCGCGAACGCGCCTGTGTCGTGGTCCGTGCCCACGTTGACAAAGCCGACGTTGCGCCCCAGCTCGTAGATCCCGTAAGGATAGGCGCGGGGCACCTCGGGACCGGGAAAATCATGTCCGTTGACCTTGTCCGCCGTCCCCGCTTTGCGCCACTGGCGGCCCTGGTTCTGGTAGTTGCCAATCAATTCCTTTTTCTTCGTATCCACGGAAATGACGGGCTCGCCCGCCCGCAAGGCGTGCTTGACGGCGCGGTTAATATGCCGGAACTGCGCGTCGCGATCGGGATGGTCGTCCCCTTCCTCGGTCTTGCGGTTGCCCTGCAGGCTGTAGCCATCTTCTCGCAGGAGTTGGGTGACTTTGGTGTGGCTGACCGGGTGGTGCTCGGCAGTCAGTTCCGCCGCCAGCGTGCGGGCGCTCTTGCAGGTCCAGCGCAAGGGCGACTGCGGGTCGCCGCGCGCCGTAGGCTCGACCATGCCGTCCAAGGCGGGTGCCAGGCCGGGATCGTTGGACGTCAACGTATGGCGGCCGCCGCCCTCGTGGCGAATCCGGCCCGTCGCCAGCGGTGCGGCCTGCAATTCCTCAACGCTTGGTCAAGTGACGCGCGACAGACCGCAAGCGCGGCTGACCCGCGATACGCCGCCATAACCCAGTTCTACGGCTTTGCTGGCGGCCACCAAGCGGCGGGCGTGTTCGTCCAGATGCGGCCACATGCCAGCAAAGTACTGGGCGAGTTGGGCATCGGTGTCCATGCCCAACGTAATAACACATCAGGAAAGTAGATGTAAATGTTATTTATTTACTAGACCTTATGCTGCAGGGCGCGTACACCTGGTCGAAAGCCATCGATTTCGTGGACGACGACGGCTCGGTGACGCCTTCGTGGAACTGGGGGCCGATTTTCTACCGCAACCGCGCCGCCGCGGGGTTCGACCGGACGCACGTTCTACAGATCGGCTGGGTTTACGAGCTACCCTTCGGGAAAGGCCGCATGCTGGCCCACTCCGGGATCCCCGCCGCCATCCTGGCTAACTGGCAGGTGAATGGCACCATGGCGGCCTACACCGGCACTCCGTTCAATGTCGGCGCTCCCGGCACCTCACTGAACGCCCCTAGCAATACTCAGACCGCGAACCAGGTGAAGACCAGTGCGACCCGGATAGGGAACACCGGACCGGGCCAGTTCTACTACGACCCTTCGGCGTTTGCGCCCGTCACCGCGATTGCGACTTTCGGCAACACGGGCCGGAATATCCTTCGTGCGCCAGGCATGTGAAATACCGATCTCGACATCACCCGCGAGTTTCCTGTCAAGGAGCGGGTGCGGATCCAGTTCCGCGCCGAGTTCTTCAATTTCGCGAATACGTCTCATTTCGATGCGCCCAGCTCGAGTGTCACCTCAGGCACTTTCATGCAGATCACCAGCGCTTCGGGCGAGCGCCAGGTCCGGTTCGGCCTCGGGCTCAGTGGTAGCGGCGGCGCGCTTGCTGCTAACATCCCAGGAGACACCCATCTCGGGATGTTCAGGAGGCGCGTCATGCCGAAACGGATTCTTTTCGCGATTGGAAGTCTTCTGCCGGCAGCAGTGTTCTGCGGGCTGGCAATCGCACCCGCCGCGGCGCAAGAGCGGGGGTTGCGGGTAATCGCGTTCGGCGCCCACCCGGACGACTGCGACGGCCGGTTCGGCGGCACGGCCGCGAAGTTTGCCAAAGCCGGCGCCGCCGTCAAGTTCGTCTCCGTCACCATGGGCGATGCCGGCCACCAGGAAATGGGTGGCGGCGCCCTAGCCCGCCGCCGCTTCGCCGAGACCCAGGAATCGGCCAAGCGGCTGGGCATTGCAGAGTATGAAGTGCTGAACAATCACGACGGCGAACTGCTCCCCACGCTCGAAGTGCGCCGCCAGATCATCCGCGCCATTCGCCAGTGGAACGCCGATATCGTGCTCGGCCCACGGCCCAACGACTATCATCCCGATCATCGCTACACCGGAGTACTGATGCAGGACGCCGCCTATATGGTGATGGTGCCGAACCTGGTCCCCGAAGTTCCGGCCTTGCGCAAGAACCCGATCTTCCTGTATTACGAAGATGGCTTCCAGCGGCCCAATCCATTCCGTCCCGACGTGGCGGTGAGCATCGACGACAGCTTCGACACCAAGATCAATGCGCTCGACGCCCAGGTGTCGCAGATGTACGAATGGCTGCCCTGGGTGGCCGGCAACCTGGACACGGTGCCTAAGGACCCGGAGGCCCGCAAGAAATGGCTCGCCAGGACGCGCGCCGGGCGGATCTCGACCGCCATCCGCGCCGCCCTCGAAAAGCGTTACGGCGCCGAAGCCGGCCAGAAGATTCAGCATGCGGAGGCATTCGAGTTGTGCGAGTACGGCCGCCGCGTCAGCATGGAAGAGTTGCAGAAGCTGTTCCCGAAATAGGAACCCGGAAAGAGGACTGTGGCATATGAATGATCATCAATCGACCCGTCGTGATTTCCTGACCCGGGAAGTCGCCACTACCGCCGCGGCGCTCACCGCGGCGGTCAACGCGTCCGCAGGGAAGATTCCCGTCAAAGGCCGCGTGCTGGGCGCCAATGACCGGATCAATATCGCATTCATCGGCAACGGCATGCAGTTTCAGACCCTGCTGCGGGTGTTTCAGAACCGCAAAAAGCAGAAGAACGATGTCGAGTTCATGGCCGTGTGCGACGTCTGGGCGCCCCGCCTCGAATATGCGCAGAAGGAGTCCGGCGCCGCCAAGACCCATCGCGATTATCGCGAGGTGCTCCAGCGCAGCGATATCGATGGCGTCGTGCTGGCCGTGCCCGACCACTGGCACTATCCCATGGCCCGCGAGGCGATGCTCGCCGGTAAGGACGTGTACCTGGAAAAGCCGATGACCCACACGCTCGACGAGGCCACCAGGCTGCACGACCTGGTCAAGCAGACCGGCCGGGTCTTGCAGGTGGGCGGCTCCGGACCCGCCACACGCCTCTATTGGAAGGCCAACGACTATATCAAGGCCGGCAAGATGGGCAAGGTAGTGTGGGGCCTCATCAGCTATAACCGCAACTCGCGCAACGGCGAGTGGAATTACCCCATTCCCGGCGTTGGCGGGCAGTCCTGGCCGGATGCGCCCGTCAGCGCAGAGAATCTGGATTGGAAGATGTGGCTGGGCGGCGCGCCCAAGCGCCGTTTCAACAAGGAGCGCTACTTCCGCTGGCGCAAGTTCTGGGACTACTCCACCGGGAACGCGGGCGACCTCCTCTATCACCGGCTGGGCATGATGTCCACCATGATCGGATTCGACTTTCCCAGGCGGGGCGCCGGTATGGGCGGTATCTACGTGCAGAAGGATCGCGAAGTCCCCGACACCTACATGACCATGCTCGAGTACCGCGATTACTGCGTCAATATGGTCTCGTGCATGGCGAACTCCACTTCGGCGCCCATGACCGTTTATGGAACCTGGGCCACCCTCGAAGTAATGGAGGGTCAGGGCGGCATGCCGCCGGCCGCTGGGCAGACCGCCGCTCCGGCGCGACCGCGGGGTTCCGCCGTGGTGCGCCCGCAGCGCGATTTCGTCAAGGAATTCCGCGACGCCAACGACGGCCAGAGCGAATTGATTATCACTCCGGAGCCGGGCCCCACCCTGGGCGACAACTGGCTGGACTGCATGCGCAGCCGGGAAGCGCCCTGGTACAACGTGGAGCGCGGCTACCAGGTAATGGCCGGCATCTCGCTCGGCGTGGAATCGTACCGCACGGGCCGCATCGCGTCATTCAATCCCGCGCGGCGCGCGATGTCGCTCACCCCGCCGCCGCATAAGGAGTATCCGCCGCAGGAAGCGTAGCGGAAAGCTCGTTTCGCAGAATTGCGCGGCACCCTAGGCTTAGGCTAGAATCCGGTCTCCGAGAGGCTTGACGACCGCCGACATCAAAAGCCCCGTGCCGCCGCTCGCACGTCTTTGCAGACGAACAGGGTACCACCAGAGGCGAGTTCGGTAGAGGAACTCATTAACTTACGGCGCTTCATCCCCCTGCCGAAGGATCTCCCCAACCAGACGCCGAATTGCGACTTCGTCGTCGGCGACCAAGATCGTCAGCCTGCGGCCGTCTCCGCTTCCGCCGAGTTCTGACACTAAATCACACCGTTCGGCCATCACGACTCAACCTCCCCAACACCAAACCGTTCCGTCGAACGGAGCGATGGCCCACTGCAACCCTGCCGGCAACCTCGTGAACGGATTCTCAGGACGTCCGCATCATTGCGGTCGGCTGCTTGCTCGCACGAAATGCACAAAGCAGCCCAGGGCACCGCTCTCCGGCGTCTCAGCCCGATCCCCGTTCTGCAGCACAGACAGGCCCCGAATGTGTCGTCTTTAATGCGGAGCAGCGTAGCTCGGACCTTCCGGAGTAAGCCAGACCATCGGCCGAGGTTAGCCATGGAAACGTCGCGGTCTGTGGTGCGCCAGATTTCTTCCAGCACGTCGGCGATGTTCTCGCGGCCGGAGTTCCTTCCTCTGTGCGGCACCGACCGGCCATTAGCTCGGCCTTGTTGAACCCTACGGTGCCGGACCGGTCAGCAAATGCTTGAGCGCATCCATCGCTTTACCGAATTTCTCCCAGTCCCCCTGCTGCATTGCTTTCTGGGCCTCCTCGAACTGCGCCCTCGCTTGGCCCGATTCAGGTTGCGGGCGCGCCGTCTGCGCCGGATTCTGGGGTTGGTGCGTCCCGAAGACGGATTGGATTGCCTCATCGAGCGTGGGCTCCATCGCCACTTTGTCCCCCGAGATCACAATTACGCGCTTGAGTTGCGGGAAGTCCGTGCCTTCCGCCGTGAGGTACACCGGCACCACATAAATAAAGGAGTTCTCGATAGGCACCGCAATCAGGTTTCCACGAATGACTCTCGACCCCTTCTGGTCCCAGAGGGTCAGTTGCTGAGCGATGGTAGTGTTCTGGTCGATCATCGCCTCGATTTGCATCGGGCCGTAGATCAGCTTCTCCTTGGGGAGTTCGTAAAAGAGCATCTTCCCGTATTCGGGGAAATCGCACCGGGCGGCGATCCACGAAATCATGTTGTCCCGCTTTTGAGGTGTGAAAGGAGTCATGATGAGGTACTCAAGCTGGTCGCTTCCGGGGAGTTTCATCAGGATGTAATACGGCTTCATCGGTGCGACTGCGCTTGCCCCGTTTGCTGAGACAAATAGTTAAGACACTGTTGACCGTTCGCTGCCATTTCATTGTGCCCCATCCCGGAACGGTTTTAGGATGAAGCTGCCGGTGAAGCGGAGACGGGCTCTGCTGGCGAGCACCCCGATCAAGGAATAGCCGGCCGGAACTCATCTGCGGACGATGAGATGGAGCGCGGTCCTCCCGACACGCTCTGCTACCCGGGTTCGGGGCCGACCGACGGGAGGCGGCACGGCTCCCGGCCTGGGGTTTGGTTTTCATACCACATCGGACCAGATAGATTCCGCCATGCCTTGAAAAACGCATTCTGATGGCCGTCAGAATGAGACCGCCGGGGTAGCCCGGCCAGTGGGGAGGCATCGGCGCAAACTCGGCTGTGGCGATTACAATCCGGACCACGTAGCTGCCGGTCGCTTGTCGAGTTTCCCTGTATAGGGCGCCTTTGCTTCCGCCATTCATATGATGCGTCGATGTCATAGGGCGCGGCGGCATGCGCTCGTGGTTGCTGCCTGGCCCAACAACTGTTGTTCAAACTCCACCGGCGGCCGGTAGCCGAGCGCCGAATGGAGGCGTTTGCGGTTGTACACCCGTTCCAGGAAGTGCTTTATGGAAGCCCGCGCCTCCGCCAGATCGCGGTATTCCTGGCGATACACCTCCTCATATTTGAGGGTCTTCATGAACGATTCGCAGGCCGCATTGTCGAACGGATTTCCCTTGCGACTCATGCTGATGGTGATGTCCCGGCTCTTCAGCAGGTCCGTGTAGTCTTGTGAGGCGTACTGCACGCCGCGGTCAGAATGATGCACCAAACCCGGCGCCGGTATGCGCCGCTCAAGCGCCATGCGAAGCGCTGCGATGGTAAGCTCGTCCTCCAACGTTCGGTCCAGCGCCCAGCCAATCACCCGCCGCGAGTAGGCATCCAAGATGACAGCTAGATACACGAACTCCGCTGCCAGTCGAATGTAGGTGATGTCCGCCACCCACAGTTGATCGATGTCGGTCAACGCCATCCCGCGCGCCAGGTTCGGGTACACCGGCCGACTGTGATTGGAGTTCGTGGTCACCAGGAACTTCCGTCGCCGCAGGCACAGCAGATTGTCCTCCCGCATCAGGCGGTACACCCGGTTCGGCCCGACCTGCCAGCCGCGCCGGTGCAGTTCTTCGGTCATGCGTGGCCGTCCATAGGCGGGAAACTCCAAGGCGATCCGCTGGATGGCATCCCGTAGATCGATGTCCTTATCCCCGGCGGCCGGCGTGGTCAGGAACCGGTAGTAGCCGGCCCGGCTCAGATGGGCCAGCGCGCACATCTCGGCGATGCTCATGCTCGTTTCCCTCCGGACTTGCTCCTGGATGTTCCCGTAGATCGCGGCTTTCCAGTCAATGCCTGCAACCTCCGCTGTTCCTCGATGCGTTGCAAGCTGCGCTTTAAAAAATCGATCTCCAGGGTTTGCTGGCCGATTCTCCGCTCCAGCTTGGCCTGCTCGGTATCATCCCACCGCTGCTTTCCCAAGCCCGGAAACGCATTGCCCGGTCCTTCACGGAATTCCCGGCGCCAGCGATGCAGGACATTCGGGTTCACCTCAAATGCCCGCGCCACCTCGGCAATCGAGGACCCCGTCTCCAGCCGTCGGATGGCGGCCAATTTCTCCTCACGCGTGAAAGTTCGTCGTGACAGCCCCATGACACAATTCTCCATTCAATGGAATTTGTGTCTTAACTGTTTGTCTCAAAAATCGGGACAAGTCCAGACCGTGCCTGCGTAATTCTCTTGCGGGAGCACCCATAGGTCCTCGCGGTTATAAAAGACCTGAGGAACCGTCATATGGAATGTTCGGTACTGGTCGGCCTGGATGTCCCACGCCTGGGGAATCGACACCAAGACCTAAAACTCCAGCGGTTCAGCGAATTCTAGAGTTCAAGTCCAGTTTTCCGTGCGGGGAGCGGCCCAGAATTTGCACCATCTCTTTGAGCATCCGTAAGGCCCTTCCGCTGGAAGAGGCGGAGCGGCGGACCAGGGAGCGGGTTATCGCGCTAGCGTGGATCATGGCTCTCACGACGTCGCTAGCGACGACGAATGGTCCCGAGGCAAGCGGGCCTATGTGGATTCTCGGGAAACTTCCTCCCGACGTGCCCTCGACCCAGTCAGCTTGCACCGCAAGACGGAGGTCGGCTTCGCGTTCGACGATTCGTGCCCATTCAACCAACGACGGAGCGATCTCGATGCCATCCCCGTCCGGCGTGAAGGTAATCTTGGAGTTTTCGCCCGACTCGATCTTTCCTGCGGCGTAGTGAAAACAAGTCTTCGCAAACAACATGTCGCCAGTTTTCCAGGCGCTATCCATCCCTGCCGCGATGCCCACTAGAGCCAGATAGCGCGGGGTGCACAGATGAAGAAGCTGAGTCGCCTCGATCGCTGCGGCTGTCATGCCAATACTTCGTGGAGAGACTGCGACTACCTTGAGTGTTGAGCCGTCCTCTGCGCGCCACTGGGTGAAGTGATAGGTCGACGGGCTCGCTGAATGCCGGCGTTCTGTCCATTGCGCCTCTCCGATGGACAACAATTGCGTCAATTCAGGCACGCTCTTCGCCGCTATGATCGCTAGGTCAACGTCGTCGAACTGGTCAATCGCCGAGGGGGGCAAGGGTGTTCATGAGTTGCGAGAGAAAGATTCTTGCTGGCTCCACGTAATCCGGTCGTTTGGAGCTTGCTGAGGCCGCCAAGGTGCCGAGTGAAGCAAAGGCTTTGATTGACGGATGGTCAGTTCCCAGCAGTTCTATGAGGAGAGTGTCGGTCCGGCGGTGCCATTGGATCAAGTCAATCTTCTGCCAATCCGACTCCAACCGCTGGAGTTGTTGCGCCAACGAGTTTAGTTTTCCCGACTCCATGCAATTCGTTTCCTTTATGGACGCTCCAGGATCAGCCGTTCCAGCGCGAGTTTCGTTTCCTCAAGCCCTAACAGGCTGCTGAAAAAGTCCCCGGACTACTTAGAATGGCACTTACCAACAGCCGCAAACTGTTGATTCTACGTTTGACGGAGCGAGACATTGGGTGCTTTCGGGCATCGAAATACCCTTTTTCAGCAACCTGCTAATGCGCTGGTGTCCAATAGGTCATAGGGTCATCCTTCTTCGCCGAAAGTGCGGCGAAGGAGTCGAGGACTCGTACCCGCGCTGAACCCGGATGCTGCTCGCGCCGCCAGCCACGAGAAGGACGCGCTCCTCGTTCTGCTCGTCTCCGATGAAGTACCGCCCGCCCGTCAGTTTGGCCCCGCTGTCCACGCTCCATGTCGTGTCGCCCGGTCCGACGGGCGCCGCGAGGAAGCACCCGTCCTCCAATGCCTCCTCGATGATCTCGAATCGCGGCGCGAAGACCATGTACATCTTCCGGCAGTCCGCGGTCGGAACAGGTTGACTGTTCTTGTCGGTCAACGCGCCCAGCGGGAGGGTGATGTGGTACTTGGTATCGTTGTCGCCCCCCGTAAAGCGCTTGCTGCGGTTGGCCCCGAGCGTCACGCCTTGCACGTCCTTGGCGGGATCATACGAGGCGTCCTGGTTGGCCTCCGAAACCGTCTCGTGGAACGATCGCACGGTGAGGTTCTCGCCGTTGCCCAACTTGCCCATGACCGTTGCGGGCGGCGTGCTGGTCTTGAACGCGATGGCGAGTGTCTTGCCGGAGGCCGTCGCCTCGATCACTCCGGACTGATCCGGCCCGGTGACCGCCACGCCTCCAGACGAGGTGTTGTTGATCGCATCCGCGAGGTTCTGCACCGCAGATTCGGCGGTGGCGAGCCTGTGAACGTGCCACTGCGGGCCCGCGCCTGCCCACACGCCGAGGGGGATTCCAATGGTGCCCATGCCGGTCCCGCCGTACACGTTGATCTCACCCTCGGCAATGGGCTTCGTGGACGTAACGCGCACGCACCCGTCGTCCGCAACATCGGCGGTCGCTGCCAAGCCCGCCGCGCCGAATGCCACGTTAATATCGGCGGCGACCTGATCGGCGGTCTGTGCCAAGCCCGCAGACAGGCCAACATAGATGGTGGTGCCGTCGATGATGAACATCAGTGTGTCGTTGATCGTCGCATTGATCTTGAACGGTCCCGGCACTGCCGACCGGACCACGGCAATCCCGCCATGCGGCAAGGTGTTGTCGAACGTCACCCGGTTCTTGTAAACCGGATCGATGGCGGTGAAGTGGCAGATCTCCTCTAACTGGTACGGCGGGTCGTCCGGATAGAGTGGGTCGTACGTGAAGTACACGGTATCCCCGACCTTCAACTCCAACTCGCCGGAGTCCGGGTCGAGATCGGAAGCCCACAGGTCGATGGTGCCGTTGGGCGAGGAGAGCGACCGGGGAAGACTGTACAGCCCCCCACGGGATGCAATCGTACTGTGGTTCGCGGAAGACAACGACGACGTGGTCCCGTCCCTCATCGGCCTGCGCGCCAGACGCATCCACGCTCACGCTGGCGGGCGTCTCGCCTCCGGACACAACCGTAGCGTACGAGAGGAGCTTCACTTCGTGGATCTCGCCCTTGCCGCACACGACGTCATCGAGTCCCAGGAGACGGACGGATACTTGGCTGCGTCCAACCGCATCGCGCCGTCGAGCGCGTGGTCGTACTCGATATCGAACTCCAGCACCAGGCCGGAGAGGTCCGTCCGCGGCAGATACTTCTGCCGGAGGTGGTTGAAGTAATCGTACGCGTTGTAAAACCCGAGCACCGCGAAGTTTCGGCGGCTTGGAAGATGCCGGAGATGGACACACCCGTCGCAAACGCATCGTGGATCGTGGTCGTTGCGCCACGCCCCGTAAAGCCCTGCAACTGGAAGTTGCGGCGGGGATCGAAAATCCGGAGAGGCTCAGCCGCCATGTCCGCACCTCACTTGGGCTGGGCCCGGCATATGCCGTAACATAGGCTTAGGAGGCAGCATTGATCTCCGAACGGCGAGTCAAGCTATTCAGAAACGGTCGGAACCAGTCGGTACGCATTCCGCGGCTTCGAACTGCCCGGCAAGGACGCCGTGATGCGTAAAGAGGGTGACAGGCTCATTGTAGAGCCAGTGCCCCCGAAATCGCTGCTGGACGCCTTGGCAAAGCTCGCACCGCTCGATGAGGAGTTGCCGGAGATCGCTGATCTGCACCCCGGCGCCGTCGAGATCTGATGCGGTACCTGCTCGATACCAATATCGTCTCTGAGCTAATCCGGAACCCGCAGGGCTGGGTGACGGACCACATTCGCGACGTGGGTGAGGCGCAGGTGGCGACCAGCATCATCGTAGCCGCTGAGTTGCGGTACGGCGCCGCCAAGAAGGGATCACCCCGTCTCACTGCTCAGGTCGAAGCCGTGCTCGGCGCCATGGAGGTTCTGCCCTTCGAAGAACCCGCCGACCGCGCGTATGGCGTGCTCCGTGCCAGCCTCGAACAGAAAGGGCAACCGATCGGCGGCAACGATCGGCTGATCGCTGCTCAGGCCATCTCTCTTGGATTTTACGCTCGTCACGGCTAACGAACGCGAGTTCGCCAAGGTGGACGACCTTCAGCACGAGAACTGGCTCGCTTAGGTTCACGTCTGGATCACCACCGTCAGGTCGCTGCCGGGGTCCGGGTTGGCGACCGCCAGGATATCGAACGCGAGGCTGTCGCCCTCGTTGAGGATCGCGGTCGGCCAGATCGTCGGCCGACGCGCCAATCGAATGGTTGTTCGTGAACACCGCCGTGAACGTCTGCGCGTTCTGGTCGGCCGCGAGCACCTGGACGTACTCCTCGTCAGCCTGGCCGAGGTTGATGTGGACGAACTCGCCCACGTCGAAGCCCAGCCGGTTAGCGCCGTACGAAGCCGTGTTGACGGTCTGCTGGCCCGCACCTAGCACCACGTCCTGGATGATGAAGATGCCGAAGTCGTTGTACGGAAGACGGCGTGTGGCGGGTTTGCCGTACACGCCGTCTACAAGCGAGTCATAGGTGTTCTTGTACCCATCGGGAAGCTTCTGCGCGATGCCCATGTACTCCAGCGGTTCCCACGTCGCGCCGTCGTCGCGCGACACCTTCACGCGGTAGGCGCTCTGGCCGTCCGTGGTGGGTACCTGGGCAACCGTTGCGATCATTGCGTGGTCGCCGGGGCTGGAGAGTTGGAGGCCCTTTGCGTCAGACCTCCGGATCACGATAAACGCCGTGCCAGCCGCGAAGTTACGGTTCCGATCTCGTAGTCCTCGCGCCGCAGATAGACCTTTTCCCAGTCTGGCGCCGACCCGCGTTCCGTCCAGAGTTCCGCCAGCACGGTGTTCAGGAACGCCTTGAGCGTTTCTTTCGACTCGTTGGCGACCAGAAACTCCGCTGCAATCGTGGCCCAGGATCGCTTCGGGGAGATCAACTGCGACACCCGGAATCCAGGAATCGGCGATCCGGGGTTCTGCGGACGATACTCGCCACGCTCCACCATCCACGACTTCTGGTTGTGCGGGATGAGTTCCTTGCACTCCTCGCAGCAGTAGGCGGCCTTCTCCGGCTCGCCTTCCGGCCACACCAGCCCGCCGTCGGTACCGTCGCTGAATACCAGGATCTGGAAATGTTGCACTTCGGGCACGGCACGAAGTACTCACGCTGGTCGCTCGTGTTCCACGCGGCCTGAATCCGGCTTTCCCCGTCGACTGTCGGCGTCGAGCACATGATTACCTTCTTGTTGTGCTCAAACTCTCCGGTACGCTGCATTGCCAGCGACACCGGATCGCCCTCCGATCCTGCGCTGGTCGGGTAAGCCTGACGGCAGTCCGACGCCTCATGCGGTTTCCAGTTCCGTGGGAGAGAATCTGTCGAAGTCGAGCGCGATCAGCGGGTAAAGAACTGGCTGCAAGGCGCGTCGCAGTCCTTTCCGGCGATGGAAGAAACTCCTCTCCTCGGCCGTTCATTGAGTTCTCCGCGTGGTACGGCACTTCGGTGGTACGCCACTTCGAATGTTAGCCTTCGATATCAGCTGGGCGGAACTGGGCAAATGTCCAGTTCGAAAGAGCCATCCGCGGGATGCCCAACCTTCGCATCACGTTCGGCCCTCACGACGACTGCGATGCCGCCCAGCCTTATGGCCGCCACGGCAACGATCGACACTTGGAAATCGGCGTGCTAGCTCCCCCCGGTCATCGCGGCAGTAACGAACCCAGCCGCCAAGCGAATCTCTCGCAACGCATTCAGCGCAATTCGGTCGACCCGCAGCAGTGTCCGGATTCGGTCTTGGCGGAACTGCCGGCGCAGCGAAATCCAGAACCTAGTGAGGTCGCGCCGGGTTTGACGGAGGCGGCTGGCCCGCAAGAGTGAAGCCTGCTCGCGAAACAAGCTGAGCCGTGAAGGGACCTCGATCGGAGGCATCTGGGCTTTTGCGCGGACGTAAGCCTCTTGGAGCTCCGAGATCCACAGGCGGCGACGTTCGGCTCGCATATGTGCAAGCTCCTCAAGGACGCGAACCTCGGTAACGCTACGCTTTCGGGTTGCAAGCCACAGTTCTTCCATCTCCAGGGTGAGGCGGAGTGTACCCCGCAGGACCATGCAGATCTCGGGGATGCGGCGCCGCAAGTGGGCCAGACGGCTTTCCCGCGGGAAACATGCCCGCCGGCTCACACGGTCCTTCAGGCGAACCAGGCCGGCTTGCATGGGATGCATGCCCTCGTTGACGATGGAGTTCTTGTACCAGATAAGGTTGTGGAAAACATCCCAGTACTTCTCAGGCGGCGTGCGGGAGAGAATCGCCTTCATGTTCTCCAAGCTGTAGAATCTTCGCCACGCCTCGCGATACGCCCGGGTCCATACCCCATCTTTCATGTGCGGGTGCGACATACTTTCGTGGAAGCAATCGAACCGATTGTAGTCTGTCTCCATGGGAGCGCCGGCTTCGATCATGCGCTGGTGATCGCTGGAGCCGGCTAGCAGCCTGTGGTAATAGTGAGACGGGCGAATAAAAACATGTGACCTCGTAAATGTTTTGAGCGTCTATTGGATATGGCAATGGGAACGCGGCGGAAGCGGGAGCGGCAACAGGATCTGTGGATCGCAACCAGCGATGTGGTCGAGACACCAGCCAATGTCTTCTACGACCGCTTGAATCAGATTCTGGACGGGCACGATTTCGATGCCAAGGTGGAGCGGCTGTGCCGGAAGTTTTACAAAGACAGCGTATACGGTCGGCCCAGCATGGCGCCGGGGGTCTACTTCCGATCGCTACTGATCGGTTTTTTTGAGGGCCTCGATTCGGAGCGAGGAATCGCGTGGCGGACAGCCGACTCTCTGTCGTTACGGAAATTCCTGGGCTACGCGCTGGATGAGGCCACGCCGGATCATTCCACGATTTCGCGCACGCGGCGATTGTATTGGCTGGAGACGCACAAGGCCGTGTTCCGCTGGGTGCTGAAGATCCTCGATCAAGAGGGACTGGTCAGCGGACGGACCGTATCGATTGATGCCACTACGCTGGAAGCCAATGCGGCGCTGAAAAGCATCGTGCGGCGGGACAACGGACAAAGCTACAACGACTATCTGAAGGAACTGGCCAAGGCCGCCGGGATCGAGAACCCGACGCGCGAACAGTTGGCACGACTGGACCGCAAGCGAAAGAAGAAAGGATCGAATCAGGAGTGGATGAGCCCCAGTGACCCCGACGCCCGAATCACCAAAATGAAGGATGGGCGGACGCACCTGGCGCACAAGGCCGAGCATGCAGTGGATCTGACCAGTGGGGCGCTGCTGGCAGTGACGCTGCAGCCGGCCAATGAAGGGGACACGACGACGATCCACCGGACCCTGGAAGAAGCGCAAGCTGTGGCCCGCGAGATCAACGAACATGGAGTCGAAGAGGTGGTAGCGGACAAGGGCTATCACAGCGGCGCGGTGCTGAAGAAAGTACATGAGCAGGAAGTCCGATGCTACATCCCCGAGCCGGAGCGTGGGCGGCGAAACTGGCAAGGTGAGGGGAAGGAGGAAGAGCAGAAGCGGACCTATGAAAACCGGCGGCGTGGGCGCGGCGACCGCAACAAGCGACTCCAGAAGTTGCGGAGCGAACTGACGGAGCGGAGCTTCGCACACCTATACGAGACCGGCGGAATGAGACGGGTGCACCTGCGGGGTCGGAAGAACATTCTGAAGCGACTACTGGTGCACGGAGCCGCGTTCAATCTCTCGTTGATCCTGCGCCAGACCATGGGAGTGGGGAAGCCCCGGCGGTTACAGGGGCTTTCTTTGCAACCGTTTATGCTGTTCGCGCGCATTTTTTCGTGGCTCTGGGCGACATCACGAGCACCAGAACAAAGGAGTGAGAGCTTTGCAATGCAAAGCGGCGGCGCGAGGGCCATGCTGCCAGCCGATTCAGGCATATATCAAGTAATTTGCTTCGGGCTGGCTGCCTGGAAACGCCTACTTCTGACACGGGCTGCTAGAGGCGTCATGATGAAGAAACTGGCTTGGTCCGGCTGTACCTCAGAGATTAGCCGCCGGATATCGCGCCTAACGCTTTCCTCGGTATCGTAGGGCAACCCGATTATATAGCCGACGTTGGTTGTGACCCGCGCTTTGTGCCAAGCCTCAATGCAGGCACGGTATTCCTCCACCCGATTGTGTGTCTTGACCGTGGCCTGTAGGTTCCGCGGATTGAGGCTCTCGATCCCAATGAAGACGGTACAGCAGCCAGCCCGAACCGCCTTATCGACAAAACCGGGGATCTTATGGGATGGGATGTCAGCCTGGATGACGAACTCGACGCCAATACCCTCGTCTTCGCGCAGAGCGATGAGTCTCTCGAAAATCTGTTCCCACGCCGGGTTTCGGGCGAAGTTGTCGTCGGTGAAGAAGTAGAGATTGACACCGGAGTCCCGGTATGACTGTCGGATTGTCTCCTCTATGCAATGGGGGGACCGGAATCGGCTCTTACGCCCCTGAACGTTGATAATGGTGCAGAACGAGCAGTTGAAGGGACAGCCACGGCTGCAGTCAATCGTGCCGTAGTTCGAATGAACGTGCTTTGCCGTGAACTGCTTGTGTTTAATAGGACGAGGCGCGTCGGACAGGTCGGGAGGAGCGTCCAGGAACCGATAGATGGGCTTGAGGCTCCCGTCGTACGCATCCCGAAGCAAGTCAGCCCAGCGGTGTTCTACCTCGCCGGCCACCACACTCACGCCCGCATCCACCAGTTGCTGGATTTCCGGCGACACGGTAGGAAACATAGCCAGCATGCCGCTTATATGAAAGCCGCCGATCATTACCGCGACTAGTTTTCCTCGAAGAGCCATGGCGATGTCCGCTGCCCGGCAAAACTGGTTGGTTTGCACACCCACCAGGCAAACCAGGACCCGCTCGCCGGCCCGGCGGTTGAGGCGGAAGATCTTGTCCAAAGGCACCTTGTCCACCGCCTCATCCACTACGTAGACTCGCAGGTCTACTTCGCCAAGCACACGCCGTTGCCGAACATCCTCGGTCAAGCCGTACAGACAAGCGAGGCTGTTACTGGGTACCACAGCGCGCCAGTGACGGATGACAAAGCCTTCGTCGTCGTACTTTGAAGGCCTGACCAGAAAAACATGAAAGATGACAGGGTGCCGTGTGTACCTCATCCTCAAGATCCCTCAACAGCGTAATGTTGCGGTAGTCATTCAACATCGCGGCACAGTTGTAGCGGGTGCCCGGGCACGCTATGGAGCTTCCTCCACAGGCCGAGCAACACCAGACTCAACTCCACCGGTTCACGCGGCCACATGGCCGAACTCTCTTGCGGCAACCGATTCGCGGGGCACCGCTGCGCCCAGCCGTCGTGCCAGTTCAAAGGAGCGTATGTACTTCCCCGCCGTGTTGCTCCAAAGCATCTCGCGGCCCAGCTTGTATGCGTTTTCGCTCATGGTGTTGCGGCGCGTTCGATCCCGCAACAATCCACTCACCTCACGCGCAATCGCCCTCGGGTCGGCGAATGGCACCAGGACGCCACGCTGGTCCCTCAACAATTCGGCGGCATGCCAATACGGCGTCGAGATCACGGCTTTGCCCGAGCCAAACGCATAAGCTAATGTTCCCGAAGTGATCTGGGCTTCGTCCAGATAAGGAGTGATGTAAAGGTCAGCCGCTCCAATGAACTCGGTCAGTTCCTTCAGATCCACAAAGCGGTTGTGAAAGATGACGTGGTCCTCGATTTTGTTTTCCCTGGCGATGGCTTCGAGGCCGAGGCGGTAGACTTCGCCTCGTGTGCGCAGTTCGTGGGGATGAGTGGCGCCCAGCAAAATATAGACGACGTCTGGAAACTCCGCCACCACATCCGGGAGAGCATTGATCACATGTTCAATCCCCTTATTCGGTGAGAGCAGCCCGAACGTCAGCAACACCTTCTTTCCGCCCACGCCGAACCGGTCCTTGTAATCGTCCGGTGCGACAAATGTCGCGTCGGGAATACCATGCGGGATGAGATCGATCTTGTCCGGAGGCGCCTTGTACACTTCCTGCAAGATCGTTCGTCCCCGCTCCGTCATGACCACCAGCCGGGTGGAGCGTGCGATCAATTGCAGCATCACGCGATGCTGGTCGGCGTTCGGCTTGAGGAGAACGGTGTGGAGCGTGGTGACGACCGGCGCTGTCAATTCGCGCAGCAAGGTCAATAAGTGGCTGCCGGCGGCGCCGCCGAAGATTCCGAATTCGTGCTGAACCGAGACAATGTCCACGTTGCTGGTATTTAGGAAATCGGCGGCAGAACGGTAAGAATCCAGATCCTGCTCCTCAATCTCGAAGCGAACGACCTCCGGATAACGATAGCACCCATCGACGTCATTGACCGGCACCGCGAAGCACCGGCTTTGGGGATGCCGCGCCGCCACAGCCCCAAGAAGGTCGGAAGTAAACGTGGCAATGCCGCATTTCCGTGGCAAGTAGTTGCCGAGAAACGCGATCGTTCGAATGCTGGACGCTGTTTTCACACCCGGACCCACCTTCTTCCCGCTCTTTGCCGTCGCAATAGCGAGTGATTCGTCAAAATGTGTTCGGCGGATCGCCGAGCCATGCGCAAAACTGCTGCCTACGCCGCATTGACAAGAGTCTCGCTGGCCGATTCCGTTCTCGCCTGCCGATCCCGATCGGTAACTTCCTGGCACTGGATACAACGTGACGCCCAGGGCACGGCCGCGAGCCGTCTTGGGCTGATCGCGGATTCGCACTCGATACAGGTTCCGAAGCTGCCGTCGTGAATTCGTCGCAATGCTGCTTTCACGTCACGCAGCAGGCTGGACTCGCGGTCCACGTTTCGCATCGCCAGATCTCGTTCCGATGCATACTGAATCTCATCCATTTGGTCCGCGCTTTTCTCGATTGCGAGACCGTCTCGCTTGCACAACACCTGGACCAGTTCAGCCGATCTTCGTTCCAGGATCTCTTGGAACCCACCCATCGCCGTATGTGCTATCTTCATGGCCATCCCTTCGCCCGCCTGGGCCGACTACCCTGGCCCAACTACACTGCACCGTCAAGTTGCCGATCAAGCCGCTCTGACCGGCGGGCCGGGCGCCTGATCGTCTCTATGGGCGGTGTTGGCGCCCGGCCTCTGGGCCGATCATCCTCCGATTGATGCGATGCCTGCCCGCCCGCCTGTTTGTCGCCGTCGTACAAGGCCCACTCCGTAGGGAATCTCTCAGTTTCTCGGGCCGTCACTGGCTGCTGCCTTGCTGGAGCCATATTTTCACTCCCGGTTCATGCAAGCCGTCCGGCTCCGCCGCCGATGATCGCGTTCGCATCTCTCGTTCCGCCCGGAGCCAGCCGTCTTCCGGCGGAGCCGCCTTGACGGCCACGGAGTTCCTGGTACGAGTCGCATCTTTAGAGGTGCCCGCAACAAAGTCAGAGGTGTTCGCAACAAAGTCGCATTCCCAGCGGCTCCAGGCGGCGAAGGTGACTCGCAACACTTCCTCCGGCTCGAAAGGCATCATCAGCACGTCGAAACCACCCAGATTCAGCACCTTCGCCCAGAGGGACTCGTCGGCCAGGCGAGAGAACACAATGAGGTTCGGTGGAGTCCGCAGTCTCTCCGTGGCCTTCAAAAGGTCTTCCCAGTTGCCGTCGGCGTGGTCGCGCTCGCAGAGGAGCACCGCAAAACTTCGGTCGCGCAACAACGCCAGCGCTTCGCAGCAGTCTGAAGCCTCATACAGTTTCCAGTTTCCCTGGGAGAGAATCTCTCGAAGTCGAGCCCGATCGGCGGGCAAAGGGCTGACTGCAAGGCCTACTGCGGTCTCCTCCGGCGATGGGATAAACTCCTCTGCCCGGCCGTTCATTGATTTCTCCGTGCGATGCGCTAGACCAAATGTTAGTCTTCGATGTCAGCCGGGGGAACTGGGCAAATGTCCAGTCCCAGTTCGGGAACGGGAGGTTAAGGAGTGCTATGGTTAAGGAGCGTTGTGGCAGCAGGCCAGGCGTTGCCGTATAATATTGTCGGCGCTCAAGGTCCGATTATCTCTCTGGCCTTCGTAGTGGTGGCGCGCAAGTCCCCTTTTGCGGTCCTGAACCATCGCCAGATTGACAATTAGAAGGACTGAGGCTGGATGCAGCAACGCGTTGCGCTAGCGCCGGGCTTGGAAGGAGGTGAGCCATGCCAACGCAAGGAAGGAGAATGGGCTCGGGAACCGCCGCAACCGTTAGACCAACGGAAAGCGAAATCGCCAAAGTCGCGTATCAATTGTGGCTGGACAACGGCTGTCCCCTTGGATCGGATCAGGAAGACTGGTTTCGGGCAAAAACGATCCTCCAGAACAAGCTCGCCGCGAAGTGCGAGGATCTGCCTCCCGTAGGCGACACTCGCACAGAGTCGGAAGGCCTGCGCGAGTTCTCTTGGACCGGACATTGGGAGGTATGGGAGATGGAATGGCATGCCCCCCGATGGGTTTGGGATCAGGACGCTCCTGGGGGGCCGTGGCCGGTGTGGCCTTAGTGGAAAGCTCCGAGCATGTAGGCTATCAGGAGCACAACCAGTATAGTGCCAAGCCCGATGCCTGCACCTCCGCCGAAGCCCCAGCGGCCGACATGCACATCCGCGTACTCCTGGACCTCAGGAGACTCCTGCACGGCAAGACCGTGAATACCTCGGCCACGCTGTATAGCGTCTTTGAGGCCAGCTGTTGAATGGAGCGCAGGCGAGGACTCTTAGGTTTATTGAACGCTACCGAAATGCCCAACCTGGGGGCGCTGCCTTCCGCGCTTAAAAAAAACGGCCCGCCTGCACCATCAAAATAGTGGGGCATTTGCAGCGACTAGTCAAAGGGTAGCCCCAAAGTTCGCTGAAATGGGGTTGCGCCCTCCACGGCGGGGTTCAACGGCCTAAGGGCCACCCGGCCAGCACCGTCTCAAGGGGATGCCGTGCCCCGCCCAGCCTAGCCCCGAGAGTTGTATCGCAGTCTCCTCCCGTCCCTGCTCGCTGCCGCCATTCTGGTCCCTGTCGTCGCGAGAGGAGCCAACTACGATTCCAGGAGCATTGCTCGTTCCACAGGACGGCACGCTAACGCAGCGCCTCCCGCGAGGCCAACGCCCGCAAGAAGCGCGACCCCGTCCGTCGCCAAGCGCGCGTTCCAGCACCAGCACCCTGCCTGGCGACCCGGCAGGACGACCGGCGCGTGTCCCGGCTTACGTAGTGGACCATATCATTCCGCTGAAGCGAGGCGGGGCGGACTCGCCGGAGAACATGCAGTGGCAGACGATTGCGGATGCGAAGGCGAAAGACCGAATCGAATAAGGTCCATCTCAGCGCTTCTGCATCCCGATGGGTATTCGCCGCCATCCAGGGGAGTCTTGCTCCCGAGGGCACCCAGCACTGCTGGTGTGGTGACAGGAACCAGGGTGACGCTTGGCTGATCAACCGCCCCGCGGCCAATCGAGAACATCCCACCATGAAACCGGTCGAGTTGGTTGAGCGTGCAATCCGCAACTCTTCCAAAACGCGCGACACCGTGCTCGATCCGTTTGCCGGTTCTGGGTCCACGCTGATCGCTTGTGAAAAGACGGCGCGGCTAGCGCGTGTCATCGAAATTGATCCCGCGTATTGCGATGTCATCCTCCGCCGCTATTTCGCTTACAGCGGTACGCAGCCGACCTTGGAGGGGGACGGTCGTACCTTTGAGGAGATTGCCGTGTCCAGAGGGAGCGCCGCGGCGTGAGCATGGATAAGCTTTCCGACCTGGAACTCGGCAAGGCTGCCGAGCACCTGGTTGTGGCCGACCTCATTCTGTCGGGCTACAGGGCGTATCTCACAGAGCAGGGCCTCCCATACGATGTGGTTGTGGACCACGAAGGAAGGCTGTACCGCGTACAGGGAAGGCAACTAGGGACTAGCAGGCTGCTGAAAAAGTCCCCGGACTACTTAGAATGGCACTTACCAACAGCCGCAAACTGTTGATTCTACGTTTGACGGAGCGAGACATTGGGTGCTTTCGGGCATCGAAATACCCTTTTTCAGCAACCTGCTAGGGCGCCTTCGCAAATGCCGCAACGAAAGGGGCACGCGCCAGTCTATCTTTTTCAAGTGCGGAGGGCCGGTAAGGGCGGCAAACGCCTGTACGGTGACGACGCTTTTGACCTCCTGGCGTTGGTTGCATTGGACATCAGGGTCATTGCTTATTTCCCGTTTGAACACAGAGTGCTCCAATCGATCTGGTTGCGCCCACTGGGACACCAGCACTCCGCCCGGGCGGAGCGGACGCGCAATATCGACCAGTACCCGATCGAAGCAGCGACAGCAGTATTGGCGGGCAAACGACCTGTGCTGCCTGCACGACGAGCTGCTCCGGATCGTGCAGGCACCTCAACAAACGCTCTTGGAGACGGCCTAATCAACGCCCCGCGGCGAACCGGGAGCATCCGACGATGAAGCCGGTGGAGTTGGTCGAACGCGCCCTCCGGAACAACAGCAAGAGCCTGGACACGATCCTGGACCCGTTCGGCGGGAGCGGGACGACGGTCATCGCGTGCGAGAAGAACGGGCGGCCAGGCGCCCGTGATCGAACTGGACCCGAAGTACTGCGACGTGATCGTGAGGAGGTGGGAGGCGTTCACGGGTCGTGAGGCACGCCGGGCCGGGTAGGAATTGAAGAGGTGCCGCACTACTGCCCGCTACAGCTCGTACGGGCCGTCAGGCGAGGGGAGTGAAAGAGGATCGAGCGGCCGCACCCAACGCGACGAAGGCGTTGTTATACCGCTCACTACAGTGCGGTCAGCCCTCAAACATAAGAAATCGCGGCCTTACGAAGACACTACGGCGCGAACATCTTTAGACCCAGACGCCGCCATCCCATACCAAAAAGACCAATCCCTAGGAGAGCCAAAGTCGAAGTGGACTTGTCCCGATTTTTGAGACAAACAGTTAAGACACAAATTCCATTGAATGGAGAATTGTGTCATGGGGCTGTCACGACGAACTTTCACGCGTGAGGAGAAATTGGCCGCCATCCGACGGCTGGAGACGGGGTCCTCGATTGCCGAGGTGGCGCGGGCATTTGAGGTGAACCCGAATGTCCTGCATCGCTGGCGCCGGGAATTCCGTGAAGGACCGGGCAATGCGTTTCCGGGCTTGGGAAAGCAGCGGTGGGATGATACCGAGCAGGCCAAGCTGGAGCGGAAAATCGGCCAGCAAACCCTGGAGATCGATTTTTTAAAGCGCAGCTTGCAACGCATCGAGGAACAGCGGAGGTTGCAGGCATTGACTGGAAAGCCGCGATCTACGGGAACATCCAGGAGCAAGTCCGGAGGGAAACGAGCATGAGCATCGCCGAGATGTGCGCGCTGGCCCATCTGAGCCGGGCCGGCTACTACCGGTTCCTGACCACGCCGGCCGCCGGGGATAAGGACATCGATCTACGGGATGCCATCCAGCGGATCGCCTTGGAGTTTCCCGCCTATGGACGGCCACGCATGACCGAAGAACTGCACCGGCGCGGCTGGCAGGTCGGGCCGAACCGGGTGTACCGCCTGATGCGGGAGGACAATCTGCTGTGCCTGCGGCGACGGAAGTTCCTGGTGACCACGAACTCCAATCACAGTCGGCCGGTGTACCCGAACCTGGCGCGCGGGATGGCGTTGACCGACATCGATCAACTGTGGGTGGCGGACATCACCTACATTCGACTGGCAGCGGAGTTCGTGTATCTAGCTGTCATCTTGGATGCCTACTCGCGGCGGGTGATTGGCTGGGCGCTGGACCGAACGTTGGAGGACGAGCTTACCATCGCAGCGCTTCGCATGGCGCTTGAGCGGCGCATACCGGCGCCGGGTTTGGTGCATCATTCTGACCGCGGCGTGCAGTACGCCTCACAAGACTACACGGACCTGCTGAAGAGCCGGGACATCACCATCAGCATGAGTCGCAAGGGAAATCCGTTCGACAATGCGGCCTGCGAATCGTTCATGAAGACCCTCAAATATGAGGAGGTGTATCGCCAGGAATACCGCGATCTGGCGGAGGCGCGGGCTTCCATAAAGCACTTCCTGGAACGGGTGTACAACCGCAAACGCCTCCATTCGGCGCTCGGCTACCGGCCGCCGGTGGAGTTTGAACAACAGTTGTTGGGCCAGGCAGCAACCACGAGCGCATG
>CAVSMH010000006.1:0-2268247 GCA_963728965.1 Bryobacterales bacterium
GCCACACCTTCATAGCTCCTCGCATAAACCGTCTGCAGCCAGGTCTGGAGCTCCTCATTGACCAACACCAACTCGATTCCGAGGTTCGTCCGCCATTGCTGCTGCAGGATTTCCGCCCGCGGTCCCGATTCCGGCAGGTTGGGGAAGAGGTACTTGACGCGCAATGATTTGGGCGGGTTCACCACTTTCGCCAACAACTCGCGGGCTGCTGCCGGATTGTATGCGAGAACGTCGTATTCCTTCCCGTCGATCGAGACCGGCAGGCTGGAAGGCGAGTCATAACCGGAAGCGGGAGGCACCAGGCTGAGCGCTGGCGAACGTCCCGCCCCCGCAAACCCAGCGATGGCCTGCTTGTCCGTCGCCATATTCAAGGCATATCGGACGCGCACGTCGTTGAACGGCGGCATGGTAACGTTGATCATTGGAAATACGGTTCCGTAAGATCGGTGCGTCCCGAAATCCTTTTTGCGGGAAAGAATGGAATCAACTGGGGCAATCCTGGCTGCACGATCGATGCTTCTCCGGCTCGGTACAGGTTGGCTGCCGTAGACCCATCCACTACCGGCAAAAACGTCAGGTTCTTCAGCGCGACGATCCCGGATTCGTAGTAATACGAATTCCTGGTGAGCACCAACGATTCGTTCGACCGGCGGCTCGTCAGCGTGAATGCTCCGCTAGTTACGATGCGCCCCGGATCGGTCCACGCCGATTCTCGGCCGGCGGCTTGCGCCGCTTCAATCGCTCGCCGCGGGGTAGGAAAGAACACACGGTGCGAAATCAATTCCAGAAAAAAGGAAGTGGGTATCCGCAGTTCCACCTCCAGTGAGAAATCACCGGTGGCCCACACAGCCAGTTTTTCAGCCGGAAGGATTCCGGTGTTCACTTCCTTTGCGCCGCGGATGTAATACATCAGGTACGCATAAGTTGCGGCCCTCGCCGGATCGAGCGCGCGGCGCCAGGAATACACGAAGTCGTGCGCCGTGACACTCGTACCGTCACTCCAACGGGCCGGAATATAGTCCGGCGGCGCTTTCCGGCCGCGTGCGTAATCCTCGCCTAGCCGTCCGGCGCGGTATTCGTCACGCAGGTTCGAGGTGTTAGGAAGGCGTTCTCCGCCTGGCGCCTGGTGGCCGCGCAGGTAAAACGTGTAGCGCCGGCCGTCCGGAGAAAGTTCGAAGTGGGTGGCCAGCGCGGCCATCGCTCGGGTCATCTGGGGGTGAAACGTGGTGAGGCCCTCGAACAGGGCGTGGATGATGTAGCTTTCCCAGAGATCCGGGATATTGCCGGGTCCAAAGTGCCCGGCTCGGCGCCGATCAGATAAACCAGGCGCTGTGAGTCCGGTGGCACGGTGCGCCCGAAGTACTCACCGTCCCCTCGGCCGCAGGCGGCCAGCGCGACTGGAGCCGCGGCCAAAAGGTCCCGTCGCGTCATGCCCGGCTCCAGTTGCGATCGATCCAGGCGTACTTGAACGCCCGCGTATCGAACAGGTTGCTGGTCAGGCCCCGGACAAAGGGCTTGCGCAGGTAGGCCCAGACATCGAAATAAATCGGGATTAACGGCATGGCCCTGAGCAGGCGCTCTTCACAAGCGGCCAGCTTGCTCATCCGTTCGCCCCGGTCGAGCGTGCGATTTGCCTCCGCGAGCATCAAACGGAACGCCTCATCCATCCAGCCGCATGGATTTCCCGCTCCGGCCGTCACGAAGGGATCGAGGAACGGGTTAGGGTCGTAGTAGAGCGGCAGGAACGCGTAGTCCGCCACGCCGGTGTACTCTCCCGCCAGCACCATACTCCAGTGCGCGTTGAACTCGCGCGGAGCCAACTTCAGGCGGATGCCCAGATTGCCCTGCCACTGCTGCCGCAGCATCTCGGCCCGTGGAGCGCTTTCCGGAAGCTGCGGAAAATGAAACGTGATCTCCAACGATCGAATGCCGGTCTTGGCGAGCAGCGCACGAGCGGCTTCGGGATCGAACTTCAACACATCGTATGAACGGCCGTCGATTTCCACCATCAGGCTGTCCGGCCCACGGTAGCCCGGCACGGGCGCCACGAGATTCCGTGCGGGCAGCCGGCCGCCGCTCAGAAGATCGCAGACCGGCTGCTTCTCCGTTGCCATGTTCAGCGCATAGCGCAGCAGCACGTTATCGAGCGGCGGCTTTTGAACGCTCATCACAGGACAAAACACCCCGAATGCCGGTTCGGTGTGGAAATCGCGTTTCGCGCCCATCGCCGGTATGATAGGTATGGAAAACTGACACCGGGCATGGCGGCCACTTCTCCTGATTTGTACAGATTGACCGTCGTGGTGCCATCTACCACGGGCATAAAACAGAGTTCCTCGATTTCCACCATCCCGGAGTCGTAGTACAGAGGATTGCGCACGGCCGAGATGCGTTCGTAGCGGCGCCACTCCTTTAAGAGGAAAGGACCGCTCGAGACCATTCGCCCGGGCTGAGTCCACGAGGAGTCGTTGCCGAGTTGCCGGGCGGCTTCGACCGCATGACGGGGCACAGGGCTGAATATGTACTGCGTGATCAGGTACAGGAAGAACGGAGTCGGCGACCGCAGGTCCACCTGAAACGTGAAGTCGTCGAGCGCCCGGACGCCGAGTTCGTCCGGACTGCGCTTGCCGGTGTTGATGTCCTCTGCATGCAGGACGTAGTACAACTGGTAGGCCAACGGCGCCGCTGTTCTGGGGTCGAGGAACCTCCGCCACGAATATACGAAATCGTGCGCCGTGACGATCCGGCCATCGCTCCAACGGGCCGGGACCCTGTCCGGAGCGCCTCTCCGCCCGCGTGTGAATTCCTCGGGAAGGCTGTCTCCGTTGGGAAGCGCGGTCCCCCTTGGAGCCCAGTGGCCCCGGAGATAGAAGGTGAAGCTGCTCGCGCCGGCGGAGACTTCATAGTGCGTCGCCAGCGCGGCCATGGGTTGCGGCAGCCGGGGATGGTATTGCGTCAATCCCTCCAGCAAAGCGGGAACGACCCAAAACTCGCTGCTCCCGGTGGACAGCGCAGGATCGAGCGATTCCGGTTCGCCCGGCAGGGAATGCGCCAGGGTGCACGACCGCTGCGGAGAAGTGCTGCCGAAGTACCGGGCGGGCGAGGGAGCACAAGCGGCGAGCATTAGCGGCCCCGAAGCCAAGAGGCCGCGGCGTGTAACGTCACTCATACCGGATCCGCGGATCGATCAGCGCGTACGTGACGTCCACCGCCAGATTGGCGAACATCAGCGCGATCGCGCCGAAGGCAGTCAGGCCCAGAATAAGGAAGTGGTCGCGATTATTGGCGGCGTCGATGAAATACGCGCCCAGACCCGGGATGGCGAACATCCGCTCCACCACCACGGTCCCGGTCAGCAGGAAAGCGAGCGCCGGACCGCTGAAGCTCACTACCGGCAGGACGGCCCCGCGCAGCGCGTGCACCGTGACTACACGCCATTCGGAGAGGCCCTTGGCGCGCGCGGTCCGGATGTACTCCTGCTTCAGCGTCTCAACTAGTCCCGTGCGAGTGAGCCGCGCGATGTAGGCCACGTACAGCGCCGAGAGCGTAAGCGCGGGCAGCAGCACCGTTCGCAGCGTGGGGATGCGCAGATAGCCCCATTCATAAGCCCATTCCAGCCGGGCGGGCGGCAGCCAGTAGAGGGTCAGGCTGAAGATCAGCACCAGCACCGGGCCAAGCACGAAGTTCGGGACGGCGATGCCGAGCATCGCAATGGCGTTGGCCGAGTGATCGATCCAGGAGTTCTGTTTGTAGGCCGCCAGGATTCCCATGGCGAGGCCGATGGTTAGCGCGAGGGCGTAGGCAAACAATCCCAGGACGGCGGACACCGGCAGGGCTTCCTTGATGATCTGGTTGACCGATTTGTCCTTGTATTTCGTGGAGTCGCCGAAGTCGGGATAGCCTTGCCACTGGTAGCCGCGGTGGGCAACGTAGCGGAAACCAACGAGGCGCGCCATATAGCGGGTGTACTGGACTAACTTCGGCTGGTCGAATCCGTACTTCGCCTTGAGATTGGCCTCTATCTCCGGAGGCAGCCGGCGCTGGCTGGAGAAAGGACTCCCCGGCGCCATCTGCACCATCACGAAGGTGACGGTGAGCGCGACCAAAACCATGGGGAGCATGAGCAGTAACCGGCGCGATATGAAACGGAGCATCGGATCCCTCCAGCCCGAATATTGGGGTTGAGTATATCAGAAGCCGTCGATCCAAGAGTTGCACGATGGCTGCATTTTGCCGCTGTCCCCGGCGGGCCTCCGAGCGGTAGTCGCGCCACGCCGAAGCCAGCCAGCGCCCTCCCGTCCGGAAAGTCTCTGGTTCGGCCAGTAATGGCAGGTGAAGGAATCCGGAATGCTGCTCCGCCGCGGACATCAGAGGACCAGGCAGAATCAGCACGCCGTGACGCAGCGCGGCCTGCGCATACTCCCGCGCGTGTCCGCAGGGCAGGCCGGTTGCTTCCAAATAAGCTCACCACGCGAGGTGTGAGCAGGTAGTTGGAGTCCCTGCTCCAAGAACCATAGCAGCGTTTGGCGCGCGCTCCCGAGTTCACGGAACTTGGCAAACACCAAAACAATGGCCTGCTGCACGCGGCGATCGGGATTCTTCTCCAAACGTTGATCCTCAGTCTTGACGTAACCGACGGGTGAGGCTACCACCAGTTCGCCCCGGCCTTCTCGTGTCGCGCTTCCACAGACCGCTGACGCAGCCGGTCGAGTTGCACGCCTTCTCAAAAACTCGTGCCAGATGGCCAGTTTTGACTCTGATTTCGGGACGGCTTTGAAACCCATGATTCGGCAGTTTTGCAGCTTGACGAGATGTTTTTCGGCGGTCTCGAAAAGCGAGTTTTTGGGCGTGTCGAACGAGTTTTCCTTGACGAATCCGATCACTTCTAAAAAGACGCCGACGCACTCAGCGAAGGTGTTCTGTTTGTGGCTTCATGAGGTTTCCGTTGCCTCATTCAAGAATCGGCCGAGCGTCTTCCACGCCTTCAAGGAATCTGCGCTGAGCATCTTTTGTACACGCGCCTGAACCGGACGCTCCCCACGGTCAAGCATGTTTTTGACGATGGTAAATACCTCGGTGCGCAACAACTCGCGCCGCCGTTCCATTGATTCAGCTTGCTCTCTTAAGTGTCTGGCCGCAATGGCGCGCGCCAAGTCCCCATGCACGCAGTAAACCCGGCTCGTAGAGATACCAAGCCGCCGACATACAGCGGGAACGGTCGGGGCCGGATTCTCTGCCAGGGCACTGATCAAGTCAGAACGTAAGTGCTTTCTTTGGGCCTCCTCGTAGGCCATTCGTTTCCCAAGAAGCGCTTGGTATTGCGCAGGAAAGTTTCGCCGCAGAACTCCAGGACAACCGAAACCCAGCCTTTCGGCCATTTGCTCCGCCGTGAGCGGCGGATCTTCTCCCAGCGCAGCTTTCAGGATCTCTCCCTTGCCGTTCATTTCGGTTTTCTTTTGTTGAGCGAGTTTCCGGCCGATGGCCCGGCAAAGATCGGGGAATTCCAGCCTGATGCAACCTGGGTTCGCGTAGCCATTCTGCGCAGCAATTTCGGAAACCGATACCGGACACTCGCGCGCCAGCGAATCCTCTAATACGCGCTTCATCTGGGGCCGCTCGCATTTCCGAGGCGCCCGTGAAGGCTTTGGCTGTAACGCTCGGATGGCCTCGCGATGCCTTGCCGACAGCGTCTTGGACTTGGCGCGGTCGATCTGGTACAAGCGCTCGCTCCTGGAAAAATGCAGACGCCGTGCAAGTTCGGAGACACTGGGCGGCGGCTCTTCCGCCAGAGCGCGCTCCAGGGCGACGCGGACTTCGGCGCCACGACGCCGCGACTGAATTCCCCGATCATTGCGTAGAGGAGCGATGTCGAAATCGGTGGCAGCCGGATCGCCAAGCAACTGCGTCACAGGCACTCCGATCTGGTAGCACATCCGTAGAAGAGCGCCGATTTGCGGGCGATGCGCGCCCGAAACCCAGTATCGCAGCGCGCCACGCGAGGTCCGCGTGATTTCCGCGAATGCAAGGAGGTTGCCGAATGTGGCAGATTCGATGCAGGCGGACAGATTGGTGCGCAGATGTTCCCTGAGCGGAGAACCCTTCAGCCTTGGAGCCGAAGCGAGCAAATCACCGATCGACTTCGCGATCCAGAACTCACGTTTAAAATCCGGTTCGCTCATTGATTTCTCTGTCGATCCGCCGGCGCTGCCCAACCAACCTCCGCATCGGGAACAGTAGCCCGGTCGAGTGTGAGCAGCAAGTGGCCCCGACCGGCGGCGACAGTGCGGGCAAACCTCTTCGAGAGGCTCCCTATGAAGAGGGCACACCTTCACGATTCCAAGAGCCCACAACAGGGATTCGTAGCGGACACCGCAGCGGCGCCGACTCTCAAAACAGCTTGGACACCATGCGCTCACAGTCCTGAACAGGTACGACTCGGAAAACAGGTCTGCAAACGCCAGGAGTGTCAAATCGGAAAGTCCCTGCCGCAGTGTGGCTGTCTCCAGAACGCTGATCCACTTCCTGGGAACATCCGTGATTCCATTTAGAGAGTACAACTGGGTATAGAAGAAATTCGAGCGCTCCTTACCGGGGTATGTATTGAATAGCGGAGTCGGGCATGCGGGATGGGACAGTTCGGCGCCGACCAGATCGGAGACGGTTACGCAGTGCGCTTCGGCCATTCTTGCCACGTATCCGGTCAGGCTTTCCACCTCGGCCGTACCGACATTCATCGGCTCGAGCGAGTACAGCCGGCTCCGCTTGGGAATCGGCGGAACCAACACTTCCCAGCACTCAGATGGTTCCACTGGTCGCATGTGCAAGCACCGGCTTTCCGATAGGATCTCTCTTGGCGTGCCGCTGGCCTGGCATTGAGCGCGGTTGGGCCGGAGCAGGCGCTGCCATCCGGCCTTGGTCAACCTCTATGCCCGGCAATCCGAGCGTCAGGCGAAAACGCGAGCGGGCTCCGTCGCTCTCCGTCAACCGCGCTTCGCCTTCTGTTACCTCGGCCAGCATCTTCTCGCACTGCGAGATCGTAAGCGCTTGTGCCGCCAGATCCCGGAGAGTGAGCTTCGAGGCACCTCGGCTTAAGGCCGAGGCGAGCGCTCTCACCAGCCATTCTTTCAACACGCCCACGCAGCCGATACTGCGTTCGTATAAGAACTCCCAGTTGTCCACCAGTTCTGGCGATTCGGAAAGCGGCATCTGCCGCTCGAACGAACCGAGGACGTTCAGAAACGTTCTGCGATCCTCGGCGTTGCCGGCGCGGTAACGGCAAAAATGCACGTCAACGCTGCGGCGGCTCAGTTGCCCGCTGAGATTCCTGAATGCCAGCAGATCGTAGGTTCCAAATAGAACATGCACGGTTCCGGTGCGGTTTGCAATGGACTTGATGACATCTAACTGGTCCAACAACCGCCGTCCAGACGCCATCTTGGCCAGATGCTGTGCTTCATCAACCAGAACGGCGCGTGGCCGGCGGTAGCGCAGCGCCTGCTCCACCGCGTAGTGATACTGTTCGCCATGCGCCTTCATGCCGGGCATGAAATGGACGTCCACATCACAGGCTTCCATTTTGCGCTTTTGATCGATGAGCGGTTCGTTCATTTCGTACAGCATTCGTCTGAAGTGATCGCGCCAGTTGAAGTTGCCGGATGGCGGCGCTACCGCCTCGACGCTCACTACCGGGAGGCGCGCCGGGTCGATCTGCAAAGCCGCGAGCAACTCCGCAGTGAGGAGTTGCTCGACCCGCGTGCGCAGCGTCGTCTTGCCCACCCCGGTTGGTCCGAGGACGAGAATAACCGAGTTCGGAGCGCACTCTCGAATGGCGGCGAGAAGCCGTTCCTTGGCATCGACCAGACGAGGATGAGCGACCGTGAAATCCTGGAAGTGCTTCAGTCTAGTCGGCCACGGCGCAGTCAACAACGCCGCTGGAAATTCAGATGGCGCTGTCATCAAAACTCACCGTAGATCTCACAGCTTTTCGGCGCGTTCTCTATTCGTTCCATGCCATTCTCCACCGGCGCCTGGGGACCGGAGCCGGGCTCATGCGGGTCGTCTGCAGCTATGGCGGTAGCACGGTTACGTACATCACGGCTTTCCCGGTCGCGCTGTCTTTGCAGGAGGAGCGCTTCTTCAGATTCGACCGACGCAAGGAACCCGGCCAGTTTCTTGGCGGTGATTTCAAGTCCCTGAGAATGGCATTGCTGCTGCCTTCGTAGCTCCGCGCTTGCGAGTGCGATTTCCTTTTCCGAGCGGCCACGAAACGCGAGATAGTATTCCGAGTGGCATTGCGCCCAATGGCCGCCCGCAAAGGCGTAGGCAACGCCGGCGTCGAATGGGTCGTAGCGCACTCCGACCTGGCTGTGCTCGATGGCGGGATCGCGCAGCGACTCCGCCCAATAATAAATATGATTGATCTTGACGCCGCGCCCGGGCGCTACTTTGGCCGTGCCTTTCGCGGTAGTCGGTAGGGTCCATATCTCAAATTCCAGATCGTCGGCAATCTGCCGATGCGGGCGGGCCCCAGTCGCCGCCACGCCTCGTTGGTAAGCATCTCGCGGCGCCAGCCCAAGCGCTGGGTGCTCGATCGTATCGTAGACCTCGTAGAGGTACTCCGCCAAATAGTCGTACAGTTCTGGCAACGGCCAGGTTGCGTGCCCCTTTGGATTGACCGATTTGGTGACTTGGCGGACGTTGCGCGTAATCTGGGTATTCCCAGCGAGATTATGAATGAAGCGCGTGTTCGTGATCCCGAAGAGGCGCTCGCACACCGATCCGAATCTCGCCTTGGCCGGCGGTCGAGTCTTTTTCGTGCATTCGTAACGGGCCAGCAGAGTTTCGAAATAGACGCTGTCAAACTCGCGCCCTCCATCCAGTACCACGATCTGCGGTAGTCTCCGGTGACGGCGCACGCATTCTCTCAGAATCATCATGCAGGAACGATAACTGGGCGCGTCGAAGGTCAGGTGGAATGCGAGGACACGCCGGCTGAAGGCATCGATCAAGAGAGTCATCCAAGGTCGCCCGAGAACTTGGCCCGTGTGGCCAGAAATCACCTCCACGTCCAACTCGGTGTGATCGATGTGCCCAATCTCGAACGGGCGGTCCCCGTGCCGGGGCGTCCTCAGATCGAGCTCGATATAGAAGGGTTCCTGCACATATGCCGCTCTCCGCCCTTGCCGTTTCAGGGTCTGCCGGAACCCCGCCTTCGCTCGAACCGCAAGGCTGAATGTCTTGTAACTCGGAGCTTGGGTATTCCGCGCTTCACACGCTCGCTTCAATCCAATCCAAGAAATGTACATGGACTTCTGCTTCAGAGTTTCGTAGTCACCGGCAACGAACTCGTTCATCAAGAGGCGTGTGCTTTCTGGCAGGCGTTGGGTCGCATTGCCGCGATCGTGCCACCGCGGCAACAGTCCGATGTATCCACTTCCGTGCTTAATTTCGGCGGCGCGATAGCTGGCAGCCCAGCGCCGTAGAGTGCGAGAGGGGACCGAAGGGTCCTCGTCACAGGGGCCGTTCTGAATGCGTTCGCGGACGACGCGACAGCGCAAGTTTGCTATCCGCAAGTCTTGTTCGTCCGCATTAGACAGCATTTTCAATACCTCAGGATCCATCGCCTGACGGAGAGCCTGCGGAGCATAAAGAGATGCGTCTGGTCGCCCTCCAGCGATTTTCTGCAGTTGCTTTTCACCAGGTGCAAACACCACCACGCGGGCCGGTTCGCGAAGGGACACGCTTCGGATGTCTACCGACAGCACGCCTGTCGCGATCAGCAAATAGATCTCGTCGCGCGTTGCAACGCTCTGCGTCACTTCGAACAGCGCCTCCAGCGAAAGCCCTGGGGTTGCGAGGGCGTGCCCCAGCAGTCTCTCCGCAACCCCCGATCCACATGCGGGACAGTCTGCCCGCAGATAATCATCGAGAAACTGTATGTTCCGCTGAAAGACCCAATCGATTTCTTGCGCCGACCGAACGCGATAGTGAAGTCCGGACTGCGAGGCGTACGCTTCGCCCGGCGGACAGCGCCATCGCCCTGTCTCATCGCGCTGGTACCTGTTCTGGTTGTGTTCGGCGAGCCGGTTGAGGTCTTCCTCGGTCTTCCATTCCTCCCAACCAACCGCGTCGTCGCGGATCACGAAGAAGTCCGGTGTGTGGAGCACGCCCATGCCCTTGCCGTTCGCACTGTCGTAGATCAGTTTTATCGATGGCGGCTGATCCGAAATATTCCAGCACATTTGCATCGTGTTCCATCTCGTAAATGGCGGCCAGTTCGACCCGGTGGCTTTCGAACTGAATCGTTACCCCCATCTTCTTGCTGGGATATCGTCCGCTCACGTTGCCACGGCCGCTACGGACCCGACGTGCGGGGTCGGAGGAGCGGACATCATCAATTACCGCTCGCGCTTGATCTGAGAGACCCAGCCGCTGATATAGCGTCAACAGATCGTCCCGGCTTGGCACTGTTGCCTCCTCCTACTCCGGCGCGAGGGCGCCAAATCAAGGTTTGCGGTGCGCCGTCTTCAGGGCGCTCACGTAACGCACCCCCGCCTCGCTCATTAACTGCTGGAGTTCGCGGCCATTGTCGATGGCCGTCTGAACCTGTTGTGCCAGCGCATCCGGCACGTAGACTGACGACCGCCGGCCCTTGCTTCGCCCATAAAGGATGTAGCTTTGGTGTCCCTCTCCCTTCGCGCATGCCGGGCAGTTCTTTCGAACGCACGGGCTTCTGCGAAGTGAGAGCGACCCCTCGGCGACTGGCCACATCTTCTGGACGGTTGATAGGAACCACCGTCTGACTTCCTCCGGTGTTTCAGCCTTCGGCATCGTATGTGCGCAGTATGGCGCACATACAGAAAGAATGCAACAGTTTTATTGGTGCATTTCGAATCGCCGCCTACCCAGCACATGCGGGCGACCTGCGGCCATCTTATGCTTCCAACTGGTACTCGCGGCCACGATATGGGTACATGTCACCCGACCTGTGCAGACGGCCAACGCAAACACAGGGGTTGGGAGCGGCATCTGGCCGCTTTATGGTTCAAACTCCGGCCATTTTATGGTTCAAGTGACACACTCGCGGTTGAGGAGACGCCTTAACGGACTCCCATGCGCGCGAGGGTCGCTTCATAGCCGCTTCCGAGATTGGCACTTGGTGCTACTGCAAGAAGGCGTGGCAGCTGAGTCGCAGCGGCTATCCATGCTCCCTCACGGAAGAGCGCGCGGCTGGAATCCGACAGCACAAGGCCCACAATCGCCGCCTGCGCGCCGCCCACCAGCAGCAGGCGGTAGCGATCATCATCATGGTTGTTTGCGTTCTGATCCTGATTATCCTCGGAATTTCCCGCTTATGGACCCACTGACAATCGCATTTGCCGTGCTGGGTATGGTCTTTCTATCGGCCCTGCTCATGTGGGCGCGCGCGCGTCGGCAGATAGAGCACAGTGGGATTCCGGATGGTCGCGTTGTCTACCAGGATACCGACCGGCGCCGCAACGTTGAACGCCCCCGTGGTATCTCGAAGTTGCGGCTTGACCGGGAAGCCAGACTATTTGGTGGAAGCTGCGAATGGCCTGATTCCTGTTGAGCTAAAATCGCGCAACTGCCCGCGCTCCGGTCCTCGTGAGGGCGACGTTGCCCAGGTGACCGCCTACTGCGTGCTTGTCGAAGACGCCTTCGCGGCGACACCGCCCTGCGGGATTATTCAATACGCCGATCGCTCATGGCCCATCCGGTATACTCTGAAAGACCGCAAGCGACTTCTTCACATTCTGGACGAAATGCGCGAAGCCCGAAATTCCCAGACGGTCCACCGCGACCACCAGCACGCGGCTCGTTGTCGCACCTGCGGCTACCGAGCTGTTTGCAACGAGGCACTCGACTGAGGCGCATGACGGTTCCACGATTGCCGGGTGCCGGTCAAACAATGTTTAGCTGGGCTGTGTCGGGCCTCAGTAGCACAGATGGAGATGCCCGCAGCTACCGCTTCTGCTGCAGGAACCTTATCGTCGCCTCCGATGCGGTGTAGATCTCGCCGTCGATCAACATGCGCCCGGTGTATCCGCCGCCCGGCTTCTCGAACTCCCAAGCGACCTCATGCCCCTGCCGAGCGAGTTTCGCCCATTTTGACGCCTTTGCCCCATTTTGCTCCACCCACAGGTGCCCATCGGAGTCGGTGAAGGAGCGTAGGCCGGAATGCCCGAGCCGATCCCGCCAGCTTTTCATATCCTTGAACGACGGCATCAGTTAACCGTACCGTCCTCGTCGATCAGAGACTGGTATCCCGGCGGCATTTCCGGTGGATGGTCATGGTCGCATGGGTTGCACCCGAGGCACGGCAACCCCGCCCCGCCGCAATGGCACGCGTCCTCCCTGTCGCTCGCGCCGCCCCAAGGCTTTTCCGTGTGATCTTCGCAGACCCAGCGCGCACCGCCGCAAACGGCGCAATCTGATGATTTGCTCGCCACGCTCTCATTGTCGCGTCTCCTGCACCCTGATGTGCGATACCGGCGTTGCATTTCCTTCGGCGGTAAGCCGACAGCAGCAGTATTACGAAGAGGACGTCAGCATCGCAACTGGAAATCTGACCAAAACAATTCGCGAAGCCATGCGCGTCTATGGGGAGTAATCCATCGTCTTGCCCGGAAGGATTGCCACATCAATGGCTTGGGTGTTTAATCCGCCAACAGTCGAACAGTCCAGCTTGCGGTGTGCACGATCCCAAGCGCCGGCGCAATCGCGGTCAGGTCCACGCGCTAGTATCATATTGGATCGGACTTCGACATCATGCCCTCCGAGGACCAGAGCGCTCACCAAACACCCGTTGACCTCTACACACCGACTCTTGCTGCGCTCCAACGGCTCAATGACGCCACCTTTCATCGGCTGTGCGACGAACTCATCCCTCGCGTCGATTCCCGCTATTTCCCTTTGACGCCACACGGCATAAGCCCTGAGGGCCTAAGCATAAAAGGTCAACCAGATTCATTCGTTGGTGATTCTATAGCAACAGCAAGTATTGCGCTTTGTTATTCGGTCCAGAAGCAAGGCTGGTGGACAAAGCTACTCGATGACGTTAAAAGTGCAAGAGTGGCATGCCCGGTCGCCCGAGAAGTGGTGTGGGCAACGAGCAGAGACACAGAGCGTGACGGACGGCGAAACCTCAGGATTGGCTACACAAGGCAGAGGAGGAAAGTAGGCCAGCAGAGCTTACGATATTCGGTGGCAGGCTCCTATCGCATCTGCTCGATACTACCGACCATCAGGATCTGCGCCTCGAATACTTAGGGATTCCGCAGTCACGCGGATCTTATCAGAGCCTGATTGTGGCATGTCGTCAGCGGACATTTGAAACCATCCGGGATCTAAAAGCGCACCGCACGCTATGACCCAGATCACTATGTAGTCCGTCGCGCTGACGGCACCCTCTATGAGTTGTGGCAAGCCTGTGGGCGACACGCCCTGTCCAGGGAGCGCCCGCGTTTCATACCACTTGTGAGCGATGCCGGGCTCGGTAAAACAAGCCTTTTATGTCGCTTCGCAGAATCCTCTCCCCCGGATCTCGCGATGTTGTTCGTCGCCGCGCGGGATCTATCTTGGGAGGCCGAAGACGCGCTCGTACGATACGTCGTCCAGAAGGTGGAAGGTGTCCTCGAGGCTCACGTTCGGTGCGGCGAAGAGCAGCACATAACCCGCCTGCTACAGAACAAATGGCCGATTACAATCGTGTTGGATGGCATCGATGAGACGCATGAGCCTGATCGTGTCTGTCGGGCACTTAGATACTGGTTCGACTCCAGATTAGCTGCCGAGAGCACGCTGATCGTGTCTTCGCGACCGCAATTCTGGGCCTTATGCTGCGATGAACTCTGGGATATCTGGATTCCCAAACTCATTCAACGCGGGCGTAAGGAGTTGTCCGACTCCAACCGATCGGTCGCGGGTAGAGGGATCAGGTTCGAACTTCCTGATGCCCTTACAGCGGCCGAACAGGAAATTGCTTGGACTCGGGCGGGGCGCTCCATCAACGAGTTGTTAGCTCTTGCTCCGGAGATCCGTACTGAATTGCGTCACCCGTTCACACTCCGAGCGTTCCTTGCACTCGACCCAATCCTGACCAGTCAACAGACTGCAATTTCAAGAGCATCGATTTTGAGGTGGTGGATAGACCAACGGCTTCGCACCGAAGCTTTGGAAGCTGAGTTCTTGACGAGGGATGTGTATTGGCAGGCCCTGACTGGTCTAGCTCGACTCTTGGATCGTTCTCGAAAGGGGGTTGACTTCGACGCCCTTCGCGGCATTCCGCGGTGGGACCCCGTACATCCGCCTGGGCCTGCTATGAAGCGCCTCGCGTCGGCTGGTTTGGTCGAGGTAAGTACGTCGGGGATGCAGGTGCGCTTCGCCCAAGAAATTGTGGCCGAGTTCTTTATCGGGGAGCTCGATGTGGAGGACGCCATCAAAGATCCACAGCAGACGGCTACCGAATTGCTGCGGCCTGCCTATTCGAAGGTTGTTTTGCGGTTGGAGGTCGTGGGGCAGCATGTCAAGGAGGCCGCGCCGCCTCTGGACTTTGTCCAACAGCTTGCTCAACACGACGCCACGCGAGCGGTCGTGGTGATGCTGGGCTCGCCGGGCGCTTTTGAATCCTGCCACCGGGCGGCGGCCGTGTCCCAGCTCGAGAGTATCGCGATCAGTCGGTTTAAAGCTCGAGCTGCACACGCAATTGATCTGTTGTCTCGGTTCCAATGTTCCGAAGCAAGGAGGGCACTTCGGGACACACTTCTTCCAGCAGATGCCTGCCCTGAGCACCTGAGGTACATCGGCGCACTCGCCGCCGCGCGGGCGGGGGTCGTCGAAGCGGCCGGTCTTACGTACCAATGGCCGATATTTCGCCGATCTGATACCTACTATTTCGGCGATATCGTTCATGTGCTCCGCAATTCAAACGTCGAATTTCAAAATGCGCTTATCGCGTTAGCAGACAGCGGGCTGCAGTGCGAATCTGGGTCAGAAGAACACATCCGCGCCGTCAATGTTCTAGGGTATGTAGGCAGTCACCGAGTGGTCGAGCATCTTCGGTCACGGTTGGAGGCAGCCGGTGAGTTATGGAACTACGAGAATCACGCGCTGATTGCTGTCGGAACGGAAGCCGCCGCTGGAATATTCCAGTTGGCCGCGAATGCGGCGGCCAGGAAAATCCAGCAACTGGGTTGGGACGACGGGGGGCAGGCGAGATCCAAATTGTTTCGTGCTGTTGCCCCGGTCACCGCAGACCTGCGGCATCTTCTCACGCCAACATTCGAGACATGCGTTCAAGCCTGGCTGGTTTCGACCCTTGACAGGGCGAACGAGGAGTCCCTGCCCAGAGAGCTCAAGCTCATGGCGCTGTCGCTCACGAGGGAAAGCCGATCCCGAGCACTGGCGAAACTCTACGTGATGGCCAAAGAGCCGTATGTGAGCATGGTCCCACACGAGCCGGTACTTGAGTGGCTCGACCCCCGTGACTGGTCAGAGTGGTGGGCTGTGTGCCAAGATGAAGACGCGAGGCGCGCCCTAGTCAACAGCCTGCCGGGGGTTCCGACTCCTACAGTTGAAGCAGCTTTGATAACAGCCCTGCGTGACAGGCGAGTGGCCTGGAAAGCAGCAAGGTATCTTGGCGATTGTGGGGGCATGAGTGCTAAATCAGCACTCCGTGAGTTAGCTGTTCACGAGATTGTCGATGAACTCGATGAGTTTACTTCAATCGAGGCGGTACGAACGCTTGGCAAGCTCGTTGATGAAGATGCAATTGGCCTCCTGACTAGGCTAGCCGAAACATCGAGCAAACGTCTTATGCAGGCAGCGTTGGCTAGCTTGGCTCTGATCGGAACGCCGGGATCAGAAGAGGCCCTCCACCGTCTCTCATCCAACGACCATCTCGTGGAATTCGCAGCTGGCGCGCTGGTGATGCACGGCAGTCAGAGTGCGGTAAACGGCGCGATCGCACTTTGCACTGCTAACTCAGACCGTGGGGCAAAATGGCTGGTGAAATCGGTCAATGAGATCCTGTCAGGATGGGGCTGGGAACGGGGCAAGTACTTTACACACATCCACGAAAATTTCGGCACGTTCCTACGCCAACAGGATCACGGTTCGACGGAGCTGAGAAATGGGAATATTTTAGATTCCTTGAGCGATTCGACGGCGAATCCATACGTGTTCTTCTCAGAGAACTGGCGGGGCGTAGCGGGACTGAAGGCGACGACATTCTTCGCGAGAGCGATGGTCTCCGGGCATCTCGCCTGGCTTACAACGAGCTATTTGAGCGCGGTGATCCCTGGGCGCTTACCGAATTGCTCAGGCAGTGCATCGACGAGCATGCGCCCTTCGCGCGACTGAGGGCGAAAGAACTCTTGCACTACCCACGGGAAATCGTTGCTGATGCTGTCCGCCGTGTCCGGACAGCTACGGAGGGATTGGCTGGGCGAGCAGAACTTGACCGGTTGCTTGGCTTTTTTGGGGGGACGACTGACCGGGAGTCACTTAGGCGAGACTCTGAGAGTCCGGACGACGTGCTTGCGAACGCTGCGGACGAAGCGCTCTTGCGGATAACAGATCCGCTCCGGTTGCCTTCGAACTGGAGTAGTCTCTGTCATTAGTTGTGCTGAGGGTTCACAGTTGCCTTAGTCGGTTGAGTAAACGGGAGATCGCCAAGTTCTCCTCGAATCCGGCCCAGCTCAAAGCTGTTGTATCCAGACTGCACTTCCGATCCTTCTTCCCACGCTGGTCATCACTTGCCCTGTGTGAGGATTACTCCCCCACAAGTCGTTCGCGCAACGCTGATCGTGTTCAATTCGGCGCCTCGGGCGTTTCTCGTCGACTTGAACGGGCCGGCCAACTTCTGGTTTGCAAAAGGTCAATACGTTTGCCCTGCCCATGGGGGCGCTAGGAGATCTCTCCCCGTTCACGCATTCTGTTCTCAACATCATCCGAGAAGCGGCGCCACTTGCCCTTGCGAACGAACACGCGCCTTTCGACCTTGACATAGTCCGCTTCGTCAAGGTTGCCTTTATCGCGGGGCGCAGGGTCCGGGGAATCGCATTTCTCGATTTCTTCGATGAGGGCCTTGTCGCGTTCAGGATCACTGGGCAGTTTTGGTCTTGCCTTGATCTGACGCCATCCTGGCAAATATTTATCCCACAACTTAGTGGTTAGGAAAGTCGGATCATCCGGTGGATATTGCGCAAAACTGCCAAGGCCTGTCATAAGCACTTCATCCGGCAAACCGGAATAGTGCTCGTTAAGCTTCTTCATCTCCGCTTTGAAATCGGTGCCGTTGACAAAGGTCTGATTTGAATCGAGAAAAAGAGGGCTCCTCTCCGAAAAGTGTAGTGGGAGTTCAACCCCTGTGAACGCTTGGGGGTATGGCCTGGCGGGGATTGAAAGGCACCCCGCCATCGGTTTAATTTCGTGTTTCCGGCCAAGGAATACGAAAGGACCGAACCGAGGTGCTCATTGAGACCTTTGTCAGAAAACAGTTGCGTTTGAAAGCCCATACCGTGACCAGGGTGGAAGAGACAGACGAGTGCATGCTGGTGTGGATCGACCGGCTCGGGCAGCGTTTGTTGCGCTGCGGGGTTTGCCGGCAGCGATGCCTGGAGGTTCACGACATTCGCAAAGAACGAGAGTGGCGCGATCTCTCCATGCGAAAGCTGGCTTTGAAACTGCGCTACCGTCCACGGCGGGTGGAATGTCCACGATGCGGGGTTCGGGTGGAAGACTTCCCTTGGGCCGAGCCTTGGGCTCGAGTGACCACTACGCTTGCCACCGCGGTGGCGGTGCTGGCGCGGGAGTTGAGTTGGAAGGGAACGGCGCGCCAATACGGACTGAACTGGAAGAGCGTGGCCACGATTGTGAAACGGGCGGTGGCCTATGGTCTGCGCCATCGCGCGCGGCCTCCCGTCCATGTCATCGGTATTGATGAGGTGAGCCGACGCAAAGGCCAGGTCTACCTGACGGTGGTTTACGATCTGGAACGGCGGGTCCTGCTGTGGGTCGGAGAAGAGCGCACCGAAGAGGCAGTGCGGAAGTTTTTCACCGAAGAGATGGGGCGGCGGCGCTGTGGAACGCTGCGGGTGGTTTGCATGGACATGTGGGCGCCATACGCCAGCCTGGTGCGGGAACACGCGCCGAACGCCCGGATTTTGTTTGACCGGTTTCACATCGTCAAGCATCTCAACGAGGCCGTAGACGCGGTTCGCCGCCAACTGTGGCGCCAAGTCACATCCGAAGAGAGAGTGACCGTCAAAGGAACTCGCTGGCTGCTGTTGAAGAATCCGTGGAATCTGAACCCGGATCAGAAGGAGCGGCTTTCGACGTTGGTCCGCTGGAATACGCCGCTGGTGCGTGCCTGGTACTTGAAGGAAGCATTCCAACTGTTCTGGTCCTTCCAGCAGCCTTGGCGCGCCGAGCGGCATCTGCGCAAGTGGATGAACTCCGCCGTGCGCTCGAAACTGGAACCATTCAAGAAATTCGCAAAGATGCTGCGCTCCCACCTGGATGGGATTCTCCCCTGGACGACGATCCGCTTGTCCAACGGCGCCGTCGAGGGAATGAACAACAAGATCAAGTCCATCAGCCACCGATCCTTCGGCTTCCGTACGGCGAGCAACTTCATTGCCGCCATCTATCATTGCTGTGCCCGGCTGCCACTGCCGGTCGAACGCTAATTACACTTTTGGGACACGAGCCAAAAAGAGGGACAATTTGCACGTGAAAATTGTCCTTAGAAGTGAAAACAGAACAGAAGGGCAGGTAATAGAGGTAGGCCAGATCAACGTGATGACTGGCCTTAACGTTCCGCAGCAGTTGCGTCGGTAACACCAAGCAGAAAAAGATGTTGATCGTGAGCATGAAAATGAAGTACGGAACGTATTGTCGAAGGCCTGGTCGGCGGCGGCCGATCCAATCCTTAACAACGACATCCGTGGCCTCGGGCACACCCAGAAGTTCCAGGCCAAATCGGAGCAACCATTCCGGATCCAAGTAGTCGATCACCAAGTCGGCAATGTGTTTGGCATCTTCGAGAGTTCTCGGTTTGCGCCAAGGGCCAATGGCGCTCATCATGGTCCTGATCATCGCGTCGAAATCGATCTGCGTAAGAGAGCGTCGCCATTGTTTCGCCAGTGTGCGCTCTACGTCCAAGAATTCTCTGGCACACCATCCTTCGAGGGCTTCGGCTTCCGGTGCTCGGCGAAAGACCACGCCCTTCTTGTCCTCCAAGCTGACGGGGATTCCGCCCGCGAGTGCGACGCGCCCATAGACTCTGGTGATGTCGAACTGACGGCGCAATTCGCCTTCCAAAATCGACATATGGTGGACGTTCGCATAAGATTGGGCCTCTGGCGTTCGATCGGCCAGCGACCCAACGAGCTGTTCCGGGGTGCTACCACTCCTGATGCTCTTTTCGAGATCAGCAAGGCATTCGACGAAGAATAGCGGCGTCATCGTGGACATGTAGAAGTTGTCCATCAAGACTGCTTCGTCCAGATTAAGGCTCTCAATCGATGACTTGTCGAAGATCAGCGATGGTCCTAGCGCCATACCCAAAGGGTACATCTTTTGGCCGCGGATCGACTGAGAGAGGCTATGGGGGAAGCATGACCAAAATTAAGCGCAGGGAGAGGACTAGATCAGCTAAGCATGTTCCTTCAAATGCTAGTCACGACACCGCAAATTGGGCGCGGGGGGAATGGGATGGCGCGCGGAATTAATCCACTTTTGACGGGTTGTCGCTACGGTAAGAAGTGCCGGTACCGGATTAGTAACGGTAATTCGGCTTCCCAACTCCGATCCTCGGCCAGCCAGCCCCCTTTGACGGAGAGCGCGCGCACGTCTAGCCTGCCCCAAGTCCCGTTGTGTCGCGTTAAGGTTGGTTTCTCCACCGAATAGTCCCTGGCTCGTTCATCACCGCCCGCTAACCTGCCGTTTCCCTCTTCTTTGAAGGGCACGCCAGACCGCCGGATCGGCGGCCAGGGGCTGAACGCGACACCCGGCCACGTTGACGAAAGCACCATGGTAAGCGATCGAGCCATGCCGGAAGAGTCTCGCCAAGAGCGCTAGCGCATGGTTGGCAAGCGTCGGATTTACGAATGGCTCCTGTCGTTATCTCAGCGATTTTTCGCGTATGTTTGATTTGAGCAAGTCCAGCGTTTCCGCATCTGGTTCAGCGCAGCCCCGAGTTATCCTTGATTACGCCGCTCTCTGCGTGAGGCACGTTTCCAACGCATTCTGCTAACCGATGGCGCGGAAGTTCGTCACACCGGCCATATGCACGTGTTGTTCGACCCGCAGGGACGGCCGTTTCTCCTGGGTTCCCAGATGCGGTGGGAGCTGGAGCCGAATGCCTTCCTGGCAAAATTGAGCATCGTCAATGGAAGGACCAACTCACCGAGAACGTGGCGCAGTTACGCATATCAGCTGGCCGACTGGTTGAGCTTCTGTGAGAAGGCTGGCCTTAAGTGGCGGCGCATCACGGAGCTGAATATCGCGACTTATCGGAATATCCTCGCATCGGAATCGAGCCTCCAAACGGGTCGGCCGCTCAAGCGGACCACGATCAATCACAAATTGTCCGTGATCTGCGGCTTCTACCTGTTCGTGCATAAGAAAGGGTGGATCGATTCACTTCCGTTCGAACTGGAAGCCGCTCGAGTTCCTTACCGGACCTTCGGAGATCTCAAGCCGCGGGCCAAGCTGGATGCCGGCTTGGGCACGGGAAGCAGCCTGAGGTTGACAGAACCAAGGGAGGATCTGCAGATTCCACCGCGCGAAGAGGTGCGGCGATTCATCAAGAGTTTTCGCTGTTGGCGAGATCGACTGATCGCGGAAGCCCTCTGGCTCACCGGCATGCGTTCCGCTGAAGTGTGTTCATTGCCTTTGAATGCGCTCCCCGACGACCCCCGCTCGATAGAGAAGGACACGGTGGCCATCAAGATCCTCGGCAAAGGACAGAAGTGGCGGGCAATCCTGTTTCCCGTACGCCTGCTGCGCTCAATTCACAGATACGTACATATGGAACGGCGGCACGCCAGCGGCTCCAAGAATCCTAGTACGGCGTTTGTGGGTCGCACGGGGGGACCGCTCAAAACGCCGGCTATCAATCGGGTGTTTTCGACGAACTGCAAACGAACAGGCTTGCACATCTGGCCCCACCTGCTCCGCCACGCCTACGCCGTCGAGCGGCTCGCGTATCTTCAGGACATCGGGGCGCCGAATCCGCTAAAGACGTTGCAGTTGGAACTGGGGCACGCCAGCATGGCAACCACCGAACGGTATCTCCACTTGACCGAGCGTATGAGGAGCGATCTGATCGCTGCGCACAATAGCTTTGTGGATCGGCTATTGGAAGAAGAATGATCTATGCGAAAGGACGGCGCGGGACAGCGTTGGGGGCTAATAGAAGAAGAGTCACTCAAGAAGCATGATCTTGCCCGGCTTCGGACTGGGTCCGCACCTCTTGAGCAGATCTTCCAGCGGCCGGGCGAAAAACCGTTCACCATAAGGCTGAGATTTCTGTCGTCACGTCCTGAACTGGCCCGTGTGCTGGCAAACGTATTCTGGATTGTTTACCAAAATGGAAAGCGTCGAGCGACGCTGATCGCCGCCGCGCACAGCCTCCGGCTCTTCACTCGGTTTCTGGACCATCGCAAGAAGAGTCAGCGGGACGTGCAATCCGCGAGACAACTGGGGCCGGAGATGCTGAAGGAAATGGCGATCTGGCTTCTCGTCAAACGGCGGTTGAAAAGGAAGTCCGCGGCATGCACACTCTCAATGTGCTGTTGGTTCCTGCGTCAGGCGAAACGGCTTTACCATGAGGAGTTCGATCCGGCCTTTTTCACTCCAGGCAACATATTCCCCGGCGCAGGCAACGAACGCCCAGCATCCAGAGCGTTGTCGCCGGCCACTTTTCGGAAGATTCTGGCTGCCGCGGCTGCGGATGTTGACCATATCCGGAAAACCCACACGCCCGGCGACGTGCCCACGAGCGCTCCGCAGATCATACCGTTTATGATCCTGATCGCTGCCCGCACCGGCATCAACCCCGACGCCCTGTGGGACCTTGGGCGAGATTGTCTTATCCCGCATGAGATTGATGAAGAGTGTTTCTACTGCGTCTGGGATAAGCCGCGGGCCGGCAGGCAACAGAAGCAGCTTCATCGAGTCGATCGGCGCAAACAGATGGGGGTCGTGGAGTTGATCCAGTTCATGCGCCGGTACACAGAACCACTCGCACGGCAGGCAGGCCCACCGGCGAACAAGAAGCTGTTCCTTTATTTCAGCGAGAATACCCTACTCAAGAGCCGGCTCATCTCGCCATGTACGTCGCCACGGTTGTCATCGAGACGTCTGCGGGAATTCCGTGATCGACACCGGCTGCCACCTTTCGCCTTGTCCAACATTCGGCCATCTGCGGCCACCCTGCTTTACCTCCAAACAGGCGGCAATCTGGGCAAGGTTCGCCAATTTCTTCAGCACGCACACTTCTCCACGACCATAAAATACGTGCTCAACCATATCAGCGAGCAATTCAACGCCCGCGTGATTCAGAAGGCACAGGCGCGCATGGTTGAGCGCGTCACTGTCATTCCACTGAGGCGAGAGGTGGGAATCAAGCGATTGAACCTGCCGAACACACAGGCTGCGAAAATCCTCGATGGGCGCTTCGATACCGGCTGCGGCGCCTGTCGCGATCCCTACGATTCGCCACAGACAGGCGAAGAGAAGGGGCGCCCGTGCACGTCCTTTCATGCATGCTTTAGCTGCCCCAAATGGTCTCTGGTTTCTTGATGACCTACCCATGATCATTGCGACTCGTGACCGATTCTTGCGTCTGCGATCAGAGATGAAACCGGGAGACTGGGATGCGGTCTATGGAAATAGCGTCCGGATCATCAACGACAACATCGTCGCCGCGTTCCGACCGGAGCAGATTGAGAGCGCGACGCAGCGGGCGAAGGAACTGGAAAACAGCGTCTTTATCGTGGCAAAGGGAGTGTTGGGATGATCCGTAAGGCCAGTCGGTCCGGCGCGAGGGCGAATGCACCACGGGTATCCGGCGATCGCGCCGAGAACCCCGACGTGTCCTTGGCCTCAAGATTCTGGGACGACGTATGGGATTTTTCGAATGAAGACGGGAATCCGGCCGTGGGCAGCCACGATAAGCGGATATATTGGTCCTTCAAAATGCCGGGCGGCAGTCTGTCCACTGACGCTCGATTCCGGTCTCTTCTAACAGCATCAAAGCAAGTTATGTATGCCTTGCGCTGGCATCCTGTCGACGAGCCAGCTCATTCACCGGCAAGTCTGCGGAATCTATTCCGCGCTTTAAAACCCTTCATCGCTTACTCTGGCGAGTTGCTCCAATCCCGTCCTTCGGTTCAAGGACGTTTTGCCTCATCATTGCGAGGACTACATTCAGAAGCTGTTGTCTTCCAATGCCACTAGGTCCTGGAAATACAAGCATGTGCAGATCTTGCAGAAAGTCTTTCAATACAGGGGAGTCACAGAGGACGGGTTGCTGATTGACCCATTGCAGGGCGAGTCGGCCGCCAAGATCGCTGGGAGGGAGCCTCGTTCGTTTGGGAGCAAAACTGAGATCATTCCCGAAGAGATCCTCGGGCCACTGGTGCGGGCTTCCCTTCAGTACGTGGAGCAATTTGCCGATTATCTGCTGGACGCGTCCGACGAGGTGGAGGCGATCCGGAACCGCATGGGCCCGGACCACTTTCTGTATTTCGGCACGCGGTGCGTGCGCCGGCACGCACCGGAGGCATATCCACTCGCTGGCACACGACTCGAAAAGGGTGTGCGGTCCCTTCGGCGGTTAAGCACGGAATTGTCCCATCTCCAAACCGCCTGCTTCGTGCTGATTGCATTCGCAACCGGCATGCGCCTCAGTGAGCTGCTCTCATTGCGAGAAGGCTGCTGTCAAACGGAACCCGTGCCAGGGCAGCCGGACTTGGTGTGGCTGCACAGCCGGGTTTTCAAGATGCAAGGCGTGCCCGATGGTCGAAAGGCGAAGTGGTTGGGGGACCGGTTTGCGCAAAGGCCGTCCATGTCTTGGAACGACTGGGTCGGAAAGTGCGGCGACGAGCACGGGTTTCGTTTCTATGGTTGCCGATACCCTCTACGTATGGGCGCTACACCACCCGGGCTCCTTTGGCGCAGCCCACGATACTGCGGAGATTGACTCTCTACCTGGCCATGATCGGCCTGAAGGGCTCAAGCGGGCGGGCCTTTCACATTCACCCCCACATGTTCCGGCGCACGTTTGCAAGGTACGTCGCGAGGTACGATACGACAAACCTGCTCGCCCTGAAGGAACATTTCAAGCATATCTCCCGAGGGCGCCCCGGAGTTAGTTGGAAGTAAGTAGCGGCGGTCGGAAATCATCTTACGCTACCTTCTGCTTCGGCGCAACATCTTTTTCGACCTTCTCATCCAAAATCGCTTTGAGTGCCCAAAGGTCCTTGTATCCCATGATGCGCCGGAAGCTTTTCTCCGTTGCCAGGAATGAGCTTGCCACCCAGCGCTGCACCATCTTGCCGTCCTTCCAGCGGCTCACTCGATTGGTCCGCATGCGAACGCCGGCGTGCGCGCTCTCAATCACGTTGGTGGTAGCCAAGCAGCGGTGGAGTGAAGTCGGAACGTCGAGCCGGTTGATCGTGAAGCACTCCTCCAGTCCCTCCAGCAGGCTGGCTGCCGCGGCCGGGCACTCTCTTTCGAGCCATTCCGACAGCTTCCGGATTTTCGCCATTCCCTCCTTGTGCCCTAGTTTCCAGGCGGCCTTCAGCAGCGCTTTGACTTGCTCCTTCTGATCTTCCGCCACCCGATCCACCACGTTCCGCAGCTTATGTTGCCTGCAGCGCTGAATGTGATTCTGCGCCCCGAACACGGCCTTAATCGCTGTGCGCAGTGCCTTCGAACCGTCGATCACAAACAGCCGCTTGCGATTGGGATCTACCCCTTGCGCCACCAAGCGCTCCAACAGATCCTTCACCGCCGCGGCATTTTCGGTCGCTCCCTCTTGAATCCCCAGCAGATATTTCCGACCCTCCACATCCACGCCCACCGCGCCGATAATGCAGTGGTCGCCGAAGGCCATGCCGTCGATGTAGATGATCAGCAAGTCCATTTCGTCAAATCGCCTGGCGGTCAACTCCTCGAGTTTCTTTTCCGCCGCGGTGATCGTCTCTCGGCTCACGCTGCTCTTGCCCACCCCGACCGTCTCCGCCATCGCCGGGATGACGTGCTCATACTGACGCGTGCTCACGCCGCGCATCAGCAAGTCGAGCATGCGAGCCCCCATACCCGCCCGATCCTGCATCGCCACATAGGCCGGAACCGGAACCTCCTTGCCCTTGCCTTTGCCCTTTCGTCGAAGCCGCGGCTTGTTCACCGGCAGCTTCCGATCCCGCAGGTAGACAGTCCCGTTCTGAGTTCCATGCCACCCGATATCCCCATTCCGCAGCTTGCCTTGACTCGGCTCGCCGGCCACCTGCTGCGCCGAGAGCTTCAGCACAGCCTCGATTGTGACCCGACCGGCCACGTCAATCAGCTCCTCAACAGCCATCCGGGATTGCTCGATCAGTTCCACCATCGGCAGCAGAAACTGGCCGTTGCGGCTCAGAAACTCGGTCAGTTGTCGTTCGTTCGCCTTTCCTGACGAAGCGATGGTGTGATAGTTTCGTTTCACGGCGGTTCTCCTTTCCAAAGGATTCAGCACCCCGATTCTATGCGAACCGGGGTTGAACCGCCGCTTCAACTTCCAACTAGACTCGGGCCGCCCTCTATCTCCCTCTCGATGACGGACTATTACGTCGGCAATGATTTGGAGCTGTGGATGCTGATGGAGGAGGAAACGGAAAGGGTCTCATTCGAGAGTTTCGACCAAGCGTTGTGCGCAGATCAACTGGCCGGCCCCGGCGGCGTTCGGCTGAGAAAAAAAGTAGACCAGGCGATCGCGGAAGGCCGCTTAGAGAAGGACTTTCGTGGCGAAGCCGGCGACCATCTACGAAAACAATTGATTCTGGACCTGGTGGAAGCTGGGCAGCGTATCTACCCCTGTGCAGCGTCCAACTTCTGCTGGTTCCACACGGAATCCGCGCTTTGCACCGATGGGGATCAGCCAATTCTGAAGCACTGTAATCCGGGTGCGTGTTCCAACTCGGTTATCACGCTGGAACATAAGCCTCACTGGGAAAAAGTGAAACATGACTGTGAGGATCTGATGGGGCAGAAGCCACAAGCGGAGCCTTACCAGAAAGCTCTGCGGGACATTCATGCAGTGAGCAGCGCGATTCTCCGGAGCCTGGGATGAAAACGCCGGAAAAGAAGCTTGTCGGCTTACGTCGGTATCACGTGAACCGCCCCGTCAAGACCCGATTGAAGCTGCTCGAAGCGCTGGACCGGATGGAGAGCGGGCACACCGTCGTGGTGCGCCCCGGATTTAATTGGAGCAAGACGGTACTGGCCCGGGAAGCGGACGTCAACATCAATACCGTTGTCCGGAAGTTGCCCGGCGGCGCGTGGGCATTTCCCGAAATCAATGAGCGTTTTGAGGAACTCAAGCAGAGACGCCAGCGTGTGGCTACCGGCCCCGACTCGAACCTGGAGAAAATTGCGGAGCTACGGAATGAGGTCGAAGGGCTCCGAAACCAGAACCGGTTGCTCGCTCTCGAAATCAACCGCATGGGGCGGCAGGTTTTGGAGGAGAGGGAAAGAGCGGATCGTATGACGGCTTATGAGCGGCAGAACGCGTCGCTTCGCGAGGAGATCAGCCGCATTCCGCGGGCACTCTCTGCTGAAGGTGGTAGCCAGACATGAAGATCAATCGATTATCCGGCCGGGAGCGGGGTCAGGAGAATCTGGCAAAGGTTCGCAGCTATCTCGCCGGCCTCAAGGCGGCCAGTCAACCGCTGCCGCTTGAAGACGGCCGGCCAAACATCACCGCGATTGCCGAAGCCTGTGGCGTGCTCCGCAACGTCTTCTACACCAATGCTGGCGTGAAGCGACTCCTTGCCGAGTTTGCCGGCGTCTCAGTTGGGAGTGCGGAACCGACCGCAGGTCTCGCCCGCGCTGAACGGCAACTGGAGGTCAAAGACCGCCGCATCCTCCAGCTTGAGCAGCAACTGGCCAGCGTGAAAGCGGAGAACGAGGAACTGCGCAAGCGGCTGGCGGCAGGCGAGCAAAGGCTGACTCGCTACAAGGTGATCGAGGAAGAGGTCCTCAAAGTGGGTCGGCGGGTGATCCCGTGAGAATCTCCGTGACGGTGACCATTTCGACGGTGTGTCCGGGCGCCAGCGGAGGGGCGATCTTTTCCGGACGCGATGACACGGGAGCGCCGCTGCGCTTTGTCGCCAACCGCGACCGCATCTTCCGTTCCCCTGTCGCAGGAGAAGTTTGGTCGATCGAAGGTGAGATCCAGCGCCATCCGACATACGGCGATCAGGTGCACGTGGAACAGGCCTCGCTCGTCCAACCAACGGGCAGGCTCATCATCGACTTCCTCTTAAAGAATCCGGCCTTTGACGGCCTTGGGATTGGGAAGGCCAAAGCCATCCGTTTGTGGACGAAGTTTGGGTCGGATCTCCACACCGTGCTAAGCCAGGGCAATGTCGACAGGCTTGCAGATGTGCTCTCCGTGGAAAGTGCGCAGAAGCTTGTGGAGGCATGGCGCGCGGTGGCCGAGGAGGCCAGCGTCGTTTCGTTTCTCGATGACCATGGCTTCGACATCCGCTTGGCAAATAGGGTTCGCAAGATCTGGCCCGAGGAGGCGCTTACCAAACTCCGGGAGAACCCATACCGGATGCTGGCCTTCGCGGACTGGGAGAAGGTGGACCGGATGTCGCGTTCCTTGGGTGTAGCTCTGGACGACCCGCGGCGGCAGGTCGCGGCGGTCGAAGCCTACCTATATCGCCGGCTCGAAGCCAAGCACACGCTGACGGTGCGTGAAATGCTCTTGGATGGACTGTGCGGCGCGATGGGGATGTGCAGCCTCGGCGTTGCGCGCGCGGCCGTGGACCGCGCACTGCGCGAGCACGCCATCGTCGATGCCGGGGATGGTTACCAGCCTCTCGGGGCCGCCGTAATGGAAAAGGCCATCGCGAACCGTCTCCGCGAGTTGCTCGCGGGCGTTCCCGGACCGGAACGAAATCTGTTTTCGATCAACCTACCGTCGATCATTGCCGGGGCGATAACCGAGTTTGAGAATAGTTCGCAGGTGCGCCTGAGCGCTGGCCAGCGGGCGGCTGTAGCGATGGCACTCCATCAGCCGCTCAGCGTTCTCACCGGCGGAGCTGGGACCGGCAAAACATCGATACTCCAGGTGATCCACCGGATCGCGGAACAAGTCGGAGTGCCGGTTCTCCAGATGGCTCTCAGCGGGCGCGCTGCTCAACGCATGCGCGAGGCGACCGGACGCCCGGCATCAACCATAGCCGCCTTCCTGCGTGCGGCGGAGCAAGGAAGTGTCGATCCGGAAAGCGAGGCTCTGGTCGTCATTGATGAGTCCTCCATGCTGGACCTGCCGGTGATGTACAGCATTGTCCGGGCACTGCCGGTTCGCGCTCGTTTACTTCTGGTTGGCGACCCATATCAACTGCCGCCGATCGGCTTCGGTCTCGTGTTCCACGTCCTTGCTGACAGCCCGAACATTCCCAAAGTCGAGCTTGTTGAGGTCCATCGGCAGGCGCAATCGAGCGGCATCCCGCAGATCGCACGCGAGATCCGGCACGGTATTGTGCCGCCCCTGTCGGCGTTTGCCGGTTTGTGTGCCGGTGTCAGCTTTATCGAGGCCGGCGATGGCGATGTCATGGATCACATCCGCGGTGTCCTCACGGACTGGCGCGGATGTGATGATGCGCAAGTCCTCGCCATGACCAAGCGAGGGGCAAGCGGGGTCAGGAGTATCAATGCGACCTTGCACGCGATGGCGTCCCCTACGAAACCGAAGCTGGAAGGATGGGGGTTCGCCGAGGGCGATCCCATCATTTATCTGGTGAACGATTACCAGAAAGAGCTTTGGAACGGCTCGTTGGGCAGAATCGAGTGCATCCTGAACTCGAACGGGAGACGCTTCCTGCTGTGCTGTCTCGATGGTGCGCGCAAGGAGATCCCCGAGGAGGATCTCCATCGCATCGACTTAGCCTATGCCATCACGGTCCACAAAGCGCAGGGTAGCCAGTTCAAAAGGGTGATCGTGCCTATTGTCAGGAGCCGCTTGCTGGACCGCACTCTGATCTACACGGCGTTGACGCGCGGAATGGAACAGGTGGTTTTCATCGGGGACCGGGACGCATTCGACGCGGCCGTCACCGCGCCGCCGCATTCGCGCGAGCGGCAGTTCGGTTTCTCGCGAGGAACTCTCGTCGCCACCTCTTCTTCCTGAAACCAGTTTGGTGCCGTCCTTATGGTGACTGCCGGTGTCCGCAGCACGGGTCTGTTGGCGTTGACCGGCTTCGGGCGAGATTCACAACGCGTGGGCGACCTTCGGCAGGGTGACTGGCGCCAAAGAGGCAGAGCCAAATTTCCGGATGACCGATAATCTGCCCTTGGCTTACCTCCGATCTACACTATGCCGTTACTCAGGACTTGAGATGGGGAGACTTACGCCCAGCCATTCTGAGCAGTCCTTCCAACGTCACTTCCTTCGACAGCAGAAACTGCAGAACATTCAGGTTATTGAACTCGCACGTTTCCAAGACGGTTGCCAGTACCAGGTATTCCTGCAGCGAGCGTTCGGTGAAACGGCCATCGGCGTCGCGACGGTACTTCGCGAAGCGCTTAATGGCGTGCTCGGCATTGTTGTTGTTCCACGGCACGCCGTCATGGTCGAGGAATGTGAACATCTTTCCGCCGCTCTTCTGAAATCGCTTCTTGTACTTGTTTGCCAGCGGCGAAACGAAGCTGGCAGAAGCCACTGCCTTCAGAAACAGAGCGACTGACTGCTTGTGCTTGTGCAGATATCGCTTCTTTAGGCCGCGCTTGTCCACCGTCTCGATTATTTTTCGCAGCAGGACACCAAACTCCTGGGCGATGCCTTTGAGTTCGGTGTCTAACAGGTTGCTGAAAAAGGGTATTTCGATGCCCGAAAGCACCCAATGTCTCGCTCCGTCAAACGTAGAATCAACAGTTTGCGGCTGTTGGTAAGTGCCATTCTAAGTAGTCCGGGGACTTTTTCAGCAGCCTGCTAATGGGTTCTTGAGTACGTCGTCATCAATGTCGCGGACGAAATGCACGAGACACTTCTGTTGCTCGCACTTGAAAGAGTCGTACGCAGTGTAGAAATCGGATATCAGAACACCCGAGAAGTTTGCGAGCATCTCTTGGAGAAACGCCCCTTCCCGAGATGGCTTGTAGAAGTAGTAGACCTTGTCCATGGTGGTCATGACCCAGACATAGCCCTTTTGCTTTCGGAGTCGCACCGTGGTTTCGTCAATGTGGATCACTGGACTTTCCAAAATGTTTTGGAGGATCTCGTCACAGAGGGGCTGGTAGAGGGCCATGATATATCGCTTTGACCGGAAGAACTGGCTCTGGTTAAACGCCAGCCCGAAGACATCCTCCAGGCTCTTCTCCACGCGACCCATGTTCAAGCCGCAAGCAACGTTGGAGTAAACGCACCAGCTCATGAGGCCGTGGCCAAATCTGTACCGGTTGTGCGGGCCTTCTCCGGAACGGAACTCACCTTTACACTTGGAACAGGAGTACCGCCACGAAACGGTGCGAGTGATCCACTTTTTCACTCCGCCCTTGACGAACTTCAGATCCACCAGAACGTGGCTCATCTGCTTGCCTTTGTGAATATCCTTGCTTCGGCATTCGGGACAGCGCTGGCTTTCAAACGTGTGGACCTTGTTGACACGAAGCGAGGTCCGTCGGAGTTTTCGGCGTCTCTTGTTGATTGTCTTGAAGTGCGGATGAAGACCTTGTCGCGCTGGTAATCGAAATAGCCACATTTAGCGACCTTCTTGAGATCTTCGGACGCGTATTCCTTTGGCCTGAATAACTCCCAGCGTGGGCGATCCGTGGTCAATTCCTCGGTTCGGATGGTTTTGACGGCAGTCGTCGGGGCTATAACGGTTGAATCCGCTGGGATCAATCCCCGGATGAAGTCGGAAATGTGCCTCAGTTCCCGGCAGTCGTCCCGGTTGTATTGAACGAGCCTGGCTTTGATGTCGGCATCGCGATTGTCATCCCAGTTCTTGCGCCACACGATGCTGTCCAGTCCCGTGGCGTCTCCCCCTACCCGCTGGAATCCGAGAAACCGTCCAATCTCTTTGAGGCCATTCGAATAGGTTGGAAAGTAGACGTGCGGATGGATGGCCGACAGCACGTTCGTCGCTCGGTCCAGAATCATATCGACTTTCGGTTGGAGGTATTCGGGTACCCTCGCCTTCATCCTCTTCAATGCGGCCGCTTCGTACCCCCCGAAGTGCAAGACTCGAAAATCGGGCAATTTGCATATGGCTTCGGCAAACAGGGCGAACATTGTTGGTTCGTCTGATTCTCGATCCGCCCAGAAGGTGTGGAAGATTTCCTGTCCCTCACTCACAACCAGAGCACCGATCAGATAGTAGGAGTCATTGTCAGGCAACCCTTCGATATCCAGGTATACCTGGGCCTTCGAGTCGGGAAGGGGCGCGTTCCCGTTGATGTAGACGGTGTTCTCCCGAATCGCAAGCGCTTGCAAGGCGGGGTAACGCAGCCTACCGGGGTTCTTCGCTCGCTTCGGCGTCCTGCGCGGGCGGAAAGTGTAGGACAACTGGGTGACGGTGAAGATCCCCTTGCTGCGGTACCGGGTACGTTCGTCCTCCGTGATGCCTGCCAGCAGGCTGAGGTCGTCTGTCTCAACTGCCTTCTGCTTGCAGCGATCTCGAAATTCGCACTCGGGACAATGCCGGTTCAGGACGGGGTCGGGCTGCACTTGACCGGCGATGAGGGTAGAAATCTTCGCGGCAGTTTCCCGAACTTCGATTTCCAAGGCAGAAGTCTTCACTCGAAGAGCGACGAAGTCGTCGCCGTGGATGATCTTGCCGAAATCCACTTGGCGGCCCAGTGCTTCCGACAACACGTGCGCGTCGAATGCCAATAGGAGCTTGTCATACCTGTTGAGCTCGTTTGTGAAGATGAACCGAACCGGAATGAACTGGGCCGGTGTGCCTGGGGTGTCCCCTGGTGGCCGCTCCAACGCGTCAATTGCTGACTCGAGGTTCTTAGCGGACGCCTTGCTGTCTACTGCGAGGCGCCACATTGCCGACTTCAGGTCTTTCCCGCTGAGCGGCCCCGTAACACATTCATTGCCCTCGGTTCCATGCTTTATGCGATTGATCCCCTCGCTTCGATAGGAGGAGCTCTGAGCCTGGACCCAGCCTGCGTAGGCGTTGCTCGTTCCAGTTTCGCCGCGCGACCAGAGAAAACACTTAGTGGGGCACTTGAGATAGGCCACGAAGAGGCGGGATGTGACGGTCATATAGACCAAGCTACTTGATTACGCGAATGGTGGGGCGGTGATCGTTGACGACTGCTGTTGCATACGGACCCATTTTCGTGACGGGCGTCGCGATGATGGGATGACCGGATGAGCGCGGTGCTGCGCGGTGAACTCGCCCCGATTAGGCGGTAAGCGTCAGAGCAACCACAGGATTGGCGCGGGTCGGGACACCGGCGTACTCTGCGAGTAGATGCCTATGGCCGTGATTAGCGTAGTGGAGTGGATCCCTGTCGAGTCAGGCCTATTCTCATCGGCGGCCTATCGGGCCGGCGTGCAACAACTCTACTTGAGGTTCCAGGACGGCAAAATCTATCGGTTCTTCGACTGCCCCGTGACCGTGTACCACGAGTTTGTCGCGGCCGCGTCGAAGGGCAGATATTTCTCGCAGAAAATTCGTAATCGTTTCCGCTATGAGATGCTCCGCCGCGGCAGTTCTGGCAACCCACATGGTGCGAGCCCGCAGTCGTGCTTGGAGGAACAACTGAGAGCCTCTGTTTTACTGGCGAAAAACCCGCGCCGCTCAGCCACGGGATGCAGCCCAGCCGGCAGCGTGCCGGAATGAATGCGCTGAATAGAAGGTTAGAGGAGTTTGGCGTAGCGAAGCAAGGTAGTCGCGCAATCAACTACAGGATGGGCCGGCTTCAACGCCTGCGCGCAGCCCAGGCAGCTGGGGTAAGGTTAGCCAGTTTCTGAACGCGGACGTCGGCCAAGCCGGGAAGGATAGCCGCCAGATATTCACGGATGGGAACCCCCAGGCGGCGGCAGCTTTCCGTGACCGATAAGATGGCGGCAATACGTGGTCCCGCCGTTGGACTCCCAATGTGGATCCAGTTCTTCCTGCCGATCGCGACGCCACGCATCGAATTCTCAGCCAGGTTGTTGCTCAGTTCCACTTCCGGATGTTGGAGAAAGATCTCCAGTCGCGGCCATTGTCCGAGTACGTAAGCTACCGCTTTCCCCAGCTTGCTGGCAGGCAACGCGTGCTGCAGCGCGGCATCCAATTGTTCCTTGATGATACGAAGCAGTTTGGGCGCGTGCAGGGCTCGCAATTCATGGCGCGCAGCCAAATCGTAAGCCTTCTCCCGCGCCGCGCGATCGATGGCGAACAACTCGTCAATACGTTCCACAATCGCCTTGGCAACAGTCTCGCCGGGCGCCAATTCGTGGGCCTCAAACAGACCTCGGCGCGCATGCGCCCAACAGGCCACATGGACCATCTTCGGCCCGCCGACCTTTTCGTAAGCGATGTAGCCGTCGGTCTGTAATATCCCCCCGAATTCTTCCAAGAACTGTTTCGGCCCCGCCCTTCCCCTGCCCATCTGAAATTCAAACACCACGCTGCCGCCGGGCCTGCCATATTGCCAGAGATAAGCTTGATGATTGCTCCCACTTCGGTCGTGCATCTGTACATCCACCGGCGTTTCATCCGCTTGAATGTATCCTTCGCCCAATAGCTCGTTCCGCATTACGCTCGTCAACGGAATCAGCAGTTGTCCCACCGTCATCACCCAACCGTCCAGCGTGGCCCTGCTGATCTCCACGCCCGTCTCCCGTTCCAACATGGCGCTTTGCCGATAGAGCGGGAGATGATCGCAATACTTGGCGATCACCGTGTCGATCACCACCCGATCGCTGACCAGACTCTTTTCGATGATCCGTGCCGGGGCCGGAGCTGTGACCACACCCCGGTGGCATCCGCAGCAACCGCGCTTCTCGCGCTTGACCACCAACACGAAATACTTGGCCGGCTCCACATCCAGTTGCTCGCTCTGCTCATAGCCAATGACTTCGGTCGGCTCGCCACAGTGGGCACAGTGTGACTGTTCCGGCGAGCCGGGGATTACGCGTTCTACCCGCGCCAGATTGGCCGGTAATGCCTGCCGTCCAGGATGCCGCCGTCTGCGCCTGGGTTGCAACGGCGCCGCTGCCGGCAGCGGTTCGCGCTCACTTTCGGCGATAACTTCCCGATTGCTGACACCGGGTTCCTGTTCCAGCAATTCCAGTTGTGTGTTGTTGAGCTTCTACCCCATGCAGACCAAGTCATGTCAGGAGCCTGACCCGATTAATCCTGAGAAACGCCTTCAGGTCCGCCGATCCACATTGACCCCTCGCCCCCCTTTCCACCGATTGGCGCATCCCGTTGCAGACAGGCTGCGATGCGGCTACTGCGGCCAGACAGAGCAGGAGGAATGCCGGTTTCATGAAAGACATGGTAGTCGATGGCGCAACTGCGGACGGAATGGAAAGAACCGGGACAGGCCGAAGTTTGACGACACAACGAGACCCTCCAGCACGAGACGGCCTTCGCGGTAGTCTTCTCGCCTTCGGACGTATCGTCTTCTTCATGTCCTCATGCCGTGCTGCTAAAGATCGAACGCCCAGTGGTCACCCTCACCGGCGGCAGTTGTGCCACGGACCCGGCGGGCAGCGTCGCAGCGAGCATACGATGCGGACCCGCCGGGATGGCCAGACCAGTTGTGGTCTAACAGGCTGCTGAAAAAGTCCCCGGACTACTTAGAATGGCACTTACCAACAGCCGCAAACTGTTGATTCTACGTTTGACGGAGCGAGACATTGGGTGCTTTCGGGCATCGAAATACCCTTTTTCAGCAACCTGCTAAGGCTTACCGTATCCAGTTCTCATCGATCAGGCGCGGCAGATCGTGTACCCAGTCGTCCTTGCTGACGCCGCCGGGATAGATGACATGAGCCAGATTGTCTTTCGTGTAGGCGAGGACGAAGTTCGCGTGATTTATCGCGTAATTGCCCTGCGCCGGTCCGGCTTTGACGGCCACGGGGACGCCGGCCATTCGTTGCACCGCCGCTATCGCCGGTCCGGGTCCCCTCAGGCCGATGAAGCGCCGATCGAACAGGTCCAGCCAGCGGCGCAGCACGGCGGGTGAATCGCGGTCCGGATCCGTGGTGACAAAGACCAGCTTTACCTGGTCCGCGGTTCGCGCCGGGAGTTTCTTCAACGCGGCACTCAGTACAGCCATGTGCATCGGGCACTGATCGGGGCAGTAGGTGTACCCGAAGAAAAGCAGCGTGACATGGCCTTGGGTGGCGGCCGCAAAATCAAATGGACGGCCGGAGGTATCGGCGAGAACGAAGCTTGGTTTGGGAAGCGGCGGCGTAACCAACGCTCCCCGGAAGTCATCCGCCGTTTGCGCCCGGGCCAGGAGGGCGGGCACGATAATCAACCCCAATCCACAGAACGCGCGATTCATATGGTTCTCCTAACAGGTTGCTGAAAAAGGGTATTTCGATGCCCGAAAGCACCCAATGTCTCGCTCCGTCAAACGTAGAATCAACAGTTTGCGGCTGTTGGTAAGTGCCATTCTAAGTAGTCCGGGGACTTTTTCAGCAGCCTGCTAATGAACGATCACCGTGCCCTTCATTCCGACGTTGTCGTGAAGGGCGCATATATAGCGGAAGGTGCCGGCCGTTTGGAACGTCACCCGGAATCGCGTCGTTCCGAGCGGCGACTGTGCGAGGTTGGGCCGGTCTTGAAACGCGAGCGTCAGCAGCCCGGAGTTCGCGCTGTCGTTAATCGAACTGATGTTTGCATGCCGCGCGCCGTCCGCGTCGGTGGTCACGACAGGCGGAGGCGATGGCGGGCGTGGGTCAGCCGGTTCCGTCCCGAAGGTCACCGTATGGGGCGTCGACGGGTCCAGGTTCGTCCACTCCACTGTGTCCCCGACACGAACGACAATCGTGTCGCGCAGGAACCGGAAAAGCGCTGCCGTCTGCGAGCCGCCGCCACTGGTGGTTACGATATCGCCGACACCCGCGGTGACTTTGGCCGCCGGGCCTCCGTCGTTGTCTTCGGCAATGCCACGGTTGGCCAGCCTGCTCGCCTCCCCCACGACCGCCGCTCCGTCTGTCAGAGCTTCGCGGTTATAAAAGGTCTGTTCGTAGGGAAGCTGCTCGGCTGGGTCCAGGACGTGGACCGCTCCGGTCATATCGAAGTGCACAAGGCAACTGAACTTGTAATTGCCTGCCTTTGGGAACTTTACCGAGTAGCTCTGCGGGCCGACGATGTTGTCGAAGGTGCCCATCACACCGGAATTGACGCACGCGGAGCCGTCGTAGCTGGAGCCGTCGGACGTCGTGCCCGGACAGCCGATCGGAACTCCAAACTGGCCGAAGAAAGGCGGCCGGACCTGGCCGGGCATCAGGAATGTGACGGTGTGGATTTCCGTACTGGCGATGGTCCAACGGATGCTGTCGTTCGCATGGATCCAGTATTCGTTCGGCAGGAAGGCCAAGGCCTGGCTTCCCAAATCCCGGCTCTGCATTCCAACCCAGGCCTGCCATTCCCTGGCTTGAACCGTACCGGCTGACGACGAGGCGAGTACAAGAGCGAAAACCACGCTCGGACGCGCGGGGCTGTTTCGAACCAATTTCATCAGGTCCTCCTTGCGGCGGTTGACGACCGCTGCAGACGAGATTTTGCGGTTTCGGCAGCTGAAAAATCCAGTCACACGCGATCACCGGCCGTCAAATTTCGATCACGGGCTAATCCCCTGAAATTGAAGTATGTTGCTCGTGGTTACTCATCGAGAGTCTGTGGTAAACTCGCCTCCAAGCCCGGAGGCGGGAAGGGTTTGGGCATGGAACCGGGAGCCGATTGCGCTGGGGATAACTACCGGGGGGCGAGTTTACGTTTCGGTCCGTTCGAGTTCGATGTTTGCGCCGGAGAACTGTGCAAGGGGGGCCGCCGGATTCGACTTCAGGAGCAGCCCTTTCAGATTCTCCGGATGCTTTTGGAGTCTCCGGGTGAAGTGGTTTGGCGGGAGGACATTCGCAAACGCCTGTGGCCCGGCAACACCGTCGTTGGGTTCGATCACAGTATCAGTGTGGCGGTGAGGCGCCTGCGCGACGCCCTTTGCGACTCAGCGGATGAGCCGAGGTACATCGAAACGGTTGCGCGGCGTGGCTACCGGTTCATCGCGACGATAGAGCGCATTTCCTCCGCACCTGTCCCGGTACCGTCAGCCGTCCTTTTGACAGAAAGTGCCGTCGCCAGCAGACCGGAAGATGCGCGTCGGGCCCGTTTCCGCTTCGTTCAGCGATGGGTTCCCATTGCGGCGATCCTCGCCGCCATCGTCCTGGTTTGGGGCGGGGTGAACTATGAGCTTCGCCGGCAGCCTCCTGGTGCAGCGGATCAGCCACTGACCAGGCTCTATCTGGAATTGGGGACCGAATTGCCCCCGAGTTCGGAATCACTAGTCAGCACCGCTATTTCTCCGGACGGCCGGCGCGTAGTTTACATGTCGGGCTCAAAGCTGTTCTCCAGATCTCTCGATCAGCCCACGGGGCGCGAACTGGCCGGTACGGAAGCGGGAAGATCTCCCTTCTTCTCACCGGATGGGCGTTGGGTAGGCTTCTTCGCAAAAGACGATCTGAAGAAGGTTTCCATCGCAGGCGGCCAAGCGGCCGTCCTGGCCAAGTGCCCCCTAGGTCACGGCGGTAGTTGGAGCGACGATGGCTCCATCATTGCGGGCTGCAATTTCACGCTGTCCAAGGTTCCGGCAAGCGGCGGTCCGCTGATCCCGCTGACGGAACTGCCCCCGGGAGAGATCGTCCATCGCTGGCCGCAGGTGCTGCCGGGCGGCAAAGCAGTGCTGTTCACGGCCTATCCCGCCGTCACGGGTGTGGATGGAGCGGCGATTCGGGTGATCTCGACCAAGGACCGTCGCGTGAAAACACTCGTGCCGAGCGGCACGTGGGGACGGTACCTGATGAGCGGCCACCTGGTTTACGTCAACAACGGCGCGCTCTTTGCCGTCCCGTTCGATCCGAATGCCCTCGAACTCCGGGGTACCCCCGTGCGCGTGCTGGACGAGATCGCCTACAGCGCCGCATTCGGTTGCGCGCAGATTGACTTTACTCGGACCGGGACCCTGGTTTATCGAAGTTCAAGAGCCGGGCGGGGATTGGTCACCATACAGTGGTTCGATAACTCAGGCGGCACGAAGCCGCTGCTGCCGGTCCCCGGGAACTATCTTTCGCCTACCTTGTCGCCGGATGGGAGCCGATTGGCGCTCACCTCTGCGGGCGACATCTGGGTTTACGCTTTGGGCCACGGGAGGATGACACGACTGACGGTTGGGGGCGGCTACACCACTCCGGTCTGGAGCGTCGATGGGCAGTACCTTGTATTTCGAGCGGCCCGAGACATGCTGTGGATTCGCGCCGACGGAACCGGGCAGCCTTCGGTTTTGTCACAGAGCAGCAATCAACAAACGCCGTGGTCGTTTTCACCTGACGGCAAACAACTGGCCTTCGTAGAGATCGATCCGAAGACGGGAGCGGACATTTGGACCGTGCCCGTGGAAACCGGCCCCTCAGGCCTTCGGGCTGGGAGGCCCGAAGTGTTTCTGCGCACCTCCTTTCATGAGAGAGGCCCGGCTTTCTCGCCCGATGGGCGCTGGATCGCATATATGTCCGATGAATCCGGCGACTACCGCGTGTACGTGAAAGAATTTCCGCATGGAGCTGCGAAACGGCAAGTCTCAACAGACCCCGGCGGCTACCCGGCATGGTCGCGAAACGGGCGGCAGCTGTTCTTTTTGTACCTGGGGCCTGATCGCCAGATAAAGACCGTGTCCTACAGCGCGTCTCGCGATACGTTCGTGGCTGAGACACCACGTATTTTTCCAACAAAGATCGCACACTTCGGTACAACCAGAAGCTATGATCCCGCGCCGGACGGTAAACGGGTGGTGGCGCTGACGGCCGCCGAAGATGCGCCGGAAGGCGATAGCCGGCTCGAATTCCTGCTCAACTTCTTCGACGAATTGCGTCGCCGGGTGCCCGGTACATACAATTGATCGAGCCAAGGGCTGACGGCGTCGAACGGCGTTTTCGCCTCGGCACTCGCTGATTTTCAAGCGGCGACATCGATGTGCCTGCGTGCCTGCACCGCGATTACATAATGGCGGTGGGCGGCGCGGGCTCGTCCGGACTGCCGGCGTTGGCGAGCGGCGTGCGGATCATGTAGAAGGCGAGCACCGCCAGCACCAAAAACCCCAGAAGTATCGGCGGCTCGGCGAAGACCTGCGGCAGATGGATGTCGCGGAGCACGAACAGCGCGATCACCAGGCCGGTCAGCGCCTCGCCCGCGATCAGCCCCGATGCGGTAAGCACTCCTGCATTCTCCACCCGCGCTTTCTGCGCGTCGTTGAAACCGCGGCGGTCCCGCAGTTTGTCGGTGGCCCAGCGGATGATGCCGCCCACGAAAATGGCAAACGTGGTTTCCAGCGGCAGGTACATACCCACGGCGAACAGCATGGGGCTGCGAACTTGAAGCATGATCAGCGCGAACCCCATGAAGATCCCCACCACCACCAGCGGCCACGGCATGTTGCCGCCCACGATGCCTTGCGCCAGCAGCGCCATCAGCCCGGCTTGCGGCGCCGACAGTTTCGGATCGCCGAATCCGATGCCGCCGCTCTTGATGTTGGCCAGGTGCAACCATAACAGCGGGAAGTAGAGAACCGCGCTGGCTACGATGATTCCCAGGATGTCGCCGATCTGCATGTACTTCGGCGTGCCGCCGAGAATGTGTCCCACCTTGAGGTCCTGGAGCATCTCACCGGCGACCGCAGATGACACGCAGACCACCGCGGCCACGCCCAGCACCGCCGCCACTCCGGTGGCCCCGGACACGCCGATCGTGATCATCAGCAGCGCGGCCACGATCAGCGTGCACAACGTCAAACCCGACACCGGGTTGTTGGATGAGCCGATCAGCCCTACCAGGTTGCCGGAAACCGCCGCGAAGAAAAAGCCGAGGATGATCATCACTACGGCCGCCACAATCGCCCCGGACACGACCCCCGCGAAGTAGAAGTAAAGGGCGATCATGCAGAGGAACGTCACGCCCAGGCCGGCGAAGACCACCTTGGCGCTCAGATCGCGCTCCGTCCGCAGGGTGGATTCTGCCTGCATGCTGGATTTCTTGAGATCCGAAACCGCCCGCTTCATGCCGGAGCCGAGGCTCGCGCGCATGCGGAACAGGGTGTAGCCCGCGCCCACGAGCATCCCGCCCACCGCGATCGGCCGCACGATGAAGCGCCACACCTGCAGGCTCAAATCATGCCACCCGGCGTCGCCCGCCCCGGCCGGCAGCGTGCTCTGTAGTTGCGGCCCAAGGAAGTAGATCAGCAGCGGCACCAGCAGCCCCCACGCGATCACGCCCCCGGAGAAGTTCAGCGCCGCCAGGCGCGGCCCGATAATGAAACCTACTCCGAGGTACGCGGGACTGACGGCGGGCGCCGCGATAGCGCTCAGACCGCCGGTCGGCAGAGCGGTGGCGGCCGCGGCCGTGCCCAGCCTTACCCGCCCGGCGCCGAGCGAGCCGATCCGCACCATGAAATCGCGGCTCTGCGAGTAGACGTTTAACGACCCGAGGAAGTACAGCACCGCGCCGAAGCCCATCGCCTGAAACAACAGCACCGCGGCTTTGCTGCCCTGCTGGCCCGCCTTGTGAATCTGCGAGGCCGCCACCGATTCCGGAAAAGGCAGTTCCGGGTCCTCCACCATCACCCGCCGCAGCAGGGTCACGAAGAGGATGCCCAGAATGCCGCCCACCAGCATCAGCACGCTGGACTTCCAATATGCCGCGGGCCCTTCGAACGTGGTCCAGGCGCCCGATAACACAAAAGCCGGGATTGTGAAAACCGCCCCCGCGGCGACCGATTCGCCGATGGAACCTACGGTTCGCGCGATGTTCTCTTCGAGAATGGAGCCGCCCATCAAGCGCAGCAGCGCCATGCCGATGACGGCGGCAGGATAGGTTGCGGCAATGGTCATGCCCGCTTTCAGGCCCAGGTACGCGTTGGCGGCACCCAGAATGCCGGTCATCACAAGACCCAATAAAACCGCGCGGAAAGTGAACTCCCGCATCGTGGTCTTTTCGGGAACGTAGGATTGGAACTTCTTTTCCGTGTTCGGAGGCGTCATGTTAATTTCGACCTCACTTTATCACTAAGAGCCTTGCCGTCGACCGTTTTGCCCTGGAGGCGGGCCTGGGTGGCCTTCATGACCACGCCCATCTGCTTGAGCGAAGTGGCACCGGTTTCCGCCAGGGCGGCGGCAATGGCCGCATCCATTTCAGTATCGCTCGCCGCGGCGGGCAGATAGCTTTCGATGAGGGTGCGCTCGGCCTCTTCTTTTTCCGCCTGATCGGCGCGGCCGCCTTTGCGAAACATCTCGGCCGCATCGGTGCGCTGCTTCACCAGCGACTTGAGAATTTGCATTTCGGCGGCCTCGTCGATCGGCTTGGGCGAGTCCACCTTCTGCTTCATCAAAGCGGCTTTGATCATGCGGAGACCGCTCAGGCGGGCCTCGTCGCGGCCCTTCATGGCGGCCACCATATCCCGCTGCACCTGGTCGATGAGTGACATGATGTCTGCTATTCTAAAGGACTAAACACAACGATGTATATCCGCAAGCAACGTTTACTGACGCCCGGCCCAACGCCTCTATATCCGCCTGCGCTCCACGCCATGATGGCGTCGGACATCCACCACCGCACCGAAGACTTCCGCAAGGCGTACCGGTCTTGCCTGGCCGACCTCAAAGAGGTCATGGGAACCGCCAACGACGTGTTGATGTTCGCGGCTTCCGGCACCGGCGCCATGGATGCCGCCGTGTCCAACCTGTTTTCCAAAGGCGATGCGGTAGTGGTTTGCACCGCCGGGAAATTCGGCGAGCGATGGGCGGAGATCGCCAAAGCGTATGGGCTCGATGCCGAGGTGATTACGGTGCCCTACGGCCAGGTGGTCGCTCCGGAGCAGGTGGAAGCGGCGCTGGCGCGGCGGCCGGGTGTGAAGGGCGTGTTCGTCCAGGCTTCGGAGACCTCGACCGGCGCGGCGCACGATGTGAAGTCGATGGCGGCGGCGGTGAAGAAAACGGATGCGATTCTGGTGGTGGACGCCATCACCGGGCTGGGAACGATGCCGCTCGATATCGACGGTTGGGGCCTGGACGTGGTGATCGGCGGTTCGCAGAAGGCCTTCATGATACCGCCGGGCCTGGCGTTCCTGTCGGTGAGTCCCAAGGCCTGGAAGCGGAGCGAAACCGCCACGCTGCCGCACTACTATTTCAACCTGAAGAAGGAAAAGAAGAGCGGCGAGGCGGGCGAATCGAGCTGGACGCCTTCGACGGCGCTGATCCTGGCGCTGGCCGAAGCGCTGCGCTACGTGAAGCAGATCGGCATGGCGAACCTCATCGAGAACGCCCAGATGCTGGCCAGGGCCACGCGCGCCGCGGTCCAGAAGATCGGTCTGGAGTTGTTCGCCGCGGCATCGCCGGGTTCTTCGGTGACGGCCGTGAAGGCCCCGGCGGGCCTGGATTCGGGCGTGATCGTGAAGGAGTTCCGCAGCCGCTTCGGCGCCATCATCGCCAACGGGCAGGGCTCGATGAAGGGACAGATTTTCCGCATCGCGCACCTGGGGTATTTCGATTTCGCGGATCTCTTCGCCGTGGTGGCGGCCCTGGAGATCATCCTGAACGCCAACCACTTTCCCGTGAAATATGGGTCCGGCGTCGCCGCCGTCGAAGAGATCTACGAGAACGCCGCGGTACGCACACCCGCCGCCGTATGAACATCCTGATCGCCGAGCCTGTCGCTCCCGCCGGGATCGAGCTTTTCCGATCGCAGCCGGGCTGGAATACCATCGTCTCCAATCCCAAGGAGTACGCCCGTCATCTTGCCGAAGCCGATGCGCTGCTGGTACGCAGCGCCGTGCAGGTGAACCGTTCGGTTCTCGAGAAAGCACCCAGGCTGAGGGTGATCGGGCGGGCCGGCGTGGGGGTGGACAACGTGGACCTGGAGGCCGCTACCGAAGCCGGCGTGCTGGTGATGAACACACCGGGCGGCAATGCCATTTCGGTGGCGGAGCACACGCTGGCGCTGATGCTGGCCATGGCGCGACATATTCCGCAGGCCAACGCATCCACGCGCGCGGGCAAGTGGGAAAAGAAGAAGTTCATGGGCAGCGAGCTGCGCGGCAAGACGCTGGGCATCATCGGGCTGGGGAGCATCGGCCGCGAGGTGGTGAAGCGGGCGCGGGCATTTGAAATGCGCATCCTGGCGCACGATCCGTACGTGACTTCCAAGATTGCCGCCGACCTGGCGGTGGAGCTGGTGGACCTGCCCGCGCTGTACGCCGCCAGCGATTACATCTCGCTGCACGTGGCCGCGACTGCCGAGACGCAGGGCATGTTGTCGCGCCAGGCGTTTGCGCAGATGAAGGCCGGAGTGCGCGTGGTGAACTGCGCGCGCGGCGAACTGGTGGACGAAGCGGCGCTGCGGGAAGCTATCGAATCGGGCCGGGTGGCCGCGGCGGCGCTGGACGTGTTCGCCAGCGAACCGGTGTCCGCGGACAGCAGCCTGTTCGGCTCCGAGGCGATTCTGGCGACGCCGCACATCGGCGGCTCGACCGAGGAGGCGCAGGAGATCGTGGGGGTGCGCATCGCCGAGCAGGTGGTGGAGTACTTGAACACCGGCGTGGCGATCAACGCGGTGAACATGCCGGCGCTTTCCCCGGATCAGTACCGCGCGCTGGGCCCGTACGCGGAGCTGGCGGAGCGGCTGGGGAACTTCGCGGCGCATATCGCCTCGGCCAACCCGCGCCGGGTGCGGCTGGTGTACTTCGGCAAGATCGCCGACGGCAACACCAACCTGCTGCGCAACGCCGGAGTGGCGGGAGCGTTAAGCCGCTCGTCGGCGAAGCGGGTCAACCTGGTGAACGCCATGCCGACCGCCGAACAGCGCGGCTGGACGGTAGTGGAAGTTCGGGAGCCGCGGTCGGTGTATACCGATACCATTCGGCTCGAGTTGGAGACCGACGCGGGAGTGACCGCGGTGGAAGGCGCGGTGTTCTTCGGAAAACCTCGCCTGACGCAGGTGGACGGCATCTTCTGCGAGGTGGCGCTGGGCGGCTGCCTGCTGTTCATGATGAACCAGGACGTGCCCGGCGTGATCGGCTACGTGGGGACGGTGCTGGGCCGCAACCACATCAACATTGCGAACTTCTCTTTGGGCCGGCGCGAGGCGCCCACGGCACCGGGCGAGCCGCTGGAAGCGGTAGCCGTGGTGGCGACCGACGGGCTCGTGCCCGAGGACGTGCTCTGCCAACTGCGCGAGAATCCGGCGGTGCGGTTCGCACGATCGGTGGAGTTCCGGTAGCGCGGCGTCGCGAAACAAACCCAGCGGGGAGGCGTACGTCTATGCAATATGCTGCAAGACCTGCGTCACGCATTCCGGGTCCTCCGCAATAGCCCGGCATTCACGCTGGTGGCGGTGCTTTCCCTGGCGCTGGAGCGGCTGGCCATCCTGACGCAGGCGGACGGCGGTTTCGCGGCCCTCAGCATTCCGCAATATCGCTTCTGGAAGGAGAACGGCACTTCGTTTGCCTCCATCGCCGGCTATCGTTGTTGCGGCGACCGCGGGCTGGTGAACGGCAACACCCGGGAATGGATCAAGGTGGGTGTAGTGACCACGGATTTCCTGCGAACACTCGGGGTGGCGCCGGCGCTCGGCCGCGAGTTCACGGCGGAGGAAGCGACCGAGGGCGGACCGCAGGCAGCCATGCTGTCGACGAGCGTGTGGCAGCGCCATTTCGGGCGCGATCCGAACATTCTGGGCCGGGCGATCACGTTGGATAGCACGACGTTTACGGTGGTGGGCGTGCTGCCGGAGAGCTTCTGGTTCCCCAGCACCGTGGAGGCGCTGGTGCCGCTGCGCCCCACCGGCAATCTCGGCGATACAGGGATGAACACGCAGGTGATCGCCCGGCTCAAGCCCGGGGTGGCGTTCGGACAGGCACAGGCCGAAATGGGCACGGTTTCGGCGAGTTATCCCCTGGCGAACGGGCTGCCGGCACGGTATCGCGGGCTGGCGCTCGAATCGTTCCACTCCTGCCCATTCGGGTCGACCGCCAGGTGCTGGGTTTCACGCTGCTGATCGCGCTGGCCACGGCGGCGGTGTTCACGGTGGCGCCGTTTTTGACCTCGACGCGGCTGAATCTTCACGAATCGCTGAAGGCCGGAGGGAGGGGCGAATCGGGCACGGCGCGGCAGCGGACGCGCAGCGTGCTGGTGGTGGGCGAGGTGGCGCTTTCGGTGACCCTGCTGGTGGCGGCGGTGCTGCTCATCCAGACCCTCTTCCGATTGCACCAGGTGGGACGCTATCAAGGCCGTGACTTCCCCGAGATCCAGGATGCGCCGCGCGAGGTGGTGGGCGTGGTGGCCGATACCAAGACGTACTCGTTGAAGCAGCGGCCGAGCCCCACCGTCTTCCTTCCGGCGGCGCAGGTTCCCGAGGGCCTGGCGGGCGCGTTCGGGCTGGCGCGGTCGCTGGCCACGCTGCTGTTCGGCGTGAAGCCGAACGACCCGATGAGCTTCGCGGCGGTCGGGTTGCTGCTGTTCGCCATCGGCTTCCTGGCCAGCTATCTCCCCGCGCGCCGGGCTACGAAGACCGACCCGATGAGCGCCCTGCGCTGCGAATGAGGCGCGGAACGCCGGGCGACTGGAAGACGGGTGCACTGTGCCCGCCACCCTTCGAGCAAGTGTCTCGGTTTCAATGAGTTACGTTTTTGGAACGGGCACAGTGTGTCCGTTTCGGCGGCGATGCCGTGGAAACCGGGCCGACGCCGATTCAGCCGCACCGGGGACCTTCGAGAAACCGTAAAGCGGTAACATAGCCCTCGGAGGATATCCATGGCATCCGGCAGCGCACGCTCAGACCCCAGGTTGCGCCGCGCGTTGCCGGTGTACGAGGCGCTCCCCCGGACCGCGCGGCACGGGCTGCCCGCGGTCATAACGAGGGTCCTGTTGCTGGCCCTCGCCGCGGCGAATATTCCTGCCCAGGCGCAGCCCGAAGGGATGGTGGACCGCTACCTCACCGGCATCGCCGAAGCGCAGTTGGCGGCGCGCGAAGCGGCGATCGCGCGGCTGCGGACGCCCGAGGACGTGCGGGCCCGCCAGCAGTACATCCGGCAGAAGCTCCTGGCCGAGATCGGCGGTTTTCCGGCCCGAACGCCGTTGCATGCGCGCATCACCGGCACGCTCGACCGCGGCACGTACCGTATCGAGAAGGTCATCTACGAAAGCCAGCCGCACTTCTACGTCACCGCGAATGTCTATGTGCCGAGCGTGGGCCGGGCGCCCTATCCCGCCCTGGTGGGGACCGCCGGACACAGCCTCGACGGCAAAGCCGAAGCCACCTATCAGCGGGTCTGGATTTCGCTTGCCCGCCGCGGCTTCCTGGTACTCGCCTTCGATCCGCCCGGTCAGGGCGAGCGTTTCGAATACCTCGATCGCGCCACCGGCAAATCGCGCCTTCCGGGCGGCGGCACCGGGGAGCACATCATGGCCGGCATGCAGTGCCTGCTCACCGGCACCAATATCGCCCGCTATTTCATCTGGGACGGTATGCGATCCGTGGACTATCTGCTGACCCGGCCGGACGTCGATCCGCGGCGCATTGCCGTGGCCGGCAACTCCGGCGGCGGTACGCAGTCTTCCTATCTGGCAGCGCTCGAGGACCGCTTCGCCGTCGCCGCGCCCTCCTGCTATCTCACTGCCTGGAAGAATCTGTGGAGCGACCCGGGCCCGCAGGATGCCGAGCAGGACCTCGCCGGGTTTCTACGCGATGGCCTCGATTTTCCCGACTTCCTGATCGCCTTTGCCCCCAAGCCCATCCAGATGAGCACCGCGACGCGCGACTTCTTTCCGATTGCGGGAGCCCGCGCGACCTATGCCGAGGCGCGATCGGTATTCGCGCTGCTCGGCGCGGCGGACCACGCCGGATACTTCGAATTCGACGACACCCATGGCTGGTCGAAGCCGCGGCGGGAGGCCACCTACCAGTGGCTGGCGCGCTGGATGCAGCGCCGCGCGGATGATGGCGTGGAAGCCCTCGACCTCGAGTTGAGCACGCCCAAAGAACTCCGGGCGACGCCCACCGGCCAGGTCTCCACGGCATTTCCGGACGCTGCCACCGTGCAATCCCTCAACGCCGCGCTGGCGGAAGAGATATACCCCAGGCGCGCCGCGGCCAGCGGCAAGGACCTGGCCGCGCTGGTGCGGGCGCGTTTGGGCGTAACCGCCGCGCGGGGCGCGCCGCCGACCATCGAACGCGGCGAGATGGTGGAGTTTCGGCCCGAGCCCGGCATCACGCTGCAAGCGCACATCCTCGTTCCTGCCGGCGGCGGGGGGCGCAAGCCTGCCGTGCTGTACGTCGGCATGCCTGCCCGGGAGGAACCGGGGACCATCGCGCTCGCCTTCGAACCGCGCGGCTGGAGCGATTCCGCCGTGCCGCCGGGCGGCTACTCGAAGGCATACCAGACCGCCATGCGTGCGCTGCTCGTAGGCAAGACCCTGGCGGGCATGCAGACGGGCGACGTGCTCCGGGCGTTCGATTACCTGTCGGCCCGGCCCGATGTGGACCCGCGCCGCATCCGCATCGCCGGCAAAGGCCCGGGCGCCGTGCTGGCTCTCTATGCGGCGCTGCTCGAACCGCGAATGCAAAAAGCGAGTTGTGAAGACATGCCGCCGTCCTACCTGGAACTGGTGCGGATGAAGAGCCACTCCGGGCGCATGGATATGATCGTGCCCGGCGTGCTGCTGGACTTCGATATCCCGGATGTGGTGGCGGCGTTGGGTGACCGTGTGAGCAAGTAAGGAGATGAACCCATGGTGAACCGACGGAACTTTCTCGCAGCGACGGCGGCGGCGGCCGCCGTATCCTCCAAAGCGCCGGCGCAGCAGCTTGCGCTCGATGGCGGCAGTCCGGTACGGGCGCGCCCGCTGAGCGGCCCGAACTGGGGCCCTCAGTATTACGATGACAAGGAGCGGCACGAACTCGAAGAAGTCCTGGAAACGCGCCAGCCATTCCGCTTCAACAATCCGCCCTCGAGATCGAAGGTGGCGCTGTTCGAGGACGCTTTTGGTGCGCGCATGCAGCGCAAGTACGCGCTCGCGGTCACTTCGGGCACCGCGGCGCTGCACGTCGCCATGGCCGCGCTCGAAGTCGGCCCGGGCGACGAAGTGATTCTTCCCGCCTGGACCTGGTACTCCTGCTACAACACCATTCTTCAAGTCGGCGCCCTGCCCGTCTTTGCCGAAATCGACGAATCCTTCAATCTCGATCCCGCCGATATCGAGCATCGCATCACGCCGCAGACGAAGGTCATCATGGCGGTACATCTGCAAGGCAACCCGGCCGATATGGACCCCATCCTTGCCATCGCCCGCAAGCACAAATTGAAGGTCCTGGAGGATTGCAGCCAGAGCGTGGGCGCGAGTTACAAAGGGCATCCGCTAGGCTCGTTGGGAGACGTCGGCATCTATTCCCTGCAACAGACGAAGACCATCACGGCGGGCGAAGGCGGCGTCCTGGTGACCGACGACCCGTACCTGTTCGAGCGCGCCACGCGTTTCCACGACGTGACGGTGCGACGCGACTTTCCGGTGAAGCTCAAATGGATGCCCGGGGTCAACTACCGCGTCAACGAGTTCACCGGCGGAGTGCTGCTGGCGCAGATCCGCAAGCTGGACACGATTGTGGGCGCGGTGCGCGGCAATGCACGCCGCGTGTACGGCGGCATCGGCGACCTGCCGGGCCTGCGGCTGCGGCGCCTGCCCGATCCGGATGGCGAACTGGGCACCGGCATCTTCCTCGGGTTCCCGTCCAGGGAAGACCGCCAGAAATACAGCGATGCGATGAAGGCCGAAAACGTGCCGGTGAACGCTCCCGGGGGTTCCATTCTTCTGCCGGTGGTGCCCGAAATCGAAGCTAAGGTCACGGTCACTCCCCGTTGGCCCTCGTTCAGCTCGGCGCGGGGCCAGTCGATCCGTTACGGCAAGGAGTGCTGCCCGCGCACGATCGACATCCTGAGCCGTTTTGCGGGCGTGCTGATGAACCCCAAGTACACGCCGCAGGACACGGACGATGCCATCGCCGCCATCCGCAAGGTGTACCCGACCGTAGTCAAGGCCTGAACCGGCGCGGACGGGTGCCCGCAGTTGTCGAACACCATCGCAGTGCCGCTCGGGCATGACGAAGTGCGCCCACCCGAGGGGAAGCCAGGTTCACCGGGTGCTCCAGTGCATCTGGGCGAACTTCAGGTATTGCTCCCAGTCATAGGCCGTGATGTCGTGCTTGCCCGCGCGGATGTGGTAGGCCTCGGTCTGCATGATGGGCTGGTGAATTTCGGGCATCCGGTCGGTGCCGAGTCCCTGTTTGCCGAACAGTTCGTAGACCGGCGCCGCATTCACGAGGCCCAGGAATTCGCCGTGCGGGTCGGCCCACTGATCGTCCTGGGCGCTCGCTACGTACACCGGCCGCGGCGCGATGAGCGCGATCAGCATGTGCGAATCCACCGGCAGCTCGTCTTCGCGGTCGTTGTACTTTTTAAAGTTCGCGCAGAACCAGTACGGAAAACTGGTGTTCAGGTTGCGCACCTGCTCGCCGAACTGGCGGCGGCTGATGGCCGCCCCGCCCTCGCCCGAATCGTTCGAAATCACCAGGGAGAAACGCGTATCCTGCGCTCCCGCCCACAGGGCGGTCTTGCCCAGACGCGAATGGCCGATCACGGCGACGCGCCTGGCGTCCACATCGTGGTCCTTTTCCAGGTAATCCATGGCGCGGCTGAGGCCCCAGGCCCATGCCCCGATGGAGCCCCAATCGTCGGGCGCGGGTTCGGTCTGGCCCGGTTTGGCGAACAGCGGCCGAATGCCGTACTGGCGGCCGCCGTCGAAATCGGGCTCGATATCGCCATAGTAGATGGTGACCAAACCGTAGCCGTGTTCGAGAATCTTCTCCACCTGCCAGCGGCCGGCGGCGGCGCCCCGCGATTGCTCGCCGGCGGGCCGTTTGACCATCTGCCTGGTGGCCGGATCGCGCACCCACTCGTCGGCCAGGCGGATTCCGGGATCGGCCATGACGCCCTGGTTGCCCGTGAATCCCAGCCCCAGAAACACCGGCACGGCCTTCGTCGCGGCGGCCGGCAGGTACATGAGAATGTTCATGCGGGGCCCGTCGGCCTTGTCCGTGAAGAAGACGGTGACCTGTTTGCGCATGGCCTTGCCGCCCAGGGCCGTATGGTCGATGGAAAAGAGTTCGTAATTCAGTTTCGGTGTTTTCGAAGGGCTGCGGCCGAAGACCTCACTGCGATACAGTTCGAGGATCTCCGGGCGCCGCTTATTCGACCAGTCTTTGGCGGTGCGGACCTTCTGGCCGTTCTTCAGTGTGAGTACGTCCGGAAGGGTATAATTCGGAACCTTGCTCTCGTCGTAGTTGGCCCCGGCGGGCTGCCCCGCGGCTTCCAGGCAGGCGAACAGCGCCACAGGAACGATCCAAACGATTTTGCGAGTCATGCGGTGTTTCCGGTTCCATTGTAATCCCCGCCAAGCCGCAGAGGGCTTTTGGCCAGGCAGCGTGTCTGCGGCATCGCGCGAGGCGGGAAGGAGCTGGAATCGGGCGGGACAGGCTTTCGGAACGCGCGGCTTAGCGGCGTCCGCGACCCTTGACTTTGGCCTTGGTGTCGGCCTTGATTTCGGGCTTCGCCGCTTCCGTGGCGTCGGTTTCCTGCACGGCGGGTTCGGACTCCGGGTCGGCTTCCGCCGCCACGGGGGTTCCATCGGGGCTGACCTTCTTCAGCACTTCGTTGAAGAGCGCCTGCTTGCGGAGATCGACCTTGGGTGGGGGCGCCTGTTCGTGGCGGAAGTCGTGATCGCTGTGACAGGTGCGGCAGCGGACTTTGGCAGGCTCTCCGTTGAGTACGGATACGATGGCGTGATTCATGACACGCTTGCAGCGGACGCAAAAATCGTCGATGTCGTCGCCCAGGCGGGGTTCGCGCATAAGGTCTCCTATTCGGTGGCCGCCTGCCCGGCGGCCTGCGGCTCAGGCTGTGGCGCGGAAGCGGGGTCTGCCGAGGGCTCGGTTTCGGCGTGGTGTTTGGATTCAGGCAGCACCCATTGCGCCGGCTCGAAACCTACGTACTTGCAGATCCGCAACTGGCCGTCATCGGCCTCGAGCAAATCGCCCACCGCAAGCGCTTCGCCCGACTCGCGCAGTTGGCGCCAGGCATCATACTCGTGCAGCGCCTCCACCTGCCCGCGCTGCTCGTAGTCCCTGGGCTTCAGGGCGGCACAACCGGAAACGTGCGGAGCCCAGCGGAACTGTTGCCGTGGCGAATCCTTCATACGGTAGATTCGATAGAGCGGCATAGCCCTACATTGTAATCGAAGTAACCGCCCGAGTCCCGTCGCGCTCGCCCAGTTCGATCCAGCGCCGGATGTTGCCCTCCGACCAGGCGAGCGCCTGGCGCAGCGATCCGAGCCGTACCGAAGGCTCGAGGCAAATCACGCGGAGCGCCGGGCTGGGCCGCCGCAGCCACAGCACGCGGCGGGCGATACGAAACGGCAGGGTCGAAAGCACGTTCAGGGCGACCGCGCAGGTGGCGCCCATCTGTTCGGCGGCCCACAACGGCAATCCGCCGAGCAGCCCTCCATCCACATAGCTCCGGCCATCGATGCGCACCGGCGGAAAACCGAAGGGGATGGTGCAGGACGCGGCCAGGTGACGCCAGGTGATTTCGTCCTGACGAACCAGTTTCGACCGCAGCGCGGGCACCTCCACCACGGTGAGCCCGAAGGGTATCCGCGGATGGAAGCGGTCGAACAGATCGTGGGCGCATTCATAGAGCGCCGCGGGACGCAGCACGCCGGAACGGTGCAGTCCCAATTGAATGATGCGGCTGGTGCGGGGCTCCAGCCACAGCTGTTCCAACTCCTCGGGGGTGCAACCGGAGGCGATGGCCCAGCCGTTCCACGACCCGGCCGAAGCGCCGGCGATCAGGTCGGGGTGGAAATGCGTGCGCAGGGCTTTCCAAACGCCGACCTCCCAGGCGGCCCACAGGCCGCCGGCGGAGAGAACCAGTGCGGCAGGCACTTCTTCATGGTAGCGGGATCGATAATGAAGCATGTGCTTCGATCCGCACGCCTATGGCGAAGAAGTCTCCGCGCTCCTGGCGCTTGATGGCAACGGCGAACGGCTGATGCCGCTGGCCCTGGGACGCTGTAGTTCCGATCGCGCACGGGAGGTGCTGAAACAGGCATCGGCGGCGCGGCTGTTTCCGGCGGGGCGCGCGCCCGAAGCGGCGCTCAGCGGGCTCTACCTCTATTTTTCGTGCCTGGATGAAGCGCACGCGCTGGCGCAGGACATCGCGAGCGCGGAAGGCAGCTTCTGGCACGGCATCATGCATCGGCAGGAGCCGGATGCGGGCAATGCCGGCTACTGGTTCGGGCGCGTCGGGGAGCATCCGATTTTTCCGGCGCTGCGCGACCGTGCGGCCGCCCTCGGGGTGGATTTCGGACCGCGGTGGAATCCGCTGGCGTTTATCGAGCTGTGCGAACGCGCACGGCAGGCGCCGGGCTCCGCCGGGGAGCGCCGGGCGCGGGAGGTGCAGCGTGCCGAGTGGCAACTGCTGTTCGACTACTGCGCGGCTAAGAAGGCCTGAGCGGGAGCGTCGTCAGGAGTAATGAGGAAACTTCGCTGGCCGTTCGCGAAAAGGGCCGCAACGCCCGTGCCTGTCATGCGCGGGCAATTGGCGGGCCTTGACGATGGCGCGCTGCGGCTTCGGTTTCACGAGGCCCACGATGCGGCCGAGAGTATCGCCGTGGTCGTGGAGGCGGCGCGCCGTGCGATCGGGCTGGAGATGTTCGACGTCCAGGTTCGGGGGGCGCTGGCCATGGCCGCCGGCCGCATCGTGGAAATGCAGACGGGGGAAGGGAAGACGCTGGCATGTACACCGGCTGTCGCCTGGTACGCGCGCGCCGGCAGGGGCGTCCACGTGATGACCGTCAACGACTACCTGGCGCGACGCGACGCGGCGTGGATGGGCGGCATCTACCGCCTGCTGGGGTTTTCGGTGGGATGTATCCAGCAGGGCATGGGGCCGGCGGAACGGCGGCGGGCGTACGAGTGCGATATCACGTACGCCACGGCCAACGAGGTGGGATTCGATTACCTGCGCGACCAGATCGCGCTGCGGCCCGAAGAGCAGGTGCACCGTCCCTTTCACGCGGCGGTGATCGACGAGGCCGACTCGATTCTCATCGATGAGGCGCGCATTCCGCTGATCCTGGCCGGCGGCGAGGTGGACGAAGAGGTGCTGGCGCGGCGCGTGGACCCGATCGTGCGGCGATTCGCGCGCGGCGTTCACTTCACGCTGGACGAGTACGGGCGCAATATCGCGCTGGCGGAGGAGGGCGCGCAACGGGTGGAGGGGGCGATGGGCGGCGGCAATCTCTACGCCGAGCGAAACCTGCCGCTGTACACCGCAGTGCACAACGCCATCCACGCCCATTTTCTGCTGCGTCGCGATGTGGACTACGTGGTGAAGGGCGAAGCGATCGAATCGGTGGACCAGTTCAAGGGGAGGATCGCGCAGGACCGGCGCTGGCCGGCGGGGCTGCACACGGCCATCGAGGCCAAGGAAGGCGTGCCGTTCCGGCGGCAGGGGCGGGTGCTCGGCTCGATGACCCTGCAAAACCTGGTGGCGTTGTACCCGGAGGTTTGCGGCATGACCGGCACGGCGGCCACCCAGGCCGAGGAGTTCCGCACGTGCTACGGGATGGAGGTCGAAGTGATCCCGACCCATCGGCCGGTGATCCGCGCCGATGAGCCGGACCTGGTGTTCGCGACCCGGCAGGAAAAGGAGCAGGCCGTGGTGGAAGAGATCCGGCGCGTGCATGCGGCGGGACAGCCCGTCCTGGTGGGCACGGCGAGCGTGGCGGAATCGGAGCGGCTCAGCGTGGCGTTGGGCGAGGTCCCGCATTTCGTGCTGAATGCCCGGAATGAAGAGGAGGAGGCCGCCATCGTTTCGCGCGCCGGCGAGCCTGGCGCGGTCACGGTTTCCACCAACATGGCGGGGCGCGGCGTGGACATCCGGCTGGGCGAGGGAGTGGCGGAACTCGGCGGGCTCTACGTGATCGGCATGAACCGGCACGAAAGCCGGCGCATCGATCATCAACTGCGCGGCCGCTCGGGGAGGCAGGGCGACCCCGGACGGTCGCGATTTTTCATTTCGCGTGAGGACGACCTGATGGTCCAACACGGGATCGAGAATGTGAAACTTCATCACGATGCCGAGAGCATCCAGCGCCTGGTGGAAGGGCAGAATCTCGAGATCCGGCGGTTCCTGTCCAAATACGAGTCGGTGATCGAGGGGCAGCGCCAACACATACAGGAACGGCGTCAGGCGATCCTCACGGGGGACCTGCCGGAACTGGAGCGCCTGGTATCACTGACCACGATCGACGATTTGTGGTCGGACCATTTGGCCGGGGTGGCGGAATTACGCGCGGGCGTGCACTGGTTCTCGTACGGCGGCCGCGATCCGCTGCACGAATATCTCACGCGCGTGGACACGATGTATCGCGAGTTGGAGCAGCGGCTCGACGCGGAGATTGCGGGGCGGCTGGAGGAGGCGCAATCGAAAGGGCTGGACCCGGCCCAGCGCGGCGCCACGTGGACGTACCTGACCACCGATCGGCCGTTCGGGGATTGGACCGAGCGCGTCTTGCGGGGCATCCTGCGCAAGACGCGGAAACGCGAATTGTGGGGCTGAGGCCGCTGGGTGGCGGGCTCAGTCGGCGGAGAAGACGCGATAGGTGCCGCGTGTCAGCTTGAGATCGAAGACCGTTGCCGCCGGGGGACGGGGGGGCCCGCCGCGGCCGGCGCCGGGGCCGCGGCCCATGGCTGCCTGCGGTTGGCCGGTCAGTTCCACGCCGGTCACGAGGTCGTGCAGCCGGGTGATGCGCGGATCGGTGATGATGCGCGCCTCGACCGGATTTTCCTGGAACGACTCGACGATGAACTTGTCATTATCGTAGACGAACAGGCTGACCATGCCAGGCGCATCCAGCCGCACGTACAGGTCGCGCGCCACCACGTTGCGGATCGCGGCGAGCGCGCTCTGCGGATAGAAGTAGAGGTCGCCCTCGCCCTGGGGGATCGTCAGCACATAGAACAGGCCCTTGGAGTACTTCGCGGAGAGCAGCACGGGAGTGCCGGAGGTGCGGTTCAGGGAAGTGAAGGCGCTCACCACTTCCCAGGAATCGTTGGTCGCATAGCGGATCCTGGGAAGCAGGATCGGGTTTTCGAGCGCGGCGGCGCGGCTGCCGCGGCCGCCGGCAAATTCGCGGACCGACACCGTCTGGCCGGTGGATTCCAGCTCGACGATGTCCTCGATTCCTTTACCCTGGAGCGCTTTCAGCAGGCCGGAAGTGATGATGACATTCTTGCCATCGGTGAGCTGCTTGCGGATCTTGCCGACGATTTCAGGGTCGAAGCGGGCCTGTTCGGTCAGCAGCACGGTTTTAGCTTCAGTTGGGAACTCCGGGACGATATCCATGGGTATTCCGATCATGCCCAGGTAGCTGGGGAGATGGTCCTCGCCAAAGGAGTGGAACGGCTTGTAGGTCTTCACACCGATGGGCTTGCCGAGCTTGCCCAGAAAGCCGTCGACCTGCGAGAAGACTTCGCCGGCGATCTTGGCGGTGCGCGAATCGGGCACGGTGGTGCCGTCGGCCTGACGCGTGGGCGAATAGATGGCGCCAATATTGAAGATGGTGATCTCGGGCGCCTTGGCAAACAGGGTGAGCCAGAGTTGCTCTTCGAGACGGTTCGGCAGGTTCATACCGCCCTGATCGACCCATCCGCCGCCGTTGCCTCCGGGTTTGAGATTTTCGAAGTAGCGCACGATGGAATAGCCGTGATATTGCTGCAAGTGCTGGTTGCCGCTGGGGTCGCGGGTCTCGGTGCCGGTGTAGATTTTGTCGAAGAGTTTGGGCTCGGTCTCGAGGTTGAAGCCCAGGTACTGAAAATGGTCGTACCAGTTCGGATATTTAATGATGACCTTGACCTTGGGATTGACCGCTTTGGCCGGCCCCAGCACCAGGTTTCGGGCGGCCTCATCCATCTGCGCCAGGCGGAACTCGGTCCAGGAGCGGTTGCCCTTGGCGGCGATCTCGGTGTCGGCCTTGCAGTCGGTGAAGAAGAAGTCGTCCAGAATGAACTCGTCGAAATTCCTGGCGGTGAACTCGACAATTTCCTTTACTTTTTTGCGGTGCTCGGGGTTGGCGTAGCAGTAGGTTTCGAACTGGTTCTGCTCGCTCACGGTGGCGGTGATGCCGCCGGAAACTTTCAGTCCCTTTGCGAGGAAGAACTTCTTGGCCTGATCGAGCGTGGCTTGATCGACGACAATGGTGTCGCGCGAGGTCTCCAGGTAGATCTTGTCCACCTTCATGTGTTTGGAGACGGCCTCCCAATGGCTTTCGAGCCAGGCGCGGTCGTTCATCTGGCGGGTTTCATAGACCCGGCTGTAGAGGGCGACATCGAAATTGCGATAGTTGTTGCCGCCGGCCATAGCAAGTAGGGCAAAGGAGAAGATCGAGAGCAGGGTGCGAACGGCGTGTCTCATCGGGGCTAACCTCGGAGGTAGCATAACTCCTGGCGCGGCGGCCGGCGCGCCACGGCGCAAACCCACACGGAGGCTTCAGTTCTGATACGCTTCGTTCAAGAGTGCAACGGAATTTGCCATGAAGAACCGATTTCGCAACGCGACCGTGATTGCGGGGCCGCTGGTGCTCACGCTGGCGGCGATGGCGCAGGAGCCGCGCCTGACGCCGCGGGTCAACCAGCAGCACCCTACGCTGGCCATTGGCTCGCCGGCGCCCGATTTCGCACTGCCCGGCATCGATGACAAAATCCACAAACTGAGCGACTACCCGGATCCCATCCTGGTAGTGATGTTCATCTGCAACCACTGTCCGACCTCCCAACTGTACGAGGGCCGGATGAAGAAACTGGTGGAGGACTATCACGGCAAAGGCGTGGGGTTTGTGGCCATCAATCCGAACGATCCCAAGGCGGTCAATCTCTCGGAGTTGGGGTACACCGACGTAAGCGACAGCCTGGCCGAGATGAAGATCCGCGCCCAATACCGGCACTTCAATTTCCCGTACCTGTACGATGGCGAGACGCAGGAGGTTTCGCGGGCATACGGAGCGCAGGCAACGCCGCACATCTTCATCTTCGACAAGGCGCGGAAGCTGCAATATGAAGGGCGGATCGATAACGCGCAGCGCGAATCGCTGGTGAAGGTCCAGGATGCGCGCCTGGCGCTGGATGCGATGCTGGCAGGCAAAGCCGTGGCGGTGCAGCACACGCCGGCCTTCGGCTGCTCGACGAAATGGAAGTCGAAGATAGCCACCGGCGAAGCCGAGATGAAGCGCATCGAAGCCGAGCCCGTCAAGGTGGAAATGGTGACGGCCGAGGGCCTGAAGAAATTGCGGACCAATCCGACAGGCAAGGTTCTGCTGATCAACTTCTGGGCAACTTGGTGCGGGCCGTGCGTCAGCGAAATGCCGGCGCTCGAAGAGACGTTTCGGATGTTCCGGCTGCGGGACTTCGACCTGGTGACCATCTCGACCAATTACCCGGATGAAAAGGCGGGCGTGCTGAAGATTCTGATGCAGCAGCATGCCTCGAGCCGCAACCTGCAATTCGGTTCGGATGATACGTACGCCATGCAGGCTGCGTTTGACGCCAATTGGGATGGGGGCGTTCCGTTTACGATGGTGATCGCTCCGGGCGGCAAGGTGTTGTACCAGGAGCAGGGTGAGGTGGATATCGTGGCACTGCGCCGGATCGTGCTGGCCAACCTCGAAAACGAAACATACGTCGGCCATCCCGCATACTGGGCCACCCGGTGAACCTATGCGATCAATGAAAATCTCGCGCTTTCTGGGACTGTGCGCGGCCGCGCTTCTGGCGGCGGAAGCGGTGGGACCGTTCGAAGACCACGGCGATATCGGCGAAACGCCGCAGAAGGGGAAAGTGGAACTCTCCGGCGGCGTGTATCGCATCACGGGAGGCGGCGCCAATGTGTGGGCCGCGGCCGACGCGTTTCACTATGTGTGGAAGAAGATGTCGGGCGATGTCGCGCTGTCAGCGGACGTGCAGTTCGTCGGCAGCGGCGCCATTGCGCATCGCAAGGCGATGCTGATGGTGCGGCAGAGCCTGGATCCCGCAGCGGCGTACGCCGATGTGGCGCTGCACGGCGATGGACTCACCTCCCTGCAGTACCGGCCTTCGGCGGGAGCGATGACGCTCGAATCGAAGCAGGAGGCCAAATCGGACTTGAGCGGGCCGGTGCGCCTGCGGATCGAGCGGCGCGGCAACAACTTCACGATGCTGGCGGGAAAGCCGGGCGAGCCGCTCACCACGACCGGCCCTATCCCGGTCACGCTCGAAGGACCCGTGTATGTGGGGCTGGGCGTCTGTTCGCACGATGCCAACGTGCTCGAGACGGCGGTGTTTTCCCATGTCAGCGTGCAGGCGCTCGCCGCGGGCGGCGGACGCGGCGCGGCGCAGCGGTACCGGAGCAAAATCTCGATTTTCGATCTGAAGGACAAGTCAACGCGCACGCTCTACGAGGCGGACCAGGTGTTTGAAGCGCCCAACTGGTCGCTGGATGGCAAGTACCTGCTGAGCAATTCCGGGGGACGCCTCTACCGCATTCCGGTGGAGGGCGGCGGGACGGTGACGCCGGAGCCGATCGCGATCGATCCCTCGTTGCGGCTGAATAACGACCACGCTCCCTCGCCCGATGGCAAGATGATCGCATTCTCGGCATCGTCCCCGACCTCGCGCGGATCGCAGGTGTATGTCTCCAAGGCGGACGGCTCGAACACGCGCCCGATCGCCACCACCACTCCCAGTTACTTCCACGGATGGTCGCCGGACGGCAAGTATCTCGCCTATGTGTACCAGCATCCGGGAGGGAACGGCAGCGCGGCCAACTACGACATTTTCCGCGTGGCGTTGACGGGCGGGGAAGCCCAGCAGCTCGATTCGAACACCGGTTACGACGACGGTCCGGATTACTCGCCGGACGGCAAGTGGATTTACTTCAACTCCGACCGCTCGGGCGGGTGGGATGTGTGGCGGATTCCGGCCGATGGCGCGGGCCCGAATGACGCCAAGGCCCAACAGATCACGAAAGACGAGATGGAAGACTGGTTCCCGCATCCTTCGCCCAACGGCAAATTGCTGCTGGTGTTCTCCTTCCCCAAAGGCACCGCGGGCCACAACGACCGCATACCGGGGGTGCAACTTCGCCTGATGCCGATGCCGGGCGCCCATCCGGCGGCGCCACCGCGGATGGAAGTGCTGACCACGTTCTTCGGCGGCCAGGGCACGATCAATGTGAACTCGTGGGCGCCGGATTCGCGGCGGTTCGCGTTCGTGATTTACGAGCCTCTGCCTCCGGCGGGGCGGTAGGGGACTTCGGGCCGGCGCGGTCAGCGTGCAGGTCAGGGTGCCGAAGCTTCCGCGGAAGCGAGCCGGTACGGGAATGGCTGAAGGAGCTGCCCGAAGAGGAACGGCAGGCGATAGGCAAGGACCTATTGAGGGCGCAATGGCGGTGGCCGGTGGGCATGCCGCTGTGCCGCGCGATGGGAAGCGGCCTCTGGGAAATTCGGACGGACCTGCCTACGAAGCGCACCGCGCGCGTGTTGCTTTGCGTTTACCGTGAGCACCTCGTCGCGCTGCACGGGTTCATCAAGAAGACCCGCGCAACGCCAGATGAGGCTTTGGCGCTGGCGCGGAAGCGCAAGAAGGAGTTGGAGCGATGAGCAAGAAAAACATGGGATCGAGCATCGATGACTTTCTCAAAGAGGAGGGCGTTTTCGAGGAGGCACAAGCCCAAGCCGTTAAGGAGGTAGTAGCTTGGCAGCTCGCCGAGGCGATGAAGAAGAAAAAGATCTCGAAGAACAAAATGGCCACGCTGCTGAAGACAAGCCGCACGCAGGTTGACCGGCTCCTCAGTGCAAACGACGACATCACGCTATCGAGCCTGCAACGGGCGGCGGCAATGGTGGGCCGCCGTGTCACAATCGAGCTGGTATAAGGCGGGCAATGCTGATCGCGTCGCCGCGGGGCGTGGTGCTGAGCTCCGGCAAGGCTGCATGACTCCCCTATCCATAATTGGTAACGCCGGTCGTGGGCCAATGGCGACGAGGACTACTCGCCGCCGCGGCCCGCTCCGCCGCGCCCGCCCCGTCCGGCCGGTTGCGGCGCGGGAAGATCGAGGCGCGGGAACTTATCGGGACGGGTGGCGGCGTTGTACACGAACACGGCTTCGACGATGGCCATCTGCTGCACGTCGGCAGCCTGGATGCGGTCAAAGGTATCCATGTTGGAGTGATGCGTTCGCGTGTTGTAGTCCATGGGATCCTGGATGAACTGGAAACCCGGCAAGCCTACAGCGGCGAACGACTGGTGATCGGTGCCGCCGGTATCGCGGATCGAGATGACGCCGGGGGTAAGGTCTTTGAGCGCGGCGAACCAGGCCTCGAAGATGGGCCGAGCCATCTCGTCCTGCTGAAGGTAGATGCCGCGGATCTTGCCGGTGCCGTTATCGATATTGAAATAGGCCGAGACTTTGGCGTGCTCGGGGGTGGGCTTCATCACGGTGGGGTCGGCAAAATGGGCCTTCACGTAGGCTCGCGAACCGAGCAGGCCCTCCTCCTCACCGCCCCAGAGGGCCATGCGCACCGTGCGGTCCATCTTGAGGTCCAGGGTTTTCAGGATGCGCATGACTTCCATGGCGATGGCGCTGCCGACGGCATTGTCGGTCGCGCCCGTGCCATAGTGCCAGGAATCGAAATGCCCGCCCACCATCACCACTTCGTCCGGCTTGGTGGAGCCGGGAATCTCGGCCATGACGTTGAAGGAGTCGGTCCTGGTGGTGTCGAATTCGGTTTTGACGTCGAACTGGAGCTTGACCGGCACGTTGTGCTGAAGCAGGCGGGCGATGCGGTTGTAATTCTCGGCGGTGATCGAGATCTGCGTGAGGTTGCCGGTATCCATGCGGTTCTGCGCACCGCCGCCGAACAGCGTGCCGCTTTCGCCGCGGGCGGTCGCGGTGAGCGTCATCAGCGCGCCTTCGTCCTTGAAGAAGGTGGCCTGGCGCTTCATGAACGAAATCCGCTCCTCGGGGGTCATGTTCGCAAAGGCGCCGCCGCGCCCGCCGCGTCCGCCGCGCCCGAAAGCGCCGCCGGTGGGGATGAGCTCGGTGGCTATCGCGGCCAGTTCCTCGGGCGTGTAGCGCGTGGCCAGCGGGGTGGTGGGAAACGGAAGTTCGGGCGGCGGAGACGTCAGCACGATCTTGCCCTTGAGCTTGCCGTGGAACTTATCGAGATCGGCGGGCGCCTGGATGACGGCCAGCATGGCTTCGCCGGTCACGGGGCCGTTGGTGCCGGCAGTCCAGGCCACCGGCACGCCGATGATCGCCTGACAGGCCGGCTCGACCATATTGCCGGAGTAGTGGGTGTATTGCCAACTGGGGATCTTGTTGTTTTCCGGGGTCGCCCACTTTTCCAGGTTGACATTGCTGAGGCCCCATTCTTTGAGTTGTCCGACGGCCCAATCGCCCGCGGCGCGGAACTGCGGTGAGTTGGTAAGGCGCGGACCGTAACGATCGGTGAGGTTGTAGACCAGGTCCATCGCCTTGGAGTTGGGGCTGTTGCCAGTGCGGCCCAACTCCGCGTTTTTGATCTTGTGGATGACATTCAGGTCCACCCGCTCCGGCGCCTGCGCCCGGACCAGCAGCGGAACCGAAAGTAGAATTGGAACTGCGAACAGTGCTTTGCGTAACATAGCTTGGGTATGACTATAACAGACTGACGCAGGACCGTTGCACGGGGGCGGCTCGGTTAGGATAGAGAGGAGCGCCGGGTGCCTCTCGGGCGCCCTGTCATGAGCGACACCAACTCCACCGGGCTACCTTTCACCCCTGCGCCGGCCGCGAGCGCGCTGAATCACTTTCACGCGCCGGTTCGCGCCTGGTTCGAAGCGGTGTTCGCGGCGCCGACGCGGCCGCAGGAGATGGGCTGGCCCGCCATCGCGCGGGGGGACTCCACGCTGGTGCTGGCGGCCACCGGCACCGGGAAAACGCTGGCGGCTTTTCTGTGGTCGATCGACCGGGTGATGTTCGCGCCGGCCCCGCCCAAAGAGAAGCGCTGCCGCATCCTGTATATCTCGCCGATCAAGGCGCTGGCGGTCGACGTGGAGCGCAATCTGCGGTTGCCGCTGGTGGGCATCTCGCAGATGGCGGAACGGGAAGGCGTGGAGATCCACCAGCCCGCCATTTCGATCCGCACCGGCGACACACCCCCGGCGGAGCGCTCGCGATTTTCGCGCCATCCGACCGACATCCTGATTACGACGCCGGAGTCGTTGTACCTGCTGCTCACGTCGAAGGCGCGCGAGACGCTGCGCTCGATCGAGACGGTGATCGTCGACGAGATCCACGCCGTTGCCGCCACCAAGCGCGGCGCGCACCTGGCGCTCTCGCTCGAACGGCTGGAGCATCTCTGCGGCCGCCGGCTGCAACGCATCGGGCTGTCGGCCACGCAGCGTCCGCTGGAGGAAATCGGGCACTTCCTGGGTGGCGCCCTCGCGCGGGAGGCCAGGCCGGGGACGGGTGCCGAAAACGTGGAAGACGAGATTCTGTCGGAATTCGCATCATCGTCGGCCGCGCCGAGCTACCGCCCAGTGACGGTGGTGGACGCGAGCGAACCCAAGCGCCTGGACGTGTGCGTGGAAGTGCCGCTGGAGGACATGGCGCGCCTCGATCCAATCGAGGAACTGGCCAGCGGGCCGGCATCGCAAAGGTACGTGCGGCCGTCGATCTGGAGCGCGATCCATCCCAAGCTGCTGGAACTGGTACGGTCCCACCGCTCTACCCTGATCTTCGTCAACAACCGGCGGCTCGCCGAGCGGATCGCGGGCGCCATCAACGACCTGGCGGGGGAAACGCTGGTGCGGGCGCATCACGGGAGCGTCGCCGCGCCGCAGCGCAAAGAGATCGAAGACCGGCTGAAACTCGGCACGCTGCGCGGCCTGGTGGCGACCTCGTCGCTCGAACTGGGCATCGACATGGGAGCGGTGGACCTGGTGGTGCAAATCGAAGCGCCGCCTTCGGTGGCCAGCGGGATGCAGCGGATCGGCCGATCGAGCCACCATGTGGGCGGCACCAGCACGGCGGTGATTTTTCCGAAGTACCGCGGCGACCTGGTGGCCTGCGCCGCCATCACGCCGGCGATGTACCAGGGCAAGGTAGAGGCGGTGCACTACCCCCGCAATGCCCTCGATGTGCTGGCGCAGCAGATCGTGGCCATGGTCGCCATGGACGATTGGGACGTGGATGAGCTGTTCGCCCGAGTGTGCGGCGCGGCGCCCTATGCGGCGCTGACACGGCCGGTATTCGAAGGGGTGCTGGACATGCTCTCGGGCCGCTATCCTTCCGATGAGTTCGTGGAATTGCGACCGCGGCTCACCTGGGACCGCGTGGGCCACAAGATCACGTCGCGGCAGGGCGCGCGCCACGTCGCGGTGATCAACGGCGGCACGATTCCCGACCGCGGCCTGTACGGGGTGTTCCTGGCGGGAGCCACGCGCGGCGCGCGGGTGGGTGAGCTGGACGAGGAGATGGTGTTCGAGAGCCGCACCGGAGACACCATCATTCTCGGCGCCACCACCTGGCGGATCGACGAAATCTCGCACGATCGGGTGGTGGTCACGCCGGCTCCCGGGGAGCCCGGAAAGATGCCGTTCTGGCACGGCGACAGCGCGGGCCGGCCCGCCGACTTCGGCCGCGAGATCGGCCGCATGACGCGCGAGCTGCTGGCGCTGCCGCGGGCCGCCGCGTTCACCCGGCTGGTGGAGGACCACAGCCTCGACAGCAATGCCGCTGAGAACCTGCTGCGCTATCTGGACGACCAGGTGGCCGCCACGGGGCGCGTGCCGAGCGATCTCGATATCGTCATCGAGCGCTGCCGCGATGAACTGGGGGATTGGCGCATCTGCGTGCTCTCGCCCTATGGAAGCCGGGTGCATGCGCCCTGGTCGATGGCGGTGACCGGCAGGCTGCGCGCCGAACGGGGACTCGAAGCCGAATCGATGTGGTCGGACGACGGCTTCGTGCTGCGGCTGCCCGATAGCGAGGATCCGCTGGAATCGGAAGCGGTGCTGCCCTCGGCGGCGGAGTTGAAGGACCTGGTGCTGCGGCAACTGGGGAGCACATCGCTATTTGCGGCGAAGTTTCGCGAAGCGGCGGCGCGGGCACTGCTGCTGCCCAAGCGCCGGCCCGGGGTGCGGGCGCCGCTGTGGCAGCAGCGGAAGCGGGCGGCGGACCTGCTGGCGGTGGCGTCCCGTTACTCGTCATTCCCCATCCTGCTGGAGACGTACCGCGAATGCGTGCGCGACCTGCTGGATCTGCCGGCCGCCACGGGTGTGCTGAGGCAGATCGAACAGGGCGGCATCCGCGTGACCACGGTGGATTCCCAGAAGCCCTCGCCGTTTGCATCGGCGCTGCTGTTTTCCTATATTGCCAACTACATCTATGAAGGCGACGCGCCGCTCGCCGAGCGGCGGGCGCAGGCCCTGGCCATCGACCAGTCGCAGTTGGAGGAGATCCTGGGCAGCACCGATCTTCGCGAGCTGCTCGACAAGGCCGCGCTGGCGGAGGTGGAGGGCCACCTGCAGTCGCTCGATCCGGATTACCACGCCCGCCATGCCGACGGATTGCACGATCTGCTTTTGAAGCTGGGCGATTTGTCGGCAGAGGAGATTCGCGCGCGTTGCGCGGATGCCGAGGTAGCGAACACTATTCGCGATCTGGCGGGGGCGCGCCGCGCGATCCCGGTCCGGGTGGCGGGCGAGCCGCGCTTCATTCCGGTGGAATATGCGGCGCGCTACCGCGATGCGATCGGCATTCCGCTGCCGCCGGGCCTGGCGGAAGTTTTTCTGGAAGGTGTGGACCGCCCGCTGGCGGAACTGTTGCGCCGGTATGCGCGCACGCATGGGCCGTTTACGACGGCCGAAGCGGCGGCGCGGTTCGGTCTTCCGGCGGAGAAGGTCGAACCCGCGCTGCGAGCGATGCACTCCAACGGCAAGCTGCTGGAGGGCGAGTTTCGGCCCGAGGGCGTGCATCGGGAGTGGTGCGATCCGGAGGTGCTCCAGCAGATCCGGCGGAAGACGCTGGCGAGGCTGCGGAAGGAGGTGGAGCCGGCGGCGCAGCACTCGTTCGCGCGGCTGCTCAGCCGCTGGCAGGGGGTGACCGTTCCACGCCGCGGACTGGATGCGCTGGTGGACGCGATCGGGGTGCTGCAAGGGGCGAGCGTGCTGTTGAGCGACCTGGAGCGCGAGATCCTGCCCGCCCGCGTGGCGGACTATCGCTCGGGCGACCTCGACACGCTGCTGGCGTCCGGCGAGGTGGTGTGGATCGGCCGAGAGGCGATTGGCGACCACGATGGCCGCATCGCATTGTACCTGGCGGATGCCCTGCCGCGGCTGCTGCCACCGGCGAGTCTGCGAGCGGAGCCGGCGTTGTCCGAGCGGGCGCAGGGCCTTGTGGAAACGCTGCGCCGGCAGGGCGCGACGTTCTTCAGCGCGCTGCACCAGGCGGGCGGCGGTGGTTATCCCGGGGAAACCCAGGACGCGCTGTGGGAACTGGTGTGGGCCGGGAAGATCACGAACGATACGTTTTTCCCGTTGCGCAACCTGCGGCACGCGAAGGAATCGCGGCACGCGCGGGGCACCTCGGCCGACGGTCCGCCGGGGTCGGCCGAATTCCTGCGCCGTCTGCGGGCGCGCACGGGGGGAGATCATCCCGGCCAGGGGCGCTGGTCGCTGGTGGAACAGCGTATGGTGCAGGCCACGACGGCCGCGGAATGGAGCGCCGCGGTCGCGCAGCAACTCCTGGTGCGGAACGGAATCGTGATGCGCGAAACGGCGCTCGCCGAGGAGGTCCCGGGCGGCTATCCGAGTGTGTACCCGGCGCTGAAGACCATGGAGGAGAGCGGCTGGGTAAGGCGCGGCATGTTCGTGGCGGGCCTGGGCGCGGCGCAGTTCGCGATGAGCTCGGCGGTGGATATGTTGCGCAGCGTGCGCACCAATGCGGATCGTGCCGAGGTGGTGCATCTGGCAGCCGCCGATCCCGCCAATCCCTACGGGGCGATCCTGCCGTGGCCGCGGGAAGAAGGCGATCCGGGACACACACTGGCGCGGGCGGCGGGAGCGGGGGTGGTGCTGGTGAATGGGAGGCTGGCCGCGTACCTGCGCCGCCAGAATCCCGCGCTCCGGGTGTTCCTGCCGGAGAACGAACCGGAGCGCTCGCCGGCGGCGCGGGCGCTGGCCACACGGCTCGCCGAGATGGCCCTCCGGCGCCAGACGCTCCGCGGCGGCCTGTTGATCGGCACCATCAACGATCTGGCCGCGCAGGAGCATTTCCTATCTCCGTTCCTGATGGAGGCCGGGTTCGTCAGCACCATGGCCGGCCTGCAGATGCGCCGGGTAACGGGGGCGGACCGGCCGGCGGAACCCGCCGCCGATGAGGACGACTGAGTGCCCGAGGGCGGGTAGGGCGCGAAGGGAAGTGTGCCTGCGCGCAATGGCGCGGCGATTGCAATGCCACTGCCACGCCACTATGCGACCGGCCACCGCGCCACTCCAGCGAACCTCGCCCGTGAATCACCCGTCGCGCCGCCGCCGGACGCTGCTCCTCAGTTCGCTGATGGTGGCGGCGGTCCTGGCGGCATATGGCAATCACTTCCGGAACGATTTCCATTTCGACGACTTCCACACGGTGGTCAACAACCCGTTCATTCGCGACTGGCGGAACGTCCCGCGGTTCTTCACGGACGCCACGCTGTTCAGCACCATGCCCGATCATGCCACCTGGCGACCCTTGGTTTCGCTGTCGCTGGTGCTGGACTACTGGCTTGGCGGCGGGCTGGATCCGGTGTGGTTTCACGTGACGGTGTTCCTCTGCTTTGCGGCGCAGCTTGTGCTGATGTTCTTCCTTTTTCAACGCCTGATGGATGCGGCAGACCCGCATCCCTCGAATCTGTACGTGGCGCTGTTGGCCGCGGCCGTCTACGGGCTGCATCCGGCCAACGCGGAAACGGTGAACTACATTATCCAGCGCGGGGATCTGTACGCGACGCTGGGAATCGTGGGGAGCCTGCTGTGGTACGTGGCGCGCCCGCAGCAGCGGCGGTGGGGGCTCTATCTGCTGCCCGCGGTGGCGGCGTATCTCGCCAAGGCGCCCGCGCTGATCTACCCGTGCATCCTCTTTTCCTACGTGCTGTTGTTTGAACGGCGGCGCACCTCGCTGCCGTGGGGCGCGGTGCTGGTGACGGCGGTGGCGGCGGCGGTCACGCGGCTGATGACACCGGCCACATTCAACGCCGGCGCAGCTTCCGGTTCACTCTATCGGCTGACGCAGCCCTGGGTGATGCTGCACTATCTCAAATCGTTTTTCCTGCCGACGGAATTGAGCGCGGACACCGATTGGAGCTATGTATCGGGCGCGCTCAGCGGGGAGGCGCTGGCCGGCTACCTGGGAGTGGCGGGACTGATCGCGATCGTCTGGTACACGGCGCGGGCGCGGGAGAGGCGGCCGGTGGCGTTCGGCCTCCTGTGGTTCCTGTTCGCCCTGCTGCCGACGTCGGTGATGCCATTGGCGGAGGTGACCAACGATCACCGCATGTTCTTCGCGTTCGCGGGATTGTCGCTGGCGGTGTGCTGGGGGCTGCGGCTGGCGTTGTGGCGCAGGATCCCGGCGGCGGTGGCGGTGGGTTTCTCGCTGGTGGTCCTGGCCGCGGCAACAGCGGGCACGCGGCAGCGGAACGAAACCTGGCGCACCGAGGAGACGCTGTGGCGTGACGTGACGTTGAAGAGCCCGCACAACGGCCGAGGACTGATGAACTACGGGCTGATCTTCATGGCGCGCGGGGACTATCGGACCGCGCTGCGGTACTTCGAGCAGGCGAAGACCTACACGCCGAACTACTGGTCCTTGGAGGTCAATACGGGGATCGCGTGCGGAGGGCTCGGGCGCGTTGGGGAAGCCGAGGGCCATTTTCAACGCGCGCTGGCGCTGGCCCCGGGTGTTGCCGATCCCGAGTTTTACTACGGGCGGTGGCTGAAATCGGTGGGGCGCACCACGGAAGCCATGACGCACCTGGAAACCGCGGTGCGGCTCAACGGGAGCCTGATGGATGCGCGCTACCAGTTGATGCAGGTGTATGCCGGCCAGCGCAATTGGCAGGCGCTCGACCGGCTGGTTAGCGGTACGCTCGAAGAGGCTCCCGGGGACCCGACGGCCCAGCAATACCAGGCAAGCCGGTCGTCGCGCGGACAGGAACTGGCGGCGGCGCAAGCGGCCGCCGGGGAAAGGCAGACTCCGGAGGCATGGCTCACCGTGTCGCACCTGGAATACCAGACCGGCCGGTACGAAGAGTGCATCCGGGCGGCGAAAAAAGCGCTGGAGCTTCGGCCGGACTTTGCGGAGGCCTATAACAATCTGGCCGCCGGCTACAATTCCCTGGGGCGATGGGACGAGGGCATCGCGGCCGCAACGGAGGCGGTGCGGCTGAACCCGAACGATGCGCTGGCGCGAAACAACCTTCAGTGGGCGATGAACCACAAGGCGGGGCTGCGGTAGGGGCGGGCCGTGCACGCGGCGGCAGGCGATGATACACTCCTCATGCTATGGCGCTCGAAAAACTCAACCTGCAGTTGCTCGACGGCGCGTGCCCGGGGGAGAGAGTGGTGGTGCTCGAGGGCGCGCTGAATGCCGAAACGGCGTTTCTTTTTCGGGATTCGGTCCGCGCGGATAACCCGGCGACCCTGGTGGTCGACATGAGCCGTGTCCGGTATGTCGATTCCAGCGGCCTGGGCGTTCTGATCGGTCTTTATGTATCGTTCGAGCGGACGTCGCGGCGTCTGCTGCTGGCCGGCATCAACGACCGGGTCTGGGAGTTGTTCCGCACGTGCAAGGTGGAGGACGTATTCACCCGATATCCGACGGTGGCCGACGCGGAGCTGACCGTGACGGTGGCGACGGGATGAATCGCCCGGCGCCGGCCTCAGGGTGTCAGGCGGAACTGGATTGGGCCCTGCGGCGGCGGTATTGCAGCACTTCGATCAGGAACTCGTCGCGGATCGTCCGCACCTGGTCGGCGCTCTTGGTGGTCCAGTCGTAGAACCCCCTGCCGGACTTCGCGCCGAGATCTCCGCGGCGCACCATCTCGCGCACCTGGTCGGGCGCACGCGGTTCGCTAAAGAGATCGCGCGCCACGTACTCGAGCACCGCGCCGGCCATGTCCAATCCCACCACGTCGATGTGTTCCAGGATGCCGTATGCCGGCATGCGCAGCCCGAATCCGTTCTTGACTACCGTATCGATAGCGTCGGCGTCGGCAATCCCTTCGGCAATGATGTGGGCAGCTTCCCGGACCAGCGCCATCTGGAGGCGGTTGCCAAGCTGGCCGGGGCGGTCCCGATTGACGATGACCGGCGTCTTGCCGCAACCGGCCAGCAGGCGTCGCATGGCCTCCGCCACCTCCAGGCTGGTCTTCTCGCCGCGCACGATCTCAACCAGGGGCATCAGGTGGGGCGGGTTCCAGAAGTGGGTAGTGACGACGCGCTCCGGCTTGGCGCAGCGGGAGGCGATGGCCGTGATGCTCAGGCCGGAGGTATTCGATGCCAGCACCGCCGCGGCATTCAATGTGTCCATGCGCGCAAAAAGATCCTGCTTGAAGGCCAGGTCCTCGGGGCCGGATTCAATCACCAGGCCGCATTCGGCGACGGTGCGATCGAGTTCCGCCGAAGGACTCAGGCGCCCGGCAGCGGCTACGGCCTCCGCCTCACCAACCAGCTGGTGGCGGGCCAGGAGGCGTGCCCGTTCCCGCGCCCCTTCCACCGCCTGTGCCGCGCGTCCGGCGCTGCGGCTCACAATGCGAGTCTCGACGCCCCCGAGGGCGAGGGTCAGAGCGATGCCGGGCCCCATCATTCCGGTCCCGATCACGGCCGCCGTTTGAAAGCCGGATGGAAACGACATAGACCCTATTTTATCCTTGCAAGTACGCCAAACCCCTGGAACAATAAGTGCTTGGTTGACGCTATGCACATTCGAGTGCTGGGTATCGTACTTGCCGGCGGTAAAGGAACGCGTCTCTATCCGCTGACCCGGGAACGGGCCAAGCCGGCTGTTCCCTTCGGAGGAAAGTATCGCATCATCGATTTCGTCCTGAGCAATTTCATCAATTCGGGGATCTACTCGGTATACGTGCTCACCCAGTTCCGCAGTCAGTCGCTGTTGCAGCATCTCAGCGAAGGATGGCAGTTCGGCAGCCTGCTGAAGACGCAGTTCGTCATTCCGGTGCCGGCGCAAATGCGGTCTCCCGGCGAGACCTGGTACCAGGGGACGGCCGACGCGATCTACCAGAACATCAACCTGGTGGAGCAGTCGGACCCGCACGTAGTGGCAATCTTCGGCGGCGATCATATCTACCGCATGAACATCACCGACATGATCGAGTTTCACGTGCAGAAGAGCGCCGAAGTCACGGTCGCCGCGATTCCCGTGCCGCGGAAACAGGCCGCCGAATTCGGTGTGATCGAGACCGCCGAGGACGGTCACATTCTGGCCTTCCACGAGAAGAACCCCGACGCTCCCACCCGGCCCGGGGATCCGGAGCGGGTGTATGCCTCGATGGGCAACTACGTCTTCTCGACGCGCTCCCTGCTGCGCCTGCTCCACGACGACGCCGCCGACGAATCGAGCAATCACGATTTCGGCCGCGACATTCTGCCCCGCCTGGCCGGGCGCTCCGAAATCTACGCTTACGATTTTCAGGCCAACCGTCTCCCGGGCGAACCCACCGACGCCGAGCCGTACTGGCGCGATGTGGGCACCATCGACGCCTACTACGAGGCCAATATGGACCTGCGCTCGGTGAGCCCCGCCCTCAATCTGTTCAATCGTGCGTGGCCGGTCCGCACCACGAGTTATCCGGACCCGCCGGCGAAATTCACGTTCGACGAAGAGAACCGGCGCGGGCAGGCGATCGACAGCGTGGTTTCCGGAGGCTGCATTCTGTCCGGCGGGATGGTGAAGAACTCGGTGCTGGGGCGCGGCGTACGGGTACATTCCGGCGCCGTCGTGGAGGATTGCGTGATCCTCGACAATTGCGACATCGGCCGCCGTGCCCGCGTCCGGCGGGCCATTCTCGACAAGAACGTCAGGGTGCCCGACGATGCCGCCATCGGAACTGATCTGGAGCGCGACCGGGCGCACCGGTATGTCACCGAGAGCGGAATCGTGGTGGTGGGCGGAAACCGCACGCCCGTGGATATTACCAGCCTGGTGGTGTAGCGCCGGCCATTCGCCGGGCCGCGGGCCCGCACACATGGAACAGTTAGTCCTCGGGTGGATCACACAATACGGGTACGCCGCCATTTTCGTGCTCCTCCTGTTCGGAATCGTGGGGCTGCCCGTGCCCGACGAGACCCTGCTCACCTTTTGCGGATACCTCGTCTATAAGCGGCACATGGTCCTGCCGCTGGCGTTTGGCGCGGCGCTGGCGGGCAGCATGTCGGGCATCACCATCAGTTATTGGCTGGGCCGGACGTTCGGACTGGCGCTGATCCACCGCTACGGCCGTTACATTCGGCTCACCGAAGCCCACGTCAACAAAGCCCATGCCTGGTTCGAACGGGTGGGGCACTGGGGGCTGACCTTCGGGTATTTCGTTCCGGGCGTGCGCCACCTGACGGCATACGCCGCGGGAATGAGCGAAGTGGGCGTCCACCATTTTGCGCTTTACGCGTACAGCGGCGCGATTCTGTGGGTCTCGGCCTTTATCGGCCTGGGCTATTTTCTGGGCGAGCGATGGGAGGCGGTGGAGAGGGACATTCATCACTACCTGGTGATGATCGCGGTGGGTGCGGCTATTCTCGCCGGCGCCTGGCTGGTGTGGCGGAAATGGCGGCGCTCACGGCGAGCGAAGTGACAATCACCACCACACAGCCGATGACGTTGAACCAAAGGTAGGAGATGCGGGAGAAAAAATACGTCGCCAGCACCGCTGCTTCGGCCACCAGCATGGCCGTGAAGATCGCCGTGCCGCCCACGCGCCGGAACAGGAACGCCACCACGAAACATCCCAGCAGGGTGCCATAGAACAGCGAACCGACCACGTTAACCGCCACGATGAGGGAATCCGGTTTTTTGCCCCACCCGGCGAAGGCAACCGCGTAGACGCCCCAGAACAGGGTGGACCAGCGGGATGCCGCCAGGTAGTGGCGGTCCGTGCCGCCGCGCCGGACGTAGCGTTTGTAGATGTCCACCACCGTCACCGTGGCCAGGGAATTGATCTCGCCCGACGAGGCCGACATGGTCGCGGCGAACACCACCGCGATGACCAGTCCCACCAGCCCCGCCGGCAGGTAGCGCGTGACGAACGACAGAAAGATGTAGTTGGTGTCGTTAAAGCCCTCCGGCCCGCCCGTGCGCTCCACCAGCGTGGCGGCCCGGGTGCGGGCAGCGTCCAGGTCTTTCTGCGCCCCGCGGTATTCCGATCCCAGCCGGCTTTCCGCCGCCGTATCTCCGGCGCGGTGCGCGGCCGCCAGCGCCAGCGCCGAATCCCTGCGCCGCGCGAAGGCGGCGTTGTAGTCCTCTTCCAGCGTCTGGAAGGCGGCCGTACCGTTGATACGGCTCAACTGCGATTGCTGGAACAGCACCGGCGGCTGGGTAAAGAGGTAGAACACGAAGACCATGGCGCCGATGAACAGGATGAAGAACTGCATCGGAATCTTGGCCACCGCATTGAATAGCAGGCTGATGCGGCTCGCGGTGATCGAGCGGCCCGTCAGATACCGTTGGACCTGCGACTGGTCGCACCCGAAGTAGGAAAGGAACAGGAAGGTGCTGCCGATCAGCCCGCTCCAGATGTTGAAGCGGTCGTTCCAGTCGAAATTGGTGGTGACGGCGTTCAGCCGTCCCGCCGCGCCCGCCAGGTACACCGCATCCCCAAAGGAAACCGCGCCGGGCAGGAGCACCACCACCGTCACCAGGGCGGCCACCAGCCCCAGACAGATGATGCCCATCTGTTGCACGTCGGACCAGGTGACCGCTTTGATCCCGCCGATCACCGTGTACATTACCACCGTGGCCCCCATGATCATGGTGGTGGCGCGTTCCGGCCAGCCGAGAATGATGGAAAGCACGATCGCCGGAGCGTAGATCGTCAGACCCGCGGAAAGGCCGCGCTGCATCAGAAAAATGATGCTGGCGAGGGTGCGCGTCTTGCCGTCGAACCGCTGTTCCAGGTATTCATAGGCGGTGTAGACCTTGGCGCGATGGAACGCCGGAACCACGGTGGCGCAGATGACCACCATGGCGATGGGCAGCCCGAAATACGCCTGCACGAAGCGCATGCCATCCACGTAGGATTGGCCGGTGGTGGAAATGAACGTGATCGCACTCGCCTGGGTGGCCATGATGGACAGGCCCATGGCATACCAGGGCATGGTCTTGCCGGCGAGGAGATAGCGATCGACGGTGTTGCTGCCGCGGCTGCGGTACAGCCCGTACGCCACGATCGAAACCAGGGAGGCGACCAGAACGATCCAGTCGATCATCCTCATCGATACGCTCGCGTAAACAGGTATGAGGCTGCGATGATCGCTGCGAGGTAGACGAGGATCGCGATGTAAACTCTACGCCACGTGCCCAGAAACGGCGGCTTCTCATCGGGAACGTCGCGCAGCTCCGACATGTTGGGAGTGTAGCATGGGCCGTGTCGCGGACAGTATGATCGAAGCATCGGTTTCACACCGGCTGCAATCGAATCGTGGAGATGGGGGGAAGGATGACACGTGCAGTGAGAACCATAGCCGCAGCGGCGGCGGCGATGCTGGCGTTCCTCGCCTATGCGGACACCAACCCGGCCGACGACGGGCCGCAGTATACCGCCGATGGACGGCTGCGGATGCCCGCGAACTATCGGGAATGGGTATTCCTCAGTTCCGGACTGGGGATGACCTACGGCCCGATGGCTGCCGAGGGCGAGCCGCGCTTCGACAACGTGTTCGTTTCGCCTTCGGCGTACCGGCGTTTCCTGGCAACGGGGCGTTGGCCCGATCGGACGGTGATGGTGCTGGAGGTCCGCGGCTCCCAGTCCAACGGCTCCATCAACCGTAACGGCCACTTTCAGACCGGCATCGTGGGAATCGAAGTTCACCTCAAAGATGAGAAGCGGTTCCCCAAGCAGTGGGCGTTCTTCGGATTCGACGAAGGCGCGGCCCCGGCGAAGGTGGTACCTCCGACAGCCAATTGCTATTCGTGCCATGAACAGCACGGAGCGGTCGATACGACGTTCGTGCAATTCTACCCCACGCTCCTGAAGGCCGCGCAGGAGAAGGGAACCGTTACCACCCGCTGAGCCTGGAGGGGCGCGCGACGGGCCGCCGGGAGGGAATGATATGCTGATAAACCTGTCCCTCTCCCGCGGCTCTCATGAATCGCCTTCGCTCATCGCGCCAACGGTATCTCACGTTCGTCGAGGACTACAAACTCCGGCGGCTTGACGACGGCGTCGCGGGCGCAGAAACACAGAAGCCGGCTGCGCAGGCCGCCGGGCCGGGCAAGCGGCGGCAGTACGTTCGCGAATACCTGCGCTGGCTCCGGCCCTACCGCTGGCAGGCCGCGGGACTGTTCGCCCTGGCCCTGGTGGGCGCCGGGCTGCAAATGATCGAACCGCTGTTCATGCGGTTCGTGGTGGACCGGGTGCTGCTGCGGGCCGGACTTACCGCGGGGGCACGAATTCTCCGCCTCAACATGGCGGGGATGCTGTTTCTCGCCGTGGTGGTGGCATCCAATCTCATCACCGGGCTCCGCGATTACCGCCAGCGGCTGCTGAATACGCGCGTGATGCTGGTGCTCCGGCGCTCGCTCTACGAGCGCCTGCTGCGGCTCCCCCTGCCGAAGCTGTGGGACATGAAGACCGGGGGGATTCTCTCCCGGCTCACCGGCGACGTCGATACCACCACCGGGCTGATGCAGCTGGCCATCGTCTCGCCTTCGGTATCGGTGATTCGACTGATCATTGCGGTGAGCGTGCTGACGGCGCTGAACTGGCGCCTGGCCGTGGCCGCGCTGGCGATCATCCCCGGCGTGATGGTCATCAGCTTCATCTTCGCCAAACGGGTCCGGCCGATCTACCGTTCCGTCCGCAAGGACGCCGAGCAGATCGACGGGCGGGTGGGCGAAACATTTTCCGGAATTCGCGTGGTGCGGGCCTTCCGGCGCGAAGTGCACGAGCTGCTGGAGTACCTGCGCGCGCGGCACACGGTCCTGCGCAAGGAGCTGTTCGCGCAGCGCCGCGAGATGGTCATCTGGACCTCATGGAACCTGCTTATGGGCGCGGTGAACGTCGCCATCGTCTGGTACGGCGGGTTTCTGTACGTGCGGGGCGGCGCTTCGATCGGCGACATCATGGCCTTTCAGTGGTACACCTTTCTGCTGCTGAACCCGGTGTGGAACATCGTCAATTCGTTCTCCGAGCTGCAGCGCTCGCTGGCGGCCATGGAGCGCGTCTTCGAAGTGCTGGCGATGGAGGACGACAAGCCGGACCGGCCGGATGCGCGCGACGCGCCGGCGGTAGTGCACGAGATGCGTTTCGAAGAGATCGAATTCGAATATCGCGAAGGGCGGCCGGTGCTGCGCGATTTCAACGTGGCGGTGCCGGGCGGGTCGGTGGTGGCGCTGGTCGGCCGGAGCGGCGCGGGGAAGACCACGGTGACGGACCTGGCGGCCCGTTTCCACGATCCCACTCGCGGGCGGATTGTGCTGAACGGCAGCGACATCCGCGATTTTCGCCTGCAAACCTACCGGGGGCTGCTGGCTATCGTGCAGCAGGACGTCTTTCTGTTCGACGGATCGGTGCGGGACAACATCGCCTACGCGCGACACGATGCGTCCGACGAGGCAGTGGAAGACGCCGCGCGGCGGGCCAATGCGCACGAGTTCATCGTCAAGCTGCCGGAGCAATATGAAACCTTCATCGGCGAGCGCGGCGTGAAGCTGTCCGGCGGTCAACAGCAACGGCTGGCGATTGCCCGTGCGATTCTGGCGTCGCCGCAGATCCTTATTCTGGACGAGGCGACGAGCAACCTGGACACCGAAAGCGAGCAGCTCATTCAGGCCTCCATGGCGACCCTGCTCGCCGGGCGCACCACATTTGTGATCGCGCACCGGCTTTCGACCGTGCGCCGCGCCGACCTGATTCTGCTGATGGAGGACGGACGCATCATCGAGCGCGGCACACACGCCGACCTGATGAACGCCCGGGGAGTTTACTACGCCATGGTGGTGCGCCAGATGGAGACCCACGGCCAGGGCGAACAGGTGTTGCGCTAGCTTAGCTTAGCTACTTTCCGGCGCAAAAATGAGCCATTAAGCCCTTTCGATCCAGTACCTGCGGCGACGGAGTTCTGCAAGAACGTACAGAAAGCGTCGCCGCGCGACAACCGCCGGCAGCCAGGGTTCGCGTTATCCTCCAAAAACATTTTTCGTGGGTGATGTCATTTTTCTGTTGACTCTCAAATGAGACGGGCATATCTTAATATTAAGCTATGCTTAAGAAGCAGCGACTCATTCAACGCCTCCTCCAGGCCACCGAATCCATGGTTCAGGGTGGCCTGTCGGAGACCTCCCGCCGCTGCGGCAATCCTAACTGCATCTGTGCTCGCGATCCCAAACGCCTGCACGGACCGCATCTCTACATTACTTATAGAGAACGCGGCAAGAGCCGTTCTTTGTACGTCCCGCCGGAGCATGCCGATATCGCTCGCCAAGCACAGCTATCGTGGGCGGCGTTTTGGGAGATCGGTTGTTCCCTGGCCGAGTTGAATCGTGACCGACTTCGGAAGCAGTGGCAGCAGGCAAAACAATCACGCACGCCAGCCAAGGGTAGGAACCAACTCCCATGATTGAGGCTCGGCGGCAGCAACGTCACTTCGGCGACGGTCTCATCGCCGAGGAAGTAGCCGACCTGCGAGAGGAGTGGATGACCCATGCCGACCAGGTTCTGGAGGATGAACATCTGGTCTCAGCCGTGTACGAGGCTCTGGCTCGACGCAGCCCGAAGAGCCGCACCCGCGGCCGGCGGGGCACGCCGGCTGAAGTGGTTTTGCGGCTGCTGTTACTGAAACATATCCGCAACTGGAGCTACGAGGTGTTGGAGCGCGAGGTCCGGGCCAATCTGGTATATCGCGATTTCACGCGGGTGGGAGCCGCGAAAGCGCCCGATGCCAAGACCATGGGTCGCTGGGGATTGGCGCTGGGAGCGGAAGGGGTCGAAAAGATTCATGAACGAGTGGTGGAGATCGCCAAAGAAAACCAAGTAGTGAAGGGGCGCAAGATGCGCCTGGATACCACGGTGGTGGAAACGAACATCCACTACCCGACCGACAGCAATCTGCTGGGCGATGGCGTGCGTGTCCTGATCCGCGCGATGAAGCGGATCGGAGAGATCGCCGGGCAACAGGGAGCCAAACTCCGTGATCGGAGCCGGAGCGTAAAGTTCCGCATTTTGGAAATCGGGCGCGTGGCGCGCACCAAGGGGGGACCGAACCGGGAGCGCTTGCAACGGGGATATGAAAAGCTGTTGTCTGCAGTCGGGCGGGTGGTCGGGCAAGCCAAACGATTTTCCCGCGAGATTACCAAAGGCGTAAAACATTCCGCGGACGTGATGCAGCAAGCGGCTCTCGATGGTCTGCGAAAAGAACTGGACAGGATCGTACCGCGAGTCCAGCAGGTGATGCGACAAGCCAAACAGCGGATCTTCGGCGGTGACACCCACGTTTCCGAGAAACTGGTGAGCATCTTCGAGCCTACGACTGAGATCATTCGCAAGGGCAAGGCGAGTAAGCCAACCGAGTTCGGCAAGATGGTCAAAATCCAGGAAGGCGAGAATCAGATCATCACCGACTATGCCGTGTATGAAAAGCGGCCCAGTGACTCAGAGTTGGTGATTCCAGCCATCGATGCGCATGAGAAAAAACTGGGCTGCATTCCCCACTTGTTGGCGGGCGATGCTGCATTCTACTCCGCCAAGAATGAAACTGCCGCGCACCAAAGAGGTGTCAAGCGCGTATGTATCCCGAATCGCTCCACAAAAAACCCGGAGCGGAAGCGCGAACAAAAGAAGCGCTGGTTTAAACAAGGGCAGAAATGGCGGACCGGTTGCGAGGGTCGCATCAGTGTCCTTAAGCGCCGGCATGGTCTTCGGCGATGCATCTACCGGGGCGACAGTGGAATGAAGCGGTGGGTTGGCTTAGGCGTAATCGCTGACAATCTCCACCACCTTGGAGCGGTGTTAGGCGAACGCAAAAAGTGAATTTTCGAAGCACCCCAAAATCAGCTACTTGAAAGCCCGGCGCTCAGCCCACCGGGCTTTTCGTCGTTTCTGACACCGCGCGCCGGTGGTCAGAACTCACCAGAAAACGAATTTTGCGCCAGAAAGTAGCTAGAGTATCCTCCTCGCGCCGAAACACTGCGCGACCCCAAACGGAACCCAGATGGTTACCGAAGTGTCCAAGCGGTCGACGCCGAGAATGCTTTCTATGCAGCGGAATCGCGCGATGCGAGTGGCCAGCAAGTCGCCTGATCCTACTGCATTGCTTGTCATGGACGAAGCGGACCGGCTCAAAATGGCCGGGTTGGAGCAAGTGCGGAGTATCTTTGACCACGGGGGTATTGGCTTGGTTTTGATCGGGATGCCGGGCATCGAAAAGCGTCTCGCGCGCTATGCGCAGTTCTACTCACGCATTGGATTCGTTCATGAGTTTCGGCCACTGGGTGCCGGAGAGATTCGTCACCTGCTGGAGCAAGGCTGGGTGCCACCGGAGTGAATCTACCCAAGCAGCCTTGGGACCCGGAAACGGTCGCGACGATCATCCGGATGACAGGTGGCAACTTCCGATTGTTGAATCGTCTCCTCACCCAGATGGAGCGGATTCTCGAAATCAATTCGTTGCGGCAAGCGACGAAAGCCGTTGCGGAAGCCGCTCGTGAGAGCTTGGTAATTGGGCAGTCTTGACGGAAACTCTACACTGCGCCGTCAGGGAGGACCGATCCCGGAGGCAGCCACAAATCAGCAACGGGCAAAATAACCGGCCAACTACGAATTTGACCCGTACAGGCCTGCTTGCCCCACAGAGCGAACTATGGGAATGTAAGGGCGTTGTTCTGTCCTTGCTGATGAGGTCGCAATGTCTGGTTTCTGGTCGACGATCAGGTACACTTTTCGCGTGCTCGGGCACAGTCCCGGCTTCACCGCCGTCGCCACGCTCTCCCTGGCGTTAGGCATCGGTGCCAACACTGCTATTTTCAGTTTGATCAATGCTCTGCTGCTGCGTGAGCTTCCCGTAAGACAACCGGAAACGTTGGTCCAGCTCTCAGTGGTCCGTCGGGACGACAAGATGCCCTTCTCATCTCCAATGTTTAGGGAACTCGAGCGCGGACAGCGCGTGTTTTCCGGCCTAATCGGGTGGAGTCCCGGATCCAGTTCAAACGCGGAAATCAACGGCGTGTTGTCGCAGACCACCATAAGCTCGGTCACGGGTAACTATTACACCGAACTCGGAACGCTTCCCCTCATTGGGCGGCTCATTACGCCCGACGATGCCCGTGGGGGCACGGTATCTCAGGTCGCTGTACTTGGATACGAGTTCTGGCAGCGTCGCTTTGGCGGAGCCTCCGATGTAATAGGAAAACGGATCCGCATCGAGGAGCAGAGCTACACGATTATCGGCGTGACTCGCAAGTGGTTTTCGGGGATGACGACTGGCCAGCAACCTGAGGTGACGGTTCCGATGAGGAGCACCGAGAACCGGGCGCAGCTTTGGGTCTTCATCACCGGCCGGTTGAAGAAGGGCGTCACAATTGAACAGGCTCGGTCGCAACTCCAATCCTTCTGGCCGGCGGTGCTCCTCGCGACCGTTTCCACCGACGCTCCCGGATTGCGGCGGCAGGCGTTCTTCTCGATGACCCTGGATGTGGCGCCAGTCGCAACCGGCGTCGCTCGCCAACTTCGCGCCGAATTCACGCGGCCGCTGTATGTCCTTCTCGGTATTGTCGGCCTGATCCTGATAGTCGCCTGCGTGAACCTGGCGAATTTGATGCTAGCGCGCGCTGCCGCACGCACTCACGAGACGAGCGTGCGCGTTGCTCTCGGCGCGAGCCGCTGGATGGTCACCCGGCAGGTCCTCACAGAGAGCTTAGCGCTATCAACCTCCGGAGCGGTGTTGGGACTTGCGTTTGCCCAGTTCGGAACCCGCTTACTGGTCGCGGTGATGGCGGAAGGTTATCTCACTCCGATCACCCTGGACCTGCGGCCCGATTGGCGCGTGCTCTCGGCCACAGCGGCCGTGGCGATCCTAACTGGCATTCTCTTTGGTTTCGCTCCGGCGTGGCGGCTCTCTCGCGAAGACCCCGCGTTCGCGCTTCGAAGTAATTCACGCAGCCTGGCGGGAGCACCAGGGAAGTGGGCAAACGCGCTGATGGTGGCGCAAGTCGCCCTCTCCCTGGTCCTATTGCTCGGCGCCGGACTTTTGGCGCGGAGCTTTCAGAATTTATGCACGATTGATCCGGGTTTCGAGGGGCGGGTCCTGCAGGTAAGCCTTTCTCCCAGACCGGGCGGCTATCGTGGCTTGGACGTGAATGGTTATCACCGGCAGCTCATCGATGAGATATCTGCTATACCGGGTGTGCTGTCTGTCGGGTATTCCGATTTCAGAGGGCCTGGACAGAGGGGGTGGCAGGATGCGGTATCGACTATGCCAGCGGCATCGAGTCCGGACGCGGGCGTCATGAGCTACGCCGCTGTAGTGTCGCCGGGTTTCCTGAGGACGCTCGGAATCACTATGGCAGTGGGCCGTGATTTCGAGTGGACCGACAGGGAGCGGCATCCGCCTGTCGCCGTCGTCAGCACCGATCTTGCGGAGCGCCTTTTTCCCACTGGCAATGCAATCGGCCAGCTTATCCGCTTCGGCTTCATGCCTGAGTTTCAGAATCTCGAGATTGTAGGGATCGCTAGAACGGCTCGCCTTTTCGATCTGAGGGACCGAAGCCAGCCGGTCATTTACATTCCTTATCTTCAACATCCTGGATGGGCCGAGCAGGGAGTGTCTTTTTGCGCATTCGCCAACCTCCCGATGCCATGGCCAGGATTGTGGGTCACGAGATCGAATCGTTTGGACACGAATACCCTTTGAGCGCTAAGACAATCGCACAAGAACTTAGCCAGAGTCTGGCGCGGGATCGCGCCGTTGCCATGATTGCCAGTTTTTTCGGAGTACTAGCGCTGCTATTGGCCTTGATAGGCTTGTACGGACTAGCATCGTACACCGTTAAGCGCCGTACGCGGGAAATCGGGATTCGATCGGCCCTCGGTGCAGGCCCAGCGGCCGTGCGGTGGAGTATACTGCGCGACGCGCTGACCCTGGCTCTTGCCGGAATAGCCCTCGGAATCCCGTGTGCACTGGGTGTTGGCCGCCTGATCGCGACCATGCTTTTCGGGATCTCGCCGGCTGATTTTCCAACGCTTCTGTTCGTGTCGCTGTTAGTGCTCGTCGTCGCTCTGTTGGCCAGCTACCTGCCGGCGCGGCGCGCATCGCACATTGATCCGACGGTGGCGTTGCGGACAGAATAGGTGGGTTTAGCAATGAACATCTGTTGACTATCGGTGGCACCACGACACGGCAGATGGAAATCGCAGACCCCAGTGCCGTACCGAGCCGTTCGCGCGCCCTCCGGGCGTCGCGGCGGGACGCCTCACGCATTAACATCTTTCAGCGCTCGATAACACTGTCCACAGAGCATCTCTCGTTACGAACCCGATTCGGCATCCAAGTTGACGGGAATTCGCTGACCCGTACTTTGGCCCAGCCGGGCGGTCCCGAATTCGGTATCTGGGGCGGTAAGATCCTCCCTGGTCGCGAAGTGACGGCCTATCAAGCGCAGATACTACTGCGAAGCCGGCGGACTGTCCGGTTCGATGCCCATTCGGTCGTTGACGGCAAAACGCAATTTCTGCTTGCAGCCGAGGTAACGTTCCGTCGTTTGGATCGAGACGTGTCCAAGCAGAGATTGGATCTGGTCCAGTTCGCCACCGGCAAGATGGCAGAGCCTCGCGCAGCTACGTCGAAGATCATGCGGCGCGAGTTTTTCAATTCCGGCACGCTTGGCGGCGGCTCGGACGACCTCCCACAGTACCTTGGGCGTCATGCCTGTACCCCAGACCCGACACGTTTTGTTGATCGATCGAAAGAGCGAGCCTTCGGTGATGCAACCGGCTCCCTTCCATTCATCGATCGCTACCTTCACCCATGACGGGATTGGGACGGTACGGATGTGCCCAGCTTTGCCCAGGAGGTCAGCGATGACCCAATGCTCCTCGCGCGACTGGATGGAGTCAACCCGAAGGCCAAGCAACTCGCCACGGCGCAGTCCGCATCCGAGCAGCATCGCGATCATGGCGTAATCCCTCTTGTCCCGCACCGAACCCCGATCGGCGACTGCGAGCAGCCGTTTCGCCTGTTCAGCTGTCAGCCAGTTTCCAACGCGAACTCCGATCCGGCGTACGCCCTTGACTCGTCGGATTCCGGCAGCGAGTTCCGGACTGAGAAGTCCGGCATCGGCAGCTTCAAACGCGACACGTCGGACAGCAGCCAGGCGGAGATTGATGGTTGTCGCCGCATACATCTTCTGCTCGAGAAAGATCCTGTATCGCAGGACCACGGTACGGTTGAATGCGAGACGCGGTTCTGAGCAGTACCAATCGACGAAATCGGTTATGGCGCGATCATAACTGCGCTGGCCGCTCTTTGACGTGAGGGTGTTAAGTACCGCCGCTTTGGATTGTTCGAGGTCGGGAAGCGCTAGCAGGCTGCTGAAAAAGTCCCCGGACTACTTAGAATGGCACTTACCAACAGCCGCAAACTGTTGATTCTACGTTTGACGGAGCGAGACATTGGGTGCTTTCGGGCATCGAAATACCCTTTTTCAGCAACCTGCTAGGACGCGCTTGGGTGGGCGCTTTTTCTTGCGCGGTTTTGACATCAGCGACGGCCACCTTTGGACCGTCGCCTGTCAGGATCTCCCGCTCGCCACTGCGCCGTTACAGTGGATCAATCCGGCGTCGGCCACTTCTCATCGTCGGGCGCTTTACGGGCAAGTGAACCTCGCCCGTTCCTAAATGCTGCCCCAGGCGATCTTTTATCCGTCCACTTCCTACCGTCGGCGTGGCGGCGTTCAGGAGATCGATTGTTTACCGAATATTGGCGAATATTGTTTCCCGGCCAAAGCGCACAGTGTCATGGGCCTTTGCTCCAGATAACGGACGCCAGGAATCGTCCCGGGGGGAATCCAGCCCGACAGGGATTCACTGGAACGTCAGCGATCCGGTGTTGCTGGTCAATCCGTCTACATGTACTCGAACACTGAGCGTGCCTGCTCCCGCAAGGGTTCTGGGCAGAATAACATTGACTTGGTCCAATCCTCTGTACTGCAGTTGCGGACCTGCGTAGGATACCGGAAGAATCAACTCGCCGATGTGCACGGTGACCATCCCCGTCGAACTCCGACCGCGCACGCCAGTACCGTATATTGCGAGCGAGAGGTAATCGCCGTCGGCCCCGAACACGATCGGTTTGGGGCCAATGTTTCCGTCGGCATCGACCTGGAACACGGGTTCCCAGATCTGCGTCAGATCCGGCTTGCTTCGAACCAGCGATGCCGCGACAAGCCCATCCGGATTCAAAGTAAACACCCCGGGGCCTATGGCGGCAAGGCGCAGTGGAACCTCCACGGCCGGCCACCCTTCCCTCCACACCACAAACTTGGCGTCTCCAGCCATCAACTCGCCGGAGAGGACGGCGTTCAGCTGGCCGGGCCCGCTGAAAGTGACCTCCACTGGCCGTTCAATGCCGCTGCCGTCGTTCACGACCACGGTCACGTCGGAGGACTGTCCTCCCAGATCGACGCCCAGAATGGTTGCCAAGGATCCTGGGGCCAACGCTCCCGCCCGGAAGGATGCCGCGTTGACCACACCCTCGGGCGCTATCCTCGGCGGGTAGTATTGCGGGAACAGATCGTCATTCGGCCAGACTGTCGCGGCAGCTAATGCATCCCAGACCGGCTGTGAGGTGTAAGCGTTGGGGTAAGCATGATCTTGAGTGGCGCCGTTAAAAACGAACGCATAGCAGAGGCCATTCGCAAAGCGGTAGAACCACGTATTGGTGCCCGGCGCGGCACCGCCGTGGGACCAGGTGATCCCGCCCATCTGCGCGACAACGAACAAGCCGAAGCCATACCAGTTGGGCGAACCCGGCACCCAGGTATTGCGGGGAGTCTCCGCCACCATGGACGCGAATCCTTGCCGGCTGAAAAGCGCCCGGGGCCGCGTGCCATCCAGCATCGAGACGAATTTGGCGAGATCGATCACCGAGCCGATCCACCCGCCGTCGGCGTCGTTCAAATCCATATCCAGAAGCCCATATGGCGCAGGCTGCTTTTCCCGTGCCGCGGAGACACATGAGTTGACCGTTGGCGCGCCAGGGTAGTCGTAGTATTTGACTTCGCCAGACAACCGGCCTGCCAGGTGCGAGCTGCCGCGCTGTATGCGAGTTAACCCAAGCGGATCGAGGACCTTTTCCCGAACATAGGCTTCATATGCCTGGCCGCTTACCTTTTCGATGACGCGTCCCAGGAGCATATAGCCGAAATTGGAGTACGCAAAGCGCGATCCCGGATCGAAATCCAATCGCTGTGCCAGCATGTAGCGAATCATGGCGTCCCGAGAGGGCGGGAAACTGGTGTGCGTGGCGTTTGACGCATTCGCGGTGGGGTCGCCGATCATGGGATCGCCGCTCTGGTCCCGGTCCCAGCCGCCAGTGTGATGCAGCAGTTGACGTACGGTTATGTTGTGGAGGCGGCTGTCTCCCCACTTCCCGTTATAGGGAGAGTATTGACTCAGGATGTTCCACACGGGCGTTTCGAGATCGAGTTTGCCGTCTTCTACCAGGCGCACGACGGCCGCGGCTGTTAGGGTCTTGGCGATACTGCCCAAGCGGAACAGAGAATCGGGCTGGACCAGCGTCTGCGCTTCGGCATCCGCCAAACCATAGCCACGGGCGAAGAGCAGGTGGCCATCCTTGGCAACCGCCAGGGCTCCGCCCTTTACTCCATAGCGGGCGAGCGCCTGCTGCATCACCGCGTCCAAGGCCGAAAAAGCGGGTACGGCGGGTCCTGTCTGGGCAAGCGCCGCTGGAGCGGCCGCAGTAACCGCGAGCAAGGCCACGAGCATCCAAAACCGGACCGCGCGGCGAATGGTCGACGCTGATGATTTCATAGACTTGTCGGAACTCTCTCAGAGCGGCATTGCCTTCGTCCATCTAATTAAGAAAAACAGATGCCTAACTATATTATAAGCTCGTCCTGAATCGATTGGCGGCCGACGGCGAGAAGGTCCACGGACGATATCCGGCTGTAACGGCTTAGCGTTAACGCATGCACCCGGCTGTGTAGTCGCCGACGCTGAGACTGGCCAGAGCGGTGGCGGAGTTACTCCTGCCTGGTCGCCCAGTGTTCCGCGAAGCGGTACTCACTCAGGTTGCGTACTGATCCGCCGATTGCGCAAACGAGCGGTTTTGCAACAAATCGAGCAGCACTGGCTTATTGGGATTCTTGCGTTGCAAAAAGGTATTGCATTATTGGTTCGATTGGCGATACATTTGTGCAATGCAGATCGGCTACGCCAGAGTCTCCACCGACGACCAGGACACCGCCGCCCAGGTGGCGGCGCTCAAAGCCGCTGGTTGCGCGCGCATCTATCGTGAGAAAGCTTCCGGCGGACGCTGGGACCGGCCGGAACTTCACCGGCTGCTGGATCAGCTCCGCAAGGGCGATGTGCTCGTAGTCTGGAAACTCGACCGGCTGTCTCGTTCGCTCCGAGACGTGCTCACCCTTATGGAGCGGCTCGGGGAAGCCGGGGCTGGATTCCGCAGTCTGACCGAAGCCATCGACACTACCACACCGGCAGGGCGAATGATGATGCAGATGGTTGGGGCGTTCGCCGAGTTCGAGCGGACCATGCTCAGAGAGCGTACCAAGGTCGGATTGGATGCCGCCCGCGAGGAAGGACGCATCGGTGGTCGCCGCCCGAAGCTCTCCGTTCAGCAGCAATCCGAGATTCGAAAGATGATCACCAAGGGCGACAAGACCGCCGCCGACGCTGCCCGGTTGTTCAAGGTCCATCCCGCAACCGTCTCTCGGCTACTGGCGCGGCCCAGTTCCAGGAGGGTCAGCCGTGCCAAATAGCGTGCAAAGTTTTACGCCAAATAATTTGCAAAGTGACAGCGGTGGACCCTGCGTGCGGGGCTCTAAAACGTGTATGTGGGTGGCACAATTCCCTTTACGCGAAGGTAGACCTCGGCCTGCCCGCGGTGGTGGGCGGTATGCGTGAAGTACGACCAGAGCCACTCGAACCCGGTCATCTTGCGGGTGGTCCCCACCACCGCGTTCAGTTTCTCCGGCGTGATGGAAGCCACGGCGTCGTTGCAGAATTTGAAGGTGTCGTTCAGAAACCGCACGGCCATGGCCTTGTCCACTTCGGGCTTGTCCTCCTTGACCGCTTTGGCCACATCCGCGGGAAGGGGCGGCCGCGGGGTTCCATTGGCCAACGCGCAGGCGTTCAGGTTCGCTCCGGCGATCTGGAGCATCAACTGGCCGAAGCTCAGCTCCTCCGGTACGGGGCGGAAGCTGTAACTTTCGGCCGGCATGGCGTCAGCTACCTTCAGGGTGAAATCGGTCGTCACCTTCCAGTGTTTCACCAGCGCGTCCTTGAGCGGGGATTGGGCCAGCGCCGGCAGAGCGAGTGCGCAAACGGCAAGCAGCGTTTTATTCATCGGGTGATGCCTCGGGATAACATTGATACCGCAAACCCGGCACGAAGAGCAACCCGGCACATGAGCCTGCTATCGTGACCGGTTTCGTAGCGGTACCGCCTAGTACCGGTTTCCGGAGCGGCCAATCGAATTGCCGCGCGGCCCGTGTAGAATCGTCCCGGGGGTACTTTCGGATGCCTACAGTGAAGCGGCCCGCCATCCTGGCGGCCGTCTACGAGGCTGCGCTGAAGAAAATCGATAGTCGCGAGATTCCCACTTTGGTCGTGCAGGCCGGGCAGACGCTGTACCGCTCCATCAATCCCGACAGCTCCTACACTGCCCTGCCGAAACCGGCTGCCGGAGGCCATGTTTCCAAGCTCCAGGCCAACCAGCTCCTCATTCCGGGCGACGGCGTCCTCGATCTGAACAACCGCTTCACCGGACCTTCCTACGGTCCCGCGATTCCCCCCGCTTCCGGCTTGTATTGCGTGCTTCAGCAGCAGGCCCTGGTCAACGAGTCCATGCACTATTCGCACAAGGTGGGGGCGTGGGCTCTTGCCGGCCGGTGTGTGCTACGAATCCAGGTGATGGGTTCCCTGCTGGTGGCCGACCTCTCCCCGCATAACCCCCGCGGGCAACGCTTCCTCCGCGAACTGGGGGCCGGCACGTGGGATCAGATGAACGACCCCGACGACTGTTCGGTGGCCCGCGGTATCGGCCTGGCCATTGCGCAAAGCGGATTCCTGCGGGGGCTGTCGGTACAGACGGTGCGCGAATCGGAACGTTCGGCCGAGGAGCGGGGCGACAACCTCATCCTCTTCGCGCCCCCTCGACAGGCCGTGCCCGGGCTGTATATTGACGAAGTCTCCTATTACGGCAAGACCGCCAAGCCGGAAATATTTCCGGTGGCTTTTCCATAAGGCCCTATCCCGGGAATTCCGGCCTGGGAACGCTTTTGTCCACGCCTTTTCGATGAACCGCTATCCGCACCGCTAAAGTCCGGGCGGCTGCCAGCCGATAGGGATAGCAGGCGAAAGATGACATCGAACCTCTCGTTAGGAAAGAAACTGGCCGCCAGTTTTGGCGCCATGCTGCTGCTCATGCTTCTGTTAAGCGTGGATTCGCTGCTTGCGCAGCAGACCGCAACAGGCAAGGCCCTGTGCCTCGGGCTGACGGGGCTGATCCTGCTGGTTTCTGTGGTGGTTACGGTCATTCTGCGTGGTACGGTTCGAAATCTGCGCAAGATGACCACGGAACTGTCCCAGGGCGCCAGCCAGGTGGCGGGGGCCTCCGGGCAATTGTCCGCATCCAGTCAGGCCATGGCCCAGGGAGCCTCACAGCAGGCTGCCTCGCTCGAAGAAACGTCGGCTTCGAGCGAAGAAATCGCTTCCATGACCCTGCGCAACGCGGAGAATGCTCAATCCGCCGCCGAGTTGATGGACCAGGTGGCTCAGTATGTGAGCGAGGCCAATCGCACCCTGGAACAGATGGTTCGCTCGATGCAGGAAATTAACGCCTCCAGCGGCAAAATCTCGAAGATTATCAAGGTGATTGACGAGATCGCGTTTCAGACCAATATCCTCGCCTTGAACGCCGCCGTGGAGGCCGCGCGCGCCGGAGAGGCGGGCATGGGGTTCGCCGTGGTGGCCGATGAAGTCCGGAACCTGGCACAAAGGAGCGCCCAGGCAGCCAGGGACACTGCGGGGCTGATTGAAGAATCCATCGGCAAGTCCAGCGAAGGGCGCACCAAGCTCGACGCAGTCGCCAAAAGCTTCCGCTCGATCACCGAAAGTGCGGAAAAGGTGAAAACGCTGGTGGATGAAGTGAATCTCGGCAGCCAGGAGCAATCCCGCGGCATGGAGCAGGTCTCGAAGGCCGTGGCCCAGATGCAGCAGGTGACGCAGAGGACCGCCGCGACGGCCGAACAGAGCGCCGCCACCAGCCAGCAGTTATCGGCCCAGGCGGAAGCCACCCGAACGGTCGTCAACCAACTGCAAGCCATGGTGGGTGAGGCAGCCGAATACCGCGTGCCCGCCAGTGTTCGAGCCAGCAAACCGTCTTCGCCGGGACCCACCGCCCCGCGAAGCCTCGCCGCCGTGGGAAACGCCGTGGGCACGACGCATTCGTCAGTGAAGACCTCCCGAGAACCGGTGAAGGCCAAGGCCGATTTGTTTCCTATGGAAGACTGCTGAGTTGCTTGCGGGCACGCAGATGGCAGCGGATGTCCTGGGCTGGGAAAACCCAGGCCGCATGCCGCTCGTACCACGCCAACGATGCCCGCGCCAGTAGCCGGCCCATGTTGTCCAGCAGGAAATTGCCGCCAAAGGTGAGCTCGACGGCGACGATGTCGAACCGGAAGGGGGAGCCGGCGAAGCTCGGGAAGTCCTGGCCGGTGAAGTACTCGAAACTGCGCGCTGCCAAATGGCGCTTGTGGGTGGGATCGGTGTACGAGTTATGCGAGCTGAAATGCGGCGTCGTAATGAACACGTCGGCGCCGTCCGCCGCCACCCGGTAGACCTCCTCCATGGCCCGCATGGGATCGTCGAGATGCTCGATCACGTGCGACATGTGGATGCGGCTGAAGCGGCCCTCTTCGAGCGGCCAGGGGTAGCGGTCCAGGTCCCAAACCGCGTCCGCCGCCGAATCCGGAGAGATGTCGATGCCGAAGGCACCGGCCTCCATTTTCCGTTTGCCGCAGCCGATGTCTAAAACGGTGGCTCCCATCACTTCCGGGCGAGCCCGTCCACAATGGCCTGCGCCAGGTCGGCAATCAGGAGCAACCCGGCATTGTCGGGAGAGTAGTCCACCTTCGGCATGCCGTCCACGGTGATCGCCATCGCGATCCGCCCGCCCTTGGTGTAGACGATCCCCACGTCGGAACGCAAAGCGTCCAGGGCGCCGGTCTTATTGGCTATCGGGTCGGTGATGCGGCGGCGAATGCCATGATTGTCCTGGCAGCGCTTCAGGACGCTGATCATTTCCAGGGAGGCCGCGGGGCTGACGATTTCGCCGCGCTCGAGCTTCTCCAGAATGGTCACCATATCGCGCGGCGTGGACACGCCGATGCCGTATTTCTGATTTTCCGCCAGCCTGCCGGCTGCGGACCAGCCCGAGGCCGACTTGAGCTCGGTGCCGTCGCCGCGAATTTTGCGCAGCGATCGGGTGGTCCGGATACCGATGCGGTCCAGGTAAGCGTTCACCGCGTCCGCACCGAACCGGTCCAGGATCATATTGGTGGCGGTGTTATCGCTGAGCACGATCATCAGGTGCAGCACGTCCCGAAGCGGAAGCTCGACCCCGTCGGAGATCTCCGCGCCGAGGATCCCCGACCCGGATACCTTTTGGGCGGCGGTGACCGTCAGCGGCTCGGTCCACTTCGCCTGTCCGCGCGAAACCGCATCGAAAACGGCGAGCATGATGGGCAGCTTGATGGTGCTGGCGGTGCGCACCCGGTCCGTATCGCGGATGCCGACTGTAAGCCCGGTATCCAGGTTCTTCGCGTAGAGCGAAACCGTGCCCTGGAAGCCGGAAATCCGGGCTTCGAGGGTCTCGGCAAGGGTTGCCGCGAACGAGGGAAGAGTCAACACCAGGCCCAGAGTCGCAAGAACGCGCATGAGCCGATCATAGCGCGTGTGGAACGTAACGCCGGAAGCGGCGTGCGATAATCGTGGCTCCCATGCGCGTGACTTGGCGGATTGTGGCGATCTGGGCCTGTTTTGTGGCGCGCGTGGTCTTCTACTGTGCCATGCTCCCCCTCTGGGAGGGCTACGACGAGTGGGCCCACTTTGCGGTTCTCCGCGCCATGGCGGCGCAAGGCGAACTCCTGGTGTCGCGCGATCGGCCCGTGCCGCGCGACGTGGAAGAGTCGCTGGGCATGGCGCCCGTGCCATGGGAGCTCCGCACGCTGCCGCCACCGTCGGTCACCCAGGATGCCTTCTGGGGCCTCGGTGCGGATGAGCGGCAGCAACGGGAGCAGGCGCTGCGCCGGATGCCGGCCGCCTGGCGCAGCCAGGATGGCGTTGCGCTGACCACGTATGAGGCGCTGCAGCCGCCGCTTTACTATTGGATGCTCGCCCCGGTCCTGCGGTTGATGAGCGGCGCAGCCCTGGCCACTCAGGTCGTGGTCCTGCGTTGGCTCAGCGGGCTGATGGCGTCGGTCGCCATCCCCCTGGTCTTTTTCGTGGCGCGGGAGGTGTTTGAAGAGCCGGTGGCGCTGGGCTGCGCGGCCATCGTCGCGCTGATGCCGGGCTTCGCCATGGATGTGGCTCGCATCGGAAACGATGCGCTGGCGGTTGTACTGTTCAGCGGCTTGACCTGGGCCATCCTCCGAGCCGCCCGTGCCGGCGTGCCGGTGCTTCTCGGGTTCGGGCTCCTTACCAAGGTCTATTTCCTGACGGCGGCGCCGGCCGCCGTGGCGCGCCTGCGGCGCCGCTGGTGGATCGCACCGGCCGCGGCGTTCGCCATGGCGGGGTGGTGGTATGTGCGCAATCTGGTCACCACCGGGACGCTCTCGGGGCTGAGCGAATCGGTGATATTGCGCAACATCGGCGTAGTCGAGATGATCCGGCGCATACCGGCGGTTCCCTGGCTGACCGCGGTGGACGCGATTCTCTTCTCGCACCTGTATTTCGGCGGCTGGAGTTCCCTGATGGTGCGCAGTTGGATGTATCACGTCTTCTACGTGCTGGCTGCGTTGGCGGCGGTGGGGTTGATCTGGCAATGGAAGAACGAGGCGGTCCGCTGGCTGCTGGCGGTCTACGGGCTATTCTGGATCGGCCAGCTTTATAACGTCCTGCTGCTTTATCTCAGCAAGGGGCTGCCGGGTTCGATGGGATGGTACATGTATGCGGTCGTCGCCGCCGAAGTGGTGTTGTGCGTGGCGGGGTTCGGCCGTTTCCGCCGTGGGGCCGCGGCGGGCGGCGCGATCCTGTTCGGGCTCTTCGATCTCTATACGGTGCACGCCGTCGCGATCCCCTACTACACAGGGATGATCCATCACAAGCCGAATGCGGCGCTCGCGGCCCTTCATGCGGCCGATTTCCGCGCCGTGGGCTTCGCCGGCGCTTGGGAGCGCCTGGCGGTCAACAAGGCCCCTCTCCTCTCGGAACCCCTGTTGATCGCGCTTTGGGTGGCATACCTGGCGGCCACCGCGTGGTTGATCCTCGATTCGCTGCGCGAGGCCGCCAAGGGGTCGATCGCAAAGGCGCGGCGCGCGGGCCAGTGAGCGAGGCGCGGTGCGCGGTCCCGCGGCGCCAGGCGCCAACGGCAGGTACGTCCAATCGATGGCATCATGGCGATAGCTGGCAGGAGGGCTGTCCATGCGCATCGCTGTTGTTTCCGACATCCACGGCAATCGAACTGCCTTTGAGGCAGTGCTGGCCGACTTGCGCCTCACTTCCCCCGACCTGGTCTTTCACGGTGGCGATCTGGCCGACAACGGCTCGAGTCCGGTGGAGATTGTCGATCCGATCCGCGACCTCCGCTGGCAAGGTGTCGTCGGCAACACGGATGAAATGCTCGCACAACCCGAGACGTTCGAGCAGTTCGCGAGTGCGTCTCCCACGCTCCAGATTCTGTGGGACGCCATCCGGGAAATGGCCGCGGCCACACGGCAAACCTTGGGCGAAGAACGGCTGGCATGGCTGCGCAGCCTGCCGAGGGCGCAGATCCACGAGTCCATGGCGCTGGTACACGCCAGTCCCGAAAACCGGTGGCGGTCGCCGTCGCCCGAAGCGAGCGATGCCGAACTGGAAGCGGTTTACCGTCCCCTCGGCCGGCCCATCGTCGTCTATGGGCATATTCATCGGCCCTATATCCGCGCCGTTTCGGGAATGACCATCGTCAACAGCGGCAGCGTCGGTCTTCCCTACGATGGCGATCGCCGAGCCTCGTACCTGATGCTCGACGATTCCAAGCCCACGATCCGGCGCGTCGCGTACGATATCGATCGGGAACTTCAGGCTCTTCGCAACTGCGGGCGGCCGCATGCGGATTGGGTTGCCAGAATGATCGAGAGCGGCCGGCCACAGATGCCGGCGGGCGAACCGTTGGTGCGGCGCACGTGAGCGGCGACGCGGTTCCCCCGGGCGGCAAGCGGCCATGGACGAGGGGCCGATTACCGCGCAGCGTTAGCGGACGATGCTCCCCTTCTGGGCGGTGGGGGAGGAGCCACATAATTTACCAGCTCATCCACCGGCTTCTTGCCGGCCCAGGCAATGCCACGAAGCAGGGTCCGCTCCACCTGGTAATTGGCGAAATTGGCGTAGGTATGGCCCTGCATCCACACAAACGCCCGTGCGGGCTGGCCACCGGGCAGCTCGTGTTCGTAGGTCCAGATCTGCGGAACGACTTCGCCCTTGTGATCGCCGGCGCTGCGAGTGGGAGGGATCTGGGCCGTGGCAAGCACGTGAATGCCGGGATCTTTCGCCCACGTCATCGTGAAGAAGGCCTCATCCAGAATGGTGATGTCGGACATGTCTTGCATGATGGGGTTGGCTTTGTCCGTGACCGTGTAGTGGATCGGCGCATCCAGGGTGTAGTTCACCTCTCCGTGTTTTTTGGCGCCGCCGACGAGCGTCGCAAAAAAGGCCGGATCCGGCCCGCATAGCGAGTCGTGCAGGCTGACCAGGCCGCCGCCCCGCTTGACGTACGTCTCGAGTAACGCCTTTTCGTCGTCGCTCAGGTAGGCGGCGTCGCCTTTGTAAATTACGACGACATCGGCATGCTCCAGGGCTGCGCTGCCGGGAGGATGCAAACCGCCATCCACAACGGCCCCGTGTTCGGTCAGAATCTTGCTCCAGTCCGCCAGAAACTGCGGGTAGTCATGCTGCCCGGGCAAGTGCGACTTGAGCCCCGCCCAGAGGTAGATATGCATGCCATTGGGGTTCTGGCCCGGTGGCCGGGGAGGGCCCGCGCCCCGTCCGGGCTGCGCGGAGGCATAGGGCACCAACGCACCCGGGGCCAACAGCAACAAGGCGCCAAGCAGCGCATGCAGGATTCGGCGGCCCGAACGGTTGTGATCCGCCCCGCCCGTGCTACCTGCCAGCCCGGTAACGCTTTCCGTCCTTGTACAAGCTCGTCTGGTTGTCACCACGCCCCCCTCGTATATCGGCCTGATCGCACCTGGGAATGCCGCAAGTGTGCCGATCGGTCTGTCAGAGTATCACAAACCCGCGGCGGCCGCCCGATCGATCGCCCGTTAGCGGCCGAGGGTCTTCGCAAGATACTCCACGATCGCCTTCACCTCCGCGTCCGAGGCCCGGGCGCCGCGCGTGACCATGTTTTGCACGATCGCATTCCAGTCCTTCTCGCTCATCCGCTGGCTGGACACGACTTCCAGCGAATGACAGCCGGTGCCACAGGTTCTCTCGACCAAGGCCTTCGCGGCTCCGGCCGGAAGCACGAGCGGTACATACGCGCCGACCTGCGGCGTTCCGCGCCGGGATGCGGCGGCCGCGGCAACGGCGGCGGTGACCGACGACGGCAGAGGCTTCCGCCGAACCTCCGGCAGCGCGAAGGCCACCAGGGTATTGCTCAGGCCGCCGCCCAGAAATGCGCCGCCCCCGGCCGCCATCAGCGCCACATACTGCCGCCCGTCGCGGCCCATGTAGGTGATCGGGCTGGTGTGCCCGCTCGCCTCCAGCTTCGCCTCCCAAAGCAGTTTGCCCGTTCGCGAATCAAAGGCGTGGAAGCGCGAGTCGTTGGAGGCTGCGATCAACACGACGCCGCCGGCGGTGGCGATGCTGCCCCCCAGGTTGAGCGCGCCGGTGTGGCGCACGCCGATCGCCTCCAGGGTCTCGATTCTTCCCAGGACCGATCGCCACGCGATCTCGCCCGAAGCCAGGTCCACGGCGACCAGTTCTCCGAAGGGCGGATTCTGGCATGGGATTCGCGTCTCCCGGTTCCAGAACCGCGCGTAGGGGCCGTAGGCCGAGGTCCGCACGTACTCCGAACCGCGTTTCTCCAGGTGCCCCCACTGCCCAATGTGCATGACATTGACGAACAGCCGGCCGAGCGAAGCGTCCACCGAAACTCCGCCCCAGTTTCCTCCGCCGAGCGTGCTCGGGAAAAACAGGGCGTTGCCTTCGAGCGGCAGGGGCGTATAGGGGCCGCCGATCCGCATGTGGTTTTCATCGAACAACTCCCTGCAAAAGCGCGCCTGTTCGGGCGAGCGATTGTAGATGTCTTCCAACCGAAACGTGTTCCTGGCGAGCGGCGGGGGCTTCAGGGGAAACGGCTGCGTCTTCGCGGTCACTTCTCCGGGCACGGCGGAGTGCGGGACGGACCTCTCCTCCATGCCGTAAACAGGCTCCCCGGTCACGCGGTCGAACACGAACAGCAAACCCATTTTGGTGATCTGCGCGACGGCGGGAATGATACGGCCGCCGCGCCGGATGTCGAACAGAGCGGGCGGCGCGGCCAGGTCATAGTCCCAAAGATCGTGATGGACGAGTTGGCGGTACCACTTTATTTGCCCGGTCCGGGCATCGAGCGCCACCAGCGAATTCCCGTACAAGTCATCCCCAACGCGATCGGCGCCGTAAAAATCCGCGGTGGGCGAACCCAACGGCGCATACACGATCCCACGCTTCACATCGATCGAGAAGAACCCCCACACATTGGTACCCGATCGATTCTTCCAGCCCTCGGCCGGCCACGTGCGGGATCCCGCTTCGCCGGGCCGCGGTACGGTGTGGAACGTCCAGAGCAATTTGCCGGTCCTGGCATCCCAGCCGCGAATGTCTCCATAGGCGCCCGCACTCGGCGAACCTTCGCCGTTGCTGCACCCCGTGACGACCACATTTCCCGCAATGGCGGGAGGAGACTCCAGAGCGTACCGCCCGTCTTTCAGATCGCCGAGCACGCCCTGCTTCAGATCCACGCGGCCCTCGTCCCCGAATCCCGGAGCGGGTTTGCCGGTCGTCACGTCCAGCGCCAGAAGGAAATGGCCATTGCCGGCGAACACTCGCGCATGCAGGCCGTTCGACCCCTTCCAATACGCAAGACCTCGCAGGGCCATGGGTGCGGCATCGTGCTTCCAGAGGAGCTCACCCGTCTCCGGCACCAGCGCATACACCCCATCGGGCGCGGTCACGTACATAACGCCATCGACCACGATGGGCACCGCCTCCGACCCCGGTTTGCCGGTGCGAAACGTCCACGCAAGCGTCAGGCGATCGACGTTATCGGCGCGAATCTGTTCGAGCGAGGAGTAGCGCATCGCGCCCGGATCGTTCCCATAGGAAGGCCACTCCGTCTGGGCGAGCGCGCCGGCCGAGAGCCACAGCAGCGCAGTAAATCGAGTCACTTCCCTACTCTAGCCAATTCGGGACGCAGGGCCGGTCACACGCGGCACGGCGGAGCGGCGGGTAACAGTTACACGAGTGTTGGTAAAAGTATTTGCACTCGCAAAACTGCACGGGTATAATTCAAACAGTTGATTGAATCAATCGCATGACTGACACACGGGACAAGCTCCTCGATACGGCCGAACGCCTCTTCAGCGAGCATGGCCTCGATGCCATCTCATTGCGCCAGATCATTGGTGAGGCGGGAGTTAACCTCGCCGCGATTCACTACCACTTCGGCTCTAAAGAAGAGCTGCTGGATGCCCTGGTGATGCGCAAGGCGGGCCCGGTGAATAACGAGCGGCTCGCCATGCTGGACCGCGTCGAGGGCGACGCCGGTCCTCAGGGTCCTTCCCTGGAACAGGTGCTCGACGCGTTCTTCGCCCCGATGGCGCGAGCGGCCGGCGAAAGCCCCCGCTTCGTCCGGCTGATGGGCCGGATTTACGCCGAAGGCCAATTGCTTCCGTTGGTGCACCGCAATTTTCAGCCGGTGATCGCCCGCTTTTTTCCGGCCATGCGGAAGGCCTTGCCGGGTCTGCCGCAGGAGGAATTCGTCTGGCGGATGCACTTCATGATCGGCGCCATGGCCCACACCCTGTGCTCCTCCCCGGATCCGGCGTTCGTCGCGAACCGGGAATGGGCGATTGCGCAGCGCATCGACTATCTCATCCGCTTTCTGATCGGCGGTTTCCGCGCGCCGGCCGCCACGCCCGATCACGGTTCGAAAATCGAGGTTCAGTGATGAAACTTCTTGCCGCTTGTATGCTTTGGGCCGCGCCCCTGGCGCTCGCCGCCGACCTGCCCGCCGAGCGCGGTCCGCTCCCGCTGAGTCTCAAGCGGGCCGTGGAACTGGCTGCTTCGGCGGAGGGGAACACCAATATCCAATTCGCCGGGGAGGCGCTGGCGCAGGCCCGGGCGCGCGCCGCGCAGGCCCGCAGCGCCCTGCTGCCGAACCTCGATGCTGCGGTGTCGGAGCAGAACTTCACCCGCAACCTCGCCGCCATGGGGATCTCCATCGCGGTGCCCATTCCCGGGTTTCAGATCCCCACGTTCGTCGGCCCGTTCACTACTCTCGATGCGCGTGTAACCGCCTCGCAGAGTGTGTTCGATTTCGGCGCCATCCGCCGCTTCCAGTCATCCAAGGTGGGCGTAACGGCGGCCCGATCCGATGTCGAAGCTACCGAGGAGCGCGTTGCGGCGCAGGTGGCCCGCGGGTATCTAGCGGCGCTGAAGGCCGATACGGATCTCGAAACCGCGCAAGCCAACGTGTCGCTCTCGGAAGCCGTCGTCACCCTCGCCGAGCACCAGAAAGCCGCCGGCACCGGGACCGGCATCGAGGTCACCCGCGCCAACGTCCAACTGGCGAACGACCGCCAGCGTCTGCTCCAGGCGCAGAACGCCCGCCGCGAAGCCCACCTGCGCCTGCTTCGTGTGATGGGAATGCGGCTCGACACCGAACTCGACCTGACGGACAAGCTGCAGTATGTTTCAGTGGATGCCGTCAGCGTGGAGCAGGCGAAGGCGCTCGCCCAGGCATCGCGGCCCGACCTCAAGGCCCAGCGCGAGCGGGAATCCACCGCACGCCTGTCGGCCAGTGCCACGAAACTCGAACGGCTGCCCTCCGTCATGGCTTTCGGCGACTATGGCGACAGCGGGACCGGTTTCGGCAGTGCCGTGCCGACGCGGACCTACGGCATCTCGGTGCGTCTGCCGCTGTTCGATGGCGGCCGGCGCGATGCCCGGCGCCTGGAATCGGCATCGCAATACCGCGCCGAGCAACTTCGGACCAGCGACCTGAAGGAGCAGGTGGAACTCGATGTGCGGCTGGCCCTCGACGCCCTACGCTCCGCCGAAGACCAGGTCAAGGTAGCCCGCGAGGGCCTGCAACTCTCCGAGAACGAGCTCACCCAGGCGCGGCGGCGTTACGAAGCGGGTGTGGCCAACAGCCTCGAAGTGACCGACGCGCAAACCCGCCTGGCGCGCGCCCGCGACAATCAAACGGCGGCATTGTACGGCTACAGCGTGGCGCGGCTCGACCTGGCCCAGGCCACCGGCAAGGTGCGGAGCTTCGTGCACTAAATCATCCGGGAGGACTCATCTCATGAAGAAGCGAATCATCATTCTGGTCCTGTTCCTGGCGGCGGCGGTGATCGCCGTGTACGCATTCCGCGGATCGGCGCACGGGCCCACCAACCGCATCGTGGTTTCCGGCAACATCGAACTCCAGGAAGTCAACATCGCATTCAAGACGGCAGGCCGTCTGATCGAGCGCACGGTGGATGAAGGCGACCCGGTGACCAAAGGCCAGGTGATCGGCCGCCTCGACCGCGATCAGTTGGAGGCGCAGCGCAACCGCGAGTCGGCTGCGCTCGCGGCCGCCCAATCCGTGCTGGCCCAATCGCTCACCGCGGTGGAGTGGGCCAAGGCGTCGCTGGCCGCCGAACTGGAGCAGCGGGAAGCCGACCTGGTTTCGAGCGAAGCGCGGCTGGCGGAGTTGAAAAACGGCTCGCGTCCCGAGGAAAAGCAACAGGCCCGGGCCGCGGTGGAAGGTGCGCAATCGGAGATGGAGCGCGCCAAACGCGACTGGGACCGCGCCCAGACGCTCTTCAAAAACGATGACATCTCGGCCTCGCAGCACGATCAGTATCGCAACCGCTTCGAAAACGCGGACGCCATGCTGAAACAGAACCGGGAACGCGAAGCGCTGGTGCTGGCCGGTCCGCGCCGCGAGCAGATCCAGGCCGCCGAAGGGCAGGTGCAGCGGGCGCGCGGGTCCCTGAAAATGGTCCAGGCCAACACGCTCGATATCAAGCGGCGGGAACAGGAGATCGCCTCGCGGCGCGCCGATATCGAACGTTCCCGGGCCACGCTCGCGCTGATCGATTCGCAACTCGCCGACACCATCGCGTCGTCTCCGGTGGGCGGAGTGGTCCTGGTCAAGTCGGCGGATGTGGGAGAAATCGTGGCGCCGGGAACCGCCATTGTCACCGTGGGCGATATCGATCACCCGTGGCTGCGGGGCTACGTGAACGAGACGGACCTGGGCAAGATCCAACTCGGCTCCACGGCGAAGGTCACCACCGATTCCTATCCGGGCAAAACCTACCAGGGCCGGGTCACCTTCATCTCCTCGGAAGCCGAGTTCACCCCCAAGCAGATCCAGACGCCGCAGGAGCGCGTGAAGCTGGTCTACCGCATCAAGATCGAGGTGGAGAACGCCAGGCACGAGCTCAAGTCCAACATGCCCGCCGACGCGGAGATCGTGCTGGAGCCGTGATGGACGCCATCATTGAAACCCGCGGCCTTACGCGCCGGTTCGGCTCGCTGATGGCCGTTGACCACCTGGACCTGACAGTCGCCCGGGGCGAAATCTTCGGCCTGGTGGGTCCGGACGGCGCCGGAAAGACCACCACCCTGCGCATGCTGTGCGGGCTCATGGAACCCACTGAAGGGAGCGTCCGGGTGGCCGGCCACGATGCCGCCCGCGAGGCGCAGGCGGTGAAGGACCAGATCGGCTACATGGCCCAACGGTTCGGCTTGTATCAGGACCTGACCGTGGAAGAGAACATGATCTTCTATGCCGACCTGTTCGGCGTCGCCAGCGCCGAGCGCGAGGCCCTCACCGCCCGACTGCTGCGCATGACGCGCATGGAGCCCTTCCGCGAACGGTACGCCGGCCGCCTTTCGGGAGGCATGAAACAGAAACTGGCGTTGATGTGCACGCTGCTCCACCGCCCGCAGATCCTCTTTTTGGACGAACCCACCAACGGGGTCGACCCGGTTTCGCGGCGCGACTTCTGGGCGATCCTTTACCAGTTGCTGAAGGACGGCATTACCATCTTCATGACCACGGCCTATCTCGACGAAGCCGAACGCTGCAATCGCGTGGGTCTCATGCACAAAGGCAAACTGATCCGCTGCTCCCCGCCGGACGATATGAAGCGCGAGGCCCATGCCGCCACTCTCGAAGGCGCATTCATCGCGGCCATTCGGGAAGTGGAAGGAGCCGTTACATGACGGAGACCGCGGTCGAGATCGATGACATGGTGAAGCGATTCGGCGCGTTCGTGGCGGTAGACCACGTATCGCTCCAGGTACAGAAGGGCGAGATCTTCGGCTTCCTGGGCCCGAATGGCGCGGGCAAGTCCACCACCATCCGCATGCTGTGCGGCCTGTTGACCCCCACCTCCGGCCGCGGCGCGGTGAACGGCTTCGATGTCGCCAGCCAACCCGAAGAGATCCGCCGGAGCATCGGCTACATGTCGCAGAAGTTTTCGCTGTACGACGACCTCACGGTCGAAGAGAACATCGACTTTTTCACCGGCATCTACGGCGTCCCGCGCGACCAGCGGGCCGCGCGCAAACGGTACGTACTCGAAATGGCCAACCTGGCGGAGCGGCGCGGGGCGCTCACACGAACGCTGGCCGGAGGGTGGAAGCAGCGCCTGGCGCTGGGCTGCGCGATTCTCCACGATCCGCCGGTGCTGTTCCTCGACGAGCCCACCTCGGGCGTGGACCCCATCGCCCGCGGCGCGTTCTGGAAGTTGATCCACGAGCTGTCCGATTCCGGCCACACGATTTTCGTCAGTACCCACTACATGGACGAGGCGGAATATTGCAACCGCCTGGCGCTGATGTACCGCGGCAAAGTGATTGCCCTGGGCACGCCGGCCGAATTGAAACGCGGCCTTACGGCGCACAGCCTGCTGCAACTCGACACCTCCGATCCGCTGGACACGATGCGCGCGCTCGAAGGCGTTCCAGGTGTGCGGGACGTAGCGGTGTTCGGTGGCGGCCTGCATGTGACGGTAGACGATCCGGCGGCCGCATCCCCGCGTATCCGGCAGGCGCTCGCGGCCAACGGCATCAGCATGAAACGTATCGAATCGATCGAGCCGTCAATGGAAGACGTCTTTGTAGCCATGATTGAAGCGGAGGAGCGCAAAGCCGCATGAGCTATCGCCGGCTCCGAGCCATTTTCGTCAAAGAGATCCACCATATCACTCGCGACGCGCGCAGCCTCGCTATGGCTCTGGCGGTACCGATCATGTTCCTGGTGCTGTTCGGATACGGGCTGAGCCTGGATGTGGACCGCATCCCGACCCTGGTCTACGACCGGGACGGCACCGCCGCCAGCCGCGACCTGATCCGCCGCTTTCAGGGATCGCGATACTTCGATATCCGCGGCGCCGTGGACAATTACGCTGCCATCGAGCGCGGCATCGACCGCAACCGCATCCTGATGGCGGTGGTGGTCCCCCGCGACTATTCCGCGAATGTCGCCGCCGGCCGCGAGGCGCCGGTGCAATTGCTGCTCGACGGCAGCGATTCGAACACCGCCTCGATCGCGCTGGGCTACGCCGAGAACCTGGTCCGCAGCTACTCGCTCGAACTCCGCACCAACTCCATGAACCGGCGCGGCGGCGAACGGCTGGTGTCGCCGGTCGATGCGCGCCTGCGCGTCTGGTACAACAGTTCCCTGGAATCCAAGAACTACGTGGTGCCGGGCCTGATCGCAGTGATCCTCCAGATCATCGCCGCGCTGCTCACCTCGCTCACCATCGCCCGCGAATGGGAGATGGGCACCATGGAGCAGATCCTCTCCACGCCGCTTCGTCCGGCCGAAATGGTTCTCGGCAAGATGCTGGCCTATTTCCTGGTGGGCCTGGCCGATGCCGCGATCGCCGTAGTGGTGGGAGTGTTCATCTTTCAGGTGCCGTTCCGCGGCAGCCTCGGATTGATGGCGCTTTCGACGTGCGTCTTCCTGTTCGGCGCGCTGTTCTGGGGCATCTTCATTTCGGCCTCCGCCCGGACGCAGCTTCAGGCGTACCAGATGGGCATTCTCAGCTCGTTCCTCCCGGCGTTTCTGCTTTCCGGATTCGTCTATGCGATCGACACCATGCCCACGGTCATTCAAGGGTTCACTTACATCGTGCCCGCGCGCTACGTGGTCACGATCCTGAAGGGCGTCTTCCTGAAAGGCGTAGGACTGCGGGTGCTGTGGGGCCAACTGTTTTTTCTGGCGATCTACGCGGTCATCATCTTTATCCTGGCCACCCGCAAACTGAATCGAAAACTGGCATGAGCCGGCACGGGAGTTGAGCGATGTGGGAACGAATCCTCGTCATACTACGCAAGGAATTCATCCAGGCGCTGCGCGAACCCCGCATGCGCGTGCTGCTGTTCGTGCCGCCCATGGTGCAGACCATCGTGTTCGGCTTCGCGGTGAACCTCGATGTGGACCACGCCCGCATAGGGTGGATGGATCTCGACCGCACCCCGGCGAGCCGCGAGCTGCGCGCGCGGTTCGAAGGATCGGGCCGCTTCGACGTGGTGTTGACGCCCCGTAACGAATACGAGGTGCAGCAGGCGCTCGACCGCGGGGAGGCCCAGGCCGTGGTGCGCGTGCTGCCCGGATTCGCGCGCGACCTCCAGCGCGCCCGGCCCACCGAAGTACAGGTGCTGGTGGACGGCACCAACTCCAACACCGCATCGCTGGTTTCGAGCTACGCCGGCGCGGTGATTGCCGACTTCGCCTCGAGCGCCCTGGCGAACCAGCAGAGCGTGCGCCTGCTGACGCGAAGCCCGGGTGCCCCCGTCAATCTCGCTTCGCCGCAGGTGACGGCGCGCAGCCGGGTCTGGTTCAATCCCGATCTCTACAGCCGCAACTACTTCGTGCCGGGCGTGGTGGCCAACATCATCATGATGGTGACCCTGATGCTCACCGCGATGGCCATCGTGCGCGAGAAAGAGATCGGCACCATGGAGCAGTTAATGGTGACGCCGATCCGGCCGCTGGAGCTGATGCTCGGCAAGACCCTGCCCTTTGCGCTGGTGGGATTGCTGGACGTGGCGCTGGTCTCGACCATCGCCCTGGTGGTGTTTCGCATCCCGTTCCGCGGCAGCGTGCTGCTGCTGTTTTTCTGCGCGGTTCTATTCCTGATGACGACGCTCGGCGCGGGGCTGCTGCTCTCCACCATTTCACAAACCCAGCAGCAGGCGATGATGTCTTCGTTCTTTTTTTCGATGCCCGCGTTCATGCTCAGCGGGTTCGCCTTCCCGATTCGCAACATGCCGGCCGCAGTCCAGTACCTCTCCTACCTGAACCCGCTGCGGTACTTCATCGAGATCGTGCGCGGCCTGTTTCTCAAGGGGGTGGGCATTTCGATCCTATGGCCGCAAATGCTGTGCCTGGCCCTGTATGGCACGACGGTGCTGGGCCTGGCGGCGGCGCGGTTCCACAAGAAACTGGATTAAGCCATGACTCCCTTCGAAGTGGCCATCGCCATTGCACCATCCGACATCGATGGACTGGGGCACGTCAACAACGTCACCTACGTGCGCTGGGTCCAGGAGGCGGCCGTCGCGCACTGGACCACGACCGCGCCCGCGGCGGACCAGGAGAAACTGCTCTGGATCGTGCTCCGGCACGAGATCGATTACAAGCTGCCGGCGCGGCCCGGCGACCGGATCATCGCCCGCACCTGGGTAGGCAGCGCGACGCGCCTGCGGTTCGAGCGCCACACCGAGATCCTCCGCGCCGGCGACCGCACCCTGCTCGCCAAGGCCGTCACGGTGTGGTGTCCGGTGGATGCGCAGACGCTCCGTCCGACCGCCGTCAGCGCCGCTCTACGGGCGAGTTTTTCGGTGGATCCGTAGCAGCGGGCAGCGTTACCAGTCCAGCTTCAAGTGCGCTTCGTACCGATCGGTGCTTTTCCAGAGTTCGTCCCAGGTGACTTCGCGATTGTGGTAGGCCGCGGTGCGCCCCAGAATGCTGGAGAGCGTCGAGTCCACCGCCGATTCGGCATTGTCCAGGTACTTGCCGCTCTGGACGCCGGCCACGAAATCCTTGATGTTGGTGATGGCCCCGCCGGTGAAGGTATCGTCCTTCTCGGTTCCCATCCACTTGTTCTCTCCGGTGATCCGCACCGAGCCGCCGTAGTTGGCGTCCACCGCGCCCTTGCGGCCGAAACAGCGCACGGTCAGCGAGCTGAAGCTGCCGGTCAACTGGTGCGAGCTGAAATCGGCGTGCACGTTGTTGGGGTAGGTGTAGGTGACTGCGAAGTGGTCCCACACGTCGCCGGTGTTGTAGGGCGTGCCGCGCCAGTCCACGCGCCCGCCCGTACCGTAAGCTTTGATGGGATGCCCTTTCAGATACCAGTTGGCCAGATCGATGACGTGAATGTTCTGCTCCACGATGATGTCGCCGCTGAGCGTTTTGTCCATGACCCAGTTCCGGATGCGGACCTCGCCGGGATCCATCCCCGGCTTGGACCGGTCGGCGGTCGGGCGGCCGGCATAGTAATAGATCTGGGCGAGCGCGACATCGCCGATATCGCCGCGGTGCACCCGCGTTGCCGCCTCCTGAAAGACCGGCCGTGCGCGGGTCTGAAGATCGACGAAGAAGCTGCGCTTTCCCTTGGCCTTGCGGCTGGCCTCCAGGATGGTTTTGCAGCCCGGCACGTCCGCCGCCACCGGTTTGGCGAGGTACACGTGCTTGCCCGCGTTCACCGCTGCCATGGCGTGCTCGGGGTGGTAGTACACGGGCGACTCGATCACCACCGCATCCAGTTTGGAGTTCGCCAGTTCTTTGGCGGCGTCGGGCCCGTGGTAAGCGCGCGAGGGTTCCACATGAAACGCCTCCCGCGTTTTGTCGAGATTGTCGTGCAACACGTCGGCCAGCGCCACGATCCGAATGTTGACGTGCTCCTGGAACAGCTTGCCGATCCAGTTGCCCCGTCCACCGCAACCGGCGATGCCGATCTCGAGAGCGGAATTGGCCTGGTAGCCGAACACTGTCTGCGGGCTGGCGATCAACAGACCGGCCGCCGAGGAAACGAACGCGCGACGCCCGATAGACCCTTGCTCCATTGCGCTTCTCCTTTCTGATAAGCGTAGCGCGTTGAAATGCGCCGCGCCCGGGACGATCAGAACCGGAACAGGTAGCTCAGCTTCACAAAAATCTGCCGCCCTGTATTCATGTCCGGGAATCCGGTGAGCCGCAGATAGGGCGGCCGCGACGGATCGAGCAGCAGGTTCTCGTAAATATCGGTGTAGCCGACATAGAGCGCCGTACCGGGATGCAGAAGGTAGGTCACCAGAAGGTCGGCGCCGATGCGGCGGGTGCGGTCGAGGCTCACCAGAGAGGCGTTGGGCAGCACTGCATTGTAGTCGAGAATGGCGCGGAACGAAAGCTCGCGCGTCAGCTGGTAATTCAGCTTGGAGCGCGCGATGTGGTTGGTGTAGATCGAGGGCGCGCCGTTGCGGGCGTGGAGACGGCTGAGGATGTAGGTCTCGTCCAGGCGCAGGCGCGGCGTGGGCCGCAGGGTCACTCCCAGGTCCGCTTTCTGACTGTTGCCCAGGAACGGCCGATACTCCTCGGCCGGGTAGTAGTTCACACCGGTGCCGTGCGCGAGGGTTCCGGTGAGCGCCAGCCACTTATACCATTCGCTGTTGAACACGTAGTTGTTGGTGTGGCCGCGAAATCCATAACCTCGATAGAGTTCGAACCACTCGCCGCGGCTCACGGTCATGGTCGTGAGGTGGCGGAACTCCATGTTCCACTCCAGGTCCGCCTCCCAGTCTTGTGCGCGCCCGGTGCGGTCCCAGTTACCGAGCGCAACGACGGCCGGTCCGAAGTTGATCAGGGTCCGGTTCTCGCGCCAGAATCTGTAGCCGGCACGGTTCTTGAACTCGCGAATATCGACGCGCGGAATGTAGCCCAGATCGGCGCGGAAGCCGGGGCTCCGGTCGGTGTAGGAGCTGTAGTATTGCAGCTTGCGAGTGGTGCGGCTGAGCTTGGCATAATAGGAATTCCCCGAGAAGTCTCTGCCGTCGGGCGCCCGCGTCTGCGAGGTGACCGCCTGTCCGTCGAAAAACCAGTCGCGCGCGAAATGCAGCCGGGTGTCGAGCGCCTCCACGCGGTTGTACCCCGACGCCCATTCGCGATCGGTACCGAAGAACCGCAGGTGCGAATCCGTGAGGAAGTCCCGCTGCATACTGACGACGGTGCCGGTAGCGCGGCTGCCATGCAGGGGATCGTCCTCCCTCGCCAGTTTGCCGGGCGCGCGATCGTCGGCCGCGAGCACGCCGATGGCCCATCGTCCGATCTTGCCGGTGAGGCGGACACCGTATTCCGGATCGACGATGCGGCGCGAAAAGAACAGCGATTGCGGAGTCGTGAAGTACGACGCGTTCTCCATGAAGAACGGCCGCTGCTCCGGAAAGAACACCTCGTACCGCTGGTTGACGGTCACCTGCGGCTCGTCCGACTCCACCTGGCTGAAGTCCGGGTTCAACGTCAGGTCCAGCGTGAGCGCGTCCTTGATGACCGTCTTGGTGTCGAGTCCGGCGCGGCGGCCGTTCTCCCTGGCGATTCGCGGAATCACGCCCGCCGGCTGGTCCAGATAACGCGACCTCGACAGCAGCCCGTACGGCATGAACTGCACGTTGCGGCCCGGCGAGATATTCTCCAGCCCGTCCATATGGCCGAACTGCGCCACGAACTGGGGCAGCCTCCGACGCGTGATCGCGGGCCACATCGAAAACTCGTTGTTGCGCTGGATGAAGCGCCCCAACATGATGCCCCACTTCTGTTTCGGCGCGTCGGGGAAGCGGAGCGTCTTGAACGGAATCGAGATCAGCACCACGTAGCCGTCCCCGGTGATGCGGGCCTCCGAGTACCAGAGGCCCTCCCAGCTGAAGTCGTCGCCGTACCCGTCGGTGGTGATGCCGTCAAGTTGAATGGCGTAAGGGTTCACGTCGAACCAGTACGCATGGCGGTGATCGTGAAACGTGTCGATATTGATGGTGATGCGATCGTCGGTGAGGATTTGCTTGCGCTTGGCGACGCGCGCGCGGATCAACGCCGGATCGTCTTTGGCGATGAAAGCGACGTACAGTTTCTCGCTGTCATAAGAGAGCAACGCGATGGTGGGCTGGCTCACGGGGGCGCCGTCGCCCGGGTCCATCTGGCGGAAATCGGTGACGGTGAGTTCCGCCTCGCGGGGCGTGCCGGAGAGAAAATCCTCGAGTTTCGGCGCCCGGGATACCCGCGGAATCGTGAGGGTGGGCGCCTCATCGGGCTGGGCCAAACCAACCGCGTGGCTGAGCAGCAGTAGAAAGAGAGGGGAAACTCTGTTAGCCCGCAACCCTCATGATGGCAACCGTCACGCATCGGGTCAAGTCCAGAACTTCAGGTACGGCCCGGCCCCCGCCACGCGCAGCAGATACAAGCCGAGCTCCCGGGCGTGATAGTCGCCCCACATCGACGATTCGCCGGCGCCGGCTGCCCACCCGTTCGGCCGATGGTAAACCGAGTGGAGAATCAGCCCCTGGTGCGCCGGGTCGAGGCTCAGATAGGGCTCGTCGAAGAGCGCGTTGCACACGGCCAGGCCCGCCTGCCAGTAGCGCTGGTCATTGAGCCGGCGTCCCAACCGCAGCAGCCCTTGCGCGGCAATGGCCGCCGCGGAGCTGTCCGCCGGTTCGGCGGTATTCCAGGGATCGATCGGCCGGTCGTGCCCGGTGATGCCCGGCGCCCCGGTGTCCCAGTACGGGATTCCATCGGGCGGCGTGTTTTCGATATAGAAATCGCAGGTGGCGCGCGCGGCTTGCTCCATCCACGGCAGCACCTCTTCCTGGTTGGGGAGGGTATCGAAGAACTCCAGCATCTCGGCGAATCCGCACATCGCCCAGGCCAGCCCGCGCGTCCAGGTGGTGAACGGCGAGTAACCCTGCTGCGAGTTGGGGCAGCGGTAGTTGCCGTCGTTGACGTTGAAGATGCTCTCGTGCGCCACGCGGCCGCGCACGTCGAAGGCATCGCGGCCCTCACCGTAGTAGACGGAATACATCGCCGTGGCGCGCGCGTGGGCGATGGCGCGCTCCAACAGCGAAATCCGCCGGTCGTTCTCGCCCATGAGCACGTGGCCCAGGCGGTGGCTCACCAGCAGCGCCCGCAAGGTCCGCACCGTGTCCACAAACAGGGAGTGCGGTCCGTTGAACGAATAGATGTAGCCGCCGCCGGCAGCCGTCCGCGACCAGCGCGCCGCCTGCACCGCGCCCGAGCACTTCAGCGCCATCTCGTAAAAGCGCCGCTCCCAATCGTTCTCCGGGATGCGCCCCTCCGCCATCAGACGGAGCAGGTTCCCGTAGGTGCTTACGTTGTTGAAGCCGTGATCGTGGACTCCCGTGTGGGTCACGTGCGAAGCCATCAGCGACACGGTTCTTTCCCGCCCGATTTCGAGAAACTCCCGCTCCCCGGTGGCATCGAACTGGAGGAGCGCCGAGCCAAACTGAAAGCCCTGCGTCCACTCCGTCCATCCGCGGCTGGTGTAGCGGCCGGCGGCGGTGATCACGGGCGAGCCCTGGGACGCCGCCCAGGTATCTTCAATCGAGCGAATCTTGGCGGCGGATAGATCGAACATCCGCCGCACTTTGGGCGCGAGCGCCGCCGGCGTCAGGTCAGATTGCGTGGGGATCATCCACCACAATCTTACCTTCCGGCATACATCCCCCACGGCACCCGCCGCGAGCCGGTCAATGCCACGGCCGGGCCCGCGCCTTTGGTCTGAATTCGCGTGGCGGGGTTCGGATACAATCGAATCTGGTATCAATGCAGACCATCCTGGTCATCGACGACGACGAGAGCCTGCGCGACACGATTGGTTTGATGCTGGAACAGGAGGGGTTTCGGGCGGTGCAGGCGGGCGACGGGCGGGCCGGATTCGAAAAGGCCGTCACTCTCAAGCCGGACCTGGTCCTGGTCGATCTGCGTCTGCCCGGGATGAGCGGAACCGAAATCTGCAAGCAGTTGCGCGCGGCCCAAGTGCCGACGCCGATCATTGTGCTCAGCGCCGTGGGCGACGAAGTCGATAAGGTCCTGCTGCTCGAAATCGGCGCCGACGACTACGTGGTCAAGCCCTTCGGAACCCGCGAGTTGATGGCACGCATTCGCGCCGTGCTGCGCCGCTCCTCGGCCGACGCCCGCAAAGTCGTCCACTTCTCCGATACCGAGGTCGATTTCGAACGGCGCCTGGTCCGGCGCAAGGGAGAAGAACTGAAGATCACCCCGGCCGAATACAACCTGCTCTGCTATTTCTTACATAACCCCGACCGCCCGCTCACCCGCGATATGATCCTGAATTCCGTCTGGGGCTACGAGTTCTTTCCCAATACGCGCACCGTGGACGCGCACGTCGTCAAGCTGCGGCAGAAACTGGAACCGGAGCCCAACACTCCGCGTCATTTCCTAACCGTTCACGGTGTCGGGTACCGTTTCGTGCCGTAGCGAGTGTTAAGGTTCGCCTCGTATAGGGTACATGCCCCAGTTTTTACAATGCATCGCCCGGCCAATAGTGGAAAATATCAAGATGCATCCGTTGGGCCAATCCGTGACAGGGGATCCTGGGGCGGTGCTGATTGTGGAGGACTCGGAAAACAGCGCGGTCATGCTCGAAATCGCGCTGCTCGGCATTCCCGGGGTTTCGGTTTTGCTGGCTTCATCGGGTGCCGAGGCGTTGCGCATCCTGCAGAAGTCCGGGGCGGCCGTGCGGGCCATTGTGACCGATCTCAACATGCCGCGCATGGACGGGTTTGAAATGATTCGCAAGATCCGCGAAGATCGTATCCTGTCGTCCACGCCGATCATCGTAGTCAGCGCCGATACCGACCCGGAAACGCCCGAGCGCATCGCCCTCCTTGGCGTGGATGCCTACTTCCCCAAACCCTTCTCGCCGGCGCAAGTCCGGCGCAAGCTGGAGCAGATTCTCGATGGTAAGAGTCACTAGGCTCGTTGCCCCGGTCCTCGTGCTATGGCCGATGTGGCTGGGGGCGCAGACGCAGCCCGAAATTGCCGCCATTCTGGAACGGCTCGACCGGCTCGAGCAGGAAAACCGCGTGCTGATCGACGAAGTTCGTGCGCTCCGCGCTCGCCTGGAAGGTGCGGAGATGACGAATCCCAAGCCGCTGCCTGGCGGCGAGCCGGCGGCGCGCGCGGTACCCACCGAGCCGGAAGCCGCGCCCGCTCCAACCATCGAAGAGAGGCTCGACATTCAAGACCAGCGCATCGCCGAGCAGGCACAAACGAAGGTCGAAGCATCGCAACGCTTTCCCATTCGGATTGCCGGGATGGCGGTCTTCAACGCGTATTCCAATTCACGGACGGCGGGTGGAGCGGAATATCCGGTGACGGGCTCCCCTCCGGACGTGCGCAGCGCCGGAGCGACCTTTCGCCAGACGATCCTCGGCCTTGAATTTCGCGGGCCTTCCACCTTTTGGGGAGGCACCGTGCATGGCTCCGTGTTTATGGACTTTCTGGGCGGAACGAGCAACCGGGAAATCCGCCTGCGCACCGGATCGATCCAGCTCGATTGGAAATCCCGCAGCCTGATGGTGGGAATGGAGAAGCCCATCTTTAATCCGCGGGAACCGAGTTCGCTGGCACAATTGGCAGTTTCGCCGCTCACCGGCGCGGGCAACCTCTGGCTATGGCTGCCGCAGGTGCGTGTGGAGCAGGATTTTGCATTCACCCGGAGCACCGGCCTGCGCGCCCAATTGGGCGTGATCCAGACGCGCGAGTTCGGTCCATACCCGGGCGACAATCCGTTCACGGGAACGGTGGAAGCCGCGAGGCCCGGATTGGAAGGACGTTTCGAGGTGTTCCACAAGCTGGATGACGAGCGGCGATTGGAATTTGCGCCCGGTTTTCACACCAGCACGACCCACGTCAACGGCCGCTCGGTGGCGTCGCAGGTCTTTTCGATGGACTGGTTCTGCAATCCGTGGCGGCGCCTGGAACTGAGCGGCGCTTTTTACAACGGCCAGAACGTCGCCCCGCTCGGCGAAGGATACCAGCAGGGGTTCGGCATTTATTACGGCCGGCCGGAACCGGTCGGCAGCCGCGGCGGGTGGGCGCAGCTCACCGTGCATACCCTGCCGCGCCTCGATGTTCACTTGTTTTCCGGACAGCAGGACGACACCAATTCCGAACTCGACACCGGCCGGATCGGGAAGAACCTCCTGTTCGGCGGCAATCTCTATTACCGGCTGGCGCCGAACGTGATTTTCGCCCTGGAAACCACGCAACTGCGAACCGTGTTCATCGGACAGCCGCTTCGGCTGAACAATCACTATGATGTGGCGCTGGCTTATCTTTTTTAGTTGTGGACTCTGGGCCGGCGCACCGCAGCGAGGCGCCGTTTCCGGCCTGGTGGAGATCACCAATTCGCATGAGCCGGCGGTGCGTCGCAACAAGGATTATCGGGGGGTGGTGCTCTGGCTGGAGCCGGTGGACCGCGGCGCGGTTGCGACGCCGGTTCCCAAACGCGAGCGGATGATCCAGAAAGACAAACACTTCCTGCCGCACGTGATGGCGGTGCCGGTAGGCAGCACGGTGGAATTTCCGAACCTGGACCCCATCTATCACAACGCTTTTTCGAATTTCAGCGGGCAGCAGTTCGATACCGGGCTCTACAAGCCGGGAACGTCGAAGAGCTACGTCCTGCGGCACACCGGTATCATGCGGATCTTCTGCAATATTCATCCGACGATGAACGCCATTATTGCGGTGCTGCCCACGCCCTATTACGCCACGACCGATGCCAAGGGACACTTCACCATTGCAAACGTGCCGCCGGGCGAATACCAGTTGCGGATTTTCCATGAGCGGTCGCTCCCCGACGTGCTGCGGTTTCTGGAGCGCCGGATCACGGTGCCCGACGGGGGATTGCGCCTGCCGCTGATTTCGATCTCCGAGACCGGCTACACTCCCGCGCCCCACCTGAACAAGTACGGCCGTGAGTACGCGCCGGTGGCCAACGACAGCGCCTATCCGGGAGCGCAAAAATGAGGCTGCTGCGGGTTTCCCGCCTCTCGCTGCTTTGGAAAATCCTGCTTTCGACGACCGTAGCCGTAACCGCGGTGTTCTTCATTACCGGACAGATTCTGCTGCACCACATCAACCAGACCATGTGGGACGGCTTGGAAGGAGAGGTGCAAAACAGTTTCAGCGCATACGCGTCGTTGTTGCAGGCGCGCACCGAACTGCTGGCCTCCGTGAGCCGGTTGATGAGCACCATGAAGGAAGTGCGGCTGGCCTTCAGCACGGGCGACCGCGCCACCATCCAGGACTCGGCGAGCGAGCTGTGGTCGAAGGTGTCGAACTATAACGCCCTGTTCCTGGTGACCGATCCGCGCGGGCAGGTGATCACTTCGTTGGGCGGCGTCACCACGATTCCGCTCGAAAAGGGATTGAGCGTGGTTTCGGAGGCCGCCAGGAAGTTCCCGGAGCAATCCTCGGGATTCTTCGACAGCGGCGGCGAACTGTTCCACATTTCGATCACGCCCGTGTATCTGGACTCGATCCACGGGCAGGCGCTGCACAACGTGCTGGTAGCGGGCTATCACATGGATGCCCTGGTGGCGCAGGAGATGAAAGAGCGGACCAACAGCGATTACCTGTTCCTCACCCCGACAGGTGTGGTGGCTTCCACGTTGAGCCCGCGCGCGCGGGATGCGGTGGTCGCCAATATCCGGAGGGCGCCCAAGTCGGAACGGGTGAGCGACGGCGTGGTGGAGTATGCCCGGCTCAACACTCCGCTGCTCGACATCGCCGGACGGCCGGTGGGCGAAATCTGCATTCTCCGCTCCTTCGAAGGCGCGCAACGGCGCATTGCCGGGCTGTACACCAATATCGTGCTGTTGTGGGGCCTGGCGGTGCTGGTGGGATTCGCGCTCTCATACCTGCTGGCGCGGCGCATCGTGCAGCCGGTCAAGCAACTGGACCGCGCGGCGGCCGAGGTGGCGCGGCAGAACTATGCCATCGAGGTGGAGGTCGAAAGCGAAGACGAGATGGGCCGGCTCGCCCGCACCTTCAACGCCATGTGCGCGTCCATCCGTCAGGCGCGCGAAGACCTGATCCGGCAAGAGCGGATTTCGACTATCGGGCGGCTCTCCGGGTCGATCGTGCACGACTTGCGCAATCCGCTTGCCGCGATTTACGGGGGCGCGGAGATGCTGGTGGATGCCGACCTGCCACCCTCGCACGTCAAGCGCCTGGCGGGCAACATCTATCGTTCGTCGCGGAGGATCCAGGAACTGCTGCAGGATCTGCTGAATGTTTCGCGCGGGAAGACCTGCACGCCGGAATTGTGCCGTCTCCGCGAAGTCACCGCGGCGGCGTGCGAGTCGTTGGCCGCCACGGCGGAGGCGCAGGGTGTGACCGTCACCCTGTCGATCCGCGCCGATCTGGAGGTGCCGCTCGACCGCAGCCGCATGGAGCGCGTGTTCGTCAACCTCGTGGCCAATGCCCTGGAAGCGATGCCGGGCGGCGGAGAAATCGAAATCTCGGCCGCGCTCGACAACGGCTCGGACTCCGTGCTGGTGGAGGTGAAGGATAACGGCCCGGGGATTGCGCCGGAGATCAAGGCCAAGCTGTTCCAGCCGTTCGTGAGCGCCGGCAAGAGGAACGGGCTGGGGCTGGGACTTGCTCTCACCCGGCAGACTGTAATCGAGCACGGCGGCGACATGTGGGTGGAGTCCGAACCCGGTCGCGGGGCACGCTTCAGCATCCGCCTCCCCGGCGCCCAGGTGGTGCAGGCGCAGAGCCTCACGGCGTAGGCGGCGCCCGCGAACCCGGCCCCGTCGGGGTGTTTTTGCGCGAACGCTTATACTGAGATTTGCCGACCAACAAGCAGATCCGCTACCGCGATGCGGGCGTGGATATTGATGAAGCCGACCGCGCCGTCTCTGCCATCCGGAAGTTCGCCCGCCAGACGTTCACCAGTGGTGTCCTTACCGATATCGGATCGTTCGGAGCCGCGTTCCAACTCTCCGGTTTTCGCAAACCCGTACTGGTCAGTTCGGCCGACGGCGTGGGGACGAAACTCAAGATCGCTTTTCTTACCGGCCGGCACGATACGGTAGGAGAGGACCTGGTAAATCACTGCGTAAACGATATCGCCGTGCAGGGCGCGATACCGCTGTTCTTTCTGGATTACTTCGCAGTAGGCAAACTGAATGCGGAGGTCGCCGCCGCCGTGGTTTCGGGAATCGCGCGCGGCTGCCGCCGGAATCGGTGCGCCCTGATTGGCGGCGAGACCGCCGAAATGCCGGGCTTGTATGCCGAATCGGAATACGACCTGGCCGGGTTCATCGTGGGGGCGGCGGAGCGGACGCAATTGCTCACCGCGCGGCGGGTGCGCGAGGGCGATGTGCTGCTGGCGCTGCCTTCGACGGGGCTGCACACCAACGGGTACTCGCTGGCGCGGAAACTGCTCTTCGAAGTGGCGGGCTACGGTCCCAAGACGCTGCTGCCGGAGGTGGGCGCCACGGTGGGCGACGCGCTGCTGGTGGTCCATCGCAGCTACCTGAAGCCCATCCGCACCCTGCTGGACGCGGGCCTGCTGCACGGCGCGGCCCACATCACCGGCGGCGGCATCACCGGCAACACTCCCCGCATGCTGCCCGAGAATATGACGGCGGCCATCGACACTACGGCCTGGCGCATTCCGCCGATTTTCGAGGTGTTGCGGCGCACCGGCAACATTCCGGACGATGACTTCCGCCGCACCTTCAACCTGGGCGTCGGCATGATCTTCGCGGTACCGGCGCGCGGGGCGGCACGCGCCGAGGGGTTGCTTTCCGGCATGGCTGAGTTGCCGTTTCGGATCGGCAGTGTGGTTGCGCGGAAGCGCGGGCATCCACGCGTGGAGTACCGATGAAGCGTCTCGGGATTCTGCTGTCCGGCCGCGGATCGAATTTCGAGGCGATCGCGGACCAGGTGGCCGCCGGAGCCGTCAACGCCGAGATTGCCGTGGTGATCTCCAACCGTACGGAGGCACGCGGCCTCGAATCGGCCCGACGGCGCGGGCTGAATGCCGTTTTGCTTCCGTCCAAGGGCCTCGACCGGGAAGTCTACGACCGCATGGTGATCGCGGAGCTGAAGAAAGAGAAGGTGGATCTCGTGTGCCTGGCCGGGTTCATGCGGCTGCTCAGCGCCGCCTTCATCCGCGAGTTCCCCAATCGCATCCTGAACATCCACCCGTCGCTACTGCCGGCCTTTCCAGGCCTGGACGCGCAGCACCAGGCGTTCGATCATGGGGTGAAGATCACCGGATGCACGGTGCACTTTGTGGACGAAGAGCTGGATGCCGGCCCGATCGTGATTCAGGCGGCCGTACCGGTGGCGGACGATGATACCGTGGCGACCCTATCGGCACGGATTCTGAAAGAGGAACACCGTATCTATTCCGAGGCGATCCGCATCGTCCTGAGCGGGAACTACGCGATCTTAGGCCGCCGCGTCATCCTGAGCTGAAGGAATTCCGATAGTTTCATGGGTGGGCCGGGGCCGGTCTCCAATTGCTTTTCCACCGCTTTCAAATACTGGCGCAGAATCTCCGTGCGCCGGCGCGATTCGATCTCGCAGTTCTGCATATCGAGGAGGATTTCCACCTCCCACGGCTGGAACGTGGTCCGCGGAATGCTGCCGCGCAGGATCTCGTTCATCAGCTTGCGGAAGCGATTCAACATCAGTTCGAGTGCAATGATATCTTCCGACATTCCATAGGGTGAATCGGCGGGAGACGCTGAAAACTGTAGGTCTGTTGAGGCCCAAGCGCATTTTTTGGGAGGCCGGGGCTCTACTGCCGGGGCGCTTCGTCCGGCCGGTACCACACCGGGAACTCGATGGCGGCATAACGCACCTGGTGGTTGGGGGCGTGCGGCACCAGGACCCGCGCCAGCATATGCACGATGTGACCCGGCGAGCAGTCGGCGCGGACCATGGGAAGCGAGTAAATGGCCGAAACGCCGGCATGATCGTAACTGTCCCAGGAATCCAGGCCGCGCACGCTATTGATGATGCAGGGGTCGTTGGTGAACAGTTCCGCGGCACGCATGGCCGCTCCGTCGGGAAGGAGTAGCGCGAAGCCTTCTCCTGGCGCCGCCTGGCCGTCCTGATTTCCCTGGCCCAGGGTGACCTGCGCGGTCTGGACCGCATGTTGATAGACCTCGAGCGTCTGGCCATCGGCGATGTGCATGTCCTTTACCGGGGGCGCCGGCGGAAACAGCGGCAGCGCGAAGGACATTCGGTTGGCGCCCTCGGCGGCCGTTATCTTCAGCACGGCGCGCGACGGGTCGGCGACGTTCGCGGTGACGATGAGTTCTGCCGATTCGGCCGGGGATAGCCCGAACAGGCGGCTGGCCGCGGGTTCGAACGTAACGGACTCATCGGGGCTGGACCACTGGATGGTGGTGGTTCCGGAACGCGCCTGTCCCTTATTGAGGAACTTCACCCGCAGCTTGAGCGGCGCTCCGGCCGTGGCCCATGCCGCGTCGGCCGCTTCGCAGCCGATCATGGTCACGACCGGCTCGGCCGATACCCCCACCTCGTAGGCATCGCCATCGAGGTCGAAATTGAGGCGGCCGCGGGCGTCCGCTCTCAAAGTTGTGCGCCGCACATTGCCGTCGCTCAACCGGATGTAGGTGACAGGGTGCGCGGAGCCGGGCGGATAAAGCGGCGCCGAGGAGATGCCGAGCTTGATGTGCCGGATGGCCGTGCCGCCGGGCACCCATTCCCGCACGGCCGAGCGAAAGCCGAAGCGTCCGGCGTTTTCGAGCACCGTGAAACCGGGCTGTTTGCGGTCGGAAACGACCTCCCAGCCCCACACGCTGAAATTCGGATACACGTCGGCGTGCGAGAAAACGGCCGGTTTGGGCAGCGGGTTGGCGAACGCCTGCATATGGAAGTCGAGGGTTTTGCCGACGCTCGCCGCCACATGGCCGGCGTCGAAGGCCTCAGTCTCGTGCCCTGTCCGGGAAAACAGCCAGATCGAGTTCAGGCGCTGGTGATAGAACTGCCGGAAGTCGCCGGCGGCGGTCACCAGGCGCGTGCGGACCCCGTCGTAATTGCCGTAAACGTCATCGAGGTTGTACTCGAGATCGAGGTCCCGAGGGCCCACCGACGCCGCGGTGTTCCCCATGAAACTGGACGCGCTCGACACCAGGTCGGGAAACTTGCCGCCGATCCAGAGCGCCAGGAAGCCGCCCGACGAGAACCCCGAAACGGCGCGCTGGTCGCGGTTGGCCAGGGTGCGCAGGTGATGATCCACCTCATCGACGAGTTCCGGAAAATAGAGTGGATATTCGCCGGTGGTCTCGATGGGACCGGCATTGATGGCAATCACATCGTGCGTCGCTACGTAAGCGGCGATGATGGCCTCCCGCTGTTCGTCGCCCTGCTCGTAGCCGTGCAGCCAGTAGATCACCGGATAGCGCTTCTGCGATGCCGAATACGCGGGGGGAAGGATGGCGCGGTAGGTGCGCGTGCCGCTCAGAACCTGGCTGTCGTGGGACATGTCGCGGATGACGGCCGGCGCGGGAGCCTGGACGATGTGGGGTGCCGTCGGGGATGCCGCCTGATACGCGCCTGCCGTGAGCGCAACCAGGCCGAGAAGTAGTCGCACTCTTGAACGAGTACCACTTCCACCGGGGTGCCGCAAGGTTGCATCCATTCACACAGGATGTGCGGGGCCGCCCCTGGTATCATCGTGGCTATGAACGTAGCGGTTGCCAGCGATCACGCGGGCTTTGCGCTGAAGGCGCGAGTGATGGACGAACTTCGGAAACTGGGGCACGAGGCAATCGACCTGGGCACCGATTCCACCGATCCCGTCGATTATCCGGATTACGCCAAAGCGGTTGCCGATGCCGTCCTGTCCGGCCGCGCCGCGCGTGCCGTGCTGCTGTGCGGTTCGGGCGCCGGAGCGTGTGTGGCGGCCAACAAATTCCGCGGCATTCGTGCGGCCACCTGCCATGACAGCTTCTCGGCCCGCCAGTGCGTGGAGGACGACGATGTCAACATCCTGTGCCTCGGCGCGCGGGTAGTGGGACCGGAACTGGCGGCGGACCTTGTGCGCGACTACATCCAGGCGCAGTTTTCCGGCGCCGAACGGCACCGACGGCGGCTCGGCAAAATTGCCGGGTTTGAGGCCAGTTTCGGCAAGTAGAAATGGCTGCGATCCAGAAGGAAGTCACGGTTTCGACGCGCGGCCGCTGCGACGTCCTGGACATCACCAGCCAGGTGGCGCGCATCGTCGCCGCGAGCGGGATACAGACAGGCATCGTCAACGTCTCCGGGGTGGGTTCGACGCTGGGCATCACCACGCTCGAATTCGAGCCGGGGTGCGTGTCCGACCTGAAACGCGCGCTCGAGAAGATCGCGCCATCGAACACCGACTACGCGCACAACGCGAAGTGGGGCGACGAAAACGGCTACTCGCACCTGCGCAGCGCGCTCATGGGAACCACCAGGAGTTACCCGGTGGCCGACGGCAAGGTGCGCACCGGCACCTGGCAGCAGATCGTGCTCTGCGATTTCGACGACCGCCCGCGCGAGCGCCAGGTCATCGTAACGGTAATCGGAGAGTAACGCCGGCGCACGCCGCGGCAGACCGGAGTGACGGTGCCACGGCTACGGGCGCGCGGCTGGGGTTGTGGTGAAGTACGGATCGGGTTCGGGCACGGCCGCGCCGTCTTTGCGCGGGTCGGACGCGCCGTAGTTGATACCCTTGGCGGAATCGTGAATCACGGCCTGCCCGCCGCCCATCTCGTTGGAAAAATCGCCGACTACTTTAAGCTGGTGCCCTTTCGCCGTCAGCGCCTGGAACACAGCGGGCGCGATGCGGTTTTCGACCAGGACGTCGCAGCCGCCGAACGTCTTCTTGGTGAATCGCGGCGTCTCCAGCGCCATCTGGATATTCATCCCGTGGTCCACGATGTTGGAGACGAATTGAGCGTGTGCCTGGGCCTGGTTCAGGCCGCCCATGATGCCGAACCCGATGTGGGTGTCGCCCTTTTCCATGAAGCCTGGAATGATGGTGTGAAACGGCCGTTTGCGGGGCGCCAGCGCGTTGGGATGGTTCGGGTCCAGATCGAACAGCGCGCCGCGATTCTGAAGCGCGAAGCCGTAATCGTCCACCACCACCTTCGATCCGAAATGCAGGTACACGCTCTGGATGAGCGACACGATATTGCCGTCGCGATCCACGGCCGAAAGGTAAATGGTGTCGCCGTGGATGTGGGTGGGGTCCCCCGGGGAGACGTCGCATCGCGCCTTTTCGGGGTCGATGAGTTTCGCCCGTTCGCGCGCGTAGGCCATCGAGATCATGCCGTCCACCGGCACCTTGCTGAAGCGCATGTCCGCCACGTAGCGGCGCAAGTCCTGATAGGCCAGCTTCTGCGCCTCGATCTGGGTATGCAACTCTTCGCTGCCGCGCGATTTCCAGGAAGGAATCGGGAATTGCGAAAAGAGGTTGAGCATCTGGATGGTGGCGATACCCTGCCCGTTGGGCGGCAACTCGTACACCTTCCATCCGCGATATTCGGTGGAGATCGGCTGCACCCATTCGGCTTGGAATTCGGCCAGGTCGGCCAGCGCCATTTTCCCGCCGAGGCGGTCGCTCGTTCTTAGAATGGCCTTGGCGATGGCGCCGCGATAGAACGCGGCCTCGCCTTGGGATGCGATCAGGCGCAAAGCTGACGCCATCTGGGGATTGCGGAACATCTGTCCGACGGCCGGAGTGGCGCCATCGATCAGGAAGACGCGTCGGGCGTTCGGATCGCGCTCGAGCGTGTTCTGCTCTTCTTTCCAGCCGGCGCTGATGATCTCGGTCACCGGAAATCCGTGTTCGGCGTGATAGATGGCTGGCTGAAACACGTCTTTCCACGGCAACTTGCCAAAACGCTTGTGGAGTTTAGCCCAACCGTCCACGCACCCTGGCACGGTGACGGACTGAATGCCCTCCTGCGGCATGCTGGTATGGCCCATGGCTTTCAACGTGTCGATGGTGAGGGCTTTGGGCGCCCACCCGCTGGCGTTGATGGCGGTGAGCTTACCGGTTTTGGCTTCCCAGAAAATGGCAAACAGGTCGCCGCCGATCCCGCAGCTTTCGGGCTCCACGACGCCGAGCGTGGCATTGGCCGCAATGGCCGCATCCATGGCCGAACCGCCGCGCGCCAGGATCTGGGCTCCGGCCTGGGAGGCCAGCGTCTGACTGGTGGCGACGATGCCGCCATCGGAGATCACCATGGACCGGGCTTGCGATCGATCCTGCGCGTGTATGGCCGCGACCAGCATGAGTCCCCCGAGCAGAATTCGCATGATTCCAGATGATAACAGGTGCCGGGCAGGCTGGGCCGGGATACCATTCGAATGTATGAAACGCCACCGACGGTTGGTACCGCTGTTGCCGTTGCTGCTCGCCGCGTGCTCCGCTTCGCATCCGCCGCCGGCCGATCCGGAACTGGCCGCGGAAATTCAAGACATCCGGGCCATCGACAATCACGCGCATCCGGTGCGCGTGGTGGCGCCGGGCGAGGCGCCCGATCGCGGGTTCGACGCCCTTCCGGTGGACCACATGGAGCCGCAATCGGACCCGGTGAGAGTGCGCCCTGGCATGCCGCTCTTGCTGGAGGCAACGCGCACGCTCTACGGCTCGGCATCCAAGTCCCGCACCATCGAGGAGAAAGGCGAATCGTATCCGGCATGGGTGCTCGACCGGATGGGGGTGGAGACCATGCTGGCGAATCGCGTCGGGATGGGCACTTCCATCCAGCCACCCCGCTTCCGATGGGTACCGTACGCCGACGCGCTGCTGTTCCCACTCGATAACGGGAAACTGGCGGCGCGCAATCCCGACCGTACAGCATTTTTCGCCCTGGAGGACGCGTTGTTGAAGCGGTACCTTGGCGAAGCGAACTTGACGGCCCCACCTGCGACGCTGGCCGAGTATCTGTCCCGCGTGGTGACGCCGATCCTCGAACGGCACAAAGCGGGCGGCGCGGTTGCGGAGAAATTCGAAGCGGCCTATTTGCGCTCGCTGGGATTCGACGCGGTGGAGCGGCCGGCGGCGGAGCATGTCTATTCGCAATTCGTTCGCAAAGGGCCGCCATCGGAGGCGGAATACAAACCGCTGCAGGACTTCCTGTTCCGCTACATCGCCGCGGAGTGCGGGCGGCTGGGCATGGCGGTGCACCTGCACACCATGGCCGGCGCGGGCGGATATTTCGATGTCGGCGGAGCGAATCCGCTGCTGCTCGAACCGGTGTTGAACGACCCGGCGCTGCGCAAGACCAATCTCGTGATGGTGCACGGCGGCTGGCCCTTCACGCGCGAAATCACCGCGCTACTGACCAAGCCCAACGCTTACCTGGATTTCTCGGCCGAGACGCTGGTGCTGGAACCAGCCACGGTAGCCGGGTTCCTCCGCCAGTGGCTGGAGTTCGTTCCCGAGAAGGTGATGTTCGCGACCGACGCTTACCCGTACAGCAACGAACTGGGGTGGGAGGAATCGGGATGGATCGCGGCGCGCGCGGGACGGCAGGCACTGGCCATCGCGCTCACCGGTATGCTGCGAGACGGAGAGATCAGCCGCGCGCGGGCGTCCGAACTGGCCCGCCTGGTACTCCGAGAGAACGCCCGAAAGCTGTACGGGTTGTAGGGGCGGCGGCAGGAGCCGTCAGTCCTCGTCGTGCTGCGCGGACAGGCGGGTCACCACCGAGAGGTCTTCGAGCGTGGTGACATCGCCCGAGACGGCGTTGCTAGTGACGATTTCGCGCAGCAGGCGGCGCATGATCTTGCCGCTGCGGGTCTTCGGCAAGGCGTCCGTGAAGCGGATCTGCTCGGGCTTGGCGAAGCTGCCGATTTCGTGTGCCACCCACTTGCGCAGATCCTCGGCCAGTTGGTGGTGGTTCCAGTTGCCCTTCTTCAGGGTCACAAAACAGGCCACGGACTGGCCGGTGATTTCATGGGGCTTGCCGACCACGGCGGCTTCGGCGACGGCGGGGTGCTTGACCAGCGCCGATTCCAATTCCATGGTGCTGAGGCGGTGGCCGCTCACGTTCATCACGTCATCCACGCGGCCGAGGATCCAGAAGTATCCGTCTTCATCGCGGCGGGCGGCATCGCCGGTCATGTAGACGCCTTCGATGCGTTCCCAATACTGCTGGCGATAGCGATCCGGATCGCGCCACAGGGTGCGCGCCAAACTGGGCCACGGGCGCTTGATAATGAGGAAGCCTTCGTGGTTCGGCTCGACGGGCTTGCCCGACAAGTCCACCACTTCGGCGAGCACGCCGGGCATGGGCAGCGTGCCGGAACCGGGCTTGAGCGGAACGGCCCCGGGCATGGGCGCAATCATGATGGCGCCGGTCTCGGTCTGCCACCAGGTATCGACGATCGGGCAGCGCTCCTTGCCGATGGTGGTGTGGTACCACTCCCAGGCGGCGGGGTTGATGGGTTCGCCGACCGAGCCGAGCAGGCGGAGGCTAGACATATCGTGCGCGTTGGGCCACTGGTCACCCTGGCGGATGAAGGCTCGAATAGCGGTCGGCGACGTATAGAAAATGTTGACGTGGTATTTTTCGATCAGACTCCAGAAACGGTCCGGTTGCGGGAAATCGGGCGCACCTTCGTACATCATGCTGGTGGCGCCGGCCGAAAGCGGGCCGTAAACGATGTAGCTGTGACCCGTCACCCAGCCGATGTCGGCGGTGCACCAGTAGGTATCCTCGTCGCGGAGATCGAAGACCCACTGCATGGTCATGTGAACTTGCAGCAGGTAGCCGGCGGTGGTGTGGACGATGCCTTTGGGCTTGCCGGTGGTGCCGGAGGTGTAGAGCACGTACAGCGGATGTTCGCTATCGAGCGGTTCGGCGGGGCAGTCCTCGCCGACGCCTTCGTGCAGATCGTGCCACCAGTGGTCGCGGCCTTCGCGCATGCGGATCGAACCGCCGGTGCGGCGATAGACGATGACGTCGCGGACGCTGGGGCAGCCGTCGAGCGCCTCATCGACCGCGTCCTTGAGCCGGACTTCCTTGCCGCGCCGCCAGGCGCCATCGGCGGTGATGACCACCTGGGCCTCGAGATCCTGAATGCGGGCCTTCAGCGCTTCCGACGAGAAACCGCCGAACACCACGCTGTGGATGATGCCAAGTCGGGCGCAGGCCAGGAGAGCGATGGGGAGCTCCGGCACCATGCCCATGTAGATGATGGCGCGGTCGCCTGACTTCAGCCCGCGGGCCTTGAGCACGTTGGCGAAACGGCACACAAGGCGGTGCAACTCCTGGTAGGAAATCTGCCGCTGGTCGCCGGGCTCGCCTTCCCACAGCAGGGCGATCTTGTTTTTGCGATGCGTGGTGAGGTGACGGTCGAGGCAGTTGTACGAGACGTTGATCTTTCCGCCGGTGAACCATTTGGCGGACGGCGGATCCCATTCGAACACGTGGTGGTACTTCTCGAACCAGAACAGTTCCCGATCGGCGAGTTCCCCCCAGAACTCTTCGGGCTTCTCCGCGGCGCGCCGGTACAACTCGCGATACTGCTCCATTCCCTGAACGTGCGCGCGGGCGGCGAACCCGGCGGGCGGCGGATACGTTTTCGGCTCGGGCATAGCCGTGATCTTACCAGATCAGGGGTAGGCGGTCGCAGGCAAAGCTCAAGGCGGTCCGGCGGTCCTGTACAGATCGGCGCAGTGTGCCGCGTTAGACGATCAGCACAGTGAGCTGACCCGGACCGTGGACTCCGCGCACCAGGATCTGCTCGATATCCGCGGTGCGGCTAGGGCCGGTAATCAGCACCATCGAGCTCGAAGCGTCGGCTGCATTCGGCAGCACCGCAAACAGCTCGTCGAGCCCGGTCAGAATGCGCTCCCGCGGAACCACGGCGATGTGGGCCGGCGGCAGCAGTGAAATCAACCGCGCCTCCCGCTGAGTGGAGAGCATCACCAGGGTGCCCGTATCCGCCAGGGCGTAGTCCGCGCTGGTGATCCCGACGTCCGCCGCGGCGCACGCCCGGCGCAGCTCGTCACGGTCGGTAATGCCCGACTGGACACCTGGAAGCCGGGTGATTCCGCACTCGGCCAGCAGCGGCGCGTTCGAGGCTACCGCGGTCTTGCCCAGGATGGCTTGCCGCACGAACGCGAGCGGATCCCTGCCGCAGGATGCCTTTCCGGCGAGGGCCTCGATGCGGGTGATCATGCTGGCGATGCGCGCGTCGACGGTTGTTTCGGGGCTTGCCTCGGGCACGCGGATGCGCACCGGCGGCGGCACGGCGGGCGGCTGTCCGGCGCTCCGCCCGATGGCCGTGCGCACGCGATGCAGGATATTGTCGCGGGACATCAGCGGCGCCTCCACAGTTCGCGGAAGCTCCGCGCGGGCGGCGGCGGCAGGTCGCGCTGGCTCAACCAATCGCGCACCGGTTTGACGTTCATCCCCGCCGGCACGCTGCGGATCCAGCGTCCGGTCTCGGCGGCGGGCGCCATGGCCGCCGCCATGCGGCCGGCCATTTCGAAAAGCCGGGGGTGGGTCATGAGCCAGGCGAATACACGGAACGCCAGTTTCTCCAGGCGATTCTGCTTCTCGCGGGCCTCGGTCTTCTTCACGTCTGACCGTAGTTCCAGCAGCACCTTGGGAATGTCGATCTTCACCGGGCATACTTCGGCGCAAGCCCCGCACAGGCTGGAAGCGAACGGCAGCGATGGCTCCAGCGCCACGCCCATGAACTGCGGCGTGATGATCGCCCCGATCGGCCCCGAATACACCCACGGAAAACTGTGCCCGCCGATTTTGCGGTAAACCGGGCACGTGTTCAGGCACGCTCCGCAGCGGATGCAGAACAGCGACTGGCGTTTGCCGCGGTCCGGCAGGAGCTTGGTGCGGCCGTTGTCCACCAGCACCACGATGAACTCGTCCGGCCCGTCGATCTCGCCCGCCCGGCGGGGGCCGCTCAGAAACGACGTATAGACCGAAAGCAGTTGCCCCGTGGCGCTGCGCGCCAGCAGCTTCAGGAACGTCGCCAGGTCTTGCGCGCGTGGGATGATCTTCTCGATGCCGGCCACGGCGATGTGAATCCGCGGCGCCGACGTGGTCAGCCTGGCGTTGCCCTCGTTCTCCACCAGGACGACAGCGCCCGAGTCGGCGACCAGGAAATTGGCTCCGCTGATCCCGATATCGGCCGCCAGGAATTTCTCGCGCAGCACCGCTCTGGCCAGCGCGGTCTGCTTTTCAATGATGGTCTCCCTGGGCACGTTCAGACGGCGCGTGAAGATATCGGCGACGTCGTAGCGCGTGTAGTGCAGCGCCGGGGCAACGATGTGGTAAGGCCGCTCATGCGCCAGTTGGAGGATGTACTCGCCGAGATCCGTCTCGACCGATTCGAGCCCGTGATGCTCCAGCCGCTCGTTCAGGTCGATCTCCTCGGTGGTCATTGATTTCGACTTGACGATCAGGTGCGCGCCCCGATCTTTGGCGAGCCCCAGGATGAAGTCGGCGACCTCGGTGCCGTCCTTCGCATAGACGACCCGGCCGCCGCGCGCCTCCACGTTGCGCTCGAACTCTTCCAGGTAGTGGTCCAGGTTCTCGATGGCGTGTTTCTTTACGGCGTTCGCCTGGGTGCGCAGCTCCTGGTAGTCGGGAAGGGCGTCGGGAGACACCGTTTCGATACGTTTTTCTTTAAGCCGGCCGGTGGCCGTGTAGATCGCCAACTGAAGGTTGGCGTCGGCCAGGGTCTTGTGAATTTTTTGATCGAATTCGGCGGACATGGATTTACCGGCTTGCCAGCACCTCGGCCAGGTGCATGGTCTGGATGGCCGATCCCGCGCGAGAGAGAACCCCCTGAATCTGCATCAGACAACTCGGATCGAGCGATACCACGGTGCGCGCGCCGGTCCGCTGAATGGCTTCGATTTTGGTTCGCGCCATGGCGCCCGATAGTTCCGCGAACTTCACCGCGAATGTGCCGCCGAATCCGCAGCACTCTTCGGCGGGTTGCATCTCGCGCAGTTCCAGGCCGCGCACATGGGCCAGCAGCCGGCGCGGCGCGGCCTTGATCTGCAACTCGCGAAGCGCGTGACAGCCGTCGTGGAAGGTCACCACTTCGTCCAGACGCGCGCCCACATCCTCGACGCCGGCGACCTCGGTGAGAAAGGTAGAGAATTCCCAGATCCGCGTCTCGAGCGAATGCACACGGGCCAGGGTTTCGGGTTCCTTCTGGAACAACTCCGCGAAATGATGAGCCACCATGGCGGTACACGATCCGGATGGCGCCACGATGCACTCGCAGGCTTCGAAGGTGTTGAGGAAATGCCGGGCTACGGTGCGGGCCTCGGCGCGGTACCCGCTGTTGAACGCCGGCTGGCCGCAGCAGGTCTGATTCTCCGGGAAGTCGATTGCGTAGCCGAGCCGTTCCAGCACGTCGGCCATCGCCAATCCGATTTTGGGAAAAAGCTGGTCGACGATGCAGGTTACGAAAAGGGAAACCCGCTTACTCATGTAGATACGAATTGTAACAGGATACGGGGCTCGGGCTGCCGCGGAGCCAGTGGAGGGAAGAGGAGACAACGGCCGTGCACGCCGATTCCGGAAGGCCGGGCCGGCAGTTGGTGGGAACTCTTCGGCCGCTCGACTGTAGCGGAATGGCGGGTTCCGAGTCACCCGCTCACGCTACGCCAAGGGGAGGTTAGCCTGTGCCTTTACGTCGAGCGAGGCGAACTCGGCGCGTTCGAACTTCGGAAACGCGGCCGCGGCGATCATGGCGGCGTTGTCGGTGGAAAGGCCCGGCGTGGGGAAGTATACGGGATACGGAAACCCCGACGCCTTCGCCGCGGCCCGCAATCCGGAATTACAGGCTACGCCGCCCGAGATAACCAGGCTGCGCGCTCCGATGCTTTCCGCCGAAGCGGCGGCGCGGGTAAGCAACTCGTGAATCACTGCCTGCTGAAACGAAGCCAACAGATCCAGTGTGGCGGGAGGTGTGATCCGCAGCCACTCCTCGGTAGAGGGGGCCGCGCGCCCGCGCCGCAGCGCCTTGCGAGCTTCGATCTCAGCCGCCATATCGTGCGACTCCACCCACCGCAGCACGGCGGTTTTCAGGCCGCTGAAACTGAAGTCGAGCGCGTTGCCTTTCATCTTGGCGAAGGTAAAGCGAATTGCGTGCGGGTTGCCAAAAGGCGCCAGCAGGTCGATGAGAGGACCGCCCGGATAGGCAAACCCCAGCAGCTTGGCGACCTTGTCGAAGGCCTCGCCGGCCGCATCGTCGCGGGTTTTTCCGAGCAGCCGATATTGGAACCGTTGGCGGACTTCGAACAGGTGGGTGTGGCCACCGCTCACCACCAGCGCCAGCGCGGGGAACGCCACCGGCGTTCCGGCGTGGCGGGCTTCCATCACAACGGCGTGGATGTGGCCCTCGATGTGGTTTACCGCGATGAGCGGCACGCCACGCGCGAAACAGAGAGACTTGGCGTACGTCAGGCCCACCAGCAGCGAGCCGACCAGCCCCGGCCCCACCGTGGCGGCAATGGCCGCGAGATCCGCGACTCCGACGCCCGCGCGTTCGAGCGCTTCCCGAACGACGGGCACCACGGCCCGCAAGTGCTCGCGCGACGCCAGTTCCGGGACCACGCCGCCGTACTTTCCGTGGATGTCCAACTGGGAAGCGACCACGCTCGACAGAACGGCCTCTCCGTTTTCGACCACGGACGCAGCCGTTTCGTCGCAGGAGGATTCGATGCCCAGGATGCGCACGGTTACTACTACGTTACCGTATCGATCTCCACGAGGCGTTCGGCCTTGGCCGCAGTGGGGCGCACTCCGCTGCGGGCGCTGAAATGCAACAGGCTCGAAGCCATCCAGGCGCAGCGCTGGGCGGCGCTCCGCACGTCCAACAGAAGCGGGCGGGCGGGGTGGCCGGGCTCGATGGTTTGAATCGAGTGGCTGACGCTGCTGAGAATGACGGTGAGCTCGTCGTTGAGATCATGTGCCGCGGCCGCCGCGATGGCGCAGGCTCGATCGGCTTTCGTGAGTCGTTCCACACCGCATAGTAGCTGTAGCGCGGCTGGCCGCCGGTACGCGCCAGCAGGTAAGTTCCTCCGAATCAACGCCACAATTTTGGCGAAAGGCCGTGAACGGGTTTCGAAGAGTGCCCCGTCTGCGCTAGTACGCTCAACTTAGTACAATGGGAATACCTGGAGTTGTTACCTACATGAAAACGCCCTTTGCCGCAATCCTGGCCGGATTCGCGGCTGTGGCGCTCCCCGTCTGGGCGGGCGATGCGCCTCCCTCTCCTCCGAAAGCCGGAACTGTCGAGATCATGCGTCTGAGCGAGATCAAGCCCGGCATGAAAGGCACCGCCTGGACCGTGTTCCAGGGCACTACGCCGGAGCCAATCCCCATCGAGATCATCGGCCGCCTGAAGAACGTCTGGGGACCGAATCAGGACGTCATCCTGGCCAAAATGGGTGGCAAGGCTACCCGTACCAACGTGGCCGGAGGGATGAGCGGCAGCCCGGTCTATATCAATGGCAAGCTGGTGGGCGCGGTGGCTCTGCGGCTCAGCGTGTTCTCGCCGGACGCCATCTGCGGAATCACGCCGATCGAGTTGATGCTCGACATCAATGAACTCGACCGGTCCAGGCCAAGCGAGGCGCGCACTCCGGAAAAAGTCACGGCATGGAATCGCGAGGCCGCGGTGCCGAGCGAGATGCTGGGGCAATCGGCAGCGGGCGGGGGCGCGCGGACGATGGTGCCCATCGAGACGCCGCTGATGCTGTCGGGCTTCTCGACGAGCGTGCTCGACGAGTTCGGCCCCCTCTTCCGTCAGATGGGGATCACGGCGGTGCAGGGGGGCGCGGCCAGCGGCAGCGAACTGCACACCAACAAGCCGGCCGCGGGATGGGAGCACTCGCTGAATCCGGGGGAGACGGTGGCGGGCGTGTTGGTGAGCGGCGACATGAGCGTGCAGGGCATCGGCACGGTCACCTACAACGACGGCAAGCGCGTGCTCGCATTCGGCCACCCGTTTTTCAACCTCGGGCCGGTGGATATGCCGATGGCCAAGGGCGAAGTGCTGATGACGCTGGCGTCGGCCTTCCAGCCGAACAAAATGGCCAACGCCACCGAAATCGTAGGGGCGCTTCACCAGGACCGCCATAGCGGGATCATGGGCGAATTGGGCGCGCAGTCGGAGATGATCCCGGTGACGATGCGAGTGCGGTCGCTCGACGAGAAAGAAGTGGTGCGCCGGGAGAAAGATCTGCACTTCAACGTCTTCGTGCATCAGAAGTGGACGCCGTACCTGATGATGCTGACGCTTTACAATTCGCTTTCGGAGCTCAACGAATTTCGCGACGAGGCCACCTATCGGTTCAGCGGCAAGGTGCACATGAACGGGCAGCCGGATCTGTCGCTGTCCACCATGCAGGCCTCGGGCGAGATGCCTATGCCGGCCCCCATGGCTCTCTCCATGTGGTGGGGCGACAAATTCAACCGGCTGTATTTGAATAACGTGAAGACGCCCAACCTGAAAAGCGTGAGCGTGACGGTGGACCTGTTGCCGGAACGCCGCGTGGCGGCCATCGAGAAGGCCTGGGTGGCGAACCCCGACGTGCGGCCGGGCGACGAGGTGCCCGTGAAAGTGTTTCTACGGCCGTACCGCGGCGGACCGATCCTGCGGGAATTTAACGTGAAGATTCCGGCGGGGCTGTCCAAAGGCGATCACCGCATCGTGCTTAGCGATGCCGATACCGCCAACCGCATGCAGAACATGGCCGGCATGATGAACCGGTTTCTCGACCTCCCGGAGACGGTCTCGCTCATCAACCAGGAGCGCAGCAACAACAAGCTGTATGTGTCGCTGGTGCAATCGAGCCCCACGGCTTACTATGACGACAAGACCCTGCCCAGCCTGCCTTCCTCGGTGCTCAACGTGATGCAGGCGGGCCGCGCGGCCAACCGCTCGATGATCACTTCGCCGGAGACGGCCGTGGAGCAGATGGCGCTGCCGTTCGACTACGTGGTGAGCGGGAGTTACTCGCTGCGCATTCACGTGAAATAAAGAAGAAGATTGGCCGGGAGGATCACCGCCGACCCCGCATGATGACCGGTGTTGATCCACGGCTGGATTCGATTTTCGACAGTCAATAATGAAACACATCCTCTTCGTTGGCGCGGGTCTTACCTCCGCCTTCCTGTGCGCTCTTTATGCCGGCCAGACGCAAACCTGGTCGCAGAGCGATTACGCCGATTTCGAAAAGGGCGTGATCCGGAATCTCTCGATTCGCAGCGATGGACAGTTGAGCATGGCTCCGCATTCGCGGGAGTTGTTCGACCCTACGGCGCCGTACCTGTGGGCGCTGGCGCGGGATTCCAAAGGCAACCTCTACGCGGGAGGCGGAACCGGGGCCAAGTTGTACCGGATTCCTCCCGATGGCAAGGGGAAGATGCTAGCGGATCTGGACGCGCTCGAAATCCACGCCATCGCGGTAGATGCGAAAGACCGCGTCTATGCCGCCACCGCGCCCGACGGCAAGATCTACCGCATCGCCGGCAACGGAAAACCGGAAACGTTTTACGATCCGCATCAGAAGTACATCTGGGCGCTGGCCTTCAACTCCAAGGGTGACCTGTTCGTGGCCACCGGCGACCAGGGCGAAATCCATCGCGTCACGCCGGACGGCAAGGGTAACGTGTTCTTCAAGACGGAAGAGACCCACGTCCGTTCGATGGCGGTGGATCGCAACGACAACCTGATTGTGGGCACGGATCCGAGCGGACTGGTGATGCGCGTTTCGCCCGCGGGGGAGGGGTTCGTCCTCTACCAGATGGCGAAGCGGGAAGTGACCGCGGTCGCGGTGGCGCCAGACGGGAGTATCTATGCGGCAGCGGTGGGGAGTAAGACCGCCACCCTTCCGGTACCTTCGGTCTCCGCGCCGGTTCCGGCGCCCGCCCCGGCCACGGTGACGGTGGCCGCCGCTCCCGGAACGTTAGCGCCCTCGGCGCCGCGGCCTGCGGCGATGCCGCCCGCTTCGCTGGGAGCCGGGTCGGGTATCAGCGGCGGCAGCGAAGTATACCGGATTGAAGCCGACGGCAGTCCCCGCAGGGTTTGGAACCATGCGCAGGATGTCGTCTACTGCATCGCTTTCGATCCCTCCGGGCGGGTCCTGCTGGGGGCCGGCAACAAGGGCAGTTTGTACCGCATCGAGAACCTCACCGAGTACAGCCTGCTGTTGACCATGCCGGCCACCCAGATCACGGCGTTTCAGGCAGGCAGCGATGGGCGCCTGTATGCCGCGACCGGCAATATGGGGAAGGTGTACGAGATCGGACCGGGCCTCGAACGGGAAGGAACGATCGAAAGCGATTTATTCGACGCTTCGGTCTACACCCAGTGGGGCATGCTGACGTTTTCCGCCAATCTCGCGGGCGGGCATATTGCGATATCGACGCGCAGCGGCAACCTGGACCAACCGCAGAAGAACTGGAGCGCATGGTCGCCCGCGATTGTAACTCCCAAGGGCGGGCGGGTCGCTTCGCCGGCCGCGCGATTCATTCAATGGAAGGCAGTCCTGACGGCGAGCGCCACCGGAAGTTCGCCCGAGTTGGAGTCCGTTGATGTGGCCTATCTGCCAAAGAATGTCGAACCACGGGTCGAAGAAATCGAACTGACGCCGCCCAACTACAAGTTCCCCAGCCCATCACCGGCGGCGTCCTCGCCGGCGCAGACGCTTTCGCTGCCGCCGCTGGGCAAGCGGACTCCGGTCAAGGCTGCTGCCCTGTCGATGGAGAGTATTACTTCCACGCCGGCGATGCAGTTGGCCAAGGGATGGGTAGGTGCGCGCTGGGTGGCCTCCGACCTCAATGGCGACCCGATGATCTACCGCGTCGAGATTCGCGGGGCTAACGAAAAGGAATGGAAGCCTCTCAAGGACAAGGTCGCGGAGAAATATGTCTCGTGGGATTCGACGGCGTTTTCCGATGGCGAGTACCGGCTGCGCATCACGGCTTCGGATGCGCCCGGCAATCCTCCCTCAGAGGCGTTGTCCACGCAAACCGAGAGCGATCCGTTCATCATCGATAACACGCCGCCCAAGATCGCCAATCTCGCGGCCGCGCGGAACGGCGGGAAACTCGTTGTGCGATGGCATGCGGCCGATGCGCTCAACAACATCAGCAAGGCCGAGTACTCGATCGACGGCGGCGATTGGACGTTGGCCGCGCCGGTCACCCGGCTGTCGGACGCCACCGAGTTGGACTACGAAATCACCATCGACGCGGCTCCGGGCGAACACACCATCGCCGTGCGCGTGGAAGACGACTACGAAAACCAGGCAACCGACAAGGTAGTGGTGCGGTAGCCGCACTTCCGGCGCGCCAGGGCCGCCCGTGAAATGGGGTACACTCGCGCCGCCGGTGGTGCGTCCCGCTACAAATCGGCACGCCCGCGCCGATTCCGCCCGCAGCTCTTTCGAGTCATCGCCGTAACGAGCGTTCCTGCCTGCCCGCCGGGCACCTGCCGGCCAGAGACTGAGCGGCGCTCAACAGGTGCCGCTGAGCCAGTTCACCCGTTTCGAAACCGGCAACCCGCCGCTGGTCATGAGCCACCAGGGACAGTTCCCGGTGGTGACCCTGTCGTTCAACCTGGCGCCTGTCGTGTCGCTGGGCGAGGCGGTGCGGGGGATCCGGGATGCGGAACAACAGGCCGTTGTGGTGATCGAGAATATCGTGCGCCACCTGGAATCCGGAATGCCGCCGATGAAAGCCGCTCTGCGGGGGGCGGCGGAAGCCAGATGCTTACCCTGTTCACCACGCGGGTCATCTACCTGTACATGGACCGGTTGCGGATCTGGACGTTGCGGGTGCTGCCGCATCACTCGCCTGGGCCGGTTCCGAGGGTGGGATAATAGTGTGCCATGTCACCCGAGCCACTGCCCCCCGCCTGCGCCGAATGCGTGACCACCACCAAGCTGGCCCAATCCGGGGCTGCTCCGGAACAAACGGCATCACGGAAGTTTCGCTCGCCGGACGGGAAGATTCGCGTGGACACCGGCAATACCTCCGTGATCACCGATCTGAAATCGCAGCAGACGATCGTGCTCGATCACCTGAAGCAGGAGGCGCAGGTCTTTCCGATGCCGCAGATGCCACCGCCGCCGCCAGTGCCGGGTGGGGCTCCGCCGCCGCCGGGCATGCCCGCTCATTCCATGCCGCCCATGAGCGTGCAGGACCTGGGAAAAGGGTTCATCGAGGGTCACGAAGTCGAAGGCAAGCGGTACATCATGCAGCCGCCCCAGATGCCGCAGATCTCCAAGCCGGCGTTGCCGCAGGCGCCTAAGCCGCCCGGCCTGCCCGGCGCGCCAAAGCCTCCCGAGATGCCCCAGGCGCCGCCGGCGCCCACGGTTTCCGAGGTTTGGACCAGCACCAAATTGAAGATGCCGGTGCTGACGAAGACCACAGGCAGTTTCGGCGAGCGGGTAGAACATTGCAAGTGTTCCGAGCTGCCGCACCCCAATCCCGCGCTGTTCCAAATACCGCCCGGATATAAGGTGGCGCCGCCGACCGTTCCCGCGCTGCCCAAGGTGCCCGTGGCCCCGAAGCCCCCGTCGATCCCGAAGTAGCTTGCCGCGCGCGCCGCATTGCGCTACCACTGGGGCATGCTGCCTTCGGTGCGCTCGATGGGCGCCAACCCCGCTTTCGCAGCAGTGGCAATCGCGTCCCTGGCCCTGGGCATCGGCGTCAACACGGCGATTTTCAGCCTCGTGGATCAACTCCTGTTGTGGTCTGTTCCCGCCCGCGAGCCCGATCGCCTGGTGGTGATCCACGGTGGATACAGCGACTCCTATCCCTTTTTTCGCGAGTATGGCGAGCGCAACCAGGTGTTCTCCGCCCTGTTCGCCAGCAGCCAACATCTCAAGGTCGGACTGCGGCCCGAAGGTGCGCCGGCCGTCGAAGTGGGGCATGTCCATTTCGTGAGCGGCAGCTACTTTCAGGGGCTTGGCATCGGCGCGGCGGTTGGGCGCGTGATCGTGGCGGCCGATGACGTCAGGCCGGGCGGCTCGCCTGTGGTGATGCTGAGCTACGACTACTGGCAACGACGTTTCGCGGGCGACCTGAAGGTCATCGGCCGCAAATTCGCCGTGAACGGCTTTCCGCTCGCAATCGCCGGCGTTGCCGAGAAGGGATTCGACGGCATTTTCCCGGGAGAAGTGGCGGACGCTTTTGTGCCTCTGACCATGTTCCCGGTGACGACGCCCTCGGTAGCGCCTGCCTGGAACACGCCCAACATGTTCTGGCTGAATTCGATGGCCCGCCTGAAACCGGGAGTTTCGATGAGCCGGGCGCAGGCCGCGATGCAGGTGCTGTGGCCCCAGGCGGCGGCAGCGGTGAATGGCGCCATTGTCGGCGCCGGCGGGAAGGCGCGGAACTTCCGCGAACAAGAGATCACGCTAGCTCCCGGTGCGCGCGGCATCTCTTATGGCCCCAGCGAAATGATCGACCCGATCAAGGCTCTCGCGATCGCCGCCGGGCTGGTGCTGTTGATCGCCTGCGCCAATGTGGCCAACCTGCTGCTGTCGCGCGCCACCGGCCGCCGCAAAGAGATCGCCGTCCGCCTGGCGCTGGGCGCCACCCGCGGCCGCCTGGTGCGGCAACTGCTGGCCGAGAACCTGACCCTGGCGGCATGCGGCGGATTGCTCGGCGTGGCCTTCGCCTGGTGGGGCGTGGCCGCGCTCGCCAAAGCCAACATCCTGGATCCGGACTTCCACTTCCGCCCCAGCCTGCTGGTCCTGGCGCTTTCCACCGCCCTAACGCTGCTCACCGGGGCGCTGTTCGGGCTGGCGCCGGCCTTTCGTACCACGCGCGTGGCGCTCGCCGAGGGCATTAAGGAGGCAGGCTCGGCCAGCCCCGGCCGGTCCCGGATGCGGCTCGGAAAGGTGCTCGTGGGCGGTCAGGTGGCGCTGTCAGTGGCGCTGCTCGTGGGGGCGGGCCTGTTCATTCGCACTCTGCGCAACCTTCAGAACATCGATCTCGGCTACCAGCGCCAGAACGTGGTCATCGTGGAACTGGATCCCACCAACCTGGGCTACCGCGGCCACCGCTTGCGCACGTTCTACGATCGGCTGCTGGAGCGCACCCGCGCCATTCCGGGAGTTCGCGCCGCGGGGCTGACGAGCATCACACCCATGGGCAATTACCTGCAATCGGCCAGTGCGGCCGCCGAAGGGTATCAGCCGCAGCCCGGCGAGCGGGGCGGGGTGCTGGTGAATACGGTCACCGCGGGGTACCTGCCCACCCTGGGGATCCCGATTCTGCTGGGCCGCGACTTCCGGGCCGAAGATGAGCCCGCCGTGACGCCCGGCGATACCCTGCTGGGCGCCATTGGCCGGATGGGCAGCGGCCACTCCGACGACGATGTCGCCACCGCGGCGAAAGTGTGCATCATCGACGAGACCCTGGCGCGCCACTGGTTCGCCAACACCAATCCGCTCGGGCTGCACGTGAGTTACGGTTCGCGCTACGACCCCGCCGATGCGCTCGAAATTGTGGGCGTGGTGAAGAGCGCTCACTACACCAGCGTGAAGCGCTTTTCCGATCGGGAAGGCATGCTCTATCTGCCGAGCTGGAGCAAGGGCGCCGAGGTCCGGTCGCTGGTGGTGCGCGTATCGGGCGAGGCAACATCCGCGATCGCCGCGATCCGGCGCGAGCTCCGCACCATGGACCCGAACATCCCGCTGCTTGGCGCGCGTAAGCTCGAGGACTATGTGAACGGGCGGGTCTGGCGGGAGCGGCTGATCGCGCTGCTATCCGGGTTCTTCGGGATTCTTGCCCTGGGCCTGGCATCGGTGGGCCTGTACGGTGTGATGGCCTACGCGGTGACGCAACGCACGCGCGAGGTGGGAATCCGCATGGCACTCGGCGCGCAACGCGCTGAAGTGGTCCGCATGATCGTGCGTGAGTCCCTCGTGCCCGTGGCGTGCGGAATGGTCATCGGCCTGGGCGCCGCGTTGGCGCTCGCCACCCTGGTGGCCGGCCTGCTCTACGGAGTGCCGCCACGCGATCCGCTGTCGATGGCTATCGCAGGGCTGGCCATGCTGGCGGTGTCGTTCGCCGCAGCGGCGATCCCGGCGCGGCGGGCCAGCCGGGTCGAGCCTGTCAAGGCACTGCGCTACGAGTGACTCGTTGTAGCCGGCATCGGCGGCGGCATGAATACCGGGTTGCGACGCTCGAGCATCGCATCAACCCTGGCCCGGATCATGGGGTCCGTTTCGGGATGCGTCAGCACCCAGAACCGGTTCTGGCGGATGGAGTCCAGCACTTGTCCGGCTACCGCGGACGGCGGCAAGCCCTGCTCCACCAGCATCCTCACCATCTGCCGGAACGGTTCCGCGTCCATCGGCCCCGCTCCGACCCACTCCGGCCGGTTACGGTCGCTGTCGGCGATCCGGGTCCTGACGAAACTGGGACACAGCACCGAGACGCCGATCGGGGAACCCGACAACTGGAGATCCAGACACAACGATTCGGAAAGCGCGACCACCGCGTGTTTCGAAACGTGATACGGCGCAATCATGGGTCCGGAAATGAGCCCTGCCAGTGACGCTGTCTTGACCACGTGTCCCGGTTGTCCGGCGGCAATCATACGCGGCAGGAAACTGTGGATGCCGTGAATCGCGCCCAGGCGTGCCCGCCTTGCCCGCCCACGCCGGCATTGTTGCACAGGACATCCACCGCCCCGAACTCGCGATACGCCGCATCGGCCAGCGCATCCACCTCGGCGGCGTTCGATACATCCACGCGGCTCGCCAGCACGGCAGCGCCGCCCTTCGCGCAGTTCCGCCGCCGCGGTGGAGAGCGCGGGTTCTTCCGATCACCATCGTGGCGCCGACACTCGCGCCTGGGGCACCGGGCCGTCGCCGTCGGCGATCTTAGCGCTTCTCCGCCGCGTCCACCCGCGCCTGGGCGTGCAGCAGCGCCGCCAGCGCTTTGGCCGGATCGATCCCGATCGACGGACTGCCTATATCTTCCTGGGCGCGCCGCAATTCCTCCCGGGCCCGTTCCAGGTCGATCTCTTCGGCGCGCTCCGCCGCGTCGGCCAGCACGCGCACATGATCGGGCAGCACTTCGAGGAATCCGCCGTGTACGCTCAGGTATCGCCGCCGGCTGCCCGCCTGGTAACTCAGGAACCCTGTCCCAAGCTGCCCCAATAGGGGCGCATGCCCGGGCAGAATGCCCAGGTATCCGTCTTTTCCGGGCACCTGCACTTCGGACACCTGCTCGTGCACCAGCATCCGCTCGGGGGTGGCGACTTCGAGTTCGATCGACTCGGGCATGGTCAGGCTTTCTGCAGGGCCGCCGCCCGCTCCAGCACGTCTTCAATCGTGCCCTGCATGTAGAACGCCTGTTCGGGGATGGCGTCGTGCTTGCCCTCGGCGATCTCCTTGAACCCCTGAATCGTATCGGCCAGCTTCACATACTTTCCGACAAATCCGGTAAACTGCTCGGCAACGTGGAACGGCTGCGAAAGGAAGCGCTGGATCTTGCGTGCCCGCGAGACGATCAGCTTGTCGTCGTCGGAAAGCTCGTCGATGCCGAGAATGGCAATGATGTCCTGAAGATCCTTAAACCGCTGGAGCACGCGCTTCACTTCCTGCGCCACATCGTAGTGTTCCTGCCCGATGATCAGCGGGTCCAGAATGCGCGAAGTGGAGGCCAGCGGGTCCACTGCCGGATAGATTCCGAGCGCCGCGATATCGCGCGACAGGTTGGTGGTGGCATCCAGGTGCGCGAATGCAGTGGCGGGCGCAGGATCTGTATAGTCGTCGGCCGGCACGTAGATCGCCTGTACCGACGTGATCGACCCCTTCTTGGTGGAGGTGATCCGTTCCTGCAATTCGCCCATCTCGGTGGCCAGGTTCGGCTGGTAACCCACCGCGCTCGGCATGCGGCCGAGCAGCGCCGAAACTTCCGAGCCCGCTTGCGTGAACCGGAAGATGTTATCGATGAAGAGCAGGACGTCCTGGCCTTCCTCGTCGCGGAAATACTCCGCCACGGTCAGCCCGGTGAGGCCCACACGCAGACGCGCGCCGGGCGGCTCCGTCATCTGCCCGTAGATCAGCGCGCACTTCGATTTGGTGTAGTCGTGCGGATCGATCACGCCCGACTCCTGCATTTCGAGCCACAAGTCGTTGCCTTCGCGGGTGCGCTCGCCCACCCCGGCGAACACCGATACGCCACCATGTTTCGTGGCGATGTTGTTGATGAGCTCCTGAATAATGACCGTCTTGCCGACACCCGCGCCGCCGAACAGGCCGATCTTCCCGCCGCGCAGATAGGGCTCGATCAGGTCGATGACCTTGATGCCGGTCTCGAACATCTCGAGCCGCGTCGACTGTTCCTCGAATGAGGGCGCCGGCCGATGAATGGAATAGAACTTCTTCGCGTTCAGCGGGCCCATCTCGTCCACCGGCTGGCCGATCACATTCAGCACCCGGCCGAGCGTTTCCTTTCCAACCGGCACTTCCACCGGATGGCCAAGGCTGATCGCCTTCATGCCGCGCACCAGTCCCTCGGTGGGCTGGAGCGCCACCGTGCGCACGCGCCCTTCGCCGATATGCTGCTGCACCTCGCAGATGATATCGATGGGTGCGGGACCTTCGAAGCCTTCGCTGGTCACCCGAATGGCGGTGTACACCAGCGGAATCCGCCCTTCCGGGAATTCGCAGTCCACCGCCGGTCCGGCCACCTGGACTACCTTGCCTTCGACCACTCCGTTGCTACTTGGCATATGGTTCACTCCGCGGCTGCGGCGCCGCTCACGACCTCAATGATTTCCTTGGTGATGCTGGCCTGACGCACGCGGTTCATGTAGAGCGTCAGTTTGTCGATCATCTCGCCGGCGTTTGAGGTGGCGGCCTCCATGGCGGTCATGCGCGCGGCGTGCTCGGCCGCGGCCGATTCGAGGACCGCGCGATAAAACTCCAGCTCCACGTACTTCGGCAGCAGCAAATCCAGCATCTCCGACGGCGGCTCCTCGAAAATGTAGTCCACCGGGGCGGCCTCACGCGGCACCTCCACCGGAAGCACCCGCTTCAAGATCAGCCTTTGCGCCATCACGCTTTTGAATTCGTTGTAGATCAGGTACACCGCGTCGATCTCTTCGTTGCCGTACAACCCCATCGCTTTGCCGGCGATGGCCGCGGTTTCGTCGTATCCCGCCTTGCCGATGTTCACGTGCTCGCCCGCAATTGTTGCGCCGCGCTTCCGGAAAAAGTCGCGCCCCTTGCGTCCGAGCAGTTCCATGCGGATCGAGGCGGTGCCATGCTCCGCCAGGAAGCGTTGCGCCCCCTTGATCAGGTTGGAATTGAACGCGCCGGCCAGCCCTTTGTCGCTGGTCACCAGCACCAGCAGGATGCGGTTTTCGGCCCGCGCGGACAGCAGCGGCTTCTGGCCGGCCTGCTCGTCGGCGGCAACCGCCGCGGCCACGTTCACCAGCACCTGGCGTAGCAGACCCGCGTACGGGCGCGACTCGATCACCCGGTTCTGTGCGCGCCGCAGTTTCGCCGCCGAGACCATCTTCATGGCCTTGGTGATCTGCTGCGTGTTCTTCACCGAGCGGATCCGCCGGCGGATGTCGATCAGGCTAGGCATTTGCCGATACCGCCGGCTGCTCGGCCAAGAAGCGCGCCTTGAACTCCTCGATCAGCCCGGTGACCTTCCCGCGCAGGCTGTCGTCCAGCACCTTTCTCGTGGCGATCTCTTCCAACACGCCGCGGTGAGCGTTTTCGGCGAAGCGGTACAGTTCTTCTTCGAACTTGCGGCAATTTTCCACCGGAATATCGTCCAGATAGCCTTTGGTGCCGGCGAAGATGATCAGAATCTGCTTCTCGAGCGGCAGCGGCTGATACTGGCCCTGCTTGAGAATTTCCACCAGGTGCTTGCCCCGGTTGAGCTGGTCGATCGATGCCTTATCCAGGTCGGAACCGAACTGCGCGAACGCGGCCAGCGCGCGGTATTGCGCCAGGTCGAGCCGCAGGCTCCCGGCGATCGACTTCATGGCTTTCGTCTGCGCGTTGCCACCCACGCGGCTGACCGAGATGCCGACGTTGATGGCCGGGCGCACATTCGAGTTGAACAGATCGGCCTCGAGAAAGATCTGGCCGTCGGTGATCGAGATGACGTTGGTCGGAATGTAGGCCGAGATGTCGCCGGCCTGCGTTTCGATAAACGGCAGGGCCGTGAGCGAGCCGCCGCCGTGAGCATCGTTCAGCTTCGCGGCGCGTTCGAGCAGCCGGCTGTGCAGGTAGAATACGTCGCCCGGGAACGCTTCGCGTCCCGGCGGGCGGCGCAGCAGCAGCGAAATCTCGCGGTACGCCGCGGCGTGCTTCGAGAGGTCGTCGTACACACACAGCACGTGCCGCTTGCGGTCGCGGAAGTATTCCCCGATCGCGCAGCCGCCGAATGGAGCCAGGTACTGCATGGGCGCTGGATCGGCGGCCGATGCCGACACCACGATCGTGTATTCCATGGCGCCGTGATCTTCAAGCGTCTTTACCACCTGCGCTACCGTGGATTGCTTCTGGCCGATGGCGACGTAGATGCAAATCACGTCGCCGCCCTTCTGGTTGATGATCGTATCCAGCGCGATGGCCGTCTTGCCCGTCTGCCTGTCGCCGATGATTAGCTCGCGTTGTCCGCGGCCGATCGGAATCATGGCATCGATGGCCTTGATGCCTGTCTGCATCGGCTCCTTCACCGGCTGCCGGGCCACCACCCCGGGCGCCAGGCGTTCCACCGGGTTGTAGTCCGAGGTGAGAACGGGGCCCTTGCCGTCGATCGGCTGGCCGAGCGCGTTCACCACGCGCCCGATGAGCGCATCGCCCACCGGCACGCTCATGATGCGGCCCGTGCGGCGCACTTCGTCGCCCTCTTTGATCTGGGTGTATTCGCCCATCAACACCGCGCCGACCTGGTCTTCTTCCAGGTTCATCGCGATCCCCGAGACGCCGTGCGGGAACTCGATCAGTTCGCCCGACATTACTTTTTCCAGGCCGTGGATGCGGGCAATGCCATCGCCCACCGAGATCACCGAACCGATTTCGGTGACGTCGATCGCGCGCTCGTAATTCTCGATCTCCTGGCGGAGAATGCTGGTGATTTCGTCCGCTCGAATCTGAGCCATATTTCCTTCCGTTACGACTTACCCTTCCGCGCTCAGGCGGCGCTGAAGGGATCTCAGTTGCCCGCGCACCGACCCGTCGTAAACCGTGGATCCGATGCGCGCCGTCACGCCGCCGATGAGGGCCTGGTCTACCTGGTATCGCGCGCGAATCCGCTTGCCGGTCAACCGCTCCAGTTTCGCCGTAAGGGCCGCCTGCTGTTGCTGGTTCAATTCGCGTGCCGAAACCACCTCGGCCCGGGCGAACCCCAGGCGTTCATCGAGGATCGTTTCGAGGCTCTGCAGGATCTCCGCCAGCAGGGTGATGCGCCGATGATCGATGAGCACAAATAGGAAATTGCGGGTGATTCGCGAAAGTCGTAGGATATCGCCAATCCGCCCGATCACGGCTTTCTTCCGGCTGCCCGCGACCGCCGGAGTGACCAGCGCGTTCTGTAGCTCCGCCGAGCCTCGCAAGGTGGAGTCGAAAGAACGAAGCTCGCCTAAGGCATCCTGCGGACGCAGTGCCGAGCCGCCGGCGGTGACGACGTCTGCCAGCGCGTTGGCGTATCTCGCAGTTACAGCGGATAAGGTCATTGCAGGTCGCGAACAAAGCCCCGGAACAGGGTGTCTTGTGCTTCCGGCGTCATGCGGTCGCGAATTTTCCGTTCCGCCAGACCGATCGCCAACTCGGCAGAATAGCGCTTCAATTCCAAACGGGCCGCCTTGGCCGCCGCGGCGATGTTCTGTTCCGCGTGTGCCTGGATTTTGCCGATCTCGGCGGCGGTGTGCTCTTCCAGGCGCCGTGTCTCCGCTTCGGCTTCACGGCTCGCTTCCTCGCGCAGCGCGGCGATTTCGGCTTCCAGGTTCGTCAGCCGGCGGTCCACTGCCGCGGCCCGGGCCTCGGCTTCCTGCCGCGCCGCCTCAGCCTCCACTATGTCCTTTCGGATTTGCCGGGAACGGGCCGCAAACATCGGCCCGGCGTTCTTGCCGACCAGGTACCCGATACCCCCCGCGAGCACCACGAAGTTGGCCCACTTCCAGCCCTCGAGTCGACCCTCTTCCGGTGAATGGGTCTCGCCCTCCTTCGCCTCCTGCTCCTGGGTATAGGCGGACGGGGCCAGAACCGCCAACCCGCAAACCAGCAACAGTTCGGGCAGGTGTCTCATGCCGCACTCCTGCGGAAGATGCCATCCGCAATCTGATTCGCCAGTGCATCGCTATCGCGCTCGAGACCGCCTTTGGCCGCTTCGACGTCCCGTCCCAGGTCTTGCCTGGCCTGCTCGATCATCGTCTCGGCGCGCTTGCGGGCGGCCGACAACTCCACGGCGCCGCGCTCCTGAAGCTCCCGGTGGAGGTGCTCCTGTGCCTGGTAGACTTCGGCGCGCGCCGTGCGCATGGCTCGCTCGTATTCCGCTGTCCTGGCGGCCGCGCGTTCCAGGCTCTTCTGCGCCATCTGACGCGCGCCCTCGGTAGCCTCGTACCGCCGTCGCAACACCGCTTGCAGGGGTTTGAAAAAGACGACCTTTAAATAAAAATTGAGCAGAATGACCAGAAAGAAAGTAGGCAGGGCTTTCAGCAGTATTCCGCCCAACTGTCGCAGAGTCTCTTCCATGAGATTTCAATAAGGAGAAAACGGTGGAAGTCTTTAAGATCAACAGAGTATCACCCCGCGGAAAGCACAGTCAACCGCACCCCGAGGTGGTGTCCCCATTCCCCGGAGGCTTTCCCCGAGCGCCTTCGGACGGTTATGCGCCCGCCGGCCCAGGGGGTCGGTGTTACGCGCCGATGGGCGCCAGCGCCGCCGGCTCTATGGGGATGCGGCCTCGCAGCGGCCCGAGTGGCCGTAAGGCCTCCGTCATTTCCGTGACGACACGAATGAACTTCTCCCCTTCGCTCGCGGCCACGTAGTCGAGCCGGCAGCGTTCCGGGCCGATGCCCAGTTGTTCCAGGAGCCGGGCCAAGAGCGTGTGCCGCTGGGTTGCCCGGTAGTTACCCTCCTTGTAGTGGCAATCCCCTGGATGGCAGCCCAGCACCAGCACGCCGTCGGCGCCCCTTGCGAAGGCATCCAGGACCAACTCCGGGTCCACCCTGCCGCTGCACAGCACGCGCACGATGCGCACGTTCGCCGGACATGGCATCTGCGCCGCGCCGGCTTTGTCCGCGCCGGCGTAAGAACACCAGTTGCACAGGAAAGACACGATCCGCGGTTCGAATTCGTTTTCAGTCATGCACCAGCTCCCCAATTTCAGCCCTGATTTGGCGGCTTGTAAAGTGATTGGCTTCCAGGGCGCCCGCCGGACAGGCCGCCACACAGGTGCCACAGCCATGACAGAGCAGGCCATTCACCTCGGCCGTATTGCGCTCCGCGGCGTATGAGATGGCCCGGTAGGGGCATACCGATCCGCAGGTGCGGCAGCCGGAGCAGCGGGTTTCGTCCACCCGGGCCGTGACTGGTTCGACCAGGAGTTTCCGGCCTTCGACCAGTTCCGAAAGCGCGTGGCCGGCGGCGGCCGCGCCCATGGTCATCGCCTGCTGGATATCCATTGGACCCTGGCAGGCGCCGGCAAGGTAGATTCCCCGCACTTTGCTGCGCGCGACGTCCACCCGTCCATGTAGTTCTTCGAAGAAACCAAACCCGTCGCGCGGTATATCCAAAACCCGCGCCAGGTCTCCGGCCCCTTCGCCGGGCGTCACCGGGGAACATAGGACGACCAGGTCGGCGGTGAGCGTTTGGAGAGTCGCCGCTTCGTCCTCGAATGCCAGTTCCACCGGGCCGTCGGCTCGCGCGAGCCTCACCGTGCCGCCGCGATATCGCATCCAGGTCGCCCGCGGGTTGGCCCGCGCCTGCCGATAGAGGTGAAAGGACTCTTTCCCGGGTACCGCCAGTTCACGATAGAGATGATAGATGGTGCACTCGGGAAGCCGCGCCGACAGCAAATGGTGGAACTTGAAGGCCGTGCTGCAGCAAACGCCCGAGCAGTACGGCACAGCTTCGTCCATGCTGCCGGCGCAATGCACCAATGCCACGCTGCGCGGGGGCTCGTTCGAAGGAGCAAGAATCTGGTTACCCGATGGCCCGTTGGAGGCCGCGATACGTTCGAATTCCAGGCTGTCGTATACCCCGGGGATGCTGCCATGCCCCAGGCCGGCCACTTCCCGGTAATCGCGCAGCCCGGCGCCGGTGGCCACGACGATGGCGCCCGCGGTGAACTCCCAAAGCCGGTCTCCGTCGCCATAGCGAATGGCGCCTTCGACCGGGCATGCGTCGCGGCACAACGTGCAGTCCTCGCCGGAAGCACGCACGCACGCCGAGAAATTCAGAAAGGGCAGGTTCGGCAGCGCGCCGGCAAAGGGCATCGCCATCGCGTTTTGCCGATCCAGGCCGCGGTTGAATTCGTTCGATCGTGACGCCGGGCAGGGCGGCACACATTCTCCGCAGCCGATGCAGGCTTCCTCGTCCACATAGCGCGGCTGCTGCCGCACCTTGACGGTGAAATTTCCGAAATAGCCCAGCACCTCGACCACTTCAGCCAGGGTGAGAACTCGAATCCGGCGGGCATGCGGGCCGTGTAGTACCTCGCCCAGCAGTGGTTCCAGCATGCAGGGACCGCATTCCATGTTGGGGAAGAGCTCTTCGTAGAGCACCGGCAGTCCGCCCAGAACGGGCGAACGCTCCACCAGTATGACCTCACGACCGGCCGCCGCCAGCGCGAGCGCACTTTTGAGGCCCGCGGGACCCGCCCCGATCACCACGACCGCGGTCGATATGTCGAGGTAAGCTGGCTCGAGGGCATCGTGCAGGCGGACGCGCGCGGCCGCCGCCCGGATCTGCGCCGCCGCCTTGCGTACCGCCTGCTGCGGATCCGGCGTGACCCAGGCCACGTGTTCGCGGATGTTCACCATTTGCAGGTAGTACGGGTTCATGCCCGCTCCCGCCAGCACCTCCATGAACGCGGCCTCGTATTCCCGCGGCGAACAGGCCGCGATCACCACCCGGTCCGGACGCTCTTCGGCCAGGTCGCGGGCGAGAAACTGCTTGCCGTCCTCCGAGCAGAGAAAATCGGCCGGCTTGATGAATGCCACTCCGGGAGATTGCCGCAGCGCGGCTGTGAGTGCGGCGCAATCCACCCGCTCGGCGATGTTGCTCCCGCACTGGCACAAGTAGATCCCGGTCTTCATTGGGTCACGTCCTTCAGAATCTCCGCTATCACGACCTCGGCCGAACGTTCGACCGCCGGAGTTAAGGCCTCGCCAAAGGTCTCCACGTCGGCCGCCTCGATGGCCCAGATGCGGATTTCAGACGGCAGGCGAAGCCCGGCGGCGCGTCCGAATTCCAGCGCCGCCGGAAGGGTGGCGTCATGCAGGGAATGTACCCAGCGGCTCGCCGGCAGGTCCCCGTCCGCCAACCGGTGGATCGTTCCCGCAGGGCTGCCGCTGACGATGGCATCCACCACGATGGCTCGATCGTAGCCGGTCATGGCCTCCATGAGCCGCATCCCGCCACAGCACACCTGCGCGGTGGCCACACCCGGGCTTCCTGCCAGACGCCGCTCCAGCGCGGCGGCGATCTTCAGTCCCACGCTGTCATCGCTTAAAACCGGGTTTCCCACACCTACGATCACGGTTGCCATGGTGTCTCACTCTCCACGTGCCAGCGTGCCGATTACCTCGCCCGCGCCGTTCCGCAGTGTCACGCGAAGCGGCATCTGCCCGGGCAAGGAGTGGGTGGCACACGAAAGGCATGGGTCGTACAGCCGGAAGGCCATTTCGATGCGGTTGAGGAGGCCTTCTTCCACGCACCCGCCGTGAATCAGCCTCTCGGCCGCGCGACGAATCGACATCGCCATCGCCGCGTGGTTGTGGGTCGTGCCGACAATGAGGTTGACTTTCCGCAGAATGCCCCGCTCATCGCTTTCGTAGTGATGAATCAGGGTGCCGCGCGGCGCCTCCACGCTGCCGATCCCGATTCCGGCAATCCGCTCGGGAATGCGGCGGATGTCAGGGGACGTAATCTCAGGATCGTCCGCCAGTTCGCGCATACGCTCGGCGGCATACAGCAGTTCGATGAGCCGCGCCCAGTGGGTCGCCAGACGGTGATGCACCGGCGCGCGCCCGCCGAAGGCGTCGTAGAATTTTTCGAACTCTTCCTGCGCCAGTGGGGTGGCCATGCCCTCCGCGACATTGAGCCGCGCCAAGGGGGTGGCGCTGTAAACGCCGCTTTGGGCTCCGTCGTGGAAGCCGTGCCAGCCGACTTTCTTCAGGAAAGGAAACTTGAGATAAGTCCAGGGCTCCACGTGCTCGGCAAGGTGGTCGAGGTAGTCTCGGGGAGCAAAGCGCGTGAACTCGGCTCCCACCGGATCCACCACTCGGATGGTGCCATCGTACAGGGCGAGGCGGTTGCCGGAGTCCACCGTTCCCATGTAGTAGGTCCGATGGTGGTACACGTCGCTTTCAATCTGCGCCCGGAACGTGCGGTCCTGCCAGACCACCTGTTCGAACAGGCGGAGGGTGAAACGGGCAAACTCGATATTCCGGCTTGCGGCCTCGCGCACCTGCTCCCGTTCCGCGTCCCCGAGGGATTTGCTCCAGCCGCCCGGAACGCCCGCCACCGGATGGATTCCCCTTCCGCCGATGGCCTGGATGACGGCATGGTTGCGTGCCCGGCAGGCAATCACCTCCCGGCCCGCTTCCAGTCCTACCTTGCGCACGACTCCCAGGATGTTGCGCTCGGCGGGCGGCGCATCCGGGCCAACCAGGAAATCCGGCCCGCCCAGCGCGTAGAAGTGGGTGGTGTGATCGGTGACGAAAAAGGCCATGTACAGTAATTCGCGGATCTTGTTCGCGGCGGCAGGTGGATCCACCGCGAACAGCGCGTCGAGCGCCTTTACCGAAGCCATGTGGTGCGCCTCTGGGCAGACGCCACAGATCCGGCTGGTGATCACCGGCATATCTTCGGCTTGCCGTCCCACGCAGAACTGCTCGAAGCCGCGCAATTCCGGCACCTGGAGATACGCGTTGGCCACCTCGCCTTCAGAGTCGAGGAATATTTCGATTCTGCCGTGGCCTTCCAGGCGGGTGATCGGATCGATACTGACCTTCTTAAGCACGCCTTCCTCCGAGGATGGAGCCGGCCAGCCCGTACTTGTAAAACGTGCCCGCCGGATCCGCCAGCGCGGCCGCGGCCGTTTCCGTACGGCGGCAGATCTCTTCGGCGCCGACGCCCTTGAACTCCCCGGTGCCGAGTACGGACCCGAGCGCCGCCAACATTTTCGCCCCCTGATCGGCGATCCCGTCCGCGGGGCCATAGCACCCGCTACAGGGAACGTTGACCCGAGGGCACAACGCGCCGCATCCGTCGCGTGTCGCCACACCCATGCACAACAGACCCTGTTCAAGGAGGCACCGGCTGCTGTCGGGAACGATCTCGAAGTTGCGGTACAGGCGTGGGATGCGCTTGGGGCTCTTTTCCCGGGAGCATTCCCGGCACACCGAGGATATGCCGCCACCCAGGACACTGCCTTTGGGCGGCAGCGGTTCGCCCCGGCCGATCCGGTCCAGCACGTGCCAGACCTGTTCCGGCTCGGGCGGACAGCCAGGAATAAAGTAGTCCACTTCCACGGTCTGTGCGAGCGTGCCGACCTGCTCGAAGAAGTGCGGCAAGGACAGCTCGCCCTCCGGTACGGATGTCACCTCGGCCGGGATGACTGGTTCCGCCTGTTCCGCCGAAGCGCAGCTTGAGAAGATCGTCGCCAGATGCTCCTGCCGGGTGGACAGGTTGCTCAGCGCCGGGATTCCACCCGATGCGGAGCACGAGCCGTAAGCCACCAGGACCTGGGATCGAGCTCGCAGCAGGCGCGCCATTTCCGCGTTCTCGGCCGTACGTACGGCCCCATTGAAAAGCGTAATGGCAATACTCCGCTCCGGCATGGCCTCAATGTCCTGCTTCTTGGTGTCGAGGAGGCAGGGGCAGAAGACCAGATCGAAGAGGCGGTCGACCGCAAGGATGCGTTCGTGCAGATTGACTAGTGCGATCTCGCAGCCGCCGCATGAGGAGGCCCAGTAGACACTGAGCTTCGGACGCTGTGAAACGGCTCTTCCGTCCGCGGCCATGTTCAGACCTGCACCTGGCACCGCTTGGCCGCGCCTTCGTTCCTCATCCAGAGCAGGGCTTTTTTCGTGCGCTGGCACCACTGCCTGACGTCGGTTTCGAAGGTGGGGCAATCCGCGACCACCTCGATGATGTCCCCTTTGTTCATGCTGCGGGTCTCGTTAAGCAGCTTCAGTTGCGGCTGCGGGCATTTCAGCCCCCGTGCGTCAATGACTTTTGCCGGCATTGTTCACTCCTCGGTTTTGTGGATCATCCCGCCACTTCGCGGAGGCTGGTCAGTAGCCCCGTCATCACTTGCGCGCGTTCCCCGATTTCCTGACTGGTCATGGCGGTTTGGCGGGAATCGTCGCTGGTCTGGCCAATGATTTTCTGCACCGCTCGAATGGTGGACGAGACATGCTCCATGGCCAGTGCCAGTTCGTCGCTGCTGCTGGTGAAGTCCTTGACGAGGGTCTGCGCGCTGCCGGTATGCTCGATCAGGCCACGCACCGTCCCCGCGACGGAGTCGAGCCTCGAAACACCGTCGAGCGTGTTCGCCACCGACTCCTCCACCAGTCTGGCGATGTCGCCCGCCGCCTGCGCCGAGCGCTGCGCGAGCCGCCGCACCTCCTCGGCAACCACGGCGAAGCCCGCCCCCGATTCGCCGGCCCGCGCCGCTTCGATGGCCGCGTTCAAGGCGAGGATGTTGGTTTGAAATGCGATTTCGTCGACCACCTTGGTGATCTGTGCAATTTTCGCAGCGGAATCGCGGTTGCGGTGAATGGAACCGACCATCTGCTCCAGATCCTCCGCGGTGCGGTTGGCGAGTTGATGGGTATCCTCCATCATTTGAACCGCGGTACGTCCGCTCTCCGAGCTTTGGCGCGTGATGGATACCATCAGGTCCGTCGTTCCGCATGCCTGTTCGACCGATTCCGACTCCTGCGACGCCCCCTCGGAGATCGAGCGGCTGATCTCCGTCAATCCGGCGGAGTTGCGGTTCATCGCATCGACCACCGTGACCATATCGCCGGCGACACCTCGGATCACGGAGATGGACCGGCGGATCGTGAGATAGCCGAGGGCCAGCATGGCATAACATGCCAGCAGCAGCAGAACCCGTGCCCCAAGCGGCGCGCGTGTCGCCAGGATTCCGGCAGCAGTAGCAAAGGCGGCGAAGACCGGAAAACCAATCGCCGTCGCGCGAACGAGGTTGCGCGTAAACTTCGGGAACATCAAACCTCCGAAAAACGTGGACCCTGGTCTCAGGAATAGTATCGGAAAGATGTCGAAAAACCTTAGGCTCTTCACCAGAAATATCTCATCATTACGAAGATTCCGGGGAAAACCCAACGAGCGTTTCGCGCCCTGCCGCATGCGCCCTCCCGGCCGCCCGCGGTTCCGTGTACGATCTTAATTTCGGAGCAAAAGCTACTCATGAAACCTGAAGCCCTGGCCGTGCGGTGCGTCGCCATCGCGATACTACTGTCTCCCTTGGGTCTGTCGCAGGGCACCTTGGCTGATTACCAGCGCGCCCAGGGTCTGCCAAGCAGGGCCCGGGAACTGGTTGTGAACGTCCCTGGGCCGGTGACCTGGATCGGCGATTCCGACCGTTTCTGGTATTCCAAGTCCGTGCCGGGCGGTACCGAGTTCGTCCTGGTGGATGCGGCCGTCGGAACCAAAAAGCCCGCCTTCGATCACGACCGGCTGGCCGCCGCCATCTCCGCGGCATCCGGCGGAAAGTACACGGGGCTCACGCTACCGTTCGCGCCACGGCCGGGCGGGCGCCCGGGCGCCGGCACGGCCGGCCGGGCCGGCGCCGGCCCCGCTCCCGGAAGGCTCACGTTTCTGGATCACGAAGGCACCCTGCAGTTCGGCGCCGAGGGCTTCCTGTGGAAGTGCAGCCTCGCCGACTATTCCTGCGTCAAAGGCGAGACACTGCCGCCGTCCACGCCAGCAGGGCGCGGCGGCGCGCCGCAGCCCGACAACTTGCTCGCGGCGCCTCTCATGGAGGGCGGCGACCCGCTCGACGGCCTGGAGTATCGGGCCCCATCTCCACAGCAGCCTGCGGGCAACCCCGGCGTCTCCAGCCGTCCATCCGGCTGCGCCCCGCGTGCTCCATCGCCCCGCCACCTTCCGACCCGCGGCGGCCGCGGCGGCGCGTCCCCCCGGGGAGCGCAAGCCGTCGAACCCGTTGTCTGCGCTTCCTTCGACGGCCGCTGGGAGGCGCTCATCCAGAACTTCAACGTCTATCTGCGGCCCTCCGGCTCCCGAGAACCCGCAACCGCGTTGAGTCTCGATGGCTCGGAAGGCAATTCCTATACGCTTCGTTCCGTGGCTTGGTCCCCCGACTCCCGAAAGCTCGTGGCCTATCACACCCGGCCCGGCTACGACCGCCAGGTTCACTTCATCGAGTCTTCCCCTGCCGACCAGCTCCAGCCGAAACACTCCTCCATCCTCTACCGCAAACCGGGCGACGCGCTGGATATTGCGTACCCAGCCCTGTTCGACATCGGCACCCGCCAAGAGATCGAGATCGACCGCGAGCTGTTCCCCAACGCTTTCAATCTCACCCCACCCGTCTGGTGGAAAGACAGCCGCGCCTTCACCTTCGAATACAACCAGCGCGGTCACCAGGTTTATCGCGTCATCGAAGTGAATGCCGAAACCGGCAAGGCGCGCGCGCTCATCGAGGAGCGGAGCAAGACCTTCATTTACTACAACCCTCTCGGTCCGGGCCTCTCCGCGGGCCGACGGTACCGCCACGACATCAACGATGGCAAGGAGATCCTCTGGGCCTCCGAACGGGATGGATGGGAACACCTCTATCTCTACGACGGCGAGACCGCCAAAGTGAAAAATCAGATCACCCGGGGCGACTGGGTGGTCCGCGCGGTGGACCGTGTGGATGACGCCAGCCGTCAGATCTGGTTCGAGGCCGGGGGCATGAATCCCGGTCAGGATCCCTACTTCACTCAGTACTACCGCATCAATTTCGACGGCACCGGTCTCACCCGGTTCACGGATGCCGACGGCAACCACACCGTCACCTTCTCCGCCGATCGGCAATATTACGTCGATACCTGGTCGCGCGTGGACCTCCCGCCCGCCGCGCAGTTGCGCCGCACCAGCGACCGCAAGGTCCTCGTGGATCTCGATACCGCCGATGCTTCGGCGCTGCTTGCCGCCGGCTTCCGCTACCCCGAGGTCTTCGTCGCCAAAGGCCGTGACGGCAAGACCGATATCTGGGGCATCATCGTGCGTCCCACCAACTTCGACCCGCACAAACAGTACCCCGTGATTGAGCAGATTTACGCCGGCCCGCAGGGCTCGTTCGTCCCCAAAAGCTTTAGTCCGGGTTCGGGTTTACAGTCCCTGGCCGAGTTGGGATTCATCGTCGTGCAGATCGATGGCATGGGCACCAGCAACCGCTCCAAAGCGTTTCACGACGTCGCCTATCAGAACCTGGGGGACGCCGGTTTTCCCGATCGCATCCTCTGGCACAAAGCCGTCGCGGCCCGTTATCCTTATTACGACATCAGCCGCGTCGGCATCTACGGCACCTCTGCCGGGGGGCAGAACGCCCTGGGCGGCGCCCTGTTCCATCCCGATTTCTACCAGGTGGTGGTCACCAACAGCGGCTGCCACGACAATCGCATGGATAAGATCTGGTGGAACGAACAATGGATGGGATGGCCGCTCGGCCCCCAGTATTCCGCCTCTTCGAACGTGGATAACGCTTACCGCTTGCAGGGCAAGGCCTTGATCATCATCGGCGAAATGGACAGCAACGTCGATCCTTCTTCCTCGCTCCAGGTGGTCAACGCCCTGGTGAAGGCCAACAAACATTTCGACATGCTGTTCATCCCCGGACAGAATCACGGGGTGGCCGTGCTCGCTACCCAGCATTATTTGCAGGACTATTTCGTTCACAACCTGCTGGGTGTGGAGCCGCCCGACTGGAACAAGGTGGCTCTTGCCGCCGAACCCTCCACGGCAGGTGGCAACTGAAGGAGCGTCTGCGGTGAGCCGGAGTGCGGTGGATTCGGCCATCAGCACAAAAACAATATGTGCCATTCGAGATCCACGTGGCCGTGCATGAGATGCGACACCCGCGGGCGTGAAATCCTGAACCATTCTCATCCGTTTCCGGCTGGCCGATCCATCAAACCAGATTCCGTCTCCCGATTTCAGAAGCCCTCTCTCGCGCCGCCTGCCCGTTTTCCGTGAGTCACGGCACGCTCGCTACAAAGCGGCGTGGAGAATAATCCACTCGCCGGGTTGGCCGTCAATCTGCGATAGACGCGGCTATGAACGGTTCACTTCATTGCCTCAAAACTTACGTGTGCGCGTGGATTGCCGCGTCGGCCCTCATCCTGGGCTCCTCTCTGCTTCAGGCGCAGAGCGTCAGCGGTGACTTGGTCGGCACGGTGGTCGATGCGACCGGTGCCGGGGTTCCCAACGCTGCTGTCAGCGCTACCAACACCGCTACCAACGTGAAGTCCACCACCTCTACCAACGCTAACGGCGAATACCGAATCAGCAACCTGCCCGCGGGCCACTATGACGTGGCAGTGGCCGCCAGCGGGTTCGCCGCCGCCAACCTGCGCAATGTTTCGATTCACTTGAATCAGGTCGCGACTGCAAATATCACCGTGCAGGTCGCGGGAGTGGCCACCACCGTGGAGGTCTCCGAGGCGGCCGCAACCATCGACACGACCACCGCCCAGTTGGAGAACTCCTACTCGGCCAAACAGAGCCAGGATCTGCCCACTACCAGCAGCGGCTTTGGCGTAATCAACCTCTCCATGCTCAACGCCAATGTCGCCAGCGCCGGTGGAGTGGGCGTCGGCATCGGAACCGGCCCCTCCGTCGGCGGCCAGCGGCCGCGCAGCAATAACTTCACCGTCGAAGGCATCGATAACAACGAGAAATCTACCACTGGTCCTTCGGTCAGCATCCCCAACGATGCCGTCGAGCAGTTTACCCTTCTCCAGAATCAGTTCACCGCCGAATACGGCCACTCCGCCGGAGGCCAGTTCAACACCATTGTGAAAAGTGGAACGAACGACTTCCACGGGATGCTCTACGAGTACCTTCAGAACCGCAACCTCGACGCCGTGGATCAGCACCTCGCCATCCAGGGTATCCGCAGCAATCCCCGCTTCGACCAGAACCGGCTCGGCGCCACCATCGGCGGACCCATCATTCGGAATAAGTGGTTCTACTTCGGGAATTTCGAGTACAACCCCTTCGGCGGCGCCGCTACCGCCTCCGGACAGGTGCTCGTGCCCACCGCCGAAGGATTCTCCATGCTGGGCGGAATTCCAGGAGTCAGTCAGGCCAACCTCGGCGTCCTCAAGAAGTATGTGCCGCCCGCGCCCGTCGCCAGCGATACCGCCCTCATCGGCGGAGCTTCCGTACCTATCGGGATCCTGCCCCTCGCCGCCCCCAATTATCAGAATAACTACAATGCCGTCGCGAGCTCCGACTACAACATCTCCGATCGCGATCAACTGCGCGGCCGCTTCGTCTACAACCACATCTCATTTATCGATACGGCGGCGACGCTCCCCGTCTTCTATACCACCGTTCCGCAAAAAGCATACCTGGCCACACTCACCGAATACCATACGTTTTCCCCCACCCTCACCAATGAGTTTCGTCTGGGCTATAACCGGTTGTTCCAGGACTATCCGGCGGGTAACTTCAGCTTCCCCGGCCTTGACAGCTTCCCCAACCTGACCTTCGATGACCTTAGCCTCCAGGTCGGTCCCGATCCCAACGCGCCGCAATCTCAGGCCCAAAACACGTATCAGGGCACCGATAACGTCACCTGGGTCCGCGGTAATCATACCTTCAAGTTCGGCGAGGACTTCCGCCGGTACATCGCTCCGCAGTCCTTCACCCAGCGCGTGCGCGGCGACTACGAATACTCCACCCTTGAAAACTATCTGCTCGATCTCGCTCCCGATGTCTTCGGGGAGCGCACCCTCGGCGAGCCGCGTTACTACGGTAACCAGACCGCCACTTACAGCTACGCCCAGGACACCTGGCGTATCCGCCCGAACCTCAGTCTGAACCTCGGCCTTCGCTACGAGTACACCACCCAGCCGCTCAGCGCCGGCACCCAGCCGTTGAACGCCATTGCCAGCGTCCCGGGCGTCCTCGTATTCAATAACCCCGGCGCCCAGACCAACGCGTTTGCGCCGCGCGTCGGCGTGGCCTATTCGCCGGGAACCAGCGGCAACACCGCCATTCGCGCGGGTTTCGGAATGGCCTATGACGTCCTGTTCGATAACATCGCCATCCTGTCGCTCCCACCGCAATTGTCCACCACCGTCGATATCACCGATCCGCAGTTCGCCAACGTCGTCGGCGTGCCCGGCTTCCTGGCCGGCGGCGGCTTCAGTCCGAACACCCGGGTGACCGGCCAACTGACACCCGCCGAGGCCCGGCAGAATACTTCCGGTTACATCCCCGACGCCAAGCTCCCGTACGCCGTCGAATGGAATGCCGACATTCAACACGTCTTCAAACGCGACTACACCGTCGAGCTTCGCTATCTCGGCACGCGCGGCGTCCACCTGCCCATGCAACAGCAGATCAACAAAGCTTCGCCGGTAAGTGCATCCGGCTTTATCCCCACGTATTTGAGCGCGCCCGATGCCGCTACCCTCGCATCTCTTCCGCTCACCGTGGGCGACCTTCGCGGCCAGGGGAATCTGCTTTCCCAGTTCGGCGCCGCCGGATTCTCCAGCGCCATCACCACCTGGACTCCCCAGGGGTGGTCCATGTACCACGGATTTTCCGCTCAACTGACGCGCCGCTTTGCCCGCGGACTACAGATGGTGGGCGCCTATACCTGGAGTCACCTGATCGATAACAGCACCACCGAGTTCGGCGCCACCTGGCTCACTCCGCGCCGCGCCCAGGATTTTCAGAACCTCACGCCCGATAAGGCCACTTCTCTCCTCGACCGCCGGCAGCGGCTCAGTTTGAGCGTCATTTACGACGCGCCCTGGTACAAAAGCAGCCGCAACTGGTTTATGAAAAACCTCGTCGGTAACTGGGAAGTCGCCCCTATCTATATTTACGAAACGCCCGAGTACTTCACCGTGCAAAGTAACATCGATGCGAACCTGAACGGCGATTCCGCCGGCGACCGCGTCATCGTCAACCCCAATGGGCCCTCCGGCACCGGCAGTGACGTCTATGGCCTCGACCGCGCTGGCAATCAGGTTCCCATCACCGCCCCCACTCCGCAGACCAATACCGTGGTCGCCTGGGTCGCGGCCAATCCGAATGCCCGCTACATCCGCGCCGGATACGGCGCCCTCTCCAATGCCGGCCGGAATACCGAGCCCATCCGGCCCATCAACAACATCGACCTTACGCTGCTGAAGCGCTTCAACATCACCGAAAGGCTCCATCTCGAGCTCTCCGGCGAGGCCTTGAACCTCTTCAACCATCCGCAATACATCCCCGGCACCCCCGATGCCGCCCAGCTTCCCAACAACTTCAGCATCTTTACGCCGGGCGTGCATAACTTCACCATTCCCGGCAGTTCCAATTTCAATAGCCCGGAACTGACATTCAGCGGTAATCCGCGCACCATGCTTATTGTTGCCAAGCTGACGTGGTGAGCCCATCGCGGCCCTCGCTCTGGCTCCTCGATTGCAAAGGAACCACGGGGGTAATTCGCTATGGCACGTAAAAAGAAGGAGGCGGGTGTGCAGCCGGTCACACCCGCATCCCCCTTGCAAGTAGATTCGGCCGCCGCCGGCCAGTCCGGCGATGTGCAGGGCCTGCCCGATGTCGCCGAGGCCGATTCGGAAAGTGTTCGCGAACTGGCCGAGGAGGGACAGGCCTTCGAAGCCGCCCTGGTGGACGCTGTCGAAAACGCGCCTACTCCCGATGCCGGCCCCCTCAAGACACACCAGCCCCGCGAAGACGACGTACCGCCGGAATATACCGATCGCGACCTGGACGAACCCATCGAGTAACCCCGTATGCGGGTGCCGTTCGCTCCGGAACGGGCGCTCCATATGTGCTGCATGATACAATTGCTGGCAGCCGCCGTGCGTCTCCTCTCATACGGTCTCGGGGATGCGACGCGGGCCATCGACTCTGGCCCAGGCGCAGTGGCAGTATATGACATTCGTGAAAACTACCGGAGACCGTCGCGCCTTCCTCAAGACCGCGGCCGGCATCGCCTTCGCGACGTCCGCTCGCGCTGCCGATAGCGCCCCCCCGAATGTCGTCCTGATCATGGCCGACGACCTCGGGTATGGCGACCTGCGTTGCTACGGCTCCAGCATCGCCACCCCCGCCATCGACCAGATGGCCCGCGAAGGCGTTCGTTTCACCCAGTTCAACTCCGCCAGTTCGGTCTGCTCGCCCTCCCGTGCCGCCTGGCTGACCGGCCGTTACCCCACCCGCGTCGGTATCCCCCGCGTCCTCGACACCAACGATACCTACGGGATTCCGGACTCCGAAACCACCCTCGCGCAAATGCTGAAAAGCGCCGGATACGCCACCATGTGCGTCGGCAAGTGGCACCTCGGTAATGTGCCGCCGTACCTGCCCACCGGCCGCGGGTTCGACGAGTTCTATGGCATCCCCTACAGCATCGATCAGGGAACCCGCCCGCTCATGTCCAACGCGGACGTCATTGAAGAGCCGGCGAACCTGGCCACCCTGACCCAGCGCTACACCGCGGTCGCCACCGACTTCATCGCGCGTTCCGTCGGCACGCCGTTCTTCCTCTACATGCCCCACGCCTTCCCGCACATTCCCTTGGCGGCTTCTCCCGCGTTTAACGGCCGTTCGTCGCAGGGCTCATACGGAGACGCGGTCCAGGAAATCGATTGGAGCGTGGCACAGATCCTCGAATCGCTCCAGGCCAACGGCCTCGATTCGAATACCCTCGTCCTATTCTCGAGCGACCACGGACCGTGGTACCAGGGCAGCCCCGGCGGCTTGCGCGGCCGTAAGGGCGAAACCTTCGAAGGCGGCATGCGCGTGCCCTTCATCGCCCGCTATCCGGCGTGGATTCCCCCTGGCCAGGTGTGCCATTCCTTCGCCACCACCATGGACGTCCTCCCCACCGTCGCCGCCCTCACCGGTGCCCCCCTACCCCCCAATCCGCTCGATGGCATCGATATCCGCCCGCTGCTCGCCGGCCAGCAGGTCGACCTGCCCCGCGAGGCCTTCCTCTATTTCAACGACGTTCACCTGCAATGCGCCCGCCTGGGCTCGTGGAAGCTGCACGTGGCCCGTTTCAATGCCCCCGTTTTCTGCCAGACCGCCACGTCCTGGCGCCAGAACCTGCCCCTGCCTTGCCCCGAGTTGTACGACGTGGTCGCCGATACCGACGAAGGCCACGACCGCGCCATCAAGAACCCGTCCGTCGTTGCCGACATCCAGGCCCGAATTTCCCTTCTTATGCCCTCCTTCCCCGACGAAGTGCAGGCCGCCTGGAACAATACCCAAAGCCTCGCGGTGGAAGGCACCCCCGCCGGCTGCTTCCCGATTCTCAAGAAGCAGTCCTAAACCGGCTACCCCCGCTCGCACCCGAAAGTGCTACAACAGATCTGATCCCCTGGGAGGCTTACCGATGCTGAGACGACGATTCCTTACCACCGCCGCGGGCGCAGCGGCGGCGCGATCCGTGTTCGCACAGGCGGCACTCTCTTCTAAAGAGCGCGTCGACCGCGCCCTCGCCGGCCGCGACGTCGACCGTCCCCCGTTCAGTTTCTGGCACCACTTCGGATTGAAAACCGCCCAGGCTCACGCCGCCCGCACGCTCCAGTTCCACCGCGACTACCGTACCGACATCGTCAAAGTGATGAGCGATTTCCCCTACCCGCGCCCCGCCGGCCAATGGTACCAGCTCGAGGTCGAGTCCAACCCGTTCCCCGACCAGATCCGCGCCCTCGAACTCATCCGCGACGGACTCAGTGGCTCCGCCTACATGATCGAGACCATCTTCAACCCCTGGAACGTCGCCCAGAAGCTCTCGTCCAAGGCCGAAGTGCTGCGCCTCAAAGACGAGAACCCGCGGGCCTTGATGGACGCGCTCGATGTGATCACCCAATCCGAAATCCTGCACACGAAGCGCGCCGTCGCGGCTGGCGCGGCCGGCGTGCTTTTCTCCGTGGCCAACGCCAATGCCCAGGAAATGTCGGTCGCCGATTACGAAAAGTTCAGCCGCCCCTTCGACCAGCGCTTTATGGCCGCCGTCTCCGGCGCCCGGCTCAATTTCCTCCACCTCCACGTCGAGCCCCCGTATCTGGCATTGTTCCGCGATTTCCAGTCTCCCGTCATCAATTACTCCATGCACGTCTCCGGTATTCCCATCGCCGAGGTCCGAAAACAGTTTCCTTCCCGCGTGATCGCCGGCGGAATCGACGAAGTGAACTACCGCAAGCTCTCCGCCCCGCAGTTGCGCGCCCAGTGGCAGGCGGCCTCCCAGGCAGCCGGCCCCAAGTACATCCTCACCCCTGGGTGTTCCGTGCCCAACGAGAGTGAAGCCGCCGAACTGTCGCGACTCCCCAAACTGCTCGGGGCCTGATCCCGGCCGCTGGCCCGGCCCGCTCCGAACCATCCCGGGAATTTTTTGCCCGGCAATTTCAGCGAAGCAGGTCGTTTTGACCGTTGGATTCTACGACAACTCCAGCCACTGTTGCACGTCTCTGGCCCATGGCGGATCTGTTGAAATGATTCGATTTACTTCGCTCCCTGGCGCGGCTTGTACGGAATCTAACAAATGGTAACAGCCGTGCTACGCTTGAAGTACTCGGCTGCTGTGAGAAATTTCGCGCCATATCGCTCGGGGTATCCCAACGCACACCAAAGGCTGCTCGCGGTTTGCCTGGCGGCGCTCACCACTCCCGGCGCGGCCTTCGCTGCTACCGGGCCGCTCAAGGTCGGATTCGGCCACGTTCCCCCCATCACCTACCGCGACCAGGCCGGCAATGCCGCCGGCTTCGCGGTCGAAGTCCTGAACGAGGCCGCCCGCCGCGCGCGCATTACCCTCCGCTGGGTACCCTCGGGAACCAGCCGGGAAGTGGAAGACGGTTTGGCATCGGGGCGCCTGGACCTGATCCCGGCCGCCATGATCACGCCCGAGCGAAGCGCCCGATTCTACGTGTCGGAACCGTGGTGGTTCACCGAATTGACGGTGCTCATGCGCGCCGATGGCGGCATGCCCTCGCCCGCCACGCTCGCCGGAAAGCGCTTGGGACTCGCGTCGCCCCTCTACCGTTTGGCGGCGCAACGAACCTTCCCCGCCTCCATCCTGGTGCCGCTCGAGTCGGCCGCCTTTCTCGGCGCCGTCTGCCGCGCCGAGGTGGACGCCGTCCTGATCACCCACGGCGACCTCCACGAATTCCTGCGCCGGCGGCCGCCGGGCTGCACCGGAGTCGACCTGCAGTCGTTCGACTCGGATTTGGTGCTCGACTTGGCCGTAATGGCGCGGCCGGGCGGCCAGGCCGCCGCGAAACGTCTCCGTGCGGGCATTGATGAAATGGCCCTCGACGGCACCCTCTCCCAACTCGCCAGCCTCTATCCGCCCATGCCGACCTCGGCCGCGGTCCGCCTCGCTGCGGCCTTGCGGGCGCGCTACACCCGCCGCAACTGGTACATCGCGCTCGTTGCCATTCTCGCCATGCTCGGCATCAGCCTCTGGTTCATTCTGCGCCAGCGCCGCACCGAGCGCACCCTGCGCCACGAAACGGAATTGCTGCAACGCGTCATCGACAACATTCCCGTCATGATCGGCGTCCGCGGCCCCGGTAACCGCGAGTGCACCGTCAACCGCGAGTTCGAACGAATCTTCGGCCGCGATCCGTCGGCGGCCGCCTACATCGACCGCGAAATCGGCCCAACCTCGGAATCCGGCTGGCGCGATCTCAAAGTGACCGCCCTCGATGGCCGCCGCATCGATACCTCGTGGGCCAAAGTGATGCTCTCCGACGGCACCCAGGTAGCGCTCGGCATTGATGTCGGCGAGCGCCTGCGCGCCGAGCAGGCCCTGCGGGAAGCCAACCGCCTCGAAAGCATCGGCGTCCTCGCCGGAGGCGTGGCCCACGACTTTAACAATATTCTGACCATCGTCACCGGCAACCTCAGCCTCGCCATGGACGATGCCCAGGCCTTTCCCGAATCCCGCGCCAATCTCACCACCGCCCTCGAAGCGTGCGGCCGTGCCGTCGGCCTGACCCGCCAACTGCTCGCCTACGCCGGCAAAGCCAGCCCTGTACGCCGGCTGGTCTCCGTGTCCTCCCTCGCCGACGATGCCATCCGCCTGCTCCGCCCCTCCATCGCCGAAACCACCGAAATCCGCGCCGACCTCGCCCCCGGCCTGCCCGTCATCGAAACCGATCCCGGCCAGATCCAGCAGGTCTTCAGCAGCCTCATCCTCAACGCTGCCGAAGCCATTCCGGAGAACCGCCCCGGCGTCATCACCGTGCGCACCGCCCTCGAGGACGCCGCGATCGCCATCGAAGTCGCCGATAACGGCTGCGGCATGGACGAGCAGACGCTCCAACGCATCTTCGAGCCGTTCTTTACCACCAAGTTCACCGGCCGCGGCCTGGGCATGGCGGCCGTGCAGGGCATCATCCGCTCCTCCAACGGACGCATCGCCGTCGATAGCAAGGCAGGCCTCGGCACCCGCGTCCGCGTCTGGCTCCCCTGTACCCACCGGCCGGCCGCCACGCCCCATCCGGCAGCCCCCCACCCGCCTTCCTCCGCCGTCCTGGTGGTGGACGATGAACCCGCCATTCGCAAAATGACCGCCTCCATCCTCCGCAAACGCGGCATCCCGGTCTACGAAGCCGCCAGCGGCCGCGAAGCCATCGAGTGCTTCCGCGCCAACGGCGCCGCCATTCGCGTCATGATCCTCGACATGACCATGCCCGACCTCAGCGGCGACGAGGCCCTCCCCGCCATCGCCCGCCTACGCCCCGATCTCCAGGTGATCGTCAGCAGCGGCTACGGCGATGCCGAAGTCCGCCGCCACTTCGCCAGCACCCAATACCGCGCCTTCCTCCCCAAGCCCTACACCGGCGCGCAACTCCTCGAACACGTCATGCCCGCCCTGAGCGACCCACGCCCCGGCACCCCGGCCTGACCCTGGCCCGACCCGCTCAGCCCCTACAGGCTCCAGGCATGCGACCGCTGCCCCGCCGCTGCCTCGTCGAGCATGGGTTGTGCCCACGCCCCGCGCTGCACCGGCGCCGGCGCTTCGTCCCGCACCTCACTCCAGCCTTCCAACAACGTCGTCAGCAACCCCAGCACTTCCGCCAGCGGCTCATCGCTCTGCTTGAAATTGGCCTCCACCAGCCGGCGCTGCATGTACTCGTACAACTGGCCCAGGGTCTTGCTGATCTGGCCCCCGCGCTCGTAATCGAGTGACGTCTCCAATTCCCGCAGGATCCGTCCCGCCCGGGTGATCGACCGGGCCCGCTCCATAATCGCTCCCTCCGCCAGGTGCCGCCGTGCATCCCGCACCGCGCTCATTCCGGCTTGGTAGAGCAGTCGAACCAACTCCATCGGATCCGCGGAAAGGATCCGGTTTTCCAGGTAGGCGTCATGCGCGTTCTGCCACATTCTGTTCTCCCAAGGACACGTATCGGACGGCTTGCCGGTTTCAAGAGGCCCCTTATGCCGAACCCTGCTTCAGATCCTGCGCCAGCCGCAACACATACTCCGGCGGTATCTGCGAAATCACTTCGTTGGTCTGACGATTGACAATCCGCAGCACCATGCGCTGCGTCTGCCGGTCTCGCTGAAACAGCAACTCGTTGTCCTGGCCGAACATCTCGCTTCGGTTCAACGCCCTGACCGCCCGCACGATTTCCCGCGTTTCCGCCGTCTTGTCCACCGGCGCCACCGGCGCCACGGTAAGCGGGCCCTGTGAGATCCGATTCACGGAACTGACTTCCATAAGAGCTCCTTCGCGGGAGTTGGCGGCTTCACCCCACCGTCCTCCTGCACCAACCCTTATCGGCTCGGATCCGCTAAATTGTAATGGGAATGCACCGCACCGCCCAAAATCCCCGGGGATCCTGGCCGGCCGAACTACGTCATGAATTGGATTATGCGGTCAGATATCGGGGAAAATCCGCCAGCGCGCCCCCCATCGTCCGCTCCCCCCGGCTCGTCTCCAGCACGCAGGACTCCCCCCGCGAACGCGCTTCCAACCGTACCCGGCCCCCCCTCCGCTGCACCAGGTGGACCTCCTCGGCCCCGTGATGCAGTCGTAACCCTTCCAGATTCCACCCGCCCGGAGCCAGCATCCGAATCCCTCCGTCTCGTCCAATCAGGATCGCCAGTTCGCAGTCCTCCGAGCCGCCTCCCTGGGCCGTGGCGAAGATCTCTTCGGCGTGCTGCAGAAACGGATTCACGAACTTCTCATCGTTTATCCGCGCGGAAACATGAATTTTCCCCCACCCTCAAACTTCCGCCTCTCCCGCCGAAAAGCTTCTCAGAGGCTGAGTATGCCGAAAACCGTTCCCATCATCGGAATCGAAACCTCCGAACTCCGCTGGATCCGGATGCTGGTTTCCCTGCTCCGCCATCCCGACCCCAGCATCCCGGAGCTCGCCCGCCAGGCCCTCCTCTATCTGAGTGCCGCCGCGGCCAAACCCGAGCCTCTCCGCACCGAACCCCAAAACCACGCCGGCTAGGCCGCCCCCGCCCGTTCCTCTACCCCAGAACCCGTATCCGCCGGATCACCCGCAGCAGCCGCGTCATCCACCGCGCATAGAACTCCGCCGTCATCCCGTGCGATGGCGCAATCGGCAACACCCGCTGCACCGCCACCGTCTGGCTCTCGGTGAATTTCAGCATTCCTTCCGCCCCATGCCGCGGCCGCAGTCCCGACTCCTTCATCCCCCCCACTGGTGCATCCACCGACCCCCACGCCGCCGCATACGCCTCGTTGATGTTCACGCTCCCCGCCCGCACCTGCCGGGCCAGCCGCCGCCCCCGCGCCGTATCCCGCGTCCAGATGCTGGCGCTCAGCCCGAACCGGCTGGCGTTGGCCCGCTCCACCGCCTCCGCTTCGGTGCCGAACGGGTACACCGCTACCACCGGTCCGAACGTCTCCTCGGCGTACAGCTTCATGCCTTCCTGTACGTTCGTCAGGATCGTCGGCTCGTAGAAAAACGGCCCCAGGTCGGGACGCGCGCGCCCCCCCGCCACCACCCTCGCACCGCGGCCGACCGCGTCTGCCACGTGCTCCTCCACCGTGGCCAGCTGCCGCGCCGTCGTCAGCGAGCCCACCTCCATCGTATAGTCCCGCGAAACTCCCACCTTCAGCCCCCGGGTCCTCTCCGCAAATCGCGCCAGGAACCGGTCGTAGATCGCCCGATCCACGTAAATCCGCTCAATCGAGATGCAAACCTGCCCCGCTCCCGGAAAACACCCGCGCACCGCCCCATCCACCGCTGCCTCGACATCGGCGTCCCCCAGCACGATCATGGGGTTCTTCCCGCCTAGCTCCAGCGAGCACCCGATCAGCCGTTCCGCCGCTTGCCGCGCCACCAGCCGCCCCGTCCCCCCGCTCCCGGTGAACATCACGTAATCCACCCGCGCAATCAGCGCCGCCCCCGCCACCGCCCCCTCTCCGGTTACCACCTGGAGCACGTCCCGCGGCAGTCCCGCCTCGCGCAGCAGGGCCACCGCCCACAGCGCCGTGAAGCTGGTCTGCGGATCCGGCTTCAAAATGGCACCGTTGCCTGCCAGCAGCGCCGCCACCGCGTCCGTAATCGCCAGGTTCAGCGGGAAGTTCCACGGCACAATAAACCCCACCACCCCCACCGGCGACCGCAGTTCATGCGTCAGCGTGAGCCCCGGCAACGCCCCCTTCCGCCACCGGTCGCGCAGTAAACCCTTCGCCCGCCGCGCGTAGTACCGCGCTACCACCGCGGTATCCAGAACCTCCTCGAACGCGTGACGGCGCGCCTTGCCAGTCTCCAGTTGGATGAGGTCCAGCACCTCCTCCTGGCGCTGGAGTAAAAGGTCGTGAAAGCGCAGGAAAATCCCCGACCGTTCGGCAATCCGGCGCGCTCCCCAGTCCCGCTGGGCCGCCCGCGCCCGCTCCATCGCCAGGGCCACATCCGCCTCGCCCCCCGCCGGGATCCGGCCGATCGTCCATCCCTCCGCGGGCGCAACGACCGCAATCTCCTCGCGCCGCGTGGCGGCAATCGTGATTTGCGATACAAGCTTGCCGGTGAACTCCGGCGCCATGCTTGCCGGCGGCATTGACAGGTTCACAAATCCATCCTACGCTACATTCGGAGCCTAATATCGATTAAATCGGATATCATATTGTTGATCCGTTCCGCCGTCAGTTTCGCATAAGGAGTCACGTCATGGAAATGCTCGAATTGCCCGCCGCCGAAGAGTTGGAGGAAACCTCGTCCTGGGGCGATGCCGCCACCCCTCAGTTCGATGAACGCGAGTTCATGGCCGCGTTCGAACTGTGGCGCCAGGCCAGCCGCCCGGACGACGGCGAATAGCCCGGCCCCAATCGCTCGATGGACATGCATACCCCCAGCCTGCCGCGCCGGCTGTCCGGGATAGACGCCGCCTTCCTCTATCTCGAACGCAAGGAGATCCCCCTCAATATCGCCGGCATCTGCATCTTCGAGAGCCCCATCCCCTTCCGCGAATTCGTGGCCGCCATCGAATCCAGGCTCCATCTCATCCCGCGCTACCGCCAGATCGCCGTTGCCCCGCCGTTCAACCTCGGCCACCCCACCTGGGAGGACTGTCCCGATTTCGACATCCGCCGCCACATCTTCCCGGTGACGCTCGACGCCCCCGGCGGCGAAGCCGAGCTCGAAAATCTCTCCAGCCGCCTCGTGGGACAGGTGTTGGACCGCCATAAGCCCCTCTGGGAGATCCACCTCGTCGATGGCCTCGCCGACGGCCGCGGCGCCCTCATCGCCCGGGTCCATCATTCGCTCGCCGATGGCATCTCCGGAGCGTCATTGATGAAGGTGATGTTCGATTCCTCGCCCGCTCCCGCCAGTGCCGCGCCCCACCCCCGCGACCGTGCGCCACGCCCACACCCCCCCGAAGCTTCGCTCGTCGATTCCCTCACCAGCGCCCTGCACAGCTCGCTTCAGAGCATGATCGCGGCCGAGGAAGTCCTGCTCGATTTCGCCCGCTCTCTCTCCACCGAGCGCACCCGGAACGCCCTCCAGGAGTTGGTCGGCCTGTTGCCCGAGCTCGCCGCCTCTTCCGAGCGCCTGCCCTTCAACCAGCCCTGCGGCAGCCAGCGCAAATTCTGCTGGACCGAGGTCGACCTCGCCGATGCCCAGGCCATTCGCGAAGCCCTCGGCGGTAAGCTCAACGATGTCATCCTCACCGTGGTCACCCGCGCCGTGTCCCGGTACATGCAGTTGCACGGCCATCCCGTCGCCAAGCGCTTCGTCCGCATGGTCTGCCCCGTCAACCTGCGCCGCGACGACAACGGCGAGAGCATGGGCAACCAGATTTCCTTCCTCCCCGTGGCCCTGCCCCTCGATATCCGCGACCCCGCCCGCCTGCTCTCCGCCGTAGCCACCCGGACCGATATCATGAAGAACGCGCGGGCCTCCCATTTCGTGGCCCTGCTGACCAGTTGGATCGGTGCCGCCCCGCCCCCCTTGCAGGCCGCCTTCTGGTGGGGCATCCCCATGATCCCCCTCCCCGCCGCGCTGTTGAACATGATCTGCACCAACGTGCCCGGCTCCCCCGAGCCCCTCTACGCCGTGGGCCGCCGCATGCTCGCCTGTTACCCGCACGTGCCCACCGGCTACGAGCTCGGCGTCAACTGCGCCATCCAGAGTTACGCCGGCAAGCTCTTCTTCGGCTTCACCGCCGACGCCCAGGTAGTGCCCGATGTCGGCCGCCTGCGCGATTTCGTCCAGCGTTCCTTCGCCGAGCTGTACAAGGCCGCCGGCCTGAAAAAACCGAAGCGCCGCAAACCCCCGAAGCCCGTCTCCGTCGAGCCCCCCATGGCCCTGGCCGGCGACTGACCCCGGCTGCCGCAACCCCAACCCGCGATCCCCCGCGGCAGGCGCCGCCCCCTCACCGGAAGTGCACCACAAACTCGACATACACCAGGGGCGAGAGTCCCTGGAACTCCCCGCCGCTCGAAGCGACGAACCCTTGCGCCCCCACAGCCAGATCCGTGTTGGCCGTCAGGTTGTAACTCAGCCGCGGCAACCAGGCGGCCGAAGGTCCCGCCACATCCGCCACCACGTACCCCTCCACCTTCCACAGCGGCGTGATCGAATAGCTCGCTCCGCCCGAAACGAAATGCCGCTTCCGCGTGAAGATCTCATTCGAGTACCGCAGCAGCGCCGCCAGCTCGGCCGCCCGGTTCGTCCCCCCGTTCGGCTGCCCCTGGTTGTAGAAGTATTCGCCCACCACGTACAGCCCGTTGGCAAACGCATAGTCGCTCCCCGCCGCCACGCGCAGCGCATTCCCGCTCGCCACCGGCATAACCCCCGGCGTGGCATGCCGCCACCGGTACGTCATCTCCCCCCGCAACCCCGCCCCGCGAAACTGGCCCGCGAAGTCGCCGCCCGCCGTCCAGTCCTCGCCGAACCGCGCCACCGCCACGTCCACATCGTAGTTGTGTATCGTCCGCCCCACCCGCACCGCCGAGGTCGACCGCCGGAATCCGTCCTGTGGTGCATACACCGCGTTCCACCGCAGCGCCCCCCGCCAACGCCATGCCAGCAGCGCCGCATCCACCCCCTGCCGCTCCCCCGGCTCGATCTCGAGCGGGCTGATCGGGTTGAACATGTCCATCGGGCTCCAGAACCGCGCCGTTCCCCACCCGATCCGCTGCCGCCCCGCCGTCACCGTCACCCCGCCGGCCCGCGCCGTCACATACCCGCGGTACAGCGACATGTCCCAGTACGCCGCCTCCCCGTTCACCACCACGTGCCGCAGCCCCAGCCACGCCGCGCTCTGCCTCTCCCGCACCACCGCGGAATCGGGCGTCCCCATGAAATTCCCGGCGTGTGCCTCGTTGTCGTAATCCACATGCACGCCCAGCCGGTCGCCGTACTTCCCGTCGTACGTGAGCCGCAGCCGGTCCAGGTTGTCGCCCCACGCCTCTTGCGTAACGTACGATCGCGAGCCGCTCGCCAGGTCTTTGAAATATCCGCTGAACTGCTGCGTCCACGGAGACGGCCCCTGGGCCGCCCCCACCCCGGCGAACCACACCGCCAACGCCCAGCCGCCCGCCTTCATGGCTCGCGTGTTTCGTCCGCCAGAATGCGGCCGTCTTTCAGCCGGATCAGCCTTCGCGCCCGGCTCATCACCGCCGGATCGTGCGTCGAAAACAGAAACGTGACCCCGCGTTCCCGATTCAGCCGCTCCATCATGTCCAGCAGCAGCGCCGCGTTCTCCGAATCCAGGTTCGCCGTCGGCTCGTCCGCCAGCACCAGGTCCGGCTCCGGCAGGATCGCGCGCAACACCGCCACACGCTGCTGCTGCCCCCCGCTCAGCTCGTCCGGACGCTTGTCCCGCAAATCGCTCATGCCTACTTCGTCCAGCAGCCGCCGCGCCCGCTCCGTCCGTTCCGCCTTCCCCATTCCCCGCAGCGCCGGCACGAACTCCAGGTTCTCCATCACGCTCAGTACCGGAAACAGGTTGAACGACTGAAACACGAACCCCAGGTGCCGCAGCCGGAATTCGGCCAGTTCGCTCGCCGGCGTCGCCGTGATCTCCAGGCCCGCGATCCGGATCCTCCCGCTGTCCGCCGTGTCGATCGCCCCGATCAGGTTCAGCAGCGTCGTCTTCCCCGATCCCGAAGGGCCCACCGAGGCCGCGAATTCCCCCTTCTCCAGCGCCAGGCTCACTCCCTCGAGCGCCCGCACCGAAACGTGATCCCGGTACGTCTTCGAAACCTCCGTGAGTTCGATCAGTGCCATCGCTCCTCAGATGTGGCGGATCGCCTCCACCGGCCGCAGCCGCGCCGCTTTCATCGCCGGATAGAGCGCCACCAGCAACACCACCACCACTACCGAAAGGTCCGAAACCACCAGGTTCCGCGCCGTCAATTGCGGCCGGATCACCGTCGTCGTAATCCCCAGCGCCGACGCCCCCGCCGCATACCGCGAAAGATCGATTCCCGTGTACGCGAACAGAATCGTGGCCGCGCTGCCCAGCACCGCCCCCAGCACCACTCCCACCAGCGCCAGCGCGCTCGATTCCTCCATCACCAGCCGCACCACCTGCCGCGGCTTCGTGCCCAGCGCCATCATCACCCCGAACTCCCGCACCCGCTCGAATACCGACATCATCACCGTGTTCAGAATCCCCACCGAAATCACGATGAACAGGATCAACGCGATGATGTAGAAGAACGCATCGTCCAGTTCGATGAACTGCCGCAGGAACGGCTCCACCACGTACCACGGCAGCACCTCCACCGGCGCGCCCGTCAGCCGCGCGCTCAGAAACCGCTGCGCCTCCCCCACCGATTCCGACGACCTCAGCAGCAGCGCCGCCTCCGTCACCCCCTCCCCCAGCGCGAACAGCGTCTGCGCGTCCTTCCGCAGCAGATACACCACCCCGCGATCCAGTTCCGGTGAGCCCGAACGGAAAATCCCCGCCACCCGGAACAGTTGCGCGCCCATCGTTCCATCCGCCGCCTGTACCACCAGCACGATCTTCTCGTTCAACCCCGCCCCCAACGCCTGCGCCAGCCGCTCGCCGATCAGCGCCGGCCGGCTCATCCCGTCCTCCAGAAATTTCCCGGCGATCACCGCGCGGTAAAGCGTCGTCACGCTCCGCTCTCGCTCCGGCCGTACCCCCACGATCCGCACTCCGGTCGAATTCTCCGCCGTGCTCGCCAGTCCGTCCCCCAGCACCCGGAACGAATACCCCAGCAGGTCCGGCGTCTCCGGCACCACCCGCTCGATCCGCTCCGCCTCCGGCAGCGTCTTCAACAGCGCCGGGTCTCTCTGGTAGCCCGCCCGGTGAACTTCGATGTGTCCGATCCCCGCCCGCACCGAGTTGTCCACCATCTGTTCGTGAAAGCCGTCCCCGATCGCCCGCATCAAAATATAGAACGCCAGCCCCAGCGCGATCGTCAGCACCGTCAGCAGCGACCGCCGCCGGTATCGCCATACGTTCCGCCATGCCATCTGCCAGAAGAGCATCGCCGCCTCAGAAATGCCGTTCCAGGTTCTGCCGCGTGAAGATGTCCGCGGCCATCCGTCGGTCGAACTCCAGCGCCGAAAACACCAGCGTGGTTTCGTGGCCCGGTTTGGTCTCCGAAACCATCCGCCACCGCAGCGGATATTCGCGCCCGCCCGCCTTCCGGATCTGGTCGAAATACAGCGTCTTCTCGAGCGTCCCCCGCTCGTCGTAGAATTCCTCGCGGCGCGGCAGCGCGTCCGTCTTGCGGATCAGCAGCACCCGCTTCCCCCACACCACCGCCGCCTCCGGTTTCGGCATCGCCACCAGCCGGTAGCACGCGTCCCCGCCCTCGGTGGTCTCGCCTTCCACCCGGTGCGTGTAGTCCGTCGAAAGGCTGCTCTCTTTCACCAGGTCGTCGTTGGTGAAATCGCTGCCCATCCAGGCCTGCAGCATCAGCGAGGGCGGGATCTTGATCACCCGCTCCACGCTCGGCAGCCACGTCCACATGTTGCTCCCCAGCCGTAGCGTCCCCGTCCCCGCGTCTTTCGCCGGACCCGTAATCCGGATGAACGTCTTGTCCGGATTGTCGTACCAGAAGCTCATCTCGAGCGTGCGTTGCCACTCCGGACGCCGCACCGTCATCGCGGCCTTCCCCTGCTCCGTCTTGCCGCGCAGGGCCGCCTCGCATTTCTTCGCCAGCGCCAGCGCGTCCGGCCCGTCCGCTCCCGCCGCCGTGATTCCTCCCACCAGCGCCCATACCGCCACACCCGCCGCCAGCCTCATGCAACCCCTCCCCGGGCGAGCCCCCGCAGCAGGGTCCCCACGAAATCGTCTCCCATCGAAACCGGATCGAGCGCCGGATCGAACCACGCCTGCAGGAACAGCCCATCCAGCGCGCCGACCAGCGCCGCCGCGATCCGTGAGGCGTCCGCGCTGCGCTCGAATTCCCCCCCCGCCTGCCCCTTCCGGATCTGTTCCGCAATCAGTGTCCGGAATCTCGCATAGCTGTCCCGCAATAGCGTGGTCACCCGCGCCTGCCGGTCCGGTGAGGCCGAGGCCGACCAGAACTCGAACACCAGCGGAAACAGCTCCCGCCCTTCCACCCCCATCACCAGCATGCTGTGAATTACCTGCCGGATCCCCGCCGCCGCGCCCGTCGCCGGAGCCGCGATGCTCTCCCGCGCCACCCGTTCCATCCCCGCGATGTAATCGTCGAATACCCCGAAGAACAGTTCCTGCTTATTCCGGAAGTACTCGTATACCGTCCCCTTGCCGACTCCCGCCCGTTCCGCGATCGCCTCCATCGTCGCCGCTTCGTACCCGAGTTCGGCGAACACCTGCGCCGCCGCCCGCAGAATGGCCCCCGTCTTCGCCGGTCGATCCACAATTCGTGCTGACATAATGACCGACTGGTCGGTCAGCTCCATTATCGCAGACCCGCCAATCCGGGTGTAGTGGCAAAACGTATCCAAGTTGAAGCGTCCAATCGCTACTCCCCAAAGACGATCCGGAAAGGATAATGCATGCGTTGCTTCCGCCTTTGGTGACCATCCGGCTTCGGCGCTCGCGAGAATTGACCCGCCGGCGCTTCCCAAAAATGACCTAGGGCGGCTTGGGGGCTGCACCTAGGTTCTGACCGCGTGAAAGATTTCCTTTTATAGCCGAACTTTCGACGGGCGGCTCTGCGGTCGAACTTCCAGTTGATCTTGATGCGGTCGCGGTTCATGCGGCGATTCCACGCCCGGCTCTCGCGGCGTAGAGTCTTGAAATCAGGGATTCTTCGGGTGCGGACACATTGCCGCGAGAAGAGGCCGATTTCGATTTCCGCCTGATTGAGCCAACTCCCGTGGGTGGGCGTGAAGTGGACGGTGAATCGCTCCCAGATCTCGCTGCCGATCTTCCAGGCTTTTGCCTCCTGGCGCAGTGCTTTTAGGCTGGGGATGCGTCTACTACTAAGACATTGCCGCGAGAAGATCCCGATTTCAATCTCCGCCTGATTGAGCCAACTACCGTGGGTGGGCGTGTAGTGCACGGTGAAGCGATTCCACACCTCATCAGCCATTTCCAGGCCGAACACATCAGCCAGCGCCTTCCGGCGATGGATATTGAGGTTGTTCATTACCAAGTGGATCGTTTTCGCTTCTGGGTATGCCATCGCCAAGTTGACCGCAACCTGAGCGAACTCAAAGCCCGAACGATCCGGTGTGGCGAAGGTGAAATGACGGCCCGCCTTCGGTTCCACGGCGTAGAAGACATTGGCAGTCCCGCAACGCTCATATTCGTTATCCCGCCGTGCCTCCCGTCCCGGCGCCGCTGGCGAGGCGGGCCGCACGTCGGCATGCAAGGAGACTGGCTTCTCATCCAAGCAGATCACGGGTTGCTGCGGGTCATAAGGCCGTTCGTACACCTCCAACACATGTTGGCGATGTAGTCGCCATCGAGATCGGCCACCACCCACATTTTTTTCCCGCCACGGTTTCAGATCGTGGCTCAGCAAGAGAATCCGAATGGTTTCGCGGCCTACACGCGGAACCAGTTTGCGCTTGACGGCTTCCTGTGCCACCAGGCGGACCGTCCAACGGGCGCGACCTTCAGGCGGGCTGCTGCATACCATTGCAATCAAACGTTGTTTCTGGCTATCGTCGAGCACCTCGGCGGCTCCGGGTCGCTGCTTCTCATACAGCGCTCGATCCAAACCGCCCTGCTGATAACGGCGGCCGACGTTACGGATGGCTTGTGCCGTCAGCGGGATTACGCCGGCAATGCGAGGCGCGGCGATGCCCATGGCCAATTGCAGAAGCGCCAAGGCGCGAAGAACAACCCGAACCTGCTGAATCCCACCGCGGAGGATCTTAGCGAGCTGCTTTTGGTCTTTTTGGGAGACCTCGATATTCAGGGGTGGACGGCCCATAAAAACAGTATCGGCCAAAACAATTCGACATTAAAATGGTTTTTACCAATTCTTCAGGTGGTCACAGACCTAGGTCTCACCGCGCCGGGTTCGAGATAGACAACCGTCCAGTTGTGGAAGCTACCTTACCAGGTCAGTGATCTATTGAGAAACGTCAACGATCGCCTGAAGAGCGATGCGTCTATTTCCGTTGTCCGGCATGTTTGTCATTGCGTCCGAGCAAACCGGCAATCTTTTCATTTAGCTCCCTCACCTCTTTCACATCGCGCTGGGCTCTCTCTTGGTAGGCGTTGGCTGCCCAGAACAGCGCTTTTGTCTTTCTGATTTCCCCTGCTCGAAAGCTCTTAAGCGCCTTCTCCGCATATGATTGAGCTTCGGCGTGTTCGCTCTCGATGAACTCGGGTAGATCACGCTGCCTTTTCAAGGTCTCACGTGTGGTGGTGATTTGGTTGATCAGTTCGATTATCCGGTTTTCTTCTGGGGTGAGTTTGGCCACACGCTCACGCAGAAATTCGGCAAACATCGATGAAACACTGTCGCCGAGTTGCTCCTGAGCCTGCTCCAAAAGTGACAGGTCCGTGTCCTTGACATAAATAGTCTTGTTCGGCATCACGTCTATGAGTATACGTTATAAGTATACTCATGGTCAATAGGGAAGCTGACCGATTGTCGGTTCGTTCGAAGCCGCGGCCGGCGACGATCGGGATGCCCATTGTCCCGAAATAGTCGCCCATGACGAATTGGTAGTAGTCGATGACCGCAAAGCGCTTTCCATCGTCGGCGGTGTAGTTCTCGATAGGAGTAGCGATCGCATCTGGAGTTCGGTTCGGCGGCAGGCCCGACATGGCAGCCGTTCCCAGTACCCCCGGTGCGGAGCGAAGTCTGTCGAGGACGGTCTGATATGCCTGCGCGCGTGTGTCGGGATCCGAATTCGCCATCGGCAATGTCATCGAGAACGTCACCAGCCGCGACCGGTCAAATCCTGCATCGATCCTCGTGAGGTTGTTGACTGTCTGAACGAGCAAACCCGCTCCGATTACCAGCATCACCGCGAAAGCGACTTGGGCTATCACAAGTCCACGACGTGCGTAATGACGCCAGGCGCCCCTTGCGCCCTCCTTGAGTGCAGTCGCCATGCTACTCGTTCTCCCGCGCCCGAGCGACACGAACCCGAAAAGCAGGGCAGTCCCAGTCGAGAGGCCGAGCGCAACCAGCCAAACGGGCAAATCAATCGTAAGGTCACTCGTCCGTGGGATGCTAGTCGGGTAAGCACGGATCAGCGCCCGCACGCCCGCGTTGGCTAGCCACAGACCCAGAATGCCACCGGCTCCGGACATCACCGCACCTTCGGTTACCGACTGCCGGAGCAACCGGCCGCGGCCGGCGCCGAGAGCAGTCCGCAGTACAAACTCTCGTCTGCGTGAACCGGCGCGAGCCATCACCAAATTTGCAAGATTCGCGCAGACGATGAGCAGCACGAATCCCACGGCGGCCTGCAGGACCCAGATCGGGCGGCTGGCATTCCCAACCATCGCATCCTCTAACGACCGCAATTGGAGAGTTTGGTCTACTGAGCGCAGGGGACGGTTCGTGGGCACATGGTCTGTCGTGCCGGCACGATCGCCCCAGTTTTCGAGGAATGCGCTTAGCTCCGACTGTGCCGCCTCGGCGGTCACGCCGTCGTTCAGCCGTGCAATGACGTAGAGGACGTGCGCCCCGCGTTGCCGGGCCGTATCCGGGTGGAACCAGAGGGGCAACCAAACCTGCGTGTGGTTATCCATGACGTCGGCCCCGGGCGGCATAATGCCCACGATTTCGTGGGGGCGGCCCTCGAGTTCCACTTTTTGTCCAACGAGCGGTCGCCCTCCAAATGCTGTTCGCCACAATTCGTGCGACAGAATTGCGATCGGTGGCGGTAGCGTCCCGGTCCAACGCGCGGTTTCTTCCTCACGAAACAAGCGTCCCTGTTCCGGCTGAATACCGAGCGCCTTGAGCAACTCTGCATCGACGGAGATCGAGCGCACCCGCAGAGGTCGATCTCCGTCCGTGAGGTTGACTTCGCCGGTTGTGTACGCCGCCCCGCCGGTCGAATAAGCGCCAACCGCCGCGAACGACCGGTTCATCTGGCGGAACTCGATGTACTCTGGCGCAGAGAGCCCACTTCGGGTGCCCCCAATTCCCGGAGCTTCTGCCGTCAGATACATCAACTGATCGGGTTTTGGATAATCGAGTGGCCGCAGCAGCACTCCGTGCACGATCGTAAAGATGGCCGTGTTTGCTCCAATCCCAAGCGCCAGCGTGGCCACGACAACTCCCGTGAACCCTGGACTCTTCCCTAACGATCGGATCGTGTAACGTACGTCTTGGACAAGATCCTCGACAAAGTTTACGCGGCGCATATCCCGGCACTCCTCCTTGTACTGCGTGATGCCTCCGATCATGCGCTGCGCGGCCCGGCGGGCCTCCTCGGGCAGCATACCGGATGAAATGTTCTCTTTCAATCAGTTGATAAGGTGAAAACGAAGTTCGGCTTCGAGCTCGAAGTCGACATTCGAACGGCGGCACAGCGATCGAAGCCGCAACCGGGCTTTCTCTGGAATCCGCATTGCTATGCCTCCTGGACCACTATGTTGATGGCCGTCGACAAACGAACCCAGTTCGCCAATTCCCTCTCTAGTTGCTTCCGTCCCGAACGCGTAAGGGAGTAGAACTTTGCCATTCGCCCCGTCTCGGTCGTCCGCCACTCGGCCTTGATCCAGGCCTGCTGCTCCAGACGGTGTAGCGCCGGGTAGAGGGACCCCTGCTGGATCTGGAGAGCTTCTTGTGAAATCTGTTGGATGCGCTTGGCGATCGCCCAGCCATGTTTAGGTTCGAGCGAGATGGTCTTGAGGACCAACAGATCAAGGCCGAAGTGCCGCCTTTTCCGAGATGCTGGCGCAACAACGGGACCGCACTCTGCCCCGGCAATCGCCGCTTTGCTGCGGCCCGGCCGGTATGTAGGAATCCCTTCCGTCTGCCGATAGATACTCCAGTGAGATGCGAAAGCAACCATCCGATTTGAAAGCCGCGTCTCGCGCAGCCGGAGCGATGAAAACGCAATGAGGGGATCCCGCGTCCATCTCGAAACATCCAAGCCTTGGCTCTCGGCGGAATTGATCGCGGAGGCCAACCTTGACCAAATCCAGCGTTTGTTTGCCGGAATCTGTGTCTACCCCTTGATGTTTGTGATCCTGGCATTCTCCACCGCTTTCCGGGTGGAGCATCCGGTGCTGTTCTGGTCTTCAGCGGGCATCATCCTGGCGTCGGCGGCAATGCGCTTGGTACTCCTGCGATTCGGCAACAGTCTCGCCGCCCAGACGCAACTACTTCTCAGGCTGCTCACGCTGAACGTTTGCATGACGTCCGGAGTGTCCGGATGCGTATATTTGGCCGCCTTACGCTTCTATGGGTTCGAGAGCTGGCCGTTTGCCGTCACCATGCAGTGGCTGGTTGGAATTGCTTCGGGATCCACGATCTCCTTTACGCCGACTTCCAAGCTGTTGCGGCTTCATATCGTTCTGCTGCTGGGGCCGGCTCTCGGCGCCGGCATTTTCATGGGAGGCGTCAAAGGATCGACATTCGCTTTCTCCACCCTGCTTCTGGCCGCATTTCTTATAGTGCAGGGCCATCAGCTTCACAGGAAGTATTGGGAGCAAATTCACGACCGGGCGCAAAAAGACTCCAAAACCCGCGAATTGGAGCAGGCCCAGAGAGAAGCTGAAGCTGCCAGACTGGCTGCCGATGCTGCCAACCAGGCTAAGGGCGAGTTCCTGGCCAAGATGAGCCACGAAATACGCACGCCGATGAACGGGGTCATTGCCATGACCGAAGTCGCGTTGAGCACGGAACTTTCCGAGGAACAGCGCGATTACCTGACCACAGTGCAGACATCCGCCGAGGCGTTACTCGCCGTCATCAATGACATTCTGGACTTTTCCAAAATCGAGGCGGGGAAATTCGAACTGGATTCTTCACCCTTTGACCTCGGCGAAATGCTGCACGTTGTCTTGCGCATGATGGCTGTTCCGGCGCATCAAAAGGGATTGGAACTGGTGTTTGAGAACCGAATTGAATTGCCTGGCCGTCTGATCGGAGATGCGGGGAGACTGCGACAGGTTTTCGTAAACTTGCTCGGTAATGCCGTGAAATTTACGGACTCGGGCGAGGTGTGTCTGACGATTGTTGAAGAAAATCGATCCGCCCAGCGCACCACCGTTCACTTCTCGGTTTCTGATACCGGAATTGGAATCTCGCCGGAGTGGATAGAGCGCATCTACGAGGCATTCGTGCAGGCCGAGAGTTCTGCTAGCCGCCGGTCTGCAGGTACGGGGTTGGGGCTGGCCATTTCCTCCCGACTTGTGAGCCTTATGGGCGGCCGGCTCTGGGTAGATAGCCGCGTGGGAGAAGGTAGTACCTTTCATTTCACGGCAGAGTTTGGGACGGTTGTCGATGTGGAAGAGAGGGCTCCGTCACCGCCGCCAGCCGTCCTGAATGCTTTGCCGGTTCTGGTTGTGGATGACAACGCCACCAATCGACGCGTCCTGGACGAAATGCTCGCGCGATGGCAGATGCGCCCGACCCTCGCCCATTCCAGCATGCAGGCCCTTGACATTATGCGCCAACATGCGTCCGCTGGTGACCGCTTCGCTTTGGTGTTTGTGGATTCCCAAATGCCGGGGATGGATGGTTTCACGCTGAGCCGTCAGATTGGCGAAGACCGCACGCTGGCGTGCCCTAACATCATGATGGTGAGTTCGCTCGAAATCGGGTCTATTGCACCAGAGCTTCGGGAGACTGGTGCTTACGTGGTTAGGCCGGTGACACGGAAGAGCCTACTCAAGGTGATCCTGAGGGCGCTGGGAGAGCGTCGCGAGCCGTCAGCAACGTGTCATGCGACCATGACCCCGGTCGCCGCACGCCCGCTGCAGATTCTGCTTGCCGAGGATAACCCCATCAATCAGAAAGTCGCCTTGTGCCTGCTGGAAAAACAGGGCCATTCGGTCGTCATCGCCTCTACCGGCGCCGAAGCCGTGGAGAATCATGGCCAGAATCCGTTCGACATGATCTTGATGGATGGGCAGATGCCCGTGATGGACGGCTACGACGCTACACGGGCCATTCGCGACAAGGAAGCGGGAACCGGCCGGCATGTCCCCATCGTCGGGCTCACGGCCCATGCCTTGAAAGGCGATCGGGAATTCTGCCTGCAGGCGGGAATGGACGACTACCTCAGCAAACCGATTCATCCGCGGGATCTGTACGAGATGCTGGCCCGGTGGAGCATCCCGTCAGTGTTGGCTGATCGCGTTGAACCAGCGAGCACCCAATCCTGAGCAGTCGGCTCAGCGTCCGGGTTAACCGATCATGCATACCAAGCGACCGACGCAGCCTGCGGGCGGTGCTGTGGAAACGGCATTGTGCCGATAAACTTCTTTCCGGAAACTGGCCCACACGGGCCGGAAGTTTGCCTCTGGTGGGAAGGTGACAGTCGGCGCACACAGCGAACGCGCTATTCAAGGCGGCGCTGGAGGCGACCTCGCCTTATCGTCCGCCGATCCTCTCGAGCCGCCGGAGCAGGCGCCAACGACGCGCATGACTGGCGCATTTACGCCGACTTCGCCCAGGTGCCGATTCGCATCGCGCGGCCGCTGTGGCCGTTCAACGCGAACTGAATCTCAGAAAGACGCGCGGCCAGGGGGAAAAGGATCGCGGCTCGTTACCGTGGAGGCTCATCGCGACCCTATTCCGCGCAGCATCTCAACGGGGCCATCCGCACTGCCCGATCGCCGCTCTGCCCTGTTCTCCCCCGGAAAATCAACGCCGAAGGGCGCATTGTCAATTTGCCAACCTGCCCGTTGCGCCGTACAATGAACGTCGGCTGTTGGATCAGGTGGTCCAACCGGCGTACACGGACGGGGGAAAGCCCTCCAGTCAAGATTCGGAACTGTAGCTTCACGAGGCGTCACCTATGTCGATCAGCGCCACGTCTTCGGTTACCCTCCCCTCGGGCCAGAGTGTATGTCTCGACATCGACACGTCAGCCGGCGGGTGGGCCTTCGGAAGCCCGCAGGATGCTTACGTCTATTTCGCTGCCGGGGTAGAGGTGAATGACCAGGCGCCCATGCCGCCCGGACTGGCGACCCGCCGGAGCCCGTGGCAGGTGGGCTTTATTCAGAATGTCGTTTCGGAGACGCTGATCGTGACATATGACGGAGTGGCTCCGATCCGGCTCTCGGTCTCCACACCCTGTCTGGACGCTTCACCATCCGGCGCCCCCTGGTTCTGTGGGCGCGTCAGTGACGTCCTCCACTTCGGTCAAATACAGGGCGTCAATTCCTTCTGGTACCAGGGCACGGGAAAACCTGTGGCGTTCACGATCTCGATGGCTGATTGGCCTCGATTCACTGTCTATAATTTCTTAGGCGGCGGATGTTTCCCTGCCAGCGCCGGCGCGCAAATTCGGTCCGTCGAATGCACCAGAGTCTTTCGCACGTGGATCGCCGCCCGCGAGGAGACAAGCCCCCGCAACCTGGCCTCCAGCTATCTGCTCGTACAGATGACTGAGTTCGCAATCAGAGTCACCACTACGCTCGATGTCGGCGGCGCCAATCCGCTCTTCAGGAATGAGTACCGTGCGGCCCTCGCTGGAACGGGCCGGCCGCTTCCCCCTTTCGCCGGCCTGGACGTTGCCGCGGAATATGGTGGCTTGGCTGGAGGTGGCTTCGTGCAGCGGTCAATCAGTTGGGGCCCGCCGGCGCCGGGGATTCGGCCGGTCATCGTGCCTCCACTCGCAAACGAGCTTTACCCCCAACAACTAAACGCACAGAATCACAGCGTCTCGCCACAATCGCTGTCGTTAATGACCGTCACCCGGTGCCTGTAGGCGAACCGCGCCCGCGTCGGCAGTGTTACGCTTCGCCCCCCTGCGCCCACTCCGGTTCCGCACTTTCAACTTTTTTTCAGACCCTTGTTTTCAACCGCTTCCCGCCAGTTTCCCGCCCCTGCCCGGCGGTTTTCTTGGCGCCGCCCGTCACAATACAATCAGGGAGGACATGCGGGCCGCGCCCTCAAATCTGGGCAGAGGGGCCTTTCGCGCAGATCTGCGCGGTCCGCTCTCGATAATCCCTTTCGTTTCAATAAAAATTTAAGAATTGCCGCGCAGATCTGCGCGGAACACACCGTTTCCATGAAATCATCACCGGAACTTATCGACGCGGCCGCCTGGGTCGGACGTCAGCAGGCGTTCGCCGTCATCGCCTCCAAGTGCTCCGCCGCTCAGGCCCAGTGCCTCCAGCAGGTCCGCGAGTCCCGAATCCATGATCAGTTCGGCCTCACCTGGGAAGAGTTCTGCCGCCGCCACTTCGGCATCAGCCGCTCCAGCGCCGACCGCATCATTCAGCAGTACAGTGAGTTCGGCAAAGCCTATTTCCGCCTCTCCGAGCTCGCCCGCATCTCTCCCGATGCCTTTCGCGCCATTGCCGATCATGTCGATGACGAAACCATCACCATCGATGGCGAAGAAGTTCCCCTGGTGCCCGAAAACGCTCCGCGCATCCGCGCCCGTCTCGACACCCTCCGCTCCCAGCTCCGCGCCGAAAAGCGCCGCACCGAGCCCGCCCTCATCGAGCTCCGTATGCGCTCCGAAGCGCTCCTCGATGAAGTCCGCCGCCGCGTCAACCCTACCCTGCCGAACACCCTGCGCGATCCCCTCAAAGATCTCGCTCGCGATGCCCTCCGCCGCTGGAACGGCATCCTCCGCGATGTCGAAAAACTCGATGCCCCCTATCGCCGCCGCGACGAGGACGATCCACAATCCTGAGCCGGATCACCCGCCGCCGGCCCGCGCCGTAGGTGGCGTCGATTCCTTCAACAACCCCTCGGCCAGCCGCCGCGTATCGCGAGGCGCCGTCGCCAGCGCCGCTGCCGTCAGCAGCACCCCCGCGCCGATATAGGCGACCGCCGCCACCGAAATCGCAAAGCTCAGGCTGGCCCGCTCGGCCAGGATCCCGATCGCCAGCGGTGCCGTCCCCGCACCCACCAGCCAGCCCACCATGTTCATGAATCCCACCGCCGTCCCCCGCGCTTCCGGCCGGATCACGTCGAATACGGATGCGAAAATGTTGGCGTCATACAGCCCCTTGAAAAAGCCCCACGCCGTCAGCGCCGCCATCAACACCCCCAGCGACGTCGTCTGTCCGCACAGCACCACGAACGGAGCTCCGCAGAATACTCCGATCGCCTGCACCATCATCCGCCCGCCCGCCTTCTTCCGCCGCATCACGTCCGCCATCCACCCGCCCACCGGCGACCCCGCCATGCTCGCTAGTTGCACGAAAATCGTCGCCGTCAATCCCGACATCGCCAGGCTCAGCGAGAATTTGTCGTACAGAAACTTCGGCATCCACGACAGCAGCACCATCCCCACGAAGTTGTCGCACAGAAACGCCGCCATCAGCAGCAGCACCGAAGGCGTCCCCCAGATCACTTTCAGAAACCCGCCAATCGGTAACTGCCGCCGCAACTCGCCGCCCGATTCCACCCCCGCATCGGCAAAGTCCGCCGCCCCGCGCTTCGGCTCCCGCAGGTAGCGGCTCAACACGATCCCCAGCAAGATGCCCGCCGACCCGAACACCACGAACGAAAGCCGCCAGCCGTAATACTGCCCGATCAGCCCCGCGAAAAATCCGCCCGCGATCGTCCCCATGTACACGCTGGTCTGATGGATGCCGATAGCCCGCGACCGCGTACCCTGCCCGTGATAGTCGCTCACCATCGACATCGATGCCGGGAAGTACATCGTCTCCCCCAAACCCTCCGCCGCGCGGAAAAACAGCAGGTGCCGGAAGTTTTGCGATACCGCCGTCAGCGAGCAGATCACGCTCCACGTCTGCAGCCCCCACAACACCGCCGACTTCCGCCGGACGCGATCCACGATGTTGCCCGCAAACGGCGCGCAGATTCCGTACACCCACGCGAACGAAGAGCCGAGCAGCCCCAGTTGCACCGCATTCAGCCCCATCTCTTTTTCGAGCAGCGGAAACAACGAGAAGATCGCCTGCCGGTCGGCGTAGTTCAGGAAGGCGATGCTCCACAGCATCCCCACCACGTACCACCGGTAATTCGGGCTCTCCGCCGCCGGCCTCACGCGGGCTGCACCTGTTGCGCGCCCTCCAGCATGGCGGCCCGGTCCGCAAACCGGATCTCCCCGGCGATCCAGTCCCGCATCCTTCGGCCCTCCTCGCTCTCCTGCGGCGCCGAAATAAACTCCAGCTCGATCCCCAGGGCCTCTTCCAGCTCCGCCGCCAGTACCGGCCACACCACCCCGATATCTCCCGTAATCGGCAGGCTCCCGGCCAGCCGCGCGAAGCCCGACATCTCCATGCGGAACGGCATGCCGGTCAGCTTCGTCTTCGGCAAGCCCCGGTCCACCGCCTCCTGCACCCGCGCGCCCACCCGCTCTTCCATCCAGGCCGCCTCCAGGTTCGGGTCGAGATCGATGCGCACCAGCACCTTGTGCTCCAGCGAAAAAACCGTCTTGTGCCGCCATGCCGACCAGATGCCGTGGCCGGTGTACAGCTCGAACGGGCCGTCGTGAATCTCCTGCGCCAGCGCAATCGCCGATTCCACGATCACGCCCGCCGTCGCCAGCACGCCGGCAATCCGCTCGCACCGCGCGGTGATCGAAATCGCATCGCCAATCGCCAGCCCCACCGCGCCCCCGCCCACCAGTTGCGGCACCGACACCAGCACCGGAATGTTCAGCCGCGCCCCGGCGCCGATCATGGTGCGCGCATCCGCCCCGAACCCGGCGATCTGTTCCACCGTGGACCCCGTCTTCCGCGCCAGCCCTTCCGCCTCGCGCGCCAGCGCTTCCGTCCGCGGACCCACCGGCCAGGCCAGGTTGCCGGCTGCCTTGAGAATCACGCTTCCCTCGGCCGCCATCAGCCGCTCGTACAGGTCCCATCCCTCCGTGGTCCACGCTTCCAGCGCGCGCCGCTCGGCCGCGTTCAATACCGTCGCTTCAAAGACCCCGCCGCGCGGCAGGATGCCGGGGTCGAGCCCCAACCGGCCGTCTTCCACCTTTACCCGCTTCACCCGGTCGAGCGTCCCCGCCATCTCGTGCGCCACCACGGCGGAGCTGGTGATCACCCCGTCCACTACGCCCTTGTGCATCAATTCGGCCACCAGCGTGGTGACGCCCTCGTGCAGATTCGGGCCGCTCCCGGTCACTACCACCACCTTGCCGCCGCGCTGTTTGATCCCGGCGATCCGCCGCGCCGCCTCCCGCGTGCGGGCCCGCGAAACTTCCGTCAGCCTCGCTGCCCAGGACTGAATCGCCGCCCGTCCGGGCCTCATTCCGGCACCCGTTCCGGCGCCAGCAGCGCACGCACCTTTTCCAGGTCCTCCACCGTGTCCACCGAAATCCCCTCGCCCGCCCATTGCGTCTCCGCCACCACAATCGGGATGCCGTGTTCGAGCGCCCGCAACTGCTCCAGGCCTTCGATCTCTTCCAGCCGCGAAGGCCCGAGCGCGCCAAATCGCGCCAGCGCGTCCCGCCGGAACGCGTACAGCCCGATATGATCGTACGCGCGGAACTGCCGCGTGCGGCAGCGCGGGTACGGGATCAGCGAACGCGAAAAATAAAGCGCCATCCCCGCGCTGTCGGTCACCACCTTCACGAACCCGCGATTGTTCAAATCCTCTTCCCGGTCGATGCGCCGCATCAGCGTTGCGATGCCCGCCTTGGGCGTGCGCTCCAGCAGCTCCACCACCTCGTCCACCATCTCCGGCGCCAGCATCGGCTCATCGCCCTGGATGTTGACAATGATCTCGGCCTCGATCGCGCGCGCCGCTTCCGCCGCGCGATCCGACCCGCTGGCATGCGTGGGCGCAGTCAGTACCGCCTCGCCGCCGAAGGCCTCTACCGCCTCCACAATGCGCGCGTCGTCGGTGGCCACGATCACCCGCGAGAGGCCGCCGGCGCGGCGCGCCCGCTCGTACACATGCTGCACCATCGGCTTGCCATGAATATCGGCCAGGGCCTTGCCCGGCAATCGCGTCGAGCCGTAGCGCGCCGGAATGATGCCGATCGCCACCATGATCTATTCCCGCGTCTTCAGTTGGCGCGGATCCACTTCCACGTGCTTGATGCGGGTCCGTTTCCAGGTGTAGGTGATTTCGAGGTTGCCGCCGCGCGCCTGAATCACCGCCGGGTAGGAATACTCGCCCGGTTCGTCTTCGAGCACGTAGTGCGTTCCCCACGTCTTCCCGTCGTCGTCGGAAAACGCCAGGTTGAGTGGGCTGCGCCCGGTCGCCGTATCGTTGAACACCAGCGCCACCCGCCCGTCGGCCAGCTTCACCGCGTCGATGCCGGCATTGGGATTCGGCAGCGCCGTCCTGGTCACCGGTCCCCACGTCCGCCCGCCGTCGCTCGAGGTCGCTTCCGCAATCGCGCCAATCGCCCGCGTCGAGCGCATCAGCGCGCGCACCCGCCCGTCTTTCGTTTCCCAAACGGTGGGCTGAATCAGGCCCATGCGCACGCCGTCGAACACCAGCGGACCGTGAATGCTCCACGTCTTTCCGCCGTCCGTGCTGCGCTCCATCCAGGCGGTCCACGTCTGGTACGCCTCCACCGACGTGGGCGCCAGAATCGCGCCGTCCGACAATGTGATCGGCTTGGCGCGAATCGGCCCCAGCAAACCCGCCGGCAGGTAGGTCACATCGCTCCACGTCTTGCCATCATCTGTAGACGTGCGGTACGCCCCGATCCAGTTCTGCTCGTCGGGCCCCAGCTTGAAAAACAGCCACACCTTCCCCGAGGCATCCCGGAACAGCACCGGATTCCAGGTGGGGACCTCCGGGTAGTGCGTCATCGCTTCGGGAGCCGACCACGCCCCGCCCTTCGGCTTGGCCGACATCCAGATCTCCACGCTGGGATCGCGCTCGTGCTTCCCGCCGAACCACGCGGCCAACAGCGTTCCATCCGCCAGTTCGACAATCGTGGACGCATGACACTGCTCGAACGGCGCCTTCTCAAAGATCAATTCCGCGGCCTCCGCCTTCACCTTACTCCCGGCGGCCGGCGCGCATGCGGCGGATACGCACGCCAACGCCGCCACCCACCCCATCCGTGAGACGCTCCTCATGCCTGCACCCATTCCCGTTCGCCCAGCCATTCGCGGCACCAGTTCCGGAACGATTCCACCTGCCCGCACCGCCTGGGCGAAAGCGGCAGGGGCAGCGCTCCGGGCGCCATGCCGCGCGCTTCCAGGCCGATCCGCACCGCCCACGGAATCGGCAGTTGGATCACCTCCGCGATCATCCGGTCGAGATCGTCCTGCCGGCGCCGCGCCGTCGCCCCATCGCCCGCCCGTTGCGCTTTCACCAGCGACACCACCAACTCCGGCAGAAAGCAGGCAATGCCGGAAATTACGCCGTCCCATCCCGCGGCCATGGCGTCCAGCGCCAGCGAATCGTCGCCCGCGAACAGGTCGAAGGCGCGGCGGCTCCGCGCCTCGACAAGCCGCGAAAGGTTGCCGGAGTCGCCGCTGCTGTCTTTGATTCCGGCGAACCCGGCATCCGACTCCAGCAGCCGCGCCAGGTTCTCCCGATCGAGCGCGTTGGTGAACGAGGGCAGGTGATACAAAAGACATGGCAGCTTCACGGCCGCGCACACCACCCGCGCATATTCCACCAGGTCTTCCTGCGCGTACCGGAAGAAATACGGCATGGGCAGCAGCACCGCGCGGCATCCGGCATCGGCCGCCGTCTCCGCGAGCATCAGCGTCTGCTCCAGCGTCTGCGCGCCGATTCCCGCCAGCACGGCAAATTCGTCGCCGGCCCGCGCCGCGCCTTCGTGAATCAACTCGGCGCGCTGCTCCAGGCTGAAACTGGCGTATTCGCCGGTGGCGCCGCCGATCACGATTCCATCCACGCCCCGCGCGCCCGCGAAATCGATCAGCGCGGCGAAGGCGGCCAGGTCCGGACTCCCGTCGATGTGGATCGGCGTCGCCAGCGCGGCCAGTACCCGGCTCCGCAGGGTCTTCGAAAGCAGGGGAACGGCCGGCTTTGGCATGCCATCGAATCTATCACGAATGAATCGTTCCGACGGCCGAAGCCTGTGCTAAGAATTGAAACTATGCCTGGTTCCAGATTGGGCCGTACGCTGAGCGCAACGCTCCTCGCCGGCACGGTGGCGTGGGGGCTGGACCTCCAGAATGCCGTGGTCGTCTCGCCGGCCAACGCCGCGATGCCGGTCGCGAAAGCATCGCAGATGCTCCGCGAGGAAATTGAAAAACGCACCCAAATCCGCCTCCCCGAAGCGCACTCGCTGCCGGCCGGCCAGCCCTTCTTTCTGGTGGGGACCAGCGCCGGGGTGGCAGCCCTGGCGCCCGATCTCACCCGCCAGCTTCCGGCCGCGCCCCAGGGGCCGGACGGCTTCCGGGTCGCCGTCCTCGGCAACGCCGTGGTGATCGCCGGCAACAGCGAGCGCGCCGCTGTGTTCGGCGCCGGCTACCTGCTTCGGCAGATGCGCATGCGCCGCGGCAAAATTCTCGAAGTCGCCGGCGACCTCGCGGTCTCCACCGCGCCCCAATATTCCGTCCGCGGCCACCAGCTCGGCTATCGCCCCAAAGTGAACGCCTACGACGCGTTCACCGTGCCCATGTTCGAGCAGTACATTCGCGACCTCGCCATCTTCGGAACCAATGCCATCGAGCTGATCCCGCCGCGCTCCGACGATGCCGACCAGAGTCCTCACTTCCCGCTGCCGAAAATCGAGATGATGGAGCAGGTCTCGCGCATCTGCAACGAATACGGCCTCGACGTGTGGGTGTGGTATCCGGCCATGGACCGCGACTACTCGAACCCGGCCACCGTGGAGTCGGCGCTTAAGGAATGGGCCGAAGTGTTCCGCCGGCTGCCCCGTCTCGACAACGTCTTCGTGCCCGGCGGCGACCCCGGCCACACCGAGCCCAGGTACCTGCTGGCCCTTCTCGAAAAGCAGACCGAAAGCCTGCACCGCTATCATCCCAACGCGCACATGTGGGTCTCCCCGCAAGGATTTTCCGCGGCCTGGATGGACCAGTTCTACCAACTGCTGCAGGCCGAGCCGAAATGGCTCACCGGCATCGTCTTCGGCCCGCAGGTGCGGGACAGCCTGCCGCTGCTCCGCAAGAAAGTCCCCGCGCGATATCCGATCCGCCGCTATCCCGACATCACCCACAGCATCAACTCCCAGTATTTCGTGCCCGACTGGGACCTGGCGTACATGGTCACCGAAGGCCGCGAAGTGGCCAATCCGCGCCCGCTCGACGAACGCGCCATCTTCGAAGCGTACAAGGACTATGCCGTCGGGTTCAGCACCTACTCGGAAGGTGTCAACGACGATGTCAACAAGTTCGTCTGGAGCATTCTCGGCTGGGATCCGAACGCCGATCTGGCGCGCTCGCTCCGCGAGTTCGGGCGCTACTTCATCGGCGACGAAGCGGGCGACGATTTCGCCCTCGGCCTGTTCGCCCTCGAACGCAACTGGCGCGGACCCCTGTTGAGCAACGAGGCCGTGGATACCACCTTCCAGATCTTCCGCGACCTGGAAAAGAGTGCCACGCCGCAGATGAAACTCAACTGGCGTTTTCAGCAGGCGTTGTATCGCGCCTACTACGACGAATACGTGCGGCAGCGGCTGATTCACGAAACCGCGCTCGAACAGCAGGCGCTCGGCCTCTTGCGCGAGGCTCCCCGGGTGGGCTCCGAGCTTGCCATGGAGAACGCGAAGCGCACTCTTGACAAAGCCCTCACCGAGCCGCCTTTCGAAAACCTTCGCGGCCGCCTCATGGAGCTGAGCGAAGCGTTATACAACAGCATCCATGCGCAATTGAGCGTGGAGAAATACCGGGCCATCGCGGTGGGCCGCGGCGCCAGTTCCGATACCGCCGACGTCCCGCTCAACAATCGCTGGTGGCTCGAGGAGCGCTTCCGCGAAATCGCCGCCATGGGGAACGAGAACGACCGGCTCGCCGCCCTCGCCGGAATCGTCGCCCGCACCGATCCCGGCCCCGGCGGCTTCTATGACGACCTGGGAGACCTCTCGCACCAGTCCCACCTGGTGCGCGGCCCGGGCTACCCTTCCGACCCCGCGTTTCTCGATTCCACCTACGTGGGAATCGGCGCGGCCGGAGTGGGGCGCATCAATCTGGTGACGGGCTATCAGACCAACTATCCGCGTCCCTGGATTTCGCTGGGCGCGGCATTGAACGATACGCCGCTGAAGATGCGGTATGACGGCCTGGATCCGCGCGCGGAGTACAAAGTCCGCGTGGTCTACGCGGGCGGAGACACCGGACCGCAACTGCGCCTCGTCGCCAACGAGAAGTACGAAATCCATCCGTGGCTGAAGAGGCCGGTGCCGTTCCGCCCGCTCGAATTCGACATCCCGCCGGCCGCCACCGCCGCGGGCAGGCTCGAACTGACCTTCACGCGCGAGCCCGGTTTGAGCGGCAACGGCCGGGGCCTCGAGATCGGCGAAGTGTGGCTGATCCGGAAAAAGTGACGGCCGGTTGCCGGCCGGCCGCGCGCGGTTGACACCTTGCCGGGGCGGGGCATACAATCCTCAACGAATCTGGGGCACAGGGAGGTTATCGTGAATCTGTCTCACCATCAGCGCGTAAACAGGGGGTATGCAGCGGGCGCTTGCTGCCTGGCCATTCTCTGTGGCGCCGCACTCGGCCTCGCACAGGAGACCACCGGCACCATCGCCGGCAGCGTGACCGACCCCACCGGCGCGGTCGTTCCGGCGGCGCAGGTTACGGTTGTGAACACCGGCACCAACGCCACTTACAAAACCGCCAGCAATACCGACGGCAATTACATGCTGCGGACCCTGCCCGTCGGCACTTACAAGCTGATCGCCGAAGCGCCGGGTTTCAAGCGCAAGGAAGTGAATGGCATCCTCACCCAGGTGAACGAAGTTTCCCACGTGGATGTCAGCATGGAGGTGGGCGCGGTATCGGAATCGGTGGAAGTCTCGGCCAACCTGGTCAGCGTCAATACCGAGGACGCTTCGCTGCGCACGGTGGTGGACCAGCGCCGCGTCGAAGACCTTCCGTTGAACGGCCGCGACCCGGTGCAACTCATGCGCCTGGTGGCGGGAGTCTCACTCTATAACGGCAGCGGTCTCACCTCGGGAACGACTTACCCCGGCGTGGTCTCGGTATCGGTGAACGGCAACCGCGGCAATTCGACCAATTACATCCTCGACGGCGGGCAGAACAACGACCACTACAGCAACGCGCCCAACCCCATGCCCAATCCGGATGCGCTTCAGGAATTCAGCGTGCAGACCAACAATTTCAGCGCGGAGTTCGGCCGCAATTCGGGCGGCATCGTCAACGCCGTCACCCGCTCGGGAACGAATTCGCTGCACGGCGCCGCGTTCTGGTACGTTCGCAACAACGCCCTGAACGCCGCCAACTTCTTCGCGCCCGCCAAGCCCGGCTCGCCCAACCAGAAGCAGGACGACGGCCTGAAACGCAACCAGGCCGGGGCCACCCTGGGCGGACCGGTGTACCTGCCGAAAATCTATGACGGCAAGGACAAGACCTTCTTCTTCTTCTCTTACCAGGGCACGCGCTTGCGGCAGCGGCCCACTTCGAGCTTCGTGAACGTGCTGACGCCGCAGGAACGCTCGGGCGATTTTTCCGGCTTCGGCACCGCCCTGAAGGACCCCAACGGAGGGGGCGTATTCGCGGGAAATCAGATTCCCGTATCTTCGTTTTTTCCGGGAACGAAATACCTGGTGGATCACAACATTCCTCCGCCCACCAGCGGCCGGTCGATCACCACGACGAACATCGCCAATTACGACGACAACCAGTTCCTGGCCAAGATCGACCAGCAGATTCACTCCAACCTCCGGCTCTCGGGCCATGCCTTCTGGTCGCGCGCCCATTCGCCGGGCAATCTGACCCCCACCAATTACTATGAGGAGACCGATATCCGCGACTGGCGCAACACCAGCTATGTGGGCAACGCACAGTGGATCGTGCGGCCCAACCTGCTGAACCAGACCATCGTGGGATACAACAAAACCGATGGCCCCGCCACCCATGTCTTCCCGGATAAGAACTGGAACGACCTGGGCGTGCCGATTACGCTCGACCAGTACAACCAGTTCTACATTCAGTTCCAATCGATCTCGAGTATCAACACCGGCGACACCAATAACTTCATCCGCGACGAAACGCAGTTCGGCAACACCACCCGCTGGACCGTGGGCAAACATAACCTCACTTTCGGCGGCGAGTATCATTATGCGCGCGGCGACATCGTGAATAACTTCCGCGCGCAGGGGCGCTTCTATTTCACGCGGACCGCCGGCTACACCGGATACGACGTCGCCGATTTCCTGCTGGGGCGGTTCGCCGAATTCATTCAGGGCGCCGGTGAGTTCAAGAACACGCGCTTTCAAATCGTCAACACGTTCTTCAACGACTCCTTCAAAGTCAATCGCCGTCTGACGCTCGATCTCGGCATCCGCTGGGAGCCCTATCTGCCCAACACCGATCTCTACGGAAAGGTGGCGGTGTGGGGAGGCCCCAACGCGCACTCGACGCGGTATGTGAACGCGCCCGCGGGGATTCTGTACGCGGGCGACCCGGGCATTCCGGCGGGCGGATTCCAAAGCTCCTGGGGCAACCTGGCCCCGCGCGCCGGCATCGCCTGGGACTTGACGGGTGACGGCAAGACGTCGCTGCGCGCCGGCTACGGGATCTTCTACGATCGGCTGAACACCCTGCAGACCAACAGCGCCGCCGATGAAGCTCCGTTCGGAACGGTGGTGGATACCTTCGGCGGACCCACCGACACGATGGCGAACCCCTATGCCAATGTGGCGGGCGGCAATCCGTTCCCGAAGATCGGCTTCGCCGCGATTGGCACCGAGGTGCTCAATCCGGGTAAGGACGCCCCGTTTTCGCTACCCATGGCGGCATTCCTGTATGCGCAGGATCTGCGGAATCCGTACGTGCAGTCGTGGAACCTAACCATTGAGCGGCAACTCGGCAAGGGCTGGCTGGCGCGCACCTCGTACGCCGGATCGAAAGGCACCGCGCTGGCAAGCGGCCGTGACATCAACGCGCCGTTCCCCGACGCCAAGGCCACCACCTCCACCACCAACCAGCGCCGTCCGCTTTACTCGACGGGGCTGGGGCAGACCGTGTTGATGGAGCCGGCGGGCAACTCGGCGTATCACGCGCTCCAGCTCACCGCCGAGAAACGCTTCAGCCAGGGCTTCACGGTGCTGGCGGACTACACGTTTGCCAAGACCATCGACGACAACGTCGGCTCCGCCAACAAGGCCAACGGCACCAACGTCACCAACCCCTATAACCAGGCGTTCGACCGCGGCCCGTCGGATTACGACCTGAACCACGTATTCAACTTTTCGGGTATCTGGACGCTGCCCGTGCGGCCGGCGAACCGTGTGGCCAACTTCCTGGTGGGGGGCTGGAACATGACCTCCATCGTCGCCTGGCGCAGCGGGTTTCCGTTTACGGTGGCCAGCGGACAGGATAACGCCCGCACCGGCCAGGGCAGCCAGCGCGCCGATCTGACCGGCGTGTCGCCCTACCTTTCGCACAGCGGGCATGGAGACACCGCCGCGCAATACCTGAACAAGATGGCGTTCGTGGTGAACGCGCTGGGCACCTACGGCATGCTGGGAAGGAACACCTTCCGCGGCCCGGGCTCATTCAACCTGGATTGGGGACTGCACAAGGATTTTCCGATCCACGAGAAAGCCCGGGTCCAGTTCCGGTTCGAATCGTTCAACCTGTTCAACAACGTGAACCTGTCGAATCCGAACGGCACGGTAACGAGCGGGAACTTCATGCGGATCACCAGCGCCGGCGACCCGCGCATTCTCCAGTTCGCGCTGCGCTTCGAGTACTGATCGAAGCACGTCGCCTCATGCCGGAAGGGCAAGGGAAGTTCTGGGGTGTAGGCCAAAGAGGTACTGGTGGGGCTGCACAGGCTCGAACTGTGGACCTTCTGGGTGTAAACCAGACGCTCTGACCAACTGAGCTACAGCCCCGGAATCCTCAAGTGTAGCAACCATGGTGAGGAGTCGGTATAAAACTCTAAACGAGGCGACCTGCTTCCGTGTTTTTGCGTATTTTGCGTTTCCCGTAAATCATTGAAAACAAAGTGGATGACTGTGATTACCAACTAGATGTTACGGCATTGCACGCAACCCCGCCCGCCCCTGTCAAACGTGTCCGGAAGCACACGCCCTTTCGCCCTTCGCAAGCCGCCTCCACCATTTGGAACTATCATGGTGTTGCCGAAGACGCCCATGTGCCTCGCCATCCCGGGCAAGATCGTTGAGTTTCACGAAAAGCACGGCGTCCGCATGTCGAAGGTGGATTTCGGCGGGATTACCCGCGAGGCCTGCCTCGAATACCTCCCCGATGCCCGGATCGGGGATTACGTCCTGGTCCACGTCGGCTTCGCCATCAGCAAGGTAGATGAGGAGGAGGCTGCGCGCACCTACCAGTACCTCCAGGAAATGGACCAACTCGCGGAAGTGAACTCCCCCGACATCGAGGCCGCCGAACCGGAGCCCCGCGATGAAGTACCTTGACGAGTACCGCGACAATCGCGTCGCGGGAAACATCATCGACGAGATCAAGCGTATCGTCACCCGCCCCTGGGTGCTCATGGAAGTGTGCGGCGGACAGACCCATTCCATCGTCAAGTACGGTCTCGACTATCTGCTGCCGCCCGAAATCGAGCTCGTCCACGGCCCTGGCTGCCCGGTCTGCGTTACCCCGCTCGATATGATCGACCGCGCCCACGCCATCGCACGCCAGCCCGGCGCCATCTTCTGCTCGTTCGGCGACATGCTCCGCGTTCCCGGCTCCGAAGGCGACCTCTTCCGCGTAAAAGCCGAGGGCGGCAATGTGCGGGTGGTCTATTCGCCCCTGGACTGCCTCAATATCGCGCGCAACAATCCCGACAAGCAGGTGGTGTTCTTCGCCATCGGCTTTGAAACCACCGCTCCCGCCAATGCCATGGCGGTTTTTCAGGCGAAGGCGCAGGGCATCCGCAACTTTTCGCTGCTGGTGTCGCACGTGGTGGTGCCGCCCTCCATGACGGCCATCCTGCAATCGCCGCAGAACCGGGTGCAGGGTTTTCTCGGCCCCGGCCACGTGTGCGCCATCATGGGCTGGAGCGAATACGAGCCCATCGCCCTCCGCTACCAGGTACCCATAGTGGTCACCGGGTTCGAGCCCATCGACCTGCTCGAAGGGGTGTTGATGACCGTGCGGCAACTCGAGCAGGGACGCGCCGAAGTCGAGAATCAATACGCGCGGGCGGTCCTGCGCGAGGGCAACGTCGCCGCCCGGAAAATGATCGCGCAGGTATTCGATATCGCCGATCGAAGCTGGCGCGGCATCGGCATCATCCCCAAGAGCGGGTACCGCCTTAACTACGAATTCCGCGACTACGACGCCGACCGCATTTTTCAGGTGGAGAACATCCGCACCCAGGAGCCCGCCGTCTGCATCAGCGGCCAGGTGCTGAGGGGCTTGAAAAAGCCCAACCAATGCCCGGCCTTCGGCACGGAGTGCACGCCGCAGACGCCCCTGGGAGCGACCATGGTCTCGGCCGAAGGGGCCTGCGCGGCCTACTACAATTACGGCAGGCACCTGGTCCCGGCGGCCTCGCTGGGCGGCACGCGGTAATCCATGGCTGCCCTTCCCGCGGTACCTTCCCCGGCGTTCAAAGAATCGGTCCTGCGCAAATGCCGCGAAAGCGCGGAGATGAAGGCGAAGTTTTTCGAGGCCTATGCCGGGATGCTCGAACAGGTATGCGGCCGGGTGGCCGAATCGCTCGCCTCGGGCGGCCAGTTGTTCGTGATGGGCAACGGCGGCAGTTCGTGCGACGCACTGCACGTGGCGGTGGAATTCGTCCATCCCATCATCGAAAAACGGCGCGCCTTTCCCGCCCGCGCGCTCACCACCGATACGGCGCTGTTGACGGCCATCGGAAACGACAGCGATTTTTCCCAGATCTTCGCCGAACAACTGAAACTGCTGGGCCGCCCCGGCGACGTGGTGCTGGGCATCTCCACCAGCGGCATGTCGAACAACGTCAATTACGGCCTCAAGGCCGCGCGCGAGATGGGCATGGTGACCATCGCCTTTTCCGGTAAGGATGGCGGCCGCTCGAAGGAGATCGCCGAGTTCTGTCTTACCGTTCCGTCCTTCAGCATCCATCGCATTCAGGAAGTGCATACTACGCTTCTGCACGTGCTTTGGGACATGGTGCACGTCATGCTCGGGGAAGAAGATATCATCTAGTTTCATGGACCAGCCGTTTGCGCTTTCATGTCCGCTTCCGCTCACCCGCCACAAGACCATCGTCATGGGCCACGGCAGCGGCGGCCGGCTCAGCGCGCAACTGGTGCGGGAGCTCTTCCTTCCAGCCTTCGACAATCCCCTGCTGCGCAAACTCGACGACCAGGCCGTGCTCGATGTCGGCTGCGCGCGGGTGGCGTTCACTACCGATTCCTTCGTGGTGACGCCGCTCTTTTTTCCGGGCGGAAACATCGGCGAGCTGGCCGTGAACGGCACGGTGAACGACCTGGCCATGAGCGGCGCGACTCCGTTGTGGCTGTCCGCCGCCTTCATCATGGAAGAAGGGCTGAGCCTGGAGGAACTCTCCCGAGTGGTCTCCTCGATGTCGGCCGCAGCGGCGGCGGCGGGAGTGGCAATTGTGACCGGCGACACGAAAGTGGTGAACCGCCGCTCCGCGGACAAGCTCTTCGTCACTACTTCGGGAATCGGCATCGTGCCCGAGGGGATTTCCATTTCCGCGTCCAACGTTCAGCCCGGCGATGCCGTCCTGCTCAGCGGCACGATCGCCGATCACGGCATGGCGGTGCTCACGAAGCGCGAGAACCTCGAGCTCGAAGGCGACATTGTTTCCGATACCCAGCCGCTGCATGCGCTGGTGGCGGCCATGTTGCGCGCGGGCGAAATCCACGCGCTGCGCGACCCGACCCGCGGCGGGCTGGGGACCTCACTCTGCGAAATCGCCGCCTCTTCGAACATCGGTGTCGAGATCGATGCGCGCGCCATTCCGGTTCGCGAACCCGCACGCGGCGCGTGCGAGCTGCTGGGGATCGATCCGCTGTTCGTGGCGAACGAAGGCAAGCTGGTCGCGTTCGTTCGCGCCGATTGCGCTGCGGCGGTGCTCGCGGCCATGCGCGGCATGCCGGAAGGCCGGGATGCCGTGGCCATTGGCCGAGCCGTCACGGAGCATCCGCAAACTGTCGTAATGCGCACGGAAATCGGCGGCAGCCGGATCATCGATCTTCCCTTCAACGAGCAGCTTCCCCGCATCTGCTAGGGTGACGCGCGCACCTGCCGGCGCGGCGGCCGGCAGTGGCTTGCGCCAGGGATGGCGCCCGCAGCGGCGCCCAAATTCCATTTGTGCGCGGTGAAGCACGGAACGGCATCGCTCCCGGTATCACGGCGCACTGCGTTTCGTTGACACTCCCGGGACACAGGCCCACACTGAAAAACGCAGTACAGACAGGAGGGGTCATGCCGACCGACGCAGCTCCTTACGGCAGCAAGACACAGCGTCCTCCAGCCGTAAAGGAAATTCACGTCCTTTGGATCACAGCGGGGCTTAGCTGTGACGGTGATTCCGTTTCCATTACCGCGGCAACACAACCGAGCATTGAAGACGTCCTCTTGCAGGCGATTCCGGGCCTGCCGAAAGTGCATCTGCATAATCCCGTGCTCGCCTACGAGGTCGGCGACGATTTCATGAAATATTGGCACGAGGCGGAGAAGGGGCGGCTGGACCCGTTCGTCCTGGTGATCGAAGGTTCGATTCCGAACGAACGAATCAAGAAGGAAGGCTATTGGGCGGCGCTCGGGACCAACGCCGAAACCGGTCAGCCCATCACCACGTGCGAATGGATCGACCGGCTCGCGCCCAAAGCGCTGGCGGTGGTCGCGGCCGGCACGTGCGCCACCTACGGCGGGATCCATGCCATGCAGGGCAATCCCACGGGATGCATGGGGCTGGCCGACTACCTGGGCTGGAAGTGGAAATCGAAAGCCGGCATCCCCGTGGTCAACGTGCCGGGCTGCCCCGTGCAGCCGGACAATTTCATGGAGACGTTCCTGTACCTGCTCTATCAGGTGGCCGGGCTGGCCCCCATGATCCCGCTTGACGAGAACCTTCGGCCCAAGTGGCTGTTCGGCCACACGGTGCATGAAGGCTGCGATCGCGCGGGGTACTACGAACAGGGCCAGTTTACGTACGAATACGGCACGCCCGAATGCCTGGTGAAGATCGGATGCTGGGGCCCGGTGGTGGACTGCAATGTGACCAAGCGGGGCTGGATGGCAGGCATCGGCGGGTGCCCCAACGTGGGCGGCATCTGCATCGCCTGCACCATGCCGGGGTTCCCCGACAAGTTCATGCCGTTTATGGACATGCCGCCGGGCGCCAAGCTGTCTTCCGATACCGTGTTCGCATACGGCACGGCCGTTCGCGCGCTCCGTCATTTCACTCACGACACCGCCAACAAGGAGCCGAAGTGGCGCCGCAAAGGGCCACGGCTCAGCACCGGCTACGAGCCGCGGAGTTACGCATAAAGGAGATTTCGGAAATGGCCACGTCGACCCAAACCCCGAGCGAGAGCCACGAGACGCAGCGCCGGCTGGTAGAGATGTCCTGGGATCCGATCACGCGGATCGTCGGCAGCCTCGGCATTTATACCAAGATCGATTTCGGCAACCGGCAGGTGGCCGAATGCCACAGCACCTCCTCGATTTTCCGCGGCTACAGCATCTTCATGAAGAACAAAGATCCACGGGACGCGCACTTCATCACCAGCCGCATCTGTGGAATCTGCGGGGACAACCATGCCACCTGCGCCACCTACGCCCAGAACATGGCGTTCGGCGTGCGTCCGCCGGACATCGCGGAGTGGATCGTCAATCTCGGCGAAGCGGCCGAGTACATGTTCGACCACAACATCTTTCAGGACAACCTGGTGGGCGTCGATTTCTGCGAACGGATGGTGAAGGAGACCAATCCCGGCGTGCTCGACAAGGCCGAGAACACCGAAGCGCCGCACGGCAACCTGCACGGCTACGGGAAGATTGCCGATATCATGCGGGCGCTTAATCCGTTCACCGGAGAATTCTACCGGGAGGCGCTGCAGATGAGCCGGCTCACGCGGGAGATGTTCTGCCTGATGGAAGGCCGCCACGTGCATCCGTCGACGCTCTATCCGGGCGGCGTGGGCACGGTGCCCACGGTCCAGTTATTCACCGACTACCTGGTGCGCCTCATGAAGTACGTGGAGTTCATGAAGAAGGTGGTTCCGCTCCACGACGACCTGTTCGACTTCTTCTACCAGGCCCTGCCAGGCTACGAGAAAGTGGGACAGCGGCGCATTCTGCTGGGCTGCTGGGGTTCATACCAGGATCCCAAGTACTGCGACTACAACTACCGGAACATGAACGAATGGGGCAATCGCATGTTCGTGACGCCGGGTGTGGTGGTGGATGGCAAGCTGGTGACCACCAACCTGGTGGATATCAACTTGAACCTGCGAATCCTGCTGGGCAGTTCCTACTACGACGATTGGGAGAGCCAGGAAAAATTCGTAAGTCACGATCCGCTGGGCAATCCCGTCGACCGGCGCCACCCCTGGAACCAGACCACCATTCCGCGGCCGCAGAAGCGCGATTTCAACGGCAATTATACCTGGGTAATGTCGCCGCGGTGGTATCATCCCGAGACGGGAGACTACCTGGCGCTCGATACCGGGGGCGGTCCGTTGGCGCGATTCTGGGCCACCGCGCTGGCCGGCAAGGTCGATATCGGATATGTGAAGGCGACCGGCCAGAGCGTGAAAATCTACCTGCCGAAGACGATGAGTATGCCGGAAGTGGAATTCGAGTGGAAGATCCCGCAGTGGAGCAACGCCATCGAACGCGACCGGGCACGGTCCTACTTCCAGGCGTATTCGGCGGCCTGCGCGCTGCACTTCGTGGAGAAGGCCCTGGCGGATGTGCACGCCGGCAAAACGAAGGCCTGGTCGGAGTTCAAGGTACCCAAGGAAGCCATCGGCTGCGGATTCCACGAGGCGGTACGCGGCGTGCTTTCGCATCACGTGGTGATCCGCAACGGCAAAATCGCCAACTATCACCCCTACCCTCCCACGCCGTGGAACGCGAGCCCGCGCGATGTGTACGGGACGCCCGGGCCCTATGAGGACGCGGTGCAGAATACGCCCATCTTCGAGGAGAACGGACCCGACACCTTCCGCGGTATCGACATTATGCGCGCGGTGCGCAGCTTCGACCCGTGCCTGCCCTGTGGCGTCCACATGTACCTGGGCAATGGCAAGCTGATCGAAGCCCGGCATTCGCCCATGTTCGGAGTGCAGGCACACTGAGCACCCATGGAGCGCATCCGCCAGATCGAATCCCTGATTCAGCAGATTGAATCGACGGCCGACCCGGATACCCGCACCCGCGTGCGTGAACTCGTGGAAGCGATCCTCGAGTTTCACGGTGCGGGGATCGAGCGGATCCTGCAGTTGGTCGATGCACCCACTGTTCAAAGTCTCGCGCGTGACGAATTGATTGCCAGTCTGCTCCTGCTGTATGGCTTGCATCCGGAGGATTTCGAAACGCGTGTGCGGCGTGCCACCGACGCCATTCCGAACATCCAGTTGATCGGTATTTCGGATGGCGTCGTGCACGTGCGTGCCACGGGAGCCGTTACGCAGGAGGCCGTCGAACAGATTATCTATGCCGCAGCCCCGGAAACCGCCTCGGTGCGGCTGGAAGGGGCAAATCCTCCCTCGTCGTTCGTTTCGGTGGAGGCGCTCCTCCGCGCTTGAGCCGTCCATGACCGCGCCTCCACTTTTTTCGACGCTGCGGCGTTTTGTGCCGGGAAAGAAACGGGAGCGATGCGAACTGTGCGGGGCGCCGCTGGGTCCCGAGCATCCGCATCTGCTCGAGCTGGCCACGCGGCAGTTGGCGTGCGCCTGCGAGCCGTGCGGGGTGCTGTTCGACCACCGGGACGGCGCGAAGTACCGTCGCATTGGCCGCGATGTGCGGCTGCTCTCGGGTGTGCCGATCAGCGACGCGGAATGGGAGAGCCTGGCCATTCCCATCGGGCTGGCCTTTCTGGTTGACAACACGGCGCTCGGCCGGGTGCAGGCGTTCTATCCGGGGCCGGCCGGCCTGACCGAATCGCTGCTGCGGCTGGATGTGCCCGCGGCGCGGGGCCTGGAGCCCGATATCGAGGCGCTGCTGGTGAATCGGGTGGGCGGTTCGCGCGATTCCTACATCGTTCCCATCGACCGCTGCTACCGGCTGACCGGGCTGATCCGCAAGCACTGGCGCGGGCTGTCGGGCGGGGAAGAAGTGTGGCTGGAGATCGAGCATTTCTTCGCGGACCTGCGGGAGGCGGCCGGTGCCTGAGCTGAACTTCCGCGTTACGGGCGTGGAAGCGGCGCGTTTCGCCGCATCGCCGGCGCTGAATTTCCGTTTGTGCGTCGAATCGGACGCGCCGGTGCACGCCGTGGCGCTGCGCTGCCAGATCCGCATCGAGCCCACCCGCCGCCACTATCAGCCGGCCGAGCAGCAGCGGCTTCGCGATCTGTTCGGCGAGCCGGAACGGTGGGGGCAAACGCTGCGCAGCATGTTGTGGACGCACACCAACGTGGTGCTTTCGGAATTCGAAAGCGGCACGGAAGCGGATCTGCCGGCGGCCTGCACCTTCGATTTCAACGTGGCCACCACCAAGTACTTCAACGCACTCGAAGCGGGCGAGGTGCCGCTGCTGTTCCTGTTCAGCGGGACGATTTTCTATCCGGGCGCCGATGGGGCGCTCCAGGTGACGCAGATTGCATGGAACAAAGAAGCCGCCTATGCGCTGCCGGTGCGCGCGTGGAAGGAGATGATGGACGCCTACTATCCCAACACGGCGTGGCTGTGCCTGCGGCGCGACGTATTCGAACGCCTGCACCAGTACAAGATCGACCGGGGCATTCCTACCTGGGAGCAGACGCTGGAGAGCATGCTGCCGTGAACCTGGACGAGGTGGAGCGGGTAGCCAACGCGGTGCTGTACGAGGGGTTTCTGCTATATCCCTACACGGCGAGCGCGCTCAAGAACCAGCAGCGTTGGAATTTCGGCGTGCTCTATCCGCCGGGAGTCGATACCAGCGAAATGCAGACGGAGGTGCTGGCGCTCCATCCCACGCGGGTAGAGGCGCGGGTGCGTTTTCTGGAAGGCACGAGCGAGGTGGAGCGGGAGGTGACGCTGGCCGCCGGCGCGGGCGGGACGGGATCGGCGGCTTTCGATTTGGGGGATGTGGAGATGGCCGCGACGCCGGTCCGCGACGAACTGTTCCGGGTAACCGTTCGGATCCGCAACCGGAGCGATGGGACGAACATGCTGTCCACGCACACCATACTGGGGGTTCACGGGGGCGAGTTCCTTTCGCTGATGGACCCGCCGCCCGAATACCGCGCGGAGGCGGCGGCATGCCGCAACATCGGCACGTGGCCGGTGCTCGCCGGAGCGGAAGGGGAGCGCGACGTGATGCTGTCCTCGCCCATCATTCTTTACGATTACCCGCGGATTGCTCCGGAGAGCCCGCAGAACCTGTTCGACTCGACCGAAATCGACGAGATCCTCACGCTGCGGATTCTGACGCTATCGGAGGACGAAAAAGCCGAGATTCGCAGCGCAGGCGCGCGCGCGCGGGAGTTGCTGGAACATTGCGAGACGCTGCCGCCGGAGCAACTCATGAAACTGCACGGCGCCATTCGCAGCCTGAAACCGGTGGGCGGCGCCGGGTTCCGCGCCGGCGACCGGGTACGGCTGCGGCCGCGGCGGGGAGGCGATATTCTCGATATCGCGCTGGCTGGCAAAGTGGCCGTGATCGAGGCGGTGGAGCGCGATTACGAGGACCGCGTGCACCTGGCGGTGGTACTGGAGGATGATCCGGGCCGTGACCTGGGGATGATGCGGCAGCCGGGGCATCGCTTCTTCTTCACGCCGGAGGAAGTGGAGGCGATTGAATGAAAATCCTGGTGGCCGGAATCGGAAACATCTTCCTGGGCGACGACGCGTTCGGCTCGGAGGTGGCACGGCGCCTGCTGGTGCGCCCGTGGCCGGCGACCGTGCGGGTGGTGGATTTCGGGATTCGCGGCTTCGACCTGACTTTGGCTCTGCTCGAAGATTACGATGCCATCGTACTGGTGGATGCGGCGCCGCGCGGGGGCGCGCCGGGGACCTTGTACACCATCGAGCCGGACCTCTCCGCACTCGACGGAGCCGGCGCGACCGTGGAGATGCACGCCATGGACCCGGTGCGCGTGCTGGCCGTCGCGAAATCGATTGGCGCGCCATTACGGCGGGTGTTTTTGATCGGGTGTGAACCCTCGCCCGAAACCGTAGACCCCGAAGGCGAGGGCTCGATGGAGCTGAGCGCACCGGTTCGGGGCGCAGTGGAGGAGGCTGTACATGTTGTCGAAAACCTTGTCGAAAACCTTAAGCAAGAAACTTCCGGAGTGCATCAATCCGCGGGCGGATGACCGCTTGACGAAACTGGGGAAGACGATCGGCATGATCACGCTAGCGGTGGTGGTGCTGGGGATGGTGGCCAACTTCCCCGATATTAAACGCTACGTACGGATGTCGATGATGTAGGGATGCACGAGCTTTCGATCGCCATGAGCATCGTCGAGATCGCGTCCGACGAAGCGCGGCGGCTGGGCGATGCGCGGGTGGAAGTAGTGCATTTGACGTTGGGTGAGCTTTCCGGGGTAGTGAAGGACTCGCTGCTGTTTGCATGGGACCTGGCGTGCGAAGAATCGCCGGTGGCGGGATCGCGCCTGGAAATTGAAGAAGTCCCGGGCGCCGACCTGAGGCTGACGGCGCTGGAGATTCAGGACGGGTGAGCGAGCCGGGCCGCGGCGACGGCGGCCTGGCCGAGGGCGATGCCGCCATCGTTGGGCGGCACCCTGGCGTGGAGGTAAACGTCGAAACCGGCGGCGCGCAACCGCGCGGAGGCGGCTGCCAGAAGGGTCATATTCTGGAACGTTCCGCCGCTGAGGCAGACACGGCGGGGAGTGCCGATGCGGCGGCAGGTTTCGACGATGGCCGCGGCGACGGTCTGGTGGAAGCGGGCGGAGATGAGGGCCGGAGCGACGCCGGCGGCCGATTCCTGTGCGATGTGCCGGATGGCCGGGCGGAAATCGACCTCTTGTTCCACGGCGAACGGATAGGGCGTGGTTTCTCCTTCCTCCGCGATGGCTTCGAGTTCGATGGCGGCCTGACCTTCGAAATTCACTTCGTGGCGCAGCCCGATGATGGACGCGACCGCGTCGAAGAGGCGGCCGCAGGATGAGGTGGGCACGGTGTTGACGCGGCGGTCGATCATCTGGCGGGCGACGCGCGCGCGGAGCTCGGGGACGGCATCGAACGGCGCATCCGGTCCGAAAGCGTCGATCAGGTAACTGAGCGCGGAACGCCAGGGCTCGCGAATGGCGGCATCGCCGCCGGGGAGCGGAATGTACCGAAAGTGGGCGCGGCGCTCGAAGCCGGCGTATCCCGCGACCAGAAACTCGCCGCCCCAGATGGCGCCGTCCGGGCCGTAGCCGGTGCCGTCGCAGGCCACACCGATGACGTCGCCGGCGAGGCCGTTTTCGATCATGCAGGCGGCGATGTGGGCGTGGTGATGCTGTACCGCGATGGCGGGCAGATCGAGACGGAGGGCGAAGCGGGTGGTGAGATAGTCGGGGTGGAGGTCGTGGGCGACGGCGCGGGGCTCCACGCGGAAGAGTTTTTTGAGATTGGCGAGCGTCTCTTCGAAGAATTGGAGGGTCTCGTAGTTCTCCAGGTCGCCGATGTGCTGGCTGAGGATGGCGTGGCGGCCCTTGGTGAGGCAGAAGACGTTCTTTAATTCGCCGCCGCAGGCGAGCAGTTCCGGAACATCGCGGCCGAGATCGATGACCTGCGGAGCGTAGCCGCGGGAGCGCCGCATGACGCGCTCGATGCCGCCGAAGACGCGGACGACCGAATCGTCGGTGCGCATGTAGATGTCGCGGTCGTGCAGCAGGAACCAGTCGGCGACGTCGGCGAGCCGTTCCAGCGCTTCCTGGTTGGCGACCACGATGGGCTCCTCGCTGAGATTGCCGCTGGTCATCACCAGGGCGGAGTAGGGCGCATCGAGAAACAGCAAGTGGTGGAGAGGCGTGTAGGGGAGCATCACGCCGAGGGTGCGGTTGCCGGGGGCGATGGCCTGGGGCAGCGCGGCCTTCGGGAGGCGGCGGAGGATGACGACCGGCTTGCGGGCTGCGGCGAGGGCGCCGCGTTCGCCATCGGACAGCAGGCAGATTTCCTCCACGCCGGCGAGGTCGCGCAGCATCAGGGCGAAGGGTTTGTCGCTGCGGCGCTTGCGGAGGCGAAGGCGGCGGACGGAATCGGCATTGGCGGCGTTGCAGGCCAGATGAAATCCGCCGAGTCCTTTGATGGCCAGGATTTCGCCGGCAGCGAGGCGCCGGCGCGCCTCTGCGAGGGAGGCGGAAAGCGACGGGCCGCAAACGGGGCAGGCATTAGGCTGGGCGTGAAAGCGCCGGTCGGCGGGATTGTCGTATTCCGCCTCGCAAGCCGGGCACATGCGGAAGGAGGCCATGGTGGTGTGGGGGCGGTCGTAGGGGATGTCGCGAATGATGGTGTAGCGGGGGCCGCAGTTGGTGCAATTGGTGAAGGGGTAGGCGAAGCGGCGGTTGGCGGGATCGGAGACGTCGCGGATGCAGTCGTCGCAGGTGGCGATATCGGGGGAGACGAGGGCGAACTCGCCGGTTTTGGCGAGGCTATCGCGAATGGTGAATTCGGCTTCGCCGAGGGGTGCGAGCTCGGCGATTTCCTGGGACTGAATCCAGGCGAGCGGCGGGGCTTCGGCGGTGAGCGCGGCGAGGAAGGGGGGGATGGCGGCGGGGTCGCCTTCGGCTTCGGTGACGAGGCCGGCGGAGGAGTTGAGCACATAGCCGGCGAGGTCGAGACGGCGGGCGAGGTTATAGACGAAAGGGCGGAAGCCGACGCCCTGCACAATTCCGCGCAGCCGGACTCGCACGCGTCTCGGCACACCTTACTATACTCTGCCTATGGCACACACTACCGCGATTCTGCTGCTGGCAGGGGCCGCCGCCTGCCACGCGCAAACCCTGGCCGGGGTGATCGACATCCACATCCATGCGGACCCGGACAGCCTGCCGCGAAAAATCGACGCGATCGACGTGGCGCGGATGGCGAAGGAGCGCGGCATGCGCGGGCTGGTGCTGAAGAACCACTACGAGCCGACGGCATCGCTCGCGTACATAGTGCGCAAGGTGGTGCCGGGGATCGAGGTGTTCGGCGGGATCGATTTGAACCGGACGGTAGGAGGCGTCAACCCGGCGGCGGTGGAGCGGATGACGATGGTGAAGGGCGGATGGGGGCGGGTAGTCTGGATGCCGACCTTCGACGCCGAAAACCAGGTGCGTTTCTCGAAGGAGGACCGGCCGTTCGTGGCGGTGTCGAAAGGCGGGCAACTGCTGCCGGAGGTGAAGGAGGTGATCGGGCTGGCGGCGAAGCACAAGCTGACGCTGGAGACCGGCCACTCGTCGCCGGCGGAAGGGCTGATGATCATTCGCGAGGCGCGGCGGCAGGGAGTAGCGCAGATCGTGGTGACGCACGCGATGATCGCGCCGGTGCACATGACGGTGGCGGAGATGCGGGAAGCGGCGAAGGAGGGTGCGTGGATCGAGTTCGTGTACAACGGGCTGGTGGGACCGGGGCGGGAATTCACGATTGCCGACTACGCGAACGCGATTCGAGCGGTGGGGCCGGCATCGTGCATCCTGGCGAGCGACCTGGGACAGCCGGCCAACCCGCTGCCGGCGGACGGGCTTGCGACCTTTCTGAGCGAGCTTGGCAAGCAGGGGTTCACGCAGGCGGAGATGGATGGGATGTCGAAGGGGAATCCGGCGCGGGCGCTGGGATTGCGGTGAGAGGGCGTTACTCGAGGATATCTTCTACCCGATCGGGCAGCGGACCGGTCATGTCGTGGAGTTTTTCGAAGAGGTCGTCGTAGAGCGCGGCGTAGGCTTCGATGGACGGGTCGGATTGGCGCGGCTCGGCGAACGTGCGGCGCATCTGGCGGACAGCGACCAGCAGGAGCTTCAGTTCGTCGTCCGTGAATCCGAACGCTTGGGGGGTGGGCATCGTCGTCGGTCCCAGTGTAGCGCGGGCGGCTGCGGGTGACACCGGCGTCGGCGCGTCCCCGAGGGGGCGACAGGAATCAACCCGGTTTTCAGGATCGCACACGGGGGCTTGGGCGACGGAGCGGGAGGGCGGGAAGCGATCGGGATAAGTCGCTTCGGGAGAGTGGGTTGGAAAAACTTAGCGGAGTGGTGAATGCACATTGGGGTTCGCGGCAGCCGCCGGAACGATTGGGGTCGCGGCCGCGTCTAAATCCTTGTGAAGCGCTCGGCATATGGTGTCCTTTCGATTGGGCTTGTGGTGATGCTGGGGGCCGCCACGACGGACTACCTGGCGGCCAAGAAGAAGTTCGACCAGATCGAGAGCGAACGTTTACAGCCGGGAAGCCGGGTGGTGCTGACGACTCAGGAGTTGAATGCGTGGGTGGAGAAAGAGGTTCCGGACGGGGTGCGGAATGCCAAGCTCCAGATCACCTCTCCCGGTGTGGCGGTGGGCAGCGCCCTGGTGGATTTCGGTAAGCTGCGCCGCGCCCAGGGGTCGGAGCCGGGGTGGCTGATGTCCAAACTGCTCGATGGCGAACGGCCGGTGAAGGTCACGGCGCGGATTCAATCGGGGAGCGGACGGGCCACCGTGGATGTGCAGAAAGTAGAGATTTCGGGGATGGTGATAGACGGGAACACGCTCGACTTTCTGATCCAGAATCTGCTGCTGCCGCTGTACCCGGACGCGGTGGTGGGACGGCCGTTTGAACTGGGCCACCGCATCGAGAAGTTGGAGGTGCGGCCGGTGGCGGTGGCGGTGCTGATCGGCAAATAAGCGGGCGGGGACGACGACGATAAGGGCAGGTAACCGGACTCCGGTCCCTGGTGATGATCCGCGATCCCGCACCACCTCTTCGCTCTCATTTTAGCCTGGAACACCCGGCATCCGCGCTATCGCCAATGCGTTTGACTCGGTGGTTGCACCGGCTTGAGCCTATAGTCGAAGGCGCCGCCGGCCGGAACCCGCCAGGAGTGCCAGCCCGCCGAACAACGTCGCCAGTGTCCCAGGTTCGGGTACGGCGGTGGTGCCGGTGATCGTAATCTGCCCGGCCGACAGCGTCTGGATCGGCAGGTTTGCCCCCGTCGGATCCGCCAGACCAGTCGTCGGAAAATCCCCCAAAGTCACCGGAAAAACCCCCGGAGCGGCCCCGGGCGACACGTCGAAGAGGATATGGCCAAGCCCCACCGTGGTACCGGCCCCCAGCGTTGAACCGGAGAGCGCAACCGCAAAAACATCCGAAGTGTTTAAGGACGGTCCGCTCGTCGGCCCCGTCAAGTCCGGGCCGAATAGAGAAAATCCATCGAAGATATAGGGGGCCGAAGTCGAGGTATTGGCATCCTGAAAACTGATATTCGGATTGCCGGTCGAAATGCCGAAGCTGAAGCCGGCCACCGTAATCGCAGATGGTCCGGTATTGATCAACTGCACGTTGAACGTATTGCCCGACGACCCTGGCGCGGCGGTTGCCGATTGCACCGACATGATCAGCGATGCACTCGCACTTGCCGGGCAGAATAATACCGCGGCGACAGCGGCAGCCAATACCGTCGAAAGCAAGCCTTGGCGGCCGCAGGAATTGAGCTGAAGTTTCATCATACCTCCGGTTGCACTCGAGTCACTCAGTATTCGGCGCACCCTCCCAGTTGAGCAGGAACTGAGCTGAAATTTCATCATGCCTCGGGCTGCTTCTGTCCATTAGTGCGCATTTTAAGGCAGCGAGGTTCCGATCCTCGTCCGAACCAGTTGGACGTCCCGGATGGTCAGGGCTCCGTCGCCATTCAGGTCCGCGAACTGAGTATACGCGGCGGCGATCGCGTTGTTGACCCCCACCAGGTCTGCAGCGCTCACCACGCCATCGTCGTTAAAGTCTCCAAAGAGGACGTGCAGGGTTTGCGCGAAACCCGCGCCGCCGCCGAGGGTTGCCCCGGAGGTCGCAGTGAGCGCGTTCGGCCCCGACCCCGCCAAAGTAGCCGAGAAACTCCCCTGGGTGAGCGGTGCTATAGCCCATGTCAGCGTGTTGGTGCCAAGCCCGGTGAAGCCGGTGGCCGCGACGCCGCCCAAGCTATTCGCATTCCCGCTGGTCACGGTCTGTGAGAACACCACCTGGATTCCGCTGATCTGCCAGGGCAGACGGACCCGCGACGCGCCGGTCATATCGTAAACCTGGGACCCCCACATTACCCGAAACGAGAGGACGCTGAGTGGAGCCGCCACGCTGAAACCGTTCGCCAGCATTGCCACCTCGGTGCCGGTCGTGAGGGTCACGTTCCGAGTGCCCGCTGCCGCATTCCCGGCAATGGAAATATTGGCGATCGCCGCGGTCGCGCTGTTCACCGTGAGGCTATTCACCGTGATTCCGGCGCCGAAGCTGGCGGTCGTGGTCCCCTGGACGAAGTTCGTGTTCTGGCCGACGATGGCCACGCTGGTCAGCGTCTGCCCGGCCTGACCTGAATTGGGGGTCACCGAGTTGATAGCTGGGGCACTCGTGACCGTGAACCCGCCCGCGAGCATTGCCACCTCGGTGCCGGTCGTGAGGGTCACGTTCCGAGTGCCCGCTGCCGCATTCCCGGCAATGGAAATATTGGCGATCGCCGCGGTCGCGCTGTTCACCGTTAGGCTATTCACCGTGATTCCGGAGCCGAAGCTGGCGGTCGTGGTTCCCTGGACGAAGTTCGTGTTCTGGCCGACGATGGCCACGCTGGTCAGCGTCTGCCCGGCCTGACCCGAATTGGGCGTCACCGAGGTAATGGCTGGGGCACTCGAACCAGTCACGGTCAGGATCACCGGGATCGTCATTGCCGAAGAGCCATTCCCCTCCACTGTGGTCACGATTTCGCCCGTGTATATTCCGACGGGCAGTGAAGGGCTGGCAACGATGTTCGCCGTGATGGCACGCGGCGTTGCACAGCAATTGAAGCCCGCCACGGTTACCGATAGCCAAGGGCTGCCGTTGGCTGTGTACCAGTTGTGATCGAAGTCGAAGTTGGTTCCTGTACTCGCGATCGTCACGTCCTTCGATGGGGGATTTGCGCCCCCAAACGGCTTGGTAAAGGTAATGGCCGGCAGCTGGATGTGAACATTCGCGCCCACCGTCACACTCACCGGTATTGTGGCCGTGCTTCCGGCGGAGCGGAATACCAGCTCTCCGACGAAGGATCCCGGCAACAGGCCTCCTCCCGGCAAAGCGGACGCCGCAACGCCCACTTGCACCGTTGCCGGGAAAGTCCCGGCCATGGCTGAGACGGTGAGCCAGTTTCCGCCGTCGGAAGTGGTTGCCTCCAGCGTCCAATCCAGAGTTCCCGGTCCACGCTTGCGCAGTTGGACCTCCTGCAGCGCCGGGTTGCCGGCCCCCGGGATGAAGGAGAAGCTCATTCCGCCCTGCACATCGTCGATAAAGGTCGCCATAGGTGGCACGATGGTGAGCGTGACCGGCACCGTGATCGCGCTGCCCCCGTTGATCTCCGGCCCGGTGAAGACGATCTCGCCGGCATAGGTGCCCACCGGAAGCGTGGGATCGGCCGTCACCACGGCAGTCACGGCGCGCGGCGTGGTGCAGCAATTGAATCCAACCGCCACCGCTTTCAGCCAGGCGCCGCCCGACGACGTGTACACGCTGGTGTCGAAATTGAAGTTCGCCCCCGTGCTGGCAATCAGCAGTTCCTGCGGCAGGGGATCGTTGCCGCCAAACACCTTGGTGAAGCTGATGCCGTTCACCTGGCGAAAAATGTCGGCCCCGACGACAACACTCACCGGCACCGTGACACTACCGCCGGTAGCCTGTGTAAACACCAATTGCCCGATGAACTGCCCCGGCACAGCGCCGCCGTTCGGCAGATTCCCCACCGCCACTCCGACTGTCACGAGCGAGGGCGCCGTTCCGCTATTCGGAGAAGCCGTCAGCCAGTCTCCGCCGTCCGCCGTGCTCGCCGTCACCGACCAGTCAAGCGAGCCCTGGCCGCCGTTCACCAGCTGGAATGTCTGACTGGTGAGTTTAGTGTTTCCGGTCTTCAGACTGAAGGCCAGATGGCCGGGAACATTGTTGAAGAACGGCACCCCGGCAGGCTTCACCGTCAGAGTTACCGGCACCGTGATGGCGCTGGCTCCGTTGATCTCGGGCCCCGTGAAGACGATCTCGCCGGTGTAGGTTCCAACCGGCATCGCCACGCCGGTGGTCACTACCACGTTCACGGCGCGCGGCGTGGTGCAGCAGTTGAAACCCACCGCGACTACCTTCAACCAGTTGCCGCCCGAAGACGTGTACCAGTTCGTATCGAAATTGAAGTTGTTCGCGGTGCTGGGCACGGTCAGTACCTGCGGCAGGGGATCGGTGCCGCCGAACACTTTTTCGAAGCCGATGCCATTCACTTGTTGAAAGATGTCGTTACCGACAACGACACTGACTGGCACTGTAACCGTGTCTCCCGCAGAGTTGAAAAACACCAGCTCACCGATAAACTGGCCCGCAAAATGGCCGCCCCCGGGCAGGTTCGGCACCGATATCCCTACGTTGACCTCGGAAGGCGCCGTTCCGCCAGTCGCCGATACCGTCAACCAGTCGCCGGCGTCGGCTGTGGTTTTGGCCAGGGTCCAATTGAGATTCCCCTGCCCGCCATTCAAGACCTGAATCGCCTGACTGCTGATCCTGACGCCGCCGGTCTTCAAGGCAAAGCCCAGCTGGCCCGGGAGGTTATTGAAGAACGCTCCTCCAGGGGGTTCGACCGTTAGGGTGACGGGCACGGTCATCGACGCGGCACCGTTGATCTCCGGCCCCGTGAAAACGATCTCACCGGCGTACGTGCCTGCGGGCATGGCGACGTTGGTGGTCACTACCACGTTCACGGCGCGGGGGGTGGTGCAGCAGTTGAATCCCACCGGAACCACCTTCAGCCAGTTACCGCCCGAGGAAGTGTACACGTCGGTATCGAAATTGAAATTGTTGCCGGTGCTGGGGACAGTCACTACCTGCGGCAGCGGGTCGCTGCCACCGAATGGCTTGCTGAAGCTCAGGCGGTTAATCTGCCTGAAATTGTCGGTATTCACAACCACGCTCACAGGCACCGTGACACTACCGCCCGAGGCCTGCGTGAACACCAGATGTCCTGTGAACTTGCCCGCGACAAGGCCGCTGCCGGGCAAGCTCGAAACCGTCACGCCCACGGTCACGAGCGAAGGTGCGGTCCCGCTTCCTGGGGAGACCATCAACCAGTTGCCGCCATCCGCGGTGCTCCCGACGACGCCCCAGTTCAGCGTTCCGCCTCCGCCGTTCATCACCTGAATGGTTCGATTCGAGATGTTGGTGTCCATCGTCTTGAGTGTGAAACTCAGTTGGCCGGGAATGTTGTTGAAGAACGGACTGCCTGTTGGCTCAACGGTCAGAGTTACCGGAACCACCATCATGGTCGAGGGCTTATTGAAGACGGCGAATGTAATCTGACCCGTGTAGATCCCCGCCGGCATCGAGGCGCTGGTAGTGACGCGGACGGTAATCGCGCGCGGCGTGGCGCAGCAGTTGAACCCAGTCGCCACCGTGGACAGCCAGTTGCCTCCGGAATTGGTACTTTCCACGCGGGTGAAGTCGAAATTCGAGTCAGCGGCGGTGATTTCGATGATCTGTGGCAGCGGGTCTGTACCGCCAAACGTTTTCACAAAGGACAGCGGCGCCACCGGTGTGAATGTCTGTCCCTCGAGCGCCCCGCCAAACATGAGAAAGCCAATTGCCAGGCACGCCAGGCGTGTGAAGCTCCCGCCGTGTTTCGGTTGAGTTCCATTTGCGGTTCTGTGCCTCTTCGACAACATGTCCCCTCCGCGGATGGTTCAAACACACTTCGCCGGGCAGGCTCGTGCCTTCTCAGAGGCATGCGGACAAAGGCGCACCAAGAGCTTTACACATGCCAAAACGAAGTGCTATCATGTTTCCGCTCGACAGAGCGGGATGCGCGTTCAGGTTCACTAGCTATTTCGTAAAAACCGGGTTCAGGCGGACACTCTCGTTGCCGATTTTCTTTGTCGACGTTCGGCTGGAGGGGTATGACATCGGGGGATGGCAGGACTCTCGACAACGAGACATTCAGCGCGGCTTACGACGAATTGCGGCGGCTCGCGAACAAAATCAATCGCCGCTACGACAATCAGACGCTCAACCCCACGGCCCTGGTGCACGAGGCGTATATCAAGCTGGCGGTCGCCAAGAGCCTCAAATTCGAATCCCCGCAGCATTTGAAGTACACCGTGATCCGCGCCATGAAGCATATACTTTTAGACGCGGCTCGGCGGAAGGCTGCGGCTATGCGCGGCGGCGGCGAGGCGCCCCTGCGGCGGGTCTCGCTGGACGATGAGGCGGATCGATCGGTTGCCTTCGACCCGCGGGAGCTTCTAGCCGTGGGCGATGCGTTGGAGGAGCTCTCGCGACAAAACGAATTCCAGGGGCGTGTCTTCGAGCTTCAGTTCTTTGGGGGATTACAGGTGGGGGAGATTGCAGAACTCACGGGGTGCTCCGAAAAGAAGGTGCAGCGCTCTTTGCGTCTGGCGAAGGTATCCCTGCTGCTTCTGCTCGATCGGTCCTGCGGCGCGGTGCGGAAAGCTCGATCATGAGCCCCTCTCGCCGCGAGCGCGTCGAGGAACTATTCGAGCAGTTTGCCGATGAGTCGGCCCCGGAGCGAAGCCGTCTCCTCAAACTCGCTTGCGGCGATGATGTCGAGCTGGTCGACGAGGTGCTGAGCTTATTCGAAGCCGAATCGCGAGGCAGCAAGATCCTGCAATACGATCTGGCCAGCCTGGCACATGCGCTTCTCGATACCGGCGGCGGCCCTGTGGTTCCAGGGCGATTCGGCCGCTACATCATCCGCAAATATCTGGGCCGGGGCGGGATGGGCGCGGTTTATCTGGCGGAGCGCGATGGTCTGGGCGACCGGGTGGCCGTCAAGTTCCTGCACAATCCCTGGAACTCGCCTTCGCGGCAGGAGGCGTTTGGGAGAGAGCAGCGTACGCTCGCTTCACTCACGCACCGGTATATCGCACGGCTTTACGATGCCGGCGTGGCCGGAGAAACTCCCTGGTTTGCCATGGAGTACGTGGAGGGTTTCCCGCTGACCGAATACTGCCGGCGGAACTCCTTATCTCTCGGACCGCGATTGCTGCTTTTCCGCGCCGCCTGCGAGGCCGTAAGCTATGCCCATCGCAATCTCACGGTCCACCTTGACCTGAAGCCCTCCAATATCCTGGTGAACTCGGAAGGCGAGGTGAAGCTGGTCGATTTCGGTGTGGCCCAACCTTTCTACGAGACTGTGGAGGGCGATTCCGGTCTGAAGGAGCGGCCAGTCTCGCTCAACTATGCCGCTCCCGAGCAGATCCGGGGAGAGTTGCCGGACGTGCAGATGGACGTCTATGCGCTGGGCGTCATTCTGTATGTCTTGCTCACGGGAGAGCTGCCCGCGGATGTCGCCGGTGCGAACCCTGCTAACCTCGACGCCCTCCTCGAGAAAGAGCCGCGGCCGCCTTCGGTCGCCGCTCGCGCGGCGAAGCTGCCCGAAGTCACTGCATCCAAAGTCGACTGGAACGATCTGGATGCCTTGTGCCTGACCGCCATCCAGCGTGATCGATCGCAGCGCTATGCCACGGTGGATGACCTCGTGCACGATCTCGACCGCTTTCGGAAACTGGAGCCGCTCAAGGCGCGGCCGGCCCGCATTCCTTACAGGATCGGCAAATTCCTGCGCCGCCACCGCCGCTCGGTTTCGGCTACGGCGGCGGCATTGGGCCTGATCACAGCTCTCAGCGTGTTCTTCACGATCCGCCTGATCACGACGCGTGAAAGGGCGCTGGCATCCGAGGCGCGCACGCGGCGCATTTACCAGATGATGCTGAACCTGTTCGAAGGCGACGATAGCGCGGCTGGGCCGGCGCGGCAATTGCGGGTGGTCGCCTTGCTCGATCGCGGCGTGCTGCAGTTGGACACGCTCCGCCAGGAACCGGACTTGCAGGCGGAATTGCGCTACACCCTGGGCGGACTGTATCACCGGCTGGGACATCTTCACCGGGCCGAGCCGTTGCTGGTTTCCGCATGGAAGACCAGCCGGGCGGCGCTTGGACCTCAACACCCGGAAACCATCAAAGCCGAAATGGCCCTGACGGCTCTGCGCGCCGACCAGTCGCAACTGGATGAGGCGGAGCGATTGGCCCGGGAATCGGTGGAATTGGCACAACGCCGTTACCCGCCCGACCGTGTGGAGGTGGCCGCCGCTTCCGCCATGCTGGGCAAAGTGCTCGCCCTTAAAGGCGATTACCGCGGCGCGATTCCGGTGCTCGAGAATGCTGCCGCCGTGCTGGAGAAAGGGCCGGGAAGCGTGGAGTTGTCCGAGGCTCTGGGCGATCTGGCCAATGCCCATTACAGCCTGGGAGACATCGCCGAGTCCGAAGCGGTGAATTTGAGAGGGCTGGTGCTCGACCGGAAACTTTTCGGGGAAGCGCACCCCAACACCGGTATCGACTTCTTCAACCTCGCCAACATCCAGCTGGATCGCGCCAATTACCCTGAGGCCGAGCGTCTCTTCCGGCGAGCCCTTGCGATCGACCAGGCATGGTATGGCGAGATCCACCCCAAGACCGCCAGCGCCGCGATGATGGTGGGGCGCGCAGTTGCATACCAGGGCCGGCTGGACGAAGCGGGCGTTCTATATCAGCAGGCGCTGGATACCATGCGCCAGGTTTATGGAAACGGCCATTTTCGTGTGGCAGTCGTGCTCAGCCTGATGGGCGACCTGGAAAAGAATCGCCACAACCTGGTTGCGGCCGAAAAGATCTTTCAACAATCTGCCGCCATATTCAAAAAGACATTTGGAGAGCAGCACGAGTTTTATCAGCACCAGCTATCCAACCTGGCTACAGTCCGTCTTGCCGCGCGACAATTCTCCGCGGCTGAACAGTTGCTGCGGCCGGCGCTCGCGCATCTGAAGGCGGCGGTTCCGGACCAGCGCTACACGGCGCTGGCCGAAGTTCGCTTGGGGGAAGCGCTGGCCGGCGAAAAAAAGTGGGCGGAGGCCGAGACCCACCTGGCGGAAGGGTACAACGACCTGCGCCGGTTGATGGGACCTCAAGCGGTGGAACTGCTCGATGCCCGCACGAAGCTACTCGATCTCTATTCCGCCCTCAACCTGCCGGCGAAGGCCGAGGCCCTGCGGATGGAAGCCACGCGGCCATGAAAACAACCTTCCGTGGGCGGTGGACCTTTGCCATGATGGAACGCTATTGGGCGGCTGGGGCCGAGGGCAGGAAGGATTTGTAATTGGACTCGTCCACCAGGGTGGCGCCGGTGTCGATGAAGACGGGCATGAGCGAGCGGTTGCCTTGGGCGCCGACGTTCAGGGTGGGCAGCTTGTCGTGGTGCAGGTTGTCGAGCAGGCGGGCGCCGAAATAGGCCATGGTGTAAGGCTTCTGGGCGATGGTGGCCTGAATCGTTCCCTTTTGCATCCAGGTCATGGTGCCTTCGCTGGTATCCATGGCGATAACCACTTTACCCTTGATGCCGGCGCGGTCGAGGACGTCGGCCACCTCGCGGCACGACAAGGCTTCCAGACAGACGAAGGCATCCGGGGCAGCGCCCGGCTTATCGGTGAGGGCCTTGGTGGCGTCGAAGGCTCTGTTGGGATCACCGCCGAAATCGATCACCTGGGCAATGTGGACGCCGGGATTGCGCGCGAGGACGCGCTTGTAGCCTTCCAACCGCTCGGCGATGTTTTCCTGAGTGGGGATGCCGTACATCACGACCGAGCCTTTGCCGTTGAGTTTCTTGACGAGGAGTTCGCCGCCCATCTGACCGACCTCGTAGTTGTTGGTGCCGATGAAAGTCAGGCGCTTGCTGCGGGGAGAGTCGGCATCGATGGTGATGACGGGGATGCCGGCGTCGATGGCGGTATCGATGGCATCGCGCATGAGTTCGGGATCGGCCGCGGAGACGAGGATCCCGGTGGGCGGGACCTGGCGGTGAATGGCTTTGAGAAGCTCGTCCTTTTCGGCCTTGGTATCGTAAGTTTCCGGGCCCACCATTTCGTACTTGACGCCGAGCTGGCGGGCGGCGGTATGCAACCCCTGGGCAGCCTCCTGCCAATAGGCGATCCGGGTATTGGCCGCCACGAGCATGTAGTTTTCGGTGCTCTCGTGCCGTCCGCCACAACCGGACAGGAGAGAAAGCGGCAGCACCGCGAGGGCTGCCCATCCTTCGATGCGCATGAGGTTTTCGACCTTTCGGTGGTCGAGTATACGCCCGGGAGGAGACCGGTGCAAGGATGGGCACCGGCGTAACTGGCGTAACCGAAATACCGGGGCGGTGGATTATTTCCGTTTCGCCGCGTAGACACAGGTGGAATCTTCGCGGTGGACGTAATAGGTTTTGTAGTTCATGGCCTTGGGGTCCATGCACCCGGAGAGGTTCAGAATTTCCACCTTGCGGAATTCGGTGGGGTGGCTTTCGCCCTGCAGGGCGATGTATCCCTCGGCCAGGGGGGTGCCATCCTTCTTCACGGCGGGGTCGAAATTGCTGACGCTGCCGCCGCCGATCTGGAGATTGTCGTATTCGAGGACGGTTTCGCCGTTCACGATGTGACGCACGTGTTCGGAGCCGTGCACCTCGGCCTCGACGCGCACCCACTGATCGCCGCGAAAGGTGGGAGAGGTGGAGTTCAGGCAATGGGTCTTGACCTTTTCGCCGTTGCGGTAGATCTCGGTGCCGGGGCTGCAAACGTTGGCGGTGGGGCGGTTGCCGGTGGGGGCGCCGCCGAGGAGTTGAACTTCGACGGAGATGGGAAAGTCCTGATCCTTGCCCATGGTTTCCGGAGCCTGGCAGTGGATCATGATGCCGTTATTGCGAAAGGCCCAAGAGGGGCCGCCTTTGGCCTGCTCGCCGACGAAGCGGTATTCGGCGGCCACGATGTAGTGGGAGAACCTGGTGCGATAGAAGATATGGCCGAATTTGCCGCCAAATTCCGGGTATTGGTCGTAGGAGACGGTAAGGAGCCCGTTAGCAACGCGGAAGGTATTCCCGTAGTTTTCGCCGAGCGGGTAACCGGTAATCTTGACCACCCATCCGTCGAGGTTTTTTCCATTGAATGCCTGGATCCAGTCCTTGCGGTTGGGATCGTTCTGGCAAAGGGCGCCCGCGGAAGTGAGAAGCAGCGTCGCCACGACGCGGGCGAAAGCAGGGGTCGTGTGCATCAACTCAAGCTTACATCGGTGGGGGGAGGGGGGGCGGGGCCTCCCAGCGGTCGAGCCGTAAGAAGGTTTTGCAATAGCGTCAAGGTTGTGTCACAATACGCCTAACGTAAAGAGCTGGAGTTAAGGCTCGGGGGTACATCTAATTCGGCAGTTGCTTATCCGGCAACGGCTCTCACATTTGGAAAACGGGATACGTGCGAAAGGGAGGACTATGCAACAATTCGCGCGTTTACTATTAGTCTCGCTATGTGTAAGTGCAATGCTCGCCTTCGGACAGGCCACGGACGCAACCCTGGTGGGCGTGGTCACCGACCAGACCGGCGCTACGGTACCGAATGGAACCGTAACAATTGAAAATCCGGCCACCGGTCTCAAGCAGAGCTCGCTAACCAACAACAATGGCGAATACCGGTTTAACAACGTTCCGGTAGGGCGCTACGACCTGTCCGTTTCGGCCACCGGATTCAGCACGGCGACGCTCAAGGACATCGCCGTGATTCTGAATCAGACTGCCACGGCGAATGTTACGCTTCAGGTCGGCAGTGTGGCCACGACGGTCGAAGTGTCGGTGGCGGCCGCGACCATCGATACCACCACCGCGCAGGTGCAATCGAACTACAGCGCGGAGGAGGCACGGTACCTGCCGATGACATCGGTCGGCGTCGCCGGGCAGAACCTCGGGGCCTTGAATCTTTCGCTGCTGAGCGCGGGGGTCTCGAGCGGCGGGGGTATTGGAGTAGGTACGGGCCCGGCGGTCGGCGGACAACGGCCGCGTAACAACAATTTCACCATTGAGGGCGTCGATAACAACGATAAAGTGTTAACGGGTAACGTAGTTTACCTGTCGAACGAAGCCACCGAAAGCTTTACTTTGCTACAGAACCAGTTCTCGGCCGAGTTCGGGCACTCCTCGGGCGGCCAGTTCAACATCGCTGTGAAGGGAGGAACCAACGATGTCCACGGGTCGGTTTACGAGTACTTTCAGAATCGCAACCTGAACGCCCAGGACCAGACGCTGGCCAACCAGGGAGTGTTCAGCAACCCGCGGTTCGACCAGAATCGGCTGGGGGCCACTCTGGGCGGCCCGATCATCCGCAATAAGTGGTTCTACTTCGGTAATTTCGAATACCAGCCGCTGGGGCGAGCCAGCAGCCCGCAGAGCCCGGTGTCGGCGCCCACGGCGGCGGGATACAGCATCCTGGCGGGCCTTCCCGAGGTATCGCAGACGAACCTCTCGATCCTGAAGCAGTTCGTGCCGGCGGCGGGCAGCGCGGATCTGGATCCGATCACGGTGGCGGGAAAGTCGATTCCGGTGGGCACCATTCCGATTGTGGCTCCGAACTTCACCAACCAGTACCAGTGGGTAGTGAGTTCCGACTACAGCATCTCGGAACGGGACCAGTTGAAGTTCCGGTATGTGAACAACCGCATCGACTCGATTGACAACCAGGCGCAACTGCCGATCTTTTATACGACGCGTCCGATCCGGCTGCACCTGGCCAGCCTGAACGAGTTTCACAACTTCAGCCCGAACGTGACCAACGAGCTGCGGCTGGGGTTCAATCGCAAGAGCGATAACATCGTGGTGCCCGGCTTCACCTATCCGGGGCTCGACATTTTCCCGAACATCACCATCGACGAACTGGGAACGCTGGACATCGGACCGCACGACGAAGCGCCGCAATACACCATCTTCAACACATATCAGCTTGTGGATAACCTGAGCTGGACGCACGGCGCCCACAGCTTCAAGTTCGGCTTCGACGGCCGCAAGCTGATCGCGCCGCAGCAGTTTACGCAGCGTTCGCGGGGGGACTATCACTACAGCTCGCTCGACCTCTGGCTGCAGGACATCTCGCCCGACGTGCAGGCCGAACGGAGCCTGGGCGCTCCCACTTACTACGGCGACCAGTTGGCCACTTACTTCTTCGCGCAGGACACGTGGAAGGTCCGTTCCAATCTGAGTCTGAACCTGGGGCTTCGGTACGAGTACACCACGGTGCCCTACGGAGAACGGTCGCAGAAGCTGAACGCGCTGGCGAGTGTGCCGGGCGTGATTACGTTCGCCGAGCCGAAACCGCAGAAGACGGCGTTCGCGCCGCGAATTGGGGTTGCCTGGTCGCCCGGAAACAGCGGCGCAACGTCGATCCGGGCGGGCTTCGGCATGGCCTACGATGTACTGTTCGATAACATCGGCACGCTGGCGCTTCCGCCGCAATTCTCGACGACGGTGGACGTAGACCCGGCGGCGGCGCAGCCCAATTTTCTGAAGAGCGGCGGCATCGTTCCCAACTTCTCGGGCGGATCCGAACTTTCCGTGGAGGATGCCAGAGCGCTGACTGCGAATTACATTCCCGACCAGACGCTCCCCCAGTCGATTCAGTGGAACCTGGGCATCCAGCACGTATTCAAAAAAGACTACACGGTGGAAGTGCGCTACCTGGGCAGCCGGGGCGTCCACCTGATCACGCAGAACCAGATCAACAAAGTATCGCGCGTGACGCCGACCCGCAACCTGCCGACTTTCCTGCAGCAGCCCTCGGCCGCGCAGTTGGCGAGCCTGCCGCTGACGCTCGACGACCTCACCAGCGTGACTAACAATAAGTGGGAGTCGCTGGGCTTTCAGCAGAACATCACGTCGTACCTGCCGCGCGGGAATTCCACTTACAACGGGCTGGCCGTGCAGGTGAACAAGCGCTTCTCGCAGGGGCTGCAATTTGTGGGCTCTTACACCTGGAGCCACATGATCGCCGACAGCGACGCAGAGTTTTTCTCCACGATTCTTTCCCCGCGCCGTCCGCAGGACTTCGACAACTGGCGCGCGGAACGGGCGACGTCGGCATTCGACCGCCGGCATCGGTTCACGTATGCCGCCGTGTACGAAACGCCGTGGTTCAAACGCAGTCAGAACTGGTTCGCGAAAAACATCGTCGGCAACTTCATTCTGACGGGAACCTACACGGCCGAATCGCCGGAGTACGCCACCGTGCAGACCAACTACGACGCCAACCTGAACGGCGACGCGGTGGATCGCGCCATCGTGAATCCAACCGGGGTGAAAGGCACGGGAAGCGCCGTCACACCGGTAGACCGGCAGGGACAGGCGGTGGCCTTCAACAGTCCGGCTACGGTGGCGTACATCGCCACGAATCCCAACGCGCAGTACATCCTGGCCGGACCGGGCGCCTTCTCGACCGCCGGTAAGAATACGCTGCCGACCAAGGGCATCAACAACTTCGATTTCTCGGCCGTGAAGCGGTTCAACATTACAGAGGGGAAGTCGTTTGAAGTGGCGGCCGCGGCGGTGAACCTCTTCAATCACGCTCAATTCGTCCCGGGCGCCATCAACAACGTATACCCGCAGGACACACACTCCCAGACAGGCCGCAATTTCCTGATTCCAGGGCAGAGGATCTTCAACGACTTCTCCCAGGCTTACTCCAACAACCCGCGCAACCTGATTCTGTCGGCGCGATTCCTGTTCTGACTAGGTAACCCGCCCACCGCAGAGGTGGCGTAGACGAAGCGCCGAGACTGGTTCTCGGCGCTTTTTTTTGGGGGGATCGAGCGCGGCATGTTGGGGGTCCAGCGCGGCGCCGTTTCGGACTGCGTTATCCGGGTAGGTGTATAGTTAGGATAGATTGCGAGGAACTGCGATTGTCGCGTTGGCGCTTGCGCTTGCGGCGCATGCGATCGCCGCCCGGTCGAAGGCGATCGTGGTGGATGTGGACGGTGTGATCCATCCCATCACGGCGGATATCGTGGAGAGCGCGATCGCGCGCGCGGAGACCGAACACGCGGCCGTGCTCATCGTCCGGCTGAATACGCCGGGCGGGCTGATGGACGCCATGCGCGAAACCATTGAGAAGATGGGGGCTTCGCGGGTTCCGGTGGTCACCTATGTAGCGCCGAGCGGCGGACGCGCGGCGTCGGCGGGCTTCTTTCTGCTGGAGGCCGGGGACGTGGCGGCGATGGCTCCGGCCACCAATACCGGCGCGGCGCATCCGGTGGCGATCGGCGGCGAGATGGACGCCGTCATGAAAGAGAAGGTGGAGAACGACGCAGCAGCGTATCTGCGCAGCATCTGCGTCAAGCGGGGCCGCAATGCGGCGCTCGCCGAGACGGCGGTGCGACAGAGCAAGTCGTTCACCGAGCGCGAGGCGCTGGACCAACACCTGATCGATCTGATCGCACCGAGCGAGGCGGAGCTGCTTTCGGCCCTGGACGGGCGGACGGTCACCCGCTTTAACGGCACGACCGAGACGCTGCACACGGCGGGCGCGACGGTGGAGGTGTACCAGCGATCGCTACGGCAGAAGATCATCTCAGCCATCGCCGACCCGAACGTGGCACTGGTGCTGCTGTTCATCGGGGCGATGCTGATCTTCGTGGAGTTCTCGAACCCGGGACTGATCGCACCGGGCGTGTTCGGCGCCATCTTCGCGCTGCTGGGACTTTCGGCAATTTCGGTGCTGCCCATCAACTGGCTGGGAGCGGCGCTGCTGGTGCTGGGGATGGTGCTGTTCGTGATGGAGGCCAAGTACCCGTCGCACGGCGTACTGGGAGCGGGCGGCGCGGTGGCGATGCTGCTGGGCGCGATGACGCTGGTGAACAGCCCGCTGCCGGAGATGCGCATCCACTGGGGCACGGCGATTGCGCTGGTGCTGCCGTTCTCGCTGATTATGGTCTTCCTGCTGACGCTGGCGCTGCGTGCACGCAACCAGAAGGTGGAGACCGGGAGCGAGGGAATGATCGGGGAGACCGGCGCGGCGATTACGGCGCTCACGCCGGAGGGACAGGTGTTCGTACATGGCGAGTATTGGAATGCGGTAGCGGTCCGGCCGGTGGCCGCCGGGGGGCGCGTGCGGGTCACGGCGATCGACAAATTGCAGCTCACTGTGGAACCGGTTGCCAATCAGAATGGAGGCTGAAAAATGAACGACTCAATCCCGTTTGGACCGATCATCCTGGTGATCGTCCTGCTGTACCTGTTCGGTTCGATCAAGATCCTGCGGGAATATGAGCGAGGCGTCATTTTCCGTCTCGGCCGTGTGCTGTCGCGTCCAAAAGGGCCGGGAGTGATCCTGGTTTTTGCGCCGATCGACCGGATAGTGCGGATATCGCTGCGGATCGACACGCTGGAGGTGCCGTCGCAGGACGTGGTGACGCGCGACAACGTGACGGTGAAGGTGAACGCGGTGATCTATTTCCGGGTGCTCGATCCCAAGCTGGCGGTGCTGGAGGTATCGAATTTCCTGTATGCGACGTCGCAGTTGGCGCAGACCACGCTGCGTAGCGTGTTGGGCGAAGTGGACCTGGACACGCTGCTGAGCCAGCGGGAGATGCTGAACGTCCGACTGCAAGCGATCCTGGACCAGCACACCTCGCCGTGGGGCGTGAAGGTGACGATGGTGGAGGTCAAGCAGGTGGACCTGGCGGAGCAGATGATCCGGGTAATCGCGCGGCAGGCGGAGGCGGAGCGGGAGCGGCGCGCGAAAATCATTCATGCGGAGGGCGAGTTCACGGCGGCGGAGAAGTTGAGCATGGCGGCGGAGGTGATCCAGAAACAGCCGATGGCGCTACAGCTTCGCTATTTGCAGACGCTGGTGGAAATCGGGGCGGAAAAGAATACCACGATCGTGTTCCCGCTGCCACTCGATATAATTGCATCGTTGGGCCGCGCCCTGGACCGGGTGGGGAATCCCCCTGCGCCAGGCGCCAGCCCTATAGAACATGCATAACAACGAAACGGGCGAATTCGAACTGGTAGTGGGCAACCGGCAGTTGCTGAGCGGTTTTTTTGTGGTGGTGCTGCTGTTCGCGGTGGCTTTTGCGATGGGGTACGTGGTGGGGCAGAACTCGCGCCTGCCGAGGACGCAGGCCGAGGCTGCGCCGCCGGCGGGCCGCCCGGCCGAGCAGCGTCCGCTGCCGACTTCGGCGGCGGCACCGGCGCCGCAGGGAGCAGCGCCCGCGGCCGGGGAAAAGGAAGCAGCGGGTGCAGAGAGCGCGGCGCCCGGGCCGGCGCAGCCCACGACCCAGCCGGTGCGGGAGCCCGAACCGGCGCGGACGGAGCCCGTCCGCGAGCCCGAGCGGCCGCGTGCGGAAGCGGGCGGAGGGGCGGGAGATCCGGCTCCTGGAGCGTACTGGCAGGTGATCGCCACGGCCAACCGCGAATCGGCGCAGATGATCGTGCAGAGTCTGAAAGACAAAGGATTCCCGGCCGCGACGAGTCCCGGCCCCAACAACCTGACGCGCGTGCTGGTGGGACCGTACAGCGACAATACCGCGATGGGGCACGCCAAGACGGAGCTGGAGAGCTCCGGTTTCAATCGCCTGGTCACATTCAAGAAATAAGGTGGACGCGCCGCTGGTACAGATCGGGCAGGCAGCGCAGGGAGGGGCGCGGGCGCGGCTGCCGGAATGGGCGCGGCGCGGGCGGACGCATTTCGAGTCACTGCACCGGCTGAAGACGGAGCTGCGGGAGCTCGGGCTGCACACGGTGTGCGAGTCGGCGCGGTGCCCGAACATCCACGAGTGCTTCCATCGCGGCGCGGCGACGTTCATGATTCTGGGAAACCGGTGCACGCGCGGGTGCGGCTTCTGCTCGGTGCCCAAAGGGAATCCGGCGCGGCAGGATATGCGGCTGGACGCGGGCGAGCCGGCGCACGTGGCGCGCATGGCCGCCGGGATGAAGCTGCGCTACGTGGTCATCACGAGCGTGAACCGCGACGACCTGGAGGACGGCGGGTCGCACCATTTCGCGGAGACCGTGCGCGAGGTGCGGCGCGCGCTTCCGGAGGCACGGGTGGAGGTGTTGACGCCGGATTTCTGCGGGGACCGGGCGGCGGTGGCGCGCGTGCTGGAGGCGGGGCCGCACGTTTTCAATCACAACGTGGAGACGGTGCCGCGGCTGTACCGGCGGGTGCGACCGCAGGCGGACTACCGGCAGTCGCTGGAGGTGCTGGCGTTCGCGCGGCGCCACGCGCCGGAGGTCCTGACGAAGTCGGGCCTGATGGTGGGGCTGGGAGAGAGCGAGGCAGAGGTGCGGGCCCTGCTGGGGGACCTGCGGGCCGCGGGAACCGGGGTGGCGACTATCGGGCAGTATCTCCAACCGACGCGGCGGAACCTGCCGGTGGCGGCGTTCATCCGGCCGGAAGAGTTTTCGGCGTACCGCGAATACGGGCTTTCGCTGGGCTTTCAGGCGGTGTTCAGCGGGCCGCTGGTGCGCAGCTCGTACATGGCGGAAGCGGTCGCCGAAGAGGCCACGCAAGGCCGGCCACGGTGCTGAACTGGGGGCTGGCGCTGGCTTCGGCGGCGCTGCTCATCTTCACCTTTCCGAAATTCAACGTGGTGTGGTTCGCGCCGGTGGCGCTGACGCCGCTGCTGGTGGCGATGGCGCGCGAGCGGCGTCCCCTGCGGCGCTTCCTGATGGGGTGGGCCGCGGGAACGGTGTACTGGTTCGGAGTGTGTTACTGGATTCAGTTCGTGCTCTCGTTCCACGGGGGGATGGGGGACGCCGAAGGATGGGCGGTGTTTCTGCTGTTCGCGGTGGCCAAGGGGCTGCACATGGCGGTGTTCGGGATACTGGCGGGGTTGCTGATGGGGCGGTGGTGGGCGATTCCGGCGGTAGCGGCGCTGTGGGTGGCGATCGAGGTGACGCACGGGCCGCTGGGTTTCGCGTGGCTGGCGCTGGGCAATGCCGGAATCGACATGGGCATCCCGCTGCGCCTGGCACCGCTCACCGGAGTGTACGGGCTGTCGTTCGTTTTCGCGACGATGTCGGCGGCGCTGGCAATCGCGGCGACCGGCAGGCCGCGGCGGGAGCTGCTGTGGCTGGCGCCGCTGGCGGTGTTGCTGGTGCTACCGGCGTTGCCGGCCGCCGCGCGCGGGCACGACACGGCGCTGCTGGTACAGCCGAACATCTCCGAGACCGAGGAATGGACGCAGGAATCGGTGGACGCGATGCAACGTCGGCTGGCAGCGAACACGCTTCGGCCGGCGCTGGCGGAGACCGCGCAGCCGCCTTCGATCCTGGTGTGGCCGGAGGTGCCGGCGCCGCTGTACTACAACGAGGACGCCCGCTTTCGGAATTACGCCGACAGCCTGGCGCGCGCGGCGCACGCCTACCTGCTGATGGGTGTGGTGGCGCACGCGTCCGACGGAGCGCCGCTCAACTCGGCGGTGCTGGTATCTCCGGGGGGCGCGCTGGTGAGCCGCTACGATAAAGTGAACCTGGTGCCGTTCGGCGAATTCGTGCCGTGGCCGTTCGGATGGCTGACGCGGAAGATTTCGACCGAGGCGGGCGACTTCCGGGCGGGAAGGCAGGTCGTTGTATCGCCGGTGGGCGAGCACCGGATCGGCGCCTTCATCTGCTACGAATCGGTGTTTCCGAATTTCGTGCGCAAGTTCGCCAACGAAGGGGCGGAAGTGTTGTTCAACCTGTCGAACGACGGATGGTTCGGGAAGAGCGCGGCGCGGCGGCAGCATTTGACCATCGTACGGATGCGGGCGGCGGAGAACCGGCGATGGATTCTGCGCTCGACCAATGACGGGATCACGGCGACGATCGATTCGGCGGGACGGCTGCGCGGCATGCTGCCGCTTTACGTGGAAGCCACCTCGTACACCGGCTTTACGTACCTTGCGGACAAGACCCTGTACACACGTTACGGGGACTGGTTTCCGCTGGTGTGCGCGACCTTGGCCCTGGTGGCACTGGTGGCGGAGCTGGCCTCGCCGAAAGAAGCGCGCTGAGCGATCCAAAGGCATCCGGCGGCCTCCTAACCATGGACTATATAGACGCGGGACGGTCGCGGCGCCGCAACCGCGCCGCTAGTGTTTGGGAGTGGCCAGACGTTCCACCAGGTCCAGGCGGGTCTTCCAGGGGTCGGGCCTGGCTGCCGGGCCGGTTGCGGAGAAGTCCATCAGGACGTCGGTCTTCGGGGAGTAGGCGGGCCATTCGGGCAGGCCTTTTCCGTTGGGGTTACCGGTCTTGGCGAAGTTCGCCCAATAGGCGTTGGCGGCTTGGGCGGTGGCCCGGTCGGGGTCCGCCAGGTCCTTGCCGTAACGGGCGGCGACGGTGTCGAAGACGAACGGGATTTCGGTGGCGTGGGGCGCGCCGCGCCATTGTTTGCGCATCGACTCGGCCACGTAGGAGAAGCGGTATTCGTAAGCGGGCTGGCCGGTGGCGGCGAGGGCGCGTGCCATGAAGCGGGCGGGTTCGACCATCATCTGGTCGGCGGCAATGGCGACTCCGACTTCCATCACCTTGGCGGCGCCGGCGGGGTCGTAGGCGGTCCTGGCTTTGTCCCGATCGGCCCCGAAAGGAGCCAGCAAGGCGTCCATCGTCCGGCCCTGGGGGAAACCGATATCCGCACTGTTCGCGCCGATGATGAGGGGAACTTTGGCGCCGCGGCCGGCGGCGTAGGCCTCGCCGGGAGATTCCACTACCAGTTTGCCATCGATCATGGGGCCCGCATACGTGGGCGTGTTCATACTGGACATGTTGAGACCGGCGACCACGGCGTCGGCGGGCAGTCTCCGCAGCGCGGCCAGGGCGGCGGCATCTTCGCCTTGGATACCGACGCTTTTGGCGAATGTGACGCCCACGGATTCGGCGGAAGGCGCGCCGGTGGGGCCGGGGCGGTCGAGGTAGCGCGGGCCCAGGAGCAAGGTGCGTCCGCCGCCGGATTCCACGATGGCTTTGTGAAACAAGCCCTTCGCCAGGGGAGAAGTCATCAAGGTGAGGACCGAACCACCGCCCGCGGATTCGCCAAAGATGGTGACGCTGCCGGGGTCGCCGCCGAACGCGGCGATGTTGCGTCGTACCCATTGCAGGGCGGCGATCTGGTCCATGTAGCCGTAGTTACCGACCGGGCCGGAGGGACTCTCCCTGGTGAGCGCGGGGTGGGCGAAGAAGCCAAAACGGCCCAGGCGGTAGTTGAAGCTCACGAAGGCCACGCCGCGCCGGGCGAACTGGCTGCCGTCGTAGACGGCGGGCGAACTGCCTCCGTTGACGAAGCCGCCGCCATAGATCCAGACCATGACGGGAAGTTTTCGGGAAGGAGCACCGGCGGGAATCCAGACGTTGGCGTAGAGACAGTCCTCGGCCGGCGTGACGCCGAGCGGGGCGGCGTCGCCCGGGAAGGGTTTCTGCTCGCAATCGGCGCCATACTCCGAGGCCTGGCGGACGCCCGTCCAGGGTCTGGCGGGCTGCGGGGGGCGCCAGCGCAGATCGCCCACGGGAGGCGCGGCGAAGGGGATGCCCTTGAAGGCGACCACGCCATTGCGGGTCACGCCCGCGAGGCGGCCGGTGTCGATCCTGACTTGATCGGAGGCAGCCATGGCAGCGGCTGCCGCGAGCGAGAGCACTATCCAGGTTCGTATCATGGTTCGATTCTCAGGGCACGATTTTGAAGGTCGCGTGCAGGGTGGCGGTGGCATCGGTGCCCGCCCAGAGTTCGAAGCTCTCCGCCTCCTGGATCCAACTGCGGGTGCGGGCGCTCCAATAACTCAGCTCGTTCCTGCCGAGCGAGAAATGCACGGTTCTCTTTTCGCCCGGCGCGAGGGACACTTTTTGGAAGCCTTTCAACTCACGCACGGGACGGGAAGTACTGCCGGCCACCTGGTGGATATAGACCTGGACGACCTCGGAACCGGCGCGCCGGCCGGTGTTTTCGACATCGAGCGACACTTCGACCGCGGCGCCCAGTTTGACGGCGGCATCTTTGACGCGCAGGTTGGAGATAGCGAAGCGGGTATAGCTGAGGCCGAAGCCGAAGGGAAATAGCGGGGCGCTGGGCTGGTCCCAGTAACGGGACCGGAAGCCCTCGGCGAATTCCGGCTGGTGGGTAAGATTGTGCGCGTAATAGACCGGCACCTGGCCCACATCGCGCGGCCAGGACAGGGGCAGTTTGGCGGCGGGATTGGCGTCTCCGAAGAGAAGGTCGGCGATGGCGTTGCCACCCTCCGTGCCGGGGTGCCAAGCCTCGAGGATGGCCGGAATGTGCTCGGCGGCCCAGGTGATATTCAGAGGGCGCCCGTTCACCAGCACCAGGATTACGGGTTTGCCGGTGGCGGCGACGGCTTGCAGGAGTTCCTGCTGGCGGCCGGGCAGTTCGAGCGAAGCCTGGGAGGCCATCTCTCCGCTCATGAGCGCGAGTTCACCGAGGACCAGGATGACGACGTCGGACCGGCCGGCGAGGTCCACGGCCCTGGCGAATTCCTGGCTGGCCTGTTCGTCGGACCAGGGCTCGGGCGGCTTGCCGCCCAGCATGCCGTCCAACATGGACGGGTTCGGTTTGCGGATCTGCACGCCGGGGGCGTACTCCACGCGGGCGGCGGCGCCGGCCTGGTTGCGGATGCCCTCGAGCACGGTGACGGTGCCGGAAGGGTCGAGATCGAACCCGCTCCACATGGTCAGCAGGTCGCGTTTGTTGTCGGCCAGCGGGCCGATGACGGCAATGGTGCGGCCGGCCCTGGAGAGGGGCAGGATATCCCGCTCGTTACGCAGCAGCACCGCCGATTGGCGGGCGGCCTCGCGCGCGAGCCGCCGGTGTTCAGGGGCGCCGATGACGGCTTTGGCGCGGGATTCATCGGCGTACGGACGTTCGAACAGGCCGAGGCGGACCTTGGCGGCGAGAATGGGGCGGACGGCGGCATCGATCGCCGAAACCGGAATCCTGCCGGACTTCACCAGCGGGCCGAGGTGTTCCATGTAGACGCCAGCGCCCATATCCATGTTGACTCCGGCAGTGAAGGCGCGGTATGCGGCGTCGGCGCGGTCGCGGGCAAAGCCGTGGGTGACGAGGTCGCGGACCGCGAAGGCATCGCTCACTACGAATCCCGGGAACTTCCACGTCTTGCGCAGCACGTCCTGAAGCAGGAAGGCGTTGCCGGTGGCGGGCACATCGTTGAGGTCCATGTAAGCGCTCATAAAGGTGGCCACACCGGCATCGAGGGCGGCGCGGAAGGGCGGAAGGTACACATTGAACAGCTCCGCATCGGGGATGTAGGCGGAGTCGTAATCGCGTCCGCCATCGGCCGCGCCGTAGCCGGCGAAGTGCTTGGCGCAGGCGAGCAGGCGGTCGGGCTGGGAGACGTCATCGCCCTGGAAGCCGCGCACCTGGGCGCGGGCCACCACGGCGCCGAGGAACGGATCTTCGCCGGCGCCTTCCATGATGCGGCCCCAGCGGGGGTCGCGGGCGATATCGACCATCGGCGCGAAGGTCCAGGCAATGCCGGCGGCGCGCGCTTCGCGGGCGGCAACGCTGTCGACGCGTTCGATGAGGGCAGCATCCCAGGACGAAGCCAGCGCCAGCGGCATGGGGAAGAGCGTGCGAAAACCGTGGATCACGTCCAGCCCGAAGAGCAGCGGAATTTTCAGGCGGGTCTCTTCGACGGCGATCTTCTGGAGGCGGTTGATGGCGGCGGGGTCGGAGAGCCACAGCACCGAGCCCGCCAGACCCTTGCGAATGGCCTCGTCGGGCTTGGGGGCATCGGGAGTGAAGGCGATGCCGCCGATCTGGGTGAGTTGGCCGATTTTCTCTTCAAGCGTCATGCGCCCGAGGAGAGCTTCGACGCGCGGCGCTACATCGGCGCCGGAAAAAGCGCTGCCCTGGAATGCGGCCATACAAAGCACTGCCAGCACCGCCCTCATATTGTCTGTCCTATTGGAACAACTGCGGCGTGAACTCATTCAGATAGTTGCGCCAGTTGATCCAGGTGTGGCCGCCGGAGCTTTCCTTGAAGGCGGGGTTGCGCGGATCGAGCACGGCGACGCCATCCACATTGAATTTGTAACGATAGGCGCCGGGGTCGATCGGTCCGGCAAGGGTTTCCCACACGCCGTTCTCGCCGCGGGTGAGTTGGGCGGCCTGTCCCAGCCCGGCGATATCGCCGGCCGAAAGGCGCACCGCCTGGGCGTGCGGCGCATAGACGCGGAAGGCCACGCGACGGTCGGACATCACTTCCGGAGAGACGACGGGCGGGGCCTGCGGTGCGCGACCGGCAGCGCGGCCGGACTGAGGCGCGGGCGTGCCTTGCTGGGCCCAGAGGGAACTGCCCAGGGCGAGGGCGGAAACGACGAGACACGCGGAAATTCGGGGGCGAAGCCGGTGGTGAGTCACGATTCCTCCAACGGGCCGGCCCATGCGGGCAGCCGATGTGTTGCATGCAACACGCAGTATTTCCAGATATGCAAAGCTGGATTCTATCCCCATGGGGTGGGATTTACAAGCGAGACTGTGAGAGGTGCGGCGTTCGCGGAAGGTTTTTTGTATGCAGCAGCGAGGGCGGTTTCCTTTCAGACACGCGGCATGGTCTCGCTGACGGCGCGGGCAGAGTGTCCGCTTGTGGGACAGCACTGTTCATCCTGGGCGGTTCCGGGCGGACCGTCACCGCACTCGTTTGAGCGCCGCGCTGCCCTCCACGCACTCGAACTCGCCGGCCGCGACGTTCTTGTGCTCTTCGACGCGGCCGCTCGGCCACTCGATCACCATGCGGTCGGCGCGGTCGCGCTTGCCGATGCCGAATACCACCGCCAGTTCCGACTGCGACAGATAGCTCGATCCCGTCTTGACCATGCGCGATTGCGTGCCGTCCGGCGTGAACAGCCGGACCATGGCGCCAATGCCGTCGCGGTTGGATTTGGTTCCGGTCAGCCGCACGCGCACCGAGCGGTTGCCGTTGGTCACATCGGCACGGTAGAGAAACGCCGGGCCGTGGTTGGTGGTGATCAGCACGTCCAGATCGCCGTCGCGGTCGAAATCCGCGCAGGCCGCGCCGCGGGCCACTTTCGGGGAAGCGAAATCCGCGCCAGCCTGGGACGCCACATCGCGGAAGCCGCCCCGCTGGTCGTTGCGGAACAGGTGCGGCGACTGCGCGTAGCCCACGTTGGTGCGCAGGTTGCGCACGGTCTCATCGATGTGGCCGTTGACGGCCAGCAGGTCGAGATGGCCGTCCAGGTCGGCATCGAAGAATACGCAGCCGAATCCGAGGCTGTTTTGGGAAGCGCGCCCAATGCCGCTTTTGACCGCGATATCGGCGTACGAACCGCCGCGGACGGTGCGGTAGAGCGCCATCATCTCGTTATCGAAATTGGTGATGGCCACGCCCGCGACTCCGGAGTTATCGAAATCGGCAACGTCGATGCCCATGCCGGCGCGCGCCCTGCCATCCTCGCTGAACGCCACGCCGGCCTGCACCGCGACGTCTTCAAAAGTTCCGTTACGAAGGTTGCGGTAGAGCTTGTTGGGCTGCGTATCGTTGGTGACCAGCAGGTCGGGCCAGCCATCGCGGTCGTAATCGAGCAGCGCCACGCCGAGCGATTTGGAAGTGGTATCGAAGATGCCGCTCTTTGCGGTGACATCTTCGAAAGTGCCGTTGCCGCGGTTGCGGAACAGCCAGCAGGTGGAGCCGCGATACGCCTCCGGCGTGCAGTACGACTTGTGCCGGCCATCCATGCCGCAAAAGATGTCGTGCTCCGGAGACCACTTCACGTAGTTGCAGACGAACAGGTCGAGAAGGCCGTCGCGATCGTAGTCGAACCACAGCGCGGAGGTGCTGAAGGAACTCCGCCCGCCGAGCCCCGCGCGGTGGGTGACATCGGTGAACCGGCCTTTGCCGGTATTGTGAAACAGGCGATTTTGTCCCACCGCGGTCACCAGGATGTCGGGGAAGCCGTCGTTGTCGTAATCGGCCACGGCGGCGCCCATACCGTACATCTCCACGGCGAGTCCGGCCTGCTCGGTAACATCGGAGAACGTGCCGTTGCGGTTGTTGTGGTACAGCTTCAAGGTGCTCCGGAACGCCCGGTGCCCGGGCCAGTCCATGCCGTTGATGAGGAGGATGTCGGGCCAGCCGTCGGCATCGTAGTCGATCCACGCGCAGCCGGGGCCCATGGTTTCGGGAAGGTACTTGGAGCCGAACGCGCCGCTGTTGTGGCGGAAGCGGATTCCCGCCGCGGCGGTCACATCCCTCAGGCGGAATCCGGGATCCGGCCCCACCGCCGCTGCCGCGCTCCCCGCCGCTGCCGAGAGAAATCCGCGCCGCGTCATACGATGCTCGCCATGCCATTGCGGATGGCGTACACCACCAGCTCGGCCGCGTTGTGGATTCCCAGGGCGCCCATGATGTTGGCGCGGTGCACGGCCACGGTGTTGGCGCTCAGCCCCAGAATAGCGGCAATCTCCTTATTGGATTTGCCGTTCACGATGAGTTGCAGGATTTCGAGTTCGCGCGGGGTCAGGGCGCGTGTGGCGGCACCCGCCGGGGATGCCTGTTGCTCCAGGTGCGGGTCGAGCACCTGCTCGCCCGCGGCGATCTTCTTGATAGCGTCGGCCAGTTCCAGGTCCACCGCGTTTTTCAGCAGGTAGCCGCGGGCGCCCGCGTCCAGGCAACTGCGCACGTAGCTGGGTTCGGAGTGCATGCTGAGCACCAGCACGGCCGTCTCGGGCGCGGACTTCAGAATCAGCCGCGTCGCCGAGGCGCCGTTCATTCCCGGCAGCGCGTAATCCATTACGACGACCTTCGGCCGCAGTTCCACGGCTTTAGCGACCGCTTCCTCGCCATTGCCGGCCTCGCCGACCACCAGGATCTCCGGATCGTCCTCGAGCATGCGCCGAAAGCCGCGGCGCACCAGGCTGTGGTCGTCCACCAGCATCACCTGGATGCTACGCTCCGGCATGCGTTTTCTCCTCCAGGAGCGGCACCGTCAGGCGGACCAGCACGCCGCCGGCGCTTCCCTCCAGAAAATCCAGCCGGCCGTTCACCAGCTCGGACCGTTCGCGCATGGAGGTGAGGCCCATGCCCTGGCTCTCGCCGCGTTTGCCGAATCCCACGCCGCGGTCTTCCACTTCGAGCACCAGCAGGTCGGGCTCATAGCGCAGGCGGACCGCGGCACGCGCCGATTTGGAGTGGCGGGCCACATTATTCAGCGCCTCCTGGAGGACGCGGTAGAGATGGATGGCGATATCGCGGTCGACGGGGCGGCTGGGGCCATCCTTGCGGTATTCGATGGCGATGCCCGTCTGCTTTTCGAATCCCGGCAGGTACAGGTTCAGGGCGCCTTCCAGACCCGCGTCATCGAGCACCACCGGGTGGAGCGCCTGCGAGAGCGTGCGGACCTTGTCGAGGGTGGATTGCACAATCTCGCGCACCTCTTCGACATCCGCGCGAATGGGTGCGTCGGTGGACGCGGCGCGGCGCCCGGCGCGTTGCAGCATGGCACCGATGGCCGTCAGGATCTGCCCGAATTCGTCGTGCAGTTCGCGCGAAATGTAGCGGAATGTGTTCTCCTGGATCGAGATGAGCTGGCGCGCCAGCTCGCTGCGCCGCTCCGAGAGGGCCGCCACGCGGTCGAACATGCGCCGGTTGTAATGTACCAGGTACAGGCTGGTGCCCAGGACCAGCAGCAGCATCGCGCTCAGAAACAGGTACACGTTGCGTTCCACACGGGCATAGATATCCTGCGCCTGCCCGGCGGCCTGCTGCTCGTTTTCGTTGTTTTGCACCAGCAGGCGGGCCACGGCCGTGGAGAGCGTCGCCTGCCGGGCTTGCAGCGAGAGCCGGATGCGGGTGCGCGCCTCCTGTTCCTGCCCGCTTTGCGCCAGGTCGAGAATGCGGTCCACCGCGTCCCAGAACTGAGCCACCGAACTGACCAGGTAGCGGCGCTGCCCGGCATCTCCCACGGCGACCTTCTCCTCGCGGGCCAGGGCATCCTCCAGATCGAAGCGGATGCGCTTCAACTGCGCCCGCCACGCGGTGAGCGGGTAGGGTTCGCTGGCATCCAGCATGTCGCGCATGGTGAGGCCGAGCAGGTTGAGGTTGTTTTGGATGCGCAGCAGCAGCAGGGAGTCCATGCGGTTGCGATCGATGGTTTCCGCCTGAATGCGCCGCAGCGTGCGGAGCTGCAGGATGGTATAGCCCGAGTACACGGCCACGGCCGACAGCGTGATGGCCAAACCCGCAAGCAGGCCAAAAGTGGGTGATCGCCTCGATTCCACAACGTCTGTCTTAATTATGTACGTTCCCGCGCTATGGCGAGAGATGCTTCACACTGGGAGGCGGGGGTGTAGTCTGCGAGCCCGCCAGCCACGCCAGCCGCTCCTCGAGTTCCCCGGCGCGGATCTGGCCCCGGACGCGCGAGACAATGCGGCCTTCGCGGTCGATGAATGCCGTGGCGGGTACAGCCGGGCCCATGCCGAGATCGTCCAGATTGTCGCCGGTGGCGCCCACCCACACGGGGAAGGTCACCTGGTATTGCCGCACGAATTCCGGCACGTGTTGGCGGGTTTTGCCGTCATCGAGAGAGGCGCCCACGAACACCACGCCGCGGCTGCCATAATTCTTTTCGGCCTCGACCAGCAGCGGCATTTCGGTATTGCAGGGCACGCACCAGGTGGCCCAGAAGTTCAGCACGACGTTGTTGCCGCGCAGCTCGCTGAGGCGCACCCGCTGGCCGCCGAGGTTCTTCAGCACCAGCTCGACTTTGGGAGGATCCTTGGCGAAGGCGGCCGATGCCAGCACGAGCGCGAGCACCCCCAGATCAGTTGCTCGACTGGCCACCGTGACCGCTCCTGGCGTTCTCTTCTCCGTGCCGCGGTGTGCCGAACCGGAACGAGTAGCTGGCGAGCCAGACGTAGTCGGCGAACGCGGCGTCGCCATGGCCGCCCGTCATGATGTCGGGTACGCTACGCGTGCGGTCCCGGTAAATGGCCTTGCCCACGCTCACCGAGATCATGCTCTTGCCGCGTGCGTACTGGATCCCCGGCTGGACCGAGATGGCGAATCCGGGGCGGCGGAAGCCGAGGTTGTCGCCGATCAGGTCATGCGCCGGGACGCCTTCCATGCGCGGCCCGAAGCTCCACGAGAGGCCGTGCACCTGACGGATCGGCCGCGCCATGCCGGCCTCGAGCAGGTACTGGTCGGAGATGGAGTTGTACGCCGTCAGCGATGCGGGGTTGGAAGTGTTTCTCAACACGCGATTGGTATTCTGCGGTGTAGCCACATAGTTGCCGACAAAATAGGCCACCGAACGTCCCACGCTGTGGAACGCCTGCCAGCGGAAGACCCAGCCCCAGCCCCCGGCGCCGGGCTGAATCGAGTAATCGTCGATCACGGTGCGCGGGCCGCGGCCGTCAAACCCATCCACGACGTTAGAGACATTGTCCTTGCCGGTGGGCAGCAGAATTCCCATACCGACCATGACGTTGCCGCGTGTTTCCGATGCCGGGCTCCACAACCAGGCCTGGCCGGTGAGACTGATATCGCCCAATCCGGCAGCGGTGGTGGTGTAGGCCTGGGCGTTACCGCGCCGGCTGGCCAGCAGCAGCGGCACATCCGCCGACACGCTCCATCGGCGGCTAATGGTGTAGGTCAGGTTGATGTCCTGAAGGTTGATCTTGTTCATCACCTGGGTGCCCTGCTGCATGCGATATTTCTGTTCCGTAGGCCCCACGAAATGGCGGAAGGAAAACTGGTGCCGGTAGCCGATGGTGAGGTCGAACTCACCGGGGCTGAGATAGCCGTTGCGGCTCTCGGGGCCGAGGAACTGTTCGTTGGAACGGGCCACGATACAGCCTTGTCCGAAGACCGTGTGGCTGAGCAGGGTCGCGCCGGCAAAAAGCACAGCGATAACCGGAAAGCGGTTAAACTGCATGGTAAAGATCCCCTCTCTGAACGAGCTTGGATAGAAGTATCATGCGCCGGGCGAAGGGGTCAATAATCGGAATCTATTAGCGCGGGTTTTCCGGAAAATACCAAAGCAGGATGGAACGGCCGATGCGATGCTGCGGTGCAATACGGTCGGCCCACCGGGGAAAGCCGAACACCTTCCAGATGGTGACGCTCACCGCGTTCCAGCCGGGTGAAGGCCGGTCGGAATCGCCCGGCGTCATCGGCGGCAGTGGATGCCCGGCCAGCTCGTAGGTCCGGTTGAAGGGCGAGAACGTCAGGTGGGTGGCGCCGGCGCGCTCCAGCCAGACGCCGAGGCGCTTCATATCCTGACCCCAGTCCAGGTCCGAATCGGCCACGAAACGCTCCGGGCGGGACTGGGCGATCTCATTGGTATAAGCCAGGTAGTCGGGGTGCTGGAGCGCTCCGGAAGCGACGTGCCACGGGATGACGACCGCCACCAGCAGGAGTGGCAGGAGGGCGCGGGCTTCCATGGCGGCGGTGGCGCCCGCCACACACAGGCCGACGTACACGGGCAACACATAGCGCACCCCGATATCAATGCGGCCGGTCATGGCGACGGCCAGAATCCCCGTCGCGAAAGCCAGCGCGAAGGACGCCTCGCGGCGCCGCTTGCTGTACCGCAGCAACCAGGGCGCGGCGGCCACCAGGAGCAGCAGACCGAGGGGCGTCTTGATGGCGAGCACCGCCGGAAAGTAATACCAGAAGCCGTCGGGGCTGCGGCGCCCCATCAGGTAGGAGGGATGGCCGGCCTGGTTGTGGGCCCACACGGCGTGGATGCCCGAGAAAAACCGCGGCGCGGGAAGCCGCGCGTGCAGGAACTCCACCCGGGCGAACGAAAATCCGTAGCACGCCCAGATGACCAGGCAGGCGGTGCCCAAGGCCAGCCCGGCCGGGCGTTTGTATTCCGCCCACAGGCGCCACAGGCGCCGCGGACCGAAGCACCAGGCGATGGCGAGCGCCGCCGCCGGCAGAAAAACCAGCGCCGAGAACTTGGAGAGGCAGGCCAGCGCCGCGAGCGCGCCCAGCCATACGCTGCGGCGCCGGTCGGGCCGGTCGAGCCAATACAGAAACGCCAGCCCGGCGGCGGCCGTCATGGCGCACAGCGCCGCATCCGTGGTGATCACCGCGGCATGCGCCAGCACCGGCGGCAGGGTGGTGAACAGCAGCGTGGCCAGCACCGCCGCGGCCGGGCCGCCCGCCCGCAGACCCCACAGAAAAACCACCAGGGATGCTACCCAGAAGAACACCAGGTTGCCGACGCGTCCCAGTGCCAGGATGCGATCGTAGTGCGCACCATGGCCCAGAATGCGGTAGCCCTCCGAATAGGCGTCCGGCCCGGGATGAAACCGCTCCCCGGCCAGGTATGGACCGATGGCCGCGAACACCCGGGCCAGCGGCGGATGCGTATCCTCGTAGCGGTACTTGCCGGTAGAAAGATACTCCATGCCCGCCGCCAGATTGTCGGGCTCGTCGATGGTGTGGTTGAAGACGCGATAGGTGGAGACGATGCGGGCCGTGCCCACCGCCGCCAGCAAACATGCGATCAAGGCGTGGGCGCGGGGGATCTCCATCTCCGAAGCTGATTATAGCGGGATGCCATCGGCGCCCGGCGCGAGGACCCGGCGAGTCGATGGGCTCGGCACCTCCCCGGAGGGTTAACGCTTCGCGGTGATTTCGGCGCTCGCCTGGGCGAGACCTTCCCCGCCGGCGGTAATGCGGATCTTCCCCGCCTGGCCCGGCTTGGAGCTGACAATGAGCAGCGCCAGGCCGTTGAACGCCTTGCGATGGTCTGCCTGGAAGGGCTCGTCGGTAGCGGCATTGCCGTTGTCCACGGCGCGAAGTTCGCCGCCCGTGACGGTGAATTTCACCAGGTTGTCGGCCATCGGGCAGAGATTCCCATTCCGGTCTTCGATGCGCACGGTGAGGAACGAGAGGTCGTCGCCATCGGCCTGGATCGTGGCGCGGTCCGGAACCAGCTTCACGCGCGCCGGCGCACCCGCGGTGCGGACTTCGTCCATCGCCACCGCTTTGCCACCCTGGTAGGCGACGGCCTTCAGCGTGCCGGGTTGATACGGCACCTGCCACACCATCCGGTATTTGGTGGCGTACTTGCGGTCCTGGCTGATGTTGGGGCCGACAGGCATTTCCCACGTTTCCGCAAAGCGCTTCTTACGGCCAAGCGAAATGCCGTTCAGCAACAGCTCCACCTCATCGGCGTTGCTGTACGCCATCACCGGAATGGTCTGGCCCTCCTTCCAGTTCCAGTGCGGCAGCACGTGCACCATGGGCTTTTGGGTCCACACGCTCTGATACAAGTAGTAGCGGTCTTTGGGGAATCCGGCCAGATCCACGAAGCCGAAGTAGGAACTGCGCGAGGGCCAGTCGCTCTGGCCGCCAGTGCGCCTGCCGCCGTAGGGCGTCGGTTCGCCGATGTAGTCGAAGCCGGTCCATACGAACTCGCCCAGAATCTGCGGGAACTTCTGCTGCATGGCGAATTCCGGGTCGGGACAATACGCCCATGGCGGAGCGATGACGTCGTAGCTGGTCAGCTGCAGCGAGGGATTCCGGTCGTACTTCTCGATGGGCAGGTGGTACACGCCGCGCGAGCTGACACATGACGCCGTTTCCGAGCCGTAGAAAATCCAGTCCGGGTGCTCCTTCATGAACTGCTCGTACTGCATCGGCTTGTAGTTCAGCCCCACCAGGTCCACCTCCGCGGCCAACCCGTTGCGGATGGCGGGCACCGGATTGTTGAAGCCCGAGGTGGTGGGACGCGTGGGGTCCTCCTGGTGGAAGAACCCGGTCAGGCGCTTCGCCATAGCCGCGCCCTCGGGGCTGCCCTGCTCGGGGATTTCGTTGCCGATGCTGTACATAATGATGCTCGGATGGTTGCGGTCGCGCCGGGCCATATCGCGGACATCGCGCTCGCTCCACTCGTCGAAGTACTTGGCATAGCCGTTGGGCACCTTGGGCCGCCGCCACATGTCAAAGGATTCGTCCATCACCACCAACCCCAGCCGGTCGCAGAGTTCGAGTTGCTCGGGGGACGGCGGGTTGTGGCTGGTGCGGATGGCGTTCACACCGGCCGCCTTCAGGATCTGCAACTGGCGTTCGGTGGCGCGGCGGTTCACGGCGGCGCCCAAGGCGCCCAGATCATGGTGCAGGCAGACTCCCTGCAGCTTCACCGTGCGCCCGTTCAGCAGGAAGCCCCGCGTCTTGTCGAACGCGATAGTGCGGATGCCGAACGGTGTGAGGTAGCGGTCGATTACGCGTTTCCCGGAGTCGGACACTTCGGTGACCAGGGTGTAGAGATTGGGATGTTCGATATCCCAGCGCTGTGGACGAGGCACGCTCAGGCTGGCGGAAACGGTCTGCGTCGCGCCGGCAGGCACGGTGGCGTTGTCGGCGTGGCGGCTCACCTCTTTGCCGGATGGATCGAGCACGATGGTCTGCAGGGTGACGTTGGCCTGGCCGGCGGTCTCGTTGCGGATCTCGATTTTGGCCGCGACGGTGCTCTTGTCGTCGGTTACCTCGGGGGTGGTGACGTACGTGCCCCAGTGGGCCACGTGCACTGGCGAGGTAACGTCCAGCCACACGTTGCGATAGATTCCGGCTCCGGGATACCAGCGGGAGGAACGATCTTCGGGCGTGAGCCGCACGGCGATCACGTTCTCTTCGCCGCCGAATCTCAAGTGCGGGGTCAGGTCGAAACCGAAGCCGATGTAGCCGTAGGGCCGGCCGCCGAGGTCGTGCCCGTTGATCCACACCCTGGCGTTGCTCATGGCGCCGTCGAACTCGATCCGGAAATGGCGGTCCCTGGAAGTGGCGGGAAGGGTGAACGTCTTGCGATACCAGCCGGTACCGAAGATCGGCAGCGCGCCGGTGTGGGGGTTGAGCTTGGGATCGAAGGGGCCTTCGATCGCCCAGTCGTGCGGTAACCGTACCAGCCGCCACTGGCTGTCGGCGAACTTGGGCTGCTCGGCGCCGGGCGCATCGCCCTTATAGAAGCGCCAGCCGTCGTTGAAGTTGAGGCGGCGCTGACTGCCGACCTGGATGGGTGCCGCAGCAGCCAGCAGCGCCATCGACGCGAGCAGAGCCATGCCCGCGATGCTCCGGGAAACAGGAAGGATCATATCTGGTACTCCTCTTCATCTTAATGGAACGAAGCGGAGCGCATGACTTCCTCGCACGGGTTGAGGGACAGGCCCGGCGGCAAGCCCGCAGCGGCCCGGAAGAATCTCATTCGTCGCGCAAAGCGACCGTGGGGTCGAGCCCGGCCGCGCGCCGCGCCGGAATCCACGACGCCAGCGCCGCAATCGCGAAGAACACCGCCGCCATGACGATGAAGGTGGCCGGATCGGTGGGCTTCACTCCCACCAGCATGCTGGTCATCACACGCGTGAAGGCGACGGCCGCCAGGAATCCGACCGCGATGCCGGTGGCGCTGAGCCGCAGTCCCTGGCCCACCACCAGCTTGAAAATCCGCACTGGCGCCGCCCCGAGCGCCATGCGTACGCCGATTTCGGAAGTCCGCTGCCGGACCACGGTCGAAAGCACGCCGTACAGCCCCACGGCGGCCAGCAGGGCGGCAATGGCCGCGAACACGCCGATGAGCAAAAGTTGAAACCGCGTTCCGGCCTGGGCCAGTTCCACCAGCGCGTCCATGGGCCGGAGTTCCGCAACCACGATATTGCCGCCGGCCCTGGCCGCGGCGGCGCGCACCTCGCCGGCGTACTTCGCGGGGTCGCCGGCCGTGCGCAGGGCCCAGCGCGCCACGACGCCGTGCCCCAGAAATCCGTCGGTGAAGTAGATCTGTTCGCGGCCGGGCTCGGCCAGCGAGTTCTGCCGCTGGTGGGCGGCCACGCCGACCACCTCCACCCACTCCGCTTGCGGCGTGCGGATGCGGATGAGCAGGCGCTTGCCCACGGCGGAAGTCCCGGGGAACGCCTTCGCCGCCAGCACCGGATCGATGATGACGACAGGGCGGTCGGGCGCGTTATCGGCCTCGGTGAACGCGCGTCCGGCAAGGAGCGGCGTGCGCAGCGTTTCGAAGTAGCCGGGCAGGACCACCTGCCAGTCCACCGCCTGAAATTTGGTCGGGTCGCTCAAGGCGGGCTCGAGGCCCCAGCGGATGGGCGTGAATCCGCCGGCCAGCGGGTATGGAAACGAAGCGGTCACGCTCTCCACACCGGGAATGGCCTGGAAGCGGTTGCGGAGGTCGCGCACGAAGGCAGCCCGCTGATCGGGTTGCGGACCGCCGCGCCCACCCAGCAGGAAGAACGTCAGCAGGCCGTGGGGCCGGAAGCCCGGATCGATGCGCTGCAATTCCTGAAAGCTGCGGAACATCAGTCCCGACCCGATGAGCAGCACGAATGCCAGCGCCACCTCGCCGACCACCACCAGGTTGCGCAGCAGGCCGCCGCGGCCCATCCCCGGGTTCCGGCCCGAAGCGCGAAGCACCTGCGCGATGTCGGGACGCGAGGCGCGCAGCGCGGGCACCAGTCCGAACAAGGCCGCCGCGGCCAGTGCCAGCACCGCCGTGAAGGTCAGCACCGTGGGATCGATCCCGATGGTATCGAGCCGCGGCAGGTTGGCCGGCGCAATTGCGCGCAGTTCGCTGATGCCCGCCCCGGCCAGGACCAGTCCGGCGGCGGCGCCGGTGAGCGCCAGCAGCAGCGCTTCGGCCAGCGTCTGGCTGACGAGCCTCCAGCGGCTTCCGCCCAGCGCCGTGCGCACCGCCAGTTCGCGCTCGCGAAGAGAGGCACGGACCAGCAGCAGATTGGCCACGTTGGCGCACGCGATCAGCAACAGAAAGATCCCCGCTCCCATCAATGCCAGCAGCGCCGGGCGGACCTCTTCCACCACGTGCTTATGCATGGGCTCCAGGCGGATGTGAAAGCCGGCGGTATTCTCGATGACGAAGTTCTTGCGGATTCCGGCGGACACCGCGTCGGCGGCGGACTGCGCCTGCTCGATCGGCACGTCCACCTTCAATCGCCCAATCACGCGCCACCTGACATTGTTGCGATTGGCGTTGTCGTAGGTCAGGCGGGCCGCGAACCACACATCGGGCAGGCGCTCCTCATTGGCCGAATGCGGAAACTGCAATTCGAATCGCGGCGCCAGCACGCCCACGATCTGAGTGGCGCCCTGCCGCGCGCCCGGCATTCCTTTGCCGAGGATGGAGCGATCGCCGCCGAAGCGCCGCTGCCAGTACTCGTAGCTGAGGATGGCCATATTGGGAAGTCGCGGCGCCGGCGGAACTCCGGGCGCGGCGGCGGTAGGCGCGGGAGTTTGCGGCAGGCCGTCGGATTCGGAAAAATCGCGGCCCGCGAAAATCCCCGCGCCCATGAGCCGGAAAAAGTTAGGGGTGACGGCGGCGGTGCGCACCAACTCCGGCGTGCCGTCTTCCCGGGGGAACGGGGCGCGCCCCGTATTCACCGTCCCCATCCGGTCGAACATGCGCGCCAGACCGTTCCGCACGTCGATGTAGTCCGCGTCGGAAAGTGGAAAGTCCTTTACATTGCGACGCGTCATGTCCGAAATCACGAACACCAGGCGGTCGGGATTCCGGTACGGCAGGGGCCGCACCAGCACCGCGTTGGTCACGCTGAAAATGGCCGTGCCGGCGCCAATCCCCAGGGCCATGGTGAGCACCGCGGTAACGGCGAAAACGGGACTCTTCCGCAGCCCCCGGGCCGCGTAGGCGAAGTCTCGAAACAGCATCTGCTACGTCCCCCCGTAGGGCTAACTATAGCAGCAGCCGGAGCCCGCACCGGTGCCGCCGGCGCCGGAACTTTTCCCGGCGCAGCGGCTGCGGAACGCAATCAGTCCTGGCCGGCGCCCGCCCCCACAATCACCACGCCGTTGATGGGACTGTTGACCGTGGCGCTCCCATTGAGCGACAGGTTGCCGTCTTCATCCAGCGCGAAAATGGAAAGGTGCGACGTCGATCCGCTGGAATCGACCACCGCCAGTAGGCCGTCCTTGGAATCGATATCGGTCGCGCCGCCGTTCACCGAGGCCGCCACTTCTCCGTCCACCACGATCTTTTGCCCGTAGACCGCAAAGCGCGTGATATTTTTGCTGGCGGTGTTGGCCGAAAACAGGAAGGGCCCGTTCAACGTCAGCCAGCACGGCGCCTGCTGGTTGCCGGGCAGGGCCACGGTGAGCACCTTGCCGTTGCGCACCAGCACGACCTGGTTGGAATGTGCAATGGACACGTAGCTGTTGTCGCCGCGCGTAACCAAGCCGAACGGCGTGTCGGTGTTATCGGGAAGGTTGGTGACCCGCGTGGGCGAGCCGACCACCGCGCCATCACCCGAAAGGTTCACGGTTTCGATGACGTTGCTCTTTTCGGCGATGATGAGCTGGTTGCCCACCACGCCCACCTGGGCGGCCGACATATCCGCCACGGTGAGCATGGTCATCCCGTCCACTACCGATTGCACGCTGAGGCCGGTGACGCGGTGAGATTCCACGGTGGTGGTTCCCAGGATGTAGAGATGACCCTGGCCGAACGCCACGCTGACGGGTTTGGAGACAGAGCTGATCTTCGAACCCATGCGGAAGCCCTGGCCGTTTTGCACGAAGACGGTCACGTTCTGCGAGCCGAAGTTCACCACCGCCAGCAACCTGCCTTGTGACGCGATGCCTCCGGAATTGCCGCTGACGCCCCCTTGCCCTCCGGTCGACAGCATTTGCAGCATTGCGCCGCTGGGATCATAGACCATGAGTTGGTTGTCAGTGCCGTTGGAGGCGGTGACGACCATCGTCTGCTGGTTGCGGCTGGCCCGCGCTGAGGCCGCTGCGGCAAGCAGAACGACGGCCGCGAAAATGCGAAATCGTTTCATTGAATCTCCTCCTCTGAGTGGTTGCGGGCAGCTTTCCGGCGATTGCGACGGAACTGCCGACGCGTGGCTAGTCGCGCGTGGCGGGCGGATCCCCCTCGCCGTGAAGAAAAAAAAAGTGACGGACGCGCCCGCTGCGTTCGAGACTATATATTTGAAATTCAGTCTATGAGGATCCTCACATCGGCGCGCGTCTCCTGCCTGCTCGCGGCACTGGGCGCGTGCGCCACGGCAACCGCCGAGAGCAGGTATTTCCTGGGTGCGATGGGCGGCGTGGCCACGCTCTCCGGGGATGCGCGATCCCAGATCGGCTCCGGCACTGCGGCCGTCTCGCTGTATAAACCGGAGAACGGCCCTACCCTGCAGTTCTTCGGCGGCCTGCATCTCAGCAACTATGCCAGCGTGCAGGCGAACTATGTCTGGAACCGCAACGACGTTCTGCTCACCTCGCTCGTCACGGCGGGAGGGACCGCGCAATCCTACCAGCAGGCACGCGAGAGCTCCCAGCACGGCGCATCGGGCGACCTGCTGATCTACTTCCGCGATCGCCAAAGCCGGGTCCGGCCGTTCCTCGCCATCGGCCTTGGGGTGATTCGCTTCCACAGCACGGCGACGGCTCCGGGCACCGTTTCGCAGGGCCTGGCCCCACCGCCCGCGGTGTTCACTTCCACGGCGCTCGCGGTCCGCTTTCCGGTGGGCATCGATGTGGCCCTCCACGGCGGCTGGTTTCTGCGCTACAGTTTCACGGAAATCATGCGCCAGAATCCGGTGAGCGAACAATTGTCCCCGCCGGGGCAGCGGCGCATGGCGATCTTTCAAAACTTGTTCGGGCTGGTGAAATACTTCTGAACCGTTCAGCGGTTCTGGAAACCCACATAGGGGCAGCCCCACCAGTAGATCGGCGCGCCCTCGACGCGTTCCCCGAGCACACGGGCGTGGCACACGCGGCAGAAGTTCCGCGACTTGACGGGCTCGCCCACCGGGGCGATTCGCACCAGGTCCTCGAACACGCAGAGTTGCCGTCCGGCGGCCCGCGAGGCGGTGACGCTGAGTAGCGGCCCGGTCTCGGCCTGGCGGTCCACCAGCGCCGAATAGATCCGCGATTTCAGGCGTGACGGTGCCGGAGCTTCCGATTCGGGCGGGCCCGGCTCAGCGGCCAGGGCATCGAAGAATCGGTCGTCCCAATCCGGCTCAGGCATAGTCCCACCTCCTTCGGAACTGCGCGCGGGCGCGGGCCAACATTCTCTCCACGGCTTTTTCGGTCTTACCGGTCTCGGCCGCAATATCCTGGGTGCTGCGCTTTTCCCAATACCGCCAGAGCAGAACCAGGGCGTACGGCTCGGGAAGCGATTGTAGCACCTGCCGGGTGCGGGTGTGCCGCTTCTCGCGGTCCAGCCGCTCATCCGGCCCGGGAGCCGCCTGGGGCGCCGCGCTGGCGGGCAGGTCCTCGTCGATCTGGCAATCCGGCTGGCGCAGCCGGGAGCGGTAATAGTCTTCCACTTTGTGCCTTGCGATGCCCATCAGCCAATGACGTAAGGGCGCCTCGGCGCGAAACTGCGGCAGTTTCTCCCAGGCCGCCAGGAATACCTCTTGCACCACATCGTCCACCAGGTCGATCCGCGGAATCAGCCTTCCCCGCACGTAGCTGTACACCGCGTCCGCATGGGCGGAAACGAACTCCGCGGTGGCTTTGCGGTCCTTGCGAAGGATGGCATCCACCAACTCCCGTTCCGGATGTGCGAGCGATGGCCCGGCGCTCCGGGGCGCCGGCGAACCGCTGGATGTCAATACGCTCTCCTGAATTGTTGGTCGCTGCTCACGGCAAGATCCCCCTTGTGGAATCCGCGAACGGCTCGCCATATTCCCGGCTGGATGGGCGCCGTACCAGTACTCGATCTAATTGCTCTGCCGCGCCGAATTCCATAGGATTTGGGGGTGCACGCACTCCTGTTGCTTAGCACGTTGGCGGTGCTGCTGGCATCGGTGAACGAACGGGTGCAGTCCGGCGGCTCCTTCCAGGCCGATTCCACCCTGGTGCTGGTGCCGGTATCGGTGGTGGATAGCCACGACCGGCCCGTGACGACACTTGGCCAACGGCAGTTTCGCGTTTTCGAAGACGGCAAGGAGCAGCCCATCGTTTCATTCGAGCGCACCGACACGCCGGTGTCGATCGGGGTGATCTTCGATAACAGCGGCAGCATGGAGGGAAAGGCGGCCCGCGCCCGGGAGGTGCTGGCGCGGTTTTGCTCGTTCCTCAACCCGGAAGACGAGATGTTCCTGGTGACGGTTCAGGGCGCGGCGCGGCTGGCCGCCGATTTCACACATACCTGCGGCACCATCCAAAACGCGCTGCTCTTTTCCAAGCCCGCCGGCCTGACGGCGCTGCTGGATGCCCTGCCCCTGGCGTTTCGGCATCTGCGCGGCGCGCACTATCGCCGCCGGGCCGTTCTGCTGGTCTCCGACGGAGGCGAAAACGCGAGCCGTACGCGCGGTCGCGAGCTTCGCGTGCTGGCGCGGGAGGCCGGCGTCCCGATCTACGCCGCGGCGCTCACCACCGGAGCCCGCCCGCCCGTTACGCTCGAAGAGACTTGCGGCTCCGACCTGCTGCACGAGCTCATCGACTATTCGGGCGGCCGCTATTGGGAAATCGACGACTGGCGCCGTCCCGCGGAAGCCGGCCGCATGATCGCCACCGAACTGCACGACCAGTACGTGCTCGGCTACCGCGCCCCGCCGGCGTCCAAAGACGGCAAATACCGCCGCATCACCGTCAAAGTGAAGCGCGAAGAAGGTACCCCCCGGGTTTCGATCGCCTTTCGGGGCGGCTACTTCGTGCCCCTCGAATAGCCCGCCCTTGTGGTTGACGCACGCGCCTGCCGCGCGTATCATGTTCCCGGTAGCCGAGGACTTCGTGGGCGGCGTGGAGCGGTGCAAGGAAGAATGCCGGGACATGCGTCACACCAACTACATCGACAACCGGATGAAGGATCTCGCTTACGCGGGACGGACGCTGCGGAAGAGCCCCGTGTTTGCGGCCACCGCGGCGGCAACGCTGGCCCTGGGGATCGGCGCCAGCACGACGATTTTCAGCGTGACCACCAACGCGGTGCTGTTGCAGCCGCTGCCGTACCGCGACCCGGACCGGCTGGTGCTGGTGTTCTGGGAGAACCGCACGACCAATGGCCGCAGCTTCCTTCATTCCAACGCGGATTTCTACGATCTGCGCACCGGCACCGGGGCAATTTTCGAAGATCTCGGTGGAGTGGCTTCGTTCCGCGCGTTCGTGCCGCGCGGAGATGGCGGCGCCGAGCAGTTCAGCAAGGCCCTGGTGACCACGAATTTCTTCCGGCTGATGGGCGCCAGGATCGCGCTGGGCCGCGATTTCACCGCTGCCGACGCAGTGCCGCAGCCCGCCGGCCCGCACGTTCTCATACCGCCGGGCAGCGCGGCGATCCTCGGCTATGAGTACTGGCAGCGGCGCTATGGCGGCAGCCCGGCGATCCTCGGCCAGCCGATGTTCGGGGACGGCCGAAGCGGGCCGCGCATTGTGGGCGTGCTGGCACCAGGCTTCCGGCTGTTTTTTCCACCGGGCGCCAGGACCGATGGCGTGCCCGATTTCTGGGTGGCCAACAACCTCGGCTACGACGCCGCGCACCGCAACCTCCTGACGGTGGGCACGATCGGCCGGCTGAAGCGGGGCTTGTCGTTGCTGCAGGCCAGGCAGCAGCTCGATGCGCTGGCGCCGGCGGTGCGGAAGAGCTCGTTCGATCCTCGGGCGGCCCTGCGATTGCAGCCCATGCGGCAGTACCTGGTGGAGGACGCGCGCCCCGCGATTCTGGCGCTGATGGGAGCGGTGATCGTTCTTCTGCTCATTGCTTGCGCGAACGTGGCCAACCTGCTGCTGGTGCGGGCCTCGACCCGCGAACGGGAGATGGCGGTGCGGGCGGCGCTGGGCGGCAGCCGGCGCCGGCTGGTCTCCCAGATGCTGACCGAAGCCCTGGTGCTGGCCGGGTTGGGCACCTTGCCCGGGGTGGCCCTCGCCTGCATCGGAATGCGGGTGGTGGTTGCGGGCGCCGGCGAGCTTGCCGCGGATTGAATCCACGACCATCGATTGGCGCGTCCTGGCATTTGCCGCGTTGGCCGGTATTTCGGCTGTGGCTGTTTTCGGCGTGTTACCGGCGGTGCGCGCGGCCCGGCCCGACCTGAACCAGGTCCTGCGCAGCGGGCGCGGACTGTACGGCGTGCTGGCCTACGCGGTGCGGCAGCGGACCGCGGAGACCGGCGTGCGGATGGCGCTCGGCGCGGCACCTGCGTGCATCTTCCAACTGGTGATCGGCGACGGGCTGCGCCTGTCTGCCGCGGGGCTGGGACTGGGCTTGCTCGCGGCTCTGGGCCTGACGCGCCTGATGGGCTCCCTGCTGATCGGGGTGAAGGCGACGGACCCATCCACGATCACGGCCACGGCGTTGCTGTTCCTGCTGGTGGCGGCGGCCGCTTCCTGGGCGCCGGCAGCGCGCGCCGCGGCCCTGGATGTGAACGCCGCTCTGCGCGAGGAGTGAAGGGCAGACGACCCGTACCGCGACCGTCTGCCCGGTCGGGCTACAGCCGGTAATCGGCGTGGACGACTTCATCGTCCAGCGAATGCTTCAGCGTGAAGCCGAGCTTTTCGCAGATGCGCATCACCCCGCGGTTGTCGGGGAGGATATCGGCGGTGAGGCGGGTCAGCTTTTCGTCCGCGGCCACCAACTGAAGGCGGCTGAGCAGTTCTCTGCCCAGGCCACGGCCCTGCCAATGGTCGCTGACGAGGACGGCTATTTCCGCTTCGTGCGTGCCGTGGATCTTCATCATGCGGCCGACGCCGAGGATTTCGGACTCGCCGGACTCGGGATTCCGGCGCTCCGCGACGAGCGCCATCTCGCGATCGTAATCGATGAAGCAGATGCGGGTCAGCCGTTCGTGAGTGGTGCGCTGCTCCAGGTTCATGAGGTGGAAGTAGCGCAGGTACACGCTGCGCTCGGAGAGCGTCTCGTGGAACTTCACCATGGCCGGTTCGTCTTCCGGACGGATCGGACGTACTGTGATCGGAGTGCCGTCTGTGAGGGTCCACGACGATACATAGCGCGCCGGATAGGGGCGAATGGCCGTCTTGGGAAGTTCCTCGGCCGATACCTCGGGGCCGTGCAGGACGACCCGCGCATCGAGCGCCACCAGGCCATCGGGGGAGGCCAGCAACGGGTTGATGTCGATTTCCTTGATCCATACCTGCTCGGCGACCAGGGCGCTGAATCGCACCATGAGCAGTTCGAGCGCGGCGAGATCCACCGGACGCCGACCGCGCACGCCTTTGAGCGCCTTGTGGATTTTGGTCTGCTCGATCATGCGCCGGGCGAGGGTCGTGTTCAGCGGCGGCAGGGCCAGCGAACGGTCTTTGAAGACTTCGACCAGTTGGCCGCCGGTGCCGAACAACAGCACCGGTCCGAACTGAGGATCGAGGCTCGACCCGATGATCAGCTCATAAGCGTCCTTGAGCCGGATCATGGGTTGCACAGTCACGCCCTGAAAATGCCGCGCCCCGGCCTTGGCGGTCACGGAATCCTGGATGGCGCGGAATGCGCGGCGGACCGCTTCGGCGCTGCCCAGGTTCAACTGCACACCGCCGACGTCGGTTTTGTGAGTAATGGTTTCCGAGTAGAGCTTCAGAACCACCGGATAGCCGATCTGATCGGCGGCTGCCACCGCCCGCTCGACCTCGGCGGCAATGAGGGTCTTGGCGATGGGGATGCCGTACGCGCTCAGAACCTGCTTGGATTCAAACTCGGTCAGAATGCTGCGGCTCTCGCCCCGCGCCTTGGCCACGATCTCCTCTACGGCCTTCCGGTCCGGAGTCCAGTCGGCGGAGTCTTCCGGCATGGCCGGCGTCTCGTACAGGCCGCGCAGGTTGTAGCTGTACTGCCACATGTAGTTGAAGGCGCGGGCTGCGGTATCCGGGTAGGGGAAGGTGGGAATGTTGGCGCGGTTGAGGATCTCCTCGCCGGCCGCCACGTCCACGCCGCCCATCCAGCTTGCCAGCACCGGCTTGCCTTCCTGTTTGGCCAGAGGCTTCAACTGTTCGGCAATGCGGGTCGGATCGGTCATGGCCTGGGGCGTGAGGATCACCAGCATGCCATCGCTGTTGACGTCTTTGGCGGCGATTTCGAGCGCCTTGGCGTAGCGCTCCGGGGAGGCATCGCCGATGATGTCCACGGGGTTGTTGTGGCTCCACGTGGCAGGCAGTACGGCGTTGTACGCCTCCATGGTTTCGGGGGACAGTTCCGCCAGTTCCCCGCCGCCGGTGATCAGCGCGTCGCAGGCGAGCACACCGGGGCCTCCGGCGTTCGTGACGATAGTGAGGCGCGGTCCCCGGGGGCTGGGCTGCTTGGAAAGTACCTCCGCCATGTAGAACAGGTCGGCGATGTTGTTGACGCGCAGCACGCCCGAACGGCGGAACGCCGCTTCCAAAACTTCGTCGGAGCCGGTGAGCGAACCGGTATGCGAGGCGGCGGCCTTCGCGGCGGCGGCGGTGCGGCCCGGTTTGATGATAATGATGGGCTTATTGAGGGCCACTTCGCGGGCGGCCGAAATGAATGCCCGCGCATTGCCGATGGTCTCCATATAAATGACGATGGAGCGCGTTTTGGGATCGTTGCCCAGGTGATAGATCAGATCGCCCCACCCGACATCCACCATCGATCCCACCGAGACAAACGCGCTGAAGCCGACCATTTCCTTGAGGCTCCAGTCGAGGACCGCGGTGCAGAGCGCGCCGCTCTGGCTGATGAAACCCACCGATCCGGGGCGGGCGATGTTGGTGGCGAAGGTAGCGTTCATGCCCGTCAGGGGCGCCATCACGCCCAGGCAGTTCGGGCCAATCACGCGGATGTTGGCGTCCTGCGCCTCCTTCAGGAGGGCGCGCTCGAGCGCGGCGCCTTCCGCGCCGACTTCCTTGAAGCCCGCGGAGATCACGATAGCCCCGCGCACGCCATTTTCCCCGCACTCTCGGATCAGGCCGGGAATGGATGGGGGCGGAGTGACGATGACTGCCAAGTCTACGGCTTCGGGAATATCGGAGATCGACTTGTACGCCTTGACCCCCAGCACGCTGGGGCGCTTGGGATTGACCGGATAAACCGTGCCGCCGAACGGGTTGGTGACGAGATTCCACAGCAAGGTGCGTCCCACGCTGCCGGGATTCTCGGTGGCGCCGATCACGGCCACCGTCTTCGGTGAGAAGAACACATCGAGGGGCTGGGTACGATTGAGGTTGGATCGTTTCTTAGAAGGTTTAGAGGTTGCGAGCATCGTCTTGACTTTCCGCTTTTGGTCCGAACGCGGCCTGGTTGAGGGCTTCGACCACGTCGCGGACGTTTAATCCGTTCTTGCGCGCCACCGTCTCGATATCGCAGTCATCGCACGCGGAGCGATAATGCAATTGCTCGAAGACTTCTATAGTTTGAGGATAACGTTGTTTCACGTCACGGATGATCGTGTCGCGGCGGATCAACTGATCGAATCGGAACATAGAGGCGCCTCGTTCAGCTAAACACGCTGCACCCCGGCTTCCAAAGGACCTCCGCGTCTTTTCAACTGTTTATGAGCTGGCAGCGAGGCGTTCTGGGTGATATAGCGCACCCCCCAGCCGATTTGTGCCAGTTCGGGCGGCGCCCCGGCTCGGGTGATTTCCGCACTTCGGGGGCCGCCCCATCCTGCCTGATTCCGGACGATATGATGGATGCGGAGCGACATGCATCCGATCACCCGGCGCGACGTCTTCGCGGAAAGCGGCCTGCTGATGGCCGCCTCCCAACTCAGGTGCTGAAGGACATGGGTTACGATGCGGGGCCGTTTTTGGACTACCTGACGCAGGCCGATTGGCTCGCCCGCTACCGCCTGGTGTACGTACCCAATGCGGCCAGCCTGAGCGACGCGCAATGCGCCATGCTGCGCACCGTGCCGGAAGGGCGCGGCGTGCGGCGGGTGTCGCTGCTGCACTCCGGCGGGACGCTGCCGGCCGACACCCGCGGCGGCTGGGGGGAAGCCATCGTACCGCGCCCGAAGATCCACGAGGCCATTCGGGTGGACCTGGCGTGAGCCCCTCCCCCCTGCGGTGGCGGATGATCTCGCTGGCCTTCTGGGCCACCGTGATCAATTACCTCGACCGGCAGACGCTCTCGGTGGCGGCGCCGGTGCTGCGCGACCAGTTCCACCTCAGCAATGTCGACTATTCGCGCGTGCTGTTCGGCTTCATGTTGGCGTATACCATCATGAACGGCGTGTCCGGGCCGCTAATCGACCGGCTGGGCACGCGGCTGGGTTATGGATTGTGTGTGGCATGGTGGTCGGTTGCCGCCGCACTGCATGCCCTGGCAACGGGCGCGTGGAGCCTGGGCGTGTTTCGTTTCCTGCTGGGAATGGGTGAGGCCGGCAACTGGCCCGGCGGCGTCAAAGTGGTCGCCGAGTGGTTCCCCGAGAAGGAACGCGCCCTGGCCGCCGGCCTGTTCAACAGCGGGTCGGCGGTGGGCGCAATCCTGGCGCCGCCGATTGTGGCGTTCCTGCTGCTTCGCCTGGGATGGCAGGCAGCGTTTGGGTTTGTGGGCGCGGCGGGCCTACTGTGGCTGGTCTTCTGGGGCCGCCTGTACTATACGCCCGCGGCGCCTGCCGGGGAGGCCGTCGATCCGCCGGTGCCGGTCTTGCGGCTGCTGCGCCAACGTTTCGTGTGGGCCTTCACCATTTCCAAGATCTTCATGGACCCGGTCTGGTATTTCTACATTTTCTGGTTCCCGGAATATCTCAAGCGGGCGCGCCACTTCGACCTGGCGGCCATCGGAAAGTACGCCTGGATTCCGTTTCTGGTGGCGGGTTTCGGCAATGTGCTGGGCGGCTGGTTTGCGGGCGCGCTGCTGCGGCGCGGCGCGTCGGTCACCGTGGCCCGCAAATCGGCGGTCACGTTTTTCGCCCTGCTGATGACCAGCGCCATCCCCGCGGTGATGGTGCGCGAGGCGTGGCTATCCATGGCCATGGTCTCGGTGGCTATGCTGGGATATACCGGCAGCCTGGCCAATATGCTGTCGTTTCCGGCGGATGTGTTCCCCAAAACGGCCGTGGCTTCGGTTTACGGGCTGGCCAGCATGGGCTCCGGGTTCGGCGGCATGCTGTTCACCTTGATCACCGGCTGGGTGATCGACCACTACTCCTACGTGCCGGTGTTCATCGGCTTCGGTTTGATGCCGCTGGTGTGCGCGGCGATTCTGTGGTGGTTTCTGGGGCCGCTCGTGCCCACCGCGGATACCGGCGACTTCTATTCTTCGCGCAGCATTTGAACCGGGTCGATGCGCATGGCACGAACGACTGCCGGAGCCGCGGCTAGCAGCGCGGCCGCGACTACGGTGAGCGCCGGCAGCGCCAGCACTACCCAATCGGTGCCGTGCACCTGGTAGAGCAGCGACTCGATATATCGCACCGAGACCACCCCGAGCGCGAGGCCGGCGACCGAGCCGGCGAGCACCATGGAAAACACCGTGACCGTGACCCGGCGCGCGATATCGCCGGCGCGCGCGCCGACCGCCAGGCGGATACCGATTTCGCGCCGCCGCCCAACCACGGAGTAGTGCAACACGCCGTAGAGTCCGATGCCCGCGAGCAGCAGCGCAATTGCCGCGAAAAACACCGCCAGCATCGCCAGCAGGCGCTCCCGCACGGTATTGCGCAGGACCAGAGCTTCCTGCGTGTGGACCGTGCTGACGCGGAATTCGGGCCGCGCCCGCGGCACTTCCCGGCGCAGCATGGAGGCCAGCTCGAGCGGATGCTTCCCCGCGGTCCGCACGAGAAAGGTCCCCGACGCCTTGGGCTGCTCCACGCGTTTCCCATCGACGGATTGGAACGGCACATACGCGGTCGCCGTGATGGGTTCCCGCAGGTTGCGATAGCGCGCATCGTGGACCACGCCCACCACCTGAGGGCGGATGCGCGTCACGCCATCGCCGGTCTCCCTCTCAAACCACCGGCCGATGGGATTCTCGCCGTGGAAGCACTGCCTGACAAACGCCTCGTTGACGATAGCCACGTCGGGATATACCTCGCCGGGGCGCAGATCTCTGCCATCGAGCAAGCCAATCTGCATGGTGTGGATCCAACCGGGTGAGACCGCCAGGAAATAGGCCAGGACCTCCGTGGGCTTGCCGTGCACCCAGATGATGCCGTTCCAGCCGTTCCCACCCAGTAGCGGCCAACCGGCCAGCGCGACTGAGTCGATACCCGGCACGGCACGCAATTGTGCCGCCACCTGGTCCCACAGATGGGCCGGCTGCGGGCGCCGCGCAACCGTGTCCAGAAGCAACAGCCGGTCGGCCGAGAATCCGATGGGCTGATGCGACAGCCGCTCCAACGTAGCCACGAACAGGCTGGCGGCGAACTGCACCAGGAAGCAGAAGGCGACCTGCACAGCGATCAGGCTGTGCATCAGGCGGCGGCGCGAATGCGGGTCCTCCCCGCCTTTCAGAGCACTCGCCGGCTGTACCGCGGAAGCGCGCAGCGCCGGCACCAGCCCGAACAGAAACGTCACGCCCACCGCCAGCGCCAGGCTGAACGCCAGGACGCGAGAATCGGCCGGAAGGAGCAGGCGCGCCGGGTCGTCCGGCGGATGGATGCGGGCCACCACGAACGGCGCCGACCACCAGGCGAACAGCGAGCCGACAGCCGCCGCCAGCAAGCCGAGCCACGCGCTTTCCACCAGGACGAGTTGGACCAGGCGCCCTCTTCCGGCGCCCAGCGAGACCCGCATCGCCATTTCCCGGGAGCGCGCCGCCGCCTGCGCGGACATGAGGTTGGCCACGTTGGCGCAGGCGATCAGCAACACCAGCGCCACCAGGACACCGAGAACCACCAGGGCGCGGCGGTAATCCGTTTGCATGCCGGAAATGCCCGCGGGCGCCGGCTCCAGCAACAGCGTCTGATGCAGGAAGCGATCGATAAACTGTCTGCTTTGCGAGGTCCACCCTTGCGCCCGCTCCTCCTGAAAGGCCTGGAAGATGCCGGCCAGTTTCTCGCGAAGCGGTTCGAGCGCGACACCCTCTTTCACCTGCGCCAGCGGTCGGAACCAGCTCCAGTCGGAGTGGCTCACGCCTTCATACATCATGGTCGGGAGGAAGAGATCGACCATGATGCCGGGCTCGGTGCCGGCGAATCCCTCGCCGGCAACGCCGACAATCTGGTACGGATCGTTGCCGATGCGAAATGTCCGTCCGAGGACGCTCGGATCCCGTCCGAAGCGGCGGGTCCAATAGTCATAGGAGAGTACCGCGCAGGGATGCGCGCCGGGAGTCCGGTCGTCATCCTCCGTAAGCAGGCGGCCCCGCGCGGGCCGGAGGCCGAACGAGCCGAACATCCATCCGGAAACGTACTGCCGCCAGGCTTGCTCCATGTCCTGGTCCAACCCATACGTCAGATCCACGCGGCTCGCGTAGGACACCGCGATCAGTTCGGCCTGGTCCTTCACCGCCGCGCGCATCCGGACGAACAGCGGATACTCGGAGCTGTCGCTCACCCGGAAATTGCCGCCGGGATCGATCCCCCGATGGGCGATGGAATACAGCCGTTCGGGGTGTGCGATGGGCAGGGGCCGCAGCAGCAGGGCATCGATGAGGCGGAAGGCCGCGGCGCAGGACCCGATGGCCAGCCCCAGCGACAGGACCGCGGCGGCGGAGATGACCTTGTTTTTGGCGAGCTGGCGCCAGCCGAATATGGCATCGGCGCGAAGCGAATCGAGCCAGGGGATGAGCCGGATATCGCGGCTTTCTTCACGCCGCCGGAGCACGGAACCCAAGGCGCGGCGGGCCTCGGCCGGCTCGCGGCCCTGGTCGATCGCTTCCTGAATGTGGGATTCGAGCTCTTCGTCGATTTCACGGGTCAGACGGTCGCCGCGAATGAGGTTCACGATGCGGGAGAACATCGACATGTCAGGCCATCCTCAGGACACGATTGACGGCGGACGTCACCGCCTGCCAGCGCGACTCTTCCACCGCGAGCTGCTTCCTGCCGGCGGCGGTGAGTTCGTACAGGCGCGCCCGCCGGCCGGAGTCTTTGGTAATCCATTCGGCTCGAATCCAGCCGGCCTCCTCCATGCGGTGCAGGGCCGGGTAAAGCGAACCCTCCTCGGCGTGGAGCACATCCTCCGAGATGGTCTGGATGGCGGCCATGATGGCGTAGCCGTGCAGCCGGCGACGGCGGGAGAGGATCTTCAGAACCAGCAGGTCCAGGGACCCTTGCAGGGAATCGGGCTTCGGCATACGCAGATCTCTGAATAATCAGACGTCTGAGCACAGAGAAAGTTAGGCGGCTTTGCTATCTGCTGCTAAAGAAGCACAAAACGCGACGGCAATGCCAAAAACTGATCCCCGTTTTCTGTCGCGATGCCGCTTCGGTCGACGGCGCTCAGCCGAGACTGAATTTCCTGTTTGATTCGGGCGATTGCCTGAGAGTATGGACCCTTTCCAGGTATCGACACTGTGCATGGCGTTACCTACGACGGCCAACAAGTGTGGTTTGCCGCGGCAGACACACTGAACGCGTTCGACCTTGCGAGCGGAGAGATGCGGCGCTTGATCGATGTCGCCGCGCATGCCGGAACGGCGTTCGACGGCCAGTACTTGTTTCAGATCGCCGAGGATCGCATACAGAAGATCGATCCGAAGACCGGCCAAGTGCTGGCGACGATCCCGGCGCCGGGCGGCGGTGGAGACTCGGGCCTCGCGTGGGCCGAAGGGGCGCTTTGGGTGGGGCACTATCGGAGCCGGAATATCCATCAGGTCGATCCACAAACAGGCGCGATTCTTCGCACCATCGAATCCAATCGATTCGTCACGGGCGTGACGTGGGTCGAGGGAGAGCTTTGGCACGGGACGTGGGAAGGCGACGAAAGCGATGTGAAACGAATCGATCCCGGAACGGGAGAGGTTCTGGAAGGCTCGATATGCCGCCTGGCATGGGGGTATCCGGGCTCGGGTCCGATGCCGGCGATCGGTTTTTCTGTGGAGGAGGAAAGAGCGGGAAGGTCAGGGTAGTCCGGCGCCCAAGGCGAGGGTCCGCCAGGGGCCGCGGGTCTAAAATCCGAGTGTAGTCCAGGAGCGAGTAATCGAAGCCGCCCTCGCGAGACAGTGCCCCACCCTCGACGACCGATACAAGCGACTTCGAGGACTGTCCGTCCGACTTGGCGCGAAGCGGAACTACACGGAGGGAGCAGAGTTCTCGTACCAGCGGAGGACACGCAGCGCCCGCAGCGTGTTCCACCGGCTGGGCCGGTTATCGCCGTCCTCAAGCGCAAAGTGGACCTTGCCGGGATGCGAGTTCTCCAACAACCAGGTTCCGTCGGCCTGCTGTTTGGATCTAAGCAAATTGATCGCTTCGACCATACGCGAGTCGGGCGGAGCCCCGACCGCGCGGAAGTATTCGAGGGCACGCAGGACGTCATAGTGCCAGCGGGTTGGAAACGAGAATTGCAGCCAGGCTGGGTTGACGATCTCGCCAGTACTCTTACGCCGGAACAGTCTTCGTTCGAGGAGGTATTCCTCACCCCGGCGCCGAGCCGCGATCGATTCGGTCGTCCCACCGGTTGCGCGCTCATGCGCCCATACTCCTTCGAGGACGTTGATCGTGGTCGCGAAAGACGACCGGACGGAACCGTTCTCCGCCTCGCAGTTCCACCCGCCGTCATCAAGCTGTTCGTCAAGCAAGCGGGCGACCACGCCGTTCATATCCTGATCAAAGTAGATGCCTAATGTGACCGTCCTGCCATTGATGCACGGCTCGACCTCGCCGCTGAAGAAAGGCTGCCCGGCGTGTTCCCAACGACAGTTCTCTCTGACTAGCGCCACCGCCTGGCGGACCATGTCCGAACGCGGGTCGACCCCGAAATCGTGCAGCAGTTGAAGTGTGGGCAGCGTGGAGGTCCAGGGCTGGCCGCTATTCTCGGCGCGCCAATTGAAGCTCTGCGCCGGGAAGCAAGCGCCTCCGGCCCACTGGCCATCTTTGCCCTGAATCGCGAGCAGTCTTGCACCCCATCCCTCGGTAGCCACTCGCGCGCGCTCCGCTGCGATGACCTGGCCAGGTGCGCAGACAAGATCCCGCAACACCTGCCAGCGAATCGCAGGGTCCGATTCGAGCAGCCAGTCAAGGACATGCATGCGGCTCAGTTTAACAAGCCTGGTTGGGACCATTCCAGATCAGGCGTGCCAAAACTTCCTGGTGACCCGCTACCTCCGGGATCATCAGCAAAACCGGACACAATTGACGCGGGCTACGTTCTGTCCAGATCGCCGCGATCGGGATTAATGAGGACAGGCCAGCGTGTTCACGTCAGCCTCGTCGCGCTGCCTCGATGGCGGCGACGTCGATCTTCTTCATCGTCATCATTGCCTCGAAGGCGCGCTTTGCCTCACCGCCACCAGCCGCAAGCGCGTCGGTTAGCGTGCGCGGGGTAATCTGCCAGGAGAGGCCCCAGCGGTCCTTGCACCAACCGCACGCGCTTTCCGTGCCGCCATTGCCGACGATCGCGTTCCAATAGCGGTCCGTCTCTTCCTGATTCTCCGTCGCGATCTGGAAAGAAAAAGCCTCGCTGTGCCTGAACGCCGGGCCGCCGTTCAGACCGAGACAGGGAATGCCGAGAACTGTGAACTCCACCGTCAGCTCATCGCCCTTCTTGCCGCCCGGAAAGTCACCGGGTGCATGGTGAACAGCCGTTACGTTACTGTCCGGAAAGGTGGCGGCGTAAAAGCGCGCCGCCTGATGCGCATCCTTGTCGAACCAGAGGCAGATCGTGTTCTTTGGCGTCAATGTACGTGTCTCCTTGTGCTCGATCAGGGCGAACGCCGCGGTCTACTCGTCGACCCGATCAGTGACCCACCAGGGCATGTGCTGATCTGCTCCAGCCGACGTGTGGAATCGGTCGCCACCCGTCCTACCTTTCTGAATATATCGCCTGGCTCGACCATCGACTTCCGAAGCTAAGACTGGCCAATGTACGACTCGATCCAGGTTCCAGAGATAGGTCGCGCAAGACGGCATAGTGTTTGCCGATCATGCAAGGATCATCGCGAAAGTCGAGACGTTGACGCGGGCTACGTTCTGTCCAGATGATGCGTAGTCCTCCCGGAATCGGTGAACGCGGGCAACAAGCCAGGGGCCGTACTTAGCAGCCCTGCCGGATGGCGCGGTCCAGGTCCCGTGCGACAGGACCCTGTCCCCTCTCCCCACTATCAGGATATCGCGCACACGGGGGCTTGCGGCAAGACGTGGGTCGTCCCGCATTAATAATCGCCTGCTGTATCCAGAACCTGCGGAAAGGAACGTCACGAATGCGCGTGCCGTCGTATGGGGTCGCGGCGGGACGCCGAACGGATGGAGGGACTCGCGGTGCAGTTGACGTCCGAGGAATGTGATGGGCCGGTCGGGACCGGCGTGAGAAGCTGCGACATTCTCTAGCAGGCTGCTGAAAAAGTCCCCGGACTACTTAGAATGGCACTTACCAACAGCCGCAAACTGTTGATTCTACGTTTGACGGAGCGAGACATTGGGTGCTTTCGGGCATCGAAATACCCTTTTTCAGCAACCTGCTAGAGAACGCATAGGGGAGGGGAACGGATGGGCTGTTACGTGTTGGGTTTCCAGGAGATCAATCAGACGCAGGTCTCGGTGATTGGCGGCAAGGGCGCGCACTTGGGGGAGCTTTCGCGGATCGAAGGCCTTCGCGTGCCGGTTGGCTTCGGCGTGACAACGGGCGCCTTCCAGCGGATCATGGCGGAAGCACCGTCGATCGACGATCGGCTCGACGGGCTGTCGCGCCTGAAGCCAGTCGACCGGGAGGCGACCCGCGCGCTCAGCGCGGAGATCCGCCGGACCCTCGAAGGGATCGCCATCCCCGACGATCTGGTGGCGGCGATTACCCGCCCGCTCGCCCGGCTCTCCCACCCAGGCTATGTATCCGTCGGGCCGAATCAACGGGCGAATTCGGCACAATCGTTGTGCAATCGAAAGTCAACCGTGGCAGTGACGCCTTCTCTGGCCGCAGCCGCACTCTGGCCGGCGAGGAGTAACGACTTACCGTCGCGGCTGAACTTCGGGCGATATTGCGCCCGCCATTTGCATGATCTTCTGAGGCGGCGCGCTTCCATCGGAACGAACCGAGTAGACTCCCCGGACCCGAGGCTTCGCCCGCGAACACCGGAAAGCGACCGTCGGGCGTCCAGAGAGCGCCATCGCTTTTTCGCCCGGCATCGAAGGTGATCCGCGTCATCGCCCCGCGTTCCAGATCGCACGCGTGAAAATCCGGGCCATTCGGGCTATCCAGCCGGATCGCGACCTTCCGTCCGTCGGGGGACAGGCACGGAGAAACGTAAGCGGCCCGCCGCCGGCGACATTTTTCCATCCGCGCTGATCCAGCTCAGCACCAGATGTTCTTCATCGATATACCCGGATACCATCTCGGTGAATATTAGGAGACAATGGACGTCACGATAGGCTTTTGGAGGTCTTCAGCGGTGACCTCTGCTAAGATTTGCAGGTACCTTGATGGTAGAAGTAAGAACCGATACGACGGAACGGCGAACCAGATCGAAGCGCAGCTTTAAACGGGGCCGCCTCAGCGAACAGGTAGTCGCGGAGTTGGAACGTACGATCCTCGAGGAGTTTCCCCATCCGGGTACCCGTCTCCCCAAGGAGGCCGAACTCGCCGATCGCTTCCACGTCAGCCGTATCGTGATCCGCGAGGCCATGAAAATTCTCGAGGATCGCGGCGTCGTCGCGGTGCGCGCCGGACGCGGCACCATGACGGTCGCGCCCACTCCCGAGCGGGTCAAAACGGCGCTCCTCCGCCTCTTCCGCGATCAGCCCATCCCCACCTTGGGCGAAATGGAGCTGATGATCGAACTGCGCGAAGTCCTCGAGGAGACGGTTGCCGGCCTTGCCGCGATCCGCGCTACCCAGGAAGACCTGGAACGCATCTCCACGGCCCTCACCGATATGGCAGCCACCGGCGTGAGCGTCGAAAAAACCATCGAGGCCGACCTCAGGTTCCACGTTGCCATCGCCACCGCCTCCCACAATCGCTTCTTTGAAATGGTGCTCGAGCCGCTAACTCACGTGTTCGTGCAGCAGATCAAGCTGACCGATAGCTACCAGGTGGGGATCGATCTTCACCACCACATGTACGAAAAGATCGCTAAGGGCGATCCCATCGGAGCCCGGCAGGCGGTCCGCCGCCTCATGAAGAGCACCCGCAATCACATGAAGACCGCCCTTCAAATGCTCTCCGCCGACGAACATGAGGCGCGATGAACAGGCCGGCCGGGCGAATCTCCGTCGTGAATGATATGATCATTCGGTGAACTGGCCGGCCTGAACCGTCTCGCATCCAATCACCGCCAGCCCTCCCCCAGACGGTCATCGCGCTCGCCTCCTTCTGCCGCCCGAGACCGTCGCCCGATGAGCGTTGCCGGGAAGGTGGTAGTGGTCACCGGATCGGGCGCCGGCATCGGCCGGGCCTGTGCCGCGGAATTTGCCCGCCGCGGGGCCCGGGTCGTCGTGGCGGATATCGACGCCGCTGGTGCCGCTACCGCGCAATCCATAGGCGCGATGCCCCGTACCGGTAGACGTCGCCAATCCGCAAGCCGTCCAGTCGCTGGTTCAAACGACCATCGAAACCTACGGCGAAATCTTTGCCCTGGTCAACAACGCGGCCCTTCAGGTGAACCACACGATCGAGCACACCACGCTCGAAGCCTGGTCGCGCCAGATGGCTGTCAATGTGGGCGGCGTCTTTCTCTGCTCCAAGTACTTCCTTCCGCACCTGCGGAAGTCCCGCAGTGCGATCGTCAACATGTCGTCCGTCAACGGGTTCTTCGTCGAGCCGGGATGCACCGGCTACTGCGCAACCAAAGGCGCCATCACCGCGCGCACCAAGGCCATGGCCATCGATCACGGCCGCGAAGGCATCCGTGTCAACTGCATCTGCCCGGGCTACATCGACGCGGGCCTTGCCCAAGGCTACTTCGAGGCCCAACCCGATCCGGCCGCCGCGCGCGCCGCCGCCGGTGGACTGCATGCCCTCGGCCGCATCGGCACGCCGGAGGAGGTTGCCCGCGTGGCCGTTTTTCTGGCCAGTGACGAATCGTCTTTTATGACCGGCTCAGTGGTGGTCGTGATGGCGGATTTGGCAGCGGACTCCCGTCCAACGGCTGATCACGCCGCCCCGCCCGGCCGCTTCCGCGACTGGGTGATGCTGCGCGCCTGCAATCTCATGTGGGCCAGCCAGTTCGCCATGGTGGAACTGGTGCAGAACCAAATGGGGCCGTGGTTCGCGGTCACCTTCCCCATGGCCATTTCCACCTTGCTACTCCTGCCCCTGATGAAGCGCAAATGGCCGCGCTCCCAAGCCGGTTCGTTCTTCCTCCTGGGTGTCGGCGGCCAGGTCACCGCGCAGTTGTTTATCACCTGGGGCGTGCGTCTCTCGCTCGCTTCCAACGCCGCGCTCCTCTTGCTCGCGCTGCCCATCTGCACGGCAGTCATGGCCGGCCTCCTCCTCCACTTCGCAGCCACCACCTGGATCGGGCTCGCCATCCTCGCCACCTTCCAATATTGCCTCTCGATGGTGACTTTCCTGAACGTGCTCTCGCGGCTCGACGCCACGCAGGCCTTGTCCAACTACCTGATCCCCTTTTTCGGAGTTGGTGGATGGCAGGGGCCGGCTTCTCGGCAGGCGTTGGCATTTCTGATTGGCGAAGCGGAGGGTAACGCCGGCAAAGCGGGGTACTTCTAACGCGGAGACGCGGAGCGCGCGGAGATCAAGATGGTGTCACTCGAGGTAAGTCGGGGTTAGTGGCGGAGCAGGTTGCGGACCGTGATGCTTTGGGGGAATAGGGAGAGATAGCGCTCGAGGCTGGCGCGGCGGGCTTCGGGGTGGGCGGCTTTTTCGTAGATTTTGGCGAGAGCCAGGTAGGGGTCGCGGAGGGAGGGGTCGAGACGGGTGGCGGTTTCCAGAGCGTCGATGGCTTCGGCGGTGCGGCCGGATTCGATCAGGGTGAGGCCGAGGTTGAGACGGTGGGCGGCCTCGCGGGGTTCTAGTTCGGCGGCACGGGCGAAGCGGCGGGCGGCCTCGCGGAGCACGCCTTTCTGATGGAGGATTACACCGAGGGCGGAGAGGACGGCGGTGTCTGTGGCAGATTGGGGCTCGACGGCAAGGAGGCTGCGGAGGCCCTGGTTGACCAGGTCCGGGGCGTGCAGGCGTTCGCCGGCGCTGAAATAGGCGAGGCCGAGATTGCGTCCGGCGAGTGGGGACGGCGGTTCGCGCCAGGCGCGGAGTTGGACGGGAGGGGCGGAAGGAGAATCGCGGCGGGCTCGCGGCCGGGCGAGGATCTGATGGTCGGTGAAGGCGGTGTGGCCGCCATCGTAGGCATCGCGGCGGGGCATGTGGCAGGCGATGCAATCGTCGAGGGGCTGGGGGTGAGAGGCGAGCGAGGCGGTGGTATGGCACTGAAGGCAGCGATCGCGGTAATAGGCGCTGGGATTGGCGGGGGGATCGTGGGGGTCGTGGCAGGTACCGCACCACAGGCGCGTGCCGCTTTCGCGGGCGCAGCGGCTGGCAGCCAACTCTTCGGAATGGCTCACGACTTTGAAGGGTGCGGTGGAGCCGCGGTAGTCGGAGACGTAGACGGTGAGGGTTTCTTCGAGAGGCTCGCCGGGGTGAAAGTTCCAGGGCTGGCGGCCGGGGTTGACGATGCGGGCTTCGCCGCTGAGGTGGCATTGTTCGCAGACTGCATCACGGAGGGGAGGTGCGAGGCGGGCGGGATTGACGATGGTGGCGCGGGAGGGGCGGGCCAGGTGGGCCTCGACCGGGCCGTGGCAACGGTCGCAGGAGATGGAGCCGGATTCGATGGGCGGCGATTGGTAGGTGTTCAGGGTGAAGGGCACGGGCCGGGGGCGGCCGGCGTGGCAGGAGAGACATGCGGGAGGGATGGGGCGGTCGAAATCGAGGTCGGCATCGGGCGGGTAGCCGGGGGAGAGATCCCAGGTGCGGCGCGCGGTGTAGTAGGTAGCGGGGGATTGGAAGAGGTGGCCAGCGAGGAGGACGAGGAAGCTGCGTGCGCGGTCACCGGAGCCGATGCAATAGGCAATGTCATAGGCGGCGGTGAGGCGGTCGCGTTCGAGGGTGTGGGTCATGGCGGCGGACGTGGAGGCGATGCGGAGGGCGCCCGAGTGGAGGCGGATGGTGCCGCCGGGAAGGGGGGTGGGCTTGCCGATGGAGTTGGCCATGCCGGTCTTGAGGTAGCCGGCGGTTTCGCGCGGGTGACAGACGGCGCACTGCTGGGGGCCGGCGGCGCGGAGCGCGGCGGCAAGCGCTACCAGCAGTAAGGGCGCGCGGATCATGGAATAGCTTCGCGACAAAGACCAGATCTCATGTTTTGACGGGCCGGTTTCGGATTACCAGTGCGTCAGAGAGCCGTCGGGGCGGAAATAGAACAGCTTATTTCCAGGCTGGGTGACCTCGCCGAGCAGGGTGAGGCGGCTCATATCAAGGGTGACGCCGAGGCCAGGGCGGTCGTTAGGCCAGCATTTGCCCTGCTTGAAATCGAGCCCCTCCTTAATATGGTTGGGCAGCGAGGTGTTGGAGCCGATCTCGACCAGGACGGGGCCGGAGAACGGACCGAGGGTATGGACCAGGGCGGCGGTGGCGATGGGCCCGGTGAAATGGGGGCAGATGCCGACGGCGTGGGTCTGGCAGAGGGCGGAGACTTTGAGCATTTCGGTGATGCCGCCGACGTTTGGGAGGGTGGCGCGGATGTAGTCGATATCCTTGTTTTCGACCAGGGTGTAGAAATCCCAGCGCTGACCCCACTCTTCGCCATGGGTAAGGGGGACAGTGGTGAGTTTGCGGAGTTTGGGGATATCGGAGAGGGCCTGGGCGTCGGCCACGGGGTCCTCGACGAAGTAGGGTTCGTACTGTTCGATGAGGCGGCAGGCGCGGAGAGCGTCGCTGAAATCGAAGCGCTGGTGGAAGTCGATGACCCAATCGCCATCGGGGAGGACGCCTTCACTGACCTCTTTGCAGGCCTGGGCGACGGCGCGGACTTGCTGGTGGGTGTTGAAGGTTTCGCCGGCGCCGCCGCGGCCGGCGGCGATGCGGAAGGCGCGGAAGCCGGACTCGATGGTGGCCTTGGCGCGCTCGCGCAGGGAGAGGCGCGGTTGCGGACCGTTGCCCTGGCGCAGAGGGCCGGTGCCGTAGGATTCGAGGTACTGGCGCATCATGCCGCCGAGCAACTGGTGGACGGGGGCATTGAACGCCTTGCCTTTGATATCCCAGAGGGCTAGATCGAGCGCGCCCTGGGCATGGATCTTTTCGCGGCCGGGGGGATAGAACCACCCTTTATACATCTGATGCCAGACGAACTCGCTGCGGAAGGGGTCCTGGCCGATGAGGCTGCCTGCGCACTGTTCGAGCATGTCCCTGGTGCCGCCTTCGCCGATGCCTGTGAGGCCGGCGTCGGTTTCGACGGTGACCACGAGGTTGCTCTGGTTGAAAGTGGGGTTGAAGTCCTCGGGTTTGTAGATGCGGACGCGCGTGATCTTGGCTTTAGGCAGCGCGGCGAAGGCGCGGCGCGGGAGCAGGGCGGCCGATCCGGCGAGACCTGCCAGGCTGGTAATAAAAGAACGTCGGTGCATAGTTGAGACGGACTCCTACCTTGCGGCACAAAGATCTGATCTTTTGTAACTTAGTTCGCGGGGACTGTCAAGCGAGCGCCAGGGGAGGCGCGGGCGGAGCCCCGGGCGCCCAACCTTAGCGAAAATAGGGTACACTGTGGCAAGGAAAGCGAAGCTGGCGCGTCCGGTTGTAGGGCGGGCCGGACGGGATGAATTTGGCATCTTTGATTTGGACTCTGCAGGTCTCCAGTATTTTCGACTAGTTTTCAGTTTTTGATTGCCTAGCACTCTCCAATAAGATATGATGTTTTGCGAGGTAAGTCTCTAGCGGCAGACAAGGAGTCCGCGCTGCTGGGCTCGCGCGCCGGGACCTGGGAGTTCTCCCGGACAGGGCGCCGCGCACTGGACTGCCGCCTCAAGAAGGAACGCCTGCGCCGGACGCGGGCAAATGAATCAGCAGAAAACACAAGGAGCGGTTTATGCGTCGAATTTTGGGGGTGATATTGGGTCTCGTACTGGCAATCGGCATGGTGCCCGCGCAGACGAGTCGCGGCTCGCTGACCGGTACCGTGACGGACACGTCCGGCGCAATCGTGCCGGGGGTGCTCGTTACGGTTGTCATGAGTGCAACAGGGGCAAAGTACGAGACCCGAACCAACGAGTTAGGGTTGTATAACGTGGCGAGCCTGCCCTCGGGAACATACGAGGCATCATTTGAAGAGCAGGGATTCAAGAAGTCGGTTCAAAAGGCAATCGAGGTCGGCATTTCCGATGTCAGGCGCCTAGACGTGACCCTGGAGATCGGCGCGGTGGCGGATGCCATCGAGGTGACGGCACCGGTAGCGCGGGTACAGACGGACAGCGCGGAGGTGGGGACCAGTCTTTCGAACAAGTCGCTGCTGGATCTGCCGCTGACCTTTTCCGGCGGCCGCATTGCGGAATCTTTTGCATTTGCGGTGACGCCCGGCGTGACGGGCAGCAGTTGGACGGCGCAGATCAACGGGTCTACGTCGCAATCGAAGGAGACGCTGCTGGACGGCGCAACGGTAACCACAGAGCGCGCGGGACATTTTGGCGAGTCCTCGGTCTCGGTCGAAGCGCTTCAAGAGTTTAAGGTACAGACGAGCGGGATTTCGGCGGAGTACGGGCGTGCCCAGATGGGCGTCTTTAACTACGTGATGAAATCCGGCGCGAACCAGGTGCACGGCAGCGGCTACGCCGCGATCCGCAACGAATCGCTGAACGCGAACACCTTCAGCAACAACTTCCGCGGGCTGCCGCGGGCGCAGGACCGGAAGCACAACTATGCGGGCAGCTTCGGCGGCCCGGTGTATCTGCCGAAGCTGTATGACGGCAGGAACAAGACCTTCTTTTATGTGACCTATGAGAAGTACCACGAGGTGACGCGCGGCTACGGATCGCCCAGCGTGAGCCTGCCGGTGCCGGAGTTTTACAACGGTGACTTCAGCCGGCTTCTGGGCCCGGCGTTGAGTTACACGGACGCATTGGGACGGCCCGTGCACAAGGGCGCGATCTACGACCCGGCGACCTTCCGGCAGTTGGCCGATGGGCGCTGGGTGGGAGACATGTTCGAGAACAACCAGATTCCGCTGAGCCGCTTCAGCGAGGCGTCGAAGAAATTCAACTCGGTGATGCAGCAACATTATCTGCCGACGATCAAGGATTCGAACGGACAGATTCCGCTGATCAACAACGCCGTGTATCCGAACGGAACGCCGTGGCTGAACCAGTATCAGTTTTCAGTGAAGATGGACCACAACATCGGCAATTCGCACAAGCTGTCCGGTTCCTTCTCGTATATTCTGCGGTCGCGGCTGCTGCTGTGGGGCGGGGTGTGGGATGAGAGTGATCCGGAAGGCGGTCCGCTTTCGTCGGCCAAGGCCCAGCCTTTGCGCACGACGTACGGCCGCATCGCGGACGACTGGACGATTTCGCCGACGGTGCTGAACCACTTCATGGTGCACCACAATCGCACGATTAACCCGATCGCCAACACGCATGCCGACATCAACGGCGCGCAAGCGATGGGACTGAAGGGGCTCTCGCTGGACGGATTTCCGATCGTGGACTGGAGCAGCGGTCCTTATTACGGGTTGACGTCGCCTGGTGAGAACGCCAACTGGTTTTTCGCCGAAGAAGGAATGGGCCTCAGCGATACGGTGAGCTTTTCGAAGGGCCGGCACTTCATGAAAGTGGGCCTCGACATGCGCCTGAACCGGTGGAACCACCGGTGGAACCAGGAAGCGCATTTCAACTTCAACCCGCGTGCCACGGCGATTCCGAACGAAGTATTTTCGGGCAACAACACCGGGTACGCGTTTGCCAGTTACCTGCTGGGGCTGGTGGACAGCGCGAGTCTGACGGACCCGGTGCCGCTTGGTTCGCGGCACTGGTATTACGCCGCGTTTGTGAATGACGACTTCAAGGTGAACAACCGGCTGTCGTTGAACCTGGGGCTGCGGTGGGAGTTCCAGCCGCCGGCGCAGGAAGTGGGAGACCGGCTGTCGAGCTGGGATCCGACAGTGATCGATCCGGCGACGGGACTGCCGGGAGCGTACACGTTCGCGGGCAATTGCGACGTGTGCACGGGCCAGCGGTATTTTGGCGTGAGAAAGCCGTTCCACGATTTCGGACCGCGGGTAGGGTTTGCGTACCAGGCCCCCCACAATTGGGTCGTGCGCGGGGCGTACGGCATCATGTACGAAGGCGATGTGAACAACAGCGGCAGCGGGCCTTCGCCGCTGGGCAAGGCGACCAGTGTGGCATGGGGCGGAACGTATTCGCTGAATGCCGATCCGGTGAACCCGTGGAAGGGGCTGTACAACTGGGACAACGCGTTCCCGGCGGGCAGCTACACCCCGGCGAGCTTCGACCGTTCGTGGGGCGACCGGAATGCTCCGGGCATGTACGATCCGAACTACGGCACCAGCCCGTACGTGCAGATGTGGAACCTGAACATCCAGAAAGAAGTGGTAAAGAACCTGGTGGTGGATATCGGGTACGTAGGAAACAAGGGAACGGGGCTGCGCGACGGGCAGTTGGCGATTGTAAACCAACTCCCAAGCTCGGTGCTTTCCACTTACGGGCTCAAACTGCGCAACCCGATCACGAGCGCCGCGGATGCGGCGGCCAACGGGATCGCCTATCCGTACGCCGGCTTCAAGGGCACGGTGGCGAGCGCCCTGCGCTATTACCCCCAGGTGCAAGGGAACTCGACGGTGCAGGTGTATGCGGCACCCCTGGGCTTCTCGGCGTTCCATTCGCTGCAAGTGACGGTGAACCGGCAGTTCAGCAAGGGCCTTTCCATCTATGGGGACTACGTGTGGTCGAAGTCGCTGGCGAACGTGTCGTCGTCGGAGCCGACGTCGAACAGCGGTCCGCTGGACTACTACAACCTGAGCCTGGAGAAGGGGGTGACGGCGGCGGATCGTTCGCACCAGATCAAGGCGTACCTGGACTATGAACTTCCGGTGGGCACCGGCAAGGCGCTTCGGCCGGGCAGTGGGAAGGTAGCGAACGCGCTTCTGGGCGGCTGGTCGGTTTCGGCGATCCTGCAATACAACAGCGGCGCACCCATCGGGGTGGGCGGCTCTTCGCCTCTATCGGGCGCATGGAACGGTTCGCGCAACCGGGCGAACATCGCACCCGGACCGATGGTCGTATCGGATTTCGACAAGTCGATGTTCAACCTGGGGTTGGCAACGGATCCGAACAACACGTATCTGAATAAGAGCCTGTTCTCGGATGCGGCACCGCTGACTCTGGGCACTTCGGCCAACCGCTACACGCAAGCGCGCGGGTTCTGGGTACGCAACGAGAACCTGTCGCTGCGCAAGGTGTTCAGCTTCAAGGAACGGTATCATGCGCAGCTGCGCATCGATGCCTTTAACGCATTCAACCGCAGCACGCTGGGCGGGCCGAACACGAGCATCACGAGCGCGAACTTCGGCCAGATCACGAGCATCAGCGGGAACCGTACGGTCCAGATCGGTATGCGTCTGGACTTCTGAGCACTCCTGGCGGCGGGCCGGGAACATTCCGGTCCGCCGCACCCCTCTCCGGAGACAGATCACAATGAAACCTCTCTTATACGCGGGGGCGGTGGCGATCCTGGCGGCGATGCCGGCAGCGGCCGAGGGCGATGGATTTCCCGCAGCCGAAGTCTCCAACGGAGTCATCCGTGCGAAGGTGTACCTGCCGGATGCGGAGAAGGGCTCCTATCGGGGTAATCGGTTTGACTGGTCGGGGATCGTGGTGAGCCTGGAGTACCGGGGACACACGTACTTCGGACAGTGGTATGCCAAGCACGATCCGCTGGTGAACGATGCTGTGGCGGGCCCGGCGACGGAATTCTTCACGCAGGCACCGGGGGTCGGGTACGACGCCGCGAATCCGGGCAGCCCGTATTTGCGGATTGGCGCGGGCGTGGTGCAGCGGCCGGCAGAGAGGGACGCCTCAGGCCGGCGGCCGCTGCGGATCATTGATTCCGGCAAGTGGACCGTTCAAAAAGGAGACCGTTGGATCGAGTTCACGCATGAGTTGAGCGGAGCCAACGGTTACGGATACGTGTACACGAAGCGGCTGGCGCTGGATCCGCGGCAGCCGGAGATGACGGTTTCGCAGACGTTCCGGAATACGGGCAGCAAGCTGGTGGAGGCGGATCCATACAACCACAATTTCTTTATGTTGGATGCGCAGCCGAGCGGTCCTGGGATTGTAGTGCGATTTCCGTTTGCGCCGCGCGCGGTGAGTCCGCTGAAGGACCTGGTGGAGATCCGCGGCAACGAGATTCATTATCTGAAGGAGTTACAGACGGGCGAGAGCGTGTTGACGTTGCTGGAAGGATTCGGCGGAAGCGCGAAGGACTACAACATTGTGGTGGAAAACCGGACCAGCGGCGCCGGCGTGGAAGTGACCGGGGATCAGCCCCTCAGCCGATTGCAGTTCTGGTCCATTCGGACGACGGTGTGTCCGGAGCCGTTTATCAAGGTTCGAGCAGAACCGGGACAGACGGTGAAGTGGGGTGCCCGTTACCGCTTTTATACGACGAAGTAGAGTCCGCGGGCGGAAGTGGATGGCGGCGCCCAGCCGGCAGTGGCGCACGAGCAAGTGAACTAGTCGGGGGACATGGCAATGAAGATTACGGCGAGACAGGAAGGGCTTCTCAAGCGCACTTGTGTGGACTTTCACCAGATGACGGAGTTTGTGAAGTCGCCGCTGATTCTGGATCGGGCGGAGGGACTCTATTACTGGGATACCGAGGGCAAGCGGTATTTTGACGCGATTGGCGGGATCTTTGTCGCCATCCTGGGGCATCGTCCGCAGCGGGTCATAGAGGCGATGCGGCGGCAGATGGACAAGATGACGTTTGCGCCACCGCTGCACGGGATCGCGGACGTGACGCTGGATTTCGTGGAGAAACTAGGCGCGGTGGCACCGGGAAACCTGCGGTACTCCAAGCCGGTTAGCGGGGGCTCGGAAGCGGTGGAGACGGCGATCAAGTTCGTGCGGCAGTACCACAAGCAAACGGGCCACGCGGGGAAATACAAATTCATCAGCCGTTACCAGGGATATCACGGGGCGACGGCGGGAGCCATGTCGGCGAGCGGTACGGGGACCCGGAAGACAAAGTTCGAGCCGCACATGCCGGGGTATTTAAAGGTGTTCCCGCCGACGTTTTACCGGGACCACTTTGGTGCCTGGGACGAATGCAACCGGTTCAGCGCGCGGATGGTAGAGCACGTGATCTGTCAGGAAGATCCGGAGACGGTGGCTGGTGTGATCGTGGAGCCGGTTGGGAACACGGGCGGAATAATCACCCCGACGGACGAGTATTTCCAGATTCTGCGCGACATCTGCACGCGGCATAACGTGACGCTGATTTTCGACGAAGTGATTACGGGCTTCGGGAAGACGGGATCGATGTTCGCGGCGGAGACGTTCGGGGTAACGCCGGATGTAATCTGCTGCGGCAAAGGGATCTCGGCCGGGGTGCTCCCCTTGGGGGCGATGATGGCGCGAGAAGAGATGGGCGAGGCATTTCTGGGACCGGCGGAAGCGGACGTACAGTTTGCGCACGGTCACACGTTTGCGGGGAATCCGCTGGCATCGGCAGTGGGCATCGCGGTGATCGAGGAACTGTTGGAGAAGGACCTGCCGCGGAAGGCCTGGCGTCTGGGGCAATACCTGACGGCGCGGCTGGAGAAGCTGAAGAAGTACGGAGTAGTGCGGGAGATCCGGGGCAAGGGGATCCTGCTGGGGGTGGAACTGGTGAAGGATACGCGCACCATGGAGCCGTTCCCGGAACTCGGCAATGCGTTGAAGCGTACGTCGCTGGAGAACGGACTGATCCTGCGGGTGGACCCCTCGTGGTTCGCGGTGGCCCCGGCTCTAATTGCAGAGGAACCGGACCTGGACGAGATGTGCGACCTAATCGAGAAGAGCCTGTTGCAGGCGCTCGGGATGGTGGGCGCCGTCCAGCGGCCGCACGCGTTGGCGGCCGTGTAGGCGAGGAGCAGAGTGGGGACGGGCCCCGGACAAGGCGCAACGACAGCGGCGGAATGGCGCGTGATGGCGCTGCTGGTGATGTCGGTATGCCTGAACTATATCGACCGCACATCGTTTGCAGCAGCCGCACCTACCATCAGCGCGGAGTTGCATATTGCGCCGGATCACCTGGGGCTGATTCTTTCCGCGTTCTTCTGGCTGTATCCGCCGTTTCAGATTGTATCGGGCTGGCTGGTGGACCGATACAATGTGAGCTGGATACTGGGGGGCGGATTCCTGTTGTGGTCGCTGGTGACCGGGATGACAGGATTCGCCGGCGGAGTGAGTTCGCTGCTGATGGTGCGAGCGGCGCTGGGAGCGGCGGAATCGCCGGCATACCCCTCGTACGGGAAGATCATCGCGATGACGTTCCCGGAGAACCGGCGCGGGATCTGCAATTCGCTGATTGAAGTGGGCAATCAGATTGGCCCCGCGGTAGCCACGCTGCTGGGCGGGCTGATTGTGGCGACACTGGGCTGGCGCGTCCTGTTCTTTTCGATCAGCCTGGTGAGCCTGCTGTGGATCCCGGCGTGGATTCGATGGGCACCGCGGAGGCCGGCGGCGGCGCGGGTCGCAGCGGCGGCAAAAGGCGGACCTTCCTATTTCGACATCGTGCGGCGGCGCTCGGCATGGGGCACGTTTGTCGGACTGTTCGCGATTAACTACGTTTGGATTTTTCTGGTTACGTGGCTGCCTTCGTACCTGGTGATGGAGCGCCATCTTTCGACGAAGATGATGGCGGTGTTCGGGTCGGTGCCGTTCTGGGGTTTGGCGGTCTCCACTTCGCTGTGCGGGTGGCTTTCGGACCGGTGGATTACGCGGGGCGGGACGCCGACGGTGGTGCGCAAGACGTTCACCGTGGGAGGCATGCTGCTGTGCACCTGCCTCTTCATGCCGGCGGTGATCGTTCGGGATGCCATGGTCGCAATCGTCCTGCTCTCGGCGGCGTGTGTCGTGTTCGGGATGACGAGTTCGAACGTGTGGACGATCACGCAGACGCTGGCGGGCCCCGGCGTGGCGGGCAAGTGGACGGGAATGCAGAACGCGTTTGGGAACCTTTCGGGCGTGGTAGCGCCGTGGCTGACGGGCCTGATCGTGGCGCGCACGGGGGCGTTTTACCTGGCGTTCGCGGTGGTGTGTGTGGTTTCGATTGCAGGGGCGGCCTCGTTTCTGTTTTTAGTCGGCAGGGTGGAACCGGTGTCCTGGCCGCGGGTGCAGGAAGCCGAGCTGGAGACCACCGGGTGAGAGAGAAGGAGATAGCGATGTTTGTGGAGAACGGAAAAGCGCATCGGCGGAGCTGGGCAATGGCGGGCGCGCTGGCGTTACTGCTGGCGCAAAGCGTGGGAGCGGACGTGGTGGAGCAGGGCGTCAAGAACGCGAAGGCGTCGGGGCTCGAGGCCGGCGTGGCCAAAGTGAGCATCGAGCCGCCAATCGGGATTCCGCACCAGAACTGGGGATCGGCGACACACGTGGTGGCCAACGGGCAGGACCCGGCTGGAATGTTTTTGCGCGCCCTGGTGCTTTCGGACGGCAATCAGAAATTCGCGTTGATTGATGTGGACGCGGGCGGGGCGGCGTGGCTGGCCGAGGCCACCAAGCGGGCGGCAGCGGCCATCGGAATTTCGGCGGACCACGCGAGGTCGGGCGTGTCGCACACGCACGCGGGCCCCAGCCTGCGGCGCGGCAAGGGACCGGTGGGCGTGGACGTTTCGAAGTACGAACCCATGATGCGCACCTACCAGGCCGAAGTGGCGGACAAACTGGTGGGCGCGGTGGTGGAGGCTAACAGCCGGCTACGGCCGGTGCATGCGTGGGGGATGGTGGGCACGGGCAGCATCAACATCAACCGGCGGTTTCGCGGAGACGGCACGGTGGACGGGCCTCCGGCAGTTGGGCTGAACTTCAAGGAGTTTGTCGATCGGGAGTTGCCGGTGATCCGGATTGATGACGCGCAGGGCAACCCTTACGCAGTGCTGGTGAATTTTCAGGCGCACGGAACGGTACTGGCGTACGAGAACCAGTTGATTTCTCCGGACTGGATCGGCAGCATGCGGAACACGGTGGAGGCGAGTTTGCCGGGGGCGACCTGTTTGTACTTTCAGGGAGCGGCCGGCAACCAAGGGCCGATTGAGGGCTACTCCGGAGATGTGGAAGTGGCGCACCGGCTGGGCCGCATCCTGGGACACGAAGCGTCGGCCCTAGCGCTACGCATTTCGACGGTGAAGCGCGAGCCCGTATTCGAAGGGTATGTGGAATCGACCGCGCTACAGGCCAAGCAGCCGTACCGGGTCTCGGGTCCACGGGACGCGACGCTGCGATTTGCGAGCAAGGTGATCGATCTGCCGCGGCGGACGTACACGAAGGCGGATATTGTCCGCATGGAGACGCTGACGGCGGACGCGCAGAAGAAGATGGCGGCAGTGGAAAAGGCCGGCGGCAGCCAGTGGGAGAAATCGCAGGCGGCGGCGCGATACCGGCGCTGGGCGGACCTGCTGGAGCGCTACAAACAGCCGGTGAGCAGCGAACCGGTGAAACTGGAGATCGCGGTGTTGCGGATCGGGGACATGGCGATGGTGCTGACCAACGGCGAGCTGTTCGCGGAGATCGGCGCAGCGGTGAAGAAGGCGTCCCCGTTCGAGGTGACGTTCTTCTGCGGTTATGGCAGCCACACGGGCGGCGGGTATATGCCGACCACGGCGGAGTACCCGTTTGGCAGTTACGAGGTGGACGGCACGTCGTATGGCCCGGGCTCATCGGAGAAGGTCATTACGGAAGCGACCGCATTGTTGAAGTCGGTCCGATAGGCCGGCGGCCGCCGCGGCGGCACGACGCCATGCAGACAGGGAGATTGGAAGATGAAGGTTTTCGAAAAGGCGGGATGGGGGCTTTTGCACGGCGCGACGGCGGTTGTGCTGCTGGCCTGGATGCCCCTGTCTCTGGCGGCCCAGGGGCGCACGGTGGTTCGGCCGAAGGATACCGGGGCGGCGCTGGTGAACCCCGGAATGGGCTGGGTGTTTCACCACTATGACAATGACATCGTCCGGTACGGCAGCAGGCTGGAGCCGTCGGACACGGTGGACGAGTTTCCCGGAGTGGGTGTGATCTACCTGCGGCTGGCGTGGGCGTTCATCGAGCCGGTGGAGGGACGTTTCGACTGGTCGGTGGTGGACATGCCCGCCCAGCGCTGGATCGCGAAGGGTAAGAAGATCGCGTTCCGGTTCACATGCTTCGAATCGCCGGGGAACAACAATCCGGTGAACGCCACGCCGGATTGGGTGGCGAAGGCGGGCGCGAAGGTATTTCCGGTGAGAGGGCGGCGAGGCGGCGAGGCGACGCCGGTACTGCGCTTTGAGCCGGACTACGGCGACCCGATTTTTCTCGAGAAGCTGGACCAATTCCTGGCAGCGGCCGCGGCGCGCTATGACGGCGATCCGAACGTGGCATGGATCGACATCGGCAGCGTGGGGGTGTGGGGTGAAGGCGATCCGCCGCCCGAGCGCAACGTAACGGCGGGAATTGTGAAGAAGCATATCGACCTGTACCTGAAGCATTTCAAACACACGCTGATCGCCTACAATGACAATCTGACTTTTCGCGGCAAGGGATTGGAAACCATGGCCTATGCCAAGGAAAAGGGCATGACGCTGCGCGACGACAGCATTCTGTGCCGTCCGGGGCAGGAGGCGTATTTCACGCAGTACTATGCGGGGGCGTTCTGGCCGAACTTTCCTGTGATTCTGGAGAGCGAGCATTACGGGCTTTCGATGCAGCGTGGCGACTGGGGCGATGGAAGCGACTATCTGCGCGCGGTGGAAGCGGCGCACGGCAGCTACATTTCGGTTCACTGGTGGCCGCGCGAGTTTCTGGAAAAGAATCAGGCGCTGATCGACAAAACCTCGCTGCGCATGGGGTACCGCCTGCAATTGCTGGAGGCTTCCCTGCCCGAACAGGTTCCGGCGGCGGGGATGATGGAAATTTCGCACCGCTGGAGGAACAACGGCGTGGCGCCGGCGTATCCGGGCGGGTTCGTAGCCTACACCTTCAAGGATGAGAAAGACGGAATTTCAGGAGTATTTGTGGACGAGGACTTCGACGTGCGCTCGCTGAAGACGGGCGCGGTGAACGAGGCCGAGCCGATTACCCGCCACAAGCGCTTTCAACTGCCGCACCCGTCCTTGCTGAAGCCCGGGAGCTATCGCGTGTTTGTCTCGGTGGGGTCGCGGATCGGCACACCGGCGATCGCGCTGCCGCTGGAGGGAGACGACGGCCACAGGCGCTATCAGATTGCCACAATCCGGGTGACGAAGCCGGCAGGGGGTAAGAATGGCTTGTAGGAGACTTTGCTTCTCGATGGCGGCCGCGCTGTTGGGGGGCATGCTGGTGCCCGGCCTGATGGCGGGGGATCCGTGGGATGAGATGTTCGAGCAGCCGCTGGTGAAGTGGGCGCTCGAGATTGGCGATGCCAAATCGCTGCCTTGGGGGAACCCGCAATCGTGGAACGCGCTGAGCCCCAACTATGACGCACAGAACGTGCCGGCGGCCACAATGGCGCTGCTGACTCCCGAGCAGGGGGTACTGGCGCGCATGGAGGCCATCCGGCGGGCGGTGGTGTATAGCCGGTTCGACCCGCGGATCGCGTACCAGGTGCTGTCCGGTTTGAAAGTGCGGGTGAGCGATGCCGAGGAGGCCGGCAAGGTGGATCCGCTGGCCTGGTTCGATTTGGGATACGCGTTCGAGGCCATGCGGCAGGCGTCATGGCTCAAGAAGGAGTTCCTGGGAGATCTGAACGGCTATAGCCTGGTGACGCGGACGCTGCGGGTGTTGGGCGATAGCGACCCGCGGGCGCTCGAGATGCAGTTTGCGGCCGGTCTGATTCTTCTGGAACCCAAGGGACAACATCCGTATTACCCGCATTTCAAGATTGCCGTTCGCGGCGCCACCGAAGGTTCGCTGCTGGCGGTCAATCTCGTTCGGCATATGCAGGGGAAGTTTGAGGCGAAGACCCTCGAGGAGATGCGCAAGAGCCGGTATTTGCGCTAGCCGGGAGCGGAAGACGCCAAAGCACACTTGCTTACGCGCGCGGCTCAGCAGACTCAGCGACGATTCGGAGCCGTGACCGTGGGGGAGCGGCCGCGCGGATTGCCACCCCGAACCCCAGAACATTTGGAGAAAGTTATGTTTTATTCGTTCCTTCGGCTGCGGCAGCCTTCGCGCATCGCCGCAGCACTGATTGTGTTTGCAAGCCTTCTCTGCGCGGCCGACGCCGATTCGGTAGAAGTGACGGAGAAGGAGATCGTCATTCCGACGTACCTGGCGGGGCCTCCGGACCCCAATCCGATGTTCCACTTTGGCCGTCAGTCCCAAGGGGCGGCGGGAAAGATCTATCCGTATCCGATGTACGACAACCTGACGGGAAAAAAGGAGAACAAGACGTACCGGATGGTGTACATCGAGAACGAGTACATCCGGATCGGGATCCTGCCGGAGATCGGCGGCCGGATCTTCGAAGGCGTCGATAAAACGAATAACTACAACTTCATTTATCGGCAGCACGTGATCAAGCCGGCGCTGATCGGGCTAATTGGCGCGTGGATTTCGGGAGGCGTGGAGTGGAACGTGCCGCACCACCACCGTGCGACCACGTTCATCCCGGTGCAGTACAGCGTGGAGGAGCGCGCCGATGGTTCCAAAACGGTCTGGGTGGGCGAACTGGAGATCCGCGACCGCATGCGGTGGGCGGTAGGGTACACGCTGCGCCCGGGGAAGGCATACCTGGAAGCGTCGCTGCGCATAGTGAACCGCACGCCATCGGTGAACACGATGCTGTGCTTTGCCAACGTGGCGGTAAGTGTGAACGAAAACTACCAGGTGCTTTTCCCGCCGAGCACGCAGCACGCCACGTATCACTTCAAGAACCAGTTCACGGACTGGCCGATTTCGCATTCGCGATATAGCGGCGCCGATTTCACCAAGGGCGTGGACGTGAGCTGGTACAAGAACCATATCGCCAACAACTCGTTTTTCGCGTGGAACTACGATGACGACTTCTTTGCGGGTTACGACCATGGCAAGCAGGCGGGAATCGTAAGCGTGGCCGATCACAACACTGTGCCGGGCAAGAAGCTGTGGACGTGGGGTAACGGCGCGAACGGCAAGATTTGGGACAAGGCTCTCACGGATGAGGACGGGCCGTACATCGAGCTGATGACGGGCGCGTACTCCGACAACCAGCCGGACTATAGCTGGCTACAGCCGTACGAGACTAAGACATTTTCGATGAGCTGGTACCCATTCCGCGACATCGGGGGCCTGAAGAAGGCGAACCTGGACGCCGCGGTGAATCTGGAGATCGCAAACGGCAGTGCCAAGGTCGGGTTCTACACGACGTCCGCCCATGCGGCGGCCACCGCCATGTTAAAGGCAGGCAGCCGGGTTCTGTTGCAGGATAAGATCGCTGTCACTCCCGGCAATCCTTATGTGAAGCAGGTCCCGCTGCCTGCCGGCGTGGACGAGCACGACGTGGTGGCGTCGCTATGGGATGGGGAGAAGGAGCTGGTATCGTATTCGCCGGTTCGGTTGAAGCCAGAGCCGATGCCGAAACCGGTGGAGGCGTACCTGCCCCCCGAGCAGCTCAAGACCAACGAGGAACTGTATCTGACGGGGCTGCGAATTCAACAGTTCCACACGCCCGCGCAGGAGCCGGATCCTTACTGGAATGAAGCACTGCGGCGCGATCCGGGCGATGTGCGGGTGAACACGGCGTTCGGGATTACGGCTTATCGCAAGGCGCGCTACGCCGAAGCCGAGCAGTATTTGCGAAAGGCGCTCGAGCGCCTCACGGACAAATACACCAGCCCCAAGGATGGCGAGGCATTCTACTACCTGGGGGCCACGCTGAAGGCTGAGGGCAAGAGCGACGAAGCGTACAAGCACCTGTTCAAGGCGACTTGGAGCATGGCGTGGCGCGCGGCCAGCTACTATTCGTTGGCGGAGATTGCGGCGGCGCGCGGCGATTACGCGACGGCGCTGGAACTGGTGGACCATTCGATTGACGCCAACGCGCTGAACATTCGCGCGCAGAACCTGAAAGCCGCGCTGCTGCGGCACGAGAGGCGGCCGAAGGAGGCGCTCGAAGTGCTGGCGACGGCGCATCGGGCCGACCCGCTGGATGTGCGGAGCATGGCCGAGCGGTGGCTGGCGAACAAGTCGCCGGAGGCCGCGAAGACAATGGTGGCGAACATGAGTCAGCACCAGATCACGGCGCAGGAGACGGCGGCCGAATATTTCGATGCTGGTCTTTGGCAGGATGGCGCGGAGGTGCTCTCGCAGATGGTGACGGCGGCTCCCGATAAAGCCAGAATCAACGCGATGGTGTACTACTACCTGGCAACGTTTGCGGCGAAGATGTCGGACCAGCAGAAGGCCGCGGAATACTATACGCTGGCGCGGAAGGCGTCGCCGGAGTACGTGTTCCCGTTCCAAAGTGAAGCCATCGACGTGCTGCGCGAGGCCATTCAGGCCAACCCGCGGGACGAGCGGGCGCCCTACTACCTGGGAAACGTGTTGTATGACTGGCAGCCCGAGGAGGCGACGAAACTGTGGGAGAGTGCGGTGGCGCTCGATCCTTCGTTCGCGATCGTGCACCGGAACCTGGCCACGGCCTACATGCACCAGAAGCCGGCAGCCGACCCCAGCCGCGCGATTGCGGAACTGGAAAAGGCCGTTTCGCTCGAGCACAAGTACGCCATGCACTTCACCGAACTGGATGAACTGTACGAGCAGACCGGCGCTCCGCTCGACAAGCGGCTGGCGCTGCTGGAGAAGAACATGCCGGTAGTAAGCGGGCGCGACGATTCGATGAACCGGGTGATCGTGCTCAAGATCGCGACTGGCCAGTATGATGAAGCGATCAAGCTGATCACGGAGCGGCCATTTGCGATTGCAGAAGGCGCGGGCCTCAATATCGCCGATCACTGGACGGATGCGTATCTGCTCCGCGGCCGGAACGAGTTGCAGGCGAAACGGTACCAGCAGGCGTTGGAAAACTTCGAGAAGGCGTTCGCGGTGCCTCCGAGCCTGCCGACGGGCAGGGCGGGAGCAGTGGACCGGAGCACGGAGGTGGCCTACTGGACCGGAGTTGCCTACGAAGGGCTGGGGAACGCGGCCAAGGCGAAGGAATCGTGGACCGAAGGCAGCGCCTCGGGCCGCCGAGGTCCACGGCGGGGCGGCATGGGCAACGCGTTGAATCCGCAAAATTATTACCAGGCGCTGTGCATGGCCAAGCTGGGACAGAGCGAACAGGCCAAGGCGGCGTTCGAGAGGCTGATGGAGCAGGCGCGGAAGGCGCTCGAAGATCCGGAGGCCGGAACATCGGCAGGCGCGGGACGGCGCGCGGCACCGTGGTCGTCGCGGGACGTGGAAGCCACGGCTCACTACCTGCTCGGGGCCGCTTACCGGGCGTTGGGAGATAAGGGGAAGAGCGCGCGGGAGCTGAATCTGGCGCTGCAGGCCAGACCCGATCACCTGGACGCCAAAGCCACGCTATCCGAACTCAACTGACCATAGTCTGGTTCTCATGCCCCCTCATTGGGCGCTTCGCGGCGCTCCGAGGGGGCTTTTTTGGGGGGCAAAAACCAAGAGCAGACGGAGCCGATGCCGAAATCGAAGTAGCCCCAGGAAGCGTATGCTCTGATGGCGGCCAGCATGTTGCTGCCGAGGTAACCATGATATGGTATGATGTTTTTGCCGCTTCTACCCGTAAAAGTAGCCCGGCAGATGTGGGGAGTCGCCTCCATTCGCCGTGACTTTTGGCTGGTAAGAATAGCCCGAGGCGAGTAACATAATATGTTATGAACGGGGCAAATCAAGAAGCAGAGCGGGCGGAGCTTGCAGCGGTGCTCGCCTCCCGTTACTTCCGGCGCGCGCCGGCGCTCTCGCGCATCCTGTCGTACATCTGCGAGAAGCATTTCGAGGGAGCCAGCGCGAGCATCAAGGAATACAATATCGCGGTGGATGCGCTGGGGCGGCCGGAGGACTTCCATTCCGGCGCCGACACCATCGTGCGGGTGGAAGCGTCGCGTCTGCGGAAACGCCTGCGCGAGTATTACGAGCAGGAGGGGGTGAATCACGCGGTGCAGATCCGCCTCAGCGAGAGTGGGTACCTTCCTCAGTTCGTGAAAGTAGAGCAGGCGCCGGAGCCGCCGCCGCCGGCCGACCCTATTCCAGCAATGGCAACTTCCGGGCGCAGGCGTACGGGCCGGCGGGTGGCGCTGGGAGCGGGGTTGCTGGCAGCCACGGGACTTGTGGCGCTTTCCAGGGGCGTGTTCCATGCCGCGCCGCACACCGCGCCAAGTGCAGCCGCGGCGGCAGCCAGTCTACCCGAAGGCACCGACGAAGCGATCCGGATCCGTGCGGGTATTCAAGGCCCTAAGTTCATCGACAGCCAGGGCCGTGTATGGGAGAGCGACCGCTATTTCACTGGGGGCACCATGGCGACGCACCGTTTCCGTCGCATCTATCGCACGCGATCCCAGGAATTCTACCGGACGGCGCGCGTAGGGGACTTCCAATACGATATTCCCTTGAAGCCCGGCGTTTACGAGTTGCACCTCTATTTTGTGGAAGCGGTCAGCGAAGAGACCGACCTCGATTCGGGTGGCGAGCAGACCAGCCGTTTCCACATCTATCTGAACGGCGCGCAACTGCTGCGTGCCTTCGACGTGGTCTCGGATGCATTTGGACCCAACATCGCGGACGAGCGCGTGTTCAAGGACGTGTCGCCGGCAGCCGATGGACAACTCCATCTGAAATTCGCGTCCTTCATGAACAAGGCGCACGTCACGGGAATCGAGATCCTGCCCGGCACGCCCGGCAGGATGCGCCCGGTGCGCATTGTGGCGGCGCAGGACCCCGTGATTGACAGCCACGGAGACCTGTGGCGGTCCGACGTCTATTCTCTGGGTGGCCGTACGACACGGCGAGGTTCGGAGGTGGAGAACACGGCGGACCCGGAGCTATACGGCACGGAACGGTGGGGACACTTCGATTACGCCATCCCTGCCGCTCCCGGGCATTATCGGGTGACCTTGCGGTTCGCCGAGACCTATCCGGGTCCCTTCCGGGCCGGCCAAAGGGTGTTCGACGTGTACTGCAACGGGGTAGCGCTACTGCGCAATTTCGATGTGTTCGCCGAGGCTGGCGGCCAAAACCGGGCGGTGGACAAGACCTTCACGGGCCTCGCAGCCAACGCACAGGGCAAACTGGTGCTTTCCTTTGTACCCCTGGTGAACTACGCGATTGTCAACGCCATCGAAGTGACGCCGGAGAATTGACGCACCTGCCGTCTCACGCCGATGGCGTGCGAAAGACCCGTCCTCAGAAGCGATAGGCGAACACCTCCGGGTCGGTCGTGAGATGGATTTCGGAGCCGCTCTTTTCGAGTGCGATGCGGCGCAACACGGTGCCGTTCTCGTCCAATGCTTCCGCTTCCTTCGGCTCGCGCACTTTCCATGGCAGGTCCTGCCAACGGATGTTCACGGTGAACGCAGGGCTGTCCGGAAGAGGAGTCAGTTGGATGCCGCCCGCGGTGCGGCTGAGGCGGAAGCCTCCATTGGTGGAAAGGGCGCCGAAGGTCAGGACACGGCCATCCGGGTTCATGCGCGGAATCCGGGGATCGGGAGCCTGCTCCTGGCGGCGGCCGCCACGGCCAGACTGTGGTTCCGGCACCACCGGGCGGGCATTCACATAGAGCATCGCAGGCGATTTCGCCCACTCGACAATCAGGCCGTCGTGGCGCTCGAGGGCGGCTTCCAGAGGCTGGTCTCCGGGAATCCGGGCGTAGAAACCGTACTGCGGGAGTTTGTGTTCTTCGGCGCTCCAGTCGTCGCTTCCGCGGTTGACCCAGACACGGCCGCCGTTCTGCCACCGGATTACCTGGCGATGCAGATTGCCGGCGGAAAACGCGAAGTCCTCCATGCGGCGAAGGGCGAGGCCGCGCATAAGGTCATGGAGCAGCCAGTATTTGCGGACGGTATCGCGGCTGAAGGCATCCCACACCATGGCGGGGTGGCCGGTCATGACCTCGGCGCTGATGTAGTCGTCGCTGGTCATGCCGTGGGTGCGCCCGTCCTGGCCGGAATTGTAGCGGCCGGGATAGCCCTCCCCCTGAAGAACGAAGACGTCGTGGTAGACATTGTCGAACCACGGTACGCGTTCGGTGTCGCTGGTCTCGATGTGCCAGACGTTGCTGCGTTCGGGGCCGCCTTCGGCGCGCATATTGGCTCCCGCGCCGCCATCCAGCCAACCGATGTACTGGTCGGCTCCGGCCTCGGAAATCTGCGGCGCGCCGCCCAGGTAGTCGCGAATCCAGGCGAAGGACTGGCGCCACACGTCGCGCGTGGAGATGCGGTCGAAGAACTGGCCGTCCGAGGTGTAGTAGTCGTATGGCGGCTCGGACGACCAAACGTCGATGAAGTAGGCGTTGGGCGCGAATCCCGCTTTGATGAGTTTGAGGTTTCGTTGGACAAACGACAGTACGCGGTCGGAACGGGGATGATACGACTGGGCGCCGGCGCCACGGTTCAGGAATGCCGTCTGCGGCTTGCGATCGGCCGTGAACGCCATGTTGTCGTAGCTGAAGCCTTCGGAATCGGGGTAGAAATCCACGTAGTTGTCGTGCGGCGCAAACAACGCGCCGGCCTCCTTGCAGGCGGCCACGAGGTTCTGGAACTCCTCTGGGGTGCCCCACTCGGCACTGGGCGGGTAGATATCGGGCAGGCGGTAGTCGTAGCCATTGTGCTGCCAACGGTGCCAGATGACGACGCTATCGGTGAGGCCGTAGCGGAAGGCCCGCATGAGAGACTTGGTGGTATCGGCATAGCGGCCTCGCCAGAGGTCGATACTGAAGCGGCCCGCCAGACCCGCTACGCCCGAGGCGGCGTGCGGCGCATTCAGATCGCGGAACATGCGGGCGACGGCCCACGCGTTTTTCCCGGGAATGAGGGTGACGATCTGGTTGTGCGGTGCGTGCAGCGCGTAGGACTGCAGGTCAGGGTCGACACCCAGGTGGTCAGGAGGGACATCGAGTCCTTCCACGATCGAAATGGATCCTGGGAAGTCGAGGCCGATATAGGAGGTGGACAGGAAATGGCCGTTATAGCGAAGGCGGAAGGCCTTCGGGTCCTGCATGACGTTGCCGGCGCCGGCATAGACGCGCACCGCGCGGTCGCTCCACGGGCCCACGGCGAGATCCTCGAGATGCGGATACACCCAGGGCTGCGGCTTGGCATTTTCGACGGAGAAGCGCGTTCGCAGCGCACCCTTCTCGATCCAGGTCTCGGTCAGGAGGTCGAACGGGCCGGCCCCACTCTGGAAATGGTGGCGGACGCGGTAGCGCGCTTCGCTTGATTCGTCGCGCGCGCTCACGAACTGATCCTCCAGAGGGGCGCCCATGGCGCGGCCCTGGAATCCTCGGAAGTAAAGGCGCTGCGAACCGTTTTGAAATCCGATGATGCTATCGAGCAGGCCGTGCGAGCCGGGCCAGACGCGCACTTCATAGCCGTTCGCGGTTCCCAGGGAGCGGCCGTTGCCTTGCGGGGCAGAGGGAGGTGCGACGGTCGTGGCAGGGCTTGGCGGCTTGGCAGCCGGTGGTTGTACGGGCGGACGAGGCGGGTCGGCGAGGCGCACCGGCACGACCAGGACCGGGTGAGCTTTCTGCTGCCTACCCTGCCATTCGAATTCCGCGAACGCGTGGATGGGGTAGTCGGCATTGAAAGTGACTTCCGCCGCGGTGACCGTGAAATCGAGTTTTGCGGTCGCCTTGGCGGCAACCGAAAAATGCACGGGCGAGGCTGGCTGCACGGTCCAGCGGTCGATCCCGTGCACCCGCACTGTTCCACTGAGTGTTGCGTCCCCCGAGTTTTCCAACTCCACGGCCAGGTTCTCGGGCGCGCCGGTATGCGTGATCTGCGCGGGCCCCTCGATCTTCACGGTGAGCGGACCGGCAGTATCCGCTGCGGGCCTGTACGCCACGAGGCAAACCGCGCCGGTCAGCAGGATGAGCGTGCCAACAATGAATTTACTCATGGCTTCGATTACCAGTTCAACCTCAAACCTAGTTGCACGATGCGCCCCGGGTTACCGGAATTGCGGGTGTTCAGGACTCCGTCCCCGCCCACGGTATTCGGGTTGCCAGGGTGGTTAAAGACGTTGAAGAAGTCCGCCGAGAGGCGGAGCTCGAGTCGCTCGTTGAAGCGGACGTTCTTAAAGAGGGAGGCATCCTGGTTCCATTGCAGCACGCTGGGCAGGTACTGGTTCCTCCAGGGGTTGAGCCCCGTGTTATATCCCACGATCTGGCTGGAGCCGTTCTGCAGCTTCACCCAAACGTTGTTGGTGTCCCAGTATTGCGACACATTCGTATTGGCGGGAGCGTTGGCCGGGAGCGCAGTTGTGCCCCACGGGATGAGGGGAGCCACGGCCGGTTTGTAATTGTCCGGGACTCCTTCATAGCCGTTGGGGCGGCCCTGGGCATCGTGGCTGTTGATCTGGTTGGCGGGGATGTAGCCGTTCCACCAGAGATAGCCGGGGACACAGGTTCCCGACGTGCAGTTCTGGATGGGATAGTCGTAGCCGTATTGATGGATCGGCTCGCCGGTGAAGTTCCAATTGGTCGTGGGCAGGGTGAAGTAACTGCTGCCCAGCGATCCGATGGCGGCCAGTTGCCAGCCGCCGATGAACTTATCGAGCACGCGTCCGGCATTCTTTCCGACGGCCTTGCCGCGGCCGAAGGGGAGGTCGACCAGCCAGTTCCATTTCACGCGGTGCTTGGGAATGCCGGTGTCGCGCTGGTAGTTCAGGAAGCTGTTCAGGGCGTCATAGTCCGTGGGCACAAGGCCTGGCAGGAATTGGTTGGTCGCGGGCACCGTGCCGAATAGCGATGTGGTCAAGGCGTTGGTGAGGACGTAGGAGACCTGATACGCGTACCCCTTGCTGTAACGGTGTTCCAGTTCGAAGGAGGCGGACTGCACATTCCCAAAGCCGCTGTTGGTGTAGCGTTGAATGGTACCCAGCACCTGCTGGTCGAACGGGCGGATCGCTACGTTGGCGTACGCTCCAGTCGGCTTGGGCTGCCCGGTGGTGGCGTAATAGATATAGTCGGGAGTGGGCTGGTTGTAGCTGTTCCACTGGCTGAGATGGGACGAGTGGCTTCCGACGTAGCGCACTCGCGCGACGGTCGAGGGCAGTACCTCCTTTTCGACGGTCAGGTTCCAACTGTGAATGCGCGAGTCCGGCAGATTGGGGCTGAAATAGCTGATTTGGGCCGTTCCCCGCGTGATCCCGCGCGGATTGGAGAGACTGATGGCATCCTTGCTGTTGACGCCGGTCACATAGGTGGGAGTGGAGATCAGGCCGTAGTTCGGCAGGCCATTGGGCGACTGGGACGCATCCAGCGGATTGTAGTTGAAGGTAGCGGTGAGCGGGGTATTGTTATTCATGTTGCTCACAAAGCTGTTCTGGTCCATGTTGAAGTACGAGAGACTGTATCCGCCGCGGATGACGAACGCCTTGCGGCCGTCCAGCGCACGGTAAGCGAATCCCAGACGCGGGCCGAAGTTTTTGTCACGCGGATTGACCAGATTCTGCGGGAGCCCGGCATCGCTATAACTTTCGAAGCCCAGCCCCAATGCCTCGTAGGCCGCCACGACCGATGGGACACTCGCACCCGCCCGATACATGGTATTCAGATCGGTGCCCAACACGATTTTGTGGTTGGACGGATCGAACCCCACCAATATGTTGTTCTTGTCGCGGTAGGCCTGCCAGTATTCCCAGCGCAGGCCGAGGTTGAGAGTGAGGCGGGGCGTGATCTTCCAGTTGTCCTGGAAGTACAATGCCGCCTCGCCGCCTCGCAGGTAGTACCACTGGCGGATGAGACTGTCTTGGTAGGTGCCCACCCCCAGGAACATGTTGGCCAGGTTGCTGCCGGTTTGGGGAGTGGCGGCGGGGTTGGACGGCGTGGAGGCCGTGGCGCTGTAGAGTGACGTGGCCAAGGTGTTGAACCCGAACGAATCCTGCCCCGCGTCGTTCGGATGGATGTTCATGAGGTCTTTGCGCCAGTGGGCTCCGAACTGGAATTCGTGCTTGCCATGGAGCTTCGTCACGTTATCATCGACGATGAAGTAAGTCTCGTTGGCGCGGTCGATGCCCGGCGAGGTCAGACCGTAGTTGCCCAGGCCCAACCCGTTTGTTCCGGATGGAAAATTGGGCCAGTCCATGACGCCGAATGGATTCGGCATCCCGAGCTGTCCGAACCAGTCGGTAGCGACGGTGGTGCTGTTGCCGCTGTAACCTCCGCCGACGCGATACCGGCCGCTGGCCAGGAATTCGTTGACGAGGCTGGGAGAGAAAATGTGTGTCCAGGACAAGGCTGCGCTCTTATCGCTATCGATGACCGTCTTGGCGCCGGCCGCGCCGTTCAGGGCGGGGAGTCCGGAATTGTAGAACTCGGGATTGCGGATCACCGTGAACCGCGCGTAAGCCAAGTCGTGATCTGAGATACGGGGATCCACCCGGCCGACGATGGAAGAGTGGCGGTTGAACTGGGTAGACTGCCCGTACCAGTTGAAGTCAACCATCGGATTGGCGGCGGTGTTCGGCACAGGAGTGATGCCGTAGAGGTACTTGGCGGTGGGGCTGATCCGGTCGATGGAGATCACGTTGCCGTTGAACGGGGTGCGCACATAGTTCGGAGCGGGACCGGTGGACCAGGGGTCATAGAGCACTTGCAGACGGTTCTGCGAATCGCGCAGATCGCTGAAGTCGCCGCGGCGCATGGCTTCGGTTGGCAGATTGTAATTAATGGTGCTCTTCTGCGCCTGCCGCAGGGCCTCGTAATTGAAGAACCAGAAGACGCGTTTCCGGCCGTTGAAGATCTTCGGGATGATCAGCGGTCCGCCGGCATTGAATCCGAACTCGTTGCGCACCAGGTGGGGCGCTTTCACAAAGGTATCCTGACGGCGGCGGGCCACGCCGATGGCGCTGTTGCGGATGGTCTCGTAAGCGGTGCCATGGAACTGGTCCGTTCCGCTCTTGGTGGAGACCACGACATTGACGGGCCGCGTGTACTTCGCGCTGACGGCATCGGCGAGGACTGTGAACTCCTGCACGGAGCCGACACCGGGAGCCTGGCTGTAGAGCGACATATTCCACCGGCGGTCGGTCACCACGGCACCGTCCACGATCCACTCCTCAGCCTGGGCCGGCTGGCCAAAGAGGCGGAATCCCGCGGTGCCGCCGCTACCCTCCGCGCCCGGCAAGAGCGTCTGGAAGGTATTCAGCATGCGGCCGTTCACAGGAAGCTGCTCGATCCGAGCGTGCTCCACGGTGTTGGAGACGACGGCGTTTTCCACCACCACGATGGGGGTGGCCTCGGTGACATCGATAGTTGTCGCCGTCGAACCTGGTTTGAGCACGGGATCGACGACGACGTTCTCAGCCGCGCGGACCGTAAGATTGGCCAGGTAACGTTCCATTCCGCTGGCGCTGACGGACACCCGGTAGGTACCGGCAATCGTGGCGGGGAAGAAATAGACCCCGGAATCATTCGTTTTGGTATTGAGCACCACGTTGGTGCCGGTGTTTTCAAGGGTGACGGTCACATTCGGGATTACGGCACCACTCTGGTCGCGAACGGTCCCGCTGAGCGAACTTGTACTCGCCTGCGGCCACAGAGAGGGGGCGGCCAACACCAGTAGCAGCGACACAATCAGCGCATTCTTCATACGGTAGAACCTCCTGTCTTCCCTTGCGAGTCCGGGAATGGTTCCGATTGTGTGCCGGTAGGGCGTGTCGCGCAAGGAGACAGCGGTTACCGGCCATTCTGCTTATGATTTCACACATTAGAAACGTTATCTGTTCACCGTGACAGCCCGGTTTGTCACGGTCATTCGGGCCGAAAGCTCGCAGTCCGGAGTGACCGGGGGCATAGTCTGGTTCTTCAGACCTACGATTGGACTCCCGTAGACATGCGACAAAAGCTTGCAGGAATCGCTCTGCTGATTGGCGCTGCGCTCGCCCTTCCAAGCCAGTCGGCCCCCGCGCCAGGCAACATTTTTGATGTCCGGCAATTCGGCGCCACCGGCAAGCAGGCGGACAATGCGACGAAGGCCATACGGGATGCGGTGGAGGCCTGTTTCCGGGCAGGCGGTGGCGTGGTATACGTCCCCCCGGGGCAGTACACCACCGGCGCGATTGAACCGCCTGGCGCTCGAGTTCAACTTCCTTTGCAATCTGTGGGTCCGGCCCTCTGGCTGGGGCGTACTCGTACTGGACGACTCCGTACAGCGTCCCTCGCCCGGTCACCGCGATGTTGTGGGCGCCCTCGGCATAAATCATGCTCCGGTGGTTGCCGAAGTCGGCCGGATTCTGGCTGAGAAGAAGCGTCGCCCCGCCTTCCACATGCAGGTTCACATTGGTCTTCAGTGCGTGGACATGGGCCGGTACTACCGCACGAGCCTGCAGGCGTACATGTTGATCCTCAGCGATTCTACCGATGTGCGGCTGAGGGATCACGGTGATTCATTCCCCGCTCTGATTATGTCCGGCTGAACGACTGCGACCGGGTGTTCATCCGCGGCGTGCACATCCATTCCGATCTCGAGAAGGGCTTCCGGGCGGACGGAACGGGAAGCGGGCGGGACCCTCGGAGAACATCAAGGTTACCAATTGCGTGGTTAGTTCGTCATCGGCCAGCACACCGGCAGCTCTTGACGGACTGCTGCGGCCATGGTATCGTTGATCGACGATTCACTATGTCAAACGACTCACAAAACGATCCGGTCTGCTGTCCGCCGCCAGAGCCGAGCGCACCGAGCACGTTTGCCGGCCTGGAAGGCCCGGAAGCCGACGATGAACTGGCGAAACTGGCAAAAGCCATCGGGCACCCGGCTCGCGTCCGCATCCTCCGCATGCTGTCGCGGAAAGAGGCCCGCGTTTGCAGTCAAATCGTGGATGAATTGCCTTTGGCCCAGTCGACTGTTTCGGAGCACCTCAGAATCATGAAGGAAGCCGGTCTGGTTCGAAGTAGTCAGGACGGACCACGAGTGGGATATTGCATCAACAACGAGACCCTTCGGAAGCTGAAGGCGCTGGTGGCGATCATCTGAGTGCATCACTCGACTTGTCCATCGTTACCAGACGATTGCGGGAGGAATAGAGCATGAAAAACGTAGAGATTTTCGATCCCCCGATGTGCTGCTCAACCGGTGTCTGCGGTCCCAATATCGACCCGGCTCTGGTTCGGTTTGCTGCCGACCTGCATTGGTTGGCGAACCAGCGCGTTGCCGTTGAGCGGTATAACCTGGCACAGCAGCCGCAGGCATTTGCGGCGAACGAGGTCGTTAAAGGATCGTTACGGCAGCACGGGAACGAGTGCCTTCCCCTCATCTTGCTCGATGGCGTAGTGGTTAGCATGGGAGCGGGAATCGAATCGTACGCCTGGGTGATTAACCAGAGCTTCGCGGGAGACGGCTTCCGGGACCCGGTCCTTGTCGAACGCGGATCGCGGGAAGAAGCGTATGTTGCCGAGGTTCGGGATCGCCTTGCAGAGCGCTTTGCGGTTGTCCCCTGGAAGGCCGAAGCTCCTATCGGGCCCGACCGGCTTCGAGAACTCGTGGCCAGCTCACAAATGCGCGCGGAAGCTCTGAAAGGCTGATCCAAATGGAGAATGCAGCAAGTCCCGGGCTCTCTTTCCTCGACCGCTTTCTTACGCTGTGGATCTTCGCCGCAATGGCGTTCGGCGTTGGGCTCGGGTATGCGGTGCCAGGCGTGGTGCCGTTTCTGGACCGGTTCAGCGTCGGAACCACGTCCATACCGATCGCGATCGGCCTGATCCTCATGATGTACCCGCCGCTTGCGAAGGTGAAGTACGAGGAGATGGGGCGTGTATTCCAGCACCGCCGGGTGCTGCTGTTGTCGCTGATCCTGAATTGGGTGGTCGGCCCGATCCTTATGTTTGCGTTGGCGGTTCTGCTGCTCCGTGACAAACCGGAGTACATGACGGGGCTGATTCTGATCGGCTTGGCGCGCTGCATCGCGATGGTGATTGTCTGGAACGATCTGGCGCGTGGCGACCGCGAGTATGCGGCGGGCCTGGTGGCGTTCAACTCCATTTTTCAGGTGCTGTTCTTCTCCGTCTATTGCTATTTCTTCCTCGCCACAGTTCCGCGTTGGCTCGGCCTTACTGCCGTGGAGGTGGACATTTCGATGGGGGAGATCGCCAAGAGCGTTTTCATCTACCTTGGCATCCCGTTCCTCGCTGGAATGATCACGCGATTTGTCATGCTCAAAGCTAAGGGGCGCGAATGGTATGAGAAGCGGTTCATCCCCAAAATCAGCCCGATCACGCTGATCTCGCTCCTGTTCACGATCGTGGTGATGTTTAGTCTGAAGGGCGAAATGATCGTTCAACTGCCTTTTGATGTGGTCCGAGTGGCCATCCCGTTGACGATCTACTTCGTGCTGATGTTCTTCACCTCGTTTTGGATGAGCAAGAAGGTGGGCGCCCGGTATGCCGAGGCCACAACACTCTCGTTCACGGCCGCATCCAACAATTTCGAACTGGCCATTGCGGTCGCGATCGCCACGTTCGGAATCCACCACGGCGCTGCCTTCGCGGCAGTAATCGGACCGCTAGTCGAGGTGCCGGTCCTGATCTCTCTAGTCAACGTCGCCCTCTGGATTAACCGGAGGTGGTTCGGCGAAGTGTTGACGACGGTCGATGCATGTCGGCCACAGCGGGCCTGACCCGGTTCTAACGATCTCAGGCAGACCGACCACTATGGTCTGCTTTAACTCGCACAGGGATTGCGTCAGGAATACCTTGACGAGGAGGAGCGCAGCAAAGGCTTCGCCCGGTCGGAACGGCCAAAGCCGAAGCAGTAACGTAGATCGCGACAAATTGGAGGGGACGCGCGGATGAAGAGAATACTTGTGCTGTGTACTGGGAACTCGGCCAGGAGCCAAATGGGCGAAGGCCTGTTCCGCGGCGAGGGGGGCGACCGCTACGAGGTGCAGAGCGCGGGGACGAAGCCAAGCCAGGTGCGCCCCGAAGCGATCACGGTGATGAGAGAGATCGGTATGGACATCTCGGGTCATCGATCGAAATCGGTCGAGGAGTTCTCAGGGCAATCGTTCGACTATGTGGTGACCGTCTGCGACAATGCGCGCGATAACTGCCCGCTGTTTCCTGGGTGCGCTGAGCGCATCCACTGGAGCTTCGAAGATCCGGCTGCCGTTACCGGCGACGAGCAGGTACGTCTTGCCGCATTCCGCAAGATTCGGGACCAGATTCGTGAGCGCGTTCAGGAGTTCGTTCGCGAGCGGGCGACCGCGGCCCGGTAGCCGGGAGAAAGGCTGTGAGCAAGCGTCATCCAGGATGGCGTGCGGCAGGGCCTGCATCTTGCCGCCGCCGGGGCGCTGGACATAGGGACCATAGAGCATGTCCGATTGCCAGATCTGATTGCTGTGTTCGGCTTCGAACTTCTTGTGCGCCGGAGGAGCGAGCAGTTGACGTTCGGAAAGGCCACGCTGTTTGAGGAAGCGATAGAGGGTGGAAGCCGAGATTCCGGCGGTGTTCTGGCCGGACGAGAGAGCCAGCTCCCGTAACAAGGTGGTGCCGGTGCGATGCGGGTTCTCGCGTTTGAGACATTCGATCAGATCGGCGAGCTGCGGCGTAATGGTGCGCGACTGTCCGCGGTCCTGGTACCGGAGGGACCAGTCCAGCAAGGTGTCCACGGAAACCGACGTGCGTTTGGAATCGGGAATGTCGAAGCGGCGGGCAGCAATCTCCTCGGCGCGGCGAGTGAGTTCGCCGCGCGGCAACGGTTCCAGAACCAGCGACGAGATTGCTCCAAAGCGGAACAGGGCGATTTTCTCGGACTTGGCATCCATGCGGATGACCTCCTGCAGCGTCTCCCCGGAATGGCGGGCGATGATGAAGATTCCTTTGCTCCAAGGCGGGGACTTTCGTCCCGACGATACTCCGCCCGGCTCGGCCCTGGTCAACGAGGTATTCGTCCGGCAATACCTGGCCACGCGAAGTCCTGTCGGGAGGTCGTTTGGCGTGGTGCTGAACGAGGGACACCCGTGTCCACTCCCGGGCCCTGTCGTTGGCCGATGTCGGTCTGTATGGCGTTCTCGATTACTCGGTGCTCCAGCAGCAACGAGAAATCGGCATCTGCATGGTCATTGCAGCGAAAGCCGCTACCATCGCGCAGGGTCTAGTTTTACATCTCTTCGCGGCACAATTTTAAGCATCTTCATTATGTGAATTTGTTTCAATAGCTTACAACTACTTATATGAGAGCCAACTGCTCCTCGGTGGGCTCCGCTCAACAATACCAGGGCTCCGTCAAATACGGAACCGTCACCCGCGCGGGGCCGGCCCAAATGGCCGCCGGCAGCGGCTCGTCCCCCTCGTGCGCCGCCCGCCACACCCGCGCAAACCAATCTTCGCCGCCCGACGCCACAATCTCGCGCACCGCCGCCTGCAACTCGCCTACCCGCGGATCCCTGTGCCTCCACGGAAATACCAGAGCCTCTTCATCGAACGCCCCCACCAGTTCGCGGATTTCGGCCAGCTCCAGCAGCCGCGACCCGGCCGGAATCAGCAGCCGGATCGACAGTTGCACCGCCGCTATCTGCGGGATCATCGCCAACTCGACGATCGTCGCCAGCAGATCCCGGTACCCCTCCATCGTCGTCCACGGCGTAAACGCTACAAATGTGGGCCGCAGCACCAGCCCGGCCTCGCGCGCCTGCTGCGCCACTCGCAGGAAATCCGCCCGCGTGTGCCCTTTGCGAAGCTGTTCGAGCACCCGGTCGTCGAGCGATTCTACCGCCGTGGTGACAAACGCGCAGCCGCAATCGCGCAACTCCGCCAGTAGGGCGGCATGCTTCAGAAGGTGCTCCACCTTGATCGTCACATCGAAGCTGACGCCTGGAAACTCCGCCCCGAGCCGCCGCACGATCGCCATCGCATGTTTCGGCGCATTCCAGAAATCCGGATCGCCGAAAGTTATGTGCCGTGCCCCCGCGGCTACCTGCCGGCGAATGTCCTCCAGCACGACATCGGCTTGCACCACTCGGAACCGCCCCTCGTACACCGGAACGATCGGACAGTGCCGGCACAGATGCTTGCACCCGCGGCTCGCTTCCGTATAGCCCACCAAGCGATGCGTTCCGTCCGGCAGTCTCAGCCGGGCGTACTTTGCAAGCGGCGGCAGCCCGCTCCGGTCCGGCACGCGGAAAGTCAGCCTCTCCAGCGAAATCACCCCCTCCGCTTGCGCCGCCGGCGTTCGGGTTGTGGCAAGCTGTTCCACCAGCCGCACCAGTCCCGGCTCGAACTCTCCACCCAGAATCGTTGCCACCCCGTGCCTGCGCAACAGGGCCTCGTTCACCGGAGCGTACAGCCCGTAAGCGCAGACATGCGCACACGGGTTGACCCGCCGTGCGCCATCGATCAGCGGCAGCGCGATCCGCGTCGCGGTGTGCATCGGCAGATAGAACGCGATCAGGTCGGCTTGCCGCAGCCGCGCCTCGTGAATCCGTTTTTCCACCGACACGTCCACGCAAGTAACGTCCGCGCCCGCCGCACGCAACCACGCCGCGGGCGAGGCCAGCCCGAATGGCTGCCGTCCAAGTTCGTAGGTGGAAATGAGCAGCGCCCGGATCACGCCCATAGGATAGCTCTCCGGAGGCGAACTGGCCCCCCCCGGATTGCATCGCTCGGGGGCTGGCCCTCCTGCACCGATTTCCTTCCCGGGAAAATCCTGTAGTTTTTTGGTTGCCCTCCAGGCCCAACTGGTGTATGATTTCACCTCATGATTCGCATCTGTTTGGTCTTCAGCCTGGTACTCGCTCTGGTACCTGCCATCGCGCAGCAGCCCTTGACGAACGATTCCATCATCAAGATGGTGAAGGCCGGGCTGAGCGATGACATTGTGACCAGTACCATCCAATCGCAACCCGGAAAATATAGCGTTGGCGTGGATGACCTGATCGCTCTGAAAACCGCCGGCGTGAGCGACAAAGTCATCGCCGCGATGGTGGCCAGGAACTCCGGTGCGGGCGCTGCCGCATCACCCGCGGCAGTACCGAGCGCGGCCGCGGTGGCTCCCGTCTCCGAGGTGGGGGTGTATTTCAAGAAGGCCGGCGCCTGGGCCGATCTTCCGCCGGAGGTGGTCAATTTCAAAACCGGCGGCGTCCTGAAGACCATCGGCACCGCGGGCATCGTCAAGGGCGATGTCAACGGCCACCTGAACGGACTGCATAGCCCCAACCAGCTGAAAACTCCCGTGGAACTGCTCGTGTATACGGTGGAAGGCGTGGCCATCACCGAGTACCAGCTTCTGCGCCTCCGCGAGCAAAAGGAATCGCGCGAGTTTCGTACCGTGACCGGGGGCGTCATGCACGTCTCCGGCGGCCAGACGCGGGACTTGGTCCCTTTTGAAAGCAAGAAGACCGCGCCGCGGACCTACGAAATCGTCCTGCCCAATCTCGGCGCTGGCGAATATGGTCTGCTGCCTCCCGCATCGTCGGACCCCACCGCCAGTTCGGGACGCATCGGCAAACTCTATTCGTTCCGGATTATCGAGTGATCGGTTGTCAGCCCCCGCCTGCCGTGGATGCCGCGCAAGCCGCAACCGTTCTGGAACGAGGCCCAGCCGTGGGTTATCATGACGGCATGAAGCTGATGGCCGTCCTCGTGCTGCTGGCTGCGACGCTCGATGCAGCCGACACGCTCCGAGTGTTCGGACGCGAGTGGCAGGTCCGTGTCGGGGCCGATTGGAAAGTCGAGCAGGAAAACGGTGCCGACGTCCTGCGGATCGTGCAGAACCGCGGGCCGCTGCCGGGGCCGCGCCGGCCGATTCAGTTCGCGCTGGCGGATACGGACTACGTGCGCGTCACCGTCGAAGCGGATGTGAAGCCGCTCGGCCGTTCTCTGATGATCGTCTTCGCCTACCGCGACGAGGCCCATTTCGACTACGCGCATTTGTCTACCGACACCGGGACGAAGCAGCCGGTTCACAACGGCGTCTTCCATGTCTTCGGCGGTGAGCGTGTTCGGATCAGCAATCCAAACGGCCCCGCGGCCTTCGCCGCCACGGGCCGCTGGTATCACGTCAAGCTGATGCACGATGCCCAATCCGGCACGGTGAATGTGACGGTGGACGGGCAGGCGTTGCCCTCGCTGAAGGCGGTCGATCTGAGTCTTGGCGGTGGCAAGGTAGGCATCGGCTCATTTGACGAGACCGCCGAATTCAAGAACGTCAAGATCACTGCCACCGGCGCAACCTCCCGCCAATAAGCCCCACGGCCGGCAACCGTAGGTGGCGCCGGTCGCAGGCTCGAACTGCGGACCTCCTGCTTGTCAGTTGTCAATGCGGATTGGGACCGAGTGCTCGGCGCTGATCGCTATTGCCAGTAAGCCCCTGATTGCCAGGGGCTTCGGCTTCCCTACCGATGAACCGTTCACGCTGATGCACGCTGGCGCGCAACGATGCTAGCGGTGTGAACCCGCCTAATCACGACACGTTCGGTCACAAATCACGTCCAGTACGAGCTGCTCAACAGAGCCGATCCCGCGACCGCTTACAGATTTTTCCAGAGCGGCATATTCTGCGGCAGTTTGTCGGGAGAGAAGCGGGCGCTGGCGTTGCCTTGCAGTTCGTAAACCCGAATCGTACAGGGCGCGTCGCGGCATCCACCTCCCACCGGTGCGGTGAGCAGGAGGCGGAACAGATCGGGGTGATCGCGAATCATCCCTTCGAGATAGCTGCGCTCCTCGGTTTGTTCCGGTTCGCCGTCTTCGGCGATGACCATGAGGCTCACCGGCAGATCCCGAAACCTTTGAAGCACCTCGGCAGGCGCTGCCGTGGTCAGCGCGGTTTGCCTATTGAGAACTCCCACCTTATGCCGCAACAACTTGCTGGCGCGCAGAACCCAATGCCCCAGTCGCCGCTCGTGAAGCGCCATTTCACCGACAAACAGAGCTTCACCGTCAAACGATGCCGAGATCAGGAATGCGGGTGCAATCTCCTTCGGGTAGGCGCCGATCAATCGCGACGCAACCATGTCATATTCGAACGGAAGAGCCACCGGAACCGGGCTGGCGGCGGCCGGAAGCACGACTACGGCGGCGGCCAGTAGCAGCCTGGCGGCTTGCGGGATCCGCACGATCACGGGTATTGAGAGCATTTCGAGCAAACCACGCATCGCAAAAATCAGCAAAGGCGGGAGGCTGGGAAGCAGGTACCGCTGATTGACATCGTGCGGCAGCATGGAGTGGAACAAGCACGGACCCACCAGGAGTCCAAATAGCGCAGCGTCCAGATAACTTACCCTTCCGTGGCGAATCAGCGGCAGGTAAACGTGGCGGTAGACCGCCCAAATGACCAAGGGCAATAGGCCGATCCACGCCAGCGTTGCCAGTTGACGAACGTAGTAGAAGAACGCAATGCCTGGAATGGATTCGGCGGTCACCCCCTTCATATTGTTCTCGACAAAGGGCAACGTCAGGTATTGCCACACTCCGAACGCCAGGACGGCGGGCATTGTAGCCATCCATATGTCCCATCGCCGAAGAACGGAAAGCGACCTTGTGAGCAATACTGTCAACGGGAGACTGATCGCCAGGAACATCGCGTTGTTCTTGGTCATCACCGACCCGAACAGGGCGAGCCCGAACCACAGCGCGCGCCGACGATTGGGTTTGTCGAGATAGGCCACGAAGGCGTACGTGCAAACCAGCGATAGGAGAGCGTACTGCGTATCCGCCTGAATAAAGCCATCCAGGGCCTGCGTGACCGGCGAGATCCAGACCGCGGCTCCGACCGCGACAGCCGATGGGAGCGGCAAACTTCGGCGAGCGATCAGACCGGCGGCCACGGCCAGGGCGGCCGTCAAAGCGTCTTCGAATAGCAAGGCCGAACCGCGCGTTGCGGGAAACGGCACCATCCAGCCACCGAGAAATATGTGAAAGAGGGGGGGCCAGGAGCCAAAAGATACCTTGGGATAGTGCAGATAGTACGCCTTGGCGAATGCGACCGGGTTCGCGGGAAACCCCTGAGTCACATAGTCACGAATCATCAGGCCGGTCACGAAATGGTTCGGTTCGTCCGTTTTCGGCCGCAACTGCTCCGTTGGCTCGCCCCGTATCCGATGGAGCGCCGCCTGAAGACCCGTGAGAAGCAGAATCGTGAATAGAATGACGATCCGAGTTGCCAGCGGCCCGCGCATTTTCGCATACCCCTTGTAAATTTCCGGTGAGCGCAGAATACTATATGTCTCGCTTACCATGAATCGTAAGGGTCTTCAAAATGTTTTTCTATGTACAGTTGAGGCCATTTGCGGCACCATCTGTCATGCTCAGACCGCCTCTTTGCCCTTAATCGGACCGCCATCGTGTGAACAGGTGTTCGGCTTCGTGCTTTCCTGGGTCAAGGCATTGCCGCGAGGGCTGTCCTTCGGCATCAAAGTGCTCACCGTGCTATTTGCGGTGAGTGGGCTGTTCTATGGTGGCCGGCTATTTTACGGGAATCGAGAGAGCGCGCGCACTGCCCAGTGGCGGCGTTGGCGTATTCACCGCCTGTCGTACCTGCGCGATTTTGTCCGCTTCTTTGAAGTACTCGCCACACTGGCTATCTACTCGGCGGCCGATCGCGCACCTGCGGACGAAGCAGGTGCCTTCGCACTGGCGACTTCCAAATGCGTTTGACCTGTGAGGACCTCGTGGTAGGTTCGGGTCCGGGGGGATCGGTTACCGCGGGACTGCTTGCCGAAGCCGGAAGCGACGTCATCGTCGTGGAGGAGGGCTCCGATCCCGGGCCACAGCCACCGGCCCCGTTTTCGACGGACGAAATGGCGCGGTGCTACCGGAATCGTGGGTTGAATCCGTGTTTCGGCAAGCCGAAGATCGTGTACGCCGAAGCGTGTTGCGTGGGCGGCGGGAGCCAAATCAATAGCGCGCTCTACCACCGCACCCCCGCCGAGGCGCTCGACCGCTGGGGCAAAACTTACGGATTGCTCGCGGCGAGCGCCGAAGAAATGCGTCCTCACTTCGAGGCCGTCGAGGCATCTATTTCGGTGCGCACCTCTCCCGGGCCGATTCCCTTGGCCTCACGAAAATTGCAGCAGGGCTCGGTCGCTTTGGGCTGGAACTGTATGGAGGTGCCCCGTTGGGTCCGGTATTCCACCACCCTGCGGCACCCGGATGGATCGCCTGTGGCCGCTCGCACCACCATGGCGAGTACATGGACCCGGCGTTTCCGGGAGGCGGGCGGGCGAATCTACTCCTCGACGCGTCTGGCTCGGTTGGACCGCAAGGGTGATCGCTGGGTAGCGACTGCGCTCGAAAACGGGCGGCCTTTGACCATTCATGCGGGACATGTTTTCGTTTGCGGTGGGGCGGTGCAATCACCCCTGCTCCTGCGGCGCGCGGGGATCCGTCGAAACATCGGTAACTCGCTGGCCATGCATCCCACCATCAAGGTTGTCGCTTTATTCGATGACGAGGTGAACTATCCGGGGCTCGGGGTTCCGTTCCACCAGGTCAGGGAATTTGGACCGCGAATCAGTTTCGGATGCTCGATTTCATCGCTGCCACACCTCGCACTGGCCATGCTCGATTACCCGGAGGACGCCGACCGGGTGTTGCGGCGCTGGAAACATGCTGCCGTGTATTATGTCGCGGTGACTGGTGCCCCGACCGGCAAAGTGAGAGAGTTGGCGCTCACGGCAGACCCGTTGATCCGGTATCAGGTGGAGCCCCGGGACCTGCTCGATTTGGCCGATGGCATGCGCAAGATTTGCCGGCTGCTGTTCGAGGCAGGTGCGGTGGAGTTGTTCCCGGCCATTGGCAACCGTGGCAGTCTGCGAACACCGGACGATCTGAAGAAGATTCCGTCGATGGTGCCCGTCTCTCGAACCAACCTGATGACGCTTCACGTCTTCTCCTCATGCCCGATGGGCGAGCGCCGGGAGGTCGCTGCGGTGGATTCCTGGGGTCGTATCTGGGATACGCCCGGCCTTTCGGTCCACGATGCGTCGATTCTGTGTGACGCCCCTGGCGTCAATCCGCAGGGTTCGGTGATGGCGTTTGCCCATCGGAATACGCTGCGATACCTGCGACGTGCATGAAGGTGCGAAGCGCCCGGACACCTCACCCCATCCCCAGCTCATCGATCCGTTCCAGCGGCGTGCCGCAGCGCCGGCAGATCAATGCGTGGCAATCCCCGCACACCAGCGGGTCCGTCACCGGCACGCCGCACGCCGGGCAGTAGAACTCGGCCGCCGGCGCTTCGCTTTCCCTCATCGTCGCCACGCACCTATTTCATCGCTTCGATCCGTCAACCTGAATGGTGTTGGTCCTGTCGTTCCCCGTGCCCGTCACTGTCACCTGGTTCGCGTGCGAATCGCGCGGGGGTCTTCTTCCCCCTCTTTTCGATTCTACGGTACCGGCACTTCCGCCGCGCCCCACACTCTTCCGCCGCCTGCCTCCTGGACGAAAGCCACCACCCGCCGCGCGACGCCTGCCGCGGCCGCCGGCATGGCGGTTTCACCCCGGTAGCCGGAGCGCTCGATGAAACTCCCCAAGGGCTTCAACTCGCGTACGATCGCCACGTGGTGTAGCGTCCGCCCGCGATTCTCGCCACGGAGTACGTTGGAGGTGCCGGCATCCTCGGCGACCGCCACGTAGACCGTACCTTTGTGACTCTTGCCGTCCGCCGCGGGTTCAACTTCCACGCGGATGGCCCCGTCCGCCGCGGTAAGCCTTACCCCGAGTTTGTGCTTCTTTGCCGCCGCCCGTATGGCCGCGACCGCCGCCTGCCCGTCGCTGCCGACGAACTCGGCGGCACCGTCCACCACCATCTGCGGCGTGTATGGGCCGGATGTGCCGAACAGCCGGGCGTATGCCTCCTGCCGGTTGCTGAACAAACGCGAAGACCAGGGATCGCTCCACCCCAGGTGGTTCCAATAGTCCACATGTTCACTCAACACGATCACCGGCACGTCCGGAACAACCTGTTGCCGGTCGAGTCGCTCCAGCAGCGCATCCGCCGGCGGACAGCTCGAGCACCCCTCCGAGGTGAAGAGTTCCACCAGCACCGGCTGGAGCGAGCCCTCCGCGGCCGCGCCCGCGGCCGCCAGCAACGCCACCCAGATCACACCAATCCGCATACTGCATTATCCGCTGACAGGGCGGTCTTATTCCCGGCCGGACCGATAACGCCCCTGCGTGTTTACCCCTGTTACAGCATCAACTGTCCGCCATTCACCTCGATCGTCTCACCCACCACGTAGCTGGCGGCATCGGAAACCAGGAAGGCGATCACCCTGGCGCATTCCTCGGAGCGGCCGACGCGGCCCAGCGGCACGCTCTTCACGAAATTCTGAATCATCTCGGGCGTCGAGAACACCTCGTGGAATGGCGTGTCGATCACGCCGGGCGAAACGGCATTCACCCGAATGCCGTGGGGCGCCAGTTCCTTGGCGAGGGACTTGGTGAACGTGATCATGGCCCCCTTGGCGGTGGAATACGCGCCCGCACCCGGGCCGCCGCCGTTCCGCCCCGCAATCGAAACGACGTTTACAATTGCGCCCGTGCGCCGCTCGATCATGGAGGGAGCCGCGGCCTGCGCGCACATCAGCGCGCTTTTCAGGTTCAGGTCCATGATGTCATCCCAGCCCGCTTCGGTGATCTCGCGAAGCGGCGTCCGTTTCACCAGCGATCCCGCATTGTTGACCAGGATGTCGATCGGCCCAAGTTCGTCGGCGGCCCGCTGGACCAGGGCCCGCGCCTCCGCGGCCTTGCGTACGTCTGCGCGGATGGCGACGGCCCGGCCGCCGGACGCCGCGATGCGCCCGCGCGCCTCGCCCGCACCCTTTTCGTTCTGAAAGTAGCCTATCGCCACGGCCGCACCCAGTTCCGCCAGCACCGCTGCCGTTGCCGCGCCGATGCCCGATGACGCTCCCGTCACCAGTGCGTTCCTGCCTGTCAGATCGAGATAGTTCTGCATCATGCTCCTTCGTCTTCCATGGATATGCGGCGGATCGTGCCGCCCAGCGCAAACAGCGCTATCGTTCCCAGCACCGGCAGCAGCCCCGCCGTCACCAGCACCGGCGTGTAGGAGTGGACGCGATCCACGACCATCCCCGTCGCCTGCGTAAACAAAATCGCGCCGATGCCCGCTCCGGTGCCGCCCAGGCCCGTCACCGAGCCCACCGCCGCTTCCGGGAAATAGTCGCTGGGCATGGTCTGCACATTGTTGATCCAGCTCTGGAACCCGAACAATACCATCGCGATCAGCGCCAGCGCGGCCATGGCGCTGTCGGCCACGGCGGCGGCCGCGCCCACCGACATGAACGCCATTCCCGCCACAATCACCGTCTTCCTCGCGCGATTGGCACTCCACCCGCGCCCCATCAGGTGGCCCGATGCCCATCCCCCCGCCAGGCTGCCGGCGTCCGCCGCCACGAAGGGCAGCCATGCGAACAGCCCGATCCGCGTCAGGCTGAATCCGCGCACGTCGTATAGGTACTTCGGCAGCCAGGTGATGTAGAGCCACCATACCGGGTCGGCGAAGAAGCGGGACACCACGATGGCCCACACCTCGCGATGACGCAACAATTCCCGCCAGCCGATGCGCCGCGGCGCCTTCCGGGTCCTGCCCTCGCCAATCAGCGCCAGTTCTTCCTTTGTGATCCGCGGATGCCGGTCGGGCGTCTCGTAGTATCTCAGCCAGAGCAGCAGCCACCCGAAGCCCAGCGCGCCCACCACCAGAAACGTCGCCTGCCATCCGAAGATTACCTGGAGCCCGACGATGAGCGGCGGCGAGACCACCGATCCGATCGATGGCCCGCTGTTGAAGATCGCCATCCCCAACGCCCGCTCGCGCGCCGGAAACCACTGCGCGATCACCTTCGCCGCCCCGGGCCAGTTGCCGGCCTCCCCCAGCCCGAGCACGAAGCGCAGGCAATTCAACTCCACCAGGCCGCGCGCGAAGGCATGCCCCATCGATGCCAAGGACCACACCACGATCGAAACCGTAAACCCGCGCTTCGTGCCGATGCGATCGTACAGCCTCCCCGACAGCCCCTGGCTGATGGTGTAGGCCACCAGAAACGAGGTGGTGATTCCGGCGAATTCGGTGTTGTTGAGGCGCAGTTGCGCGGTGATCACCGGCGCCAGCACGGAAACCGTCAGCCGGTTGATGAAATTGATCAGCGTCGCCAGGAAGATCAGGCCGGCGATCCACCATCGCAGGCCCGGCACGCGTGCGGTCAGGGCGCCCAAATGTCAACTCTCACCGATTGCGCCGGGAGTTGCAACTGGCCGCCTCATCGCGCCGCCGGACGCCGCCGCTTCGGATACACCGCGCGCACTACGCTTTCCCCGGCGGCGGCAGCCCTGGCGGGCCGTTCGGCCCGTTCCACCGCGGCGCGGATCAGCGACCGTACCGCCGGATTCCGCAGATCCTCGGGCGCCGTGATGCGAATGTGCCGCACCCATTGGCCGCTGCCCTGGAGCAGGCCGTCCGGATCGGGAATCTTCGATCCGAAATTGAAGCCCAGGTTCACCCATCGCGCGTACACCGCGACGTGCAGGCAGGCCTCGCTCGGGCGACCCGTAAACGAGTACCCCGACGCTACCGCGTTGTAGGCATCGTAGATCAGCTCGTGCGCGCCCTCCGCTTCCTCCAGCACCAGCGCGCGTGTCGCCAGGGCCAGTTGAACGATCGAAGGGGCGTACGGCGAAAGGAACCCGAGATACTCGGGCAGCGGCTCGGGAATGCGCGGCTTCATGGTGGAACCAGAATACCGCGCCCCGCCCCGCTGTTGCCGTCAGAAGTTGAAGCGCAGCGACATCTCCAGCCGGCGATTGTTCGCCGTCGAGCCGAAGCCGCCCCTTCCGCCGCCGAATCCCGTGTTGACGCTGCTTGCCTGCCCAAACTGCGGCGAGGTCAGAATGCCCGTGTAGCCGCCCGGATTCACGTGGTTCAGGATGTTGTTGACCATCACCGACAGGGTCACATTGTAGCGGTGTTCGGTCATGTCTCCCCCGAACGGACCGTGCCCGCCTCCCGGCCCCATCCGCATCGCCCCGCCACCGCCGTCGTGGCCATGCCCGCCGTATCCGCCGCCCATGTTGCCGCCCCCGCCGTTGCGCGCCGGGCCGAATCCGAAGGCCCGGCTGACTCGCACATTCAGCGACACCATGCCCGCGCCGGTCAGGTAATTGCGCGGCACCAGCGGCGTTCCCGCCGCCGGGTTCGTCAGGAAGTCGCCGAAACGCGTCGCCACCACGCCTTCGCCCGAACCAGTGGCGAATGCCGGCCGGTCGTTCGTCAGCGTGTCCCCGTTCAGGTCGCGCCCCAGCAGCGCGTCATAGGGAGAGCCGGATTGCAGAACGAAAAACGGGCTCAATCTGACCCCCAGCGGGATTATGGCAGATCCCACCATCATGAATCGATGCCGCCGGTCCAGGTCCGATCGCCCCCAGTCCTGCGCAAAATTGTAGGGGTCGGAGGGCACCGAAGGCAGGTCCTTCGCATAGTTCAGGGAGTAGTTCCCTTGCAGTGTCACGTTGCGGCTGAAGCGCGTGTTGAAGTTCACCATCACGATGTTCTGCTTCATCAGCCCGCCCGATTCGTACAGAAACAGGTTGCCCGCGCCCCCATACGGACGGATGCCGCTCCCCGGCGAACCGGTCGAATAGGTGCCCGGCAGAGGCGCATTGATGTTCACCGTTTGCAGCAGGTGCAGCGCGCGCGTGTTGGTGTAAGTCACCGCCACCGTCGTATTGGCAGGCAACTGGCGCTCGATACCGATCGCCGACTGCATCATCACCGGCGCGCGGAGATTCGAGGAAAGCCGGTAAATGCTGTTCTGGGTGGGGCTCAACGCGGCGATACCCGGGACATTCGGGAAAAAGTCGGGGTTCTGCACCACGTAGGAAAGCTGGTTGGACCCATTCAGTTGCGCGGCCCGCAACGAAAGGTTCTCGCCTACCCGGTCGTAGAACATCCCGAAGCCCCCCCGGATCACCGTTTTCTGCCGGCCGTTTTTGGCCGAACCCGGCGCCCACGCGAAGCCCAGCCGCGGCGCGATGTCGTGGTAGTCCGAGACGTTGGTCTGTACCTCGTAGCGCAGCCCGAAGCTCAGGGTCAGGCTGGGCCGCATGCGCCAGTCGTCCTGAACGAACGGGCTGGCATCGTACTGCACGATGCTTGCATACGGATTGCCGCCCGATATGGTGAACTGCGAAGCGCCGCCGCCCAAAGCCCGGATCTGGTCCTGGGAATAGCCCATCTGCTGGAACAGCAGCGTCCGTCGGTATTGCTCGGCCGACGTGATCTGCGCCGTCTGCACCTGTCCGTTCGCGTCCGTGATGGGCTGGTTGCCGGCATCCAGCACGGGGGCCAGGCCGCCGAAAAAGTAAAACGTGCCGCCGAAGCCCTCTGGCGAATTGACGATGCTGGCCTGCCGCCGCAGGCGCACGCCGAACCGGATGGTGTGCGAGTTGTGCGCAATCGACGTGTAGTTCTGCAGCTCGTACTCACCCCGCCGGTTGTAGTTCGCACCCAATCCGTTGCCCCCGGTCACGAACGCCCCGGCAACGTCGATCTGGGGAATCAGATTTCCATTCTGCGAATTGTAGTCGCGGCTCCACCGGAAACGCGTCTCGTTCACCGTCTTTGGATTCACGACCGCTGTCTCGGTGAGCATCAGGTCCTGGTCGTTGCCGCTGTTGGTATAGGGCAGGTCCGGTGCATAAGCCGGCGGCAGGTTGAAGTGCCCGATGCCCTGGTTATTGCGCTCGTCGAATCCATATTCAAAACGGGCCACCAGGGTGTTGTTCGTGGAGAGTTGGTAATCGATGCGGGGCGCGATGTGGGTGCGCGTATTGGGGGTGACCACCGCGGTGTCGATATTTCGCGTCACCAGCGAGGTCGGGTCCACCCAGGTCGCATGCACCAGCGCATTGTCGTCGATCTGTCTCCGGTTGAAATCCAGGAAGAAGCTGGACTTTTTATTGATTGGCCCGCCGATGTTGCCGCCGTACCGCTGGTTGGAATAATCGGGTTTGTTGGTGACGAACGGGTTGCGCGAGTTGAACACGCCGTTGCTGTCGTTGAAGAACAGCGTGCCCCGGAAGCGGTCGCTGCCCGGCTTGGTGAGGATCTCGATGCGGCCGAAACCCAGCCGGTCGTATTCCGCCGAAAACGGATTCTGATTAATGCGAATTTCGCGGATCGACTCTTTGGGCGGAAGCTGGCCGCCGCTGAAACCATCGATATAAAGTTGTCCGCCGTTCGGGCCTGCGCCAGGCCCGGCCAGCGCCTGCAGGGCGTCCTGCAGATCGTCCGGATCGTCGGGCAGCGCCGCCAGGTCGTCACCCTTCAAGGTCAGCGCCGTGGCATTGTTGTCCGGCTCCACGCTTACGCTGGGGGCGCCTTCGGCTTGCACCGTGACCTCTTGTTTCTGGGCGGTCAACACCAACTGAACCGGGACCTGCACCGTGCTCCCAGCGTTTACCGTCACCTGCTTCTGGACCACGGAAAATCCCGGAAAGGCGACTCGCAGGGTGTACTGCCCCGGAGCAAGCGCCGGAAATGTGTAGCTGCCGTCGGCCTGGCTCTGCACGGTCTTCTGCACCCCGTTGCCGGAGAGCGAAACCACGGCTGCCGGTATCACGCCACCCGAATCGTCGGTCAGCACACCTTTCAGGGTCCCGGTGGTCTGTTGGGCCGCGGCGCTGCAAATCAGGAGCGCCATTGCGACGGGAAGGTAGCCGTTCTTACGCAAGTTCAACATGGTCCCTCTTTTTTGTTTTTATGTTTCTATGCGGGAGGAATCCTGCGGCGCTGACTTAGCTTGTCATTGTTCCTCGTCCCCGGCGTCGCCCGCTCCCAGGTTCCAGCCGCCCATGATGTCGCGTGTCGCAGCCGGCGATGCCCTCAGGAGCGGCTCTACTCCCGCCAGCAAGGTGATGGCCGTCACGCGCGTCGGGTCCGAACCCATCGTGGTGGAGACCATGACCGCTTCGCCCGCTTTCAGCTCGGAAATTGGCAGGGGCGACAGACGGTCGAGCATCTGGCCGATGTCTTCGCCGCCTCCCCCGCGTCCTTCTACCGCGCCCGCCGGCGGCGAAGACGCCCGTCCTCCCGGGCCGTAGCGCCGCGCCAGCATCTGCGCCTGCATCTCCGGAAGCTTTCTCATCGTCGACCCGGAGTTGATGCGGATCGTCAGTGGCTTGCGGGTGGCCAGGTCCGTCACTTTCAGCTCGCCTGTGCCCGCATCGATCGACTGAATCGTCGCCGCGATCTGCCGGAACGTGCCGAACACGACCTTCTCGGCCGTTACCGCGGCCCCATCCGGGCTGCGATCGCCCAACACGCGCACCTGGTCGCCCGCCTGGATGGCGGCGAAAGTGGAAGGGGCCGCGTCCGCGAACTTCGCCGAATCCGGCGAGTAGCGATAGTACACGGTCTTGTCGCTGGTGTTCGCCACCACCGTTCTTGAGCCCGCTTTGAAGGTGATGGTCTTGCCCCCGGCATTTACCTCCGTCACCATGCCCGTAGTTCCCCGGCGTCGCCAATCGTCCTGCGTCTTTTGCCGGACTTGCGCGAGGTCGGCTTTCGTCATCACCAGGATCGCGCTCGCCTCCATGTGCGTGCCTTCCATGGCCTGCTTGCTCACTGCCACCGCGCGATCGCCGGCGGCAATATCGGACAGGGTGATTTTGGTGCCCTTTTTCGGGTCGGTCTCTCCCGGGGGAATGCGCAGGAACAGCGTTCGATCACCGGTCGACACAGTGACCGATTCGCCTTTGTCGGACCGGAGTGTGACCTGCTTTGCCGCAGGATCTACCGCCGCCACCGTGCCCGCGATCTGGTTCCGCGCCGCGGGCTGCGCCTGTATGAATCCCGACACAAACAGGTTCACTGAGACCGCCCAGACAGCGTTCGAAACAGCTCTCATTCCACTCCCTTCCCGGCTCGGGTCGATTGCCCGGTTGTCAAAATGGGCGTGGCGTATGGCGGCCACGTTACAGCGCTCTGCGCCACAACGCGAAGACGCATACGTTTCGGAAATTTGTAAATGCGGGGTGGGACCAGAAGTACGGCAGGAGGGAATCGAACGGGGACTAACAGCACTGGACGCCGCACCAGGCCTCGAAGCCCGGCGTGGCGCCCAGCAGAAACGTTGGAGGAGGCTAGCGGCTTTCCTTTTTGGGCATCTCTTCCTTCTTCTTGCTGCCCTTCTTCTTCTTGCCCTTCTTGCCTTCTTCCTTCTTCGGCGGGTTCTCCTGGGCAAACGATACGGCAGTGCCGAGCGCCAGGGACAGACCGAACATGAGGATAAACAGTTTCTTCATTACGCTTCTCCTTTGGATTGCGACGAACTGTGTCGTCTGGGGCTATGATATCGAACCCTAGATGAATCGCACCTTAATGTGCAATTAAAATCAGTTCATCTGCCGCCCGTGTACAGCGTCGCCGGCAGCGTGTTACCACCGGCCGTCAGCGCCGTGCCACCGCGTGGCCGCTACACGCCGGTGCGCGCGCGGCGCGCCAACTCTTCGAGCGTCTGGTTGGTTTGCCGGCGATAGCCCTTTAGAGGCAGGATGCGTTCGTGAATCGCATCCATCAGCCAGGCACGCTGCGGAAAGAAGCTGGCTTCCAGTTCGGCCGCGGGAGTAATCCAGTTTCGCGACCCCACCACCACCGGAGGGGCGTCCAGATCGTCGAAGCACAACTGCGTCAGCTCCGAAGCTACCGTCTGCATTACCGAGCCGCGCTCCACCGCGTCGGTTACCAGCAGCACCTTCCCGGTCTTGCGCACCGACTCCGCCAGCGGCGCATAATCCAGCGGGTTGGCGGCGCGCAGGTCGATCACCTCGGCCGACAGCCCGAACCGCGTCTCGAGTTCTTCGGCCGCGCCGATGGCGGTGTAAAGCGCCGGTCCCAACGAAACGATGGTCAGGTCCCGCCCCTTACGCTTGATCGAGGGCGCCGACAGGGCGATCTCGTAATAGCCTTCCGGCACCCCCGATTCCACAAACATCTCGCCGAAATCGTATACCTTCTGGCTTTCGAAGAAGACCACCGGGTCGGTGCCGGCGAGCGCCGCGTTCATCATGCCCTTGGCGTCGTAGGGAGTCACCGGATAGACCACCTTCAGGCCGGGGATGTGGTGGACCAGCGCGCTCCAGTCCTGCGAATGTTGCGCGCCGTATTTGGCGCCCACGGAAATGCGCAACACCACCGGCATCGCAATCTGCCCCGCGGACATGGCCTGCCACTTGGCGAGCTGGTTAAAGATCTCGTCGCCCGCGCGCCCCATAAAATCGGCGTACATCAGTTCGGCCACCACGCGGCCACCCGCCAGCGCATAGCCCACCGCCGCGCCCACAATGCCGGCCTCGGAAATCGGTGCATTGAAGAGGCGCTGGTAGGGCAGCAATTCGGTCAGCCCGCGATACACCGCGAACGCGCCTCCCCAGTCGCGATTCTCCTCGCCGAATGCCACCATGGTCGGGTCGATCGCGAATCGGTGGAGCAGCGCTTCGAAGATCGCGTCGCGTACGTTGAAGGCCTTCAGTTTCGGCACCGGCTTGCCGTTTTCGAGCGGCGTCCGGACCTTGCCGCGGATCTGCTGCACGCGGGCATTGTCGGCCACGTTCTGGAGCAGTTCCGGCGAGCGGTCGTCGAATTTCTCGACCTTGCGGTTGGAGAACATCACCGACCCCACCAGTTCGGAATCGGCCGGAATGCGCGGGCTCACCTCCAGGTCGGCGGCCAGGCGGAACATTTCGAAAACCGTGGCGCGCACCCGTTCGCGCGTGGCATCCAACTCGCCCGCCGTTACCGGCCCGCTCTCCAGCACCCTGCGCCGGAACGCGTTGATGGAATCGGCCTGCTGCCAGCGCTCGATCTCCTGCGGCGCGCGATAGCTGGAGGCATCCGAAGGTGAGTGGCCGCTGATCCGGTACGTGACCGTGTCCAGCAGGACCGGTCCTTTGCCCTCGAGCAGGGTGCATTTCTTTCGCCGGAAGGCGTCGATCACCGCCAACGGGTCGTAGCCGTTCACGCGCTCGGCATGCATCTGGTCGGGGTTCACCCCGGCCCCGATGCGCGCGATGAAACCCACCCCCATGGTCTCGCCCCACGGCTGTCCGCCCATGCCGTAAAAATTGTTCATGCAGTTGAACAAAATGGGCAGCCCTCCGCCGAGTGCCTGGTCCCACAGCTTGCGGTACTGATCCATGCTGGCAAACGTGATGCCTTCCCACACCGGGCCGCAGCCGAACGACGCGTCGCCGATATTGGCCACCACGATCCCGGGTTTGCGGTTCACGCGTTTGAATAGCGCGGCGCCCGGTGCCAGGGAGCCGGACCCGCCGACAATCGCATTGTTGGGGTAGATGCCGAACGGCGTGAAGAAAGCGTGCATGGAGCCGCCCAGCCCGCGATTGAGGCCGGTATCGCGCGCGAAGATCTCGCTGTAGGCGCCATAAAGGAAGAACCGCAGCGCCAGTTCTTTGGTGCCACCGCGGAAATCTCTTTCAACCGGCCGCAGCATCGCGCCATCCCGGTACGACTCCATGATGGCCGTGAGGTCCGCCTCGCTCAGTTGCCGGATGGCGGAGCAGGCCTTCGCCAGGATCTCGCCATGGCTGCGGTGCGATCCGAACACGTAATCGTCGGGCGCGAGCGCAAACGCCATGCCCACCGCCGCCGCTTCCTGCCCGATCGAAAGGTGCGCCGGACCCGCATGTTGATAGGCGATTCCGTTGTAGGCGCCCTTCAGCTTGATCTCGTTGAGAATGGTTTCGAACTCGCGGATCGCGCACAGGTCTTCCCACACCTCGAGCAGGGCGGCAGCGGAGTACGTCGCAATATCGTCCTGGTACGCGTTCACCGGAATATCGGCAAACCGGATGCTGTCTTTGGCAAAAACCGCCTCGGGATCAATGATGATCGATTTGGGCATTACGATGATTCCATCCGTTCCACCTGGTCCTTCAGGATCTTCAGAAATCTCGCGCCGGGCGCGCCGTCGATGACCTGGTGGTCGCAGGTGAGCGACAGACCGATGGCATCGGCGATCGCGATGCGGCCGCCTTGACGAACCAGCTTGGGCTGGATCGCATCCACCCCCAGGATCGCGACTTGCGGCGGGTTCAGGATCGGCGTGAACCACTCGATCCCCAGGCTGCCCAGGTTGCTCACCGTGAACGTGGCGCCGCTCAGGTCGTCGGCGGAGATGGTCCCGGCGACCGCCCGCGCCGCCAGTTCTTTGCTCTTGCGCGCCAACTCCGCGAGCGCGAGCCGCTGGCAGCTTCGGATTACCGGCACGAGCAATCCCCGATCCGTGTCGCACGCAAACCCGAGATGGATTTCGTCATGGCGGCGAATCCGGCCCTCGACGAATTCCGCGTTCAACGCCGGCGCCTGCAACAGCGCCTTCACCACGCAGAACAACACCAGGTCGTTGATATTGATGTCCGCCGTGGCGGGCTCCGCTTTGAGCCGCGCGCGCAGGGCCAGCATCGCGCCGGCATCGGCGGAGGTGTGCAGCGTGTACTGCGCCGTGCCGCTGAGCGACTCGCGCATCCGCCGCGCAATCTTTTCGCGGATCCGTGAGATCGGCTCGGCCGCTTGCGTGGCGGAGTACAGCGTTTCCAGGTCCTGCTCCAGCACTCTTCCACCGGGACCGGAGCCCTCCACCGCCGCCGGATGGAAATTGTGTTCCTCCGCGAAGCGCCGGGCACGCGGGCTGAAGGGCGCCGCCGCGGGTGCGGACTCCACCATCACCGCGGCGTTCCCTGCTTCCCTGGCGGGTGGCGGCGCCGCCTCCACGACCGGTTCTTTTACCCTGGCGGCCCCATCCGCGATGGCTTCCCCCGGCTCGCCGATCACGCACAGCCGCGTGAACACCGGCGCGTACGCCCCTTCTTCGTAATCCACCGCGAGCAGCGTACCGCCCACCGGCGCCGTCAGCTCGAAAGTGGTCTTATCGGTTTCGATTTCGGCGATGATCTCGCCTTCCTGAACCGGGTCGCCCTTGTGCTTCAGCCATCGGCTTACCAGGCATTCTTCGACGGTGTTGCCAAGCTTGGGCACCTCCACCGGAGTCGCCATTTAGCGGAAGTTCTCCATCAGCCTCCAGCCCACGTCGGCAAACTGCGACAGCGTTCGCTGGGTCGGGCCGAAGCCGACGAACTCGCCGGGCGCCATCCCGTCCGGTTCGTACGCGCGCAGGAACTCGGGCATGGCCGCGAGCCGCTCGATGGCGTCGGGCGGAACCGGAATGCCGATCCGCTCCTCGCGCGGAAACTCCTTCGTCACGAAGGGCTCTTGCCAGGCGGGCGCGATGGACATGATCAGGTCGCCACCGGTGAGCTCCGTCAGGTGATACTCCCCGCGCAGCGCCGCCACCAGCAGCACGGCATCGTATCCGCGTTCCTGGTACATGGCGTAAGCACGCTTGGTAGCGGCCAGCCCCGCCTGGCGGATATCGCCTTCGCTGACGGCGGCCTGGTTATCGTGCGCCACCTCGCGGAGATAGTCGTCCAGCCGTCCGATCATGATCACGGCGAAACATTTTCCCGGCTCGACGCCGTTGGCCCGGGCCCGTGCGATGCCGGCCCGATGGCGCTCCGCGATGGCGATCGCCTGCGGCACCGTGAAGCTCACCGTAGCCGTCACGCTGATGCCTTCGGCCACGCACTCTTCCAATACATCGAGTCCGGCGGAAGTCACCGGAAGTTTCACGGCGATGTTCGGCGCCCACTGGTGGAAGCGCCTGGCCATGGGCAGCATGCAACCGCGGTCGCCCGCCCGCAGCGGATTCACCTGCGCACAGACCAATCCCGCCTGCCCGTTCGATGTCTCGTACAGCCGCAGCAGGTTCCCCGCGGTCTTGGTCACGGCAATTCGCATCAGCGCTTCGGCCTTGGGTTCGCCGCTCAGCTTGCGCGCCAGCACATCCTCGATTTCGGCGGCCCAGATGCCCCGGTCTTTCACCAGCGCCAGGTTCGAAAGGTACGGGTTGGTGGTGACGCCGACCGCTCCGCGGCTCAGCCCCAGTGCCAGTTCGGCGGCTTCCGCCGAATCGTGCCACCACTTCGTACGGGTATTCCCGATCACCCAATTGAGGTACGTATCGCTCATCAACAGCCTCTGTGGTTGGTGTGGGGCGGGCGCTTTCGCCTGCCCCACTGCCCTCTCTTACACCTTAACGAAACTTCGCAGCACACCGTCCCAGGGCGCCCGGTACGGGCGGACGCACATGGCCGCAGCCTCCTTGTCGCCGATCACCTGCTCCTTGTCCGCATCCCACCGGATCGCCCGGCCGAGCCGCAACGACATGTTCGCCAGGTGGCACGTCACCGCCACCCGCTGCCCGTCTTCGACATCGCAGAACGGCCGTTTGCGGGTGCGGATCGATTCCAGCCAGTCGCGCTCGTTCATCGCCATCGTGTCCTCGCCGCCGGTTCCGTACCGGGCGTCGGACGCGACTCCGCCCTTCGATGCTTCGATCCACGGCGTGGGTTTGACATCCGAGTACACCGGACCGCCAGTCGGCTGCCCCATGAATTTCGGGATATCGTTGATCGGGTCGATCTTGTTTTCCGGAAACACTTCGTAGTTGCCCGCCAGAAGCAGGCTGCCCTTGGTGCCGAAGAACACGATCCCGCGGCCGGCCGCGTCGCCGCGCATGGCGTTGGCCTCGCGAATGGCGTAGTTCATGGTGAAACCGGGGAAGGTCCAGATGGCATCCTGAAGATCGGGCGTTTCACCATCGTCTTCGAGTGCATAGCGCCCGCCCGCGGACATCACCATGGTCGGCGCCTTCACGTTCATGCAGTAGAACACCTGGTCGATGGTATGGGCGCCCAGGTTCGTCATCTGGCCGCCGGAGTAATCCCAGAACCAGCGGAAATGGTAAATGCCGCGGTGCGCCGTGTAGGGCCGCTTCGGCGCGGGCCCTAGCCACATCTCGTAGTCGAAGCCGGGAGGCGGCTCGGAAACCGGCGTCTTGCCGAATCCCGGATATACATTGCGGTACGAAGCGATGCGAATGGAGTGGATCTTGCCGAGCTTGCCGCTCTCCACCACCTGTTTCGCCTCCTTTACCCCCTTTCCGTGCCGCCGCTGCGTGCCCACCGTGACCATCCGGTTGTACTTGCGCGCCGCCTGCACCATCCATTTCCCTTCGTCGATGAACACCGTCATCGGCTTCTCGACATACACGTCCTTACCGGCCGCGCAGGCCATGATAGTCAGCAGGGCGTGCCAATGGTCCGGCGTCGCCACCACCACGCCCTGAATGTCCTTGTTCTCGAACATCTTTCGAAAATCGGAGTAGCCTTTGGCCTTGGTGCTGGCCATGTATTCCAGGCCCTCTTCGAGGCGCGGCTTATAAGCCTCGCACATCCCCACCAAGTCCACGTCGTTGAATTTCTTGAAGTCCGCGACGTGCTGTTTGCCGATGAGTCCGAAGCCGATGAAGCCGACCCCGACGCGGTCGTTGGCGCCGAGCACGCGTTTGTATGATGCCGCCGTCAGCGCGGCGGTGCCCAGGAAGGCGCGCCGTGTGCCTCCGGTCGTCTCTGTCTGGCCAGGCATGGAGTTCTCCTTTCGCGGAGTCCGCGGGACGAGGCCCTGCCCCTCCCGGCGGAGTTATTGGCGAACAACGTCGCCAGGCGGAATTTCCTTTCCACTCGAGACCCCCCATCAGGCGGGGGACGCGAGCGGCTTCTTCACTTCGATCCCGGCCATCTGTTCGATAAAGGTCACGATGCCCGAATGGTCGAGGTTGCCTTTGCCGTCGTTCATCAGCGCGACGAGCATCTGCTGGACCAGGCTGGTGAGCGGTAGTCCTACTTTCATCGATTCGGCCGCCAGCAGCGCGTTCCTCAAATCTTTCTGGTGAAGCTGAATCCGGAAACCCGGTTTGAAATTGCGTGCAATGACCATGGGCGCCTTGGCATTCAGAACCGTGCTCGCTGCCAGCCCCCCTTTGACGGCGTTGAAGACCACTTCCGGATCGAGCCCGGCCTTGGTGGCCAGCACCAGCGCTTCGCCCATCGCCGCGATATTGCACGCCACCATGATCTGATTGGCGAGCTTGGTGACATTGCCGGCGCCCACCGGTCCCGTCAGCGTCACGCTCGAGCCCAGTTTTCGCAGAATCGGCGCCACTTTGTCGAAGACATCCTGCCGGCCTCCCACCATGATCGCCAGCGTGCCATCCACCGCTTTCGGCTCTCCCCCGCTCACCGGCGCGTCCATGAAATTCACCCCCTTGGCGTCGCACGCCGCGCCGACCTTCTGGGAAACCAGCGGGCTGATGGAGCTCATATCCACGATCGTGGAGCCCTTCGTCGCGCCGGCGAGGATGCCGTTCGGCCCCAGCACGGCCGCCTCCACATCCGGCCCGTCGGGCAGCATGGTGATGATGGTTTCCGCCTGTGCCGCCGCATCGCGGCCCGATTCGGCGCGTTTCGCGCCGGCTTCGGCCAACTCGTTGACAGGGCCAGCTACCACGTCGTAAACAATCAGCGAATATCCCGCTTTCAGCAAATTCCGGGACATGGGCTTCCCCATGATGCCCAATCCAATGAAGGCGACCTGAAACACGAATTCTCCTTTCGCTTGAAAGGCGATTATATATCCTTCCGCCGTGCATCCGTCGCCCCTTGGCCGAAGCACTCGCGCCGGATGCCCCCCACCCCCGTATCGAGCCCCGCCTGACGTCCCGTGCTTGCAGCCCTCCGGAAGGTGCAGCCGGCCGGAGTTACTCTTGGTAGTGATGAAACCGGTATTCGGCCTGCTCTTCTGCCTCACCCTGGCCGCGGCCGAGAATGTGGAGCGATGGGGAGTGTTCGAAATCGCGCTGCCCGGCCCCGCCTCCGGCAACCCCTTCATCGAGGTCCGTCTCGGCGCGCAGTTCCGCTTTGGCCATCGCGTGGTTGAGGCCGACGGGTTCTACGATGGCGATGGTCTCTATCGCGTCCGCTTCATGCCGGACGAAATCGGCGCCTGGAGCTACACTACCCACAGCAACCGGGCGGCGCTCGATGGCCGCTCCGGCACCTTCACCGCCGTGGCGCCCTCGCCCCGCAACCACGGGCCCGTGCGCGTCCGCTATACCACCCACTTCGGCTACGAGGACGGCACCCCGTACGTCCCCATCGGCACCACCTGTTACGCCTGGACGCACCAGGGCGACCAACGGGAAGAACAGACGCTCGCCACCCTGCGCTCTGCGCCGTTCAACAAAATTCGCATGTGCGTCTTTCCCAAAAGCTACGCCTACAATGCCAACGAGCCGGTCTATTACCCGTTCGTGAACCGGAACGACTACACGCGGTTCGACCCGAAATTTTTCCAGCACCTGGAACAGCGCGTCCTCGACCTGCAATCCCTCGGCATCGAAGCGGACCTGATTCTGTTCCACCCCTACGACCGCTGGGGCTACGCCGGCATGCCCGCCGAGGTCAACGACCGCTACTTGCGCTACCTCGTCGCCCGCCTCTCGGCCTATCGCAACGTCTGGTGGTCTCTCGCCAACGAATGGGACCTGGTGAAGACCAAAAACCTCTCCGACTGGGATCGCTTCTTCCGCATCGTGCAGGAAAGCGATCCCTACCAGCACCTGCGCTCCATCCATCACAGCAACGTCATGTACGATCATTCCAAGCCGTGGGTCACCCATGTCAGCATTCAGGGCTCCGACCTGGAGAAAACCCGCGAATACGTCGCCCTCTACCACAAGCCGGTCATTTACGACGAATGCAAGTATGAGGGCAACATCCCGCGGCGTTGGGGAAACATCCCGGCCATGGAACTGGTGCGCCGTTTCTGGCTGGGAACCGTCGGCGGCGGTTACGTGGGCCACGGCGAAACCTATCTCGATCCGAACGACGTTCTGTGGTGGTCCAAGGGCGGTGTGTTGCACGGCCAAAGCCCGCCACGCATCGCTTTTCTGCGGCACATCCTGGAGAGCGCCCCACCCGAGGGCCTGAACAATCTCTCCACGTACTACCTGGGTGCGGGTCGGGAGGGACGCTATTACCTCTTCTATTTCGATGTGAACCAGCCCGCCGCCTGCGAATTCGATCTCGCCCCCGGACCGCGCTACCGGGCCGACCTCATCGACCCCTGGGAAATGACCATTACCCACCTCCCCGGTACCTTCGCCGGCAAATTCACCCTCGATCTCCCCGGCCGCCCGTTTCTGGCCGTCCGCTTCGAGCGTCTCCCCTAGTCCAATCGCGACGCCGAGACTCCTGACCGCACACCCCAATCTTCATGATTCCAAAAGGAAAAACCATGGCAGTAAGCCAAACTCCAGCACCCGCCTCCAGCCCCGCCGCCAGCCGCCGGCAGGTACCAATAGTACTGCATCGATAGATATGGTACAAATGGGTATTAAGGTCCTCTTGCGTACTTGAGGCTAGAGGCTATTCTGAATTTCTCGTCAGAATTAACCGAGTATGGTTTAAGGAGTTCCTGGTTTGATGCCCATGTTGCACCTTACTCTGGAAGAATGGAACGGCCACCGCGCGCGGGATCACCATCGCCGCGAGGCACTCGAGCGGCTCTACCAGCGCCGGGATGCTGTTGACGAATTGATCCGGTCGTTGGAGAACTACCAGCGGCATGAAGAGGAGAGAGCGGAACGTCCCCGTCTCACCGTTGCGGCGAAGTGCTCGTAAGGTTGCGCTCGATCGCGAATTTGACCAGGCTCACCAGGTCGTGGACGTTTAGTTTGCGCATCAGACTGGCTCGGTAGGTATCTACCGTCTTGGGGCTGATCTCCAGGAGGACGGCAATGTCCTTAGCTCGCAAACCGTTCACGAGATAGGAGAAAACTTCCATTTCGCGCGGGCTGAGGCTGGCCAGCGAATCGTCCGTGCGGCTGTGTTCACCACGGAAGAATCCAGCGCCGCCGAGCAGCGGGGAAATGTAGACGCCGCCGTCGCGGATGAAGCTGATGGCATCCAGCAGGTGCCGCGAGGGGCCGTCCTTGAGCAGATACCCGTCCGCGCCGGCCCGCAGCGCCTCGAATACCGTATTCTCTTCCCGCGCGACCGAAAGGATCAGCAGTTTCGTCGGGCATCCGGCTGCGCGCAATCGGCGGATGGTCTCGACTCCGCTGAGCCCGGGCATTTGCAGGTCGAGGATGGCGAAATCGGGCTTCAGTTCGAGAATCGTCTCGCACGCCGATACGCCGTCGGAGCACTGCCCCAGAATCTTCAATCCGTTGGCGGTGCACAGCGCCGCCAGCCCCTCTCTCACGATCGCGTGATCATCCGCCAGCACCACGCTGATCGTGGTGGCTTCGGGTTCGCTCATACTTGTCCTTCCGGGCCGTTCCCAGGGAATCGCGCCGAAAGTTCCAGTTTAGTGCCATCCGGCCCGCTCTGTACGGCAAGGGCCCCACCGAGCCCCGCCGCCTGTTCGCGTATGGAGCGCAAGCCGATCCCCGTTGCCGGCCCCCCCGGGAGGGTCGCCAGGCGGACGGCGTCGAAGCCCACCCCGTTGTCGCAGACGGTGAGTACCAGCCGCGGGCCGCGCCGTTCGAGCCGCATTTCGACCCGCGTGGCGTGGGAGTGCCGCACCAGGTTCGAGAGCGCCTCCTGAGCAGCCCGGTAGATCAGAATCTTGACTGCGAGTTCGGGTTCGGAGGGCAGCGGGTCCAGGGCCAGCGACGATTCGAAGTGTTGCGGAATCCCGCCGAAGTCCCACAACTGCCGAAGCGCATCCTCCAGCCGCAGCCGCTGCCATTCCGGGGGATGGAGCCGTCCGGAAACCGCGCGCACGCGTTCCAGCGCCTCCCCGGCCAGGTTCGAGATGCGGCCCAGCGCCTGTCCCACCGGCGCCGCTAACGCCGCCTGCCGGGAGGCGATGACCTCGATCTCGAGCCGCATCGCGGCCAGAATCTGTCCCACGCTCGAATGCAGTTCGCGGGCCAGCCGCTCCCGTTCCCGCTCGACTTGCATCAATGCATCGCCGCCCGCGCCGCGGCGCAAATTCCGGGTGCGGGTCGAGAGCTGGCGTTCGGCCGCCTGGAGCCGAAAGTAATGCCGCAGGAAGTCGCTTTGTACGTGCAGCAGCGTCAGCCCGTCCGGCCCGGCTGCCGTCTCCGCCCGGTCGGCCAGCGCTGCGCTGATCCAGACGCTGTCGCCGCGCTGGAACACCGGGGAAAACCGCGCCGCCGATGCCAGCCGATGCAGCCCCGCCGGTCCCCTCGGCGCCGCCGCCCGCAACGCCTCCATCAGGTGCCCTGCCATTCCGAACCACGCCCGCGCGCCCTCGCTCATCCACAGGATGCGCGCTTGCCGGTCGCATTCGATCAGAACGGCGCCGGCCGCTGGGCTCTGCCCGTCGGCGGGCTCGGGTCGGGGGTCAGTGTTCAACCGGATCTCCTGAACAGGCGTTTGTTCCCTGACAAGAATGCCAGTTCGATCCGTACTCGGCAATCTGGGTACGTACTTGGTACTCCGGGGGTGAACCCCGGCCGAAGGCGGGGCGCCTCGTAGGATTCCGCTTACCCGATTCGGTCCCTTAGTACCAATCCCTAGTCAGAAGCCCGGAAAAACAGTATGCCGCCACCCAAATTCCTCGCCTGCCCACCTAGTACCTCGGTTACTAACCATAGGACTTGCCGAGACTTGCGGATGCGTATTATAAAATAAATCACTAATGGAAAAACCCATGCAATTCGTACCCCGCGCCGCCCTCTTCCTGACGGGCGTGGCTGCGGGGGCGATCGCTCTTTCTCGGAGGGAAACGAGCGCGGCCCGGTCGGCGGCCAATCAGGACCTGTGCAAGGCTCTGGCCGACATGAAGACGCGGCTGGCAGCCAGTGAAGCCGCTACCGCCCTGCGGTTGTCCAAAATGGAGCGGCGCCTCGACGACCATGCCGCCAAACTAGCCGAGGTGCCCACCACCGCACAACTTGTAACCGCAATGGAGCAATTGCTGACTAAAACCATGGCTTCTCTCGATGAGCGCCTGAGCACCCAGGCGAACTCGATCGAGGTGCTCAAAGCCACGGTTTCGCAAACCGACAGCTTGCTGGAACGAGTTCTGGAGTCGCTGGATTCCTTGCAGACGTTCACTGATCCATCGGACTTGGGCAAGGATGCCCTCCTCCGGCGACCGGCATAAATGAGATCTACCGTCGTCCTTTTCCTTTTCCAAGCGGGGTGCCGGAAATCCCGGCACCCTCTTTTTTCCGAGAGTGATCTCGGGTGCAATCGAATTTTGGATTCGGCGCAAGAAGGATTATTCTCAAGTAGCTACCGTCCATGGATCTCGCAAAAGTGCTCCAAGAACTGCACGAAGAGCTGGAAAACCTGAACGCCGCCATACTGAGCCTGGAGCGTTTGGAAGAGAGTGGCCGCCGCCGCGGCCGTCCGCCGGCCCTGCTGGCGGAACTGAAGGCCGCGGCCCGCCGCACGAAGCGCAAAAACCCTCCGCGCTTGCCCAACGCCCCCGCCAGTCCCGCCTAGGCGGGTCGCAGACGCTCGCGTCGGTCGCACCGGGACTCTTCCCCTGGCGCTCCGCGTCCTCCGTCTGCACGCAAGCCCTGCCGGCCTCAGCCGCCCCCCGCCCCACCAGCGGCGGATCCCGAGATCGCCTCCAATAACCGGTCGCTCGCCTGGCTGATCTCCCGAACCGCCCGGTCGAACGCCTCCTGATTGGCCTTCGAGGGCTTATGGAATCCGCTGACCTTGCGGACGAACTGCAGTGCCGCGCTGTTCACTTCTTCGGCGGTCGCGGGCTGCCCCGGCCGCCGAAGTACCTTGATACTTCTGCACATCCTGATCTACAGCTTCTCACGCCCGGCTCTGGCGCAACCCGGCGGGTCACTCGCCCGGTTTCGCTTCCGGCGGCGCCGACAATGGCTCAGCCGCCCCGCGATGGCAGGTATAACAGGTCACCTTCACTTTGGAATCGCCCAGCAGGCTGTTGACGTGCTCGGCCATCGAGATCATCTTGCGCGCGACATCCTTTTTCGGATTCTCATCGCTGGCAAAGTCCCCTTTGATGTGGCAAAAGTCGCAGCGTACACCCAGCGCGACCGTATACCCGCGCATGATGCCGATCAACTCCTGGCCTTGCACCTTCAGGATCTTCAAATTCTTCGGCGGTTGGGGAGCCCCCCTGGGTCCTCCGCGCCCGCCTTCCTGCGCCGGCGCCTGGGCGCACAACGCAATCACGAACAATGACGCCACGAGTAAACGCATCTCCAGATCATAAACCGTCCATTTCCACCGGTCGCCGCTGGTTAAAGAAATTTAACAATCCCCGGCCCGCCACCACGATCCAATCACTCATGGCTGAAACGAAAATCATCGCGGTCGTCGGCGCCACGGGCGCCCAGGGCGGGGGACTCGTCCGCGCCATCCAGCGCGACCCCCAAGGCACGTTTCGTGCCCGCGCCATCACGCGCGACGTGAATTCCGCAAAAGCGAAAGAACTGGCCGCCCTCGGCGCGGAGTTGGCCGCGGCCGACCTCGACGAGGTCGAAAGTCTGCGGCGCGCCTTCGCCGGCGCGTTCGGCGCCTACGGCGTCACCAACTATTGGGAGCATTTCTCGCCGCCCAAAGAAGCGGCGCAGGCAGCCAACCTCGCCCAAGCCGCTCGCGACGCCGGCCTCCGGCACTTCATCTGGTCCACCCTCGAAGACACCCGCCGCTGGGTGCCGCTCTCCGATGACCGCATGCCCACCCTGATGGGCCGGTACAAGGTGCCCCACTTCGACGAAAAAGGCGCCTCGGACCACCTGTTTGCCGACGCCGGCGTTCCCGTCACGCTCCTGCTCACCTCGTTCTACTGGGATAACTTCATCTCGTTCGGCCTGGGACCCCAACCCGGTCCGGACGGCAAACTCGCCATTACCCTTCCGATGGGCGACCGGAAACTGCCGGGCATCGCCGTCGAAGACATCGGCAAGTGCGCCTTTGGAATCTTCCGCCAGGGCAGCCAGTGGATCGGCAAGACCGTGGGGATTGCCGGCGAGCATCTCACCGGCGCCCAAATGGCCGACGCCTTCACGCGCGCGCTCGATCGCGAGGTGACCTGCCACGATGTCTCCCCCGAGGTGTACCGCGGATTCGGTTTCCCCGGTGCCGACGATCTCGGCAATATGTTCCAGTTCAAGCGCGATTTCAACGACTACTTCTGCGGCGCGCGCGATCCGGCCACCGCGCGCTCGCTGAACCCGGAGCTGCAGACGTTCGACGCATGGCTGGCCGCCAACAAGCACCGCATCCCGATTGAAAAAGCCATGACTCGGGGCTGATCGCGCGTTAAGCCGCACCGCCCACACCTCGGAAGCAGTGTTCGGCGATCGTGCGGAGAGGGAGCATCTACCACCCGCGGCGCGACCCGCGATACGATCGGTTTAGATGCTTCCAGCGGGAAAACAGGCCCACGCCGCGGTATTGGAGCCGGATCGATGAACGTCACCGGGCTGTTCATCCGCCGGCCCGTGACTACTGCCCTGATCATGGTGGCGATCCTCGCGTTCGGCCTGGTCGCCTACCGCGACCTGGCCGTCAGCGATCTGCCTAACGTCGATTTCCCCACGATTCAGGTGTCGGCGAGCCTGCCCGGCGCCAGTCCCGAGACGATGGCGGCGGCCGTCGCCACGCCGCTCGAAAAGACGTTCACCACCATCGCCGGGCTCGATTCCATGACATCGAGCAGTTCCCTCGGATCGACCCAGATCACCCTCCAATTCGATCTCGGCCGCAACATCGACTCGGCGGCGCTCGACGTGCAGTCGGCGATCTCCTCCGCCGCCAATCAACTGCCTCCCGACATGCCTTCCCCGCCGACCTTCCGGAAGGTGAACCCGGCTGATTCTCCGATCCTCTACCTCGGGCTCACGTCCGCCACGCTGCCGCTGTCGACCGTCGACGAGTACGCCGAGACGCTGCTCGGCCAGCAGATTTCGATGGTTCAGGGAGTCGCTCAGGTCTCGATCTTCGGATCGATGAAGTACGCCGTTCGCATCCAGTTGAACCCCACGCGCCTCGCCGCGCGCCGCATCGGCATCGACGAGGTCGCGCAGGCCATCCAGCGCGCCAACGTGAACCTGCCGATGGGCACGCTCTATGGACCGGACAACGCGTTCAACATCCAGTCGAACGGGCAGCTCACCGATGCGGCGCGGTTTCAACCGCTGATCGTCGCGTACCGCAACGGCGCGCCCGTGCGCCTGCGCGAAGTGGCCACGGTCAGCGACAGCGTCCAGGATAATCGGCTGGCCGGCTGGATTAACGCCGAACCGGGCATCATCCTCGCCGTGCAGAGACAGCCGGGAACGAACACCATCGCCATCGTGGACGCCGTGCGCAACCTCCTGCCGCGGTTCCGTACGATCATGCCGCCCGCCATGCACCTCTCGGTCGAGTACGATCGGTCGATCTCGATCCGCGAGTCGGTGGCCGATGTCAAGTTCACGCTTTTCCTCGCCGTCTGCCTCGTCGTCCTCGTGATCTTCCTGTTCCTGCGGAACCTCTCGGCTACCGTGATTCCCAGCCTCGCGGTCCCCATGGCCATCATCGGCACGTTCGCCGTGATGTACCTGCTGGATTACACGGTCGACAATTTGTCCCTGCTCGCGCTGACTCTCTCGGTCGGATTCGTCGTGGACGACGCGATCGTCATGCTCGAAAACATCGTGCGCCACATGGAGGGGGGCCAAAGCGTCAGGGAGGCGGCGTTCGACGGCTCGCGCCAGATCGGCTTCACGATCTTCTCGATGACCGTGTCGCTGGCCGCGGTGTTCCTGCCGGTTTTCTTCATGGGCGGCATCATCGGCCGGCTGCTGCACGAGTTTTCGGTGGTGATTGTTTCCGCCGTGCTGGTTTCGGGGCTGGTGTCGCTCACCCTCACGCCGATGCTGTGCAGCCGCTACCTGCGCGCCGTGCACGCGAGGGAGCACGGACGGTTGTTCCGGGCCATGGAGAACCTGCTCGATGGGGCGCTGCACCGCTACGGCGTCACGCTGCTCTGGGCGCTGCGCCATCGCGTCGTGGTCATGGTCTGCGGGACGCTGATCCTGGCCGGCACGGCGTGGGAGTTCTGGACCATTCCCAAGGGCTTCCTTCCCGAGGAGGACACCTCGCAGATCGCGGTCTTCTCGGAGGCGCGGCAGGGCATCTCCTTCGATTCGATGAAAGCGAAACAGGAAGCGCTGAACCGGATCATTCTCGCCGACCGCAACACGCTCCAGTTCTTCTCGCGCATTGCCGCCTCCAACAACACCGGCCTCAACAACGGCCGCGCCAGCGTGCACCTGAAGGAGCCTGCCGAACGCGCGTGGACAACCAATCCCGCCTATGAACGTTTCGTCGCGAAGTACGGCGAGACGCCGGCGCTCGGCGCGCTCGTTCACGGCGTGCGCCCGCTGTTCGAGCATCCCATGTCCATCCCGGAGATCATGGCGGAACTCAAGCCCAAACTGGACGCCATTCCCGGCCTCCGCGTGTTCCTGCAGAATCCGCCCTCGATCCGGATCGGCGGCCAGCTCACCAAGAGCCAGTACCAGTTCACCCTGGTAAGCCCCCAATCGGACGATCTCTACCGGTATGCGCAGACCCTCGCCGCGCAGATGGACGACCTGCCGAGCCTCGCCAACGTCGCCACTGACCTGCAGATACGGAATCCGCAGGTTAATGTGGCCGTGGACCGCGACAAGGCCGCCGCTCTCGGGGTCACTCCGCAGAGCGTGGAGGAAGCGCTCTACAGCGCCTACGGGCAGCGCAAGGTCTCGACCATTTACACGCCCAACGACGAATATTACGTGATCCTCCAGGTGGAGGAGCACTACCAGCGCGATCCCCGAATGCTCTCCGAGCTGTACATCCGCTCGTCCGCGGGCCAGCTCGTTCCGCTGAGCGCCGTTTCCCGTTTCGACACCGGGTTCGGGCCGCTGACCGTGAACCACACCGGCCAGCTTCCGTCCGTGACCATCTCCTTCGACCTCGCGCCTGGCGCCTCCCTCGGCCAGGCCGTCTCGGAGGTGCAGGGACTGGCGGATTCCACGCTGCCGATCTCCGTCATCACCAGCTTCCAGGGCAGCGCCCAGGCGTTCCAGGAATCCTTCCGCGGCCTCGGCATGCTGCTCGCCATGGCCGTGCTGGTCATCTACCTGGTGCTCGGCGTCCTCTACGAGAGCTTCATTCACCCGATCACGATTCTGACGGGCTTGCCTGCCGCCGCGTTCGGCGGCCTCCTGACCCTCACCCTGTTCCACATGCAACTCGACCTCTACGGCTTCGTCGGCCTGATCATGCTGATCGGCATCATCAAAAAGAACGCCATCATGATGGTCGATTTCGCGCTGGAACTCGAGCGCGCCGGCAACTGCACGGCCACCGAGTCCGCCTACCGCGGGTGCATCGCGCGCTTCCGCCCGATCATGATGACGACCGCGGCTGCGATCATGGGCACCCTGCCCATCGCCATCGGATTCGGCGCCGGGGCCGAATCCCGCCGTCCCCTCGGGCTGTGCGTGGTCGGCGGCCTGGCCTTCGCGCAGTTGGTGACGCTTTACCTCACACCGGTGTTCTACACCTACATGGATTCCCTCCTGAAGCGGACCAGGAAACGCGAGTCCCCCGTCGAGGTCGGAGCGGGCTTGAGCGCCGACTGACGATCGCCCTGCGTTCACGAGCGTCCGCCCCGCTGCCTGATTCAGGGCTGATCGCGCCGCAGCCGCACTACCCAGACCTCCGCAGGACGGAGGCTCCGGCTGAAACGCACCACCTCGCCCGAGCGCATCGTCTTCACCGCCCGGCCTTCCACCAGATCGGAGGCGCGATAATCGCCGGCCGGAACCCTCAGGCTCACGTTGGCCTCGCCCGCCTGTTTGCCGTGATTGAAGATGAACGCGAGCAGGTCCCTGCCCGATTGGAGTTCGCGCACTTCGATGTCTGTTCCGGCCTCCGGCACCAGCGCCGTCACGCCGGCCCATTCGAGCAACCCCGCGAAGAAACGCTCGGCCGCCGGCGTGGGTGAGCTCTCGTAGGCGGCGCTCAGGTAAGAGCCCAGCATCAGCGTCTTCCCCTTGCCGTAACGCGATACCACGGCCGCGGCCCCGCCATTGCCGAACCGCGCCACCACCTGCGCCGAATCGCGCAACGGCTCCAGCGTTTCTTCGTACCACCGGGCCGGCACCTCGTCGCCGGGCTTCATGCCGGGGATTTCCGTGCCGGTCCACCGCAGGCTGGTACGGCCGCGCGCGCCCACCTGCACCGCCGTTTCCCGGCATCCCATCACTTCGGCAAGGCCCAGCCCCGGAATGCGCTCCGAGGCGTAGCCGTGCTCGTTGCTCCACCCCAGCCGCGCCTCCGCAATCAGCGTGCCGCCGCCCTCCACGTATCGCTTCAATGGTTCCGCCGACGCCTCCGGCAGCATCAGCGGATACGGCAGAAACACCATCTTGTAGGGCTTCAGGACCGCTTCGGAAAGTTCGTTGATGTGGACGTAGTCGAGCGGCACGTTGCGCGGGAACAGGGCCCGGTACACGCCCAGCAGGGAATCGCGCTCGATCCCCGCCACCTCGCCCTGCGGCCCCGCATACGAAGTGGCGCGCTGCCTTCCGCCCACGAAATGCACCAGCGGGTCGTACACGATCGCGGCTTCCGCCCGGGGCGGCCGCCCGTCCAGAAACAGCGCCTGGTTCCGGTCCACCACGCGGGCGATCTCCCCCGCCGCGCGCGCCCGCTCCGTGATCGTGCCGTCCAGTTGGATCAGCCCGAAGCCCCCGCTCTCGTAACCCGTGCTCATCGGATACCAGGCGTAGTAGTGGATGCCCTTGGCGCCGCGCGAAAGCGCCGACCACGTCCACACCCGCAGGTCGTCCGCCGTCACCGTCGGGCTCACGTTCAACGCAATCGTGCCGAAGCCGCCCTGCAACTCGCCCACATAGAAACCCCGCCGCCCGTCGGCGAAACCGAATGACCGCGTGAAGTCGAACAGCGCTCCCCGCCACGCCACGTCGCGATCCACAAAGGAAGAATGTTTGGGGTAAAACGACGTGCCGTAGTAATCCACCTGCTTCGCCATGGTCCAATCGTCGGACTGGCCTTCCCAGTGGTTGGGCGAGCTGAACAGGCCCACACCCGCGGCGTGGCTGGTCACGATCTCGCCCGGCGCGGCCTGCTTCACCGCCACGTAGCGGTCGTGCAGGTCGTCGCCCAGTTTATCGGCGATGAAGGTCTTCCAGTCGATGTAATCGGTGTACGAAAGGATCGTGCTCATTCGCCCCGGCTCCACTTCCGGCCACGCCGTGTATTGCCGGTACCATGCCGCATCGAGCTTCTCGATGGTGCCGTACTTCTTCTGGAGCCACCCGCGGAACTTGGCCAGCGTGTTTTTGCAGAAGCAGAATTCCGGGCTCGGTATGTACGTCGGCGTGGCCCAGTTGATCACGTGCGGCTCGCTCCACAAATCGAAGCCGATGAACGCCGGACTGCGCCGCGCGCGCTCGGCCAGCGCCGTGTAGAACGCCAGGTCGGCCTGGCGCACCCCGGGATGATCCATGCAGTAGCCCGGCGATGATTCCGGCACCACCACCGCGCCGTTCGATGAAACGAATAGCGAGTCCGGATACTTCACCCCCACCCACCGCGGCGCCGAATCCATGTACACCTGAAGGAACACCTTCAGGCCTTCCTCCTGTGCCAGTTCCAGAATCACGTCCAGGTTCTCGAAATGGTATTCGTGTTCGCGCGGCTCCCCCGTGGCCCAGTCGATCCAGGTGCGCACGGTGTTGAACCCCAGCGCCTTGATCTGCCGGAGATCTCTCCGCCACAGCTCCTTCTTGGCGCGCGCGCCCGATTCCAGCATGGGCGCCCGTGCCTTGCCGCCCCCGTACCACACCGCCATCGGAAAGTAGTCGGCGGCCAATGCCGGCACACACAGCAACCACGGCAGCAACCTGCGCATCATGTCACCAGATGTAACATGGTGTATCTATGAACCGCATCCTCTTGCTCGCCGCCCTGTGCGTGGCGGCCTTCGCGCAGGTGAAGATCGCGCAGCAGGGCAATCGGAAGGTCACCGTGGAGATCGACGGCAAACCCTTCACCGAATTCTTCGTCGGCCCCGAGACCAGGAAGCCCTACCTGAGTCCGTTGCGCGCGGCCTCGGGCGTCATCGTCACCCGCGGCTATCCCATGGTGACCGACGTCCCCGGCGAACCCCACGACCACCCGCATCACCGCGGCCTCTGGTTCACCCATGGCGACGTCAACGGCTATGACTTCTGGGGCAATGAAGATTCCCAGAAGGGGGCCGGCAAGGGAAAGGGCACGGTGGAGTTGCGGCAGATCGAGAAGGTCACCAGCGGAAAAAGCAAAGGCACCATCGACGCCATCTTCGGCTGGATCGCCGCCGGCAAGGAACTGCTCACCGAGCGCCGCAGCATGACCTTCTATTCCGACCCCCAGTTGCGTATCGTCGATTTCGACGCCACCCTCTCTCCGGAGGAGCAGGTACGCTTCGGCGACACCAAGGAGGGCATGTTCGCCATTCGCCTGGCCGCCCCCCTCGAGGAGGACCACGGTGGAAAGCTGGTGAACGCGCAGAACAAGTCCGGCGAAAAGAACGTGTGGGGAAAACGCTCCGAGTGGGCGGACGACAGCGGCCAGATCGACGGCCAGACCCTCGGCGTGGCGATCTTCGACCACCCCGGCAATCCGCGCTTTCCCACCTACTGGCATGCGCGCGCCTATGGCCTCTTCGCCACCAACATCTTCGGCCTGCACGATTTCGAAAAGGATCCGGGACGCGACGGCAGCCTCACCATCCGCCCCGGCCAGCCGCTGCGCTTCCGTTTTCGCGTGGTGATTCACCCCGGCGATGCCGCGGCCGCCAACCTCCGCCAGATGTACGCCACCTGGGCCGCCGGCCGCTAGCGGATAGAGCCAGTGCAAAAACGCCTCTCTCCGGCCCCGCCTCTCTCCGGCGCCATCCCCCTGCCGGGCGACAAATCGATTTCCCACCGCTACGCCATGATCGGCGCCATCGCAGAGGGCGAAACGCACATCCGGAATTTCTCCACCGGCGCGGACTGCCACTCCACCCTCGGCTGCGTGCGCGCGTTGGGCATCGAAGTCACCGCAGAGGGCACCGAAGTCCGCATTCGCGGCCGCGGGCTCGACGGGCTGCGTCAGCCCGCTGCCGGTCTCGATGCCGGCAACTCCGGTTCGACCATCCGTATGCTCTCCGGCATTCTCGCCGGCCAGCCCTTCCCCACCCGGATCTTCGGCGACGAGTCGCTCTCGCGCCGGCCCATGCGCCGCATCATGCGGCCCCTGGCGCAAATGGGCGCGCAGATCCGCGCCCGCGACGACCAGTTTCCCCCGCTCGAAATCACCGGCGGACACCTGCGCCCAATCGATTACGAACTGCCCGTCCCCAGCGCCCAGGTGAAAACCTGCGTCCTCTTCGCGGGCCTCTTCGCCGATGGCGAAACCACCGTTACCGAAACCGTGCGCTCGCGCGATCATACCGAGCTCGCGCTGCGCGAATTCGGCGCCCACCTGCATGCCGAGCGCGGCCGCATCTCTCTCGCCGGCCGCCCGTCCCTCACCGGCCGCGACCTCACCGTGCCTTCCGATCTCTCCTCGGCTGCGTTCTTCCTCGTGGCCGCCCTGTTGGTTCCCGGTTCCGTACTCACCCTCCCCGGCGTCGGCCTGAATCCCACCCGTTCGGCCCTGCTCGATTTCCTGGTGGGCATGGGCGCGCGCATCCGTATTCCCGACCTCGAAAGCCGCGATGGAGAACTGGTGGGCAACCTCGTGGTGGAACATTCGCCGGTGCGCGGAGGAGTCATCGAGGGCGGCCTGGCAGCCGCGTTGATTGACGAGATTCCCGTGCTGGCCGTGCTCGGTGCGGCCAGCGACGATGGCCTCTTGGTCAAGGATGCCGCCGAACTGCGCGTGAAAGAGACCGACCGCATCCATACCGTGGTGGACAATCTCCGCCGCATGGGCGTCGCCGCCGAAGAGCGCCCCGACGGCATGCTCATCCCCGGGCGCCAGAAATTTCACGCCGCCGAACTCGACTCCTTCGGCGACCATCGCATCGCCATGGCATTCGCCGTGGCCGCCCTGGCCGCCGACGGCGAATCCGTCATTCACGGCGCCGAAGCCGCGTCCATCTCGTTTCCGGAATTCTGGGCCACCCTGTCACACTGCGCGCAACGTCACGATTAAGGCATCGAGCGCGATCGTCTTCTGAATGTTGCGCCGCATCATCTCCACCAGCTCGTCCACCTGCGTCACCGCGCGGCGGATCCACCCGAACGGCACCTTGGCCCCCACTTCCGCCAGCTCGCCCCGGATATCCTCGTTGCGGATCTCTCCGCCGCCCTGCTGGAGCAGAAGGATGTCGCGCAGCAGGTCGTACAGCACCTTGAGATAGAACTCCAGCTTCTCGCCGCGGCTGCGCGCGATGGATTCGGAAAGCGGCAGCCAGGCCGCGAACGGTGCCATCCCGGCGGCCACCCGCAGCAGCGCCACCATCGCCGTCCGGCGCTTGTCGTAGACTTCCAGGTCGATCGAAATGGCCAGTCCCGGCGACCCCGCCGACAGCGCCACGCGCCGCTCCGGCCGGTCCAGCCCGCGGGCCCTCACGAACTCCCGCATCTGCACCCGCGACAGCGGCGCGAAGTGGAACGGCACGGCCCGCGACCGGATGGTGGGCAGCAGGTCGTAGGCGTTCTCGGCCGTCATGATTAAAATAAGGTGCGCGGGCGGCTCCTCCAGCGTCTTGAGCAGGGAGTTGGCCGCCTGGTCGTTGGCGCGGTCCACGTGGTCGATCAGGAAGATGCGCCGGCTCCCCTTGTGCGGCAGGTAGGGGGCGCGCTCTTTGAGCAGGCGCGCCTGCTGGATGGTGACCTGCCGCAACGGCCCGTCCGGCGCGAACGTCACGAAGTCGGCATGGCTCGCGAACAGCAGCGGGTCTTCGTTGCGCTTGTCGGCCGGCCACTTTTCACGCTCCGCCACCGTTTCCCGGTTGTGCGGCAGGCTCAGATCGTCCTGCTCGATGCGCTCGGAGTGGCCCAGCAGCCGCGCTCCCAACCGCCGCGCCAGGGTGGCCTTCCCCACCCCTTCCGCTCCGGAGAAGAGCAGCGTCTGCGCCAGCCGGTCCTGCGCCAGCATTTGTTCGAGCGCTTCGGTCACCTGCGGGTTGCCCCAGAAGTCCTCAAACATACGCGCTCACCACCTTCCACACTTCCCGCTCGATCGTATCGATATCGGCGCGGCCGTTCACCACCTTCACCCGTTGGGGCTCGGCCGCGGCCAGCGCGTGGTACGCCTCCCACACCGCGCGATGGAACTCCAGCGACTGATCGTCCATGCGGGTTTCGCCATGGGCATCGGCCACATTGCGGGCACGCGCGCGTCTCACGCCGAATTCGGGATCCACATCCACCAGCACCGTGAGCTCGGGCTTCAGCCCGCGGCACGCGATGCGGTCCAGGGTCATGACCGTTTCCGCCCCAAGCCCCCGGCCGCAGCCCTGGTACACCAGCGAGGAATCGGTGAAACGGTCCGCGAGCACGATTTCCCCGCGCCCGAGCGCCGGCAGGATCCACTCATCCACGTTCTGCGCGCGCGACGCGAAGTAGAGCAGCACTTCGCTGGTGGGGCTGAGCTCCTGGTTGGCGGCATCGAGCAGGATCCGGCGGATCTGTTGGGCGATCGGCGGACCGCCCGGCTCGGTCGTCTCGAGCACGGTGCGGCCCGCGCCGCGCAGACGGGCCGCCAGCCGATGCATCTGCGTCGTCTTGCCGGAGCCGTCCATGCCCTCGAAGGTGATGAAGAGGCCTCGTGATTTCACGGTGAAACCACATTGTAGCCGCCCCCGCTCCCAGCCGCCCCCCAACCCGACCCGGCCGCCCCACCCCCAAACACCTGCCCCCCTCTGGGTCTGCGGGTGGGGCATATCGCCCTTTTTGGTATAATCAGAGGCGGAAGTGTTGAAATATCCCTCAGTTTTTCAATACGGGCAGCGTGGCCGCCGAATTGCAATTCAGTTTCTTCTAGGGAGATGAGGATGAACTTCGATCAGTCCCCGCTGTTGGTGATCTGGGAAGTCACCCAGGCTTGCGATCTCGCCTGCGTGCATTGCCGGGCGTCGGCGCAGTCCCAACGCCATCCGGACGAGTTGACCACCGGGCAGGGATACCGCCTGCTCGACCAGATCCGCTCGTTCGGCGAACCGCTCATGGTTTTTACCGGCGGCGATCCGCTGAAACGGCCGGACCTCTATGACCTGATCCGGTATTCGGTCAAAATCGGCCTGCGCACCAACGTCACCCCCAGCGCCACACCGCTCCTGACCGCCGAGGCCATCGAGCAATTCCAGGCGGCCGGCGTCACCCGCATGGCCCTCAGCCTGGACGGCCCCGACGCCGCCACCCACGACGATTTCCGCGGCATCCCGGGCACCTTCGACCGCGCCATGTTCGCCCTGCGCCACGCCCGCGACATCGGCCTCGATACCCAGCTTCAGACGACCGTCACCCGCCGCAACATGGCCCGCCTCCCCGAGGTGGCCGAAATCGCCCGCGAAGTCCGCACCCGCATGTGGAGCCTCTTCTTCCTCATCGTGACCGGGCGCGCCGCCGAGACCGACGACCTGCTGGCCGCCGAATACGAGCAGGTGTTCGAATTCATGTACGAGCTCTCCAAAACCGCCCCCTTCGGCATCAAGACCACCGAAGCCATGCATTACCGGCGCTACGTGGCCCAGCGCATCAAGGCCGAACACGGCGCCACCGCCAACGAAAGCGCTCGCGGCGTGGCCTGGCGCACCGCCGGCGTCAGCGACGGAAAAGGCTTCGTCTTCGTCTCCCATACGGGAGAGATTTTCCCCAGCGGCTTCCTCCCCCTCAGCGGCGGCAACGTGCTGGAAAGTTCGCTCCCCGACGTCTACCGCAATTCGGACCTCTTCCGCACCCTGCGCGACACCGATCAGCGCGAGGGAAAGTGCGGCCTCTGCGAATACAAGAAGATCTGCGGCGGGTCGCGTTCCCGCGCCTATGCCCTTACCGGAGACTTCCTGGCCGAGGATCCGCGCTGCATCTACCAGCCGCACTTAGCCGACGCCGTGGTGGGCTGAAGCGCCGGCCCGCCCCTCAAAACGCCCGCCGGTACTGGACCGGCGGCTTCGGCTCCACTCCCAGGGCCGCCGCCGCGTGCAGCGGAAAATAGGGATCGCGCAGAAACTGCCGGGCCAGTAACACCAGGTCCGCCTTTCCGGCGCGCACGATCTCTTCGGCCTCCTCCGCGGTCGTGATCATGCCCACCGCGCCGGTGGCAATGCCCGCTTCGCGGCGTATGCGTTCGGCGAACGGCACCTGATACTCCGGCGCCAGCGGAATCTGCTGCTGCGCCGACAGTCCTCCCGAAGAGCAGTCCACCAGGTCAACGCCAACATCGCGGACGCGCCCCGCCAGCGCCACCGAGTCCTCGATCGTCCAGCCGCCCTCCACCCAGTCCGTCGCCGAAATCCGCAGCAGCAGCGGCAACCCCTCCGGCCACACCCCACGCACCGCCGCGATCACTTCCAGGGCGAAACGGATGCGCTGGTCGAACCCCCCGCCGTATTCGTCGGTCCGGCGATTGCTTAGCGGCGACAGGAACTGGTGAATGAGGTAGCCATGCGCCGCATGAATCTCGGCCACCTGGAAACCGGCTTCCCGCGCCCGGCACGCGGCGGCCGCGAACGCTTCCACGATCTCTCGAATCTCTACAGCCGACAGCTCGGCCGGTGAATCGTCTTCCGCCCGGAACGCGAGCGCGCTCGGCGCCACCGGCTGCCATCCCCCCTCTCCACGCGGGATCGTCCCGCCCCCGGCAAATGGCGGGCGCGTGCTCGCCTTCCGGCCCGCATGCGCCAGTTGGATGCCGGCCGCCGCGCCCTGCCCGCGCACGAACGCGCTGATGCGCTTCAGCGGCTCGATATGATCGTCCTTCCAGATACCCATATCGGCGGGAGAAATCCGTCCGCGCGCCTCCACCGCCGTGGCTTCCATCATCACCAGCCCCGCGCCGCCCACGGCACGACTGCCGAGGTGGACCAGGTGCCAGTCGCCGGCGAAACCGTCTTCACTCGAGTACTGACACATCGGGGAGACCGCCATGCGGTTCCGCAACTCGACGCCGCGTAACCCGAACACCGTGAAAAGGGACGAGTCCATAGAAATCATTGTGCCGCATCCGCTTTCGGCCGTAGTTCTATCGGGGTAATAGTTCTAGAACTCGCCGTGGATGTAAGGTTTCACACTTGTTACTAGACCAGTCTATTCCCAACAATTCCAAATGCTTGTGCGGAGATTGTATGGTTTGGCACATGGGTAGGGTACTAGAGAGTCAAGAACAGTATTGCAAAATCGGACTTAAATGCCTGAATATGGACAAAGCCGAACCGATTCGAAGCGTTTTTGCAGTTTCCCCCGTTGCCGGACACGGCTTGGTTGTCCGGCTCGAATGCCACTTCACGGGAGGAATCGCCCAGGGCGAAGCTCTGGCTTTTTCAGGACTGCGAATCCGGTATCCGGCGCTCCGATCCTTTCCGGGCGGAGAGGCAGCTCAGGTTCAAAGTTATTGATGAGGAGACCGTATGTCTTTAGGTTCTCAGGCGACCGCAAGACCTAAATCACTGGCGCGCCATCGCATGTTGGCATTGGCGCGTCTGATTGTCGTATTGGCCGTGGGTGCGTTCTGTCTGCGAGTGGGGCCGGGATTGGCCCAGACGCAAGCCCAACGCCCGGCCAGCCCGGCAGCCAACGATGGTTCGCAGTCATTCGGCCGGAAGCTCAGCCGGATGCGGAGTATGACCAACGAGCAGCGCAAGGCCGTGGCGAAGCGGCAGAGCGCGATTCGCGAAGCGGCCGGCACCGCCAAGGGCGCCCCCAGAGTTCAGATCACCGGCAATAACTGCGGTCTGACCCAGGGGACCATACCCAACTACTTTGGATGCGGCAACTATGCCAATAGCCCGCTGCCATCCTACAGCCTCGATGCCAATGGCTTTCCCATCAATATCACCGGCGGCATCCGGAAATTCGTCAACAAGCTGCCCGGCTTGGGCGCTGCGAATGCCAACGAGATCGGACAGTACATCCCGGTGGCTACCCCCGATACCACCACCTACCCCGGCTCCGACTACTACGAGCTCGGCGTGGTGCAGTATCGCGAGCAGTTGCATCCCGACCTGCCGGCCGTAGCCGCCGGTGGAGCCACGGGCGGCACCCTGCTGCGCGCTTACCGCGACCTGCGCGGCGGCGGCCAGGATGCCCAGGGCAACTGGATCCCCGGTGCGCCGCAGTACCTCGGACCGCTGATCATCGCGCAGCGGGACCGCCCCACGCGCTTGAAGGTGTTCAACCAGCTTCCGACGACTCAGCCCGGTCCCCCCAGCCTCACCAATGGCAAGCTGTTCATCCCGGTGGACATTACCAATATGGGCGCGGGAACCGGCCCCACCGGAATCCTCTATACCGACAACCGCAGTGTGGTTCACCTGCATGGCGGCAACACCCCCTGGATCAGTGACGGTACGCCGCACCAGTGGACGACGCCGGCGGCCGAAGTCCTGCCCGATTTGATGCGCAAGGGCGTCAGTTTCGAGAACGTACCCGACATGGGCACGCCCAAAGGCACTCCCAACGACGGCATCGCCACCCACTACTACACCAACCAGCAGAGCGCGCGCCTGATGTTCTATCACGATCACGTGTACGGCATCACCCGTCTGAACGTCTATGCCGGCCTGGCCGCGGGCTATCTGATCACCGACCCGCAGGAAGAAGGGCTGATCGACACCGGCATCCTTCCGAACCTGGGCGGTGTTTATCGCCACGGTATACCGCTGGTCATCCAGGACAAGGGATTCGTTCCCCCGATGGACCAACTGATGAGCCAGGACCCCACGTGGGTTGCGCTCGGCATGCCCACCGACGTGGGCAGCCTCTGGTTCCCGCACGTGTACAACCCGAACCAGTGGCCGCAGGCGTCCGACCGTTCCGGCGCCAACGCCTTCGGCCGGTGGGATTACGGCCCGTGGTTCTGGCCGCCGCTGGCCAGCCTGAGCAACCCCCTCGGCATGACCGTTCCCGATATTTACGGGAATGCTCCCAACAACCAGGCGCCTTCCACGCCGAATCCCTCCGAAGTGCCGGAATCCTTCATGGATACCATGATGGTGAACGGCCACCCGTACCCCTACCTGGATGTGGCCCCCCAGGCGTACCGCTTCCGCATCCTCAATGCCAGCAACGACCGCAGCGTGAGCCTCTCCGTGTTCTATGCGGTTGACCCGAAGAGCTATGTGCCGGCCACCTACGATGCCAACGGCAACGTGGCCGTCCCCGCCGCGGGAGTCTGCAAGAGTGGCGGCACGGCCGCTGCCTGTACCGAAATCGGCATGGTGCCCGCCGTCCCGCACAAAGTCCCGGCGAAGTACCCGCTGAAGCCCACTCCCCCGAATGAATACCAGAACATGCCGCAGTGCGGCGTGGCGACCAATCTCGGTACGAACTTCCTGTCCTACTTGCCGCCCGCGGTTCCGGCCCCGCTCGCCACCCTCGGCTGGAACACCCCCGTTGCCTCGAGCGCCTTCCTCAGCACTACCCCCTCCGGGTTGCCGTCGAAGACCGACGGCACACCCTGCTGGCCCACCTCGTGGCCGACCGACGGCCGCGATGGCGGCGTCCCCGACCCGATGACCGCCGGACCGGCCATCATCCAGATCGCCACCGAAGGTGGCTACCTGCCGTCGCCGGTCGTTATTCCGCCCCAGCCCATCAACTACAACTACAATCGCCGCGATATCGTCGTGCTGAACCAGCAGGAACACGCGCTGGTCGTGGGACCCGCGGAACGGGCCGATATCATCATCGACTTCTCCAAGGTGCCCGCCGGCTCCACGCTGATTCTCTACAACGATTCGGGCGCGCCCGTGCCGGCCTACGACACGCGGTACGACTACTACACCGACGATGAAGACGAAACCGATTCCGGCGGCGCTCCGATGACCATTCCGGGTTACGGCCCGAACACCCGCACGGTGATGCAGTTCCGCGTCAGCGGAACGCCCGGTGCCGCCGCCAACCTCGACGGCCTGGTGACGCAGCTTCCGGCTGCGTTTGCCGCCGCCGAACCGGCTCCCGTGGTCGCCGAATCCGCCTATAACGGCCCCTACAGCATGAGCCTGACGGATACCTATTCGACCATTCAGGATACGCAACTCACCTTCACCACGCTCAACAAGAATGCCAACGGCACGGTTACCCCCCAGTTGACCAGCATGGCAATGAAGGCCAAGACCATCCAGGAACTCTTCGGAACCGACTTCGGGCGGATGAACGCCACGCTCGGTACCGAACTGCCGCTCACCAACTTCCTGACGCAGACGACCATCCCCCTGTGGTACCTCGATCCGCCGACCGAAATCATGAACGATGGCGAAGCCCAGATCTGGAAGATCACCCACAACGGCGTGGACACGCACGCGATGCACTTCCATCTCTTCGATGTCCAGTTGCTGAACCGTGTGGGATGGGATGGCGCCATCCGGCCTCCCGACCCGAACGAAGTGGGCTGGAAAGAGACCGTCCGCATGAACCCGCTCGAAGACGCCATCGTGGCCATCCGGCCCCTCAAGCAGGATCTGCCGTGGCCCATCCCCAACAGCGTCCGCATGTTCGACCCGACCAAGCCGCAGGGCCAGCCGGGCGTGGCGGGTCCGCAGTTCACCAACGTCAACCCCTACACCAACGGTACCTACCCCACCACCGTCTTCCCGAACGGGAATGTATACAACCGCAACTACGATTTCGGTTGGGAATACGTGTGGCACTGCCACCTGCTGGGTCATGAAGAAAACGACATGATGCGGCCGATGGTGTTCCAGACCATTCCTTCGCCGAACACCGTGGCTGCCTCGGTGGGCACCAGCGGCGCAAGGATCACCTGGAAATTCTCGCAGTACAACCCGAACCCCGCCCGCTATACGCAGAACGGTTTCGAACCGGCGCCGCCGCGGGCTACCGGCTTCAGCCTGATGCGCGCTCCGGGGCTCAACGCCACCACCGGCTTTACACAACTGGCCGGCGGCCTGGTGAACCTCTCCGCGTGCACGTTGAGCAACCAGATCTATACCTGCTCGTTCAACGACAGCAATGCTCTGGCACCCAACGCCTACACCTACCAGGTGATCGCGACCAACGCTACCATCAGTTCGCCGCCGTCCCTGAAAGCCAGCATCACCATGCCGGCCGGTCTTACGGCTCCCACCAACCTGCGCACCAACGGGACTCAGTCCAGGTCGCGGATCTCCGTCACCTGGAACACGGTCACCGGCGCACAGACCTATCCGCTGGCACGCGTCTTTGTCGGCGTGGGCGGCACCTGCCCGGTTACGCCTCCCGGAAACGCCCTCACCGTGCAGAACTCGGCGTCCACCACCTACACCGCTACCGGAACGATCACGCCCGGCAACTGGTGCTTCTGGATCCGCGCGCAGGCGAACGGTCTGTTCTCGCCGTTCTCCGCTCCGCTGACCGTCACGATCCCGTAAACGTAATCCAGGCCGGTGGGGGCTTCCCTCACCGGCCTGATCCAAATCCTAAGAAAAGAGGCAAACTAACACATGAAGCGCATCCTTCAGATCATCCTTCTTCTTGCAGTCTTGACAGGAACGGCAATGGCCACGCACATCGACATCGCATTTGATCAGTTGCAGCCTGGCGATTTCGTCGGCCTTACCTCCAATCCGATTGCGCTGAATCTTCCGGTCACGCCGTTGCTGTCCTATTTTCCGAATGATTCGGTGGCTACCGCGGATGTGGACGATACCGGGATCCATGGTTCTGCGTCGGATATGGGCGCCGTGCTGTCGATTCAGTTTCTGACCCCCGTGCTCACCGTGCAGGGCAACATGAACTGGCAATCGGCGTCAGGCACAGGTGCCGTCTTTGCCTTCGCCTCCGGGGCGTTCAACCAGGTGGACCTGCCTTCCGGACAATTCACCGTGGCCCCCGGCTTCACCTTCGACCAACTGGACATCTTCTTCGCCGACTCTCAGACGTTTGGCGCGAGCGACGTCCAGTTCCAACTGACCCAACTCTCGGCCGATACGCCGAATGCTCCCGAACCGGCCACCATGGTGCTGCTCGGCACCGGACTGCTGGGATTGGGGCTGCTTCGCTTCCGGAAATCCCGGTCGTAACGGCGATGCCGTTCCGGCCCAACCAGGGCGGGCAGGCCGTCGCCACCGACATCCTGCCCGCGTAGTTCACAAGGTATCTCATGGGTCCTCAATCGGTCCAATCCGCTTCCTCAGCCTTTGTCTCCCTGGCCCTGCTGGTTTTGGCGCCGCCGGCGTCAGGCCAGCAGGGATATTTGTTTTCCAAGGTGCTTGACGGCGGCGCGCCCTGGCCCGGTGGCGGCGGTCCGTTCAACCTCGGCGCGGCCATGACTACTCCTTCGTTTGATGGGAAGTGGATCGTGTTTCGCGATCCGGGGCCGCAGAGCGATGGCGGGAGTCACGCCGCCATCTGGTCGTATAACACCCAGGATCAGAGCCTGCACCGCCTGGTGGATTTCACTACGGTCGTGCCCGGTGGCACCGCTACCTTCAGCGACCTGGAATTATCCAATACCGCTCCCATCGTCCGCAACGGCACCGTGGTCTTCGTGGCGCACGACGGCGGCGGCGCGACCAACCAGGGCTTGTACGCCGTTCCCGCCGCCGGTGGTGCCGTCAGCCGCGTCGCCAACTACACCACGGTCGACCCGACGGGCGGCCTCTTCACCGTGTTCGGCACGACCGGTTCGCAAATGGGCGGCTTTTCCTTCGACGGCGGCGCGGTGGTATTCGCCGCCAGCGGCAGCGCCCTTACTTCCGGCGCCTATTCGGCGTCGCCGGCCGCTGCGGTGTCGGCCACCGTGGCCGACAATCTGCACCCGTTTGCCGCGGCGGGCACGAGCGTCGTCTTCTTTAAGAACCCGGTCGTGAGCGGCAGCAGTGTGGTCATGGCCGGCACCAATGCTAACCAGACGTATGAAGGCCTCTACCTGGGATCGGTAGGCGGAAACGGCACGTTGACCGAACTGCTCAACTCCAACCAGAACCTGCCCGGCAATCCGAACACCGCTTTTCATACGCGCTTCGATACACCCATGCTGGCATTCGATGGCACGACGGTGGTGTTCCGCGCGCATGATGCCAATACCCCGGGCCTGGGCTTCTTCGGCTTATACAGTACCGACCTGACCTCCCACACCATCAACCGCATCGCCGATCTGAATACGGCCCTGCCGGGCCTCGGCAAAGTGGTCTACCTGGCCAGCGCGGGAGTCGCGCTCCACAACGGATTGGTCTTGTTTCGGGCCACCGATATCAACTTGAACAGCGCCCTCTACCAGTGGAAGAACGGCGCTTTGACGCGGTTGATCGGGACCGGCGACGTGCTGGCGGGCCTGCCGGTGCAGGCGGTGGGCGAGCCCGGAACGACCGCCGCATTCGGCGGAAGCTTTGTCGTCACCGTCTTCACCAGCGCATCCACCAGCCCGGCCCTGTATCTGGCCACGCCGGTGGCGGCCGGGAGCGTGTTGACCATTTCCAAAACACACAGCGGCAGTTTCACCCAGGGACAGGGCGCGGCCACGTATACGGTCACCGTATCTAACCAGGCATCGGCCCTTCCGACCAGCGGCACGGTGATCGTCACCGAGAAGCCGCCGGCCGGGATGAACCTCGTCTCCATGGCCGGCACCGGCTGGGCGTGCGGCGGCAACCAGTGCTCCCGGAACGACGTGCTGAACCCCGCAGCTGCCTACCCGGCCCTGACCGTCACCGTCTCGGTGCAAGGCAATGCGCCCTCCCAGTTGACCAACCAGGTGACCGTATCCGGAGGCAACTCCGCCGCGGCGAGCGCGGCCGATACCACCGTGATTGCGGCGGCCGGCTGCGGCGCCACGTTTACCCCGCAGGCGTTCGTCGACCAGGGGGCGCAGACTCTGCCCGTGGCGGTTACGGCGGCGGGCGGGTGCGGCTGGACATCCACCAGCAGCGCTTTCTGGCTGATTGTCCAGTCGGCGAGCCCCGTGACCGGCACCGGCACGGTTTCCATCGCCGTCGCGGCCAACAACACCGGCGCCGAGCGAACCGGCACCTTGTCCATCGGCGGCAGCACCCTGATGGTGACCCAGCGCCAGACCGCGGCGATATTCGCCGACGTGCCGCCATCCAACGGATTTTTCGATGCCATTAACCTGCTCTACGGCCGCTCCATTACGGCGGGATGCGGCACCGCGCCGCGGCTGTACTGTGCCGATCGCAATGTGACCCGTGCCGAAATGGCGGTATTCATCATCCGGTCGGTGATGGGAGGCGACAATTTCGGATACAACGGCACCCCCTATTTCAACGATGTCCCGGTGGCCCATCCCTACTTCCGCTGGATTCAGAAAATGAAAGAGCTGGGGATCACCTCGGGGTGCACGGCGTCCGACTACTGTCCCGATGCGTGGATCACCCGCGCCCAGATGGCGGTCTTCATTATCCGCGCGCGGTATGGCGCGGCCGAGCCCTACAGCTTTCCGCAGACGCCGTATTTCAACGATGTGCCCCCGGGAGACGGCTACTTCTCCCCGATTCAGAAGATGCGGCAGGTGGGGATTACCGCCGGCTGCGGCAATACCGCTTTCTGTCCCGACGCGCCGGCGACCCGCGGGCAGATGGCGGTGTTCCTCATGCGCGGCGAGTTCAACCAGTTGATGCCGCCCGGCGCCGCCTCGATTGTCTCCATCGCCCCGGCGACCGGCATCCCGGGAGCCGCTTTCACGGCCGCGATTTCCGGCCAGAACACGAATTTTTCAGCGGGTACCACGCAGGTGAGTTTGGGTGCGGGCCTCACCGTGAACAATATCGTGGTGGTGGATTCCACCCACGTGAACGCACAAGTGCAGATTGCGGCCGAAGCCATATTGGGGCCGCGGACGGTGGTGGTGACAACCGGAACCGAAGAGGCAGTCCTGCCGAACGGTTTCCGAATTCAGTTACAGTAAGCCTTCAGCGAAACCGCAGGTTTCCGGAAGAGGGGATTCAAACAGGAGGTGAATCGCATGTCATACAGGTGGATCATGGATAGGCGCAATCGCTGCGCCACAACGCTGGTTTGGCTGGCGGCGCTGGCCGCCGGAGCCCACGCCCAGCAATCCTATTCGTTCTCCAAGCTGGTGGATGGGGCCACGCCATGGCCCATCGACAACGGAGTATTCAACCTCGCGCCCGCTCCCACGGCGCCTTCCTACGATGGCAAGTACATCGTGTTCCGCGATCCGTCCATCCAGACCGACAGCGGAAGCCACGCGGCGATCTGGTCGTACAACACCCAGGATCAGACCTTCCGGCGGCTGGTGAACCTGACCACGGCCGTGCCCGGCAGCGCCAGCACGTTCAGCGATCTCGAAGTGGCGAACACGGCGCCGGTGGTGCGCAACGGGACGGTGATTTTTGTGGCGCACGACGGCGGCGGAGGGAGCAACCAGGGGCTCTACTCGGTTCCGGCGGCCGGAGGCGCGGTGACCCGCGTGGCCAACTACACCACCGCCGATCCGAGCGGCGGCGTCTTCAGCGTGTTCGGCCCCACCGGTTCCCAGATGGGCGGCTTCTCGTTCGATGGTAGCGGCGTGGCCTTTCAGGCCAGCGGCAGCACCTTGACCAGCGGCGTCTACTTCGCCAGGCCCGACGGGACGGGCGTGGCCCTGGTGGCCGATGGCGCCCACCCGTACACTGCCGGGACCACCAGGGTCAGCATCTTTTCCGCCCCCGCCATCAACGGCAGCAACATCGTGATGTTCGGCAAGGACAGCACCAATCCGGCGACTTCCTACCAGGGCATCTATCTCGGCTCGCCCACCGGCAACGGCACCGTCAAGGAGCTGGTGAACTCCACCATGGCGCTGCCCGGCAATCCCAACGCCAACTCGCAAACACGCTTCGATGAGCCGATCCTCGCGTTCGACGGCAGCCTGGTGGTGTTCCGGGCTCATGACGGCAACAGCGTGCCGGTCTTCTCCGGGTTGTACAGCACCGACCTGACCTCCGGCAAGATCGCCCGCATCGCGGATGTCAATTCGACCCTGCCGGGGCTGGGAAAACTGGTGTCGGTGGCCACCAGCGGCGTGGCGGTCAACCAGGGCTCGGTGCTGTTCAAGGCCGGCGATGTCAGCGGCGCCAGCGGGCTGTACCTTTGGAGCAACGGAACCATCGCCCGGGTGGCCGGCACCAACGATACGATCGGCGGGCTGCTGGCCCAGGGCGTGGGCGAACCCGGCCCCTCCGCCATGTTCGGCTCGAGCTTTGCTTTCACCGTCCACTTTGCCGGACCCAACAGCCCGGCCCTGTTTTTCGCGACACCGGCGGCCAGCACCATCACGGTGAGCGCGGTGACCAACAGCGCCAGCTACGGGCTGGCATCCATCGCCCCGGGCGAAGTCGTGACCCTCTTCGGCTCCGGCATGGGCCCCGCCACGCGCGCCGATTACCAGTGGGTGGACAACCAGATTCCGCCGGCCCTGGCCGGTGTGCGGGTGCTGGTCAACGGGATCGCGGCGCCCATGTTATACGCCAACGACCAGTTCTGTGCGGCGATCGTGCCTTTCGGCATCGCCGGCATGAGCCATGCCTCGGTGCAGGTGGAGTATAACGGCAACCTCTCGCCGGCCGTCATTGTCCCGGTCACCAACACCATGCCGGGCCTGTTTACGGCGGATACCAGCGGCAGCGGTCCGGGCGCGATTTCCTACCCCGATGGCAGTTATAATGATGCTTCGAACCCGGCCGCGCCGGGCTCGACGGTCGTCTTGTGGGCGTCCGGCCTGGGGCCGTTGAGCACCATCCCGGCGGATGGCTCCGTGGTGTCCGCCACGCCCGCTTTACCCACGTTGCAGTTTCCCGTCACTGTCACCATCGGCGGGAAAACCGCGTCAATCCTGTATCAGGGCCCGGCTCCACAGGCGGTGGCCGGCCTGTATCAGATCAATGTTGCGATTCCGGACGGCACGCCCAGCGGGCCGGCGGCGGTGGTGGTGACCAGCGATGGCCGGGAGAGCCAGCCGAATGTCACGGTAGCCGTGAAGTAAGCGGTTCCCGGGCGGCAGGGCCGATCGGCGATCGGCCCGCCGGACCCAATCCAGGCGCGGGGCGCGCCAACCAAAAATGGGCAGACCTGGGCTGTCCGAGGCGAGTGTTATGCGAACGAAGTGGTTCCTCTCGATTCTTCTTGCGGTCGTGGCGTTCGTGACCGGTTACGTGGTGCGGCCGTCAGGCGGCGCCGGAGCAAAGAACGATGCCCGCAAGCCGCTCTATTACCATGACCCGATGCACCCGGCATACAAGTCGGACAAACCTGGGATCGCTCCCGATTGCGGCATGCAACTGGAGCCGGTATATGCCGAAGACGTGGCCGGCGGCGGCGATGAAGGCGCCAGCCTTCCGCCGGGCGCGGTGCGCGTCAGCGTGGATCGGCAGCAGGTGATGGGCCTGCGCACCGCCGCGGTATCGCGCAGTTCGGGCGCGCATACCTTGCGCCTGCTGGGGCGCGTGGCGCCGGACGATACCCGCGTCTACCGCGTCACGGCGCTGGCCGAAGGCGTGGTGGAGGCGGTGTCGTCGCTGGGCGTGGGCAACCTGGTCAAACGCGACGATCTGCTGGCCGAGTACTTTGTCGCCACCCAGGAACTCTACAACGCCTTCCAGGGATTTTTCCTGGCCATGAACGCGCGCGCGCAGGGCGTTGCCCTGGTGAGCGGCACTCCGGCGCAGTCGGCGCAGGACGAAGTCAAGCTCTCCGAGGATCTGCTGCGCGTCTACGGGCTGAGCGAGACGCAGATTCGCGAAATCGGCACCACCCGGCAGGCCAGCCACAACATCCAGTTCCGTGCGCCGGTGGATGGTTTGATTCTGCTGCGCGACGCGGCACTCGGCCAGAAGCTGGAGCGCGGCAAGGAAATCTTCCGGGTGGCCGACCTGCGGCGCGTGTGGGTGCTGGTGGATGTCTTCGAGGGCGATAGCGGCCTGGTCCGGCCCGGCCTCGCGGCGCGGGTGCGCTATCGCGACCGATCCTACCGCACCACCGTGGGCACCATCGTGCCGGCGTTCGATGCGGCGTCGCGCACCTTGAAGCTGCGCCTGGAGCTCGACAATCCCGACATGCTCTTACGTCCCGACATGTTCGTGGACGTGGAACTGGACGTGAAGGAGCCGGAAGGAATCAGCGTGCCGCTCGAAGCCGTGCTCGATTCCGGAACGCGGAAAACCGTCTTCGTCAAGACCGGCGAAGGCGCCTTCGAGTCCCGCCGGGTGAGTACCGGGGCGCGCTATGCCGATCGCATCCAGATCGCCGGCGGCCTCGAAGACGGCGAAGAGGTGGTGGTCTCGGGGATGTTTCTGCTCGATTCGGAGAGCCGCCTGCAAATGACGGCCGCCGAATCGGCCCGGCCGCCGCTGCCCCCGGGCGCGAAACTCGACCCGGTGTGCGGCATGCAGGTGGATCCCCAAAAAACCGCCCATCATTCCGAGTACGAAGGCGTCACTCATCATTTCTGCTCGAAAGGCTGCAAGGATAAGTTCGATGCCGACCCGGCGCGCTACGCGCCAAAGAAGGGCGGCCAGGCGTGACCGGCCGCATCATCGAGTTCTCCGCGAACAATCGCCTGGTGATTTTCGTGGCGACGGCCGCCGCCTGCCTGTTCGGCTGGTGGTCGATGGTGCACGTGCCGCTGGATGCGATTCCCGACCTGTCGGACACTCAGGTCATCGTCTATTCCAAGTGGGACCGCAGCCCCGATATCGTCGAAGACCAGGTGACCTACCCCATCGTCACGGCGCTGTTGGGAGCGCCCAAGGTGAAGGCGGTGCGCGGGTTTTCCGACTTCGGGTACTCCTACGTGTACGCCATTTTCGAGGATGGCACGGACCTGTACTGGGCGCGTTCGCGGACCCTGGAATACCTCGCCGGCGTGCTGCCGGACCTGCCGCAGGGCGTGAAGACCACCCTGGGTCCGGATGCGACGGGGTTGGGCTGGATCTTCCAATACGTCCTGGTGGACACCTCCGGCAAACACAGCCTGGCGGACCTGCGCTCCACCCAGGACTGGTATCTGCGCTATCACCTCAAATCGGTGCCCGGCGTGAGCGAAGTCGCCGCGGTGGGCGGATTCGGCCGCCAATACCAGATCAACGTGGACCCGCGCAAGCTTCAGGCGTTCGGTATTCCCATCGCGAAGGTGGTGGAAGCAGTGCGGGGCGCCAACGTCGAGATCGGCGCGCGCCTCATCGAGTTCGGCGGCGCCGAGTATATGGTGCGCGGCGTCGGCTATGCCAAATCGGTGCACGACCTGGAAGAGAGCGTGATTACCGCCACCGACGACGGCACGCCCATCCGTGTCCGCGATGTCGGACAGGTGGTGCCGGGACCCGATTTCCGGCGCGGCGTGGCCGATCTGGACGGCACCGGCGAGGCCGTTTCGGGCATCGTGGTGATGCGCCAGAACGAGAACGCGCTGGACGTGATCGAGCGCGTGAAGGCGCGGCTCAAGGAGATCGCACCGGGGTTGCCGGAGGGCGTCCGGGTGGTGCCCATCTACGACCGCTCCGAGCTGATCAAACGCGCCATCGGCAATCTGAAACAGACCATCTACGAAATCATCGCCACGGTGATGCTGGTGATCCTGCTGTTCCTGTGGCACGTGCCCAGCGCGCTGATTCCGGCCATCACCATCCCGGTGGCGGTGCTGCTCTCGTTCATTCCCTTCCGCTACATGGGCATGACCGCCAACATCATGTCGCTGGGCGGCATCGCCATCGCCATGGGCGGGCTGGTGGACGCGGCGATCGTGGTGGTGGAGCAGACCCACAAGCGGCTCGAGGAATGGGAAGCCGGCGGCCGCGTCGGGCAGTATCGCGACGTGGTGGTTGCGGCGGTCAAGGAGGTCGGCGGCGCGAGCTTCTATTCGCTGCTGGTGATTTCGGTATCGTTCCTGCCGGTGCTGGCGCTCGAAGCGCAGGAGGGGCGGCTGTTCAAGCCGCTGGCGTACACCAAGACGCTGACCATGATGGTGGCGGCCTTCCTGGCCATCACGCTCGATCCCGCGCTGCGCCTGACGCTCACCCATCTGCGCAATTTCAACTTCCGCATCGGCTGGCTGGCCAAGGCCGCCAACGCCGTCCTGGTGGGCAACATCCAAAGGGAAGAGCGCCATCCGATTTCGCGGATCCTGGTGCGTTCCTACGAACCGGTGGTGCGCTGGACGCTGGCCCACCGGACCGTGGTGATCGCCACGGCGATGGTGCTGATGGTCTGCACCATACCCGTGGCGATGCGGCTCGGCACCGAGTTCATGCCGCCGCTTGACGAAGGGTCGCTGCTGTACATGCCTTCGGCCATGCCCGGCATTTCGATTGCTGAGGCGCAGCGCCTGCTCCAGGTGACCGACCGTGTGATTCGCGCGTTCCCGGAAGTGGATCGGGTGCTCGGCAAGGCGGGACGCGCCGATACGGCCACCGACCCCGCGCCGCTCTCCATGCTGGAGACGGTCATCACGCTCAAGCCGAAATCCGCGTGGCGCCGCGTGCCCACCTGGTATTCGGGCTGGGCTCCGGAGTGGCTGAAAGTGGTGCTGCGGCACGTCACTTCCGACACCCTTTCCTCCGAACAACTGGTGGCGGAATTGAACCAGGCCCTGTCGGTGCCGGGCGTGAGCAACGCATGGACCATGCCCATCAAGGGCCGGATCGAGATGTTGACCACCGGCGTGCGCACGCCCCTGGGACTGAAGGTGCTCGGCGCCGATGCCCGGGAAATCGGCCGCATCGGCCAGCAGATCGAGGGAGCCCTGCACGGCGTGCCGGGTGTGCGCAGCGTTTTTTCGGAGCGCACCGGGGACGGCTTCTTCCTCGATATCGTGTGGAACCGGGAGCGCCTGGCGCGCTACGGGGTGAGCGTTCAGGAGGCGGCGGACACGCTGGCCAGCGCCATCGGCGGCGAGACCGTCACCACCACCGTGGAAGGCCGCGCGCGGTATTCGGTGAACGTCCGCTACCTGCGCGATTTCCGCAGCGATTTCGACGCCATCGCGCGCGTGTTGATCCCGGTGGGCGATGGCAAACGGCAGATTCCGCTGGGCGACCTGGCCACCGTGCGCACGGCCTCCGGACCGGCCATGATTCGCGACGAAGACGGCCTCATCACCGGCTACGTGTATGTGGATGTGGCGGACCGCGATATCGGCGGCGTCGTGGCCGACGGCAAACGGGCGATCGCCGCCAAGCTGCACCTGCCGCAGGGATATTCGATCCGCTGGACGGGTCAATACGAGGCCATGGAGCGGGTCACCGAGCGGCTGCGCACGGTGGTGCCGGTGACGCTGGTCTTGGTCGTGCTGCTGCTGTGGCTGAATACCCGCTCGTTCGCCAAGACGGCGATTGTGCTGCTGGCCGTACCGTTTTCGGCCATCGGAGCGTTCTGGGGGCTGTGGCTCCTGGGGTACAACATGAGCGTGGCGGTGTGGATCGGGCTGATCGCGCTGATGGGGGTAGACGCCGAAACGGGCGTGTTCATGCTGCTGTACCTGGACCTGGCCTTCGAGCACGCCGTGGCGAACAAACGCCTGCTCTCCCGCGGCGACCTGCATGAGGCCATCGTGGCGGGAGCGGCGCGCCGCATCCGCCCGAAGTTCATGACGGTGGCCACGACCTTCATCGGGCTGGTGCCGATCCTGTGGGCCACGGGCACGGGCTCGGACGTGATGAAGCGCATCGCCGCGCCGATGATCGGCGGCATCTTCACCTCGTTCCTGCTGGAGCTGCTGGTGTATCCGGTGGTGTACGAGCTGTGGCGATGGCACGGCCGGCTGAAGCCGCGCCCGGTCGAGGCCGGAGAGCTGGCCGCGCAGGTGCAAAACGCAGTTTGAAGCGCAACGCCGGCGGGAGTTCGGGCCAAACAGGCACACTGTGCCCGTTTGAACCGCGCAAGTGTTACAAACAAAGTAGTTGCAAAAACCGGACGGACACACTGCGCCTGCCGGCGCGGGTGCACCGGTCCGCGGGAGCAGGACGCGCAGGCTGGGGCCCACGATGCGCACGCTGCCGGTCGCGCAGCCGGGCGGCGGTGTTCCAGGCCACCACGCGCAACCGCGGCACCTTGGCGAGCGCATGGATCTTTTCGAGTTGCTGCCGGACCGCTGAATGGGTGGAATCAGCCGATATTTTCCGCCGCGGTCTTTACCCAGCAGCGCAGCACCTCGGCCACGCTCCATGCCTGGGCCACGCAGCCGCGCGGCGTGTAGGGCGCCTCGGCATCGAAGATCTCGCTGATGGAACCGATGCAGGCCTGGTCCAGGTGGGGCACGAAGCCTTCGAGAAAGCGGCGCGCCGCGGAGGGGGAGCCCGGATGGACTTTGAGCCAGGCATCGACGTAGGGGCCGATCAGCCAGGCCCACACGGTGCCCTGATGGTAGGCGGCATCGCGCGAACGCAGGTCGCCGTAATACTTGGATTTGTAATCGGGGCTCCCCGGCGCGAGCGAGCGCAGGCCCACGGGAGTGAGCAGCCGCTCGGTGACCGCGTCCAACACCGTCTGCCAGCGCGACTCGTCGAGCACGGGGTAGTCGAGCGAAATGGCCAGTACCTGGTTGGGGCGGAAGCAGTCATCGTTGCCGCCGTGCTCGGCATCGACCACGTCGTAGAGGTAGCCGCCCTGTTCGAACCAGAAGCGGCGCTGGAACGACTCGCGGACGCGCGCCGCGGTTTCGCCGATGGGCCGCGCCTGGGCTTCCTGACCTACCTCGCCGAGCCACCGCTCGAGCAGGCGCAGGGCGTTGTACCAGAGCGCGTTGATCTCGACGGCTTTGCCGCGGCGCGGCGTGACCACCCAGTTTTCCACCTTGGCATCCATCCAGGTGAGCTGATAGCCGTGCTGGCCCTGGTGCAGCAGACAGTCGGCCGGGTCCATGCAGATGCCGAAATGGGTGCCGCGCATGTGGTGATCGATCACTTCTTCCAGTTTGGGCAGCAGGGACTGCAGCGTGGCGCGGTCGCCGGTCACCTCCAGGTAGCGGTGGATGGCGTGGAAGAACCACAGGGTGGCGTCGGCGGTGTGGTAGAGGCCCTCCTTTTCTCCTTCCGGGAACAGATTGGGAATGAGGCCATCGCGGATGTAGTAGCCGAAGGTGCGCAAAATCCAACCGGCTTCCATCGAGCGGCCGCTGGCGAGAGTAAGTCCGTCCAGGCTGATCATGGTATCGCGGCCCCAGTCGGTGAACCAGTGATAGCCGGCGATGACGGTGCGCACCTCGTCGCCGGAGGCGCGCGCGCGGGCGGCATCTTCCACGCGGCCCACGGGGTTGATCAGGAACTGATCGGCGGCCAGCACGAGCTCCGCGGCCGGCCCGGTGCGGGCGGCGGGGTGGGCCTTGGCGAGCAGTTGTTTGCGGCGCTCGAGCTCGGCATGGCGGGCCAGTTCGGGGGTGAGCGCCAGGATCGTCTCCCAGCTTTCGGTGGAGGCCACCAGGGTGGCCCAGTCGCCCTCGCCCAGGTCGGTGCGAAAATAGCCGGGACTCCACAGCTTGCCCTGCCATTCGTAACCGCGGCTGCGTTCGGTGGCGTACGGGATGGAACCGGTTTCGCGGCGATCGAACGTGAACGCCGCCGAGGCTCCGCTCATCCGCAAGCGCAGGACCGGCAACTCTGCCCGCGAGGTGATTTCGAACTGGTCTTCGGAGACGGTCAGCACGTATTTGGAGGGGTCGGCGGCGCTCACCGGGGCGTCGTGCGATCGGAAATGAATGGAGGGCCGCAGGCCGACGCGCAGTTTGTGCGGACCGGAGAGCAGGTGATAGGTGATATGTACCGTGTTCTGGCGGTAGGGCATGAGCAGGCGCTTTTCGAGCACGAAGCCATCGATTTCGTAGCGCCAGACGGGGAGGCCGGCCTCCAGGCGGAACTGGGCCACCGGGAGGGTGTGCTCGGGAGTGATGCCGGCCAGCTCTTCGGCGCCGGTGTAGACCACGTTGCGATCGGGAAGGCGCAGCCGTTCGGAGAGCCCGTTCAGCATCATCATGCGGCCCAAGCGGATTGGGGAGGGCGGCCACCAGCAGCCCGTGATAGCGCCTGGTGATGGCGCCGGTGACCGTGCCGGAAGCGTATCCTCCGAGGCCGTTGGTCACCAGCCACTCTTCGGTGAGATGGCGGTCCACTTCGGGATTGCGCAGGTCGCGCCTGGGTAATACTCGGATCAGATCTGCCATTTCTCCTTTTGAGGGGCCGGGCGCAACACCACCGCGGCATGTCCTGGAATGCGCCACCCTTCGGGGCTGTCTACGGGCGCGGTGCCGGTTCCCCCGTACGCCGGATCCTCACTCGACCACAGCAATTCCCACACGCATTCTTCGGGCGGAGCGAGGAGGGGTTCGGGCGCGGGGTCGAGCCGAAGGTCGAGCCCGAGGTTGACCAACAGCAGCCGGTCATTGCCGTCCTGGCCGAAAAACCGCAGCAGCAGGGCTTCCTCGCCGAGCACGGCGCCATCTACACCGTGGGCGCGCTGGGCGGGAATGACGCCGTCTTCGCGACGCAGCTTCAGCAGATCCCGGTGGAGCCGATAGGCGCCTATGTGGGTCTGCCGTTCGGCGAAATCCAGCTTGGCGCGTTCGAAGGTGACCGGGTCGGTGGGATCCGGATGGTGCGGCCGCATCTCGGGTTGGGCCAGGTCCGGGAATTGCGACAGGAACTGGATGCGGCCTTCCTTGACTTGGGCGCCGAGCTCTCCGGCGTGGGAGGCGAAGAAGGTGAACGGGCTCGAGGCCGCAAATTCCTGACCCTGGAAAAGCATCGGGGTTTGCGGGGCCAGCAGGAGCAGCGCGGTGATGGCGCGATAGCGTCCGGGGCTGGTGAGTTGATGCAGCCGTTCGCCATTGCCGGAATTGGCGATCTGGTCGTGGTTCTGAATGTAGGTCACGAACTGCCACGGATCGAGGCCCCACGCGGGGCTGCCGCGGCGCTTGGCCTGCCAGGTGTACCGCTGGCCCTGGAAGACGTACCCGTACTTCACCGTCGAGATGAATTCCTGGGCTTTGCCGCGGTAATCGGAATAGTAAGCGGCGTTGTGGCCGGTAACGGCCACCCGCGCGACATGATGGAAGTCGTCGTTCCAGAGACCGTCGAGGCCGTAGCCGCCGCGCGCGGCGGGCCGCGCCAGTCCGCTCTGCTGGGCCTCGTTTTCGGCCACGATGACGACCTGGCGCGGGTGGGCCGCCGCGCGCATGCGATTGGCCAGGGCGGTCATAATATTTTCCGCGGAGGCGTCGAAGATCTGCTGAGTGGCGTCCAGCCGCAAGCCATCGAGGTGATACTCCACGGCCCAGTACGCGGCGTTGGTGACGACCCACTCGCGCACCGGCGCGGAATTTTCGCCATCGAAATTGAAGGCCTCGCCCCATTCGTTGGAGTAGCGATCGGTGAAATAGTCGCCGGAATACTGCTTGAGGTAGTTGCCATCGGGGCCGACGTGGTTGTAGACCACATCCAGGAGGACGGCGATTCCGACGCGGTGGGCCTCGTCCACAAACCGCCGGAAATCGTCCGGCTCGCCGTAGAGCGCCACCGGGGCGAACAGGCCCACGCCATCGTAGCCCCATCCGAAGCGGCCCGGAAAATCGGCCACGGGCATTACCTCGACCACGGTGATTCCCAGCGAGGCGAGCTCCGGCAGTTGGCGGGCCGCGCTTCGGAAGGTACCCTCGGGCGTGAAGGTGCCGATGTGCATTTCGTAGATCACCTGGCCGGGCAGGGAGAGGCCGGGCCAGCCGGCATCGTGCCAGTCGAAGCGCGCGGGATCGACTACCTGCGAGGGTCCGTGGGGGCCTTCCGGCTGGAACCGGGAGACCGGATCGGGAAAGGCGTCGCCTCCATCGAGCCGGAAGCGGTAGAGGGTTCCGTGGCCGGCGCCGCCGGCTTCGCCCGAAAAATAGCCGTCCGGTTCGGCGGCGAGCTCCACCGCGCCGGCGTCGAACACGACTTCGACGTTCCGCCGGCGGGGGGCCCAAACGCGAAAATGCACGCCGCCCTCCGGCAGAGGCTCGGCGCCGATAGGGAAGCGGCGTTCCATCATCGGAGCGAGCGAGGAGTGCGCCGCCGGCTCTCCTGCGGGCAGGTCCGTGCGCTCCCGGTTCGACGAACTCGACGGTTGTCCGGGCTGGTTCCCCATGGGTCTAATCCGCCAGTTCGCGAAGCACGGCGGTGCTGCGCGGAATCAGCTCGTAAAATTCGCCGGCGGAGATGATCGGTCGTTTTTCCCGGTTCGGCTCGGCCGAATCCAAGACGAGCTCCCACGCCGTGCCCGGGATGGCGGGCATGTAGAAGCGAATGGGCTCATGGTGCGGATTCAGCAGAATCATAAATGTCTCGTCGATGATGGGCTCGCCGACGCCGTTCACGTCGTCCACGGTCTTGCCGTTGAGCTGAAGGCCGATACAGCGCACCCATCCGGCGTCCCATTCCTCGGGTGTCATCTCGCATCCGTCCGGGCGCAGCCAGGTAAGATCGCGCTCGCTGCGTCCGTCCACCTGGCGCTTCTCGGTGCCCGGGTCGATGCGGCGGTCCTGAAAGAATTTCCGGCGATGCAGGTTGGGATGGCGGCGGCGGAGCTCCACCAGGCGGCGGGTGAATTCGAGGAGCGATTTCTTGCGATCGTCCAGCGTCCAGTCGTACCAACTGACGGCATTGTCCTGAGCGTAGGCGTTGTTGTTGCCGCTTTGCGTGCGGCTCACTTCGTCGCCGCCGCAGATCATGGGGATGCCCTGCGACATGAGCAGCGTCAGCATGAAATTCCGCTTCTGGCGTTCGCGTGTTTCCACGATCTCGGGGTCGTCGCTCGGCCCCTCGGTCCCATAGTTGGAGGAGTGGTTGTCGTTGGTTCCGTCGCGATTGTCTTCGCCATTGGCCTGGTTGTGCTTCTGGTCGTAGCTGACCAGGTCCTGGAGCGTGAAGCCGTCGTGCGCGGTCACGAAGTTGACGCTGGCAGTGGGATGCCTGCCGTCGCGCTGGTAGAGGTCGCTCGAACCGGTGAGGCGATAGCCCAGCTCCGCCAGTTGGCCATCGTCGCCCTTCCAGTAGCGCCGCACCACGTCGCGATAGCGTCCGTTCCATTCCGCCCACAACGGGGGGAACTTGCCGACCTGGTATCCGCCCTCGCCCACGTCCCAGGGTTCGGCGATCAGCTTCACCTGGGAGATGACCGGGTCCTGATTGATGATGTCGAAGAAGGCGGACAGGCGGTCCACTTCGTGCAACTCGCGCGCCAGGGCCGCGGCCAGATCGAAGCGGAAGCCGTCCACGTGCATCTCCTGCACCCAGTAGCGCAGGCTGTCCATGATGAGCTTCAGGACTTGCGGGTGGCGCACGTTGAGGGTGTTGCCGGTGCCGGTAAAATCCATGTAATAGCGCGGATGTTCGTGCACGAGGCGATAGTACGTTGCATTATCGATACCGCGGAAACTGAGGGTGGGGCCCATCTGGTTGCCTTCCGCGGTATGGTTGTACACCACGTCGAGAATCACTTCGATGCCGACGCGGTGGAGGGCCCGCACCATGGCCTTGAACTCGCCGATCTGTTCGCCGCGGTCGCCCGAAGCGCTGTAGCGCGCATCGGGCGCGAAGAAGTTGATGGAGTTGTAGCCCCAATAGTTGCGCAGCCCATGGTCGAGCAGGTGTTTATCGTCGGTGAACTCATGCACCGGCATCAATTCCACGGCGGTGATGTTCAGTTTCCGCAGGTATTCCACGGCGGCCGGATGCGCCAGGCCGGCGTAGGTGCCGCGCAGTTCCGGCGGAATGTCGGGATGCTGGGCGGTGAAGCCTTTCACGTGCAGTTCATAGAGCACGGTTTCATCGAGCGGAGTGAGCGGCGGGCGGTCGTTCTCCCAATCGAAATGGGTGCTGGTGACGACGCATTTGGGCACTCCCCAGGCGTCGTCGGCGGGATCGCAGGTCAGGTCGGCATCGCGGTCGCCGAGGCGATAGCCGAAGACCGGCGCATCCCAGTTCAGCGGTCCGGCCAAGGCTCGGGCGTAGGGATCGATCAGCAGCTTCGCGGGGTTGAAGCGATCGCCCTGTTCGGGTTCGTACGGACCGTGCACCCGATAGCCGTACAGTTGATTGAGCTTGGCGCCGGGAAGATAGCAGTGCCAGACGTGTCCGCTGCATTCCCGGACGGTGATGACTTCGGATTCAGGAGTATCGACGTCATCGAACAGGCACAATTCCAACCCCGCGGCCCGTTCCGAGTAGAGTGAAAAATTCACGCCGGTACCATCCCAGGTGGCGCCTTGCGGATAGGGTTTTCCGGGTAATATACTTCGTGGCATTTTCCTGGTGCTGAGCCGATGCAAGCGGTCTTCCAAGCCGGCCGCACAATTGCCGGACTGGTGTGTGGAAATACAGGAGATTCACCCCCGCAGGCGAGCGGCAGCGCCGTGATAAACTTTGGATTACGGATTTCCCGCCGCGCTGAACACCCCAGCCGAAAAAAGTCAGGACATGAAAAGCAGCAATCCCAGTATTCGCAATATCGCTATTATCGCCCATGTGGACCACGGCAAGACGACCCTGGTGGATGCCATGCTCAACCAGAGCGGCATCTTCGGCGTGCACGAAGAGCACGTGGAACGCGTCATGGATTCCAACGAGCTGGAGCGCGAGCGCGGCATCACGATTCTGGCCAAGATCACGGGTATCCGGTACCACGGCGTCAAGATCAACATCGTGGATACGCCCGGCCACAGCGATTTTGGGGGCGAAGTGGAGCGCGCGCTCAAGATCGTGGACGGCGTAATGCTGCTGGTGGATGCCAGCGAGGGGCCGCTGCCGCAGACCCGTTACGTGCTGTCCAAAGCCCTGGAAGCGCACCTGCCGCCGATCGTGGTGATCAACAAGATCGACCGCCCCGATGCCCGGGTACAGGAAGTGCTCAACGAAGTGTACGACCTGTTCATCGACCTGGACGCGACCGAAGACCAGCTCGACTTTCCGGTGCTGTACACGATCGCCAAGACCGGCGTCGCGAAGCGGACCATGGAGGACGGCTCCAACGACCTGCGGCCGCTCTTCGAGGCGATCCTGCAACACATTCCCTGCCCGCAGGGGGACCCCGGGGGCGTGCTGCAAATGCTGATCGCGAACCTGGACTACAGCGATTACCTCGGCCGGCTGGGCATTGGCCGCGTGTTCAACGGCACGCTGAAGTACGGCGACACGGTAGCAATCGCCAAGCGCGATTCCTCGCTCCCGACCACGCGCATTACCAAGCTCTATTCCTTCGAGGGGTTGAAGCGGGTGGATGAAACCGCCGGCGTGCCCGGCGACATTCTGGCCATCGCCGGGGTGGAGGGCATCACCATCGGCGAGACCGTGACCAGCGCCGAGACGCCGGAGCCGCTGCCGCAGATCCAGATCGACGAGCCGACGATCGCGATGGCGTTCACCATCAACACCTCGCCGTTTGCCGGGCGGGAAGGCCAATGGGTGACTTCGCGGAACCTGCGCGAGCGGCTCGACAAGGAACTGCTCACCAACGTTTCGATCCGCGTCGAGGAGTTGGGCCACGACACGTTCAAGGTGATGGGCCGGGGCGAGCTCCAACTCGCCATCCTGATCGAGATGATGCGGCGCGAGGGGTACGAGCTGATGGTGGGCAAGCCGGAGATTCTCACGCGGGTGGTGAACGGCAAGATGCAGGAGCCGCTGGAACTGCTGATCATCGATTGTCCCGAGAGCTTCCTGGGCGTGGTGATCGAGAAGCTGGGCGTGCGGAAGGGCAAGATGACCAAGATGGTGAACCACGGCTCGGGGCGGGTGCGGCTCGAATTTCAGGTGCCTTCGCGCGGCCTGATCGGGCTGCGCAGCGAGGTGCTGACCGACACCCGCGGCACGGCCATCATGAATTCGCTGTTTAGCGGCTATATCGACTGGCAGGGCGAGATCCCGATGAGGCCCACCGGGTCGCTGGTGGCCGACCGGCCAGGCAGGAGCACCGGATACGCGATCTTCAATCTCCAGGAGCGCGGTGAGATCTTCATCACGCCGGGAACGGAGATTTACCAGGGTATGATCATCGGCGAGAACGCGCGCGAAGCCGATCTGGACGTGAACATCGTCAAGGAAAAGAAGCTGACCAACATGCGGGCTTCGACGGCGGACGAGGCGATCCGCCTGGTGCCGCCGCGGATCTTGAACCTGGAGCAGGCGATCGAGTTCATCCGGGAGGACGAGTTCGTCGAGGTGACGCCGCAATCGATCCGCCTGCGCAAAAAGGTGCTGAAGGCTAACCAGCGATAGCCGGTCAGCGCGCCAGTTTGAACTGCACGGTAAGCGTACAGGTGCTGGGAACGGGCGGGCTGGCGATCGGGTAGCTGACGAGCCCGAGGCGCGCGGGGAGGACCGTGCTGAAATCTCCCGCCAGGTATGCGAAGGCGGGGGTGGCCACCTGGGGCCCACTTCCCTGGAACAGGGCCACGATCGGACCGACTGACACGCCGGCCACTGCCGCCATGGCTTGCGCCTGCCTGCGGGCATCGCTGACCAGGGCCGGGAAAGCGCAGGACTGGGAATCCTGCAGTTCCTGGGAGGTCTGCGCGCTCAGTACCGAGTAGGAGAGGGTGAAGCCGGAATTCTGGTCTACGCCGTGTTGCGCGCGGGCCAGGGCGGCGAGCGTCCCGGTCAGCTTCGACCATGGCAGGTTCAGGAAGAACGTCCAGTGCGACGACTGAATGGCGGGCAGCCCCAGCGGATAGGAATAGGCGGAGTTCAGGTTGGCGGCGGTGACCCCGCTGCCCGTCAGCAGGGCCAGGACATCGTCGAGCGAAGCGGTGGGGGCGGAGTCCACCGTGACCGCGACCAACACCTGGTCCGGTTGCAGAATCGCCGGGCGCGAGGCGGTCACCGTGATGGTGTCGTTGTCCAGTTGGGCGAAGGCCAGGGTGGCAGCGGCAAGGAAGAGAAGGGACGCGCGCATGTCAAAAGGCCCCCAGGGCGAATTTCACGGTCATGGTGCATACCGGGAGGTAGGCGGTCGAGGTGAACCATTGATTGGTGGTATCGGTCGTGGCGGTGGTCGCGCTCGACATGGCGAGCACCCCGCCGAGCGTCACACCCGCGGCGCTCGCCAGTTTCTGGGCCTGGGCACGCGCATCGGCCAGCAGGTCCGCCAAGGCGCAGGTCTGCGATTGCTGGACCTGCTGCGATACCAGGGTTCCGGAGACGCCGAAGGAAATCGCGGTTCCGTTGTTCTTCTGGGCATTGCTCTTCTGCACCGCGCTGAGGACCCCGATGGTGCTCTTCATGTTCGAAAACGCCACGGGGAGCGAGAAGGCCCACTGGATGCGCATCTGGGTCTGCTGGGAGACATAGGTCTGGACAGTGCTTACGCCGGTAAAATTGGCGAGGGTAATGCCGGAGCCTTCGAGCGCTGCCACGGCGTCGTCGCGAGTGGCGTCGAGCGGCGTATCCACGACCACCTGGAATACCACCTGGTCGGGCTGCAAGTTGGCGGATCGCGAAGCGGTTACGGTAACCGAATTCGAGGTGAGCTGGGCACAGGCGAGCCCGGCGCAGAATAGAAAGACGGGCGCGAAACGTTGGAGCATGATCGGAGTGTAGGACACTGCCGGGGACGGTGTCCAACCGGAAATCCCGGGAGGTTGGCGGCGGGTCAGTATTTGGCGAGCTCTTCGAAATCGACGTTACCGCCCGAGATGATGACGCCCACCGTGCCAAGGCCGGCGGGGAGCTTGCGGAAGAGCACGGCCGCCACGGAGGCGGCGCCGCTGGGCTCGACCAGAATCTTGAGCCGCAGCAGGAGGAACTTCACGGCCGCGCGAATCTCGTCGTCGGTCACCGGGAGGACGCGCTCCACCAGTTGGCGGACGATGGGAAAGGTCAACTCGCCGGGTTTGGGCGAGCGGAGGCCATCGGCGATGGTGTCGGGATGCGGGATGGCGACGCGTTCTCCGGCCAGCAGGGAGAGGAAGGTGTCGTTGGCGCCTTCGGGCTCGGCGGCGAACACACGGATGTCCGGGTCGATGGATTTGGCGATGGTGGCGCATCCGGAAAGGAGGCCGCCCCCGCCCACCGGAGCGATGAGGGCATCTATTTTGCCGGTTTCATCGATCAGTTCCAGGGCGGCGGTGCCCTGGCCGGCCATGATCATGGGGTGATCGAACGGCGGCACCAGGGTGGCCCGGGTTTCCTTGAGGATGGCGGAGGCGATGGCCTCGCGGCTCTCGGTGAACCGGTTATAGGTGACGATATGGGCGCCATGCGCGCGGGTGGCGTCCATTTTCGAGCGGGGCGCGTCTTCCGGCATGACGATGGTGGCCTGGGCGCCCACGTGTTGCGCGGCGATAGCGGTGGCCTGCGCGTGGTTTCCCGACGAGTAGGCCACTACGCCGCGCTTCAGGGCGGAAGGGGGGAGCGACAGAATCAGGTTGGAAGCGCCGCGAATTTTGAAGGCGCCGCCGCGCTGGAGGTTCTCGCATTTGAAGAAGACCCGCAGGCCGGCTTCGCGGTTGAAATCCGGCGAAACCAGGACCGGGGTCTTCCAGGCCAGCGGCCGGATCCGTTGCGCCGCCGCACGCACATCGTCTGCCGTGATTGCCGCGCCCATCGTTACGAGTCTACAAGACCGCGCGGCGGCGGTTGGGGCGGGGCCGGTGGCGGGTCGAGGCGCCAACTCGTATATTAATTTTCCTTATCCGAAATACCGCTTGCATTTAGGAAACTTCTACGCTAGACTCGTAGATTAATTCCTCGATGTCCAGCAGTCTTACAGGCCGCGCGGTTTACTCCAATTACACGAACACCCGTACCATCCCTGTAGGCATTCTGATTATTGCGGTCATCGTAGCCGGCCCCGTCTGAAGGCCAGCCGGAACCCAGGTTCCAAAGGCCATCGGCGGGGAAAGCGACCCGGCCGATGGCCTTTTTTGTTAGGTATTCCCAATTTTGAGGCAGGAAGACATGTCAACGTTGATGAGCGGCGCGAGAATGCTGCTGGAGTGCCTGGTCCGCGAGGGGGTCGATTGCATGTTCGGCTATCCCGGGGGCGTCACTCTCCCCTTCTACGACGTTCTGTACGAGCACCACATTCGGCATATTCTGGTGCGCCACGAAGAGAACGCGGCGTTCGCCGCGGAGGGGTACGCGCGCGCGACAGGCAAGGTCGGCGTGTGCTGCGCCACTTCGGGACCGGGCGCCACGAATCTCACCACCGGCCTGGTGGATGCGATGATGGACTCGATCCCCATCGTCGCGCTGACCGGCCAGGTTTCCACCAAGCTGATCGGCAGCGACGCGTTTCAGGAAGCGGACACGTTCGGGATCACGCGCTCGTGCACGAAGCACAACTACCTGGTGAAGCGACTCGAAGATCTGGCGCAGGTGATTCACGAGGCGTTTTACATCGCGGCCAGCGGGCGGCCCGGCCCGGTGCTGGTGGATGTCACCAAGGACGTGTTGCAAGGGCAGGGGCACTACCAGCCGGTGACGTCGATCCACCTGCCGGGGTACAAGGTATTCACCGAAGGCCATACCGGGCAGATCCGGCGTGCCGCGCAGATGGTGCGGGAGTCGGAACGGCCGCTGGTGTATGCGGGCGGCGGGATCATTGCGGCGGGCGCCTCCCGGGAACTGCGGGAGTTTGTCGAACTCACAGACACACCGGCGGTCAATACGCTGATGGGCCTGGGAGCGCTGCCTTCGAATCATCCCAACTTCATCAGCATGCCGGGGATGCACGGCAGCTACGCGGCGAATATGGCGATGACGAGCAGCGACCTGCTGATCGCGCTGGGCGTGCGATTCGACGATCGGGTGACGGGGCGGCTGGCCGCCTTCGCTCCCCACGCGAAGGTGATCCACGTGGATATCGACCCGGCGGAGATCGGCAAGAACCGCGCGCCGGAAGTGCCCATCGTGGGTGACGTGAAGCGCGTATTAGCCAGGCTCAACAAGCTGCTTGCCGAGGACAGGGAGCCGGCCACGGAGCAGGTGGCCGCGGCGCGAAAGGCCTGGTGGCACCAGATCCGCGAATGGAAAGAGCAACACCCGCTCCAGGTGGTTACGTCCGAGAGCGAAATCAAGCCACAACACCTGATGGGCGAAATCGACCGGCTTTCGAACGGGGAGGCCATCATCACCTCCGACGTGGGCCAGCACCAGATGTGGGCCGCGCAACTGGTGCGCTTTGGCGAACCGCGCCTGTGGCTCAATTCGGGCGGGCTGGGGTCGATGGGTTTCGGGCTGCCGGCGGCCATTGGAGCGCAGATGGCGCGACCCGACAAGCTGGTATTCTCGCTGGTCGGCGATGGCGGTTTTCAAATGTCGATTCCGGAACTCGCCACCATCGGCAGCTACGGGCTTCCCATCAAGATCGTGGTGATGAACAACGGGTATCTGGGGATGGTGCGGCAGTGGCAGACGCTGTTCTACAACAACCGTCTGAGCGCCGTCACGCTGGATTGCTTCCCGGATGCCGAAAAACTGGCCGGCGCATACGGTTTCAAAGGCAAGACGGTGGAGAAGCCGTGGGAGTTGAGGCCGGCGCTCGAAGAGGCCGTGAAGGAGCCCGGGCCGTACCTGCTGAATGTGAAAGTAACGCCGTTCGAGTGCGTGTACCCGATGGTGCCGGCCGGCGGCGCGATCAACGAAATGGTTTTGGGCCCGCCGCAGCCGGTGGCGGTGCCCGCGAAATGAGCCGGCTTCGCGGAGTGAATCGATGCTGCAAGTAATCTCGTTGTTACTGGAGAACAAGCCGGGCGCCCTGATGCGGGTTACCGGACTGCTCAGCCAGCGTGGATACAACATTGAAAGCCTGACGGTCGCGCGAACGCTCGACCCGGAGGTATCCCGGATGACCATCGTGGTGGATGTGGAGGCGAACCAGCGGCAGCAGGTGATCAAGCAGATGAACAAGCTGATCAACGTGCTGCAGGCCACCGACCTCACGGAGGTTCCCGCCGTCGTGCGCGAACTGGTGCTCATCCGGATTCATACGCCGCAGGAATCGCGCACAGCGGTGCTCAAAGAGGCGGAGATCTTCGGGGGACGGGTCGTCGATTCCTCGACCGAAGGCTTCGCCATCGAAGTCACCGGCGATCCGGAAAAGCTGGGCGAGCTGATCGACGTGATGGCCACCTACGGCGAGATGGAAGTGACGCGCTCGGGCGCGCTGGCAATCGCGCTCGAAGCCAAGAAACTGAAGTTGCAGCCGCCGGTTCCGACCAAAGCGGGCAAATTGGAAGAGACGGTTTACTAAGCGGAGCGGAAATGGCAAAACGATTCTACGAAAAAGACGGCAGCCTGGAACCGTTGAACGGGCGCACGGTGGCGATCATCGGCTACGGAAGCCAGGGGCACGCGCACGCGCTCAACCTGCGCGATTCCGGCGTGGAGGTGGTGGTCGGCCTGTACCCCGGGAGTAAGTCGTGGTCCAAGGCCGAGGCGGCCGGGCTGCGGGTGCTCACCACCGCCGATGCGGCCAAGGCGGCGGACGTGATCATGGTCCTGGTGGCGGATCACATTCAGGCGGATCTTTACCACAGCGAAATCGCGCCCCACATGACCGCCGGCAAGACGCTCATGTTCGCGCACGGGTTCAACATCCACTTCCAGCAGATCGCGGCGCCGGCGGATGTGGATGTTTCGATGGTGGCGCCCAAGGCGCCCGGCCACCGGGTACGCGAACTCTATACGGAGGGGGTGGGAGTGCCGGCGCTGGTGGCCGTGCATCAGAACGCTACGGGGCAGGCACTGGAGCGCGCGCTGGCCTATGCGCTCGCCCTCGGCTGCCTCAAGGCGGGCGTGATTGAAACCAACTTCCGGGAAGAGACGGAAAGCGACCTGTTCGGCGAGCAGTCGGTGTTGTGCGGGGGGGCGAGCGAGCTCATCCGCGCCGGGTTCGAGACGCTGGTGGAAGCGGGATACGCTCCCGAGATCGCCTATTTCGAGTGCCTGCACGAGCTGAAGCTGATTGTGGACCTGATTCAGGAAGGCGGCCTCAGTTACATGCGCTACTCGGTATCGGACACCGCCGAGTACGGCGACTACACGCGCGGTCCGCGGATCATCAACGACCAGACGCGGGCGGAAATGAAAAAGATCCTCGGCGAGATACAGTCGGGCGAGTTCGCGCGCCAGTGGATCCAGGAAAACAAGACCGGCCGGAAGAACTTCCTGGCCATGCGCGAAGCGGCCCGGCATCAGCCGGTGGAGGAAGTGGGCCGCGAGCTGCGCGAAATGATGACCTTCCTGAAGAAGAAGAAAGAGACCGGAGTGCCGCAGGATGCCGAAGCGGTAGGGGCAAAGAAATAGAAGCCGCGGAGAAGCGTCCGCGCCGCCGGGCGTTTCTCCGCGGCTGCATCGGGTTTGGGAGCTCTCATGAAAATCTTCACTTTCGATACGACTCTCCGGGATGGAACGCAGGGTGAATCCATCTCGTTCTCGGTGGATGACAAGCTCACCATTGCGCAGAAACTGGATGAGCTCGGCATCGATTACATTGAGGGCGGCTGGCCCGGCTCCAACCCCAAAGACAAGGACTTTTTCACGCGCGCGGCGGAGGTGAAGTTCAAACACGCCAAGCTGACCGCGTTTGGCTCGACGCGCTTCGCCAAGAACCCGGTAGAAGAGGACCGCAACGTGCACGCGCTGGTCGAAGCCGGGACGCCGGTCACCTCGATCTTCGGCAAGACCTGGGACCTGCATGTGAAGCGGGCGCTGGGCATCACCGAAGAGGAAAACCTGCTGCTCATTTCCGAGACGGTCGCCTATCTGAAGGCCAACGGCAAGGAGGTGGTATACGATGCGGAACACTTTTTCGACGGCTATGCGGCGAATGCGGACTACGCGCTGCGCACGCTCGAAGCCGCGCAGCGTGCGGGCGCCGACGTGCTGGTGCTGTGCGACACGAACGGCGGCACGCTGACGGGCCGGCTGGTGGAGATGGTTTCGGAAGTGCGGCGGCGTTTCGACGGGGTGATCGGCATCCACACCCATAACGATTCCGATGTCGCGGTAGCGAATGCCATTGCCGCCGTGGAAGCGGGCGCGACGCACGTGCAGGGGTGCATGAACGGCTATGGCGAGCGCTGCGGCAACGCCAACCTGGCGTCCATCATCGCCAACCTGGAAACCAAGCTGGGCCATTCGACGATCGGCGCCGAGAAGCTGGCCGAGCTGACGGGCGTGTGCCGTTTCGTGGCGGAGCTGGCCAACCTGCCGTTGCGCAACGACCAGCCGTTTGTGGGAAAGAGCGCCTTCGCCCATAAGGGCGGGGTCCACGTGAGCGCGGTGCTGAAAGATTCGGCCACCTACGAGCACATCCAGCCGGAAAGGGTCGGCAATCGCCAGCGGGTGCTGGTGAGCGACCTGTCCGGGCGCGGCAACATCCTCTACAAACTCAAGCAACACGGGCTGGCCGAGCGGCTCGCCGAAGACGCGCGGCGCGAGCTGCTGGAGCGGATCAAGCAGATGGAGTACGAAGGCTACGAACTGGAAGCCGCCGAAGGCACGTTCGAGCTGCTGGTGCGGGAAGCGCTGCAACCGGGGACTCACTATTTCGACGTAGACAGTTACGAGGTGACGACGCGCGCCACGGGCGCGGGCTTAGCCGGGTCGCGGACCACCGCCACGGTGACGCTGCGGGTGCAGGGCGACGTCCATACCGCCACCGCGACCGGCCACGGTCCCTTCAATGCGCTGCACCTGTGCCTGCGCAAGTGCCTGGGCAAGCTGTATCCGCAGATCACCGAGGTGCGGCTCACCGATTACAAGGTACGCGTGCTCGACTCCTACCGCGGGACCGCCGCCAATGTGCGGGTGCTGATCGAGTGGAGCGATCACCGGCGGAGCTGGTCCACGGTGGGGGTTTCGGACAACGTCATCGAGGCGAGCTGGAAAGCCCTGGTGGACGCCATCCGGCTGGAGCTGATGCGCCTCACGGGCAGCGACAACTCGGTTGAAAAGGCGGTGGAAGACTACTGCTGGGGTGTGTGAGAATCGTCGGGCCGGACGCGGGGCGACTCGAGGTGGTTCGGCAGGTAAGCGCGCGCGGATGTCAATGCCCGTATTCGCGCGGCACCAGCAGGGTCAGGGCGTCCGGCACGATGCGCACTTCGGCCGGAAGGTGACCGGCGTATTCCCCATCGACCTGGACGTAGATGCGTCGATCCTGGGGACAGGACAGCCTGGCGTGCCCGGCCCGCCGGACTGTCACGCCCTTCATGCCGCTCAGCCGGTTCAGCGCGATTCCCAGAAAGTACCTGAGATAGGGCGCCGCCGAGCGTCCTTCAAACAGTATCGCTTCAAACGAGTCGTCGAAGAGGCTCACGCTGGTGGCGATCTCGAAATCGCCGCCATAGTTGCGAACCTTGCTCAACAGGGCGAACGAGCATTGCGCGCGGCTGCCATCGAGTTCCACCTGCATCTCGTGGAGCGGCCCGATGACGCTCCACGCCGCCAGCCAGTAGGCCAGTTTTCCGGTGAGCGCTTTGAGGCCGGCGCTGACGTGGTAGACAATGCGGGCGTCGAACCCGATTCCGGCCATGCACAGGAAGTGCCGGGTGACGCGGCCGCCGTCGCAGGTGACCTGTCCCACCGAAATGCGCCGCGGCTGCCACAGGTGGAACTGGCGGAGGGCGCGTTCCAGGTGCCTTCCCACTTTCATTTCCATGGCCAGCACGTTGGCCGTACCGGCGGGGAGTATGGCCAGGGGCACGGCGGAATGCACCATTCCCTCGAGGGTTTCGTTGATGGTGCCGTCGCCGCCGGCGGTGACGATCAGCTCGGCGCCGTTGGCGATATGCTCGCGGGCGATCGCTCCCGCCGTGCCCGGGCCGGTAGTGGCCGCGGCGGTTACATCGTATCCGTACTGGCGCAGTCCATCGACAATCCGGGCCACGAGCGCGTGCCGGTTGCGACCAAATTTACCGGCGCGGGGATTGTAGATGAGGACGGTCTTCTTGTATGGCGCGATTGGTCGGGTCTCCCGTTTCCTACCATAATTGTATGTGAGAGCTCATGAAAGATCCCGCCGGCGAAATCGAAAAACTGCGAGATGCACTGCGCCACCACGAATACCTCTACTACGTTCTCGACACGCCGGAGATTTCCGATGCCGAATACGATGCGCTGATGCACCGGCTGCAGCAGATGGAGAGCGAGCATCCGGAACTGGCGTCGCCCGAATCCCCTAGCCAGCGGGTGGGCGGCAAGCCGCGGGAGGGCTTCGTAAAGGTGCGGCATTCCTCGCCCATGCTGAGCCTCGACAACGCCCTGAACGAAGGGGAACTGCGCGATTTCGACCGGCGGGTGCGGGACCTGCTCACGGGCGCGGCGTACTCCTACGTGACGGAGCTGAAGCTCGACGGCCTGTCCATGGCCGTGCATTACCGGGAAGGGCGGTTCAGCCAGGCGGTGACGCGCGGGGATGGTTCGGTGGGCGAAGACGTCACCGAAAACGCGCGCACCATCCGCTCGCTGCCCTTGCGCGTGAAAAACAGCCTCCACGAGTTCGAAGTCCGCGGCGAAACGGTGATGAACCGGCGCGCGTTCGAGCGGCTCAACGCCGAGCGCGACGAACGCGGCCTTTCGCGTTTCGCCAACCCGCGCAACGCCGCTGCCGGATCGCTGCGCGTGCTGGAGCCGCAGATTACGGCATCGCGGCGTCTCGATTACTACACGTACTTCCTGCTGAGAAACGGCGGCCCGGTCCGGGACAGCCACTGGCAGTCACTCGAAGAGCTCGTCCAGATGGGCTTCAAGGTCAACCCGTACCGCAAGCTCTGTTCGAATGTGGATGAGGTGCTCGAGTTCTGCTCGGACTGGGAAGCCCGCCGCGAGCACCTGCCCTACGAGATCGATGGGGTGGTGGTGAAGGTCGATTCGATCGGCCAGCAGCGCGCACTGGGCTTCACGGCGAAGGCCCCGCGGTGGGCCATCGCCTACAAGTATCCGGCGCGCCAGGCCGTGACGACGGTGGAAGGGATTGAAGTGCAGGTGGGCCGCACCGGCGCGCTCACGCCGGTGGCACATCTGAAGCCCGTGGAGGTGGGGGGAGTGACGGTGGCCCGGGCCACGCTGCATAACGAGGACGAAATCGAACGGCTCGGGCTCGAGATCGGCGACGATGTGGTGGTGGAACGCTCGGGCGATGTCATTCCCAAGGTGGTGCGGGTACACGCGCAGGGTTCGTATCGCAAGAAGTTCCAGATGCCGCGCACGTGCCCGGTGTGCGGCGGAACGATCGTGCGCGAGGAAGGCGAGGCCGCCAGCCGCTGCATCAACACGAATTGTTCGGCGCGGCTCAAGGAGTCGGTGCTGCACTTCGCGTCGCGCGGCGTGATGAACATCGATGGGCTGGGCGACGCGCTGGTGGAGCAACTGGTCGACCGCGGGCTGGTGCGCAGCGTGGCGGACATTTACGACCTGGACGAAGAAAAACTCACGTCGCTCGAGCGCATGGGCAAGAAATCGGCCGCCAACGTGATTCGAAACATCATGAACTCGCGGAGCAACCCGCTGCCACGCGTGCTCACCGCGCTGGGCATCCGCTTCGTCGGCGAGCGTACGGCGGTGTTCCTCGCCGAGGCTTTCGGCAGCATGGATGCGATTGCGAAAGCGAGCGTGGAGGTGCTTCAGCGCGCCGAAGAGGTCGGGCCCAAGGTGGCCGAGAGCGTCTACCAGTTTTTCCGGGAGCCCCGCAATCGCGAACTCGTGGACCGCCTGCGGGCGGCGGGGCTTCCGTTCACCTACGAGCCCACGGGCCAGAAGAAGGGGCCGCTGCACGGGCTGACCTTCGTGATCACGGGAACCCTGCCCAACCTCAGCCGGGAGGATGCCACGCGCCTGATCGAGACCGCCGGCGGAAAAGTGAGCAGCGCGGTCAGCCGCAAGACCAGCTACGTGGTGGCGGGCGAAGAACCCGGCTCGAAGCTGACCAAGGCCGGGCAGCTCGGCATTGCCGTGCTCAATGAGGACCAGCTTCTCGATCTGATTCAACTCGGCTGAGGCGGATGTCCGGCACTTCCACAATCCGCACGCCGTGGGCGGGATGTTCCACAGCGGCCACCATGGTGCGGACCATCTGATCGAGCGTCACCAGCCCCAAGCGGCGCGCCCCCTCGCGCGTCGGGGGGAGGGCCTCCATGAGCCAGTAGATCGGCTTCAGTACCAGGGGCCAGCGGCGTCCTGGCCCCAGGACATACCACGGCCGCAAAATGGTGGCGTGCAAGGCTGCGGCCCGAATGGCCGCTTCCGCCTCGCTGCGCGCGGCGATGTACTCCCGCATGACGGGCGCCGGGTGGGCGACGCTGACGTAAATGAAATGCCCGACGCGGGCCGTGGAGGCCGCCCGAATGGCTTCCTTTGCGGAGGCCAGGTCGATGCTGCGGAACTCGGCGGCCTTGGAGGGGTTGGGATGGGCGACGCCCACCAGTTGCACCAGCGTGCCGGCGCCCTGGACGGCATCGCGGTAGCTGTCGGCGGAGAACGGATCGCCGACGATGGCTTCGCATCCGGGTGCGACACGGCCCTCGGCGCCTTTCCGCACCAGCCCGCGCACGCGGTGTCCGCGGAGGATCAGCGCGCCCGCCAGGCTCCGGCCCATGAAGCCGCTCGCCCCGGTGACAAACACGAAGGCCATCGATCTATTGTGCCGCAGGGCTCGCGGTCGCAGGGGCGGTCAGCGCAGCAAGCGCGCCAGTGCGGTAAGGGCCTGCGCCTGCACCGTAAATGCCGCGCCCCTGCCTGGAACAACGCGGCGCGGGGAGATCGCGGAAGAGACGGCGGGGTCAGGAGGGTTTCAGGGAAGTCCGAGTACGACAAATGACGCCCAAAGGAGAGGGTTTTCCGGAAGCACGGCGGGGCCGGCGGCCGTGGGCGCCTCGATTTGGCCCGCCCGGAGCTTCGCCAGGATGGCGAGCTGCGCGTGACGCAATGCGACGCCGGCGCTCTCCCCGCCGAGGTAGTGCCGGTAAAAGGACTCGAGCAACAAGGGGGAAGTCTGGGTAGATTCGTTCGAACTCCTTCACCTGATCATCGGACAGCGGGGGCGATGCGGAGGAAAGACCCTCGTTCCCGCCACTCCTCTGCCTCGCCATACAGGTATTCTAGCGAGGCATGCGAGGGAGGCCGGAGGGCGGGAACCGGCGGGAGCCGCAACAGCGCGCCGGTTCGCATCGGTTGCGGCTGTCTGCGGCAGGGGCTTTCATTTCCGGGTTCCTAAAAAAAACAACGACCGAGCCGCCGGGTGCGGAAGAAAGCCGGGCGGGAAACCCGGCGGAGAGGGTACCAGGGAGCGAGCTGGAAACGAGAGGCCGGCGGGCGCGGGCGGGGGAAGAGGGCCTGCGACGGGCCCGTTACATATTGCCTTCCCATAGGAAACCGTGCAAGGATAACTGGGGAGGGCGGACGGATGAAACCGCTGCGGGCATGGATGATCCGGCTGGCGGGGCTGTTTGGCAAGACGCGCCGGGAACGGGACCTGGATGAAGAGATCCGCAGCCATCTCGAGTTCCACATCGGCGACAATCTTCGAGCTGGCATGACGCCCGCGCAGGCGCGGCGGGAGGCGATCCTGAAACTGGGAGGCGTGGAGCCCGTGAAAGAGGCGGTGCGCGAGCGGAACACCGTGCCGCTGCTGGAGCACGGGATGCAGGATCTGCGGTTCGGGCTGCGGCAGTTGCGGAAGCGCCCGGCATTCGCAGCCACGGCGATGCTGGTGCTGGCGATCGGGATGGGCGCGAGTGTGGCGATCTTCGCGTTCGTGGACGCGACGCTGATCCGGCCGCTTCCCTATTCCGATCCCGGCAAGCTGATGGCGGTGACGGAAACCTCGGCGGAGTTCCGGCGCGCCAATCTGTCCTACCTCGACTACCAGGACTGGAAGCGCTTCAACACGACCCTCCAGTCGTTCGAGGTCTATCGGGGCGGAGGGTTCCTGGTGAGCACGCCGGCGGGCGCCGAGCCTGCCCAGGGGGGCCGGGTGAGCGCCGGATTCTTCCGGACGTTGGGAGTGAAACCTCTGCTGGGACGCGATTTTCTGCCCGGCGAAGAAGGCCCGGGCGGGGCGTCCATGGTGTTGTTGACCTACGCGACATGGCAGCGCCGATTTGGCGGCAGAGAGGACGCGGTGGGCCAGCGGGTCACGTTGAGCGGCGAGCGGTTCACGATCATTGGCGTGCTGCCCGCCGATTTCGCGTTCGCGCCGCTCGGCATGGCCGAGTTCTGGGCGACGATCGACAGCAAGAACCCGTGCGAACTCCGCCGAAGCTGTCACAGCCTGAATGGCGTGGCGCGGCTGAAGCCTGGGGTGTCGATCGATGGCGCCCTGGCGAACCTGAACGCCGTGGCCAGGGACCTCGAGCGGCAGTACCCGGATTCGAACCGCGAGCGCGGGGCGAGCGTCATTCCGCTGGCGGAGGAAGTCGCCGGCGATTACCGCCCCATTCTGCTGGTCCTGATGGGGGGCGCGGGGCTGTTACTGCTGATTGCGTGCGTAAACGTGGCCAGCCTGCTGCTGGTCCGTGGGGAAGCGCGGAGGCGGGAGATGGCGGTGCGCAGTGCGCTGGGCGCCTCCCGCGGGCGGCTTTGGAGCCAGTTCGTGACCGAAGGTCTGCTGCTGGTTGTAGGGGCCGGAGCGGCCGGCCTGCTGGTGGCGAACTGGGCCATTCACGGCCTGAAGAGCCTGATTCCCGCCGACATGGCGCCGCTGATGCCGTTTCTTCGGGAGCTCGGTTTGAATGGGCGCGTGCTGTGCTGCTCGGCAGCGATTGGGGCGGGGATGGTGGTGCTGTTTTCGTTGACGCCGGCGCTCCACCTGAGCTTTACCCGGCTGCGCGACGGGCTGACGGAAGGGAGCCGGGGCTCGGCCGGCAATGCCTGGCGGCGCCTCGGTTCGCGGCTGGTCGCCGTGGAGTTGGCAATCGCCATCGTACTGCTCGCCGGAGCCGGGCTGTTGGGCAAGAGCCTGTACCGGCTGATGCACGTCGATCTCGGGTTCCGGGCGGACCACCTGGCGACCATCGCGGTGGCGGCTCCGGAAAGCAGCTTTGGCAAAGAGGAGCAGAAAATCGTGTTGGGGCGGGAACTGGTCCGCGCGATCGGCAAGCTGCCGGGGGTGCAATCGGTCGCAATCACCACCCAGGCGCCGGTCACCTACAACGGAAACACGGACTGGATTCGCTTTGTGGGAAAGCCGTACGACGGGCGGCACATCGAGGTGAACGAACGGGACGTGAGCGCGGACTACTTTCGCACCATCGGAGCGAAACTCGCGCGCGGCCGCTATTTCCGCGACGAAGAGGGCCCCTCGCAGCCGAAGGTGGTGATCGTCAACGAGACGCTGGCGAAGAAGTACTTTCCGGGTGAAGATCCGATCGGCAGACAGATCGGCGACACGACCCTGACACGCCAATCGATCCGGACGATTATCGGGGTGGTCGAGGACATCCGGGACGGCGCGCTGGACGCGGAAATCTGGCCGGCGGAATACCATCCGTTCAACCAGGATCCCAGCACGTATCTGGTGGTGATGGCGCGCACCAGGCAGCAGCCGGAGGCCGTGCTCGCGGCGCTTGGCCCCGCCATTCATCGGCTGCACGCCGAGGTGGGTTCATCGGGAGAAGTCACCATGGAAGGGCTCATCAATAACTCGATGAAGGCGTACCTGCATCGCTCGTCGGCGTGGCTGGTGGGCAGCTTCGCGGTGTTGGCGCTGACGCTGGCGGTGGTGGGCTTGTACGGCGTGCTGGCGTATTCGGTGAGCCAGCGGACGCGCGAGATCGGGGTGCGCATGGCGCTCGGGGCGGAGCGGGGCTCCGTTTATCGCATGGTGCTGGCAGAGGCCGGATGGCTGACGGCGGTCGGGCTGAGCCTGGGTGCGGCCGGAGCGGTAGGCGCGGCGACGCTGGCCCGCAAGCTGTTGTTCGGAGTGAACACGTGGGACCTGGAGACGCTGGCGGCAGTGGCGGCGGTTTTGGGAATCGCTGCGCTAGCGGCGAGCTTCGTGCCGGCCCGGCGGGCCGCGTCCGTCAATCCGGTGGAAGCGTTGCGAACGGAGTAGGGGGAATCAGTTGGGGAGGGCAAGCAGGCGCTTGCCCCCCTTACGGTGCTTGTTGCTTGCGAAGTCGTGACTCCCCTGCGCCATTTAGGGGCTTCACAACTGCGGAGTGGTCTCATGGTAGGACAAAGCGGCGGCCGATCCAATACGGGTGATATCGTATTTCGCCCCTAAAGAGCGGCCGGCGGCGGCCGGATTGGTGATCGAGCGCACAGGAAAACGGCGATCGCAGCACCGGGCGAGCTAAGATAAGTTCATAGTGCTGGAGAAGTTAGGTAAGGGCGGGGTACTACGCGCGGGATACGGCGCGGTGATTGTGGTGCTGGTACTCTCCGCCGGCGAGGCGTATCGCATCCAGGCCAGCCTGTCGCGCCAACATTTCAGTATCTACCGGCACTATGTGGATCAGGACCGCGCGCTATCGACCCTGCGGCGCAATCTGTGGCAAGCGGGCAACGACGTTCGCGACTTCTTCATCCGCACGACGCCGGAACAGGCCCAGACGCTGCAGTCGCAACTGGACGTGCTGAAGAAGGAAAACGACCAGGCCCTGGACAACCTGGAGCGGCTGTTGCCGCCAAGCAACCTGGCGCCCAAGCTCCACAAAAGCCTGGGGGAGTTCTGGGCGGTCATCGAACCGCTGCCGCGAACCATGCTGCACCAGGACAAAGACAGGCAGTTCGGATTCCTGCAGAAGGAAGTGGTGCCGCGGCGGGGGGAATTGTATGCGGCGCTCATCGACCTGACCGCGGCGGACCGGCAGCGGCTTCAGGAGAGCGAAAAAGAGTTTGCCGAGATACGGCAGCATGCAGCCGAGCGGCTGATGCTGATGCTGGGCTTCGGCGTGGTGCTGGGTGTTCTGGTGGCGCTGTTGAGCCTGCGCCACGCGGAGAGCCTGGAACGGCAGGCAGAGCGGCATTTCGCGGAAGTGTCGCGGGCGAAGGGCGAACTGGAACGGCTTTCGGCGCGCCTGCTGGACGCCGAAGAACAAAGCCGGAGGCAGTTGTCCCGGGAACTGCACGACGAAATCGGCCAGACGCTGGCGCTGCTCGAAATCGAAGTGTCGCACGCGCAGAACAGTCTTCCGGCACAGGCCGGGGCGGCGCGCGAGAGACTGGGCCGGGCCCAGGAGATGGTGCGGCGCACGGTGCAGACGGTTCGGGACATTTCGGTGTTGCTGAGGCCCGCCATGCTGGACGATCTGGGACTGACGCCGGCGCTGCAATTCCAGCTGGAGGACTTTTTGCGGCGCAGCGCGATCGAGTGCGATTTCGAAGAAGAGGGCGTGGCGGACCAGCTTCCGGACGCCGTGAAAACCTGCGTATACCGGGTGGTGCAGGAGGCGCTGCACAACTGCGAGAAACACTCGGGTGCCAGGCGGGTGCGGGTCGCGCTGCGGCAGGCGGCGGGGTTTTTGATGGTGGAGGTAGCCGACGACGGGCGCGGCTTCACGCTGGATCCACGCATGCCGCTGAAGAATGCGGGGCTGGGCCTGTTGGGAATCCGGGAGCGGGTGGCCGGGGTAGGGGGCACGCTGTCGCTCGAGTCGGCGCCGGGCGAGGGCACGCGGCTCTCTTTGCGGATTCCGCTGCCCGCCGAAATCGGCATGGCGGCCTCGCCGAAGGAGGTGACTGCCTGATGGCCGTGCGGATCCTGCTGGCGGACGATCACACGCTGGTGCGTCAGGGGCTGCGCCGGATTCTGGAGGAGCAGCCGGACTTCGACATCGTGGCTGAGGCGGGGTCGGGCATCGACGCGGTGGAGGCGGCGCGGCTGCATAAACCGGACGTGGCTATCGTGGATGTGGCGATGAAGGAGCTGAACGGGATCGAGGCGACGTCGCAGATTCTGAAACACTCGCCCCACACGGCGGTGCTGATCCTCAGCATGTACTCGGACGAGCGCTACGTGTTGCGCGCCGTGAAGGCGGGCGCGCGGGGATACCTGCTCAAGAACTCGGCGGGGGACGAACTGATCCACGCGATTCACGGGGTGCAGCGGGGCAACGCTTTTTTCAGCCCGGCGGTGGCGCGCATTTTTCAGAACGGGCTGGCCCGGCTGAAGGACGTGAATTCGACGCAGGACCGTTTCGAGCTGCTGACCAGTCGTGAGCGGCAAGTGTATCAGCTCCTGGGTGAGGGGAACAGCAACAAAGAGATCGCGCAACGGCTGAAGCTGAGCCTGCACACAGTGGAGACGCACCGCTGGCGGATTATGGAGAAGCTGGATCTGCACAGCACCGCGGAGCTGGTGTTGAGCGCAGTGCGGCGGGGAGTGGTGATGTAGCTAGCGGCGCGTCGGGCCGGGGCCGCCCGGAGCAGCCGGTGCGCCGCCGGGAGCCACCGGAGCACCGCCACCGTTCATACCGGGGCCGGGCTGTGCGCCGAGTTGGGCCGCGGGAGTACCGGCGCCTCCGGCGAGCGGGTTGAACACCCGGTCCTTGCTCGGGTCGTAAACGAATTCCCATTCGCCGTAGTTGGAGCGCTCGTTGTAGATCATGATGCCTTCGGCGTCGGCGGTGCTGGCGAAGCCGGCGATTCCGGTACCGCCGACCTGGCCTCCCGCTACCACTCCGGGAGGCCCGTTGGGCCGCGGACCAAAGAGGGCTTTCTGGAGCATTTGCCTGGCGGCGTCGCTTTGGGCGGTGGGTGGCGCCCCGCTGGGGCCGGAGGCATTGGGCATCTGCCCGGGCTGGATTCCGTAGGGTGTGGGGGCGCCGCCGGCCTGGGGGTTCACCGGCTGGCCGGGGTACTGTTGCGCGGGAGCCTGTTGGGGAGTGGGCTGGCTGCCGATGTAAGCGCCGCCGCTGATATAGCCGGTGCCCTGGGTGGGTTGCGCGCCTGGAGCGGGCTGGGCTCCGGGGTTGTTGCCGGGCACGCGCACCTGGCCCGGGTAGGGCACTCCGGGAGCGATCTGCCCCGGAACCGGCTGACCGTTCGGTCCGGTAGCACCGGGCACGCCGGGCACACCTTGCGGGGGCACACCTTGTGGATACTGAGCGCCCGGCAAGCCCGGCTGTTGCGGGGCTCCGGGCACCGTCTGTCCCGGTACGAGCTGCTGCTGGCCCTGGCCGCCTGCTTCCGGACCGGGAGCGGCGCCGGGACCGGTGGGAACGCCGGGCGCCATGCTGTCGCTGGCACGCCGCCGGGTGGCGACCGCCGCGCCGCCCGCGCCGGACGTGGGGACCGTCTGGCCGATGCCCTGGATTTCGCTGATGTACTGGCCGGCAGTGTTATCTTTCTTGTCCTCCGAGGATGGCCCTTTGGTGACTTTCGAGTCGGTCAGAATGCCGCCGGCGATGTGGATGGGACGCCACTCGTCTTTGCCCGTCATGGGATCGATGTAACGCTTGCGGAGGTAGCGGCGGCCGTTGAGATCCTCCAGGTCTTCCAGTTTGGCGGGCCAGCGATTGTTGGTCTTGAAGAAAACCTTGATGGCGCGCTTGTACTGCTCGCCGCGCTCGATGAGCAACTGCTCCTTCTGACGCTGCGATTCAAAAGCCACGCGGGGAAGCTCCATATAGAGCGAGATGGCGATGATCGCCGCCATGAGGAAGACCAGCAGCATGGCGAAGCCGGATTCCGATCGACGCCGCATCAGCTTTGGGCCTCTTCGGCCAGGGGCAGGCTTTGCTGCCGCTTGGAATCGGTATCTTCGAGAAGCACCGAAGTGGGTCCGATGCGCAGGACGCGATAGCGGCGGTTGACGGTGTCGCCTTCCCCGGCGTGTAGGATTTCGTTATCGCCATCGAGGAAATAGGCGGTCTTCTTGCCATTGTCGAGCATGGTGGAGATGCCGTAGAACTTCAGCGGTATGGGCGGTGGCGGCTTGGGAGGGGGCGGCGGCGCCGGCGGAGGGGGCGGCTTGGGCCCGATCGGCACCCAGGCGACGATCTGAGGCTCGGGTCCTTTGGGCTTTTCTTCGGGCTTGGCACCGAACTGGAACAGGTTGCGGGTTCCGCCGGCGGGCTCGACCTGCTGCAACTTCGCCAAGCGGTCGAGGCGCAGGGTGGGATCGACAATAATGGGGTCGAGCGACTGCTCGCGGCGTTTGTCGTGGAGCACGGGATGCCACTCCTCGCTGCGTCCGCGGTTGGCGGAAACGGCGCGTTTGGAGGAGGGCCGCTCGCTGTCCCCTTGACCGGGTAGCGGAACCGCCGTGGCGGTGGCGCGCGGGGATGCGGCGGAGGGCGTCGAGGGTCCCGAAAGCAGATTGTCGTAAATGAGGTACAACACCAGGCCGCCCAGGAGGACGCCGAGGAAGATCACCTTCTTTTTGTCGCCGGGTTCGATGGTCATCACGCGGCTCCCGAGGTGTCGCGAATGAAGGTGTCGATTTTGAGCGTCACGTTCAGCGACTGGCCGGCGCCCTGGGGCTGGCCCTGGCCCTGGGGCGCGGCGGCGTTCATGTTCTCGATGACCAGGAAACGCGGTGACTTGTCCAGGAGGTTAATGAATTTGGCGAAATTCGGATAGGTGCCCTCAAAACCGACCTGGATGGAAAGGAGATAGAGCGAGTCGCTGCCTTCCACCAGCTCGCGGCTGAAACTGGCCTGGCCCATTTTGATGCCGGCCTCGGTCCGCATCCGGTCCAGTTCCTCCACGATCACCGCGTCGGACTTTCCAACTTCCGTGAAATACTGGGCCATGAACTTGTCGTCCTGCGTGCGGGCGGTCTGGACTTTGTCCACCAGCCGCCGGCTGAGGCTGAGGCGGGCCTGCAACTGCGCCAGTTGACCCGAGAGGCGCTGCTGATCGCTGCGCAGATCTTCGGCCGACCCGCCGAACGGATGGAAAGCCAGGACCGCCGCGGTCAGGTTGCAGGCGAGCAGCACCCCGATGATGGCGCGCATGAGCACCCGCGGATCCGTGACGGCGGAGATTCTAAAGTTGCTGCGCATATTGGACGCTCACGCGGTATTTGTAAATCGGTTCGGCCTGGGTGGGCTGCTGCATCAGGTGCATTTCAGGCCGGGAGAAAGGGGCGTTCTGGAGGGCCTCGATCAGCTTGAACAGGGGTACGGGGGATTCGGAGGCCACGGTCAGGTCCAGCGATACCTGTTCCTGGGGGGTGACCAGCGGCCGGACCTGCACCACCTTGACATTGTGAGGAACGGTTTTTTCGAGGTCGGCGAAGATGCGCGTCCAACTGATGCTCTTGCGGCTGAGCAGGCCGTTCAGAAAAACGCTCAGCTCCAGCACTTCAGCGTTTTCGGGACGGCGCAGGACAGTATCCATCTGGACCTGTTCCGCGGTGAGCTTGCGGATCTGGGTTTCGAGCTGGCTGACATCGTGGCGCACGTCGGCCAGTTGAGTGCGGTCGGCCATGACCAGGAAGATCAGGACGCCGAGCGTGCTGACCAGGAGGAAACAGACGCCGATCGATGACAGCAGCATGGCGCGGTCGCGGCGAAACGGCTGGCTGGCGAGATTGACAGGAATCTTCATTTCAATTGTTGCGAGCGATGGAGCGCAGGTATCCCAACAGGCCGGCGTTGGATTCGCCGGGCATGCCGAGAGCCGAGCGCAGCGGCTCCACTTCCAGTTGAAGTTCTCCCGCAAAGCGCTGCTGGGCCTCGGCGGTCCGCTCGCCGAAGCCGCACAGAAGGAGGCCTTCGGCGCGAGCACCCAGGTTGTCTTCGATATAGACAAAGGTCGGTAGCAGCACCGCCGCGACTTCGTCGAGTTGGCTCGAAGACAGTTCCAGGCAGCGGACCAGTTTGATGACGCTCTTATCGCGGACCAGTACGGTGAGCACGTGTCCGCTGAGCTTGGCGACGACATGCAGGCCGGTGTCGGGCGCCAGCTCCAGTGCGGCCATCGAGGAGGTAGTGACGAGGCCGGGATTCATGCCGGCGGCGCGGAAAGGGGCTTCGTAGCGGGCAATGATCTCGAGCGGGGTGAGGACCACCAGCACATCCACCTTATGGTCGGGCCCCGGTTGCACCCAATAGCTCAGCGCGGCGGATTCGACATCGAAGGGCACGCTGCGTTTCAGGCGGAAGCGCACCAGGGAAGATTGTTCCTTGGCGTCGGACGGAAAGTTGTCGAAATCGAGCACCGCGATACGGGTGCTGTAGTCGGGCAGGATCAGGGCGACATCCTTGCGTTTGCGGGTGGTCTGGGTGTTGGCGAGCGAGCGCACGGTCCCCATGAATTCGTCGGGGTCGATGACGTTCTCCTTGAGGGGAGAGACCGAGAGGGTGCCGGGCTTGAGCGGCTGCCATTCGAGCTCGGTCTTGTGGCCGATGCGCGCCACCGCAATGCCGGCTTCGGAGATCTCGAAGGCCATGGCCGGCGGCGGATCCTGGAGAACGGATTTGAGTTTGTCGAGGATCATGGGAGGCCTGGGGCGGCAAGCGCCGGGAGCAGTCCCGGCGCTCCCGATACGAGCGTGCGCGCCACGTCCGCAAGCTTATGCTTCAATGAACGTCACCTTATTGATTTCGCGCAGGGTGGTTATGCCGGCGCGCATTTTTTCCACGGCGGACTCGCGCAGGAAGGTCATGCCGTCTTCGCGGGCGGCGCGCTTGATCTCGGAAGTGGGGCGTTTGTTGAGAATCATCTCGCGAATGCGATCGGTCAGGTCGAGCAGTTCGTGGATGGCGGAGCGGCCGCGGAAACCGGTTCCGCCACACTCGAAACATCCGGCGCCTTCATACAGGGGGATGTCGCGCCACTCTTCAGGGTGCAGGCCGCTTTCGACCAGCATGGATTCGGGGTACTCCACCCGGCGCGCGCAATGGGTGCAGATGACGCGCACCAGGCGCTGCGCCAGGATGCAGTTGAGCGCGGAAACGAAGTTATAGGCTTCCACACCCATGTTCAGGAAGCGGCCGAGCACGTCGAGCACGTTGTTGGCGTGCACGGTGGTGAATACCAGGTGGCCGGTAAGCGCCGAGTTAATGGCGATTTGCGCCGTCTCCTGGTCGCGAATTTCGCCGACCATGATCTTGTCCGGGTCATGGCGCAGGATGGAGCGCAGGCCGCGGGCGAAGGTCAGGCCCTTTTTCTCGTTGACGGGGATCTGGGTGATGCCCTTGATCTGGTACTCGACCGGGTCTTCAATGGTGATGATCTTGTCTTCGTCGTTTTTGATTTCGCTGAGCGCGGCGTACAGGGTGGTGGTCTTTCCCGAGCCGGTGGGTCCGGTGACCAGCACCATGCCGTAGGGCTCCAGGATATATCGCCGGAACTTGGTCAGGTCGGAATCGGAAAAGCCCACCACGTCGAGCGACAACTTGGCGAACTTCTCGCTCATGGACTCCTTGTCCAGCACGCGAAGCACGGCGTCTTCGCCGTGGATGGTGGGCATGATGGAGACGCGGAAGTCGATGAGGCGGTTCTTGTAGCGGACGCGGAAGCGGCCGTCTTGCGGGACGCGTTTTTCGGCGATGTCCAACTCGCTCATGACCTTGATGCGGGAGATGATGGTAGACTGCCAGTCCTTGGCAATGGGCGGCATGGCGTAGTGCAGGACGCCGTCGATGCGGTACTTGATCGCCACTTCCTGGTCGCGCGATTCGATGTGGATATCGCTGGCGCGCCGCTCGAGGGCGTTGAAGATGGTGGTGTCCACCAGTTTGATGACCGGGGCGATATCGGCATCGGTGGAGGTGAGCTTGTCGATGGAGAGGGTTTCATCCTGCTCGCCCTCTTCGGCCACGACATCGAGCGTGAACCCCTCGGTGACCTCTTCGAGCACGCGCTGAGACTGCTCGGTCTTCTTCAGAAGCTCGGCGATCTGGGAAAGCGTGGCGACCTTGACGCGGAGCTTCTTATTGAGCAGCAGCCCGAGTTCGTCGATCAGGTTGAGGTTGCGGGGATCGGCGAGGGCGATGTCCAGCGTACCGTTTTGCGCCTTGATGGGCACGAAGTTGTAGCGGAACATCAGGTCCACGGGGATGGAGCGGAACAGGTCGTGGTCGATGGAGCCTTCGCGCAGGTCCACGAGTTCGCAGCGGTATCGCGCGGCAACGGCGCGCGCCTGCTCGAGTTCGGTAGCGGGGTCGGGGAGCTTCAGTTTATCCGCAGTCGCCATAGATTACCGGATGTTGTCCGCCAGTGAGAAGATGGGCAGGTACAACGAGATCAGAACAAAGGCCACGAACGTCCCCATGACGATCATGATCGCGGGCTCGATGAGGGACAGGGTCGCAGTCATGCGCGTGTTGACGTCTTCCTCGAAGAACTCGGCCACGCTGTTGAGCATGGCCGGCAGGGCGCCGGTGGACTCGCCGACTTCGATCATGTCGGTGGCCAGCCCGGGGAACATGCCGGAAGCCTTGAGCGAACCGGAGAGGGGCTGCCCCTCGCGGACGCTCCTGCCGGACGTCTCGATGGCGCGCCGCAACAGGGGGGTATTGAGCGAATCGGCGGCGGTCTCCATGGCCTGCACCAGCGGGATGCCGCCGGTAAGCAGGGTGCCCAGAATACGCGAAAGCTGCGCCACCTGGTATTTCAGCCAGAGTTCGCCGGCTACCGGAAGCTTCATGCGAACGCGGTCGATCTTGACGCGGGCAGACTCCCGCTTGGACCACCAGCGGAACAAAAAGATGCTCAGGATCAAGGCGGCGGCGAAAAAGACGATGTACTTGCGAGCGGCGGTGCCGATGGCGATCAGCCACACGGTCATGGCGGGCAGCTTGGCGTTCATGGTGCTGTAGAGGGACGCGAAGGTAGGCACCACGTAAGTAACCAGGAAGACCATGAGCAGGATGACGAGCACGATCAGCACGGACGGGTAAATCAGCGAGGAGATGACCTTCTTACGGACGGCGAGAGCGATGCGCTGATAGCTGATGTAGCGGTCCAGGACCTCGACGAGGCTGCCGCTCTTCTCGCCGGCCATCACCGAACTGACATACATCTTGGGGAAGATGCCCTGTTGGCGGAAGGCCTCCGAGAGCAGGGTGCCGTTGCGGACCTCGTCGCGGACCGCCTTGATGTAGGGGCCGAGCTTGGGGTCGGCCAGGCGCTCGGCAAGGAGATCCAGCCCCTTGAGAATGGGGAGGCCGGCGCGGACCAGGGTGACGAACTGCTGGTTGAAGATCAGAAAGCGCTCGAGGTTGAGCTTCTTGCCCGAACCGAGAAGTTTGCTGCCGGCCAGGGCGCCCGCGGAGGTGCGGGGCTTGATGGAATAGATCAGAAAACCCTGCTGCGAGAAGCGCTCGCGCAGTTCCTTTTCCGAGCCGGCCGTGGCCACCTGCTGGTGGATCTGGCCCCTTCCGTCGGCAAATTTGAGAACGAAGTCGGCCATCTATTGCCCCGTTTCCACCAGTTCGGCGCCTTTGGGAACCTCAAATTGAAACAGTTTACCGGCCAGGGGCGGATCGACGCGCTCCTGGTCGAAGGTAAAGTTCAGAATGGACTGGTCATAGCGGGTGACCTTCACCTGGCGCATGCGGAATTCCGGGCCGATCACGAACTCCACCTGGGAATAGGGCAGATTGTCGGTCTTGGGTTGGCCGACAAGGCGCGTGCCGTCCCCTTCCGGAGTGGCCTTCAGGTTCTGGAACTCCTTATCGAAGTCCAACTTACCGAGAAGAAAGGCGAGTGGGGCGCGCATGTCCTCACTCTCGCGGAGCTTCATCTTCTCGACCCGGTTCTCATCGGGCGTGTAGAGCCAGAGGAACTTTCCGTCGGAGATGAAGAGCTTGCCGGGAGGCTGGGAATAGACCCAACGCATGCGACCGGGCTTGCGCAACATGAGGATGCCACTCTCCACCCGGCGAGCCCCTCCAGGCGGTGTATATTCTTCTCGAAAGAGCACTTGCAGGGTCTTGGCTTTATTATAACGGTTCTCGACGCCCTTCAGGAGAGCGTTGAGAGCGGGACTGTCAGCGAACGCGGACACCGCCAACAGGAGGATCGCTAGCCGAAGTGGCCTCACAAGAGGTTTGACGCAGCGGCAGGCTTAGGCGTTGACCCGTGGTTGAAGGCTAAGGTCCCGAGTCCTGCCGCCGGACGGGACCGATCGTGGCGGCGCGCAGGATATGGCCGCCGCGGGCGGGAAGGGCGGCCCCATGATCAGGGAAATACCGGATAGCGATCTGCGGGGGCCCCAGGTCCTCCACTGCGGCGAATCCGAGATCGGCGAGCTTTGCGCGCAGGGCGTCGGGCTCGAAGTAGGTCACCCAGGCCTCTCCCGCCGCTTCGACCCGGGCGGCACGCAGGGTATGAAGGACACGCGCCCGCGGAGAGAGGGTATCGGGGGGATCGCTATAGTCGAAGACCACTTCGGCACCGGAGGGGAGGTTTGCCACGAAGGCCAAGGTCGTCCAGATGGCTTCGCTCGACAGGTAGGGCACCACTCCCAGCCAGGTGAAGAAGGTCCGTTGCGCGGGGTCGAAGCCGGCAGCCGAGAGCCCCCCGGCCAGCGTCTGGGATTCGAAATCGACCGGAGCGAAGGTGAGCGAGTCGGGCTGGGGAATGGACGCCTCGCGGAGGCGCTCCCGCTTCCAGAGCTGGGTGGCCGGATGATCCACCTCGAACATCCGCAGCCGGTCACGGAGAGGGGTGCGGTAGGCATAGGTATCAAGCCCCGCGCCGAGCACCACCAATTGGGAGACACCCCGTTCCACGGCGGCGGCCAGCGCATCCTCCGCAAAGCGCGTCCGCACCGCGATGAAAAGGCGCATCCTGCGTGCGAATGCGTGCTCGCGGGCCTGGTGGACCACAGCCTCGGCGTCGGCACCCAGAATGCGCAGGGCGAGCGGATCGGCGAAAATGCGGCCCTGTTCCAGAACCTGGTGAGCGGCCCGATGACAGGCGGCGGCCCAGGCGGTGCGGCTGGGCTTTCCGGCTTGCACAGATAATTAAGGTTACCAGGGGCACGACGGGCGGGCGGAAACGCGGGTCAGCCCGGAGCAGGGCCGATCCGGCGATCGGCCCCGCGGACGAAATGCCCCCGTGGGGGCTATCGCACCGAGACAGTGACGCCGGTCTGGCTGGAGCCGCTGCCGATATTGATGACCAGCGGGAGATTGCCCGAGCGGGCATTCGCCGGGATCACCACGTTGACTTGAAGGACGCCGGAGATGAGGGTCGGCGCCTCGCCGTAGAAGGAAACGGCGGCCGGTTGGCCGTCGATGAGCACGCCAATGGGCAACAGGGGTTGCGGAGTCAGCGGGCTGGTGGTGGCAACGGTAGTGACCTTGCCTGTGACACCCGCCGGCGCGGTCTCGCCTTCGCCGGTCATATAGATGGCCACCGTTTCGCCCTTACTCGCGGGGTTGCCCGGCGCATTCTGGGTGGTGTTCGCATTGAGAATGGCGCCCGGTCCTGTCCCCGAGGCGTTGGCGGTGAAGATGCCGGGCGCACTCGGGGAAACCGCGGCCGAAATGCCGTTCGACGTCTGGCCGAGATACTGCACCAGGATGGTCGCACTCAGGAACCGCTTCACCTCGTACGGAACGACGGCGGAAATCTGCGTGTTGCTGGCGTAGATCATGGGGCAGGCGAAGCCGTTGATGAGCACCTGAACGCCGCCGAGCTTGGTTGTGACCAAGCCCGTTGAGGGATCGACGGTGGGCGAGCTGACGGCGGGCGTGGGGCCGAGGCCCGTACCGAAGATGGTGATGATTTCACCGGGCGCGATGGCCCCGCCGACGTAACTGGCGGCACTGCCGATCTGGGTGATGGTGGGCAGCGGGGCGATCGCCTTCAGGGTCACGTTGATGGTCGTGGAGCCGGTGGCGCTTCCGGTGCCGGCCACCACGATGGTGCCGGTGAAGGTGCCGGCCGCGGTCAGGGCGCTCGTGTCCAGACCTACCGCCAGGGTGGCGGGGGTGTTCCCGGTGGTGGGCGTTACGGTCAGCCAGCTCCCACCACTCTGCGTCTGCACGGTCGCACTGAAGGGCAGCGGGTTCTGCCCGGTGCCGGTGACCGAGACGGCCTGGGTCGCCGGGGGGGCATCGCCGAGCGTGTAATTGAAGGTCAGATCGGTGGGGGTCGCGGAGACGACCGTCTGCGATTGGATGGTAAAGCTGACCGGGATGGTTACGGCGGTGCCACCGTTCGGGCTCAGCACAATGCTGCCGGTGTACTGCTGGCCGGCGGTTAGCCCGCTGGGATTGATGTTGGCCGTGAGGGTGGCGGGCGTATTGACCGATGCGCCGTTCGAAAGTACTGCTCCATTCGCGCCGCTGAGCGAGAGCCAGCTACCTCCGCTGGTGGTGCTGGTATTGACCGTGAACTGCACGGCGGTCGAAGCACCGGAAGCGTTGGTGACGCTGATGGTCTGGCCGGTGGGAGTCTGCCCGGCCGGAGTGGTCACGGTGATGGATGTCGGGTTGACGGTGATGTTGCCGCTGCCGCCGCCGACAGTCAGGGTCACGCTCACGTTCTGGGTGATGCCGTTGGCGCTGAACTGAAGCTGGCCGTTGTAGGTGCCGGTGGCGAGGCCGGCTGGATTGGCCGAGATGGTCAGGGTGTTCGGCACGTTCAGCAGGACCCCGTTGGGGTAGGAGGCGTTGTTGATCAGGAGCCAGTTGCCGCCGTTCGAAGTGACGGTTGCGACGGTGGCTTGGTTCACCGAGGTCGAACTGACGACGAGCGTCTGCCCGGACGGAATGCTGGTGTTGCTGGGCGCGCTGAACGTCAGCGCGGTGGCTGGATTAAAGGTGAGATTGCCCGTTCCCCCGCCGCAGTTGGTGCTGGTGCTGCCGGTGACCAGGGCCACCACCGGAATCGAGTCGGTACTGTTGGCGGCCGTCGGGGCCGAAATGTTCACGGCACCCACATTCAGCCCGTTGCAAAGGGTGGACGGATCGACAGTTACCAGGTAGCTGGCGGGCGTGGTGGAGGAAGTCGCGCCGCCGACGGTGATCCACGACTGTTGGGTGGTAGCGGTGACAGCAATGGCGGAGCCGTCACTGGCGACCAGCGTAAGCAGCGTCGATTGGGAGGTACTCCCGAACAGGTTAATGGATCCCACGTTGTTGTTGATCACGGCGCCGTTGCTCACCACCAGGGTCACGTCGATGTTCTGGCTGGTGCTGGACGTGGTGACGGTAATGGTGCCCTGGTACGTGTTCGCGGTAAGGCCGGTGGGGTCCACCGAGACATTCAGGAAGCCGGGGCCGGTGCCGGTGACCGAAGAGAGGCCGGAGACCTTCAGCCATTGCTGGGTACCCGTGTTCACGGTGGCCGTGGCGGTATACGAACCGCTGTAGCCGATGGTGACATTTCGGGCGGTGGGCAGTTGCTGGCCGAGCTGGTAGGCGAAGGAGAGGCTGGTGGGTCCGGCGATGCCACCCGTGCCGGTCCCGCCGCTCCCGACCTGGAGATTCACATTCAGGACGCTATAGTCGCTGCTGCAATTGCTCGGGTTGCAGACGTAGACCTGAGCGTTATAGGTATTGCCGCTCTGCAGCGACCCAAGGCCGTTGGGGTTGAGGGACAGGTTCAAACCCTGGGAGGTAGTGCCGGTTATGTAGGATCCCGGGACACCGTTCAACTGCAACCAGCTACCTCCGTTGATGCTGTTCGCATACGCATAGAAGGTGGTCAGGCCGGAGTTCGAGGTGACACTCACGTTGCAGCTCGAAGAAGCGGTGACGCTGCTGCAAGTAACCGCCGAGGAAGCATTCGGATACCCCATGAGGACGGTGGAAGGCGTGAGCGTAAAGACTCCCGTGCCGCCGCCCCCGCCGCCGCTCACGTTCAGAGTGACGGTGATGGTGGCGAAGTCGGACTGGTTGCTGGGATTGTAGATCACCACTTGGCCGGTATAGGAGTTCGCTCCGCTGAGCGCCAGCGTGGCAGCGACACTGGTGTTCACGCTCACCGACACGCCGTTGGCTACGGACCAGGGTCCGCTCACGGAGCTGGTTCCGTTCGCCAGCAGCCAATTACCGCCGCTGTTGGTGGTGGCGTATGAGTTATAGGTGGCGGTGGTTCCGTTGGTGGATGTCGTGGTGACCGTCTGGTTGCTGGTTCCGCTGGGGTAGGCGAAGGTAACGGTAGACGGATTGACGGAGAGTGTCCCGTTACCGCCGCCGCCGCCGGCGCCCACGGTGAAAACCACGTTGAACGAATTGGTCTGGCTGACCGTGGGGCACGAGATGGTGACCGTGCCGGTCTGCGTGCTGTTGGCGCCGAGGAAGGTCGAATTCGCAGTGAAGGTGAGCGCCTGCGCGACCCCGGAGAGCGTGATGCTGGTGCTGGTGACGCCGCCGGGGAAGGTGAGCCAGGTAGCGTTGGAACCGGCTGTGCAGGCTACCGTGGAGCCGTTCTGGGTGGAGACGTTCACGGAGCTGGTCTGGCTCTGTCCCTGGGTGGTGACGCTCAAGGGAACCGACGTCGAGCTGAGGACGATAAAGCTCCCGCCCCCGCCGCCGCCCGAGCCGGGGGTGAAGGTCACCGAGATGGTGACGTCCGTTCCTCCGCCCGATGTGGGATGCAGGGTGATGGTCCCGGTGCACGTCGTGTTCTGGCAACCGGCCACATTCGCGCCCTGGATCGTTACCGTCAGGTTTGCCGGCGTGCTGCTCGAGTCGGACGAGACATTGTAGAAAATCTCGCCCGCCCCCTTCTGAATGGTGAACGGAATGGCGGTGCCTGTCGAGGACGAGACGCTTACGAATACGGTCTGGTTCGTCCCCGAAAGGCCGACAGAGTTTGCGGATGGGACCAGTTGCGATTGCGCCTGTCCCGATGCAGCGAACAGCAGCGCGGTCAAAATGAAAAAAGCAGTTTGCTTGAAAATTGTTTTAGTGGCGTCCATGTTCTCCCCCGGCCAAATTGATAATACAACATTGTTCTGTTGCATTATAAACTTGGATTCCCGTTATTCTCCAACCCAAAAAGCGAGACGCGGACGCGGCACGACCATACTACTACGTTGTTCATTCCGGTGCATGCCGGGAGACTCTCGAGAGTGGGCGCGGGGCGGACGGGCTCACCCGGCGAGCCTACTTGAGAATCTGAAACAGGTTGCTGTAATCGTCCGTCCAGAGCCGCACGGAACGCCTGGCCACCAGGGGAGTGGACCCATTCTGTTCGGCATCATCGAAGCCGGTGGCGGGAGAGGTGATCAGGACCCAGGTGGCTCCGAACACGTCCTGCGATTCATCATCGTCGGTATCGACCACGCGCGCGACTTTGCCGGTGGCTGCCACCTCGCCGGCGAGCACGGGCGCCAGATCGAGATAACGGTTGGAGATGTGGACGGCCAGGATGCCGTCGGGCTGGAGGTGCCGGAAGTAGACGTCCATGGCCTGGCGCGTGAGGAGGTGGACGGGAATGGAGTCGCTGGAGAATGCATCCACGGCAAGGACGTCGAAATTCTCGGCCGATTCCCGCTCGAGCGTGAGGCGCGCGTCGCCCATGGCGACATCGTGCCTCGCCTTGCAGTCCCTCAGGAAGGTGAATTCGGAATTGGCCAGGCGCAGCACCAGCGGGTTGATCTCATAGAAGCGATAGTAATCGCCGAGGCGGCCGTAGGAGGCGATGGTGCCGGTGCCGAGCCCGATGATGCCGACGCGGATGGCGCCTTTCTTCTGCTTCTCGCGAATGGCGAGGCCCACGCCCGTGTTGGGGCCGTAGTAGGTGGTGGGTAGGTCGCGGCGGGCCGGGTTAAGGAACTGCTCGCCATGGTTGATGGTGCCGTGAGTGAGGGTGCGGGTGGCGGAGAATTCCTGGGGAGTGCCCGAATCGCGCACGCGCAGCGCGCCATAAAAATTGCGGACCGTGATGCGGTAATCGGCCGTCATCTGGCGCATGTGGTAAGCAAGGTAACCGATCAGGACCAGGGCGAGGACCTCGGTGCCGACCGCGGCCCAGTGGCCGCGCAGTTTGAATCCCCTGATGGCGGCGAGAGCTACGACGGCGAAAAGCACCAGCAGCGCGAGCAGGATGTACGCCATGAATTCGTCGGGCTCGCTCCAGCCTTTCGCCACCGACAGGATGGCGGCGCGCACGCTGGCCTGCAACTGGCCGCGCTGGGCGTAGATGATGAGCGCCACGATGGAGACGGCGCAGGCGGCGAAGAAGAGTTGTACGGGCTCGAGCAGTTGCCGGAACCAGGGAGTTTCGGAATCGTCGTGAAGTACGAACAGCGTCAGCAGCGCGCACGCGGCCAGGCCCAATTGCAGTTCGTACAAGGCGCGGAAGAAGTGGGGCGCCACCAGGCCCACGAGGAGCCCGCCCAGGGCGCCTCCCGCGGAGATCATCAGGTAATAGTGGGTGAGGTAGCGGGGGTGGGGTTTGAGCCGCGCCAACTCGCCGTGGCACACCATACAACAGGTGAAGAGCCCCATGCTGAACAGCGGAACCATCACCTTGATGGGCACGTTGCCGGTGGCATCGACGCTGTTGGCGTAGGCCATGCTGGCCAGGGCCACCGCCAGCAGTTGCAGGTACGGATTGCGGCGATACCAGCCGGAGCTTTCAAAACAGAGAATGAACGTCAGCAGGTAGATGCTGAGCGGCAGCACCCACAGAAACGGGATGGCGGCGACGTTCTGCGAGAGGTGGTTGGTGATGGCCAGCAACAGCATGGAGGCGCAGGCGGGGAGCGCCAGCCAGGTGAGATACAACTTCAGGCCCGGTTTTTCGGCGGCGGCGGGCTCGGGGATCTCTTCAACCACCGCACCGGTGCTGGAGCGGAACGCGGTAAAGCCGCACAGCACGATGAATACGGCATAGGCTACCGACCAGGAGAAGGACTGCTGAACGTTGGTGAATTTTGGTTCAAACACCACCGGATACGTGACCAGGGCCAGCATCGAACCGGCATTGGAGAGGGCGTAGAGGCGGTAGGGTATGGCTCCTTTGAATCGCCGGGCGTACCAGGCCTGAATCAGCGGGCCGGTGGTGGACAGGAGGAAATAGGGCAGCCCGACGGTGAGGGCCAGCAAGCGCAGGATAGCCAGGGTGGGCTCTTCGGTGCCGGCCGGTTTCCAGGCGAGCCGGGGATAGATCGGCAGCGTTAGCGCGCTGGCCAGCAGGAGAGCGCCATGGACGAGCATCTGGGCGCGCGGCCTGAGATAGCGCACCACGGCGTGCGCGTAAAGATAGCCCAGCAGGAGCACCAGTTGAAAAAAAAGCAGGCAGGTGGTCCAGACGGCGGCCGAGCCGCCGAACCACGGAAGAATGATTTTGGCGATCACGGGCTGGACCTGGAAGAGCAGAAAGGCGCTCACCAGGATGGTCAGTGCGTAAAGAAGCATGGGTTCCTCAACTTCATGGGGGCTTTCGGTGCCGGCGCCGGCCCGCTTCCTGATCGCGGTTCTGTGGCTGCCGGCGGGCGCGATGTCTCGTCGCTCTAGCGATACGCAGGTACCCCCGTCACCTTTTCGCCGATCACCAGGGCATGAATGTGATCGGTGCCTTCATACGTCTTGACGGTTTCCAGGTTGCACAGGTGTCGCATGATCGGGTATTCGTCGGTGATCCCGTTGGCGCCCAGCAGATCGCGGCTGAGCCGCGCGCAGTCGAGCGCCATGGCGACGTTGTTGCGCTTGAGCATGGAAATGTGAGCGGGTTCGAGTTTGTTCTGGTCCTTGAGGCGGCCGGCCTGCACGGCCAGCAACTGGGCTTTGGTGATTTCGGTGATCATCCAGGCCAGCTTCTCCTGGACGAGCTGATGCGAGGCGATGGGCCGGTCGTCGAACTGCTTGCGCACCACGGAGTACTGGCGGGCGGTTTCGTAGCAATCCATGGCGGCGCCGATGACTCCCCAGCCGATGCCGTACCGTGCCTGTGACAGGCAGGCGAGGGCGGCCTTGAGTCCGGAGGCGCCGGGCAGGCGATCGCACTCGGCGACGCGGCAATCCGCGAACGAGAGGCTGGAGGTGACCGAAGCGCGCATCGACCACTTGCCGTGAATGTCGCTGGTGCTGAATCCGGTGGCGCCGCGCTCCACCAGAAAGCCTCGGATGCCTTCCGGGGCGCGCGCCCAGACTACGGCCACATCGCTCACGCTGCCGTTGGTGATCCAGGTCTTTTCGCCGTTGAGTACCCAGTCGTTGCCGTCGCGGCGGGCGGTGGTGCGCATGCCGGCGGGGTTGGAGCCGAAATCCGGCTCGGTGAGACCGAAACACCCGATGGCCTTGCCGCTTTGCAGGCGGGGGAGCCACTTACGCTTCTGCTCCTCGGAGCCAAAGGTGTAGATGGGGTACATCACCAACGCCCCCTGAACGGAGACGAAGCTGCGGATGCCGGAATCGGCGCGTTCGAGCTCCTGCATGATCAGGCCGTACTCCATGTTGCTCATGCCGGCGCATTGGTAGCCTTCCAGGTTGGCGCCCAGGAAGCCGAGCTCGGCCATTTCAGGGATGAGGTCGGCAGGAAAACGGGATTCGCGAAAGCAATCGCGGAGGACGGGGAGAATTCTCTCCTCGGCGAACCGCCGGGCCGTCTGCCGCACCATCAACTCCTGTTCGGAGAACAGGGAGTCGACGCAGAAAAAGTCCACGCCTCGAAAAGCCATGTGGTGGTCTGTCCCTCCTATTTGAACACAGAGAGTGGAGCGGGTTCGGGGCGGGTCAGGCCGGAGCGGGGGAGCCGGGAAAGCGCGCCGGCGGCAGTAGTACACTCTTGATGAGATTCCATCATGAAGTCGCTTTCCGTTCTCATCCTGGCGGCGCTATGGCTCGCCGCCCAGAATCCCCCGGCCGCGCCGCCGAAGAGGGGCGCGAATACGCCGCCGCCGGAGGCCGGCGATGACGTCCGAGGCTATAACGACACTCCGCAGTTGCCCGACCAGAAATGGAAGGTCCACGATATGGAGCGGCCGCGGCCGGCGAAGGTCACGCCCGGTCCGTATGTGAACGAGGCGCCGCCTTCGGACGCCATCGTGCTCTTCGATGGCAAGGATCTTTCCCATTGGGTGCAGCAGGCGCGCGGCGGCGTGCAGCAGGACCCCAAATGGAAAGTGGAGAACGGGTATATCGAAATCGTGCCGCGCACCGGACGCCTGGTGACCAAAGAGAAATTCGGCGATTGCCAGCTCCACGTCGAATGGTCAATCCCCACCAGCTCGGTGGGGAACGGCCAGGGCATCGGCAATAGCGGTGTGGAACTGATGACCCGGTATGAGATCCAGGTGCTGGAGTCGAATTCCCACCAGACGTATGCGGATGGCGGCGCCGGCGCGGTGTACGGCGTCTGGCCGCCGCTGGTGAATCCTTCCCGTCCCATGGGCGAGTGGAACGTGTACGACATCTTTTTCGAAGCGCCGCATTTTGAGGGCGACAAAGTGGTGAAGCCGGCTTACATCACCGTGGTCTTCAACGGCGTGCTGGTGCAGGACCATAAAGATTACCTGGGGACCACCATCTGGCGGCGCGTGGGGACGTACTCTCCGCATCCCGCCGAGATGCCGCTGAGTTTGCAGGACCACTCGCAGCCGGTGCGGTTTCGCAACATCTGGATTCGCAGGCTGAATTCGCCGGCCGGGTAGAGCGGGATCCGTGCTCCGCCGCGGTCCGCAGCGCCCGCAGGCGCCACGGACCGCACGGACGGGCCGGGCGCTTAGTTGTCGTCGTTTCGGTTGTCCCAGGGTTTGAGCCGGGTGACGAAGGTGCCCCAGTTGGCAAACAGTGTTCGTGGGCGCGGTCCGATGTATTCGTGGGCCAGCCAGATGGAGCCGTCCTCATCGATCGCGGCCGCGCCGTAATCGCCCCAGCGCGCCTCGCAAAGCAGGTTGCCATTGCCGAGGTCCTCGCAGGGCGGCGGCGCCGACGAGGCGTGGGGGTATCCCGAGAACCCGTCCTCGGAGTTGACACCGGCGCCGGCGATGTGAATCCTGGCGGCTCGTGCACTGGGTCCCAGCGTCACGTAGCCCGTGCTCGGAAAAAGGTACGGGCTCGAAATCGAGAAGCCGATCGCCACGTCGCCCGACTCGTTCACGCCCACGGCCGGAAAAAAGAGGCTGCCATTCGCCACGGCCACATAGCCCTGGCGCTGCACGTCGGCTTGCAGCGTGCCGATGCCGGCGTTCACGTCCACCGAGAACCAGGCGATGCCGGCCTTCAAATCGGTCTCGCCCGGCGAACCGAGCCCGGTGGTGACGGCACTCCACAGGTTCCCGTTCGCAAAAGTAACGTCCTGCATGCGGTGCTCGTTGGTGGCGAGGATTTCGAAGACGTTGGGGTCCACCAGCGATCCCAGCGGAAGCGTGCCGCGCTTTTGGAATGCGTCGGGAGGCACACCGTACACCTCGCTGCCGATCACTCGTTTCAGCAGCCGGAAGCGGGTCTGCGGACCCGGCGGGAAATTGAGCAGCGTGGTATTCTGCATGGCCCACGCGACGATCTTGTTCTCCACGACCGAGGTGATATCGAAGATGCTCAGGAAATATTCGGTGCCAAAGTGCGCGAACTCCTGCCCGCGCGTATTGACGGCGGGGTGCACCGAAAAATCCAGGCTTCCGTCGGCGTTGAACCCGGGCGACAGAGCGAACCGCACCACAAACGGAGGCGCATTGCCGGCGGCCAGATAGTACTTGGACATGGCGTAGAGCTGGTTACCGGCGAATCCGCTGCCCACCAGGGAAAAGGCGTTGGTGGAAATGTAGAGCCCGTTGGCGTCGAAACCGATGAGCGGCTGATCGCCGAAACACGGGCAGCCGGCGCCGTGATTGGTGGTGCGCAGCCGGAACAGGTTCCAGGCCTTCGAGGGATCGTTCGACTTGCTGACCGCGATCATCACGCTCGTATCGGCCAGCAGGTTCCCGGTGGCGGGATCGACGGAGATCTGGAGAATGGTCAGGAAGAAGCGGTTGACGGTGGCATCGTAGAAACAGCGCGGATCCGACAGGAAATCCCCGAAAACGGGCGTCGGCGTACGGACCACCCCGGGACGAAGGCCGAAGAACTGGTTGAGGGCAGTGGGGCCGGAAACCAGCGCGCCATTATCGCGGCGGTACACCGCGAGCGCCGTATTGACGGTTTCCAGAATGAAGCCGTTGCCGATACACAAACCCTGATCCGGCGGCTCGGTGCTGAACTGCGAATTGGCGTACGGGCCCGTGCCGGCCAGTCGCTGATCGGCGTGATTCAAGGCGTCGAAGCCGAAGAAGTTGGCGTTCGGCCCGGCGATGGGGCTGTTGGCGACTTTCGGAAAAGCGAGCGCCCTGGTCGCCGCACCGGCAACGCGCGGCATGGCGGTGAGCGCGTCGAGGTCGATGGCGCGCATTTCAAGCTTGCGGTCGCCGGTGGCGGGCGCGGTTCCGCCGCTGGTCAATGTGCCGACCCCGGCCGGTTCCAGTTGCACCAACTGTTGATTGACGGCAACTTCCTGGCCGGCGGCGGCGGCGCACAGCGCGCCGATGGCGGCGGTAAACAGAAGGCCGTTTTGGCAACTCCGTAGACGTACCATTTCTCAATCCCCTCCTGTCGGGTGGTCGTGCGCCCAGCCCCGGGGACGGCTCGCGCGTTCCCCGTGGCGTCTTTCTGTTTCGCGATGCCGGCTAAAATCGGGTCATCCGGGACCGGGAGTTTCAGACCGAGGCCATACATTATTTCCTCGTTCGGGCGGGAAAGCAAGAACGGAATTGCCTTACGCCGGCCGGGCGCCGGAAACTGTGAGCGACCAAACACCGCGGGTGGAGTTCTACCACGGGCGGCGGCGGGGAATGCAAGCGGAGTAGAATCAGGGCTTGAAACGCCGCAACCTGATCGTGGCGGCACTCGCCGTTCTGGCGGGCGCGCCGCTCGAGGCCGCGCTGCCCTCGCACCCCCGCCTGCTGTTCAACGGCGCGGGCATCGAACAACTCCAACGGCGCATCCGCGAGCCGCGGTGGGCGGGGCAATGGAACTCCTTCCAGGCATCGTACGACGCCGGCATGGATGCCACGATCGAGTTGCCGCCGCGGGGCAGCAACTGGTTTCACTGGTACGTCTGCCCGCGCCACGGGGTCCGCCTGACTACCGGCAAGCGCATCGGCGACTGGCAGTGGGAGCACATCTGCCCCACCGATCAGGAGGTGTTCCACGGCGACCGGTCAAAGCCCGAGCGCGATTTCGACGGCTGCGCGCTGGCCGGCATCCACGAGCGGTACGCGCGCGCCATCCGCGACGGCGGTCTGCTCTATCGCGTGACCGGCGAACGCCGCTATGCGGTGCGCGCCCGCGCGATCCTGCTGGCCTACGCGGCACGTTACCGCGACTATCCCCTGCACAACATCAACGCGCAGCCGCGCATCGGCGGTGGCCGGGTAGGGCCGCAGACGCTCGATGAAGCCGTGTGGCTGATTCCCGTGGCACAGGGTGCCGACCTCATCTGGGACACGCTTTCCGAAGCCGACCGTGCGGCGGTGACAGAAGGTCTCTTCCTGCCCGCTGCTCGCGACGTGATCCTGCCGCACCAATTGGGCATCCACAACATTCAATGCTGGAAGAACAGTGCCGTGGGCCTGACCGGTTTTCTGCTGGGGGACGAAGCGCTGATCGCGGCGGCCATCGACGACCCGGAACGGGGATATCGCGCGCAGATGGCCAAAGGAGTACAGAACGACGGAGTCTGGTTTGAAGGCGCATGGGGTTACCACTTCTACACGCTCAACGCGTTGTGGCCGCTCACCGAAGCCGCGCGCAATTCCGGCATCGACCTCTACGGCGAACCCCTGCGTAAGATGTTTGAGGCGCCCATCCGGCTGGCCATGCCCAATCTCATGCTGCCGGCATTCAACGACAGCAGCGAAACCCCGGTGCGCAACAGCCTGTATGAACTGGCATACGCCCGTTACCGCGATCCGCTGTACCTGGTAGCGCTTTCCGGGGCCAACCGGGGCAACGACTACGCCCTGTGGTTCGGCGTGGACACGATTCCGTCCGAGCCCGCGGCGCCCCTGGGTAGCCGCAACGCCGCCGATTCCGGTTATGCCATTCTCGAGCGGGGTGGCGGCCCGCAGGCCACGTGGCTGTGTCTGAAATACGGCCCGCACGGCGGCGGCCACGGTCATCCGGACAAGAACAACATTATCCTGTATGGTCGCGGGCGCGTCCTGTTGCCCGATCCCGGAACGCGGCCGTACGGCTCGCCGTTGCACCGCGAATGGGACCGCGTCACGCTCGCGCACAATACCCTGGTGGTGGACGAGGCGTCGCAGGCGCCTGCCACCGGGAAGATGCTCAGTTTCGGCAACGACTACGCGATGACCGACGCCGGTGCGATCTATCCGGGAGTGCGCTTTATTCGTACGGCCGCACTGCTCTCCGCGCGCCTGGCGGTTTTCGTGGACCAGGTGACGGCCGATCGTCCCCACACCTTCGACCTGGCTACGCACCTCGCCGGGAGGTGGAAAAACACGCCCGCGGGCGAGAAGGCTTCGCTGCCCGGGAAAGAGGGATACCAGCACCTGCGGGATGCCACCGTGCGCCGCGGGGAGGGCATCACGCTCGAATCGGACGCGGGCGCCATCATCCTGGCGGCGAACGAGCCCACCGAAGTGATCACCGCCACCGGAGTCGGCCGCAGCACCGAGGATCGCGTGCCGGTGTGCCTCTTCCGCCGCAAGGGGCAACGAGCCACGTTCCTGTGGGCTGTCTCGCTCGATGGTTCCCCAGTCCAGCTCGGCTGGACCGCGTCCGAGGGCGGCGGCACCGTCCGCGTGGATGCGCGGGGCGCCGAGTGGGACCTCGCGGTGGACACCAGAAACGCAACTGTGCGCGTGACTTCGCGGTGAAACCGGCGTGCGATACCACCGATAGAAATTTTGGATTGGACTGGCCCCAAAACGGCCGCCTAGACTGGATAGCACGGGCATGCCGGAATCCCAGACCAATACTCACGTCGCGTTACTGCACCAGATCAGCAACATCGTCAGCTCCAATCTCGCGCTGGAGAGAATGCTACAGGAGTTAATCGCGCTGGCGGTGGAAGTCACGGATTGCGATGCATGCCTGGTTTATCTGGTAGACCATGCCTCGGGCGAGATCGTGCTGCGCGCTTCCCAGTTGCCGCACGATTCCGAGATCGGCAGCATTCGGATGCACATGGGGGAAGGGATCACGGGCTGGGTGGCGCAGCACAAATCGGTGGTGGCGCTGGGGTCCAAAGCCGCTGCGGATGCGCGCTTCAAGCCGTTCCAGGCCCTGCCCGAGGACACGTACGAGGCGTTCCTTTCCGTGCCGTTGATCAACAACGGCGGCCTGATCGGCGTCATCAACATCCACCACCGGCAGCCGCATCCCCACTCCGCCGAGGAAGTGGCGCTGGTCAGCTTCATCGGTGAGCAGATGGGCGGCGCCATCGCCAAATCGGGCTTAGCGGTGCGCGCGGCCGTGGCGGCACGGCGCCTGGAAGCGCTCGCGGGACTGGCGAAGACGATTTCGGAAATCAACTACCTGGACCGCATCCTGCACACCATTTCGGAGATGCTGGCGGAGAGCTTCGATGCGCCGGTCTGTTCCATCTCGCTGGCGGGGCAGGAGTACCGATACCCGGAATCGGCTCCGCGCGCGGGGCTGGTCACGCAGCTCTCGGTCCCGCTCACGGCCCGCGACGCGTTGCTCGGCAAGATCGACATCTACACCCGCGAAAAGCGTCCGTTCACCGAGGACGAGATCGGCTTCGTCAAGGTGGTGGCGGGGCAGGCGGCAATCGCCGTGGAGAATGCGCGGCTCGCCTCCGAGACCCTGGAGATGAAGAAGACGCTGGAGGTGCGCAAACTGGTGGAACGCGCCAAAGGGATTCTCCAGTACAAACACCAGCTCACCGAGGCCGAAGCATACCTGCGTCTGCGCAATGAAAGCCGGCGGCTGCGCCGTCCCATGCGCGAACTGGCCGAAGCGGTGATCCTCGCCGACGACCTGGAAAAGCAGAGCAAGGGCGCGTAGATTCCCCCGCCGGCATGGCGGCTTCGCGCGTGAGAAAATACAGGTATGCGGTGTACCCTTCTGGCTGCCTTTTTTGCGGTCTGCCTGGCGGCCACGGCCCAGAGTCTCTCCATCGAAAAGCTGGTCGCTTTCATTCAATCGTCCGAGAAGCTCATCTCCGAAGGGAAGATGACCGATCGGGAACTGGCCAACTTTCTGGGGCGGGTCAAGCTGACCGAACGGCTGGACGACCGGACCATCGAAGATCTGCAGGGCTCGGGCGAACTCGGTCCGAAGACCCTCCAGGCACTGCAGGCGCTGCGGGACCGCACCCAGGAACTGGCGGCAGCGCGGCCGCTGGTCGCCGAGCCGAAACCGATGCCGCCTCCCCCACCGAGCTCGATCGAGCAGGCGGCCATCATCGATGAGGTCCGGCGCTACGCTCTGGACTACAGCAAGAACCTGCCCGATTTCATCTGCACCCAGGTAACCCGCCGCTTTGCCGCGCCCTCGCCCGGAACCAAATACGGCGGCAGCATCGACAGCGAACCGCGATGGCAGGCGCTCGATGTGCTTCAGATCCGCCTGAGTTATTTCGAGCAGAAGGAAGAATACAAGCTGATCCTGGTGAACAACACCATGACCAACCAGGATTACAAGACGCTCGGCGGAGCCACGTCCACGGGCGATTTCGGCAGCATGATGCGCCAGGTTTTCGAACCGGCCACGGCGGCGCGATTCGACTGGGACCACTGGGCCACGCTGCGCGGCCGGCGCACCCTGGCGTTCGCCTACCACGTGTCGCAGGCCCATTCGCAGTGGCACATCACCTACGACCGGCGCATGGACATCGTGCCGGCGTACCACGGCCTGGTGTACGTGGATAAGGAAACCCACGAGATCACGCGCATCACCCTGGAGGCCGAGGCCATCCCTCCCTCGTTCCCGGTCCGCAGGGCGGATACGATCCTCGACTACGACTACCAGGACATCTCGGGCCACACGTTCCTGCTGCCGCTCAAAGCCCAGACCATCATGGCCGCGGACGATTACGTCACCCGGAACGACGAGGAGTTTCGCCTGTACCGGAAGTACTCGACTTCGTCGGATATCAAATTCGACACGGAGACCGAAGTCCCGCCGCTGCCTGAGGACAAGACCAAAGAGACGAAGGAACCTCCCAGGACGAACAAGAAGTAGCGTCGCCGACGAGGCCGCCAGGATGAGCGGCTGGGGGGGTTCAAGGGGCGGGCTTGTAGGCTTTCTCGTACTGGTTGCGTGAATTAAGCACGGTGAAGCCGCCGTCTTTGTCCACGGTTAGTTTGATCCACTTGCCTTGGCAGATCTCCTCCAGGTTGGCGATGAAGGTGTCGGGCGAGTTGTGATCTTTGCCGCCCGCCACGGAGAAATGCAGTTGCCAGAAATCCTCCAGGCCAGGAGAATCGTGCACGGTCTGCCAGGCTTCGACGGTCCCGCCCTTGCGCGCGCCGTTGTTCATGATCGCCACGCGGGGATGGATGGCATGCACCAGTTGCGGCGAGCCGGACATGTTCATGCCGTGATGCGAAACCAGGTAAACATCCACCGTGCCGATGCGGTTATTGGGGCAGACGAGATCGAATTCCTTGTTCCAGGTGAGGTCTCCCAAATCCAGCATGCGGAACTTGCCCCAGGAGATGAGGGTGCCCACGGATTGGGCGTTCTCGGTCTTGTCCTCGGCGCGCCGCACGAAGCTGGAGCACTCCGGGTTGGGAGCGCCGGCGCCGGGCAACGGCGAAGCGATCGCGGCTCCGCCCGCGGCGACCACCTTCACATCGATGCCCTTGATCGGAATGGTGTCGCCGGGCTTCACTTCAATGTGTTTGCCCTTGCTTCGATAGTCGCTATACGCGTTGAAGAGGATTTCGGCGGGCTTGCCGGTCTCGACGCTGGGGCCGTGATCGACGAAGTTGACGATGGGCAGCTTCTCGGCGAGTTGAGGCACGCCGCCGACGTGATCGGCATGGTAGTGGGTGATGACGAGGTAGTCGATCTTCTTGACGCCGGCGGACTTGCAGGCGGCGGCAATCCGTTCGGCGTCGCGGTGGTTGTGGCCGCCCCAGCCGGTGTCGATCAGCATGGATTCACCCGTGGGGGACACCACCAGGGTGGATTGGCCCCCTTCGACATCGATGGCGTAGACCTCCAGGTTTTTGGCGGCAGGCAAGACCGAGGCCATACCCAGAAACAGAATGCCCGACAGCAGAACTCTCATTGCCAGTCATCCTATCATGGGCCCGGGCGGCCGGCGATTTTTGTCGTTTCGCGGAACCGGGCTGAGCGGGCGTTGATATAATCGTGACACGAATGCCGCTCACATCCGGGGACCGTCTGGGGCCCTATGAAATCGTGTCTCTTGTGGGCGTCGGAGGGATGGGTGAAGTTTATCGCGCTCGTGATACACGGCTCGATCGCACCGTCGCCATCAAGGTCCTCGCCACGGAAATCGATACGCCCGGCGCGCGCGAGCAGTTCGACCGCGAGGCCCGCGCCATCTCCAGCCTGAACGGCCCCAATCTCTGCGCGCTCTACGACGTGGGCAACGAGAACGGCCGCGCCTACCTGGTGATGGAGTTTCTGACCGGCGAGACGCTGGCGGACCGCCTGGCCCGGGGCAGCTTGCCGATCGATGACGTGGTGGCCTATGCCATTCAGATCGCCAGCGCGCTGGACGGGGCGCATCGGCAGGGAGTCGTGCACCGGGACCTGAAACCCGGAAACATCATGCTGACCAAGGCGGGGGTGAAACTCCTCGATTTCGGTCTCGCCAAGATCGGGCGTTCCCAGGACTGGCTATTGTGCAGCACGGATGCGACGCGAACCCTTACCGTGCAGGCGCCCCTGCTGGGCACCTGCCAGTACATGGCTCCGGAACTGCTTGAGGGAAAGGGGGCCGATCCGCGCTGTGACATTTTCGCCTTCGGCGCGGTGCTGTACGAAATGATCGCCGGCCGGCGGGCGTTCCAGGGTAAGACGCAGGCGATTACCATCGCCAACATCCTGGAGCGCGATCCGCCGCCGCTTTCCGCCACACCGGAGACCGGCAGCCTGCGCCTTCGGGCGCTCGAACACCTGGTGCAGACGTGTCTGGTGAAAGATCCCGCCCAGCGCCGGCAGACGGCGCACGACCTGGTGCTGGAACTGCGCTGGCTGGCCGAGATGCACGACGAAGACGGGGCTCGGAAGCCGCCGGCTGCGCGCCGGTTTCCGCGTCGGGCGTGGGCCGCCGCCGGTATCATCGTGCTGGTTCTGGTGCTGTTCGCCGTGGCGCTGTACCCGCGACGGGGCGCACCGCCGCCGGTGATGAAAGTCTCGCTGCTCCCGCCCGAGAATGCGAGGTTCGTGGGCAGCAGCATTCCGGCGCTGTCTCCGGACGGACGGCACGTGGCTTTCGCGGCCAACGGCGAGGGCAGCATCCGGCTGTGGGTGCGCGACGTGGATTCGCTCGCCGCGCGGGCGCTGCCCGGCACGGAGAGTGCCTACAACCCGTTCTGGTCGCCCGATAGCCGTACCCTGGGTTTCTTCTCCAACGGCAAGCTCAAGAAGGTGAGCGTGACCGGCGGGCCGGCAGTGACGCTATCGAACGTGGTGCAGGCCCGCGGCGGCACGTGGGGCGCCGACGACATCATCCTGTTTTCGCCCTCCACCCAGGACGGCCTTTATCGCGTGTCGGCGCAGGGGGGCGACCCGGTGGCTGCCACGACGCTCGATACGGCGGGGGGCGAGGTCTCGCACCGCTGGCCGTGGTTCCTGCCCGACGGGCGGCACTTCCTTTTCACGGACCGCAACGCGGATCCCGCCAGGACGGCGATTTATGCGGGCGAGATCCAGTCCAAGGCCACCCGCCGGCTGCTGGGCGCGGCCTCCAACGCCGTATACTCTCCTCCGGGATACCTGCTGTTTGTGCGCGAGCGAACCCTGATGGCGCAGCCCTTCGACGCATCGAGCCTGGACACGAGCGGCGAAGCGCTTCCGGTCGCCGAGCCGGTGGACCTCATCACCGGGAATGTGCAGGGCAGTTTTACGGTTTCGAGTGCGGGAGCCGTGGCCTATTATTCCGGCGGTGGAACCGGCATGAATTCGCAACTCACCTGGTTCGATCGCGGCGGCAAGAAGCTGGAGACGGTGGGCGAACCCGGCAGCTTCGTGAAGCCTGCCATTTCGCCCGCCGGAAATGTGCTGGCGGTGGACCGCCTCGATCCCCAATCCGGCACCGCCGACGTTTGGGCTTACGACCTGGTGCGCGGCACCTCTTCGCGGCTCACCTTCGATCCGCGGCAGGATGGCTATCCCGTCTGGTCGCCCGATTCTTCCCAGGTGGTCTTCAGCAGCAACCGCGACGGGCGCTACCAGTTATATCGGAAGGCGCTCGGCAACCCGGGACAGGACGAACTGCTGCTCGAATCGGACCGGGACAAGTTCCCCAGCGACTGGTCGGCGGACGGGCACTACCTGATCTACTACCAGATGGATCCCAAGACCCGGTTCGATCTGTGGGTCTTGCCATTGACCGGCGAGGGCAAACCGTATCCGCTGCTGGCCAGCCCGTTCAACGAGCATCGCGCCCGCCTGTCGCGCGACGGCCGCTGGCTGGCCTACACCTCCGACGAGACCGGCCGCGACGAGATCTACGTCCAGTCGTTTCCGAAGCTCGGCGGCAAATGGAAAGTCTCGGCCGAAGGAGGCAGCCGCCCCGTCTGGAGCCGTAACGGCAGGGAGCTGTTCTATATCGCCGCGGATCGCAAGCTGATGGTGGGCCGGGTAAAGGACGGAGATCATTTCGAAACCGGTGAGCCGGCGCCGCTGTTCGAAACGCACCAGAGCCCGACGCGCTTTTTCGACGTGAGTCCGGATGGCCGCCGCTTTCTGCTGGTCGATCCCCTGCCCGATCCGGTGATTCCGCCCATGACGCTGCTGGTGAATTGGGCGGCCGCGCTCCGGCGCCCTTGAAACGGCCCTCAGCCGGCCCGGCGGCCATATGGCACCTTTTCGGACGCAGGAAGCCGCCGCGGGGCCTCTACCGCAGGTTGAATTTTTTCATCTTGTAGCGCAGCGTGTCTCGGGTGATGCGCAGGAGGCGGGCGGCCTGGGTCTGGTTGCCGCTGGTCTTATCGAGGGCGCGCGCCAACAGACTGCGCTCGTTGTCCTCGAGCGAGAGGCCGTCGGCGGGGAGGTCCGAGGAAGCCGCTGGAATGGCCACCACAAAGGGGTCGGGGCGGGAGATGGCGATGGGCAGACTGGCGGTGGTGATCGACGCCGACTCCTCGAGAATCATGGCCCGCTCGATGGCGTTGCGCAGTTCGCGCACGTTGCCGGGCCAGTCGTGGACTGCCAGCATTTTCGCCGCGGCTTCGGTGACGCCCTCGATATTGCGCTTGAACTTGCGATTGTAGTGGTCGACGAAGAAGCGCGTGAGCGGAATGATGTCCTCGACGCGGTCGCGCAAGGGCGGAATCAGGATCTGAATGACGTTGAGGCGGAAATACAGGTCCTGGCGGAACGCCCCTTCCTTCACGGCCTCGCGCAGATTCTTGTTGGTCGCCGCGATCACCCGCAGGTCGAGATTGATATCTTTGAGGCCGCCCAGCCGGCGGAAGCTCTGTTCTTCGAGCACGCGCAGCAGCTTGGCTTGCAGCATCAGCGGGATTTCGCCAATTTCGTCCAGGAAAAGCGTGCCGCGGTCGGCCAACTCGAAAATCCCGCGCTTCTGCGATCGCGCATCCGTGAAAGCGCCCTTTTCGTAGCCGAAGAGCTCGCTTTCGAGCAGCGTCTCGGGAATGGCTGCGCAGTTGATGGCGATGAACGGCTCCGCCTGGCGCACGCTCTGGTAATGCAGGGTCTTGGCGATCAGGTCCTTTCCGGTCCCGTTTTCGCCTTCGAGCAGGATGGTGGTGGCTTCGCTTGCCGCCACGCGGCGGACGAAGTTCATCATTTCCCGCATGGCCGGGGATTCGGCAATGACTTCGCGCTTCTGCGGAGCCGCCTCTTCGGTGATGTCCTTGATCGTGGCTACCACGCCGGTAAGTTGGCCCTCATCGTCATACATCTGGTTGGTTCGCATCACAACCAGCCGCTCCATGCCGTTGTTGGTGTTGAGCCGCACGGTGCAGTTCGGCGACGCGGGCGCCTGATTCAAGCCGACGAGCACGCCGCAGCCGGGCTCGCACAGCGAACACTTGAAGATGTCCTGGCAGTGCTTGCCCAGCATCTCCTCGGAGGACATGCCGAAGAGCTTTTCCGCGGACCGGTTGACGCCGGTGATGCGGAAATCGGGGTCGTACAGAACCAGTGCGTCCGACAGTTGATCGAACACCGATTCGAGGACGCTGGTCCTCTGCCAGCCTGGCGTGAGCTTGGACATTCGGTTGGTAACTAGAGCAATTATACCAAGCCCCAGTCTGCGCCAATTGGCCCAACAGCGGTTGACATCCGGGGGGAAATGGCCCCACAAATTGCAGGGAATTTCCGCAAAACCGCCGTTAAACCACGGTATTTCCGGTGGAAGCGCAATTGCTAATCCTCCGGTGGAGGCATCATGTCCCGTTTAAAAATACTTCTGCCCGCCGCCATCGTGATGGGCGGCTTCCTGGTTTGCACGACTGCCACGTTCGGCAAAGCAGAGTACACGAAACAGACCAAGAAGGCGTGCCTGTATTGCCATAAAACCAATGAGCCGGCCAAGAAAGATGTCATGAACGGCAATCTGACCGAAGCCGGGAAGTACTTCCACGAGCACAAGTCCCTGGACGGATACCAGGACAAGAAGTAGCTGCTGGTAAGTGGAGGTGTGGAGTCGTCCATGATGCAAACGGTGCAGCTTTCCATTGCCGATTGCGCGTACGCGGGCGCCATTCGCGAGGCCCTGTCGCGCAGTTGCGCCTGGCATGTCGAAGCCGTCGAACGACCGGACCTTTCGCGGAAATGTGTGTTGGTTCTGGACGAGGCCTCATTTGCGCGCTTGCCCCTCCCCTTATCGAATCCCCAGCGGGTTGTGCTGATCGCCCGCAAGGATCCCCAGTTGCTGGCCCAGGCCTGGGAAGCCGGAATCGTGTCCGTGGTGTCGCAGGAGGATCCCACCAGCACGGTTTTGTTAGCCATCATGGCGGCGGCTTTGCGCATTGCAAAGTCCACCAACGCCGTCGCTTCCAGTGCATTATCCCCCAATGCAAGTCCAGTCTCTGCGTCAATAGCCCCACATAGTCGGCCGTCCGGATCCAGGCGTTGCAAAATCCAATAGTTTAGAGGGGCGCAGGCGTGGACTTACGCGTGCAGTACCTTTCATTCCGGGCTAGAAGGAGGGGGCTAAAGTGAAGACTGATTTAGCAGCTATCGAGGCGATTGTCCGAAACAAGCTCTGCGGAGTCTGCACCGAACGAACCGCCGACGGGAACTGCGGGCTGGCCGAACCTGCCAGTTGCGCCTTGTTCCGGCTGTTCCCCGAAGTGGCGCAGGCCGTCCAATCGGTGAACAGCGAAGACATCCAGCAGTACATCGACGCCATCCGCCGCGAGGTCTGTTCGGTATGCACCGAGCAGGCGAGCGACGGATCGTGCGAAACCCGCCAGCAGGTCCGGTGCGCGTTGGACGCTTATCTGGTGTTAGTGGTCGACGCCATCGAAGAAGCTACCGGCAAGGTTTTTGACAAAAAAGGCATAGGCCAGGGAGCCGGCGCAGCCGTGCCTCTGGGACCTGAAACCCATCTATCATCTATAACGTGAAAAAACTGGAGATCGAGTTATGGAGAACTATCTCATCCCGTTTGTCGGGTTGGAAACCGTCATTGTGGCGGCAGTGATCATCATGATCTTCTGGCGCCAGGCCGTAGCCCGCAGTGAAGACGACACTCTGCGGGTACTGCACGGGGCGCTGTCGGAACAGACCACCGTGGCCGCGAAACTGGAAAAGATCGATAAGTGGGGCAAAACGCTCACCGTGGTCGCGGTCGCCCTGGGCGTCATCCTCGGAGGAATCTTTCTTTATCAGACCTGGATCCAGGGGTCCACCATCCCGCCGGGAGCCTGATTCGAAGCGATTTCAGAATCAGAATCATATGACGAACCGGGCATTTTCTTTTTCAATTCCGGCGCTCGGTTCTGCCCTCCTTGGCGTTCTTCTTCTCGTGGGAGTCGGCGGTCCCCTCAAGGCCGCCGACAGCACACCCGCAGACTGCACCTCCTGCCATGACCAAGGGCAGAAACTGGCGAAGAGCGCTCACACGGGGCTGACCTGTGACACCTGCCACGAGTCCCACGAGAAGTATCCGCATCCGGCCAACGTACCCAAGCCGGTGTGTACCACCTGTCACGAAGACCAGGCGGGCGAGTACGCCGGCGGTGTGCACGGCCAGGCGCGCAAGAACGGGAACGAAGGCGCGCCCGATTGCGCGCTCTGTCACGGCAGCGCGCACGAACTGCTTTCGCCCAAGTCGCAGGCATTCCGCGCCGCGGTTCCGGACACCTGCGGCATGTGCCACAGCGAGGTGGTGGAGCAGTATCGCAACAGCGTCCACGGCAAGGCGCTGGCCGCCGGCATCACCCAGGCTCCCCTTTGCACCGACTGCCACGGCGAACACAAAATCATCAAACACACCAGCGAGGCTTCGCCGGTAAACGCCTCGCACATTCGCGACACCTGCGGCAGTTGCCATGGCGACGTGCGGCTCAGCCGCAGGTTCGGGATGCCTTCGGACCGGCTGGTCAGCTTCGATTCCTCCTTCCACGGACTGGCCGCGAAATCCGGGTCCCAGACGGTGGCCAATTGCGCGAGTTGCCACGGTGTGCACAACATTCTGGCCTCCTCGGATCCGAACTCGACCATCAACGCCAAAAACCTGCCGAAGACGTGTGGCAAGTGCCACGAAGGCGCGGGCACGCGCTTCGCTATCAGCCAGGTCCACCTGGTGGAGGGCAAAGCCGAGCCGGCCTCGGTGCGCTGGGTGCGGGAGTTTTACCTGCTGGTCATCCCCGTCACCATCGGCCTGATGCTTCTGCATAACGGCGGTGACTGGATTCGCAAACTGATAGCGCTTCGTTTTCAACGCCGCGTGAGGGTTTACCCGGGGCGGGCGGGTCGCGGCGAACTCCGCATGCTGCCGTTCGAGCGGGTGCAACACGCCGTCCTGGTGATCTCGTTCCTTACCCTGATCTGGACCGGCTTCGCCCTCAAATACCCGGACCAGTTCTGGGCCCGTCCGCTGTTGTGGAATTCCGGTGCGATTTCCCTGCGCAGCCTGGTGCACCGCATTGCCGCCGGGATATTCGTGGCGGTATCGCTGACCCATGTGATCTCGCTGATCGTCAGCCGCAAGCTGCGCGCGCATTGGAAAGAGATGCTGCCGAACGTGAACGATCCGCGCGAGGGCATGGCCAACTTCGCCTACAATCTCGGCTTGGGGAAGCGCGCGCCCGGCCGTTCCAGCCACAGCTACGTCGAAAAAGCGGAGTACTGGGCCGTGATCTGGGGCGCGGTGGTGATGATCGCCTCCGGTACGCTGCTCTGGGCCAATAGCCTGGCCATGAAGTTTCTCCCCAAAACCTGGCTGGACGTGGCCACCTCGATTCACTTCTACGAAGCGGTGTTGGCGACGCTGGCTGTTGTCGTGTGGCACTTCTATTCGGTAATCTTCGATCCCGACGTCTACCCGTTGAATACCGCCTTCTGGACCGGTCATAGTGTTAAGAGGCCGGAGCATTCCAAAGAGCAGGAAGCGGAGACAATCAGCTCAGCGGGAGACTGAACACAGAATGACGCCTGACAATTCGGACCGCAGAAAGGTGGGATGGCTGTCGCCGGTCATCCACCTGTCCAACAACTGGATCAGCCTGTTGGGGGTAATCATCGTCACTACCGCCACGGTTTTCTGGCTGTTTCTATTACCGACGACCCTACACGGAGAGACCCATAATCCGTACATCGGGATCCTGGCGTTCCTGACGATTCCAGGCCCGTTTTTCGGCGGCCTGGTGCTGATCCCACTGGGGATCTGGCTGAAGCGCAGGCGCGAGGGCAGAGCGGGAATCTACCCGCCCGAGTTTCCAACGCTCACCTGGAGCAATCCCGAGTTGCGCAAGCTGGTGTATTTCGTCGGCGGCACTACGGTGCTGAACATTCTGATCGCCAGCCAGCTCACCTATGGCGCGGTGAACTACATGGATTCGGTGACGTTCTGCGGCCAGACCTGCCACACCGTGATGCAGCCCGAATTCGCAGCCTACCAGAACTCGCCGCATTCGCGGGTGGAATGCGTCAAGTGCCACATTGGACCCGGGGCGGGCTGGTTTGTGCGGAGCAAGCTCTCCGGCGTGGGCCAGGTATTTGCCGTGATCTTCAATACCTATCCGCGGCCCATCCCTACACCGGTGCACAACCTGCGTCCCGCACGGGAGACCTGCGAAGCCTGCCACTGGCCGCAGAAGTACGGCACGGACCGGGTGCTGGTGATCCCCAAGTTTGCCGATGACGAAACCAACACCCTGACCAAGACGGTGCTGCTGATGAAAATCGGCGGCGGCAACCGCGGCTTGGGAATCCACGGCACTCACCTGGGGTGGGCCGGCAACCCGATCACCATCCGCTACGGGCACTCCGATGAAGCGCGGCAGAATATTCCCTGGGTGGAATACTCCGACAAGGGCCGCAAGACCGTATACGCGACTGCCGACGCCAAGCCCGACGGCGCCGGTTTGACGATGCGCGAGATGGATTGCATGGACTGTCACAACCGGCCGTCGCACACGTTCGATCTGCCGGATCGCGCGGTGGATCGCGAGATGAACGACGGGCTGATTGCGGCTACGTTGCCGTTCGCCAAGAAGAAGGCGGTGGAGATCCTGAAGACCTCCTACGCCTCGCGCGACGAAGCGGCGCAGAAGATTCCGGAATCCTTCGCCCGCTTCTACCAGAGCAGCTACCCCAAGATCTGGGCGGAGCGCCAGGCGGAAGTGCGCACGTCGGCAACCCACCTACTGGAGATCTACAACCGCAACATCTTTCCCGATATGAATGTCACCTGGGGAAAGTACCCGCTGAACATCGGACACACGGATTTCCCGGGGTGCTTCCGCTGCCACGACGGCGGGCATACCGCCAAGGACGGCAACTCGATTACGCAGGACTGCAACGCCTGCCACAATCTGTTGTCGATGGATGAGGCCAATCCCAAGATCCTGACGGACCTGGGAATTACGCAGGCACGCTCGCCCGAGTCCCGGTAGCGAGGGCGCGCCCTATAATAGGAAGACGCCATGTCTTCCTCCGCAATCGATATCGCGACACCCGATCGGATTGCGCGCTACGAGTCCGTGATTGGCCTCGAAGTGCATGTCCAACTCGCGACGGCCACCAAGATTTTCTGCGGATGCCCCACCAGCTTCGGCGCGCCGCCCAACGCCAATGTGTGTCCGGTATGCCTGGGACTGCCGGGAGCGCTTCCGGTGCTGAGCCGGCAGGCGGTGGACCTGGCCCTCCGCGCCGCCCTGGCCCTCAACTGCCGCATCCGGCCGGTATCGCGCTTCGCCCGCAAGAACTATTTTTATCCCGACCTGCCCAAGGGCTACCAGATCTCGCAATACGACGAGCCGCTGGCGGAGGGCGGCTGCGTGAATATCGTGGTGGACGGCGGTTCCAAGCGCATCAACATCACCCGCGTGCACATGGAAGACGACGCCGGCAAGAGCATCCACGACGGTTTCCGCGACTCGGACCGCTACTCCTACGTGGACCTCAACCGCAGCGGCACGCCGCTGATCGAAATCGTCAGCGAGCCCGACATGCGCAGCTCCGCCGAAGCTTACGCCTTTCTCACCGAGCTGAAGCAGGCGCTCGAATTCGTCGCGGTGTCGAGCTGCGACATGGAGAAAGGACACCTTCGCTGCGACGCCAACGTGTCGGTCCGGCTGAAAGGTGAGCCGAAGCTGGGCACCAAGGCGGAAGTGAAGAACCTGAACTCGTTCCGTTTTCTGAAGCAGGCGCTCGACTATGAAATCGCGCGGCAGGTGGCGGTCGTCGAAACCGGCGGACGGATCGTGCAGGAGACGCGCCTCTACAGTCCCGAGCACGGCCAGACGTTCTCCATGCGAAGCAAGGAGAGCGCGCACGACTACCGCTACTTCCCGGAGCCGGACCTGGAGCCGCTGCGCATCGGCGACGAGTGGTTGAACCAGGTGCGCGCCACCATGCCCGAGTTGCCCGCCCGCAAGCGGACGCGGTTTATGGAGGCGTACGGCCTGCGCGAGTACGACGCCGGCGTGTTGACCGCCACCCGTGCCGCCAGCGAGTATTTCGAAACCGTGGCGCGCGTCTCCGGCGACGCCAAGATGGCGGCCAATTGGGTCATGGGCGATCTGATGGGAATGCTCAAGGCGGAAGGAACGGACATTGCCGAATCGCCGGTTACGGGCGAGGCGCTGGGCGACCTGGTGCATCGCATTGCCGCCGGCGAAATCTCCGGCAAGCTGGCCAAGGAGATCTTCCCCGAGATGTTTTCGACCGGCGAATCGGCCGGCGCTATCATCGAGCGGGAAGGACTCAAGCAGATCAGCGATTCGGCCGAGCTGGAGAAGATCATCGCCGAAGTGATCGCCCATAATCCCAAGCAGGTGGATCAGTACCTGGGCGGAAAGACCACGGTGATCAATTTCCTGGTGGGGCAGGTGATGCGCGCCACCCGGGGACAGGCGAACGTGGCGTCCGTCACCGAACTGCTGAAGAAGAGGCTGAAGTCGAGCGAAATATGTTGAACGAAGGCGATACGGCTCCGGAGATCGATCTGGAAACGGAAACCGGCGATTCCTTTCGCCTTTCCTCGTTACGAGGCAAGCGCGTGATTCTCTACTTCTACCCCAAGGCCGATACGCCCGGCTGCACCATGGAAGCGTGCGAGTTCCGCGACCAGGCGGCGGAGTTTGCCGGGAAGGACGCGGTCATCGTGGGGATCTCGCCCGACAAATCGGCGGCGCAGGCCAGGTTCAAGTCCAAGTACGGCCTGCCGTTCACGCTGCTGGCCGATCCCGACAAAACCGCGGCCAAGGCCTATGGCGTGTGGAATGAGAAGAACATGTACGGCAAGAAGGTGATGGGCATCGAGCGCACGACCTTCGTGATCGCGCCGGATGGCCGCATCGAGAAGATCTACTCGAAAGTGAAGGCCGCCGGCCACGCCGCGCAGGTGCTGGCGGCGTTGTAGGCTGTGCCGGCGCCTCTTCAGGAGCCCTGCCGGCCGGCGGCAGAACGCTCATCGCCGGCCTGGCCCAACTCCGTCACGGGCAGCGGAATGGCGTCGCCTGCGACACCCCCGATTACGGCCGCCGTATGCGAGAAGGCCAGCGGATCGCCGGTCACGAAATGCACCACCCGGCCTTGCGCGAAACAGCGCGGCGGCGCCGGTAGCGCCGTGCTGACCGCCTCGGCGGTCACTTCCGCGCTGTCTACCAGCCGCACCTCGTCTCCCACCGCCCGCTGAAAGGCTTCGCGCAAGAGTGGATAGTGCGTGCAGCCGAGAATCAGGGTGTCGATCTCCGGCCTCCCGGAGAGATAGTGCTTTACCAGGAGGTCGGCCTCCGGCGAGTCCGCGAGGCCCTCTTCCACCACGTGCACGAGCATGGGGCAGGCTTGCGCCCACGGGCGCATCCCGCGCCGTTCCAGGCGGCGCTGGTACGCTCCGCTGCTGATCGTGCCCTTGGTGCCGATGACGCCGATGCGGCCGGAGCGGGTGACGCGTGTCGCGGCTTCCACACCCGGGTCAATTACGCCCCACACCGGTACCGGGCACCGCTCGACAAGGGTGGGCAGAGCTACCGCGGAGGCGGTGTTGCAGGCCACAATCAAACCTTCGACGCCCAGGCCGTACAGAAAATCCGCGATGCCGACCGAGAATTCCACCACCATTTCCGCCGGTTTGCGGCCATAGGGCACGCGCGCCGTGTCGCCGAGGTACACGAAATCGCGGTGCGGCATGCGGCGCCGCAGCGACTGCAATACGGTGAGCCCGCCCACTCCGGAATCGAAGACTCCGAGGGCGTGGCGGAGCGGTGTTCTCAGTGTCATCCACGAGTTTCGATGCACGCGGGGGGCCGTTTGTTGCGATAATCGGAATTCCAGATGAAAGCCCGCGTCTTTGTTTCGCTGAAATCTACGGTATTGGATCCGCAAGGTCAGACGGTCCGTTCGGCCCTCAATGGCCTCGGCTATCACAGCATAGAAAACGTGCGCCAGGGGAAGTTCTTCGACATCGCGATTGCCGACGGAGCCGCCCCCGAGCAGGCGCGTAAGGACGTCGAGACGATCGCCCACGAGGTGCTCGCCAATCCCGTGATTGAAGAGTACCGCGTCGAGTTTCTGGATTAGGCGCTCGGCCACCGGGCCAGCGGCCGTCACTCCTATAATGTAGGGATGTGTGGAATCGTCGGCTATATCGGAAGACAGCAAGCTGTTCCCATTATCCTGGACGGGTTGAAGCGGTTGGAGTATCGCGGCTACGACTCCGCCGGCCTGGCGGTTTTCTGTGACGACAAAAAACTGGAAGTGCGCCGGGCGAAGGGAAAGCTGCGCAACCTCGAGGATGCCATCCGGCTGAACCCCCTGGAGGGCAAGTTCGGAATCGGCCACACACGCTGGGCCACGCACGGCCGTCCCACCGAAGAGAACGCCCATCCCCACCGCGATTGCAAGGGTGACGTGGTGGTGGTGCACAACGGCATCGTTGAGAACTACCTGTCGCTCAAACAGCGCCTTCAATCCGAAGGGCATGTCTTCAAGACCGAAACCGACACCGAGGTGATCGCCCACCTGGTGGAGAAGCATTTCAAGGGCAACCTGGAAGAGGCGGTGCGCGGCGCCGTCAAACAGCTTTCCGGGGTCTTCGCCCTGGCGGTGATTTCGCGATCCGACCCCAACAAGATCATCGCGGCGCGATCGGGGCCGCCGGTGGTGATCGGCATCGGCGACAACGAATACTTCGTGGCGTCGGACGTGCCGGCCATCCTGAACCACACCCAGGACATGTTCTTCCTGGCGGATGGCGATATGGCCATCCTGACGCGCGAAGGCGTCCGGCTGAGTGATTTCAACGGGCGGCCGGTCACGCGGCAGGTGACCCACGTCTTGTGGAACCCCATCGAGGCGGAGAAGGGCGGCTATCAGCATTTCATGCTGAAGGAGATTTTCGAGCAGCCGCGCGCCGTGCGCGACACCACCCTGGGCCGCGTGGGGCAGGAGACCGGCCGCATTTTTCTGGACGAGATGGACATTTCCGCCGAGGCCTTCACGCGCTTCCGACAGGTGAAGATCATCGCCTGCGGCACGAGCTGGCATGCGGCCCTGGCCGGCAAATTCATGATCGAGCGGCTGGCACGGCTTCCCGTGGAGGTGGATTACGGCAGCGAGTTTCGCTACCGCGATCCCATTGTTCCCGAAGACACGCTCGCGGTCGTGATCTCGCAGTCGGGTGAGACGGCGGATACGCTGGCGGCGCAGCGCGAGGCCAAACAAAAAGGCTCGGTGACGCTGGCGATCTGCAATGTGGTGGGTTCGATGATCACGCGCGAGGCCTCGGGCACGATCTACACCCACGCCGGGCCCGAAATCGGCGTGGCCTCGACCAAGGCCTTCACCTGCCAGTTGACCGCGCTGTTCATCCTGGCCATGCACCTGGGACAGGCGAACGGGCGGCTGGACGAAAGCACGTCGCGATGCCTGGTGCAGGAACTGCTCCACATTCCCGGCAAGCTCGAATCGGTGCTGTCGCACGATGCGGTATACGAGGGCCTGGCGCGAATTCTGCACCATGCCAAGGACGCGCTCTTCCTGGGGCGCGGCATCCACTACCCGATCGCGCTCGAGGGCGCCCTCAAGCTGAAAGAGATTTCGTACATTCACGCGGAGGGCTATCCGGCCGGCGAGATGAAGCACGGCCCCAATGCGCTGATCGACGAGAACCTGCCGCTGGTCGTGCTGGCGACCCGCGATCCGGCCCGCGAGGAAAGCCGCATCCTTTACGAGAAGACGCTGTCGAACGTGCAGGAGGTCAAGGCCCGCGAGGGCGTGGTCGTGGCGATCGTGACGGAGGGCGACGAGGAGGTTCGCAAAACGGCGGACCACGTGATTCAGATCCCGGCATCGAACGAACTGCTGTCGCCCATCCTGGAGATCGTGCCGCTTCAGCTGCTGGCGTATCATATCGCCGTCCGACGAGGTTGCGACGTGGACCAGCCGCGCAATCTGGCCAAGAGCGTTACCGTGGAATAGGCCTTCGCCGGCGTGGCGTTCGAACCGGTTGCGCCCGCGCGGCGCGGTCTGATATAAACGCTAATCGCCCATGTGCCGCGATGGGAGGGGCTGCCATGCCCGAAAAGAAGGATAGTCCGGAACCGAAGATCGGAAGGCGAATGGGCAAACCACAGGGACCCGCAGCAAACAGGCAGTCCGACATCCACCACGGCGCGGGCACGGCGCGGGACGTGTCGGTGACGGTCAAGCAGCCGGTCCATTCGCAAAAGCAGCTCGCCAGCTTTGAGGCGGCTATGAAACTGTTCCACACGCGCCAGTTGAAGGAGGCGCGGGAACTGTTTGCCAGCGCCGCGGAAGGGCCGGAGCGCGACGTGGCACAGCGCGCGCGCTTGCATATCGCCATGTGCGACCGGCGGCTGGAGCAGCCCGCGGTCAATCTGCGGACCCCGGAAGAGTGCTACAACTACGGGGTGGCGCTGATCAATGCGCGGAACTTCGCCGAGGCCCGGATGCACCTGCAGAAAGGCCTGGAGGCCTCGCCCGGGGCGGACCACATTCACTACGCCCTGGCGCTGGCCCAGGCTCTGGGCGGAGACCTGGCCAGCGCCTATGAGAGTCTCAAGCGGGCCATCGAACTGGAGCCCCGCAATCGCCAGATTGCGAGGCAGGATGGCGACTTCGCCGCGGTCGCCAACCAGCCGCCGTTTGACGGATTGCTTTACCCTGAAAAGAAGGGCTGGTAGGCCGCGGCGCGAATCCGCGCGGCAATGGACCCGACACAACCTCAATGGACGATCCTTCGCCTCTTCGCGTCGTAGCCATGGGCGGCGGCACGGGCCTGTCGGTACTGCTGGAGGGGCTCAAGCAGTACACCAGGCCGGAGCTCGGCACGCCTGCCGTGGATATCACGGCCGTAGTTACGGTGACCGACGACGGCGGCAGTTCGGGGCGGCTGCGGCGGGATTTCGACCTCCAGCCACCGGGCGACATTCGCAACTGCATGGTGGCGCTGAGCGAGGATTCCGCGCTGATGTCGCGGCTTTTCCAGCACCGGTTTCAGGCGGGCCACGGCCTGAAGGGACACAGTTTCGGCAACCTCTTTCTGACCGCGCTGACGCAGGTGATGGGTGATTTTCCCGATGCGGTCAAAGCCACCTCCGAAGTGCTCAACATCGCCGGGCGCATCTACCCGTCGACCAATAGCAACGTCGCGCTCGAAGCGAAAATGGCGGACGGCAGCCGCGTGGTGGGCGAAACGCAGATCAGCCGCAGCAAGCAGAGGATCGAGCGGGTGCGGCTGGTGCCCCGGCGCGCCAGGCCGCTGGCAGCCACGCTGGCCGCCATTGCCGAGGCCGATGCCATCACGCTGGGACCGGGCTCGCTGTTCACCAGCGTGATTCCCAACCTGCTGGTGGAAGGCATTCCGCAGGCCATTCAGAGGTCGCCGGCGGTGAAGGCGTATTTCGTGAACCTGATGTGGCAGCCGGGCGAGACGGAGGAGTTTCGGGCCTCCGACCACGTACGTGCGATTCACCGCCACGCCGGCGGCCGGTTTCTGGACTATGCGGTGGTCAACGTGCGGGCAATCAGGTCGTCGGTAAAGAAGCGCTATGCGCGGGAATCGGCCCTGCCCGTGGAAAACGATCTGGACGCGCTGCTGAAGATGGGCTTGAAGGTGATGGCCGGAAAACTGGCGCATATGACGGACCTGGTGCGGCACGACCCCGCCTCGAGCGCGGCGGTGGCGGTGAAGCTGGCGCAGGAAGGCAGACAGCGCAAGCGTGCCCGGCCATAATGGAAAAAGACAAATGCAGACTCCTGTAACAGTGGTGATCCTTGCCGCCGGTCTCGGCACCCGCATGAAATCGCGGAAGCCCAAAGTGCTGCATCGGGCGGGCGGGAAGGCGCTGGTGGAACACGTGGTGGAGACAGCGCTCCAACTGGCGCCGGCCGGGCGCATTTTCGTGGTGGTGGGACACCAGGCGGACGACGTGCGGAAGGCGGTGACGCCGGGCATCGGTTTCATCGAACAAAGCGAGCAGAAGGGCACGGGCCACGCTGTAATGGTCGGGCGCGATGCCCTGGCCGGCATGGGCGGCTACCTGATGATTCTGTACGGCGATTCGCCGCTGCTGCGGGCGGAGACGCTGGCGCGGCTGATCGAAGCCGCGGCCGAAAGCGATGGGGCGGGCGTGCTGTTGAGCGCCTACATGCGGGATCCCACGGGCTACGGCCGGCTGATCCGCGACGCTCATGGTCATGTGGTTGCCGTGGTGGAACAGAAAGCCGGCACGCCGGAGCAGCTTGCCATCCGCGAGGCCAACATGGGCATCTACTGTTATCGCGCGGACTTGTTTTGGAACCACGTCGATGAGATCGAGCCGAACAATCCCGCCCGCGAATATTACCTGACGGACATGGTGGAGATTCTGACCCGCGCCGGTCATCACGTGGAAGCCATACAGATCGAGGACGAGCGGGAGGCGCTGGGGATCAACGACCGGCTCCAACTCGCCGAAGTGGACCGGCTGCTGCGCGACCGCAAGCTGCGCGAGCTGATGCTGTCGGGTGTAACCATCGAAAAGCCGGAGACAGTAACCATCGATGCCGGAGTGCGTATCGGGATCGACACCGTGGTGGAGCCGTTCGCGCAGATTCTGGGCCGCACCACGATCGGCGAGAGCTGCCGGATCGGCGCGTGCTCGATCGTGCGCGAATCGGAGCTGGCCGACGGCGTGGAGATCCAACCGTTCACCATCGTGAACACGTCGCGGCTGGAGCGCGGCGCCGTGGCCGGGCCGTTCGCGCGGCTGCGCATGGAGAACCACGTGGGCGAAGGAGCGCACATCGGCAACTTCGTGGAGTTGAAGAAGACGCGGTTGGGCGCGGGCGCCAAAGCCAATCACCTGGCCTACCTGGGCGATGCGGAGATTGGCGGCAAGGTGAATGTGGGGGCCGGCACGATCACCTGCAACTACGACGGATTCGCCAAGCATCGGACGGAGATCGGCGAGGGAGCGTTCGTGGGGAGCAACTCGACGCTCGTGGCCCCGATCGAGATCGGCGCCGGCTCCTACGTGGCGGCCGGATCGGTGCTCACCGCGCCGGTACCTCCGGATGCGCTGGCGATCGGCCGCGCACGGCAGGTGGTGAAGGAAGACTGGGCGCGGAAGCGGCGCGCGCTGGCCAAGAGACAAAATCCGGACCCGGGCAGCCGCACAGTGTAGCTTCGGGCACACACGGATCCGATCGGGGTCCGCTACCCTGGTGGGGGAACGTTTTTATGGAAGTACAAGAACTGTTTCACACCATCGCCGATCAGGCGAGCGCCAAAACCATTTTCGGCGATCCGATCTCATCGGAAGGCAAAACCATTGTGCCGGTAGTCAAGATCAGGTATGGCTTCGGCGGCGGTGCGGGGCGGAATCATGAGGGCCAGGAGCAGGGTGGCGGCGGGGGCGGCGGCTTCATGGGGAAGCCCGTGGGCGTGTTCGAGATCACGCGGGAGCAGACGCGCTTCATCCCCATCACCTCCAACTGGGCGATGCTGGCGGCGATTTGGATCGGCGTGTGTCTGGGGCTCCTGATCGGACCCAAGCGGGTGGATGTGCGGGTAGACAAGCGGCCGCGCTGAGCCTTCCGCGCTCCGGCCGCTCGTCAGACGCTGACGCGGTCCGCTTCAGTTCGTCACCGCGATCGTCACCTGGTCTGTGGTCTTGATGCCGTTCATCTCGATCTGCAACGGAATCGCGTCGCCCGTCGGTGTTCCAGCCGCGATGATGATGTTGAGCTGATACACACCCACGAACTGCGGCGACATTCCTGAAAAGACGACTTGGGCCGGCACACCGCCAACCGTCACGACCGGAGTCGTGGTGGTGTTGTGGAGCTGGCCGTCATTGGCGTCGTTGCCGGTCTGCACGGCGGGAGTGACGGGTCCGAGTCCGGTCGCCAGAATGGCGAGTGTGTTCGGGTCGCCGATTTTCGCCGGATGTGTCGTCAAGCCGGTGATGGCGCCGGCCGGAGCGGCGAACTGCCCGTCCACATTGCCGTAGGCGATCGCCTGGCCCACACCGGTCCCGACAACCTGGCCGCCACTGAGGGTCACCGCGAAGATTCCCGGAGCTGCCGCGGCAATCGATACCGTTTGCGGAGCCGATGCCACACCATCGCGGCTGACGATGACCTGGGCAGTTCCGTTGGTGCCCGGCGGCAATGTGGGAAGCACTTCCCACGGCACCTGGAGATTGATCTGATCGCTGGCTGTATCGGACGTGTGGAACACCCCGGCCAGGGGCGCGGGCGTCCCGTTGAACGTCACCGTGACATTGGCCAGCGTGGTGGAGAGCGGGACGGTGCTGGCTTGGGTGATTCCCGAAGCGAAGTTGGAGCCGAAGATGGAAACCAGGGAACCGGGCGCCACGGGTTGTCCGCTCGCAAAGCTCGCTGAATTATAGATTCTGCCGGGATCGATCGCCGGAGTCTGGGCGCTGGCGATCGCGGCCCCGAGAAATACCAGTGCGATCAAAAAAACCGATTTCTGGATGCCCATGGTTCGATTGTAAGCGAGACCCCTGGCTAAGCTGTTAGCCGGGCAGCGAGAATTTACCTCTGCAAAAGCGCACTCCGCTGGCGAATCTCCCGTAGGGTGCGCAGAACCTCGGGATGCTTGCCGCCATTCAGGTCGGCGGCCGTGGCCGCCTCGGTCTCCGCCTCTTCGGTGCGGTTCTCGAGATTGAGGAGTTGCGCCAGCGTCCAGTGCGGTTTGAACCAGTTGGGGTTGGCGGCGATGGCCTGGCGGAGGCAGCTTTCGACGCCCGCGGCGTTGTTCTCGATGGCATAGAGCTGGGATAGGTTATACCAGGCGTCGAACGGGCCTTCGGATGTGCGGGTGGCGCGCAATCCGGCGGCGGCCGACTCGGGAAAGACCTGCAGGCGCAGGGCGGGATTGGGCGTCTTCTGGATGAAGCCGAGGAGCGCCCGCGAGTACCACAGGTCGGCGCTGCTGCCCGGAAGGCGCCATCGCTGGTATTGTTTGAATCGCGCGCCGGCGGTGGCGAAATCGCCGGACGCGATCGCCCGCTGCGATTCGGCTAATGCGCGATCCGCCACGGTGAAACGTGCGGCGCAATACAGCAGCGGAATTGCCGCCATCGCAGCGGCAAGGGCGCGCCATCGCGAGGCTTTCCGTGGCGACGGCGCTGCTGCCGACAGGCTCACGATCAGCGCAATCGTGACATAGAATACGAGCGCGGTCGGGATGGTGAACACGGTGAAGAACTGAGCCACAATCCCCGCCACAACGGCGGCGGCCATCCACGAAGGGACCCGATCGCGCTTTCCCACCGCCAGCGCACAGAGGCCGCACAGGATTGCGATGCCGGGCAGCCCCTGCGACACCAGGGCGTCGAGAAAGATGTTGTGCGGCGACTCGCTGGAGAAATCCGGGTATGCGCGCGCCAGTGTCTTGGATTCGAACTTCGGAAAGGCCGCGGTGAATACTTCGGGACCGTAGCCGAACGGCAGGCGCTCCATTGCCATCCGGACACTATCCCGCCAGAGTGCCGGCCGTGCGCCGCCCCAGGGGTCCTCGACGAACCAGCGCGTGCGGCTGCGCAGTTTCCAGCCGGCGGGCGAGAAATAGAACGCCGCCGCGGCGAACGAAACGATCATCGCCAGCGCCACCACGCGGCGGTTGATGCGCCAACCGGACCGATACAGCCAGAGCGCAATGCCGGCCAGGAGGCCGACCAGGGCGGCCCGCGTGCCGGTGAGCACCATAGCGCACAAGCAGAGCCCCGCGCTTGTCCACGCGAATCGCCGCCAGCGGGCGGAAGTTTCGAGCGTCGAAAGTGCCATGCTGAGAAAAGCCGACATCAGCAGCCAGGTAGCGAAATAACTGACATACCCCAGCGTTCCGGGTGGCCGGACGATGGACCACATGCCTTCCCCCACGTGATAGGCGGCTTTCGGCAGGAGCGGGTCCCAGCCGAAATACTGAACGATTCCGTACAGTGCCGTAAGCAGCCCTGCCAGTGAGATGCCGCGCAGAATGGTTCGCACACGCTCGGGCCGTCCGGCGGCGGTTGCCGCCACCGTCCACGTGAAGAGCAGTAGCGCGCCTTGAGCAACCAAGCCATAGCGCCGCCAGCTTGTGCCGAACGTGGACAGGGCGGGGTCGCGGGAGAGGCCGGTCGAGACGGCCAGCGAGACGCCATCGAGCAGGAGTAGAAACGTGAACAGGCGGGGCGCCGGCTTGACCCTCAGCACCAAAGCCGTTCCCATCAGTAACACGAGTAATTTCGGCGTGACATCAAAGTAGAAGAGAAAACCGGGTGTGATAATTAAGGCGACCAGCGCAATCACCGCGGCCTGTAGCAGGGCCATATATGGGCTACACTAACTCAGGAAACGGGATGGCGGAGACGCTCGACGGATATCGTTACATCAGTTACTGCCGGAGCCACTGGGTTTGGATCGCGTCGAGTTGCGGGATTGCGGTGTTCTTCGCGGCGGCCATCACGCTGCTCCTGCCCAAGGAATACACGGCGACCGCTCGCATCGTGATTGAGCCGCCGGCGGGCACCGATCCGAGGTCGGCCATGGCGGTGAGCCCCATCTACCTGGAGTCGCTCAAAACCTACGAGCAGTTTGCGGCGAGCGACTCGCTGTTCCGCAAGGCCGTGGACCGGTTCAACCTGCGGCAGCGGACCTTTGAATCGATGAAGAAGCGGGTGCTCAGGGTCGGAATCGTGCGCAACACGCGGATTCTCGAGATTGCCGCCACGCTCCCGAACCCGCAAAAGGCGCAGGCACTGGCGCAGTTCCTGGCCGAGGAGACGGTGGCTCTCAATCGCTCTGTGACCAGCGAAGGCGACCGCGACCTGATCACCGGCATCGAAGCGCAAGAGCGTGAATTGCAGTCGCATTTGCAGGAAATCGAGAGTGGATGGGCGAGGCTGCTGGCTACCGAGCCGGTCGACCAGTTGCAGGCGGCCGCCGAGAGCAGCGCCGAGTTATGGACCAGGATCCAGAATGAGCTGGCCAGCACCCAACTGGAGATCGCCGATGCCGCCCAACGCCGCAAGAGCGCGAACGCCGCCGAAGCCGTCGAGGCAGGCAAACAGGCGGCGAACGCGCAGGCCCGGATGGAAGCATTGAAGAAGCAGCTTCAAACGCTCGAGCGCGAATCCGCCGAACGGGAGAAGGTGTTGGCGCTGCGCTTGGCCCACCGCGACAGAGTCGATGCCGAACGAAAGGCGGCGCTCACCGCACTGGAGACCGTGGAAGCCCGTTTCCGCACGGCGCGGGGCGACGCGGGATATCGCGGCGAGCGGTTGAAGATCATCGATCAGGGTGTCGTCCCGGAGCGGCCTTCGTCGCCCAACCTCCCGCTCAACGTACTGGCGGCGTTGCTGCTGGGCCTGGTGCTGCCGGTTTCCTATCTCGCCCTGCGGATGAATTACGAAGTACAACGGCACAGGGATGAGTATGGCGAATTCGTCTGGCGGGCGGACGACAAGAAGCGATCTTCTACCCCACTGGCATAGCTACGCGGCCCTCTTCTTCGGGTCGTGGGCGGCGGCGATTGCGGTTGCGCCTGCCACGGGCATGAAATTGCTGCTGGCGGCGCCGGCGGCGGGCGTCCTGGTCGCCGCGTGGACACTCTACCGTCCGGCGCGCTGGGTCATGGCTTTTCTGGCCGCGGCCGTGCTGCTGCCGCCGCTGCCCATCCCGTTGGGTGATAGCGGCCCCCACCCGTGCCTTCTGTTTGCGGCGCTGGGGCTCTTTGCGGGCTTGCTGTGGTGGGGCGAATGGCGCATTCAGCCCGGCGAACTGACCCTCGCGTTCGCGGCGCTTTTCACAGTGATGCTGGCCAGCGTGGCGCCGGCGGCCATTCACTCGGGCTTCGAAGCTGCGGCGGCGAGCCTGGCCCGGGTGGCGTTATTTGGCATCTCCCTTTACGTGTTCGTGTACACGGCGTATGGACCGCATCCAACCAGGGAGCGGCTGGGGTCGATTTACTGGTTCGCGGTGGCGTCGGCGGTGTTTGCCTGCGTGGATTTCTATTTTCAGTTTCCGGCTCCGGCGGGCTATGGTCCGCAGTTCATCTGGCTCGATTCAGGCGTGTACCGGCGCGCGCAGGGGATTTTCTACGAGGCCAGCACGCTCGGCAACTTCTGCGTGTTCTTTCTGGTAATGATCGCCGTGGCGCTGTCGCGGCCGCGCGCCGAAGCGCCGGTTTCGCGCAAGGCGCTGGTAGCGGGCGGCGCGGCCTTTTTCGCGGCCCTGGTGCTCTCCTATTCGCGGGGCTCTCTCGTGAATCTCGCCGTGGCGCTCGGGGTGCTTGCGTGGCGGAATCGCGCGCGTCTGCGGTTCGTGCGGATGCTCCCGGTTCTGGCCGCGGCGGTCTGGATCACCTGGAAAGTGTTTCCGGCATTTGCGGAGATGTACTGGTTGCGGCTCTCGGCCTCGGCCGAATACTTCTTTTCGGCGACGGAAGGAGTGCTATCGGGGCGGGTCGCAAGCTGGCGGACGCTGGCCGATTGGATCTCCGCCAACCCCTGGCAGCTTCTGGTGGGTATCGGGTACAAGACACTGCCGTATACCAACTATCTGGGCGCCCCGGTGGTGGCTGACAACATGTACCTCAGCCTGCTGGTCGAGACCGGCATTGCCGGGTTGACGGCGCTGGTGTGGCTCAACCTCGCGATCGTTCGCGCGGCATCGCGGGCTTCCCGTTCCGTGGATGCGCGGAAGGCATTCTACGGAACCTGGATACTGTGCTTCTGGGCCGGCCAGGCCGTGCAGATGCTGTCGGGCGACCTGTTGACCTACTGGCGCGTGCTGCCGTTATATTTTTGGGTGCTGGCGCTGGCGGTGCGTGCATGAAGGTGCTGGTGCTGGATCAGTTCAGCGAACCGGGAGGCGCCCAACAGGCGCTGCTGGATCTCTTGCCGGCGTTTCGGGAATACGGCTGGGATGCCGTCGTGGGGATGCCCGGCGAGGGTGGTTGTTTCGATCGCGTGCGCGAGTTGGGATGCGAAGCGGTGCGCATCGATTGCGGACCCTACCGGGCGGGACGGAAATCGGTGGCCGACGTGGCGCGGTTCGTCACGGATACACCGCGGCTGGCGCGGCACATCGGGCGCCTGGCATCGGGGGCCGATCTGGTTTACCTGAACGGGCCGCGGCTGCTGCCGGCCACGCTGCGGGCGCAAGTGAAGGCGCCGGTCCTGTTTCACGCCCACAGCTACCTGGCGCCCGGGCCTACGCGAAGGCTGGCGGGGTACTGCCTGCGGCGCTTGGAGGCGCAGGTGGTGGCGAGCTGCCGGTTTGTGGGGAAACAGTGGAAGGAGCATCGGGTCTCGGTGGTTTACAACGGGGTGGCCGCGGCGCCGGCAGCGGAGAGCAACCGGGCATCATCCACAGGCCGAGGCTGCCGCGTCGGCTGCATTGGCAGGATCGCGCCGGAGAAAGGTCAGCTCGCATTTCTGGCGGCGGCCGCGAGGATCCGGTGCGAGCTGTCGGATTGCCGCTTTTTGATCTATGGGGCGCCTCTCTTTTCAGCGCCCGGGTACGAGGCGAACGTGCGCAGCGCGGCCCGCGGGTTGCCGGTGGAGTTTCGAGGATGGACCACCGACATCTATGCGGCGTTGGCGGAATTGGATCTGCTGCTGGTTCCTTCGGCCGCGCACGACGCCACTCCGCGGGTGATCCTGGAGGCCTTCGCGGCGGGCGTACCGGTGGTGGCGTTCGCCTCGGGCGGTATCCCCGAGCTGATCGCTGACGGCCGAGACGGCCTCCTGGCCCATTCGGTGGAGGAGATGGCCCGGATTTCGGTCCGGATGCTTACGACGGATCGGGAATCCATCTCGCGCGCGGCGCGCGAAACCTGGAGCCGCCGGTTCACGCTCGAAATTTATCGCCGCGAGGTGATGAGCGTCCTGAACAGAATGGCGGCGCCACCCGCTACCATAGCAGCGCCGGCCAGCACCGGGCCGTAGCCGAAGTGCGAGAGCAGCGCGCCGGCGCCGAACGCCGCCACCGCCTGCGCTGAAAACGCCACCAGGTAATTCAGCGCGGCGGCCCCGCTCCGTTCGCGCTCCTTCACATGGTTCATGAGCAGCGTGTTCAAACCCGGCTCGCTCATCCACTGGAAGGCCATATAGGCGGTGTACGCGAATGCCGCCGCCGCACCCGCGGGCTGTGCGGCAAGCCCGCCCAGCGCGATCGCCGCCGCTGCCATCATCGAAACGATGCCCGACACCAGGCCCAGACGCTGCAGCACCAGCGGAGCCAGCAGTACCGTTCCCGCCTGCACCCCCTGCGCCACGGAGAACACCGAGCCGATCCGTTCCACCGAAAAGTGCAACCGCGCGAAATATACGTTGGCAAACTGGTTGAACGAGGCCGTGCCGAGGTTCCAGACCGCGAAGGGCACCAGATACCGGACCAGAAACGGGCTGCGTGGATAGACGCGCTCGCCCGCGGGCGCGGCCGCGCGCAGGCGAAGCCGCCACGCCGGCCATAGTGCCAGGGCCACCAGGGCCCCCGACAGGAGCAGCGCGGGTTCCTTGCCGTGTACCCAGGCAGGCAGCCTGCCGCCTACCCAGTTGCCGGCGATCCCGATGGAGAACATCGCCGCGAAGAACACGCTGAAGGCGGTGGGACGCCGCTTCTCGTCCACACACGCCGCCACCGCGGGCGCAAACGCCACCGCCCAGGCCGCGAAGGTGAGCCCCCAGATCGAGGACAGGGCAATCAGCGCCACCCGGGAGACCGCCAGGGTACGCAGAGGCACCATCACGGCGAGCGCGGCGATGGTGCCGATCACCGTCATCCGCAATCCGAAGCGGCGCACCACCAACGCAGCCGGAATCGTGCCCGCCACCGTGCCCACCGTGGCGGCGCCGCTGATCTGCCCCACGACCGTTTCACCGAACCCCAGCTCCAGCAGGTGCAGGTTGTAGAGCAGCACGAAAATGAACAGCGCGAAATTGAACAAAACCGAGGCTGACAGGAACGTCCAGAACTCGCCGCCCAACCACCATCGCGCGCCGGTGGCGGCCACGCGGGGAAGCGATACAGCATGGTGACGGAAGCGACCCAGCGTGTAGGCGAGCCACTGAAGCCGCGCCGCCGCGCGCCGGCGCCAGGTGAGCAGGCGTGCGGGCAGATGGGCGGTGTAATTGGCTGCGGGCGGCAGGGCCGGGAACAGCCGCCGGCGCGTCACGGCCAGAGCATCGCGGCGCGAGTTCAGCAGGCCGAGGTGCAGCCACAGCTCATCTTTGCTCGGATGAAACGGCTGCGCCACGGGGGATAGTGCGAAATCGCGGAACCATGCGCCGGTCGATTCCGGCGGCGGCTCGGGCGCCGGTGCGCAGCCGAACCACGTTTCGGCCAGCCGGAAGCCCACCGCCTCCAGGCGGCGCAACGCGGGTGAGTGAAGCGCTGTCCACTCGCGCCAGAACCCATCGTCGGCGGCATGGCGGTCGAGAAAACGCGCCAGTTCGTAAACGTGCGACGCGCCCAGGCTGCCCTGCAACAAGTGGCGCAGCACATGCAACGCGGCAAATCCCAGGGCATCCGGCGGAGCCAGCACGGGAAGCTCGCCCGAGACGCTGCGCCTGTCCCAGAACTCCTCGGTTCCCTTCGCATCCAGGCGCTCGAACTCCGCGTTCCAGAAGCGGAAGTGGAGCTCGATGGCGAACGGCATCTCCGGGTCGAAGTAGTTGCCGCGGAACTCCCAGCCGGTTTTGCGGACCAGCGGCGGCAGGTGATCGGTAGGCAGATGTTCCAAGCCGCGAACCGGCTCGTACCCCCAAGCCCCGAGTGCGTCTCGCGCAGTCTCGACGTGCTCCCGCGGGCAGAACAGATCGATATCGTACTGCGTCCGCTCCCTGGGCTCGATCGCAAAAAGCGGGCAGTGGGCGAGTCCTTTGAGTGCGACGTAGTCCACGCCGGCCTGGCGGAGGAGGTCACCGATCGCGCGATACGTGGCGCGCAGCCGTTCCACCCGCTCGCGATTCCCTTGTGCATCGCGGTCCAACTGCTCGCGCACCCACTTCGGCATGGCGTCGCGCGCGGCGGCTCTCAGGAACAGCGCAATGCGCGAGCGGTAGCAGAACTCGAGCGCCTGGCGCCACTCGCGATCATCCAGCCGCGCCAGCGCGTCCGGACGCGGATCGCGGAGGTGCAGCGCCCCCAGCGCCGCCGCCGGGCCACGCGGCAGACGCGCGCAGGTCAGCCAGGGATTCGACAACTCAGAAATCGTATCGCAAAGCGAACTGAAGACGTCGAGGCTCGCCCGACGTGAAGATCCGGCCGAAGAAAGGTCCGAAATCGGGATTGTTCCCGGCGATTCCCCAGTTGGGGTGGTTGAAGGTATTGAAGCTCTCGGCACGAAATTCCACCGTCTGGCCCTCTCGCACCTGGAAACGGCGATGGAGCGCAAAATCGAATATGTTGTTGCCCGGTCCGGGAATCGTGTCCCGCCCGGCATTGCCGAAGGTGAAGGGCGCGGGGGCGGTGAAAGCGCCGGTGTTGAAGAAGTGTTCGGCGGTTTGCTGCCCGCGCGGCAGCGCAGGCTTCTGCCCGAGGACCACGTCCGGACGGTTCGGTGTCCCCGAGTTCGCGAAATCCAACGCAAAGAAGTACGGATCTTCGGGCGTGCCGTCCTGCAACGTGACTGTCCCGCTTACCGACCATCGCCGCAGCAGCGGGCCCGCTATGCCGCTTTCCGGCAGCCGCCACACATATGCGCCGGTGATGCGCCGGCCCACGTTGAAAAAGGAAAGGCCGCGCTCGAGCCGCAGGTTGCGCTCGTCCTGCGCGCCGACGCTGTCGTAGAGCCCTGGAATCACACCGTCGGCATCGTCGATCGATTTCGCCCATACAAAGCTCGCCAGCAGCGACAGCCGGCTCGACATGTTCTTTTCCACCTTCACCTGCAAAGATTGGTACGAGGAGTTGGCGATGTGCTGCCGTTGGATGATCTTGCCCAGCGTGGGAAACGTCCGCAGGGCCTGCAAGTCGCCCTCGCGCGGCGGCAGGTTCTCGCCGGTTTCCACATGGGCGGGCGTATTGAACTGGCGGAAGCGCCCCAGATCGGTGCCCTTCGACCCTAAATACGCGGCTTCCAGCAGCATCCTTCCCGGAAGCTGTCGCTGCATGCTGGCGGTCCACTGCTGCACGTAGGGGGTGCGCGCTCCCGGATCGATGCCGTAATAACTTGGAAACCCGCTGGCCGAGGATTTCGGAAATCCATCGCGAGTCGTCAGGACCGGCGGCCGGTCGCCCTGGGTTTCGTTCAATTCATTCAGCAGATGGTTCAGCACCAGGTCGTAGATCTCGACGGCGATTTCCGGGCTGAAGTAGACACCGTAACCGGCGCGCAGCACCGTGCCGCGCGTCCCCGGAAGCTGCCAGGCGAAGCCGATTCGCGGGGCGAAGTTGTTGCGGTCGGGGGTGACGCCCGAACCGGTCGTCACCAGCTGCGGCGGCGCGGGTAACGTGGAGTAGTCCAGGTTGAGCAGGTTGCCGCGTTTTTCGGTATACGGGGCGGCATACTCGTACCGCACCCCGTAGTTCACGGTCAGCCGGGGCGTCACGCGCCAGTCGTCCTGCGCGTAGCCCGCCCACACGTTTTGCCGCAGGTAGGCCTGCCCGGACCCGCTGGTGCGCTGGGTGGCCTGCGGATAGCCCAGCAGAAAATCGGCGAACGGATCGCCCGACCCGGTTCCCGATCCATTCGCGCTCGTAAACACGCCCGTATAGGTGTACGTGCCCCGCGTGAGGTTGCTTTGCAGGTAGTTCATCTGGAAGCGCATCCATTGGCCGCCCAGTTTCAGCGTGTGCCCGCCGCGCTGGAGCGAAACTCCGTCGGAAAGCTGCCACAGATTGTCGCGCTGTACCTGCGGCAGCGTCGGCGAATCGGTCACCATGGAATAGTTGGTCGCGTTGAAATAGGGCAGCCCGAAACTGAACGGATCCGTAGGCGGATTCGCCAGGCCGAGGTCGCGTGCCACATTATCGTGGAACGCCGTTTCCGGCACGTCGAACAGCCGCAGGCGCGTGAAGGAAAATCGCGTGTCGTTGATCCATCGCGCGCCACTCGCTGTGTAGGCCGCCGCGGCCTGCTGCGCGCGCACCTGTTCGGAGAAGGGCAACAATGGGAACGACCCGGCCACGCGGTCGCTCTCGCCGTTGAACGTGTAGCGTCCGGTGAGCACGCCGCGATTGCCGAATTGGTGATCGATGCGGCCCGAGGCCGAGTCGGACGGGCTGTCGTTGGGCGTGGAGTCGCGATAGTTGCCGCCCGCACCCGCGCTGTTTGGCAATGGCTCGTACCGCGTCAGAAACAGGCTGGCGATGGGATCGATCCGGCTCTCTGGAATCCGGTTCTGCGCGAACGGCTGCCGCGTGAACGGATCGTAGATCGTGCTCTGGCCGGCGAAATCACCGCCGCGCGTGGTCGCATCGGGCACGATCGACAGCCGCGAGTTTCCCGACTTCTGCCGCAGGCCCTCGTAGATTCCGTAGAAAAACGTATTCTTCCACATGGGCAGCGGGCCGCCGAGCGAGGCGCCGAACTCGTTCTGGCGCAGGATGGGCCGAGGCAGCGCCGGGTCGTCGAAATAGTTCCTGGCATCGGTGGCCTCGTTTCGCCAGTATTCGAAGGCGCTGCCGTGCAGTGTCTTGGTGCCGGATTTGGTCACCACGTCGATGGCCCCGCCGCCGGCCTGGGGGAACTCCGCCGGCGCGAGCGAAGTCTGAATGCGGAATTCGCGCACCGAATCCATTGGCGGGTAGACCGCGATGGCGAAGGTGTTGCGGTCGGTATCGTACGTGCCATCCAGCAGGAAGGAGTTCATCGTCGATCGTGCGCCATTGATCGGCGGGTTGTGCGCCACCGAGCCGCGCGAGCCCTCCTGCACGTCGTTGTTCACGTCGTGCACGAAGCCGCCCAACTGCCGCGGGATGGCACCGGGGCCGAGCGTCACCAGCGACACCACGTTGCGGGATGCCAGCGGCAGCGCGGTAATGCGCGAGGTGTCCATGCGGTAGCCGACCGAGGCATCGTCGGTCTCGACCGGCGAAACCGCGGCTTCCACGGTAATGTGCTCCTGGCCGCTGCCGACGGCCAGGCGGATATCGTGACGCGCTTTGCGGCTTACTTCGAGCACCACCCCGGTGGCTTCATAGGAGCGGAAACCCTGCTTGCGCGCGCTCACCGTGTAGGTGCCCGGCGCGAGTTCCTCAAATCCGTAATTGCCGCGCGAATCGGTCCGGGTGCTGCGCGTAAAACCGGTGGCGGGCTGGGTCAGCACGACCACCGCTCCCTCGACTACCGCCGAGGACTCATCCGTTGCCGTCCCGGCCAACGCGGCCGAGCCCAACTGCCCATAAGCCGACGGCGCCAGGGCGACGAACAGCAGCATCGTGAGTCTGGTCTTCATAGCAGTTCCCCAAGCAGCCGGAGAGCGTCGTCCAGCGACTCGTAGCACATTCGATAAGCGGGCACGTCGGCCAGCCTGCCGATTGTCCTGGCGTTCATCGCGTTCACGTCCTCCTCGTACAAAGGCATATCGCTCAGCAGTTGCTCCACCGCTTCCCGAGACTCTACGCGACGCAAACCCGGACTCGCCCCCGGCCGGCGCTCGATCAATACCAGCCGCTCTACGACACAGCGCCGGGACGTTCGGATCGCCGGGAAATCGGCCGTCGGCACTTCGATGGTGAGTTTTCCGTTGCGCACGCGCGCCGCGTAGGGCGCCAGTTCCGGAAACAGAGTGGGCGCGTCCTCGCGGAAGCGCATCGCGTGCGATCGGCCGATGGCTGCGCGATCGCCGGTATCCGGCAGCAGCCACGTGCTGTCGTCGGAAAGGTACGTCCATCCGGCTCGCGCGCAGGCGAATGAGAGGGTGCTCTTGCCCGCCCCCGAAACGCCGCAGAGCAGCACGCCCTTTCCGGCCCGTGCCACGCAGGCCGCGTGCATGGGCACCACGTACCGCTGCGCCAGCAGGAAGTAGATGGCCGCTTCCAGAAAGTAGTAGCGGAACATGCCATGGTCGGCCGCGGTCTTCTCCGACACCACACAGAAACCCGACATCGAGCGCATGTCGAATGTGCCGAAGTTGTGACGGTCGGCTACCACCGCCAGCAGGTTTCGCTGCGAACGGTAGGCCGGCACCCCAGCCGCATCGCCTTCGGGCTGTACCATCACCCGCACGTCGAGCGGCGGGGTCTCGAACTCCGCTTCCCGGTACATGCCCCACGATTCCGCCGCGGCCTCCAGCACGTCGCGCGAGTTGGTGCGCAGTCGCGCCGGAAACCCGACCGGGAAGCACATCGCCCCAAAGCGGAGGTCGATTTCGTGCAGCAGCGGGTCGAACGGTTTGAGGGCCAGGTCACCTGAGGTCACAACACCGTGATAACACGCGCCTTACTGTTACAGGCGTAAAACATGCCGGCCCGCCCTGTGCGGGACCTTGCCACGCGCAGTAAGCTGGAGTGGGCGCGTTGATGCGGACGGCGATCATTCACTACTGGCTGGTCAACCGCCGTGGCGGCGAGCAGGTGCTGGAAGCGCTTTGCCGCCTCTTCCCCGAAGCCGACATCTTCACACTGTTTTGCGATCCCGCCACGCTCACCCCCGAACTGCGGAGGCATCGCATCATCCCTTCGTTCCTCAACCCACTGCGCCGGGCGTACCGGTCCCTGTTGCCGCTGATGCCGCTGGCCCTCGAGAGCTTCGACTTGCGCGGGTACGACCTGGTGATCAGCAGCGAATCCGGCCCCGCCAAAGGCGTGATCGCTCCCGCTTCGGCCTGCCACGTCTGCTACTGCCACACGCCAATGCGCTACCTGTGGGACCTGTATCCCGCCTATCGCAACGACTGGACCGCCTCCCGATGGAAACGCGCCGCCATGCTGCCGCTGACGAATTACCTGCGCTTGTGGGACTCCGCTTCGGCCGCCCGCGTGGATGCCTTCATCGCCAACAGCCGCAACGTGTGCCGCCGCATCTGGAAAACCTACCGCCGTGAAGCGGACGTAGTGTATCCGCCGGTGGACGTCGAGTCGTTCTACAGCCACGCACCCCAAGACTACTTCCTGGTGGTCTCCGAACTGGTGCCCTACAAGTGTGTGGACCTCGCGGTCCGCGTGTTCTCACGCAACGGGAGACGCTTGCGGATTGCGGGTTCCGGACCGGAATATCGCCTGTTGAAGAGGATGGCCGCACCCAATGTCGAGTTCCTGGGCCGGGTTTCGGATGACGAACTGCGCGAACTCTACGCGCGCTGCCGCGCGTTCCTCCTGCCGGGCGAGGAGGACTTCGGAATGACCGTGGTGGAGGCGCTGGCCAGCGGCAGGCCTGTGATTGCGCTGGGCCGCGGCGGCGCGCTCGAAACCGTTCCGGAGTTCGGCGGCGTGTTCTTCGACGAACCCACCGGGGACTCGCTCGAGGCCGCCCTCGGCCGGTTCGAACGAATGGAGCCGGATTTTCACCCTGGCGAACTTCAGCATTATGCCCGGCGGTTTTCGCGGCAGGAATTCGAACGCCAGATGGCCCTGATTCTCGCGCGCTTCGTCAACCCTCCGGCTTCGGCGGGGTACCAGGCTGCTAGTACCGTAAGGAGCGCCGGAAGCCCACGCCAGTGATATGCTGTGCCCCAGAGAGCATTTCAATGCTCCAGGAGGGAATACACAGCAATGCCAACGATTAACACCCCTGCATCCGCCCATACAGCACCCCTGCCGAACTCCGGATTTGAATGGCAGGCGGTGGCTGACCATCACGAATTGCACGTCATCAGGCAGGCGATCTGGATCATCGACCACCGCATCAAGGGCTTCCGGCCCTGCAATGACGCCTTCGCTGCTCTTCCCGGAGGCCGCACCTTCGACGAAGTATGGGCCGACGCTTCGGTGTTCATTAGCAGGGATCCGAGCAACGCGCAAGGCAACTTCGGCGCCACGCTCTCCAACGACATCACCATCACGCGCTTTTCCCTGCGCATGGGGCGCTGGACCGTGGCTGCCACCCTGGTCCACGAACTGGCCCACGTGAATGGAGCCCCGGGTACCGACGCCCAGGCCGAAGACACGCTCCTCAGTTGTCTGATGCGCGGGCTTCACGACTCCACCATCATCGGCATGATGGAGAACATGCGCACCAGTACCAGCACCGGTGGAAGGTACGCCTGAGTCGCGGCATTCCCCAGTATGAGACTTCCTTCTCCATGCCGCACCGAACCGCCGGTCTCAGCCGGCGGAATCGTCCCGCCACGTGGCCAAGGCTCGGGCCTGCGCGTGGTGATGATGGCTGCCGCTTTCGCCGTTCTGGCCGCGCCGGGAGCCTGGGCGTGCCGTTGTAAGGAGCCAACCGAAATCGCCGGACCGTATAAGCGGGCCGAGGCCGTGGTCGTGGCAAAAGTGTCGAACGTCAGTCCGAATCCGAAGATCGATGGCTTTACGGTGATTTTGCAGATTAGCGAGGTATGGAAAGCCTCCCTTCCGCGACTGATCACCGTGGAAACCGGCACCGACTGCCGCTATCCGTTCGAGCAGGGCAAGGAGTATCTGGTCGTGGTGCTGAAGGTCGCGAGCGGATATACCACCGGTCGCTGCCTGGGCAACCGGCCGGTAGCCGACGCACAGCCTGCCATTCAGTGGCTGAATACCAAGGGCACCCGGGGTACGGTTCAGTAATCGCCAGGCCCGCAGCGCCGGCGGACGTGCCAGCGGCGTTCGCCGACAGCGGCGCCGCATTCGCCGATTCCCATGCGAATTTCCTGCGGCCTCGCCGTAAGCTGGGGTCATGAACCAACCGGATCGGGATCTCAACCGCCGGGTCCACGCGGGCCTCATTCCCGGAGTTGTCCTGGTGGGCATCGGCGCCCTGTTGTTCCTCAACAACCTGAACATTGTCTATGTCCGCGACTTTGTTCGTTTCTGGCCGGCGATCCTGGTGGCAATCGGCATCGTCAAGCTGGTCGATTCGACCGAAATGAGCGGCCGCGTGGGCGGCGGGGTTCTGGTCGGCGTGGGTGCCATTCTGCTGGCCCAAACCCTCGGTTACCTGGATGGACTTCGCCTTCACGACATGTGGCCCCTGGCCCTGATCGCCGTCGGCGTGTTCCTGCTGTTCCAGAGGGGCTTTCAAGGGTTCGATCCGCGCACCAGCCGGGCATTCAAACCCGGAATGCTGGACGAGTCGGCAGTGTTCGGCGGTGGAAAGCGGAATATCGTCAGCGGGGACTTCCGCGGCGGGAAAGTGGCGGCCGTGTTCGGTGGTTTCGAACTCGACCTTCGTAAGGCGGGCATGGCGGGCGATTCGGCCGTGCTCCATATTGACGCGGTCTTTGGCGGGGTCGAGCTCAAGATCCCGGAAAACTGGAGTGTCGTCATGAAGGGCACCGCCATATTCGGCGGCTACTCCGATGAAACGGTGCAGCCGCGCGAGGATACTCCCGGGTTCAAACGGCTCTTTCTGGAAGGCAGTGCCGTGGCCGGTGGCGTGGTGGTGAAAAATTGAGCGGCTATGCATCCCATACTGGTGTCGCGGCGCAGGCTGTTCTTGTACCTGGCTGCCTGGGCGCCCCTGGGCGTGCTGCTGGCCGTGACCACCTGGGGAACGGGCGGAATCGCCTGGCCCGATGCGGGCGCGGTGCTCGCCCCGGCCTGCCTGGTCTACGCGTTCGTCTGCCTGTCTCCGCTGTACGTCTGCCGCGCGCGGCCCATGCGCCTCTCCAACGCCGTGAGCATGGTGCTCACCTTTACGGCCGCGGCGGCGATCAGCAGCGTGCTGCTGGTGGCATGTGCCCGCGCCTCAGCCTGGGCGTGGGACAAGACGCCTCCGCCATGGCCGCCCCTGTTCGGCATGGGCATGCTGCTCTACCTGGCATCGGTGGGATTGCACTATGCCTATCTCTCCGCCGAGGCCTCCCGCGAAGCCGAGGCGCGCGCCGCCCAGGCCCGCACCTTGGCTCGCGAGGCCGAGTTACAGGCGCTGCGCATCCAGCTCAACCCGCACTTCCTCTTTAATAGTCTTCACTCCATCAGCGCGCTGGCGATGATCGATGGTTTTCGCGCCCGCGACATGTGCATCAAACTGGCGGCGTTTCTGCGCGCCAGCCTGGGGCTCGGCACCCGCGACCGCATTCCGCTCCGCGACGAAATCGCGCTGGCGCGCAGCTACCTGGAAGTGGAGCAGGTGCGCTTCGGCGAGCGCCTGCGCGTGGATGCCGAAATCGAACCGGCCTGCGAAGATTGCTTCGTGCCCGCACTGCTGCTGCAACCGCTGGTGGAAAACGCGGTCAAGCACGGAATCGCCAACCTGGTGGAGGGCGGCGCCATCCGCCTGGCGGTCGAGCGCCATGGTGACAACGTCTCCATCACGCTCGAAAACCAGTTCGATCCCGAGGGCCCATCGCGGCGCAGTCTCGGCCTCGGAATCACGCACGTCCGGCGCCGCCTGGAGATCTGCTACGGGAGCAATGCGCTGTTCGATGCCGGCGCCCAGGGAGAGACCTACCGCGTGGCGTTGCGGTTTCCCTGCGAATCCCCCATCACGTCGAGCAACCTGGCATAGCCGCTGCGGCTCACCGGCAGCCGCGTCCCGTCGTTGAGAATCGCGATGCGCCTGTCCTTCCCGTAGGGTTCGATTCTCGCCACGCGCTCGAGATTAACGATCACCGACCGGTGGATCCTCACGAACCGCCGCGGGTCGAGCACCTGTTCCAGGCTGGCGATCGCCTGCTGCTTGAGATGGCTCCTGCCGGCGGAGTGGAGCGCCACGTAGTCGTCCTGTGCTTCGACGTAGTCCAGCTTGTCGAGCGGGATGATGTGCACCCGCGTGCCGTCCTTCACCACGATGCGCTCGGGCCGTTCGGCCGGTGGTCGCGCTTCTGCGATCTCTACCGGCAGCCGCCGCTCGCCGAGCCGCGACCGGGCTCGCTCGAGCGCGAGTTCGAAGCGTTCCACGCTGAAGGGCTTCAGCAGGTAATCCACGGCGTGGGCATCGAAGGCGCGCATGGCGTATTGATCGTAGGCGGTCACGAAGATCACCACGGGCGGCGCCGCCTGCCGATCAATCAGTTCCAATACCTCGAACCCATCCAGTCTGGGCATCTGGACGTCCAGGAAAAGCAGGTCCGGGGACAACTCCGCGATGGCCTTCACGGCCTCGAAACCGTTGGCGCATTCCGCGGCAATCTGGATTTCCGGATGGGCCCGCAGCAGTTCCCGAAGAAAGGCGCGCGCCAACTCCTCGTCATCGACGATTACGGCCCGTAAGGTGTTAGTACCCACTCTTTAGTCAATGTACACCGCTACCCGTAGCTCGTCCCGGCCTGGCGGAATATATGCGAGAATGGGGAAATCCCAACCAACGGGCCTCCTGCCGGAAAGCAGGTTGGTCGGAAAGGCGTGTTGTGAGTAGTAGTCAGCCCGAAACGCCCTTTGACAGTCTCGAAGGCTCCCATGAGTATGTTGCCATGCTCGCGGAAAGTCTCGACGAAGCCCGGCGAGATGTGGAGCAGGAAATAGCGGCAGCCGAGCGCGATGGCGCCGAGCGTCGCAAACAAGCCTTACTGCTGGTGGCCTACAATCTCGCGAAACTGAACCTTCACATCACTTCCAGCCGGCGCATTCTGAACGACCTGCGTACGCTCAGGCGCCTGCTGCTATCAGAGAGGGGTTTGCTGCTGGAGGATCAGGCCGAAGTCGCCTCGGGCGATTGAGCCGGTCACGGCAGCAGGCGAGTTTAACTCGGATCCATTCGCCGGAAGGCAGCACCCCTTGGAGGTGTACCCGCTGACGATCTCGCTCCGGCCACTCCCTTCCAAATTGCCCCTCTCCGCATCGGGCAATGAGCCTATGAGACGAAAACCCGCGCCAGATGCCGTGTTTCGCCGCACTCCGACTTGACATAAACAGGTACTGAGCGTACCATTTCAAGAGTTGTTGCGGAAGAACAAGCAACACTCAATGACGGTGGTTTGTGGGGGACCCCGTATGACTTTTCAGATAGGTGATAAGGTAGTCTATCCCAACCAAGGCGTTGGGACGATTGAAAACATCAGCATCCGTTCCTTTGGATCGGCCTTCGAGAAATTCTACCTCCTCCGCTTCGGATGCAACAGCATGACCGTCCTGGTACCGTTTTCGAATGCCGCCAATATCGGTCTGCGCAGAGTTACCAAAGATCGCGAAATCTCCCGCGTGCTTTCCTTCCTCGCCAACGCATGGTGTCCCGTGAATGCGGATTGGAAGGCGCGTTTCAAGGAAAACACGGAGAAAATGCAGAGCGGTAGCCTGCTGATGGCCGCGGAAGTATTCAAGGGCCTGCTGCAACTTCATGCGGACAAGCCGCTATCGTTCCGCGAAAAGAAAATGTTGGACCGTGCACGCCACATGCTGCTGTCGGAAGTTTCCATTTCGCGAAACGTGCCGGAAATCCATGCCAGCGCCATGTTGCAGCGCGCCTTGGCAAAAGCCGGACTAGCGCTGCCTCCGGTTTCGTAAATTCCATAGCCGGTCCGGTCGTGGCACGGCTATCCGTGTGCGGCCGGTTTGGTGGGGGATGCCTCTTTGAAATGCCGGTGGATCGCTGCAACGGCGGTTTGGACGCCCTGCTCTTGGCCCACCTGGCGACCTAAGGCCAGCGCACGAACGCGCATAGCGGTGTCGCTCACCACGTGAGAGATGGACCGGCCAAGGTGTTCGGCGGTCAGTTTCTTGCGCGGAATCGGCGGGGGCGCGACCCCGAGCCCTTCAAGTCGGCGCGCCCAGAACGGCTGATCGCTGTAAAAGGGAACGGTAATGGAGGGAATGCCCGCCCGCAGCGTCTCGGCTGTGGTACCCGCTCCGCCGTGGTGAACGGCCGCAGCCACTTGGCGAAAGAGCCAGGCGAAGGGAATGTACTCAACTTTGAAAACGTTGTCGGGAAGGCGGCTGGCATCCACTTTTTTCCAATCTGCGAAAATGAGGCCGCGTTGACGCGATCGTTGTAGCGCTTCGACCGCGAGCGTCACCAGCTTTTCAGGATGCCGGTCATCCATGCTGCCAAATCCGATATAGACCGGCGGGGGACCCGCCTTCAAAAAATCGACCAACTCGCTCGGAGGACGCCAGTCGGCAGGTCGATCGAGGAACCAGTAGCCGGTAACCTCGACAGAAGGACTCCAATCCTTCGGCTTTGGGAGCAACTGCGGGCTGTATCCATAGAGGATCAGCGACTCGCGCATTTTCCGGAACGGACCGAAGACTGAAACCGGCGGCAGATTCAGGTACCTCTTTCGCCAATCATTGATCATGCCGCGGAAGGGCTGCCACATGAGTTGTTCCACCACTAGGTGGGTGAAGCGATTGTAGAGTCCGCCGAGCCGGACATCGGCAGGCCACATCGGGCTCGCAAATGAACCGGTGGGCGTCAGTACCGGGAGATAGGTAGCTGCAACTGACGGCAGCTTTAGCTTTTCGGCAAGATGGAAGCCTTGGGGAGCGTTGACCGAGTATACGACTAATTCGGCACCGTAACACGCTTTTTCATAGCTCTCCCAATACCCTTCGGACTGCGCCAGCCTCCTGGAAAAACGCGAGATTGCGCGGATATGGGCAACCAGATTTCGCTCCGTTTCCATCATGGCTATGCCGGACTCGGAATTCAAAAACTGGCTGAAGTTTGCCGCTAACGGAAAGAATTCGATTCCTGCTTCGGACGCCCATTGCGCCGCATCCGCGAAACTGGCCAGCCGCACGCGGTGTCCGTGCTGCTGGAGACCGTGGGCCAGCGCAATATAAGGTTGTACGTCACCCCGGGACCCAGTCGCGAATATCGTGATGTTCATCGCGCGCGTCCGAAAAGAGAGTCTATTGTATCGCCGTTTTCTGCGGCTTTGACGCCCGTAGTAAGCACTCGCGGATCTCTATCGGTTTTTGGCCTTGTCAGACTCGGCCTCCCCTAGGCTCACGAATTTACGTACCACGCTCCGGCGGCCAACCACGTCTTTCACCCCCACCTGACCGAGGCCGGCCGGCAAGGACCGGTTCTCGACGTGCTTGGACTTTTCCCGGTGGCCTTTCGCTCTCCTCCAGGGCTCTGTCGATACTGGGAACAATATACTCCGCGGTATATCGATAACAATGATAAGCCATCATGATGAAGCTGAGTGATCTGGGAAATTGCTCTGGACAGGTTCGCAGAATCTGCCTCAAGAAACGTCCCAGCGGCTTCCGGAACGCCGGCGGGAAACTCCAGTAGAGACCGATCAGAAAGCGGAGCGCGGCAACCAGCGAACCCTTCCGTTCGTCGGTTCGGGTTGAACATCTCTGCAGGTGTATTTTGACGCCCCAGCGGAAGTACCGCCAACGTTCGCGACGCGATGGCGGGCGTGGGAGGCGCTGAAAACTGCGCAAGGTGCGATCGAAGTAGTGAGATGGCTCATAGATCGTGTTGACCACCCTGCGGTGTCCTTCGAGCAGCGCTGTCCGGGGCAGCACGGTATCTATATTGGTGTACCCGGATTCGTACCAGTTTCCGTAATCGCTCGCGGGCAGCAGCCGTCCTTCCCTCTGCATACGTGCGAAAAGCGGTGTTCCCGGAAGCGCCATGAGCGGGCCGATCATGGCATTGGCGATGGCGGCCTGTCCGATAAACTCAATCTGGCGGTCGAAAATATCCGCCTCGTCGTGGTCGAAACCGACGATGAAGCCGCCATACACCGCCAGTCCCGCTTTCTGGATACAGATCACGCCATCCAGCAGCGAGCCACGCACGTTCTGATACTTTCCAGTCTCCCGCAGGCTATCCGTGGAGGGTGTCTCGATGCCCACGAAAACGAAAATGAAATTCGCCTTCACCATCTCCGACAGCAATTCCGGCTCCTCGGCAAGATTGACGGTCGCCTCGGTCCCATAGCTGAACGGATTTTCGTGCTCTCGATTCCAGCGGGTAAGCTCCGGAAGTAGCTGTCTCACCGCAGCCTTGTTGCCGATGAAATTGTCATCGACAATGAACACCTGACCTCGGTAACCTGTCGCCAGGAGTGCGTCCAGTTCTTGCAGCAGTTGCGATGGCGTTTTCGTTCGCGGCCGACGGCCAAACAGCACGATGATGTCGCAAAACTCGCACTGATAGGGGCAGCCCCGCGAAAACTGAATGGGAATCGATACGTAGTCGGCAGTTTGGATCAGATCGAATCGGGGAGCCGGCGACGTTCTGATGTCCGGCTTTTCCGGCGAACTGTACAACGGCTGGATGTTGCCCGTTTCCAGATCCGCGAGAAACATCGGCCAGGTGACTTCGCCCTCGTCCAGCACCAGCACATCGCAGTGGTTCCTGCACTCATCGGGGCAAGCTGTGGCATACGGGCCGCCGAAAACGACGAGTTTCCCTGCCTTGCGGCAGCGATCGGCCACCCGAAGGAGAGCGGACTTTTGCACCAGCATTGCCGAAAACAGAACCACATCCGCCCATTCGATATCCTCATCCGTCAGCGGCCGCGTGTTCATGTCCACCACTCGGACCTCATGGGCGGGCGGAGTCAGGGCCGCAATGGTGAGGAGACCCAGTGGCGGCATCAACGACTTGCGTTGAATAATGGGCAGGGAGTATTGCATTCCCCAGTAGCTCGCCTCAAATTCTGGATAGACCATCAGCATCCGGCGATAGACTCTGTTCACCATTGGTCGTACCTAACTTTGTGGCCCAAAAGCAGGGCGATTCTCAACTGTAATTCAGCGCACACATTCTGAATATTTGACCTTAGTATGTAGGCGGATGCTACCCTCGTTATCGGGTTCAGCGGCGGTTTTGCGACGTGTTGTTGTTGTTCTATTTCAGGGATGTTCCCGATCGTTCGTATTAACACGCATAGTTCCTAGCGGTTGCAGATTGACAGTAACTTTCGTTCTCCGTATACTCCCTCTAGTGTTGCGGTCTCAGTGAGGACCGCCTCTTGGAGGAACACACAGATGAAATTTCGATTCGCCCTTCTGGCGATAATGATTTCCACTCTCGCTTCGGTCGCTATGGCGGCCCCCATCGGGAATCTCCTTGTTGCGAACTGTACCGGGCAAGGCGTTACGGTCACAGCGAGCACCCTGGACTGGTTACCTGCCGGTGGCGGCACGGGATGCATCGCGACAGGGAATCAAACGCTCGTTAACTTCGTGGGCGGTGGGCCGCTAGTGTCGGGTGATACTTCCGGTCTGATCAAAGATCTGACCTTTCCCGGTCCTTCACCGATTCTGGATTTCATGTTCTTCACAGATCAGCCGAATCTTCACTTCGATCTGGTCGGTGTCGGACCGGGTCCTACGAGCACTGCGTGTGCCACTACGCTAGATCCCAATGCACCGGCTTGCACAGTTTTCGTTGGTTCGCCCATCAAATTGTCGCCTACCTCGTCCGGGACTACCGTTTCACTTTCAGCCAATGGCACAGCTAGCGATCTTTCGGCGGATGTGTCAAATTGGATCGGTGACTACTCTACAACTTTTCCGGGCATCACGCCGGCCCAACTCCAGTCCGCGATTAACAGCGGCACGCCGCTTTCCGGATTTTGCAGTGGTGGGGCTTGCACCAGCACGTACTCCGGGACATTCGTCGTCACTTTCACCCCGGGGCCGACCGTGCCCGAACCCTTGTCGCTCGTTCTGATTGGCGGCGGGTTGATTGGCTTGGCGTGCATGAGGAGGTTTAAGCGGGCCGCTTAAACGTTCACCTACTCTCTTCTTTTCCAAAGACCCGCACGTCCGGCGTGACCTGGGCGTGCGGGTTTTTTTCGTTTGCGGGCCACATGTCGTTCATTATCGCGTCAGCTGTCTAGCGCTGCGCTTGTGATCTGACGATAATGGGCATCTGCGAGACTCCTGCCCCAGGCAGCCACGCGAAATTCGGCAGATTATGGCGCGTAAGCGGATCTTATTCCTCGCAGAAGGCGCGACCATGGCGCATTTCGTGCGCCCGCTGGTGCTCGCTGCTGCACTGGATTCCTCCTGGTACGATATCCATTTTTACGCTCCCCGGCGGTTCTTCAGATATCTGGAAGGGAAGCCATTCACCATAGGCGCTCTGGCGACTATGCCGGGCGAACGATTTCTGGAAAACATCAGCAAAGGCGCGCCGGTGTTTCCTTCCGATGTTGTCCGCGACTACGTCAGGCAAGACCGCCAACTCATCGCCGGCATCGAGCCGGATCTGGTGATTGGCGACATGCGGCCTTCGCTTCCCATCAGCTCGCGTCTGGAAGGCCGTCCATGGACAGTCATCATGAATGCGTACTGGAGCCCGTACGCAAAGCGGCGGTCCATTCTGCCCTCCATTCCGCTCACCCAGTTCGTCTCCCCCCGTTTGCTCGGTCCCATCTACAAGGTCGCTGAACCCTTGGCGCATGCCGTTCACGTGGGTCAAATGAACCGCGTCCGAAAAGAATTCGGCATACCCGCGCTGCCGCCGGATCTTCGCGTGATGTACACGGAAGGCACCTATGTGCTGTACCCGGACGTGCCGGAGTTTGTCCCCACGCGCAATCGGCCGGAGGGCCATCATTATGTCGGCGCTTGCCAGTGGACGCTTCCCGCACCCCTGCCGGGCTGGTGGGATCGTATGGTCGAAGATCCGAAGCCGAAAGTCTTCGTTAGCCTGGGCAGTTCTGGCGCGCTCCGAGTCCTGCCGCCGCTCTTGAAAGCACTATCCAGGCTGCCGGTCTCCATACTGCTTTCGACTTCCGGTCGCGACCTGCCGGTCCCGACCCGCGATGTGTACATGAGCGACCTGCTTCCACTCGCGGAAGCGGCGGCCAAATCCGGCGTGGTTGTCTCGCATGGCGGTAGCAGCGGTGTATACCCCGCGATTGCGGCCGGAACTCCCGTCCTGGGGCTTCCTGCCAACGCCGATCAGCAACTCTCAACAGCGGTGCTGGAAGATAGCGGCGCGGGCCTGGGCGTCCGCGTGGAAGAAGCGTCCGAAAAACGCCTGCTACGCACGCTGGAAAAGCTGCTCTCCGAACCGCAGTATCGCTTGGCCGCGCAGAAATGGGCAGCCATCTTCAGCCGCTACGATACCGGCGACCTGTTCCGCAGATTTGTCGGCGGCGCTCTCGGCGTTCCAGTTCCCTGACGGCCTGTAATTTCGGCCCGCTATCCCCGATCGATCTTTCGGAATGTAGCCAGAATGCTATCGCCGGCCGGCAGGAAGTAGCCGAAGAACGCCAGGAACAGCAATTCCGGGGAGCGCAGAATCATGCCGGTCCTGGGCGGTTCTACCGCCGTATCCAGCAGCCCGCTTTTCCCGAGATATCTCCACAGGAAACGCGAATTCACGGTCGGATAGAGGCTGTCGTAAAAAGAGCGCCGATAGATGTCGACGGGCTCCAGTCCCTCTTCCCTGGCAAGAGCCAACAACACCCGTTCGGACAAGATGTGACGATGGTAGGGCGGATGCAGATTGGGATCGCCTTTCCGCGATAACGACACGTGATCGGCATTCGGTGTTCCGATGGCCAGCAGCCCGCCGGGACGGACCAGCGGGACGACAGACCGCATGAATTCACGCGGGTCGTCATAGTGCTCGATTACGTCATAGGAAACCACTGTATCGTGGGTCTGCTCGAGTCTCTGGGGATCGGCATACTCGCGCACAAAACGGTCGTATCCGAATACGTTTGGCAGTCCTTTCTTGCGCAGGAAGTCAATGAACAGCCCGGCCCCGCAACCGAAGTCCAGCAGGCGGTCTGAGCGGCGAAAGCCCTGGCGCTCCAACAGACGGAGCCGATTCTCGTAGCCGATGCGCTCACCGAAGCCGACCGTTTGTTTTTTCAAAGGATAGTCAGCGTAATAAAGAGGGAGGTCGGCGTCCTCTTCGCAGTGCAGCGAGCCGCAACCCGTACAGCGCCACATCGTGAACCGTTGGTCGTGGAACTTCCGAACGTTGCAGGGCACCAACGCCACGTCCACCGCCTGGTCGCGGGTGCCGGGGACTTCACAAAGAATGCATTTCGCACAACGTGCCATACGCTATCCCATTGATTACACTATTGATACGCAGGAGGCCGACGTGACGCAGCAGCCCCGTGCGTGGTTTCACCCAAATTAGGCCGTAATGGTATTATTTTCACACAACGTATTTCCTACCGTGAAGAAATAACCACTCCGCAGGAAGCTCTTAAAAAACACCGGCCAATCCCTGCGGATTTCGACGGATTCGTCTGGCCGACCGATTGCTGTCGTCTACACTCCTCGAAAAAATCAGTTTTTGAAGCGGTTGACTCGTTGTTGGCCTTGGTCAGCTTATGAGCCCTACCCTAGCTGTATGGAGTATAGGGCACTCCCAGAACTAAAGTCAGTTTTTGAGGAAGGTTTGGGTTGCTGTTGGCCTTGGCGTTGACTTTGGTTAGCTGATGACTCTAACCCTGCCCGACTTGTTGAATTAGAGCGTTCGCGGAACAAAGTCAGTGTTACAGCTGCAGGTTGTCCGCTTGTTGGCCTTAACTTTGGTGAGGTACTTGGTCTAATCCGTCCTTAACTTTATGGAGTATAGGCATGAAGTCGCTTTTCGTTTAGAATTCAGCTAGCAGAGGAAGAACTTTGACCCTCCACTACCAATCAGATATCAAGACCTCTTTAGGTGGTAAGGCGAGTGTTACCGCAATGGCACCGCCCCAGAGCGACCTCAGATTATTGATCCTGGCTCCTCCACAGGCAACGATCCCCTTGGATTTCAAGACCGTCGACTGCCACGCTGAACGGCACGCAATGCTGCTCGCCCAAATGCAGCGGGTACGGGGAAAAATCTATTTCGATGACGGCGCCATCCAGTCTCGCGAACTTACCGGCGACGGGCGCCACGTCCAGGCCATTGACAGAGACAGTTGGCATTTGCTCGCGTTGAACCGGGCAGGCAAAATCTGCGGGTGTGTCCGCTACTTCTCCCATCCGTCCACTACCTCATTTCAAGAGTTATGGGTCCAAAAATCTGCGATTGCCCGGTCTCCGGAATGGGGGCCGAGTTTCCGCATCGCGGTTGAAGCCGACCTTCGCCGCGCGAACCATCGCGACGTCGCCTTCGTGGAGGTTGGCGGCTGGGCCATTACGCCCGAACGCAGATGCTCCCCGGAAGCTCTGCGTACGGCCTTGTCCACGTATAGCATGGCTCGCGTTCTCGGCGGCTGTATCGGAATCACCACGGCAACCGTGAGGCACTGCTCTTCTTCGATTCTCCGCCGCATCGGAGGCGCATCGCTCGAAGGGCCGGATGGCGAGGTGCCGCCGTATTACGACCCGCAATATGGATGTGAGATGGAGGTTCTTCGGTTCGATTCGGAACGTCCCGCCTCGCGGTTCATGACGATGATCGACCGGCTTTGCTCTGACATAACCAGGATCCCCGTTATCTGTGAGAGTGCGCGGCGCTGGTTTTGGTCCCACATGCCGGCACACAACAGCTTTGCCTTTGGCGACGCCGTTTTCGGCAGTGCCCTGCAAAGCGCCTGATCAGCCGTTCGATTCCTGGAAGCTAAGTCACTGGAATCGACTAATGTGCGGTGACGTGTTACGCTGGATGAAATAGACAAGTGAGCGCCGCGTGCGAACTCTGCGACGCCTTTGCTTGTGCAGTGCGATGAGCTTTGAAAGCTGTTCCCAGCCGATGATTTCCCGCCCCGACCGGGGTGTGTGCCCCTGCGCGATCAATTGCGCCGTCAATCGCAGCCTCAGCCGAAGACTGTTCACGTTTCTCTACCCCCAAGCCTGCGGCCGGAAGCGCGCCGCAACGCGCTCGGACCCTTCCCGGATGACGCTCACTGCCGTGCTGGCGATTGCGGCCTTGGCCGCCGGAGTGGCCGGAGCGGAGACCGTTGCGTTGCGTTTGACGCTCGTAGTGTTCGCCGTTGCCATCGCCTCCTGGGCGGTAGTTCTCCACTTCAGTGCGGGCATGCCGATGCCCTTGGCGCTCGCGATTGTGGCGATCCAGGCGTCCACATTAGCGGTTCTTTACGCCGGCGCGGCGACCCCCGCCGGCCACTCGTGGGAGGGTGGGCTGGCGCGTGGCCTGGCCATCGCCAATTTCGTTTTCTGGGGTTCGCGCCCGCTGTTTTGGACTCGCAACCGGAGCCCGATACGATTGGTTTTGGACGCAGCGCTGGTGGGAATCCTGGGCGCGCACTGCGTCGCGCAGATCGGGCTCCTCATCTCGCTTCGTTCCTTCGAACTTCTCGCCGGATACTGCGGTGTTGCAAGCGGATTGGCGCTGCTTTGTTTCGTGGGAAAGCAGCGGCTCGGCAGGCCACGCGGATGGTTCGAAGCGGGGTACCTCACGACGATCTGACCGGTACGGTCGCGGCCCATGCCGGATCCAAGGAAAGCAACCATGGACGGATTGAATAGCGCCTTAGGCGAATGGCGGCAGTTGTTGCCGCCCGACGCCGTGCTTACGGGGGAAATGCTGGACCATTACCGGCCGAACTGCCTCGGGCTGGACCGCGTGATCCCGGCAGTTCTGATGGCTGGGAGCGAAGAAGACGTGACCCGGATCGTGCGTATCGCGGCGCGCTGCCGGGTGCCGCTCTATGCCATCAGCACCGGACACAATTGGGGTTACGGCAGTGCCGTTCCGCCGGTCGATAACTGCGTCATCGTGGACCTTTCGCGCATGAACCGAATTACCGGAATGGATGCGGAACTTGGGTTGATCACCCTGGAACCCGGCGTCACCCAAAAGCAGCTCTCGGACTATTTTCGCTCCTCTAATTTCGATTTCTTTGTGCCCACCACCGGCGCCGGCCCCACTGCCAGCATCGTTGGGAACGCGCTGGAGCGCGGGTTTGGCATGACCCCCGAAAGGGACCACTTCAGTGCGGTCACATCCCTTCGGGCCGTGCTTCCGAGCGGTGAGATCTACCGGCCAGTGATGTCCGAATTGGGGGCATCTGTCGCCGATGGCGTCTACAAGTGGGGAATCGGGCCGTATCTCGACGGCCTGTTCACCCAGGGCAACTTCGGCATCGTCACTTCCATGCAGATCTCGCTCGTGCGGCGGCCGGAACATATCGAGGTCTTTGCGTTTACGCAAAAAGACGCCGCTCAGTTTGTCAAGCTGGTGGAAGCCTGCAGGGAGTTGTTTCATGACCTCCGCGGGCCGATCGGGTCGGTCAAGTTCATCAATCAGCGGCAGGTGGAGATGACGATCGGCACGCGCGAATTAGGCGTCGGCCTGAAGGCCGATTTTGCCTGGATGGGATTTGGCGTCGTGCACTGCAAGCGATCCTTGATCCGCCCCATCCGCGCCGCCATTCGTCAGGCGCTCGTGCCCCACACCTCGCGCCTGGTCTTCATTAACAAGCACCGGCTGAAACTGTTGAAGCGCCTTAGCCGGATCATGCCAAGCTGGTTAACCGGGGCCCTGGCCGGTCCCGTCGAGCGTTTCGAACATCTGCTCGAAATCGTCAACGGCGTGCCCCGCAGCCTGGAACTTCGGCTCGCCTACCTGCATGTGCCATTCCATCCCGAAAAGGAAACCATGGATCCCGTGCGCGAAGGCGTGGGTATCATCTGGTACGCTCCCGTAATCCCGCTCAAGGGCGAAACTGTGGGCCGGATGATCGCCATGATCAAGCAGACCTTGGAGGAACACTCCTTCGGCTCGGCAATGTCCATCACGACTCTTTCCGAGAAATGCGGCATCGGCGTAATCCCGATCATCTACAAGCGGCCCGAGGAGAAGGATCGTGCGCACCAGTGCTTCCGCGAACTGTGGCACCGTGGCATTGAGATTGGCTGCCACCCCTACCGCATCAACATCGCCGCCATGCCGGAGATGACCGAGAGTCGCGACTCGGTCTTCTGGGCGACCGTCGCCGCCCTCCAATCGGCAATGGATCCCCACGGGATTCTCTCGCCGGGCCGGTACAACCGCAGGGTGACAGACGCCGTCCCCGTCGTGAATTAATTCTGCCTATCCGGCTCGGTGACCGGGGCGTTCGGTATGCCATTTTTAGTGAAAACCGGGGGATAGCCCAGGGACTGGGATTTGACAACAGACCTCCCAAGCCGGTAGTCTAAATGTTTTGGATCTGAAGAGTTGGAGACGTGTGTTCAATGAGTACCGAGTTCCCTTCCAAGAACGCCATTTCCCGTCGATGGCATGTGATCGACGCGGAGGATCTGGTTTTGGGCAAGCTTGCCAGCAAAGCAGCCATGCTGCTGATGGGTAAGGCAAAACCCTCCTATACGCCGTTCCTGGATACCGGCGATCACGTGATCGTCATCAACGCGAGCAAGGTCCGGCTCACTGGCCGGAAAGAAGAAAACAAGGTTTACCGCCGTTTCACCGGTTACCCCGGTGGCTTGGTCGAGACCAGCATCCGTCGGGTGCGCGAAACCAGGCCGGCGCGCATTGTGGAAGACGCCATTCGTGGCATGCTCCCCAAGACCAAGCTGGGCAAACAGATGTTCCGGAAACTGAAAGTCTATGCGGGCGACCGGCACCCGCACGCAGCGCAGAAACCGGTTGCGCTGGTGATGAAAAGCAGGAAGGTACAAGCTTAGTGGCAGCGACGATTGTGCAGTATTTGGGTACCGGCCGCCGCAAGAGATCGGTGGCCCGGGTATTCTTACGGCCCGGTAAGGGTGAGATCAAGGTCAACAACCGACCGTTCGAGAATTATTTCCCGACAGAAAGCTCGCGAGCCCTGGTCCGGCAGCCCCTGGCTGCGACCGAGACCATCGAGAAATTCGATCTGTTGATTCTGGCGGACGGCGGCGGCGTGGCCGGCCAGGCGGGCGCGGCCCGCTTGGGCATTTCCCGAGCCCTGATAGAATTCAATGCGGAACTGCGGTCCCGGCTGAAGAAGCTCGGCTTTTTGACCCGCGACCCGCGCGCGCACGAACGGAAGAAATACGGCCAGAAGGGCGCCCGCAAACGGTTCCAGTTCTCCAAACGCTAGCCGGCGTGCCGGCGGCTCCGTGCCGCCGGTGTCCCGGGTTTTACCGACAGTCTTCCGGTTCGCTCGCGCGGCGCAAATTTCGCTTCGGAACGCGTTGCTCGGCGAAAGAGACGCGGAAGGCTTCCAGAGGGACGTTTTTCCCTCAATCTGACGAGGAGGTAGTTTGCCCGCAATATCGATGAAGGAATTGCTCGAAGCTGGCGTTCACTTCGGGCACCAGACCAAGCGCTGGAATCCGAAGATGAAAGAGTACATCTTCGGCGAACGCAACGGCATTTACATTATCGACCTTCAAAAAACGCTCAAGATGTTCAAAGACGCCGCCCGGTTCGTGGGCGAGATGGCAGCCCAGGGCAAGAATGTGCTCTTCGTGGGGACCAAGCGCCAGGCCCAGGAAGCCATCGCCGAAGAGGCCACCCGCTGTCAGATGTTCTACGTCAACCAGCGCTGGCTGGGTGGTCTGCTCACCAACATGATGACCGTGCAGAAGTCGATCAAACGGCTCAAGGACCTGGAGGCTATGGCTTCGGTGGAAGGCGGCTACGCCGGGCGTCCCAAAAAGGAAGTCATCCGGCTGGAGCGCGAGAGGAAACATCTCGATCAAAACCTCGCCGGGATCAAGGATATGCCCGGCCTCCCCGAAGTGCTGTTCGTGATCGATTCCAACAAGGAAGGCATCGCCGTCAAGGAGGCGCGCCGCCTGGGCATTCCGGTCGTGGCGATCGTCGATACCAACTGCGATCCGGACGAAGTCGATTATGTGATCCCCGGCAACGACGACGCGCTGCGTGCCATCCGGCTGTTCGCCAGCAAGATTGCCGACGCTGTCATCGAAGGGCGTTCGCTGGCGACTGAACAGGACTTCACCGCGGACAAGATCGTGACCGAAGAAGCGGCGCCGGAAGAGGGCATGCTCGAATATACCGAGTATGTCGATCCCAAATATGCCGAAAAGATCATGGCCGAAAGCTTGAGCATGGAAGCAGAGCCGGCTTCGGTTTCGCAGCGCAAAGGCCCCGCATCCGAAAAGGCCGAGCCGGCGACGGAGCCGGTCGTTGCCAAAGAGGGCGGAGACTAACAAGCAGCGGGCCGGCCGGACGCCTGCCCCTACACTCGAAGTGGGTGAGCACATGCCTCGCCCGCCAATCCAGGAATTGAGCAATTATGGCGGACATTACCGCGGCACAAGTGAAAGACCTGCGCGACCGCACGGGCGCAGGCATGATGGAATGCAAACGGGCGCTCGTGGAGGCCAAGGGCGATCCCGGTGAAGCCGAGGTCCTCTTGCGCAAATGGGGACTTTCCTCGGCCGGCAAGAAATCCGGACGGGCCACCCGGCAGGGACTGATCGGTTCGTATATCCATGCCGGCGGCCAGCTCGGCGTGATGGTCGAGGTGAACTGCGAATCGGATTTCGTGGCGCGCACCGACGATTTCCAGGAGCTGGTTCACGACGTCGCCATGCACGTGGCCGCCGCCGATCCACGGTACTTGCGGCGCGAAGACGTGCCACCCGCCGTGCTGGAGAAGGAAAAGGAGATCGCCCGCGAGCGCGCGCTCAACGAAGGCAAACCGGAAAGAGTCCTCGATCGCATTGTCGAGGGCCGGATCAGCAAATTCTACGAAGAGGTTTGCCTGCTCGATCAGCCGTTCGTCAAGGAGGCCACCCTGACGATCGACCAGATCGTGAAACACAAGATCGCCAAACTCGGCGAGAATATCTCCATCGCACGTTTCGTCCGCTTCAAGGTGGGTGATGTCGCCGCCGCCGAGGCCGGGCGCGACGGCTCCGGTGCGTAACCGGCAATGCCCGGTTACCGGCGAATTCTGCTGAAGCTCAGCGGCGAGGTCCTCGCCGGCGGCGCTCCCTTTGGCATCGACGCCGACAGGGTCCACAGCCTGGCGGTCGAAGTAGCCGAGGTCGCATCCAAGAGCGTCGAGATCGGAATTGTGGTGGGCGGCGGCAACATCTTCCGCGGGGTGGCGGCCGCCGCCCGCCAGATGGACCGGGTCACCGCCGATCACATGGGTATGCTGGCTACCGTCATCAACTCCCTGGCACTGTCGGACGCCCTCGAGCGCATCGGCATGCCTACGCGCGTCATGAGCGCCATCGAAATGCACCAGGTGGCCGAGCCGTACATCCGTCGCCGCGCCATCCGGCACCTGGAGAAACGGCGCGTCGTGATCTTCGCCGCCGGCACCTCCAATCCATACTTTTCCACCGACACCGCCGCCACCCTGCGCGCGCTCGAAATCAACGCCGAAATCATCGCCAAGGCCACCCGCGTGGACGGAGTCTACGACCGCGATCCCCTCAAATTCCCCGAGGCCGTCAAATACGCCGAAATCAGCTACCTCGAGGTGCTGTCGCGCGCCCTGGGGGTCATGGATGCGACGGCCGTGGCAATGTGCCGCGATAACAACCTCCCCATTATCGTTTTCAACCTGAACACCACTGGCAATATAATGCGAATGTCGATGGGCGAAGCCGTCGGCACGACGATCCACTAGCCGCTTTCCGGAGACTCTGCATATGAAGACTGAACAGCCAGCAGCACCCAGCGGTCCATCGTTCAACTCGATTAAGGAAGTTGAAGCCGCCCTGAAGACCCGCATGGAAAAGGCTCTATCGGATTTGCAGCATGATATGGCCGCCATCCGCACCGGGCGTGCCTCGCTCGGAATTCTGGATCACATCCGCGTCGATTACTACGGTACTCCGACGCCGTTGAATCAGATCGCAAACCTCCATGTTCCCGAGCCGGCGCTCATCACCATCCAGCCGTGGGATGTCTCGCAGATCGGCCCGATCGAACGGGCCATCCGCACCTCCGACCTCGGCTTGAATCCGGCCAATGACGGCAAGATCATCCGGCTGCCCATTCCCCCTCTGACCGAGGAGCGCCGCAAGGAGCTCGTCAAGAGATTGCACGCCGCCGCGGAACACCATCGCGTGGCGGTCAGGAACATCCGGCGGGACGGCAATGAAGCCTGCAAGAGGCTGTTGAAGGACAAAAAGATCACCGAGGACGACGATAAGCGGGCCCATGACGAAATTCAGAAGTTGACCGACGGCTACATGGACAAGATCGACCAGGCGTCCAAGACCAAGGAAAAAGAGATCATGGAGATCCGGTAAAACGCCAATCGGATTCACATCTCGGAAACTAGGGTCTATAATACGGGCAGGAGGCTGGCTTCCCATGTTGGCTATCCTGGTTTACCTGGCCGCTGCGGCCATTCCCGTTTACACTCTGTATCGTTTCGGTTCTCAATCGTGGTATTGGCACGTTGCTGCCATTGCCGCCGCAATTGCATTAGGGTTCGTCCCTATTCCGCCCGACTTCCAGCGGCGCGGCATCGATCTCCTGCTTGGATGCTCGCTGGTGGTTCTGCTCCTCTGGGGTGTTGGGGGGCTGATCCTGCCCCACCGGCACCGGGAGAGACACGCTTAACCCGGACCACGCCACCGATATTCCTCCTGAACTCGGAATCATGGAGGGCGCTACCGTCATCCAATATCACAAAGTCCGGATTGGTGACGCCCGAGTGCTTCTGCCGAAGACTGCCGAAATGGGGATGGTTCCCTTCGACGGCTACCGGACCCGGAACGTGACGGAATTTTCGTCATGCCGGGCCTGCGTCAGCCAATCCACATTCACCTTCGGCGGGCCGGCTCCGGCGCCCGCCGCCAGCCGGCAAGAAGTGACCGGCTGGCCGCGCTAAAATAGCGGAATCACCCGGGAAAGTGAACGGAAGACAATTGCCCCGTAAGCCCTTAACTACGGCCATCTATCCGGGCTCGTTCGACCCGATCACGAACGGCCATCTGGACCTGATCCAGCGCGGTTCGCGGCTCTTCGATAAGCTGATCGTTTCGATTCTGCGCCACGATGCCAAAGAGCCGCTGTTTTCCGTCCAAGAACGCATGGAGATGCTCAGCGAAGTCGTTCATGTCTATCCCAACGTGGAGGTCGATTCGTTCAACGGTCTGCTGGTGGATTACGCCCGCCAGCGAACCGCCTCGGTGCTGCTTCGCGGCATCCGCGCCATCTCGGACTACGAGTACGAACTCCAGATGGCGCTCATGAACCGGCGCCTGAGGCCGGAGTTGGAAACCGTCTTCCTGATGTCGAATGAAGCCTATTCGTTCATCAGTTCCCGGTTGGTGAAAGAAGTGTTTGGATTGGGTGGGGATATCAGGGGGCTGGTGCCGGCTTCGGTGGAAGCCAGGCTCCAGCGCAGGCTGGCAAAAACGAATCTAATCTGAGAGGGGTTGAATCCGATTCCCATGCAGGCAGCAGTTAACGGTATTGCAGGACGAATTTCTTCCATCAGCGTCTCGTCGACCATGAAAGTGGCCGCGGATGCCGAAAAACTCCGCGCCCGTGGTATCGACGTGGTCGATTTCGGCGCCGGCGAGCCCGACTTCCCGACGCCCGAAAACATCAAGCAGGCGGCCATTCGCGCGCTCGAGCAGAACTTCACCAAGTACACCCCGGCCAGCGGCACCGCCGAACTGAAAAGGGCCGTCTGCGACCGTCACCGCGAGGATTTCGGAACCCGTTACGAACTCGCCGAATGCATGATCACGGTGGGCGGCAAGCACGTGATCTTCAACCTCATGCAGGCGCTCATCGATCCCGGCGATGAAGTCGTCATCCCCGTGCCCTACTGGGTAACCTACAAGGACGTGGTAAACTACGCCGGCGGCAAGTGCGTGTTCGTCGAGACCGACGAACAGCAGGGCTTCGTTCTGACCGCCGCCATGATCGAGCCGTACCTCAACGCGCGCACCAAGCTGGTGATCGTCAACTCGCCCTCCAACCCCAGCGGCGCCGTGTTGGACCGCGAGGAATTCGAGAAGATTTTCCACCTCACCTCCACCCGCGGCATCTACCTGTTGACCGACGAGTGCTACTGCAAGTTCCTGTACGACGGCCAGCCGTTTTCGATCGCGTCCCTTCCCGGCGCTTCCCAAACCGTACTGGTGGCCGGTTCTCTCTCGAAAACCTATGCCATGACCGGCTGGCGCATCGGATTCGGCCTGGTCCCGGCGCCCATCGCCGCCGCCATGAACAAGCTGCAGAGCCACTCCACGTCGAACCCCACCTCCATTTCGCAGAAGGCCGCGGTAGAGGCCCTGCGCGGGCCGCAGGAATCGGTGAGCATCATGCTCGCCGAGTACCGTAAACGGCGCGATTTCGTGGTGAACCGCCTGCGCGCGATTCCCGGCGTCACCTGCGCCGAACCGCGCGGCGCCTTCTACGCCTACCCCAACATCGCGACGGCCATCGGCAACAACGGCATCGGCGACACCCTTCAGTTCGCGGAGCGGCTGCTCGCCGAAGCACACGTGGCGGTGGTGCCCGGCGAAGCCTTCGGCACCGATCGTCACGTCCGGATTTCCTACGCCGCGTCCATGGCCGAGTTGGAACGCGGGCTCGACCGCATCCACCAGTTCATCGCCGGACGCGCCTAGGCATGCGGAAGCTCACCCCTTCCCTGCGCGAGAAGGTGTGGGGGAAGACGCGCCTGGGCCCCTATTTTCCCAATGTCCAAACCCGCATCGGCGAGGTGTGGTACCTGGCCGATCGCGAGTTGCCGCTGCTGGTGAAACTGCTCTTCACCTCCGCGCCGCTCTCCGTTCAGGTGCACCCCGCCGATGGCGAAGACGGCCCGCGCGGCAAAACCGAGATGTGGCACATCCTCGGTGCCGATCCCGGCGCGGCGATTGCCCTGGGCTTCCGCAAGCCCATTACCCGCGAACGGTTGCGCCACGCCTCGGAGACCGGAGAAATCGAAAACCTGCTCAATTGGATCCCCGTCAAACCCGGCGAGACGTACTTCACGCCGGCCCATACCGTGCATGCCATCGGCGCCGGACTCGTCCTTTGCGAAATCCAGCAGAACTCCGATATCACCTATCGGCTCTGGGACTACGGCCGCCCGCGCGAACTGCACCGCGAACAGGCCATCCGCGTTTCCGATTTGGGTGTGCATCCCGGCGCCGTTGCGGAGGATGTGGTGCGCTGCCCCTATTTCGTCACCAGAACCATCCGCCTGTCGCCTGGTCAGGAGTGGATGCCGTCCGCGCACGGTTGCCACCAGTGCATCTGCCTGGAAGGCGCGGGCACCATTGGCGCGGCGCCCTATCGTCCCGGCGACGTGTGGCTGCTGCCGGAATCGGGTCCCCAGCCGCCGGTCCGCTCGGTGACCGCCAGCCGATTCCTCGCTACCCACGTCCCCTGACCGGCCGCCCCGCTAGCCCCACAATTCGTGTACCGGATAAAAGTGGATCGGCCCGGTCTGCGGCACATATTCGAACCCGCGGCCCAGCGGATCGTCGCGCCGGATGGTCGTCCAGTCGATGCCCAGCGCCGAATAGATCGTCGCTTCGATGTCCTCCGCATACACGTACCGGTCCTGCGACCAGCCGTAGTCGGCCACGTCCGAGCCCGCCGCGTTGGTCGCTCCGAGCACCGTGCCGCCCTTCACGCCCCCGCCCGCGAAAAACGCGAACTGCTGCGGAAAATGATCGCGTCCGGCCGCGCCCGATAGCGACCCGACCGTGCGCCCGAATTCGCCCATCATCACCACCAGCGTCGAGGCGAGCAGCCCGCTCGCTTTCAAGTCGCTCACCAGTTGGGAAACCGCGTCGTCCAGAATCTTGCCCTTGGCCGGGAGACCGTTGGCGGCGTAGATGTTCTGGTGCATGTCCCACCCGTCGTTGGAGGTGATCTGGATATACCGCGTCCCCTGCCCGGCCTTCAGCACCTGTCCCGCTACCAGGCAGGCGTTGCCAAGCGCCGTGCCGCCATAGCGCGTGCTGTCGGCCGCGGTGAAGCCGAACGCCTGGTTCACCACCGGGTTGTACATCATGTTGTCCGCGGCCCAATAGAAGTCGTCGTAATCATGCTGCGGCTGCCCGTTGGGTGCGGCCGTGCGCAGGCTGTCGTCCATCGAGTGCATCAGTTGCCATCGCCGGTAGAAGGCCGCCTGGCCGTCCGGATGGCTCGTATTGGCGATTCCTCCGGTGCTCGGCGTGACTTTGAGCGGCGCGTAGATGGCCGGCAGAAACCCCGCGCCCACTCCCGCCCCCGAATTCAGCGCCAGGAACGGCGGAAAGATCTGCCCCTTGGCGCGCTCCTTGTCCTTCTCGATGGCCACGATGCTGCCGATGTTCGGGGCGATGTTGCCCAGCACCGCCGCCGGGTTGCGGCCGATCTGCGTCCACGTCTGCGCCAGCGAGTGCACCAGCGCGTGCGAACGCAACGATCGCACGATGGCGAAATCTCCCAGCATCGTGCCCAGCTTCGGCAGCAGGCCCGCCGGCCACACGATCCCGTTCGCCGTCTGCGGAGCGAAGCTGGCGGGCGTCACCCCGTTGACCATCTTGAAATCGAACGTGTCGATATGGCTCGGTGCGCCCGCCAGCAGAATGAAAATCACGTTCTTCGCCGTGTTCTTGGTCGTCCCTCCGCTCAACGTCAGCTCCGCCGCTTTCGCGTAGCGCTGCGCCAGGAATGCCCCGCTCACGCCGGCGCCCAGAATCTCGAAAAAGCCCCGCCGCGTCCAGTGCGGCCGGTTGAAGAAGGCCGTGTGGTCCCACCCGCACGTGCGGTAATAGCGATTCCATTCTTCCTGTGCTTTGCTCACCGTGACGCCCTCCTCAGTAGTTGAAAAAGAAGTCCACCTTGTTGTACAGCGACCACGCCAGGTCCTGCACGGCGGCATTGCGCGCCGCCCCGCTGGCCGGAAGCGCGGCCAGTGCCTTGGCCTTCTCGTCGTCGGTCGGATAGCGCGAGAGGATGTGGAGGAACAGCGTGTTCACCAGGTCGGGATTGCTCTGGTTGAGGTTCCGCATGATGAGCTGGCTTCCGGTGGCGCCCGAGGCCTTCACGCGGCTGACTACCAGCGGATGGTTCATCAGGTTCAACGCCTGGAGAATCGAGCCTTCCGCCCGGCGCGGCTGGTCGTCGCGGTTGCCCCGCAGGAAGCTGTCCAGGAAACTGTTCGCATTCCCGTCGCGGCTGGCGGAGACGTCCGGCCACTGCATGGCGAAGCTCGGGTTGGGGAATCCCAGGTCGGTGAATCCGGTAATCGTGTAGCTGGGCAGCGTTCCGCTCGACTGCACCACGGCGTCGTGAATCTCTTCCGCCCACAGGCGCCGCACGAACTTGCGCGCGAAGTACGGTTCCCATGCCGGGTTCCACGTGCCCTCGTAGCGGCTGGAAAGCTGGTACGTGTCGGAGGTAGCGATCTCGCGCATCAGCGCCCGCAGGTCGTATCCGCCCGCGGCGAAGTGCGTCGCCAGCAGGTTCAGCAGGCGCGCATTGGTGGGCTGCAAGCTCCACGGCGCCGGCGGCGGGTTGTCGGGGTCGAGCCGCGCCGGATCGAACGAATCCACCGGGTCCACGATCCCGCGGCCGAAGAACTCCTTCCAGATGTAGTTGACCGTGGCGCGCGCAAACTGGGAATCGGACGTGATGCTCCGCGCCAGCGCCACCCGGTATTTGTCGCCCGTCTTGGGACTCTCGCCGCTGAAGATGTACTGCGGCGGCACGTAGTAGCAGGGCTGCCCGGCCTTGCACCCGCTGGGAGCCACGCGTGCCGGGCGGTTGCCGGTCGTCGTGTTCAGCGTGTAGTCCTGCGTGTAGCCCTGGACATCGTCCTCGACCACCCAATAGGCGCCGTTCGGCATGCTGGCATCGTTCACCCGCGCGATGCGCGTGTGGGAAACGTACGACGCCAGTTGCCACGCCTGGTAGCGGGTCGTCTGGCTGGCCCACAGGCTCAGCGCGTCCAGGTGGCCGCGGCCGTTGTGGCACAGCAGGCAGTTGACGTGCGAGATCCCCAGGAACGTGTCGAACACGAATGCCGTCCCCTGGTCCATCAGGTCCTGCTTCGGACCGCCCGTGATGAAAGCGTTCAGCATGTAATTCGACGGGCCGTCTTCGTAGGTGTTGTTGGTCGCCGCGGAGATCATCTCGGCGGCCATCCGGTCGTACGGTTTGTTGGCCGCCAGCGAATCGTGAATCCACCGGTAGAACGCGTTGCGGCCCTGCGGGAAACGGCGCAGCCCGGTGCTCCGTTTGCTGTCGATGTTCTGGTACAAGTCGCCGAAATACATGGTCCACTTGTCCACCCACTCCGGCTGGTTCAACAGCTCGTCCACCAGTGCGGCGCGCTTATTGGCGCTGGTGTCGGCGACGAACGCCAGCACCCGATCGGCGGCGGGAATGCGGCCGGTCAGGTCGAGCGTCGCCCGGCGGATGAATTCCCAGTCCGTGGCTGCCGCCGCGGGAGTGATGTGGTTGGCCTGGAAATCGGCCTGAATGTACGAATCGATGGTGCCGGCCGCGTGCGCCTGTTCGAACGTGTACGTGCGGCTGCCTCCCGGCGGCGGGGGCAGATTCGCGATTACCTGCGCGGTACGGGCGGACAGGGCCGAGCCCTCCCGCGATTCCCGTTCGCCGCGCAACGCCGCCGCGGCGAACCGCTCGCGCTGGCTGCCGAAGTACGTGCATTCGGCGTGGGACACGGTGAGTGCCGCGGGATCGGGCCGTGGGCCGTCTTCGGCCTTCCCTATCCACAGGCTGGACGCAATCAGAACGGAAATACCACAGAGGACAAACAAACACCGAGGCTGGTTCATTCACCCCTCCGCACGGGCGCGTTAGCGCCATTGTACGATACTCCTAAACCCTCCGCCGAAAGGGAAGTTCCATTATTTTTTCTTAGCAAACGGGTGTATCGAAGCTCCCCGTTCCGCACCCCCCCGCCTGCCGTGGCCGCCCCCCTGCCGATCCAAACCGGGGAGGCGCCCGCGTGGTTTATCATTGCGGCATGAGACGACACTTGGGATGGATGGCCGCCACCGCGCTTTGGGCGGGCGCCTCCCTCCCCGCGCAGACTCTGAATAACCAGGCGCTCAACGGCAAATACTTCTTCCGTCACGTGTCCCTGGGCACGGACGGCTTGGGCAATATCAGCGATCCCCGCAGCCTGATCGGCAGCATCACGTTCGACGGGAACGGGCATTACAACTTTACCGCACAACAGTTGGTGGGCGCCGCCAATGCCAGCAACGTCACCGGGTCCGGCGCCTATTCGGTGGACCCGGCCGGCATCGTCGCCATGGATAGCCCGCTCGCCGGCGGCCTCCGTCTGAATGCCCGCGTCGGCCCCGAAGCGCTGGTCGGATCCACCACCGCCGGCTCCGCCAATGCCTACGACATGCTGGTAGCCATACCCGCTCCCGCCAGCGCGCCGGCCATGCCCGGCTTGTCGTACTGGGTGGCCAGCCTGGAGTTCCCCGGCGGAGTCGGCCGGACCGCGCGCAACTCCTTCTACAACCTCTCCTTCGCTGCCCTGGGCAGGCTGCTCGATTTCCAGGCGGTGGGCCACGCTACCAACATCGCCGCCGGCCAGCCGGTCACCCAGGCCGTGCTCGGGCCTACTTACAGCATCGGCGCCGATGGCAGCGGAAGCGTGGTGTTCGGGCCCAGCCTCGGCACCGCCCTGTTAAGCGGCGTGCGCACGTTCTTTGTGTCGAAGTCGGGAAATGTCATCCTGGGCGGCTCCGCCGGCCTCCACGACATGCTCATCGGCGTGAAGGCGCCCACCACCTCGAACAACGCCACCTTCACCGGCAATTACTGGGGGGCCGGACTCCGCTTCAACCCCGCGGGCCAACCGCCCGATGTGAGCGGCTATGTCGGATCGATGGCCGCCCGCGGCCAGGGCAGCGTCACCTGGAGCCGGCGCATCCACCGCCTGGGCTCGGACTCTTACGACTTCACCGGCGTGAACGCGTACTCGCTCGGCTCGAACGGTTCCGGGATTACGGAATTGTCGCAGATCGGGATCGGCTTGGGCGGCACCGCGGTCGTATCTTCGGCGATCAGTACGCTCGATACCGGAGCGTACGAAATTTATTTCGGAGGGCAGATGGCCTCGCTCACCGGCGCGGGCGTCTTTTTGAATCCGCAGGGCGTCACCAGCGCCGCCAGCTTTTTCCCGCCGGGGACGCCGGTTTCGCCCGGTGAGTTTATCGCCCTGTTCGGTACCGGCATGGCCGCCGGCGACCAGACCGCCAGCCCGCCCTACCCGCCATCGCTGAACGGGGTCAGCGTCTCCATCAACGGCCAGCCCGCGCCCATGCAGTTCGTCAGTGCCAACCGCATCAATTGCCTGGTGCCGTATGAGATGCAGGGCTCGACCGCCACCATCGTGGTGCGCAGCGGCGATGCGGATTCCAATCCGGTGACCGTGCCCGTGGCCGCGACCACCCCCAGCGTCTTTTCCCTGAACCAGTCGGGCAGCGGTTTGGGCGCCGTGCTCCACCTCGATGGCTCCCCCGTTACCGCCAGCCGCCCCGCCGCCGGCAACGAAGCGGTTTCCATTTACCTCACCGGTATGGGGGTGGTCGATCCGCCGGTTCCCGACGGCACCGCGGGTGGGGCCAATCCGTTTAGCAACTCCCTCTCACGACCGACCGTCTTAATCGGCGGAGCCAAGGCCACGCTGCTGTACAGCGGCCTCGCCCCCGGATTCCCGGGCCTGTACCAGATCAACATTCAGTTGCCGGGAATCCTGCCCGGCTCCGGAACGTTGCCGTTGGCCATCCAGACGGAAAACGCCGTTCACGACCAGGTGGATATCGCGGTCAAATAAGCGGCCGCTACTTGCGGAACGCCACCGTTCCGCCAACGATCGTATACGCCACATCGGTGGCTGGAATCTCGTCTTCCGGGATGGTCAGGATGTCGCGCGTGAGCACCGTGATATCGGCCAGCTTGCCGGGTTCGAGCGAGCCCTTCAATTCCTCTTCAAAGGCCGCGTAGGCGTTGTTCCAGGTGTACGAGCGCAGCGCTTCCTCGCGGCTCATCCGCTGGTCCGGGTAGAACACCGTGCCGTCTTTGAGCTTCCGGCTCACCGAAGCGTAGAACGACGCCAGCGGGCTGACGTCCTCCACCGGGGCATCCGTCCCGTTGCCTACCACCGCGCCCGACTTCATCAGCTTCTGCCACACGTACGCCCCTTCTTCGGCCCGCTTGGCTCCCAGCCGCAGCAGCACGTATGGCCCGTCGGAGGTGCAATGAACGCCCTGCATGGCGGCGATTACGCCCAATCTGCCGAAGCGCGGAATATCGGCCGGGTTCAAATGCTGGGCGTGTTCGATCCGCCACCGCAGGTTCTTCTTGTCGGGATGGGCGCGGAAGGTCTCCTCGTAGAGGTTCAGGGTCTCGCGGTTGGCGCGATCGCCGATGGCGTGCACGCAAAGCTGAAAATTGTGCTGGATGGCCAGTTCCGCGGTCTTGCGGATATCGGCCGGATCGTCGGTATTCAGGCCGGTGCTGTCGGGCTTGTCGGTATAAGGCTCCAGCAGCCACGCGCCGCGCGATCCGAGCGCGCCGTCCATGGCCCGTTTAATGGCGCGCACGGTAAAGAAATTTCCCCCTACCCCGATCATCCGGTAGCGGTCGAGGTTGGGCGCGAGTTGTTCGTTCGACGTGCGCAGCATCATCCACACGCGGATGCGCAGTTCGTGGTTTTCGGCCATGCGCTTCAGGGTGTCTACGGTGGCAAAGGGCGAGCCGGCGTCCTCGAACGTGGTGATGCCTTTGGAGAGCGACTCGTCGATGGCGAGATCGATGGCCTTGCGCTGTTGGGCGGCGCGCTCGGCGGCCGTGCGCCGGGCTTCCCACTCGGAATGCGCACGGGCGGCCAGTCCCGAGGCCCGCTCGCGCAGGAGGCCGGTGGGTTCGCCGTGTCCGTCTTTCAGAATCTCGCCGCCGGGCGGGTTCCGGGTGGCGCGCGTGATGCCGGCGGCCTCGAGCGCCCTGCCGTTGACGAACGTCGCGTGGCCGCTGGCATGGGTCAGCAGCACCGGATTGGCGGGCGATACCTTGTCGAGCGAAGCGTGCAGCGGAAAACCTTCCACGTTGGGATCGGGCGCGCGATCCCACTTCGACTGGTGCCAGCCGCGGCCGATGATCCACTCGCCCGGCTTGGCCCGTTGGACCGCGCGGGCCACCTGCTCGACGATGGCGTCCCAAGTGCGCGCCTCGCGCAGGTCGAGCCCCATGCGGAACTCGCCCACGCCGGTGAAGTGCCCATGGCCTTCGATGAAACCGGGAATCGCCAGCATCCCGTGCAGGTCGATGACGCGCGTGCGCGGGCCGATCCAGCGGGCGGCGTCGGCATCGCTGCCCAGCGCCGCGATGCGGTCGCCGCGTACGGCGATGGCCTCGGCGGCAGGCGCGGCCGAATGCATGGTCACGATTTTGCCATTGCGCAGCACCAGGTCCGCGGGTTGGGCGAAAGCCGGCAGAGCGACGGCCAGACACAGCAGAGCACGCATGGCAGCACTCTACCACAGGTCGGGATGGCGCCGCCCTCGCGGCCGGTCCGCCACAAACGGGCACAGTGTGCCCATTTGAGCGGAAGCAAGTATTTGTAAACAAAGTAGTTGCGAAAGGCGAACGGGCACACCGCGCCGGCCGCCCGGCTAGGTGGCGGTGGAAGGCAGCACCGTCCCCAAAAGACCCGCGCCGCTCACCCTCAACCCTTCCGCCGCTTCCCGGTCGAGCGACTTCACCTGGTCCGCCGCTTTCTTGCCGGCGATAAAGGCATGGTCGGAGTTGTAATACTCCCACTCGCTGTAGCGCCCGGCCAGCAGGATGTCGCGCTCCGCCAGCCAGTCGCGGATCGTGCTGACGGCGGCCGCGCGCCCATGGTCGTATACCACGTAGGCGTGCGGCAGATCGCACTGCGCCGTCGCCAGGATCGGGTCGCCGGCCGCGAAGATCCCCACCCGGCGGCAATCGTCGATGCACCGGCGCACCAGCTCGTCGCCCTCCACCGGCAGCGGCTTATGGGACGAATAGGTGATCTCGCAGGTCAGCCCGAATCCGCCCGGCGGATTGCAGTACGGGCTGGCGTTGCCCTGCACGAAAATGCGGTGGAACACGGTGTCTTCGGGGTAGTAGATCCAGTGCTTCTCGGTGAGGTTTTCGCGGCCGACGCCGAGGTGGACGCAGCGCACCGAGACGTACCTCAGGCGGTTGGCCGCGGCGCGAATCTCCGCCGGCGCCTCCTCACCCGTCTGCCGCACCAGCACCGGCAGCGGCATGGTGCTGATCAAACGGTCGTAGCGCAATTCGGTTCCGTCGCTGAGCAACAGGCTGTGCCGCCGCGGCGAGACCTTTACCACGCGGCTGCCGAGCCGCACGTCGCCTGTCAGATGCGGCCGCCAGGCGTTCATGAGAGCCTGAAAACCTCCGCGCAACGGATACCCGAAGCGCGCGTTCGGCCCCATGGGCTTGGGCTTCGGAGAGAGCGCCCCTTCGATCATTTCCGCCAGGTCCGGCAGCGGCACCCGGCCTCCCAGCCAGCTCGTCTCCATCTCTTCGAGCGGTACGGCCCAGAGCTTGCGGTTGTAGGGAACGGCGAAATGCCTGGCGATGCCCGCGCCCCACACGTTGTAAATGAACTCTTCGAAATTGCGCGGCTCGGACCGCGCTTCGGCGAGCGGCGCCGAGGCCTCCAGGATGCCATCCGCGCAGCAGTCCTTCACCGCCGTCTTGCAGGAGCCGTTGGCGTGGCCGTTGGAGCCCGGCGCCGGCTTCGGCGGGGACAACCTGCCGTAGCGCGCCTCGATGGCGCCCACGATGCACTCCTGGATCACCTTCGGCGGGAGGCCGTAGAGCGACCCCTGGAAGGGATAGCGGGTGTAGACGTTCTTGCTGTAGATCCACGCCTCGCGGTCCTGCCAGTGGACGTTGTCGCCGAGCAGCATCTGGTACAACTGGTGCACGTAGGGCTCGTTGGAGAACATGATGTGGCCGGCATAGTCGAAGGTAAACCCGTTGACTTCGACCGACCGGCACCAGCCGCCCACCTCGTGATTCTGTTCGAGCAGGATGCAATCCGCGCCCAGGTGGTACGCCGCGCTCAAACCCGTGGGCCCCGCGCCGGCCACGATGGTGTGCGCCGCGGTGCGCGCGGGACGCGTCCGCTGCCGCGCCGCGACCGCTTCCGCCAGCAGGCCCTCCATGCGATCGGCGGTGGCGTCCCACGAGGTCCGGCTCAGCACGCCGCGCATCTTCTGCTGCCGCGCGGCGCGCTCTTCGGGTGAGGCCGCCAGCGCGCGTTCACAGGCCTGGATGAACTCATCCGGGGTGGCGCCCAGATAGACGATCTCGCCGTACGGCTCGGCCACATCGGTGATGGGCGTGCTCACGATCATTTTTCCCGCCGCCATGTACTCCAGCGTCTTGGTCGGGCTGATGAACTTCGTGGACTGGTTGCGCGCGAAGGGCAGCAGGCAGACATCCCATCCTTTCAGATACGACGGCAACTGCTGGTACGAGCGCTGCCCGAAATACCGGATGTTGGGCAGGCGCGGCAGCGATGCCGGATCGATTTTCACCACCGGGCCCACCATGGCGAGCTGCCACTCCGGATGCGCCAACGCCAGCGAGTGCAACAGCGGAGCATCGAACCGTTCATCGATCACGCCGAAGTATCCCAGGCGCGGATGCGCGAGCGCGGCCTGGTCGTCGGCCTCCTGCATACCGTTGGCCGCCGCGGCAAAATGTTTCGCATCGACGCTGCTCGGAAAACAGTGGACGCTGGGATGGCGGTCTTTTTTCGCGCGGTACAGGCTCGGGCCGCCGGTGAACACGAGGTCCGCCTGGGCGAGCAGTTGCGCTTCCCGTTCCAGCAGGGCGGGAGGCGCTTGCAGGAACGCCGACAGTTCGTCCATGCAGTCGTAGACCACCGCCAGCGGCTTCAGCCCATTTCCCAAGGGCAGCGCCATGGGTGTGTAGAACCACAAAAGGTAATCGTCGAGACGTTCGCCCGCGATCAACTCCGCAACGAGTCCCCGGAGATGCGGTAGTTGCTCGTCGTGGAACCCGAGCGCATGGGAGGGAGTAAAGGGGCGGCACACGAGGAGGTTCGGTTCCGGGCGATGGTATTCCCAATGGGGATCATCGGCAAACAGCGGCTCCTCTATAAAAACTACACGATGGCGCGAGGCCAGCCGCGACAGCAGATGCTGCGGCCGCTGGTACACGAAATCCCATCGCAAGTGCGAGAACGTAATGATTGCGGGACTCGTCCGCATGGATCCTCCTATGAATCGTTCTAGAACCAGCCTTGGCGCGGCCCGGTTGGATGCGGGCTCCGGTTGCCGCAATGGTTGCAGCTAACCTGCCACTGTGTGGAAAAGCGCGCGGGTTCTGTTGAAATGATTGAGGAAGAACTACTTGCGTCCGGATGCGAACACGGCTAGGGGGTGGCGACGGATGGGCCCGGCGCGAACTTCCGGCGGCACTGTTCGCTGCAGAATCGCAGGGTCGTGCCCTGGTACTCGAGCGTGAGCGCCCGGGCCGGATCCACTTCCATGCCGCAGACCGGATCGCGCGCCATGCCCGGCGCCGGCTGGTGGGCGGAGAGATTCAGGCGGCTTTCCGAATCGAGCAGAAACGTGCCCGCCACCACAATTCGTTCGCCGGCGGTGAGCCCGCGCGTAACGGCGACGCGATCGCCAAAGCGCCAGCCGGTTTCCACCAGGCGCGGTTCGAACGAATCGGCGCCGCGCGCCACGTAAACGACCTTGCGCGTTCCCGCATCCACCACCGCTTCGGCCGGAACGGTGATTCCGGGGGGCAATTGCACCGGAACCTCCACGTCCACGAACATATCCGGGCGGAGCAGGAAATCGGCATTCTCCACCTCGAACTGGAGCTTGAACGTACGCGTCGCGGCGTCAAACAGGGGCAGGGCGTTCGAGACCCTGGCGACGATGACGCGATCGTTGTAGCGCACTTTGGCGGGCCGGCCCGGCGCCAGGAAGCGGGCGTCGTTTTCGAATACGTCGGCCAGCACGAACACCCGGCTGATATCGGCCAGGCGGAACAGTTCGGCGCCGCGGTCCACGCGCAGACCGCGAGACACGTTGCGCGCGGTGATCATGGCGGAGCCGGGCGCGCGCACCTCCATCAGCGATGTGGCGGTACGGGTACGAGCCAGCTCGCGGAGCTGGAAATCCGACATACCCAGGGTGATGAGGCCGTCTTCGGCGGAGCGGACCTGGTTGGCGATCAGCCGCGCCTGGTCCGGCCCGGCATCTTTGGCGGTGCGGTCGCGCGTGCCGAGCGCAAACAGGTAGGCTTGCTGGGGAGTCAGCAGCTCGCGGCTGAAATACACCGCCAGCAGTTCGTCTTTGGCGACGAGACTGCCCAGATTGTGCGGCGGAATTTCGCGAATCCACGCTTCGCTCGTGGCGAAGACCCGGTACACGGCGGTGTCGTCCACCGCCACGCGGCCGAGCATCTGCACACTCTGCTGCGGCGTTGCGCCATCGACCTCGGCTACCCGTACGCCGACGACCTGCTGCCGGTCGGCGGCCAGGGTAACGGTTCCCATCGGCGCGGCCGGCGCCATGTCGTTTTTCACGGCGCCATCGGCGTAGACCGGCTCCAGTTGCATGCCGCAATCGGGCGCGATCCCGGGCTTGTCGGACGTATAGGCGGGATGCATCGGATCGTGCCAGTAGAGCACTTTCCGCCCGGCGGCGGCGGCGGTCGCGGGCGCCGCGGGGACGTGTCCGCGCGACCAGAAGCCGATGAGAAAAGCGGCCAGGACGATAGCGCCGATCCAAGTAAACTTCTGGCGGTTGTTCATGTCGACATCCTCAGGCCCCGCGGAAGATGCGCGGGGCCCATCCTACGGTCTCCCGGTTACCACCATGGGCCGCATCATGTCGTGCTCCTCATGCTCCAGGATGTGACAGTGGTAGACGTATTCGTGATAGATCCTGGGCGATGGCAAGCTCCCATCCGCACCGGCCCCGGGCAGGCCCAGGGTTTCGCGCGTGCTGCCGGGGGAGACAAACGGAACGTTGGGCAGTTCGAACTTCATCACCACGCGGGTCACCTCGCCGGGATTCATGCGCACGGTTTCTTTCCAGCCGCGCTCGTTGGCGTCGGGCATTCGAGCCGGCCCGGTGAACACGGTTTGCGGGAAGCAGCCGACATTGAAGGGCTGGCGGTTGACGATCTGCACGTTCACCAGGTGGAAGTGCAGCGGGTGCACGTCCCCGGTGAGATTGAAAAACTCCCACACTTCCACCGCGCCCTCGGCCGGGTTCTCGGTGGCGGGCTCCTCCAGGAACCGGCCGAAGAAGCCGGGTGTGTTGTAGGTCTGCACGTTGGTGCCGATCATCTGGATCAGACGGCCGTTCTCATCCACCGCCTCGTTGAGGGTCAAGGGCCGATGGAGGGCGCCGGACTGGGGCAGGGGGGCGAGTTCGGCGGCGCGGGAAGCCAGCGCCACGCTCATCTGGGTGAGCCAGGAACTGGTGGCGAGCGAGTCGGACCCGCTTGCGCCCACCCGGATCTCCATCAGCGTCCGGGTGTTGGGGCCCATACCGGCAATGACGCCCGGCACGCCGAAGTATAAGTCATTGGCCAGTTCGCCGCCCGGCGCGGGCGCCGGACAATCGTTGTAGAGGATCAGCGTCTTATTTTCGAAACCCTTGAAATCGATGACCAGGTCGGCGCGTTCGGCCGGAGCCATCATCAGCGTGTAGCGGCTGATGTTACCGAAAATGGGGCTGCCCGGATTGACGACGAAGCCGATCGGTTGCGGCGGGCTGTTCAACCGGACGACCGAGGGCAGGAAGCCGCCTTCGGTCCCGATCTGGTAGATCGCGGGTCCGGCCGGGTTGGTGGGCGCGAGGACCGGCACGTTGTTGTTGGGATCGATATCGCTCCGGTAGGGCGCCAGGCTGATTCCATCGGGGCTGTTGTCTTTCACATAAAGCTGCAGATTCAGCACGCGGGCATTGCAGGCGTTGAGGAGCCGGAAACGGTACCGTCTGGGCTGTACTTCGAGGAACGGATAGACGGTGCCGTTGACCAGCATGGTGTCGCCGAACATCTCGGGAACGACGGAGGGATGCGGCGGGGGGGAGGTCTGGTTGCCGAATGGGCTCGGATCGGTTTCGGGCAGCTCATAGGCGTGTGGATACCAGAGGCTCCCCTTCGTGGTCGGTCCCGGCCACGTTGGATCGAGGCTCTCGATGTCTTCGCCGACGAAGACCTTGTCCTGGAACACCAGCGGAATTTCGGCGGCGGAGCCCAGGCCCGGCAGCAGGCCCGTGCTGCCATTGCCGATCAGGTTGTTTTCAAACGGGTCGCGCAGCACGTAGGCGGAAGCGATGCCGGCATAGGCATTGATGCGGGTGAGATCGTGGGCGTGGTCGTGATACCACAGCAGCCGTCCGCTCTGCTGGTTGGGAAAGTAGTATTCCGCCGAGCCGGGCGCGTTGCCGGGGGCGATGACGTTGTTCTGGAAGCTGGGGCCCACCCCGCCGCCCGAGGCTGCCGGCAAGAACCAGTCGTACGGTCCGCCGTCGCTGGTCCATGGGATGAAGCCGCCGTGCAGGTGGACGGACGCCTTATTGGGCAGGGTATTGGCGTCCCTGAAAAACGTCGAGGTATCCACGGGAAGCGGGTGGACGGGCGGGAGCTCGTTGACGAAGGTGATCTGGGTGGGAACGTTTTTATCGGCCAGGATGCTGGGGCCGAGGTGCTTTTTGGAGCTGCCCTGGAAATAGCCCCAGAGCGTGGTGGGATCGAGCGACGGGTGCAACTGTTCCTGGAACTGCCCGATTCGGATGGTGTAGTGCCTGGCCGTGACGGCGCTCCAACTGCGGCCGTTCGCGCCCGAGAGTCCGTTGTTGCCCGCCGGCCAGAGCCTGGTGCCGTCGCTTTCGGCCAGCAGCAGGTTGTCGGGGCTGAGGAAATGCCGCAGGGGTTGAACGAACTTGGCGAGCCTGGGGCTCTGGTAGGCGAACGCGCGGCGCTGCAAGCCCAGCAGCGCAGCCGCTCCGCCGGCGATCTTCAGGAACTGACGCCTGTTTGGAAAAAACGGTCCTCGCTTCACAGATATCCTCCACTCGGTTGCTTGCCCCTCGCGTTGGAGTCCCTTGCAACCGCAACCGTCAGCACGCCGATGAGGAGCAGATTCGGCGCTGCCGGCGCGGGATCGATCATAAAGCCGCGCGCTTCCCGGTCAGGCGCGATTCCGCCGGGGGCCGCGGCGGCGCCACACGCCCAGTCCAATCAGCGCGCTGCCAAGCAGGATCAAGCTCGAGGGTTCCGGCGTGGTGCTGTACATCAGTTGGCCGATGGGGTACTCGTCGGGGGTCCAGGTGGAAGCCGGCAAGTAACCGGTATTGACATCGGAACCGAAGGCCCAAAACTGAGTCACCGAGTCCACTCCCTGACTTACGCCCGGAGCCACGGTGACGGCCGGGTCGCTGGCGGCGGACCAACCGCCCGAGCCGGTGCCATCGGCCGATCCGACCACCAGGTACAGCGAACCCGAGGGGAGATCGATGTGCTGCCAGAGGCTCACCCAGGCCGGATCGATGCCCCCGGCCTGAAAGGTCGTGTGGGCCAACTCCGATCCCTCGGCGCCCGTCAGGTCCTGGGTGAGGTACGCATCGAAGGTGCCGGCCCCGGTCGGATCGGCATTCAGGAAATTAATCAGGAGGCGCTGGTCGGAATAGGCCTGGGTTTGGGTCCATGCCACAGCCAGGGCGTTCGGGTCGCCATACGCGTTCCCGACCGTCAACTGAGAAATCCAGGAGAAGGGGCCGGCATCGACAGAGATCACCAGCATTTGGTCGGCGGCAGCCGATCCACCGACAAGTCCAAGCAACGATAGAAGTAATAGTGTTTTTCGCACCTTGCACTCCAATACCTGAATCCATACGTCGGAACCGGTCGTGCTTCGACGGACGGGTCGACCGCCCGGCGGACACACAGGGAGCTTTGTAGAGACTACGCTGCTGCCACTGGTTCGAGCCTGAATCGATCCAGGGTAATCAGATAAAAAGGCTCTTAATGCCTCAAGCTCATACTGCGGGCAATCCGGGCCGGGCGTCAAGGACGTTAAAGTGAGTTCCAGTGATGTTCAGTACGAATTGAAACTAAAGTTGGGATAAGTACTACTTGTACTGGAGATTCGGGGGGCGCAACGAGGCGCGGGCCGCTCACGAGACGCCTGTGGGGGCCCGCGGAAAACCGAGAGACCGTTAGGGGACCTGGGTTGTGGCCGGGAGCTCGAAGGGCGGTTCCAGGCCACCACCGACCGCTACACCGATTCGAGCGAGAGAAGCTCTTCGGCTTCGCCTTTTTCGATTTTGCCGATCAACTGCTCGCCATACTGGAAGCCTTTGTCGAAGGCCAGCAGGTTGAGCTTCCGCATGGTCTCGGGGACGGAATCGGCGACGGCCTGGCGGAGGGCGTCCGCTTCGAGGAGGCGGGTCACGGCGCCGAAGAAGCCGACCATCACGATGTTGAGCACCACCTTGCGGCCCAGTTCCTCGGCCAGGCGGGTGGCGGGCACGCCAAAGGCGCGCACGCCGGAGGGGATCCGGTCGACGCGCACGAGCTCCCGCTCGGTGATCAGGATGCCACCGGGCTTCAACTGCGGGACGAAGCGCGTGTAAGCTTCCTGGCTCATCACCACGAGCACGTCCGGCTGGGTGACATAGGGATAGAGAATCGGCTCCGCGGAGAGGATCACCTGGGCGCTCGAAGAGCCGCCGCGGGCCTCGGGGCCGAAGCTCTGGGTCATGGTGGCGAAGCCGCCCTGGAAGATGGCTTTGGCCTTGCCGATGACGGCAGCGGCCAGAATGACGCCCTGGCCGCCGAAACCTCCGATGCGAATTTCGGTCAGCAACTGCTGCAACATGAAACCTCCGGTTCCGCGTAACGATCGCCCAGCGTTTCGGTCATCTGCGAACGCAGGAGCTCGAAATAATCGGGCCGGTCGCGGTCCACGAATTTGCCGACCACGATTTCGCCCGACTTGGTTAACGCGCACTCGCTGGTGGATGCGCCGTTACGGACTTTACTGACTTCCTTATAGAACTTCATGGCGTCGAGGCCGTCGCCCATTTTGTTGCGGCGCTGATAGAGGGTGGGACAGGGCGAGATCACTTCGATGAAGCAGAATCCTTTCTTCTTCATGACCTCTTCCATGGAGCGGCTGAGCTGTTTGACATGGTAGGTGGTCCAGCGGGCGACGTAGGCGGCGCCGGCCGCCTCGGCCAACTGCACCAGGTTGAAGGAGGGCTCGAACACGCCGTAGGGATTGGTGGCGCTGATGACCTTGCCGGGCGTGGTGGGGGCGGTCTGGCCGCCGGTCATGGCGTAGGTGAGGTTGTTGACGCAGATCACCTTGAGATCCATGTTGCGGCGCGCGGCGTGAATGAAATGGTTGCCGCCGATGGCGAACAGGTCGCCATCGCCCGAATAGACCACCACCTGCAACTCGGGGTTGGCGAGTTTGAGCCCGGTAGCGAAGGGGATAGCGCGCCCGTGGGTGGTGTGAAAGGAATCCAGGCGGGCGTAGCCGGCGACGCGCCCGGTACAGCCGATGCCGGACACGATGGCCACCTTGTCGAGATCGGCTTTGGAAGAGATCAGCGCCCGCGTGAAGCAGTTGACGGTGGTGCCGATGCCGCATCCGGGGCACCAGATGTGGGGCATGCGGTCCATGCGGAGGAACGGCTCGACGGGGTTGGAGGCGTCCTCGGGGATTTCGTAGGGGACTTCGAGCGTGGCTTCGTTCATCGCGCTGCCTCCATAATGGCGTTCAGAATGACTTCGGGAGTGTGCACGCCGCCGCCGGCGTGGGAGACGGGAATGACGGCGGCGTTACCGGCGGCGGCCCGGGCGACTTCGGTCACCATCTGGCCCAGGTTCATTTCGGGCACCACCAAGGCCTTGACGTGGGAGGCGATGGCGGCGATGTGCGGCGCGGGAAAGGGCCATGCCGAAATGATGCGGAACTTGCCGGCCTTGACGCCGCGGGCACGGGCCATTTGCAGCGCCCGCTGGGCCACCCGCGAGGTGATGCCGTAGGAGACGACCACTACGTCGGCATCGTCCAGGCCATCGGCCTCGAAGAGCGCCCGCTCGCCGGCAAGGGGCGTGAGCTTGTCCTGCAGGCGCCGCACCGTGCGGTCCTGGGTTTCGACGTTCATGCTGGGGTAGCCGCGTTCATCGTGGGTGAGGCCGGTGACGTGGAAGCGGTAGCCGTCGCCGGCCTTCACCATGTCGGGCACGAGATCTTCGCGCGGCTCATACAGGCGGAACCCGGCGGGAGGGCGGCTGGTGAAGCGGCGCGGGGTAATCGAAATGGCACCCGATTCGGGGATGACGACCTTCTCCGTCATATGCCCCACACATTCATCCAGCATCATCATGACGGGCACGCGAAATTCCTCGGCCAGGTTGAATCCGGTGATGGTGAGATCGAAGCACTCCTGGGGCGAGTTGGGGCAGAGGGCGACGATGCCGTAATCCCCGTGCGAGCCCCAGCGGGCCTGCATCATATCGGACTGGGCCGGCAGGGTGGGCAGGCCGGTGGAAGGTCCGCCGCGCTGCACATCGACGAAAACGCAGGGCGTTTCGGTCATGGCGGCGTAGCCGATGTGCTCCATCATGAGCGAGAAGCCGGGGCCGGAGGTGACCGTGAAAGCCTTGGCCCCACCCCAGACGGCGCCCTGGATGGCGATGGATGCGGCCAGCTCATCCTCCATTTGAATAAAGACGCCGCCCACGGTAGGGATGCGGGCGGCAAAACGTTCGACGACCTCGGTCGAGGGCGTGATCGGATATCCTGCGGCAAATCGCGCACCGGCTGCGAGCGTTCCCTCACAGCAGGCATGGTCGCCGTCGAGAAAATGGACACCCGTTAAGACACCCTTGGGATCAGCGTGCATGGCGTGCTCCGAAGATGGCAAAGTCGGGACAATACATACCGCAGAGGTCGCAGCCCGAGCATTTCTCTGCGGCGACCACGTGCGGTGGATGATAACCTTTTGAATTAAAAGCAGATGAGAGTGACAAGACGGTAGTGGGGCAGAATTCTACGCAGAAACCGCAACCCTTGCAGCGTTCCACGCTTATGGCGACAAAACCCTTGGCCATGGGGGGCCCTCCTCGTTTCGAATCGATACAATACTTGCACGCAGGGGGCCAGCCGAGGAGATCGAGATCCGGATCTCCGCAACCGGAGGGGGGCAACTTCGGGCGGCCAGGGGGCGAATCGCGGCGCGGGGCTAGCTGGAATGATCGTGGATGATCTTCCACCCCGCTGGCGTGCGGCGCAGGATTAACGTGAACCGGCCGGTACTGTCTCCGCCGGCGGCGGAGTCGCGCCGGAGGTGGTATTTGCCGGAGGCCAGCGCCACGCCCTCGGCCAACGGGCGCACGGCAATCTCGGAAAAGGCGAGGGTTCCCATCGCCTCGCGGGTGGGATAGGACTTGCGATAGCGCGCCAGGATCTCCTTGGGACCGCCGTGGGTCACTTCGCGGCCGATGAAGGTGGTTTCCGGGGAGTCCTCATAGTATGACGCGAACGTCGCCAGGTCGCCGCGATTCCAGGCGGCTTCGGATTCCTTCAGGATCTGGCGGATCTCCCCGTTTTGGGCGGACATGGCGGAGGCCAGGAGAAGCAGAAGGAGGGAACGAAGCATGAGGGCGATTATAGTGCAGGCGGGGTTCAGTGGCTGGCGAAATATTTCTGGATGGTGGCCAGGTCTCTCTTCGCAATCGGGGCCTGCTCCAGGTCGGGGTTGATTTCGATGACCTTCTTCAGGTGGACCGCCGCCGGATGCAGGTCACCTTCGTTGCCGTCGCGGTTGGCGCGGTTCATGTAGGCCACGCCGAGGGCGAAGTGGGCATAGGGATCGCCCGGATCATAGACCAAAGCCTTCTGGCAATAGTCGATGGCCTTGTCGAGTTCGGGGTCCTTGTTTTTGTCGCAGTCGCAGAGGCCGAAATAGGTGAGGCTGCGGAGGTCCTTCCAGATGTCCTGCTGGCTGGCCCTTTTCCGTTTCCCGAGGCCGAACAGGGAGCCGATGACGAAGTAATTCAACTGGCCGGTCAGGCCGCTGTCGAAGTTACTCAGCTTGAGATACTCCGCGTACTCCGTCCTGGCCTGGTCGCACTTACCGCTCAGCCGCAGGCTGTCGCCCAGCCAGAGATGCGGCTCGGCATTGCGTGGAGCGAGCCGGATCGCTTCGCGCGCGGACTTGATGGAATCGGGATACAGCGCTTTGAAGCGGTATGCCTGCGCCTGCATGGTGAGGGCCAGCGCGTAATGGGGCTGGCGCGTCAAGACGGCATTGATCTGGCGAATGGCTTCATCGACGTTGCCGATGTCGAGGAGCATGCCGGCGTAAGTGGCGCGCGCCTGAAGATAGTCCGGATCGATGGCGATCGCCTGCTTGAAATACTCCTCCGCCCTGGTTTCATCGAAGAGCGCGTTGTAAGTGGATCCGAGATAATAGGCCGCCTGGCTGTACGTGGAGTCCAGTTTCAGCGCATTCTGCAGATGCTCGATGGCCCGATGATAAGAGCCCTGGTCGCGGGCCTTCTGATAGATTTCGATGCCCTTGTCCAACTCATCGGCAGCGGCCTTGCTGCGCCGCCGGGGAATCAGGATCTTGATGGTGACGGTGGAGTCCTGACCCGGGTAGACCATCTCCGGCCGCGGTCCATCGGGCTCGTAACCCATCCGTACGCCCTTGATGGTGTGTTCACCGGGCTGAAGTCCGGGCATGCGCAGTTGTTTCTGGTCATTGGAGAGGACGCCGATGGACTTACCATCCAGAAACACCTCCACCTCATCCATATTGGCTTCGAAGACCAGGGTGCCGAACTCGGGCGCGGGGGGCTTGGCCAGTTTCACGTTGCCGGGCACGTAGGAGAGGAACATCTGCGGATCGTAACTGCCGCGCTCCGAAGTGGGTGTCTGCTTGCCGCCGGTGGCTTCGCGAACCTGGACGCGCACATACTCGCCCAACTCGTCGGCCGTGACTTTGCCGTCGTGATTGGTATCGGCCGCGCCGGCGAGGCCTTCGACCACATAGTAAGTGAACACGCCGTGTCCGCCCTGAAGTTCGGGGCTCTCGTAAGAGACTTCCCGATCGCGGCTGGCAGTGAGGGAAAACAGGGATTGGTTCAAGTTAGTCAGGGTGCGGTTGATGCTCTGGATGTCTTCCGGGGTAATGAATCCGCTGTGACAGGCATCGGTCAGGAGGATCTTCGAGGTGGCCTGGATCTTGCCGCCGATGACGGAACCGAGTTCGTCCATGGGATAGCCGGTTTCGGCCACGCGGCCGGTATCGAAATCGGTGGGCGCCAGGTAGCCCTTGCCGTGGTAAAGGAAGCCGTGACCGGCAAAGTAAATGAGCACGCGGTCGCCTTCCTTGGCGACCGAGGGCAGCCAGGTATCGATTTCGCGCCGCATGTTGGCCAGGGTGGCCTGGTCGCCGGTCAGCACGTGGACGTTCTCGGCCTTGAAGTTACCACCCTCGGTGCTGATCAGGACGGTGCGAATGGATTGGGCGTCCCGTTCGGCGAAGTTGAGCTGTTGCGATGCGGGCAGCTTTTGGTAGTGGGAGATGCCGATGATGACGGCGTAGCTTCGCGGGATGTGGATGGCTTCGGGCGGCGCGGCCTGACGGTCGATCTGGTCGATGGTGAGATCGCGCTGCTGCTGCCGCGGCGGTGGCTGCTGCTGCCGCGGCGGTGGCTGCTGCTGCTGGGCGGCCGCCGTCATGAGGCACAGAAGCGGGAGGGCAATGCCTTTGGATCGCATGTCGTTCACCGGTGCGCCAGACGAAACTCGTAGATCACCGGACCGGACAGCGGGTCGGGCGAAGAGATTACCGACTTCTCTTCCTGGCGCAGGAAGAGCAGATCGCGGGGGCTCTTTCCGGCCGCGGTGGCGAGGCCCTGGGGCAGGTCTACGTCGCGGGGCACCAACTTGAGGCCGGCGGAGGAATCCACGCAATCGCCTCGTGCGCGAAGGATGGTGTCGTCGCAACGCGGCGTGATGTGGATGGGCGCCGGAGCCTTGGTGTTGGGCGGGAGTTTGGGAAGGTGCGGCGTACCCTCTTTGATGCGCGCCGGGGTGACCAGCCAGTAGACGGTCTCGTATCCGGCGGGCCCGGTAACGCGAAACACGGTGGACGTGGCCGGTACCAGGTACTCTTTTCCGGCGGACACTTGGTTGTCCTCGCCCGCCTGGGGTCCGGGGAACAGTTGCTGGTAGTTGCCGGAACTGCTGAGGTTGGTAACGTACAGGTAGCCGTCGAAATTGGTTTTGTAGCGGAAGCGCACGCGATCGTCCTGGGCCAGCATGAGCCCGGGATCGATCTGGCGCCAGGCGCCGCTCTCCAGCCGCTCCAGGGTGATCTCCATGCGGTGCCGGCCTCGTGTCATGGTGCGGCTCTGGGGAACCGCGAGAGGCGCTGCCAGGAGCAGGAGGAGGCAGGCGCGCGTCATTGGTGCCTCAGCTTGAGATCGGCGACCAGGCGCGAATCGGGGGCGCCGGTGGGATTGACGACGTAGACGGCGGTTTCCTTGCGGGCGGCGCTCGAATCCACCGTGTCGGGGGTCACGCTTTCAATCACCAGGTCGCGCGAGTAAGTCTGACGGAAGCGGCCCACCATGGAATCGTCGATATTGGCCATGGCCATCACGACCTTGTCCTTGCCGGTACTGCCCGGTTGGGGCTGGGGTTGCGCGGCGGGCTTCATCTTGTCCTGGAGCGAGTAGATGAGATCTTCCAGATCGGCGACGGGTTCGCGCGAGAAGACCAGGAACAGGTTCTCGACGCCGGGGTGCTGGTCGAAGGTCATCTGGTGCTGGCCGCTGGGCAGGGTGATGGTGTGAAATCCCTCGATATGGTTGTTGCCGCCGGCAATTTCGGGGGAAGGGAACATGGGCTTCCAGGTGCCGCTCGAGCCCTGATTCACCACGTAGAGATAACCGGGCGAGTTGGTTTCCACGCGCAACTGAAGGCCGTCGCCGGTTTGAAAGGAGGAATCGGCGGAGACCTCGCCCACGGGGTGCTTGTTTACGGTTTTGACGATGGAGTATTTCAAGCCGAGGGGCGGTCCGGCAGCGGCCTTGATGATGCTGGCGCCGCCCGGCAGATTGACCTGCGGGGGCGGGACGGCGTGTCTGGCCGGTTCGCGCGGCGGCTCGACCGCGGCCTGTTGTTTGGCTCTCGCGATGCTTTTCGAGGCGGTTTTCGGAGGCGGATTTTCGGGTGTGGCCGGCGTGGCTTTGACCGGTTTGTAGAACAACTCGCGCGCGGTAAGCTGCGGCTTCGACGCGTCGTGTCCGGTCTGCGCGCCCAGGCCGGCCACCATCCCCGCCGCGATCCATGGAACGAAAAGAGCTGAGTGATGAGACATTTTTCAGTTCCGGTCCGCGAACTGGGACCGGCCCCCTAGCAGTTACAATACCACCGGCGTTTGCGTGCGGAAGCGGGGGTGCCCGGAAAGAGTACTACAGTCCTTTCAGCGTGGTAACGCTGTTGCGGCGAGTCGTTTGGGGTGTCCGCGAGGGGTGCCGGCTATCGGGGGCGGGCCTGGAGGAATGGCGAAAGATCGCCTGATGTCCGGCCCATCGCGCGGGCCAGACCGAGCTTGGCCAGATTGTGGGCGAACACGGCGTTGATGTTGTCGAGATCAGCTCCGGCCAGGGCCTCCTGGGATCGAATCACTTCGAGATTGTCGGCGACGCCGGCGTCGAAGCGCTGTCGCGACAGTTCGAGGTTCTGGGTGGCCACCTGAATGTTGTCGCGCGCGACGGCCACCTGGCTGGCGGCGGCCTCCAGGTCGAGATAAGCGGTTCGCACCTCCGCCTCCACCTGGGCCTGAAGGTCTTCCAACTCGGCCCGCCGTTGTGCCAGGGTCGCCGATGCCTGCTCGATGTCGCCTTGAATGCGGCCGCCTTGCCAGACCGGCACGCGCAGAGTCCCGACGATGGCGAACGTGCCGTGCGCCTGCGCGGGGTTGACGCCGATGGCGCCGTAGTCGGCAGTGAGTGCCAGCGAAGGCAGGCGTTCGGCGCGGGCGGCGGCCAGGGCGCGCCCGGCGGCCTGGACCTGCGCTTCGGCGGAGCGCAGGTCCGCCCGCTCCCTGGCGGCCTGGACGATGGCCTCGTCTTCCACGATCGGAGGGGCGGCCGAGAACGGCACATCGTCGGCGAGTTCGTAGTGGTCATCGGGCGGCAGGCCGGTCATCCGCGCCAGGTTGATTTTCTGCTTCGCGAAATCGTTCTGGAGAGTGAGCAGGCGCTGCCGCTGGGTCAGCATCTCGACGCGGCTGCGGTTCACGTCCACTTGCGCCACCAGGCCCACCTGGCGCCGGTCGGAGGTCTGCCGGTAGAGCGCATCGGCGGTGTGCAATTGCGCCTGCGCCGACTGCACGCGGGCCGAGGCCGCGATGGCCTGGAGATAGGCGCCGGCCACGCCGAATACGACCAGGTCGCGGGCGTCGCGGTCGGCGAAGCGGGCGGCCTGCCATTGCAGTTGGGCGGCGCGATAGTTGTTAGTCGCGGTCAGGTCGGCCACGGTCTGGGACAGGGCGGCGCGCAGGTCGAAGTAGTTGAAGGGACCGACTACGGTGGGAATGCGGAAGCCGGCAAAGGCGGGACCGGCGATCCGGAAACCGCTCGCCTGGAGATTCAGTTGTTGCAAGGTCTCGGAGAGATGGCTGTTCACATTGGGGAGGAGAACGCTGCGGGCGGCGCGGGCGATGCCGCGCGCCTGGGCGACCTGATTGGAGACGCTCAGCGCACCGAGGTTATCGCGCAAGCCGCGTTGGATGGCTTCGCGCAAGGTGAGTTTGCCCGAAAACGGCGCCGTGCCGCGGGAGCTTCCGGTGTACATGCCTTGCACCTGGACACGCGGGTTGATGGTATTCACGCTGGTGGTGGCTCCCGGTACCGGAGCCGCGGTGGCGTTGACGGAGCCGGCCTGCGCGCTTCGGCCGGAAAGGGGCAGTTGGGCGGCGCGCGTGGACTGGGATTGACCCGAAGGGCCCCCGATCTGGCCGAAGGCGCAGCCCGCCGCTATCAGCACAAGCACCGGGCGCAGCGGCAGTAGGAATCGTTCTGCTGTTGTCATGTGTTTTGTTCCTGCTCACGAAGCCAGTTGTCTCCGAAAACGCCACATGCTCAGCAGGCCCAGCACGAGCGTAAAGGCGAGCAAGCCCAGAAAATTGGGCCAGAGTTCCGCAAAACCGCTGCCTTTCAGCAAGCTGCCCCGCGCGATGACGGCAAAATGATGGATCGGGTTGAGCACGGTGAGCGGCTGCAACCAGCGGGGCATGGCTTCGACGGGGTTCAACGCTCCGGCGGTCGCGTTGAGCGGCGGGTTGACGAAGAAGACGGTCAACTGGGCCTGCATCGCCGACTTGGAAAACGTGGCATTCACCGTGCCCAGGCTGATGCCCGAGAGAATGCAGAGAGCGGCGCCGAAGAGCACCAGCGGCAGATTGCCGCGGAAGGGCACGCCGAACGCCAGTTTCATAACCGCGACCGCCAGCAGCGACATCAGAAACAGCAGGACGAAGAGCGGGGCGATCTTGGCGAACAGGATTTCCGAAGTGGAAGCGGGCGACATGAGCAACTGTTCGATGGTGCCGGCCTCGCGCTCGCGGACCATGGCCGCGGCGGCCACCAGCGAGCTGTTGAGGATGAGGAGCAGCCCGAAAACGCCGGTCACGATGAACCAGGAATCCTGCAAGCCCGGATTGTACAGATAGGCGGGGTAGAGGGTGACCGTGCCGGTGCGGCCGGCCCGAGGCGCGCCCGGCGGTGGCGCCGCCGACAGTCCTTCGCCGCGCAATTGGGCGTTATACGCCTGAATCACGCCCTGCGCGTAGCCTTGGGCGATGGCCGCGGTGTAGGCGTTCATGGCATTCAGCAGGAACTGGGTGGTGGTGGGACGGCCGCGGACCAGGTTGCGCTCATAGTCGTTGGGGATCACCAGGCCCGCGTCGATGCGGTTGCTGCCGAGTGCCTGGGTCATCACCGCGGTGGAGGGGTAGTAGCCCGCCAGGCGGAAGCTCCGGCTTTCGGTGAGGGCGGCGATCAGGTCGCGACTCGACTGCGAGCGGCTTTCGTCCACGACGCCCAGTTTGAGGTCGGCCACGGAGGTGCTGAGCGCAAAGCCCAGCAGCAGCAATTGCAGGGTGGGCGGGAAGATCAGCGAGATGGCCAGGCGCCGGTCGCGGCGGATCTGCGCGAATTCCTTGCGGACCAGGGCCCGCATGCGGTGGCCGAAGATCGAGCGGAGGCCGGTCATCATGCCCTGAGTTGCATGCGGCGCATCCTCAGCCAGGCCAACCCGTAGAAGATGGCGCCGATGACCCCGATGATCAACACCTTAGACCAGGTGGCGAACCAGCCGCCGCCGACCAGCAGGGCGTCGCGCACGATTTCGATGTAGTACTTGCCCCAGACGAAGTTGGAGATCCAGCGGATTCCCGCCGGAATGTTCTCGATGGGAAACATGAGTCCGGAGAGGAGGAAGACCAGCAAAAAGCCACCGAACGCAACGGCCTGGATGGCGGCAACCTGGCTGGGGATGGCGGCGCCGACCATGGTGCCGAAGGAGGCCACGCAGAAGGCGTAGAGGACCGTGCCGATGAGGAACGGCAGGGGGTCGCCGGCAAAACCCAGGCCGAAGTAGGTGAACAGCAGAATCAGCATGGCAATGCATTCGGCGGCCGAGACGGCCATGAACGCGAACACCTTTCCGAGCAGGAATTCATGGGCCGAGATACTGGAGACGTAGACCTGGAGAATGGTGCGTTGCTCCGCTTCTTTGGCCATGGCGAGGGATGCCAACAGCGGCGGAAACATGGAGAGGCCGAGCACGAAGATCCCAGGGCCGAAGAACTTTTTGGACGACCGTCCGGGGTTGTACCAGAGCCGGATGGCGGCGCTTACGGGCTGGACGGGCGCGGCCTGCAAAACCTGACGGTCGAAGGCCGAGGTGATTCCGCCGGCGCCTCCGGCAATGAGGCGGGCGGTATTGGCATCGGAAGCATCCACCAGCAACTGCACGGGGGCGGCGATGCCGCGCGCGAGGTTGCGGCCGAAGTGCGGGGGGATGAGGAGCGCCGCCCGCGCGAGGTTGGCGATGAGGGCCTCCTCGGGCCGGCGGTCGGGCGGCCAGGGCACCACATAGAAGGTGAGGGAGCCGCGAAACGCTTCGATGTAGGCGCGCGAAGCCGGCGAGTCGTCCAGGTCCTGGACCACGATGGGCAGATTGGTGGCCGTGAAGGAAATGGCGGTGGACATCAGGATGAGCAGGACCACAGGCAACACCAGGGCGAGCCCGAGCGTGCGCCAGTCGCGCACCAGTTGGCTCAGCTCTTTGCGCGTCTGGGCGAGGATCCTTCTCATGGCTTGCGGCTACTCCTCACGAGCCACCTTGCCGTGGAGCGCCGCCTGCTCCACCACTCCGATGAAGACGTCTTCCATGGAAAACCGCCCCTCCCGCACATCGAGGACGCGAATGCCGTGCGATTCGAGAGTGCGGCGGGTGGAACGCGCGCCTGCGTCGGCGGATTCGTCGGTGATGACGTGGAGGCGGTCGCCGAACAGGGAAACGCGCCATCCTTCGGAGGCTTGCTTCAGCAGGTCGGTGGCACGCTGCGGCTGATCCACGAGGAACTCGAGCAGGTGCCCTTTTTGCGCGCTCTTGAGGCTGGAGGGAGTTCCCTCCGCGACCAGTTCGCCCGCGACCATGAGGCCGAGGCGATTGCACTGTTCCGATTCTTCCAGGTAATGGGTGGTTACCAGAATGGCGGTGCCGGCATCGGCCAGGCTGTTGATCATTCTCCAGAAGGCGCGCCGGGCCAGGGGATCCACGCCGGAGGTGGGTTCATCGAGGAAGAGAATGCCGGGTTCGTGCATGATCGCCGCACCGAACGCCACGCGCTGCTTCCAACCACCGGGGAGGCTGCCGGTCACCTGGTGCTGCTTTCCCTCGAGGCCGGAAAAGGCGAGCACCCAGCGCCGCTTTTCGTCGCGCTCGCGATCGGGAACGCCGTATACACCGGCGAAGAAGTCGAGGTTTTCCTGAATGGAGAGATCGTCGTAGAGCGAGAATTTCTGCGACATGTAGCCGATCTGGCGGCGAACGTTTCCGCTGTCGTTGGGGGGCCGCCCGGCGAGCCGCACCTCGCCCGCGGAGGGATCGAGCAAGCCGCAGAGCATTTTGATGGTGGTGGTTTTGCCGGCGCCGTTGGCGCCGAGCAGTCCGTAGATTTCGCCATAGCGGATGGTGAGGTTGACCTGCTTCACGGCGACGAAGTCACCGAACCGGCGCTCCAGGTTGGTGGCGCCGATGGCCACGTCTTCGTGCCCGCGGGGACCGGTGCGGCGAGCGGGGAAAGGCTTCTCCTGGATCGACTGACCGAGGCTGCGCAGGCGCGCCACGAAGACGTTTTCGAGGGTGGGGTCGTCGGTTTGGAACTCGCCCGGCGGAACGCCGGCGCCGTTCAGTTCGCGTTGCAGGGTACGTTCGGCGGTCTGCGGATCGCGAACCAGAAGATCGAGCCGGTCGCCGAAACGCTGGACATCGAGAATCGGGCGGTCGGGGCCGATGAGGCGGTCAATGATCTTCTCCGCCTCCCGGAGCCGCGGGGTGCGCAGTTCCAGCCGTCTGGCGCCGAGGGCGTCGCGCAGTTCGGCCGGTGTGCCCACCTGCTGGAGCGTGCCCTGGTACATCAGGGCCACGCGATGGCAGCGCTCGGCCTCGTCCAGGTAGGGGGTGGCGACCAGGATGGTGAGGCCGCCGGCGGAGAGATGGGCGAGCGCGTCCCAAAACTGGCGGCGAGAAACGGGATCGACGCCGGTGGTGGGCTCATCGAGGAGCAGCACGCGGGGTTTGGGCACCAGGGCGCAGGCTAGCGAGAGCTTCTGTTTCATGCCACCGCTGAGGCGCCCCGCGAGGCGGGTGCGGAAGCGATCGAGATCGAACATCTGGAGGTATTGCCGGCCGCGCGTTTCGATGTCGGAAGGCGCGACGCGGCGCAGATCGCCGACGTAGCGCAGGTTCTCCCACACCGTCAGGTCGGGGTAGAGGCTGAAGGCCTGAGTGAGGTAACCGGTTTCGGTTCGCGCTTCGCGCGCGGGTTTTCCGAAGATCCCGGTGGAGCCGCTCGTCGCTTCCATCACGCCGGCGAGGATCTGGAAGGTGGAGGTTTTGCCGGCGCCATCGGGGCCGATCAGCCCGAAAATCTCGCCGGGCGCGATATCGAGATCGATGCCGCGGACGGCTTCAATGTCGCCATATCGCTTCACCAGTTGGACGGCGCGGATGGCCGGCCGTTGTGGTGCCTGGCGATGGCCATTTTCCGCGGCTGACTCGCGGCCGGCGGCGATCATGACGGCCGGCCCGTGTTCGGCGGCCAGGTGGTGCCCTGCACCAGGATCTCCCCATCGGCGGGCATGCCCGGCTTGGCGAAGCCGGAAGCGCCTTCGAGCTGGAGCCGGATTTCCACCACCTGCTTGACACGCTCGTTGCGGAAGTAGGTGTTTTCCGGTGTAAACGTGGCCTGCGGCGCGATGCGCGAAACGTGGGCCGGAACGGGCACGTTGGGGTTGGAATCGAGATACACGCGCGCGGGTTGCTGCGCTTTGACCCTGCCGATTTCCCCTTCGGGCACGTAGCCTTTCAGATAGACCTTCGTCAGATCGACGATGGTCACCAGCGGCGTGCCGGCGGTGACCACTTCTCCCGGTTCGGCGGTCCGCGTGGCGATCGCGCCGCTGAACGGCGCGCGCACGATCAGGTCCTGGCGATTCGCCTGGGCTTCCTGAAGCTGTCCACGAGCCTGAGCGACGGAAGCCTCGCCGCTGACCACCTCGGCACGCTGTTGAGCGATCTGGCGGCGGACCATGGCTACCTGGGCCGCGCGAAGGCTGGGGTTGGCGAGGTTCGCGCGGGCGGCGGCGAGGGCGCCTTGGGCGGCGTCTACCTGCCGCTCGGCCGCCGTCACCTCGGCGGCGCGTTGTTCCGCAGTGGCAGTGGCCTGGCGGGCCTGACGTTCGGAAGCGGCTCCTGTTTTCGCCAGCCGCTGGTAGGCGTTCTTGTCAAACTCGGCGATCTGGCTGGCCGCTTTCGCCTGGGCGAGATTGGCGCGAGCGGCCTCGGTTTGGGCCTGCGCCTGACTCACCTGGCCGGCGGACTCGGCCCGTGCCTGTTCCGTTTGGATGCGGTACTGCTGAAGCTGCTGCTCGAGCACGGAGATCTGCTCGCGCGCTGCCTGTGCCCTGGCTTCGGCCACATTTACCGCCGCGCGCGCCTGGTCCTCACGCGCGCGGATCTGCTCGTCGCTCAACACGCCGATGACATCGCCGGCCTGCACGCTGTCGCCCTCGCGGTAGTGCAACTCGAGCACCCGCCCGCCGACGCGCGGCGCAATCGACGCCACATCGCCTTCGATACGCCCGCTGACCGCGATGATGTTGTCGGGCAGGCCGGGTGAGGCGAACCAGATCCGCCAGACAAGGTAGCCGGCGGCCGCCAGCACCACGAGCGCGAGCGGAATGAGAAAGCGGCGACGGGAACGCGGCGGGCTCTCGGGCCCAGGCGGATTGGCCGGTTTCTCCTCATTCGGTTTCTCGTGCTGCGGGTCCTCGCGGCCGGTATCGTCTCGTACCGGTGTCTCTTGGGATTGCATATCTCTGCCAGTCAGATTTTCCTCGCCGCCATGAAAGTGAGGAGTGGTGCACGGCACAGGCCACACCTGGTTGGAAAGCATTCGAAAGGTGCGAAAAGAACCTCGAGGACCGATGCGAGCCCGGCGGGGGAACCGGGCGGGAAGATCCGGCATGGCGATCGTCATCTCCGATGCACCGCACCGAGGGTGTGCTACGGCATCTCCCGGATGGAGGATGTTCAGCCAGCGATCCCGGGATCGGGGATTGACAGGAGTGTCACGCTTTCCTGCTCGTCAGGATCGGTACGCGCGATCAGACCCTGGCAAGGCACTATGTCGCTCGGGTTGTACGGCAGGTGGGGGACATTGGCGGGGATGTAAACAAAATCCCCGGTGTGCATCCAGACGTGCTCGCGAAGCCCGTCGCCGTACCACATGCCGGCCTCACCGGACAGCACATAGACGGCGCTCTCGTGGTTCTGATGGAGATGAGGCTTGGCACGGGCCAGCGGCGGGATCACGACGAGATGCAGGCACAGCCGCTCGGAACCGGCGGTCTGCGCGGAGATCCCCTCGAAATACGTGAGACCCTGCTTTCCCTGGTGCGCGTCGCGGTGCGTGATCAGAACGCAAGTCGGTGGCATGGAGATACGGTAGCAGAGGCGCGATGGGTGCGGACTCGCACCGGAGGCTTCGGCGATCAGAGACCGAAGCAGAGGATATTCGGACCGGCGGCCACAGCGACGTATTGCCGGCCGGCAACGGTGAAAGTCATGGGCGAGGCTTTCATGCGGACGTTGGTGGGGAAGTGCCACAGGGCGTGGCCGGTCCGCTGGTCCGCGGCCGAAAAGCCGCCGTTTGGGCGGCCGTAGAAGAGCAGGCCTCCCGCCGTGGCGAGAACGCCGCTCCAGGTTTTGGCGCGGGCGGGGCCGGGTTGGGCCACCTCCCAGGCGATCTCGCCGGTATCGATGTTGACGGCGCGCAGGAAGCGCTGGCCGGTCTGATCGGGGTAGCCGGTGGGCTTGCCGATGCACTCTTCGAGCGCCAGGAAATAGTAAAGCCGGGTGGCGGGAGAGAACGCGGTGGAGTCCCAATTGGCGGCGTCGCTGGGGCAGCCGCGAGGGTCCGTCACAACGGGCCGGCCGTCGCGTCCGATGTGCGACGCCCAGTCCACGCGCCGCAGGAAGGGTTTGGCGAGGAGCAGTTCGCCGGTGGTCCGGTCGAGCACGTAAAAGAAGCCGTTGCGATCGGCGTGCAGCAGGAGCCTGGCGGGTTTGCCACGATAGTCGATATCGACCAATACGTTGGGTTCGGTGGCGTCGCGATCCTTCACGTCGTGGGGGGTGAACTGGTAGTGCCACTTGAGCTTGCCGGTTCGGGCGTCGAGCGCGAGGACACAGTTGGTGTAGAGGTTATCGCCGGGGCGGTCGCGATCGTTGCCATCGGGCCACGGATTCCCGGTGGCCCAGTAGAGGGTGCTGGACGATGGGTCGTAAGAGCCGGTGAGCCAGGTGGAACCGCCGCCGGTAAGCGGCTCTTTGCCGCGCCAGGTTTCGATGCCGGGCTCGCCGCGGCGCGGTACGGTCCAGTGCCGCCACACCAGGGCGCCGGTATCGGACTGGAAAGCAGCCACGAAGCCTCGTATGCCCTGGTCGGCCCCGGAGACACCGGCGATGACGGTATCGTTGACGACGAGCGGCGCCATGGTCCCCCCGTAATAATGGTGCTCGGCGGGCGGCATGGCAGGGGCCATGACAGTTTCCCACAGCAACTTACCGGTGGCGCGGTCCAGCGCGAGCAAGTGGGCATTGTCGGTAACGAAGAAGAGCTTGTCGCGCAGGATCGCCACGCCGCGGTTGGTGCCGAGGCGCGCATCGCCGGCCATACCGGTGCTGGCGGGGCGCGAATACTGCCAGATCGGATTGCCGGTGAGCGCGTCGAGAGCGAAGACCTGGTTCGGGCCGGTCACATAGAGTACGCCGCCGGCGGCAAGCGGGGTCACTTCGAGGCCAAAGTACGGAAGGGGGAACACCCATTTCAGCTTGAGCGAGGACACGTTGGCAGTGGTGATCTCGTGGAGCGGACTGTAACGGTTTCCGGAATCGTTTCCGTTGTAAGTGGGCCAGTCGCCGGGCTGGGGCGCGTCCCAGGTGATTTTTCGAGCGGGCTCGCCGCCCGCGGGTGCCACGATGGTTTCCACATTGATGCCGCGGAGATACCGGGCGAGGGAAGCCAGTTCGGCGGCGGGCAGGTCGGCGAAGGACGGCATGCCGGCGGCGGGATTGCCGCGCTCCAGATACGCGCGGAGCTGCTCGACCGACTGTTCGGCCACTCGCGGATTCATGGCGAGGCCCGGCCCTTGCGCGGTGCCGCGCGCGTCGTCACCGTGACAGGCGGCACATCGTTTGGCGAACAGCGGCTGCGCGAGCAAAAGCTGAGGCGAGAGGAGAAGCACGAGGGCAGTTGCGATCATGGATGCGAACCCGCTGCGATCAGGCCGCGCACACCGGCGAGCGGCGAAGCTGAGGAGACGATATCACCAAGGAGCGTCCGGCTGCAACGAAGGCCGCAGGGGCGCGAGCCGGCGGGAACCGGCGGTGTCCGGCTTGAGCGGCTCGCGCTTTGTGCTTAGACTGGAATTCACTCTCATGGCACGCCGTCCCGAAGCACAGGAAATGTTCGCGCTCGACTCCCCGCCGGCCCGAATCGGCAATGCGCTGTTCTGCCACCAGGATTTTCTCGAGAAGATGGAGGAGAACCGGGCGAGCACGGTGGGACGGCGGGCCGCTCTGCTGTTGCAGCGCCTGCTGGTGGACATGAGCCGGCCGCAATACAAGCCGACGCAGGGCGAGAACCGGGGATGGCGGCGGTCACCGCTGGGCGGCAATCATGGCAAGCATTTCTATGCGTGGTGGGCGCCCCGGGGCGCGGTGCCCCTGAAGGCGGCGCAGGAGTTCGAATCCTGCCCCGAGGGGTCGGTATTTCTGCGCGACATCCGCCATCATGACGATCATCGGCCACTCGCGCCGCAATCGCTGGCCGAGCACTATCTCCCCATCGGCGTGAAGGAACTGCGTCAGGAGGACTATGTGCCGGCACCGTGGACGCAGGCCCAGGCGCGGTTTGCGGACGCACGGCAGAAGGTGCGCATCATCAAAGGGTTTCCGGGGTCGGGCAAGACGACCGCGCTGTGGCACGCCTCTGACCTGGCGGGGCGTGCGTCGGTGCTCTACATTACTTACTCCGCGGAACTGGCGGCGCTGGCGCGCGAGCACTTCGACAAGTTCGCGCCCGGGCACAAGCACTTTCACGTGATCACGTATGCGCAGTTTTTGCGGCAGTTGCTCGAATGCGATGCGCCGTTCGAGGCCGTCCGCCACACGCGGAATGCGTTTGTTAAAGAGATTGCGGGTTTCTCGACGACCATTGTCGGTCCCTGGGCCAGCGAGAGGCCGGGTCTGTACGACGAAATGCACGCGCACCTGTTCGGGGCGCTGTTTCCGTTCGCGGTGGGGCGTTTCGCCGCTTTTCCGGATCGGCGCATCACGGTGCGCCAGTATCGGGAGATGCGGGAGCGGGCGATCGGCCGGCCGGCCGCCGAGGCGGTGATGGAAGTGTGCGAGACGCTGCGGCGGCGCGATTCGCGGCCGGTGGAGCAGCGCTTTTTCGGCGAACTGGACCTTGCCTGGCGGGCCGTGCAGCGGATTCGTGCGCAGGGCGCGGGGGCGTTCGCGGAATTCGACTGCGTGGCCCTGGACGAAGCGCAGGACCTGACGCCCATCGAGGCGCTGGCGGTGGTGGAGCTGGGCGCCGCCCTCGGCGGCAACACGCATTTTCTGGCGGCTGGAGACGAAGCCCAAACGGTGCGGCCCACCGATTTCGAATGGGGCTGGTTCCAGGATCTCATCCACTACCGGATGATGTCGCCCGTGCAGTTCAAGCTGCAGATGAACCTGCGCAGCCCGCGGCTGATTGCCACGCTGGTGAACCGGGTGTGGGATCTCTACGGCGCGCTGGCCAAGAGCGAGCGGCCCGGCGGCCCGGCGGCGACCGAGATCGACGAAAACACCGGGGACCAGGTGATTCTGTGCACCGCCAAACCGGGGCCCGAGCTGGACCGGCTGCTGGAAGCGTTTTCCGAGCGGGAAGGCTTGGCGCTGATCACCCTGGGGGAGGAGATTCCGGCTTACGTACCGGAGCGCGTGCGCGAGCGCGTGTTGACGACCTTCGAGGCCAAGGGTCTCGATTTCCAGTCGGTGTGTGTGCTGGAGGCGGGCCGCTGGCTGGACCGGGTCTACCAGTCGCGCGAGCGCGGACGGGGCGTGGAATTGGACGATCTTGGCAAACGGCTGGCCATCGACCAGCTTCGGGTGGCACTGAGCCGGCCTTCCGAACGTCTCTACTGGCTGGACGTGAACCCCGGCGACCGCGCACTGGTACACACTCGCGAAATGCTGTCGTTCGCCGGCGAAACGGTGTACCCGGTGGTTCCGGACGTGCTGCTCAAGAACCTCGAAGAGGCGTCGCTCGATCCCGAGGAGCGTGTCCGTCTCTGCGAGAGCGATGCGCGGCAGTTCCTGGATGTGAAGCCGGCGCTGGCATGGTCGCGGGCCCGGCAGGGGGTGGCCCTGCTGGGGGGCATGGCCACGCAGTTTGCGGTGGACGATATGGCGACGCGCGCGTCGGCCCATATGACCCTGTGCCAAGTGGCCTTCACGCTGGCGTTTCGCAAAGTGCACCTGCCGGCCGAACTGGGGCGCGCCGACCTGTTCGGCGAAGCGGCGAGGAGCGCCATGTTCGGCCACAAAGCCGGGCTTGCCAATCTGATCGAGCACGTAGGTGAGTACGAGCGCAACTACAGCAGTGAAAAGAGCGGCTCGCTGGTGCGGCTGGCGGCGGCCCTGGCCCGAAATAAGGATCAGGTCGAGCCCTGGCTGCTGGTGGAGTTGCAGCCCCGCGCCGCGGGCTGGATCGCGGCACTCGAAGACATCATGGACCGCGTGCCCGACCTGCTGTTGCTGGAAATCCTGCCCGCCCTATACAGCCTGTTCGCTCCGCAGGACGCGCAGTCGCGCATCGAGAAACTGCGCGAAAACGCCATCCGTTCGCTAATGCGGGCAAAATCCCATGGGCAGGCGCTCGAAATCCTGCGGCAGTTGCCCGACTCCCGGCCGAAGCTGGTGGCGGAGTGCCTGGAAGGGCTGAAGCAGTTTGAACCGGCGGCGGCGGAGTACCTGAAGGCCGGCAGCCCGCCGGATGCCCTGCGCTGCTACCGCAGCATTCCCGATTTCGAGAAATCGCTCAGCCTGCTGGACCGCGTAGGCCAACACCCGGCACGAAACTCCCTGGTTTGGATGCGACGCATGCAGGAGCTTGCCGGCGAGCGGCCCGACGAGTTCGGCAAAGTCATCCTTCCGGCAGAGAAGAGAGTGCTGGAGCAGTTGCTCGAAGCGGCTTTGGGGGTGTCCCGGAAGAAGAAGGCCGCGGCGAAGCGGGCCCCTACCGGCAGGAAACCGGGGCGACCGCGCAAAAAAGAACCTTCATAGGGCTATAGGTTTCGCCGGGTCCGCCGATGTGTTTAGTGAGATGACCCTAGAAAGTACGCAGGCGGCGCGGCTCCAACCCACCCCGACGTTCCGGGACCAAACGCTACGGTCCCTGAATCCCTCCTGAATCCTCAATCAGACCCCAAAAATCCTCATCGATCCACATTCGCCAGGAGCCGCACCGCCCGCGCCGTGTCCGCCGGCGCCCGAAGATTCACCTTAAAAGCAGGTCTGAAGACGAAATCAATACGAACCACCGCGGCAGTTTGCAGCCGGGATCTAAAGCTTTCCCCGGTGATCTCCGATATAGGGGATATGAGTGGAATGGTTGGAAAGACCGGCACCCTTTTTGGCTCCCTGTTGATGTGCGGCTTGTCTGCGTTTGCGCAAGCCCCCACCGTATCCCCCACATCGCTGACCTTCAGCTATCTGGTCAACAGCGGAAAGTTCCCCGCGGCGGGAAAACTAACGGCCACTTTGCCGGCGAGTGTTCCCAACGCGACAGTCATGTCCGTGGCGATCAGTTCGACGCCCGTGGGCTGGCTCACGGTCACACCGACCAGCGGCGTGTCGCCTTTGACGATGTCCGTGACGGTGAACCCGACCAGCCTGAGCCCGGGCAGTTACTCGGCCACAATTACGGTCACGAATCCGACTTCGCCCGGATACTCGACCAGGGTGAACGTGACGCTCGCCATTACCAATCCACCGTCCTCGTTGCTGGTGACATCGCCGACACCGGGCTTCGACCCATTAGCTTCCGGGCAGACTACACCCACCATCACGCTCAACTACACCAGTTGTTCGGGCGCCGGTTGTCCAGCCCTCCCCAGCGCGGAACTCAGCGTATCGACGACGGGAGACATCGTGCCGTTCACCGTCACGACGGCGGTCGGCAAAGGCTCCGCCAACTGGCTGCGCGTGAACAACGGTGGGCTGCCGAGCACGTCCACGAGCGGGGTGGCGGCCGCCGGTTCCAACGTCAAGATATCGGTCACTCTGGATGCATCCACCCTGGCCACCCTGGATGCCATTCCTTATACCGGGACCGTCACCATCAGCGCGGTAAATTCAGCCAACGGAACGTATCCGGTAAATTTCATTCTGAACGCTTTTGCCGGCACGCCCAAGCTCACATCGATATTTCCCTCGAAGATGCCCGCGTTTCCGGCCACGCCCGCCGTCAAACCACTGGACCCGGTGATCACTTTGAATGGCGACAACTTCTTTCCGAGTTCGTCGAAGGTGTTCATGGCTCCGCCGGGCGGGAGCAACTATCCGTTGACGACGGTTTGGGTCAGCCGGCAAATTCTGACGGCGACCATACCGGCGGCCTATCTCGCCCCGCCGATGTCGGCGCCCAGTGTTGCCAGTGTGGATTGGACGGTCACGGTCATTAACGGAGCGCCGGGCAACAATCCCGGCAACGGCGGGGCAACGAGCGCGGGCGTGACTTTCAGCGTCACCGACCCGGCGCTTCCCTCAGTCCAGTCGGTGGTCAACGCGGCCAGCTATCTTCCCAGCGCGACACAATTGCCCCCCAACAGCGCCAATCCGGTGCCGGTCGGACAGAGCGCCATTTCGCCGCGCGGGATCATCTCGATTTTCGGTCAGAATCTGGGACCGAGCTCGGTGGTGTCGGCAACGCCGACCGGCCCAACCCTGACCTACCCGACGACGATGCCCGGGTACGGGGTGGCGGTAGATGTCACAGCCGCGTGTGCTACCGGATCGACGCAAGCCCCACTGATCATGATTTCCGAAAGCCAGGTAAACGCGATTGTTCCCGACGGCCTCAGCGGCTGCATCGGCACCTCGCCACCGCCCGTCGTCACAATCACGGTTAACAACGGCATCAACAGCGTCGACTATACCGAAGCAGTCGCGATTGCCGCGGACCCGGGGGTGTTCACATTTGGGGGCAATGGCCAGGGACAGGCTGCGGTTCTCAATTTCGACGCGGCTACCGGAGCCGTCACCGTAAACGGAGCCAAGACGCCGGCCCCGCGCGGCTCGGCGATCGAGATCTTCGCGACCGGCATGGGTCAACTGGCGCTTCCGGCAAGCGGAACACCGCTGGCGGACGGCGAAGTTGCCACGGGGCCGAACAAGCTCCTGGACGACAGCTTCCGGGTGCTCATCGATGGACAGTCGGCGCCGGTCTTCTATGCGGGTACGGCAGGCAACGGAGTGGCCGGACTGGCGCAAATCAACGCGATAGTTCCTCCGAATGCGCGGACGGGAGCGGCCATTCCGATCACCGTGGAAATCGGCGCACCGGACGCAACCGGCGCGATTACGGCGCGACGCAGCCAGACCGGGGTGACGATCGCGGTGAAATGACGGCTATTTGTGCCTGGCCGCCATTTTCCGTTCGAGCGCCCGCATCAGCCGAGATTCGACGTCGGTAGGGATGGGATACGGGTCCATCCCCCTGTAGATCCGTATGGTCTTCCGGGTCGTATCGGCGATCACCCAGCAGTTGGGACACTCGGTGATGTGCTTCTCCAGCTTGGCGCGGACCTCCGCGTCGATGCATTCGTCCAGGTAATCGCTCAACTCCGCCAGAAAGTCTTTACAGGTAAGCAAAGGCGTCGTCTCCCTTGCGTTTAAAATAGCGGGTCAGTTTCTCCCGCAGTTGCAGCCGTGCGCGCAACAGCCGGCTTTTGACGGCCGGCACCGAGAGGTTCAACGCTTCGGCGGTTTCCTCCGTCGAGAGTTCGTCGATGTCGCGCAACACGAAAACGGAGCGATAAGGCGGCTCCAGGCTCTGGATCGCGGTATCGAGGATGTTGCCAAGTTCGTCGCGCGAAAACCGCTGCTCGGGGTCCTCGTCCCAGGCTGCGATCTCTCGCACCAGCGTATCTTCCCCGGTGTCGATCGTCTCGTCGAGCGAAACCGATTTGTCGGTCTTGCGCCGGCGGAGCTTCATTAGCGCCTGGTTCACCGCAATGCGCACGATCCAGGTATAGAATTTCGAATCGCCCTTGAACTGGTCCAGGTGTTCATAGGCCTTCATGAACGTCTCTTGCAGCACGTCTTCGGCATCTTCGCGGTTTTGAGTCACGTGCTGGGCCAGGCGGAAAATCTTGCCTTCATAACGGCGGACAAGCTCCGCGAAGGCTTTGTCGTCGCCCTCGCGAGCCTGTGCGACAAGGACTGCCTCATCGACCCCGGGCTGGCTTGAGACTGGCATAGACCTGACCCCATGATACCGCAGGCCTTTCCGGCTCCCGGCCGAGCGTCGCGGGCGGGGTCCATCCCGCGTGCCGATCTGCCCCGGGGTGCGACTGGCACACTGGCGAACACTGTTCGTCGTGCTGTGAACGCGCCCGCGACGGGGCTAACTGTCCACGAATTGCAGGGCTTACGGTTTTCTGTCCACGAAGTAGGCATTGCGGGCGGGGAGCTGCCTGGTAGAAGAATGCAATGCGTCATGTTTTGTTAGGTTTACGGTGGCTGCCGGAGGCGGCGCGGGTTGGCGTGAAGAGTGCATTTTATCGCAACGCAGGTAACACCTCGGAGAAGAAGATGTCGAGGACGCTGCAAGCGAAGGAAGAGAAAATATGGCATACGATGCGTTTTTGAAATTTGAATCGCCGGCCGTGGCCGGTGAGTCGACCGACGAGAAGCACCCGGGGGAGATCGAAGTCTCGTCGTTCAGTTGGGGCGTGGTTCACGCACAGACCGTAGGCTCGGCGACGGGCGGCGGCGGTTCCGGCAGGGCGGCTCTTCAGGACATCCACTTCACCAAGGATGTGGACAAAGCGAGCTCGGTGCTGTTCCAGCACTGCGCGGTCGGCACGCACTTCGACAAAGTCACGTTGAGCGTGCGCAAGGCCGGCGGTTCGCAGATGGAATACCTGAAGTTCGTGATGCAGACGGTGTTTGTCTCGTCGTACCAGGTGGGCAGCGCGCATGGTCAGGAGAACGCCACTGAGCAGTTCTCGCTGGCGGTGGGCAAGTTCGCCTACGACTACACGCCGCAGAAGCCCGATGGCAGCCCCGGCGCCAGCGTGCACGGCGGTTGGGACGCCCTGTCCAACAAGAAATTCTGACGATCCAGGCCGGCTTCGCGGCAGTCAGCCAAGCGGAGCCGGCCGTTCCCAAACCAAACCGCGCGTCCACCCCGGCGGTGGCGCGCGGAAAACTCCCTCAGGTGACCCTCCCGCTTCTTCCCACAACTCCGCCGCATCGACCGGAGGATTTAGACGCTCCGTGCCACAGGCGTCGTTCCAATCCGGAATCAGTCCCGACGATATCCGACGTCCCGTCACATACGAGAATGGAAGCATGGCCGGCGTGAGAATCGATAAATGGCTATGGGCCGCCCGGTTCTACAAGACGCGTACACTGGCCTCGCGTGCTTGTGAACTCGGCAGGATTGCTTCCAATGGCCAACCGGTGAAGGCGTCGCGCGAGGTCCGTGTCGGCGACCGGTTGCGGGTCAAGAACGATTCCGGCGATTTCGAGTTAGAAGTGGTGCAGCTCAGCGAAATCCGCGGGCCGGCACCGGTGGCGCAGACTCTCTTTCACGAGACGGAGGCGAGCCGGAAATTGCGCCAGGAACTGGCCGCGCAGCGCAAAGCGATGCCGTACGTCGATGCGGTACGCGAAGGCAAGCCGTCGAAGCGCGACCGGCGGGTGCTCGAACGGTTTCGGGGACGCGGGTGATGGCGGCCGTAGCGGGTTTGCCAAGCCCGGGACCGTCTTTCGGGGTGCGTTGCGCGGGGATTCGAAGCGGGTCGCGGCGGGTGCCGCGGATGTTATAATAGGGTCGTTCTGCCCGACAATCCAGGTTTCCGTATATGTTCCTTAGTGTCAAAGAGATGGAACTGCGGAAGATTCGTTTCGACGAAGCTTTCGACGCAGGGCAGATTGATTTTTCAGGCGAAGACCTGACGCAAGGGTCGCCGCTCCACGTCACCGGCTCCGCCGAATGGCTGGCGCATTCCGATGGGGAGTTGCGAATCCAGGGGCAGTATACCGTCGAAATGGGGGCGGAATGCGACCGCTGCCTGGGCCGCGCGCGGTTTTTGCTCGACGACCGCTTCGACCTGTTTTACCGGCCTATGTCCGCCATCGCCCGCGATCAGGAGGTCGAAATCGACGAAGGCGAAGCGGAGATTGGTTTTTATGAAGGCGGCGGCATCGAACTGGAGGATATCCTTCGGGAACAGGTGCTGCTGGCATTGCCCATGCAGCGGGTTTGCAGCGACGCGTGCAAGGGAATTTGCCCCGTCTGCGGCAAGAATCGGAACGAGACCGCGTGCGATTGCACCACGGAAGAGATCAATGATCGCTGGGGAGCGCTCCGCAATCTGGAACTCTGAATTGAAACGAACGAACTGAGCTGAGGTAATTTCATGCCGAATCCCAAACGCCGACACTCCCAGCGGCGCACGAGCAGCCGCCGTGCCCACGATTCCCTGAAGCCGGCGGGGCTTTCCGAGTGTCCGAACTGTCACGAGCCCAAGATGCCGCATCGTGTGTGCCCGCATTGCGGACAATATAAAGGCCGGGAAGTGGTCGAAGTCGAGCAGGAGTAGCTCCCGCCTCCAATGCTGACCATTGCGGTGGATGCAATGGGCGGAGACCACGCCCCCCAAGCCGAGGTCGACGGAGCGGTACGCGCCGCCCGCGATCTTGACGTTAAGGTCATCCTGGTGGGCCAGGAGGAGTTGCTCCGGCGCGAACTGCGTCAGCATGAGGGCTCCCAGGATCTGCCGATCGACATTCTGCACGCCAGCCAGCGCATCACCATGGAGGACAGCGCGGCACGCGCGGTCCGCAGCAAACGCGACAGTTCCCTGCGGGTGGCGTCGCGGCTGGTGCGCGACGGCGCCGCCCAGGGGCTGGTGTCGGCGGGCAACACCGGCGCTATCATGGCCACGGCGAAGATGGTGCAGGGGGTGGTGCCGGGCGTGGACCGGCCCGCGCTGGCGGGAATTCTTCCGACCATTGTCAAAGGCTCTCCGGTCGTGGTTGTGGATGTGGGCGCCAATGTGGACTGTTCGCCGCGTATGCTGGCCCAGTTCGCGGTCATGGGCGAGATCTACTCGCGCGTGATTTTGGGGCATCCGAAGCCACGTGTGGGCATCCTATCTATCGGGGAGGAAGACCATAAAGGCAATGAGGTAACGCGCTCGGCGGCGCCCCTGTTGCGGCGGCTGGGGATGAATTTCATCGGCAACGTGGAAGGCCGGGACATCTACAGCGGCGATGTGGACGTTATCGTTTGCGACGGTTTCATCGGGAACGTAGCGCTCAAGGTGAGTGAGGGCCTGGTGGACATGGTGCGCCACCTGCTCCGCGAGTCGCTCCAGGCGACAATCACGGGCAAGATCGGGTACGTGCTCGCCAAGACGGCCTTCATGGATTTCAAAAAGCGTGTCGATTACTCCGAATACGGGGGGGCGCCTTTGTTGGGCGTGCGGGGCGTGTGCATCATCTGTCACGGAAGATCGAATGCCAACGCCATCAAGAATGCGATTCGCGTGGCCAAGGAGTTCTCCGTGGGGCAGGTCAACCAGCGCATCGAAGTCGAACTGCGGGGAAAGGCGCGGGAAGCGGGGGATTAGGATGTACGGATCGCTCCGGCTGGCGCCAGTGCTGTTCGTCTGCTTCTCCGCCTTGGCCCAGCAGCAGCATGTGGCCTGGAATCCGGCGCTGGAAACGGCTTCCGCTCCGCCCGCCGGCAGGGTCCTCGTGCGGGTTACGGGGCGAATCGATGCGGGCTGGCACCTGTATTCCGGATCGACGGCGGCGGGGATTCCGACCTCGTTCCGAGCCGGGCCTGACACTGTTGTCGAACGCGTGCGGCTGCTGCAGCCGAAGCCTGTCCGAGCGTTCGACAAGAACTTCGGCGTCGATACCGAGACCTACCAGGGCGAGGTCGTTTTCCTGCTCGAGTTGCAGTTGAAGAAAGACGCGCCCGCGGGGGATGCGGAGCTTACGTTTCAGGCGCGCTACCAGACCTGCAACGATACCAGTTGCGTCCCCGGCAAGTGGGTGGGAACAGCTCCACTCCGGATCGATCCGACTGCGACATCGGCGGCGCCGGCGATTCCCATGGATTACGCCGAGGCGAGGCCGCCGGCGGCGGGATCGGGCAACGCTCCCCCAGGCGCGGACCAGGGGCTCGGCGCCTTCCTGGTGGTGGCTTTCGGATTCGGCCTGGCGTCCATTTTCACGCCGTGCGTTTTTCCGATGATTCCCATCACGATGTCGTATTTTCTGAATCGGCAGGCGGGAGGAAAGCGCGACACGGTGGTGCAGGCGGTGGTGTTCTGCCTGGGAATCATCGTACTGTTTTCGGGGATCGGACTTTTGCTAACCGCGGCGCTGGGGCCTTTCGGGATCGTGCAACTGGGATCGAATCCGTGGGTAAACGGGTTCATTGCCGCGCTCTTCATCGCGTTCGGGCTCAGCCTGCTGGGCGCTTTCGAGATCACCATCCCGTCATCGATACTGACGCGGCTCAACCGGTCGTCGGAGAAGGGCGGTTTTGCGGGAACGCTGCTGATGGGGCTAACGTTCTCGCTGGCGTCGTTCGCCTGCGTGGGGCCGTTCGTGGGGACCCTGCTGGCGGCGTCAGTGGGCAGCGGCGGTACGAGGCCGGCCTTGGGCATGCTCACCTTTGCCACCGGGCTGGCGTTGCCGTTCTTCCTGCTGGCGCTGTTCCCGTCCTACCTGAAGCGGCTGCCGCGAAGCGGCGGATGGATGGCGCGAGTAAAGGTGGTGATGGGTTTCGTGATCCTCGCCGCGAGTTTGAAGTACGTGGCCAGCCTAGACCAGGTGATGCAGTGGGGGTTCCTCACCCGCGAACGTTTCCTGGCGGCGTGGATCGTGCTGTTTGCCATGGCCGGATTGTACTTGCTGGGATTCCTGCGGCTGGAGGGAATCAAGCCGGACCAACAGACCGGGCTGGCCCGCCTGCTGATCGGGATCTCTTTCCTGGTGTTCGCGATCAGCCTACTGCCAGGGATGCTGGGCGGCGGGTTGGGGTGGCTGGACTCGTTTGTCCCGGCGGCCGCCGACGGAGGCCGACTGGCTGGTGCGGCGCCGGCCAACGCGCTCGTCTGGATGAAGAATCAGTACCGCGAAGCGTTGGCACGGGCGCGCGCCGAAGGCAAGCTGGTGTTCGTGAACTTTACCGGTTACGCCTGCGCCAATTGTCACTGGATGAAGGCCAACATGTTCACCCGGCCTGAAATTGCCGGGGCGATGAAGAATTTTGTGCTGGTGGAGCTTTACGCCGATGGCACGGACCAGGCTTCCGAAGACAACCAGAAGCTGGAGTTGGCGAAATTTCAAACCGTCGCTGAGCCGTTTTACGCGATTATGGACCCGGATGAGAATGTGATCGCCACATTTCCGGGGCTGACGCGCGATGCGCCGGAGTACCTGGCCTTCCTGGAGAAGGGGACACGCGCGACGCCGGCGCCGCCCGCCGCTTCGAATGCGGCGATGAACGGGCTGCCGCAGGTCACGCGGCTGGGAGGGGGAACCTTGGACACGGCGTCGCTCGGCGGCAAGGTTGTGGTGATGAATTTCTGGGCCACGTGGTGCGTGCCGTGCATTCAGGAGATCCCAAGCTTCAACAAGTTGCATCGTGAGTTGTCGGCCAAGGGCGTGGTCGTGGTGGGCGTCTCGATGGACGAGGAAGGCGCCGGGCGCGTTCAGCCGTTTCTCAAGAAGCACCCCATGGAATACCAGGTCGCACTCGGCAGCGAAGCGATCAACAAGCAGTACGGACTCGACATCCTGCCGGTGACGCTGGTGTTCGATCGTGCGGGCAAACAGGTGAAGCGTTTCGAGGGCTTCACGCCCGAAGACGCACTACAGGCGGCGGTGCAGCAGGCCCTGTAGGAGCTGCCCGCGGACCGCTACTTCTTTTTGGTTGCCGGGGGCTTGGCTTGCTCGGCCGGATCCGGTTTGATACTGCCGAAGGTGATCTCGGATTCTCCGGTGTACTTGTGGTAGTTCCGGAAATCGATGGAGTTGCGGCTGCAATTGTTGGAGCCGCGCTGGCAAGTCAACGTCTCGGCGTGCACGGGGAGCAGGTACTGACGCAGGTCGCCCAGCCGGACATACTGGTAGTCGGTGGCCGATTCCACGTGGTCCGTCGGGAATTCTTCGGGGAAGCCGTAGGCCTGCATTTCGATGCGCAGCACGCGAGCTGTCTGCGGATCGATCCACACCGACCCGCGGTAAGCCGGCCGGTAGGTCTGTGCCCCGATGTGCACGTTCCAGTGAGAATGCTCCCGCGAGACATCGAAATCATACACCTTGGCGTCGACTCCGCTGGCGCGCGAGTCCTTGCGGAAGTGGAAATCGGCCGCGGTAGCGGGTGAGAACAGGTCGATCAATACCGTGCCGAATTCGCCCGTAGACCACGCGCCGGACATCTCCTCCATCCGTTTTTTGATCGGCTTGCCGTTGACGGCGATATCGCGGTAGTCCTCTTTGCCGTTGTCATAGACCAGATTCGTGGTGATCACGTCGATGGGCTGCCAGTCGGCCGGATGGGAACTGCTCTGGTATCGTGACATCATCTCCTGACAGACGTACGAGGGAAGGGTCTCGGTAAAATCGAGTGCGGCATCCGAGGCTTTGCGGACCAGAGGGTCGTCGTGCCGGCGCGCCATGGGAATGGTGTCCTCATCGGCGCTGCGGCGAACCACTGGTGGCGACGGCGGTGCGGCGGGTTGGACGGGCGGATTCTCGGTTACGTGCGGCGCCGGAGCGGCGGCAGCGACCTCCGCCGGGGGTTCGGCGGCACGCTCGCGCCTGGCGTCGGCGACTTTGCCGCGGGTCAGCCGCGGAGGACCGGGGTCATCCGGATCGGGCCGCGAGGGGGGCGGCGCCTTCTCGGCGGATGCTTCGGGCGCGGTAGCGATCGGATTGCCGCTGGCGTCCTTGGCGTCGTCCTTGGCGGGGTTCTTGGTGTCTTTGGCGCCTTTGGTGTCTTTGGCCGGCTCGTCTTTGGCCCAGGTATCCACCACATCGTCATTCTTGCCGGACTTGGCGCTCTCCGGGGATCCCGCCTTCTCCCAGTAGACATTCACGGCGGTCAGCGAGCCATCCGGGTCTTCCGGGCCTTCGACGGAGATCTGGTCGCCGACGTTGAACTTGGGCGACTTGATCTCATCGCCATTTTTGAAGAAGCGGGTCTTATCGTTGCGGCGGAACTCGAGCTCGCGGTAATCGCCCAGCGTCAGCGTGATGCTCTTGTTGTCCATCCGTTTGAGCTTGCCGCGGAAGTTAGGCATGGGCTGCCCGGCTTCTTTGGAAGGCTTGTCTTTGGAGGATCGGCGGCCGGGAATGGGAATGCCGCCACCGGTACCGGGTGGGTAGGTGCCGGGAGGATAACCTCCTGGCGAGCCGGGGGGATAGCCGCCGGGGTATCCACCGGGAGGATAGCCGCCTGGAGGGTATCCACCGGGAGGGTAGCCGCCGGGCGGATAGATCTGCGCGGAGGCCACTCCGAATGCTATCAGGAGGATAGCGCCCCGCGTGACGACACGGACAGCAACTCCGATCGGTGCCATAACAGCAGGGTAGATGCTTCGCAGCGTCAACAGGTTACGGTTTGTTAACACCGTCGGGTGTGGCATCGCCCCGGGGCGGGACGGCGGGGCCGCCATGCTATTCTGAATCCAGGTGAGTCACCGCTGCCTGTTGGTCGTTGACGCCGACCCCGCCGTTCATCAGCTTCTGACCGACCTCCTGAAACGGGAAGACCGTACGATCCAGGACGTCTATGACGGCCACGAAGCCTTGGAGCGGTTGCGGAGCTGCGCCTTCGACCTGGTGGTAGCCGGGCAAGGCGGAAACAATGTCGATGGACTGGCACTACTGCGCCGGGCGGGTGTGATTTGCCCGCTCGCCCGGGTGATCGTCACCGGCGAACCGGACCCGGCACGGATCGTGCGTGCGATCCGGCACCGCGCCTACGGATACTTTCATAAGCCGCTGTCCCCCGGCCCGGTGGCGGAGATGGTGCAGCAGGCCCTGGATGCCACGTCCTGGAAGGACGACCTGCGGGTGCTCTCGGCGCGGCCGCAATGGATCACGATCGAGGTCCGGTGCAAACTCGAAGCCGTCGACCGTTCCACGCATTTCCTTCGTGAGATGGTGTGCGATCTTCCGGTTCAGAAACGGGATGATGTGGTGGTGGCGTTTCGTGAGCTGCTGTTGAACGCGATTGAGCACGGGGGAAAGTCCGCGGGTTCGAAGCGGGTGAGGTTTTCGCTGATTCGTACCACGCGGTCTCTCCTCGTACAGATCCAGGACCCCGGCCCGGGCTTTTCGCTCGACATGCTGCCGCACGCGGCGATTTCGAACCCGGACGGGTCGCCCACCCGGCATGTCGAAGTGCGGGCGCAGGCCGGGCAGCGGCCGGGCGGCTTCGGCATCCTGATGACGCGGAGCCTGGTCGATGAACTGGTCTACAACGAACGCGGTAACGCGGTGCTGTTCGTGAAGTATTTGTAGAATTGCCGCTACTTCTTCGCGTTCCTCACGGTGTGGGAGCCGGTGTGGCTTTTGCCATTGGGGCCGGTTGTGCTCTGCTGCTGGGTTACCGAGCCATCGCCGTTATCGGTGATGGAGCCGGACGCCGAGACGGACTTTCCCTCCGGCCCTTTCACCGTTCCACTATAGGCGGTGGTGTTGCCGTTGTGCTGGAGGGCACCGGAGGCGGTTGCCGACTTGCCGTTGGATCCGGCAACGGTCGCGGAGCCCTGGGCACTGTTGTTTCCATAGGTAGCCTGACCTTTGGCGGTGGCGCTGTTGCCGGCGGGCCCGGTCACGCTTCCCGAACCGTTGGCCATTCCGCCACCATAGACCGCTTCACCGCTGGCGGTGGCGCTTTTGCCGGCGGGACCGCTGGCCGTCACCGAACCCGAGGCGCCGTGTGGGCCGGCCTGCCCTTGGCCGCTGATACTGCCGCCGCGCGGTCCCGCCTGCTGGCCTGAGCGGGAACGGGTCCGCTGCCCAGCCGCCCCTGTGGCGAGGGCGCAGAGCATACTCAGAGCCGCAACTATGGACAATGTGTTTCGCATTTTCCTGCCAATTTCCTTGTTAGGCACTCAAGGGATCTATCGGCAGCCGGGCTGGAAACATGAGGGCACTTTCGCGGCGCCAGGTTGGCTGTGAAGGGGCACGGCTAATGCGTGCGGCCCGCGGATTTTCGTTCGACAAGGCCGGCGCCACCCACCTTCGGAAACAGGATCGGCAGCGCGGTCTCGGATGTGAACATACAGCGGGCGTTATGGCCGCACAGCGGCACGATCGTCACCGTGTGCGCGGCACCCCATTTCTGATTGACATAGGTCCCGAACGCCTGTCCGCGGGCGAGGCGTGTGGGTCCCTGCGCCATCGCAGAGCAAGAGCCATCGAATCCGCCCAGGGGGAGGATATCGATTTCGCCAAGCAGGTAGACCACCGGGCGGGCCGCCAGTTGCTTGTGCAACACGGCGTCGGGAATGGACCCGGTGTAGCCGCTGCGGTTCTGAAAGCCGTAGGGCCAGCGGTCATAGGTGGGGCAGTTGCTTTGTGCGGGCGGTTGGAACTCCTTGCCTCCAGCGGTGGGGCGGCCGGAGTCGGGATAGGCGTAGCTGGATGGATTCGAGACCACGTAGGCAATCGGAACGCCCAGGGCGTCATGGACGCGATTCGCCATCTCGTAGCGGGTCACAAACTGGCCTCCGGCGGAGTGGCCCGCCACCACGATTTCTTTCAGGTTGGGAAAAACGGCTTTCCGAGCCAGTTTGCGTAGGATCTCGTCGGCGAGGTCGAAGGAAGTGAGGTCCTGCCGGGTGGTGGAGGCGCCGCCGGAGCGCCAACTGTTGCCGGTGCAACTCCAACTGATCTCGTCGCGGGCCAGAGTATCGCGGCAACTCCGTCCGTCATTGGAGGCGATGCGGGGTGCGATCACGATGGTGTCATCGAGGGCGCCGGCCAGAAACGCCGCCGCGAGGGCGGTCCGGAAGTAATTGTCGGCGTCCCTGCCGGCACCGTGGACCATGATGAGAGCGCGGGAGATGTTCCGGTTTCGGGCATCCAGGGGATAGGTTCGATAGATTAAGGAACGGGCACTCGCCCCGCCGATGCGCACCCATTCGGTGCAGGAGCTGTCGGCGGTAATGCACGGGCCGGCGTACGCGGCCGCGGCGAGAAGGAAAAGGAGAAAACGCATATTGGCACAGGTATACAATCTTTCCCGGCGGAGAACAACCCGAGCAGGGGCGTTGCCCGGCTGATTCCCGGCTGACAGTCCGCTCGTTATCAGAATTCCAGCCGTAGCGCCACCTGCCCCTGCCGGGGCGTGTTTGCCTGGCTGCTGATCAGGCCGAAGTTGGCGTTGCTGATGTTGGCCGCCGGGCCGCCGAAGACGACGCGGTTGAACATATTGAAGAATTCGGCGCGGAAGGTCAGCGTCAGGCGCTCGGTGAGCGGGGTGCGCTTGATGGCGGCGTAACTCTCGTTCAGGCTCCAGGGCGTGCGGAGGTCGGTAAAGGAACGAGCCGAGGTGCCGAACGTCAACGGCGTGGGTGGGGCGAATGCCGCCGGGTTGATCCAACGGTTCACGGCGGGGTCGAACTGGCTGGAGTCGGTGCGGCGCGGCACACCGGCGATCGCATTGGGCCGCAGGGCCGCATTGAACAGAGGCAGCCCGTTATTGGCAGTGAGCACGATCGGCACGCCGGCATAGTACTGGTGGATTCCGGTGAGAGTCCAACCGGCGAGCAGCTTGTCCAGCAGGCCGGTGGAGTGGAAAAAGAGCTTGCCGGGACCGAACGGCAGCTCGTAACTGAAGCTGATGGCGATGGCCTGGGGCACATCGGTATCGATGACCGCCTTCTCCAGGCTGCGGTTATAGAAGGTCTGGCCGCCCGGCCCTCCGCCCGCCTGCACGTTGCTGTTGGAAATCGATTTCGACCAGGAATAGGCAACCACTCCGGTGAGGCCGAAGGACAGCCGTTTTTCCACTTTCGCCTGAAGGGCATGGTAGGTGGAGTTGCCGTTCGGGTTGGAGTTGTTGGTGATATCGAGGTATTGCGGAAACGGCCGCAGCGCCTGCGCCACCGAACCGGTGAAACCCGCGTAGGGAATCGGGATACCCTGGGCTTGGGCCGCCGCCGAAGTCACCGGGTTGGTGAGCAGGCTGCCGAGGCTGAGATAGCGCGGGTCGAGCTCATTGGGGCGGATCAGCGCATTACCCAGGCGGGTCCCCTTCACGCCGACATAGGTCGCCTCCAATAAGAGGTTGGCGGCCACTTCATGCTGCACGCCGATGGACCAGTTCTGGAAATAGGGCGGGCGGCCGTCATCGGCGCCGATCATGGCGACGGCCGATCCGTTGGCCACGGTGGGGCTCACCACCGGCGGCCGCACGAAATTCTGCGGGAATCCGTTGTCCCAGTTGAAGGCCGGCGTTACGCCGTTATCGGTGCTGGCGAAAACGGGCGTCGCGTTGAAGCCGAAACTGTAGGTTTGGGACTGGCGCAAACCGGAGGTGGCATTTCCGGGGGCATAGTAGATGCCATACCCGCCGCGAATGCTGGTTTTGGGTGTGGCGGCGAATGCGAAGCCGACCCGGGGTCCAAAGTTTTTGTAATCGGTGCCGGCAAAACTGGTCCGCCCGTTGCCCAGAAAGGCGATGGCTCCGGGACGGTTCCCGGCCGACGGATTGGGCAGCGTGGGGTCGAAGCTGGACAGGTTGTTGTGCGCCTCCGTGCGCGGGAAATAGATGTCGTAACGCAGCCCGAGGTTCAGGGTGAGCCGGCGGGTGATTTTCCAATCGTCCTGCGCGAAAACGGCAACGTAACGGTAGCGGTTTCCGGGGACCACGGCGAGTTGGCGAAGCTGTCCCTGGTGCACCGCGCCCAGCAGGAAGCTGGCGAACGCGCTGCCAGTGGAGGTGTTTCCAGGCAGACCCGTTTCGAGGGTGTTGTAGGCGAAGTTGCCCTGGGTTCCGAAGAAGTCCGCCCCGTTGGTCTGGAGCCATCGGCCTTCGGCGCCGAACTTCAGGCTGTGGTTGCCGCGAATCCAGGCGACGCTATCGTCGAGCTGCCAGACGTTGTTCACCTGCTGTCCCACCGTCTTGGTGCCGTTGGTAGAACCCCAGGTAGCGTAACCGTCGTTGAAGGTGACGTAGGGAAACGCGTTGCCCGGACCGGTATTGACGCCATTGAGTCCGATGCGCGTCGGCCAGTCCTGGTCGGCGGCCAGGGAATTCCAGATCTGCGCTTCCCGCGTGAAGCCCAGTGTGAGGTGGTTGAGCAGGGTCGGCGAAAGCACCCAGTCGTCGCTGGCGCGCGCCCAGCGCGAGTGGTACATGTTGTTCAGCGCATTGGTGAACGGAGAGGGCAGGTTGCCTGGATCGATCTGCGCCTGGCCGTTGCTATAGACATAGGCGCTGAGGCGGTTGCGGTCGTTGAGCGAATGGTCGATTTTGACGTTCACCTGGTCGCGATTGAAGCTGTTGTTGCCGACGGAAAGAAAGTTGTTGAGGTTGCCGGGATTGGCGGGCGGCAGCAGGGCCGCGATTTTGTCAGACACCGAGCTGATGCGGTCGGCCGGAATGCGGTTGGCGGGGAAGGCGTCGCGGGTGAAGCCACCGGAGCCGTTGGACCGTGTGGTGGCGGGGTCGTAGATCGGCATCGGTTTGCCATTGCGGTCCGTCAGCGAGGAAAAATCGCCCGCGCGGAACGCCGCCGGCGGCACGCTGATTACCGCGGTGCTGGCATTCTGCACGTAGCGGAAGCCGCTGTAGACAAAATAGAAGAAGGTCCGGTTCTTGCCGTCGTAAACGCGCGGAATGCGTACGGGACCGCCGAGCGCGGCGCCGAATTCGTTCTGGCGGTTCACCGGCGCGGTTTTGGCGTAGAAGCCGCGCGCATCGAAAACGTTGTTGCGGAGATAGTCGAATGCCGCACCATGCCAGTCGTTGGTGCCCGACCGGGTATTGAACACTTCGAACCCGCCGCCGGTCCGGCCGTACTCCGCGCTGAAATTGCTACCGACGAGGCGGAACTCGGAAATGGCCTCCACCGAGGGATACGAAAAGAGGATGCCGCCGCTTTCCGGGCTGGTGGATCCCACGCCATCGAAGAGGACCTCCTTGGCGCGCGACTGCGAGCCGTTGATCTGGGTGTTGGCGGCGGAACCGGTGACGCCCGGAGTCAGGAAAATGAAGCTCTCGGGGTTGCGCATATTGCCCGAAACCGAGAGCGGTAGATCGATCACCATGCGGCGATTGACATTGGTTCCATTCTCGGAACTGGAGGTGGCGACCAGCGGGGCTGCACCGGTCACTTCCATGGTGGTGGATACCGCCCCGACCACCAGGTTGATGTTGATGGTGAGGGTCTGGGCGACGGGTACGTCGATGTCCCGGACGACGTACCGGTTGAAGCCGGTGGCTTGCATGCTGAGCTCGTAGCGGCCGACGGGCAACTGCTGCAACGAGTAGAGGCCGGACTCGTTGGTAGTGGCGGCGTATTTGAGCTGGGTGCCGTGGTTGATGGCTTCCACGCGGGCCCCGGGCACGGCGGCGCCGGCCGGATCGAGCACCAGGCCGGTGATGGTGCTGCGGTCGGACTGAGCCGGGAGCAGGCCGCAGAAGCACAACAAGACCAGAAGATAACGAGACATGAATACTATATTTATCACGTGCCGCGCGAAGGGGTTTGATCCGGGGGGCCGGATACCCGCGAGACGGCGGCTCTGGCCGGCGGGGTGGATTTGCCTTACCGGGTAGCGCGACGTTACTTGCTGGTGAGTTCCGGCGGCCTGGATTCGCGGGCGACGCGACCGTTCAATCCCTCTTCGAGGGTGATGCCGTTCTTCTCGAGAGTCTCGCCCAGAACCTGGTCCAGCGCGACGCGGGCACGCTCATAGCTGGTGCGCGCGCTCGCTTCGGAAAGCTGCGCGGCGATCAGGGCCCGCTGGTCCACCATGATGTAATTGAACGTCGCGGTGCCGTACGAGCGGCGCTGCTCGGCCGCCAGCAACTGCTCCTCCAGCTGGCGGGTCTCGGTGGCCGCGGTGTAGCGGGCGCGCGCCTGGCGAAGGGCGTTCAGCTGGCTGGAGATGTCCACCAGGATTTGGTTCTGGTCTTTCTGGTTGCGGACCTGGGATTGCCGGAACTGTAACTGGTCGATGCCATAGTCGCCCTGCGCCTGGCGGTTTTCAAAGTTAGCGGAAAACGAAAGCGACAGAATGTTGTTCGGGAAATTGCGCCGGAAGATCTGCCCCAGGGCGGTGCCGTAGCCGCCTACAAAATAGGAGTTCGCTTCGCCGCCGCTGGCCTGGGGCGTTCCCGCGACGCCGCGGTTGTAGGTTTGAAAACTGGCCTGGAGCCGTGGCAAAAGCGGGTTGGTGGTGCCGATGAGGTTGATCTCGTCGGTCTGATTCCGGAACCGGGTCACGGCCACGTCCGGACGCTTGGCCAGCGCCCTCGTCAGCAGTTCCCGGACCGGGGGCAGATCCTCCGTTTCGGGCACTTCGATGCGGTCGAGCGGCACGATTTCGGCGGCCTCGAGAAGCGGGTCTTCGGTATGGCTCAGCGCCTCTTTGAGCAGGGTGGAACGTTGCCGGAGCGTGGCCTGCGCGATCACCACGTCCTGGCGCCGGCTGGCCAATTCGGCCTCGGCGCGCGCCAACTGAAATCCGGCCAGCGCGCCCACGGAGATTTCGTATTTCGTATCGTCGCGGAACTTCCCGGTGATTTCGAGGGCGCGCCGCCGCAGGGACAATTCCTCGCTGGAGCTGGCTACATCCCAGTAGAGGTTGAGCACACTCACCACCAGGTCGAGCAACTGCGACCGGAAGCTCTCGCGTGAGGCTACGGTATTGATGTCGGCGATGCGGATGCCGCGGTTGTTCAATCGGGTGCCGAAGCTTTGCAGAAAATTCTGGCGGATCAGGAGATCCATGCGGGGCGCCGATACCGGATTCAAGAGATTACTGGGCGAGTTTTCCCACAGATGCTGCTCGTAGTCGTGGAACTGAACCTGGCCGCCCGTCAACAATCCCTGCTGGAGGACGGAACTGCGGGTGCGGCTGGAATCGATCAGGGCGTTGGTCTGGCTCTGGAGGGTGTTGGCCTGTGGCTGAGTGAGATGCGAGAAGGTGACGGTGCTTTGCAGAACCGGGTCGAGATTGGGTGTGATGGCACCCACCTGTTGAATGGTGGCGTTACCTCCGCCGCCGTTGCCGCCGCCGCCGCCGCCGCCTCCCAATCCGGCGGCCGCGGCGCTGCCGTTGACACCCACGCCGCTGTTGACGCTCGAAACCTGCTGGCTGGCGCTGGGCACGCCGCGAATGGGGCCGCCCGCTTTGGCGCGCTCGAGCGCCGATGCGGCGAGCAGCGGGCCATAGCGCGCGATCTCCAGGTTCAGATTATTTTCGATGGCGAGCGCGAGGGCGTCCTGAACCGTGAGGTAGAGCTTGCCGGCGCGAATGAGGCTGTACAGGCGAGTGGAGTTGGTGAGGCGAATGGGCGCAACGGTGGGCGCGGCGTAGGACTTGAGGGGGAAAGAGATCGTCGGCCGCTGCACGGAGACGGGCTGGTCCTGCGCGATCGACACGAGCGGAACCAGGGCGGCGAGGGCCACGCGGGCCTGCGCTTTCATCGCACACCTCCCGGAATGGCGGATGGCCGCTTGACGTCACCCGCGACCGCCTCGTCCACCGAGATGTGGTTGACCTTGAGGGTGCGGCCCAGCGCCTGGTCGAAGAAGATCTTGGCGTGAGTGTAGTTGGCCATGGCCTGAATTTCGCCGTCTTCAGCCGTGACCACGTCCTTCTGCGCCTGGATCACGAGGGCTACCGAGGAAACGCCGGACTGGAACCGCTTCTGCTCGGCGGTGAGGCTCTGCTCCGCCAACTCGCGGGTGGCTACCGCCGTTTCGTATCGCGACCGCGCCTGCTGCAATCCGATGAGCGCGGTCTTGACGTCCACGCGCACCTGGTTGGTGGCGCGCTGCAATTGCAGTTCCGCCTGACGAAGCTGCAACTGATCGGTCACGTAGTCGGCCTGCTGGGCGCGATTGCGGAACGGGATGTTCAGCGAAAACCCGGCGGAATAATCCGGGAAATTGCGGCGGAAGAGCTGGGCGACGGCCGTGCCGGTGCCGCCGATGAAGTAGCCGTTGGGAGTGCCGCAGCAGTTGTTGTAGAGCGGGTTCGCCGGCCCCGCCAGCCCGTGATTGGTGAACTCGAGGAAGGCCTGCAAACTCGGCAGCAAGCCGTTCTTGTCGCCTTTGATCAACTGCTTCTGGCTGTCGAGGTTGGTCTGGCTGCGCTCGATTTCCAACCGGTTGGCGAGGGCTTCCTGGATGAGGTCCTGGATCGGCGTGACCTCTTCCTCCTTGGGAACGACGATGTGGTCGAGGGGAACGATGCGAACCTCGTCGAGCCAGGTGCTCTCGATGCCGTTGCGGCTCAGCGCGTTTTTAAGGACGATCTCCTGCTGGGCGACGTTGGTCTGTGCGATCAGCAGGTCTTCTTTGCTGACCGAAACCTCGGCTGCGGCGCGGGTCACTTCAATGCCCGCCAGGGCGCCGATCGCCACTTGTTTCTTATTGCCGTCGTAGAGCTGTTGCGCGGTCTCGAGGGCTTTCTGCTTGGTGCGCACGGCATCGTTGAAACTCACCAGGTCCCAATAGAGATTGAGCACGGCTGAAACCGTGGTGGCCACCTGGAGTTGCAGGAGCAGATTGCTGACTTTGATGTTGTTCCTGGCCACCTGGATGCCGCGCTTGTTCACGCCCACGCTCAGGCCTTGCAGCAGGGGCTGGTCGATGGTGATATCGAAATACCCGCTGACCGAGGGATTGAAGAGCGGAGTGGCGCTGTTGAGCAGGTTGCGATTGGTGGCGAAGGTAACGTAGGCGCCGGTGCCCGTGGCGAACTGCTGGCCGTACTGGACGACGAACTGGCGGTAGTTGCTGGTGAGTGCCGTGGTCTGGTTGAGGAGCGTGTTGGTGAGCGGTGTGGTGGTGTGGCCGAAGGTGGCGCTGGTAAAGATGAAGGGGTCCAGGCTGGGAGGCGTGGGGCCGATCAAGGTGACGATGCCGCCGCCGCTGCTGATGCCCGCTCCTCCAGCCAGTCCATTCGCATTGGTGCTGATACCGGTGGTGCTGACGCTGGTCGGGCCGGGCACGACGGGCGTGTCGACCTGCCGCAAGATGCCACCGCCTTCGGTCCGGCGCAATACCTCCCGCGCGAGATACGGGCCGTAGCGCTGAACCGCGATGTCGAGATTGTTCTCGAGCACCAGCGCGATGACGTCCTCTTTGGAGAGATACAGATTACCGGCGCGAACGAGCAACTCCAGGCGCCCCGAGTTGGTGAGCCTGGGCGGCGAAACAATGCGTTTTTCGAGGTGAAACGGAGACAGCAGCCGGCCCACGAAGGGCGCCGGCTTGGGCATTTGGATGGAGACCTCGGAGGTTTGGGCGAACACCGGGAAACCCGAGGCAACCAGGATTATGGCGAACCGATTGAGCAACTACAGCCTCCATTGTGGAGGGATGCGATGTGCAATCCCGATTCCAGAGCGGGTATGGCTGCGGCTTGAGATGGCCTGGCAATTACGCATACCAGTGTCCGATTCCGGTACGAGGTGTTCATTTTTGAGATATGATTGGCCGCACGATGAGGCCACGGATTGCGCTATTGCTTATGGCCGTCTGCCTTCCCACGGCAGTGCCGGCCAAGAAGAAAAAACCCATCAAACCGGCATTCACGTATTACCTGTTGACGCTGTCGTGGGCGCCCGATTTCTGTGCGCTGCCGGGCGCGCCGAAAAACGACGCCGAATGCGGCAAAGGGCGCCAGGTGGGGTTCGTCGTGCACGGGCTTTGGCCGCAGGCGGATACCGGCAGAGGGCCGGAAAACTGCGGAGCGGCCAGCCCGGTGGCCCAGGAACTGGTGCAACTGATGCTGAAGTACATCCCCACGGCGAAGCTGATCCAACACGAGTGGTCGACGCACGGAACCTGTAGCGGGTTGACCACGGCCGACTACTTCGCCGCGGTTCGAAAGGCGCGCGATGCGATCACGATTCCCGACGACTTCCGTGCGCCGAACGAGGCGATGAAACTCGCTCCGGGCGACATCGACAGCCGGTTTGCCGCGGCCAACCCGTCGTTTCCGCCGGGAGCGTTTCGCACGTCGTGCACTTCGGGAGCGCTCCAGGAAGCGCGCATTTGCCTCAACAAGGACCTCTCGGCCCGCGCCTGCCCGGCCAGCCTGGCGGAGTGCTCCATGGCGACCATTGTGGTGCGCCCGCTGCAATGACGGCCGGGCTCAGTAGGTATCGAGAAGTTGGGCGTCCAGCGGCGGCTCGGGCGCCGAGCCGGCGCGGTAGGCGCGGTGTTCGCCGAAGAGCCAACGATGGATAGCGGCGAGCGTGCGGTATTGTTCGACGAGCGGCGCCAGTCGCACCAGCGCCGCCGTCTCTTTCGCGCGGCGGAGTTCGCGTAGTGCCCCGGGCATGTTGTCGGGCGCGGCCACAAACGTCAAATCGTAGGCCTCCGACGGTAATGCCGAAAAGATCCAGCGGAAGATCGTTTCGGTGCGCGGCATGTGGAACTCGGAAGTGACCACAGCCAGGCGGCGCAGGTTGGCGGGATCGGTGTGGATCACGCGGCAGAACCAGGCGTTGCCGACCGTATCGAAGGAGGACGTTTCGGCGAGGAGGCGTTCGCGCCGATAGCCGCGGCGGAGCAGGTAGTTCACGCCGGCCATGGATTCGAAAATCGGGCGGCCGGTACGATCGAGCGGCGGCGGACGGTGGGTGGACCCGGCGCTGAGCGCGAGGATGTAAGCGCCACCGGCGATGGCGAGGGCCTGCTCGAAGCGGCTCTCCACCCAGGGGGGAAGTGAACCGCCCTCGCGCACGCCGCCGCCGGGCACGATGACGGCATCGTATACTGGCACGTTTCCATTGTGGCAATTGGTAACGGTGCGCCGAGGCTAGACGGCGCGCGTGAACCGGAACAGGGCCCTTGCGGGGAGACACGGCACGAGCCAATGCAAAGCCGGCCATGCCACCAGTTGGCGCAGAACCGACGAGACCCGGAACGGGCTCGCCAGCAGCGCGGCCATTTGCTTTTGGTAGTCGGCGGCGGGCAGTTGACGCGCCGCAGCCATTCCGGCGAGCCGGCCTGTGAGCAGGGCGTTCATAATGCCCGTTCCCGTGAACGGGTCCGCGAAGCCGAGCGCGTCGCCCGCCGGGTAGGCGGCTGCGTCCGCCTGGCGCGGCGAGGGCGCGACGAATGCCAGTGGTCCGGTGACGATCCAGGGCATGCACCGGCGAAGCGGGCCGAGACGGTCGGCGAGCGGGCGTGCCCGGGTGGCGACCGCGTCGAAATCGAAGCCGCAGCGGCGAAGCAGCGATTCGGGCGCGATGCCGCAGACGTTGGTTCGGCCGTTTTCGATGCCGCTTACGCCCGCATATCCGTGGCAATCGAAGAACAATTCCACGGCATCCCCGGACGGGCCTTCGAAATGGGCTTTGAAGCCAAACAGGCGATCTCCCGGCGGTGGCATTGGCTGGCGCCCGCAGGCCACCACCAGCGACGCCGCAGGCGGCGCGAACTGCCGCAAGGGGAGCGATTCGCCGCGTGAGACCACCGCCCCGAGTGCGGACGCGCGCTCGAGCAGCAGCCGGTCGAGCGCCAGGCGGCTCAGGCCCCATCCTCGCTCCGCCAGGTTCCACTGCCTGGTGTAACGCCCGACATGCAGCGCGCAGCGGCGGATCGGTTGGGGAGCGAGGGCGGCAAAGCCGGTCCAGGCGCCGAGTTGGTCGAGGATCTGGCAGGCTCCCGGGGAAAGAAATTCGCCACACACCTTGTGGCGAGAGTGGCGGGCGCGCTCCACCAGGCGGACCGGCACACCCTCCTGGCGCCCGGCGATGGCCGCCGCGGCTCCCGCGGGACCGCCTCCGGCGATAAGGATCTCGCGCATCGGTGCTTCCTTCATTGTGCGCGGGTCCGACGCCTTCGACGGTGGAGGAATCGGGCCCGACGTCGCAATCCGGGCGCGGGAGCACAGTATTTTACGAATGTTGCTTTGGCCGTGCCCGCCACAGCCTCTATAATTCGTGTGCATGCAGAGGGAGAACGAACGGGAGATGCTGGAAACCGACTCCGTGCCGGACGATCAGGTGTGGCGCGCGTATCGCGACCTTGCCCGGATTCACCGTTTTCTGGGTGATACGGGATTCGTGGTGCGCGCCATACGCCGCGATCCGTTTCCCGTTCGGCGCATTCTCGATGTAGGCTGCGCCACCGGTTCGGTGTTGGAAGATGTGAGCCGCCGTCTCGGAGTCGAGGCGCTGGGCATCGATTTGAAGCCGCCGCAGCCGGTGAGTTCCGCCGTACCCATACTCCAGGCGGACGCGGTGCGGGATTCGCTGCCGAGTGCCGATGTGGCGTTCTCGATGTACCTGGGCCACCACCTGACGGAAGCCGACGTGGTCCGGTTGATTCGCAACGTGGGCCGATTCTGCCGGCGCTTCATCCTGATGGACCTGGTCCGCCATCCTCTGCCGCTGGCGCTGTTTCGCCTGTTCGTGTCGCCGTTCGTTTCCCGCGTCGTGTCCGTCGACGGGCGGACTTCGATCCGCCGCTCTTACACCCCGAGCGAGCTGGCGCTCATCGCCTCGGAGGCGTTGGCCGGTTCCAGCGGCACGTTTCGCCATTCCGTGGCTCCGCTATATGCCCGGCAGGTAGTCGACATTTCCTACGCGCGAAGTTAGGCCGACGCGCCAACGCAGCGCCGACGGTACAGTTTTTCACGGTTCGGCAGTCCGTGGCCTACGGATGTGCAGTCGCGAGCCAATCCCAAACTAAAACGTTCGTGGAGGTGCACTCTCGAACCGAAGCCAGGTTAGGACGTCTGGTACTCTGCCATAGGAGCCGACGACTTGAAGCGCCATAAAGGACTGGGCCGATGTCCAGGTTGCGCCTCGCGCGACCTTCGTTTGTCACACCCGCACGGGCTCTGGGACGCTTTCTGGAAGCAGTTTGACCGCATACCCGTGCGTTGCCGGAGTTGCCGGCGGCGGTTTCACGTCCTTCGGCCCGATCTTCCCAAGGACTTTGCGCCCCGCCATGTGCCCGCGCCCGCCAGCATCGCCAACGCCCAACCCGACGCCGAATGAACGCCCGCCAGGGAACTCGAATCAGCGCCTCGCGTTTCGGTTTACGGCAGACGAATGGTGATGGGCAGTGGGATTTCCTTCCCTGAGGGATCGCGGAGCAGGATTTTTTCGGTAGATACCGGTGTGACCCGCATCTGGCGGCCGTCGATCTCGACCACCAGAAAATGCCGTTGCGGCGCCCAACCCGCAATGTGGGCGCGGACCATGTTCGCCATCACGTTGGCGGAGCGAAGTTCGCCGCCCGCGCCCGTGACGAAATAGCGAATGTGCCCGGTGGTGTCACTGTCTTCGCTTACCTGGAGATTGTGCTCATGCCCGCTGAAGGCCACCCTGACACCGGCTTTCTGAAACAGGTCCAGCCAATGCCGCAGCACGCCGTAGCTTTCGCCGTGGCGCGGCCCGGCGTTGAACGGCGGATGGTGGAAGTAAGGAATCTTCCATGGGGCCTTCGACTCGGCGAGCGCCGTGGCCAGCCATCGGGACTGGTCGCCGCCGGGCGCAAATGCCGGAGCCGCATGGCCGGCCGTGGTGTTGTCGGTGCTGTCCAGCGCGAAGAAGTCCGCCAGCCCTCCGTATGAAAACTCGTACCAGCGTGCGGGGCGGTTGCCGGGGAAGAAGAAGTTGTCGAGGTAGGTGGACAGGTCGCCGCGGGTTTCCGAAGCGTTTCCATCGTGATTGCCCAGTGTGGGATAGAACGGAATCCGCGATAGGATTTCGCGGTACGGCTGAAAGAATTTGGTGTCCCAGTCGCGATCGTCAGCCCCCGAATGGGAGGCCAGGTAGCCGAGGTTCACGTCGGCATAGATGTTATCGCCGACGGTGAGAACGAATCGCACCGGATTATCGGTGGCTTCGCGTTTTCGGACCTCGTTGGCCATCACCCCGGCGATAGCGCGCTGCTTTGAACTGCCGTTGCCGTAATCGCCGATCACCAGGAAGACCAGCCGGTTCGCCCGCGCCGGGTAGGTGCGTACCGTGCCCTCGCCCAGTTTCTTGTCGTCCACCATCACCTGGTAGGCATAGGAAGTGTCGGGCCGCAGGTCCGTGGCCTGGATCCAGCTCTTTTCGGTGTTGAGGGTCTGGTCGCCGATTTTGACGCGAGCCCGGCCGAGCGATGCCGAGTCGCGCCCGATGGTATTGTTGCCGCTCCTGCCGGCAGCGGTTCCCCACGCGATCAGAACGGAACTCGACGTGATCTGACCCACATAGGTGTAGACGGTCTGCGCCGTGAGCGGCAGCGCCAGGCAGACTACGGCGGCCGTGCGCGCTCGCAACACGCTTACCAGGAACGATCGATACCGACGACCGTATTGCCCCGCAAGTAGACCGAAACGGTTCTGGCCGGGTCGTCCGAACGGATATCCGCCATCAGATAGGCTGCCGGCGAGCGCGGTACGGTAAGGGACACCGCCTGCGGGATCCGCCGTACCCGTCCGGTCTGGTTGTCGAATTCCGACCATTGCACTGAGTATTCTCGCGCAACATGGAAGCCGAACTTCACCGCCAGGTCCTCGAACTCCAGCCGGCCGCCGCGCATGGCGAAGCCGTCGAGGGGCAGGACGTCCTCGAAAAAAGCGCGGCCAATACGGTTGCGCCGCTCGATCAGACAACGCGCTACCCACCGGGCGGCGCGCGGATTGCTGTACTGCGCCGTAGCCACCACGGCGCGGATCTCCTCGTCCGTAAAGGCCATGACTTTCTTCGCGGCCCAGAAGGTATCGCCCGGCGTGCGCAGGTCGAAAGCAGGATTGGGGTAGTTGTTGCGCCAGCGCTCCGGGTCAAAGGTCTTAAATTCCAGGTGCCCGACCGCGGGGAGATCCGGGTAATCGGCCCGCATCCACGCCGGCACGTACAGCCCCAAGGAGAGGAACTGCCACGCCGCGGGCTTGAAATCGTACAGGTAGACGTTGCCGGCGCGCGGGCTCTTCGGCTCGAAGCTGTCGCTTCCCAGGATGGCGCCGAAATCGATGAGGAAGTGCTTTACGAAACGCACGCCGTCCTCCTGCACCACCGAGTCCAGGGAGTTGATGGATTTAGTGTCGGTATGGTTCAGCCATGCGGCGAAGACGTAGAGGCCGCGCAGGTCGCGCCGGTTTTCATGATCGACGATATCGTTGGGGTCGTCGCCGCGCGTGTCGTAGTAGCGGAAGGGGCCGACGATATCGCCGGCTATGGAGAGGCTGGCCAGCGCACGGTAGCGTCCATCGGCTCCGGGTACCACCTTCGCGAGCACGTCATCGATATCGCGGGTGGTCATCCGGCGGTCGTGGCCTCCCGGGTCGCGGTATTTGGAATCGCTCGCGAGCGTCAGTTGCCGCCGGGTAAACGTGACGATGTAGTTCTCGGGCGTGTTGTAGCCGAGATCGTAGAAGAACTTCGAGCCCAGCACGTCGGCGGCGCTGGCCATCTCCGGGTTTTTCTTGGGATCGAACTTCAGGAAGTAGCGACGGCCCGCGGAATCGCGAATCACCAGCCCGGGCGTGATGCCTTCGTTTTTGCCCGACAGGACGGTCCACGGACCGTTGGTCGAAGGGGCGTGAGCATTACCGGGCCCGCGAACGAGTTCCTCCAGCGACATTGGCCGCATGCCGATGCGGTTGGTGAACCAGGCGCTGTCCGGCACTTCGCCCAACGTGTTCACCGCTTGAGAGGGGGGCGGATTGTGGCTCTTCTTTTCGTCTTTGACCGGTTCGACAAGGGTCTCCTGAAAGAAATCGTAGTATTCGTTGATGCCATGGCTCGCGATCTTGCCGACGGGCATGGGTGGCGGTTCGCGCCGCAGCGGATCGTCGGGGTAGAACTTCTGGGCGGCGAGGCAGGCGGGCCACAGCAGCGCCGCCGCTAAAACACGTTGTTGAACTTGACCCATACCTGGAAACCCTCGCGGCTGAATCCCGTGTCGAGCCGCATGAACACGTCGTTGCGCACGTTGAAACGGAAGCCGAATCCGTAGTCGGTCTCGAGTTGCCGCAAATCGATCTGGCGCCAATCGTCGAACACCCGGCCGGCATCCACGAACAGAGCCATATCCAGGCCGCTGAAAACCTCCCAACGATACTCCCCGTCCAGAATCACGGCACTGTTGCCGTAAAAACGGAAAGGGCGGAAACCGCGCAGGTCCTGGGCACCGCCCAGCGTAGGCTGGAGATAAAACGGAACCCGGTTTCCGCGGCGCGCATCGGTGGCTTCGAGCCTGCCCCGCAAAGCGATCACGCGCCGCTCGTTAAAGAAGGGGATGTACTGCTGGACTTCCAAATCGCCGCGGTTGAAGGCATAGCGCTCGCGCTGGACATCGGAATAGCTGGTGTATCGCGCGGTATAGTAACCGCCTCTGCGCGGGCCGCCCGGGTTGTCACGCCAGTCGAACCCCACATAGCCGCCGCCTACCAGGAAGTTGGACTGCAACTGAATGCCCGGCGTAGTTTGCTCGGTATAAGTTCGATCGGTGGAGGCAAACTGCGGCTCCCGTCCGGGCCCCACGTTCACCATCAGGTAGCGGCCGATGAGACCCAATTGCAGGTGCTCCGTAGGCTTGATGCCGGGAGTGAACTGCACCGAAGTGTCCTCCAGCAGATAACTGCTGCGCCCCGTCTTCCGCGAGTTCGGACCGGGTCCGTAGTAATCGATGTGCGGATAGTCGCGGTGAATCGCGTACAGATCCCAGAAAACGTGATCGCCGGCGAGCGAGGGCATGCCGATTTCACTGTCAATGACGTAATAAAGGTGGAAGGAGCCGCGCGCCGAGGCGCGTACCCGCAGCTTTTCGTGCATCAGGTCGCGCCGGTAATATTCGGGGCCCAGAGCCAGTCCGGAGCGCTCGATCATGCCGCCGAGCTTGACCCGAAAGCCGGCGACTCCCGCGGTGATGCGTTCAACGATCTTCTTGTCTTTGATATAGTCGAGCACTCTCTCGGCGGAATCCGGCTCAGTGGGCTGGAGCGAGGCGGCTTTGCGCTGGCGTGCCAGTTCGATCTGGCCGGCGCGGGTCTGCGGCGCCAGGCGATCGGCGGTGGCCGTTTGGCCGTGGGCGCACACCACGTCACACAGGCCCATCGTGAAGAGAAACACGACCCCTCTCTTGCGCACTGGGCTATAGGCCAGCAACACGCCTGCCGTTCTCATACGAGCCGGCTGGTGAAGTGTGAGTTTTTGCGCCTGTCTGAATTTGCCCAGTGGCACCCCGGGTGCTCACCCGATCCCGGAGGTATCGCGAATATGAATTGGGACCAAGTGGAAGGTCAATGGAAGCAGATCAAGGGAAGCATGAAAGAGAAGTGGGGCAAACTCACTGATAGCGACTGGGACCAGGTAGCCGGGAAACGAGATCAGTTCCTGGGCAAGCTTCAGGAACGGTACGGCTACTCCCGCGAACAGGCGGAGCGTGACCTCTCGGACTGGGAGCGCACACAGGATCGCAGCACCCGGGTCGCGTGATTCCCAAACGCGGGGCAGACCAGTAGGGCCTGCCCCGTCCTCCCCCTCCAAGCCCGCCCGTCTCCCACCAACCCTGAAAACGAGGAGTCACCCGGCAACCCCAGGTTTCAGCTAATCGTGTTTTAATCTAGTAAACCGGCAAGCCAATCATATTCTGCGGTTCTCGACGCACTTGTCAGGCTGCGTCGCGCCGGCGGAAAGGAGAACTTGATGGTAGGAAGACTGGTCCTGGTTGCGGTAATGGCATCCACGTTGGCCTCGGCCCAGCGAGGCGGTGGGGGCGGCAGAAACGGACCCGGCGGTGGCGGCGGAATGGAAGGCTTTGGCACCATGCGGCCCCAGCGCCCGAGCAAAATGCAGCAGTTCAGTGACAAGCTGAAGCTGAACAAAGAGCAGCTCGAAGAAGTCACCAATGTGTTCCGCGCTGCCCTGGAAAAGGCCGGACCGTTGAGCGCACAACTGGAGAACGGCCGCACGCAAATCGCGGGCGCGATGATCGACGGCACCAACGCCGAGGCCCTCACCAAACAGTTGGAGGCGTATACCGCACTCGAAGTGCAGATGGACACGATCGAGGCGGACACCTATGCCAAGATCTTCGCCCTGCTGAAACCCAACCAACAGTCGAAGTCCGGGCAGGCGTTCGAGCTGATGGCGGGAATTTTCGACCGTGCTGCCGTGCAGTCGGGCGGCGGGAGAAGGGGAAGATAGGAGAGGACAATGTTGCTCAGACTCTTACTTGCCGGTATTCTGGCCGCGGGGTTTGCCGCGGCGCAACGCGGTGGCGGAGGCGGCGGGATGGGTGGCGGGATGGGAGATGAAGGCCCAGGTGGTGGTGGGGGGCGCGGCGGGCTGGACATGCCCTCCGTCCCACGCATAACCAACCGCATCGACATCATCGCCAACTCACTGAAACTCAATAAGGACCAGAAAAAGAACCTGAAGACCGTCATGGATGGGGCGCAAAAGCAGGCCACCCCGATTCACGAACAGCTCGAAAAGAGCCGGTTCGCCATCGGCGACGCCATCCAGAACGGCAAGAGTCAGGACGATATCAAGCAACTGGTGAGCAGCGAGGCCGCCCTGGAATCGCAGATGGCTCGCATCGAGCTCGACGCCTTCGTCACCATCTACAAGACCCTGGAGCAGGATCAGCGTTCGGAGACCCGCGGGTTCTTCATGATGATGAAAGGCATCTTCGACAACAAGAACTGGAACAGCGCGGAGTAGCAGGCTTAGCCTGGCGGGTTCACCCACAGCACCGGCTGGCGCACCGGGAAATTGCGCAAAACCTCCTCGACGGTGGGATCGGAGTCGAGCCGCCGCCACAGTTCCAGGTACTCGGGACGGTCGAGCGCCAGTCCGGCAAACAGTAGCGAGGGCTGACGCACGGGCCATTCTTTGTCGTACATCACGTCCGGCGGAAGTGGCCATTTCTTCTTGTCGAGAATGTAGGGGTACATGTAGGCCATCGCCTTTGCCATACCGCGGCCATCCGGCAACCGCCATGTCCACAGGTTCTCGCCATGCGTCGTGAGCGTCTGCGCCGCAATGGCCAGCGCGTCCAGGTTAAATAAGGAGTATCCGTACGGCTTGGTGCGCCGCAACTCCTGGGGAAAACTGCCATCCGCCGCTTCCTGGTTGGGAATCAGAACGCGGTGGAAGCGATCGCGGCAATATGCCATGAGGTCCCCGTTGCGGGTAAGCCGGGCAAACGCCGCTACCTGCGTGACCCAACACGTGCCGTGGTTGTTTTTCGCGTCGCGTTCGGCGATGCCGTACGGGTGGGTGGTCATCCACCGGGTATACGCGGAGAACCACTTCCTTACACCCTCCAGATCGGCCGCCGCCAGGTCCAACTGTCCGGCGGCGCGTGCGACTTCCACCAGGTGGAGCGTATCGATGATGCCGATACCGCGACCGGTGAAGCGCCCGTGGATCGCCTGTGCGTACAGCAGGTTGGGGTTCATGCGCGTGGCATCATCGACAAACCACGCGCGCAGGTGCCGGGCGGCATGTTCGGCGTACTGCCGCCGGCGCGTGATGCGGTACGCCGCGGCCAGTGCGGGAACGATCAGGCTCAAACGGACCATGGCGCGACGGTGTTCGACAAAATTATCGGGGTTGGTCATCCCGTCGCGTTGGATGTATGGACCGCCGGGATTCTTCGGATCGGGCCACCAGTAGTCGCCTTCCGAAAAGAAATCGTGCCGCCCGCCGGCGCTGCGCGTGGAGGCTGATGCGGTGACGGTGATCGGCTCTTCCGCCAGGTAGCGCTGGGCGGCCTTCAGCACGCGGCCGCGTTCGATCGCGACGAGGTCAAAACGCCCGGCGCCACGTCCGGACCGGCGGGCGGCCAGCGCGAGCGCGCCCGTCAGAAAGCTCCTGCGCAACACGCTCTCATTCTACCGTCCCCCGCGCGTAGCTTCCGGTTCCACCCTCATCACGGGGCCTCAGTGGATCAGCAGCAGTTCGGGAGTTTCGTTGCCGTAGTGCACGTGGAGCTTCCCGGCGGCGGGATGCACCCACATGCCGTCGCCTTCCTTAGGCAGCGGAATATCGGCCGCGCCGGCCACCACTACGAACTGGCCGTCCTCGGCCCCCTCCGACAGCTTGCCGATGTGGATGTGCATGTGGCACTGCGTCCGCTTAGCGAGGCTGTTGATGGCGAGGCCCCAGCCGTCGCCCCACAGCTCGTGCGCTTTGGCGATGGCGAATTTCCAGTAGGCGGTGCGCTCCTCCGGTGTCATGCCGGCCAGGTCCTGCGGATTGCCGCCGTGGAACCGGGGCAGCGCCAGCCAGCGGTTCGGCTTTCTCGGATTGGCATCGTGAATGGCGAAAAAGCCGGTCCCGGGAGGCTGCGCGTCCGCCACGCGGCACAGGGAGCACTCGCGCTGTTCCATGGTCTCCGGACGCGCCGGATCGCAGGCGCACTGGCGGACGTCCGCGCGTGCAGCCGGGAGCAGCAGCAGCACGGCCACGGCACAAAATCGAAAGTGTCGCACTGCCTCAAATTATAGCGGGGCGGGCAGGGAACGAACTCAAGCTACGAATGACTGTGATATCTTGGCGCCTGAGCATGAAGCCCCGTCTCTTCGCAACCTCCCTGCTGATGACGGCCGCGTCGTTCGCCCAAACAGCGGCGCCCCGCCCGGGCCCCCGAATTCCGATGGCCGAAACTCCCGATACCGACCGCTTCTATCAACTCGCCCCGGACGCGATGCCGCAGGAAGGCGTTCCGAAGGGCGAGATTCGCGGGCCGTTCACGCTGCCCAGCCAGGCTTATCCCGGAACCCAGCACACCTACTGGGTTTACGTTCCCGCGCAATACGACCCGAACGTTCCCGCCAGCCTCATGATCTATAACGATGGCCAGGCGTTCCTGGCCCCGGAAGGCGATGTGCGCGCGCCGGTGGTCATGGACAACCTGATCTTTCGCCGCGAGATTCCCGCGATGATCGGCGTGTTCATCAATCCGGGCCGCCGTCCCGATCAACCCGAGCCAACCCTCAGCAATTGGGGCGATCGTGACACCAACCGCCCCACCGAGTACAACACGCTGGACGATAAGTATGCGCGCGTGATCGTGGATGAGCTGCTGCCCGTGCTCTACAAGGAGTACAACCTGTCGCGCGACCCGGAGCGCCACGGCATCGGCGGCTCCAGTTCCGGGGCGATTGCGGCCTTCACGGTGGCGTGGGAGCGGCCCAACCAATTTCGCAAAGTGCTGAGCAACGTCGGCAGCTTCACCAATATCCGCGGCGGAAACGCCTATCCGGACATCATCCGCAAGAGCGAGAAGAAGCCGTTGCGCGTATTCCTGGTAGACGGCCGCAACGACAATCGCGCGCTGCGGGTGGACGGGAGCTATGACCAGGCGCGCGACTGGTTCTATCAGAATGTCCGCATGCAGCAGGCGCTCACCGAAAAAGGCTACGACGTAAACTACTCCTGGGGAATCCAGCGGCACGGCCAGAAGATGCTGCGGACGGTGTTCCCCGAAATGATGCGGTGGCTGTGGCGCGATCACGGGGTCTCGACCGACGTGCACGATTCGGTGGAGCGCTCGCTCAACGGGCCCAGGAAGTGATGGAGCGATTCATCGCACGATCCCGGAGGTATACCCGGTCTCGATATTCTCGAAGAACACTCCCTGAAACTGGCCGGGCTTGAGCGGCGACGGCAAGTCCAGTTCCAGGGTGTGTTCGACATCGGCGGCCAGCTTCGAAATGTCCGCGTAGAAACCGGTGAAATTGTGCCGCGACACGCGCACCGAAGCATATGCCTTGCGGAGCTCTACCGGCTGGCCGTCGATTTTGAGCGTCGCCGTCCAGCGGTCGTCGGGCTCTGCGAACTGCACATAAAGCAGCAGGCGTTCCGGCGCGAGCCAGGTGCTGCGATAGTCCTCTTCGGTCCACGGGATGGGCCAGGACTTGCGCCGTGCCTCGAGTTGATCGAAGATCCGCCGGGGAATGCGGAAACGGGCATGCACGCCGCCGCCGGTGAACGCGGGATCGTAACGATCAACCTGCTGGTAGTGCCGGAAGGGCGCACCCTCGAACCTCACCGGGATCTCGAGCAGCCCGGATCTGGCCGGGGGGGCGGGGAACAAAGCCGTGCCGATCTCGATGGAATCGATCTTGGCGGAGCCGGGGACTCGCACCAGAATCGTCTCGGCCATGCCCGTCTCGCCACGCACCCCGTGCAGGCGCAAGACGCCGTCTTCGAGCACCGCGGTGCCGGGCACGTTGAACAGGCGAATCTCCGCGGTGCGGTCGTCGGGCTCGATCTCGAATACGCGTGCCGATCCGCCGTCCATTTCGAAGGCAACCGCGTCGTCCCACGACCAGGCGCCTGCGCCCGGTTTGCCCAGCAGGCGGTCTTCGAGCGGATAGAGTTCCTTCAGGATAAATTTCGCGCGGTGGTTTTCCTTCAGCCCGATGCTCTCGTCGAGCGTGAACCGCGCCTCCAGGCGGCGCCCGTTGGGGTTGAAGAGAAACACAAAGCCGCTGTCGTCGATGATGGCGGAAGTGCCGTCCACCTTCCCGATGGCGGGTTGGCCGAGGATGGTGCGGGTGTGCCGCAGGTAGTCCTTGTTCGCATCGCTCCAGTCGATCCAGTGCAGGAACCACTCGCGATCGGCCAGCGGGAAGTGGCGAAACTCTTCGGGGTCGCGCGCGGGAACCATGTCGATTACGTTGTTCCAGCCTGCCGTGGCGATGGAGGACAGCAGCGAATAGCGCCAACCGAGGTAATCCCAATCGCGCCGGCGAAAAGGCAGCGCCACTTCGTCAGTCGCGGTGCGCGCCACCGGCATGTGGCCGCTATCATCGTTGCGCGGAGTCTGGTGCGTGATGAAGCCAGGCACGATCTCGCTGGGCGCGAATTCGTAGTTGCGGTAGCGGTAGGCGGTGTAACGCTGGCGGTCGGCGGAAACGCGGTCGAGCTTCAGGTCGGGGAATGAATTGAAGCTCTCGGGCTGCTCGTCGGTGGAGGTCGGATGGGGATAGCTGCCCGCCAGCCAGGTCCACGGGCCGTAATACTGGTATGCCTGCCGGCCATCGATGACAATATCGGGAATGTCGCGACGCAGCGTCTCCAGCACGCGGCGCCAGCCCCACCACTGGGCGTACCTGCTGGCCCCTTCGTAGTTGAGGAACGTGTGGTCGAAGGAATAGCCGCTGATGCCGGTGTGTTTCATGAAATCTTCCAACGCCTGGATCAGCCAGTCTTGAAAGCTGCGCACGCCCAGGTTGGCGCGGGTGCCTTTGGCGGCGAGGAGCCACTCGGGGTTCTGGCTGAATCCCATCACCGGGTAGACATACGCCAGCAACTGGAGGCGCCGCAGGCGGGCGTAGTCGAGCATCTCGGCGAGCGAGGCGGGAATGTCGCCGGTGGCCGGGTCCCACTGGTTGTTGCGGATCTTCTGCCCGAGGCCGAGCCAGAGCACGTATTCCCACTTCCAGTCGTCACGGCTGCTGTCGCGCCGCGAGAGCTCGGAATTGGCGGGCGCGAACAGCACATGCTCCGCGCCCAGCGCCGCCGCCATATCGAGAATGCGCTTGTATTCGGTACGGCCCTCCGCGGTGGCGATGTCGATCTGGTAATCGTTGACGCACCAGCCCACCATGAGGTTGAGCGGGTTCACCGGCTGGTAAAGCAGAAACGCGCGCACCGCTTCGGTGAACCCATCCACTTCGCCTTCGTCCAGCCCGGGCGTGTCGTCGAGCGGCCCCATGGCCCACTCGGGCAGCATTTTTTCGGGCAGGGTGCGCCCGGTCAGCTCGCACGCGACCAGCAGGCCCCGGTCCGCTTCGAACGGTCCCCAGGCCAAGTCCCATTCCATGCCGGGTTGATAGGAAAGCGCGAAATCGCCGTTGGTGTGCCGGAACGAGAGAAACGGATTCTGCGCCGTGACCAGGAGACTGGCCGATTTGCCCGACCGTAAGAAAGCGCCGTAGCCCGAGGTTCCCAGGTTGGCGCGGGCGCGGTTCACCTCCGCCGCCTCGCGAACGGCCTCCGCCACGCTGCCGCCAAAGACCGTGATCTCGTCGAGCCGCAGCTTGCCTGCCGGCCCCTCGAGGATGCTGATCTGCTTGCTGACCAGGCGCCACTTGGGGCGCAGTTCGTACACCACCTGAAACGTATAAGGCCCGGCCAGATAGGTGTAGGCAACGCTGCCGGCGGAGGACTTGATGGCGGGAGCGTCGAGCCTGGCGCTGTCCCAGGTCCGGCCGCCCACGGCCACCGCGAAATCGTCCTTTCGAAAATTCCACTCGACGTGCGTTTGGCGGTCGGTGATGGAAGTCAGACCGCGGCTGTCGAAGTGGGCGACGATTTGGGCATTCGACAGGCGCGAGTCGGCCGCCGCGGCGGGGAGCGCGGCCAGGGCAAGGATGGCGTTGAGACGGAGCATGGGCAGAACTCCCAGGATCGCATTTTACAGGCGGGTCCTCATCGCATGTCGGCGCCCGGGACTCCGTACGGGCGCACACGACTTCACCCTTGGCAAACCGCCGGATCGGGCTACCCTGTAGCCATGAAGGTCGGATTCGTGGGACTGGGAAGAATGGGAACCGGCATGGTGCACAGCCTGCTTCGCGGCGGCCACGAGGTCTCCGTCTATAACCGGACCCGCGACAAGGCCGAGGCTCTGGTGAAAGAAGGCGCGAAGGCCGCGGCATCGCTGGCGGACGCTTGCCTCGATGCGGAAGCCGTATTCACCATGCTGAGCGACGACGCGGCCGTGGAGAACGTGGTTTTCCGGGAAGGCGGCCTTGCCTCCGCACTCGCCGCTCATACGGCCCACCTTTCGTCGAGCACCATCAGTACCGCGATGGCCCGCCGGCTGGCGTCCGAACACGCCGGGCGCGGACAAGCCTTTTTGAGCGCACCCGTCTTTGGCCGACCCGAAGCGGCCGAAGCCGGCAAACTCCTCGTTATTGCCGGCGGTGCTGCCGGTCTCATGGACCGCGTGCGGCCGCTGTTGGAAGCCGTGGGACGCCAGACCTTCCGCGCGGGCACCGACCCGTGGCAGGCCAACGCCGTGAAACTGTGCGGCAATTTCATGATTGCCGGCGTGTTGGAAGCCTTCGGTGAAGCCTTGGCGAATCTCCGCAAGGCCCAGGTGGACCCCCATCTGTTTGTCGAAACGATGAGCGCGCTGTTCGGCTCCCCGGTATATGCGAATTACGGCCGCATGATCGCCGAGGAACAGTTCGAGCCGGCGGGCTTCGAGTTGCGCCTCGGCCTCAAGGATGTCCGGCTGGTTCTGGAGACTGCCCAGGAAGTGGCGGCCCCGATGCCGATGGCCAGCCTGATTCGAGACCAGTTCCTCTCGGCGATGGCTCTCGGCCAATCCAACCTGGACTGGTCCAGTGTTACGAAGGTCCCCGCCCGCAACGCCGGATTATAGCCCGTTCGTTGGCCGAAGGACCGCGGTTTACTCGTACCGTAGCGCAATCATCGGGTCGACCCGCGTCGCCCGCCGCGCCGGAATGAAACCGGCCAGCGCCGTCACCGCCAGCAGCACCGCCACAGCGGCGCCGATGCTCAAGGGGTCCTGCGGCGTGAGGCCGAACAGGTAGCTCGTCAGCAGGCGCGTGAGCCCGAATGCGACCGGCAGGCCGACCACCGCGCCGATGCCGACCATCCACGTCACCTCGCGCAGGATCAGCCAGAGCACCTCCTCGCCCCTCGCTCCGAGGGCCATGCGAATGCCGATCTCCCGAATCCGCCGCGTCACCGATTGGGCCATTACGCCGTAGAGGCCGACCGCCGCCAGCAGCAGCGCCAGCGCGCCGAAGAATGCGCACAGCGTGGTCAACATGCGCTCCTGGGAGATGTTGTTGTCGAACTGTTCCGACATGGTCAGGGTCTGAAGCACCGGTATGGCCGGATCGAGCGCGGCCGCCTCGTGGCGAATCGCGCCGATGATCCGCTCGGGATCGGCGGCCGTCCGCACCAGGAGCTGTCGCGAGCTGGCGCCGTCGCGCCACGTGGCGACGTACACCATGGGCTCGGTGGCCTCGCGCAATCCGAAATACTTCGCGTCCTTCACCACCCCGATGATCTCGTACGCCTCTTCGATCTTGAACTTGTCATCGAGGCACATGCGCGCGCCCACCGGCGAACGGTGTGCGAAAAACTTTTTCGCAAAGCTCTCGTTCACGATAATCACCCGCGGTCCGCGGGCCTTATCGGCGGGATCGGGCTCGGCCTTCGGATCCGGTGTGAAGGCCGGGTTGTCCAAATCGCGGAAGTCCCTGCCGGCGATGAGGGGGATGCCCATCGTCTCGAAGAAATGCGGGCTCACCGCGTTGAAATCCACGTCGGGTTTCTCGTTAGGTCGGAACTCGTATCCCTCGACGCGAATGCTGCTGATCCATCGCGATCCGCCCAGCGGTGTGATCATGGCCAGGCTCGCGGTGCGCACCTCGGGCCAGGATCGCGTCTTGGCCAGCAGTGTCTCGTAATAGTCGCGCAGGCGCTGGCCCTTGTAGCCGCTGGCCTGCGGGTTCACGTTCACCACCAGGACGCGCTCGCGCACAAACCCGGGGTCGAGCGTTTTCAGGTTGCTGAGGCTGCGCACGAACAGGCCGGCGCCGATCAACAGCAGCAGCGAGGTCGCCACCTGGACCACCACCAGGGCGCGGCGCAGATCGAACCGGCTGCGGCGCGCCGCAGCGGTTTCGCTCTTGAGCGACGACACCAGGTTGGGCCGCGTGGACTGAAGCGCGGGCGCGAGGCCGCAGATGATCCCGGTGATCACGCTGGCCAGGAACGCAAATCCGAGCACGCGCGGATCGGGCGTGAGGTGCAGGTCGAGCGGAATCGTGCGCTTCGGCATCAGGCCCAGCAGCACCTCCACTCCGAACCACGCGAACAGGAGTCCCGCCAAGCCCCCGAGGATCGACACCACCAGCGTCTCCATCAGAAGCTGGCGGATCAGGCGCGCGCGTCCGGCGCCGATGGCCAGCCGCACCGCGATCTCCTTCTGCCGGCCCGCCGCGCGTGCCAGCAGCAGGTTCGCCACATTCGCGCAAGCGATCAGCAGTACCAGGCCCACGACGATCATCAGCACGGTGAGCGGCTTCGAGAACTGTACGCGGAAGTACGACCATCCCGCGCTTCCCGGCAGGACGATCATCTGGTTGTACTTCTCCGAGTCCCGGTCGTAAGCCGGTGCGGGCTTGTATTCGGGATCGGCTTTCAGGATCTGCTGCCACAACACATTCAGCTCGCTGCGGGCCGATGCCAGGGTCACTCCCGGTTTCAACCGGGCTATGACGTTGAGCCACCACCAGTGCCGCGTATTCCACCCGTGCGCCGGAGGATTCACGCTCGGCATCATGACAATGGGCATGAAGACGTCGCTATAGTTGCCTACCGCGATGCCGTGGAACCCGCGCGCCGCCACACCGATCATCGTGAACGGCACGCCGTTGAGGGTGATGCCGCGGCCCAGCACCTTGGGGTCGCCGCCGAAGCGCCGCTGCCACAGGTCCCAGGAGATCACCACGTAGGGATGCGCGCCCTCGTTGACGTTATCGGCCGGCGTCAACAGGCGCCCGATGGCCGAGGGGACGCCCAGAACCTGAAAGTAGTTCCCCGAGACCTGCGCCACTGGAACCACCTCGGCCGAAGTGCCGCGCTCGCCGGGAACCGCGAACGCGAGGGTTCGGCCTTCCCCGCTCGCCATCACGCCGCGGTAGGACTGGTTATGGTCGCGGATGTACCGGTAGTCCGGGTAATTGAAGGAGACCGACGGCTTTTCGGGATTGCGCCCCAGCACCACCAGTTGTTCGGGCGAGCGCGCCGGGAGTGAGCGCAGCACCACGTAATCGATGAGCGTAAAGATGGCCGTGTTGGCGCCGATACCGAGCGCGAGCGAAAGCACCGCCACGGCGGTAAAGGCGCGGTTTTTCCCCAGCATGCGCAAAGCGTAGCGGATATCCAGATACACGTCGGGCCTCCTCCCCTATTAGACGACGAAGTCCCTCCGATCGTTGGCAGAAATTCGTGATGCCGCGGCATCTGTAATCGGGCCGGATGACCAGCGTTCCCCGGGACCTCCATTCCGTTGCCACTTGCCGAAGTGAGAGCCATCGACGAACAGGATGTGGCCAGTGACCGTCGCGGTCAGTCTCCGTTCTCGCCATCGGACTCGTCGGGCAGGGCGATCAGAGAGCCGCCCGGAAAACGGTGCAGTAACTCCCGGTTGCGCAGAGCCCAGTCCAGATTCTTGCGGGCTAGTCGCGCGTGCTCGCGCGCCACGCTTTCCGCGCGCGAGCCTTCGCGGTTTTCGATGGCATCCAGGATCGCGCGATGTTGTTCGATGGCAATTACGGCGTGCCGTGCGTGAAACTCCTGTGCGTCCGGCGAGTCGCCGAACACCAGCGCTCCCGGCTCGGCGAAAGGCAAAGCGCAGACGCCCTCCAGCGTTCGTTGCAGCATCGGACTGCGCGCCAACTTCCACAACTCGCGGTGATAGGCGAGATTGTTCTCCAGGTACCGTACGAAATTTTCCATGTGCATGGGCGCCATCTGCTCGAAGGCGCGGTGAGAGTCGCGCAGCGGTTCGAGGTCGCGCGTGTGCGAGAGCCGCTCGGCGGCGAAACGGGCTGCCGTCCCTTCGAGCACGCCGCGAATCTCGATGGAGTCCCAGATCTCCGCGATAGTGAATTCGCGCACCCGGAATCCGCCAAACGGCAAGGCTTCGAGGAGTCCCTGGTGCGCCAGGCGCTCGAGGGCAAGCCTCACCGGCGTGCGGGAGGCATTGAGCAGCGGCACGAGCGCCAGTTCGGCGAGCCGTTCGCCGGGCCGGAAATCGCCGCGGAGCAGACGTTCGCGCAGGGTCACGGCTACCCTTTCGGTTTGCGATGTGGTCTCCGCGTGCGGGCTGGCGGGCGCCGGGTCGTCTCCTGCCATGTGATCTGATTTTACGACCCGGCGCACCGCGGCGCGGTCAGGCGCGGCGCAGCGGCTCGACGATCGAAGCGATATCCCGCTCCGCGTGTCCCTGGGCGCAGGCAGCCTGGAAAACCTCCAGAGCGGCCCGCGCCGTTTGCAGGGGGATGCCCGCCTGGCGGGCTTCCTCCATCGCGTAGGTAAGATCTTTGGCCATGAGCCTCGCGGAGAAGTTGGTGCGGTAGTCCCGCTGTTCCATGCGGGCTCGCAGGGTGCGGACCAGGGGACTGCCCGGGGCGCCGTTGGCAAGCACGTCGAGTGCCTCGGCGGTATCGAGGCCGCACCGTTCGCTCATCGCGAACGCTTCGGCCAATGATGCCGCCTGGACGCCGCAGACGAAGTTGTTGATCAGTTTCATCAGGACTCCCGAACCGGCCGGCCCGAGGTGCAGGACCCCACGGCTCATGGGAGCGAGAACGTCGCGGACGGAAGCGAGCGCGGCGGCCTCACCGCCCACCAGGAAAAGCAATTCTCCGCTCTCCGCCTGCGGCTTGCTGCCGGTAACAGGCGCATCCAGAAACGGGCAGCCGTGCGCCCGCGCCGCGGCGGCGAGCTCGCGGGCCCAGGCGAGCGAGACGGTGCTGGACTCGATGAGCACTGCGCCGGGTCTCGCCCCGGCGAGCGCGCCCTGTTCCCCCAGCCAGACCGAACGGGCGGCGACGTCGTCCGCCACCATGCTGATGATGGTGTCGGCACCACCGGCGGCGTCTTGAGGCGTGGGCGCGAGACGGGCACCCGAAGCCACCGCCGGTTCGGCGCGCCCGGGCGTGCGATTGTAGACCGCTACCTCAAAACCCGCTCCGGCGAGCCTTCGCGCCATGCCCGAACCCATGTTTCCCAAACCTAAAACCGCGACTGATCTCATAGGGGTCGAACCTTTACCAGCGTCTGCGACGGGGCGGCGACGCGTACCGGGTTCCGCAGCGCCTTGCCGAAGCCTTCGAACCGAACCTGCATCCAATCTCCGTCTTCGAGGCTGATACCTTCGCCGAAGCTGAAGGCGTCCGCGCCGAAGAAGTGAATGTGGACATCGCCCGGGCGCCGGTGGGCTTCGAATTTGAAATGATGGTGCTCGATGTTGGCCAGGCTGTGACACATGACCGACTCGCCGGTCTGGATCGACTTGCACCACACGGTAGTTCCACGGCGGAAGATGGCGACCTCACCGGGCACGTGGTGGAAGTCAGGGTCGGTCACCAGCTCCGGTCCGAGGGCGCAGGTGCGCAGCTTGGAGGAGGCGAGGTAGAGATAGTTCCTTTTTTCGAACCGGTGATCGGAGAATTCGTTGCCGACAGCCATGCCGAGGCGCCGCGGCTGGCCGGCGGGGTCGATCCAGTACACGCCCGCGATCTCCGGCTCTTCGCCCCCATCCTCGGCATACGACGGCACCTCGAGCGGCTCATTGTGGGCGCGCAGGCTCAGCGCAGTGCCTTTGTAGAACCACTCGGGCGAAACGCCCGGCACGCCGGGGGCGGGACGTCCGCCTTCGAGCCCCCACTGGTACATGCGCATGCTGTCGGTCACCTGTTCGCCCGCCGCGTGCATCGCCTGCCGGTTGGCCGCGCTGCGGATGTGGCTCAGGCCGGTGCCGCTCACCAGGCAGCGCGCGGGTTCTTCGGGATGGTCCACCGCGGGCAGGATGCGCCAGGGCGAAGTGCCGGAGTAGATCTCGGGGTAGTCGAGCGTGTCGGCGGAGAGGTCGTCCCCGGCGGCGCGCTCTAGAGATACTTCGGCCGCCAACGCCACCGTGGCCAGCGCCCACACCGATCGGGACGCGCGGAGCAGGAGGATGCGTTCGCCATCCACGATCCCCAGGTGGCGGCCCTTCGGGCCAGTTAGCTGTATGAGCCGCATTATTCAAGGACCGCGAAATCCTTCAAGGCATCTTCCTTGATGGTAATGCCGAGGCCTGGCACATCGTCGCGAAGGTCGATGGCACCGTCAACCGGCTTCGGCTCGCCCGCGAAGATGTACCAGAACAGCTCATTGCCGATTTCCACGTCCACGATCGGGAAGAACTCGGCCATGGGGGAGTTGAAACTCGCCATCACGACGTGAAAATTGTGCATCTGTCCCGCGTGGGGGATCACCGGAACCTCATACGATTCGGCGAGCGCCTGCACTTTCCGCGCCTGGCTGATTCCGCCCACGCGATTCGTGTCGAACTGAATGTAGTCCACCGCTCGCGCGTCCAGCAGTTGCCGAAAACCGTAGATGGTGTTCTCGTGCTCGCCGCCGGCGATGGGGATGCGGCCGGCTGCCTTCAGCGAGGCGTAGCCCGCGATATCGTCGGGAATGACGGGCTCTTCCAGCCAGCGGAGGCGGAACGGCTCGAGGAGCGGCAGCATGCGGCGGGCGTAGTCGAGGGTCCACCCCATGTAGGCGTCAGCCATCAGGTCGATTTCGTAACCGATGACTTCGCGCACGGCGCGCACCAGCTCGACATTCCGCTCCATGCCGAAGGCGCCGTCCACCGGCCCCCATCCGAAGCGCAGCTTCATGGCGCGGTAACCTTCCGACTTGTAGTTGCCGGCTTCCTGCGCGAGCTGATCGAGCGGCTGGCTGTAGAGCCGGCTGGCGTACACCGGGATGGCCCGCTTGGTCCGCCCGCCGAGCAGCTTGAACACGGGCTGACCCGCGGCTTTGCCCAGCAGGTCCCAAACCGCGATATCGACGGCGCTGATGCCCGCCAGCGCCACGCCCTTGCGGCCAAATGCGATCGTCTGCCGGTACATGAGCTGCCATAAGAACTCGCTGTCGAAGGGATCCTTGCCGATCAGCAGCGGCTTCAGGTAGACATCGATCAACTGCTTGGTCACGCGCGGCGCCAGCGCGGCATTGCCGATGCCTACCAGCCCGGCATCGGTAAACAGCTCGACGATGAGCCAGCCGTAGAAACGGAAGCTCCCCATGGAATCGGCGGGCAGATCGAGCAGGTCCATGGGATTGGTGCAGAAATGCGGCTGCGGCGGAGCCGTCTTACCGCGCCACTCGACCACTCGCGTTCGAACTTCCGTAATTTTCATTCCTGACTCTCCGAGAGGACGGGCCGGACCTGGCGCACGCTGACGAGGATCACCAGGAAGGCCGCGACATGCAACGTGCTGACGATGGCGAACACGGTTCCGTAGCCGAAGCCGTGATCGAGGAGATAACCGACGACCAGTCCGAAGACGACGCCGCCCATGGCGCCGCCGAACCCGACCAGCCCCGCCACCGAGCCCACCGCGCTGCGCGGGAACAGGTCCGCCGGAACGATCATTACCAGGGTGGACCAGGACTGCTGGCCGAAGAACGCAATGCTGAACAGCACGATGGCCGCCTCCACCGGAACCCGGGTAATGAAGAAGGCCAGCGGCATCACCGCGGCGCTGAGACCCAGCGCCAGCTTGCGCGAAACATCGAGCGAGCGGCCGGCGTGGAGCAGGCGGCTAGAAAACCAGCCGCCGCACAAACAGCCGACGCCCGAAGCGGCATACGGAATCCAGGCGTAGTAGCCCACCTGCCGGGTGTCGAAGCCGCGCGCATCGTAGAGGTACTTGGGCAACCAGAACAGGTAGAAGTACCAGGCGGCATCGCTGAGGAACTTGGCGAATACGAGGCCCCACACCTGGACGAAACCCAGCAGGCGAATCCAGGGCATGTGCGGCTCAATGGTCTTCGAGTCGCTCGCTGGCGGATAATAATCGCGCAGCCACCACAAGCACCAGAGCAAGCCGGCCGCGCCCGAGAGGAAGAAAACCCAGCGCCAGGTGAGCGCCGCGAGGGTGTAGGCGATCAGTGGAGGCGCGCACACCGCGCCCACGGCGGTGCCGGCGTTGATGATGCCCATGGCGGTGGCGCTCTCCCGTGCCGTGAACCATTCGGCAACCGCTTTGGTTGCTGCCGGAAAGCCGCCGCCTTCGCCCATGCCGAGCAGGAAGCGGCTCACCGCCAGCATGCCGAAGCCCGCGGCGAGCCCGTGGCTGGCGCACGCCAGCGACCACCACAGCATGATCGCCAGGAAGCCCCGGCGGGTGCCGAGCACGTCCACCAGCTTGCCGCCTCCGGCGTACATCAGCGCGTAGGCGGTGAGAAAGGCCGCCTGCAACTGGGAGAATTGCGTGTTGGAAACCGGGATATCGCGCTGGATCGCCTGGATCGCCACCGGCAGCGTCTGCCGGTCGAAGTAGCTGATGGCAATGGCCGCGCTCAGCAGCGCGGCGATCTTCCAGCGGGCGGTCACCACGTGAGCAGGATCAGCGAGACGCCGTGCAGCGGCAGATCGAAATTCAGCCGCAGGCGGCCCTCGGGCGAGTGTACCCAGCGCGGCGATTCGGCCGGCTCGAGTTGGCCGGCGGCTTCGAGGAGGGCGTACTGCTCCGGAGTCGGCTGCGCGGGCGAGCCCATCCGCTTCCAGGCTTCGTAGGAGTTGCTGTGCTGGTCGTCGACGCGGAAATGCTGCATCAGCATGCGGCCCCGCGGCAGCCCTGCAATGGCCAGCTCGATGGGCGTGGCGGGTCCCGGTTTGGCCGAATCGTGATAGTTGGAAACCAGCACCGCGGCCGAGTGCGCATCCACGCTGGCCATGGCATGCAGGTCGGGCTTTTCTTTGACGCCGCCGGAGAGCATGGCGTCCAGGGGAATCGCCGCCGGGTCTACCACCGCGGCGCGGTCGCCGGTCATCAGGCCGAGCATGCGGAACACGTTGAGGACGGGCTTGTCGACGCCGTTGGTGGCCAGGTCGCGGAATCCGTCGAACCAGGGTTGATCTTCGAATTCGAAGGCCCAGGTGACCGCGCCCATCAGGTTCACGCCGAACTTCGCGGCCAGGTCGAGGTGGCGGGGCATCACGGCCGCGGTATAGCTCGCGTACATCACGCCATTGCGGTAAGCGTTTTGCGGGTAGAACCGGGAGGAGCACGCTGCACAACCCTCGGGGTCCGACTCCCCGATGATCACCGGCTTGCCTTTGGCCTCGGGAACCGAGGCGATAATCTCGAACCCTTTGGCCAGATCGTTCAACTGCTTTTCAATCCCCATCACCACGTTGCCCTCCACGAAGCGCGGCGCGCCCTTGGCGTGGAAGCTGACGAAATCGAACGGAGAGCCGGTCTTGCCGGTGGCGTAGTTGGTGCCATGCACCACGTGATGGAGGAATTCCCGCAGGAACTTCGCCGCCCCCGCGCCGCCCGGCCCGGTCGAATCGGGGCCGCCGACGCGCGCCGTAGGCAGCGCGCGCTTCACCGCGTCCACGGAGTAGTCGTAGAGCTTGTGATACTCCTCCGGCGTCCCCTTCCAATACCCGATGTTGGGCTCGTTCCACACCTCCCACAGCCAGGTTTCCACCTCCGCGCGGCCGTATTTTTCTACCGAGTGCCGCACCCACTGGTAGACCAGCTCCGCCCATTTGGCGTAGTCCTTGGGCGGATAGGCCCAGCCGGTGTAGATATCGTTGTAGTTCGCGCCGGGCTTCCAGTGGTGGCGATACGGCTCGGGGTGCGACGACAGCGCTTCGGGCATGAAGCCGATCTGCACCAGCGGCTTCATCTTACGTTCCATGTACGTGTCGAAAATGCGGTCCACGATGGTCCAGTCGTAGACCGGTTTGCCCGAGGCGTCCTCGGTGTAGGCATTGGTGGAACCCCATTTCAGCGCCGGTTGGCCGTCGCCGGTCACCAAAAGGCTGTGGACCCGCACATGCACCGGCACGGGCATCAGCGCGGCGATTTCGGACAGCAGCTTCTTGCCATCCTTCATATAGGTGTAGTTGGGCTCGTCATGGCCGAAGAACGCCCACACCGGTCGGAGCGGCCCGGTGCGTTTGCTCATGTCCACTTGGATTGATACGGGCTGCGCCGCAGCGGGAAGTACCAGAGCGGCCGCAAGAATCCACTTTGCATTCGCCATGAGATTAAAAGGTCAGCTTCAATGCTACCTGCATCTGCCGGGGCGCGGTGGCCGTGCTGGTGACGCGGCCCACGGTGGCCGTGTCCAGCGTCGAGTTGGGCGCCGCGAAACTGGGCGTGTTCGGCAGGTTGAACGCCTCCCACCGGAACTGGAGCCGCGAGCGTTCGCCGATCTGGAACTGCTTGAACAGCGAAAAATCGACGGTGCGCAAGATATCGGGCGAGAGGATGCGCAGGCCGGAGTTGCCGTAGCTGAAATTGGGCGACGCCGCGAACGCCGTCGGGTCGAACCATTGGGCCAGCGTGGGATGGTCCGACTTGCCGGAGGCGAGGCGATTCGGCCGCTGGCCGCCCACACCGGTGTTGGCCACGTCGCGCGACATGGTCACCGTGAACGGCACGCCGCTGCGGAACAGCAGGATGCCCTGCAACTGCCATCCGCCGATGAATGCATTGGCCAGCGGATTGGCTTTCGCCAACACCGCCCTGCCTTTGCCGAACGGCAGTTCGTACCCGAAGCTGAACGAGAAGCTGTGCGGAACCTGGTACTCGGACGGGCCTCTTTCGAACGCGAACATGCCGCCTGCCGCGGGCGTGTTGGTGACCCACAGGCTCTTGGAATAGGTATACGAAGCCAGCAGCCACAGGCCGGCTGAGAGCCGCCGTTCCACCTTGGCCTGAAGCGCGTGATAGGTGGTTGAAACATCCGCGGCGATATACGAGAATCCCGTGAACCGCGGGAACTGGCGCCGCGCCTGCACTCCGCCTGGACCGGGCGTGGGAATGTTGAATGCATCGTTGCCCTGGATATGCGAGCCCTTGTTGCCGACATACTCCACATCGGCCACCATGGTCTTCGACAACTGCTGCTGGACGCCGAAGTTCCAGTGCTGGTCGTAGCCCATGCGCATGTGGGTGTACTCGGGCGTCAGGCCGATCGTGGAATTCGGCGACCCCAGCGGCGCGCCCAGGTAGAAATCGGCCAGGGTGCGGTTGGGGATCACGCCGCGGTCGTTGAGCGCGCTGTCTTGAAGCAGGAACGGCGGCATAAAGAGGTTCATGCGACCGTCGGTGTACTCGCCTTCGTAGAAAATGCCGTATCCGCCGCGCAGCACGGTGGTGTCGCCTGCCGGCCGCCAGGCAAAGCCGAACCGCGGGGCCCACTGGCGATTGTCGGGATAGGTGATGGAGTACGGCAGCCCCGCCTCCGAACTGGTCTGAATCAGGTTTTTGAGATAGCCGTAAGCGATGGGCGCGGCCGGCTGCGCGCCCAGGTCCACCTGGTCGGTCTTGCTCGCCACGATGATGGGGCGCGCCTGCGTGCCGTCGAACGTGCCGGTCTGGCCGCGATAGGCGGTGGCCCATGGTGTGTGCTCGTAACGCAAGCCGATGTTCAAGGTCAGACGATTCGAAACCTTGAAATCGTCCTGCACGAACACCTGCCAGGCGGTGTACGATCCGCCGAAGGTATCGGAGGGAAATCCGCGCCCGGCATTGGCGGGGAGCCCCAGGGCCCAGTCGGCGAACGAATCGCCCGTGCGCGTGGGGCTGGCCGGGTTTTCGGTGTTCTGACCGTTGAACGTCCAGTTGCCCATGTAGTTCTTGCTGTCCGTGCCGAGCCACTGGTAGTGACGCATCTTGACGCCCCACTTGACCACGTGCCGCCCCTTGATCCAGGTGAGATTGTTGGTGAACTCCAGCGTGTATCGGTCCTGCGTCTTGGGCCGCTGGTCGAACGACGAGCCGTTGATGCCGCTGTAACCGGACCAGGCGAAATCGGGGAACGATCCGGTATCGAACGAGCGCCGCAGGTTCTCCATGCCCGTGATGCCCGCCTCTTTGTCGTAGTCCTTCCCCGGCAGGTAAGGCGAAAGATGAATCAGGCCGTAGAGCAGGTTGAAGCGGAATTCGTTGAGCAGGGTCGGCTTCAGATTGCTGGTGATGCTGCCGGTGTAGTTCTGTCCCCGCGTACCCGAATCGGCGCTGCCCAACGGCGGCGTGCTGCCCGGTTCGCTGAGCCGGTTGTCGTTCAGGCTATAGCGGAAGAACGCCTTGTGCCGGTCGCCGAAACTCTGGTCGAACCGCGCGGTGAGCTGATCTTCGTTCACCGCGGTCGAAGGCGAGAATCCGAAGATGCCGCCTGGGACGGCGGCGGTCGTCAGGTACGGATTGAAGTACGCTGACTGGGGAGATAGCCGGTTCGAGGGGATGCGATTGACGGGGAAAGGCTGCCGCACGCCTCCCGCCGTGGTGAGCGGATCGTAAATCGTGTTGCCGATGGCGCTGAAGTCGCCGTTGAGCATCGCCGTGGTGGGACTGGTGCGGCTGACGGTGTTTCCCTGCCGCTCGCGCATGCCCTCATAATTGGCGAAAAAGAAGGTACGGTTGCGGCCGTCGTAGATTTTCGGGAGATAAACCGGGCCGCCCACGGAGACGCCGAACTGGTTGCGCTTGAGCAGGTCGCGCCGCGCGCCGAAAAAGTTGCGCGCGTCGAGTTTCTCGTTGCGCAGAAACTCATAAAGCGTGCCGCGAATGCTGTTGGTGCCCGACTTGGTGGTGGCGTTGAAGAAACTGCCCGAGCGGCCCTGCTCGGCGGAGTAGGCGTTCTGCTGTACGCTGAATTCCTGGAGGGCATCCACCGAGGTCTGAATCCAACTGCCCCCCTGGTGCTGTTCGCTGGTGTCGGTGCCGTCGAGAAAGTACGAGACTTGGCGACCGCGCACGCCGCTGATGGTAGTGCCATTCACGAACTCCGGCCGGATCCGGGTGACGTTGCCGGTGCCGGGCAGCAGCACCACGCCGGGCGTAAGCCGAGCCAGTTCGTTGAACCCGCGACCGTTCAGCGGGAGGTCCACAATCTGCCGGTTGGTCATGACGTGCCCCAGGCTGCCGGATTCGGAGTTCAGCAAGGGCACGGCCGCGGTCACTTCCACCACCGAATTGGTTTCCCCCAATGCCAGGTCGAAGTCCAGCAGCAGGTCCTTGCCCACCTGCATTTCCACTCCGGATTGCACCGTCGTGCGGAAACCCGGCGCGCTGACGCTCACCTGGTAAACGCCGGGGTTGAGAGCCGGCACGACGTAGTCGCCGGTGCCATTGGTGGCGACTCGCTGGGTTACCTTGGTTTCGCGGTTGGCGACCGTCACGCTGGCGTTGGGAACGACGGCCTTGTTCGGGTCGTAGACTGTGCCGTAGATGCGACCGGTCTGAATCTGGCTGAATGCCGCGGTGGCGGCGAGCACCAGGATGGACAGGAGCCGCGGAGACGTCATGGTTTCCCTCCTCGTGAAGTGAGCGTCGAGGGGAACCACCGCAAACCACCCTGTATCCGCGGCGGCTTTCCGACCCCCTCCCGATTCTGGGAGTAAAGGTACTACCAATGAAGCCGTTGCGTCAAGCCGTTCGGGGAGGCTGGGGAGGCTGTCGAGGGGGAGACGGGCCGCCTTGCTATATCAGCCGCTTCACGCGCCGCACGCTCAGTCCCAGTTTCTCGGCGGCCTCGCGTTGCGTGATCAGTTTTTTCCTGGCTTTCTTCAGGGGTCGCCCGCGCTCGCCACCTCTATTTCGCCAATTGGCACACTTTTGCCGCGATGGCCTAATTTGACTTGATACGGATTGAAATCTACAATCATTAAAGTTAGAGAAGTGTATGTCGGACAACAATGCCTCCTTCAATGGGCCCGCGGGGGCTGGGAACAATACGAAATCCAAAATTCGCATCGTGGTAGCGGACGATCACCCGATTTTCCGGGACGGCCTTTGCAAATTGCTGGCGCTGGAAGAGGATTTCGAAGTGGTTGCCCAGGCTTCCGACGGCCGCCAGGTGTTGGAAGTGCTGCAACAGTTTGAGCCGGACATTCTTCTCCTCGACCTGAAAATGCCCGGACTGGACGGCCTTGCCACCTTGCAGCGCCTTCAGGCGGCACGCAACAAAACTCGCGTCATTGTTTTGACGGCCTCCGACGACAAAAACGAGTTCGTGCAGGCCATGAAACTCGGCACCTCGGGTATCGTTCTCAAGCAGACCGCGACCGAGTTGCTGATCAAGAGCATTCGCAAGGTCCACGCGGGAGAAATCTGGCTCGACTCCCACACCACCGCCGCCGTGATCCGCCAGTTCGTCGCCAATGACGAACCCCCGGTTCCGCAGCAGATGCCGCAGGCGCCGCGCGATCGCGAACGCTCTCCCCTGAGCCAGCGCGAGCGCGAGATTGTGGCGCTGGTCGCCCAGGGTTTCAAAAATAAGGAAATGGCCGAGAAGATGTTCATCAGCGAACAGACGGTGAAAAACCACCTGCACAACATCTTCGACAAGCTCGGTGTTTCCGACCGCCTGGAACTGGCTCTTTACGCCATCCACAACAACCTGCACACGGGCCGCTAGGCACCCGAAGAGACCCGCCGGACCGCTACAGGTGCAGCGGGCATCTGGTATTCTGCTGATTATAAAGCAGTTAGCTTGTCAGCACGCCGCGACGGTCGGGCGGTTTGACCGAGTTTAGACAGGGATTCGCCGCCCGCGGAGGGGGCGCCTGCCTTACACGCCGACGCCGAACTCCTTGGCGCCGTACTCCTTCAGCTTGTTGTGCAGCGTCTTGAGGCTGATTCCGAGGATTTCCGCAGCCCTCGTTTTGTTATTGCGGGTGTGTTCGAGGGTCCGGATAATCAGGCCCTTCTCGGCTTCTTCCACGGTCGTGCCGATCTGGAAGCGGATGCCGTCGCTGTCTTCGGCGGTAGGACCGGCCACGGTCGCCGCCGCGGCCGAGGCAGCCGCCGCCTGCTGCGCCGCAGGACCGGCCGCGACCATCGCCGCCTGGTCCTGAAGGAATGCCGGAAGGTGTTTCGATTCGATCGTCCCCTCGCCCGCCAGAATGACCGCGCGCTCGAGCACGTTGCGCAGTTCCCGAACGTTGCCGGGCCACTGGTGGTACTGCAAAGCTTCCACCACCACGGGGGAGATATCGGAAACGCGGCATTCGTGCTTGCGGTTCAGATCGCCGATCAGGGTTTCGGCGATGGGCTGGATATCGGCCTTGCGTTCCCTGAGCGGAGGCAGGTGGATGTGAAACACGTTCAGCCGGTAATAAAGGTCCTCGCGGAGGTGTCCGCCCCGTACGGCCTCTTCCGGAACTTTGTTGGTGGCAGCCACTACCCGCACATCGACTTCGAATTCGGCCTTGCCTCCCAGCCGGCGTACCTTGGAGTCCTCCAGAATGCGGAGCAGTTTGGCCTGGGTCTGCATCGGCATTTCGCCGATCTCATCCAGCAGGAGAGTGCCGTGCTGCGCCACTTCGAAGCATCCGGCGCGGCGCTCGGAGGCGCCCGTGAACGACCCTTTTTCGTGTCCGAAAAGCTCGCTTTCAATGAGCGTCTCGGGAAGGGCGGCGCAATTGATCGCGATGAACGGGCCCTGCCGGCGCGGGCTCAGCGCGTGCACCGTGCGCGCCACCAGTTCTTTACCCGTCCCGCTCTCTCCGGTGATCAGCACGCAAGCCTTGCTCGGTCCCGCCTGCTGGAGCAGCGCAAATATTTCCTGCATCTTCGAGGAGGTGCCGACCAACTCGCCGAGCGAGCCCTTGTAGCTGAGCTGCCGCTCGAGCACGCGTTTTTCGCTGTGCAGGGAGGAGTGCGACCCGGCCCGCCGCAGCAGTACCTCGAGCGAACCCGGCTGGATCGGCTTCTCGAGAAACCAATAAGCGCCGAGTTCGTGGACCGTTTTCACAGCGGTCTCGATATTGCCATACGCGGTCAGGACAATGGTGGGCGGCATATCGGCGGAATCCCGCAGTTTCTGGAGAAATCCGAATCCGTCCAGCCCCGGCATGTTCAGATCGGTGATGATCACGTCCGCCGGAAATCCTGCCAGTTTCAGAAGCGCTTCGTGGCCGTCGCCGGCCGTCTCGGGGCTCATGCCCCACGCCGAAACCATGGCGGCTAAGCCGCTCCGCTGGCTGGCCTCATCGTCCACAATCAGAACTTTCAATGGCTGGTTCAAGAATTTGAGCCTTTCCCAAGGAGAGGGAGTACATACTCATTTTACGCTTTGCCCGGAGATTTCGGTGCGCCACTTGCTCATCTCCGAGGGGCCTTGGTATCGAAGGCCCTCATATCGATGAAAAATGGTAGTATTGAAACTAAATTGGGCTCGGTCCCGGAAGCCTGTGCGAATCCGCACGAGGGAGGAACGTGTTGACCCTGGTCAGCCGCGCCAGGCGGCGGCTGTTGATCAATGAACTCTTCGCACAGGGCGCCATTGTCTCCAGTGCGGCTTTGCTCGGATTCATTCTGCTCTTGCTGACCGGCACCCAGGTTTTGAACTGGCACTGGTTGGTCCTGATCCCGTTGCTGGCAGCCGCCGCGGGATTATATCGGGTTCGGCAGCGGCTTCCTTCCCTCTATACCACGGCCCAGATTATCGACCACCGCCTCAATCTGGCCGACACTCTTTCAACGGCAGTTTTTTTCAGCCTGCGGCCGCCAGCGGACGAAACCCGCGAGGAGGTGGGGCGCTTCCAGCGCGAGAGCGCCGAGCGTTTGGCCAAGTCGGTCGATCCGCGGCGCGCGATTCCGTATACGGTGCCGCGGGCGGCCTATGCCATGGGTGCGCTGGTCCTGGTGGCCTCCAGCCTTTTTGCTCTCCGCTACGGCTTGAACCGCCGCCTCGATCTGAAGCCCCCGCTGGCGCGCATCTTCCAGCAGACGTTCGGACATGATGCGGAAAAAGAGCAAGCTGCCAACCCCCACAAGAAGGCGCCTCCCGAAATGCAGCCGCAGCCCGACCAGGCCGGCGACGACAGCTACCCGCAAGACCGGCAGACCGGCGACCAGCGCGACGACAGTGCCAGCGCCTCCGACGATGCCGCGGAGGTCTCCGCCCCCGGGGGCGATTCCAAAAAGGCCGGAGCCGACTCCAGGCAACAGACCGACAACGCCGATCAGGCGGAATCCGACTCCGCCGAAGGCGAGGGTGACGAACACCAGGGGAATGACGGCGACGAGTCCGGCAACGGCCAGCAAAGCGCTAATAAGGCGGATCAGAAGCGCGACTCCGGTGCCAAACAGGACGCCAACAGCTCCAGCGAGAACTCCAGTCTGATGAGCAAGGTCAAGGATGCCTGGCAGAATCTCCTGTCCCGCATGAAGCCACAGCAGGGGCAGTCGGGCTCCCAGCAGTCGTCAATGGAGCAGAAGGGCAACCAAGCCAAGGGCCAGAGTCCCGGCAAGCAACCTTCCCGGGATAACCAGGGGCAGAATAGCGGACAGGCGGGCGATGCCCAGGACAATCAGAGCGGCGAACAGGCGGAGAATGCCCAGGATCCGCAGGGCAAGGGCACCGGAAAAAGCGATTCGGCGCAAAGCAGCAAACAGCCCGGAAGCGGCATCGGCAGTCAGGATGGCGACAAGAATATCAAGCAAGCCGAGCAGCTTGCCGCCATGGGGAAAATCAGCGAGATCCTAGGCAAACGATCGGCGACCGTCACGGGGGAAGCGACCGTCGAAGTGCAGAACACCAGCCAGCAACTGCACACCCCGTATGCGCAACGCGGTGTGCAGCATTCCCAGGGCGGCGCCGAAATCAACCGCGATGAGGTCCCGGTGGCGCTCCAGTCTTACGTCGAGTCCTACTTCGAGCAGGTGCGCAGGCAGCCCCTGCCGTCCAAGCGATAACCGCCATGAGGCGATGGTAGCCGCGCGCCCGTTTCGTCACCGTTCCCAAGCCCGCTTGGGAACCCCGCGGTCGCGGTCCTTGAGCCGGTCGTACAGATAAAAGGTCGACACCGTGCCGAGCGACTCGTTGTAGAGACTCTCCTGTCCCAGTCCCTCTTTGAGATCTTCCTCGAAATCGTGAAGAGTCTTCAGCTCTTCCGCCAGGGCGGGTTTGTTCCGGCCGGAGGGAGTGCGGAAAAATTTCTGATAACCGCCGTCGATCAGCACGCCAATCTCGTCGCCCATCAGCATTCCGGCGCGTCCTGAAATATCGACCCCGGGTCCGCTTTCTCTCAAGTCGAGGGCCATGTTCCCGCGGCTGACACGCACCGCGGCTCCGGCCAGCGGCGTCACCGTAAAGCCGGCCTTCCGCAGTTGGTCCATCCGCTCTGCGAATGTCGGAATCTCCGGGGGTTCCCTGCGAAAGAACATAGATTTCATTATCGCATCGGCCCGGCCGGCAGCCGCCCGGTTCTGGCCGCGCCCGTCTCGAACACACCCACCATCGCGGCGACAATCAGGAGAACGCCTACGGCGATGTAGAGCAGGGTCTCCAAAGCCGCGGCATGCTGGGAGATCGTGCGCCGCAGTTGCTGCTCGAAAGCCACTTCCGGTTGTAGGTTCGTGGCCGCGAATAGCGGCGGCGGTCTGCGGTTCTTCCCGCTCGCGACAGGCTATATTCATACAGATGCCATTTATACTTTCGCTGGATGAAGGCACCACGTCCGCGCGTGCCGCGCTCTACGACCGGGAGGGCCGCAACATCGGCATGGAATCCGCGCCCGTCACCTGCCGGTATCCGCAGCCCGGTTGGGTGGAGCAGGATGCCGGGGATATCTGGCGCGCCCAGATCGACACCGCTCGCCGGCTTCTCGAACGCCATCGCGCCGCGGCTTCCGACGTAGCCGCCATTGGCATTACCAATCAGCGCGAAACCACGGTCGTCTGGGACCGCGCTACCGGCGAACCCGTCGCGCCCGCCATCGTCTGGCAGTGCCGCCGCACCGCGGATTACTGCGCGGAGCTGGCCCGGAGCGCCACCGCGAGCGAGGTGACGCGCCGCACCGGCCTGGTGATCGACGCCTACTTCTCGGCAAGCAAGATCCGCTGGATCCTCGACCGCGTCCCGGACGCTGCCCGGCGCGCCCGCCAGGGCGACCTGCTCTTCGGCAACATCGATACCTGGCTCATCTGGAATCTGACGAACGGGGCGCTGCACGTCACCGACTCCACCAATGCGTCGCGCACCCTGCTCATGAATCTCGATACCGGCGACTGGGACGATGAGCTGCTCCGCATTTTCGACATTCCGCGGTCGATGCTGCCGCGCATCGTGGCTTCGAGCGGGGTCGCCGGCTGCGCTGCCGCCGCCCACTTCGGCGGCGAGATCCCCATCGCCGGCATTGCGGGCGACCAGCAGGCCGCGCTGGCCGGCCAGGCATGCTTCCGGCCCGGGCTGTCCAAGAACACGTACGGTACCGGCTGTTTTGTTCTGCTGCACACCGGCGCGCGCCGCCCGGTGTCCCGCAACCGCCTCCTGGCTACGCGTGCGGCCGGGACTGGCGTTCCGCAATTCGCCATCGAAGGTAGCGTGTTCATCGCCGGAGCCGCCGTGCAGTGGCTCCGCGACCAGGCCGGCCTCATCCACACCGCGGCCGAATCCGAAACCGTGGCGGCCTCCATACCCGATAACGGCGGCGTCTTCTTCGTGCCGGCATTCGTGGGGCTGGGCGCGCCTCACTGGGACCCCGACGCGCGAGGCATCGTCACCGGCATCAGCCGCTCCACCGGCCGCGCCCACATCGTGCGCGCCGCGCTCGAAAGCATCGCCTACCAGACGCGGGAGCTGGTCGAATCGATGGAGGCCGATGCGGGTGAACCGCTCCGCGAGTTGCGCGTCGACGGCGGCGCCGCGGTTAACAACTTTCTCATGCAGTTCCAGGCTGACATCCTCGGCAAGCCCATCGTGCGGCCCGTCGATGTGGAAACCACAGCGCTCGGCGCGGCCTACCTGGCCGGATTGGCCAGCGGCTTCTGGAAGGACACCGCCGAGCTGGAATCGTTCTGGCGCGCCGAGCGGCGATTCGAGCCGCGGATGAGCGATTCGATGCGCCACGATCTGTTCGCCGGCTGGCGTACCGCGATTGGGCGTTGCCGCACAAGCCAGTTGTAAAATTGAGCACTTTTCCCCTTCGGGCGCCAAGCGATCACAGTATCCTGATTGTCGCTATGAGAACTGTTTTCGCTTGCCTGTTTTGCGTCCTGATACCGTCGCTCGTCCCGGCGGCGACGGGCTACTATGTGCATAACCTCGTTGCCGACACGGCCGGAGTGGCGGATTTCACGGATCCCAATCTGGTCAATGCATGGGGCCTGGTGGCATCGGCGACCAGCCCGTTCTGGACGTGCGACGCGGGTACCGGCCTTTCCACCGTTTACGCCGTGAGCAACTCTCCGACCGCAGCTCCCATGGGCACTCCCAACGCCAACGTCAAACCGACCGTCCCGGGTCCCGGCTCCAACCCGAACGGCACCTGCACCGGAATCGTGGCCAATGGCAACGCCAACGCATTCCTGTTCAGCAGTCCGACCGTTACCACGCCGCGGCCGGCCAGTTTCATCTTCGCGACCGAAGAAGGCACCATCGACGCGTGGGCGAGCGCAATCGATGCGGCCCATGCCATCGTGCTGGTCGACAATTCCAAGACGGCCTCCTATAAAGGGCTGGCCATCGTCACCGCGCCCACACCCATGCTATACGCCGCCAATTTCAAGACCGGCGCCATCGACGTGTTCGACACCGACTACAAACCGGTTACCCTGGCCGCAGGAGCGTTCACCGATCCTACCCTGCCCGCCGGCTACGCGCCTTTCAATATCTGGAATCTGGGCGGCACGCTATACGTGACGTACGCCAAGCAAAACGAGGATAAAGACGAAGAAGTGATTGGAACCGGCAACGGGCTGCTGGACGCCTACGATGCCAACGGCAAGTTCCTCAAGCGCCTGGTTTCGAACGGCGTGGGCATCGTGCAGAGTCCGTTGAACGCCCCTTGGGGCATGGCGATCGCGCCAGCTACGTTTGGAAAGTTCGCCAACGACATTCTGGTGGGCAATTTCGGCGACGGAAAGATCAATGCGTTCGATCCCAACACCGATCAATGGATGGGCGCGTTACAGGATGGCGATGGCAAGGACATCGTGATCGCGGGCTTATGGGGCCTCTACGTCGGTAATGGCGCCAACGGCGGCGACAAGGACACGCTTTACTTCACCGCCGGCCCGGGAGGCGAAATGCACGGCCTGCTGGGCAGCATTCAGGCGAATCCGAACGTGGCCGCGGCCGATGTCACCAACGCGGCTCAACCGACCGCCGGCATCGCCGCGAACACCTACGTCACCATCAAGGGAACCAATCTGGCCGCCACACGGCGCTTGTGGAAGACGTCCGATTTCGAAGACAACAAGCTCCCCAGTTCCCTGGACGACGTAACCGTCACGCTGAACGGAGAGAAGGCGTACATCTATTACATCAGCCCGGTGCAGATCAATATCCTGACGCCCGCGGACCTGACCTTGAGCGGACCGATACAGGTGCAGGTCTCCAATCACGGCCTCACCAGCGCCACCCTCTCCGCCACTGCCAGTGCGACGGCGCCGGCGTTCTTCCTGCCGGACGGAACGCATATTGCGGCCACGCACGGAAACGGCTCGCTCATCGGCACGACCGGCACGGCCACACCCGCGGCGCCCGGCGAGACCATCGTCCTCTACGGCAACGGCTTTGGCGCAACCAATCCGCCCGCGCCGAACGGGCAGATTATCTCCACTCCGGCGCAGTTGGTGACCATGCCGACCATTCTCGTGAACAACACGGCGGCCAAGGTGGTGTACGCCGGGCTGACCGGCACGGGACTCTACCAGTTCAATGTCACGCTGCCCTCGACTCTGCCCGACGGCGATGTACCGGTAGTGGCCCAGGTGGGGGGCGTGAACACGCCGGCCGGCGCTTCGATCCAGGTGAAGAACCCGTAGGGCGTTGTTCGTTCAGGTGTCCCTGCGCCACACCAACTCGCCGTTCACGACGGTGGCCACCGGTCCTCCCCGGAAGGTCCTACCGTCGAACGGCGAGTTGCTGCTTCTGGAGAACGACCGGTTGACGTCGTAGGTCCATTCGAGTTCGGTACTGAATATCGTCACATCGCCCGCCGCGCCCGGCGCCAGCGTGCCCCGGCCCAACCGCATGACCGACTCCGGCCCGGTGGTGAACAGCTCCACCATGCGGCCAAGCGTGATCCTGCCCGGATGCACCAGCTCTTCGAGCGCCAGGCCGACTGCGGTCTCGAGTCCGATGATGCCGAACGGACAGCGCTCGAACTCCTGCATCTTCTCACTGCCCGCGTGGGGGGCGTGATCCGTCGCGATGGCGTTCACCGTGCCGGCCGCGATGGCGTCCACCACGGCCGCGCGATCGCAGGCGGAGCGCAGTGGCGGCTTCATCTTGTAGTTGCTGTCGTAGGGGACCATCTGCGCGTCGCTTAGCGCGAAATGGTGCGGGGTGGCCTCGCAGGTGACCGGCAGTCCCTGGCGCCGCGCGAACTCCACTATGGCGGCCGCATTTCGTGTCGAAATGTGCGCCACATGGTAGCGCGCGCCGGTGAGCTGCGCCAGCAGCACATCGCGGGCAGCCATGACGTCTTCGGCCGCTGCGGGGATGCCGCGCAGGCCCCAGCGGACCGACGCCGCGCCTTCGTGCATATCACCGCCCGCGCTCAGGTTCAGGTCCTCGCAGTGCTCGATCACCGGCAGGTCGTACGATTTGGCAAACTCCATGGCGCGCCGCATGACGCGCGCGTTCATCACCGGCAGGCCATCGTCGGAAATGGCCACCGCGCCCGCGGCCTTCATGGCGCCGATGGCGGCCAGTTCCTCTCCCGCGCTGCCCCTGGTAATGGCCCCGATGGGGAAGACGTTGACCAACGCCCGGCTGCGCGCCCGCTCCACGATATAGCTGGTGACGGTGGCGCTGTCGTTCACCGGCTTGGTGTTCGGCATGGCGCACACGGAAGTGAAGCCGCCGGCGGCGGCTGCGCGCGACCCGCTCTCGATGGTCTCGGCATGCTCGAACCCGGGCTCTCGCAGGTGCACGTGCATGTCGATGAAGCCGGGAGCCACGATCATGCCGGTGGCGTCCATCACCGTCGCTTTGGGCGAGGACAGATTCGGCGCCACGCCGGCAATCCGCCCATCCACGATGAGCACATCCGCAACGCGGTCGGTCCCCGACGCGGGGTCGATCACCCTGCCGTTCTTGATGACGATCGACATGGCCTAACCAATCACCTTCTCGAGCACCGCCATGCGCACGGCGATGCCGTTCTCGACCTGGTTGAGAATCACGGAGCGCTGAGAGTCGGCCACCTCCGAGGACAGCTCGCGGCCACGGTTGATGGGGCCGGGATGCATGACGATGACATCCGGGTTGGCCAGGTCCAGGTGCTCCAGCCGCAATCCGTAGAACTGGAAATACTCGCTGGCCGGGAACGCCGCCTCGTGCTGCCGCTCGAGCTGCACGCGCAGCATCATGATCACATCCGCATTGCGGATGGCTTCGCGAATGTCGGTGGTGCGCTCCACGCCCGGGGCGAGCTGGGCCAGTTCCACCGGCAACAGGGATGCCGGCCCGCACAGAACGATGGTGGCGCCGAATTTCGACAGCAGGTGCACGTTGGATCGCGCCACGCGGCTGTGGGCGATGTCGCCAATAATGGCCACACGCAGCCCCTCGAGCGCCGGCCGCCGGTCGAGAATGGTGCGCGCGTCGAGCAACGCCTGGGTGGGATGCTCATGCGTGCCATCGCCCGCGTTAATAATCGGCGTATCCAGGTGGCGTGCCAGAAAGTGCGGCGCTCCCGAAGCCGCATGCCGCATCACGATGGCATCGGGGCGCATGGCGGCCAGGGTGTTCAGGGTGTCCACGAGGGACTCGCCCTTGGACACACTGGAGCCTGCCGCCGTGATCGACACCGCGTCGGCCCCCATGCGCTTGGCGGCAATCTCGAAGCTCGTGCGGGTACGAGTAGATGCCTCGTAGAAGAGGTTGACGATCAATTTCCCGCGCAGTGTATCGAGCTTCTTGACAGTCTGACTCTGGATGGGCTGGAAATCTTTCGCGCGCACCAGGATGGCCTCGATCTCGGCGCGGTCCAGCTCTTCGATTCCAAGCAATCCGGCTGGCATGGTGGTTCAGGCTTCGGTGCCGGCGGCCCGCTCCACCAGCAGCACTTTTTCCATCCCGTCTATCTCCTGAAACTTCACCTCGATGATCTCCAGGTCCGTCGTCTGCACGACGCGGCCGATGAATCGGGCTTCAATCGGCAGCTCGCGGTGGCCTCGATCGATGAGCACCAACAGTTGTACCCGCGCCGGGCGCCCGTGGTCGAACAGCGCGTCGAGAGCCGCCCGGATGGTGCGGCCGGTATAGAGCACATCGTCGGTGAGGATGATGTCTTTGCCCGCCACCTCAAACGCAATCTCGGTCGCGCTCACCACCGGCTTGATATCCACCGTGCTCAGGTCGTCGCGGTACAGATTGATGTCCAGAATTCCCACGGGAACCACGCGATTCTCCAGGGCCTCGATCTTGGCCGCCAGCCGGCGCGCCAGCGGCACGCCGCGACGTCGAATTCCGATGAACGCGAGCCGGTCGAGGTCATTCGTTTTCTCGAGAACCTCGTGCGCCAGGCGGACCAGCGTCCGATCGATTTCCGACGCACTCATGAGCTGAGCTTTTTCGCGGGTAAGGGACATAGAGCTCCGAAGGACAGCGTATCACGGGAGCGGCGGCCCGTAAGCTGTTGATTTTCCGTAGTGCGAGGTGCGGTTCGTTACCGTTTTACCTTGGCACTGTGTACTTTCGCAACAATGGCGGTACTTTTTTCATCTGTGTCGGAACCGGATCCGCTACCGCATTTCCGGGGCAAACCCCCGTATCCGACTGAGAGCAAGCGCACGGCTAGCAGTACTGGGAAATGGCCCTTTCAGTGCTAATCAAGACCCGCATGTATCCAGAACGGCAAACCCCCACGAGGGGTGTTGTGTCGGACCAGTGCGCACTCGCTGAGTTCGACACAAACAACCAGCAGAAGAACAACAGCCGTTTCTCCAGGTCTCGACAAATGGTCGATTCCCTTCGCCGGGAATTTGTTTACTCGGAGAAGCGGGCCCGCGACTTTCTTTTTCAGGAGATCGAAGCTACTCTCCGCAATAACCGTACCCGTCCGATCGTGTCCAGGTTGGCCCGTGAGGCGGCTGCCCGGGCGCGGCAGCGGGCGACGGAGGCAGCTTACGATTTCTCGAACTGGGATACCGCGGGTAAGGCGACAATCAATGCCATGCTGGCGGCTGGCGCTCTCCTGTCGAACAATGGGAGCCCCATTCCGCTCACTGTGGCGGCACAAGCCACGGAGGTGGCCGGACTGACCGAAGATTATCGGGATACCACGGAAGCTTATCTTCTGGAGACTCTGATTCGCAGATTGGGAAATGTAAGCGCGCGCGACCACACAGCCTTAGCGCACGCGCTGTTCCGGCAATTCGATCGCACGGTTCCGATCGACGACCTGGAAGACCGGGTCGTGATGCTGCTTGCACGCCTTTCCGAGCGCATAGCGCTGGCCGAGGGCGGTACCTACTGCATCCTCGACAACCCCAGCTAGTCTTGCTGTACCTAAAGCTCTTCAGCCGTTTCGCTGTATCCGCCAATTAAAGCTCTGACGCCAGCTCGCGCGATCCAGGCGCAGCACCGCACCCATGCCGGCGCGGGCTACCGCCCGGGTAGCGCAAACTGGTCCTCCCCGCGACGTGCGCACTCACGGCGCCAGGGAGGCCGAGGGAAAACCAACCGTCAGTGTTGAGGGGATAACAATGTCAAATCACGACGTATGCAAAATGTTCGCGCTGGTGAGCCTGGCGGCCGCCACCGCATTCGCTGCTAGTGTAACGAAGACCGGATCGACGACCGTGTCGGTTCAAAACGGATCGGCTGCATTCGTGGCCAACACCAACGTGTCGGCCATCAGTGTCAAAGGCAAGTCCAACGCACTCGAGGCCAAGGTCAGCCTGCGGCGCAGTCCCGACGGGTTGCAGTTGGAGCATATCGATGCCAACCTGCCCGTCAAGACCCTGGTGACGGGGATGGGCATGCGCGATGAGCATATGCGCAAATACATCTTCACGACAGCCGATGGCAAGACGCCCGACCTGCATTTCGAAGCCGACAACGCCACCTGCTCCGGCAGCGGGCATGAAGCGGTGTGCCAGGTGGCCGGCAATCTCAGCATTCGCGGGATCGCCAAGCCGTTCACCGTGCCGCTCAAGATCCGGGAGGACGGTTCGAGCTTCAAAGCCTCCGGGGACACCGTCGTGAAGCTGAGCACCTATGGCATCGAGAAGCCTTCGCAGCTCGGCGTAACGACCACCGACGACGTGCAGTTGCACTTCGAGTTCAACGCCAAGGCGTCGGCAGGCGATGCCGCCGCTATCGGAGGCACTCAATGAAGGGCCTCACCATCGCCACGTTGGGTTTGGCGATCGTTGGGGTAGGGCCGCTTACGCGGCCCGCCTTCGCCCTGCCCACCATGATTCGGCTGGGGTACGTAAACTGCGCGGCCTGTCATATCAGCCCCCAGGGGGGCGGTTTGCTGAATCCATATGGCCGCGGCATCGATCAGGCGCAGAGCCTGCAGGGAGGTGAGTACAAACCGCCGCAGAACAGTCTGGCGAAGGCGTCGAGCTGGGGCGGGCGGATTACGCAGGATTTCCGGATGGTGGGCCAGGAGACTCTCAGCACGTCCACCAACGCGCCTCTGATCGGATCCCTGCGCAGCCGTTTCATGTACCGCAATAATACCGAATTGGGAAAGGGCTTCCGCATCTCCGCCGTGGTGGTGGGGGAGAACATGGCCGCGCCCCGGCCCGGGCTGGCGTACGACCCGCCGGCCCGGCCGACGGAGGTGTACGTACCCACGGCGCTGATCTCGTATCGTCCGTCGAAAACGCTCGAGTTCTCGGTTGGACGGGATCAGTTGCCGACGGGCCTGAACCTTCCGGACCTGGGTGTGTACATCCACGCCCGCGACCAGTGGGGGGCTTATGATGCACCCACGCAGGCGAAGATGTTCTGGTGGGGAAACCGGTACACGATCAGCCCGTACGTGTTTGCTCCCGGCGGCAATGAACGCGCCGGCTTCCACGAATCGGGCGGCGGCCTTCTGGCCGAAGTGGATGTGCTGGGCAATCACCGCACCGTAGTGGGCGTCAACGGCCTGCATGGTGTGTCGCACAACCTCGACCGCACGACGGTGGGTCCTTATGCCCGGCTGGGGTTCGGCCGGTGGGGGATCTTCCTGGAGCACGACATCACCGATCGTGCGCTGAACAACGTGGCTCATCCCGTGCAGTTCCGGCAGGAGGCGAGTTACGGGCAGGTGTTCTTCGCGGTGCGCGAGTGGCTGGTTCCGTCGATCGGCATCGAGCGTCTCATTGTCCACAAGCCGTACAAGGAGACTCTGGTTGCGCCGCGGTTCGAACTTTCGGCGCGGCTTTCCAACAACTTCACACTCGGACTCTCCTCCCGCATCCAGGAGAATCCAATCACCGGCAAGGTGGCGCCGATGGTAGCGCTCCAGCTTGCCATGAAAACGGTCAACTAGCCCCCAGGGCCACAAACAACGATCGCCACGGCGGCGGGCCGTTCGCCCGCCGTCGTGGCGCAAACCGCAAGACCTTCAGGCGATGCCCAGCCGGTGCTCCATCTCTTCCAGCGAATGGCCCTTGGTTTCAGGGAACAGCAACAGCACCACGAAGAACTGCACGACCATCATCGCCGCGAAAAACACGAAAGGGATTCCGCCCGAGGCGGCGGCCAGCACGGGAAACATGTGGGCGATGATGGCGTTCATGATCCAGTGGGTGAAGCTGCCCAGGCTCTGACCCTTGGCTCTCACGCGCGTGGGGAATATCTCGCTGAGGTACACCCAGATCACCGCGCCCTGGGAAAAGGCGAAGAAGGCAATGAAACCCACCAGGCACCAGACCAGCAGGTCCTGGTGCCTGCCAGTCAGGAAAATGGCGGCCACGCCGCCCAGCGAGGCGGCCGTTCCTACCGAGCCGACCAGCAACAGTTTCCTGCGCCCGGCGCGGTCGATCAGCAGCATCGCCACGATGGTTGCCGCGAGATTCGTCGCGCCTACCGCCACCGCCTGAAGATCGCTCGAGACCTTGGTGAAGCCGGCTCTCTCGAAGATGTAGTTGAGGTAGTAGAGCACGGCATTGATGCCCGAGAGCTGATTGAACAGGGCCAAGGACACCGCCAGGAAGATCGGGAAGCGGTACTTGCGGGAGAACAGCGGCTCGTCGGACAAGCCGTGCCGCCGATCGAGCGATTGCACGATCTCGTCCATATCGGCCTTGTAGTTGGGGTCGCCGATCTCACGCAGCACCTCCTCGGCTTCGGCGGTGCGCCCCTGCTTCGCCAGCCAGCGCGGGCTCTCCGGAATCGAAAACAGCAAGGCGCTGAAGAGGGCCGCGGGGAGCGCCGCGACGCCCAGTTTCCAGCGCCACTCGAGGTCGCCGAAGCCCGCCGCGCCGATCAGGTAGTTGGAGAAGTACGCCAGTAAAATGCCGAATACGATGTTGAACTGGAAGAATCCTACCAGGCGCCCGCGCTGTTGAGCCGGGGCGATTTCGGCGATGTACATGGGGCCCAGGACCGACGATGCGCCGATGGCGAGGCCGCCCAGGAAGCGCGCCACAATCAGTGAATACCATCCGAATGCGAACGCGCAACCCAGCGCGGAGATCAGGTACAGGACGGCGATGATGCGGAGGCTCCCGCGCCGGCCGTACCGGTCGCCCGGAATGCCGCCGAACATCGCCCCCAACACGGTACCCCAGAGGGCCGATGCCACCGTAATTCCGAGCGTGGTAGAGGTGAGCCCGTAGGTGGAGGTGAGGGCGCCGGTGGTACCCGAGATGACTGCCGTGTCGAACCCGAACAGCAGGCCTCCCAATGCAGCCACAACCGAACTCTTGGCCAGATTCGCGTTAAGTTGCATGGAACTCCGTGGTTCCGGGCGGCAGGGCGCCGGATTTCAATGCAAGCGTAGCACAGGTCCTGCCGCCGCCCGCCGGCACGGGCAGCCGCTATTCGGATATGGGGACCGGAAACCGGGACGTACCCGCAGTACGTACCAGGACGCGCGAGGATTGCCCTCTTCCGCCCGTTTGGCCCAACATAGTAACGGCAAATCCGAGTTGAAGATTGCCGAATCGGAGACTATGAAAACCAACACGATCTTTTTTCTCCTACTACTTTGCGTGTTCGTGTCCACCGCGGCGGCGGGTCCTGTCGGCATCAGCGCTTCTGCTTCCTATAACGGCGGGCTGAGCGGCAGTTGGAGTTTCGCCTATACCGACGGTGCGCCCGACCTGTATTTACAGAAGATCACCATCGACCTGAGCGGTACGGATCTGCGTTTCGACACTTGGCCCGGGAACTTCGGCTCTTTGGCAAATCAGGACATCGCCAACTTCTCCGGCACCAACACCACCACCGGACTGGACGAGGTCTCAGCTTCCGGGATGACCCTCGACGGCGGCCTTTTCGTTTCATTCAGCTTCAACAACTTCCTGCCGGGAATGGTTTTCAGCTTTGGGGCCGATGTCGATCACCCCGACCCCAGTTTGCTCAGCTTGCAGAACTGTGCCGCCCTGCCCCCACTCGCCCGGTTGAGCTGCAATTTGAACAACGCGGGGCGCGCGGCCACCAATAGTGCCCGGTTGCTGGACGCGGAGTGGGTAGGTCCGAACGACATGGCCGGGGCCATGGTGAGTTTCCAGTTTGGAGGCCTCAACTACCCGACCCGCACGATCAACGGAACTTTCGGATCGGTCACCCTGCGCGATGTCATCGACCGGCTGTTGGAGGGTGAGGGCGGGGACGCGTTCTCCAACCAGACCACCGCGGAAGCGCCGGAACCCGCCACGTTTGCGATTTTCGGAGCGGGCCTGGCGGCTTTAGGTCTTCTGCGGCGCATCCGCCGCTGAACCCGTTTTCGCTGCGCCCGCGGCCGAGCCCGTCCGTAGGGGCCCGGCCGGAGCACCCACCGCCGCGGCCGGTTGGCCTGGCCCGCACCGCGTGAGCGCTCGGGGCTCGCGCTGGATCGGATTTGGCGGATAATCCTCCTATGCCGGGCCTGTTACCCCTCCTGCTGTTCGCCGCCGCCGCAGTCCAGCCCTACGACGTCGTCATCCGCAACGGCCACATCGTTGACGGCTCGGGCTCCCCCTGGTATGCCGCCGACCTGGGAATCCGCAATGGCAGGATCGCCGCCATCGGCCGGCTCGCCGATGCGCCGGCGAAGCGCAGCATCGATGCCCGCGGCATGGTGGTGGCGCCGGGCTTCATCGACATGCTGGGACAGTCGGAGCTGACCATTCTGGTGAACCCGCACCTGCCTTCCAAGGTCTACCAGGGCATTACCACGGAGGTGACCGGAGAAGGCGGCTCGGTTGCCCCGTTGAACGATGCGCTGATCCGGACGGACCGGGTGCTCTACGAACACTACGGTATCCAACCCTCGTGGCGCACGTTTCGCGAGTACTTCGCGCGCCTCCGCAAGCAGGGCATGGGCATCAACCTGGCCAGCTACGTGGGCGCGACGCAGGTGCGGCGGTTGGTGTTGGGCGATGACAACCGCGCCCCTACGCCGGCCGAGCTCGACCGCATGCGGGCCCAGGTCGCGGAGGCCATGCGGGACGGCGCCGTGGGCCTCTCCACCTCGCTCCAGTACGCGCCCGCGCCGTACGCCACCACCGAGGAGCTCATCGCCTTGGCCGCGGAGGCGGCCAAGGCCGGGGGCATCTACGCCTCGCACATTCGCAACGAAGGAGACTCCATTCCGACGGCGCTGGACGAGGCCTTCCGGATCGGCCGCGAAGCGCACATCCCGGTGGAGATCTGGCATTTGAAGGCGGCCGGCAAGGCCAATTGGGGGCGCATGCCCGAGATAGTGGCGCGCATCGAGGCGGCGCGGAAATCGGGGGTAGACGTCGCCGCCGATACCTACGCGTATCCTGCCGCCTTCAATTCCTTCTCGGCGATCATTCCACCTTGGGCCCACGATGGCGGCGACCGCAAGCTGATCGAGCGCTTGAAGGACCCGGCGACGCGGGCGCGCATCCGCGCCGAGATGGAGAGTCCCGCGAAGGAGTGGGATAACGAATGGCAGCAGGTGACCGGGCCCGAAGGATTCCTGATCGGCGCCGTGCAGAATCCCAAGCTGCTGCCGCTTCAGGGCAAGTCGTTGGCCGAGGTAGCCAAGCTCTGGAACAAGGATCCTATCGATGCCGCTTTCGATCTGCTGATCGAAGACGACGCCTTCACGAACGTGGCGCTGTTTGTCATGTCCGAGCCGGATGTGACCCTGGCCTTACAGCAACCTTGGGTTTCGGTGTGCAACGATTCGCAAGGCGCCGCGTCCGATGGCCTGTTGGGCAAGGAGCATCCGCATCCGCGCGCTTACGGAACGTTCCCGCGCATCCTCCGTAAGTATGTCCGCGAGGAACACAAGCTGACGCTCGAAGACGCGATTCGCAAGTTCACGGCGCTCCCCGCCGGGCGGATGCGTTTCGCGGATCGGGGCGCGCTCAAGAGCGGTATGTGGGCGGATGTGGTGGTGTTCGATCCGGACACCATCCGCGACACCGCCAGCTTCGCCAACCCTAACCAGCTCGCCCAGGGGATGCGGTTCGTGCTGGTGAACGGCGTGGCGGTGATCGAGGAAGGAAAGATGACCAACGCCCTGCCGGGGCAGGTGGTGATGCACCGGTAGCGATCGACGCCTTCGGATTGGCGCGCGCCATTCCAGGGCGGGAGGAAAGGCTGCCGCCGGTGGCACTCGGCCTACGGAAGCCCGCCGAAGGCCACTCATCCTGGAATTCACCCGAAATCGATTGACACACCCTACCCGAACCTGCTATCTTCCACCCATCACGGGCACAGGATGCTCCGCCCGAGGCGATTTATTGTGAGGGTGCCAGTGTGCTGCTTTTGCATTGGTTCGCCCGCGAACCACGCCGTTCGTCACGACTTCATCGGTGACCAACCCCAAACCAGCCGGCCACCCGTTTCCGGGTGTGCCGTATGAGGAATGCATGAACACAATCCTGACCCAGGACCAAAGGCGGGATATCTTACAGCGCGGCTTCACGCGCCGGAGTTTCGGCCGTTTCGCAGCCATGATGGGCGCCGGAGCCGCCGCGATGCCTTTCTATAGTGAACTCGCGCTGGCGCAGCTTTCCAAAGTCGATGCACCGCCCGATGCGGTGATGATCAACGCCAACGAAAACCCGCTCGGTCCGTGCAAAGAGGCCCGCGAAGCGTGCCATAACATGGTTGCGTACGGCGGGCGCTACCGCTACAGTGAGGCCGACAAGGTTCAGCGACTGCTCGCCGAACAGGAGGGCGTCAAACTCGGCTATGTGCGCATGCACCCGGGTTCCAGCGGTCCGCTGCACCAGGCGGTGCTGGCGTTCACATCACCTTCCAAACCGTTCGTTACCGCCAATCCCGGATATGAGGCCGGCGAGCGCGCGGCCAACTTCATCGGAGCCAAAGTCATCCGCGTCCCGCTCACCAAGAACTATGCGCACGATGTGAAAGCCATGGCCGCGGCCAGCGCCGATGCTGGGCTGATTTACATCTGCAACCCCAACAACCCTACCGGCACCCTCACACCCAAGTCGGATATCGAGTGGCTGGTTGCCAACAAGCCCAAGGGCGCGGTGGTGATGATCGATGAAGCTTACACCCACATCGCCGGCGCACCGTTCAACACCGACCTGGTGGCAGCCGACAGGGATGTGGTGGTGCTGCGGACATTCTCGAAGATCTACGGCATGGCCGGCCTGCGTGCCGGCGCCTCGATTGCGCGCCCGGATCTGAACCAGAAGCTCTCCGGCTTCAGCCAGACGATGATGCCGATCACCGGGATGGCCGCCGCCAGCGCCAGCCTGGAGGCCAAGTATGTGGTTCCGGAGCGCCGTAAGATCATTGCCGACGTGCGCGAGAACGTCTTCGAGTTCCTCGAGAAGAAGAACTTCGCCTTCGTGCCCTCCACGTCCAATTGCTTTATGGTGGACGTGAAACGCCCGGGCATCGAGATCATCACCGCGCTGCGGGCCGAGAAGGTGTACATCGGTCGTGTGTGGCCGAGTTGGCCCACCCATGTCCGCGTCACGGTGGGCACGCAGGAAGAGATGAAAAAGTTCAAGGCCGCCTTTCTCAAGGTAATGGCTTGAACCTGGAGCCGCTGCTCCGTCGCAGACGATTGCCCAGCCGGGCGGGCCAGGCCCGTTACGGCCGGGCGTAGTCCTTCGAGGGTGCCCCGGCCTGGATGGGTTCTGCCTGTTGGATTGGAGCGCCTGGCGCAGGCCTCCAAAAATGAACCGCATCGATGCCGCGGCGTTCCTGGCCACAGCGGTTTCGGTGCCGCTGGTGAACGCGGTACTGGCGGTGGCCACCGGCTACTCGCTCTACGTTCTGCGCGCGATCTCCGTCCGGCGCGGGCGGCTCGCGACCCGCGAGCATCGGCGTAGGGACCACGTAGGCGACCTCGCGGTGCGCCCACCGAAAAACCAGCCCTTCGCCGGCCATACCTGTACTACAATAGCTACCCAGCAAGGAGGGCAAAGTCCATGCTGAAGACGTTGGGAGCGGCCGCGTGAAGCTCCCTGTCGTGCTGTTCACGATGGTGGCCGCGGCATGGCCTCAGTCGAAGCCGCTGGACGTCGAATGGCCCACTTACGGCGCCGATCTGGCCAATACCCGCTATCGTCCCATTGACCAGATCAATGCTTCCAACTTCAACCAGCTCGAAGTCGCCTGGAGGTTCAAAACCGACAGCCTCGGCAACCGGCCCGAGTACAAGCTTGAAGGAACGCCGCTCATGGTCAAGGGCGTGGTGTATGCCACCGCCGGGTCGCGCCGCGCCGCTATTGCGCTCGATGCCGCCACCGGCGAACTGCTATGGGTACACGGCGAACACGAAGGCGCCCGCGGCGGCGCCGCCCCGCGCCAGCTTTCCGGCCGCGGCCTGGCCTACTGGACCGATGGCAAGGTCGAGCGCATCCTCTACGTCACTCCCGGCTATCGACTGATCGAACTCGACGCCAAGACCGGCGCCGTGGTCCCTGGCTTCGGCAGGAACGGCGCGGTCGACCTCAAGCTCGATGCCGACCAGAACATCCTGCCCGATCTCACCACCGGCGAAATCGGCATCCAGTCGGCACCCGTCGTCGCGCGGGATACCATCCTGATCGGCGCCGCGTTTCGCGAAGGTATGACGCCGAAATCCATGCGCAACAACAAAGGATACGTGCGCGGCTACGACGTTCGCACGGGCAGGCGCCTCTGGATTTTTCACACCATTCCCCTTACGGGCGAGCCCGGCTACGAAAGCTGGGAGAACGGCTCGGCCGAATATACCGGCAATACCGGCGTGTGGACGCAGATCTCCATCGACGAGCAACTCGGACTGGTGTACCTGCCCGTCGAATCGCCCACCAGCGACTACTACGGCGGCCATCGCCCGGGCAACAATCTCTATGGCGAAAGCCTGGTGTGCGTGGATCTCACGACCGGCCAGCCGAAGTGGCACTACCAGTTGGTGCACCATCCCATCTGGGACATGGACATCTCTTCGGCGCCGCTGCTGGCCGATATCAACGTCAACGGGCGCGCCATCAAAGCCGTCGCGCAGCCCTCCAAACAGGGCTTTCTATACGTCTTCGACCGCGTCACAGGGAAACCCGTATGGCCCATCGAAGAGCGCCCGGTCGAGAAGGGCAACGTTCCCGGCGAATGGTATTCACCGACGCAACCGTTCCCCACCAAGCCCGCGAATTACAGCCGCAATGGCGTCTCCATCGACGACCTGATCGACTTCACGCCGGCGCTGCGCGACCAGGCCCTCACCATCGTTGCCAGGTACAAAATCGGGCCGGTCTACACTCCGCCCGTGGTGAGCACTCTGGAAGGTCCGCTGGCCACGCTGACGCTCGGCACGGCGAGCGGCGGCACGAACTGGCCCGGCGGATCTTACGATCCCGACACACACACCCTGGTTGCCTATGCGTGCAACGCGTGCCTGACGCCGATCGGCCTGGTAGCGGCGCCCAAGCAGATCTCCGACATCCGGTACATCGCCGGAACCGCGGGACAGGAGGTGCGCATCCGCACCGGTCCCGGCGAAGGGTCGGGCGCCGATGCGCCGCGGGCCGTTCGCTCGTCCGCGCCGCCGGCGCGTGCAGCGGGCGCCTACATGGCCCTCAACGTTCAGGGCCTGCCGCTGATCAAACCGCCGTACTCTACCATCTCGGCGGTCAATCTCGACAAGGGCGAAATCGCCTGGCAGGTGCCGCATGGCGACACACCCGACAACATCCGCAATCATCCCGCGCTCAAAGGCCTGAACATTCCGCGCACGGGGCAGACCGGCTATAACGTCGGCACGCTGATCACCAAGAGCCTCGTGATCGCAGGCGATGGGCAGGTCACCACCACGCCCCAGCACCCGCGCGGCGCCATGCTGCGCGCATACGACAAGCGCACCGGCAAAGAGGTGGGCGCGATCTACATGCCCGCGCCGCAGAGCGGATCGCCCATGACCTACCTGTTGCGCGGCAAGCAGTACATCGTGGTCGCCGTCAGCGGCGGCCCTTATTCGGGTGAATACATCGCGTATGCCCTGCCTTCCGACTAGCGGCCGCCGGGCGGGTCTGCTCGTCTGTGCCTCGCTGCTCGTGGCGCAAGCCACGCGCTCGGTCTGGGACGGCGTCTACAACGAGGAACAGGTCCGGCGCGGCGAAGCGCTCTACCAGAAGGAGTGCGCCCGATGTCACGGCGTCTCGTTGACCGGCGGTGAGGAGGCCCCGCCGCTCTCCGGAGGCGCCTTCGTTGCCAACTGGACCGGGACCACCGCGGGCGATCTCGCCGAACGCATCCGCACCACCATGCCCCCCGATGCCATTGGGCATCTGAGCCGCCAGCAGAACACCGACATCCTCGCGCAGATTCTCAACGCCAATCACTTTCCCCCCGGCAAGGCCGAGTTGCCGCGCGAAACCGAACTCCTCAAACAAATCCGAATCGAGCCGTCGAAGTAGCAACACACCCGTGGCTGTGGGGGCCTGAACCCCGGCGGGACGGACCACGCAAGACAGGATGTTCCACGGAAAGTATCGGCGCGAACATTCCACAACGTGGCGAACGGGTTACGATGGTTCGGGGGAATTGGCCGCAATCGCACGCACTCACAACCACGAAGAAAAAATCCTGCTGGTGCTCACGCTGATTATCGGAGCCGTCGTCGGTCTGGTGGTCGTGGCTTTCATTCTCCTGACCGAAAACCTGGGCTCACGGCTTTATCCAGCCGGCAGCGCGGCCTGGCGCAGGGTTCTCATTCCAGTCGTCGGCGCGGCGGGGACCGGTCTGTTTCTCTTCAAATATTTCCCGAATGCACGCGGAAGCGGCATTCCGCAGACGAAGACCGCCTTATTCACTCGCGACGGGTTCATCACGTTCCGCACGGTCTTGGGCAAGTTCGGCCTATGCTCCGTTTCGCTGGCCAGCGGCATCGCGCTTGGCCGCGAAGGTCCGTCGGTGCATGTGGGCGCGGGGATCGCCTCGGTCCTGGCACGCAAGCTCGGGCTTTCCGCGAGCGGTGTCAAGTCGCTGGTGCCGGTGGGAGCCACGGCCGCGCTGGCCGCCGCGTTCAACACGCCCATCTCCGCCGTGCTGTTCTCGCTCGAAGAAGTGATGGGCGACATGCACGCGCCGGTTCTCGGCTCGGTGGTGCTCGGCTCGGCCACATCCTGGATCGTGCTGCACCTGTTACTCGGCGACGAACCGCTGTTCCACGTGCCGGCCTACCAACTCGTGCATCCGGTGGAGTTCGTGTTCTATGCGGTGTTGGGTGTGGCTGGCGGCGTGGTTTCGGTGGCTTTCACCAAGCTGCTGCTCTGGCAGCGCAAATTCTTCCTGCGCATGCCGGAGGCCACGCAGTGGTTCTTGCCGGGCGTGGGCGGGCTCTCGGTGGGCCTGCTGGGCTGGTTTTACCCCCAGGTGCTGGGCGTCGGCTATGCCGTAGTGGGCCAGGCGCTGAACGGGCAACTGGTGGTCGGCACGATGGCGCTCCTGGTGTGCCTCAAGCTTTTCGCCACCGCCACGTGTTACGCCTCCGGCAATGCGGGAGGCATTTTCGGCCCCAGCCTGTTTATCGGCGCCATGATCGGCGGCGCAGTGGGGGGCGTAGCCCACTTGATCGCGCCCGATTACACCGGCGGCGTGGGAGCGTATGCACTGGTTGGCATGGGCACGGCCTTCGCCGGAATCGTGCGAGTCCCGCTCACCTCGGTCATCATGATTTTCGAAATCACCCGCGACTACTCGATCATCGTGCCGCTCATGATTTCGAATCTGATCAGCTACTTCATCTCCAGCCGCCTGCAGGAGGAGCCCATCTACGAGGCCCTGCTGCATCAGGACGGCATCCACCTTCCGTCCGGCGCGCGTGCCCGCGAAGCGCTGCTGACGGTGGGCCACGCCTTCCGTCCCGAAGCCCAGATCGTTCCGGCGAGCATGACGGTCGCCCAGGCGGCGGCGGCCGTGGACTCCGCCGCCGGCGGCTGGCCCGTGATGGATGAGGACGGCCTGCGGGGCATGCTGACGGCAGCCCATGTGGAGCAACTCATGGCGGCCAACCGCGGCGGCGAGGTCCTGAGCAACGTGGTGACCATGCCCAAGGAGGAGCTGACCGCCGCGGAATTCCCGCACGTGCATGCCGACCATCCGCTGGACGTCGCGATGCGCCGGATGGCGCAGACCGGCTGGAAGGTGCTCCCGGTCGTCAGCCGCACCAACGTACGCGAACTCAAGGGCACGATTTCGCTTGACGACATTCTGTCCGTGTATCGCGCGGGCGTCCCGAAGGAAGCCACAGCGCCGGCCGGGGCTGTGGACCGCAGCGGCGCGCGGTTGTCGCTGCTGGTCGGGGTTCTGGCGGTATTGGTGGGACTCATCATCCTCACCGGGTTTCTCAACTACTTCTATCGGGCCGAGCGCACCAACCGAGCCCGACACTTCTACGAGGCGGGCAACGAGCTGGTTTCAAAGGAGCGCTACGCGGAAGCCGTCGAGCAATACCGCCGTGCCCTTTCGATTACGCACAGCGCGGCGTATCGGGAAGCGCTCGCGCAGTCGCTCGAAAAGGCCGGCCATCTCAATGAAGCCTCCCTCTATTTCAACGAGGTGCTGCGCGACCAGCCGAACAGCGGTTCGGTCAATCTGGGTCTGGCGCGCATCGCTGTCGCGCAGGACCTTATCGACGACGCGGTGCCCCACTTCCAGCGAGCGATCTACGGGTCGTGGCCCAGCAACGCCGTCGAGCACCGCGTGCAGGCACGCATGGAGATGATCGAGGCGCTCCAGAAAGCAGGCCGCGTGCCGCAGGCGCGGGCGGAACTGTTGCTGTTGGCGGCGCAGGTTCCCAACGATCCCCCGCTCCAGAAGCAGGCGGCCCGCATGCTCACCGAGGCCGGGCTATATCGCGAGGCGGCTACCCTGTACCGCACGATTCTTCAACACAACCCCAATGATGCCGGAGCGTGGGAAGGCCTCGGGGAAGCAGAACTCTCCCTGGACAATTTCAGCGCCGCGCGCACTGCTTTCCGCGACGCCCTGAAGATCGATCCCACCGATACCAAAGCCAGCCAGCGAGTCGATTTCTGTGAAAAGGTCCTCGCGCTCGACCCCACGCTCCGCGGTCTGAGCGCAGCCGAACGGCGCAAACGCGGCCGGCAACTGCTCGCCGCCGTGGCCGAAAAATGCGCACCGGGGACCCGTATTTCCCCCTCGGGGGACGTCCTCGGCCGCGCCCGGGAAATCTGGGATTCCTGCAACACAAAGCCTTCCCGGGACGATCCGGTTTACCGCTTGATGAGCCGGCTCCAATAGGTTTCCGGCGGCCGTAAGATATGGCACGATTTCATTGTGCGAACATTAACAGCCCTGCATCTTTCTTTACGGCAGTCGCGTTCTTTCTGTCGGCAGTCGTGTTATTGATGTGAATTAGCAAGGATATCCTCCGATCGCCACGCAATTAATATGCATAATTCTGGTAATCTGATGCCACCGGGTGAATCCCCCCAAGTGCCGGCCGATAAGCCGGCGGAATAAAAGTCTGCGCGACTTGCGCTTGAGTGGGACGTTTGGAAATTGAAAGCCTTCGAAAAACGAAACTGAGCAAGCGCGAATCCCTTGCGCGCTGGCTTCACGCGCTCGGCATTCAGGCCGTCCTGAACCGCCTGCCCCAGCGGAGGTCGCTGTTGGTTGTCAACTACCATCGGGTGGGCGACGCCGACGCCACCCGCTACGACTCGGGCGTGTTTTCGGCTACCGCGGAACAGTTCCGCTCCCAAATGGAGTACCTGGCCGAGCACCTGAAACCAGTCACCCTGGAGGAGACGCTCTCGTTTCTTGAAGGAAAGGATGGCGAGAGCCGGACCGGATGCCGCGTACTGGTCACTTTCGATGACGGCTATGTAGATAATTTCCAGATCGCGTTTCCGATACTGCGCGATTTGGGAATTCAGGGCGTTTTCTTTCTGCCGACGGCGTTCATCGGCACGGATAAAATCCCCTCGTGGGACCGCGTGGCTTACCTTGTGAAGAGCGCCCGAAATCGGAATTTTTCGTTGTCATATCCGGTCGAAACCCGGTTCGATATCGCTGCCGATGGAGTTTACGAAGTGGCGCGCCGGGTGGTGAATCTGCTCCGGGAGTTGCCCGCGAACGATTTGGCGCGGGCCATCGAGGAGCTCGAGCGGGCCTGTCGCGGCGACCAGCCGAACCCGCGCCTGGATCGCTGCTTCATGAACTGGGGCGAAGTCGCGCAGATGATGGAGGGGGGCATGGCAATCGGCGCGCACACGCATACCCACCGCTTGCTCGGGCCGCTCCCTGAAGAGGAACAGCGGAAAGAACTGATGGAAAGCCGCACGCTCCTCCGCGAGCAGGTCGGCGTGGATGTGCAAACGCTGGCCTACCCGCTGGGTTCGGCCTCGAGCTTTACGGAGCAGACCAAGCGCCTGGCGGAGCAGACCGGCTACCGGGGTGCGTTTTCCAACTATGGAGGCATCAACTCACTACGGGGTATGGAACGGTTCGACATCCGGCGGGTGAGTGTGGATAAACGCTCGGTGCAGAGGTTCCAGACGCAGGCGTCGATCGGCGCGGTCGCCAACTTCTTCTGGCCATGAGAGCCGGCCCGGCTCCAGGCATCCCCCTTATGGCGATCTCAGGTCACAAGGCGTAATACTTTAGCGCATGGCTGCCCTTCTTGGTCATACCCGGCGTGCCGAACGCATGGACGCCAGCCGCTGGCAGGCTGCGCTCGATCGCATGCTTTCGCGCTCGGGTAATGAATCGGAGACGCGGTTCGCCGTCGACCCACGCTTCGCCTTCCGCGGTGACGATCACCGCGGATTTGCGGAAAACGATTCCTGGGTGGTGATGCTGGATGGGTTTCTGGATGATCTTCCGCCTGATGAGGCCGGCGCCGGTGGTGCGGTGCACCTGCTGCGCTCCATCCAGGAACGGGGCATCGAGTCCGTGTATGGACGGACGGGTAGTTACGCCTTGGCCGCGGTCGACCGTCGCAGGTCCGCCGTGTATCTGCTGCGCGATCGCTTCGGCACGCGCCCGCTGCACTACGCCGACACCGGCGATGGCTGGTGCTGGGCGTCCGAGATCAAGTGTCTGGCGCGGTTACTCCCTTCGACGGAGCTGGACCGTTCGTCGCTGGCCGAGATTTTCAACTACCGCTGGCTGGCGGGTCCGCGAACCCTCTTGCAGGGAGTGCGGCAGGTCTTACCGGGACACGTGGTCGTCCTGGGTAATGGCCGGCCGGCCTCCGCGACGTGCTATTGGAAGGCCCGCCTCAAGCCCGCCGAAAACGGAACGACCCTGAAGGACTGTGTAGAAGGGACCGAAGAGGTGCTGTTCAGTTATCTCGGCGGTCTGGCGCGGCAGTTCCGCCGGGTGGCCATTCCATTGAGTGCGGGTGTCGACTCGTCGCTCCTCGCAGCCCTTGCCAGCCGCGCGGGGTTCGCGGAGGTTCTCACCATATCGGCGCGATATCCGGAATGGCACAACCCGGAACTGGAACCCGCCGCGGCTACGGCCCGCCATTTGAAACTGGAGCACCAGGTCGTCGATATCGAACCCGGCTTTGTCGCCTCGCAGTTTCAGCCGCTGTTGTGGCGTCTGGAAGAACCGGCCCGGCATTATCACATCTTCCCCTTGTTCCGCATGCTGGACGCGGTTGCCAACCGTGTGGACCTGGTGATCTACGGGGAAGGCGCAGATACCATTTTTGGATTGGGCTCTGTCCCTCGCATGGAACTGTTCTCGCGGAGACAGAAAATGCTGCGGCCGATTCCCACGCCGCTGCGGCATGGCTTGGGCGCCGTGGCCCGGCGCGTCGGCACGGGCCGCGCTAACTACCTCGCCGATCTGTTGCTGCACACGCCTCTCTCTTACCTTTTCGACGTGTGCTCAATCAAGAGCCGCACCCGTCCGGCCGACCTGGTGCCCGGCCTCGATCCGAACGTGACGCCGAGCCAGGAGACGCTCGAGACCTTCTTTCAGGGCGCCACCGACCTGGCCTCGCAACTGCAGATGCTTAACCTGTACACCGAGGTCAAGTGCCATCTCGAGACGATGGACCGGATGTGCGCTCCGACCGGATTGCAGGTGGCGGTGCCATTCCTGTCCGCCCCGGCGCTTGCCCTGGCTGAAAAAGTGCCCACTTCGCTGAAAGCGGCCGGCCGCGTTTCCAAGCCGATCCTGCGCGAACTGGGGGCGCGCTATTTTCCGCGGGAGTGGATGTACCGGCCCAAGTACGGATTCGATACCCCGACCGAGGCGTGGCTGCGCGGGCCGCTGCTGCCCTATGTGAATGCGCTCGGTGAGCCTCGCACCCTGAGCCGGGGCCTATACCGGCCGGAGGTGCTGGAACGTATCGGCATGGATGGAGACTGGGAACTGCTGTGGACCGCGTGCTGTCTGGAGGCCGTGATTCGCCTGTTCGTCGATGGAGACCAACCCAACGGATGAGGCCCTCGGGAGCAGTGCGATCGATCAGCTCAACCCTCCGTTGGCCAGGGTCGCGCCCTGGCGATCCACGCGGAGCCGCGAAATCCGCGCTTGTCCGATAAGGAGCGATTATGCCATCTGAAACCGCCAAGCAAATCCTGCGACACGTCGTTCCCAACCCCATCCTGCAAGCCAGGCGTCGCGTTTGGGATTTCTACCTTACGGAATTCCCGCTGACTCGCTGGGAGTGGAGCCCGTCGGCCGAGAAGCGGCAGATTGCTTCCCGCCTACGTGAGATCCACGCGAGTATCACCTGCGAACATACCCATGCCGAGATGATTCGCATGATTGAAGCGATGCGGTCGATACCGCCCGATGTGCCGGGCTGCCTGGTGGAAGCCGGCTGCTACAAAGGTGGCAGCACCGCCAAACTGAGCATCATGGCCAAGGCCCTGGGCCGGCAACTGGTGGTATTCGACTCCTTCGAAGGCATCCCCCCCAACGACGAGGCGCACAGCCGCAACATCTTCGGCGGCACCGTGGCGTTCCCGAAGGGCTCGTACGAAGGCGGGCTCGCCGAAGTTCGAGCCAACGTGGAACGGCATGGCGAAATCGACTGTTGCCGGTTCATCCCGGGCTGGTTCGACGACACCATGCCGGGTTTTCATCAGCCCATTGTGGCGGCGTTCGTCGATGTGGACCTGGCCTCTTCCACGCGCACCTGCCTGCGACACCTCTATCCGCTGCTGGTGCCGGGAGGCTTCCTGTTCTCCCACGATGGGCACCTTCCGCTGTGCCTCGAGGTGTTCAACGACGAAGCGCTATGGAGTTCCCTCGGCGTGAAGAAACCTCCGATCGAAGGGCTCGGGCGGAAGAAGTTCCTTTGCATCCGCAAGCCGGATCGCTGAGCTTGCCGTGGTTTCCGTCATGCTACTGTGATCGTTTCCAAGGGCGCGGGAGGCGCATGGCATCGGGAACTCCGCAGACGATCGTGATCCGCAAGGCGACTCCCACCGATCACCCGAACCTGCTCGATTTCTGGCAACGGTATCTGACCCCGCGCGTCGCCGAAGTCTTTCGCTGGCGGGAGGAGACGGGCGCTGCCTGGGGTGGCAACGCCCCCTACCTGGCGGAGCAGGATGGCGTGCTGTTGGGCGCAATGAACACTGTCGGGGTCGATATCGGATGGCGGGGGCAGCTTACCCGCGCGGTCTGGCAGACGGATGTGGTCGTATCTCCCGCCGCGCGTGGCAAAGGCATCGTCACCCGCATGATGCGGGAGGCGGCCGCGAAGCACCCGATGGTGCTGGGGAAGGGGACTACCGCCGCAATGTACGCCGCCAAGAAGAAGTTCGGTTTTCGCGATGTGCCGCATCCGAATTTCCTGGTTTGCCCGCTGACGCCTTTCTATCCGGTGGGCCCGTTAACCAGGCGGGTCAAATATGCCTTGGGTTATGCATCGAGCCGGTGGCGGCGGCGCGGCGCCGGAAATCTCGGATTTCGAATCTCGGCCGTGAGCGGCTTCTCCGCGGAATTCGACGCCCTGGCGGCGAAGCGGATGGCCGGTGAATCGCTGGCGCCCTGGAAGCCGGCCGCGCACCTGCAATGGCGATACGCGACCGCCCCCGGCCGGTCCTACCGCATCCTGCGCGCCGATGGCGCCGAAGGCTTGCGCGGCGCGGTGGTGCTGCGCGGTCCCGCAGGAGAGGAGCGGCAGGCCTGGATCGTGGATATTCTCGCCGACCCCGGCGATTCAGACACGGTTGATGCCCTGATCCACGGCGCCCGGGATCTGCTCTCGGCCGACGGCGCCGCGTCGATCTGGGTATACGCTACGTCCCTTCGCATGCGCGGCCGCCTGCTCCAAGCGGGCTATCTCGAGACCGTCCGCACGCCGCGTTTCACCTATTTCGTCTCGGGAACCGTGCCGTTCGATCCCGACGCTGTCGAGTGGAATTTCTTCGATGGCGATGGGGACTGCGAGCTCTATCCCTGAACGCACCCCGCCCGCCGCGGGGTCAGTGCACGCCCTGGCCCGGCCCTCTGGTATCCGCCACCGGCGGAAATGGCATGGGCCGCAAGTAGTCCGCCATCATATTAAGGATATTCGGCCGCGGCGGGCGACCGCGCCGCCGGCAGCTCCGAGGATGGCCAGGAGCTCCCGGCGGGAGTGAGTGAGCATCGCAAATCTATGCTACCTACGGCAATTCGGCTGTCACCGCTGCCTCGCTTCGTTGGGATTCCCGGGCGGCGGATTCCCGGGAGGCGGAGGTGGCGGAGGCGGAGGCGGAGGCACGACCGTCGGTGGTGGGGCATCCGCCGAGATGCGTGCCGCCGGCTTGGGCTGGCTGGGCTCCCGATGTCTGGCGGCCAGCGCCTTCCCCACCCAGTCGTCCGCCTGCGCGATCAACCTGTCGGATTCCGCCCCGCTGTCCACAATCATGGCCTTTGCGCGAAGCAGCAAATTCATGTAAGCCATCGCATCGGACCAGTTCGGGTCTTTGTCGAGCGCGATCTGCAGCATCCGGAAACCCCCTTCGATTTCCGGCATGAGCTGCGCGCGCAGGCTGGCGCGCACGCTCCCGTCCGGAAGGATCCCGGGATCTTGGGGACGCATCCCGGCCGCCTGCCGGGCGCGCGTCAGTTCGCCATAGGCCATCTGCCAGTCGAACACCCCCGCGGCGTAGTAGGCGCTTCCGTTCGCCGGGTCCTGAGCGATGATCTTCATCATCAGCTCATGCGATTCCTTCGCTTGAACGGGGCTGTTCAGCGCAACCAGCCCGAATATAGCCGTTTCATTGCCGGGCTGGCTCGCCAGGACTTCCTGATACTGCCGCCGCGCCTCGTTGAATACCGCCTCCTGGTCGTAGGCCTTCGGATTGGCCGCGAAGCGGCGGACCAGCGCATTGGCAAGGTGCAGGCGGGCGTTAAGGTTGGTGGGGTCGAGCTCGGTGGCCTGGTGGAAATGCGCGACCGCCGCTGTAAAATCGCCCTGATTATAGGCCTCGGCGCCCGCCTTCACCTCGGGATAGGCGGCGCTCTGTGCGCGCGCCGAGACGGCCAGCCCCGCCGCCACGGCCACACACACCGCCAGCGCCGAGAGCCCCGCCGCCAGAGACATGCGCGCTCGTTTCAGGTTGGCGCGGCGCCCATCCATGAGGCGGCGGATGCGCTCTTCGAGGATGTCGCCGTCCAGCACACCCAGCGTGTAGCCGGGCTGGCCCATGCCGGTCATCGCCTCGGCGATTCGCATAATCGAGCGGGCATAAACCGAGGGCTCCAACAGGCGCGCGGCCACCAGCTCATCGCAGGCCAGTTCGCGGGTGCGATCGATGCTCCGCCGCACCGCCGCCGCGGCGGGGTGGAACGAAATCGGCGCCGCCAGCACCTCGAAGAGCAGATTCATGGCGTAATCCCGCCGCGCGATATGCGCCATCTCGTGGCCGATCGCGGTAGCCAGCACATCCTCGGAAGTCTCCTCACGGAACGATTGGGGCAGGATGACCGTGCGGCCCGCTGTGACCGGTCCCGAAATCCGCGTCGACCAGAGTAGTTCTGCATCGTGGATCCCGAACGCGTTCGCGGCCCGGCGCCAGACTTCAGCCACGCCGGCCGGCGGTTCCGCCGTGTACGCCGAGCGCCGTATACGCTGGGTCCGTAGCCAGACCTGGGCGAGCCGGGCCATTCGAAACGCCACGAACAAAAGCCAGGCGCCCAGCAGAATCGACGCGGTGGTGCGTGCCAGGGGCAGCGTCCGGTTCGCCGGCTTCGTCGCCGGACCGTGCGGCGCAGATACAAGCACTGCGGGAGGCGCGAAATCCGGTGAGCCCACTCCGGCGGCGGGCAAGGAATAGCTCTGGGTGATTTCCGTGCGCGTGCGCACGCTTGCTAAGGGCAGCAGTAACGCCGCCAACAGGGTCAGCACCCATACGGCATGTCTGTCTCGGGCCGGCCCGTGCCGCATCCACCGGCAGGCCAGCCACGCGACTCCGGCCAGCAGGGGAATTTGCCAGAGCGCGTTCAGCAAAAAAGTGAGCAGAGAACGACTAATCGTTTCCATGTGATTTCTCCCGGTCCTTGGCAGGTGTCTCCCCAGATCCGGTCTCCAGCAGTTGTTGAATCCTCCGCAACCGCTCCGGGGTCAGATGTTTGGTTTCGACCAGGCTCAGCACCAGACTGTCTGCCGAGCCTCCAAAAAAGCGATCCAGCATGTCGCCGATCGCCATCGTGGCCGCTTTCTGCCGGCTGAATACCGGCCGGTACACATACGCGCGATCCTTCAACTGGCGCTTCACTTTGCCCTTCCGGTGCAGCACGTTGAGCATGGTCTGCACCGTGGTATAAGCCAGTTTGCGATCGACCAGCCGCGTCTGTACCGCCTGCACGTTGGCCGGGCCGGTCTCCCAGAGTACGTTCATGATCTCCAGCTCGAGAGGTGTAAGCGGCGGATGGGGAACCTTCTGTCGAGGCACATTAGCTCCTAAACAATTAGGAGTATGCACGCGCGGACCGGGCTTTGTCAACTAAAATTTTAGGAGGGTCGGATACCGGCGGACATCCTTGCGCCGCCGCCTGCCTGCGGCTGAGACCTTGTGCCTGACGGCGGCCCTTCAACGATCCTGACTTGGCAATGGCACGAGCGTTCAGTTTCGCCGGAAATCTGCGGCCAGGCCGTCCCCACTCAGTGCGTCATGGCGTAGGTCACGTAGTTCACGCCAATCCGCAGCGCCAACGAAGCATACCGCTCCGGGTAGCGCGGCTCATCAGCGTATTGCCAGGCGTCGCCCAGGTCCATGTTGTGGCAAATGGCCACCACCACACGGCCCTTGTCGTCGTAAATGCCCCGCCACGCCGCGTGGTAGCCGTCCTGCTCGTACGTGCGCCCGCTCCGCAAAAACTGCGCCCCGGGCACCTGGAACCGGTCGCTCAGGTCGCTGATCATGTGAAAAATCGGATCATTGTCGGGAAGGTCCACCACTGGCCGGTCCGGATAGACCTGCCGCAGACCCTCCATGAAGACCTCCCACTCCCGCGTCCCGTGAAAGTCGTCCACCATGAGGAACCCGCCGCGATCCAGATACTCGCGCAGTCGCTTCGCCTGCGCCGCACTCAGGCCCCAGTGTCCGACCTCCACCGCGTAGAGCCACGGATAGTCGTTCATCGGGCCCTCATCCACGTCGATCACTTCCTCCACCGATCGCGTATGAATGCGCGTCAGCCGTCGCGTCGCCACCTCGAACAGCCGGTCCGCGCGGTTGGAGTCCACCCCCCAGCTGCTCCGCCGCCCGTAACCGCGCCCGCCATAGCGCGCCGACCGGTACCGCAGGCGCGCGAACGCAAACTCGGCTTTTTCGCCGGCGTCCGGCGGATCATCCACGGGATCCTGCATCTCCCATTCGTACTGCTGGGAATGCCGCGTCTGGAAACCCCGCACGATCACCACCGGAGCGAGCGCCAACGTCACCAGCCCGATCGCCGCGGTTCGCTTGGTCAAAACACGCCCCTTACTCTCCAATATACTTTGCTACCCAATCCAGGTGGCGTTGCATAATATCCAGCACGAACTTGGGTTCCTGCGGCCCGTGCGGCTGCCGCGGGTACACCACCATTTCGCACGGCACGCCTTTGCGCTTGACGGCCGAGTACATTTCGTACCCCTGCGAGGTTGGCACGCGCACGTCCGCCTCGCCGTGCAGAATGAGCATGGGCGTGGTCACCTTGTCCACATGCGCCAGCGGAGACATCCGCACGTAGCGCTCCGGCTGATCGTACCACGTCCCCTCGAAATAATCGTCGAGCACCGTCGGAATGTCGTTCGTGCCCCACATCGAAATCAGGTTGGAAAGCCCCGCCCCGGTGGCCGCCGCTTTGAAACGCGTCGTCTGCGTGATTACCCAGTTGGTCATGTAGCCGCCGTAGCTCCAGCCCATCACCGCCAGCCGGTTGGGGTCCGCCACGCCGATCTGAATGACATAATCCACGCCCGACATCAGGTCCTGGTAATCCGCGCCGCCCCAGTCGTTCACGTTGGCGCTGCGGAACGGCAGCCCGTAACCGGTCGAACCCCGCGGATTCGCGCGCAGGACGGCCCAGCCGCGCGCCGCGAACGAGGCGATCGGGTACAGGCCCGCGTTTCCCACGAAGGTCTCGCCGAAGCCGCCGGCCGGCCCGCCGTGAATGTTCAGGATCAGCGGATACCGTTTCCCCTGCTGATAGTTCACCGGCTTCGTCAGCAGCCCTTCGATTTCCTTGCCGTCCTGCGCTTTCCAGCGGACTACTCGAGTCTCGCCGATCGGCTGCTTCGGTAGGTCAACGTTGGCCGCGCTCACGCGCACCGGTTTGGCCGCGCCCAGGTCCATCACGTACGCCTCCACCGGCTCGTCCGTCGCCTGTATCGCGAGTCCGGCGTAAGTCCCGGTCCGGTTCAGCGACACGCCAAACCCGAACGTTCCGCGGACAGGCTCGAACGCCACAGCGGGGGGACCGTCCACCGGCATGCCGTACAGCACCGAGTGCGTGCCCCGCGGCTCCGTAAACAGCACCCGTCCCCCGGCCCATCCCGCGATCGCCGGCGATTCATCCGCCGTCAGCGGCAGGTCGCGCGACTTCAGGTCCGTCGGCGACACCAGCGCAATGCGGCTCCCATCGATCCTTTTCGCGGTCTCGGTGCCCTTCACATACGCCAGCCATCGTCCGTCGGGCGAGTAGCGCGGCTGCGCCTCGGGAGCGGCCGAAGCGGCCACCGGCCGCACCTTTCCCGTTTCCACTTCCACTTCGTAAATATCCGACCGGCGCGCGTCGTCCGCATCCGGCGTGGGCCGTATCTCGTAAGCGATCTTGCGCGAATCGGGCGACCAGTCGAACCCGCCGACGTGATACGACCCGCTCGCCGCCTTCTTCACTGGCCGCTTGCCGTGGATATCCGGCTCCACCGGCACCATCCACAGCGCGAAGTCCTTAGGGTTCTCGTCCACCACACGGAAATCCAGCTTCTGCCGCTTCGCCGTCTCTTCGGCCGCATCCGGCTCGCGGCCCGTGAACGCGATCCATCGCCCATCCGGCGAAACAGCGTATGCCCCCAACGTTCCGTTCCACGCGGTGAGCGCCTCCGCCTCCCCGCCATCCACCGCGATGCGGTACACGTTGCGCTTGCCGGAGCGGTCCGAGGCGAAAAACACCCACTTCGAATCCGGCGAGAACGCCGGCGCGTTGGCCGATTTCTCGCCGCGCGTAAGTTGCACCCGGCCCGACCCATCCACGCGCGCCAGAAACACCTGTGTGAGCATCTCGCTCTTCTGGCCGTCCATGACTGCCTGCGTCTGCGTCCATGCCGCCAGCCGCCCGTCGGGCGATGGCACCGGCGCCGTCACCGTCTTCACCTTCATCGAAAGCTCCGGCGTCCATTGCCCGTACAGCACCGCCGGGAGGATCAGCACCAGCGCTTTACCGAACATATTTGTCCACCCAATCCAAGTGACGCTGCATGATGTCCAGAACGAATTTGGGCTCCTGCGGTCCGTGCGGCTGCCGCGGGTACACCACCATCTTCGTCGTCACTCCCTGTCGTTTCAGCGCGTGGTAATACTCGTAGCCCTGCGAGGTCGGCACCCGAATGTCAGCCTCACCGTGCAAGACCAGGGTCGGCGTGGTCACGTTCTTCACGTGTGTGATCGGCGAGTGCGCCCGGAAACTCTCCAGCTTCTGCCATGGCTCGCCCTCAAAGTAGTCCGGCAGGAACCCCGGGATGTCGCTCGTCCCGGTGAAGCTCCACAGGTTCGTCACCCCCGCGCCCACCGCCGCCGCTTTGAATCGCTGCGTCTGCGTAATAGTCCACGAGGTCATATAGCCGCCGTAGCTCCAGCCCATCACCGCCAGCCGGTTCGGGTCAGCCACACCCATCGCGATCACCCGGTCCACGCCCGTCTGGTCGTCCTCATAATCCTTGCCGCCCCAGTCGTTGTAATTGGCGAAACGGAACGTCTTCCCGTAGCCGCTCGAGCCGCGCGGATTGGGCCGCAGCACCGTGTACCCGCGCGCCGAGAACACCGCGATCGGATACAGCCCGCCGCGCCCGGTGAACGTCTCGGTAAATACGCCGGTCGGCCCGCCGTGAATGTTCAGGATCAGCGGGTATCTCTTCCCCGGCTCGTAATCCACCGGGTAGGTCAGCAGTCCCTCAATCTCCAGCCCATCTTTCGATTTCCAGCGGATCGCCTCGGTCTTCCCCATCGGATACCTGGGCAGGTCCAGGTTGGCCCGGCTGACCCGCACCGGAGCGCCGCCGCCTACTTTCAGGAGGTACGCCTCGGGCGCTTCATCCGTGCTCTCCATCGGCAGGCCCAGGTAGGTGCCGCGCGCATTCGGCTTCATCCCGGCGCCGAGCGTGCCCTTCGCCGGCTCGAACACCACTTTCGGGGTTCCGTCGGCCGGCATTGCGAACACGGCCACGCGCGTGCGCTTCGCTTCCCGGTATAACAGCCGTCCGTCCGCTGTCCAGCCCAGCAGTTCGGGCTGCTCATCGTAGGTTGCGGGCAGCGTGCGCGATTCCCCGCTGGCCCGCGTCAACAACACGATCCGATCCTCGTCCGCCCACTTGGGCGGGTCCGTGGAACGTTTGTAGGCCAGGTACTTGCCATCAGGGGAGTAGAGCGGCTGCTGCTCCGCCGCCGGGGTGGCCGCAATGGCTTTCACCGTCCCCGCGCTCACGTCCACTTCCGCTATATCCGAGCGGATCCAGTCGTCGGCTTTCGGCGTCGGCTGCTCCACCATCGCGAGGGTCCGCGAATCGGGCGACCAAACCACTTCCTCCACATGGCGCTTTCCATCGGTGAGTTTCTTTTGCGCCCGTTTCCCGTTCCCGTCGGCATCCGCCGGCACCGTATAAACCGACATATTCGACGGGTCCGCGTCCACCACCCTCCAGTCGCGCTTTTCCTTCTTCTTATTCTCCTCGTCGGCGGGCGTCTCGTACCCGGTGAATGCGACCGTCTTGCCGTCCGGCGACACTTCGAATGAGCCCAGGTTGCCCTTGAACTCGGTGATCGCCTCCGCCTCCCCAGCCGCGACCGGAATCCGGTACACCTGCCGTTTGCCGTTGCGCGCCGAAATAAAATACACCGCGCTGCCGTCGGGCGAAAATGCGGGATTGCCGGCTCCCTTGTCGCCACGCGTGAGCTGGATGCGGTGGGAGCCGTCGCCATTCGCCAGGAAGATCTGCGACACCAACTCGCTGTGCTCCGCGTCCATCACGGCTTCCGTCTGCGTCCACGCCACCTTCGACCCGTCGGGCGAAGGCACCACCTGCCCCACGGTCTTGACCTGCATGGAAAGTTCCGGGGTCCAGGACGGCGGCGCCTGGGCGAACGCAGTCACGATCGCAAAGAAAGAGACGACGCGTTTCATTGGTGGATTATACACCTGGGCTCGGCTATTCCTGCAGCGCCGCCGTCGGCGATACGGCCGCACGCGCCGCCGGCCGCAGGGCCGACACCAGCACCAGGCCCGCGACGGTGGGTGCGGCAAAACGGTGCGCCACCAAAAACGCCGATCATGGTCAACAGCGCTACCAGGGCCGCGAACGCGCTCAGCAGGTATAAGGAGAACCGCCGCCGCTCCAGCGATGCTCCACGATGGCTTCAAGCGGTGAAGCCAGTGTCACCGGTGCGTCGGCCGCCACACCCCGAATCGCCTCTCGCACCGCCGGAACGATTGCCGCAAGCGATAACAACCACACCACGACCAAGGTCACCGATCACTCGCTACGCAAAGTATCCAGCGGGTTCAGCCGTACTGCCCGACGCGCCGGCACAGCGCTCGCCCCCAGGCATACGGCAAACAGGATCGCTGCCGCCGCGGCAATCGTCACCCCATCCATCGGCCGCACACCGAACAGCTGGCTCTCCACCAGGCGGCCCATGGCCCACGAAACCGGCAGCGCAATCGCCATTCCTGCCGCTGCCAGCAGCGCCGCTTCTCGCAGAATCAAGCCGCCCGCTGCCCACCGCGACGCGCCCAGCGCCATCCGGATCCCGATCTCCCGGCCGCGGCTCGCCGCTGAAAACGCCAGCACTCCGTATAGCCCGATCATGGCCAGCAGCGTGGCCACCCCGGCAAACGCACCCGCCAGCACCGCCAGCAGCCGTTCCACAATCAACATCCGGTCGAGCTGGTCGTCCATCGTCCGCAGCGCCATCACCGTCAGCCTCGGATCGATGCGCGCCACCGCCTCCCGGATCGACCGCTCTGCCGCCTCCGCGGAGCTCCGCGCCCGCACGTAGAACGTCCCTTCCTCCACCGTCCGCTCCCAGAGCGGGAAGTACACCTGCGGAGCCGGCGCGCGCAGTTCGGCATTGTGGAAATTCTTCACCACACCCACGATCTCCTTATCCGCGACCACGCCCGGGCCGCTGCCGATCCCAATACGCGCGCCCAGCGGATTGCCCTCCGGCAGGTACTCTTTCACGAACTCCTCGTTAACGATCGCCGACCGGATGACCCACTTCGTCCCGAACACCGAATCGTGCTCGTCGAAGGCGCGCCCCCGCGTCACCGCCGCCCCCAAAGTACGGAAGAAGTCCGGCGTCACGGCGTTCATATCGAGGCTCTCCCGGGTGGCAAATCGGCGGCCCGACTGGATCGTCACCGGGTTGTTCCATCCTCCCCCGCGCAGCATTTCCCAGCGGCCCAGGCCGGCCCGCTCTATTTCGGGAAGCGTCTGCACCGTCGCCAGCATCGTGCGGAACAGCGGTTTCGTTTGCGCAAACGGGTACCCGTCGCTCAGCGGCGCCAGACGGAACATCAGCAGGTTAGCCGTGGGAAAGCCGGCGCCCTCGGCACGCAACGCCCCCAGCGTCCTGGTGAACAGCCCCGCCCCGATCAGCAGGATCAGCGCCAGTGCAAACTGCCCAACCACCAGCGCCTTTCGCAGCGCCAATCCTCCCGCCACCGCCGCGGACTGCTGCTTCAACGCGTCCACCGGCGGTACCGAGGCCGCGTACAACGCCGGCGCAATCCCCGAAATCAGCGTGGTCGCCGCCGTCACCGCCAGCGCGAACCACAGCACCCGATGGCCCAGGCTGGGACTGAGCGCGATTCCCGCCGCCCCGAATTGCGGCAGATACGATACGATCGCACGGATTACCGGCGCCGCCAGCAATGCGCCCGCCGAGCACCCCACGGCTGCCAGCACCGCGCTCTCCACGAAACGCTCCGCCACAATCCTCCCCCGCGACGCCCCCAGTGCCGTGCGCAGCGCCGTCATTCGCCGGCGCGCCAGCGCGCCCGCCAGCGACAGGTTCGCCACGTTCAGGCACGCCAGCAGCAGAATCAGAACCGTCGCCGCCAGCAGGATCCACATCGGCTCCGCGATCATGCGCCGCATCACCGACTGCCCCCGGCCTCCGGGAAGCAGGTCCAGCCGTGAGGCCATGTAGTCCCGCATCTGGACGGCACTCGCCTGGGGCCAACCCTCCCGCCTGGTATCCGCCGCCAGGTATGCTTTGAACCATGGCTCGATCCGCGCCTGCGCCTGCTCCCTGCCGATGCCCGGCTTCAACCGCCCGTACACGTGCAGGAAGCGTGTCCGACGCTCATCCAGGCCGTTCCAGTCCGGCGTCACCTGGGCCTTCATCATCAGCGGTACCCAGATCGCCGGCGACTGGCTCCAGTCCATTCCGTGGAAGCCCTGCTCCGCCACTCCCACTACCGTCATAGCGAAGCCGTTCATCCGCGCCGGCTTTCCGATAATGTCCGGATCGCCGCCGAGGTGATTCTGCCAGTACTCGTGGGAGAGCACGACCACCGGGTGCGCACCCTGATTGCGATCGTCCCGGCCGCTCAACAGGCGTCCCAGCGCCGGGCGTACGCCCAAGGTTGGGAAGTACGAGCCGGTCACCGCCTCCGTGCTCACCGGCTCCGAGCGGTCGCCGATTGCCAGGTGAACATCGGTGGAAAAGCTGGCGAACAGGTCCGTGAATACCTCGTTCTCCGCCCGCAGTTCCCGGTACAGCGGGTATGGTATCAGGCTGCCCCATCCCACGCTGCCCATCCCCGCACCCATGAACTCGCCTTTCCAGTCGAGCTGCACCAGCCGCTCCGGCTTTTCCACCGGCAGCGTGCGCAACAGCGCCTGGTCGGCCAACGAGAAAATCGACGTGTTGAACCCGACCCCCAGGGCCAGCGACAGCACCACCGTGGCCGCCGCCACCGGAGCCCGGCGCATCCGCCGCATGGCGTAGCCGACGTCCTTGCCCAGCCGCTCCGCCCACATCCAACGGCCCGCTTCATAGAACCGCTCGCGGCACGCGGTCATGTTCCCGAAGGTCCTCTGCGCCGCCGCCGTCGCCTCTTCGCGGCTCATGCCGTCGGCCGTCAGGCGCTCCGCTTCCAACCGTATGTGCTCTTCAATCTCCCGGCCGAAATCCTCGTCCCGGCGACGCGATCTCCTGAACATGGTTGGCGCCTCCACGCCGTACACTCCTGTCGACGTTCGACCCGAGTATACGTCTCGTTCGGGTAACGTGTCAACCCGTACAGGCTTTCATTTCTGCCGCCGCCACATCGCTCAACTGTCGAGTTCGCCCGAAATCATTTCGTCCACGTAACACCACACCCAGGCCTCGCCGGGTTCGATCGAGCGCACCAGCGGGTGTTTCGTTGCGTGGAAGTGCCGTGTGGCGTGCCGGTTCGGGGACGAATCGCAGCATCCCACGTGCCCGCACGTCAGGCAGAGCCGTAGGTGCACCCAGGTATCGCCTGTTTTGAGGCACTCCTCGCAACCCTTCTTGTTGGTATGCCTGATCCGGATCTGGTTGAGATGCGTGCAGGTTTCCGACACTTTTCGACCCTCCCGTCTTCGTTCAGTCTCGCATGTTCCGCCCGCGCCCCGGCACAAATGCGGCGGCCGGGATGCCCCATCTCAGGCCGGCCGGTTGTGTCCATGGGCCCCGTCAAAAACGTTGTAGCCTGTTCTGGTGGGCAAGGATGAACCGGCCGAGGTACTTTCCATCGAAGGTCGCGAGGTCCGCGTCACCCATCCGGACAAGCTCTACTTTTCGCGCCAGATCCGGATCACCAAACTCGAGCTGGTCCGCTATTACCTCTCCGTCGCGCCCGGCGCGCTCGCCGGTATCCGCGACCGTCCGGTCGTTCTCAAACGCTTCGTCGATGGCGCCGAAGGCGAGGCGTTCTACCAGAAGCGCGCGCCTTCGGCGCGGCCCGCCTGGCTGCGGACGGTCAATCTTTCGTTCCCATCCGGCCGCACCGCCGAAGAGGTCGTGGTCGATGACGGCGCCGGACTCGCCTGGATCGTCAACCTGGGCTGCCTCGAACTCCACCCGCACCCGGTACGATCCGCCGATCTCGACCATCCCGACGAGTTGCGCGTTGATCTCGATCCCGGTCCCGGCGTTCCCTGGGCCGACGTGTGCCGCGTCGCCCTCGAGGTCCAGGCCTTCCTTGGCGAGGTCGGCCTGCGCGGCTGGCCCAAGACCAGCGGCTCCCGCGGCATCCATATCAATGTGCGTATCCAGCAGCGCTGGACCTTCAATGAAGTGCGCCGCGCCGCGCTCGCCCTCTCCCGGGCCGTCGAGCGCCGCGCGCCCGCCCTGGCGAGTTCCAAATGGTGGAAAGAGGAGCGTCACGGCGTGTTCCTCGACTACAATCAGAACGCTAAGGATCGCACTACTTGCTCTGCCTATTCGGTCCGCCCGCTCCCCGATGCGCGCGTCTCCACCCCACTCCATTGGCAGGAGGTCCCGGACTGCGATCCGGCCGCCTTCACCCTGTTCACCGTTCCTGCCCGGTTCGCGGAACTCGGCGACCCCCACGCCGACATGGATGCCTTCCCCGGCTCGCTCGAAAACCTCATCGAGCTCGCCTCCCGCGATGAAGCCGCCGGACTCGGCGATGCGCCATGGCCGCCGCATTTCCGCAAAATGGAAGGTGAAGCCGCGCGCGTAGCCTCCTCGCGGGCTGCCTCCACCGCGAAACCGCCGCGAGTGAAAATGCCGCTGGTGGTGGTTGCCAACTCCCCCGACAAAAACGCCGCACTGGCCGGCCTGGAGAGGTGGAAGGCCAAGCATTCCGAATTGATCCCGTACCTGGCCGCAGACGATGTCCTGGTCGATTCCATGCGCGGCCGCTCATCCACCTGGACTCGCATCCGCGTGAACTTGCGGCACGTGCCCGCGGCGCAGCGTCCGTCGCAAGAAACGCCCGACCCGGATGACGATCCTACCCGCGAATGGCGCGCCGCGCGGGCCCGCCGGAAATCGTAGCACAGCCCTCAGCCGACTACATGGCGGTGAACTGAGGCTATGGCGAAGACGGAACTCGTGCCCGGGACGTTGATTCTCCTCGTCCTCCGCGTCCTCAAGTCCGGTCCGCTGCACGGTTATGCCATCGCGCAGCGTACCAGCCAGCTTTCGAGCGAGGTTCTGCGCGTCGAGGAAGGATCGCTGTATCCCGCGCTTCAGAAGATGTTGATGAAGGGCGGGGTACGCGCCGAGTGGGAGTTGTCGGAGACCAAGCGGCGGGCCCGCTCCTACCGGCTCACCGCTGCCGGCCGCGGTCGATGCAGGCCGGCTTGCCGGAGTGGAGTCAGGAAGAGCTGGGGCTCTTGACGCTATGGCTGGGCGTTCGTTGGGGCCGGCGAGCCGGGACTGTCTTGTTTTTCAACACCCTTTCGTTGCGGTACGACGATTGCTGGAATCCTCCATTCAATCTCAATCGGGCCTGGAAGTGCGAAATATGGCGCACGTACCGGGTAAGGAGGGTGTTCACATGTCAACCGCTGCTATCGAGAACCAAGCCGAATCGTTGCGTGCGTTACCGGGGGACGACGTCCGGCAGATTCTGTGGCGCTTCGCGGAACGGTACGACCTGCAGATGCTGGTGCAGTCGGTGCGGGCGGTCGCGCGGGGCCCGGTGGCGCGGCTGGTGGCGCAGGGCGCGCGCAACACCCACGAATGGACGCCGGAGAAGCAGGCGCTGCTTCAGGCGTTCGATGAATCGGGCATTACGGCGGTATTCATGGAGCCGGCGCAGGGGGGCTTCCTGGAAGGCCCGAAGAACCTGGCCCTGGCGCTGGTGGCGTTTGAACTGGCGTGGGTAGACGCGGGCGCGGCCACGGGGAGCCTGGCGGGCTGCCTGGCGCTTTCGCCGATTCACGAGCGCGGCACCGAGGCGCAGCGCGAGTACTACATGAGCCGGTGCGCGCCGTCGCAGCCGGGGGAGGACCGAAAGCCGTGGCGGGGCGCATTCTGCCTGACCGAACCGATTCCGTACGTGGGGGTGGAGACGGGCCTGTTGGGCGGCAAGGTGCGCGTGGCGGAATGGGTGGGGGGCGAGGAGCCGGTGCTCCAGGTGGAGAAGCGCGGGCGTTTTATCACCAATATGGGATTCGCCAACTTCGTAACGGCGGCGGTGGAGTCCGACGATCCGCGCATCAAAGGCACCTGCATGGTGATTCTGGAGGAGACGGACCCGGGGACGTTCGACCGCGGTACGCCCACGCGCAAGCTGGTGCACCAGCTTTCCTCGACGCGCGACCCGATCTTCAACCTGAAAGTACCGGCGAGCCGGATCATCGGCGGGTACAGCGTGAAGGACGGCGTGATTGTGCCGCGTTACAGCCACGGCGAGATCATCGAGGCGGTATTCCGGCGTACGCGGGTGACGGTAGCGATCATGACGTCGGCGAAGCTGCTGAGCGCAATCGAACCGGTGGTGCGGTACGGACGCGGACGGTTCCGCGGGGGGTCGATTGCGAGCCCGGGATCGCCGCGCTACGAGCTGGGGCTGCAACTGAAGCAGGACGTGGTGCACCGATTGGTGGAGGTGTGGGCGACGGGGGAGGCCAGCGCGTCGCTGGGATTCGAGGCGGCGCGGGTGTTCGACCGGCTGGACCCGATGGAACGGCAGAGGAACGAGATTCTGGCGGCGCGGGGCATAAAAGGGGGCACGGCCATGCTGAAGGCGATGCGGGCGGTGCAGAAGGACGCGGTGGCGTATCTGGCGGGCACGCGGCCGGAACTGGCCGACGACACCCTGGTGCAGAGTGCGCTGCTGGACGCGGTGGCCAACGTGTTGTGCCCGGCGTGCAAGCTGTGGAATACGGGCCATGGGGCGCGGATGATGCGGGAGGCGGTGAGTCTGATGGGCGGGTACGGTATTACCGAAGACTGCCCCGGCTACCTGGGACACAAGTGGATGGACGCGCAGTTGGAGGCGACGTACGAAGGTCCGGAAGCGGTGCAGCGGCGGCAACTCAGCGTGACCATGACGGACGATGTATTTCTGGCGCAGTACCGGCAGTGGATCCGGGAGATGCGGCTGATTGCGAACGACCATCCGGGTACGGGCGCGTGCGCGCTGGCGACGGCGATGCAATTGTGGTTGTGGACGCTGCAGCATCTACTGAAGACGACGGATGCGGACGGTGCGAAGCTGTACCACAGCGCGCGGCAGGGAGTGACATTCCCCCTGGCGGATGCGTTGTGCTGGCTGCTGGCGGCACGATGCCAGATTCTGGACGTGCTGGAGCTGGCAAAGAAGGGACCGGAGCATGCTACGGTGGCGGAGGGACTGGCGGGGCTGCTGGCGTTTCTGACGGACTTGTGCCACGTGCAATCGGCGCGGGCGGCGGGGGAAATCGGGCGGGTTTGCGCGGAGCTGGTTTACGGATATAACCGGCATCCGTCATGGGACACGGAAGGCTGCGGGACGTGCTACCAGGCGGACGATCTGGAGGCTCTGGAAACGCTGATTCCGGGGATAGCGAGCCTGGCGCGGGGCTACGCGGACGTGGTGGAGGCCGACGGGTCGCACCCGCCGAAGGCGGGGCCGTGCGTGCGAGCCGCGGGGCTGGACCAGTTCGCCCGCCTGCGGGTGCGGATGGACGGCTGCCTGACGGGTTCGCAACTCGCCAAGGACCGCGCCGCCGCGGCGCTGACCAAGGTGATGATTCCCGAGGCACTGGACTACCCGGCATGAGCGGATCGCAACAAGAGCCCGAGCGCCCGTCACTGGACCTGGACATCGTGTGCGTGGGTTTCGGTCCGGCCACGGCGGGGTTTCTGACGACGCTATCGCGGCAACTGGTGAACGCGGACGGGACGGCGGCGATCGAGAGCCCGTCGGCGCCGGGGCTGCCGCTGCAGGTGGCTTGTTACGAACGGGCGGACGACCTGGCGTTTGGGGTATCGGGGGTGGTGACGCGGGCGCGCGGCATACGGGCGACGCTGCCGGACCTGGAGGCACGGCAGATTCCGATGGCGGCGCGGGTGACCGAGGAGAAGCTGGTGTACCTGCTGGACCCGATTGGGGCGAGCCGGCGATCGCCGCTGTTGAAGCTGGGGGAGCGGGTGCTGCGCCTGTTCAGACTGGATCGGCACTATGGATTCGAGCTGCCCTACGTGCCGCCGTTCCTGCACAAGCAGGGCGGGCTGACGATGTCGTTGGGCCAGTTTTTACAGCACGTGGGCGGGGAACTGGGCATGACGGGCACGGTGCAGCTTTGGCCGGGCACGCCGGTGGAGGCGGCGCTGATCGACGATGCGGGGGAGGGTGTAGCGGGCATTCGCCTGTGCGACCAGGGGGTGGATCCGGACGGCAATCCGGCGGCGAACTATATGCCCGGGATGGATATTCGCGCGGCCCTGACCGTGGTGGGAGACGGGCCAGTGGGGGCGGTGGGCCGGCAGTTGGACGAAGAGTTTGGACTGCCGGCCGGCCATCATCAGCGCGAGTGGGCGGTGGGCATGAAGATGGTGGTGGACCTGCCGGAGGACACGCCGCTGTTGCCGGGAACGGTGTTCCACACGTTCGGGTATCCGGAGCCGGAGATTTTCGGATTTCTGTACGTACATCCGGAGCGGGTGGCCACGGTGGGGATTTTCGTGCCGTCGTGGTTCCGGAGCCCGATGCGCACGTCGTACCGGTATCTGCAACATTTCCTCCAGCACCCGTATTTGTGGCGGTACCTGAACGGGGGCAAGCTGCGGTCGTGGGGGGCGAAGTCGTTGCAGGAATCGGGGAAGCGGGGCGAGCCGATTCTGGCAGGCAACGGGTACGCGCGGATTGGAGAAGGCTCGGGGAGCACGAATGTGCTGACGGGTTCGGGGGTGGACGAAGGGTGGACGACGGGCGCGCAATTGGCGGACGCGGTGGTGGAGCTGCTGCGCGCGGGGAAGCCGTTTACCAAGCAGAACCTGGAAGCAAGCTATGTAGCGCGGCGGCGGGCGAGCTGGGTGGAGCGGGAAGGGCGGATTGCGGAGAAGGCACGGGACGGCTTTCACCGCGGCGTGATTGCGGGCCTGGTGGGGATGACGATTGCGGGGTATACGGAAGGCAAGCACTGGATTGACGGTGAGCCGGGGCTGATGCCGGGGCTGGAAGAATATTACCGGGGAAAGATCGCGCCCGCGGAAGTGGAACGGATTGTGGCGGAGTGCCGGGCGCGGGGGAGCCATTGCCACCAGGCGCTGATGGACCGGTGCGGGTGGCCGGCGATTCCGTACGACGGGCAACTGCTGGTGTCCCACCAGGACGCGCTGCTGATGGGGGGGAAGGTGCAGGCGCCGCCGGGGTATGCGGACCATGTGCGGTTCGTGTATCCGGATTTCTGTGAGCGGTGCTCGGCGAAGCTGTGCATTGAAATGTGCTCGGGGCAGGCGATTACGGCGGGGGCGAACGGAGTCCCGATGTTCGACCGGGAGAAGTGCGTGCACTGCGGGGCGTGTTTGTGGAACTGCGTGGCGCCGCTCGAAGACGATCCGCTGCGAAGTAACGTGTCGTTCCGGGCGGGGGCGGGCGGGCTGCACTCGAGCGAGAATTAGGGACAGGAACTCCTCTTCCTCCGGCCGCGGCCGCGAAGCACCTCCTCGTTTACAAATACTTCGCCGCCGGTGAAGTGGATCTTCCCCACACCGAAACGCGCGGCATCCGCTCGTCTGTCTCCTGGTGCCGATTATTCCGGGTGTGGAAATCGTGTGAATGGCGTTTAGCAGCGATCCCGGCAAGTCCAAGGACAGACTCGGGATAACTGGGGACGCGGAATAACGCCGGCGCACCTGCGCGTCTCGGGGGCTGCGGAAAATTACGGCTGTGCGGGCGCCAGACCGGCCAGGAATTTCACGGTAAGAAACGTGTCGGCTTCGGCCGCCGGCTTGTCGGGCCGGTAGCGCTTCACGCGCGCGAAGCGAAGGGCCAGGCCGCTGGCATAGCGGGGGCTGATCTGGAGATCGTTGAAGGCGATCTCGACGACCAGCTTGGGCTCGACGTACACGGTGTACTGGTCGCGGGCGATCTCGATTTTGAGGAACTGTTCGGTCTGCCACGCGAGAAGTTCGTCGGTCAGGCCTTTGAACGTTTTGCCCAGCATGGCAAAGCCGCCCTTTTCGGTATCGCGTGCGCCCAGGTGGAGATTGCTGAGCCAGCCGCGGCGGCGGCCGCTGCCCCATTCCGCGGCAAGGACCACCAGGTCAAGCGTGCGCACCTTCTTGATCTTGAGCCAACTCTGGCCACGCGCGCCGGCGGCGTAACCGGCGGTGACGGACTTGGCCATGATGCCTTCGTGGCCGCGATCGAGCGCGGACTGGAGAAAAGCGGCGGCGGACCCGGCATCGCCAGTCAGGGTGTGCGGAACGAGCGCGGCGGCGGGGACGAGTTCGGCGAGCGCGAAGAAACGCCGCGATTGCGGCTCATCGAGCAGCGGCTGGCCATCGAGATAGAGGAGATCGAACCAGAACGGCGTGAGCGGAAGCGCGGCGCGCATGCGGTCGAGATCGAGCTTGCGGCCAAAACGGCGCATGGTGACCTGAAACGGCTGGGGTCGGCCTTCCGGGGTGAGGCTCAGGACCTCGCCTTCGGCGATGAAGTCGTGCGCGGGCATGGCACGGGCGGCTTCAACGATCTCCGGGACAGCGGGGGTGACGTCGTTCAGATTGCGCGAGAACACGGCGACCTGGCCGCCGGAGCGGTGCACCTGGACACGGGCGCCATCGAATTTATATTCGAGCGCGGCCTCACCGAGATCGGAGAGCGCATCGCCCACGTCTTCGGCGGTCTGGGCGAGCATCGGCTGCACGGGCCGGAACAGTTGGACGTCGCACTGGTCGAGACCGGCCGGCCCCGATTCGTGGAGCAGGCGAGCCACATGGGCGATATCTCCGGCCATCATGACGGCGCGGCGGACGCGGTCGGGCGGGGCGGCGAAAGCCTTGGCAAGCGATTCGAGCATGATGCCTTCGAGAGCGCCCTGGCGCAGTTCGCCCAGGATCAGGCCCGTGAGGAACGACTGTTCGGGCTGCGTGGCGCGGGTGAACAGCGCCTGGAGCAGCTCACGGCGGCGCCGATCGGACCCCGGGCCGGAGAGGCCGGCCAGCGATTCCAGAGCCTGGTTCACATCGCGGATTTCGAGCGCCGGATTGGCGGCCGGCGTCGCGCCGGCATCACGTAGGGCGGCATAGCCCGCGTTGATCCGGTTCTGCAGCGTGCGGCCGGAAAGGAAGGCCACCACGGACTCGATCTCCTCCACCGTGGCGTGCCGCAGCAGCGCGGAAAGGAGGCCGATCTTTTCCAGCCGCTTCGGCGTTTCCGCGACGCGGCGGGAGGTTTCAACAATGTCGTGGAGGAGCACTGGAGGCATGATAGCGGAAGTGGTGGAGTCTCCGTGGCAGCCCCACCGCGCGTTTTTTTTTGCGGCTATACTCGGTTGATGTCAAATCTCAGGCACGCGCTTTGCCTGGCTGTTCTGGCGGGTTCAGCCGCCGCGGCAACCCCTCCGATCGTCAATTATCGGATGCAGGCGCGACTGGATAACACCCGCAAGACCATCGATGGCCATGAGACCCTGACCTGGTTCAACGACTCGCCCGACACCATTCACGAGCTCCAGTTTCATCTCTACCTGAACGCGTTTCAAAACGAGAAGAGTTCGTTCATGCGTGAATCCGGAGGGCAGTTGCGCGGCGACCGCATTCCCAAGGAAGGCTGGGGCTATATCGAAATCCGCAAAATGCAGGTCGCCGGAGGGGCCGACCTCACCAGCGCCGTTCGCTTCATCCACCCCGACGACGACAATACCGATGACCGGACCGTGGCCGCCGTTGCGCTCCCCCAGCCCGTGCTCCCCGCTGCCAGCATCACGCTCGATATCGATTTCCTTTCCAAACTCCCCAAAGTGTTCGCGCGCACCGGCTACCACAACGATTTCTACATGGTCGGCCAGTGGTTTCCGAAGATCGGCGTCTATGAAAAGCCCGGCGAGCGATACTCCCAACAGGGCCAGTGGAACTGCCACCAGTTCCATACCAACTCGGAGTTCTACGCCGATTACGGCCAGTACGATGTCACCATCACCGTGCCCCCGACCTTCGTGGTGGGGGCCACCGGGGTCCAGCAGAGCCGCAACGGTAACACCTACCGCTTCACCCAGAACAACGTCCACGATTTCGCCTGGACTGCATCGCCGCGCTACATCCGCGTGGAACGCGAGTTCGATCCCCCCCACGAAGTCTCCGCCGCGGAGTTGGCCTCCGTCGCGAAGCTCGTCGGGAAAACGGAAGACGAAGTCCGCCTCCAGCCGGTGCGCATGATCCTGCTCATTCAGCCCGAGCACCGCGAGCAGATCGACCGCCACTTCCGCTCGCTCATCAACGGCATGAAGTGGTTCGGCCTCTGGTACGGAGCCTATCCTTACCAGACCATCACCGTGGTCGATCCCGAGTTCGGCGCGGGCGGCGCCGGCGGCATGGAGTATCCCACCCTCATCACCGCGGGCACATCCTGGCACGCCTCCTCCCACGAATGGAATCCCGAAGAGGTCATCGTCCACGAGTTCGGTCACCAGTATTGGTACGGCATGGTCGGCACCAACGAGTTCGAAGAGTCCTGGCTCGACGAGGGCTTCAACACCTACTCCACCAGCAAGATCATCGACCAGGTGTACGGACCCGCGTACCTGCCGTTTCATTTTCTCGGTTTTTCCGTCAGCGGCCTGCTCGGCGTCCCCACCTCCACCGCCGAAAAGCTGAACCGCATCGCCTACCTCGATTACCGGAAGGTGGACCCGGTGGTGTGCAATTCGTGGAGCTATTACGATTCCACCAGCTACGGTATCAACTCGTACATGCGGCCCGGGACGTTGTTGAAAACCATGGAGAACTACCTCGGCGCGCCGGTGATGGCCCGCATCATGCGGACCTGGTTTGAGCGCTACCGGTACCGTCACCCCACCAGCATGGATTTCCGCAACGTGGTCAACGAAGTCTCCGGCAAGGACATGGGCTGGTTTTTCGACCAGTTCGTCTTCGGCACCAACGAGCTCGATTATCGCGTGGCCAGCGTCGAAAGCGAATCCGTTCCCATACCCCGCGGGCTCTTCTTCCAGAACGGAAAACGCGTGGCGGTCACCGACAAAGACGTCCAGCGAGAGAAAAAGAAGAAGCAGCCGGAGCAGTTCCGCACCGTAATCAAACTCGTTCGCCAGGGCGAAACCGTCATGCCCGTGCATATGCGGCTGACGCTCGAAAACGGCGAGACCATCGAACGCGATTGGGACGGCATCGGCCGCTGGATGAAGTACGACATCACCCGGCCTTCGCGGGCCAAACGCGTCGAGATCGACCCCCAAAGCCGGATCCTCCTCGACGCCAGCTTCACGAATAACAGTTGGGTCAGCAGCCCCGACCCGCTGCCGTTCACCAAATGGTTTTCAAACCTGCTCTTCTGGGCCCAGATGGTGCTGCCATGACCCTCATCGCCGCGTTGCGCCTCGGCCTGCGGGCGCTGTCGCTCCGCAAACGGATGTGGCTGCTGTTCTACGGCGTCACCACGCTTTGGGCCTTGGCCGTCGTCGCTCCCGTGATCGCCCTGCTCCTGGCGACCCTGGGGGAGAGCGCCTGGGCTTCGGGAATGGCCGGCAATTTCGACGTCCAGTTCATCGCCGAACTGATCTTCGGCAAGAGCGCCGGGCTGTCGTTCACCACTCTGATGGCCGCCGGCGCCGCGGTATTCGCGGTCGCCGCCATCGCCCACGTGTTTCTGCTGGGCGGCGCCATCCAGCTGTTCTGCGCGCACGAGCCGTTTTCCCCGGCCGCCTTCTTTGATGGCTGCGGCAGGCACTTCTGGCGCTTCGTCCGCCTGGCTCTCGTGTCGGCCCTGTTCTACGTCGCGGTGATGGGCCTGTCCCGGGGGCTCAATGGCCTCGGCAATAAAATCTGGGGCGAGGGGTCGGTCCAGACTCCACTGATTTACTGGGACTGGTTCCGTACGGCGCTCGTGCTGGTGTTGTTCGGACTGGTGAACCTCTGCTTCGATTACGCGCGCATCCGGCTGGTGGCCGAGGACAGCCGCAAAGCGTTCCGCGGCGCTATGGCTTCCATACGATTCGTATTCCGGAATTTCCGCCGCACCGCGGGGCTGTACGCCGTGCTTTGGGCCAGTCTGCTGGCGATTCTGTTGGCCTATCGCGGCGCGGCCGAGTTGCTGGCGCAGCCCACGCTCGGAATCGTGATCGTGCTATTCCTCATCCGGCAGATTACCGTGATCGCCCACACCGGCATGCAACTGGTGTTCTATTCGAGCCAGTCCGAGATGTACCTGGCGCTGGCCCCGCCCAAGGTCGTCTCCGAGGAGCCGATGGAAGCCGGATCGCCGCTGCCTGAACCGGAGGCCGCCGCGGAGCCCATCGCGCCGGCACCGGAACTGTTGGCCGACGAGACGCCTACCACGCCAGAGCCAGAGCGCTAGTCCGCGGGTCCGCCCCGGCGCTCACCGTCCCGGTGGCCTCCTCCACCATGATGGCCGCACTGTCGTTCAATGACCACGGCGCCCGCATCGTCACTTTATGCCCGCGGCGGGCCAGCTCGTCCTTCACCGCTTCCGGAATCCGGCTCTCCAGCCACAGGTCGCCCGGATACATCGTGTGGGGAAACGGCGATGCCGGAAACGAACGCGTCGACCAGCGCGGCGCCTCGATGGCCTGCTGCACGTTCATCCCGAAATCCACCACATCGATCAGCGTCTGTATGGTGCGCATGCACTGATCGTCCCCGCCCGGACTCCCCGTAATCAGGAAGGGCTTGCCATCTTTCATCACCAAGGTGCCTTGCAGCGTGCTGCGCGGGCGCTTCCCCGGCTCGAGCGCGTTGGCGTGCCCCGGCACCAGTGAGTAGTAATCGCCGCGGCAGTTCAGCGGGAATCCCAGGCTCCCCATCACTACCTTGGTGCCGAATGCGCTGTGCAGGCTCGGCGTGAACGACACCATGTTGCGGTCGCGATCGACCACCGCAATGTAGCTGGTGTCGCCCAGGTGGTCCGCATCGCCGCGCGTGGTGACATCGGGCGGCCGGTCTACCGGCGTGTAGTCCGGCCCGGCGTACGCGGTCACATCGCCCGGACGGAGCTCGAGCGACGCCTTCGCAGGATCGATCAGTTTGCGGCGCTCGGCGGCATACTCCTTGGACAGCAGCCCCGCATAAGGAATCTTGATGAAATCCATGTCGCCCAGGTAGCGCTCCCGGTCGGCCATCGCCAGCTTCATAGCTTCCACCGAAGTGTGCACGAAGTCCGCGGAGTTCAGCCCCATCTTCTTCAGGTCGTACCCTTCCAAGAGGTTGAGCGCGATCAACTCCGTGGGTCCCTGGGTGGCCGATGCGTTCTTGTAGACCGTATAGCCGCGATAGTCGATCGAGACCGGTTCTTCGAGCTTCGCGGTATACGAGGCAAAATCCTCGTAGCGGAACAGGCCGCCGTTGTCTTCGGAAAACCGCGCCATCTCGCGCGCGATGTCGCCTTTGTAAAAACGGTCGCGGGCGGCTTTCAACCCGGCCTCGCGGCCCTTCGGCGCGGCTTCCTTTTCGGTCTCCACCAGGCGCCGCATGGTGCGCGCCAGGTCCGGATTCTTCCATACCTGTCCGTCCTGCCAGCGCTGGCCGTTCGGCGCTCCGTACACGCGCGCGCTTGTCGGATACTTCGCCAGCGCGGGCGAATTCAGCATTCTTCCCATCGGCACGCCGCGCTCACACAGTTCGATCGCCGGCGCCAGCAACTCGCCGAAGCTCTTCGTGCCCCACCGCGAAAGCAGGATGTACCAGGCATCCACCACGCCCGGCACCGTGCCCGAAAGCAGCGAATCGTTCACCGGAATCTTGCCGTCGTTATGGGTCTTGTACCACTCGATGGTGGCCAGCTTCGGTGCCGTTCCCTCGGCATTGAGCGAGAGCACTTTTTTCTGCCTGGCGTCGTAGATGAGCAGCACCGCGTCGCTTCCCATGCCGTTCATGTTCGGTTGCACTACGCCGAGCACGGCCTGCCCGGCCACAATGGCATCGAAGGCGTTGCCGCCCGCGCGCAGCACGCGTTCGGCGGTCATCGTCGCCTGCGGCATCATGGATGCCGCGGCGTACTCCGTACCGCGTGCCAGTTGCTTCATGGTCTGGCTGGACGGCCGCGGCGCCCTCTCCTGTCCGCCGGTGGCCGGCTGCGCGCTCAGCGTGGCCGCTGCCAGCCCTATCGCGAGGAACGTCTGATATCGGACCATAACCTCTCCTGGGACGTCAGTATCTCAAAATGTGTGCCACGGCGCTTCGAATACCAGCCGGATGGACTGCATCGGCGCCGTCGGCTCGAGGGCGAATTCACCCCGCTCATCGGAAAAAGTCTTGAGCGATAGGTCGGCCGCGCGGACGGCGACGTCTTTCCTGGGCCGGACGTCCCGGTCGTGAATGCTCCCGCGGATGGCGGCGGCAGGAAGAATCGCGGCGAAGGCCACGAGAAGAAGAAGGCAGGCGATGATGGTGGCACGCATCGGATGAGGGAACCTCCGAGAGCCACGAGTATAAGCGATTTCAGGTCTCTATATCCTATGGAATGCCTTCAAAACCTCGCGCGTCGAGTAGTGCAGCGCGATCGGCCGACCGTGCGGGCAGCTCATCGGGCAATCCGTGGCGGCCAGCGCGCGCAGCAGCCAATCCATCTTTCCCGCATCCAGCGGCGTGTTGATTTTGATCGCCGCCCGGCAGGCAATCGATGCGCAGATGCCCCGCCGCAAATCGTCCAGCGATGCGCCGCGCATTTCGCTTTCGGCAATTTCCAGAATCTCGAACAGGATCCGCTCCAGGTCCGGCGCGCTCACCGCCGCGGGCGCGGCTTTGATGGCAATCGTGCGATTGCCGAACGGCTCCGTTTCGAATCCCGAGGCGTGCAGCTCATCCGCGATGCGCGCATAGTCGATCTGCTGCTCCGCCGTCAACTGCACGATGCGCGGCATGAGCAGGCGCTGCATCTCCACCCGTCCCGCCGCCCGCTGCTTCAGCACCAGCTCGAACAGAATGCGCTCGTGCGCCACGTGCTGGTCGATGATCCATAAACCGTCGCGCCCCGCCGCAATAATGAAACTGTTGTGGATCTGTCCCAGCGGCCGCAGGTCCGACAGCCCCGACAGAGACATCTCGGGCGTCGGAATCGCTTCCGGCGGGAATTCGCCGTGCATGTCCAGCCGCCGTTGCGGTTTCATCGACACCGCCGCCGCGGTGGTGAATTCGATTGGCGGCGCGCTGAAGTCCAGCCGCGGCGCCGGGCCGGCCGCCGGCCGCAGCGTGAACTCCGGCAGCGGCTCCTCGCGCGCCGGCTCCACCATGGTCGCTGCCGACGGTGCTTCGTTCGCCAGCATCTGGCTGAATTCCGAGTAGGGCAGCCGCGCCGCCGGCTGCACCGCCGGGGTCGCTCGCGCGCCCGGCGAAAACGACGGCGCCGGACGGCTCTCCATCAGCCGCTCGCGCAGCGTGTCCCGCACGAAATCGTGCACTACCGAACCGTGCCGGAACCGTACCTCGGTTTTCGAGGGATGCACGTTCACGTCCACCTCTTCCGCATCGCACTCCAGAAACAGCAAGGCGAACGGATAGGACGAGGCCGGCATCAGATTGTGGTAGGCCGACGAGAGCGCGTGCAGCAGCAGCCGGTCGCGGATCAGCCGCCCGTTTACGAAAACGTAAATCGAATTCCGGTTCGCCTTCTGCACCTGCGGGCGGGAAAAAAACCCGTTCAGCCGAAACCGGCGCGGCCCGATTTCGTCGGGAACCATCAGCTCCTTTTCCCGCATCCCGATTTCCACGAGTTCGTCCAGTACCTGGCTTCCGAAAACCTGGTACACCCGCTCCTTCATCGTCCCCACCGGCGTCACGTGCAGCAGGTCATCGGCGTTGCTCCTGAGCTGAAACGTTTTGTCCGGGTGCGCCAGGCTGTAGTGCGTCACCAGCGAGGCGATATGCGCCAGTTCCGTCGGCTCCGTGCGCAAAAATTTCCGCCGCGCCGGCACGTTATAAAAGAGGTCGCGCACGGTGATCGCCGTGCCGCATCCCAGCGCCGCCTCCTCGCACCGCAGCATCTTCCCCCCGGCGATCTCGATCCGCGTGCCGGTCGTTTCCTCCGCCGCGTGCGTTTCCAGCAGCAGGCGCGAAACCGAGGCGATCGACGGCAGCGCTTCTCCACGGAATCCCAGCGTGACGATCGAGAGCAGGTCTTTCACGTCCCGCAGCTTGCTGGTCGCATGCCGCTCGAAGGCCAGCAGCGCGTCGTCCCGCAGCATGCCGCAACCGTCGTCCACGATGCGGATCAGCCGCCGCCCGCCAGCTTCCACCTCCACCCGCAGGTCGGTGGATCCCGCATCGAGCGAGTTCTCCAGCAGTTCCTTTACTACCGAAGCCGGTCGCTCCACCACCTCTCCCGCGGCTATCTTGTTGGCAACCTGGTCAGGCAGGATCCGGATGCGCCCCATGTACTGACCACTATAGCTGGGAAACTCCGCCCCGTCTTTGGCTGAGTCCCCAAGCGATTTCCGGGTCCGGAAACAGGGCCTCCGGTCCTGGTTGACGCGCGGGCCGGGCCGGCTGTATATATAAAGTTATAGGCGAATAAAAAGCGAAATACGCTATGTCCGCTGCCGCTCTTCAGACTCGATTCCAACCTCTGCTGGGAGGCCACCTCGACTGGCAATCGAGGCCTGCGCCGGAGCGTGTGGCGACGGGCATTGCCGATCTCGATACAGCCATCGGCGGCCTGCCTCGCGGATGCCTCACCGAGATCTTTGGCCCCGCCTCTTCCGGGCGTACCACCCTGCTGGTTGCCATTCTCGCGGCCGCGACGGGGCGGGAGGAGGTTTGTGTGCTGGTGGATACCGAAGATTCGTTCTGCCCGGCGGATGCCGCCGCTGCCGGAGTGAGGCTCGATCACCTGCTTTGGGTGCGCTGCGGCCACCATGCCGAACACGCGCTGAAAGCGGCCGATCTGCTGATTCAGGGAGGCGGGTTCGGCTTGGTCGCCATGGACCTGGGCGATACGCCCCCGGAAACGGCGCGGCGCATTTCGATGACCTCCTGGTTTCGTCTGCGGCGCGCGGTGGAGAACACGCCCACGGTGTTGCTGGCCGTGGCGCGGCAATCGAATGCGAAGACCTGCGCCTCGTTGCAGCTCGAATGCCGGCGGGAACGTGCCCATTGGTCGGGCAGCCTGCCGGCCTCGCGGCTGTTGCGCGGCATAGGCGTGCGGGTCAGCGCCAAAGATCGGAGCAGGCAATGTACGCCAGCCTTCACGGCCCGGGCAATCTGACCGCGCTCGCGTTCGAATTTTCGCCGGCCGTGGAGCTCACTGCCGCGGACACCGTCACGCTCGACGTTGCGGGGCTGGAGCGGCTGGTCGGGTTCGCGCAGGATATCGCCGTGGCTATTTCCCGTCGCGCCGCGGAACTCGGCTTGAACCCGCGGATCGCGCTCGCGGCTAACCCCGATGCTGCCATCTGCGCGGCCCGCGGATTGGCCGGGGTCAGCATCATTCCGTACGGCGACGAGGCCAAGTTCCTGGGTTCTCTACCGCTCTCGTTGCTTGCCCCTTCGCCCGAAATGGAAGAGACCCTGGAACGCTGGGGCATCCGGCGGTTTCACGAACTGGCTGCCCTTCCCCCGCTGGGAATCGCTGAGCGGCTTGGCACCGAAGGCCTGCGGCTGCGCGAGCGGGCACGCGGCGAGGCGGAGCGAAAGCTGCTGGCACTCGCGGAGCCCCTCCATTTCGAAGACGAGCTGGAGCTGGAATATCCCATCGAACTGCTGGAGCCTCTGGCGTTCGTGCTTGCGCGTCTGCTGCACGGTCTCGCCACACGGCTGGCCACCCGCGGCCTGGCGACCGATGAGGTGCGCCTGCGGTTTGCGCTCGAAAACCGCTCGACCACCCAACGCACGCTGCGGCTTCCCGTGCCGACGCTGGATACGAAGTCGTTGCTCAAGCTGATCCAGCTCGACCTGGGCGAGCATCCGCCCGAAGCGCCGATTGTCCACGTATGGATGGGGGTGAACCCCGTAAAGCCGCAGGCGGCGCAGAGCGGGCTTTTTATTCTGACGGCGCCGGAGCCGGTCAAACTGGAAATTACCCTGGCGCGCATCCAGGCGATCACCGGCGAGGGGAAAGTGGGCGTGCCGGAACTGCTCGATACCCACCGGCCGGACGCGTTTCGCATGGCGAGCCTCGGCGGGGCGGCGCGATCTGCGGAAACCGAAAACGATCGGCTGCCCCGTTTGATGCTGCGCGTGTTCCGCCCCCCGCGCGCGGCGCTGGTGCTGCTGGCTTCCGGGCAGCCTGGCTTTGTCACCGCCGGCAGCATTCGCGGCAAGGTGTTGGACCTCGCCGGGCCGTGGCGCACGTCGGGGGATTGGTGGACGGCCGAGCCGTGGTCGCGCGACGAGTGGGACATCGCCCTTTCAGATGGCGCGCTGTACCGGCTCTACTGCTCCCCCAAGGGCTGGTTCCTGGAGGGCTGCTATGACTGATCGCTACGTGGAGTTGCACGCGCGCTCGGCATTCAGTTTTCTGGAGGGCGCATGCGTTCCCGAGGAGCTGGCCGGGGCCTGCGCCCAATACGGCATGCCCGCCATGGCGATAATGGACCGCAACGGCGTGTACGGGGCGCCTCGGTTTCACATGGCAGCGGATAAGGCCGGGGTGCGCGCGCACATCGGCTCGGAGATCACCTGCACCAACGGCAATTCCTACCCGCTGCTGGTGGAAAGCCGCGCCGGCTACCAGAACCTGTGCCGTCTGGTAACCCGGATGAAGCTGCGCGCGAAGAAGGGGGAGGGCGCCGCAACCATGGAGGAGTTGGGCCAATACGCGCGCGGGCTGGTGTGCCTTACGCGGCATCCCGACGAGCGGCTGGTGGACCTGTTCGGCCGCGGCAATGTCTATGCCGAACTCCAGCGCCACCACCATCGCGACGAGGAGGCTTACAACCAGGAAATCGTCGACCGGGCGCGCCGGCTGAAGATCCCGCTGGTGGCGGCCAACGGCCCCGCCTACGCCGCGCCGCCGCAGCGGGAACTGCTGGATGTGTTCACCTGCGTTCGCCATCACGTGACGCTGGCCACCGCGGGTCGGCTGCTGAAGCGAAATTCCGAACGGCACGTCAAGACACCGGAAGAGATGGCGCGGCTGTTCGCCGATCTGCCGGAAGCCATGGCGAACACGCTCGAAATCTCTTCGCGGCTGGATTTCACGCTGGCCGACCTGGGATATGAATTCCCGCGGTATCCCGTGCCCGAAGGCCAAACGCAGATGTCATTCTTGCGCAAACTGGCAGACGAAGGGGCGCGCCGCCGCTACCGGCCCTATCACGAGAGCGCTCAGCGGCAGATCGAGCGCGAGTTGGCGCTGATTGAAAAACTCAAACTGCCCGGATATTTTCTGATCGTCTGGGACATCGTGCGCTTCTGCCGCGAAAACGGCATTCTCGCGCAGGGCCGCGGATCGGCAGCCAACAGCGCCGTTTGCTACGCGCTCCAGATCACCGCGGTCGATCCCGTGGGCATGGACCTGCTGTTTGAGCGCTTCCTCTCCGAAGAACGCGGCGAGTGGCCGGACATCGATATCGACCTGCCCAGCGGCGATAAGCGAGAGCGTGCCATCCAGTACGTCTACGAGCGGTTCGGAAAGCTGGGCGCGGCCATGACGGCCAATGTCATTACCTATCGCGGGCGCTCGGCGGCTCGCGAAGTGGGCAAAGCGCTGGGGTTCGAAGTGACCTCGCTTGAACGGTTGTCCACCCTGGTGCGCGCCTGGGAATGGAAGGATCCAAAGGACACCACCGAGCGCCAGTTTAGAGACGCGGGATTCGATCTGCACCATCCGCGCGTGCGTAAATTTTTCGAGCTGTACCGCATGGCGCAGGACCTGCCGCGACACCTGGGGCAGCACTCCGGCGGCATGGTGATCTGCCAGAACCAACTGGACGCGGTGGTGCCGCTCGAGCCGGCCACCATGCCCGGACGCGTGGTGGTGCAATGGGACAAAGAAGACTGCGCCGACATGGGGATCATCAAGGTGGACCTGCTGGGCCTGGGCATGATGGCGGTCATCGAAGAGACCTTGCAGCGGATTCCGGAAATTTACGGCGAGACGGTGGAACTGGCGCACCTTCCGCAGGACGATCCGGCGGTGTATCAAGCCCTCCAAACCGCCGATACCATCGGCATGTTTCAGGTGGAGAGCCGGGCGCAGATGTCATCGCTGCCGCGCATGCGCCCCCAGCGGTTTTACGACATCGTGGTGCAGGTGGCCATCATTCGGCCGGGGCCCATCGTGGGCAAAATGGTGCATCCGTATCTGAATCGCCGGCAGGGACGCGAAGCGCCCGATTGTTTGCATCCCGCGCTCGAACCGGTCTTGCAGCGGACCCTCGGCGTGCCGCTCTTTCAGGAACAGTTGCTGCGCATGGCCATGATCGCGGCCGGATTCACCGGCGGCCAGGCGGAAGAACTGCGCCGCGCGTTCGGGTTCAAACGCTCCGAAAAACGCATGGCGGAAATCGAAGTCAAGTTGCGTGCCGGCATGAACGCCAATGGCATCACCGGCAAGGTGCAGGACACCATCATCCAGTCCATCACTTCGTTCGCCCTGTATGGGTTTCCGGAATCGCACGCGGCCAGCTTCGCGCTGCTGGCGTATGCCAGCGCCTACCTGAAGTGCCATTACCTGGAAGCCTTCACCTGTGCCATGCTGAACAACCAGCCGATGGGGTTCTACTCGCCCGCCATCCTGATCAAAGATGCGCAGCGGCACGGCCTGCGTGTGCTGCCGGTGGACGTCACCCGCTCCGCGTGGGACTGCACGGTGGAGCCGGACAAGGACAACTCGCCGGCGCTGCGGCTGGGCCTGCGCTACGCGCGCGGGCTGCGCGAAGAAACCGGGCGGGCCATCGTCAGCGCGCGTCCGTTCACCAGCCTGGACGACCTGGCGGTGCGCGTCCGCCAACTGCGTAAAGACGAAATCAACCGGCTGGCCGAGATCGGCGCCTTGAATACGCTCGAGCCGGGCAGCCATCGGCGCGATGCACTGTGGCAGGCCCAGCGGGCGATCTTGCCGGTGGGCCCCCTGCTGGCGCCGCTCGAAGAAAAGGGCGAACCTTCCCCGCTCGTGCCGATGAATACCGAAGAGCGCCTGTGGGCGGATTATCGGGGCACGGGCCTGACCGTGGGCCGCCATCCCATGGCGTGGCGCCGCGCGGAAATGAACGCGCTGCGCGTGGTGCCGGCTGGTGAGCTGGGCAATCTGCCGGATGGGCGGATTGTGCGCATCGCCGGCGCTGTAATCGTCCGCCAGCGGCCAGGCACCGCGAACGGCTTCGTGTTTCTCAGCATGGAAGACGAAACCGGCATCATGAATGCCATCGTCACGCCGGACACCTTCGAGCGCTACAAATTCCAGGTGCTGGGCGAGCCGTACCTGCTGATCGACGGCGTGCTGCAAAACTACGACGGAGTGGTTTCGGTGAAAGCGGGCCGGATCCGGGCACTCCGTGCGGGCGCCGTAGCGGAGTCGCATGATTTTCATTAGGTAACTCGGAGGCAATCGACATAGTCGCCCGCCCGCGTCAATTCCCCGGGCCAAGTGGGCAAACTTGTAGCGGTCGGGCGCTACCCGGTCAAGCTGAAGTGACGCGGAACTCTACGGGAGTTATCTCCCGGATCGCCGTGGCGGCCAGTGTATGAGCCCGCTTCTCGCCCAGTGGACAGGCAGAATCAAGAGGGTTCCTGATCCGCCGGCCTCGCGGCTGCTTGCCGCTCTAGGCCTTGCCGCGCCGAGCACCTCCACCGCCACTCTCCCCGAGGGCGCGTCCCGAAGACGCGGGATGTCCGCCGGGCGGCCTCCGGCGCATTCACGCAACCACGCTCAGAATTCCACATAATCCTCGGGACCTTTGGTGCGTAACCATCCTCCCGGCGGTTCCGCGGTTTTGCGCACGGTGAGATGCGCTGTTAGACTCGAACACTCGGGGGACAATTGAATGCGCATCTTACTTCAAATCGCCGCCACCACAATTGCCTTGGCTGGTTTCGCTTCCGGAGCATGCCAACCGGGCACGCTCACCACCGGAAGCCAGACCAGCGGCGCGGTGTACGCCCTTTATATGCCGGAGATCGGTTGCTGGAACGGCAACCTGGTGGTCTACGCGCATGGATATGTGGCGCCCGGCCCGACCGTGGGCATTCCGCAGGACCAGCTTTCCATCGGGGGATTATCCCTGCCGGCCACGTTCAACCAACTCGGATTCGCCTTCGCCGCGTCGAGTTTCAGCAAGAACGGGCTGGCCATCCGGCAGGGCGTCGACGACACCCGCGACCTGGTGCAGAACATTGTCGACCCGCTGATCCATCCCCGGCGGGTGTACCTGATCGGAGCATCGGAAGGCGGGCTCGTCACCACGCTTTCCGCCGAGCAGTTGCCCACCGTTTACAATTCCGCCGGCGCCGCCTGCGGGCCGATCGGCAGCTTTCAAGGCCAGCTCAATTACTTCGGCGACTTTCGCGTGATCTTCGACTATTTCTTCCCCCGCCTGATTCCCGGCAATGCGATCACCATCCCGCAATCGGTGATCGATGGTTGGGACACCATTTACGTTCCCCTCATCACGACGGCGCTGGCCACTCACCCGCAGGCGACGGCCGAACTTCTGCGGGTAACGAACGCGCCGGTGACCAGTGACCCCGCCACTGTGGGAGAGACCGTTTTAGGCATCCTCTGGTACAACGTCTTCGGTACGGCCGACGCCACGGCGACCCTGAGGGGCCAGCCCTTCGACAACCAGCATCGCCTCTACTTCGGCTCATCCAACGATTTCCAACTGAATCTGAGGGTGGAGCGATACACGGCCACGCCGGCGGCGAAGGCCGAAGTGGCAGCCCACTACGAAACCTCGGGCAAACCGAAGATTCCCATCCTGACGCTGCACACCACCGGCGACCCGATCATCCCCTACTGGCAGGAGTCCCTCTATACCGTGAAGACTCTGGTCGGCGGGAGCTTCTTCCAGCGAATTAATATCCCGGTGGCCAATTACGGGCACTGCACCTTCAGCGCGGGGGATGTCCTGGCTTCGTTTGCACTCATTGTGCTGCGCGATACGGGCCTGAACCTCACTTCCCAGATCGAGACGATTCTGCCGGAGACGCACCGGCGGGAGTTCGGTGCGGCGATGCGGCGCAGCGAAGCCGCGTTTACCGGGAGGTAGCCTCGCGGCCGAGGAGCGGTGGAGAGCTCAGGCGGGCTGCTTTCGGGCGATCCGGCCCGACTCCGTAACCAGCAGCCCGAAGCTCGCCGCCCCGAGAATGCAGGACAGACTCGCCACCAGGAACGGCACCGTGAAGCCGCCGGTCACGGTTACGATCCAGCCGGTCGCGATGGGGCCCACAATGCCGGCCACGTTGCCGCAGGCGTTCTGCACCCCGGTCCATCGTCCAGCCGCCTCGGGCCCCGCCAGCGTCTGCGTCAGCGAGAACAGGTTCGAGGCGTAGATTCCCAGGGTGAAACACGCCGCGAACAGGCCCGCCACCGCGAACTCGATGCGCGGCACGAGCACGGTGGGCAGCAGCGCCGCGGTCAACAGCAGGCCGGTCACCAAAAATCCGCGCCGCACCTTCACGGGTGAAGCTCCGCGGGCCACCCACCGGTCCGCCAGCAGACCGCCCGAAACTGAAGACACCGCCATCAGCACATACGGCACCGCCCCTACGAAGGCCACCGAACTCAGGGAGAACTGCCGCTCGCGCACCAGGTACGAAGGCAGCCAGCTCAGCAGGAAATACCACGCGTAGTTCGCTCCGAACAGGCCACCGCACGTTCCCCACACGGACTTTCGCCCCAGCAGGTCGCCCCAGGTCGGCACGGCGACCCGTTTCACTTCCTGTAACGGCTCGAGCCGCTTCGGCGCGCGTGCGAGCCAGGGAACCAGCCAGACAAATCCCGCGGTGCCCGTGATCAGGAAGAGACCGCGCCAGCCTACGCGGGCCACCAGCAGCGCCCCGCACATGGTCCCCAGAGCGGGACCGAGGCGCGCCCCTAAATCGACCAGGGAATTCGCCAGCCCGCGACGCCGCTCGGGAATCACCGCCGCCAGTACCCGCGAGGTGGCCGGGTAGGTCACCGATTCGCCGGCCCCCAGCAGCAGCCGCATCGCCAGCAATCCGGTGAAGGTGGTCATGAATGCCGTCGAAAGGGTCGCCGCCGACCACAGCAGGAAGGCTCCCGCGTACACCCACCGCACTTCCACCCGGTCGGACAGCCAGCCGGCGCCGATCTGCGACACCGCGTAGGTCCAGAAGAAGGCGGACAGCAGCAGTCCCAGGCTCCAGGTCGAAAGGCCCAGTTCCGGCGCCATGATCGGAGCGGCCACCGCCAGGTTCCCGCGGTCGAAGAAACTCACGATCATCGCCGCGACCAGCAGCAGCACCAGGCCCCATGGGTGTTTGCGTTTCGATTCCGGGCTCATGCATTCTCCCGCGCCCGCCGTTCCAGGTCGCCCAGCTTCGCCACCCGCCGGCGAAACTGCTCGTCGGTACTGAACTCCGCCGCCAGAAATGCCCGCAGGCAATCCTCGGCCACTTTCTGGCCTACCACCTGCGCGCCCACGCACACCACGTTGACGTCGTCGTGCTCCACCGACTGGTGCGCCGAGTACACGTCGTGGCACAGCGACGCGCGAATGCCGGGAATCTTGTTGGCTGCGATACAGGCGCCAACGCCCGTGCCGCAAATCAGGATGCCGCGCGCGGCCTTCCCGCCGCGCACGAGGTCGCACACCGCCCAGGTAATATCCGGAAAATCGACCGGAGCCGCATCGTAGGACCCGCAGTCCACGACCGTGTGGCCGAGCCCGCGCAGGAATTCGATCAGCGGCCCTTTCAGCGGAAAACCCGCGTGATCGCCGCCTACCGCCAAGACAAGCAATGACACGCCCTCAACTATCGGATATCCGGATCGGGAGGTCAATAAAATTCTTGACAGGATATCAGATATTAGATATTCTCGCATCACAAAATCATTACGGAGGCTCGATGCCGCAGACCGTCGAGTTCATCGGCTTGGGTGCGATGGGTGCACCCATGGCCGAACGGGTTCTCAAGGCCGGTTTTCCGATGTGCACCACGTTCCACCGGCGCCGTGAGCCGGCCGATGCCCTTGCCGCCCTCGGGAACACCGTTGTCGATTCACCTGCCGAAGTGGCCCGCCGCACCGATATCGTCATTACCATCGTTCCCGCGGATGCGGAGCTCAGAGCCGTGGTCGAGTCTATCGCCGGGGATCTGGCCCCCGGCAAGATTCTGATCGACATGACCACAGCCACGGCCGCCACCCTGCTCGACCTCGAGCAGAGACTCACACCCCGCGGCGTCCGGATTCTCGACGCGCCCGTCAGCGGCGGTACGGCGGGGGCCGTCGCGGGCACCCTCACCATCATGGTCGGCGGCGAGGCGGCGCTCCTTGAAGAGTGCCGCCCGCTGCTCTCTGCCATGGGTACGCGCATCATCCACGTGGGCCCGGTCGGACAAGGCAAGGTCGTCAAAATCGTCAATCAAGCCATGGCCGCCATCCACATGCTCGCCATCGGCGAGGCTTTCGCGCTCGGCGTCCGCTGCGGCGCCGATCCGGCCACCCTGTACAGCGTCATCAAAGAGTCTTCCGGCTACTCCCGGATGATGGACTCGCGGCTGCCCGGCTTCCTGCTGGCGGGTTCGTTCCAGCCCGGGTTCAAACTCGATCTCATGAAGAAGGATGTCAACCTCGCGCTCGACTCCGCCCGCGCACAGTCCATCCCTCTGATGCTTACCTCCGTGGCTGGACAGGTCTTCTCGGCGGCCAGCACCGCCGGAAAGGGCAACGCCGATTTCTCGGCCGCCGCCCAGTTCCTGGCCGGCCTGGCCCAAGTGGAGTTCAAGGCATGAACCTCAATTCCGAAATAGTGGCCGAGCGCTTCGTCGGCTTCGATCCCGCAACGCTCTATGAGGCTGCGGGTCACCAAGGCATGGTGGATCCTTCCATCCGTCCGGCTTGGCCCGGCGCGCGGCTCTGCGGTATCGTGGCTACGCTCCAGTGTCCTCCGGGCGACAATCTCATGCTCCACCACGCCGTGGCCGCGGCCAAACCCGGCGTCATCCTGGTGGCCAACCTGGGCGGGTATCTGCTCACCGGCGCCTGGGGCGAAATTCTGACCGCCGCCGCGCAGGCCAAAGCCGTGGCCGGACTAGCCGTGGATGGTGCCGTGCGCGACATTGTCGCCATTGCCGAACGCGGCTTTCCGGTGTTCAGCCGCGGCCTCGCCATCGGCGCCTGCACCAAGGAGCGCTTCGGCTCGCTCGATCAGCCGATCCAGTTTGGCGGTGTGACGGTGCGTTCGGGCGACATCATCGTGGGCGATGCCGATGGCCTCGTCATCGTCAGCCAGGACCGCGCCGAGAAGATCCTCGAGGCGGCCACTGCCCGCCGATTGCGGGAGGCCGAAATTATGGACGAGCTGGCGCGCGGCAAGACCACACTCGAACTCCTGCGGCTCCCCCCGATGCCCGGAGCGCCGCGCTCATGAGCAGCGTCGTGGATACCCCCGAAGCCGTTTCGCACCGCTTCCCGGCCGAGGACTTGACCGGCTTCTGCCGCGCCGTCCTCGAGCGCCTCGACGTGCCCGCTGCCGATGCCCGCCACGTGGCCGACTGCCTGGTGCTGGCCGAGTTGCGCGGCGTGGATTCGCATGGCATCGTCCGTCTCCCGGTGTATGCCAAACGGCTCCAGGCCAAGGTGGTCAACGCGCGCCCGGAGATCCGCATCGAACCACGCGCCGCGGCGGTCTCGCTGGTGGATGGCGACAACGGACTGGGGCCCGTGGTGGGTGCGCACGCCATGGCTGAAGCTCTCCGCCTTGCCGAAGCCTCCGGCATCGGGTATGTAGGCGTCCGCGGCAGCAACCATTTTGGTGCCGCGGCGTACTACATATCGCAGGCCATTGCCAAAGGCTACATCGGCTGCGCCATCTCCAATGCGCCACCCAACATGGCGGCGTTCGGCGGGCGCGTGCGCTTTCTCGGCACCAACCCGATGGCGTTCGGCATCCCCGCGGGCAGGGAACGCCCGCTGCTGTTCGACGCGTCGTCGAGCGTGGTGGCACGCCGCAAAATCATTATGGCCGCGCACCGCAACCTCTCCATTCCGGCAGGCTGGGCCATCGATCCCGAAGGCCGCCCGACCACCGACGCGTCCGCCGCGCTGGCGGGGGCCGTGCTCCCCTTCGGCGGCCCCAAAGGCTCGGCCATCTCCTTCATCATCGATATCCTCTCGGGCGTGACCACCGGCGCGGCGTTCGCCCTGCACCTCAACACGCTTGAAAACCTCGGTGCGGTGCAGAACGTCGGCCACGTCTTCACCGCCGTGCGCACCGACCTGTTCCTTCCCGCGGCCGAATTCGCCCGCCGCATGGACGAGATCCTCGGCATGCTCAAGTCCTCCCCTCCGGCCGCGGGTGTCGAGCGCGTGCTCGTGCCCGGCGAGCTGGAGTACAACATCGAGGCGCTCTACCGCGCGCTCGGCATCCCCGTGCCGGACGAAGTGGTGGGACAACTGAGCGAACTGGGCAACCATGTCGGCGTGCCCTTCCGCCATGGTGGTTCCTTATGAACCTCAACGTTTCGCAGGTCTTCAATTTTCTGCCGGTGCCTACCGACATCCACTTCGGCTGCGGGGTGGTGCGCACGCTTCCGGACCGCATCCGCGCCCTGGGGGGTTCCAAGGTCTTCGTCGTCACCGACCCGGGGGTTCGGGGGGCCGGCATCCTCGACGAAGTCACCCAAGCCCTCCGCGACGGGGGCATGGAATTCTCGGTATGTGATACCGTGAAGCCCGATTCGGGCTCCGCCCTGATCGATGAGACCGTCGCGGCGCTGAAACAGAGCGGCGCCGACGCCGTGGCCGGCATCGGTGGCGGAAGTTCGCTTGATACGCGAAGGCCGTCGCCGCGCTTGCCACCAACCCCGGGAGCTGCCTCGATTACGTCGGCCTGCACAAAATCCGTAACCGCCCGCTGCCCATGGTGGCCATCCCCACCACCGCCGGCACCGGCAGCGAGGTCACGCTCTGGAGCGTCTTTACCGACGAGACCCGCGCCATGAAGGTGGCCATCGGAAGCACCCTCGTATACCCCGCGGTGGCCCTGTGCGATCCGATCTCACGTTGGCGCTGCCCCCACCCATCACCGCCGCGACCGGCATGGACGCCCTGGCGCATGCTATCGAGTGCTCGACCAACAACGCCTGCCAGCCGATCTCCGCCGCGCTCGCCCTCGGCGCCATCGAGCTGATCGGCCGCCATCTCCGCAGCGCCGTCCTCAACGGCCGCACCCGCGAGTCGCGGTATGCCATGATGCTTGCCTCCACGATGGCCGGCATCGCCATGAACCCCACCCGCCTGGGGCTGGCGCACGCGCTTGCCATGCCGCTGGGGAGCTGGGACCTGCGTGTGCCGCATGGCTTCGCGCTCGCCATCACCCTGCCCGCGGTCATGGAATTCAACTATCTGGCCGAGCCCGACCGTTTCGTGGAAGTGGCGCGGGCGCTGGGTGAACCCGTGGATGGCGTCCCGCGGCTCGATGCCGCCCGCCGGGCCGTGGACGCGGTGCGCCGGCTGGCCCGCGATGTCGGCATTCCCGAAAAGCTCTCCGAGTTCGGCTTGCGCGAAGAACACATCCGCCCCGTGGTGGACGAAGCCATGAAGAGCGGCAACGTCCCGGTGAACCCGCGCCGTACCTGCGCCGAGGACCTCAGCCGTATCCTGCGCCAAGTGCTCTAACTATGGAACGCCACGTCAACTACATAGCCGGAAAATGGGTGCCGCCTGCCGCCGGCGCGTACTACACCACCCACAATCCCGCCCATCCCGATCAGGCTCTGGGCGAGTTCCCGGCCTCCTCGCCACCGGATGCCGATGCCGCCGTCACCGCTGCCGCCGCGGCCTTCCCCGCCTGGGGAGAAACGCCCGGGCCGCAGCGGGGCGCCATCCTGTTCCGCTTCGCCCAATTGCTGGAAGATTCCAAAGCGGAACTCGCCCGCATCGTCACCCTCGAGCAGGGTAAGGCGCCCGGCGAATCCATGGGCGAAGTCGGCCGCGCCGTGGTGGAAGCCCGCTCTATGGCGGGCGAAGCCAGCCGTCCGCTCGGCCAAACCTACCCAAGCGAGCGCGCCGGGTTCACCTGCCAGACCGTGCTCGAACCGCTCGGCGTCGTGGCTACCATCTGCCCCTGGAATTTCCCGGTAGTCACTCCGGTGCGCAAGATCGCACCCGCCCTCGCCTTCGGCAACGCGGTGGTGTTCAAACCCGCGTCGCTGACCCCGTGGACCGCCGCCTTCCTGATGGGCCTGCTCGAAAAGGCGGGCCTGCCCGCGGGCGTGGTCAACCTTGTCATCGGACCCGGCTCAGCCGTCGGCAACTTCCTGGTTTCCGACCGCCGCGTGCAGGGCATCTCCTTCACCGGGTCGAGCGACATCGGCCTGCGTGTCTCCGAGGGAGCGGCGCGCCGGCTGGCGGGCGTGCAGCTCGAGTTCGGCGGCAAGAACCCCGCCATCATCGCCGATTACGACGATCTGGAGGGCGCCGCCCGGGAAATCGTCTCCGCCGCCTTTTTGTGCAGCGGCCAGCGGTGCACCGCGCTGAGCCGGGTGATCGTCCTCGAATCGCAGGCCGATGCCCTGGTTGAAAAACTCCTCTGCCACATGGGCCGCATCCGCGTCGGCGATGGCATGGCCGAGGGGACCACCATGGGGCCGCTGGTCAGCCTGAACCAATTCGATATTGTGGATGGCTACGTGCGCCGCGGTATCGAGTCCGGCCGTCCCGTGCTCGCCGGCGGCGGACCCCTCACCCGGGACCCCGGGCGCGAAGGCTACTACTACTCCCCCACCCTGTTCGAGCGCGTACCGGCCGATTCGCCGCTCGCCCGGGAAGAGATCTTCGGCCCGGTGCTTCCCGTCATCCGGGTAAGGGATGCCGGTGACGCTCTGGCCATTGCCAACGACACCCGCTACGGCCTCGCCGCCGCCGTCTTCACCTCGCGGCCCGAGCTCATGCAGAAATTCGCGGCCGGCCTGCAGACCGGCATGGTCCACATCAACCACGGCACTGCCAGCCAGGCTCACGTGCCGTTTGGAGGAAGAAAGGATTCCGGGATCGGGCCCTTTTCCATCGGTCCGACCGCCCGGGACTCCTTCACCCGCGTCAAGGCTGTCTATGCGAGATGGTAAGGCGATCAAGGCGGTTCTCGAGCCGCTGAAGGACAACATGCAGTTGGGCACGCGCGTTTACCAGGCGCTGCTCAACAGCATCGTCAGCGGACTGGTCGAACCCGGCGCGCCGCTGCGCCCCGATGCCTTCGCCCGACAGCTCGAAGTCAGCACCACGCCCGTCCGCGAAGCCATGCAGCGTCTCGAAAACGACGGCCTCGCGGTCAAGCTTCCGAACCGCGGCTGGTTCGTCCGCGAGTACACCGACCAGCAGGTGCGCGAACTCTATGAAGTGCGGGCCGCATTGGAGTGCTTCAGCGTCCGGCTTGCCTGCCGGCGCATCTCCGATGACGACCTCGCCTGGCTTCGCAGCCACCAGCAAACCGGCGAAGCCGCTCTGGCGGCCGGCGATATGGACGCCTACCGCGTCTACAACCGCGATCTCCACGAGGCCATCTTCCGGGCCTCCGGGAACTCGAACCTGAACGGCGTCATGGGCCAGATTCGTCTCCAGACCGAAATGCTCATGGCCAAAACCATCCGCATCATCGGCCGTCCCTTGCGCGCCATCGAGGAACACCATCGACTGATCGAGCTCGTCGCCGCCCGCGAGGCCGGCGAGGCGGAACGGCTGATGGAAGTTCACATCTTGAGCGCCCTCGAAGACATTCTCCGTTGGGGGCGCTTTGCGAACGACGGGCTGGAGCCGGAATCCGGACCCGGCCACAGGGGTGAGGCAGGGGCCGTCTCCGCGTTCCCTGACCATTGCGTAGTACGGTGCAGCCAGGCTTGCCGCCTGTCCACAGAAAGGTTGAGACGATGCATAGAACCGTGTTGTTCCTATTGGCCGCTGGATTGGCCTGGTCCCAGGCCGGCCAGCAGGCCCGACCTGCGCCAGCGCCTTCCGCGACAGTTTCTCAAAGCCCGGGTGTACACACCCGAGGAGGATTCGAAAGTCCTCAAGCTCTACGATGGGCTTCGCACCTGCGATGTGATCGACGGCCTGGACGTGGTCGGACTCCAGGGTGTCACGGTGATGAGCCAGAACATCCGCCCGCTGTGGCGTGACGAGCAGAAGATCACTCATCGTATCCATGGAATCGCCATCACTCTGCGCATCGTCCCCGCGCAGGAAACGGCGCCCAAGTTCGGTTCCCATGCTGCGGAACGCACCTGGGAAGCGGGAGGCTGGGGCCCGCCCGCCGAACTTCGCGCCGAAACAGGGGGCCGCCGCGGCGGCGGCTACAACGCCCTGGTCAAGCCCGGGTCGGCGCTGGTGGTCGATAACCAGGCGCACGACAACGGGTTCTGCGGCTCGAATATGGGGATGACGCTGTTCGGCCGCAGCCTGCGTGGCTTTGTCAGCAACTCCATCTGCCGCGACACGGATGAAATGACCATGCTTCGGATCCCCGTCTACCAGGACCCCGTGCAGGCGCCGCGCGGCATCAACCAGGGCCGCAACTGGGTCGAATCCTATAACAACCCGGTGGTGGTCGGCGGCGTTCTGGTGATGTCGGGCGATTTGATCGTGGCCGATAACGACGGCGTCGCCGTGGTCCCCCGCGCCAAAGCCGAGCAGGTGGCCGAGATCTCCCGCTGGATCTACGAAGACGACGAAGTCAAACGCGGCAAGATCTACGACACCTTCAAAGTCCCGCGCGACTGGACGGTCCAGGGCCACACCAATCCCCCGCCGGCTACCGACACGCCGCTGAACCCGGCGCCCGTCTGGCAGAAGAAGTAGCGCTGTCCGGTTCGTGACGCAGGCTGCCGCCTGCCGTGGGCTTCCGCCCCGCCACGCATTCGTTCCCCGGTATGCTGCGGACGTTCATCCATCCGCAGCCGCCCGTGTTCCGTACAGGCCGGACAGAGCCTGGCCTGAATCCTCAACCGGCAGGTTGCCCTGCCCATCCTGGCGCCGGTATTCGCCCGGCCTTGCCAGCAAGTCCTGCGCTCTTGCGAAGGAGGCTTGGGATGAGATCAAGCAAAACGTTTTGGCTGTTATCAACTGCGCTTCTCTGCGTCTGGGCCCCTCTGTCCGCACAGGAAGCGCGTGGCACACTACTGGGCCGCGTTGTCGATCCAACCGATGCCGTCATCGTGGACGCCAAAGTGGAAGCCCTCAACACCGACACCGGCGTGCGGTTTTCCTCCACCACGAACGCGACCGGCGACTACATCGTACCGTTCCTGATTCCGGGACCGTATACCATCACCGTTAGCAGTAAAGGGTTCCGGAACTACACCCGCAGCGGAATCGTGGTGCGCCAGAGCGAGCGCGTCACGATCGACGTGGCCATGCAACTCGGCGAGGCCTCGCAAACTGTCGAGGTCAGCAGCCAGTCGCCGCTGCTCGACACCTCGACGGCGTCGATGGGCCAGGTAGTCGAGAGCAAAACCATTTTGGATCTGCCCATCAAGGACGGCATGGTGCTGATGATGGCGACCCTCACGCCGGGCGTCACCTTCACTCCCGAATCCGCCGGCTACGTGCGCCCGTTCGACACGTCCTCGCCGTCGAACATGTCGATTGACGGCACCCGCGCCGGCAGCAACGAGTTCATGGTGGATGGCGCCTCCAACATGCAGCGCGGCGAAATCGCCTACTCGCCGCCGCCCGGCGTGGTGGAGGAATTCAAAGTACAGACCGCGACCTTCGATGCCGCTTACGGATTCATGTCCGGCGCCGCCGTCAACATGACCATCAAGAGCGGTACGAACAGCCCGCACGGCCAGATCTACTATTTCATGCAGAACCCGGTGTTGAACGCCAACAAGTACTTCCGCCTGGCCGTCGGCAAGCCGCAGTTCCGCCTGTACCGCTACGGCGGCAGCGTCAGCGGCCCGGTCTATATTCCGAAGGTCTACGACGGCCGGAACCGGACCTTCTTCATGTATGGCTACGAAGGCATCTGGAGCTTCGATCCGTCGCCGTGGGTGGTGGAAGCGGTACCGACTCCCGCGGAACGCAGCGGCGATTTCTCGGCGTTGCTCGGTATCAATTCGCGATACCAGATTTACGATCCGTACTCCATCACGCCGGCCGCCGGCGGACGCTTCAGTCGCAGTCCGCTCGCGAACAATGTCATTCCCAAGAGCCTTATCCACCCGGTGGCCGCCAACATCGCAGCCCTCTGGGACCTGCCCAACCAGGCCGGCACGGTGGACGGAACCAACAATTATCAGAAAGGCAAGAACGCCCAGGACATCTACTGGAACCACATCGTCCGCATCGACCACAACATCTCCGACAAGCAGCGCATCTACGTGCGCACCAATTTCACCTCGTTGCTGTGCCCGGAGAATATCCGCCAGAACCGCACGGTGGGCGACAACTTCTACCGCTACAACCGAGGAGCGGCCGCGGACCATGTCTACACCATCGGCCCACGGTTCTTCCTGCAATCCCGTTACACGCTTACGCGATTTATCACGGGGTACCTTCCCTATCAGGAGGGTTGGGATCTGGCCGGCCTGGGCTTCGCTTCCACGTACATCAACCAGCTCAAAGGCCTCGACTCCCACGCGCTGAAATTCCCCAATATCGCGGTGGCCGGCTATTCCCCGCTGGGCGGCGTGAACAGCGACAACCGGCGCAACAGCAACACGCACGAGTTCGCGTTCAACGCCACCAACATCATCGGGCCGCACACCATCCGTTCGGGGGTGGCGTACCGGCTGTACCTGGAAAACACATACGATCTGGGCAATTCGTCGGGCGCCCTGAATTTCGATACCGCGTGGACGCGCGGGCCGCTCGACACGTCGTCATCCGCACCGATCGGCCAGGGAATGGCGAGCTTCCTCTACGGTCTCCCGTCCGGCGGCAACCTGCCCATCAACGACAACTACGCCGAGCAGACGCGCTACTGGGCCTTCTACACGCAGGACGACTGGAAGGTCAGCCGCAAGCTCACGCTGAGCCTTGGATTGCGCTATGAATTGCCCTCGCCGCTGACCGAGCGCTACAACCGAAGCGTACGCGGATTCGACGCCAATGGCTCGATCCCCATCGCTGCGCAGGCGTTGCAGAACTATGCCGCGTCTCCGATCCCGCAGGTGCCGGTGGGCCAGTTCGCGGTACGCGGCGGACTCACCTTCGCCGGCGCCAACGGAGCGCCACGCGAGCTGTGGGACACGGCCAAAAAGAACTTCATGCCGCGTCTCGGGTTCGCGCTTTCGATCACGCCGTTGACGGTTCTCCTCGGCGGCTATGGCATCTACTTCGAGCCGCTGGGCATCACCAATGTGCAGGTGAACCAAACGGGTTTCAGCTCGTCCACCGCCTTGTGCCGTCGCTCGATAACGGCCAGACCTACGATGCCACGCTTACCAACCCGTTCCCGGGCGGCCTGCTGTCGGCCTCGGGGGCTTCGGGCGGTGTCTCCACCTTCCTGGGGCAAGGCATCAGCTTTTTCCCGCAAAACCTGGTGAACCCGTACATGCAGCGCTGGCAGTTTGCCTTGCAGCGGCAGTTGCCATCGAATTCGCTGATCGAAGTTTCCTATGTCGGCAACCGCGGTACGCGTCTGCGCGTGACGCGCGATCTCAATCCGGTGCCGCGCAATTACCTGAGAGCACTTCGCCGTTCCGGGACCAGCCGGCCATCGATTTTCTGAACTCGCAGGTCGCGAACCCGTTCTATCCGCTGCTGCCGCGGACCAATCTCTCCGGCACCACGGTCTCGCGCTCGCAGCTGCTGCGGCCCTATCCGCAGTTCAGCGGGTCAGCGCCGCCGTGAACTCCGGCTACTCCTGATATCACGCCATGCAGGTGCGGCTCGAAAAACGATTCTCGCAAGGCCTGGCCGCTTCGCTCTCCTATACCTGGTCGAAGCTGATGGAGGCCACCAGCTACCGGAACTCCACGGATATCCTGCCGGAGGAGGTAATCTCGTCGGCGGACCGGACCCAACGCACAGCGCTGACGCTGATCTACGAGCTGCCGTTCGGGCGGGGCAAGCGTTTGGGCAATACCAGCAATCACGTGATCTCCAGACTGATCGGCGGGTGGCAGGCACAGGCCATCTACACCGCGCAGAGCGGAGCGCCGCTGGGCTTCGGCAACGCCATTTTCCTCGGGAACCTGGCGAATGTTCCGCTTTCCGCGGGCCAGCGCGATCCGGCAAGGTGGTTCAACATCGCCTCCGGGTTCGAGCGGGATTCGGCCAAGCAGCTCGGCTCGAACATTCAGACGCTCTCGACCCGGTTCGGCGGAATCCGCGCCGATGGTCCCAACAACTGGGACCTCTCGCTGCTCAAAAACACGACCATCAAAGAATCGGTCCGCCTGCAGTTTCGAGCCGAGGCTATCAATGCGCTGAACCATCCGCAGTTCACCGCGCCCAATACCTCGCCGACCAGCACCGCCTTTGGCGTGGTCACTGGCGAGTTCGCCTGGCCACGCGTAGTGCAGTTCGGGCTGAAAGCGTTGTTCTGAGCACCATCGAGCTGGCCGTAGTTCGGGCGGACAGGCCCAAATCCTGTCCGCCCCCGCCCCCCCGGGATTATAATCAATGCACTCACCGAGGGAGGGGAAAGGGTGCGTTGGGTATCGCTCTCGTTCGTCGCCGCGAGCTGCCTGTGTGCGGCAGAGCCCGGTTATTTCCGGGACGTCCGGCCTATCCTGCAACGCCAGTGCCAGGGCTGTCACCAGCCCAATATGAAGTCGTCGGATCTCGACCTGACGACGTATGAAGGTCTGGCCGCGGGCGGCAAACATGGCCCGGCGCTGGCCGTAATTGTGAAGTACCTCACCGGCGAGACGAAGCCGCAGATGCCCCTGGGGCAGCCGCCGCTGCCGCCCGATCAGATCGAGCTGGTGCGGCGCTGGGTGGCGGCCGGCGGTAAGGACGATACGCCCGCCGCGGCGCGCGAGACCCTGGCGGCCAATCGCCCGGTGGTTTATGCCCAACCTCCGGTACTGACGGCGCTGGCCTTCTCGCCCGATGGCAAGAGCCTTGCCGTGTCGGGAAATCGCGAGATCCTGATCCACTCGCTCGAAGGTAATGCGCCGCCGAGACGGCTTGGCGGGTTGTCGGAACGGATCCTCTCGCTGGCGTTCTCCCAGGATGGCTCGTTGCTGCTGGCCGGCGGCGGCACGCCCGCCCGCTTCGGCGAAATCCAGGTGTGGGACGTGCCCACCGGCAAATTGCACCGCTCGGTCACGCTGGCGGGCGATACCGTCTTCGGAGCTTCGCTTTCGCCCGACGGCAAACGCATCGCCGCCGGATGCACCGACAACACCGTGCGCATCCTCGATGCCGATACGGGCCGCGAGCTGCACCGCATGGGCGCCCACGAGAACTGGGTCCTGGGCACGGTTTTCGGCATCGACGGCAAGCGCATTGTCTCGGTAGGCCGCGACCGCGCGGCCAAGCTCACCGACGCGGCCACGGGCGCGTTCCTCGAAAACGTCAACCTTCTGCGCGGGGAACTGGCCGCGGTGGCGCGCCATCCTTCGAAGGAAGTAGTGGTGATCGGCGGGGAAGATCGCGTGCCCTACATATATATGATGGACCGGCCGAAAAACATGATCATCGCCGATGACTCGACGCTGATCCGCAAACTCGAACGGCAGAACGGCGCCATCGCCGCGCTGGCTTGGTCGCCCGACGGCCTCCTCATCGCGGTGGGCGGCGCGGCCCCGGAAGTCAACGTGTACAACGCCGAAATCGGCGCGCGGGTGGCTGTCTGCAAAGGTCACACTGCCGGCATCTATACGGTGACGTTCAGCCCCGATAGCGCCACGCTGGCCGCGGCCGGGTTCGATGGCACCGTGCGGCTCTACGATGCCGCCCGCGGAACGCTAAAGAAGGCGTTCGTGCCGGTTCCCATGGAGCACCCATGATGCGAAGCGCATGGCTCGCGGCAATCGCGGCTCAAGCCCTGTGGGCCGCGGCCCCGGTCATCACGGCATTGAATCCGCGCGGCACCGAACTCGGCCGGCCCTTCACCTTGACGGTAGTGGGCCGCAACCTGGGCGAAGGCGTTCGCCTGACTTCCACGTTGCCCGGCACGTTCACGCAGGTCGCCCTTTCCGGGGAATCGATGCCGATGGCGGAGCCGGGCCACTCCGTTTCCTTTCTGGTGGAAGCCGGGTCCGATGCCGCGCCCGGCATCTATCCGGTGCGCATCGAAACGGCGGCAGGCATTTCCAACGTGCTGCTGTTCACGCTCGGTACTTTCCCCGAAGTGAGCGAGGAGGAGTCGCAGCCCTACTCGCGGCCCCATCGCAACGATTCCATCGAGACCGCTGAGCCGGTGCGCGCCACGCCGGTGGTGGTGAACGGCACGCTGCGCGGCCCCGAGCGCGACGTGTTCCGGATCTCCGGCAAGGCGGGGGAGCGCCGCGTGTTCGAAGTGGAGGCGCGCCGCTGCGGATCGGCCATCGACCCGGTGATTCGAATCCTGGACGGCTCGGGCAAGCAACTGGCGCGGAGCGACGACAGCCCCGGCGCCGGGCTGGACGCGCGGATCGACTTCGCCTTCCCGCGCGAGGGCACCTACTACGTCGAAGTCACCGACGCGCGCTTCAGTACCCAGACGCAGAATTTTTACCGGCTGAAGATGGGCTCGTATCGCTACGCCGAGGGCATCTTTCCGCTGGGCGGCCGGCGCGGAGAGCAGGTGCCGGTGACCTTCTTCGGGGGTAGCGCGGCCAAGGGTGTAACAGCGAATGCCGACCTGCGAAACGTCGCCAGCCCCCGGAGCCTCGCCACGGTGGCCCTGCCGGACTCGCCCACGCTGCCCTTCGCCTTCGCGGTGAGCGACCTGCCCGAGTTGCGCGAGCCGCTGAACGGCCCCGTTCCCATTCCCTCCGTGGTCAACGGCCGCCTGGACCAGCCCGGCGAAGTGGACCGTTACCGCGTCAGCGTGGAACCCGGCCAGCGTCTGTTGTTTGAAATGCAGGCCCGCGAGCTGGGCACCTCGCGCCTGGAAGCCATCCTCACGGTGTACGACTCCGCCGGCAAGCGGCTCGACTCCGCGGGTGACAAACCCCTCCCCGAGGATGTCTTCGCGGTGCAGGGAACCAGCCGGACCAGCAGCGATCCGTTCCTCAACTTCAAAGTGCCGGATGGCATGCGCGAGATCATCGTCGCCGTGGAGGATCTGGCCATGCGCGGCGGTCCGCTCTACGGCTATCGCCTCATCGTGCGGCGGCAGGCCGAAGACTTCAATCTTACTTTGGGCTCGCCCTATGTCAATATTCCGGCCGGCGGAACGGCCATCGTGAGCGTCTCCGCCGATCGCCGCGGCTACGACGGACCGATTCAGCTCACCGTTCCCAACCTCCCCAAAGGCATTCACGTGGACGGCGGCATGATCCCGCGCGAGTTCGTGACAGCGAACAACGAACGCACCCTGAACCGCCGCGGCGTGCTGATGTTGACCGCGGAACCGGATGCGGCGCCGCCGCGCGAGATCGAAGTCTGGGGCGAAGCCATCCTCCCTGATGGCTCGGTGCTGCGCCGCCGCGCCGAGGGACTCGGCATGGTGGTGGGTGTGGCGGGCGCCACTGCGCAAGGCGTGGTGGACCGGCAGCGGCCCGTGACGGCGCCCTGGCTGGGCATGGAGCTTCCTGCCGCGCTGGCCGGGCCCGCCGTGGCGACGCTCGAAGTCCGCCAGGCCAATCTCAAACAGATGGAAGAGGGCGCACGGTACGAGTTCGAATACAAATGGATCGTACCGGGAAAGACCACGCTGCCCGACAAAGTCGGCGTAGACGTGATCGGCGCCAAAGATATTCGCGTGATCGACATGAAGTCTATGTCGCGAGGCATATCCGGGACGTTCGCCGTAACAACCACCAAGGCGACCGACCCGGGCCGTTACGACCTGTACATCAGCGCCCGCCTGAAAACGGACGATGGCGAAGAGTCCATCGTGTCTAAGCCCATTCCGTTCGAAGTGCGTGGAGGAGACACTCATGTGGCATCGAAGTAGCGTTCTGTTGCTGGCTGCGCTCCAACCGGTGGCCGCCGCGGACCTTCCGAAGGTCACCTTTCTGCGCGACGTCGCCCCTATCCTGAACAAGGTCGGCTGCACCTCCGGCCAGTGCCACGGCGCCGCCAAGGGCAAGAACGGTTTTAAGCTCTCGCTACGCGGCTACGATCCGCAGTTCGACTACGAAGCGTTGCTCTACGATCTCTCCGGCCGCCGCTTCAACCGCGCCGATCCGGCGCAGAGCCTCATGCTCACCAAGCCTACCCAGGAGGTGGCGCACGGCGGCGGGTTGCGCTTTGAGACCAGCTCCGCATACTACAAGACCATTTTCCAATGGATTGCGCACGGCGTACCTTACGGCGACCCCGCCAAAGACACGGTTCACAAGCTGACGGTCGCGCCGAACGATATTTTCATGCAGGGGCCCGGCGAGAAGGCCACGGTGATGGTCACCGCCTCGTATGCCGATGGCAGCACGCGCGACGTGACGCGCGAGGCCATCGTGGAAAGCAACACGCCGGACCTGGCGGCCGTCAACGACGCGGCCATCCAGGGCCTGCGGATCGGCGAGGCCACGCTGCTGGTGCGCTACCAGGGCAACTTCACCACCGTCCCGGTGACGGTCCTGAACCCCAAGCCGGGCTTCGCCTGGAAGCAACTGCCGCAGCAGAACTACATCGACCGGCTGATCGATGCCAAGCTGCAGCGGCTGAAGATACAGCCCACTCCGGCGGTGGACGATGCCGGCTTCCTGCGGCGCGTCTCGCTCGATCTTACCGGACAACTGCCGACTCCGCAGGAAGTGCGCGCGTTCCTGGCGGACCGGTCGGCGGCGAAGCGCGCCACCGTCATCGACAAGCTGATCGGCAGCCCCGCATTTGTGGACCACTGGACGCTGAAGTGGGCCGACCTGCTGCAGAACAACCGCAAGTACCTGGGGGAGAAAGGCGCCTACGAGTTCCGCGAGTGGATCCGCGAAGCTTTCGAACGGGACCGCCCCTACGACCAGATGGTTCGCGAGATGCTGACCGCGAGCGGCAGCTCGTATGAAAACCCGGCGGCCAACTTCTACCGCGTCACGCACGACCCCAAGCCCACCATGGAGAAGACCACGCAGGTGTTCCTGGGGGTCCGCATGGTGTGCACGCAATGCCACGATCATCCCTTCGAGCGCTGGACACAGAACCAGTATTACGAGATGTCCGCGTTCTTCTCGGCGATGGCAGTGCGGCCCGGCTACGAAGTGGGCGAGGAGATCGTTTACGATCAGCGGCGGGACTTCGATATGAAGCACCCCAAAGACGGCCGGGTGATGAATCCGAAATTCATCCTGCCCGGCGCCACGCCGCCGCCTACGGATCCGAAGCTTCGCCGCATCGCCTATGCCGGCTGGCTCACGTCGCGGGACAATCCGTTCTTCGCCCGCTCCACCGTGAACCGTGTGTGGAGCTACTTCTTCGGGCGTGGCATCATCGACCCGGTGGATGACATTCGCGCGTCGAATCCGCCCAGCAATCCGGCGCTGCTCGATGCCCTCACTAAAGACTTCCTCGATCACAACTTCGACCTGCGGCAGCTCATGCGGACCATCGTCAACTCCCGCACCTACCAGGCCGGTGTCGCCAGCAACGAGTGGAACGAAAAGGACGGCGACAACTTCTCGCACGCCCTGCCGCGCCGGCTCAGCGCCGAAGAACTGATGGACGCGCTCGCCGAGGCGACCGGCGTGCGGCCCGAGTTTCCGGAGACGCCGCCCGATACCAACGCCGAACAGGTGGCAGACCCGCATATCGGCAAAGACGGCTTCCTGGACCTATTCGGCAGGCCGCCCCGCGAATCGTCGTGCGAATGCGAGCGGCGCAGCGATCTGAGCCTGCCGCAGGCCCTGAACCTGGTCAACGGCCGGACCATTTCGGACGCTGTCGCCGACAGCCGGGGACGCATTGCGAAAGCGGTGTTGGGCGGCAGGCCCGACCGGGAGCTGGTCGAGGACCTGTACCTCGCCACCATGAGCCGGCCGCCGACATCCGCCGAACTCGAACGAAGCCTGAAATACGTGGAGGGCAAGCCCGGCCGCGCCGCGCGTGCGCAGGACCTGCTCTGGGCGCTGGTGAACAGCAAACCGTTTCTGTACATCTACTGAAAAAGGGGGAGAAAGCCATGCTGGTAATTCCAGGTCGAAGGTGTCACACGTGCGAAGGACCGACGCGCCGCGAGCTGCTGCGCGTGGGATCGATCGGAATGTTCGGGCTGGGCCTTGCCAACTTCCTCGGGTGGCAGAAGGCCGCCCGCGCCGCCACCAAGGCGAAGTACGCGGGCGCCCGCGGTTTCGGCAGCGCGCAATCGGTGATCATGGTGTTCCTGCAAGGCGGTCCCAGCCACATCGACATCTGGGACCCGAAGCCCGACGCTCCCGGCAATATCCGCGGCGAGTTCAAGCCGATCCCGACCAAAATTCCGGGTACGCACATCGGCGAGCACATGCCGATGATGGCCGAGGCGATCCAGAAGGCTACCCTGATCCGTTCGATGAGTTACACGCCCAACGGCCTGTTCAACCACACCGCGGCGATCTACCAGATGCTGACCGGGTACCCGCCCGACCGCGTTTCGCCTTCGGGCCAGCTGGAGCCGCCGAGCCCGGCCGATTTTCCGACCGCCGGCAGCCATGTTTCGAAGCTGAAGCCGCCCAAAGAGGCGGTGCTGCCGTTTGTCGAGATGCCGCGGCCGCTGCAGGAATCGGGCGTCATTGGTAAGGGCGGGGCAGCGGGATTTCTGGGCAAGGCTTACGATCCCTACCGCCTGTATCAGGATCCGGCCAAGCCCATCAAGACTGAGGACCTGGCGCTGCGCAAAGACATCCCGCCCGAGCGGCTGAAGGACCGTTTCGAGTTGCTCAAGGGCATCAACGACTCCATGCCCGACCTGGAGAAGGCGCTGAAGAGCTATGCCATCGACGAATACTACGGCAAAGCGTTCGACCTCGTGCTCTCAGGCAAGGCGCGCGATGCTTTTGATCTGACGAAAGAATCCGCCAAGATGCGCGAGCGCTATGGGATGACCACCTTCGGGCAGGGCCTGCTGCTGTCGCGCCGGCTGGTGGAAGCCGGCACGCGGTTCGTGCAGATGAACTGGCCCGCGGTGGCCAACGGCAACCCCGAAGTGGACTCGTGGGATACCCACGCGGCCAACTTCGCTCCACTGAAGAATCTCCACTGCCCGAAGCTCGACCGCGGCCTTTCGGCGCTGCTCGAAGACATGGACGACCGCGGCTTGCTGAAAGAAACGCTGGTGGTCGCCATCGGCGAATTCGGCCGCTCGCCGCGCATCGGCGTCAGCACCTCCGGCAATTCGAATGCGCCCGACGGGCGGGACCACTGGCCTTACTGCTACAGCGCCGTGGTGGCGGGCTGCGGGATCGCGCGCGGCGCGCAGTACGGGCAATCCGACGAAACAGCTTCGTCGCCCAAAGACAAGCCGGTCCACCCCAATGACCTGCTGGCTTCGGTGTACTATGCCCTGGGCATCGACCCCGACATGATGGTGCTCAATCACCTGAACCAGCCCCGCGAGCTGGTGAAGGGAAAAGTGGTGGCCGACCTGTGGACCTGAACCCACGCTGGCTGGCGCTGTTCGCAGCCTCGGCCGCGCCGCTTTTCGCCCAGCTCGCTCCGCCTAATGAATGCGGCGTCACCCTGGGACACATACACCTCAACGTGACCGAGCCGGAGGAGCACAGCAAGCTCTGGCTGGGGTTGCTCGGCGGCAAAGTGGCGCACGCCGGGTCCCTCGAGATGTTCCAGTTGCCCGGCATTTTCATCGTGGCCGGGAAAGGCGTCGATCCACCCTCGGCCGGGTCCGACGGATCGACCGTGAACCACTTCGGGTTTCTGGTGCCGAGCTACTCCGACATCAAGGCGAAGCTCGCCGCCTTGGACCTCCCGCTATTCATGGACAATCCCAACAACAGGCAGGTGATCGCCGTCTTCCCGGACAAGATCCGCGTCGAGTTTACGGAGGATGCCGGGGTGCAATGCCCGGTGTTCCACCACGTCCACCTCTCCTCCGCCGCTCCGGAGAAGCTGCGCGACTGGTATGTGAGGACGTTTGGCGCCCGGGCCGGAACCCGCGGTGCGTTCCTGGCTGCGATGATCCCCGGGGGGGAAGTGGATTTCCGCAAGGCGCCAGGTCCGCAGGCGCCCACCAAGGGGCGCGCCCTCGACCACATCGGTTTCGAAGTGCGGAACCTGGCAGCCTTCTGCCGCAAGCTACAGGCAGATGGCATCGCGTTCGACCTCACCTATCGCGAGTTGCCGCAACTGGGCGGCCTGAAGATCGCCTTCCTGACAGACCCCGAGGGGACCCGCATCGAGCTCACCGAGGGCCTCGGGTCGCACTGAAGGCGCGTTCGTTTTTGTGGTTTGTTGGTAATGGGCTCCCGCCCGTGAAAGCCCATGAAAAACCTCCGGCATTTGCTCGATGTTTTCGCTCCTGTCAAGGCCGGGACGAGACTGACGCTCTACTCGTGCCACGTACCTTCACGCGAAGCGCTAGAATAATGTGTGGAAACGTACATGGGAGCAAACCCGCAGCAACCACTCCGTCCGCACTGGCGGGTACGTTTCGCCCGCGCCGTTCGGGACGCAAAAATCGAAATCATCGGTCAAGACGACCTCAAGAACGAGCCCCACGCCGATGCTCTAATTGCTGTCCTGGAATCCTATGGAGGCTCCCGAAAGGGATTCGTCTACGTCGAGCCGTACGTAGCGAAGAAGTCGATTCGACCGCACGATATCCTGCTGTGTCACCCGGATATCGGAGTTTTGGTAATTGAAGTAAAGGGACACGGAATCGATGACATCGTTAGAGTCGCCGCCGGTCATCTGTTCCTCAAAACAGGAGGCGTGTCCAAGAACGCGTTTCAGCAAGTCCAGGCGAACGTGTTCGACGTGAAGTCCGCAGTCGAAAAGGCGGGCGGCTTCCGGTCCACGTCTCCCATTTTCACGTTTGCCATCGCACTCCCAAGGGTCTCTGAACGAGAGTGGTTCGCCAGAGGGTACGATCAGTGTCTCGATCGTTCCGTCCTCCTTCTGAAGGATGACCTGGAGAATCGGCACCGATTGCAGGCCCGTTTCAGCCACCTTGTCAAGGAGCAACTATCGAGACAGCATCGGTCGGCGCCGATCGATGACGAACACTTTGATCGAGTGCGGAGTGTCTTTGGTGACTCCGCCGTCATCAACACAACGAGAGCGCCGAGGCAGATCCCGGTCGAGGAAAACAGCATTGGCGGCATGATCGAGGAGGCCGAAAGCGCTGAGAAGAACCTGTCGCAGGAACAGCAGGAGCTGTCCCGATTGCCGGTCGGCGGGCACCCTCGGGTCATTCGCGGCGTCGCCGGGAGTGGCAAGAGCGTGGTCCTCGCGAATATGGTGGTTCATTACGTTCGCCGCCGTTCGTCGGAGCTGTCCGAGAACGCCGACTCGAAGCCACCCCGCGTTGGCGTCGTATGCTTCAACAAGGCGCTCGTTCCGTTTCTGCTCGCGAGGATCGGAGATGGCTTTGGGGACGACTTTGATGGGGCGAAGGAATGCCTGACAATCTCCCATTTTGAACGCCTGTTACGAGGACTTCCGCTTCCGTACGTAAGTTTTGACCAGGCCAGCGAGACGGATAGGGCGACCTACTATCGCTCGCGATTGGCAGACCTTCGGCAGCGCGATGCCACGAAGTACAATGCCGTGCTCTTTGATGCCATTTTTTTGGATGAGGGGCAAGACTTCGTGCCAGAGGAACATCAGCTCTTGCTCGACCTCGTCCGGCCGGAACCAACCACCTCGGAAAGGCCGTTAATTATCTTTTATGACAATGCTCAGAATGTGTATGCGCGCCCCCAACCGATATGGTTGAATATCGGTATCGACGTCGCGCGCGGTGACAGAAGCAGAGTGATGAAACAGTGCTTTCGCAATAGCCGCCAAATCCTGGAGGTGGCCTTCAACATCCTTTACGGAAGCCAGGCGAATTCGCCCGTTCGGACGCGCACTTTCCTAGACCTCCAGACGCTCCGCGTTGATCACCGAAACCGCTGGTTATGTCAAAGTGCACTTCGCAGAACGTGAGGGGGCGGATCCGATAATCAAATCGTTTTCATCACAGTCTGAGAAACTGACGTGGATCGCTGAGGAAATCAGGCGGCTCGTCGTGGAGGAGTATGTTCGAACGAGTGACATTGTCGTTCTCTTCCGATCAGACTACGGGTTCAAAGAATTGCCGACGCTCGTTACGGAGAAGCTTGGCCCGGAGAACATCAAGGGCTTCCTGCGTGTGTATTATAATTCTCCCGACAAGGATTCGTACCTTCTTCCGCGACGACCACCTGACACTGTCCACAATCGCAAGCGCGAAGGGCTACGATGCTCCTATCGTTTTCCTGGCTGACGTGGATCGATTTGAGGGAACGGCGAAAGATCGCGCGCTTTTCTACGTAGGCGCGACCCGCGCGAAACACCTGTTGTACCTCCTCGGGGTACAACAACGGGGACAAGAAACATTGCTTGATGAAGCTCGGCGTGTTCAGAAGGCAATAGAAGCTTCGGCGTAGCTCGGACCGCCAGTTACCCGAGGCGATCGGGCAATACGTTGCTGCCGGCCGAAGTGTTCTTCCCCTCCCTTTACACTTTTCGGCCTCTCCCGTATATTTGCATTGAAAGCTCGGTTCGACCAGGCGAGCGCAGGGCGCACCCTCACCTCGCACGGCTTCGCTCGATGGAAGCAGCCAAGCGGTTGAAAGGGGCATCTGAAGGCGATCTGGCTATGGAAGGAACATGGTGGCGACCCTCGCCTCGCCGTTCAGTCGTAGCTGGAAGATGTTCCCGACTAACGAGGCTCCGCCTCAGACCGACAAGGTGTATTTCCTTCGGACGGAAAGTCGGAGAGCAAAAGAGTTTTCTTTGCGTCTTGGCGTCTTTGCGTGAGATAGATTCGGCATTCCGTTGGCAATACGCAGGATGCCGTCTTTGATGAGCGTGATGTTGAAATTAATCAGCGAGCCCAACCGATTGTCGGCTCGCGGGAGATGAGTCAGCAGTTGTTTCTTGTGAACAGGCGCAACCGGCTCGACAGACTTGATCTCCACGATTACCTTGCCCTCGACGATAAGGTCTGCGCGGAACCCCATCTCGATTCGGGTGCGGTGATAAACCACCGGAACCGGCTGCTGGCGGACCGTACGCAGACCTCGCTGTTCCAGTTCATAAGCGAGCAACACCCCATAGAGACTGACTCCAGCAAGCCCGGGCCAATGCTGGTATGAGGAAAGCAGCACGATCTGCTTGGCCACCTCGTTCACTGTCACACCACCTCAAAAGAAACAATCTCTAGCAAAGCCGCCAAGACGCAAAGAAAACCGTCCTCTGATCACTGCGACTTGAGGAATAATACCTGAGGCTCCGGGCTCCGTCATTGGACCGCGAAGCGGTAGTAGGTTTCGAGGGACCGGCGTCAACCGGAGCCGAGATGAGTCAAGGACGGACGATCAGCGTCGGCGTACGTGAGGACGGCTTCGCGAATTCGACGGCCAAATTTTACACATCATTGAGCTCAATCGCCCGCGAGGTCAGGTCACAGGCCCGAAGTGGAACGGCTTCACGTTTTTCGGGCTGAACTCCCCGCGGGAGGCCCCGTTGCGCAACGGTAAACCACGCTCACGGCGGTGGAGGCGCCGCCAGCGCCCGCCAGGGTCGGCCGCTGGTGCGATCTACACGCACATCGACCGATGAGGGTCTGGAGCAGGCGTTTGAATTCCGTGGACACACAATATAAACCGATCGTCTGTCCCGCTGACGCCTTGGTATCATGGAATTCTCCCGATGCCAATTGAAAAAGTGTATGAGCCCCGGCGTTTTGAGCCGCATTGGGCGCAATGGTGGATCGACTCCGGCATCTTCCGCGCCCCGAACAAGGCCTCCGCGCGGGTATTCTCGCTGGTCATTCCCCCGCCCAATGTCACCGGCTCGCTTCACATCGGGCATATGCTCGAGCACACCGAAATCGATGTCACCATTCGTTGGCGCCGCATGAGCGGGGCCAACACGCTGTGGCTGCCGGGCACGGATCATGCCGGCATCGCTACCCAGATGGTGGTGGCCCGCAAACTGGCCGAGGAGGGCATCCAATACCGCGACCTCGGCCGCGACGAGTTCGAGCGCCGCGTCTGGGAATGGAAACGGCAGTACGGCGATACCATCAAGCACCAGATGATCCAGTTGGGCGCAAGCTGCGACTGGAGCCGCGAGCGCTTCACACTCGACCCCGGGCTGTCCAGCGCGGTTCGCGAGGTGTTCGTCCGCCTGTACGAAAAAGGCCTGATCTATCGCGGCGAATACATGGTCAACTGGTGCCCCGGCTGCCACACGGCGATTTCCGATCTGGAAGTGGCCCACACCGATACCCAGGGGCACATGTGGCACATCCGCTATCCCGTGAACGGTATGCCCGAACGGTTCGTCACGGTGGCCACTACCCGGCCCGAAACGATGCTCGGCGACACGGCGGTGGCGCTCAATCCCAAGGACCCGCGGTACCTGCATCTGCACGGCAAGACGGTGCAGCTTCCGCTGATGGACCGCGAGATCCCGGTGATTCTGGACGATCTTGCCGACCCGGAGTTCGGCACCGGCGTGGTCAAAGTCACCCCGGCCCACGACCCCAACGATTTTGAAGCGGGGCGCCGGCACAATCTACCCAAAATCCAGGTCATCGACGAAAACGGCAGCATGACCGCCGCCGCGGGCCGCTACGCTGGACTGGACCTGTTCGAGGCGCGGCGCCGCGTGATCGCCGACCTGGAAGCCGAGGGACTTCTGGCTGCTACCGAGCCCTACGCCCTCAGCATCGGCAAGTGCCAGCGCTGCAAGACCGTGGTCGAGCCGCTGATCTCCACGCAGTGGTTCGTCCAGACCAAGCCGCTGGCCGAGAAGGCGATCGAGGCAGTCGAGTCGGGCCGCATCGAATTCATTCCGGGCAACTGGAGCAAAACGTATTTCGAGTGGATGTACAACATCCGCGACTGGTGCATCTCCCGCCAGCTCTGGTGGGGCCACCGGATCCCGGCGTGGCATTGCCAGGAATGCCATGAGATCGTGGTGGCGCGCGAGACGCCCTCCACCTGCCCGCGCTGCGGCTCCGGCACACTGGTACAGGATTCCGACGTTCTCGACACCTGGTTCAGTTCCGGCCTCTGGCCATTCTCGACGCTCGGCTGGCCGGAGCAGACCGAGGACCTGCGGACGTTCTATCCAACGTCCCTGCTCATCACCGGCTTCGACATCCTCTTCTTCTGGGTGGCCCGCATGGTGATGCTGGGTATCGAATTCATGGGAGACGTTCCGTTCCGCCAGGTCTATATTCACGGCCTGGTGCGCGATGCCGAACGGCAGAAGATGTCGAAGACACGCGGCAACGTGGTGGACCCGCTGGTGGTCACCGAGAAGTATGGCACCGATGCGGTCCGCATGGCGCTGCTCCAGGGCGCCGCGCCGGGCACCGATATCGTGCTTACCGAAGAGCGCATGGAAAGCTCGCGCGCCTTTGCCAACAAGATCTGGAACGCGTCGCGGTTTCTCTTTCTCAACATGGAGCGCTCCGGCGTCGCACCCTGGGTTCCCGCCACCCTGGAGCAGTTTCAGCCCGAGGCCGATCCGGTCACACTCGAAGTGCGTATCGAGGACCGCTGGATTTTCAGCCGCCTGAACAACTGCGCCGAACAGGTGAACCGCGCCATCCTGAATTATCGCTACCACGAAGCCGCGCAAGTGCTCTGGCACTTTTTCTGGCACGAGTTCTGCGATTGGTATCTCGAGCTCAAGAAGCTGCACTTTCAGGAGAACTCGGGTCTTACACCGGGTTGGCGCAATACCCTGGCGGCGTTTGAAACCGCGCTGCGCCTGCTGCATCCCGCCATGCCTTTCCTGACCGAGGAGTTGTGGCAGCGGCTGGCAACCGACCGGTCCATCCGGCCGCAATCGATTGCCCTGGCTGCCTATCCGCAGTACCGGCAGGAGATCACCGATCACGAAGCCGAGCGCGAAGTAGGCGTTCTTCAGGAAATCGTGACGCTGGCCCGCACTCTTCGTACCGAGGCGAAGCTCGATCCGAAGCAACTGCTCCATGGCACGCTGTACTCCCGCAACTCGGGGCTCGAAGTGGCCCAGCGTCATGCCCCCGCGATTCAGAAGCTTGCCAACGTGAAGCTGGAGTTCAAAGCCGAAGCCGCACCCAAAGCGCCGGCGATTCTCTCCACTCCGCAATTCGACCTGGTGCTCGAGCTGCCCCAAGGCCAGGAGGAGGCGCAGCGCAAACGGATCGAGAAAGAGCGCGAACAGCTCCTGAAGAACATCGCTAATTCCCGGCGGCAGCTGGGAGACGAAAAGTTTCTGGCGAAGGCCCCGCCCCCGGTGGTGGAGTCGATCCGCCGGAAGCTGTCCGATTATGAAGCGCAGCTCGCGAAAATCGGCGCGGTATGACCGAAATCCTGCGGCTCGCACTCGCTGAAGACATCGGAGCGGGCGACGTTACGACCCGTGCCTGCGTGCCCGAAACCCAACTTGCCACGGGCTGTTTTCTGGCACGCGAGCCGTTGATTGCCGCGGGCCTCGATCTTCTGCCGGAGCTCTACAGCGATCATGCGAACATGTACTACTCTTCGGCTTCGTGGGGCAGGCCGGCGCTGGCAGTGGTCAGCCGGTTCCGGAAGCGTGACGGCGAGGCGTGCGCCTCCGGGGAAGCGTTGGCCGAAGTAGCCGGCTCTGCCCATGCCCTGCTCGAATGTGAGCGGGTGGCGCTGAATTTCCTCCAGCGCCTGAGCGGTATCGCGACCCTGGCCCGCCGCTTCGCGGATGCGGTAGCCGGAACGGGATGCCGTGTGCTCGACACGCGCAAGACCACGCCGGGCCTGCGCGCGCTCGAGAAGAAGGCCGCGGCGGCCGGCGGTGTGACCAATCATCGCATGGGCCTCTACGATGCCATTCTCATCAAGAACAACCACATTGCCGCCGCCGGCGGTGTGCGACCCGCCATCGAGCGTGCCGGCGCACTCGGTCTGCCCGTGGAAATCGAGGTCCGCACCCGCGCGGAACTGGAGGAGGCGCTGAGCGCCGGGGCCAATCACCTGCTGCTCGACAACCTCGCGCCCGCCGAGGCCGCGGAGTGGATCCGCTTCATCGCCGGCCGCGCCCGGGTGGAACTCTCCGGGAACATCACCTTGGACAACGTGCGTGACTACGCCGAAACCGGCGCCGATTTCGTGTCCTCCGGAGCGATTACCCACTCCGCGCGCGCGGTGGACATTTCCTTCCGGCTGGAGCTGGCGTGAGCCTCGATATCGCCCAAATCCGCAGCGCCGTCGCGCGCCCCATCCACTATTACCCCAGCATCGACTCCACCATGCACGCGGCGGCACGGTGTGATTTGGGCACGGTGGTTCTGGCCGGCGAGCAGACGGCCGGCCAAGGCCGTCACGGCCACACCTGGCACTCCGAGCCCGGCGCCGGCATCTACTGCTCCATCGTTCTCGAACCGACTCCCCTGCTCACCCTGGCGCTGGGCGTGGCGACCGCCGAGGCCATCGCCAATGTCACCGGGCTGGCGTGCGACATCCGCTGGCCGAATGACGTGATGCTCGGCGAAAGGAAGGTAGCCGGCATTCTGGTGCAGCTTGCCGACACCAAAGCCCTCGCCGGCATCGGCATCAATGTCAACCACACCGCGTTCCCGGAAGAGCTCGGCGGCCTGGCCACTTCGCTCCGGCTGCATCTGCCCGGGCCGATCTCTCGCGAGCCGCTCATCGTCGAACTTCTGCGATCGGTGGACTCCCTGGTGAGGCAGCCGCCCGAAACCATCCTGCGCCTCTTTGCCCATGCCTCGAGTTATGCCTCGGGCCGCCGCGTGTTGGTCCGCCAGCCGGATGGTGTCGTGGAAGGGGTGACCGGCGGCCTCGATTCATCCGGGTTCCTGATTGTGCGCAAGGACGACGGAACCGATACCCTGATTGTTGCAGGAGGCGTTCGTGCTGCTGGCTCTTGATGCAGGCAACAGCAACATCACGATAGGCGCTTTTGAAGACCGCAGCCTGGTGTGCCAGTGGCGCTTGCGCACGGTGCACGAGCAGACCGCCGATGAGTGGGGCATTCTGCTGCGCAACCTGTTTTCACCGGCGGGCCTGGACATCGCGACGGTGGACGGCATCATCATCTCCAGCGTGGTGCCGCCCATCGACTCCACCCTGGCCTTCATGGCGCAGCGCTATTTCCACACCGAGGCCCTCTTCGTAGGCCCGCGCACCGACCTGGGGCTCACCATCCGCTACGACAACCCCAACGAGGTCGGCGCCGACCGCCTCGTCAACGGCGTCGCCGGGTTCTACAAGTACGGCGGCCCGTGCGTCATCGTGGACCTCGGCACCACCATCAACTTCGATGTCATTTCCAGGGACGCGGAATACCTCGGCGGCGCCATCGCCGTAGGAATCGGCATCGCCATCGAGGCGTTGTTCCGGAAGACGGCGCGGCTGCCGCAGGTGGACTTCCGCCCGCCCAGGGACGTGGTGGGTACCAACACTGTGGCCAGCATGCAGTCCGGCCTCTACTTCGGCGCCATCGGTATGATCGACGGCATCGTCGAGCGCGTGATTCAAAAACTCGGCCCGGAAACCAAGGCCATCGCCACCGGCGGCCAGGCCCACATGATCGCCGGCGGCTCGCGCTACCTCAAAACAGTCGACGAGCACCTCACGCTCGAAGGTCTCCAGATGATATGGGAACGGAACCGGCTCCGCTAAATTACTTCAACTACTACACGGAAATCGAAGAACATTTCCAGCGCGCCCGGGGGACGGCGACGTTCCGCCTCTCCACGCTGGATTGGGCGCTGGCGGAATCGTGGAAAGACGGCGGCGTGCCGCTCGAAGCGGTGCTGCGGGGCATCGACACCGCGTTTGAAAAGTGGCGCAGCCGCAAGGTGAGGACACAGATGGTAAACTCCCTGGCCTTTTGCGCGCAGGCCGTGCTCACCGAAGCGAAGATCATGTCCGGCGCCGCGCGCCCGCGCCGCGAGGTGGTGGCGCCGTTTTCGCTCGACGAGTTGCGGGCGCATCTGGAATCGGTGGCCGGTGCGCTGGCTCCCGGGTATGAAGAGATCGCCGCCTCGCTGCGCGGCCTTGCCGCGCAAGCCGGGGAGCACTACGCCAATCTCGAATCGCTGGAACAGCGGTTGACGGTGCTCGAGGACAAGATGATCGCCATCGCCCGAGCCGGCCAGAGCGAGTCCGCGCTGCTCGAAGCACGGCAGGAATTGGATCGCCAGCTGCGTCCGTACCGGGGAAAAATGACCGCCGACCAGCTTCTGATGCTCGAAAAGCAGTACCTGGATCGCAGCTTGTTGGAAAAATCCGGGCTGCCCCGGTTGAGTTTGTTCTATATGCGGTGATCAGGCCGATTTTCGCTCAAGCCGGTTGATGCGTTCCCGCAACTCGGCGATCTCGCGATCTTTGATTTCCAGGGCGGCATCCACCTTCTCGGCCCATTCGTTCATGCGCCCGCTCCAGCGAGAGCCGGTCTGGAGTAGTCCGGCCTGCCGGTCCAGGCGCGCGGCCTGGTTATCGAAGCGGGTTTTCATCTCGGAGAAGCCACTGCGCACTTCGCGCTCCACACCGCGGACCTCCCGTTCCAGGCTTTCCTTGAAGTCAATCAACAGCCGTTCCGGATGATCGCTCACAGCGATTCCATTATATAGAAACTCAGCGCATTATCGCCCTGCCGCACCACTCTGCTCCGCTTCAGGGCACCATAAACATCGACCAACACCGCTCGTACCGAATGCTGCACCACCACCAAACCCGGCGCCTCCGCCCCCAACCAATCCAGCGCTGCCGCATACTCCCGCTCCAGTTCATACGGCGGATCGAGAAAAACGATGTCCGCCTTTGCTTTCGAAAGCGTCAGGAGCGCCGGACCGGTGAGCACGGTGGCTCGCCCCGCCACACCGAGGGCGGCCAGGTTCTCGCGGATCACGTCCAGCGCATGGCGGTTCTTCTCCAGAAAGTAGACGTGCGCTGCGCCGCGGCTGATCGCCTCGATCCCAACCGCGCCGGTGCCCGCGTAGGCATCCACCATGGTGGCTCCTTCGATGCGCGGCCTCAGGATATCGAACAGCGTCTCGCGCAGACGGTCCGGCGTCGGCCGCGTGGACGCCCCCGGAAGGCTCTTCAACCGGCGCGACCGGAACTCTCCGGCGATCACCCGCATCAGCCCACCGTCACCAGCCCGTACCGGCGCTGCCAGTGATCGCGAATGTACGCCACCGCGCGCCGCAGGTCTTCCTCCTCGGGGGGACGCGCGATGAAGTCCAAAGCCTCGCGCCGGGCCACTTCCAGGATCTCGCCATCCCGCAAAATATTGGCCACACGCAGCGAGGGCAACCCGGACTGCTTGGTCCCGAAGAACTCACCTGGCCCGCGCAGCTTCAAGTCCATTTCGGAAATGTAGAATCCGTCGGTCGATTCGACCAGCGTGCGGATGCGCTCCCGGGCCGTATCGTTCATCTTCTCGGTCACCAGGACGCAGTAGCTTTGCGCCGCGCCGCGGCCCACGCGGCCGCGAAGCTGGTGCAACTGCGACAACCCGAACCGTTCCGCCTGTTCGATCACCATCACACTGGCGTTCGAAACATCTACGCCCACTTCGATCACCGTGGTCGAAACCAGGACCTGGATGGCGCCTTCGTTGAAGCGGCGCATCGCGTTTTCCTTTTCGTCGGCGCTCAGGCGGCCGTGCATCAAGCCCACCTTCAACGTCGGGAAGACCTCCTGCGACAGGTGCTCGTACATTTTGGTGGCGGCCTTCATCGCCTGCGTTTCCGACTCCTCGATCACCGGGTACACGACGTATGCCTGCCGTCCTTCGTCGATCTGCTTCTTCGTGAAGCTGTACACCTGCTCGACGCGGTCGGCGGTGACGTGCTTCGTCACGATGGGCTTGCGTCCGGGCGGCAGCTGATCGATCACCGACACGTCCAGGTCCCCGTAAAAAGTCATCGCGAGCGTGCGCGGTATGGGCGTGGCCGTCATCACCAGCACATCCGGGTGCACGCCCTTCTGCAACAGTTCCAGCCGCTGGAGCACGCCGAAGCGGTGCTGCTCGTCGATGATCGCCAGACCCAGCCGCTTGAACTCCACGTCTTTTTCGAGCAGCGCATGGGTCCCGATCACGACGTGCGCGAGGCCCTCGGAAACCAGTTTCTTCAGTTGTCCCTTTTCGCGGCTGCTGAACGAGCCCGTCAGCAGCAGCGTGACGTATCCCAGTTTGGAGAGGATCTGTTTGAAGTAGAGGCCGTGCTGGGTTGCCAGAATTTCGGTTGGCGCCAGCACCGCCACCTGGTAGCCGTTCTCGATGGCGATTACCGCCGCCTCGGCCGCCACGATCGTCTTCCCGCTGCCCACATCGCCCTGCAGCAGCCGGTTCATCGGCCGCGGCTCCTTCATGTCGTTGGCGATCTCCTGGATCACGCGCTTTTGCGCATCGGTCGGCTTGAAGGGCAGCATCGCCCTGATCTGCGCGCGCACGCGGTCGGTGAGCTCGAAGGCAATACCCGGCAGGGTGCGGGCCTTGCTGCGCTTCAGCGCCACGCCGCACTCGAGCCAGAAGAACTCCTCGAAGATCAGGCGGAACTGCGCCGGTGAGCGGAACGCGTTCAGCAGGCGGAGGTCGGAATCGGGCGGCGGAAAGTGGGTCTGTCGCACGGCGGTCGAGCGATCCGGGAGTTTCAGGCGGTCTCGCAGATACCGCGGAAGCTGGTCCTGTTCGGGCGTGATGGATTCGCAGATGCGGTGCGTCAACGTACGCAGAATGCGCGTGGTCAGTTTCGAGACGGCTTCGTAGATGGGCACGATGCGCCCCACGTGAAGCGCGGATCCGCCAGCGTCATCCTCGCCCGAGAGCACTTCGAACTCGGGGTGCAGCATGGTGAGTTCGCCGGCGAAGCTGTCGAACTCCACCTTGCCGAAGAGCGCCACCCGCATTCCTTCCGCGAGCACGTTGGCGAGAAAGCCACCGTGAAACCACTTGCCTACTAGGATGGCGCGGGACGCGTCCGTGAACCGCACCTCGAACAGGCCCAGGCTGCGCCGCTTGAATCCGGCCAGTTTGGCCGAGCGAACATCCGCGATCACGGTGGCCATCTCGCCGGGCGCGAGTTGGCCGATGTTCTTCATGTTGCTGCGGTCTTCGTAGCGAAACGGCACGTAGCCAAGCAGGTCTTCCACGGTGACCAGGCCCTTCGCCTCCAGCATCGCCGCGCGCGCCGGCCCAACGCCCTTCACATATACCAGTGGTGTTGTGAGATCCACCCTCGCCCCCAGTGTACAATGCCCTAAATGAGACTCACCGCTCTCGTCCTCGTGGCTGCGCTGGCCGCCGCCGCCGCGGATTTCCGCATCGGAATCATCGGAACCGACACGTCGCACGTGCCGGCATTCACCAGGCTGCTCAGCGGAGAAATCGCCGGTGCGCGCGTCGTGGCCGCTTACAAGGGCGGCAGCCCGGATATCGAAGCGTCGGCCGGGCGGGTAGACAAGTTCGCCGACGAGATCCGAACGAAATACAACGTGGAAATCGTATCCGATATCCCCATCCTGCTTTCGAAGGTGGATGGCGTACTGATCGAGAGTGTGGATGGCCGCGTGCACCTGGGACAGGCACGCGCGGTGATCGCCGCGCACAAGCCGTTCTTCGTCGACAAGCCGCTCGCCGCCTCGCTCGACGATGCGCGCGAAATCGCGCGGCTCGCCCGGCAGGCCGGCGTGCCATGGTTCAGCTCCTCGAGCCTCCGCTTCGGCGTAATCGGCAGCACCATGAAGTTCCCCGATACTACCGGCGCCTTCACGTGGGGGCCCGGCCCGTTCGAGCCGCACCACCTCCTCGACCTTTCCTGGTACGCCATTCATCCCATCGAGTTGCTCTACACCATCATGGGGCCCGGATGCGAAACCGTCACCCGCCTCTCGGGCAAGGATGCCGAGGTCATGGTTGGTAAGTGGAAGGATGGCCGCATCGGGACGGTGAATGCCGAACGGCCCTATAGCGACTACGGCGCCATCGTATTCCGCGGCCGAGAGGTGGTCGAGAGCCACCCCAAACCGGGCGACGCCGCCGATTACCGGCCGCTGGTGATGGAGATCGTGAAGTTTTTCGAGACCGGCAAACCTCCGGTTCCGAACGACGAGACCCTGGAAATGTTCGCCTTCATGGACGCCGCCCTGCGCAGCAAGGAGGAAGGCGGCAAGCCGGTGGCGCTGCGGTAGCCGATCATTTGAGGCCCGCTAATCTTACCGGCATTGCATGTTCCGCGACGGCTTGCCGGGGAATCCGTTACCCCTCGGCCGCACAGAACGGGTCTCCGATCCCGGTGCGGTAGAGTAGTTAGTTCATGTCCAATCTGCTGGAGGGCAAGACCGCCCTCATCCTGGGTATCGCCAACAAGTGGAGCCTGGCTTACGCGATCGCACAGGCGTTTTCGCGCGAGGGCGCCAGGCTGGTACTGACCTATCTCGGCGAGCGCCAGAAGGAATCTATCGAGGACCTTTCGAAAGACCTGGATGTCTCCGCGGTCCTGCCGTGCGATGTCACCAAAGACGAGGAGCTTTCCGCGCTCACCGAATCGCTGCAGGACCTCGGCCGGCCCGTTCACGCGGTGGTGCACAGCCTGGCCTATGCCAACAAAGAAGACCTTTCGCGCCCGTTTCTCCAGACCGGCCGCAGCGGATTTCTGCTGGCGCAGGACGTCAGCGCCTATTCCCTGGTCGCGGTGGGCCGGGCGGTGGCGCCGCTGATGACCGAGGGCGGCTCCATCAGCACGCTGACGTATCTCGGGTCCACCCGCGTGGTGACGAACTACAATGTGATGGGCGTGGCCAAGGCGGCACTGGAAGCCACCACGCGGTACCTGGCGAATGAACTCGGCGCCTGCCGCATCCGCGTGAACGCCATCTCTGCCGGCCCCATCAAGACCGCGTCCGCGCGCGCCATCAAGGACTTCTCCTCGATCCTCGACACCATCCAAACCCGTGCCCCCCTCCGCCGCAACACTGACCCCACGGAAGTAGCCGATACCGCCGTCTTTCTGGCCAGCGACCTGGGCCGCGGCATCACCGGGAATATCATCTTTGTGGATGCTGGTATGCAAATCATGGGCTTCTGACTGCCATAATGGTTGTTCTCTATGAAAGTGGAAGTGGTGCTCACCGAAGCGGATATCGCACAGGAATTCGTGGAGGCGATCGAAGCTCGCGATCTACCGGAGAAGTTTTTCTTCTGGTTCCCCCGCTCGGCCGCGGAGTGGGCCGCGCTCACGTCCGACCCGGAATGGTACGGCGGCCTGACCGAAACTTGGAAGGAGATCGCAGCCGGCGCCGCCGATCTCGCGCGGCATTTCGGCCGCAGCGCGCCCGTGATCAGTTTCGGAGCCGGCGAGGGCGCCCGCGACCGGATCCTCCTGACGGCCCTGAAGGACTTGGGCTGCGAGTGCCTGTATTTCCCCATCGATGCCAGCCAGGCCATGCTGGAAATGGCCTGCGCCGGCGCCGATGACGAGGATTTCGAAACGGTCGGCATCAAAGCCGACATCTCCAGCCCGGTGCACCTGGTCTACGCCTCCGACGCCGCGGAGCCGCCGCGGCTGTTTATCATGTCTGGCAACACCATGGGCTCGTTCGATCCCCTGGCCGAGATCCGGTACATCGCCCAATGCATGAAACCCGCCGACCGCCTGATCATCGACGGCGAGGTCTACCTCGACGACGTGAGCATGGGGTTCCGCGACAAACCGTCGGCACGGGAGTTTGTATCCGCTATCCTGGCCAGCGTCGGAATCGGACAGGACGACGGCGAGTTCCACTTCAATCACAAGCGCGACGAGCGCCACAATGGCCTGCATCTGATCACACGCTCGTTCCGTGCGGCGCGCGACCTGTCCGCGACCGTGGCCGGCCAGGAGATTCCCCTTGAACGCGGCGAACGCATCGGGATGAATTTCCAGTATCTCTACCATCCCGAGGCCTTCCGCTGGCTCCTTACGGAGCAGGGCGGGCTGGAGATTCTCAAGGAATACCGCAGCCCGGATCAGCGGTTCATCACGGCCATCTGCAAAAAGTAGCAGCGTGGAGGCCGGGCCGCCGGCCGGGCGGTCACGGAGTCTGTGGCGGTGGCAGCGTGCCCCAGTTCAGCGTACCGCCCCCGCTCTGCGATACCACCGTGCAGCGCCCGCCGGCGAGGTTTCCGGGATTGGCCTCCATGGGCATGCGGAACGTGACTTGGTAGAGGCCGACATATCCCGGCGCCAGTCCGGCGAACAGGGTTTCGGCATCGGTGGTGTAAGGCGCAAACCGGCAGGCGAGTCTTCCGCGGATGGGGAACAGCGGCCCGATCGGAGTCGGCTCGCCGGTCTGGACGGTGCCCTCGACGAGCCCCAGGCCGGTGAAATACATGTGGAAGATCTCGCCGGGTTGCGGATCCGCGGTGAGGATGCGGCTGAAATCAGCCGCGATCCCGACTGCGGGCAACCGCACCCCTGCTGACGGTGCGCCCTCAAACCGCGGCGACATTTCGAAGATGTGGACGAGTTCATTCTGCTGGAGAGGCGAATCGCTGTCGAGATCGAGCCGCAGCGCGGCTTCGAAACGATTCGCCACCTCCCAAGGCGCCTGAACCGCGATTTCGCCGGGAGTCACCCAGAGCAGGGCATTGGGATATCGTTCAGCCGGATGGCCCCTTCTAGCGCCTGGGAACTATGGGGGAGCGTGCCTTCCAGGCGTAGCAGCGTTCCCGGGGAGAATTGATAGGAGTTGCGAATGTACGGAGTCGGGGCGACGATTTCGGTGACCGTTCCGCCTGCCGTGTCGATACGCAAGATCCGGCCTGCAGTCGTAATCAGGAAGGCCGCGTTGCCCGATCCGCTGAGGGTGCCATCGGTGGCGAGTTCACCCGCCGGCAGCGCCACCTCCGAAGCCGTCCCGGTGGTGGTATCCAAGAGGAAGGCCGGGCCTTCGAGCGAGCGTCCTGCCATGCGATAGAGCACGTGGCGCCCATCGGCGCTGACGCCCATAAATTGGGGAACCTCGCCTTCCTTGCCTGCCACCAACTCCATGTCCTGGCCGGTAGCGAGGGCCCTCGCCATCAGGCGAAAACGAAAGCTCGCCAGGTCGGTACCGGGCGTGACTGAACTGTAGAGCAGGATACTGCCGTCGTCGTTCAGTCCCCAAGCGGAAGTGACGCCCGAGAGAACAGTCGGTTCCAGCGTGCCGGCATGCCACAGGGCGATTCCGTTGCTCTGGACGATGACGCTGCCATTGGATGCCAGGGGCCTGGCAGTGTTCGTGGGCGGCACCGGAATGCTGGTGCGTTCGCCGGTTTCAAGGTTAATCAGGGTGGCCTTCGGACCGGCCGCCGGGACCAGACCGGGGATGCCGGGACGGGGCGTGAGCAGCGCCCAGTGGGCATTGCCGCTGAGGTAGGCGGCGCCCTCTCCCAGCACGGTGGTGTTGCGGCCGCGGATTTCGGCGAGGCTGCCGCGTTCGGCAAAGAGTTGGACCGTGCCGGTGCCGGTTACATGGTAAATGCGGTACTCGGGGCGTTCGGGCGCCTGGCCTTTGAATTTCAGCGTGGAGGTGAAGTAGAGCTCTCCTCCATCGTTGGTGGCGGACATTTCGCCGAATTGAGCGGCCAGCAGCGAAGGAAAGAGAATGAGAACTCCCAAAAGCTCTGTTCATGCCCCGGATTGTAATTGATCGCTCGTTTGGCCATCATCCCCTTCCCTCAACGGCTCATGGGGTGTGACTTTGGTGTGACACATGCACCGCAGGCAGCCGGTGGCTCTGTCTGAAAATCAATCAACCAAGCCGCAACTGCGCGAGGAGATACGCGAGACCCTGGCCCGATTCCTGGCGCGTTCCGGGTTCGAAAAGCAGGGCGGGATCATTACCGATCTGGACGGCACCGCTCTCCATGAAGACCGTGGACGAATCTACATCCCCAAGCCCGTGGAACTGGCCTTCCGGCGCCTTCACGATCGCGGCCGTCCCTTCGCGTTGAACTCGCTCCGCTTCCCGCTATCGGTCTTGCGCACGTTCGGCCGCGATTGGTACGGGGTTTCCCAAGCTCCCATCCCTACGGTGGCGTTGAACGGCAGCCTGCTCGGGTATGTAACGCAGGATTCCGAAGGGGAGATGTCGTTTGAGGAAATGGCGGCCTTTCCCCCACGACGAGATCGAGCGCACGATTGAAGGGGTGCATGAACTGCTCGAAAACGACATCCGGGAAGCACTCCTGTTCTACTACCCGCGGGATTGGCGCGTGGGCGAGGTCATCTGGACTCCGGTTCCGGACCAGGTGCAGCGCGTGCAAGAAAAATACGTGAGCGCGTCTTCGGTCACCGCCGTCGAACTTTCCCGGTTGCGCGACCAGTTGCACGCGGAAGATATCTGCATGATGTTCCTGCTCCCCGATCTGGCCGAGGAGCAATTGATGGCCTATCAGCACACGCGCCGCAACAACTTCTTTACGCGAGCGGGCGTGGACAAGTTGTTTGGCGCGCAACGCATGGCCGAACTGCTCGATTTCGATCTCGGCGCTTCGATTGGCGCGGGCGATACCGAACTGGACCGGTTTCTGAGCGGCGTCGGGCTCGCCGTTCTGGTGGGCGGGCTGCCTCTCGAATTCCAGGGGGTCCTGGACACGCTCCGGCTGAAGGACTCCTACGAGCTGGGCGAGATGCTGTTCGAGGTCGCGGGGATGCTCGAAGGAAAGAACTGATGGCGAAAGCCGCCCGTGCGCCGGTCGCCCACCCGCGAAAGATGTACCAGACGGTGCGGCAGATCGTGCGCCACCACCTGGGAGCAATGTCCGCCACATTTCGCGTGAAAAGGGCGGCAAGAGCAACCGCGTGTATTCGGTGGACCATGAAGCCGAACCATTCATCGTCCGGCTCAACGAGAACCGGGCCAAGCTGAACCCGTTTCTCAAAGAGCAATGGGTCACCGCACGGATGCGCACGGAGGGTTTGCCCGTTGCTGACATCCTGGAAGTGGGCGACGACCCGTTGCCGTACATGATTCTTCGCAAGTCGCCCGGCGAGCCCGCCACCTTTCAACCGGATCGCAAGCGCATCATCCGCGACCTGGGAGGCTATGCGGCGCGCATCAATTGCATCCGGACCCATGGCTTCGGCGCCGCGTTCGACCGGTCGCCGGAACCGTCTTCACACCAGCGGAGCTGGAATGAGTTCCTGAGCGGGGAGTTTCAACTGGAGAAACGGCTGCGCGCCCTACGGCGCTTTGGAATGGTTGCGCGCCCACAACTCGACAAGATCGGCGCGCTGCTGGAGTCGGCTTGCGGCAAGGGCCGCACCGCAGCCTTAAACCACGGCGACCTTCGCCCGAAGAACGTCCTGGTGGACGAGAAAGGGCGCATTTCGGCGATTCTCGATTGGGAGAACTGCAGCTCGAACCTCGCTCCCGAATGGGAGCTTTCGCTGGCGCTGCACGATCTCTCGATCGACGAAAAGGAGGAGTTCATCGCCGGGTACGGTCTCAATCCCAAGGCGGTGTCGGCGATCGCTCCCACCATGAAGGCGCTCAACCTGATGAACTACGTGCAGGAAATCGACCGCCTCGCCAGGGAAGAGGACCGGGCGCAACTGGAGCGACACCGCCTCAGGCTGAGCGGCGCGCTCGATCTCTACTGCCTGTAGACTGGGCCGGCGACCGGGAGGTCCTTATGGCCGTGTTTCGACGACCCGCTTCCCGATCACCTGGAGCCGGCCGGTGAACCGTCGCGCGGTGAGCCCGAAATCGCTGAAGTTCTCGCCGATGGCCACCTGCGCGGGCGCCGCGATCAGCATCCCGGCCACCTGCCGGATAACGACCTGACCGCCCACCGCCACGGTGAGCTCGTGCGTTAATGGTGAGAAGGCAAGGTGAATCGGTACTGGTTCGCTCCCCGGGGCCGGAAGGTCGCAGGTGGCCTTCGCATCGTCGGCCTGGGAGACCAGGCGTAGCATGTCCGCGCCGTGCTCCGCATACAGGAAGAGCTGGTGATGCGAGTGGCCGATGGTTACGATCGGCTCCCGAAAACCAGCGGGTTCGGGAATGAAACGAGCCCGGAGGTCCACCGTGATTTCGGGGTCGAGCAGGGGCCGGTATTCGCGTGCGGGGCTGAACCACCGCGCGATGCGCACATAGCGCAGCGGCCGATCCTTCAGGATGTCGTCGTAGGGGCCTTCAAACCCCAGGGCCAGGTTGGCCACGGTGGTGTATCCGATGAGCGCGACGAAGGCCGCCGTAAAGACGGCGCGCCGCCGGCCGGAGATCCGGCAGACGAACACCGCGAGATTCGCCACCGCGGTGAAGACGGCGAGCGGTACGAAATCGACCTCGTAGCGATGCGTCGCCAGGTGGGTCGACATCAGGAACAACAGAATCGCCGCCGAGGACGCAGCGGGGATCCAGAGAATGCCGCGGGAAAAGGGCATCACGAGCGCGGCCAGCAGAAAGGGCGCCACCCACAGGGCTCCCACACAGGGTTCCACAAAGTAATCGCGCGGCAGCGGATGGCGTTCCGCGGAATCGAACGGAAACCGGAAGACCATGCGCATCCACGGGAAAACCGGACTCATCTCGGGCCGCGAAAGCAGCATGAAATAGGCGCCGGGCACCAGATTGTGCCCAGACAGCTCGATGCGGTTCTGGCCGGGACCGGCAAGCTGATAGCGGAAGCCGAACTCGAAGGGATTGCCGAAACGCTCGTAATTATAGAGGGCGATGGCAGCGCCGACCAGGGCGAAGGCGAGCGCGAAGGCCACAACTTCCCACTTGCGCTCCCGTCCGTACATCCAGACAAGCGCGGCCAGCGCGATGAGGCCTGCCAGAATCAGGTGCGGGCGCGACGCCACCGCGGCTCCGTACATCAGGCCGGAAGCCGCGAGCCAATACGGGGCGCGAGGCGAGCCGATGCCGCGCACCAGAAAGAACACCGCGGCGGAAAGACAGAAGTAGCCGCCCGCGATGGCGATTTCATAGACTGCCACGCGGTTCAGCAGGTACGGGACCGACTGGCCGAGGCCCAGCGCCAGCAGCATCGCCGCCAGCAGCAACGGGCCCGGCTTCACCGCGAATCGATCCAAGACCCGCAGCAGCGCCCCGCTGGAGAAAAGGAATCCCCCGAAGGCCATCAGGAACATGGCGAAATTCTGGGGCAGGTCGTGGCCTGTCGCCAGGCGCCAGGGAGCGAAAAAGAGCACCGCCGGCGCCGCGCCGAAGTACAGGTAGTAGCGTCCGCCGTAGAGCACCATATCGTGCCACTTGATGGACGGATCCACGGAAGGATCCCACGGATCGGGCTGAGCCAGGAGCGCGGGCGACGGCTGGATGGGCAGATACAGGTGGCCGCCGGTGAAGGCGCGCGCCAGGAAGTTGTAGTAGCCGTCGAGGTCGTATCCCCATTCGAATCGCGTGCCGGAGGCGCGAACGGCCCAGAGGTAGTACACGCCCACCAGCGTGGCGACCGCGGCAAAGACTACGCGGCGCGCCATTACCAGTCCTGTAGCCGCTTGGTCTGGAAGAGAATGGCCTTTTGCGCGGCGGCCTGGCTCGCATCGGCGCCGCACGAGTCCAGGTAGTAGCGAACCTCGGGGCTGTGCGCACCCAGGGCCACCGCGGTAGCGAGCGCGGCGCGCGCCTCTTCGCATTGCCGGTGAGTGGCCAGCAGCACGCCGCGCGCCACCCAGCCCGCGTGCCACTCCGGCCAGCGGTTCTGCACCTGGTTGATGAGCCGGGTGGCCTCGCCGGTGTTTCCGGCAAGTTCCATGGTAGTGCCCTTCATGAGCAGTACCTCGCGGCTCTCGGGCGCGGCTTCGAGCAGGCGCAGAGCCCGCGCGGACTGTCCGGCGCGGTTGAGGAACGCGGCCGCCAGCAGATAGAACCCGGGGCTGGGGGGCGGGCTCGCCAGCGAGCGCTCGCAAGCCGCCAGCGCCGCTTCGCGTTGCCCCGCGGCCTCGAGTGTAAGCGCGCGCGCCAGGTAATAGTCGGCACCCTCTACCTGTTGCAACACTTCGGCGGCCAGCGCATACTGGCGCGCATCCAGCAAGGCGCGGCCGGCGCTGGCGAGCACCGTGGCGCCGGGTTTGAGCGCTACCACCGCGCGCGCGGTGGCGGTTGCCTGCGCGAGATTGCCGTCGTCGAGCAGCAATTGCAGGTAGCGAAGCTGGGCCGAAGCGTCGGCGGGATTGGTGCGTACAGCCGTTTCGACGCGGGCGCGATAATCGGCGCGCTGCTCGGCGGGGGTGAGGCTGAGATAGTCCACCAGGCCGGCCGGTACGCCGACCTTCTTCTCCGGTCCAAGCTGGCGGAAGCGGTCCATCGCCGTTTTCGACTCGGCGGCCATACCCGCGTCGGCCAGGGCGCGGCCGAAGTGAAGCTGCACTTTGGAATCGCCGGGCGCGAGCCGGGCAGCCTCGCGCAGCACGCGCACGGCATCGGCGGCGCGATCCAGGGCGAGATAGGTCTGGCCCAGGCGATCGAGACTCATGGCGTCGGACGGGCGGCGGGCAGCGGCGAATTCGAGGTCCGGGAGGGCGGCCTCGGGCTTGCCCTGCCGGTAATAGAAACTGCCGCGGGCAGCGCGCGCTTCGACGAAGTCGGGCTTCAGGGCGAGCGCGCGGTCGAAGTGCGCCATGGCCTGCGATGGATCGGTTTCGGTTTGCGCCATGGCCAGTTCGAAATGGCCCGCGGCGTCGTCGTGGTGACGCGCGAGGAACCACTCCAGGTCGGCGATGCCTTCCTCGAACTGCCCCTTGCAGACGGCGGTGTAGCCCCGTTCGCGGCGTGCAAAATCGTCATCGGGCACGAGCTTGAGGTAGCGGTTCCAGGCATCGAGCGAGTCGGCGAAGGCGCCGATATCGCCGGTGGCGATGGCCAGCAGTTTCTGAATGTCGGCGCGCGCCGGCGCGAGGCGCCCGGCCTGGGCCAGCAGGCGTACGGCGGACTCCTTCTGCTGCAACGCGGCATAGACATAGGCCAGGCTGTATAGGGCATCGACGTTTTCCGGCTGCTGGCGGAGCGCGGCCTCCAGGACCTCGCGTGCCCGCTCCCGATGGCCGGCGTACGAAGCCGCAATACCGAGATCGTAGAGCACGCCAAAATCGCCCGGAGCCGCGGCCAGGGCGCGGCTGAGGAACGCTTCGGCTTTATCGAACTCGCCAATGCCGCCGAGGGCTCGTCCGGCTGCGGCCTGGAAGGCGGCGGTTTTGGGCGAGGACGAAGAAAGCCGGGTGAACAGCGCGTCCGCCGCGGCGCGGTCGCCGGCCAGGTAGAGCGCCTGCAAGCGGAGCAGCGAGGAGCCGGGCGTGTGGCCCTCGGCGGAAGGCAGGTGATCCAGGTAGGCAAGCGTTTCGCGCGCATGCTGCTGCGCGGTGGCGCGGTCGCCCCGGCGGAACGCGGCTACGGCCTCGCGGATCGCCGTGTTGCCGTCCACGGCCCAAAGAGCGGCCACGGAAAGAACGACGATCGCGGCTCGAATCCGGCGGCGGTGGCCTCGGGGTTTCACTGGAACAGCTTATTATAAAGGTAATCCGATGACGCGCAGACAGATGCTGGCGGCCGCGATGGCCGCCGCGCGGACACCGTTGCGCGCCCAATACGGGGGCATGGCTTCTCGGGGCGTGAAGCCGGTACCGCGGGGCAAACCCTCAGGCAAACCGTTCCACGCCCGCCTGGTCGACGTGGCCTCCGCGGCCGGCCTGCGCGCGCCGGTGATTTACGGGGAACTGGGGCATAACGATTACATCCTCGACTCGATGGGCTGCGGCGCCGCTTTCCTCGATTACGACAACGATGGCTGGCTCGACATCGTCATGCTGACCGGCCGGCGCTGGGAGAACACCCCGAAAGAAGCCGTCATCCGCCTGTATCGCAACAATCGGGACGGCACTTTCTCCGACGTCACGGAGAAGTCCGGCCTCGGCCGCAGCGTGTGGGCCAACGGCATTACGGTCGGCGACTACGACAACGACGGCTTCGACGATCTGTTCATCACGTGCTGGGGGCAGAACCTGCTGTTTCACAATAACGGCGACGGCACGTTCTCCGAGGTCACCGGGAACGCGGGACTGCTTCACGATGGCACGCGCTATGGCACCGGCTGCACGTGGATCGACTACGATCGCAACGGGCGGCTGGACCTGTTCGTTTCGCACTATACCGTCTTCGACCGCGCCAGGACTCCGCCGCGCGGGAAGGACCCTTCGTGCGCCTACCGCACCGTTCCTGTGTACTGCGGCCCCGCCGGACTGCCGCAGGAGCCTTGCCGCCTGTATCACAACAACGGCGACGGCACCTTCACGGATGTGAGCGAAAAATCCGGCATCGCGGCCATTCAGCCCGGCTATGCGCTGACCGCCGCCGCGGCCGATTTCGACGGCGACGGGTGGCCCGATATCTACGTGGCCTGCGACACCACTCCCAGCCTCCTGCTGCGCAACAACCACGATGGAACGTTTACCGAACAGGGCCTGGAAAGCGGAGTTTCGCTGAGCGAGGACGGCCAGGAGCAGGCCGGCATGGGGCTCGGTATCGGCGATTTCGACGTCGACGGAAACCTGGACATCCTGAAAACGCATTTCCGCGACGACACGCCGGCGCTCTATCGCGGCAACGGCAAGGGATTTTTCCGCGATGTGACGCTGCGCGCCGGCCTGGGCGTGGAAACGCGGTTCGTGGGATGGGGCGCCGGAATCGTGGACCTCGATAACGATGGCCTCCCCGACCTGTTCTTCGCCACCGGAATGGTGTATCCCGAACCCGAAGCGAAGCTGGCCGACGCCGCGTACCGCACCTCGAGAGTGGTCTACCGCAACCTCGGCGAGGGCCGCTTCGAGGAACTCCTGGAGGAAGCCGGGCCGGGCGTCACCGAGGCCCATTCGAGCCGCGGCGTGGCCTTCGGCGACTTCGACAACGACGGCGACATCGACATCCTGGTGATGAACATGAACGAACCGCCGTCGCTGCTGCGCAACGATACCGGCGGCGCCCATCACTGGCTCAAGGTGCTGCTGGCCGGAACCGTGTCCAACCGCAGCGCCATTGGGGCGCAGGTGGCGGCCACCTACGGCGGGCGCAAACAGGTGCAGGCGGTGCTGGCGCAAAGCTCGTATCTTTCGGTGAACGACCGCCGGCTCCACTTCGGGCTGGGTGCGGAGACCAGGGCGGACCTCGAAATCCTCTGGCCGAACGGCGGGCGCGAGAAAGTGGCGGGGGTGCCCGCGGATCGTCTGGTGGTGGTGCGCGAAGGCGCCGGCGTGGTGCGCACCGAGCGGCTCGGCTCCGACCGCCGCGGTTGAGGATTGATTCAAGGCGAGCATTGGAGGAGAATCGGTTTGAGGAACCTGAACTCCGGTTCTTGAACGGGAGAAGGAGGTTGCCGTGAAATTGTCCTGCCTTAGCATGGCGCTGCTCCTGATCGCCGGCCCCACCGTGGCCTTCGCGGACGATCTGAGCGATGCCTTTGCAAACCTGAAGAAAGCCGAAGAATCCAAAGATGCCGCGCAGGTGAAAAAACTGGCGGCAGAGGTGCACACGCTGGCCTCGAAAATGATCGGCGCGCCGGCGCCCGAGAGTGAAGACGAAAAGGCGGCCTGGAACGAGCGGCTCACCTATGCCAAAGATGTCGATCTGCATAGCGAATACGCGCTGTTTGCCACCGCGGTACAATCGCCGCCGGCGACCCTGATCGAATTGGTGGCCGCGCTTGAAGAGCAGAATCCGAAGAGCAAGTATCTGGACCAGGCTTACGGGGCCTACCTGTTGGCGCTGAACCAGACCGGGGCATCGGCAAAGATCCTGCCGATTGCGGAGAAAGGGCTCGCCAATTTTCCCGACAACGAGGACCTGCTGCTGTATCTTGCCGAGTCTTCGATGACCCGCAAGCAGCCCGACCGCGCGGCCGCCCTGGCCACGCGGCTGACGTCCGTGATGAACCGGCACTCCAAGCCGGAGGGTATGTCCGCTGCCGATTGGGAGCGCAAGCGCACTGCCGTGTTAGGCCGGGGTTACTGGATGGCCGGCGTGATTCATGGCGAACAGAACCAATACATGCTGGCTGACAAGGAATTGCGCGCGGCGCTGCCGCTCATCAAAGGCACCGATGCGATGACGGCGCCGGCATTGTATTGGCTGGGCGTGTCCAACTACCATCTCGGCAAAATGACCAACAGCAAAAAGCGGGTGCTGGAAGGCGCGACGTTCAGCGACCAGGCGGCAGCGATTGCGGGCCCGTACCAGCAGCAGGCGTGGAAGAACGCGCAGATCATGAAGACCGAGGCCGGCCGGATGCGCTGAGCGTCTCCGTGGCGGAGCAGGGCCTGACGCGGAAACACCCTGCCCGCTCCCTGGCCAGCCTCACCCGGCTCGGCGGGCCCGAACCGCACGTCACGTGTGGCAGTGCCGCACGATTGCGCCAGGCACGCGGGGCCCGAGTTCCACTGTCCCACCCCCCGGAGTCCGCATTCCCCCAAAAACAAAAGGGGCCGTCCGTGGAGTTCCACGGGCGGCCCGGAGGGATTCTGGTGAAGGCTTGGAGTCAGAACTCGAAGCGCAGCGTCATGGCCATCTGGCGCGGGTTGCGGGCGCTGGTCCAGCGGCCAAACTGCGCGTTCGATTGCACGATCTGGCCCTTCTGGAACGACGGCCAGTCAAAGGTCGGCGACGTATTGATGCCGCTGAACTGGGTGTGGTTCGGAGCGTTGTACATCTCCGCCCGGAACGTGAACCCGCGGCCCCTCTCGCTCTTCAGCGGGAAGAACTTGGCGAAGGTGATGTCCCAGTTGTTCATGCTGGTCGGCCGGTACATGTAGTTGTAGCCGCCGGCGTTGCCGAAGCAGGAGATGTTCTGGTTGGTCCAACTGCACGGCTGCGGCGGGGTAAATACCGACGTGTTGTAGGCGGCAAACTGCGTCCGTGCGCCCGTAACATCCATCGGATCTCCCGTGATCAGCATGCGTGCGCCTTCCGCCGAACCGGTGATGTTGGGCGCGGGATTGGCGGCGTTCGTACCGGTCCAGGTACAGCAGCCGATGGAGGTGCGGTCCGCGCTTTGCAGGCCCGTAATGCCGGAGATGGTCCAGTGGTCGGTAACGATGCCCAGCAACCTGCTGTTCATCCGTTTGCCGAGGTTCGGCACCTCGTAGATGTAGTTGATGTACGCCATATGCATCGGCGAGCTCCACGGCCCATAGTTACGGAACTGGTCCGGCCAATAGGGGCTGTGGCCGGTGATCTGCATCTCTTTCGAGTAGGTGTAGGAGAGGCCGTACGACAGGCCATGCGACATGCCGCGGCGCACCGATACCTGGAGCGAATGGTAGTTGGAACTGCCGTCGAAATTGCGGGTTTGGATATTTCCCAATCCGGCGAGGGGCCGCAGGAAGTCGTCCCCGTATGCGTGATTGGCCCATGCCGGGAGGTTGGCGTTCCATGGGCTGGCATTGGCCGGGTCGAACTGCGAGAACATCGGAATCGCATTGATCGGCGTGGCACCCGTTCCGCCGCCGCCCATCTGCAGATGGCGGTGCAAGGCGCCCACATAAGAAGCGTCCAACACCGTCCCAAAACCGGTGCTCTGCTGAATGCCGAAGCTGAAATTCATGATGTTTTCCAGCTTCTGCTCGCCGATGGTGTTGTAGGTGGGAGCGATCGGTGTGATGGCAGCGTTCGAGCCCTGCGTAGTGACCGAGCTGATGGGCGCGTAGTACAGGGTCTTGGTGAGAGTCAGCGGCGGCTGCCCGTTGGCGCTCATGATCTGGTTGCCGTCCCCGCGGTTATAGAACTGGCCGAAGCCGGTTCGGATGGCGGTTTTACCGTTGCCGAATACGTCCCAGGCGAGCCCGATACGAATGGCCGGAGCGACGGGAGTGACGGTGAACATCGATTGCGGCAACCCTTTTCCATCCGCGATCACCATGCCGGGCGCGACGTTCGGACACGACGCATATCCGCCCACCGAACAGGGAACAAACGTGCCGACCAGTGACGGGAACGTGGTGTATCCGGTCTTGGGATCGATCGCCACCTGTTTTCCGGCGCTGTTGTATCCCGGATAATAGAGCCGCGCCGCCTGGTTGGCGTCGTAGGTTGACGGCACGAATGCAGCCGTGGTGTTGTTTTCGTTGGCTTGCGGCGCCAAATGATAGAAGCGCACGCCCAGATCGAGCGTGACCCGCCGGCTGACGCGCCAGTTGTCCTGGACGTAAGCCTCAACGCCGGTAAACCAGAAATCGCCCATCACGCGCCAGCCTTCGTTGTACTGCTGGAAGTTGCCGACGTAGGCATTGGCGTATCCGTTGCCGGTGTCCTGCGGCATGGCGGAAGTGCTGGAGAAGTTGTAGAAGCCGAGGTAGTTGCCCTGTCCGCCCTGCTGCCACTTGCCGGTGCGCTCGAAGGTGAAGCCGGTCTTGAAGCTGTGAGCGCCCTTGACGATGCTCAGGTTGTCGCTGAAGGTGTAGATGTTGTTGATGTTCGTGTAGGGGCGCATGTTGAAGGTGGTGTTCACCTGCCCCACCGTCGAGCCCCCTCCGAACTGAATTCCGGGAACCAGGACCGAGAAGTTCTGGTCGCCGGGGGCGAGCGTAGGCCGGACTCCGGTATTGTTGAAACTCGGATTCTTATCGTTGAACCAGTGGGGCGGGTTCGCCATGTTGGACCGGTCGAGTTGCGCCGGATCGTGGGGATAATAGTCCCAACTGTTCCAGCTCTTGCCGAACGTGAACTCGTTGACCATGGTCGGACTAATGGTATACGTGACACCGGCGCCGTAGCCGTGCCCCGGGTTGGGGTGGTCTTCGGAATAGGGCGCCCACTTGCCATCCGCGCCCTTGAGTTCCATCAATGCGGCGAGATTGCTCGCGGCCGTCTGATCGAAATCATAGTCGTTGATGTAATGGAACCAGCCGTTCAGCTTGTTGGTGAGGTAGGTGTCCATCCGGATCACGTCGTTGCGGCGGGGATGCGATTCGCCGAACTCCGCCAGGTAGTTCCGGCGGGTGAGTTGGGTGGGATCGCCTTCCGTGAAACAGCCGTTGCCGTTGGCATTCTGGGCGATGTCGCAGCGGTTCGGCATCGGCAGGAAGTTCAGCATCGCCACGCCCGCCGGGTTCATCAGGGACTTGGGAATGATGTTGCCCGGGAATACCGTCGAGCGATTCGAGGCAGGATCGTAGATCGGAATGAGTTTCCCGTTCTGGTCGTTGCTTTGGGAAAAGTCGCCTCCGCGTTCGAGCGCAGTCGGCATATAGTAATACTGCCGTTGCGTCTGCGGTTTCTGCTTGGTGTATTCCTGGGAAACGAAGAAGAACAGCCGCCGTTTGTCGGTGTTCCATTTCCCCGGGATGTAGACCGGGCCGCCGATGCGGAAACCATCCACGAAATACCGGTACGTGCTCTTCTGGTTATTGTTGAAGTTCTCGAAATAGTTCTTGGCGTTGAACATCTCGTGCCGCTTGACGGCCCAGCCGGCCCCATGGAACTGCTGGCTGCCGCTGCGGGTGATGACGCTGATCTGACCGCTGCCGCCGCGCCCGAACTCGGCCTGGTAGTTGGTGGTCAGAACCTTGATCTCGGCTACGGCGTCCATATTCGGTTCGTAGTGGGTGGTGCCGTTCGAGCCGGTATCCAGGTCCACGATGCCATTGACCGTAAAGTTAGTCTTGGTCGTACCCATGCCGTTGACGTTGACGCCGCCGATGGAGCCCTCCGTGGTGGTCTCACCGACGCTGGTCGACTGCACGCCGGGGATCAGGGTCAACATGGCCATCATGTCTCGGCCCTTCAACGCAATCTGGTTGAGCTGATTGCCGTCTACCAGCGAGGATTTTTCGCTCGACGCCGTCTGGATCGGGGTGGCCGTCGCGGTGACGGACACCTCCTCGGTGAGGGAGCCGATGGCCAACTGAAGCCGCCCCATATCGCGGGTTTCGTTGGCGGACAGGCTCAGCTCTTTTTCCGTGCGGGTCTTAAAACCCTGGAGTTTAATGGTTACCGTATACGTGCCGGGCGGCAGGTTGGTAACTCGGAAGATTCCGTCCGGACCCGTCGTGGCGGCACGGACTGCGCCGGTGCCTGTGTTTTTGATCTGCACCTCGGCACCCGGAATCGCGGCATCGGCCGGATCGGTCACCACACCTAGCAGGTTGCTGGACACGATTTGGCCAAACATGCCCCAGGCAAGGAGCACCATCAGCAGGGAAACTGTAAGCGAGCGTTTGATGGACAAGACTCACCCCCGTGAAGCCCTGAAATCAACTCCAGTCTGGCGCAAACTCCGAACGTCAGACTACCGGACCGGATTATCTATAACATGCCACGCTGCTTCTGTCCAGTGAAAAAAGCCGGAAATTACGGCATTTTTCCACAATTAGCGACAAAGGTGATCACGCTTACAGGGCGGTTCCGTCTCCAGCACCCCCTCATCGAACCGTACGTGAAGTTTTTCCCTCATACGGCTCTCCGGGAGCCTTCCCCCGGCGGCATTCAGCTCGTATGCACAACTCGTATGCACAATACGACCCTGTGTCGAGTACAGGCCGGCCTTCCTCCAAAAGGGCAGTGGCGTCTTCCAGAACCGTCTGCGCTGGTGCTTGGCCGGCAACGAACGCCGAAGTTTCCACGTGACATATTGATCCACCTTCCGAAAATGCTGGGCTGAGTTGAGCCAGCCGAAGTAAGCCGACCACCCCCGCAGTATCGGCTTCAGCCGGTCCAACTTCTCTTGCAGCGACGGGCGGTTTTGACGAGCGATTGCCGCCTTCACCTTATCCCAAAAGTGCACCCCCAGAAAGTCGAAACCATTCTTTGCATCGACAATGCGAGTCTTGTCCTCATTGACAGTCACCCGCAGCCGAGCCGGGAACTGCCTCAGCTTCGGCATGTACACCTCCGGGGGTTTCCATCGGCACAGCACCACGAGATCATCGGCATAGCGGACCATCTTCGTCGCCTTCACCTCCCGCTCCCAGTACAATCGAGCGGGTGCAAATAGATGTTGGACAACAGCGGCGAGATCACTGCTCCTTGTGGGGAGCCAACCACCGTCTCTTCGCTCCGGCATGAACGGAAGGAAGCGTGAGGGAACGGTCGAGATCCCATGTGGTCGGCGGAGACTCCGCCGCCGTAAGCGAGCTTAGGGGTGGTAAATAAATAACATTTACAACTGTGTTGGTTGCTTGGATGAATCGTGTAGTTCCATTCGCCATGAAATTTGTCGGGCTTCAGATAGACATGGGAAAACTCGTCATCCGTGATCTTGCGCCCAACGGGGTACTTGCGGTGGTCCAGGCGGCAGGTCACGGTTAGGCCCTTGGCCGTCGTCGTCCCGGCGATCAGGCGCACCACTGTCTCGTAGTCGCGTAGCGGCTCCCCGCGCCAGTTGGACGAGATGAAGGAAAACAACCGGTGCTCTACCTTGTTCCATTTGCTCGTGCCCGGCGGGAAATGGCAGACCGTCAGCGTCAGCCCCGTCTGGTCGGCCAAGCCTTGCAGTTCCCACTTCCACAGCCGCAGGCGCCAGCCGTTGCTACCACCGGCATCGGCAGTGATCAGCAACCGCCGAGTCCGAGGATACAGGCGGTGGCCCTCGGCGCGCCACCAACCGCGGATCGAAGCCACCGCGAACGCGCCTGTGTCGTGGTCCGTGCCCACGTTGACAAAGCCGACGTTGCGCCCCAGCTCGTAGATCCCGTAAGGATAGGCGCGGGGCACCTCGGGACCGGGAAAATCATGTCCGTTGACCTTGTCCGCCGTCCCCGCTTTGCGCCACTGGCGGCCCTGGTTCTGGTAGTTGCCAATCAATTCCTTTTTCTTCGTATCCACGGAAATGACGGGCTCGCCCGCCCGCAAGGCGTGCTTGACGGCGCGGTTAATATGCCGGAACTGCGCGTCGCGATCGGGATGGTCGTCCCCTTCCTCGGTCTTGCGGTTGCCCTGCAGGCTGTAGCCATCTTCTCGCAGGAGTTGGGTGACTTTGGTGTGGCTGACCGGGTGGTGCTCGGCAGTCAGTTCCGCCGCCAGCGTGCGGGCGCTCTTGCAGGTCCAGCGCAAGGGCGACTGCGGGTCGCCGCGCGCCGTAGGCTCGACCATGCCGTCCAAGGCGGGTGCCAGGCCGGGATCGTTGGACGTCAACGTATGGCGGCCGCCGCCCTCGTGGCGAATCCGGCCCGTCGCCAGCGGTGCGGCCTGCAATTCCTCAACGCCCTTGGTCAACGTGACGCGCGACAGACCCGCAAGCGCGGCTGACCCGCGATACGCCGCCATAACCCAGTTCTACGGCTTTGCTGGCGGCCACCAAGCGGCGGGCGTGTTCGTCCAGATGCGGCCACATGCCAGCAAAGTACTGGGCGAGTTGGGCATCGGTGTCCATGCCCAACGTAATAACACATCAGGAAAGTAGATGTAAATGTTATTTATTTACCATACCTTATCAGGCGCAAGCCGAAGTCGTTCGCAGCGCGGGTAGGGAAGTCGGAGGAGGCCATAGCGTAGCGATGAAGGCGAGGACAGCAAAACCCGCTGTTGCTCGAAACACCGGAAATGACGACTGCTTCTCTTCCCTACGCATCCACAACCGCTGCTGTCTTCACCCACACACAGGAGGCTCGACCATCCCATTCCGGAACTCTCCCAGTAATACCCGTTCGAGATGCCATGACGGCGCCATACATTCCCTTTCGGTACGGCTTCGGTACGGCCTGAATATTCGCCCGTGCCTCCGGACTGGGTACTGAGGCTAAGGTATGGTAAATAAATAACATTTACATCTACTTTCCTGATGTGTTATTACGTTGGGCATGGACACCGATGCCCAACTCGCCCAGTACTTTGCTGGCATGTGGCCGCATCTGGACGAACACGCCCGCCGCTTGGTGGCCGCCAGCAAAGCCGTAGAACTGGGTTATGGCGGCGTATCGCGGGTCAGCCGCGCTTGCGGTCTGTCGCGCGTCACGTTGACCAAGGGCGTTGAGGAATTGCAGGCCGCACCGCTGGCGACGGGCCGGATTCGCCACGAGGGCGGCGGCCGCCATACGTTGACGTCCAACGATCCCGGCCTGGCACCCGCCTTGGACGGCATGGTCGAGCCTACGGCGCGCGGCGACCCGCAGTCGCCCTTGCGCTGGACCTGCAAGAGCGCCCGCACGCTGGCGGCGGAACTGACTGCCGAGCACCACCCGGTCAGCCACACCAAAGTCACCCAACTCCTGCGAGAAGATGGCTACAGCCTGCAGGGCAACCGCAAGACCGAGGAAGGGGACGACCATCCCGATCGCGACGCGCAGTTCCGGCATATTAACCGCGCCGTCAAGCACGCCTTGCGGGCGGGCGAGCCCGTCATTTCCGTGGATACGAAGAAAAAGGAATTGATTGGCAACTACCAGAACCAGGGCCGCCAGTGGCGCAAAGCGGGGACGGCGGACAAGGTCAACGGACATGATTTTCCCGGTCCCGAGGTGCCCCGCGCCTATCCTTACGGGATCTACGAGCTGGGGCGCAACGTCGGCTTTGTCAACGTGGGCACGGACCACGACACAGGCGCGTTCGCGGTGGCTTCGATCCGCGGTTGGTGGCGCGCCGAGGGCCACCGCCTGTATCCTCGGACTCGGCGGTTGCTGATCACTGCCGATGCCGGTGGTAGCAACGGCTGGCGCCTGCGGCTGTGGAAGTGGGAACTGCAAGGCTTGGCCGACCAGACGGGGCTGACGCTGACGGTCTGCCATTTCCCGCCGGGCACGAGCAAATGGAACAAGGTAGAGCACCGGTTGTTTTCCTTCATCTCGTCCAACTGGCGCGGGGAGCCGCTACGCGACTACGAGACAGTGGTGCGCCTGATCGCCGGGACGACGACGGCCAAGGGCCTAACCGTGACCTGCCGCCTGGACCACCGCAAGTACCCCGTTGGGCGCAACATCACGGATGACGAGTTTTCCCATGTCAATCTGAAGCCCGACAAATTTCATGGCGAATGGAACTACACGATTCATCCAAGCAACTAACACAGTTGTAACGGTTATTTATTTACGATGCCTAAGTGTCGGATCTTGCTTCGACATGACCGGTTGCCCCGCCATGCCTGACCCCAGGCTACCGGGCTCATAGGGACTTGCCCGGGAGGGGAGGTTCCACCCCTCTGGAAAGCGCGGGTTTCGGCCCGCGATATGAACCTGGCATCGCTGGATGAATGCGGCTTCGCCGACGTGACGGTGCACGGCCGCCGGAAGCGCTTTGCCGCCATCCAGGATATAGAGATGCGGTAAACTGAAATCTAGCCCTCGCCCGATCAAGTCACAAAACAGCGCACTCACCACCGTGGTGTTCTCTGTGGCGCCCTCGCGAAGTCCCAACACCGTTTTGCGGCCATCGCAGCCGATACCCAGCGCCACAATCATCTGACGATCTCTGAATGGAGTACCATCGATCAGCAGCGCGCACAACTGCAAATTGCCGAGCGGCCTCTCCATCAGTTCCTTCAGTTTTGCCCGGCTCGCTTCGATGAAGTTCTCGCTCACCGTCGACTTCTCCACACCGTATGCGCTGGCAAATCCTTGCCCACTGGCCCGTAGTTGCGAGTCGACAGACCGCGCATCATTTTGTCCCACACGGCTTTCAGCGGTCCGCTGGGCTGCAACATCTCATGACTGCCCAACTTCACTTCGCGGTTTGCCTTGTCTCGTACCCGCGTCCGCTGGATCGGAACCTTCTGCCCGTCGACGACGCAATAGCCGCGCTCCTTTCCCCAACGATTCGCCGGCCGATCCGCGTTGGGCACTGAGCGTTCGCCGGCCACTTGGCGAACCTTTTCCTCCATCACGCCCATCATCAGCAGCAATCCGGCCTTCCGCATCAGGTGGCCCACTCCTATGATGGTTTGTCTACTCCAAAGTTGTCGTGCAGCTCGGGGGCGACCAACGGGAGGCCGCACAGAGCCGCGAAGTGAGAAGGGAGCGGGCCGGGGGTCTCAGGAGTTGTCCCCCTGGCGGGGATCCTGGGCAGCGCCCCGCGCACCTTACAGCGCGCGTTTTGGCGCGCGGTATAAAGAATTTGTTCCGTCTCATCAGGCCGCCTCCGCCAGTACGAAATTTGGAAGATCCTCGAACACCCAGTTGTTCTTCAACGTGCGATAAATGATCCCCAGAAGCTTGCGCGCCAGCGCGATGATCGCCTTTCCGGTCCCGCGCCGCGCCTTGATCTTCTCGTAGTACCGCTTCAGATACGGGCTGTACCGCTGCGCGATCAGCGCGCATTGCACCCAAGGCCGTTCGGCCGAGCTTGCTGCTGCGCTTGGTGATGCGACCCGAGCGCTCCGTCTCGTTGGAGTTGGAAATCCGCGGCACAATCCCGAAGTAGGGGCCTGTTAGGAAATAAACTATCCATGTCAGGTGGAATGAGGATGGATTTTGTAGTTCCAGTCGCCGTGAAACTTGTCCCGCCTCAGACGCACTCCCGCAAGTTCGTGATCCTCGATCTTGGTTCCGGCTGGATAGCTGCCAGAGGCAAGGTCAGAATGAACCTTCAGTCCCTTCGCCGTGGTCGTGGCCGCAATGAGATTGATGATGACTTCGTAGCTCAGAAGCGGCTCTCCGCGCCAGTTTTGACTGATGAAGCTGAACAGTCTGTGCTCGATCTTGTTCCACTTGCTGGTGCCCGGCGGAAAGTGGCTCACGGCGATCCGCAGTCCCGTTTCATCCGCCAGTTTCTGTAATTCCACTTTCCAGAGCCGGAGAGGCGGTCCGTTACTGCCTCCGGCATCTGCGGTGATCAGCAACCGATGAGCCTTCGGATATACCGACTGCCCCATCGACTGCCACCACCGCCGAGTGCTCTCCACTGCGAACGCCGCGGTATCGGGGTCGACTCCCACGCTCACCCATCCGGTGTTCTGGGCCAGATCGTAGATACCGTACGGTGTAGCGCTTCCCAGTTCTGGAATCAAGAAATCATGTACCCGGACGTCCTCCGGCTTCCCCTCCGGTCGTAATTTCCGACCGCTATTCTTGAAGTTCCCGACCAGTTCCTTCTTCTTCGTGTCCACCGAGATCACAGGTTGCTTGCCGGCAAAGAACCGGTGCACCTTGCGGTTGATGTATTCGAAATGCCCATTTCGGTCCGGCTGTCCGTCACCCTCGGTGGTCTTGCGGTTGGCCTGGAGACTGTACCCTAGTTCCCGCAATAACTCGGCCACGACTGGGTAGCTGATGACATGCCCCTGCCTGCCCAATTCCTCCGCCAAACGTCTCACACTTTTGCAGGTCCATCGCAGCGGAGATTCCGGATTCCCGCGCGCAACCGGCTCGATTAACTTCTCCAGGTCTACCAGAACGGCAGTGTCCCGCTCCGCGATCCTCTTGCGCCCGCCCCCTGGCCGACGCACGCGTCCCATCAGCGCCGTCTTGGGATTCTTTAGCTCCGCAATGCCTTGTCGGATCACGGGACGTGAGATTCCAGTAGCCCGCGAGACGGCCGAAATGCCGCCCCTTGGCAACGCCAGGCTTTCGGCGCCAGCCACCAAACGCCGCGAACGCTCATCCAGTAACCTACTCAGAGCGGAGAAACGCTTCTTGATTCCGGCGAGGTCTGTCACTTCTCCAGAATACTGCCGAAACATTGTCAATTGGAAATGTTATTTCTTAACGCGCCCTAAGCTGCCAGCTTGCCCTCATCCGCGAAATCGTCGCCGATCACCGAAAGCAGTATGCTTCCGGTCAGCGGCCCGATCCCCTTGATGCTCGTCAGATTCTTGTGCCCTTCCAGTTTGCTGCCCTCATCGGCGATGCTCTTCTCCAGCCGGGCGATCTGCTGATTCAGGCTGCGAATCTCTTCGACGATCACCTCCAACTCGATCCTCACCATCGGATCAAACCGCATGGCCAGGACTTCGTTGACCTTCTTCTCGCTCGACAGCGCTTCCTTTTCCAGGTTGATGCCGTGCGCCGAGAGGATGTTGTTGACCTTGTTCTTCAGCGCGGTCCGCAATTTCTCCAGCGTGTCCCGCGCCTGGGGTCCGCTCTTGTCCAAAACAGGCTTTTGCACTCTGAAATAGGAAGGAGTGCCCTCCTATAATTGACGTTGGCGAGCCGTTCCTTGGCGGTGCCTCGCCACACACTGCCCACAGGAGGGCAATCCAATCGTACAAGTCGCAAGCCTGTTCAATCAACTGCTCCACCACTTCCCGCGGACGGAGTTTGCCGCGCTGGTGAAGAAGCACGCCGCCGAGCGTGACGCCAAGGGCTTTACGTGCTGGACGCAGTTCGTTTCCATGCTGTTCTGTCAACTGGGACGCGCCGACTCCCTGCGCGAGATCTGCAACTGTCTGGCGTGTTGTCTGGGGCGACTGGTCCATCTGGGAATCGCCAAAGCGCCTTGCCGCTCGACCCTGTCCTATGCCAATGAACACCGCCCCGCCGCTCTGTTCGAAGAATTGTTCTGGACCGCTTCGGCCCGGTTCCGCGACCAGCAGATGCTCGGCAGCCGAAAGCACAAGTTCCGCTTCAAGAACAAACTTCTTTCCCTGGACTCGACCATCTCATTGTGCCTGACGATGTTCCCGTGGGCCGAATTCGGCCGCGCCAAGGGCGGCGTCAAAGCCCATGTCCTGCTCGACCATGACGACTACCTGCCCGCCTACGTGCTGCTGACCGAAGCAAAACGGAGAGACGTGAAGTTGGCCGATTCCTTCCACCTGAACCCCGGTTCGATGGTGGCCCTCGATCGTGGCTATATCGACTATGCCTTGTTCGCCCGGTGGAGCATGGCCGGGGTCTACTTCGTCACCCGGCTGAAGGACCATGCCGCCTTCGAGGTAGTCGAGGAATGCCAACTCCCGCTGAACCGCAACATTCGCACCGATCAACTCATCCGAACTCACCGGTACCCGAGCCCAAACCGACTACCCGGAACTGCTGCGGCGCGTCGTGGTCCGGGCGAACATACGGATACAACAACGTGCCCGAACCTAATGTGTTCGGCGCTGATGGAATTTCTGCACGCCGCAAACAAGTGAATCAGCTGAAGCTGTCGTATTGCGCCGCATTTTCGAGATGTACGCAGATGGGCACTCATACTCGACAATGGCTTTGAATGCAGAACACGTTCCACCGCCCCGCAAGCGAAAGGGCCGAAAAGAGGCGACATGGTGCCCACTGGCATCCGTGAGATGCTTCGCCGAGACCTCTACGTCGGACGCTTGGTCTGGAACCGCCGAGAGTTCCGCAAGCGGCCCAATACGAACAAGCGGGTGAGCCGCTTGAGACCGGAAGACCAGTGGACAGAGCCGATGGAAATGCCAGACCTTCGCATCATTGACGATGAGCTATGGGGCCGTGTCCAGGCTCGACTCGCCGTCGTAGGAGAGATGTACAACTAAAACGGCCGTCCGGGGCTGCCGCATCGAGCTTCGACCAGTCCATACCTGCTGACCGGAATTCTGAAATGCGGCACCTGCGGTCACAATCTCACCTTGGTGACCGGACGTGACTTCGCTATTCTGAACTGACCCACTTCGATGCTCTGATCTGGCCCCTTCTCGACGGACACAAACCGACTAGCCTGTTTTGGGCTTTGCGGCCCAGAAAGGAGGCGGCTTGGACGGGAGGAAGAGCAAGGTGGAGCTATTCGAGCAGATCCGGCGCGAGTACGAACACGGCGTCGGGACGATCAAAGGAGTGGCGCGGAAGTTCGGAGTACATCGGCGGATGGTGCGCGAAGCAATCGACAGCGCAGTGCCGAGGCCACGGAAGACAGCGGAACGGGAAAAGCCAAAAATGGCGGCGGTGATTCCTTGGATCGAGGAAATCCTGGAGGCCGACCAGAAGGCGCCGCGGAAACAGCGACACACGGCACATCGCATCTGGTGCTGCCCTCCGTGCCAATATTGATGAGACAGTTCTCCCGGTCATAATTACTGAGCAGGGTGAGAAACGAAATCAACCTTGAAGATCAATGGGATCTCTTCGGCTTCTCCTACGGTTTTGCCCGCCGCCGACCGGAGTGCTGGGGCGGGCAAAACCGTCGCGCCCGAGCCGCCTGCCCCGCCGCGCCCGGACCCGGAGGTGGTCGCCGACGCCAAACGCCGGACCTTTACGGCCGAATACAAACAGCGCATCCTGACCGAGGCCGATGCCGCGGCCGCTCAGCCCGGCGGCATCGGCGCCTTGCTGCGGCGCGAGGGCCTGTACTCTTCGCACCTGGTCACCTGGCGGCGCGAGCGGCAGGCCGGCGTGCTGAAGGGTTTGACCCCGCATAAGCGCGGCCCCAAGTCCAGACGCAATGCGCAAGAGGAGGAGATGCAGAAGCTTCGTCGGGAAAACCAGCGCCTGACCGAGCAACTCCGTAAAGCCGAGATCATCATCGATGTTCAAAAAAAAGTGGGCGCTCTGTTGGGGTGTCCCCTGCCGAAGGCGGACCCCGAGGAGAAACCCTGATGGACGCCGTCACCCATCTGGCCCCCACGGTGGGCGTGGTGGCCGCCTGCGATGTCCTCGGGGTGGCCCGCGCTTCCTTCTATCGGCAGCGTCCCGTCCTGGGTCCGCCGCCCGCATCGCCGGTGCCCGGGCCGGACTCGCGCCTGGAGCGGTCGGCGCCGGCTCGATCCCTGCGCCCGGTCGAACGCGCCAACGTGCTGACGGTCTTACATGAGGAGCGATTCCAGGACCGCTCCCCCGCCGCTGTACAGGCCACCTTGCTCGACGAAGGTCAGTACTTCTGTTCGATCCGCACCATGTACCGCATCCTCGAGCGAGGGAGAGTCCCGCGAAGCCGCGATCAGCTCGTGCATCCGGCCTACCAGAAACCCGAGTTGCTGGCCACCGCGCCCAACCAACTCTGGAGCTGGGATATCACCAAGCTTCGAGGTCCCGTGAAGTGGACCTACTTCTGCCTCTACGTGATCCTGGATGTCTTCAGCCGCTACGTCGTCGGCTGGATGGTCGCGCCCCGCGAAAGCGCCGAACTGGCCAAGCAATTCATCGAGGAAGCCATCGTCAAGCACCAAGTTCCGGCCGGTCAGCTTACCATCCATGCCGACCGTGGCCGGGTCATGAAGTCCAAGCCCGTTGCCTTTTTGATGGCCGATCTGGGCGTCGCCAAGAGCCATAGCCGACCCTATGTTTCCGACGACAACCCCTATTCGGAAAGCCAGTTCCGCACTCTCAAGTATCGCCCGGAGTTCCCGGATCGCTTCGGCTGCATCCAAGACAGCCGCGCCTTCTGCCAGCAGTTCTTTCCGTGGTACAACCAGGAGCATCGCAATTCGGGCATCGGCCTGCTGACCCCGGCCATGGTTCATTTCGGCGAGGCCCCGAGCGTGCTGGAACGCTGCCAGATGCTTGATGTCGCTTACCAAGCGCACCTGGACCGCTTCGTGCGGCGGCCACCAAGACCGCTGCCGTTACCCTCGGAGGTCTGGATCAACAAGCCGATTCCAGGCAGCCAAACGACAAAGGGAGGAAGTCAGTAAACTCTCATGCCGGGTGTCTCAAAATGCTTGACACAGTCGCCGGGCAGCTTGGCGACATCCGACAACTTCTACATGTGGATGTTCAAAAGGCGAGGGCCGAACTGGAAAAGCACATAAGCGAGATCCGCATGGTGCCGCAAGTTGAAGGGAAGAAAGGCCACTACGTCGCAGAAGGGGAGTGGAATCTGTTGGGTGGGTACGGTGAGAATGCCGGGAACTCGGCAACCAAGCGCATTCGGATGGTTGCGGGGGGTGGATTTGAACCACCGACCTTTGGGTTATGAGCCCAAAACCAAACTTGCCCTCAGTTCCCCTCCATTGCCCTGGATTCCCCAAAAGTAGTGATTTCATTGCCCTGGATTGCCCTCAGTTTGGTAACAAAATTGGTGACAGCTGCCCTGCATTGCCTTGGTTTCCCAGCGGCTTGGTGACAGAATTGGTGACGAGTTTCGTATAGCCATTCAGTCCGGTAATCTGCAAGCTAGCTCTCATGCAAGCTCCATTCTCGATTACCGTACCTGGCGGAGTCAAGCCGAGAACGCCTGGGTGGCCTGCTTCGATATTCTGCCGGGCCGCTTGAGTATCTTGATCCTACGGGGTTCGCGCCGCAGAGTGGGGTTGGAGCGTAGCCTGGCGGCGGGTCAGGCTGGAGGGGCCGCGGTAGGGCCCATGCTGTATTTCAGAATATCGTCGAGGGCGCTGAGGATGTGGTGCTCCATAACACGTTCGGCGGCGGCAGAATCGCGATTTCCGATCAGATCGATGAGCTGCTCGTGTTCGTCGATTGCGCGGAGCGGGCGGCCTACGATGCGGATGGTGGTGGCCATGAGCATTTCGCTCTGCAACCGGAGCTGTCCCATGGTGCTGAAGAGGTAAGAGTTCTTGGCGGCGTCAAGGATCGCGACGTGGAGGTCGCGGTTGTAGATGCGGTAGGCGTCCATGTCGTCGGCGTCGAGGGCGGCATGGCCGGTTGCCTGATGGCCGCGGAGACACGCCAGTTCGTCTTCATTGATGCGCTCGCAGGCGAGCCGGACGCTGAAGCATTCTAGGGCGGCGCGGACCTCGTAAAGCTGCTGGATCTGTTCGCGGGAGTGCTCGCGAACGAACCAGCCCTGGTTGGGGAGCTTCACCGCCAGACCGTCGCCTTCCAGCCGGTGCAAGGCCTCGCGGACGGGAGTGGTGCTGACCTCGAGTTGGCGTGCGATGGCGTCGGGGCGGAGCGGCGATCCCGGCTCGAACAGGCCGCTGGTGAATCCGTTCAGCAGGGCCTGATAGACGCGGGTTCCTAACTGGATGATCTCGGGGAGCCGAACGAGGACCTGGGGCTGGCCGTTCCGCGGAGTCTTACCATTTGCCATAGACGACCTTGACCTTAGTATAGAAATCCTGAGCCGTCGGTCCAATCGAAAAAGCGCCGTAGCCGGAGTCTTTTCTGCCGCCGAAGGGGACGTGGGCCTGGCTGGCGGTGCCGTGATTGAGGTGGATCATGCCGGCTTCGATGGCGTTTTCGAATTTCGCGGCGAGATCTTGCCGGGAGGTGAAGACGGCGGCGGCCAGGCCGTAGCGGGTGGCGTTGGCAACCCGGATGGCTTCGTCGGCGGCGGAGACGCGGATGATGGGCAGCACCGGGCCGAAGATCTCCTCAGTGGCGAGAGGCGATTCGGGGGTGACGTGGTCGAAGACGGTGGGGGCGTAGAAGTAGCCTTCGGCTTCAGGGTTTTCAACGAGAGACTGTCCGCCCGTCAGGAGGTCGCAACCGCAATCCTTGCCCTGCTTGACGTATCCGGCGACGATTTCGAGCTGGGCCTTGCTGACGAGGGGTCCCATGGTGATGCCGTCGGCCATGCCGTCGCCCACTTTGATGCGGCCGACGTGATCGAGGATGCGATCTACCAGTTCGTTGGCCTGGGATTCGCCGACGATGACGCGGCTCAGGGCGGTGCAGCGCTGGCCGGTGCAGAGGAAGGCGGCGGAAACGATTTCTCGGGCGGCGTTGTCGAGATCGTCGTAATCGAAGACCACGGCGGGATTCTTGCCGCCGAGCTCGAGTTGCAGACCGGCAAAGCGGCGGGCGGCGCCTTCGGCGACGCGCGTTCCGATTGCGCTGGAGCCGGTGAACGTGATGCCGTGGACGTTGGGGTCGGCAACGAGGGCGTCGCCGATGGCGGAGCCGGGTCCGACGACGAGGTTGACGACGCCGGCAGGCAGGCCGGCCTTTTCCAGGAGCTGGGTGAGGAAGACCGCGGACCAGGGGGTGAGAGAGGCGGGTTTAAAGACGACAGTGTTGCCGAAGGCCAAGGCCGGGGCGATCTTGCGAACGGGAGTGACGACGGGAAAGTTCCACGGGCAGATGGTAGCGATGACGCCGAGGGGTTCGGCGACGGTGGAGCAGGAGAAGCCGGCGCGCTCGCTGGGGAAGGTCTGGCCGATTGGACGGCTGGCCTCGCCGGCCATGTAGCGGGCTTCGGCGACGGCGCGCCCGACTTCGCCCGCGGACTCGCAGAGGGCTTTGCCCTGTTCGAGAGTAATGATGCGGGCGAGCTCGGATTTGGACTCTTCAAGCAATTGCGCGAAGCGGTAGAGCAGGGCGCCGCGCTGAGGGCCGGGTGTTGCCGCCCAACAGCGGAACGCCTCTTTGGCGGCGCCGACTGCTGCCTCCACGTCCGGCCTGCCAGAGGAGGGAAACTGGCCCAAAGCCCGATCGGGATGCGCGGGATTGCAGGTGGCGTAATAGTTCGCGTCTACCGGGGGCGTCCACTTTCCGGAAATGAAATTGGCGTGCTTGTGCATGATCGTCTCCCAAGGGCTACATGACTTGACGCAGAATCTGCGAGAGGTCTCCGGCGCAGGCGCGGCGCGGATTGACCGGGACGTTACCGCTGCGCATGGCTTCCTCAACCACGCGGGAGATGTGCTCTTCGCGCAGGCCGTAGGCGCCGAGGCCGCTGGGAATGCCGATATCGTTGGCGAGGCTGCGCACCGCGGCGACGGCGCGGGCGGCTCCTTCGAGGCGCGACAGGCGGCTGACGTCTTCGCCGAAGGCGCGGGCCACATCTACGAAGCGATCGGGCTCGGCCAGGTGGTTGAATTCCATGACGGCGGGGAGCGTGACGGCCAGGACGATGCCGTGGGGGACACGGAGGTCCCAACTGCCCAGCGGCATGGCCAAGGCGTGGGCGATGCCTAGCCGCGTGGGATTCATGGCGATTCCGGCCATGGTGGAGGCGAGCATCATGCCGTACCGCGATTGCAGATTGCGGCCATTGAGGACGGCGCTACGCAGATGGCAACCAATCAGCTCGATGGCCTGGAGCGCGAGGGCGGCGGAGATCGGCTGGCAGGCATTGTTGGTATAGCACTCGACGGCGTGGGCGAGGGCGTCCATGCCGGTGGCGGCGGTGAGGGTGGGCGGCAGGTCGAGGGTGAGTTCAGGGTCGCAGAGGGCAACGGCGGGATAGATCATCGTGCCGCCGATGGCGACTTTGACGGAGCGGGTGTCGTCGGTGAAGACGGACCAGAGGGTAACCTCGCTGCCGGTTCCGGATGTGGTGGGAACGGCGATCATGGGCAGCGGACGGTTGCGAACCTTGTGCAACCCGGCGTAGGAGAGCGCCGGACCCGGGTTGGCCGCCAGCGCGGCAACTGCCTTGGCGGTATCGAGAGAACTGCCGCCGCCGATCCCCACGACGGAGTCGCAGCCGCTGGCCTTGAACTTGACGACGGTCTCGTCGATCAGGGCGGAGCCGGAATCGGCCTTCACGCCGTCGAACAGCTCGTACTCGCACTCCGCAGCTTGCAGGATCTTCGCGGCCCGATCGAGGATGCCGGCGGCGGCGACGCCCGGGTCCGTGATGAGGAACGGGCGGGCGGCGCCGAGCGCGCGCAGGCGGTTCGGCAGGTCGCGGAGGATGCCGCATCCAAAGTGGATGTCGGTGGGTACGGGGAAAAAATTGAACGACTGCGCTACGTTGGCATTCATAGGCTGGGTTCCTTAGATTGGGGAAAGGCAACGCCGACCTCGGCGCCGAGATCGGAGAGTTGGGCCACGACTTCCTCGGGAAGAAAGATTCCGGTCTTGCGGTTGCGCGCCTCGGTAGCGAACTCGAGCTCACCCGGCGCGAGCACGCGATCCACGCCATGGGCGGGAGCGGCGGCCTTGAGCATGCGCAGAATCTCGTCCATGCGGCAGGCGAATTCGCCGGCCGGTAGAAACATGTCGGTGCGGTAGGCGGCGAACACGTGGCCAAGATTCTGAACCGCTTTGAGGTTCTCGAGGGTGTTGAGGTGAAGGGCGAAGGCGGCGCCCGTGAGCACGCCGGAAAAGATATCGATGATGAAGGAGATGGCGGACCCTTTGGGGCCGCCGAAGGGCAGCACGGCGCCGGCGAGCGCGGCGGGAGCGTCGGTAGTGGGCTTGCCTTCGGGGTCGATAGCCCAGCCTTCGGGGATGGGCAGATTGCGATGGGCGGCCATGATGATTTTGCCGCGGGCGACGACGCTGGAGGAGGCGTCAAAGAGGACGGGCAGTTCCTCGCCGGCGGGGATCGCGACGGCCATGGGGTTGGTGCCGAGGAAGCGCTCGCGGCCTCCGAAGGCGGCCATATTGGGGGGAGCGTTGGACACGGCGCAGCCGATGCAGCGTTTGCGCAGGGCCCGTTCAACGTAAAACGCGGCGGCGCCGAAGTGGTTGCTATGGCGAACGCCGACGAAGCCCGCACCGCATTTTTCGGCGAGGTTCAAGGCCTCATCCATGGCGCGGCAACCCACCACGGGGCCGAGGCCGTTGTCGCCATCTACCAGCGCCGCGGCGGCAAAGCGCGATTCGACCTGGATGGCAGGCCGCGCGTTGACGACCTTCGCCTGGATGCGGTTGGCGTAGACCGGCAGACGGACGAGGCCGTGCGAATCGACGCCGCGCAACTCGGCCAGGAGCAGGCAGCCGGCCACCTGGCGGGCGTCCTCAGGCGGCAGATCAAGCCGCTCGAGGACGGTGCAGGAGTAGGAGAGCAGGTCCTCCGGCGAGAAACGCGGGGCGGTATCGGGCCCGGCGTTTTGCACTTCTTCTGAAGGACGGTTCACTTCGCGGCCTTCAAAGTCTCCATGCCGGGCAGCCCCAGCAGTTCGATCGTAGTTTTTCCCTGGCGCAACTGGGCCATCAGGTCGGCTTCCTTTTCCTGGCGGCGTGAGGCCGCTTCGTAGATCTCGTCGGCGCGGTCCTGATCGATGATGACGATGCCATCGACGTTGCCGATGACGATGTCGCCGGGGCGTACGGTGACGCCGCCGAACTGGATGGGGACGTTGAGCCGGCCGGGCCGCTCCTTGGTGCAGGCGCCGATGGCGAGGCCGCGGCTGAATACGGGGAAGGCGTGTTCGGCAATGGCCTCGATGTCGCGGACCGCGCCATCGACGGCAAGGCCGAGGGCGCCGCGCGCCTGTGCGGCGACGGTGAGGATTTCGCCCCAGGCGCCGGTGAGGAGGTAACCGCCGAGGTTGCCGACGATGATCACGCCGGGAATGGCGGCGGCCACCGCGTGATGCAGCATGAGGTTATCGGCGGGCGGGCACTCGACCGTGGCCGCTACGCCGCAAAGATGCGCTCCGGCCCACGCCGGCTTGATCGCGGGATCCACCATTCCGCGCCGACCGGCGGCCTCATAGAGCGTTGCCGGATCGAAGCCGAGAAAACGATCAACCGCACTTTCTAATTTGATATTCATGGAGTGCCCACAGTTCCGATTTCCGATTTCACGCCGCCGGGCGCGCTCAGATCGACGCCCGCGATGTCCGCTGCAAACTGCGCCGCTGCGGAAAAATCCGCGCCGCCTTTTCCCGCTCTACTGGCTGCGGCAAAGAGTTGCGCCACAACGGAAGTCAGTAGCAGCGGAACACCTTGCGCGCGGGCTGAATCAAGCGCGAGATTCACATCTTTTTTCATTAGGTCCAGTTTGAAGCCAGGTTCGAAGGAGCCGGAAAGAAGGAAATTCTGCAGGCGCAGATCCATCATCTTCGAATAGCCCGACGATTCCTTAATTACACTGTACAACGTGGCAGGATCGGCTCCGCATCTGACTCCCAAAGCGAAGGCCTCTCCGATAGCGACGAGGTGAGTGGCGGCCAGCATCTGGTTGACCGTCTTAACGACCTTACCCTGTCCAACCGGACCGACGTGAATGATGCGAGTTCCCATGGTAGCGAGCAGAGGCCGGCACTCTTCGAGCAATGCCGGGTCTCCGCCCACCATGATGGTCAAAGTTCCCTGGGCGGCGGCGGTCGTGCCGCCGCTCACGGGAGCGTCGAGGACGCGGACGCCCTGCGGAGTGAGCGCGCGTTCAATCTCGATGAGACTGCCGGCGGTAGCCGTAGTCATGTCGATAAGCACCTTCCCCGGCGAAAGACCCTCCACGAGACCGTGAGTTCCCATCACGATCTCATGGAGTTCGGCATCCGCCGGCACGATGGTGACGATCATGTCGGAGGCGCGCGCCACTTCGGCCGGGGTAGAGACGACGCGCGCGCCCAGGGCGGCGAGCGCGTCCACCGGTTCCCGGCGTTTGTGACAGATGGTGACGACCGGATAACCGGCCTTCACCACCCGCTCCGCCATGGGGGCGCCCATGGCGCCCAATCCGATGAATCCGATGGTCACTAGTCTCTCCTCAGAATGCCAGCTTCAAGCCGAATTCGATGATCCGCTGCCAACTGTAGGTCCCGGTCAACTGACCGAAGGCCGTGCTGGTGGGGGAAGTGTTCGGCGCCTGGAATTGCGCGTGGTTCAGGGCGTTGATGAACTGCGCGGTGAACTGGAGGTTCAGGCGTTCCTTGACCTGGGTGTTCTTGATGGCCGACAAGTCCCAGTTATTGACGCTGGGGCCGCGCACCTGGCTGTTATACGAGGACAGCGTGACGATGTTAGAGCCGAGCTGCTGGGAGGAGACGCGATTGAAGGCGCTGGTATTGAACCATTGCCGGATGCTGCGCTGGTCACTGGGAAGCGCCACGTCCGCCATCGTCATTCCGGGATTCAGGAGCGCGTTGCCGAAGGCGAGCGGGCGTCCGGTCTGGTTGGTGTAGACGCCCTGAATCTGCCAGCCGCTGATGATGCGGGAGACGGCCGTGGGTGCTCCGGCGCCGAACCGCTTGCCTTTGCCGAAGGGCATTTCGTAGATCCAGCTCACCACCGAGCGGTAGGTGTGATCGAGATCGGAGATGACGTGCTCGGGCGCGGGGTCAGTGGCGTTGAGGTAGCTGGTGGCCTGCATGAACTTCGACAGAGTAAAGGAGTACTGGGTGGAAAGGCCCGCGGAAAGCCGTTTCTCAGCGCGGACCTGCACGGCGTGGTACCAGGAGATACCGTTGTTCATCACGGCGCTGACGCCGGTGAACTGCGGATAGGGCTTGAGCAGTTGGGACAACGACACCGTGGTGGAGGCAAGATTGGTGCCAGGCAGCATGGGATAGAACGGGTTGGCGACCTGGGAGCCCAGTAAGTTGATGGCGGCCTGATCGCGAGTGGGCAGCGTGCTCAGGTACTGACGCGGAATGGGATTCAGGTCCTGGGTGATGCGGAGCCGGGTGCCCCGATTTCCCACGTAAGAGACTTCGAGCAGAGCCCTGCCGGGCAATTGTTGCTGCACCGCCATTTGAAAGCGCTGCATGTAGGGGTTCGTAATGCCCGGGTTGAAGAAGGTGACGCCTTGTCCGAGAAAGGTGGAAGCGCCGGCAGCGGCTCCCACGGGCCGGGCGAAGCCGCCCGGGAAGGGATTGGCGATGGTAGCGACATAGGTCTGGCCGTTGTCGAGGGTCGGGTTCAGGGCGGTGGACGTGCTGAAGCCGCTCTGGTTGACGTTCAGGTTGACGACGCCCAACGGCTCGTAGTAGATGCCGTAGCCGCCGCGGAGAATAGTGGTGGGCCGGAGGGAGTAGGCAAAGCCGATGCGCGGCATGAACTCCTTCTTGCTGTAATTCCACAATTCGCGCGGTTGTCCGCCGACGCCTGCAAAGGTCAGTCCGCCGGCCACCTTGAACTGACTCGCGGGCAACTGACTGATGGGAAACTTGGCATAGTTGGCGAGCGCCGTGGCAGCGACAGGAAGCGATGCCGCGGGGTCGAACGCGCGGACACTGCGGTTGAAACGCTCGGTCATGGGGGACGGGAGCTCGTAGCGCAGGCCGAGAGTGAGGGTCAGCTTGGTGCTGACTTTCCAGTCGTCCTGGGAGTAGAACGCCCAATACTTGGTCTGCTCCGCGTAATCGGAATTGATGGGAAGGGAGCCGCCCGAAGGGATTCCGTAGAGGAAGCTGGCGAAGCCCTGGCCAATGGGGGAAGCGGCGGAGTTGTTGAACGGACCGTTGGTATAAGTGGTGCCGAAGTTGAGAGCGCCGGAGGAACTGCCGAGATCGAAGTTGTTCCGCTGATAGACGCGCCAGGCTCCGCCCGAGCGGATGGTGTGCTGCCCGATCACGTTAGTGAGGTTGACGGCGGCTTCGTAAGTGTTGTAAGTGGTCTGGACGTCGCCATTGTTGCTGTTGTCGCTGTCGCCGCCGCCCAGATTGGAGTAACCCGTGGGATTAATGCGGGGGAACTTCAGGGCGCGGGTGTCGAGTTGCTTGATGGAATCGATGAACGCCGGCGAGAATCCGAGCGACGCCAAGTCCCAACCGTCCTGATACGGGGAGTAGCCGAAGTAGAAGCGGGTGAGGGTAAACCGCGCGTCGATGAAGAAACTCGGCGACGCCATATAGATGTTGTCCGCCGATAGGCCGCGGTTGAAGCGGAAGAAGTTCTCGCCGACGGTTTTCTGCTGGCGGATGTTCTCAGGCCTTTGCAGCGTAGTAAGGTTGCCGCGGACGTAGAATCGCTCCTTCTCGGAGACGTTGTGGTCCACGCGAACCAACTCGTTGCCATAGGTGTCCTGGGAGTTCTTGGCCATGGTGTAGTTGTTGGTGCCATCGATGGTTCCAGGCTGGTTTGGAGCATCCCAGTACTTGACCATGTTGGCGGACACGGGGTTAATGCGGCTCTGGGGGATGATGTTGCCGGGGACAGGCTGGCGGCTGAATTGACCGTTGGCTGCCGGAGTGGTGGAGAACGGATCGTAGATCTGGTACTGGGAACCAATCGCCAGCAGGCTCGAGAAATCGCCGCGCCGTTCCGCCGGGGTGGGCACGGATTCCACGACCCAGGGCGAAGGATCGAAACTGTAGATCCATTCGAAGCCGAGAGTGAAGAAGCTCTTATTCCGGCCATCGTACACCTTGGGAATATAGAGCGGACCGGTAAGGCTGTCGCTGGTGCGGTGGACGCGATTCTGCGGTTTTCCGGCGGCGAGACGGAAAAAGTTGTCGGAATTGAGCGCGGGGTTTTGCAGGATATAGGCAGCCTGCCCGTGGAGCGTATTGGTGCCGGACTTCAAGGTCATGTTGACGGCGGCGCCGGGCATGAAGCCGAAGGCGGCGTCGAAGGTGGAGGTTTGAACCTTGAACTCACCGACAACCGCCTGCGGGGGCGAATAGGCGATCTGGGTGCCCTGCATATTGCTGGAGCCATCGACCATGAACTCGTTGCTGCCGTTGCGCGTGCCGTTGATGGACATGGTGGACGGCGACGAAGTATCGAAGGGCCGGACGTAGGCGGCGTTTTCGGGGGTGAAGAGCACGCCGGGCGAGAGGGTGGCCAACACCAGCACCATGCCGTCCTTAGTGGGCAGGTCGGCAATGGATTGGGAACTGATGATTTGTCCCATGGAGGCGGTGGAAGTATCGAGGATCGGCGCCTCGGTGGTCACCTGGACGCTTTGCGAGGCGTCGCCGACCTCCATCTTCACGTCCATGGTGACGCGGTCGCTTTGCCGGATGGCGATGGCGGCGCGCGAGTAAGTTTTGAAACCTTTGCTCTCCACCGTGAGGGTGTAACCGCCAGGCATCAGGAAGGGCAGGATGTAGTCGCCGCTTCCGTTGGTGGTAGAGGTGTAATGCACGCCCGTTTCGGTATTGACGGCGTCTACTTTAGCGCCGATGATCACCGCATCCGTGGGATCGACGACGCGCCCAAGAAGTGTGCCCCGCGCTTCCTGGCCGGCCAGGGGAAACAAGGAGCAAAAAAGCCCGATGACGGGCAACAACATGGTTCTAAATCTCATGCCAGATCTCCCTAACGTATTGCTCGAAAAAAGGTTTACGTCCGGAAGCGCGCGCTTCCAAGGCGCAGTCCAAAAGCAGTGTGACTACCGGGTCACGCGGCGAGGCGGGATCAGGGCCCGCCCCGTCAGAGCGTCCTTGGAAGTTACTTCTTGAACGGCTTGTCGCTGGGCGGCGGGGGAGCCTTGTGGCCTTCGACCGTCCAATCGCGGGGCTTGCCGATGCGATCCATGATCTTTCCGCGCGAGACCTCGTCGTTGAGGTAGACCCAGCGGGCGACATTGGCGACGTCCTCAGCCTTGGCGCGGGGCACGACGGCGACGCCGTCATTGTCCGCTACGATGACGTCGCCGGGCATGACGAGCACGCCGCCGACGACCACGGGCTGGTTATAGGACTCGACCCACATGCGGCCCTGATTGATGCCGCGGGGGGCCTGCATGGGGTCCTGATAGACGGGGATTCGGGCGAGAGTCAGTTCATCGGTATCGCGGCAGACGCGCTCGCCGACGAGACCGCGCATTCCCATGCCAGTCCAGGTCATGGCATTGTTAGAGCCGCAGAAACCGTTGTCGTGGGCCTGGCCGTCAACGACCATGATGGTTCCGGGGCGAATGAGGCCCCCGTAGTTGGGGCCGCGGCCGGTATCGGCGCGCAGATCCTGGGGCGGACCCCAGAGCCGGGTTTCCCATGTGACCTCTTCGGCGTGGGAGGCGAAGCGGGGCACGGTGTCCTGGGCGGGCACGAGGCGGACGGTCAACGCAATTCCGACGATGCGATGGCTGATCTTCTGCTCATCGCGCCACAGGGGCCGGATGTGTTTGTCCATCATGGTGACTTCGGGCAAACCGACGGCGTCGAGGCCGTCGATGACATCAGCCACGCGCAGGCCTTCGTAGAGTTTCAACATCGCGGAGTCCTGTTCCGCGGTGTAGACGGGCGCTTTCAAATATTGATGGGACGGCGGCGGAGCAGGCCTGTTCTGCTGGTTAGCTTGCCCCCAAGCCATCGCGGCCCCGATCACGAACAAGGTGACTTTTCTCATACCGGATTTGGTCCTTTTTTCCCGGACAGGCCAAACGCCTGTCGCTGCTCCGTGGAGGGTTCGAGCCAGCCGCGCGAACGGACGGATGGCTCATGATTTGACGGCACTTGCGAATGCTCCCGATGCGGCGGCCGCTCATTCACCGCATCGTAACCTTTCAGATTTCGGGTTGAGAATATCGTATATTTGATATGATGTCAAGCGGCAGGCTGATGTGCTTGCATAATTGGTGTTGAGATCTGATATTCAGGAGTACGGAGCACCGCCCATGATGAAGATCCGCTTAGCGGTTTCGGTTTTTCTACCGCTGGTTTTGGCTACCGCCTTCGCCCCACCCGCCTCGGCCGCCGTGCATGTTTGGGAGAAACAGGAGCTTACCCTGACTTCCGCGGGTTCGTTTGCGAATCCGTACACGGATGTGACGGTGTGGGTGGATCTGACCGGACCGGGATTCAAGAAACGGGTTTACGGTTTTTGGGACGGGGAGAAGACGTTCCGGGTGCGCGTGCTGGCGACGGCTCCGGGGAAATGGACGTGGCGCAGCGGCTCGACTCCGGCGGACCAGGGATTAGCGGGGAAGAGCGGGTCATTCACGGCCATCGCCTGGACGGAGGAGGAGAAGCAGAAGAATCCGCTGCGGCGGGGCTTCCTGCGGCCGACGGCGAACAAGCATGCGTTGGAGCAGGCGGACGGCACGCCGTTTTTCGTGATCGGGGACACGTGGTACGCGGCGGGGACGAACCGGTTCAAGTGGTACGACGACGACCAGGAGCGTCCGATGGGGCCGACGGCGGGATTCAAAGACTACATCCGCTATCGCAAGGCGCAGGGATACAACTGGGTCAACGTAATTGCCGCGTTTCCCAACTGGATGACGGACGGCCAGCCGTGGAACGTGTCGATGAACGATGCGGAGCGGACGACGGTGCGGTCGGCGTGGCTGGAGTTCGGGACGGGCAGCGCGAAGAACATGGACAACGAGGGCGGGCGTCCGTTCGTATTTCCGGGGAAGGTGCCGGGCTACGAGAACATGTTTCCGGACGTGGACCGGGTGAACCCGGAGTATTTCAAATATGTCGATCGCAAGATCGATTATTTGAACGAACAGGGATTCGTGCCGTTCATCGAGACTTCGCGGCGCGACGCGAGCATGCTGTGGAAGAAGTACTACAAGTGGCCGGATTCGTATGCCCGGTTCATTGAGTACGTCTTCTCGCGCTACCAGGCGAACAACACGGTGTTGAGCCCGATCCACCTGGACATCATCAGCCAGTCGGTATCGCCGGACGATTTCACGGCGGCGATCAAGACGGTGATGGACAAGTACGGACCGCCGCCGTTCGGAACGCTGCTCTCGGCCAATGCGAATCCTTCGACGCTGGAGAATTGGGGCGACGATTCGTGGGTGACGCTGCAGCAGACGGGCAACATGCGGGAGCACAACAACTACTGGTACCTGACGGAGATTTTTCACGCCACGCCGACGAAGCCGGGACTCAACGGAGAACCGTACTATTCGGGATATGTGGACGCGCGCGGCCTGAACGGCGGGCGGGGCTATCAGTTCGGGGCGCCGGGGGGCACGGAGAAGGACGATCAGTTCGTGCGCTCGTCGATGTACGGCAACTTTTTATCCGGCGGGCTGGCGGGCCACGTGTACGGAGCGGAGGGCATTTGGGGAGCGGACATCGAGGCGGCGGCGCCGATCAAGATGTGGGACGCGTTCCAGTGGAACTCGGCGGCGCAGATGAAACATTTGCGCACGTTCGCGTTGTCGATCGGAAATCGCTACCAGGAACTGGTTCCGAATGCCGACCTGGTGTCGCCCAACAAGACGCATGATATCCGCTCGTATGAAGGCTGGGCGTACTGCGCGCGCACGGCGGACCGCAACATCTTCCTGGCGTATTTCGAGAAGGAGTGTCCGCGAAGCCAGATCCGCGGGGCCAAGCTGAGCGGCTTGTATAAAGCAGAGTGGTACGATCCGCGAAACGGGACGTTTCAGGAGGCGGGCAGCGGATCGCTGCGGTCGAGCGTGATCGGCATCATCATGCTGCCGGACTTCCCGTCGAATATCGATTGGGGGCTGCGGCTGACGTATACGGGTCCGGCTCCGCCCCAGGCGCCGGGACGAGGCGGGCGTGGCGGCCGGGGCGGGCGGGGGAATTAGAGAGCAGTAGCCGCCTTATGCAGGCGGCTGGACCCGCTGAAGCGGGTCCGCAGCCAAGATTGCCTGCCCCACCGGAGCAAGCTGAACATTGTGAGGATTTGGCTGCCAGCACATAGGAAAGAGGTGGCTCTCATGACGTCGGTATCGGCGCCGGGCGCGAAGCGCCTTCCATGGGGCCTGGTGGCGCTGCTGGTGATCGTTATGATCATCAGCTTTTTCGACCGCGGCAACCTGGCGGTGGCAGCGCCCATTCTGGCTCCGGAACTGGGGCTCTCGACGTGGAGCGTCGGGCTGCTGCTCTCGGCGTTCTTCTGGACGTACGCGGCATTCCAGATTGGAGCCGGATGGCTGGTAGACCGGATCGAGGTGCGGTGGGTGTACGCGGGGGCATTCCTGCTGTGGTCGCTGGCGACGCTGGGGACGGCGTTCATGGGGACGTTCGGCGGGCTGCTGGCGATGCGGCTGCTATTGGGGCTGGGCGAATCGGTGACGTACCCGGCGAGCTCGCGAATTCTGGCGGCGGTGATTCCGGAGCATCGACGGGGGCTGGCGAATTCGCTGGTGGACCTGGGCGCGAGGCTGGGGCCGGCGGCGGGGACGATGTGCGGGGCGCTGCTGGCGGCGAGACTCGGCTGGCGCGGGCTGTTCCTCATCACGGGCGGCGCGGGGCTGCTGTGGCTCGTGCCGTGGTTGCTGCGCGCGCCTCGGGTGCTGGTAGCGACGCAGGCGGCCAGGCAGGAGGTTGCGGCGCCGAGTTGGGGCGACCTGCTGCGCCGCAGGGCGATGTGGGGCACGTGCGGCGGGCTGTGCGGCGCCAATTACGCCTGGTATTTTCTGCTGTCATGGCTGCCTTCGTACCTGGTTCGGGAGCGCCACTTCACGCTGACGGGCGTGGCGCTGTGGGGCGCTTTGCCGTATGCGTTTATGGCGATTTCGTCGATGGGGGGCGGGATTCTGGCGGACCGCTGGATCGCGCGCGGCGGACGGGCGGTGCGGGTGCGAAAAGCGTTTCCGGTGACGGGACTGCTGATCACGTCGGCGGTTCTGCCTTTGGTGCTGTTGCCGCGGGTGGAGTTCGCCGTGGCGGGATTGTTCGTGGCGTGTTTCACGTTCGGGATTTACGCGTCGAATCTCTTTTCGCTGACGCAGACGCTGGCGGGACCGGAGGCGGCGGGACGGTGGACGGGGTTGCAGAACGCGTGCGGAAACGTGGCGGGGATCGTGAGCCCGATGCTCACGGGCTGGCTGGTGACCCGGACCGGGGGATTCACGGCGGCGTTCATCGCGGCGAGCGTGGCGTGTCTGTTGGGGGCGGCGAGTTTCGGGTTGCTGGTGAAGGAAGAGAAGGAGGGGTAGGAATAGGCGGCGGAAACGCCCAGAACTCCGTTGAAAGTAGCGGCTTCCGCGTAACCCCGTAATGTCCAAGAACTCGATCTCGTTCAACCGGAAGGGCTTGCCAGCCCGTAACAGTGCGGTTGGCAGTATGCTGTCGGAATGTGCGCAACCTTCGATCCGTTCCGGTTGTTGCTGATTTCAGTCGCCGGATGGTTGGGTCAGCACCAGCGGGACGCGATCGATTACTTGCGGGAGGAAAACCGAGTACTCCGCGAGCAGTTGGGCGACAGGCGCCTGCGTCTGAATGACAATCAACGTCGACGTCTCGCGGCCAAGGCGAAGGGGCTCGGGCGAGGCGTTCTTCAAGAAATCGCGACGATCGTCTCGCCAGAAACGCTTCTGCGATGGCATCGGAGGCTGATCGCTCAAAAGTACGATGGCAGCAAGAAACGCAGTCCCGGTCGCCCCCGAACCCTCCGTCAAGTCGAGACCCTGGTGATGCGCCTGGCAACGGAAAATCGGGATTGGGGCTATCGGCGGATGCTTGGGGCGCTCTCGAACTTGGGGCACATGATTGGTCGCGGCACCGTCGCGAATATCCTGAAGCAGCACGGGATCGAACCGGCGCCGGAGCGGAGCCAGAAGACCACCTGGATCCTGCGCCGACATTGGGACGTGCTGGTCGCGGCGGATTTCTTCACCGTCGAGGTGTGGACACGATCGGACCTAACGCGGTTTTGGGTGCTCTTTCTGATCGACCTTTCGACGCGGCGCTTGGATCGGAGGCATCGCTACTGAGGCAGATGGAATCTGGATGGATCAGGTCGCCCGCAACCTCTCTGAAGATGGTGACCGCTTCTTGACGGACAAGAGATATCTCATTCACGACGCGACCCGCTGTTCAACGACCGCGTTCCTCGCCACGCTGGCCGCCAGCGGAGTGAAGTCGGTGAAACTGCCGCCGCAATCGCCGAATTTGAACGCATAGCGAAGCGATTTGTTAGAATGGAAGCTTCCAGCGCCAGCGTTCCCGTCGGCTCGATGCGCAGAGAAAAGTCCATGCCGAACGGCAGCTTCAGGTTGTTGAGCAGGTCCAGGATCTCTTTGACCTGATCCATCTGGTCGCTCAACTTCATCACCGGATCGCCGAACTTCTTGGCCCCGCCGCTATCCGCGGCCCACTTGCCTGTGACCGAAAGGAGTTTGACGTAGCCCAACAAGTCCAGGAAAAGGGTCTGGTCGGCGGATCCCACCTTCCAGTCCACCGACTTGATGGCGGCGTCGAACGGAGTATTGCCCTCCACGTAGAGCCGCATCACTTTGTTGGAGACCAGTTCCAGTTCGCCGGTACGTTTGGCGGCAGGCTGATCGAAGATCAACGGAGCGTCGAAGTCCAGTGTGTAGGGCGTCGGGAATTCGAGCGATGCCGCGGCTTTGGGGAAGAGGCCGTTGGAGGTCACGAAGGCGCACGGGTCGGCCAAACGAGCTTTGAACAAGCTGCTGATCGCGCGGTCCCCGGCCTTCACTTCGGGGCAAGGCAACAGCAACCGGCTCGATCCGGTGGAAAAAAGAAAGGCGTACTGCGTGCCGGGACTAACCCGATTGAAGAGATCTGCCGGCTCTGAAAACCGGTACGGCTGCCCGGCTTGCCGGATCACGGGGACGCCCTTGCCTGCTTCCACAGCGGTGGTTTGACCGCCAAGAATTCGCACCGCTGTCCAGTCGCCGGTCTTCGGAAACTGCGGCATGCCGTTGAGCCAGAGTACGAATTGGGGCATGCCGGGCGGTAGAATCGCGGTCTCGAATAACAGTTTGCTGATCTGCATCTTCATGCCGGAACCGCCAACGTCGATCTCGCAATCCACCGACCCCCCGACCGGCGCTTCCTGCCGCAGAAGCTCCTGTAACACGCCCGGCGCAATGTTCGTGTTGATAGGAAGAAACTGAACGTAACCCACGTGCCGCTGCACCGGGACGACGGGTCCGCGGTTGCCTCGGGTCACTCCCTCTACTTCGAGGTCGGCGTCGAAAAAGACCGGCTGGAACTGAGCCGTGTTAATCGAAATCAGGCGCGGCGTATCGCGGATCTCGCGAATATTGGTGTAGCCGCCCACTAACAGGTTGCTGAAAAAGGGTATTTCGATGCCCGAAAGCACCCAATGTCTCGCTCCGTCAAACGTAGAATCAACAGTTTGCGGCTGTTGGTAAGTGCCATTCTAAGTAGTCCGGGGACTTTTTCAGCAGCCTGCTAAGCCGCGATGGAATGTACACAGGGAGCCGGGGTACGTGAAGCGCCCTTCGCTCGACGCGATCCAGCCGGAATCGTGGCGCACTACCGCTGCGTTGTTCAACCGCTCCATCGTGATGGTGCGGACCAGAAACGCCTGGCATGGCCACAGAATGGCGGAAACCTGAATCACCTCGTGGCTGGTGCGCCCGTTGAGTACGTCGAAACGCACCTGGCTTACGCTGGGCGGCGTTTGATCTGCATTGATCCAATGGCTGAACGCCGAGGCGCCAAACCCGGACCAGTCGTAGAGTTGCAGCGGAACGTTGAATTGGAACGACTGGTTGAACATCGTGCCCACAACGTCCGCTCCGCCTTGCGCGGAAAAAGCCAGCACGTTGGTGTTCAGGCCCGCACGGAAAACATTATCCGTCTGCTGGGCACTGCCCGGCATGCCGAATGGAGGAAGTCGATTCGAAACGCAGCCGGGGCGCCGACTGAAATCCAGCGATCGCCGGTTCTTCTAGCGTGATCTTAGGCGGAAATTGAGGCAAAGGCACGGCGGGGTGTGGATTGCGACCCGTAATTACAGCGCGGATGCCAAACGGCAACGTGACCGCGGCCTGGCCAGTTTCGCCGCCCCCCCCAAGCTTCAAGAAAAGCTCCTGCGGCCTCGACCGGCGCCACCGGAACCAGCCGTACGGTATTGACCGCGAAAGCGGAGGGGCCGCCGTCGTCTACCGTCAACATCAGCCCGGTCGAGTCCGCTACCGGCTCCCACTGAATCGAGGGTACCGAAAAGACCAGCGTATCCAGCCCGTACCAATACAGTTTGCTTTTGTCGATCGCCGCTTGAGCGATGTCGCGATGGCTGCCGAACGCCACGCCAAACTGCCCCGCATTCGTGGACACGTCCAACAGCCAGTGGGTCACGCTTTGGCGGAAAATGCTGTTGGCAATCGCGCGCCGGGACGAGTGCGTCCCGCGAAAGGCCAGAATATCGTCAAGCGGCGGCAGCGAATTCAGCAGCGCACGCGGCTGCTCGGCCGAACTTCCAAGCTCGATGACCACGACCGGATCTTCGCTACCCGCCCAGGTGGCGCCCACTACGACTTGCGCGTTCACGCGGGGCTGGGGCAGCGGTTCAAAATTGGCGGCATAGGGATCGGCCAGAATGGGCAGCGTCCCGCGCAGGGCGAAGGTGCAAAAGAGTTGGCCGCCGGCCACACCCCCGCCGGTATCCAGGCCGCACTCAAATCTCGCGCTCATCGGGCCTTCCACCGTGAGCAGCTTTCGAGCATCTTCACCGCGTGCTGCGCCGCTTCGTTGCGGCCGTGCCCCAGATGAAACCGGGTGATCTCCATGATTTGCTCGCCGACGCGGAGGAAAGGGTTCAGCGACGTCATGGGATCCTGAAAGACCATCCCGATTCGCTTTCCCCGGCCCGCGAACAGCGCCGCGCCATTCGTCGCTCAATGGCGCGCATCGCGCTGCGATCGAGAGCGGCGAGGTCCTTCCCTTCGAACCAGACGGATCCGCCGGAGATTCGGCCTGTAGCCGCGAGGAGCCGCAGAATGGCCAAGCTGGTCACCGACTTTCCGGATCCGGACTCGCCCACGATGCCGAGGTTTGCCCGGCGGCGAGATCAAAACTAACGCCTTCGACGGCGGGCACCACGCCGTCACTGGTTCGAAATTCCACCTTCAGATCGCGAACGGAGAGTTGTGGTTCCGTCATAGCAGCACCTTGCTCGCTCGCCGCCGGATCGTGCCCGTCTGGCGCAGGTACACCCAGTCCATAATCGTTGAAGGGTCCGAAGAATGTACCTCCCCTGAGCGGGACACCGGGCCGTCGGGACATGAATTGGCCTCCCCAGCATGATGGCCGCAAACTTTCCTCAAACTTTCCTCTTGCTTACCGAGGGGAGGCGGTGTATTCTAGCTCGGTAACCGATAGGAGGGGGCTTGAGCAGACCATCTGACCTGGTACAGGGAACCCTGGACCTGCTTCTGCTAAAGATATTGGCGCTGGCACCTCTCAACGGCTGGGCCATTCGGCAGCGCCTGAAACAGGTTTCGAGCGACGTCTTGCAGGTGAGCGACGGATCGTTGTATCCCGCCCTGCACAAGCTGGAACAGGAGGGGTGGATCACGGCGGAGTGGAAGCCCAGTGAGAACAACCGGCGGGCGAAATTCTACTCGCTGACTCGCTTGGGTCGCCGGCAGCTACAGAAAGAGGCGGCGGACTGGGCACGCCTCTCCGATGCCATCACGCAAGTGGTGCGGCTCAAGGAGGCATGAGATGCGCCTGGAACACTGGTTCTACACCGTGCCGCTGCGCCTGCGATCCATCTTCCGGAGCCCGCAGGTCGAACGCGATCTCGATGAAGAGCTCGAGTATCTCTCGAACGAAAAACCGAGGAATACATCGCGCAGGGCCTGACCCCCGACCAATCTCGCCTGGCCGCCCTGCGTGCGATGGATGGCATCACGCAGCGCAAAGAGGAGTGCCGCGATATGCGGCGGGTCAACGGCGTTGAGAACGCCATCCAGGATGTTCGCTACGGTTTGCGGATGCTGGCCAAGGCTCCAGGTTTTACGACAGTGGCAGTGCTGACCTTGGCCTTGGGGATAGGCGCGAACACCGCAATCTTTAGCGTGATCGACACCGTGCTGCTCGAACCGCTCCACTATCCCGACCCCGAGCGCATTGTCCAGCTCATGTTGTTCTCCCCCGGGTGGGCTCCCGGCAGGAACGCAAACACTGCTTCCGTCCCCGAGTTCAACGTTCTTTGCGAGCTGCGGCAATCGTTCAACGAGATTGCAGCGTATGACCGGGCTGTAAGGGGGATCAATCTCACCGGAGTCGAACCACCCGAGCAGCTACGGGCGATCCACGTTTCGGCCGGTTACTTTCCGCTGTTTGGTGCGCGCATCCACATGGGACGCGCGTTCACACCGGATGAAGATCGTCCTGGAGGACCGCACCTGGCCGTCATCAGCGACGGGCTATGGCATCGGCGATTTGCGGAAAACCGCAACCCGGTGGGCAGGCCCCTATCTCTGGGTGGCGAAGCCTACACGGTGATCGGGGTGCTCGATCACGCTTTCGTCGCGGATGGCGCACCGGAGCTCCTGCTGCCTCTGCACGCCGATCCGGAAAGCACAAATCTCGCACCCACTCTCCGCGTCGCGGCACGCCTTAGACCCGGGATCACGCTGCAACAGGCGAAGGCGCAACTGAGCCTGGCGCACGAGCAATTTCTGCGCAAGTTCCCGAAATGGGCTGCAGCCACAGATACACACGGCGAGAGCTTCACGGCAGAGACCTTGTTGGATACGACGGTCGGTGAAGTGCGCCGGCCGCTGCTGTTGCTGGCCGGCGCCGTCGGTTTCGTGCTTCTCATTGCATGCGCGAATGTGGCGAACCTGTTGATGGCGCGAGCCACCGGCCGCCGACGCGAAATAACCATCCGGGCAGCGCTCGGGGCGAGCCGAGGCAGAATCGCCTCGCAACTGCTCATCGAGAGTATGCTCTTGTCGCTGACGGGAGGAGCCGTCGGTCTGCTGGTTGGCGATATGGGAATGCGCACGCTGGTCGCCATACGTCCCGGCGGATTGCCGCGAATCGGCGCGGATATCTCGCTCGACGTGCCCGTGCTCGCCTTCGCATTCCTCCTCTCGATCGCGACGGGAGTCCTGTTTGGGATCCTGCCCGCGTTCGCCGGCGTCGCGCGATTCAGAGCAGGCACGGGTCTGATCGAGACCGGAACCCGCGACGGCCGCGGCATGCGCCAAAACCGGACGCGCTCTCTGCTCGTCATTGCCGAGCTGGCCCTGGCATTGATTCTGTTGACGGGCGCCGGGCTGCTCATTCGCACCTTCTGGGCTCTGCGAACCGTAGACGCGGGCTTCGATCCGCACAACGTCCTCACCCTGGGGATGTCGATAGCCGGAACCCCGTATGAAGCGGTCCCGGCGCTGGCTGAGATGATCCGCGAAGCCGAGGACCGCATCGAAAGCCTGCCGGGAGTGATCGCCGCGGCCGCCACCTACTCGCTGCCCCTCGAATTCCAATTCGGCGGACCAGTGACGGTCGAAGGGCATCCGAACGACGTGTATGGGGCGAATGAAGGCCTTGTATCGAGACGATACTTCGAAGTCTTTCGCATTCCGCTTCGTCAGGGACGCAGCTTCACAGGTCGGGATGATGAGCACGGGCCCCCGGTGGCGCTGGTCAACCAGGCGATGGCGGAAGGGCGGAGCGGGGGAATGCGTTGGCCCAGCGCGTTCCCGTGGAACAACGGCATCCCGCTCGGCGAGCGGGTCACGATGTTCAAGAAGGGGGTGGCGCAGGTTGAGGATCGCACGCGACAGATCGTCGGAGTGGTTGGCGAGGTCAGAGACGCCGGCCTCAACCGGAATCCGATCCCGATGGTGTACCTGCCAATTGCGCAGATGACAGACGGCTGGGCAAAGATGCTAAGTCGTGATCTTCCCTTGCGGTGGGCCATCCGCACCAGAACCCAGCCTTATTCGCTCAGGGCGGACATCGAACGGGAACTCCGCGCGGCGAGTGGCGGTTTGCCCGTAGCGCATATCCGCTCCATGGAGCAGGTCGTCGCGGAGGCCACCGCCGGCCAGCGCTTCAATATGATTCTGCTGTGCGTCTTTGCCGGGATCGCGCTGCTGCTCGGCGCGATCGGGGTTTACGGCTTGATGGCCTATGCCGTGCAGCATCGGACCCGGGAGATCGGTATTCGCATCGCGCTCGGTGCGCGTCCCCGCGATGTTCGCATGATGGTTGTATTCGAGGGCATGCGCCTGACGCTGATTGGCGTCGCGCTCGGCGTTGCCGGCGCCCTCGAACTCACGCCCCTGATGGGCAGCCTGCTTTTCGGTGTGCAAGCATCGGATCCGGCCGTGCTCGCTTCCACCGCGCTTGTGCTGTGTACGACCGCCCTCCTCGCAACTTATATACCCGCACGCCGCGCCACGCGGGTGGACCCCGTAATGGCATTGCGCTGGGAATGATCTTGCAAAGACTGCGATGTATTGAGGACGGAGACTGCGAGGACGGTCGCCGATCCGTCCCAGGTCCCTGATGAAATTCGATACCTCCCGCAGAATTGGGCCGCATCACCATCGGTTCGTATTGCCGCGAACGCCGTGGTAATTACCATCAAGTTGAGGGTTTGTCGCTAATGCGGGGATGTGCGCCGCACCGGGGACAGCCTTTGATCCCGGAGAACGGCGATTGCGGAATCTGGATGTCGGAAGCGATCACGGCCCAACTTCTGTCTCACGCGACGCACGGAGCAATGCCGGCAAAGTGGACGCGGCGGCATCAACGCACGCGCCACGAGGCCAGTGTGGCAACGGCTTCCGGCCGACGCAAATCGGGCCGGATGGCTAGTTCCAGAACTGTGACGGCGTCCAGATCGACCACGTAGTGTTCAATTTCCGTCGTTGAGCCTGTAGGGCTGAAGTTCCATTGTTGGCGCATAATCTCTGTTGCCGAACCGCCTGATCCAGACGACCAATGAAGGATGAACTCCTGCGTTCGCTCGCAGTTCGCTTCATGGAAACAGAAACGAAGCTCCATATGATGCACTGCCACAGGCTCGTCGAAGATAATGCGGATCTGCTGTTTAGTGAGTTTCCGGCAAGCGTGCGTCATTTCGACTAAGCCGAACTGGTAAGTTCATGGAGTCGCAAGGTCCGATAATCATGAACCATAAGACTGCAGCACCCATTCCTGAAGCGATTACGCAACTCCAACGCCAGTTGGAGCAGTTTCGCAGCAGTCGGCCGGGCCGGACGAAGTTGCCGGAATCGTTGTGGCAGGCGGCGGCCGAGTTGGCTCGACGGCATGGTATTTATGCCGTAGCGCATTCGAATTCCGGGTGGATGCTAAACAAACGACGGCTCTGTACCCCGCAGGGCCCGGTTAGCCGAGGGTTTGCCGCCGTTTACTTCGGAGCCAACTCCGTAGCATCGGCTTCGAATCTTCCCCAGGAGCGCGACCTCCCGAAGAATCGTACCACTCTAAACCACCCCTCTCAAACCCCATCCCAAACCCGGACATTTCTACTTGGCAGAGATTAGGACATTTCTGCTTGGCGTTTACACAGCGCGTCAGGTCGCGGACGGGCACTCGCGCATTCGGCGGATGCAACCAGATGGTCTTTTTGCGGGATGTGACGTCTCTGCGCCTTGGCGTTTCCCGGCGCGATCCAAGTCCTCTGAAGAATATGCTTGTCGGCCCACGCAGCTTTTGCCGAAAACTCACACGTACGTTTTCGGAACTAATGCGGACCGTTCACCAGACCTGCTGGCAGCGATGCCAGGAATCGCCAGAAGGTATATTGCGGCGGCAAAACGCAAGATTTTCAGCCCATGCCGGTCAACGTCGGGAAAAGCCGACATAAATCGCCAAAACCAGGGCCAATACGAACTGGTACACAGGCATGAACCCTGGTGTATCTGCTCGGCAAGCACTGGCAACAGGCACGGCGCGGATTCCACGGGAAGACCGAGATGTCGGGGTACAGCCAACAGGAGCTCTGGATGTGTGAAAAGCACTTGCATGGGCAATACCGAGACGGACCACTCAGCGACGCAGTTCAACTCAAGGCGTTTGTGCACGTATTCCCGCCGCAACTGCGATCTCAATATCCGGCTGAGCCGTCCCGATCCGAATGCAGGCCGCGAAGTGGCTGGCAGCGATTTCAGCTAGCCGAGGAGATATTTCCGTGCATTCCGGTATTACGTAGGGGCAGCGGCTGCGAAAGTGACAGCCTGAGGGCGGATTGGCCGGCGAAGGTAGTTCGCCTACCAGAGCGGGTCGGCGCAGACCCGCGGCCGATGGCATCGCGGCCGCCAGCGCCCTGGTATATGGCATCAACGGCCGCGCGTACACCTCGTCCGCCGGCGCCAGTTCCACAATCCGGCCCAGGTACATGACAGCGATGCGGTTGGAGATGTGGTGAACGGCCCGCAGATCGTGCGAGACGAAAAGCATGGTCAATTTCAGCCGCTTCCTGAGGTCATTCAGCAGATTCAGAATTTGCGCCTGGATAGAGACGTCCAGCGCCGCAATCGGTTCGTCCGCCACGATGAACGCCGGCTCCGCCGCAAGGGCGCGGGCAATGCCGATGCGCTGCCGCTGACCGCCGGAGAACTCGTGTGGATACCGCCTCCGCAGTCCAGGATCAAGGCCCACCATCTCCATCAGCGCGGCCACCCGCTCTTCAGTCTGGCGGCGATTCCCGAGCCGCCAGACACTGAGCGGTTCCGCGATGATCGCTCCCGCCGTCATGCGCGGATTCAGAGAGGCGTAGGGATCCTGGAAGATCATCTGCATATGGCGCCGCAACGACCGCATGTTGCCATTGAGGTTCTGTCCACGGAAAGCAACCTGGCCCGAGCCCGGCTTCACCAGTTGGAGAATGGCGCGCCCCAGGGTGGTCTTGCCGCTGCCGGACTCGCCGACCAGCCCCAGGGTCTCCCCTTCGAAAATATCCAGAGACACGCCGTCCACGGCACGCACTGGCCCGAATTGCACCTTCAAATCGCGAACTGAGATGAGCGGTACGGACATGGCTACCTCACCCAGCACAGCAGCGAATGGTCTTTGCCGACGGTATGGTATGGGGGATATTCAATCCGGCAGCGGTCGATCGCTTCCGAGCACCGGTCGGCAAACGGACACCGGTTCAAATCGAGGCGCGCGGGGTCCGGCGGGACGCCGGGAATCGTGCGCAGGGTGGCACCACGCTGCGCGGGATCCGGGGTACAGGCGAGCAACGACCGGGTATACGGATTCTGCGGGTTCTGGAACAGCTCATGCGCCGGGGCGGATTCGAAGACGCGTCCGGCGTACATGACGATGACGTGATCGGCCACGCCTGCAACCACGGCGAGGTCGTGCGTGATCAGGATCATGGAGGTTCCGGTGCGGTCGCGAAGCGCACGCATGAGGTCGAGAATCTGGGCCTGAATCGTCACGTCGAGCGCGGTCGTCGGTTCATCGGCGATCAGCACCTGCGGTTGGCAGGCGAGAGCCATGGCGATCATCACGCGTTGGCGCATGCCTCCGGAGAACTGGTGCGGGTATGCCGCCGCCCGGGTGCGGGCGTCTGGGATGCCGACCATTTCGAGCATCTTCACCGCGTGCTGCGCCGCTTCGTTGCGGCCGTGCCCCAGATGAAACCGGGTGATCTCCATGATTTTGCTCGCCGACGCGGAGGAAAGGGTTCAGCGACGTCATGGGATCCTGAAAGACCATCCCGATTCGCTTTCCCCGGATGGCGCGCATCGCGCTGCGATCGAGAGTGGCGAGGTCCTTCCCTTCGAACCAGACGGATCCGCCGGAGATTCGGCCTGTAGCCGCGAGGAGCCGCAGAATGGCTAGGCTGGTCACCGACTTTCCGGATCCGGACTCGCCCACGATGCCGAGGGTTTGCCCGGCGGCGAGATCAAAACTAACGCCTTCGACGGCGGGCACCACGCCGTCACTGGTTCGAAATTCCACCTTCAGATCGCGAACGGAGAGTTGTGGTTCCGTCATAGCAGCACCTTGCTCGCCCGAAAATCCAGCGCATCGCGCAGGCCGTCACCCAGGAAATTCAAGCAGAACAGCATCAGCGCCAGCAGCACGGCGGGCGCCGCGAGAAGGATGGGATGAACCGCAATGGCTTGCGCGCCCTCGTCGGCTAGTACCCCGAGCGACGACACCGGTGGAGGGACGCCCAGGCCGAGGAAACTCAGAAACGCTTCACCGAGAATGACAAATGGAATCGTCAGCGTTGCGTAGACGATGATCGGCCCGAGAGCATTGGGCACAATGTGGCGGACGATGATCCCGGCGGGCGACACCCCTATCGACCGAGCCGCTTCGACGAACAGCTCATTTTTGAGGCTGAGGACCTGCCCGCGCGTAATTCTCGCCATCGTGAGCCACGACGTGGCGCCCAACGCGAACAACAGCAACAGGAAACTCCGCTCGAAGAAAGTCATCAGGATCACGATGAAGAGGATGTCCGGCAGTGAGTAGAGGACATCGACCGCGCGCATCATCAGGTCATCGACGCGGCCACCGGCGTAACCGGCGACAGCCCCGAAGCCGACGCCGATCACCAGCGAGATAAGGGTGCCGACGATTCCCACCAGCAGGCTGATGCGGGCGCCGTACAGCACTCGAGCCAGCAGATCGAGGCCGAGCGTGTCGGTGCCGAGCGGGTGTGCCACGGTGGGATCGGCCAACCGGTGTTCGAGATCGAGTGTGTCGTAGGCTGAGCCGTTGTATTGAAACACGAGCCATGGACCGATCAGGGCGGCGAGCGCGATTATCAAAAATACGATGCCGCAGGCAATTGCCATCCGGTTCCGGCGGAGACGCCGGTACGCGTCAGTCCAGGGACTCACGCCCTTGACAGGTTCGGATTTATCAGGCATATCGAATCCTCGGATCTGACCAGGCGTAGGCCAGATCCACCAGCAGGTTGGCGATCATCAGAGCGATTGCGCCGAAGGCCGTCAGTCCCAGAATCAGAAAGTGGTCGCGATTATTGGCGGCATCGACGAAATAGCCGCCCAGTCCAGGAATGGAGAAGACCCGCTCCACGACGACGGTTCCCGTGATCAGGAAGGCGAGTGCGGGCCCGGAGAAACTCACTACCGGAAGAATCCCGCCGCGAAGAGCGTGCACGAGCACGACTCGCCACTCCGGCAAGCCCTTGGCGCGGGCGGTGCGAATGTAATCCTGGCGCAGCGACTCCACCATTCCGGTGCGGGTCAGCCGCGCAATATAGGCGATGTAGACGGAGGAAAGCGTGATAGCGGGCAGCACTACTGTTCGCAGCGTGGGAATACGAAGATAGCCCCACTCCACCGCCCACTCCATGCGCGCGGGAGGAAACCAGTAGAGCGTAAGGCTGAAGATGGTGACGAGCAGCGGGCCCAGCACGAAGTTTGGGATGCATACACCAAGGGTGGACAACCCGGTAATTGTGTGATCGATCCAGGAATTCTGCTTGTACGCGGCGAGTATCCCGGCAGCAAGTCCGATTGAGGCGGCGATCAAATGAGCGATGAGCCCCAGGACGGCGGAGACCGGCAGCGCTTCCTTTATGATCTGATTCACAGTCTTGTCCTTGTACTTGGTGGAATCGCCGAAGTCGGGGTAGGGATGCCAGGTCCAGTTTTTCGTCTCGCGGCTATAGCGGCTATAAGTGAAGCCGAGCAGCCGGCCCATATACCGCACGTACTGCGTGGACCTGGGTTGATCGAAGCCGTACTTGGCTTTGAGGTTGGCCTCAATTTCGGGTGGCAATCGGCGCTGGCTGCTGAACGGGCTGCCCGGCGCCATTTGCACCATGACGAACGTGATGGTAAGGGCCACGAATACGAGTGGTCCCATGACCAGCAGTCGACGAAAGGCGAATCTCAACATAGAGTATTCCTCATGACAGTCTCCGATCGTGATCGATCCAGGTGTATTTGAAAGATGGCGTGTTGAGCCCGGTCAGACGCAGCCCGCGCACTTCGGGGCGCTCCAGGTAGTTCCACGCATCGAAGTAGAACGGGATAAACGGCATGCCGAGCAGAAGCCTTGCCTCGCACTCCGAGAGCCTCTGCATTCGCAGGACGGGATCCAGTGTCGCACTTGCCGCGGCCACCATCCGGTTGTATTCGGGATCGGACCAGCCGGGGTAATTGGCCGTGTAGAAGTTCAGGAGGTCAACGGGATCGGGGTAATTGCAGATATACGGCTCCTCGCCGACGCCTCTCCAACCGGTTGCGGCCATGACCTCGGAGACGTAGGCCGTCTGCTCCTTTGGAACGAGCTGGGTCTCCAGCCCGAGGTATTCCTTCCACTGGTATTGGAGGATCTCCGCAATCAACGTGCTGTCGGTTCGCGCCATGAATTGGATGGGCAGCGACAAGTGCGCTTCGGGCGCAGCCGAAGCCGCCCAGATTTCACACCTCGATATTCGCCGGAATGAATTGTTTGCCCCCAGACGTTCCAATCCAGGGTGACCAGGTTTACGTGAGCTCCCAGGCTCGTCCGCCATTGTCTCTGGATGATCTCGGCCATCTCCTTGCTCCGGGTGCGAGCCGCGAAGGTCAGATCGAATTCCAGACGCTCGGCGCCGGCTAGTCTGATCAATTCGCGCGCGGCTGCCACATCGTACGAGAGGACGTCCCACGTTCGCCTACCGGCTTGCACGGATAGCGTCCCCACACCTGCGTAACCACCAAATGGCGGGATCAATGTACGGGCGGCAGTCTGCTTGGCGTCCAGGAACCGGGTGATCTCGTGCTTGTCAGTAGCCATCTGGAACGCATAGCGGACCAGTACGTTGTCGAAGGGCGGCCGAGTCGTATTGAAGGCGTAGAACATGTTTCGATACGCTGGCACCGAATGGAAATCCCGCTTCTCGCGCAGTGCTGGAATCCACAGCGGCGGGACAGCGCGTCCATGCGTAGCATACGCGCCGCCGGTCCTGTACAAATTGACGCTCGTCGCGCCGTCCGTAACCGGGAGAAATACAATCTCCTGCAGCCGGATGCGGGCGGCATCGTAGTACCGGGGATTCCTTCGAAGCACAATGCGCTCGTACGGTCTCCATTCGTGCAGGAGAAAGGGACCGCTGGAGGCCATCCGGCGAGGTGTCGTCCAAGAGCTTCCGAATGCCTGAATGTTGTGGCGCGGCACCGCGGCGAGAAACGGGGCCGTCGCCACTCTCAGGAAATGGGCGGAGGGAGCCTTGAGAGTGACACGTACGGTGAATTCGTCTGCCGCGCATATGCCTAGAGTCTCAGGGCGTGCCTCTCCCTCGGTAACCCCCCTTCCGTTGGCCACCGGGTACAGATAAGCGCCATTATCGCCGCCGAGTGCCGGGTCACCCACCCGCCGCCACGCGAAGACAAAATCGTCCGCTGCGATTGGCTGCCCATCGCTCCAAAGCGCCCCAGCGACATTCGTGCCGCTGCCAGGCAATCGCATCCCGCGCGGATTCCGGTGCCCACGCAGATAAAACGTGAGCTCCGTCAGGCTTGCATCGAACTCATAATGAGTCGCCAGACCGGCCCGCGGTTCCAGAGTAACGGGGTCAGCGGAGACAAGGCCCTCAAACAATGCAGGCCAGATGTAGCACTCGCTTCCGCCGAGAGCGGTCGCCGGATCAAGCCCGCCCGGTCCGGCTCCAATCTCGTAAATCAGGGTCTGGCTTGAGGGCGGAGTCGCGTTCCCGAAATACTGCTCTTGCCGTCCGCACCCAGCCAGCGCCAGAGGGGCAGCGGTGAGCCATGTGCGTCGGGAAATCATGACGGCCTCCAGTTGGTGTCGATCCAGACGTATTTCAATTGCTGGCGGTCGAGCAGATTGGCCCCAAACCCGCGTACGAACGGTTTCACGAGCTCCGCATTGACCCAATACGACATCGGCAGGATTGGCATGCCTTCCAATAAGCGCCGCTCGCATTGCGCCAACCGTGCCAGGCGCAATGCGTGATCAGCCGTGGCCTTTGCTTCGGCGAGCATCGCGGTGTATCGTGGGTCATTCCAGTGCGTGCCGTAACCATCCAGGTTCGTGAAGAGGTCGAGGATTGAGACCGGATCCACATACGACCCGGAGGTTCCCGACGTTGCCACGTGACGGAACGTTCCTTTCAGGATGGTTTGGATCCAATTCGGAAAATCGGCCAGAGTTATGCTGACCTGTACGCCTAGCAGCCTGTGGTAATAGTGAGACGGGCGAATAAAAACATGTGACCTCGTAAATGTTTTGAGCGTCTATTGGATATGGCAATGGGAACGCGGCGGAAGCGGGAGCGGCAACAGGATCTGTGGATCGCAACCAGCGATGTGGTCGAGACACCAGCCAATGTCTTCTACGACCGCTTGAATCAGATTCTGGACGGGCACGATTTCGATGCCAAGGTGGAGCGGCTGTGCCGGAAGTTTTACAAAGACAGCGTATACGGTCGGCCCAGCATGGCGCCGGGGGTCTACTTCCGATCGCTACTGATCGGTTTTTTTGAGGGCCTCGATTCGGAGCGAGGAATCGCGTGGCGGACAGCCGACTCTCTGTCGTTACGGAAATTCCTGGGCTACGCGCTGGATGAGGCCACGCCGGATCATTCCACGATTTCGCGCACGCGGCGATTGTATTGGCTGGAGACGCACAAGGCCGTGTTCCGCTGGGTGCTGAAGATCCTCGATCAAGAGGGACTGGTCAGCGGACGGACCGTATCGATTGATGCCACTACGCTGGAAGCCAATGCGGCGCTGAAAAGCATCGTGCGGCGGGACAACGGACAAAGCTACAACGACTATCTGAAGGAACTGGCCAAGGCCGCCGGGATCGAGAACCCGACGCGCGAACAGTTGGCACGACTGGACCGCAAGCGAAAGAAGAAAGGATCGAATCAGGAGTGGATGAGCCCCAGTGACCCCGACGCCCGAATCACCAAAATGAAGGATGGGCGGACGCACCTGGCGCACAAGGCCGAGCACGCAGTGGATCTGACCAGTGGGGCGCTGCTGGCAGTGACGCTGCAGCCGGCCAATGAAGGGGACACGACGACGATCCACCGGACCCTGGAAGAAGCGCAAGCTGTGGCCCGCGAGATCAACGAACATGGAGTCGAAGAGGTGGTAGCGGACAAGGGCTATCACAGCGGCGCGGTGCTGAAGAAAGTACATGAGCAGGAAGTCCGATGCTACATCCCCGAGCCGGAGCGTGGGCGGCGAAACTGGCAAGGTGAGGGGAAGGAGGAAGAGCAGAAGCGGACCTATGAAAACCGGCGGCGTGGGCGCGGCGACCGCAACAAGCGACTCCAGAAGTTGCGGAGCGAACTGACGGAGCGGAGCTTCGCACACCTATACGAGACCGGCGGAATGAGACGGGTGCACCTGCGGGGTCGGAAGAACATTCTGAAGCGACTACTGGTGCACGGAGCCGCGTTCAATCTCTCGTTGATCCTGCGCCAGACCATGGGAGTGGGGAAGCCCCGGCGGTTACAGGGGCTTTCTTTGCAACCGTTTATGCTGTTCGCGCGCATTTTTTCGTGGCTCTGGGCGACATCACGAGCACCAGAACAAAGGAGTGAGAGCTTTGCAATGCAAAGCGGCGGCGCGATGGCCATGCTGCCAGCCGATTCAGGCATATATCAAGTAATTTGCTTCGGGCTGGCTGCCTGGAAAACGCCTACTTCTGACACGGGCTGCTAGTGTCCTGTCCCTTAAATGTCTTTACCTTTTGGGTCGGCAGGGGCATAATGGAATACGATGCCCCGGCCGCCAGCAAAGGCGTTGTCACTTTCTGACGTTCAGCGGAACGAGCTGATCGCGATCACCCGCCATCGCGCCACCCCACAGAGTATTGTGTTGCGCCTTAGAATTCTGTTGGGAGCCGCGGATGGCGTGCCCAATAAGGTTCTTGCACGCCAACTCTCGACGACACTTCCTACGGTTTTGTTGTGGCGCCGGCGGTACGAGGAAACAGGGTTGGGCGGCGTCCTCCAGGATCAACCGCGAACCGGCAGGCCCAAAGTTATATCGGCGGATAAGGAAGCGGCCATCGTGGATGCCACCATGAAAACGAAGCCGACGAACGCAACTCATTGGAGTGTTCGGACGATGGCTAAAGCCCAAAGGGTAAGCCGTTCGACAGTACAACGCGTTTGGAGAAAACACAAGCTGCAACCACATCGGGTCGAGTCGTTCAAGTTCAGCACCGATCCTGATGTCGTGGCCAAACTCCGAGACGTTACCGGGTTGTACATGAATCCGCCGGACAAGGCGATAGTGCTGAGCGTAGACGAAAAGAGTCAGATTCAAGCGTTGGATCGGACGCAGCCCATTCTGCCGCTTCGCCCTGAACTGCCGGAGCGTCAGACGCACGATTATCAGCGGCACGGAACGACTACGCTGTTTGCCGCCTTGAACGTCCTGGAGGGTACGGTCATCGGCCAATGCCAACCGCGACATCGGCATCAAGAGTTTTTGCTTTTTCTGGACAGAATCGAAGCATCGGTTCCGCGCCACCTGGACGTGCACATTATTCTAGACAACTACGGCACCCACAAGCATCCCGCTGTCCGCAACTGGTTCACCGAGAAGCCCCGCTATCACGTGCACTTCACCCCAACAGGCGCTTCTTGGCTGAACCAGATCGAAAGGTGGTTCGCGGAAATCACGCGGCGGCGAATCCGGCGGGGCACGTTCCGGAGTGTCCCCGAACTGGTTAAAGCGATTCGGGAGTACATCCGTGACAACAACAAGCATCCACGTCCGTTTCATTGGGTGGCAAAACCCAAGACCATCCTGCGGAAGATCGAGCGCGTGAGAGAAGCACAGGAGGCGCCGGTGAAATGACCAATGCAACTGTAGTCGTGGACCCAAACTACGGAGACCGTATCGAAGCTGCCGCACAAACAGCTCCTGTGTGGGCTGTTGCCAGCATCCTCAACAAGGCTGCCTGTGTGCGCATCTGGGCCGCCCATCGGACCGTCGATCACCGGGAGACAGGAGCCGTTACCTGTTACGACGTAACTGACCAGGAGGACCGCTTGGGCAACCTCTTGGCCGTTCTTCCCACGTTGCAAGAGTACCATGGGGAAATCCGCGATGATCACTTCTCATTTTCCGAACGGCCTTGTTCTCGGAGTGCTGGGTCTCGCTCCGACCGAGACCGTAACCACTGCCCTTAAGCAGCTTGGATTCTCCGCCTTTGTCGGATTAGCAGAAGGCTTCAACGCCTCCAAATAGCCGCCGCCGAGCTTCCGACATGCCTCTCTGATGCCGCCCGTGAAGGATAAAGACATTTACGTGACAGGACACTAGATTCGTCTGCCATTGCGTGTTCAGGACCTGCGCCCAGATCACGGAATCAGGTGCGTTGGAAGTAAAGAATTCGATCCTGTCAGGCAGCGTTCTTTGAATGCGCAGAAGTAAGTCGCGCGCCGATTGTGGATTGTAGGATAGAATGTCGTAATTCTTCCCATCGATCTCTACTGTCAACGTTCGTGGCCCTTGGTAGCTCGGGCTCGGCGGCACGACGCCTGAAGCCGGTATATTGCCCCCGCCCCAAAGGTTCTCCAACGGCCGCTTATCGGTAGCCATATTGAGTGCATACCGCACGCGCGCATCGTCAAAGGGCGGAATGGCCGTGTTGTGCGCGATGAAGTCCGAACCATACATGCGGTGTGGCCGGAAGTCCTTCTTCCGGCGCAGAACTGGCAGTATCTGCGGAATCGTGCAGGTCCCCACGGTGGCTACCCCCGCCCGATATAGATTGACAGCCGTTGCCGGGTCTCGCGTGATCAGAAAGGCCAACTGGTTGAGCGCTACCTGTCCGGCGTCATAGTAAAATGGGTTTCGTTCGAGTACGATGCTGTCGTAGGGTCGGCGCTCGTGAAGCCGGAAAGCGCCGCTCGACACCATGCGCCCGGGTTCGGTCCACCGCTGTCCTTCTGATGTGATGGCGTGTTGCGGTACGGCGCACGAAACCCGGCTCGATGCCACTTCAAGAAAATACGGCGCGGGATGCTCCAGGTCCACCTGAACCGTGCTGTCGTCAACCGCCTGGACTCCCAACCGGCTCGGATTTGCTTTGCCTGCGCTGACGTCTCGGGCATTTCGCACGGGATATAGAAGGAATGACACGGGGGCTCCCGTTGCGGGCTCCAGCGCACGACGCCAGGCATACACGAAGTCATGAGCGGTGATCACACGGCCGTCGCTCCACCGTGCTGCAACCGAGTCGGGCGCCGAGGTCCGGCCGCGTGAGTACTCTGCCGGAAGATCGCGTGTATTCGGAAGGGGTGTTCCACGTGGATGCGGATGACCTCGCAAGTAGAAGGTATAACGCAGGCCATCCCCGTCCACTTCGTAGTGCGTGGCCAGTCCTGCCATTGCCTCGCCCGTCGAGGCAGCAGTCTCGGCACTCCAATAACGCAGAATCCGATAAGCCGTTGAGAATGACGGGCAGGGTGGGTCCGGCATAACCGGCCACAGAAGCCATCTATTTTCGCGTTCGTAAATTTGTCTGGCTTTGGTTCAATTCTTGTAGTATAGTTACTCCAAGATGGAATTCGAGCCCAAGGGTCCCGAGGCTGCCAGACTCCGCCAGCGCAAATTTGCGCTGCTCCGCCAATTCCCTTTCCCCCAAGATCTGCTGCCAGGCTCGCTGTCCGTCAGCCATACCAAGTGTGGAAAGCCTACTTGCCATTGCGCCAAAGGCGAGGGGCACCCCGCTTGGTCGCTCACCTTTATGGTGGCCGGTAAGAAGCGGGTCGAACGCATCCCCAAGGATTGGGTGGACGACGTCCGCCGGCGCGTCGCTGCCGGCCACGCCTTTCAGGACGCTCTGCGCGAGGTCCTCGCCGCCAATGCCGAGTTGCTGGTATTGCGGCGCAAACAGCAGCCCCGCTGACCGGGCCACACGTTCGCCAAATCCAAAACTACGCCTGCCACTGCCTGGGCCTGAAGTCCTTCTTCCAACGACCGGGCGATGGCCGGGTCCATCCCCATATCCCGGCGCGAGATCTGGTCTGGGCCGTAGTGATCGGACGTGTCCTGCGCGCCGCAAGTTTCTTGCGCCTGGAATGGCTGGCGCACTCTCCGGTGCGCGCCGAGTTGGGCTTGAAAGGCCAGTTCGGGGATGATGCCTTGGCCTACTGCACCGAGCGCATGGACCCGGAGACGACGCGATTGGCTGTGGCGACCGCGCTGCACCAAGCCAAGCGCAACAAGGCCTTCGAGAACAGCCGCTTCATAGGGCTGGCGCTGGACGGTACCGGCGCGGGGCATACCCACAAAGAACCCTGCCCGTTGTGTGATCCGGTCAAGGATTCCAAGGGTGCAGTACATGGTTCCTTGCATCATTTCGTACTGATCAGCATGGTCGGCGTTGGTTTGACGCTGCCGATCGATGTGGAGCCCTACGGGCCTGGCGATAGCGAGTATGCCGCAGCCCAGCGTTTGCTGCGGCGCGCGGTGGGGCATCTTGGCGCGCGTTTCGCCGACTATGTAGTGGGAGACAGCGAGTATGCCACGGCTCCTTTTCTCCACACCGCCGCGGAGGTCGCTCTGCCCATGGTGGCGCGCCTCAAGGAGAACCTTCCTCTTTTAGCCGCTGCCGTGCGCGCCCGCTTTGACGGGCAACCGCCCCAGGCCGTGTTCCAAGAGGGCGATGATCGGGTCGAGGTCTGGGACGCGGATAATTTCGCTCCTTGGGAAACCCTGAACTGGCCCGCCGTACGCGTCCTGCGGTACTGCCAGCACAAACGCGATGGGACCGTAATACAAGCCGAATGGCTGACCGACTTCTCCATCCCCAAACTCGGGAGCTTGAGTTTCTACCGCATCGCCAAAAGCCGCTGGGAGATCGAGAATCAGGGCTTCAACGACGGCAAGAACCGCTATGGCATGGAGCACATCTGCCATCATCAGGCCAACAGCATTCTGATCGTATGGCTGCTGATCGCACTGGCCATGGTGATCGAACGCCTTTACCGGTTGCGCTATCTGCACCGTGGTGACCATGCCATTCGCTGCGCCATGCAACTGCATGACTATCTCTGGTTGACCCTAGGGACCCATAGTCCGCCGGATACCAGTTGACCCCGGCGCCGCGCGGACGGCGAGCACGGCTCCGTTGATCTTTGACAACTCGACTCTTTTCCGTGAAGCGATAACCCGCCGGAGCCGCCATTGCTCAAAAGGCCAGCAGGAACGCTGCCGACCTCACGATTCAGACCGCTCCACAGCGCCGCCCCCTCCTTCGCGGAACTTCCGAGACCGCTGCCGTCGAGGGACTCAGCGTAGTCAAACCTTCGAAGAGCGATAGAATCAAAGAATCGATCAATCCGATCGACAGGGCCGGATCGAGAGATTCCGGCTCTCCCTCCAGCATCATCGTCAAGCGCTGCACCTTCGGAGGATTTGTGTTTCCGAAGTACACTTCCTCGGCCCTGCCGCAGGTGTCGATCCGCGCGTACTTGAACTGCTCGCGGTTGAGCAGGTTACTTCCGAGGCCCCGGACGTACGGCTTTTGCAACTTAGGCTGGACGTCGTAGAATAACGGCATGATCGGCATGTCCTCGAGCAGTTGCCGCTCACACTTCGCCACCTTCGCCAGGCGCAACGCGGGATCGGCCGTGGCCCGCGCCTTCGACACCATCTCGTTGTAGGAGGAATCGCTCCAGCCGGTGTAGTAACCGTCCGGACTGGTGAACAGCTCGAGGAACCATACCGGATCCACGTATCCGCAATCGCCCGATCCCCAAAACGTAATGTGTCGGAAACCCCTAGTTTGGACCGACTGGACCCATATCTGTAACTCCTGGACAACGATGGAAATCTCCACACCGAGATTTGCCTTCAATTGTTCCTTCAGGATTTGGGCCCAAAGCTCGGCGTCGGGCATGTTCGCGCAGACATATTCGAGTGGCGAAGGAAATGGATGCGCGGCCCTTGAGAGTACTTCGCGTGCCGCATTGGGGTTGTGCGCGAGCACGTCGTAAACCTGTCCGTCGATCCGGACGGGAAGACTCCGCAGCGGCGGATAGCCATTTGAGGGAGGGACGAGCGAGACCGCGGGGATGCTTCCTGCGCCGGCCAGGTCGGCCAATGGGCGTTTATCCGTGGACATGTTGAGCGCGTAGCGCAGGAGCACGTCGTTCAGCGGGAAAGTCGACGTGTTGATCAGCCAGAATTCGGAATTGTAGTTCGGCTGCGGCCGGAAATCCTTCTTACGCCGCAGCGTGGGCATGATCGTCGGAATCCAGGGCTGCGCCAGGGCGCCAATCCCGGCCTTACACAGGTTCAATCGCGGTGTCGGGTCGGGCACGACCAGGAACACCAACTCGTTCAGAGCGACCTGATGGACCTCGTAATAGACGGGGTTCCTTCTGAGAACGAGCCGATCGTACGCCCGCCGCTCGGCCAGGATGAACGGCCCGCTCCACGATATGGCCCGGCTCCGTCCAGTTGCGGCCGTGCGCCTGAATCGCGTGCCTCGGCACCGGGCAAAACAACCGCCCGGAGACTAACTCGAGGAAGAAGGGAGCTGGAGTGGCGAGATCCACTTCGAGAGTGAAGTCGTCCTGCGCCCGCACCCCGAGTTTCGCCGGTGGAACCCTTCCCGCGATGATCTCCTCCGCATCTCTCAGGTCGCGCATCAGGAAGGCCCATTCGGCTGCGGTCGCGGGAGCCACCGCGCGGCGCCAGGAGTACACGAAATCGTGCGCCCGAATCGGCACGCCATCGCTCCAGCGGGCCGGTTCCTGAGCGGGCGAGGCCTTGCGTCCACGGGAGTACTCGATCGGTAGGTCGGTCGTAGTGGGAAGGCGCTGGCCCGGAGGCTCGGGATGTCCGCGCAGGTAGAAGGTGTATCGAAGACCGTCCGGCGTGATGTCGAAGTGGGTTGCCAGCCCGGCCATCGGTGCGCCGGTTCGAGGATGCAAAGTTGTTAGCCCTTCGAAAAGCGAAAGGATCAGATCGTCCTGGCGCGGCGTGGCGAGCGCCGGATCCAGGGAGCCTGGTTCATGGTCGAGAAGGCAAACCAGGGACTGCGTGCGCGGGGGATCCGTCTTCACAAAGTAGCCTTGTTCGGCTCGGGCGCACGCCCCTAGAGCGAGCGGCGCCGCGGCCAAGAGGCTTCGGCGCGACATCCTTCCTTTCACGACGGCCTCCAGTTGGTGTCGATCCACGCGTATTGAACTGCTCGCGGTTCAGGAGATTGCTCGCGAGACCTCTGACATATGGCTTTCTCAATTGAGGCCGGACATCATGACACAAGGGGATCATCGGCATGGCGCGAAGCAGGAGCCGCTCGCAGTCAGCCAAACTGGCCATGCGCAGCGTAGGATCGGGCTCTGCCGGCGCTCGCGAAAGCGTGTGGTTATAGTCCGGATCGTTCCACCCCGAGCAGTAACCGTCCCCGTGGCTAAATAGGTCCAGGAACCACTCGGGGTCTTGATAGCTCGCTTCTGGAGATCCCCAATACGCGATGTGCCGAAAATTGCGGGCCCTAAGGTCTGGTAAATAAATAACATTTACATCTACTTTCCTGATGTGTTATTACGTTGGGCAGGGACACCGATGCCCAACTCGCCCAGTACTTTGCTGGCATGTGGCCGCATCTGGACGAACACGCCCGCCGCTTGGTGGCCGCCAGCAAAGCCGTAGAACTGGGTTATGGCGGCGTATCGCGGGTCAGCCGCGCTTGCGGTCTGTCGCGCGTCACGTTGACCAAGGGCGTTGAGGAATTGCAGGCCGCACCGCTGGCGACGGGCCGGATTCGCCACGAGGGCGGCGGCCGCCATACGTTGACGTCCAACGATCCCGGCCTGGCACCCGCCTTGGACGGCATGGTCGAGCCTACGGCGCGCGGCGACCCGCAGTCGCCCTTGCGCTGGACCTGCAAGAGCGCCCGCACGCTGGCGGCGGAACTGACTGCCGAGCACCACCCGGTCAGCCACACCAAAGTCACCCAACTCCTGCGAGAAGATGGCTACAGCCTGCAGGGCAACCGCAAGACCGAGGAAGGGGACGACCATCCCGATCGCGACGCGCAGTTCCGGCATATTAACCGCGCCGTCAAGCACGCCTTGCGGGCGGGCGAGCCCGTCATTTCCGTGGATACGAAGAAAAAGGAATTGATTGGCAACTACCAGAACCAGGGCCGCCAGTGGCGCAAAGCGGGGACGGCGGACAAGGTCAACGGACATGATTTTCCCGGTCCCGAGGTGCCCCGCGCCTATCCTTACGGGATCTACGAGCTGGGGCGCAACGTCGGCTTTGTCAACGTGGGCACGGACCACGACACAGGCGCGTTCGCGGTGGCTTCGATCCGCGGTTGGTGGCGCGCCGAGGGCCACCGCCTGTATCCTCGGACTCGGCGGTTGCTGATCACTGCCGATGCCGGTGGTAGCAACGGCTGGCGCCTGCGGCTGTGGAAGTGGGAACTGCAAGGCTTGGCCGACCAGACGGGGCTGACGCTGACGGTCTGCCATTTCCCGCCGGGCACGAGCAAATGGAACAAGGTAGAGCACCGGTTGTTTTCCTTCATCTCGTCCAACTGGCGCGGGGAGCCGCTACGCGACTACGAGACAGTGGTGCGCCTGATCGCCGGGACGACGACGGCCAAGGGCCTAACCGTGACCTGCCGCCTGGACCACCGCAAGTACCCCGTTGGGCGCAAGATCACGGATGACGAGTTTTCCCATGTCTATCTGAAGCCCGACAAATTTCATGGCGAATGGAACTACACGATTCATCCAAGCAACTAACACAGTTGTAACTGTTATTTATTTACGAAGCCTAAGGCCGCGCCGGGGGTCGCACGATTGGCTCTTGAGGTTCGTCCAGCATCGCGTTGCCGACCGCCGCATTCTCCGGCTGATCCAGAAATGGCTGAAGGCGGGAGTGATGGAGGAAGGCGAATGGAAGAACACGGAGATGGGTACTCCACAGGGTTCGGTGATTTCGCCGCTGCTCGCGAATATCTATCTGCATTACGTGTTCGACCTGTGGGTGGACGTCTGGCGCAAGAAATGTGCGCGAGGCGATGTCGTAGTCGTTCGGTACGCCGACGATAATGTACTTGGATTCCAACACCTGGCCGAGGCGGACCGCTTCCTGACGGAGTTTCGGGAACGGTTGGCAAAGTTCGGATTGAACTACACCCAGACAAGACGCGCCGGATTGAGTTCGGGCGGTTCGCCGAGCAAAACCGGAAACAGAAAGGAGAAGGGAAGCCGGAGGCGTTCGATTTTCTGGGATTCACGCATATCAGCGGGAAGGACCGGAACGGGAGCTATGCCGTGAAGCGCAAAACGATCAGCAACCGAATGCGGGCCAAGCTGCTGGAAATCAAGCAGCAGCTCCGCAGACGGATGCATGAACCGGTAGCGCAGACCGGCCAATGGCTGCGGTCGATCGTCCAAGGCTACTTCAACTACCACGCGGTACCCGGAAACACCGACAGTCTGTCCGCATTCCGCTATCGGGTGATTCGGCTCTGGAGGACGATGTTGATCCATCGGGGCCAGAAGCATCATCTGACGTGGGCGCGGATGCAAAAGCTGGCTGACCGCTGGATTCCGCGGCCGCGTGTTCTTCATCCTTATCCACGAGTTCGCTTTGACGCCACACATCCGAGATAAGAGCCCCATGCGATATGTGACCGCTAAATTTATGTGGCGCCCAGCGCGCAACCCTTTTGGAATAGGCGGAACGACGGCCTGGGACGCCACATAACGACACGTGCTAAAGGCCTCGCAGAAATGTCATCAGTGCCGGATCATCTCTCCAGTGACGGGTCGAGCTGTTCGGATTGGTGACTTCGCACTTCGCCAGAGCCTTGGCCTTCATTTCCAGATCGATTTCGGCGTAAATATTGGTCGTGTCAAGGGAGACATGCCCGAGCCAGGCACGGATGGTGTTGATGTCGACGCCGGCGCGGAGGAGGTGCGTGGCCGTTGTATGTCTTATAGAGTGCGGACTGACCCGCTTTGACAGCAATGAAGGCATCTGCGTCTGGAGCCTCTGGACGTAGCGCTCAACAACGGCGTAAATACCAAAGCGCGTTATGGGATGCCCGCAGCGATTCAGAAACACAATGCCCGCGGGAGCGCGATTTATGATGAGCGGTTTGAGTTCCTCGACGGTGCGCGGCCAGAGCGGACATTGCCGCTCTTTGCCGCCTTTGCCGCGAATCTTCACGGAGCAACCGGCCAGATCTAATTCGCTGATAAGCATCTGTGCGGCTTCATGAGCGCGTGCTCCGGAGTTGTAGAGAAACAGCAACAGTGCGTGGTCCCGGCGGCCCTGTGGTGTTTGACGGTCCGGGGCTCCTAACAGCGCGTCCATCTCCGGCTTCTCCAGGTAAGGAATCAGTGTCTTACTCGCCTTTTTGAAGGGAATGGAACGAATCTGACCACACCAGGCAATGTGCTCTGGACTGTGCTCTCCCACGAACCGAGCCAGAGCATGAATCGCGGCCAAGCGCTGGTTGCGGGTGGCAATCGAACAGTTTCGGGAATGCTCCAGATCGGTGAGAAAGAGGCGCAACTAGATCCGCGGACACGTTGATCACCGTCAGCCGGTCCACGGATTGGTGCAGTTTGTCGGCAACAAACGGAATCAGCATGGCCAGGGCATCGCGGTAGCTGCGTTGCGTGTTGCGCGCCAAGTTGCGCTCAGCTACCAAGTGCTCAAGCAGAAACCGCCGCACCCAGGGTCCCAGCAGTGTCAGATCATTCATGCTGCCCCCCGCCTGCGTATCGCTCAAAGCGCTGGCTGGCTTCGTGGAGCAGCTCCGGTGTCATTGTCAGATAGCGCTGGGTGGCCGCGATATGGACATGGCCGAGATAAGTTGCCAGTTGCGGCAGCAGCCGTTGCACATCTGCTCCCTGGCGATACCAGGAGATCAAACGATGTACCGCGGCGGCATGCCGTAGGTCATGCAACCGCGGTTGATAACGGCCGCCGGCGGACTGCAACACGCCGGCCCGAACTCGTAGCCGGCGAAAGACATTCTCCGCGGTATGCCGCTCCAGCGGGCTTCCATTGCGGGTCAGGAACAGCGCCGCATCTGGTTTGGTGGAATACTCCTTGGCACGACGGGCCACGTAGGTCTCCAGCGCACTACTGAGATCCGGGCTCATGGGTACCAGCCGGGTTTTGTAGAATTTGCTTTCGCGGATCGTGAGAATGCCGGCGGGCAAATCGACATCGGCTAGAGTGAGGGACAGGGCCTCGCTGATTCGTAGGCCTGCTCCGTATAACGACAAGATGAGCATGCGCCAGGTGTGGGGCTGCAGTTTGCTGCGTGGACTCTCACAATTGGCGCTGGCGTCGAGCAGCCGCTGTAGTTCCTCGTGCGAGAAGATGTGGGGTACAAATTCCGGTGCTTTAGGAACGATCTTAGGAAGCGGAGACCGATCCACGTGTCCTCGTGCAATGGCAAACCGATAAAAGCCGCGGAGCACCTCGTGTTTGCGGTGCCAAAAGCGCGTTATCGGGCCTGCGCCAGCAATGTAGTCGTGCACGCGGTCGGCCGTAATCTCGGCCATGGCAATGTCGCCCATGATTCGACAAAACGACTTCAAGGTGCGGCCCTCGGTGTTGAAGCGCATACCCATTCCCTGCTTATAGGCAACATACTGGGAGGCAAGAGCCGACAGCTTCATACCAGACCTCCCAGATCGAAATTCGCTACCTCTCGTAATCCGGCCAGATCGACTTTGGCATAGATACGGGTGGCAAAAGCACTGCGGTGCCCGAGATGATCGCCAATCTCCTTTAGCGAAAATCCCTCCGCCACCAGGTGGCCGCCGCAAGCGTGGCGTAGAGAGTGCGGTCCACGGCGTAGCAGGTGGATTCCGAGCGCGCTCAGGCGTGTGCTGACCAGATGGTATAGGGCCCCCTGGGAGAGCCGACGAAATGGCGCTTTGGACGTTAGGAAAATCTCGCGCTGCGCGCAACGCGGCCGCGCCTTCTGGAGGTAGTTCAGAATGGCCTCGCCGGCTTCACTGACGAGCGGATATTCTTGCGCTCGGCGCTGTTTCGGACGTGCGATCGAGACCTTTTCACTTCCCCAGTTCACATCTTGCAGACGTAAACCGGATACTTCACTGCTGCGGAGACCATAGGTCGCCAACAGGATCAGGATGGCCCGGTCGCGGATGTCTCGCGCCGAATCGCCGACGGTTGTGGCGATCAATCTCCGCACGTCCGGCCATGATGGACCTACGGGAAGGCCTTCGTGCTGGAACAGGCGAGGGCCGTCTATCCCGGCGGCAATGCTAGCCGCACACCACCCGCGTATCGCTGCGTATTTAAAGAAGGCACGCAGGGCTTTGGCGCTGGTAGCCACCGACACACGGCACCAAGCTTGTCTTCCGTTGGCAGCCAGAAAGGCATCCACATCTTCCAGGGAAACATCGTCGAGCGAACGATTCTGCTCGCCAAGCCAGCGCAAGAACTTCTCTACGTGCCAGTTCTGATTCCGGACGGTGGCTGGGGACAAACCGCGCTCGTCTCGCCGATATGCTGCAAAATCGGCAATCCGGTCCGCAAAGGGTACGATCTTGGGTTTGGGCACTTCCAAACGCCCTAAGAAGCGAAGCCAGTCCATGGCTGTTTGAACGAAGAGTTCCCGCGACCAGCGCAGGCCACCCGCTCGTTGTCGTTGGTGCTGCTCGCGCGCCCAATGGTTAGCGGCGGCTTCAATGACTGTTGAGTCAATTGCGTCGCCAACGGTCATGTCGATGCGCTCGGCGACAACCAAAAGTTCTTGAGCATAGCGCTGCAAGGTTGCGTGGGCCATGCCTTGGCCGGCGCAACGGTTCAGAAATAGTTCTCGGGCCGCTGCAAACCGGCCTCCTTGATGTCGAGCGACGATTGCAGGATAGCGGAATAGAGTGTCGAACATGATCGGGTCTCCTTTCGAACGGGGGAGGCCCGACTAGTATCCAGGATTCTTACTTATGTCGTCTTTGTTGGAGCCGGATGTTCATTCCAAGGGGGTTGCGCGCTGGGCGCCACATAAATTTGGCGACCACATATCGCATATTGGACTAAACCGCTGCGCGGTAGACGCGTAGCGCGGCCAGTCGAACGCAATAAGCTCTCGCTGTTGTACTTGGCCCCTGCCTTCCGCTGAGAACTCCTACGCGAAAGCATGGAAGTGCTGCTTGCAGCAATTCCATTTCGTTAAGGAGCCTTCTATGACATCCCTTCGGCAACGCATGACCGAAGACATGCAGGTGCGGAATCTCGCCCTGAACACCCAAACTTCCTACGTGCAACAGGTGTCGCTGTTCGCGCGTCATTTCGATAAATCACCGGAACTATTGGGCGCCGAGGACATCCGGGCCTACCAGGTCTACTTGACCAATGAAAAAAAGCTGGCGCCCGGCTCCGTCCTCATCGCCGTCGCCGCCTTGCGGTTTCTCTACAAGGTTTCTCTCAAGAAGGACTGGAGCTTCGAGGACGTCATCCCAGCGCCGAAGAAGCCGCAGCGGCTGCCGGTAGTTCTGAGCCCGGAGGAGGTCCTCCACTTTCTGGGTTGTGTGGGCAGCACCAAGCATCGGGCGATTCTGACTACCTGCTATGCCGCCGGCCTGCGCATCTCCGAAGCTATCCGTTTGAAACCAGCCCACATTGATAGTCAGCGAATGGTCATTCGTGTCGAACAGGGCAAAGGCCAGAAGGATCGTTACGTGATGCTGTCTCCCAAACTGCTAGAGACGCTTCGTAGCTACTTTCGGGCCGTGCGACCGCAGGGTTGGCTGTTCCAAGGTGATGTGAGCGGCCAACCAATCACCAGAAATTCCGTCGAACTGGCCTGCCAGAAGGCTCGGCGGCTCTCTGGCATTCGTAAGCCGATTACTCCCCATTCGCTGAGGCACGGATTCGCAGTCCATTTACTGGAATCGGGAACTGACGTTCGCACCATTCAACTGCTGCTCGGGCACCGCAGCCTGGCCACCACGGCCCGGTACCTGCGAATCGCCACCAGTAAGGTCTGTTCCACCTCCAGTCCGCTCGACCTGCTCCCGCATCCCATTGTCGTTGAGTCTGTTCCCGCCCCGCCTCAGCACTTCTGAGCGCCGGGCCCATGGACCGCCCCAGACTGGAAGTGGCGGATGTGTTCCGCCAATACGGTGAAGCCTATCGAGAGAAGTATGGCGCGTCGATGTCGACAGCGCAGCGGCGCGTCATGACGGCCATCGAGGTGTGCCGAACGGCAGCTCTCGGTGGACAAATTGAGCAGTGCGATCAGTGCGGCCACCAGCGCATCTGTTACCGGTCCTGCCGGAATCGTCATTGCCCAAAGTGTCAATCGTTGGCCCGCATGGAGTGGATCCAACGCCGCCAAGCCGAACTTCTCGATTGCGAATACTTCCACGTGGTCTTCACGGTGCCGGAAGAGATTGCGGCCATTGCCTACCAAAATAAGGAGGTGGTGTACCGCATTCTCTTTCGGGCCACCGCCGAAACCTTGCGGTGCATCGCCGCCGACCCGAAACACCTTGGCGCCGAGATCGGTTTTTTCGCCGTGCTCCACAGTTGGGGATCCAACTTGCTGCACCACCCGCATCTCCACTGCGTCGTTCCCGGCGGCGGACTCTCGCCAGACGGCAACCGGTGGATCGCCTGCAAGCCGGGCTTCTTTTTGCCGGTACGTGTGTTGTCGCACCGGTTCCGCCGCCTCTTCCTCGAGTATCTCCAGAACGCTTTCGATGGCGGCAAGTTGCTGTTCTTCAACGCTCTGACATACCTCCGGGATCGCCGCCAGTTCGCCCGTTACCTGGTGCCGCTGCGAAAAATGAAATGGGTCGTCTACGCCAAGCGCCCGTTCGCCGGACCCCAGCAGGTGCTGGACTATGTCGGCCGCTATACCCATCGGGTGGCAATCTCGAACAATCGCCTGCTGGATATCGAAGACGGTCACGTGCGGTTTCAATGGAAAGACTATCGCGACAAGGGCCGGCAGAAAACGATGACACTGTCGGCCGAGGAGTTCATCCGCCGGTTTCTTCTCCATGCTTTACCGGACGGTTTCCAGCGCATTCGCTACTACGGATTCTTCGGCAATCGCTACCGGCAAGAGAAACTGGCACGGTGCCGACAATTGTTGGGCATGGAACCCCCTGCAGCCCTTCCGGCACCGCAAGACTATCGGGATCAGCATGAGGAACTCACCGGTATCTCGTTGCGCGAGTGCCCGGTCTGCCATCGCGGGCGCATGGTCCTTGTTGAGGCAGTAGCACTGGGTAATTCACCGGCTATCAAGGACACCTCATGATCCGCGTGCCTACAATCCCCAAATCGCGCTCGGCCCGTGTTCGACGCCACGAACGCTCCGGGAAAACCTTGTCTTCCACCTACCTGGATCGCAGGTTGCCACGTCGATATCATCGACTGGAACATCTCGCCTCCCTCAAACTGGTGGTATCTCTCTACAAAACCTCCACAGTTCGATTCTCCAGCAGGCCTACTCATTTCGGGCCCAAGCACTCTGAACCATTCAACACCCATAGGGCCGGCATCCTACCGCGGTTTAGTCCAATCCATTTTTAGCTCACCGCCGCGGCCCTCAGCTTCTGCGCCTTTCACCGGCTGCCTACGGCCGCGCCGCTAAGCTAAAAATGCTCTGCAAAATGTGCTCGAACACATTTTATGCGGTAGTGCCGCCCGTGGGGATCTGTGCGGGGGGTGTCGGGCGACCGGCATCCCTACCGTGACCGTGGCGGATCTCGACGAGGAGTACGTCGCGAAGATGGAGGACGTGCTTGAAGTGTATGAACGTCCCTACGATCCGGAGCAACCGGTTGTCTGCCTGGACGAAAAGCCGGTTACCTTGCACGCCGATGTCCGGCCGACTTCTGCGGCCGTGCCCGGTCGGGAAGCCAGACGGGACAACGAATACGAACGATGCGGCACAGCCAATGTTTTCTGTGCGGTAGAGCCAAAAGCGGGACGTCATTTCACGTTCCCGACGCCGGACCGTTCAGGCTTTGAATTTGCCCGGGTGGCGGTCACCTTGGCGCTGGAATACCCAAGCATTGCCGGGAGAAGATCCCGATTTCGATTTCTGCTTGATTGAGCCAACTCCCATGGTTGGGCGTGTAATGGACCGTGAAGCGGTCCCAGACTTCAGTCGCCATTTCGGTGCCGAAGACGTCGCTCAGCGCCTTGCGGCGATGGATGTTTAGATTGTCCATGACCAGATGAATGGTCTTAGCTTCCGGGTATTGCAACGCCACAGTCACGACAACCTGGGCGGACTCAAAGGCCGAGCGATCCGGCGTGGGAAAAGTGAAATGCCGACCCGTTTTTGGCTCTACCGCACAGAAAACATTGGCTGTGCCGCAGCGCACGTATTCGTTGTCCCGTCGGCTTCCCGGCCCGGCACAGCCGGAGAAGCCGGCCGGACGTCAGCGTGCAACGTGATCGGCTTCTCGTCTATGCAGACCACCGGTTGCTGCGGATCGTAGGGTCGTTCATACACCTCCAGCACCTCCTCCATCTTGGCGATGTGCTCGTCATCGAGGTCCGCCACGCACATTTTTTTCCCGCCACGGCTTGAGGTCGTGGTGGAGCAGCAGAATCCGAATTGTCTCCCTTCCTATCTGCGGCACCAGTTTGCGCTTCACCGCTTCTTCGGCCACCAGGCGGACCGTCCAGCGGGCGCGCCCTTCTGGCGGATCGGTACACACCATCGCGATGATGCGTTATTTCTGGTTAGCCTCCAGCACCTCGGCGGCGCCGGGCCGCTGTTTCTCGTAAAGGGCGCCATTCAGGCCGGCCTGCTGACGATGGCCGAGTCGGCGAATTGCCTGTGGAGTGAGCGGGATCACCCTGGCAATCTGCGGGGCACTGGTATCTTCTGCTACCTGCGAGAGTGCCAAGGCGCGCAACACCACTCGGACCTGTTGCACCCCACCCTTCAGCAGCGTTCGTAATTCATGTTGATCCTTTTTGGCGACATCGATATTCAGCGGTGGACGACCCCTACCCAGAATATGCGCCAAAACAATTCTGCATAGAGATGGTTTTTAGAATCTTTTCAGGCAGTCAAAGACCTTGCAATGATTAGGAGTCGGGCGCAGCCCTTGTGTCTGGTGCTAAGTTGCTGATTCTTCATACGTTCATGCCTTACAAGCAGGAGGTCCGCAGTTCGAGCCTGCGACCGCCCACCACCCTCAATTCAATCACTGGCTGGGAGTCTGGGGACGACTGCGAGACGCGTGCGGCTCCGCAGCAGCGCCATCACTCATACCTGAGCGCGTCGACCGGATCCAACTTGGCCGCTTTCACTGCCGGCCATACCCCGAAGAACACGCCCACCGCTACCGAAACGCTGAACCCGGTGATGAGCGCCCATGCCGGAACCTTGGAGGGCAGCGCCGGTACCAGCGCGCCCACCAGCATGGTGATCAGCACGGCGATGGCGATGCCCAGCACGCCACCCGCCCCCGTCAGCGTCATGGCCTCCACAAGGAACTGGCCGATGATGTCCCGCCGGCGCGCGCCGATGGCTTTGCGCACACCGATCTCACGCGTCCGCTCGGTCACGCTCACCAGCATGATGTTCATCACCCCAACGCCGCCCACGAGCAACCCCAGCCCTGAGATCGCGATCGCCACCAGGCCGATCAATCCGGTGATGCGATCGAACTGCTGGATAATCTGGTCGGGCGTGGACAGCGCGAAATCGTTCTCCACTCCCGTGGCCAGGCGGCGGATGCGCCGCATCACGCCCTCCACTTCGTAGTACGCTTCCTGCCGTTTGCCGGACTGCGCTTTGGCGATGATCATATAGCGGTCCACCTGCGGATAGCGGTTGTGCGCGGTGCTCAGCGGCAGGTCGATCTCGTTATCCATTCCGTTCTCGCCGAAGAATCCGCCCTTGGCCTTGGCGTACACGCCGATCACGGTGTACTCCGCGCCGTCCATCATCATGGTGCGGTTCACGGCATCACCCGCGGGAAAGAGCGATTCCGCGAGGTTGGCCCCGATCACCGCCACGTGGGCCCCGCGCAGGTCCTCCTCCGGAGTGAAGTAACGCCCGAGGGCGAAGTCGCGCGGTGAAATGCTGTCCATGTTCGGAGTAAGCCCCACCACGCTGATCGTCTCGGATTCAGCGCCGGGCACGCGGGCGGTCAGCGGATTGCCGTCGATCACCGCCGGAATGAAAAGCTCCATCCCCACATCCTGCACCGAAGTGCACCAGCGCCGAATCGCATCTGCATACTCGGGTTTCATGGGGCGCCGCTTGCGCTCCTTGGGAGTTCCTTCGAAGCTGGGATCGCCGGAGGTCTTATAGAGGAACATGTTGTCCGGGCCGAGCTGCTGAAAGAATGTCACTACGCCCTGCCGCAGACCGGTAAGCAGCGAAGCCACCGTCACCACGGTGGTGATGCCGATCACGATACCGAGGATGGTGAGCAGCGAGCGGAAGCGATGGTTCCACACCGCGTGAACCGCCATCTGCATGTTCTCGGAGGCGCTGATATTCATGGCCTACTCGGCGCGCAGCGCCACCACCGGATCGAGTTTCGCCGCGCGCGCAGCCGGATACCAGCCCGAAACGATGCCCACGATGCTCGACACCCCCAACGCCAGCACGACGTACCCCATCGTGATATGCAGCCGCAGATCGAACAGCCGGCCCAGCACCCCGGTCACCATGGCGCCCAGGCCCACTCCCAGCGCACCGCCCAGCACCGCCAGCACCACCGCTTCGATCAGAATCTGCATCATCACGTCGCCATGCCGCGCACCGAGCGATTTGCGCACGCCAATCTCGCGCGTCCGCTCGGTTACGCTCACCAGCATGATGTTCATAATCACGATGCCGCCTACCACCAGCGAGATGCAGGTCACCGGCACCACGATGGCCGCAATCATGCCCAGCACCTGGTCGATGAACCCGCGGATGGCATCCGGAGTCAGCGTGTCGAAGTTGTCCGGCTGCCCGGGCCGGGCGTGAAACCGAGTGCGCAGCACGACGCGGGTTTCATCGAGCGCCTCTTGGAGGCTGAGGCCGCTCGCCGGACGCGGCCGTCCGAACAAGGCAAAGCCGTTGCCCGGTCCATACATCCGGTCGAAGGCGCTTATGGGGATATACACCGACTTGTCCTGGTCGCGCCCGAATGCCGACCCCAGCCTCTCCTGAAGCCCGATGACGGTGAACTCGATTCCGTCGATACGAACGGTGCGATTGAGGGGCGACACATCACCCGGAAACAGCGTACTCCGCACGGTATCGCCGATCACCGCCACGGACGCGCGCGAACGGTCTTCCTGCTGGGTGAAAAACCGGCCGTCCACGACGCCGATGTCGCGAATGCGGGACATGTCCGACGAGACGCCCAGAATGGTCGTGTCCTCACAGATCAGGCTCTCACGCTTCACATCGGAGGTGTGGTTTCGATACGGACTGTACAGGATGCGGTCCCCGTTGATGGACTCCAGGAACCGCTCGTCATCGGTTCGGATGGGCTTGTTGCGCTTGATCTTTTCGAAAAATTCGCGGCGGGTCAGCCGGCCGTTTCCCGCGATTTGCGCCACCAGGAACGATTCCGAGCCGAATGCTTTGGCCGTGCTCTGCTCCGCGTACACGCCCAGCCCAGATATGGCGGCGCCCACCATAATGACGCTGGCCACGCCGATGATTACGCCCAACAGCGTGAGGAAACTGCGCAGCTTGTGGGCGCGGATCGAGTCCATCGCCAGGCGGAATGCATTTGCAAATTGATGCCAGGAACGGGAGAGTCCCGAGCGGGATTGCACCATCTATCTTCAGGATAACAGGTGTAAGTTGTGCACCCCCGCACGACGGTGTTCCGCCGCACTATGCCAGCGCCAGGTTCAGATTCTCGATGGCTTCGTCGATCTCCGCGTTGTTTTTATAGCCGAGCGTCACGCTATCGACGCCGGCGTTGCGGAAGGCGTACCGCATGGCCGCCTGGCGGTCCTCACGCGACGTGAACGTGCCTTCTCCGGCCAGCTTCATGCTGATCACGCCCATGCCATCCTTGCGGACCTGCTTCACGTGCGTCACCACCTCGGCCACATTTCCCAGACCGCGAGTGTTGTAGTCCTCGGCATCCATCTTCGTGCCGTTGTGGTTCATGCGGATCATCGCGATCTGAAGCCACTGGTTTCCGGGGAACCGCCGCAGCGCGGGGAGCCCGTGCACCGACGCACCGTATCCGGCCACGGCTTTTTTCGCCTTGGCTTCCAGAATCCCGTCCTGCCAGCGAACGGTGTCGGTGGGCCACGTCGCGGTGTGCTGCCAGTGCAGCAGCATCACATCGAAATATTCGGTGTTGGCGAGCCGGCGCAGCTCATCGATCTTCTCTTGCGGATCGACACCCTCGCGCGTGGTCACCTTCGACATCAGGCGGTAGGTGTCGCGAGGGATGCCCTTCAGCGCCACGCCGAGCATCTTGTGCATCTCGCCGTAGGACTCGGCGGTCTCGAAGAAGCGAATCCCGCGGTCGTAGGCGTAGCGCACCAGTCTGGTGAACTCGTCCTGGCCGAGTTCGCGCTGTACGCGGCCGGCAAACGTACCGGTGCCAAATGCGAGCCGCGTCACTTTTACGCCGGATTTTCCGAGCGTTACCCAGTCCTTCGCGGTCTGGCGCGCCGCCCTCAACGGCAGTGTGCCGCCGCCGGCGAACGCACCCACGGCAAGCCCGGCCTTCAGGAAATCACGTCTGGAGCAGTGAGCCATTCTGAATCCCTCCAATGCGCCGAATCTTATCACGACTGGCCCATCGCGTGCTTGGCCATACCCGGGCCCGCTGTACGAAAGCCGCCACGCCAGCCGAAAGGCCCGTATTTCCTTTTCCCCTATCTCTCGCGCCGGGGCATACAATAATGGCCGTGGAAACCAACTATACGTATCTCGATATCGCCAAAATGATCGATCATTCCCTGCTCAATCCGGTGATGACCGATCAGGAATTGGAGGATGGCTGCCGCATCGCGCTTCGGTACGACGTGGCTTCCGCCTGTGTCAAGCCGTATTACCTGAAATACTGCGCCGAGTTGCTGGCCGGGAGCAATGTCGCCGCCAGCACCGTCATTGGATTTCCGCACGGCGGCAACACCACCGCCATCAAAGTGGCCGAGGCCCTGCAGGCGCTCGAAGACGGCGGCACCGAATTGGATATGGTCGTCAACATCGGCAAGGTGCTCAGCGAGGATTGGTCCTATGTGCGCGACGACATCCGGGCGGTTGTGGAAGTGACCCACGCCGGCGGCGGCATCGTCAAAGTAATCTTCGAGAACTGCTACCTGCAGGACTACCACAAAGTCCGGCTGTGTGAAATCTGTGCCGGTGCGGGCGCCGATTTCGTCAAGACATCCACCGGTTACGGCAAGGGCGGCGCTACGCTGGACGACTTGAGGCTGATGCGCAAACACTCGCCGCCCGAGGTCCGCATCAAGTCGGCCGGCGGAATCCGCACGCTCGATGCGCTGCTGGAGGTGCGGGCACTCGGCGTCTCCCGCTCCGGTGCCACCCGCACTGCCGAGATGCTCGACGAATGCGCGCGCCGCGTGGAGGCCCCGGCCATGGGGCAAAGGGCATGAGGAATTTCGAATGTCGAAATGGCTGAAGTCGCTGATTGTCGTGCTTATCGGCATCGGGTGGATGCTTCCGCTGTCGAATGGCAGCCCTCCCGCCGATGGGGTGGACCAGGCGCCGAAAGAGCTTCTGTTCGTGCCGCTGCGAATCGATGGTCCGATCCACGACCCCGCGCACCACACGTTCTGGTTTGGCCCGTTCGCGGAGTGCTCTTCGGTTCTGGATATCGACGGCGACGGCAAGCTCGACGTCGCCGCCGGCCGGAACTACTATTTGGCTCCGCGGTGGACCAAGTCCGCCGACTATCGCGATGGTGCTGCCACCAACGGCCCGGATGTGGACGACAACTATGAAGGCACCATGGACGTCAACACCGACGGCCGCCCGGACGTGCTCAGCTCGGGCTGGATGCTGCGCCAGGGTATCTACTGGTATGAAAACCCGGGCAAACCCGGGGTGAAGTGGGCGTCGCATGAGATGCTGAAGGCCGACGGCCTGGAGGGCATGGTCATCGGCAACCTGGCCGGCCACGACGGCAAGGACGTCCTGGTGAACTATTTCGCGCGCAAGCCGGGCCGCGGCCTGATTTGGTTCGAGCACCTCAACCACGCCCCGTGGTTCAAAGAACATGCGCTCGGTCCCGAAAACGTAGGCGTGAGCCATGGCAGCGGCATCGGCGACATCAATGGGGATGGGCGCGACGACGTAGTCACCACCAGCGGCTGGTTCGAATCGCCGGCGCATCCCACCGAGGACGCCTGGATCTGGCACCCCGACTACCAGTTCTCGCCATACGGGGGCCAGGGGCGGCCCGGCGGAGCGGGACTGCCGATTCTGATCACCGACGCCAACGGCGACGGGCTGAATGACATGATCATTGGCTCCGACCATGGCTACGGCCTCGCCTGGTATGAACAAAGAATGGAAGGCGGCAAGCGCACCTTCGTGCCGCATTGGATTGAGACCGATTACCCGACCTTCCACACCATGGCCCTGGCCGACCTCGATGGCGACGGCAAGCCCGAACTCATCACCGGCAAGCAACTGCTGGCACACAATGGCGGCGACGTGGGAGCGCTCGAACCCGTCTTCGTCTTCTACTATAAGATCGACAAAGGCCGTTTTGAGCGGCATATCCTTTCCTACAGCCTGATCGAGCCGTACTTCGCGGAAGACTACAAGGGCCCGCCGCCGACCGGCGTGGTGGGAGTGGGCATGCGACTGAGCGTGGGCGATATGGACGGCGATGGCCGCCAGGATGTCGTGGTAGCCTGCAAGACCGGCCTGTACATCTTCTTCAACAAAGGCTACTCGCCGCGGACGCGCGGCCGGAATCCGCTTCCCGACCGCAACACTTATCCTGGCAACGTGAACTGGGAAACACGCCGCTGAAGAGGGAATCGCCATGAAGCTGTATCTTTATTTACTCACCATGTTTCTCGGGGTGGTGCTCGCCGTTCATCTGGCCATGAACGGCAAGGTGGGCAGTGTGTTGAACAACGCCCGCGTCGGCAATGCCCTGTTCTGGTGCATCGGGGCGGTGGGCGCTCTGGCCATCGGGCTCACCGGATGGCGCAGCGGCGCTCTGGCGCCCATGCGACAGGTGCACCCGGTGCTGCTGACGGCCGGGGTGCTGGGCGCGAGCCTGGTGTTCGCCATTGCGTGGCTGATACCGAAGGTGGGCGCCGGACCGGTGATGATCACGCTGCTCGCCGGACAGGTGCTCGGCGGCCTGCTGATGTCGCACTTCGGCTGGCTGGGGTCGCCCGTGCAGCCCATCACCCTGACCAAACTCGCCGGTGTGGTGGTGATGATCGGAGGCGTAATTCTCGCTACCTTCGGCAAGTGAGAGCATCATGGGCAAGCACGAGTTGGGAAAATCGGGAGTTCCAGTCAGCCCGTTGTGCTTCGGAACCGATCTGATCGGCAGCCGCATCGACTGTGAGACGTCGTTCCGCCTGCTGGACCTGTTCCGCGAAAACGGCGGCACGTTCATCGACACGGGCAACTTCTACTCGGCATGGGTGCCCGGATGCCGGGGCGGCGAAAGCGAAACCACCATCGGCTCCTGGATGCAACAGCGCGGGTGCCGCCATGAGATGGCGATCGCCACCAAGCTCGGATTCGACTATCCGGGGTCACAAGGCGGCCTCAGCGCGTCGGAAATCGAGCGCGAGTGCGAAAAAAGCCTGCGTCGCCTCCAGACCGACCGGTTAGACCTCTACTATGCCCATCGCGATGACGTTGGTACGCCGCTCGAAGAAACCATGGCCGCTTTCGACCGCCTGGTGCGCGCGGGCAAGGTGCGGGCGATCGCGGCCAGCAACCTGCCGGTGTGGCGAATCGCCGAATCCAATGCGATCGCCGAGATGCGCGGGTGGGCCCGGTACTGCGCGGTCGAACAGCGCTACACGTATTTCCGCCCGCGGCACGGGGCCGATTTCGGCCCGCAGATCGTGATGAACCAGGAGCTGAAGGACTACTGCCGCTCGCGCAATCTCTCCTTGATCGGTTATTCGGTGCTTCTGCAAGGGGCATACACACGCGCCGATCGGCCGGTGCCGATGCAGTACGCCGGTCCCGATGCCGATGCGCGGCTGGCTGTGCTCCAGGCCGTGGCCCAGGAGACCGGCGCCACCGCCAACCAGGTGATCATTGCGTGGATGCTCCACAGCGATCCGGTCGTGCTCCCGATCGTCGGCGGGAGCACGCCGGAACAGGTTCTGGAAAATATCGGCGGCGTGCGGCTGGCGCTGAGCGAGGAACAGATGCGGCGGCTGGACACCGCCGGCAATCCCGAAATCAGGCAGGCGTGGCTTCGCTAACCACCATCATCGCGGTTCTGGGCGCCGCCCTATGGCTGCATGCGGACGCGCGCCCGCCCGCGCCGATCACCATCGACTACCCCGCGGAAGGCTCCCTGTTTCCTCCCGAAATCACGGCCCCCACCTTCCTCTGGCGCGACGGCGCGAGCGATGCGCAAGCCTGGCTGCTCGAGATCGCGTTCGCCGACGGGGCGCCCGGCATGCGCGTGAAATCCTCGGGCGAGCACTTTCGGCCCGGCCCCATTGACGAACGTTGCGTCTCGCCGAATAACCAGCCGCCGCAACTGACGCCGCAACAGGCGGAGGCCCGCACCTGGGTACCTGATCGCGAAACCTGGGAAATGATCAAGAGGCACTCGGTGACGCACCCGGCCAGGATAACGATCGCCGGCTTCCGCGATAAAAAACTGCGGCATGCGGTTTCCGAGGGCGCGGTCACGCTGGGAACGTCGACCGATCCGGTCGGCGCACCGATCTTTTACCGCGACGTTCCCTTGATGCCGTCCGAACTGGAGAAGGGCGTGATCAAGCCCTTAGCGGCGGCGGCAATTCCGCTGATCGCGTGGCGCCTCCGCAATATCACAGAACCCCACGGACGCGTGGTGCTGGAAGGCATGCACGTGTGCGCCAACTGTCATTCGTTTTCACTCGACGGCAAGACGCTCGGCATGGACCTCGATGGCCCGCAGAACGACAAAGGCCTGTACGCCATCTCCGCGGTGCGGCCGCGGATGTCCATACGGAATGAAGATGTCGTCAAGTGGAACTCGTTCCGCGATCAACCCGCCGGACCAATGCGGGTTGGGTTCATGTCGCAGATTTCACCCGACGGGCGCTATGTGGTGACCACGGTGGGTGTAGACAAGGACCTCGCCCGCAACTACTACGTCGCCAATTTCAAAGACTACCGGTTCCTTCAGGTGTTCTACGCCACGCGCGGCGTGCTGGTGGTGTACGACCGCACGACCGGTGAGCGGCATTCGGTTCCCGGCGCGGACGATCCGCGATACGTGCAGACCAACGCGGTGTGGAGCCCCGACGGCAAGTACCTGATTTTCGCGCGGGCCATGGGACGCGATGCCTACCCCGAAGGTTCGAAACTGGCCGAGTATGCCAACGATCCGAACGAGTCGCAGATTCAATACGACCTGTACCGGGTGCCGTTCAACGGCGGCAAAGGCGGGCGCGCGGAAGCGATCGAAGGGGCATCCCGGAACGGCATGAGCAATTCGTTTCCGAAGGTCTCCCCCGATGGCCGCTGGATCGTGTTCGTCAAGGCCCGCAACGGCTTGCTCATGCGGCCCGACAGCCAGTTGTACATCGTGCCGTTGGCGGGCGGCGAAGCGCGCCGTATGCGCTCGAACACGCCGCTGATGAACTCGTGGCACAGCTTCTCGCCGAATAGCCGGTGGCTGGTTTTCGCGTCGAAAGGCCGCTCGCCCTACACGCAGATGTACCTGACCCATGTCGATGAAGAAGGCCGGGACAGCCCCGCGATCCTGGTGGAGAACAGCACCGCCAGCAACCGCGCGGTGAACCTTCCGGAGTTTGTCAATATCGCCGTTGACGGGCTGGCGAAGATCGAGGTGCCGGCCGCGGAGTTCTACACGCGGTTTGACCGGGCGTGGGAGTTGTCGCAGAAAAAACAGTACGGCGCCGCGATCGCAGCCTGGAATGATGCGCTGGCACTCAGCCCCGATGACGCCAAAGCACAGAACAATCTGGCGTTCGACCTGGCCCGCGAGGGGCGGCTCGACGAAGCCATCGTCCATTGGAAGAAGGCCCTCGCAAATAACGAGGACTACCCGGAGGTCCATCTGAACCTGGGCCGCGCGCTGCTGCAGCGCGGACGGGTGGAGGAAGCCATCGGCCACTGGCAGCGGGCCGTGGAACTCTCCCCCGAAGACGCCGAAGCACACTACAACCTGGGGCTGACGCTGGCCGGGAAAGGACGGTACGAGGAAGCCCTTCCGCACTTTGAACATGCGCTGGCGATCAACCCCGCCGACGCGCAGGCTCACAACAACGCGGGCGGGATTTATTACCTGCGGCACGAGTACGGAAAGGCGATGGCCCACTGGCGCCGGAGCTTGGCCCTTCAACCGGACGATGTGGAAACGCTGAAGCGAGCCGCCTGGCTCGAAGCCACGTGTCCCGATGAAGCCCTGAGGGACGGTGCGGAATCGGTGAGGCTGGCGCTGCGCGCCGCGGCGCTCGCCAAGTCCGGCGATGCATCGGTTTTCGACGTGTTAGCGGCCGCCTATGCGGAAGCCCGGCGCTTCCCCGAAGCCCTGGAAGCCGCGCGGCGCGCGTTGACGATGGCGCAAGGCCAGCCGCTGGCGCAAGGCATCGCGGCCCGCATCGCTCTCTATGAGGGGCAGCAGCCGTTTCGCGAAGCCAAGCGCTGAACCAGTGTCTGCCAGCGGCGCAGGGATGCTTATCCGTTTAAGGCCAGGTTGATATTCTCGATGGCTTCGTCGATTTCCGCCGTGTTCTTGAACCCGATGGTCACCGCGTCCACGGCGCCGGTGCCGAATGCGAACTTGAGCGCTTTCTGCCGGTCGTCGCGGCTGGTGAACTGACCCTCGCCCGCCAGTTTCATGCTGATCACACCGGCGCCCTGCGCGTGCACCTTTTTGGTGTGGGCCACGACCTCGCTGACGTCTCCCAAAGCATTGCTATCGCGCGGCTCGGGCGTGTCCATCTTGGTGCCGTTGTGGTTCATGCGGATCATGCCGATATCCAGCCACGTGTTTCCCGGGAATGTTCGCAGCGCCGGCAGCCCATGTACCGAAGCCCCATGACAGCGGATGATCTGCTTCGACTTGGCTTCGGAAAAATCGTCGGCGGCGGCTTTGAAATCCTCGGCCCAGGTGGGCCGGCGCACACAGTGGAGCAGGAGGATATCGAAATAATCGGTACTCATCTGCTTGCGGTACTGATCGATAGTGGCGAGGGCGTCGTACGCCGGGCGCGGGGTGCTGTACTTGGTCATGAGGCGGTAGGTATCGCGAGGAATGCCCTTGAGCGCGATCCCCAGCATCTCCGGCATGCCCCGGTAGCTCTCGGCGGTTTCGAAGAATCGTATGCCGTGATCGTAGGCGTAGCGCACCAGGCGCGTGAACTCCTCCTGGCCCAATTCGTGCTGCACACGGCCGCTGTAGGTGCCCGTGCCGAACGCGAGCCGCGTCACCTTGACGCCCGATTTGCCGAGGGTCACCCAGTCGGTTGCGGATCGCTTACCGGCCTGTGCCGCAAGCGGACCGCCCACGCCGCCCAAAACGGTCGCGGCGATGCTGGTTCTGAGGAAGTCACGTCTGGTGGGTCGATGCATCAGTCCCTCCTTGGGGGCTACTGTATCACGGAACCCGCCCTTTCGAGGGCGGCCTCCAGCCGATCTTTGCTCCAATCCGTGCTGATGAACAATTCCTGCCGGGCGCCGCAACTGAGGGCGATCGCCTTCCAGCCGTTTTGGGTGGGGACCGTCACCCGCATTTTGACGGGGCCCTTGGCGTCGCGAACGCGCCGGATGACGCCCGGGATCACCGAGCGGATTTCGGTGTTGGCCGCCAGGAACTCCTCGAGCACGGGCCGCAGGCCATCGATGATGCTGTGCTCAATTTTCAGGCGGTCCTTCGAGGCGCGCAGCCGCATTCAATGCCAGCCCTCGCCGCCGCGCAGGGGAACGAAGCGGCACAGCGTCGCCACCCGGGATTCGATCTCGCCGCGGTTTTTGTGCAGCACGCGCAATTCCTGATCGCCCCAATCGCCCACCGGAATCACGAGCACGCCCGGGTCTTTCAACTGATCGATGAGGGATTGCGGCACCTCCGGCGCCCCCGCCGCTACCGAAATCGCGTCGTACGGGGCCATTGCGCCGTACCCGACGGAACCATCGCCCTCGACCACCGTGACGTTGCCGTCGCGTCTGGTGCGCCGCAAATTCTCGCGCGCGAGTTGCGCCAGACCGGGGATTATTTCTACCGTGATGACGCGGGCGGCCAGTGCTCCGAGCACCGCTGCCGCGTATCCGCAGCCCGATCCGACTTCGAGGACCGTTTCGGTACCATCGAGTTGTAGCGCTTCGGCCATCAGCGCGGTCATGAACGGCTGGGAAACCGTCTGCGCGAAGCCGATGTAGGCCGGCTCATCGTGGTAAGCCAGCACGCGTTCCTGGGTGGGGATGAACTCCTCCCGCGGGATCTCCCCCATGGCGCGCAACACCCGCTCATCGCGCACGCCGCGCCGGCGGAGCTGATTTTCCACCATCTTCTCGCGTTCGACCGCCCAATCCGGTATCAATTTCTGCCCTACTTTTATAATAGTGCCATGGCCTACCTGATCACGCTGATTCCCGGCGATGGCATCGGACCGGAGGTCGCCGAGGCTGTCGTGCGCGCCGTTGAAGCGACGGGCGTGCCCGTCGAATGGGAGCGCGTGGAGGCGGGGGCCCGTGCCCTGGCGGAATACGGGCAGTTGATCCCGGACGATGTTTTCGCTTCCCTCGAAGTGACGCGCGTGGGGCTGAAGGGACCCACCGCCACGCCTATCGGCGGAGGCCATCCAAGCATCAATGTGGCGCTCCGCAAAAAGCTTGGGCTGTACGTGAACTTCCGTCCGGTCCGGATGTTGCCTGGCCTGAAGACGCGCTACGACGATTTGGCGCTGAACCTCGCCATTTTTCGCGAGAACACCGAAGATCTCTACTCCGGACTGGAGCACGAAGTGGTGCCGGGAGTGGTGGAGAGCCTGAAGATCATCACCCAGAACGCCTCCCTGCGGATTGCCCGCGCCAGCTTCGAGTACGCCCGCCGCGAGAACCGGTATAAGGTAACCGCCATCCACAAGGCCAACATCATGAAGCTGAGCGACGGCCTCTTCCTGAAGTGCTGCCGTGAAGTGGCGGCGCAATACCCGGAGATTCAATATAACGAGCTGATCGTGGACAACGCCTGCATGCAGCTCGTCATGCGCCCCGAGACGTTCGATCTGCTGGTGCTGCCCAACCTCTACGGCGACATCATTTCCGACCTGGCAGCCGGGCTGGTGGGCGGACTCGGTATCGTGCCGGGGGCCAACCTGGGCGACCACCACGCGATCTTCGAAGCGGTGCACGGCACGGCGCCGGATATCGCGGGCAAAGGCCTGGCGAACCCCACAGCGCTCATGCAATCGGCGGTCCTGATGCTCGCCCACCTCGGCGAACGGGAAGCGGCGGCACGGTTACAAAGCGCGATCCACGGGGTCTACGCCGAAGGCGAACACCTCACCGGCGATGTCGGCGGGAAGGCGTCCACCTCCGAATTTACCGACGCCCTGATCCGCCGCCTGGGCTAATGGCGGCCGGGCCTACTCCACGCGATAATTGGGCGCTTCTTTGGTGATGATCACGTCGTGAACGTGGCTTTCGCGCAGGCCAGCCGGGGAAATCCGCAGGAATCGCGACTTGCACTGCAACTCGCGAATCTCGCGCGCGCCGCAATATCCCATGCCGGAGCGCAGCCCACCCACAAGCTGGTACACCAGATCCGAGAGCGGACCCTTGGCGGCCACGCGCCCCTCGATTCCTTCCGGAACGAGCTTCCCGTTGCGCTCCTGCGCATAGCGGTCGGAGCTGCCCTGTGACATGGCACCCATCGATCCCATGCCGCGATAGGTCTTAAACGTTCGACCCTGATAGAGGATGGTCTCGCCAGGGCTCTCGTCCGTCCCCGCCAGCAGGCTTCCGATCATGACCGAATCGGCGCCCGCGGCGATGGCTTTGGTGATGTCGCCCGAGAACTTGATACCGCCATCGGCGATCAGCGGCACGCCGGCCTCGCGGGTGGCCCGGGCACATTGCGAAATGGCCGTAATCTGCGGTACGCCAGCGCCCGAGACGACGCGCGTGGTGCAAATCGACCCCGGGCCGATGCCGACTTTGATGCCGTCCACGCCGAGCGAAATCAGCTCGCGCGCGCCCTCGTACGTGGCCACGTTTCCGGTCACGAGTTCCACGTCGGGCAGGCGGTCCTTGATCGCCTTCACTGCCGACATGACCCGGGCCGTATGCGCGTGCGCCGTGTCGATCGCCAGAACATCCACCTTGCGCCTGACCAGTTCCTGCGCGCGCTCCATGAAATCTCCGGTGGCCCCAATGGCGGCTCCCACCCGCAATCGACCCTGGGTGTCCTTCGCCGAGTTCGGATATTTGAGTTTCTTCTGAATGTCCTTGACCGTGATCAAGCCCTTCAACTTGTAGTGCTCGTCCACGACCAGCAGTTTTTCCACGCGGTGCTGGTGCAGGATGGCCTCGGCCTGTTCCAAGGTTGTACCCACCCCCACGGTGATGAGATTGGTCTTGGTCATCACCTCCGAAACCGGCAGGTCCGACCGGTTCTCAAAGCGCAGGTCGCGGTTGGTGAGAATGCCCACCAGGCGCTCGTCCTTGGTCACCGGCACGCCCGAAATCCGGTAGTGTCTCATCAGCGCCTGGGCAGCGGCAATCGTCGCGTCCGGTTCGATCGTGATGGGGTCGACGATCATGCCGCTTTCACTGCGCTTCACGCGGTCGACCTCTTCGGCCTGGCGCTCAACGCTCATGTTCCGGTGCACGATGCCGATGCCGCCCTGCTGGGCGAGCGCGATGGCCAGGTGCGATTCCGTCACCGTATCCATGGCGGCGGAGACGATCGGAATATTCAATCGGATCCGGCGGGTGAACCAGGTCCGGGTATCCGCATCGGTAGGGAGTACTTCGCTGCGAGCCGGTTCGAGCAGTACATCGTCGAAGGTAAGGCCCTCGGTGAGTACGTCTTGAATCATGGTGATGCTTCCCATCATAACGTACCGGCGCCGAAAAACACCGGTCGGAAGCCGCCGTCGCGGCCGCGCCTGTCGCGACGCCGTTCCGCCCTCAGTGCGTCATCGCGTAGACCACATAGTTCACCGCGATGCGCAAGCCCATATCCGAGAACTTCGCCGGGTACTCCGGATTGTCCGCGTGCTCCCAGGAGTCGCCCAGGTCCATGTTGAAGCAGATGGCCACCATCAACCGGCCATGGTCGTCGTAGATGCCGCGCCAGTGCGGCACCGTGCCGTCCTTCTCCGCCACCCGGTGCGAGTACAGCCACTGCGCCCCCGGCACCTGGAAGCGGTTGTTCAGGTTGTAGATGGTGTGGAAGATGGCGTCTTCATCGTCAATCTCCACAATGGACCGGTCGGGGAAGACGCGGCGCATCCCTTCCAGGAAATTCTCCCATTCGGTGGAGCCGTGGAAGTCGTCGCACATGAAGAAACCGCCGCGCAGCAGGTATTCGCGGAATCCGCGGGCCTGTGCTTCGGTCAGCTTCCAGTGGCCCACTTCCACGCCATACAACCAGGGCCAGTCATACTGGTCGCCGTCATCGAGGTTCACCGGCTGCTCGACGGAGCGCGCGTGAACCCGCGTGAGGCGGCGGATGGCCTGCGCAAAGTGCCGGTCGGAGCGGGGATAGTCGATCGTCCAGTTCGAGGAGCCGCGGGTCCAGTCGTCGCCGTAATGAAAGCCCCAGCCGTTCCACGGGTACATCAGGCGGGCGAACGTCCACTCGGTCTTCTCGCTCCAATCCGGCGGCAGCGGAAAATTGTAGTACTCCACGCCCGGGAACTGGCGGAACGGGCGCTGGAACGCGCACAGCGCGCCCAACAGGGTCAGCACGGCGCAGCTCAAGATGGCGGCTCGGCGCATTAGTGCGTCATGGCGTACGCGACATAATTGACGCCGATGCGAATCCCCAGCGCGGAGAATTTCTCGGGGTATTCCGGATTGTCCGCGTGCTCCCAGGAATCCCCCAGGTCCATGTTGTGGCAGATGGCGACCATCACGCGTCCCTTGTCGTCATAGATTCCGCGCCAGTTGGCCGGGAACCCGTCCTGCCGTTCGTAAGTCAGGCCGGTGCGGAGATACACGGCGCCCGGTACCTGATAGCGGTCGTCGAGATCGTAAATGATGTGGAAGATCTGGTCCGGATTGTCGATGTTGACGATCTGGCGGTCGGGGAAGACCCGCTGGATACTGCGCTGGAAGACCTCCCATTCGAGCCCGCCGTGAAAATCGTCGACCATCAGGAAGCCACCGCGGAGGAGATACTCGCGGAGCGCCTTCGCCTGCGGTTCGGCCAGGTCCCAGTGTCCTACCTCGACCGCGTAGAGCCAGGGCCAGTCGAAATGGTCGCCCTCATCCACGTTGACGGGCTGCTCCACCGATCGCGCCTGAATGCGCGTCAGCCGCCGCAGTGCGAGCATGAAATGGCGATCGGAACGGGGATAGTCCATGGTCCAGAAAACACCGCGGCCGCCTTGGCGCCAGTCGGCGGCGAACCGTCCAAAGCGGCCATATCCCCGGCCGCCGTAGCCGAATTGCGCATTGGGGTACATCAGCCGTCCGAAAACGAATTCCGTCTTCTCCTGGTAATCCGGAGGGATGGGGAAATCGTTGTATTCGAAAGCCGGATACTCGCGCCAGGGCTTGCGGAAATTTTGGAACGCGGAGAGCGCGCCGATGCACGTCAGACCCGCCGCCACCAGCCATCGCGATCTGCGCATTCCCATCCGCCGTGCCTTTGACTCTGAGGATAGCATCCCTTACTTGGCGTCGCGCCAGTTGTCGCCGGTGCCTATGTCCACCAGCAGTGGCACGTTCAGTTGCAACACGCCCTCCATCTCCTGCTTCACCAGCCTCCGCACGGGTTCGATCTCGCCGGGCGGGCATTCGAAAACCAGCTCGTCGTGCACCTGCAACAGCATCGCGCTGGCGAGCGCCGCGCGCTCCATGGCCGCGTCGATCCGCACCATGGCCAGCTTAATGATGTCGGCCGCCGTCCCCTGCAGGGGCGAGTTCACGGCCGTGCGTTCGGCGAAGCCGCGGGCGTTCGGATTCCGGCTGTTGATATCGGGGATGGGACGTTCCCGCCCGAACAGGGTGCGTGTGACACCGGTCTGGCGTACCTGGGCAATGGTATCGTCGAGCCACTTGCGCACGCCGGTATAGCGCGCAAAGTAGTTCTTGATATATCTCTGCGCTTCGGCCTGCGAGATGCCGAGCTGCGCCGCGAGGCCGAACGGGCTGATGCCATAGACGATGCCGAAATTCACCGCCTTGGCGCTGCGGCGCGCCTCGGGCGTCACCATCAGCGGCGGGATGCCCAGCACCTCCGCCGCGGTGCGCGTGTGGATGTCCTCGCCGTTGCGGAATGCATCCACCAGCAGCGTGTCTTCGGACATATGCGCGAGCAGCCGAAGCTCGATCTGAGAATAGTCGGCCACCAGGAGTTTCCAGCCGTCGCGCGGCACGAACGCGGCGCGAATCTCGCGGCCCAGTTCTGTACGAATCGGGATGTTCTGAAGGTTCGGATTGGAAGACGACAGGCGCCCCGTGGCCGCGCCCGTCTGGTTGAAGCTGGTGTGCAGCCGGCCGGTGCGGGGATCGATGAGCGCGGGCAAGGCATCCACGTAGGTGCCCTTGAGCTTGGTGAGCTGGCGGTATTCGAGCACCTTGCGCACGATTTCGTGATCGGCGGCCAGGGCTTCCAGCACGTCGGCGGCGGTGGAGATGACTTTGCCTTTGCCGTACTTCACCGGCGCGGGCAGACCGAGGTCTTCGAACAGCACCCGTCCCAACTGTTGCGGAGAGCTGATGTTGAACACCTTGCCGGCAAGCGCATGAACCTCCGCAGTGAGCCGCGCGATTTCGGTTTCCATGAGCGCCGAGAGGCGTTTCAGCTCGGCCGGATCGATGCGCACGCCGGTACGCTCCATGCGCGCGAGCACGCGAGCCAGGGGCAGCTCGATGGTCCTGTAAAGTTCACCCAGCCCGCGGGCGTCCACGGCCGGAGCCAGATAGCGGAAGATTTCGAGCGTGATATCGGCGCGTTGTTCGGGCGCCGGTCCGAGCTTCAGGTCGAGCCGCCGCCGCGCCTGCTCGTCGAGGGGGCAGCCGGAAGGGTCGGCGTCCAGCAGGAAGGCATAGAGCATGACATCGTGATCGAAGCCGCGCGCTTCCACGCCCATGCGGTCGAAGGTCAGCAGCGCCGATTTCACATCGCAGGCAATTTTGGCCGCGCCGGCGTCTTCGAGCCACGGCTTCAGGCACACCAGGTTTTCGGAGGTGACGGCGCGCCCTTCGCCCGGCTCCCAGGACAGCCCGACCGTGTCGAGCGCGAACTCGCCTTCCGCGGATGCCGCAATGGCCACCGCCACCGGCGCGCCCGCGGGCATGCCGGCCAGCCAGGCGTGCAACTCTTCGGGGTTGGCGATCACGCGGTAGTCGCGCGGCCGGGTGTCTTCACTCGGGCCGAGCTCCTTGAGCAGGCTGTGAAATTCCAGTTCTTTGTAGACCGCTTTCAGCAGGCCTTGGTCGAAGGGCTGCGCCTTCACCGATTCGAGCGAGAACTCGACCGGGACATCCGTGGCGATGGTTGCCAGGCGCTTGCTCATGCGGATGCGCTCGACATTCTTCTGGAGGCTCTCCCGGTGCATCTTCCGCTCCACCTCGGCCGCACGCTCCAACAAGGCGTCCAGGGAGCCGAAGCGTTCGATCAGGTCCTTCGCGCCCTTCTCGCCGATGCCCGGCGCGCCGGGAATGTTGTCCACGGAATCTCCCATGAGCGCCAGCAGGTCGGCCACCTGCTCCGGCGTCACCCCCATGAACTCCTTCACCTTTTGGGCGTCGTACCAGGTATCGTCCTTGGCCGGATTGAGCATGGAGATGCGGCCGGAGACGAGCTGAAGCATGTCCTTATCACTGGAGACGATGACTACGTCGAAGCCTTCCCGTTCCGCCCGCCGGGCCAGCGTGCCGATGACGTCATCGGCTTCGTAGCCCTCGTATTCCAGGATGGGAATGCGCATGGCTTCGAGGATGCGGCGCACATACGGGATCTGCTCGCCCAGGTCGGGCGGCATGGCCGCGCGGTTGGCCTTGTATTCGGCGAACTCCTGCAAGCGGAGGGTGGGCTCGCTCGATTCGAAAATGGCGGCGATGTAGGCGGGCTGGTGCTCCTTTGCGAGCTTCCGCAGCATGTTATTGAAAATGTACACCGCCTCCGTGGAGAACCCGGTGGAGGTGCGCATGGGGGGCGCGCCGCTGCGCGCGCGGGCGTGATAGGCGCGGAAGATGAAGCCGAAGGAATCGATCAGGAACAGTCGCGGGTTGGCCACTTGGCCCATGATAGCGCCCGCGATGCCAAGGAGACACTCGAGCCAGCAGGAGTGAAGCGAGGGCAGCCGTCAGCCGACCCAGGCCTTCACACGCGCCAGGCAGCCTTCCAGATCGTCCCGCGTCTCGTATACCCAGAACCGCAGGATCTCCCAGCCCAAGTCCATGAGGCGGCGCGAACGGATCTGGTCGCGGCGGCATAGCTCGCCATCCCAGTTGCGATGGTAATTCTCGCCGTCGATCTCGATATCCAGCTTGCGCGCGCCGTGGAACAGGGCGAAATCGAGCGTGTACGGCGCCTCTTCGTATTGCGGCACAGGCCGCAGCCCGGCGGCGTACAGGGCGCGATAGACGATCCTCTCCCATTCGGAGACCCGCTCCGGATGCGGCACCGGCGGATACTCGGGGCCCGCCTCGAGGGTGGCCGCGCGCGCTTCCTGCTGGTCGAGCGTGCGCGCATATTCGGCGAAACTCGCCAGGTACCCGACACCCGAATCGAGCGCCGCCTGCCGGTCCCCGACCACCACCAGCTCCGAGCGTGCGCGGGTGATCGCCACGTTGAACAGGTTGCCATGGGTCTTGAGGAACCGCAGCGTGCTCTCATTGATCCCCTGCGACACCACCGGCGAGAAGAAGATCACATCGCGCTCATCCCCCTGGAAACCGTGCACCGTATCGATCACGAACTGGCGCTTCGCCAGTTGGCGTGCAAGATCGGGGTCCTGGTGTACCAACGTGCGAATGCGGTTGGCCTGGGCGCGGAACGGGGTGACGATGCCGATGGCCCCGGGGTACGCCTGCTCCAGAATCAGCTTTCGCACCTCGGCCACGACCGCCTGCCCTTCCAGCGCATTGAGCGCGCCGCCCGCCGCAGGACGCATGACTTTGCCGCGCAGATCCATCCAGCGCACGGCCGGCCCCGCCGTTTGCGGGCGCTTCAGGCTTTCGGGATTCGTCGCAATGCGCAGGGCTCCGCGATAGAAATGACGGTTGGAGAACGAAATGATGTCACGGTGCGACCGGTGGTGGTCGCGCAGGCTGACGATATCCTCGTAGCGGCACAAGCTGCGCGCCAGGTCGAACAGCGAGTTCACCGAATAGGCCCACGCCGCGCGGCCCTCGGCCAGGCCGTGCGCCGCCAGCAACAGGCGGTCCTGCTGGGGAGCGACGGTGCTGACATGTTTCAGTTGCAGCGGGTCGCCGATGATGACCGCCCGTCGCGCGCGGTAGAGCAGCGGCAGCGCCGAGGCGATATCGCACTGGCTGGCTTCATCGATCACGACCAGGTCGAAGATGTTCGGCTCGAACGGCAGGCGTCCGCGGGCCGAGAGGGAAGTCACGGCCCAGCAGTGCAGGGCCTTGGCCACCTTCGGAAACAGGGCGTAGTAGCGGCGGAACACCTTGCGGCCCGCGCCTTCGTCGTAGCGGTCGCCCGCAGCGATCATTTGCAGCAGGGAAACGTATTCACTTAACAACTTGCGCCGCTCCGGATTCCACCGGCTGGGCCAGAGCCGCAGCCACGATTGCCACAACTCGAGCGAACTGTGGGCGGATTCATCGGCCATGCGGGTCTGCTGGCAGGCGAGCTGCTCCAGCGGCCGGGCCGCGCGGAGCCGCTCCAGACTCTCGCCGTAGGCGCGAACGAGGCCGGCCCACTCCAGGCGGTCTTCGAACGCGTTCCGGAAATCCTCCCAGCTCTCCAGATCGTGGCCGCCGGGCGGGGCGAGTCCGAGCCGTTCGGCATCCGGCTGAAGTTGGCGGGCGATGTCGCCGATGCGCTCCAGCCGGCGGGATTTGGAAGAGTCCCGCAGCAGCCGCACCTTGGAGACCGGACCGGCATCGAGCGCCGCCGCCAGCACACCGAGACGGCGGCGCATCGCCTCTACATCGGCGGACCGCAGCGCCCGGAAGCGCTCGGTTCCGAACAGCGCCCGCGCCGCCTCCGCGGCGCGCTCCCGTTCATCCACCGCATTCCGCAGGCTCACCACGGATGCGATCTCCCGCTGGATTCCCGCGAACCACGCGCGATCCTGCTCGTGCGCCTGCATCAGCCAGGCGTGCCGGGCCGCGGCGTCCGCACTGGCCGACTCCGCCAGCCCGGCAACCAGGTGTTGGGCGATGCGCGCGTGGTGTTCCTCTTTGCCCAAACGCAGCAGCAGCGGATACGGCCCCAACTCGTTCACACGCGCTTCGACGACGTCCACCGCGTGGTTGTTCTTGCTGGCGAACAGCACGCTCCCGTCCTGCCAGGCCGTGTTGGCCAGGAGCGACGTCACCACCTGCGACTTGCCGGTTCCGGGCGGGCCGGTCACGACCGTGAGCGGCGCGGTCAATCCTTGAAGCACGGCCTGCCGCTGCTCGGTGTTCAACGGCAGGACTTCCAGGATGGGCCGCTCCTCGGGCGCCGCCACCACGATGTTCTCGCCGCGCAGCCACACTCCCAGGGCGGTGTCGCGAACGGCTTCGTCGTCGAGCAGCATCAGTTTTCGCAGCTCGATCTCGAGCCCATAGGTGAACGGCGAGCGCGTGCCGGCGAACAGGATCGCGCGATTGTAGATGCCCGGCGTGGCCAGCGTGCTGAGCGGACCTTTCGTGGAGAGGGCGTACGGGTTCAGGTCTTCGCGCCATCCCCACTCGGGCCGGCAGCGCTGGAGCCGGAGGACGATCTCGTCCCACGGCGGCAGGTCGTCCTCGGTATTGGCCAGTCCGAGCTCTTCGGAAAGGTGGAGGGCTTCGTCCATCAGGTTGCCGCTGCCGATGGCGGGCAGGCTCTTGAGCACTTCGAGATTGAACAAGGGGATTCCGCTGGCCGGGCGGAGCGGCTCGGCACGGTCCTCCGGCAGTTCCTCGACGGGGAAGAGCAGCACCGGTTCGATCCGTTGCTCTTCAGAATCGCGCGAGACGATCGAACGGAGACGCAGAGCATACCCGACATACAAGGTGAGCTGCCCCCGCTCCCGCCGTACCTTTTGTATGATCTTGCGAACGGCGCGATCCGACTCCGGCAGCCCGTGCGGAGCGGCGAACGGCAGTTCGGGCAGGGTGACGTACTCCGCTTCGTCGGCGACCGGAATGCTGACACCGGCGCCGCTTTCGCGCGACAGGCACTCGAGGTAATAGCGGCAGAGGCTGGCGAGAAACGTGCGGGGCGCCGGTGCCGCGCCGTTCCACCCGCAGGGGTCGGCTGCCCGGGGCCACCAGCGATAGGCGCTGTCCTGCACCACCTCGCCTCCGAGCGTGCCATGCAGCGTGGCGACCACCTGCGCCCGGTCGAGCCCCAATTCGGCGGCAATCTGCTGTGCCTTCAGCCCCGGTCTCTGCACGAGAAGTTGCTGGATCCGGTCGGTCTGGCTCATACCGCACTTACAGTATCGCAAGCCCCGCCGACGGCAGTTCGCCGGACCGAAGCGCAGCGAAGCTGACTGCCGTCTGGCACCACGTGGACGAGGTGCCGTTGCCAAGCAAGCACATTGCCGCAGATAGTATAGAAATTCTCATCTCTGTATGATCAAATACACTTCGAGTTCCGATAAGAGTTAAGTGAGACGGATCGTCTACTGCCTGGCTTTGGCGGTTCTGCCGATGCCCGGCCAAACCCCCGAATGGTCTATGGCTGATATTGCCCTTTACTATGATTTTGCGCATCAGCCCCCGGATGCGGTCCAGGAAGCCCTGGAAGAAGAGACCACGGCAATTCTGGAGCCGATGGGTCGAACCATCGAATGGAGGGCGCTTGCCGATGTACGCCCTGGAAATGTCGCCACCGACCTGGCGGTACTGAGTTTCAAAGGAAGCTGCGACCTTTCCGAGCCAATGCCCAAGCTGTCCGGAGAGAGGGCCTTGGGCCTGACTCATATCAGCGACGGCACCATTCTTCCCTTCAGCGATATCGAATGCGACCGCATTCGGGCGTTCCTCGATCGGGACCTGCTGGCTCTCCGGCCCGGGGAGCGGGACGTGGCTTTCGGGCGCGCAGTCGGCAGGGTGGTAGCCCACGAGCTTTACCATATCTTCGCCAACACGGTACACCATGCCTCTTCGGGGGTGGCCCGGTCCAGCTTTACGGCGAAGGAACTCACCGCGGACTCGTTCCGCCTCGAGGAGGCTTCCCTGGGGCTGCAAAAAGCGACTGTAAGCAAGGAGACTTCCAAACTCCCGAATGGCAGCTCGCTGTACAGCGGAGGCTGTGTAACCTGTCATGGCTATCGCGGGGAGGGCACGCCGAACGGTCCCTCGCTGCGCCACCCACACCCGCTGAACGTGCTGAGCCTGGGTGCGATGCTGGCCAACAAGGCTTCTCACATGTATCGTCGCGCTCGCGGCCTGAAAGTGATGCGACAGTCCTTCGATGACAACGAAATGCGTGCCCTGGTTGACTATCTGAATAGCGGTTTGAACTGAACCGCGCTACCCCTCACCCGATGGCGCGGTTTGCCGGTGGAATCGATGGTCCGCGGGACTGCGCGATCGTGGGGCGCACACCACGGACCGCACGGTGTCGGATCCATGAGCAGAACGGGCGGGTGTTCACCCTTCGCGCCGCATATGCAGCGGCAGGAGGTCGCGGGTCTGCTGTGACTCTTCGGGGTGCTCGGCGCGAAATTCACGTGCCGGGAAGGGGCGGGACTGCGCTGCATCGCCGGCTCACTTCACGCTGATGTTGGCCGCGTTGCTGGTCTCTCCGCCGATGGTGATGGTCAGTGGGTAGGTGCCGGCGGCCAGACCCGCGGGTACGGTGATGTTGGCCTGCACGACACCGGCAAAACCGGGAGCCAAGCCAAGGAAACTGACGTCGGCGGTTGCCGACCCGATAGTCGCGCTGTACGAGGATGTCGCCGACGACAGCGGGCCGGAGGGGCTGGCGGCGCCATCGGCCGGGGTGTTGGTCACCGGGCCCGAACCGGTGAGGTAAGCGATAATGGTCCCGCCCGCCGGAGCCGGATTGGCCGGTCCATTGAGCGTGTTGTCGGGGAAGTTGGCGACGATGGCGAAGCCGTTCGCCTGCTGGAAAAACAGCCCCGGGGCGGCCGCTTTCACGGGCACGGAAACGCTGTTGCCAGCGCCGCCGGCCACGTTCACCACCACTGTCGCGGTGCCCACCTCGGTGGACCATGGCACCTGAAAATTCACCTGGTTCGGACCGGCATACAGCAGGGGCACCGGCTGGCCGTTCACGGTCACCGAGACGTTGCCGAGCGTGTTGAGCAACGGCAGGGAAGGTGCAGGGTAATCCGCCGCGGCGAAGTTGGATCCGTAGATCGAGGCTAGGGCGCCGGGAGACACTTGCGGCCGTCCACTGGCCCCGTTGCCCACGCCCCCCTCGGAGATGACCGGGAGAACCGGCACCAAGTGGCGCAGCGCGTGGTTGTTGGAATCGGTGAAGAAGAGGTCGCCATTGGCGGCGAGGACCACCCCGTAGGGGAAGCCGAGCATGGCCTTGGCCGCCGGACCGTTGTCTCCGCTGTAGCCGATTCTGCCGTTGCCGGCCACCGTAGCGATGATTCCATCGGACGTCACTTTGCGGATGCGGGCGTTGGTGGTGTCCGCAATATAGAGGTTGCCGGCGGCGTCCAAAGCCACGGTCTTGGGGTTGTTCAATTGCGCCGATGTAGCTGGCCCGCCGTCGCCGCTGTATCCGGGGACGGTGGTGCCGGCAATGGTAGTCACCTGGCCACCGGCGTACTTCACCACGCGGTTGTTGCCCGAATCGGCGATATAGAAGATACCCGACGAGTCAACCACCACAGAAGTGGGACTGATGAAATTTCCCTGCCCGATGACGGTACTGATGGTGCCGCCGGCGATCACCTTGCGAATGGTCCCGTTCCCGGTATCGGCGATATAGAAGTTGCCCGAACTGTCCAGGGCCACCGCGGTGGGCGCGTTCAGTTGGGCGCTGGTCGCTGCTCCGTTATCGCCCGAGGATCCGGGGCCCGCGCCGTTGTTCCCGGCAAACGTGGAGATCACTCCGCCGCTGGTCACCTTGCGGATCACGTGATTGCCGGTGTCGGCGATATAGAGGTTGCCGGAGTTGTCCACGACAACGCCGGAAGGCGAGTTTAATTCGGCGGCCGTGGCCTGGCCCGCGTCACCGAGGAAACCGGGCGTGCCATTGCCGGCCACGGTGGTGATGTTGCCGCTCGTCGAGACGATCTTGCGGACGCGGTGGTTCACCGTGTCGGCGAAGTAGATATTGCCCGCCGAATCGAGTGCAATCCCCGTGGGCAGATTCAACTGGGAGTTCGAGGCCGGGCCGTTATCGCCCGAAAAGGACGCAATGCCATTGCCGGCAAGCGTGGTAATGGTGTACGACTGGGCCAACAGTGTGGCGCCACAGACTACACCCACAAGACAAGCGGTTAGAGCGGAACGAACGAGCATAATTAGAGATAAATGTGCGCTACCTGATTCAGGTTACGATACTTGGCAAGACTTATGCCAAAGACTAAGTCTTCCTACAGCGTACACCCTGCGGTGCAGATGACCGTGAACCGGGTGGCCACTCTGAAAGAGCGGAGCGGACACTCCCGGTTGAAGGGTCACATGGCTGCCTGGCTGCCCAGCAGTCTCGGCACTCCAATAACGCAGAATCCGATAAGCCGTTGAGAATGACGGGCAGGGTGGGTCCGGCATAACCGGCCACAGAAGCCATCTATTTTCGCGTTCGTAAATTTGTCTGGCTTTGGTTCAATTCTTGTAGTATAGTTACTCCAAGATGGAATTCGAGCCCAAGGGTCCCGAGGCTGCCAGACTCCGCCAGCGCAAATTTGCGCTGCTCCGCCAATTCCCTTTCCCCCAAGATCTGCTGCCAGGCTCGCTGTCCGTCAGCCATACCAAGTGTGGAAAGCCTACTTGCCATTGCGCCAAAGGCGAGGGGCACCCCGCTTGGTCGCTCACCTTTATGGTGGCCGGTAAGAAGCGGGTCGAACGCATCCCCAAGGATTGGGTGGACGACGTCCGCCGGCGCGTCGCTGCCGGCCACGCCTTTCAGGACGCTCTGCGCGAGGTCCTCGCCGCCAATGCCGAGTTGCTGGTATTGCGGCGCAAACAGCAGCCCCGCTGACCGGGCCACACGTTCGCCAAATCCAAAACTACGCCTGCCACTGCCTGGGCCTGAAGTCCTTCTTCCAACGACCGGGCGATGGCCGGGTCCATCCCCATATCCCGGCGCGAGATCTGGTCTGGGCCGTAGTGATCGGACGTGTCCTGCGCGCCGCAAGTTTCTTGCGCCTGGAATGGCTGGCGCACTCTCCGGTGCGCGCCGAGTTGGGCTTGAAAGGCCAGTTCGGGGATGATGCCTTGGCCTACTGCACCGAGCGCATGGACCCGGAGACGACGCGATTGGCTGTGGCGACCGCGCTGCACCAAGCCAAGCGCAACAAGGCCTTCGAGAACAGCCGCTTCATAGGGCTGGCGCTGGACGGTACCGGCGCGGGGCATACCCACAAAGAACCCTGCCCGTTGTGTGATCCGGTCAAGGATTCCAAGGGTGCAGTACATGGTTCCTTGCATCATTTCGTACTGATCAGCATGGTCGGCGTTGGTTTGACGCTGCCGATCGATGTGGAGCCCTACGGGCCTGGCGATAGCGAGTATGCCGCAGCCCAGCGTTTGCTGCGGCGCGCGGTGGGGCATCTTGGCGCGCGTTTCGCCGACTATGTAGTGGGAGACAGCGAGTATGCCACGGCTCCTTTTCTCCACACCGCCGCGGAGGTCGCTCTGCCCATGGTGGCGCGCCTCAAGGAGAACCTTCCTCTTTTAGCCGCTGCCGTGCGCGCCCGCTTTGACGGGCAACCGCCCCAGGCCGTGTTCCAAGAGGGCGATGATCGGGTCGAGGTCTGGGACGCGGATAATTTCGCTCCTTGGGAAACCCTGAACTGGCCCGCCGTACGCGTCCTGCGGTACTGCCAGCACAAACGCGATGGGACCGTAATACAAGCCGAATGGCTGACCGACTTCTCCATCCCCAAACTCGGGAGCTTGAGTTTCTACCGCATCGCCAAAAGCCGCTGGGAGATCGAGAATCAGGGCTTCAACGACGGCAAGAACCGCTATGGCATGGAGCACATCTGCCATCATCAGGCCAACAGCATTCTGATCGTATGGCTGCTGATCGCACTGGCCATGGTGATCGAACGCCTTTACCGGTTGCGCTATCTGCACCGTGGTGACCATGCCATTCGCTGCGCCATGCAACTGCATGACTATCTCTGGTTGACCCTAGGGACCCATAGTCCGCCGGATACCAGTTGACCCCGGCGCCGCGCGGACGGCGAGCACGGCTCCGTTGATCTTTGACAACTCGACTCTTTTCCGTGAAGCGATAACCCGCCGGAGCCGCCATTGCTCAAAAGGCCAGCAGGAACGCTGCCGACCTCACGATTCAAACCGCTCCACAGCGCCGCCCCCTCCTTCGCGGAACTTCCGAGACCGCTGCTGGCTGCCAAGGCGGCTTGACCCGGATCAGCGGACTGGGATATTCTGAAACCCAACCTGCAACGGATATCGCCCCACGATCAGTACTCCCTTACCTGGAGGATGGATGAGCCCGCAAGAAGTTTTGGATTTTGCCAAAGAGAACGACGCCAAACAACTGGACTTGAGATTTACCGACATTCCAGGCCTGCAACACCACATCAGTTATCCCCTCAATGAACTGGAGCTCGACAGTTTCGAAAACGGCTTCGGCATGGACGGATCGAGCATACGCGGCTGGGCGGCGATTCATGAGAGCGACATGCTTCTGATTCCCGATCCAGGCACCGCATTCATGGACCCGTTCGCCGAGACTCCTACGCTTGTCATGTATGGCGATGTCAAGGACCCGCTCACCAAACAGCGCTACGAGCGCGACCCGCGCTGGATTGCGCAGAAGGCCGAACTGTACCTGAGGAGCACGGACATCGCCGACACGGCCTATTTCGGGGCGGAAGCCGAGTTCTTCATTTTCGACAACGTCAGCTTCGACCAGAATCAGCATTCGGGCTACTACTACATCGACGCCGAGGAAGGGCGCTGGAATTCGGGGCGCAAGGAGAACAACCTCGGCTACCGGCCGCGCTACAAGGAAGGCTACTTTCCGGTGCCGCCGACGGACCACTACCAGGACCTGCGCAGCGAGATGGTTCAGACCATGATCAAGTGCGGCCTGAACATCGAGTGCCACCATCACGAGGTGGCCACCGGCGGGCAGTGCGAGATCGACCAGCGCTTCGACAAGCTGGTGAAGTCGGCGGACAACATGATGCTGTACAAATACGTGATCCGCAACGTGGCCAACCAGTACGCCAAGACGGTGACGTTCATGCCGAAGCCGATTTTCGCCGATAACGGCAGCGGCATGCACACGCACCAGAGCCTGTGGAAGGAAGGCAAGCCGCTGTTCGCGGGGGACTGCTACGCGGGGATGAGCCAGCTTGCGCTGTGGTATATCGGCGGACTGCTGAAGCACGCGCGGGCGCTTTCGGCGATCATCGCGCCGACCACCAACAGCTACAAGCGGCTGGTGCCGGGTTACGAGGCGCCGGTGAACCTGGCGTATTCGCGGCGGAACCGGTCGGCGGCGTGCCGGATTCCGATGTATTCGGCGAGTCCGAAGGCGAAGCGGGTGGAGTTCCGGCCGCCGGATCCGTCGGCGAATCCGTACCTGGCGTTCGCGGCGATGATGATGGCAGGGCTGGACGGGGTGATGAACAAGATCGATCCGGGCGAACCGCTGGACAAGGATATCTACGACCTTTCGCCGGAAGAGATGCGGAGCGTGCCGTCCATGCCGGGATCGCTCGACGAAGCCCTGAGCTGCCTGGACGGCGATCACGGGTTCATGCTGAAAGGCGATGTATTCAGCTCCGACCTGATCGAGACCTTCATCGACTACAAGCGGAAGAATGAGGCGGAAGCGGTGAGACTACGGCCGCATCCGTACGAGTTCGCGTTGTACTACGACATCTGACAAGAGCACAGAAAAGGGGCGGGGCCGCGGCCGTGAAGCAGCGAACCTGCGCCCTCCATCAGCCGTTATTGCCGTGGAAGGAACGATCGTCCAACTCAGTATCTCGCCCGGAGCGCTTCCCAAGCGACCGATTCGGGAGGGCTACATCACGCCGCTGGGACTGGAGGGCGACGCGCACGCGCACCCGCAGATCCACGGCGGGCCGCTCCAGGCCATCCTCATCATCGCGTCGGAAGTGGTGGACGAACTGGCGGCGCGCGGCTATCCGGTCTTCTACGGCGCCCTGGGGGAGAATCTCACCACCCGAGGGATCGAGATCCGCGATATCCGCCTCGGCGACCAGATTCGGGCGGGCGGGGCGTTGCTTGAAGTGACGCGGCCGCGCGGCCCGTGCAGCCAACTGGAAATCTACGGGGCGACGCTGCCGCGCGACATCTATGACGAGGGCGTGCAGCAGCGCGACCCCACGTCTCGTTACTGGGGCATGAGCGGATTCTATGCCCAGGTGCTCTCGCCCGGACCCGTGGCGACGGGGGATATAATTGCTGTCGTGGCTCAACTGGCCTGACGCATGTCCAGTTCGCTTGACGTAATCCGGTGGGGAGTGGGACTTCCCGAAGGTATTGCGACGCGTATTCGATTGTTGGTGGGCCTGGCGCCCGATCCCGACCGGACGGCTCATTTTGTGGGACGGCTGCGTCAGGAATCGCCGTCGGGGTTCGACCGCATAGCGAGTTCGCCCGCCGCGCTGCAATGTGCGGTAGCGCTGTTCTCCTATAGCACGTTCCTTTCCAACGCGGTGCTGCGGAATCCGGAGCGGATTCTCCAGGTCGCCGGATCTGGCAGCTTGTACCGCGTGCTCACAGCGGAGGACTACAAGGAGCGGCTGGGGGAGTTTCTGACGGTGGAAGCCGTACCGGCGCCGGGGGAACTGTCGCGATTCCGGCGCCGGCAACTGCTGCGGGTCGTGCTTCGGGATGTGCTGGGGGTGGCGACGCTGGCCGATATCACGAGCGAGTTGTCGCACCTCGCGGACGCGATTCTGGACCTGGCCTACCGCCGCGTGCGCGCCGAACAGGTGGCACGGCACGGGGAGCCGCGCCTGCCCGACGGACGGACGTGCGGCTTTTCGGTGATCGCCCTGGGCAAACTGGGCGGCGACGAGTTGAACTACAGCTCCGACGTGGACCTGATGTTTCTTTACGGCGGCAACGGGCGGACTGACGGCCCGGTGCCGGTCAGCAACAAGGAGTTCTACAAGAAAGTCGCCAACGAATACACGGCGCTGCTTTCCTCATACACCGCCGACGGGCAATGCTACCGGGTCGATTTGCGGCTGCGGCCTGATGGGACGCTGGGCGAGATTTGCCTTTCCGTCGAGGGAGCGAAGACGTACTACCGCGACCGCGCGCGCGATTGGGAAAAGCAGATGCTGATCAAGGCGCGGGTGGCCGCCGGCGAACCGGAGCCGGGAGCGGCGCTGCTGGAATTCGTGGAGCCACTGATCTACCAGAGCTCGCTCGATTTCGGCGCGGTCGAAGCGATGTCGGAAACGCGCCAGCGGATCAGCGAGAAGATGGCGGCTCGGCGGAACCCGAACGGGCTGGATATCAAGCTCGCGCCGGGCGGAATCCGCGACATCGAGTTCCTGGTGCAGTGCCTGCAACGGCTGCATGGCGGGCGAGAGCCGTGGGTGCGCCACGGAGGCACGCTGCTGGCGCTCTCACGGCTGCGCGACAAGGCGCTGCTGTCGCCGGCGGAGTACGCCCGCCTGGCAAACTCCTACCAGTTTCTGCGGCTCGTCGAGCACCGGCTGCAAATGGACGAGGACCGTCAGACGCACACTCTGCCCAGCGACCAGGAGGCGTTTGCGGTGCTGGCCCGCAAGATGCCTACCGAGAGCACGGGCACCCTGCTGACCAGGGAGTTGTTCGATCGACGGATTCAGGAACACCTGGAATCGGTGCAGGAGATTTACGGGCGCGTGATCCATGCGCAGAAGCCGATGTACTATACATTGCTTCCGGAGCCCGCCGCCATGGAAGAAGCCAGCGAACCGCCGCCCCCGGCCAGCAATCTCACGCGGTTCCTGGACCAGCGGGCTCCGCAGTTCGCGGAAGTGGTGGCAAGTTCCGGGTTGCATCACGGGCGGGAGCGTTTCGAGCATTTCCTGGAAAAGGCGGTGGCGACGCCCGAGATTCTGGCGCGGCTCGATACCGATAAGCACCTGGCTGCCGGACTGCTCGATATCTTCGAACACAGCACCTACTTTGCCGACGACCTGCTGCGCTACCCGGAGTTGCTGGACGAAATCGGCGAGCCCTTCCAGTTGGAAGGGGGCGCCATGGCCGACGCGGCCGCGCTGCGCCGCTACTACCGCCGCCAGATGCTGCGCATCCAGAGCGAGAGCGTGCTCCATCCGCCGCCGATCTTCGATACCCTCGGCAAGACATCGGTGCTGGCGGATACGGTCATCGGCGCGGCCTACCGGATCGCGGTGGCGTCCGCTCCGCCACCCACGGACCCCGGCTACCTGCCCGGCGACCAGATGATGGTGATCGCGCTGGGAAGGCTGGGCATGGGCGAATTCGACCTCGGCTCGGATGCCGACCTGGTCTTCGTCATTCCCGACGAAGATACCCCCGAACACGTGTTCTGGACTGCGGTGGCCGAGCGCATGGTGCAGACCTTGAGTTCCTACACGGGCGAGGGCGTGATGTTCGCGGTGGATACCCGGCTTCGACCCAACGGCCGGGAGGGCGACCTGGTCCAGTCCGAGGGTGCATATAAGACGTATTTCGCCAGCCATGCGGAAGCCTGGGAAGGCATCACGTACATGAAGTCGCGGGGTGTGGCGGGCAATGTGGACCGGGCCACCCACTTTTTACACGAATTGCAGGAGGTGGACTGGCGGCGCTATGGCCAGAGCATGCGCTCGCGGCGCGAGCTTTCGGAAATGCGCACGCGCCTGGAGAAAGAGCAGGGTTTGCGCAACCCGCTCAAAGCCGCCGTGGGAGGCTACTACGACATCGACTTCTCGCTCATGTACCTGCGGCTCAAAGGCGCGGGCATTTTTTATAAAGTGCTGAACACGCCCGAGCGCATCGACGTGATCGAGAAGATGGGGCACCTGGACCGCGAGGACGCGGATTTTCTGCGCGAGGCCGCAACATTTTACCGCGCCGTCGATCACGGCCAGCGGGTGATGACCGGCCATGCGGAAGGCAGCCTGCCCACGGCCCAGGCTCAGCTCGAAACCCTGGCCGGGCTGGTGCGCCGCTGGACCCCCGAGCACCTGCACAAGCAGCGGACCGATTTAACGCTGGCAGAAATCCGGCGGCGCACTCGCGAGTACTTTAATCGGCTCTTCGGGCGAATATAACAGCATAACAGGGATTGACTTTCACTCACATTCGCGGACCTTGCCTGACTTTGTGCGTACCGTAGTTGTCCGTCACGAGGTGAACGTCCAATCCGCCTGGAAGGGTTGTATCAACGCTGAGAAACCGTAAGAAGAATTGGCTGAGTTCGGTTGAGCGGGGGTTGGCGAACAAGAAGTCGGTCGAAGCCGTCTGACAAGGGATCCCAAGTCGCAGTCCGCTCCGCCATTCGCCGGCATATCATGGACTAATGCGGACTTCGAGCCGATTGAAAAAAGCGTGGATCGCTCTCCTTGCGCCGGTGCTGGCCGTTCTGGTTGCCCACACGGCGGCAGTGCCAGAGCTGCATCTCAAGCTCCGCAGCCGCGTCGAGATCTATAAAGGAAGCGGGGATTGGCGAGAGGTCGCTGTTGACGAACCGTTCTCACCCACGACGAGCGCTTTGATTCTCTGCGATATGTGGGACAACCACTGGTGTCAGGGCGCCGCCAGGCGGGTCGGGATTTTGGCCCGCAAGATTAGCCCGGTAGTCGACCTTGCACGTTCGCACGGGTTCCTGATTATCCACGCGCCTTCGGACACGATGCAGTATTACAGGGACGCACCGCAACGCCTGAGCATTCTCGCGATGGCGCCCGTGCAGCCTCCGGCTCCTCTGGCGCTGGAGGATCCTCCCTTGCCCATCGATGATTCCGATGGGGGTTGCGATACGCCGCACAATCCACTCCCCGTCAACTATCGCAACTGGACAAGAGAAAACGCCACGATCCAAATCGCGCCAGCCGACCTGATCTCGGATAACGGGCGCGAAGTCTACACCGCCCTCCGGTCCCGCGGCATCCAGACGCTTTTTGTGGCCGGAGTTCACGCGAATATGTGCATCCTGAACCGCACGTTCGCTATTCGGCAGATGACGAAATGGGGAAAACGCTGCATTCTGATTCGTGATTTGACCGATGCAATGTATAACCCGGTGCGGCGTCCCTTCGTGACTCACGAGCGCGGCACGGAACTTGTGATCGAACACATCGAGAAATACTGGGCGCCCACTGTGGCATCGGACGACCTCGTCCGTGCGCTGAAAGGGTCGTAGTCCGGACAGGGAAACGGGGAGTTAGACGTGCCAGACGGACCATCGCAAGGCTGATATCATACCGGCGGGAAACGATATGCGGTCGAACAGAAGGATTTTTCTACTAAACGCGGCGGGAGCGGCGGCGGTACACGCGGCGGCTCCGGCGGACCAGGTCGTGGTGGGCGTGATTGGAAGCGGCGGCCGTGGAACGCTGGTCATGACGGTCTTCCAGAAAGATCCGTCAGTCCGCATCGGTGCGATTTGCGACGTATACGAACCGAACCTGGAGAAAGCCGTCTCCTCGGCTTCGAAGACGCCCGGCGCCAAGCCGAGAGCTTACAGGGACTACAAGGAACTCCTCGCAGACAAAGACATTGATGTGGTGCTGATCGCAACCCCGGAACACTGGCACGCCCGCATGGTGCTGGATGCGCTGGCCGCGGGCAAGGACGTCTACGTGGAAAAGCCACTCTGCCACACACCCGAAGAGGGCGTAAGGCTCGTGGATGCTGAGCAGAAGACCAGGAACATCGTACAAGTCGGTATGCAGCGCCGCAGCTACGACCTGTTTCAACAAGGCCGGGAAGTGGTAGCGGCGCGCAAATTGGGTATGGTACGGATGGTGCGGTCGTGGTGGCTCAACAATTACCTGGGCGGCGGAGTAGCGCAGAAACTGGACGGCCCACTGGATTGGGAGAAGTGGCAAGGACCCGCGCCACGGAGGCAGTTCGACGCCAACCGCTTCCGGCAATGGCGCTTCTATTCCGATTACGCCGGAGGCATCGTCGCGGACCAGGGCGCGCATGTATTCGACGGCATCCACATGCTGATGGGCGCCGGCTATCCGGCTGCTGTGAATGCTTCGGCCGGCAGACCGCACAAGGCCGGAGTGGATCAGCCGGAATCGGTGGTGGTAATCGCCGAGTATCCCGAGGACTTTATCGGCGTTTTTTCCATTAACTACGCGGCCATGCAGTACAAATTGCGCAACGATCAGTTGAACCAGATGGACGGCGATCTGGCTCGCATGGACATCAGTCGCGAAGAACTGAAGGTGTTCTCCAAAGGCAGCGAGGACGCGCCTTCCATTCAACTCAAATCCGAGCGCGGCTTCGGCTACGCCACAGATCTGCACGTGCAGAATTTCCTGGAGTGTGTGCGTACTCGCAGAACTCCGACGGCGCCGATGCGGGTGGCGTTTCAGGCCGCACTAGTGGTGCAGATGGCAAACCTGTCATTGAAGCAGGGCCGTCGCCTTCGGTGGAACGCCGCGGCCGGGCGCGTCGAAAGCTGATCACGTCATGACCTTCGGATCGTGTGGGCGGCTGGCTCCAATCCCTGGTACTACAGTGACGGCGGAGCATCGGACGCGGCAGCCGCGTCGCGCCGGGCCCGCCGGCGGAGCACCGTTGCCGCCCGCCACGCCAGACCTCCAAAAATCAGGAGTCCCATCAGCCAGCGCAACACGCTGGCGGCGGCAGCGGCTGTGACGGCCGGCCACTCGAATTGGTACTCACGCAGGCGGGCGCCGCGCTCGATCATCCAGTGCCAGCCGGTGTGCGCCACCAGGGCTGAGAGGATGATGGTGCCCATACGCTCCGGCACGACATATCGGAAGAGTAGTTCCAATACGGGAATGGTCACCGCCAGCACGAGTAACTGTCCCAACTCGACCCCGGCGTTGAACGCCAAAAGCGACGCCAATAGGTGAGTACCGGCGAACTGCATCGTCTGCCGCAGGGCGAACGAGAAGCCGAAGCCGTGCACCAGGCCGAAGCCGAAGGCGATCAGCCAGCGGCGCTGGACTGTTCCGGCTCCGGCAATGTTCTCGAGCGCCATATAGACGATGGACGCCGCAATCAGCGTCTCGATCAGCGGCGGAAACCACAAGGCGTCCGGAGCCCGATCGTAGGCAGAGGCAATCAGGGTGAACGAATGCGCCACGGTGAACGCAGTGATCACGGGAATGAGCGAGCGAAGACGGCGGAACGGGATCACCAGGCAGAACAGAAACAGCAGGTGGTCGGTACCGTCCAGGATATGGAAGAAGCCCAACTCCAGGAACCGCAGCGCGGCCTGGTGCCAGCGCGGGTCCAGCCGGACCAGCCCCGGGTCGCCGGTGAACTCGAGCGCCCGCACGGCGCCACCGGGTGGCAGGTAGCGCAGTACCGTCACTACGCGGAGTCCCAGCCTGGCGAACGAGGGCCGTATGGAGAACGCGGATGCCGCGGAATGAATGGGGTACTCGAAGAGCACGTCCAGCATCAATTGGTTCCATACGATGTTGGTGTCATCGGGGAGCCCCGTACCGGTGACGTGTGCCAGAGCTTGTTCGTAGGAAGTGAACGACCGGTCGGATTCCAACGAGAGGCGCGTGGCAGCCACCAGCGGCCGTTTCGCCAGGCGCTCAGGGCCTTCGTAGAGTTCGACGAAATCGGCAATCCACAACATCGCGGCGTCCGGCAGCAGGGGCCCGGTACGCGCAAGGTCCAGATAACCCGGACCCCGCTCGGGAAACACTACATCGCGCATGGCTTTGAGCGGGACCCGCACGAGCAGATGCAACTGACTCCCCGAAGGCCGCAGGAACGCCTGGACGAGCACATCGTTGGGAATTTCGTGGGCGGCCGCCGGCGTGAGCAGCGCCAGGAGCACCGCGAGGGCACGCATCGTGTATAATTGCCTCCGCTCCCGTCAGGGACTGGGAACTGCAAGTAGGTTAACTCTATCAAAGGGGGAAGGAAAGCATGAGCCGGAATCTGCGGGCAGGCGCGGCGTGGGCCGCGGCGGTGGTCCTCCTCGGAATCTCATCGGCTGTGCTGGATCGGCAGGCGCGAGTCAGCGCGGCCACGGTAATGGCGCCCCGTTTCGAAGTGGACCCGATGTGGCCGAAGCCGCTGCCGAATCACTGGGTGATTGGAAACACCATCGGCGTTTCCGTGGATGCCCGGGACCACGTCTGGATCATCCACCGCGCCGCCGCGCTCGAGCGCATGGAGACGTACGCCGCTCAAAACCCGCCCGCCGCCGAGTGCTGTGCTCCTGCACCTCCGGTGCTCGAGTTCGATCCGGCCGGCAACCTCGTGGGGCACTGGGGCGGGCCGGGCGAGGGATACGACTGGCCGGAGTCGAACCACGGCATCCTGGTGGACTATAAGGGGAACGTCTGGATCGGCGGCAACGGGCGGGGCGCGGGTCCGCCGGCGCCCTACCACGACAACATGATCCTGAAATTCACGCAGCAGGGCAAGTTTCTGCTGCAAATCGGCAAGCCGGGCCAGAGCAAAGGCAGCAACGACATCGAGAATCTGAAAGGGCCGGCCAAGCTGTTCGTGGACCCCAAGACCGACGAGTTGTACGTTGCCGACGGCTACGGCAATCATCGCGTGATTGTGTTCGACGCCGAGACCGGAAAATACAAGCGGCACTGGGGCGCGTACGGAAACAAGCCGGACGATACCAACCTGGGCCGCTACAATCCGAGCGCCCCTCCCGCACAGCAGTTCCGGAATCCCGTACACTGCGCCGAGCTTTCGCAGGACGGCCTGCTCTACGTGTGCGACCGGCCCAACGACCGCATCCAGGTGTTCAAGCCGGACGGCATGTTCGTGAAGGAAACCTTCATTGCCAAGAACACGCTCGGAGACGGCTCGGTATGGGACATTGCGTTTTCGAAGGACCCGCAGCAGAAATACATCTATCTGGCCGATGGGTCGAACCAGAAAATCTGGGTGATCCAGCGCGAGAGCATGGAGGTGTTGACCAGCTTCGGCGATGGCGGACGCCAACCGGGTGAATTCTACGCCGTACACAGTATCGCCACGGATTCCAAGGGCAACATCTTCACCACCGAGACGTATCGCGGACAGCGCGTGCAGCGGTTCGTGTACAAGGGGCTGGCGCCGGTGACCAAAAAGGACCAGGGAGTAGTCTGGCCAAAGGCGGGAAAGAGTTAATCCGCCCGATCACCACCTACTGGATCCACGCCATGCCATCGGGCCCATTCCCGGTCTGGATCCGGGACTGCAATTCCAGTCCATTCAGGTCGATCACGGCGACGTTGTTATCCCCGGTTACCGCCACGTAAGCGCGCGCACCGCCAGGCTCTACCAGAATCCCAGCCACCTGCCGCCCAAGGTTCATGCGCTTCACTTCTTTCCGTGTGGCGCGCTCGAGCACGAGCAGGTCGCCGGCTTCGAGGTCGGAGATCAGCACCAGTTGGCCGTCGGGCGTGAATTTCAGGCGGTTGGAGCGCTTCGTCTGCACGCCGAAGGTGTGGACCACCTTGCGGGTGGCGACATCGATGATCGACACGGTGCCGTCGCGCGAGTTCGCCGCCCAGATCTGCTTGCCATCGGGCGACAGGTCGAATCCTTCGGGACCCTTGCCCACCGGAACGACGGTTTCGTTCCAGTTGCCCACCCCGGCGGGTTCGATGATGCTGATGCTGTCGGAGCCGATGTTGGAAGTGAAGATCTGGCGCTCGCCGGGAGTGACCAGGACCATGTGCGTGGCGTTTTGGCCGGTCCCGAGCAGCCAGTCGATGCGGTTCGAGGCCGGGTCGTAGCGCCCGATCAGCTTGTTCAGTTCGGCGGTGAAGTAGAGCTTGCCGTCGGCGAAATCGAGCCCGTGCGGGCGGGTCATCGGGCTGAGATCGAACCGGTGCAGTTCCTTGCGGGCCGCAATGTCGATCACGGAGATGGTCTTGCCGCCGTAGTTGGACGTGAACGCGAGTTTCCCATCGCCGGACGCCGCCACCTCGTGCGGCTGCTCTCCCGTCTGGACGCGTCCCAGCACCTTCCCGCTCACCGGATCGACAATGGCCAGCGAACCCTCTTTGTTCAATACCAGAAGCGTGGCGCCGTGGACCGCCGCGGCCATGGTCGCGGCGGCGGCGGCCAAGCGCAGGATGTTGCCGAGATTCATTTCCTTCCCTCCATCGATAGCGGAATGATATCGTGATCGGGAGCGACAGTAAATGACCGACCTTCTCGATCCCATCGACGAACTCATCGAAATTTACGGTAAAGACGGCGAAATCCGCGTGGTGGAGGTTCCCGGGCGGGTGAACCTGATCGGCGAGCACGTCGACTATCACGGTCTTCCGGTTCTGCCCGTGGCCCTGCACCGGTCCATTCGGGTTGCCTTTCGCGCGCGTGCCGACAACCGCATCCGCGCGGTCAGCGCGGGAGGCTACGGGTGCCGGGAGTTCGAATGGACTCCCCAGCTGCAACCGACCGCCGCCGGCGATTGGGAGAACTACATTCGGGCGGCCGCTCAAACCGTGGCACGGGCATTCCTGCCCGGGATGCCTCTCCGCGGCATCGATGCCGCGGTGGTTTCGAATCTCCCGGCCGCCGCCGGCCTCTCGTCCTCTACCGCCCTGCTGGTGGCCTTCACTCTGGCGCTGTTGCGGGCCAATCACCAGGCGCCTTCGTTCGAGGAGTTGATGGAAGTGCTCCCCGATGGCGAGCAGTTCGTGGGCACCCGCGGCGGAGGTATGGACCACGCGGCGGTATTGGGCTCTCGCTCCGGAACCGCATCGCTGATCCACTTTGGCCCGGTCGCCGTCCGCCCGATTCCGGTCCCGCCGGGCTGGGGGTTCCTGGTCGCTCACAGCCTGGTCACGGCGGAGAAATCCGGCGGCGCCCGGCAGGCCTACAATGCGCGGCGCGCGGCCGGCACCGTGGCCCGCGAAAGACTGGGATTCAGCTCGTACCATGCCGCGGCCGACGGGCGCACGCTCGAGGAACTTCACGATCTGTCGCAGGGATTGGGCACCGAAGAAGAGCGGGACAGCTTTCTCCACGTTACCGGCGAGGCGTTGCGCGTCCGCTCGGCCGTGTGTGCCCTGGAACGCGCCGACGCCGATACGTTCGGTCGGCTCCTCCTCGAGTCCCACGCCAGCCTGCGGTATCGCTTGCATGTGAGTTGCTCCGCGCTGGACCGGCTGGTGGATGCCGCCATGTCGAGCGGCGCCCTCGGGGCGCGCCTCACCGGTGCGGGCTTTGGCGGATGCGCGGTGGTATTCTGCCGGAAGCCGGAAATGGCTGAGGTGCGCGCCGGGCTGATCCAACGGTTCTATGCGGGCTGTGCGGAATTCGATGCCGATCGCCACCTGATCGAAGTCGAACCGGCCTCTGGAGTTCTTCACGCGGAGAAACGCTGACTTATGCAGCTTCATACGCTGGATTGGATCATCGCCCTTGTTTCGGTGTTGATTTGCTTCGCACCGGCGCTGTTCTTCGGCAAACGCTCGGGCAAGAGCACCGCCGAATTCTTTGCCTCCGGGCGGTCCGTACCCTGGTGGCTCGCCGGCCTCTCCATGGTCGCCACCACGTTTTCGAGCGATACCCCGAACCTGGTGGCCAATTTCGTCCGCACCCAGGGTGTGGCCGGCAATTGGCAGTGGTGGGCGTTCACCCTGACCGGCGTCGCCACTGTGTTTTTCTATGCCCGGCTCTGGCGGCGCTCGGGCGTGCTGACCGACCTGGAATTTTACGAGCTGCGCTACTCCGGCAAAGCCGCGAGCGCCGTGCGCGGCTTCCGGTCGGTGTACCTGGGGCTGCTGTTCAACTGCTTCATCATGGCCACGGTGAACCTGGCCGCGTGCAAGATCGCCGCCGTGCTATTTGGATTCAGCCGCTGGCAGACCTTGGCCGCCGTGGGCCTGCTCAACGTGGTGTTCGCCGCGCATTCGGGCCTCTGGGGAGTGCTGGTCATCGACATGATCCAGTTCTTCATCAAGATGTCGGCGGTGATCGCGGCGGCTTACTTTTCGGTGACCCTGCCCCAGGTGGGCGGACTCCACGGCCTCGTCGACAAGCTTTCGCATCTGCGCGGGCCGGGTGGTTTGAACTACCTGAACATGCTGCCCGACTTCACCAACAACTGGGATCTCGCACTGGCCGTGTTCATCCTGCCCGTCGCCGTGCAGTGGTGGGCGGTATGGTACCCGGGCGCGGAGCCCGGCGGCGGCAGCTACATCGCGCAGCGCATGTTGGCGTCCAAATCGGAGAAAGACGCGCTGGGCGGAACCCTGTTCTTCAACGTCGCCCATTACGTGCTGCGGCCATGGCCCTGGATTCTCACGGGCCTCGCTTCCCTCATCGTCTATCCCACCCTGGGCGACATCCAGAAGGCCTTTCCGCACCTCGACCCGACGCTGGTGGGCCACGATATCGCATTCCCCGCGATGCTGCGGTTTCTCCCCGCCGGCTGGATGGGGCTGATGCTGGGCGGCCTGATCGCCGCGAACTCCTCCACCATCCTCACCCACCTCAACTGGGGCGCTTCCTACCTGGTGCACGACTTCTACCGCCGCTTCATCAAGACGGGCATGTCCGAGCACCATTACGTGACCGCGGGCCGCGTCGCGACGATTGTGCTGTTCGTCGGCTCGTCGGCCACCGTGTACGCCCTCGACACCGCCCAGGGTGCGTTTAACCTGATTCTGCAAATCGGTGGCGGCACCGGCCTGCTCTACCTGGTGCGCTGGTTCTGGTGGCGGGTCACCGCCTGGTGCGAGATCGCGGCGATGACCAGTTCGTTCATAGTGTCCATGGTATTTCTGGTGATGGCGAAGAACGGTTTCGTGATTGCCACTGCGCCGCAACTGGTCATCACCATTGCCGTGACGACGGTGTGCTGGTTGATCATGGCCTACGCCGGGCCGCAGACCGATGAGGCCACGCTGATCGCCTTTTACCGCAAGGTGCATCCCTTCGGTCCCGGCTGGGCCGGCATACGCGCCAAGGCGGGTATCACGGCTGCCGAGGCCGCCGCCGAATCCAAGAGCGAAAACTTCCCCCTGGCCCTGGTCGGATGGCTCAGCGGCTGCATCATGATCTGGTCCGCGCTCTTTGCGGTCGGCAATCTCCTGTACGGCCGGATGGGATACACCTTGGGCCTCCTGGCCGTATTCGTCGTCAGTTCGTTCGTTCTCATTCAGGTGGTCCGTCGCCTCTGGAGATAGCGGCGTCCGGTGAAGGCGCCCGCCCCTGGCCGTCTCAGGACACCAGTGCGCGCATCACGATCCACGACTTTTCCAGGGGCGAGAGCCGCACCCGCCGCCGGAATACATCGTAGTTGGTCCCCTCAATGCGTTCGAGCAGGCGCGAATAAATCGACACGAGTGCCCACAACGACGACCGGCTGCGCTGGTGAACCAGGTCCAGCAGCGGCAGCGACTCGCTATAGTAGGCACGCGCCCGCGCCGCTTCAAAGCGCATCAGGCGCAGAAAATTCTCGTTGCGGTTGCCGATCCGCAGGTCGTCTTCCGAAACGCCGAATCGCCGCAGGTCTTCCGCCGGCAGATAGACCCGTTCGCGCTCGGCGTCCTCCCGAATGTCGCGCAGGATGTTGGTGAGTTGGAACGCGATCCCGCACTTCTCCGCCAGCGGAAGGGCGCTTTTCGTGTCGAAACCAAAAATGTGAATGGTGGTCAACCCCACCACCGAAGCCACCTGATAGCAGTAGCGGTAGAGTTCGTCGAAGCTTTCCACGCGCCGCGGGCCCAGGTCCGACGACACGCCGTCGATCATCGCGCGGAAGTAGTCGTGCGGAATCCCGAACCGCCGCACCGTGTGATGAAAGGCCGGCCATACCGGATGCCCGCTGAAGCGCCCCTCCAGCGCCGCTTCCATCTCCATGCGCCAAAGGTTGATGGCCGCGCGGCTCGCCCCCGGACCGTCGCTGAGGTCGTCGCAGTACCGCATGAACGCGTAGATGGCGCACATCGCCTTGCGCTGCTGGGCCGAAAGCAGCAGAAACGAGTAGTAGAAGTTCTTGGCGCGCCTTCGCGCCACCCGCAGGCAGTAGTCGTACGATTGCTCTACTTCCCGCATCATGCCGCCCTCAAAAAGGCCACCCGCGCCAGGGAGGCCACCAACAGCCGCACTCGTTCCATCTTCGAAATGGCCGGCCGCGCGGCCAGGACATTGTAGTCCTGCTGTTCGATTTTATCCAGAACGCGCATGCCACCGCGGCTGAAAAGGTCGATATCGAGGGCCAGTCGCCGGTCCACCATCCGCACCAACGGGAGGCCTTCCCGGAACAGCCCGCGCGCCTTATCGACGATCTCGCGCATTACTTCGCGGAATCCCGCCGTGAAGCGCTTCGCCTGCAGGTCTTCGAGGGCGTAGCCGTGCCGCTCCATCACGTCTATGGGAATGTACACACGATCCTTGAGCAGGTCCACGGTAATGTCCTGCCAGAAATTGGCGAGTTGGAGCGCCGTGCAGGTGGCATCGGAGAGCTTCTGGCGCGCCCGGTCGGAGTAGCCGCACAGGTACAATACGAGGCGCCCGACCGGATTGGCCGAGTTCCGGCAGTAGCCGAATAGCTCGTCCCAGTTGCGGTATCGCGTCACTGCCTGGTCTTGCACGAATGCCGCGATCAGGTCCGCAAGCGGCTCCCGTGGAATCCCGTATTGCTTCACCGTCGGCAGCAGCGCGACGAACACCGGGTGCGCGGCGCGACCCTGGTACAAGGCTTCCAACTCACCGCGCCACCACGCCAGCAGGCGCAGACGCTCCGCCCGGTCGCCGATCTCGTCCCCCAGATCGTCTGCCCACCGGCAATACGAATAGACGTTGTAGAAATCCTGGTGCAGGCGCTTGGGCAACAGGAAGCTCACGACATGAAAATTCTCGTAGTGGTGTGTCGCGAGCCAGCGTGTGTAGCTCTGCGCCTCCGCCAGCGTGTAGGACTCGCCAAGCGCTTCCGCCGACCGCACAAACGCGGCGGGCGTCAGAAACGGGCGTGCTCCGGCGCCCCCCATTTTACGGAACGATGGCCGTCTTCAGGTGCCCGTTGTGGCTCATCAGGTGCCGCATCACCTCGAGCAGATTCACCAGCGGCTCTTCGTTATTGACGAAGAAGGACGCCGTGATCTGGCCCGCGGCGACCAGGTCGAGCGCCTTCCGGATGTACGCCGGGGTGTGGTGGAAACTCGCCTTGCAGGTGATTTCGGAGTAGTGGAGAAGCGAGGTATCGAGCCTCACCTCGCTGTCGTTCGGACAGCCTCCGAAGAAATTGACCGTGCCGCCGCGCCGGACCATGTTCACGGCCCATTCCCAGGTCTGCGGCTGGCCCACCGCTTCAATGGCGATATCGACGCCGCGCCCGTGCGTCATCTCGCGAATGGTTTTCACCGGGTTCGAGCCCTCGCCGGCCATAACGAGTTCATCGGCGCCCAGCGCGGCCGCGCGCTCCAGTTGGGTAGGCCGTCTACCTACCGCAATGACCCGGCAGCCGTACAGCTTGGCGAGCTTCACGAACATCAGCCCGATCGGCCCCAGGCCGATGATGGCGATGGTGTCGCCCGCCCGGGGAGCCGTCTCATCGAGCCCCCGCACCACGCACGCCAGCGGCTCTGCCAGGGCGGCGTCGTGATAGCCCACGTGTTCGGGAATCACATACGTGTTCCGCTCCACTATGCGCGCCGGGATGCGGATGTATTCGGCATAAGCGCCGTTGTTGAACAGCAGGTCTTCGCAAAGGTTTTCGAGATCGTGCTGGCAGAAGAAGCACTGTCCGCACGGGGCCGAGTTGGATGCCACGACACGTTGCCCCACCGAGAAGTTCCTGACATCCTCGCCGGCCGCGACGACGTCACCCGCCAGTTCGTGCCCGAACACGGCGGGCGGAACAATCATCCGTGCGTGATACCCGCGCCGGAAAACTTTCACGTCCGTGCCGCACGTAAGCGCGACCCGGACGCGCACAAGCATGTCTCCGGCGCCAATTCGGGGAACCGCTACCGGCTCCACCTGCAGATGCTCCTTGCCGTAAAGAACGGCAGCCATCATCTGGCTATTCACTATGACCACCTCTGTGGCTGAACGATTATTTTCAACGATTTAGGTCCTGGATGCAATGCCAAATCGAATCCTGAACGGATTTTAACCAAAGGCAGACGGTGAGAAATCAACTCATCCAGCGGCAACGCGCCGCCAAAAACCAGATATGCGGACTCTTTTTGTAAATCCACCGATGCACTATAGCAGCCAAAGAGTGTCCGCTCACCAGCGCACAGGTCCGCGCCCGAAGCTTCAATGCGTTCGGCCGCGGAGGTCTGCGCGAACAGCAGAATTCGCGAGCCCGCCCGTGAGCAGGCAATTGCCTGATCCACGATGCCGGGGATGGCGGTCGCCACGATCACCAGGTCCGCGCCGCGGCCCTCGCTCAGCCTGCGCACTTCCGCCGGTACATCCATGCCACGCGGATTCCAGGCATAATCGGCGCCGCAGCGCCCGGAAAGCTCGCGCCGCTCGGCGATCGTATCCGTCGCCACCACGCGCGCGCCGGTGCGGTGCACCAGCATGGTGAAGATCAATCCGATCGGCCCCTGGCCCAAAATCGCCACCACGTCTTCGGGTTGCGGGCTGCACTGTACGACGGCTTTCAGGCAGGTATTGAGCGGCTCCACCAGCGCGGCGCGGTCGAACGACACACCCTCGGGAATCTTCTCGACACCGCGCTCGACGATCCAGTCCATCACCCGGACATATTGCGCGAACCCGCCGCCCGCTGGTTCGAACCCGGCCGTGATTCCCACTTTCTTGTACACCGGGCATTGCGCGTAGATCTGACGCCGGCAGTAAAAACACTGCATGCACGGAATATGGTGAAACGCCACCACGCGGTCGCCCGGTTGGAACTTGGCGACCCCCCTTCCCGCCATCACCACCACGCCGGCGGTTTCGTGTCCGTACACGCGCGGCGGAGCCAGCAGGTCGTACTCGATCTTCTTCAGATCGGTGTGGCAAATGCCGCATGCCTCCACCCGAACCAGGATTTCTCCCGGCCCTATCGCTGGAGTGGGGATCTCCTCTACGTTGACGACACCCCGGCCGCGATACACGGCCGCGTGCATGGTCTCCGGAATGCGGCCCAGCTCAGAATCGGCAATCGGCAAAAAAGTCTCCCAGAGCGCGGGCGGCCCGGGTGCACCGGTTTCGTAACCGGAGCAACTCGGGCAATCGCTCGGTCGGATGGCGCAGCACTTGACGTAAAAGAACCATTGTATCGAAGTGGCCGTCCGGCCGGAGCGCGGCGTTGAAATCGTTCGCCAGATTTTCGTGCGCCAGGTCGGTAACGGATTTAATGCTGTAAAACGGCACACCGGCGGCCCGGGCACGATCGGCCACACCGGCCGCTTCCATCTCCACCGCCACGGCCCCCGATGCGCGCAGAATCGCCTTTTCCGCCGCCGTCAACACCACCCGATCCGCCGTGTGGATGCGCCCCACCCGATGTGGCCGGCCGGTCCTTGCGGTGGTCCCCGCCCCGACCACGATTTCCGCAATCGCCAGCGTCTCGTCGAGCGCCCCGCAAAATCCGGTGCTGATCACGCCCTCCAACGGCACTCGCTCTGCCGCGCTGTTCACCGCGGCCGACGCCCGCTTCACACCCACCCCGTTTGCGACCAGCAGCACCTCGCGGCCGCACAGCGTGCCGGCGCGCGCCCAGTCCACTCGGAGTCCCGCGGGGCGTCCGTCTTTCACGTGCTTCAGCACGCCCGAGAACTCCCTGGCGTCCGACGCTACGAAGAGGAGCACTGGAACCATTCCACCGCGCGCGCCAACGCCGTATCGGCGGGTCCTGGCACAAATCCCAAATCGCGCCGCGCCTTTTCGTGGGTCACCCACATCCTCTTTTTCGCAATCCGTACGCCGTTTAACGGCACGCGCGGCGGGTTGCCGGTCAGGTTTGCCCAGCCCGTACTCAAGCATCCCGCACACCATGCCAGCCCGTACGGCAGCCGCATCGTGGGCGCCTTCCGGCCGGTGATGTGGGCGAGTTTCTCGAGAATCCCGGCCAGCGTCAGGTTCTCGGATCCGAGGATGTACCGCTGTCCCGCCCGGCCCCGCTCCGCGGCCAGCCAGTGCCCTTCCGCCGTATCGCGCACATCCACCACGTTCAGCCCCGTGTCGATGAATGCCGGCATGGCGCCATTCAGAAAATCGAGTACGATCTTCCCAGTTGGGGTTGGTTTTACGTCGTGGTCGCCGACAGGCGCGGTCGGGTTCACCACCACGACGGGCAGACCCTCGCGCGCGAACTCCAGCGCGATCTGCTCCGCCTGGAACTTCGACCGTTTGTAATCGCCCGCCATATCCTCGAGCCCGACCGGCGTGGTCTCATCGCCGAGCCCCTCGCGGGGGATCCCGATGCATCCGACCGTGCTGGTGTAAACGACGCGCTCGACCCCCGCCTCGCGCGCTGCCGTGAGGAGGTTGCGCGTGCCATCTACGTTGGACCGGTAAAGCTCGCGCGGATCCCTGGCCCATAGCCGATAGTCGGCGGCCACGTGAAACACCAGCCCACAGCCCGCGACCGCGCGCGAGAGCGATGCCGGTTCACGCAGATCGCCCCTGACGAGTTCCACATCGAGCCCGTTGACGCTGCTCCCCGCACGCACCAACGCCCGCACGCCCACCCCGCGCTCCCGAAGCACCCGCGCCACATGCCAACCGAGGAACCCCGACGCCCCGGTAACCAGCGCGGGCTTCATGAACGTGGCGCAGACACCCGCGCCGGCCGTGTCGAGCGGGCCTTGTGGGAACTACCTGTCCGGCGGAAACGAGTGCCCGCGCTACCGGCTAACGCAGCGTCCATGCCAGCATCTTCAGATTGTCCGCGATACCCACGTTGATGCCCAGGGCAGCCGAAGGCTCGAAGCCACAGTGCATCATGCAGTGCTCGCAGCGGGGATCGTTCCCCGGTCCGTACGCCTCCCACGGCGTCTGAGTCATCAGGTCTTCGAAAGTTTTGTAGTGGCCGTCCGTAATGAGGTAGCACGGACCCTTCCAGCCCTTCACGTTGTAGGTCGGGTTGCCCCACGCCGTGCAGGGCAGTTCGCGGTCCCCCTTGAGGAACTCCAGGTAAACGGGCGTCTGCCGCACGGCGTATTTCTTCGCGATGCGCTCGAAATCCCTGAACTTCTCGCGGATGTCGTCGCGCGTCAGGAAGATCTCCCGGTCGTTCACCGCCGAGTAACCGTATGCCGGCGCGATCTGGTGGCCGTCCACCCCGAACTGCTGAAGGTATTCGAACAACTCCTCGATCTCCCGCATGTCGGTCTCTTTGTAGACGGTGGTGTTGGTGCACACCTGGAATCCCGCTGCCTTGGCCGCTTGGATGCCTTCGATGGCATCGCGGAACACGCCCTCGCGCTCCACGCACAGGTCGTGCGTCTTCTCCATCCCGTCCAGATGCACGTTGAAGAACAGGCGCTTGTCCGGGCGGAATTCGCGCAGGCGCTTGCGGATGAACATGCCGTTCGTGCACAGGTAGATGTGCCGGTTGCGCTCCAGGATGCCCGACACCAGTTCGCCGATCTGTGGATACATCATCGGCTCGCCGCCGCAAATCGAAACCACCGGCGCCCCGCATTCATCCACCGCGGCCAGGCACTCGTCCAGCGGTACGCGCTCGCTGATCGTGGATTCGTACTCCCGAATCCGCCCGCAGCCCGTGCACGTCAGGTTGCACGCATGCAGCGGCTCCAGCATCATCACGATCGGGAATCGCTTGTGGATCATGGGGTGCGGCTGACGCTTCTCGCCGGCTTTGGCTGGAAGAATGCGAAATGGGTTGGCAACACTGGCCTCCGGAACCGCCGTTTTCTGCCACTCCGGACGAGGCCTCATCTTGTTCCTGAGAATGTATCCGGCCAGGCCGGCCGTCATCGAGATCGAGAATTTCATAAGCTCCCATTCGCGCCGGCATGGCTCTTCACGAACGAAGAGAGTGCAAGCAGCGGGAAGTAGTCTTTGTAAAGGTGGTAATTCAGATAGAAAACCCTGGGGAATCCCGTCCCCGTGGCCAGCTCTTCCTGCCAGCTTCCATCCTGCCGCTGGGTGTCGAGCAGGTATTCGATCCCGTGCGTGACGCTCAGGCTGTTGGCGTCGCCGCCGGCGATCAGCCCCAGAATCGCCCAGGCGGTCTGCGAGGGAGTGCTCGGCCCCGCGCAGAAGACGCCATGGTCGTAGCTGGCGCAGCTCTCGCCCCATCCGCCATCGGCGTTCTGTATCGAGCGCAGCCACTCGCCCGCGCGCAGGATGTGCGCCTCGCGGTCGTTTTCGCCCGATGCCGCCAAGCCCCGCAGCGCGAAGCACGTGCCGTAGATGTAGGCAACGCCCCAACGCCCATACCAGCTTCCATCCGCCTCCTGGTGGCGCCGCAGCCAGTCCACTGCGCGCCGTACCTTCGGATGGCTGTTTTCCACACCGTGCGCCGCCAGCGCCTCGAGCGCCCTGCCCGTAATATCGGGGCAGGTCGGGTCGAGCATGGCATTGTGATCGGCGAACGGCACGTTGTTCAGAAACTGCCAGTTGTTGTCGGCATCGAATGCCGCCCAGCCGCCATCGCACGATTGCATGGCCAGCAGCCACTCGATGGCCCGCTGGTGAGCCGCCTTCTGCGCCGCCGCATCGCTGCCGCGTGCCTGGCTCAGCGCCAGCATCACCATCGCCGTGTCGTCGATATCGGGGTAGTGCTCGTTCTTGTAGAAGAAAGCCCAGCCCGAAGGCTCGGTCCGCGGCCGCTTGACTGCCCAGTCGCCGCGGCGCCGGACCTCGCGCGATAACATCCAATCGGCGGCCCGGACGAGGCCTGGGTGCTTCGAGTCGCTCTCGGCCAGCGCGTACGCGCCGATCGCCGTGTCCCAAACCGGCGAAAAGCACGGCTGAAAGAAGAACCGCTCGCCGTCATCCACCATCAGCGCATTGAACTGCCGCAGCGCTTCGCCTCGCACCGGATGATCGGGCGCATAGCCCAGCACATCCAGCGCCATCACCGCGTACATCATGGGGGGATAGATCGCCCCCAGCCCGTCAGAGTATTCCATTCGCGCGGTGATCCAGGCATGCGCCCTCTCTACCGCGCGCCGCCGCACGCTCTTCAGCCCGTGACGCTCCCACCATTTCACCAGGCGGTCGCCGGCCAGGAAGGTATTGTGCCAGGTGAACCACCGGCGATCCCGAGGAAACGCCGGACTCACCCCCTCCCGCCAGATCTCGTCCAGCCGGAAGCCCGCCGGCACCGGACGGCATGGGTCGGCCGCGTGCACGATGGCCAGTGCCACTACGATCGCGCGCGTCCACGCCGACATCTGATACAACAACCGGCCCGGCATCAGCACCAGTTCCGGCGGCACGCTCGGGCAGTATCTCCGCGGGTACAGATTGAACAGGCTGAGGTTGACCTTCACCCAACTGTTCGCTGCCTGAATTCCGCCCAGCGCCAGGATTCGCTCGCGCAGCCGCATCATCCGCGAATCGTCTACCGCCAGACCCGCCAACTTCAGCGCGAAATAGGCCTTCACCGAAGCGCTCACCTCGGAGGGCCCTTTGGCGTAGATATTGAAACCGCCATCCGGCAGTTGCCGCGCCAGCATCGACCGCACGGCTTTGTCCACCAGGGCCCGCGTCTCCGGTTCCCACTTTCCGTCCTTCGGCGGGTGCAGCCAAAGTTGAAAGAGAATGTAGTCGGATTCGAGCGTGGTGTCCGCGGTCAGCTCCGCGCACCAATGCCCATCGGCACGTTGCAGCCCGGCCAGAAATGCCGTCGCCCGGCGTCTGGCCTGTCCAGCGGCGGCGGTCAGTGTGCTGCCGATCTGAAAGGAGGCGCTCATCGGATCGAGACGGTCAACTCTGCCGGCAGTGAAAACCGCACATCCTCATCCACCAGTTCAATCTCCTCCATTTGGTGGAAACCGATGGCCCGCAGGAAATCGACGAGTTCCAGCACCAGGTGCTCCGGTGCGGAAGCTCCCGCCGTCAGTCCGACGTTTCGCACGCCATTGAACCAGGCCGCGGCCACGTCGCTGCGATCGTTCACCAGGTACGAATTGACCCCGGAGTTGGCCGCCACTTCCACCAGTCGCTTGGAGTTCGAGCTGTTCTGCGACCCTACTACGAGAACCAGATCGACAACCGCGGATACCGCTTTCACGGCCATCTGCCGGTTCTCGGTGGCGTAGCAGATATCCTGCGCCGGCGGCCCCTGGATCAGCGGAAACCGCTCCCGCAGCCGCAGCACGATATCGCGCGTCTCATCCAGGCTGAGCGTTGTCTGCGTTAAGTACCGTACCCGCGCCGGATCGGGTAGGTCCAGCCGGTCCACATCCTCCAGCGTCTCCACCAGGTACGTACGATCGGGAACCTCACCCAGCGTGCCGATCACTTCATCGTGGTCTTTGTGTCCGATCAGCACGATACTGAACCCGTCGCGCGCGAACCGCACCGCCTCGAGGTGAACCTTGGTGACCAGGGGACACGTGGCGTCGATCACGTCCAGGTTGCGCTCCTTCGCCTGCCTTCGCACCGCCGGCGCCACGCCGTGAGCGCTGAAGATGGCGCGCGCGCCCGACGGCACTTCGTCCAGCTCTTCCACGAACACCGCGCCGGCATCGCGAAGCTCATCCACAACGTGCTTGTTGTGCACGATCTCCTTGCGGACGTAAACCGGCGGACCGTACAGATCGAGCGCGATCTTTACGACATCGATCGCCCTGACCACCCCGGCGCAAAAGCCCCGGGGTTTGAGCAGAAAGATCTTCTTCTCGCCGCTGCAATTGGGTGAGAAAGGCTTAAGAGGCATAGAGGCAATTGGTAATGATTATAGCAGGCACTCCCCGCCCTGCGATGTCAAAAGCAATGCAGCTAAAGCATTTGCCCCACGGGGCCAACACCCGCCGCCCGCGTGTAAACTTGCATTCGGCTGGCCGTCCAGACCCTCAGGGCCGCGTCGCGGTCTTGCCGGCGCCCGCCCCCAGGCTCAGCAGGTTCGCGAGAAGCTGGTACGCGCCATCGGTTCCAGCCGGGAGCTGCCGCCACAATCCCAAACCCAAGTAGATCCACCGGCCCTTTCCGAACCGTGTCTCCACGAAAGCGCCCCGCTTCTCGCCCGGGTTGTCCGGGAACGAATCCGTCATCGCCACCAGATCCACGTAACGATCGTCCTTTTCGCCCAGGAAGTAAAGCCCTCGCTCCTGCACCCATCCAGCCCAGGTTGCCGGTCCGGTCTTATTTGGATAATTGAACACGGGGTCGTCCGGTGTGAGCACCTTCACCGGCACGGTCTCGTCCGACACCCGGTTCCCGCTCACCCGCGCCTGATAGGGACCGTACTGCGCCTGATTGAATTCCATCTTGTTGTACTGCACAATCACCGTCCCGCCGCGCTCCACATAGTCCAGCAGGCGCCGGTTGTAGGCGCGCAGGTCGCCGCGCCGCTCGTACGCCCGCACCCCGGTCACGATCACATCGTGCTTCGACAGGTCGCCCCATGCCAGCTCATCCTGGTCGATGTACGCCACTTTTGCTCCCAATTGTTCGATGGCCGCCGGCACTTGGTCCCCCGCTCCCACGATATAACCCACGTTGAGGTTGGGCGTGGTTTTCACATCGATCACCTTGAGCGCCGTCTCGGCCGGTTCAATCACCTGCCGCCGTTCCACGTGCGGATACTCGATCTCCTGGTACCCGTTGGTAAACCTCTCGCTCCCCGTGGCGGCCGAAGTCACCGCCGCGAGCAGGGTGTACCGGCCGGTCTTTACCGGTGCCGGCGCGGTGATCTCGAACCGCACCGAGATCGACTCATCCTCGTGTGTGAAGCCGATGGGCGCGCTGGCCGGATTCACCTTCCATCCCGGTGGCAGTTCCAGCGCGATCATCGCCTGCGCGGCGCCCTTCATGCCGTTGGTTACCGTGATGTGCACCTCGGGCTCCACCGGTCTTCCGGAGGCGCCCCCCGCCGCCGGTATCACCGCCAGCGCGGGCGTCGTCCTCACCGAAAACGCCGGCACCACGTTCACCTCCATCCGCTTGTCGCCCAGGTAGATGTCTTTGATGTAGCGGAACTGCACCGGCACCTCGCGGGTCACCTCCGCCGAACCCGCCTTCACGTGGAAGGTGACCCGGAACGGCGTCGGGCGAAACGGAAGCCCCATCGGCACATCCGGTTCGAAAATGTCGATCGCCGGGTTGGCCGGCTTCTTCCAGTATTCATCCGTGAAGTAGGGCGTGGTCAGCCGGGCGGCCTTCGGCACATGAGCCTCGGCGGTGCAGGTGTACACGCCGTCCTTCTTGACCGATCCGGCCGCGCAGTGTTCCGGCGCATCGAAGCCGGCGATGGCGACATCCGTCACGTCCACCTCGCTGGCGCCCCGGTTCACCGCCAGGATCGAGAGCTTCACCGGCTGGCCGCGCGTCACCAGTCCATCGTCCGCCACCGCGTCGAAGGTGACGCCGTGCGCCGCCAGTACCGCGTCCTCGTAATCGCGTTCCTTTACGCCGAGCCGCCCATCGATCTCGTAGCGGGCCGCATCGCTGAGGCCCAGCGAACCCAGCCGCGAGCGCAGTAAGCGCAGCGCCGCCAGTCCCGCCTCCACCGGCGCCGCGGTGCCGGCATCGTCACCTGCATCGAACGCCCTCTGCGCACGCACCGCGTCATCGGCGATCGCCGCGAGCCCGCGGGTCAGACCCTCCGGCGGGTTCGGCCCCGCGAAACGCGCCAGCGCCGCCAGCCTGGTGTCCACACCGTCGAACAACGAAGTCTCCTGTCTCTCCATCTCTCCGGGAATGGTGGTTTCAATGAGCTGATAGCCGGCCGGACCGCGTCCGCGGCCACCCATCCCGCCGGGGAGCGCCGGCATGCCGCCCATCCCCTGGCACTTGTGATTGCTCCGCGCATCGGATCCGATTTCGGCGTACGTCCGGCCCAGCAGCGGATCGTACATCGCGGTATTCACGGGGGTCAGCTTCACGGCCGGTGTGGCTGGCCGCGCGGGCGTACCCCGGCCCCCGCCGAACCCTCCCGTGAAGTACAGTTTCTCCGGCTGCCACGGCCGTAGTCCTTCGCGGATCTGTTCCGGATACCGGGCCGCATCGCCCGCGGCATGGTAGGCCTCCCGCGTCAGCAAGGTGGTGGCTTCATGCGCCCGGTCCCCGCCCCGCCCCTGGATGTTCATGGTCAGCAGCACGTCCGGCCGGAACGTGCGGATCAGCCGCACCAGGTCGCCCACAATCTCCTGCCGGCCCCATTTGCGGATCACTTCCTGCGGGTCGAACGAATACCCGAAGTCGATGGCCCGCGTGAAATACTGTTCCGCGCCGTCCAACCGGTGTGCCGCCAGCAACTCCGACGTGCGCAGCACCGCCATGTCGCGAAACAGTTCCGGCCCGATCTCGTTCTGCCCGCCGTCGCCGCGCGTCATCTGCACGTCGATCGAACGCAGCCCCTTGCCGTGCGTGAACAGTGCGTACAGCGCGTTGTGTTCATCGTCCGGATGCGCCGCGGTCTGCATGAAGGTCCCGGAGACATTCAGCTTGCGCAGCGCGAGCCCTAGCGCCGGATGGCCGCTCTTCTGCGCCACCAACGGAAAACTCATGCGGTTTTGTGCCAAGACGCGGACCGCCACCGGTGCCGCCGCCAAAAACGCGACAGCGGCAATACGAACAGGCCGGCATTTCATAGATAGTTCCCTCGGTTGAGTATCCGTATTATCCCATGCCCCACCCGCGACGCAGACACTCGTGTGGGCGCCTGGCCGGAAGCGATAGAATCGAAGCATAGGAATTGGGATGCTGCAAATCACACGTAATCCCCAGGTTTTCGACGTCGCGGTGGTCGGAAGCGGGGCGGGAGGCGGTACCGCGGTCAAAGTTCTCACCGACCTGGGATTGAGCGTGGCGCTGTTGGAAGCCGGGCCGATCCTCAACCCGACCAAGGATTTCAAAGAACACATTCTGCCCTACCAGGTGGATCACCGCGGCGCCGGCGCTCATGCCGAGCTCTATTTCGGCCGCCAGCAGTGGGGCTATTTCTCGGCTCCGAACGGCTATTGGGACGTGCCCGGCGAACCCTATACGGTGGCCGAAGGAAGCCACTGGCGCTGGTTCCGGTCGCGCATCCTGGGCGGCCGCACCAACCACTACGGGCGCATTTCGCTGCGCTTCGCCGATTACGATTTCCAGCCCGAAGACGGCCTCAGCGATCCCTGGCCGGTCACCTACGCCGACATGTCGCCCTGGTACGACAAGGCGGAAGGATTCATCGGCGTCACCGGCACCAAGGAAGGGCTGCGCACGGCGCCCGACGGAAACTTCCTCCCGCCCATCGCGCCGCGCGTGCATGAAACGCTCATCCAGAAGGCCTGCCAGAGGCTGAACATTCCCTGCATCCCTTCGCGCATGGCCATGCTCACCAAGGCCCTCAACGGCCGCGCCCCGTGCCACTACTGCGGCCAGTGTGGGCGCGGATGCCAGACGGCCTCGGCGTTCTCCTCGAGCCAGGCCATGATCTTCCCCGCTATGAAGACCGGCAAACTCACCGTCTTCAACGGGGCCATGGCGCGTGAACTGGTGAGCGACGGCTCCGGCAAAGTCACCGCTGTCTCGTACGTGGACAAATCCAGCCGGAGCGAAAAACAGGTGCGGTGCCGGGCAGTAGTGGTGGCGGCCAGCGCATGCGAATCGGCGCGGCTGCTGCTGAATTCGAAGTCGACGCGTTTTCCCGCGGGCATCGCCAATTCGTCGGGAATGGTGGGCCGCAACCTCACCGATTCGGTGGGCTACAGCGCCAGCGGATATATCCCCGCGCTGGCCAACATGCCGCGCTACAACAGCGACGGCATCGATGGCATGCACGTTTATGTGCCGTGGTGGCTGTACGGAGATACGAAGAAGGACTTCCCGCGCGGCTATCACATCGAACTGGGCGGCGGGTTCCACATGCCCATGCTCGGCTCATTCGCCAGCCAGTGCGCCCAGCACGAGGGCTACGGTAAAGCCCTCAAAAACAAAATCCGCGAGGAGTACGGCGCGTTCGTCCACTTCTCCGGGCGCGGTGAAATGATCCCCAATCGCGCGAGCTACTGCGAGATCGACCCCGAGCGGGTGGATTCGTGGGGCATTCCCGTGCTGCGCTTCCATTTTGGCTGGAGCGACCACGAGTACAAACAGGTCGCCCACATGGAGCAGACCTTCGCATCCATCATCGAGACGATGGGCGGGAACGTGCAAACGCCGCGGCTGGATCCGAAAAAGGCCATCTCCACCGGAGGCGTGATCATCCACGAAGCCGGCACGGTCCGCATGGGCAAGGACCCCAAAACCTCGGCGCTCAACCAGTACTGCCAGGCGCACGACGTGAAGAACCTGTTCGTGTGCGACGCGGCGCCGTTTGTCAGCCAGCCCGATAAGAACGTGACGCTCAGCATCGTGGCGTTCGCCTGGCGCGCTTCCGAATACCTGGCCGAAGAAATGAGGAAAGGCAATGTCTGATTCATCGCGGCGCGAACTGCTCCAGCGCGTGGGCGCGGCGCTGGGCGCTTCGGCTCTGCTGTCCGCGCAGGACACCCAACACGTACACCAGGCGGTGAGTGCGGAACGAACGGCGCAGGCTGGGACGTACGAGCCGAAGGCGCTGACCGCGCATGAATTCGCCACGCTCCAGCACCTGTCCGATATCATCCTCCCGGCCGATGAGCACTCGCCCGGAGCGCTCGCCGCCGGTGCCGCCGATTTCATCGACTTCCTCTGCGCTGCCAGCGAAGAAATGAAAGAGATCCACACTGGTGGCATCCTCTGGCTCGACCAGGAAATGCGGCGGCGCAAGGACGGGAAGACTTTCCTCGAAGCATCGCCGGCACAGCAGACGGTCTTACTGGACCTGATCGCCTACCGCCGGAACCAGTCGCCCGAGCTCAATCCCGGAATTCAGTTCTTCGCCTGGGTGCGCCGCATGGTGGCCGATGCCTACTACACCAGCCCTATCGGCATGAAGGACCTCGGCTACATGGGGAACAAGGCCCTGGCGCACTTCAGCGTGCCGCGAGAGGCCCTGGACTACGCTCTTCGGCGCAGTCCGTTCGCGTAGTCGGACGCACGCAGCAGCCACGAGTGTCTGGGCCCTACGCCTGGACGATGCCGTGCGCGACGGCGTAACGGGTCAGTTCCGCCGTGGTCCGCAGGCCCAACAGATCCATGATGCTGGCCTTGTGGAATTCGACCGTCTTGGGCGAGATCTTCAGCAGCTCGGCGATCTCTTTGATCGACTTCCCCTCGGCCACCAGTTGCAGCACTTCCCGCTGGCGCGGGGTCAATTCAGCGCCGAACATCAGTGCGGCGCCATTCCGGGAGCCGAGCAGGGACAGCGGCAGATCTTTGCCAACCGACTGCGAGACATAAAGACGCCCGTCGAGCACCTCGCGAAGGGCGATGAGCAGATCCGCCGCCGCCGACTGTTTCACTACATACGCACACGCTCCGGCGCGGAAAGCAGCCTCGATATAGAGCCGGTCCGTGTGCTGCGTTACGATGACTACCCTGGTGTTCGGAACCGCTTTCCGGATCTGCCGCGTCGCCTCGATGCCGTTCAGCAGCGGCATCGCGATATCCACCAGGACGGCGTCGGGGCGGAAGCGCTCGGTGGCGACTATCAGTGCGCGGCCGTCGCCCGCGGTGCCCACCAGGTCATACTCCTCCTCGAGCAGTCTCCGCATGCCTTCGAGGATGATGGGATGGTCGTCGGCAATGAGGAGGCGAAATTTCGGCATCCAGCGCCTGTGCCCTACTTTGAAAATGGCACCTCAACGGTGACCTTCGTGCCCCGGCCCAGTTCGGATTCCACCCGAAACTCACCATGGACCAACCGCGCCCGCTCGGCCATGCCGATCAGCCCCAGGCCGGCGGGCGTTCCTTCCACGTCGAAGCCTTCTCCGAGGTCCGCGAGTTCGAGCCGGAGCCGCCCACTCACATACTCCAGGGTGACTTTCACGTGGGTCTTTCCCGCGTGCTTCGCAACGTTACGCAGCGCTTCCTGGGCAATGCGATACAGCACACCCCCCATCTCATGAGAGAGGCCCTCCGGCACATCCCGGCTGGCAAAGGTGGCCAGCATGCCTTCGCGCTCGCCGAACTCCCGCACCAGCGCGCGTAGTGCCTGAGGCAAGCCGAGGTCGTCCAGAATCGAAGGATGCAGGCGGTGTGAGATTCGCCGGACTTCATCGGCCAGGGCCGCCGTGCGGCGCCGCAGGGCCTCCAACCCCGTCTGCAGCGCTTCCGGATCGCCGCGCGCTTCCCGCGCGAGCCGGTCCATTTCCATATCGAGGAAAGCCAGCTTCTGCCCGATGTCGTCGTGCAGTTCGCGGGCGACGTGTCGTCCCTCCTCTTCCCCCGAGCGGAACAGGCCTGCGGTCAGCGCCCGAAGTTCGTCCTGGGAACGGCCGAGGGCCTGGGCCGTCGACTGGATCTGCGCTCCCAGCCGCTCACGTTCATTCGCCAGGATCTGCTCCGCCTTGCGCTGAGCTGTGGCATCGATCACGGTAACCAATATGACGTGTTCGCGGTCGTAGCGGAGGTTCCGGCCGGAGATGCGAAAGACCCTTGGCTCGCCACCGCTGGTGCCGTGCTCGAGCTCGAAACGGCCCGACGGCGGCCCGTCTCGAAGTTTCTCGAGTTCGCCGCGCACACCTTCGAGGCCCCAGAGAACCGCCGCCAGTTCGGCAAACGAACGCCGTTCCAGTTCCGCCGGGCCGACGCCGGAAATGGCGCGGAAGGCAGCGTTGGTGGTCCGTACGTTCAAGTCGGGCGAGAGCACCAACACGGGCACTTCCGCGCTTTCCAGCACCGCCACCGCATAGTCGCGGGCCGCTCGCAGTTCCTCCTGGGTCCGCCGTAACTGGTCGATGTCCAGTAGCACGACCACGGCACCCTCGATCTTGTTTTCGGCGGTGCGGTAGGGCCGAATCCGCATCAGGTACCAGCGTCCATCGCGATCCTGCACTTCCGTTTCGCTGGTTGCCAGGCTCTCCAGAACATCCTGCACGAAGGGACACAGGTCGTCGATGGTGAGATTGTGGCGGATGTCGCCGATCGGACGCCCCAGATCGCTGTCGCGGAGGTTGAACAGTCTTTGCATTGGCGGCGTGAACTGCCGGATCTCCAGACCGCCGGAGAGCATCAGCAGCGGAATATTCACACTCTTCAGCAGGTTGTTCAGATCGCTGCTGGTTCGCGCCAGCCTGGTATTGCGCTGGTTCAACTCGTCGTTGACAGTCTGTAGTTCTTCGTTGGCGCTCTGGATTTCCTCCCTGGTGGTTTCCAACTCCTCGTTAGCGCTCTGCAACTCCTCGTTGGCCGAGTGGATTTCTTCGTTGGCCGAGACCAGGTCCTGGTTTTTGAGATCGCGCTCCTCGATCAGAGACTGCAAATAAAACCGGGTGGAGTGGAGATCTCTGCGCAGCTGCGCGATCACCTGGTCTTTCTCATCCGGGGTGAGTCCGCGGGTGGGCTCCGCCACCGGATGCGTGCTTCCCGCCGGGACCTCGGTGGGAATAAAAAGCACCAGGAAGCAACGGCCCCGGAAAGGAAGAGTCTGCACCGGCTGCACTTCCAGAGTGAAAGTCTGCGCAGGGTCGGCGCCGCGGATTTTCAGTCCTGGCACCCGCACCGGCATTTCCCGTTGGACGGCGCGCTGCAACGCCTCGTAGACCTCGCCGGCCATGCCATCGCGCAGCATGTGCGCCAAATTCCCATCCTTTGTGCCCGGCGGCGTCTCCAGAAACTGGGCGATGTGGCCTCGCGACTGGAGGATCTCCATGCGATCGTTCACCACCACTCCCGCAGGGCTGAAGCGCCCCAGTACGATGCGGTCGGCAGCCCGTTGCAGTTCCATATCGGTCCAGGTCTCGGCGGCCAGCTCCGGCGCCGGATGGTGGGTCACCGACCCCGCCGGCGGAAGCCTTGGAAGCTCGAGATCCGCTGCCGGGACGCCCGGGGCCTTTACATAGAATTTGTGTTTGCGATCCATCGACGCAAACAGGTCCGGGAAATCGCGCAAGGTTTCGGACATCCCCACCAGCAGTACGCCGCCCGGACGCAAAGCGTAATGGAAGGTTGGAACGACCCGCCGGTGCAACGCAGCGCCGAAATAGATCAGCACATTGCGGCAGCTCAGCAGGTCGAGGCGGGAGAAGGGAGGATCGCCGCAGAGATTCTGGCGGGCGAATACGCACAGATCGCGCACCCGCTTGGTGATTTGATAGCCATGGTCTCCTTTGATGAAAAACCGCCGGAGACGCTCCGCAGAGACATCCTCGGCGATCGATTCCGGGTACATGCCCAGGCGCGCCGTTTGCACCAGGCGATCGCAGACGTCGGTTCCGAAGATCTGGATGGGCGGGTCCTCGCCCGCCTGGGGCCGATGCTCGATCAGACACATGGCAATCGAGTAGACTTCCTCCCCGGTGGAACAGCCGGGCACCCAGATCCGCAGCGGCTGGCCGGATTCCGCTTGGCGGAAGAGCTGCGGGATGATGTCGGTTTTGAAGGCATCCCATACGTCTGGATCACGAAAGAAGCTGGTCATGCCGATCAGGACGTCGTCGTGCAGGTCGCGCAGCTCGTTGTAGTCGGACTGGAGATACCGGACATACTGCTGGAGCGCCGGAAAATGCTTCAGCATCATGCGACGCGCAATGCGCCGCTGCGGGGTGGCAGGCTTGTACTGGCGAAAATCGATGCCCGAGACGCTACCGAGGAGCAGCAGCGCGCGGGTGAAGTGCTGCCCTTCGATGGCCGGCGGCGGCACCACGTCCTCGAAGCGGCGCAGTTCGGGCCGAGTGAACTGGCCGCCCAACCGCCCTAGCTCGGAGCCGATTTCCCGCGGCGGCAGCACCAGGTCCACATGATCGGCGGCGATGCTGCTGCGAGGCATGCCGGGGTGGCGAGCCGATTCCGGCTGCTGCACAATGGCGATGCCGCCTTCGCCCTTGATAGCCTTGAGTCCCTTGGCGCCATCGGAATCCTCTCCCGAGAGAATCACGCCGATGGCTCTGCTCTTCTGATCGAAGGCCAGCGAGCGGAAGAAATAGTCGATGGGCCTCGGCACGCGCACATCCCGGGGCCGCGGTTCCAGCCGGAAGCGACCCTGGGAGAGCGATGCGAAGGTGTTGGGAGGCAGGATGTAGAGGTGGTTCGGCTCCGGGCGACGCTGGTCTTCGATCGGAGAGACCTGCATGCCGGTGACTCCGCCCAGAATCTCGACCAGGTGACTTTTCTGGTCCGGAGCCAGGTGGGCAATCAGCACGAAAGCCATTCCGCTGTCCACGGGCAGGTTCTTCAACACTTCGCGGCAGGCTTCCAGGCCGCCGGCTGATGAACCGATCGCCACCAGCGGGAAGGGGAGCAGATCCGCCTCCGCTTCTTCTGAACCTGCGCCCTCACCGGGACCGGCTTCCCGGAGAGCCTGCCGGGGGGCGGCCGAAGTGTGGCCCGGCTGCGATGTCGCCACGAGTGGTCGCTCTGACGGATCCAGTGGATGCAGAGACTCCGGTTCCTGTGACATAACTTACCCGCCTTCCTGCAACTGTGCCAGTCTCCGGAATCAATGATACTGCGGAACGGAAAAACCGTGACATCGAGACCACGGCCCGAGCCGCGCGCGAGCAATCAAGAGCAGCCGCAAAACGGTCGGAAACGCTCAGTTCTCGGGGCATCCGTGTCTGCGCCATGGACACGGGCGATGCCCGGCACGCCCTGGCGGAAGTCCCGTCGCCGCTCAACCGGCGCGGCGGAGCACTTCCCGGACGGGCTGCCGCCCTAGCTTAGCTATAGCTAAGCTAGGGAACACCCTAGTTACGAAATATCGATTGGTTTGAGAGATTAGGTTTTAATCAGTGTTTTGCCCGACATGAATGGAGCGTAGAGTCCTTCAGGAGAATGACCGATGCAGCCGATGATATCCTCACTCGAAGTGAATGGAGGATCCGCTGTCTCTGGCGTTCAGGCAGTGGAACCAGCGATCGACACGTTGACGGGACGGGAAATCCAGGTGTTGCGCCTGATGGCGGATGGCCTAAGCACCAAGCAGGTGGCTCGAGACCTGGGAATCACATTCAAGACGGCGGCAAGTCACCGCAGCCGGATTCTTGCCAAGCTGGGAGTACACGAGACGGTTTCCGCGGTGCGTTGGGCAATCCGCGTCGGCTTGGTAAAGCCCTGAGGCACAAGCGGGTCAGGAGCGCGGGAAATCACCGGTCCGGATCGGTGCAAGGCGGCCTCCGGTAAGCCGAAACGGAGCCGGCGCCCGAAATGCACGCCGGCCCCGACGGGGTCTGGTCGATTCGCTGCGGTGCACCTGCACCTCGTTGCGCGGTTGGCGATCAGCCACCCGCGGTGGAGATGAGTACCGTGGAGAGCCTGCTGAAGACGTTTCGCACGGTCTTGTTCAACACCGGAGTGGCCGCGACCGCAATCACCGCTACCATGCCGGTGGCCAACGCATATTCGACAAGATCCTGGCCGTTGCAGTCCTTCCAGGCTCCAGATTGCAGAGCCCGATGCCACAACCAGCTCATGATTGGGCTCCTCTTGGCTACAAACCGGCATAGGCCGGCATGCTGCGGTTTCATCCTGCGGGTGGCGGCAGAACACCATCCGCGTACTCCGGCCAGAGCGGTTTCCGGGACGGATCTTCCGGGGGCTCTCTAGCCCATCGCCGTGCTGATCGAGCTGCTGATCTTCGAAAACACGTTGGTAATCGTCGAGGTGAGGACGGGCATCGCAGCCACCGCCGCCACCGCCACCATGCCGGCGGCGAGAGCGTATTCGACGAGGTCCTGCCCCTGGGTATCGTTCCAGAAGTTCTTGATCGCGAGTTTCATATCGTTTTTTTCTCCGGCGTTGATTGAGAAACGCCTTCGTTCTGAAAGTACCAGTAACCCCGCACCTGTACTATCGAACGAAAAGCTTAAATAAAGATCTGAATAGCCTGAATTCTGGATGGACCGCCCTATTTGCTCAGCGACAGCAGGCCCAGGAGCCCGCTGCGCTTCTTGGCCGTCTTTGCCTTGCCCAACAGCCGTTCGGCCAGGGTATGGACGCTTCGCCCGAACTGCGACTCCGGGTCGAGCGGCTTGCCATCCACCAAGGCCCGTTGCACCGCATCCCAATCATTGCCCAGGTAAGCATACGGCTTGGTCTGCAGCACCGACTCGATGCCTTCGGTCTTCAGGCCGATGGCCGGAGTGTAGCGCGTCACCACCAGCCGCCGGCGGCTGGCATCGACCGTGTTCTTTTCCAGACACAGCACCGACCGGCGCGCGCCATGCAGCGCCGCCAGTTCGTTGCTGGTGACCAGAATCACGTGATCGGACACCGGGGCAAACTCGCACCCCGCCGAGTGAGCGCCGGCCACGTCCACCAGGATGGCGTCGTAGTGCTTGCGCCAGAACGACAGCAGGCCCAGCGCCACACGGGGTTGGATTTCCACGCGGATGGTAGGATCGTCCGGCGCTGGAAGTACATCGATCCCGTGACAGGCGATCGCCAGGCGCGCCCACAAATCCTCGTCCATACGGTCCCAGTCGCGCACCGCATCGCCCAGGTGAAACGCCGGCTTGACTTTCAGCAGAAATGCCACGCTGCTCGAGATGGGGTCGGTATCCACCAGCAGTACCTTGCGCATCCCACATCGTTTCATCTCGATCGCCAGGTAGGTAGCCAGCGTGCTGGCGCCGCAACCGGGCTTGCCGGGCATGACACAGATGACCTGGGAGGAGGTCCCACCTTCCGCCGGTTCCATCTGCCGGTTGAGCCGGCCGAGCAGCCGTCCCACTTCTTCCGATGACGGATCCGACAGGAACTCACAGGCCCCGAGCCGCAGACACTGGAGGATCAGGTCGGCGTCCTTACGGGGATTCATGGCCACAACCTGGAGGCTGCGGGCGGCCTCGGAAATGAGTTGCATGGCCGTGTCCGGATCGGAGACCGTATCCAGAAAGCAGACGTTGCATCCGTGTTGCGCGCGAATGCCGGCCATGGCCCCCGCCGGCGGGTACTGCGCGAGGAAACAGGCGTCATCCAAACCCTGGCCGGCCAGTGCCTCGCGGATGGCCGCGGCCAGGCGGGTGTGAGGACACACCACTAGGGGCTTCCACCCGTTTCGCTTATCACCAGCCGGTACCGGTTGCATCTACTAACCACATCGGCGGTTTTGCGGAAAAAGCTTAGGGCGGTTCGCTAACTCGGCCCAGCTATTTCGCGCAAGGCGCGGCCGTCCGCGAGTGGCGCAGGCCGCATCACTGGTCGCGGCAGCGGTTGTCCCGGACCACGTTCGCGGCGGGTGCAATGCCCGGCGCCCGGCCGATGCACTTGCCGCTCATCTGAAACCCCGCGATGTCGTTGTCTACAATGGTGTTTTCGACCGCCGGAGCGGGCCGGTCGGCTCCCCGGCCCAGGTAAATGCCGCTGCGCAGCATGTCCGGCTCCCCGGGTGCGTAGTAGCAGCCGAACCGGGCCGCCCCCTCGTTGCAGTGCGCCCGATTGAGGTGCTCCAGACGGTTGCGCGCGATGCGGTGCCGCGAGCCAATGACGAAAATACCGCCAAACAGAGCCCCCGAAACCTGGTTGTCTTCCAGCCGGATATTCCTCGACTGCATGTCCGGATTGCTGTTGTTCATGACGATGGCGTAATTGCCGAACGGGTAGTCCTGCGCGGGGCCGCGGTTGATGCAGATGTTGGCGAGGACGTCGCCATCGTGGAAGCCGTCCAGGTCGATGCACTTTCCGTTGATGTCGTGGAAGCCGTTGTGTATGTAGGTGCAGCGCTCGACGTTTCCGGCGGTATCGAGAGCCACAGGCACGGCGCGGTTCTCCATGTCCACATCCTCCACCGGAAACCCGATGCGGCTGCCGTGGTTGTCGTCCACCCGGACCCAGGTGGCGTGGCCTACCTGAATGGCGTCGCGTCCCACCGACTCGAACGCGTTGAGCGCGATCAGGCCGCGGGCATTGCGCGGAGAGGTGTAAAGCGAGTGCGTCCAGATGCCGTTGCCACGGATCCGGCGCAGCCGCGTGCGGGTCACCCGGAAACCGGTGGTGCCCTCCTCCAGGAGAATCCCACCGGTGGCGTTGTTGCGGCCCTCCGGGTTGCGGGAGCCGCTGTCGCTGACCGAAACGCGATCGATGGCGACATCGCGCGACCGGCTGACCAGGATGGCGAAGCCGGCGATGTTGCGGAAGCGCACGTTTTCGATGACGAGCCCGGACACGTCTGCCGCCAGGACACCGTTGCCGCGGGTGAAGTCGGCGAAGGCGACGTCGGACGGCGGAAGGCCGGCCCGCACTTCGAGTGCGGCACGATTGCCGTCGATGGTGAAGTCGCGCAGGCGGACATCGGCGCCGCGCACAACCAGGACGGCGCGGCCCCGGAAGCCGGGGCGGGCGCGCAGCACGCTGCCTTGCGGGGAGCCGCCGACATCGGTGGCGGCATCGATGACGATCTCGGAGGCGACCTCCGTCACCCCCGGCGGGAACCGGACCAGCCGCCGGGAGAGCGGCCAGCGCACCCCCAGAAACGCGGCTGCGGCAACGACCGGCAGCGCCCCTAGGACGCGCCGCACTACACCACCTCGACCGCCACGGCGGGAAGCTCGCGGCGGCCGACGGCGACGCGCAACAGGTGCGGCCCTGGCCGGACCGCGGCCGGCAGCGGGAGATTGAACTCCCATCGCTGGGCCACCGGATCGACGCAGAAGGACTCGATGCCGGCCACCGGTTCCCCATCAATAAAGACGCGCACCCGTTCCGCGTGCGCCACTTCCGACATGGTGATCTTGGCCACGCCGCTGACGATGCGATTGCCCGAGAGCAGGTTCACGCCATCGGTGACGGCGCCGAGGCGGGGCACCGCCGGTCCCGGTGGGATGATGCGAACCCAGGCGTCGGGGCAAAGCGGGCGCCCCAGCCAGGTCAGGGTCACCCGCACGATGCCGGTACGAATGCCCGCGGGCAGGGCGGCATTCACTTGCGAAACGCCATCGGCTGCAGGCTCGCCGACGTACGACAGGCGGCATGGCGCACCATCCGCGGCGGCGGACATGTGGTTCAGGTCGCAATCGCGCGCCAGCCGGTCGATCCAGAAGGACAGCGCGGCCATGGGACCCGAGGCGGGCGCGGCTCGCTCTCCGGTGAGCGCGTCGGAGATGTTGCGCACCGAGGCCTGCGAGGCGGGCACCGCGCTCTCCAGCGATTCGGTCCAGCCGGCGGCCATTTTGCGGCAGGTGATCCACATGTACTGCGTCCAGACCTGCTCGAGCGCCAGCAGTTGGAAATCGTGCTCACGGGCGAAAGCGGCAATCTCGCCGGGGGTGATGCGCACCCCGCTCCACGTGTCGTACAGGCGGGCGTGGGGCGGCAGTCCGTTGATCTGGCAGCGCAGGATACCGCCTGGCTTCAGCACCCGCCTCGCTTCCCTCAGGTAATTGAAAACCACCTCGCGGCTGGGAATGTGCTGGAACACGGCGTAGGAGTATACGAAATCGAACTGGTCGTCGCCGAAGGCGGACAGGTCCGCGCCCGAGCTGGTGTGAGCATGGGCATTGGGCGTGCCGCGCAGGCGCTCGGTCGCCAGGCGGATCATTTCCCCGGAGATATCGACGCCGTGGATTTCATCGAAATGGCGGCTCAGGGGACGCATGAGCCGGCCCGGTCCGCAGCCGATTTCGAGGGCGGTCCGGCGCGGCGGAAGCCGCTTGAGTTCGCCCACCAGGAGCCGCAGAACGTCGGTGGCGGTGGCGAAGAACTCGTCGTCCTCCTGGCTTCGGCGGCCGAAGGCGACGTAGTAATTGGCATCTTCGCCGGCGCGGCGGTTCCAGTCGGCGCGCATACGCTCGAGAACTTGGGGGTCGTCCATCTGGCAGTTGTTATTCTAACTTCTATGGCAATTGCATTTCGCCGTGTGAGCGCGGCGCCGCTTCGCGAAATCGAGGCGGCGGCTCCGGACGGCGTGGTGGTGGGCATTCTCGGCGAGAACGGATCGGGCAAAGGCACGCTGCTGCGCCTGGCCGCCGGAATCGGGACGCCCACGGCGGGTGCGGTGGAGCGCTCGGGACCGGCCGGCCTGCTGGGCCCGGCGGATGCCCTGGAGTTCGGACGTCCGGCGGTGCTGCTGATCGATCAGACCTTCGCGCACCACGACGCGTTCGCCCGCGAGCGGGCCGCCATCCTGCTCGACCAGGCGCGGCGCGCCGGAGTTACCGTCCTGTTGGTGTCGCACGAGGACGACCTGCTGCGCCGCCTGGCGGACGAAATCTGGTGGCTCCACGAGGGCCGCCTGGCCGGGCGCGGCGATCCGCGGGAAATTCTGGCGGCATATCGCCGGCATGTGGCCGCGCGCCTGCGGGCCTGGGGAGAGACCGTCCGCACGCCACTTTCCCCGCGCATGCGACGCGGCGACGGGCGGGCGGAAGTCGTGCGCGTGGAAACCATCGGCGAGGAAGGTCGCCCCACCATGGTCTGGCGCAGCGGCGAGCTGGCGGTGGTGAAGGTGACGGTGCGCTTCTGCGAAGCCGTGGCCGACCCGGTGATCGGGATGATGATCCGCACCAGCGTGGGCCTCAACGTCTATGGAACCAATACCGAGCTCGACGGCTTGAAACTCGGGCCGCGCGCCCCCGGCGACACCATCGAGGTCACCTTTGCGTTCCGCTGCGAGCTGTGCCCGCAGGAGTACACGCTCACCGTCGCCTCGCACGATCCCGATGGGATCTGGCACGACTGGCTGGAGGATGCGGTGGCGTTCGCGGTCAGCGACAACCGCTACACGGCGGGCGTGGCAAACCTGCGGGCGCAGGTGAGTTTCGCGGTTACGCCTTCGAATCCAGGATGAACGTGGGTACGATCCCGGCGGCCGAGGAGAACCCGGTCTTGCCGGTCGAAAGCCAGCTCGAACAGCCCTGCACTTTGCCGAGATAGGCGTGCGGGTGGACGTCCACCTGCATCTCGCGAAACTCCAGGTGTCCGAAGCTCATCAGCGGGAACACCGACCGTACCGGCTCCACCCGCTCCTGCACCACGTAGGGCGCGCGCATGGCCTGGCGCAGGGCGCGCTCCCATTCGGCCTGGTCCATCTCCCAACCGAAGTACGAATGCAGATCGCTGTAATCGTCGTTGGGCTTGAAGGTCAGCTTCTCGCGATTCTGGAGGATGAACTCCGGCAGATCGATCACGCGGTCTTCATAGGAGGTCTTGCCCGCGGCCACCAGCCGCGTCCACGGGACGTGTTCGCGGATGGCCTTGCGCTCGTTCGCCGGGAATTTCGAAGTGAGAATTTCGTCGGTGAGCAGGGCGAACATGGCCTTCTTGTGCGCCAGCTCGGAGCGGAAACTGTTCACCACGCACACGGAGCGGTCGCGGTAGGCCTGCACCAGCGGGTGCGAGAGGTCGAAGCGGATCAGAAACTCCTGCACACCCAGGCGGCGGTACACCAGGTTAATTTCGAAACTGCCCTTGCGAAGCACCCGGTTGCGATACTCCAGCTGCTCCGGCGAGACGATCTCCACGGCGTAGCCTTCGTCGCGGAAGAAATCGCGGAACAGTTCGTACTCGCTTTCGCCGCCATGGTAGGCGGACCGGAATTCGACAATGGCGATGTTAGGTTTTTTCGTGCCCCCGAACTGCTTGTAGGATTTCAACAAAGCCTGCAACAAATGTTTCCGGCTGCCGATCCTGGCCAGGTTGTACTTCTTGCGGATCTCCTTCACCGGAGGCGCATCATAGAACAGTTCCGAAAGGGCGTCCGCATAGGCGGCGCCGGTGGGCGAGTCGGCATTGTACTGGACGAAACGCAGGCTGCCGTTGCACAGGTGCGTATCCAGCCGTGCCGCGACCTCGAGCGCCTGATAGCCGGGGTCGATGGCCGCGAGCATCTTCTCGGCGGGCAACAACTCCAGCCGCGCCAGCAGCGCGGGGTTCGCGAGCACCATCTGCTCCATCCGATCGATTGCGGAGATCAGCGATTCGCCGGTCTTCACAAGCGATTCATATTGACGCCGCGAGATGAAATTCGGGCGCAAAAACGGGCAGACCAGGCGGCCGCCCGCGGATAGTTTCGCGTGCTCCATCCGTTGCTGGAGTTCATCGGCCCACGCCAGCTCGTGGTAGGGACCGCTCTCCAGCAACTTGTTGTACCTGGCGACTGCGTCGTCCAACTGGGACATTTCTGAGTTGAAAACCTGTTCTATAATCGAGTATCCCACACAACTGCGCAAAACCATAGGATCAGCCCCGAGTATTGACCTATAAGTAGCTGTTTTTTGTTTGGTTTAGCGAATTTTGAACGGAATTTCATAAAACCGCCGTGAGCGCTCGGTGGAACACCGATTGGCGCTTGCGACGATCTTGACCCCCTGCCGTGTGCGATGACCGACAGTCTCGGTTTCCCGTCTTGCGCGCGCAATTCCTCGGAACTTGCCGGCCGGCGCCGCCGTATCGCTTTCCGGAGGCTAAGGTATGAAATCGGTTCGATGCGGTTTCCTGCTGGCGGCCGCGGCCATCTCCTTGCCCGCCCAACCTCTGGCAAGCGAGGCACTGCCGACGGTCGATCAGATTATCGCGAGACACATCCAGGCGACAGGCGGGAGAACTGCCTGGGAGAAGCTGACAACTCAAACACGCAAGGGCGTGGCTCTTCCGGATTCGGCGAACCTGCCCTTGGAATCGGCAGCGCAGGCTCCCAACAAGTGGACCTTCACCCTACGGCTGTCCGGCACCCGCACTTTGCGGCACGGCTTCGACGGAGCGCAGGGATGGGAAGACCGGGGGAGAGCCGCCCGGATGGAGCCGGATGCCGCGCTCGAGGAAACGTTGATCTACGATCCCTTCTGGATGCTGAGAGTGCGGGATTGCTTTCCCAGGTTGACATTCCAGGGAATCGAGAAGAACGGCGATAGTGACGTGTATGTGATCGAGGCCGCCCCCGCGGAGGGCCGCGCCCGGATCCTGTTCTTCGACGTGCGCCAGGGGTTTCTTCTCCGTGCCGGCAAGACCATGTATGCCGACTACCGTGAGGCCGACGGCGTGAAAGTTCCGTTCCTGGTGCGGTACAGCTATCAAACTTTCCGATTTACCGAGATTCGGCACGGTGGACCCGTGGATGAGGTCCGCTTCCGCATGCCCGCCGCTCCGCCTGCCGCCCCACCCGCCACCGCCGCGAACGCGGGGGAGGACCTGCCCGGTGTAGACCAGATCGTCAACCGGTACCTGGCCGCAATCGGTGGCACCCAGGCGCTCTCGCGGATCAAAACGCAGTCCCGGAAAGGCGTCCTGAAGGAAGACTCGGAAAGCGTGCCGGTGGAGACCGCGGCTAAAGCGCCGGGCAGGTGGCTGCTCCTGCTGCACACCGGCGGCACCAATCCCGACCGCGAGGGGTATAACGGCGTCCGGGGGTGGAGCGAGTCCGCGGACGTGGTCAAGAATATGGATCCACGCGAACAGCCCGAACTGGAGACGTTTCTGGATTTCCAGTTGCCGTTGAAGCTCGAAAGCATGCGCGCCGTCATGAAGGTCAAGGGTAAGGAAAAATTGGCCCAGCAGGAGGTGTATTTGGTAGAGGCGAGCCCCAAACAGGGCGGCCCACGCGTGCTGGCGTTTGATGCGCAGACGGGTTTGCTGGCCTTGGCCGACAGCGTGATCTTCGAGGATTACCGGGAGATCGACGGGCTGAAGGTGCCGTTCCGGGCCCGGTTGCACGGCGGCAGGATTGCCGTCGAATTTACCGAGGTCCACCACAACGAGCCCATCGAGGATGCCTGCTTCGAAAGGCCCGCGCCGAGCGCCGCTTTCGAAAAGAACTTTGCGGGCCTGGCACCGTCCCGGGCACTGCCGGTGCTGAAGCGTGTTATCGGGCAGGGCGTATCGCCTTCCGATGGCCGACTGCTTCACGACCTCATTGTGGAGCGAGGATACAAACGTGCGCTGGATATCGGAACCGCCGAAGGCTACACGGCGCTGTGGCTAGGCTTGGCGATGAGCAAGACCGGCGGCCGGGTGGTCACCATCGAAATCGATCCGGAGACGGCGGATCGAGCGCGCGCGAACTTCCGGCAAGCGGGGCTGGAGAGCGTGATCGACTCGCGGATGAATGACGCCCTCGCCGAGATCCCGGCGCTCCAAGGCGATTTCGATTTTGTCTTTATGGACACGGGCGCCCCGTTGAACAAAAAGCTGTTCGATCTGTTGCAGGCGCGCATCTCTCCGGGTGGAGCCATCCTGGCGCACAACGCCGCCAGCTTTTCGTCCCAGCAACCCGATTTCCTGAAGGCGATTCAGAACGATCCCGGGTTCGAAACCAAAACGGTGGCGACCGCGCGAGGAGGGATCCTGGTCAGCGTCAAAAAGAAATAGCCGTCCGCGTGCGAGTGACTAGAACCGCGGCACGCCCGGCTCACCCGGAGCCGGGCAGGTGCGATGCGGGCGTAGGTCCGCCGTGCTGCGGGCAGCCGTCCGCTACTTCTTTTTCATCTCCTGGGCCAACCGCACCCGGGCTTCGTCCATCTTACGGGTGACCTTGGCCATCTCGCCCGGATCCGCATCCGAGGCGGAACTGCTCTCGAACGCTTTCAGCGAAGCCTGCCACTGGGTGATGGCTTCCCGTGTCTTGCCCATCTTCAGGTAGACGTCACCCAAGTGGTCGTGGACGGTGGGGTCTTTTGAGATGCGTTCGAGAGCCCGCTCGAGCAAATCCGCCGCTTCGGTGTATTTTCCCTGGCGGTAGTACAACCAACCCAGGCTGTCGAGGTAGGCGCCGTTGTCGGGATCGAGTTCGAGCGCCTTCTTGATCATGTCATGCGCTTCATCCAGCCGCACGTTGCGGTCCGCCAGCATGTAGCCGAGATAGTTGAGGGCGTTGGAATTCTCCGGGTTGATCTCGATCACCTTGCGGAACTCGGCTTCGGAGGCATCGAACTTCTTCATGTGCTCGTACATGGCCCCGCGCATGAAGTGCACCGTCTCTTTGTCGTCCTTATCCTGGGCGAGCTTTTCCGCTTCATCGAGGGCTTTGCCCATATCCGGGTACCGCTTGGCCCTCTCGTAGATCTGCGCGAGATTCAGGTAGGTCTGGTAGTCGTGGTCGCCCTTTAACAGCCCGCGTAACTCCAGCGCCGCGGCATCCACCTTGCCCTGGTCGGCCAGCACGGTGGCGTGCTCGACTTTGACCATTCGCTCGTCGGGGTATTTTTTGAGCGCGGCGTCGGCTTCGCGCAACGCGCTGTCGTAATCTTTCGACTGCCGGTACGTGTCGATAACCTGCACCGTCGACCGGGGCCCGGCTTCCCCGCCGAACGAGGCCATCTGTTTGAAAGCGTCGATCGCCTGCGGGTACTTCTCGGCGTTGCGCGCCAGGATGCCGTACTCTTCGAGCAGGGCTGCCCGCCGGCTTCCCTCGCGCTCGGAGTAATTGCGCCGGGCGGTATCGTCCAGCAGGGCCTTCAGCGCGGTCATCGCCTGCTCGGTTTTCCCCTCGGCCTCCAGCAGCTTCACTTCCTGCATCCGCACGTCCGGCTGTTCCGCGTCAATCGCCTTGGCTTTGTTCCACGCTTCGCGCGCCCTCACGAAATCGTGCTTGGCCAGGTAGATTTTCGACATGTTCAGCGGCGAGGAAAAGTCGCGGGGGTCCTGGCTGGCGAGTTCCTGGAAGATCTTCAACGCCTCGTCATATTGCTCGGAATACATCAGGTCCACGGCTAGGTTGCGTGCGATGCGCGGATTATCCGGGGCCAGGTCGTATGCCTGGCGCAGGGCTTCGGCGGCACTCTTGAAATCGTTCAATTGCTCGTACTGGTCGGCCAGCAGCGTCAGGGTGCGCTCGTTGGGGGTCTTGCTGGTAGCTGCTTTGAGCTTCTCGACCGCGCGCTTGCTGTCGCCCAGTTCGGCGTACAGCACGGCCAACTGGGTGATCGCGTCTTCGTTGTCCGGATCGGCGGCGAGCGCATTGTTGAATGCTTTCTCGGCTTCGGGAGACTTGCTCGAAACGCGATACAGGCGGCCGAGCATGACCCAGCTCTCGGCATCCTTGGGGTCCTTCGTGGTGATCGTTTCGTACTGTTCGATGGCTCGCTTCAGGTAGCTCTCGTTGACTTTGCCGGTCTGGTTATCGCCGGCGGCACGCACATAAATGCGCCCCAGCATGCGTCGCGCATCCAGGTTGTCCGGATCCTGCTTCAAGACATCCTCAGCCTGCGTAACGGCGTCCTGCCACCTTCCGGTCTGGATGTACAGATCGGTCAACTCTTCGAAAATGATGCCGGCGGTGGGATCGGCCTTCAGCGCGTCCCGATAATGTTGAATGGCTTTGGTGATGTAATCGTTGCGGTTGCCCTCCAGCGCCGCCATTCCCGCATAGTACCGGCCCATGGCGAAGTTATAATAAGCCGCGGACTTGTCATCCGGCGTGCTGGAAGGTTTGGCTGGGGTGTTGGCAGTCTGCGCAAACAGCATGCAACCCGAAGTAACGGTCAGCAAAAACGCTTTGGCAAAGCGCATCATGGAGTATTGACTTCCTTTCGACCACCAGGAGGCACCCAGAACGGGTCGAGAACCACCTTTTTATTGTATAACGGGGCCCCATGGCGAGGGTCCGGGAGCCACTTCGTGTTGCAACAAGAGTACCAATCGGCCACCGGCAGCCATGTAAAGGACGACGCGGCGGAACAGCCGTTGGTTGCGGTGGCCGGGCCAACCGGCTCTGGAAAAAGCGAACTCGCGCTGCGCATCGCCGAAGAATTCAACGGCGAAATTATCAACTGCGACTCCCTCCAAGTCTATCGTTATTTCGATATCGGCACCGCCAAACTCCGAGTGGGGGAGCGCCGTGGGATTCCGCATCACCTAATCGACATGATCGATCCCGACGCGCTCTTTACCGCCGGGGAATACGTGCGGCTGGCCCGCGAGGCTATCGCGGGGGTCAGCGCTCGCGGCCACCTTCCGGTGGTGGCCGGGGGCACCGGTTTCTATTTGCGCGCTCTGCTGGACGGCCTGTTCGAAGGACCCACGCGCGATCAGACGCTGCGCGATCGATTGGCCGCCCGAGAGACGCGACACCCTGGTTCGCTCCACCGTTTGCTTACCCGATTCGATTCGGAAGCGGCGGGGAAGATTCACCCAAATGACACGCCCAAAGTCACCCGCGCGCTCGAGGTCCGCCTGCTGACGCGCCGTCCGGTAAGCGAACTCTTCCGCCGGGGACGCGACGGTTTTCGCGGCTATCGCGCCTTGAAGCTTGCGCTGCTGCCGGACCGTGACCAACTGTACGAGAGGCTCGACCGGCGCTGCACTTGCATGTTCGAAACCGGACTGCTGGAGGAGGTGCGGCACATTCTGGGGCTGGGCTATTCGCCGGCGTGCAAGCCCTTCGAGTCCCACGGCTACCGACAGGCGCTGCAACAGATCGCCGGAGAACTCACGCCGCGCGACGCCATCTTTTACGCCCAGCGTAATACGCGTCACTACGCCAAGCGGCAGATCACCTGGCTGCGCAAAGAACGGGAGCTGATCTGGCTGAAAGGATTTGGAGATGGCGCGGAGGTGTGCGCGGCGGCGATCGCGCAGGTGGCGCGTTTTGTCGGAGGAATCCGTGAATCTTAGTCGCGCCGTTCGAGTTCGCGGCGCATCATCGCCAGCAGTCGGAGGAGGCCGATGTGCCATTCCGGGAACAGGTCGACATATTGAAATTCCCGCTGAATGGACCGCGGCACGCGGCAGGAGTTGAGCCGAACGGGCACGACGAAAATCTGGTCCAGGGGTATGCGGCGGGCGCAGTCCAGGGCGTAGCGGATCTCGGCCTGGAATCCGCCCTTCTTCTGGACCGAGTGCGCCGAAAAGCAGGCCAGGAAGAAGTCCGACGACTCGATGGCGGCTTCAATCGCACGTGGCCAGTTCTGGCCCGGAACGAGCCTTCGCACATCCATCCACGGGCTGAAGCCGGCCGACTCCAGAGCGTCGAACAGCCGTTCGGCTTCTGCCAGGTCTTCCTTTACGTAGGCCACAAACACACGCGGTGCCTGGCGCGGCTCGAACCGGCAGCCGTGTTCCGCGTCCGGATAGAACACGCCCAGTCCATCGATCTCGACGGCCCGGCCGCGTGCCAGGCTGCGAATCACGACTTGGGCCAGGTGTTCGGCCGAAGACGGGCCCTCAGCCACGCTTGCCTCCATCCGCTTCAAACGCCACTTTGCCATCCGTGTCGTGAGTGAACTTGCCCAGTCCGGGAAGCGAGGTGTCCTTGCCCTGGCGCAGGTTAGCCAGGATCTGGCGCACCACGGAGTCCAGCCGGTCCGCCGCTTCGGCCTGGCTGACCCCCGCACGGCGCGCCAGCCGTTTCGCGATCTCCTGCTTCTTCATGCCGCTTCCACTCTATCAACGAGACAAGCGCCGGGAGGCTCCCGAGGGCCGCTCGATACGCCGTCAATCTCTTGAAAGCGCGAGTGTTTCCCGGGATCGCAAAAAGTCGCGAACGGCTGTGACCGGGGCGCGGATTCGTGCGGGAAGCGAGGGGCGGCCATGGCCGGAAGGGCGCCTGGCGATTACGTGCTATGCTGAATCCGGATGTTCAGCCGGCAGCGTAAGGCGCGTGTTTTGTTTGGGCTGTCCGACATTATCCTGGTGGCGCTGGCGTTCGAAGCAGCTTACCAGACGCGCTCGTTGCTGAACCTCGAACGCATCTTTTTCCTGCTCATTGAGCAAAAAGCGCTGGTGCTGGGGCTTTCTCTCCTGGCCTGGGTGGGGATCGGCCTATGGCTGGAAGTCTATGAGAAGCTGGACTCCGGGCATCCCCGCGTGATCCTGCGGGATTCCGTGCGCCAGTGCGCGACGGCTGCCACGTGCCTGGTCGTGTTCGAGTACCTGCTGCGCATGGACCTCAGCCGGTTCTTTCTAGGGCTGTTCGTCATGTACGCCTGGGTGTTGCTGCTCGTGTTCCGCCTGACGGCGGGGCGTGTCGTGGGCGTCATCCGGCGCGAGTTTGCCGCCCCACACTACGTGATGGTGGTGGGCACGGGAGAACGAGCCCTCCGCTTGGCGCGCGCCCTGGAACATTCCGCCGAGTATGGCGTGCGCCTGCGCGGTTTCCTGGACGAGCGGCCCGGCAGCACGGCTTCCGAAGTGGCGCTGACGGGGCTTCACACCGTGCGGCCGATCGCCGAATTGCCAGCGATCCTGCGGCAGCACGTGGTGGACGAGATCATCTTCGCGGTGGGCAGCGAAAGCCTGGCGGATCTGGAAGAGGCGTTCCTGCTCTGCGACGAGGAAGGTGTGCGGACGCGGGTCGCGGTGGATTTCTTTCCGCACGTGAATAGCACCGTATCGCTTGACCGGTTCGCCGCCACGCCGCTGCTGACGTTTTCGGCCGCACCCTACGACGAGGTGCGGTTGCTGGCGAAGCGCACCATCGATGTGGCCATTTCGGCGGCCGGCCTGGTGGTGCTGTCGCCGCTCATGGCGGCCATCGCCATCCTGATCCGGATGACGTCGCCCGGCCCGGCGATTTTCCGGCAGGTCCGCTGCGGGCTCAATGGACGCCGCTTCCTGTTCTACAAATTCCGGTCGATGTGCCAGAATGCCGAGGAATTGAAACCGTCGCTGGCCCACCTGAGCATGCGCGAAACGGCCTTCAAAATCCGTGGCGACCCGCGGCTCACCACGCTGGGTCGCTACCTGCGCAAGTTCTCGATCGACGAGTGGCCGCAGTTGTGGAACGTGGTCAAGGGCGACATGTCCTTGGTAGGCCCACGCCCGGCGGTGCCCAGCGAAGTGGAGCAGTACCTGGGCTGGCAACGCCGCCGCCTGCGGATGCGTCCGGGGCTCACCTGCCTCTGGGCGGTGTCCGGGCGCGACAACGTCGACTTCGAAACGTGGATGAAGATGGATATGCAGTACATTGATACTTGGTCGCTGGCGCTCGACTGGAAGATTCTGCTGCGAACCATTCCCCGCGTGCTGACAGGCCGCGGCGCAAACTAATCCTCCGAAAGGCGGAAGTCAAGACGTGCATCTGATCCCCACTCCCGAAGAAGTTGTGGCCCTGCTGCGGGAAACCGGAGCCCTGCGCGATGGGCATTTCGAATACCCGACGGGGCGCCATTCGAATGAATATCTGCAGGTACCGCTAGCCCTGCGCCGCTACGAGTGTCAGCGACTCCTCTCCGTCGGACTGAGCCGGCTGCTGCGGGCCAATTCGGAAATCCGCGCCATTCTGCCCCAGCTTTCCATCGTAACCCCTGCTACCGGCGGGCTGCCGGTGGCGTACGGCGTCTGTGAAGCCGTGCGAGCCAGGCAGGTGTACTGGTCGGAGCGGGACGATCACCAGGAACGGTTCCGGCAGTACGTCGAGCCGCAGCCCGGAGAGCCGGTGCTGCTGGTGGACGACATACTCCGTACCGGGAAGAAGCTGGCTGAAGTCAAGAAACTGCTGGAGGCGAGCGGGGCCACGGTGCTTGGCCTTGCGGTGATCATCTATCAGCCCACGCCCGAGACCAACGACTTCGGCTCTCTGCCGCTATACTACCTGGCGAAACTGGACGCCAGCTACTACGCCGACGCCTCACACTGCGACTTGTGCAAACGCGGGGAGCCGCTGGAAAAAGTGTGGGTATAAACCCCGTCACGGACTTCCTTTCCAATGATTTGCGTACTGAGATACAGTGCTGCTCAAACGCTGTGCAAAGTATAACAAACCCGTGAACGGTGGGTTCCTCAGTGCCTCTTGAAAGCACTTTTCCACAGGGTTTTCCACGCAACAGTGGAAAACCGGAAGGGCATGGCGTTGTAGAATCGCCGAGGGGTGAGACATGAGGAAATGGCTTCTGTTGTTGCCTTTGATCGCGCTGCCGTTGGGTGCGGCAGAGAAGCAGCTCTTTAACGGTAGGGACCTGAGCGGGTGGGCGCGCATCCCGCGCCACGAGGGTGCCCCGGCGGACCAGAAACCGGGGCTCGTGGTGCGCGACGGCCTGCTGGTGAGTATCCCCGCCGCCCCGGAGGACGACCTGTGGTACACCCGCGAGAAGATCGGGAACGCCACCCTTCGGGTGGTCTATAAGGTATCGGCACCCAGCGCTAATTCGGGCGTGTTCACCCGCATTCCGCAGCCACCCAAATCCGAGGACGACGCGATCAACAAGGGAATTGAAGTGCAGATCCAGGACACCGGCGACGACTATCACTGCACCGGCGTCTTGTACTCGATGACGAAGACCAAGGCGCGGCCCTACAAGCCGGCGGGCGAGTGGAACGTCCTCGAGATCACCATGAAGGGACCCCGGACGATCGTGAAACTCAATGGCGTACTGGTGACCGACTACGATGGCGTGTCGCCGGTACCTCCCAAGCAAGGGCAATACGAGCCGGATCGGGGACCGCGCCCGGATACCGGATACATCGCCATCCAGCATCATGGCGGCGCCGAAACGCTGTGGTTCCGGGAGATTACCCTGATCCGGTAATCTCCCCCGGGCACGCGGGCAGTCTTAGACCGCTGATTTTAGCCGTCGGCCGTCCCCAAGTTACTGATTCCAGAGGGAGGGATGCCCGCAAGCCGCTACCGCTGAGCGGTCGGGAGTGCGCGCGGGAGGCTAGGCCGCGACCCGAGGCCGGAGCAGCGGGTGGCCGACTTCCCTGGTGAGACGATCCGAAAGTGCCGAGAGGCGGTGTTCCAAGTGGTCAAACGAGAAGGCGGGGACTTCTTCGAGGAGGCCCGGGATCTCCACGCGGTCCACTCGGGGGACGGCCGTGTACCCGAGGGCGTGGGCCACGGAACAGGAGAGCCGGGCCAGGTCGATGCTGGGATCTTTGGTGGCACCCCGGGCGAGGTGGTGCTGGGACGCGGGCAGGCGTAGTTCTTCGGGGAATCCCCACGCCAGAGTGAGCCGTGCACCGGCTTCGCAATGATCGAGCTTGAGCAACTTGCGTTCGGCCTCCATCACGTCTTCGTCTCTGGTGCCGGTGTTGTCGAGCAGCGGAGCATAGCTTTTGGTGTCGAGCGAGAGCAGGCCGAGCCGTCCCACATCGTGCAGCAGGCCCGCGGTGTACGCGCGGTCCGGGTGGATTCCGAAATTGGGCGCGAGCCACTGGGCGATGACCGCGGTAGCCCGGCTGTGCGACCAGCAATTGCCGATGGTCGGGTGGCTGCCGATGTCGCGGAGCATGGCATCCAGGGCGGCCTGTGTGGCCAGGGCTTTCGTTCGTTCCGACCCAAGCATCACGATGGCTCTGGCTATGGTATTGATGCGTGACCGGATGCCATACATCGCCGAATTCGCGACGGTGAGGACCTCGGCGCTCAGGCCGGGGTCGGAGTTTAGCAGTTCGGCTATCTTGGAGAGCGAAGTATCATCGTCGCCCAGAACCTGTAGCAGGCGGATCACGATCGGGCGAAAGGAAGGTACGCGGCAGAGAAGGGTGTCGGTCTCGATCGACGGGCCCGCCGCCGGGGTTGCTGCGGATCTCATATCCAGACATATCGGCACATTTGGGGCATCGCACGCCCTCGGGGCGTAGTTTTTCCTGGTGCGAAGAGATCGGCGGACCCGATCGGAGCGGAGTGGGCGGCCCCATCTCCAAATGGTGGTAAATTGTTAGCGGCGATGAGCGATTTCACCATGCGGAGACTGATTTTGCTGGCCGCGCTCGGGTGTGCCGCCCTACCGGCACAAAGCGGAGACGGGGAAAAACTCGCCCCCTACTACCCCACGCCGGAGACCATCGTCGAAAAAATGCTTCAACTGGGCGGGCTCAAGGCGGGGGAGAAGATGTTCGACCTGGGGTCGGGCGATGGCCGCATCGTAATCATGGCGGCGCAGAAGTTTCACGCCGAAGCCGTGGGGGTGGAGCTGGACAAAGACCTGTGCCGGCAAAGCATGGTTAAGATCCAGAAACTCGGGCTGGAAAGAAACGCCCGGATCATTAACGGCGACCTGCTGAAACAGAACTACAGCTCGGCCGACCTGATCACGGTTTACCTGCTGCCGGCATCGATCAACAGCAAAGTTCTGCCTCTGCTCGACAAGCAATTGAAGAAAGGCGCCCGCGTCGTGGCCCACGATTTCGAATTCCAGTCCTGGACACCGGAAAAGGTGGAGAACATCGCCGACGACGGCGAAGGCAGGAGCCACACGCTCTACCTCTACCGGAAATGACGGCGTGATCTCCCCGAACCAGCTTCCGTGGCGGCGCATCGTTCCGTGGGCGCGAGCCTTGTTGGCGGCCGCGGCTCTCGGCTTCATCTTCCTGTACATCCCGGACAGTCCCTGGGTGGTGCGCGGGCTCATGGCGCTGTTCCTGGCGCTGGCGGTGGTGCTGGCGGCCCGGGGCAAAGGCCTGAGCGGCATGCTGGGGCTGCTGGTGCTATTCGGCGACACGGTCTATTTCCTGGTATTGGCGAGCTTCGGCGGAGATGACGTGGTGTGGCTCTCCTCGGTGTTCTATGCCTACATCCTGGCGGAAGGGCTGATCTTCTATACGGCCATCCATGTGGCGGTGGTGGTGGGCGTGTCGATCGTCTTCTGCGCGGTGCTGCCGGGCTGGCCGGTGGGGGAACTGGAACCTACGGTGGCGATCGCGGGCTTGGTGGCGTGCGCTTACGCCTTCCATAAGGAACGCCAGCAGGTGCGCATCGACGTGCTGGCCCGCAACTTGAAGGACACCGAAAAATCCGCCGAGAAGGCCTGCGAGGTGGAACGCCAGCGCATCGCCTCCGATTTCCACGACGGACCCCTGCAAAGCTTCATCAGCCTGCAAATGCGCCTCGAAATTCTGCGCAAGCTGCTGGACCGCGATTTCCACGCGGGGATGGAAGACTTGAAGCAGCTACAGGGCCTGGCGCTGACGCAGATTCGCGACCTGCGCGCGTTTCTGCACGCGATGCGGCCGGTAGACGTGGATGGTGCCAGCCTGGTGGCCACCGCGCGGCGCACGGCGGAGAGTTTCCAGAAGGAGAGCGGCATCCCGCTCACCTTCATCGGGACGGATACTCCCATGGGGCTGCCCCAGGAAATGACCGGCGACGTGCTGCAAATGCTGCGCGAGGCTTTGGCCAACGTGCAGAAGCACTCGGGGGCGACGCGGGTGGCGGTGGCCATCGAAAAAAACGACCGCGGCCTGGAGATCTCGGTGGACGACAACGGCCACGGGTTCAACTTCGCCGGGACGTACACGCTGGAGGAACTGGAACTGCTGCGGCTGGGACCGGCGAGTCTGAAGCGGCGGGCGCGTTCGCTGAACGCCGACCTGCTGCTCGAATCGCGTCCGGGGCGCGGCTCGGGGCTGAAGTTCCGGATCCCGCTGCAATGAGCCGGTGGTGGCTGGTTCTCGCCGGCATCGCGTTTCTTTCCGGATGCGGGCGGTACGGCGAGTTTACCCTGCCGCATTTGGCGGGAGGCGATCCCAACCTTTCCTTCGCCTTCGATCCGCGGCCCGATCCAGTGCTGCCGCGCGGCACTGCGCGCGATGTGCTGAACCCGTCGGTTGTGGGGCACGACATGTTCTACTCGGAATTCGACGGGCGCACGTGGCATACGGCGCAGGCCCGATCGGAGGATGGACTCCGGTGGACGCGGGTGGGCCGCGTGCTCTCGCCCGATCCCCAGGGATGGGAAGGCTCGTATATCGCAGCGAACGGTTCGGCGCTGCGCTACGGCAACCAGACCTGGTATTGGTACGAGGCCGGTACGCGCGGCCACTTCCGGATCGGCCTGGCTCGAGACTGGCGGAAGGAGGGGCGGCCGGTTCTGGAACCGGGACCCTACATGAGCTGGGACGAACGCGTCGTCGCGGATCCGTACGTGATCCGCATCGAGCCGTATTTTTACCTGTATTACCTGGGGCAGGACCGGGCGGCGCGCCAGCGGGTGGGAGTGGCGCGGTCGCGCGATGGCGTGCGCTGGCAGAAGCTGCGGTCCAACCCGATCCTGGAGTTGGGCAACGCGGGAACGTTCGACGAGAACGGCTTGGGAGAACCCGCCGTGTGGCGTTCGAACGGGTTCTATTGGATGCTGTACACCGGCCGCGATGCCGTCGAGAACCGGCGCATCGGACTGGCGCGCTCGACCGATGGCGTCCATTGGACCCGGCTGCCGGCGGTATTCGCCGGGACCTCGGCGTGGGATGCCAAAGTCGTCTGCGACCCCGCAGTAGAAGGAGACGGAGTGTATTTTGGCGGCGGCGACGTGGCCAGCCCGGATGAGAATCTGAACGGGCAGATCGGTTACGCGGTCCTGCGGCCTGTTAATGCTACGTTGGGAAAGTGAACGTCGGAATCACGTGCTATCCCACCTATGGCGGCAGCGGGATCGTGGCCACGGAACTGGGCATGGAGCTGGCCGCGCGCGGCCACGAAGTCCACTTCATCACCTATGCCAACCCGATCCGACTCGATCCGGGGACCCCGCGGATTCACTATCACGAAGTGGAAGTGTCCACCTATCCGCTGTTTCTCTATCCGCCGTACTCGCTGGCGCTGGCGTCCCGCATGGCGGAGGTGGCGGAGTCGTACGATCTCGACCTGCTGCACGTGCATTACGCCATTCCGCATTCGATTTCGGCGCTGCTGGCGCAACAGATGCTGGCCTCGGTGCGGCGCCTGCCGTTCATTACGACGCTCCACGGGACGGATATCACACTGGTGGGCGCCGACCCTTCCTATTTTCCTATCACGCGGTTCTCCATCGAAAAGTCGGATGGAGTTACATCAATCAGCGAATACCTGCGCGGGCGCACGGTGGAGGTGTTCGGCGTCGCCAATGAGATCCGGGTGATCAAGAACTTCGTCAACTGCGAGCTATACCATCCAGACGACCGGAAGTCGGGTGCGGCGGAGTTCGCGCCGGGTGGCGAAAAGCTGCTGATTCACCTTTCGAATTTCCGGCCGGTAAAGCGTGTGTTGGACTGTGTTCGCATACTGGCCGAGGTGCGCAAGAGCGTGCCCGCCCGGCTCCTGATGGCGGGAGACGGTCCGGAGCGGGGTCCGGCCGAGCACCTGGCGCGCGAATTGAAAGTGGACCGGCACGTAGTGTTCCTCGGCAAACAGAACCACGTGGAGCGGCTGATCGGGCTGGCGCACGTGCTGCTGATGCCGAGCGAGTTGGAATCGTTCGGCCTGGCGGCGCTGGAGGCGATGGCGTGCGGTGTCGTTCCGGTAGCGACCCGCGTGGGCGGTGTGCCGGAATTGATCACCGATGAAGAAGACGGATTTCTGGAGGCGGTGGGGAATATCGAACGGATGGCGGAGCGCGTGGTGGCGCTGCTCCGGGACGACGACCTGCACTACCGCATGAGCCGGGCCGGCCGGTGGAACGCCGCCGAGCGTTTCTGCACCGATAAGATCATTCCACAGTACGAGCGGTATTACGAAGACGTGTTGAACCGCCGCTGAGGTTGGGCGCCGTGCGCTCGCCCTAAACGGTTTCGATGGCGATGGTGGCGGCCTTCAGGCCGGTCGCGGCGGCGGAGACGCGTACCTGGCCGGTCTCGGCGGTGGATTGCACGATAGCCAGGCACATACCATGGAAGGCGCGGCGCCGATCGGATTTGAAATCCTGGTGGTTGGTCGGGTCGCCGCTGTCGATCGCGATCAGGCGGGCCTGGCCTTCAATGGTAAAGACGATCTCGTGGTCGGCATCGGGCGCCAGGCGGCCTTCGGAATCGACGAGTCGTACCGTGACGTGCGCCACATCGCGGCGATCGGCACGGATCTTGCCGCGGTCCACGGTGAGGCTGATGGCCGAGGGTGCCCCGGCTGTGGCGATTTCGGTTTCCACGGCCACCTTGCCGTCCTTGGTGCCGACCGCTTTCAGGGTGCCGGGCTGATAGGCCACGTCCCAGGTGAGGTGCAGGTCCCCGGTAGTGCGAAGCGCCATCGCGCGCGGCGGATACGTGCCGTAGCGCTGGATCATGCCGGGCCGGGGGAAGGCGTAGCCTTTCACACCGAGCGATTTGCCGTTGAGGAAGAGCTCCACCGTGTCGCAGTTGGTGCAGCAGGTGACCGGCAGAATCTCCCCTTCACGGCCATTCCAGGTCCAGTGCGGAAACAGGTGCAGCATGGGCTTGGCGGTCCACTGGCTCTGGTAGAAATAGTAGCCATCTTTGGGGAAGCCGCAGGTGTCGAGCACGCCGGGGGTGGCGCTCTTTCCCGGCCAGCGCGATTCGCCGAGGTGGTCGATGCCGGTCCACATGAAATCGCCGGCCACGTAATCGTAGGTGCTGACGAAGCGCCACAAACGTTCGACATCGATGGCCCGGCCGCGGCCCATGGCGCGGAAACCGGCGGTGGGGCCGGCCGGAGCCGGTCCGGGAAGCAGGCTGCGGTAGTCGCCGCGCAATCCGCCCATGCCGGCACTTTCGGTGCCGATCACGCGCCGGGTGGGGTAAGCCGCGCGATCGATGCTGTAGTACTTCTCGGCGCGGTCGCGCCACCGGTCCACGTAGTTGTAACCCACCACGTCGAGCGCCGCCAGAAACTCCGGGGGTGCGGCTTTGGGCTCGGAGGCGATGTGATCGCAACCCGCCGTGACGAGCCTCGTGGGGTCTTCGCGATGAAAGATGGAGACGAGGTCGCGGAGGGTCTCGATGCCGCGCGGCACGTCCTGGTCGCCGATTTCATTGCCGCAGCTCCAAATCACGACCGACGGATGATTGCGGTCGCGCCGCACGAAATCGGTCACATCGCGCTCGTGCCATTCGTCGAAATATTGCGAGTAGCCGTAGGGGCCGATCTGGCCCTTGGGGACGCGCCATTCGTCGAAAGCTTCATTCATCACCAGGAACCCCATGCGGTCGCAGAGATCCAGAAACTCGGGCGCGGGGGGATTGTGGCTGGTGCGGATGGCGTTGCACCCCATGGCCTTCAGCGCCTCGAAGCGGCGCTCCCACAGGCGTTCCGGGACGGCCGCGCCCACCGCGCCGCCGTCGTGGTGGAGGCAGACCCCGTTCAGCTTCACGTGTTCGCCGTTGAGGAGAAAACCGCGGTCGGCATCGAAGACGGCCTCGCGTATGCCGAAGGGCGTGTTGTACTCGTCCACAAGCCGGCCGTCCACGCGCACCGAACTTCGCAGAGTGTAGAGATACGGTTCGGCCACGCTCCACAGGCCGGGTTTTTCCACGCGCAGCGGCTGCACGAATTCGTATTCATCGCGCGAGCCCACGTCCTGGGCGGCTTCGGCGGTTTGGACGGCGCGGCCGTTGCGGTCGAAGATGCTGCTGGCCAGTGTTACGGCCGCCGCGGAGGTCCGCTGGTTGCGCACCTTGGTTTTGATCTGCACGGTGGCAGCGTCTTTGGAGACTCGCGGAGTCGTGACGAACGTGCCCCACTGGGGGACGTGTACGTCGTTGAGCGACACCAGCCAGGTATGGCGATAGATACCGGAGCCGGAATACCAGCGCGAGCCGGGCTGGCGGGAATTGTCCACCTTCACGGCGATGATGTTCTCGCCGGCGGCCAGGCGCGGCGTGAGGTCATACGAATAGCTGATGTAGCCGAAGGGGCGTTTGCCCAGGTAGTGGCCGTTGATCCAGACCTCGCCGTTCTGGTAGACGCCGTCGAATTCGATATGGACCTTGCGGTGATCCCAGCCGGCGGGCAGCCGGAAGCGCTTGCGATACCAGCCGATGCCAGTGGGCGCGTAGCCGCCCGATCCGGCGGACACGGCGTTCTGCTCGAACGGGCCTTCGACGCTCCAATCGTGAGGGAGGTCGAGCGCACGCCAATTGCCGTCGGCGAAACCGGGCCGGTCGGCGCCGGGCGCATCGCCTTTGAAAAAGAGCCAGCCGAAGTCGAAGCTGTCGCGCATGCGCGGCGGTGCGGGGCTGGATTGCGCGGCGGCATCCAATGCCGAAAGCACGGCGGCGCTTCCGGCCGCGCAGGTCAGTAATTCTCGCCTGGTCATGAGTACCTCAGTGCCGTTCTACCGAAACAACGTACCACGGGGTCACGGGATCTCCTATCGAACGTGCCCACCCGCCGGCCGTCTCCCGGGCGACGATAGTCGCGCCCATAGAAGGTTGAAATCCAAAACCGATTACCTTTATTGTTTTCGACCCCGATTTTAGACTTTGGGGGGGTCTAATGATATTCAATAAATGCTAAGAAATTGGGTGAATTTCTAAGTCGATCTGTTGTTCCTAATCTAAACTACTGAAAACGCAGGAGGTCGCAAACGGTATACCTCTTGCTCTCAAGGCATGGCGGGAGGAAACTCCAATGGTTCGTTGTTTATGGCTGCCTCTCCTTGCGGCATCCGCGTTCGCGGATATCGCTTCCCAATGCAATGCATCGGTGAAAGATACTGGTGGAAACATCAATCCGATCACGTGCAGTGACTACGGCAAACTTGAATCATCAATCTCCGCAGGCGATCGTGCGCTGGATATAAACATAGTGAATTACTACTATGGGGGTGTGTATAGCGGCGGTGATACGGTTGACGCCTCCGGGCTGCAGCACACATTCAGTTCGCTGGCCATTGCGGTCTTCGGAGGACAAGGCGCTGGATCGCTGGTTCTCTCGGGGAGTACCGACTTGGGGGTATTTACTACGGAGGGAGTCTCTATAAATATGAGCTACGCCTCGAATTTCCTTCCGTATCCAGAGCATTATCCGGGCCATTACGGGGACCCGGCCCATGCGCTCCTCGTTCCCTTCGTTTTCGGCGCGCCGTTCGCTCTATATGTCGAAACAAACATCTCATTTAATGCCACACTCCCATATGCCCGGTCTGACCTTGCCTGGGAGGGTATCTACCAATGGGACGCATCGCTTATCGACATAGTCGATAGTTCCGGAAATTCGGTCGCGGGTGCACATATCGTACCAGCGTCTGTTCCGGAGCCAAACTCGATCGTGCTTCTGTTTGCAGCGGTTGTTCTCATCGCAATTGTGTCCCGGTCCTCGTTACGCCAGACACACACCGCGTGCTCGAAAGCGATCCTCACGCCGACACTGGCGTTTCTTCCTCGCCGGCAAGCTGCCCGTAAACCTCGTAAACTGTGAGCAACTCGCCCGGGCGCGCAGGCGCGTCGGCGGTAACGGCGGATCCGTCCTCATGCACGGCCACGGCGGACGCCTGATCGCTCACCGCTTCCAGCACGGCGGAGACGCCGGCGCAGCCCTGGATCACGGTATCGTGCATTTCGCGCGCCTGGCGGTTCCGTTCCTCGAGCACGGCGCTCCCGCGAGGTTTCACGAGAATCCGTGACGTATGTAGCACCGGCGCGGCGAGGGGGCCCCGGCGGGGCGGCGGGCGACGATCCGGACGACTTATAATCACGGCAATGACGTACTCTCCGGCGCCCGTTGCGGCAGACGTGCAAACTTCTCGTCCCGAAGGCGGACCCACCTACCTGAGCCTGCACGCCGTGGACGTGTTCGTGCGGGAACAGGATCGGAGCTTGCGGTTTTACGTGGATCAACTCGGCTTCACGGTGGCGTTCGATGCCCGGCTGCAATCGGGCAGCCGCTGGGTGGCGGTTTCGCCGCCCGATGGCAGCGCGGTGCTGTCGCTGGTCGCGCCGCGTCCGGAGTCGCGCGAATACAAACGGATCGGCCGTTCCACGCAGATTGTATTTGTCACCGAGGATGTGATTGCGCAATTCCACGAGTGGCGCCGCCGCGGGGTGCATTTCAATCACACGCCCCGCCTACGGCGCGTGAGGTATGAAAAGTCCACGACGGGCAGCCAGCCGGTATCGGGCGGAGAGGCGCCCGTCTGGGGCGGAGTATTCACCCGCTTCCGCGACGTCGATGGGAACACCTTTTCCCTGGTCGGTCTGGACGAGGTGAGCCGCGAAATCGAAGCGCGGCGGCGGGAGCGCGCCGGGAATCTGGAACTGGAGCGCCGTACGGCGCGAGAACTGGAAATCGCCAAGCAGGTGCAGGCGCGCCTGTTTCCTCAAAACCTGCCATCGCTTCGCACCCTCGACTACGCCGGTGTCTGCCTTCAGGCGCGCCAGGTGGGCGGGGATTACTACGATTTCCTGACGCTCGGTCCGGAACGCATCGGCCTGGTGATCGGCGACATTTCAGGGAAGGGAATGCCCGCCGCACTGCTGATGGCGAATCTCCAGGCAAACCTGCGCGGCCAGTGCGCCATGGCTTCGGAAGGCCCGCGGCAGTTCCTGCGATCGGTGAACCAGCTTTTCTACGACAGCACCACCGACAGTGCCTACGCCACGCTGTTCTTCGCCGAATACGACGACGGGTTGCGCCGCATGCGCTATGCCAATCGCGGACATCTTGCCGCACTGCTGTTGCGGCAGGACGGCAGCCTGGAACGGCTCGATTCGACCGGCACCGTGCTCGGACTTTTCCGGGAGTGGGACTGCTCGATGGGCGAATGCCGGCTGGGCTGCGGCGACACGCTGGCGCTCTACACCGACGGTGTGACGGAATCGTTCGACTCTGCCGGAGAGGAGTTTGGGGAACCGCGCCTGGTGAAGGCGCTCGAACGATCGTGCCGGCTGGCCCCGCGGGATGCGGTTGGCGCCGTGGTAGATGAAGTCCAGCGGTTTGGAGCGGGCGAGCAGCACGACGATATCACACTGGTGGTGGCCCGTTGCCGGGAGGGTTAGCCGGGAACGCCACGGACGCGCGACGGCTTTCATTATCCGCGAACATCGTTCGCGCGGTCCAAGATCTGGCGGATTTTGCTCGCCAGAGCATCCCGGTGGAACGGCTTGGCCAGAAATTCGGCCCCCGCATCCACCGCGCCCTGGTTCAGGGCGTTGCTCTCGGTGTAGCCGGAAACGTAGAGCACCTTGATCTCCGGCCTCAGGATGGTGAGGGCGTCGGCGAGTTGCCTACCGCCCATTCCCGGCATGACTACATCCGTAACCAGCAGGGAAATACGCGAAGAGTGGGCATTCGCAATTTCCAGCGCTTCCTTGCCGCCGGGGGCCGAAAGCACCCGGTATCCCAGTTGCTTGAGAATCCTGACCGTGAGATCGCGCACCGCGTCTTCGTCTTCCACCACCAGGATGGTTTCATTTCCGCGCACGCGAGCCAGTTCGACGGCGCGGTCATTCGCGGGAGTCGTGGATTCGGCCACTCTCGGAAAGTACAGTTTGAACGTCGTGCCCTGACCGGGCTCGCTGTAGACCCAGATATCGCCGCCGCTTTGCTTCACCATCCCATATACGGTGGCCAGTCCCAAGCCCGTTCCTTTGCCTTTGGGCTTGGTCGTATAAAACGGCTCGAAGATATGACGCCGCGTCTCGGCATCCATACCGTGGCCCGTATCGCTCACTGTGATCATGACGAAGTCGCCTGGAGTCACGCCGAGATGGGTCCGGGCGTAATTGTCATCGAGGACCGTGTTGGCGGTCTCGATGGTGAGATTGCCGCCGTTCGGCATGGCATCACGGGCGTTCAACACCAGGTTGACGATGGCCTGCTCGACATGGCCGGGGTCGGCCCGGATGTTACCGGCATCCGGCGCCAGATTCAATGTGAGAACGATATCCTCGCCGATGATGCGGCGCAGCATCTTCTCGGTTTCCGCGAGGACCGAGTTAGCGTTCAGGACGCGCGGCCGCATGACCTGGCGACGGCTGAAGGCCAGTAACTGGTTAGTCAGCGCCGCGGCGCGGTCCGCCGCCAATTGGATTTCCTGGGCGTTGCTGCGGAGAGCATCGTCCTCCGACATCTCATCCAGCATCATGCGGTTGTAGCCCGAGATCACCGTTAACATGTTGTTGATATCGTGCGCCACGCCGCCGGCGAGCCGGCCGACGGCCTCCATCTTTTGCGAGTGAGTCAGTTGCTCTTCGAGCAGTTTGCGCTGACTGATGTCGCTGATGAAAGCGATCGCCATCGCGGCATTCTCGATGCGGAGGTGGCTGAGGCTGATCTCGACGGGGAACTCCTTGCCGTCACTGCGGCGCGCGGTCAGATCCATGCCGATTCCCATGGGACGGACATGGGGATGCGCCAGGAAATTTTCCAGCCGATCCCGATGCGAAGATCGTTTCGATTCCGGAATCAGTATCTCGACGGATGCCTGGAGAAGTTCCTCGCGGGAGTATCCAAACATCTCCTCGGTCCGCCGATTTACCAATACGATTCGACCCGAAGCATCGATCGCGAGAATGGCTTGAGAGGCCGATTCGAGCAACGCCAGCACAAAACTCTCGTTCTTTTGCAACGATCCTTCCCAATCGGAACCCACGTGCCCGGCCCCACCGCTTCCCGACAGGTCCATCCATCCTCCCTGCTTCGATTGGTATATTTTCTAACAGAGCCTCTAGAAATGGCAAATCATTAGCTCACAATATTCCCCGGATTATCGATCATCGCGGATAACCCCAGCACTTGGCGGCTGAAATTTCCCGGCTCGTACGACTTTTCCCAGGCGTGAATTCGCGGTGAAATTTTAGTGAAAGCCCCGCGAGCGGGTCTTCAATTCAGGCTGACAATGTTACTCTCCATCAAGCTATGAAGACACGGATCATCTGTTCGCCGTTGGGGTCGATGCCTCTATTGTTGACGGGGTTCAGTACCGGCCCGCCGCCGAAACGCACCGGCGCCGCGGTGGACGGCGGACCAACTGTACGGCGTGCCACACGAGACATTCGCGCCCGCCAATTCCGACTCGCGGGGAAGCCTCCTGATCGATGCTGCTAACTATATGCCGGGCATGCCTTATCGAAACACCACGCACACCGGGAACGGCACTTTGAGATCGTCCCCGGCAGGCTTCAGTTTTCCGGTCTTGCCGTCGATGCGGAAGACGACGATGTTGCCGGAATCCTGATTGTCGGCGAACAGGTAGCCGCCCGTCGGATCGATGGCGAAGTTGCGGGGGTTCTTCCCTTGCGTGGGCGTCCAGTCCACGGGAGTGAGGGTCCCCTTCTTCTCATCGATCGCAAATTCCACAATGCTGTTGTGGCCGCGATTGGAAGCATACAGAAACTTGCCGTTGGGGTGCACGAAGATCTCGGCCGCGCTATTATCGCCGCTGAAGTCTTTGGGCAGCATCGACACGCTCTCGATTTCCGTCAGGCTGCCCTTGGCCGCATCGTAAGTGAATGCCGTCACTTTCGATACCATCTCGTCGCACGCGTAGGCGAACTTGCCTTTGGGGTGAAACGCGAAGTGGCGCGGCCCCGAACCGGGTGTGAGCTTGGTATAAGGAGGGTCGCCGGGCGCGAGCGTCCCCTTCGCCGTATCGATGTGATAGGTCAGGATCTGGTCGAGCCCCAGGTCGGCCACCAGCAGGAAGCGGTTGTCCGGCGAGACATTCACCGAATGCGCATGCGGACCGCGCTGGCGCTGCGGATCGGCGCTCGACCCGGAGTGCTGCACGGCGGCGGAAGCTTCTCCCAGTTTGCCGTCCGTGCCCACCAGGTACGCCGCGATGCTGCCGTTATTGTAGTTGGCCACGTACAGCACTTTGCCGGTCTTATCCACCGCGACGTGGCACGGGCCGGACCCCTTGCTCGATACCTGGTTCAGCTCGGTGAGTTTGCCGGTCGCGGGATCGATGGAGAAGGCCGTCACGGTCCCCTGCCGGTTTTCGTTCGCTGCATAAAGAAACCTGCCGTTCGGATGAACGGCGAGGAAGGACGGGTTGCTGGTTTCGGCGACCAGGCCGATTTCGGTCAGCTTTCCCGATTTCGGCGCAAAGCGGTAAGCATAGATTCCCTTGCTGCCGCCGCGAGTGTAAGTGCCCACGTAAGCGATCCGCTCCGCCTGCGCAAACGCCGCCGGCACAGCCGCTGCAACCATTAGAACGACAATTAAAGTGTGTAGAACTCGTACGCGATTCGCCATGTAAATTCCTTTCCGGGCTCGATTTTCATATCAATGTAAGCTTCGGGACACACGGTACTGCGAATAGACCAGAGGACCAGTTTCGCCATGGGCCGATCGCTGGTTTGGCGCACGCCGGCCGCGGCCTTGCGGTTCTCGACGCGGATGTCATAGTCCTTCGCCGTCGGCCCATACCCTTCGAGGTCGGTATACACCGACTGTCCGCGCCCCTGCAGTTCCTTCAGGTACACCAGTTCTTTGCCGCGGGTTTCCGCCATGCCGTGCAGATCGCGAGTGGCGCGCACCTCGAAAGGGAACTTCAAGGTGACGTCGGGCCCGGTGGGCAGGCCGTCGATCACATAGAAATTATGTTCGTAGACGCTGCTCTCGATGGTCTTGCGGCCGGTGTTTCTGAGGCTGTGCTCCAGGGTCATCTCGGGCTTGTCCGGCGACAGGCGGACGGTTTTCCGGTACACGTAGGCATATCCCGCGGTGTCCGTCAGTTCCTGGGTAAACTCGATCCAACCGGGACCGCGGCGCACGCTCCGTTTGCCGGCGTCGGCAAGCTCGTAGGTCTTGAACTGCTGGAATCGCGATTCTTCGGGCTTGCGAATGGCGCCCACCCCGATCTTCACGAAGTTCTCGCCGGGTTTGACCTCTTCGTAACCCAAGCCCATCCCGTTGGTCAGGAACTCCTCGACGGGACCGAGAATCGCGTCGTGGATTTTGGGATCGTAGCGTTCGAACCACTGGCCGAAGTAGTGGTGGCCCTGGTACTCCAGGCTGGCAATCTGTCCGGACCAGTCGAAGCGAGTGGCCCGGTAGTAGCCGTTCTCCGCATCGGGCAGGTACAATTTGGCCTTAAGCGGCCCAGCCGAGATTTCAGCCTGCGGCGGATCGGTCGCCATCAGCGGCAGAAGCAAGCCCAGCAAGCAGAGGAGCCGCTTCATTGTTTGATCACCGTGCCGTCGCGGCGGCGGACTTCGCCCCATCCGCCGTTCAGGCCGTTGCGACCGCCGGCAAACGGGAACTTGGCCGCGACCTGTTCGTCAATTTCGATTCCCCAGCCGGGCTTATCGTTCGCCCACAGGTAGCCGTCCTTCATCTCGGGGCAGCCATGGAAGATCTCGCGCGTGCGCTCGTTGAAGGGCGAGTACTCCTGAATGCCGAAGTTGTAGCTGACCAGGTCCAGCGTGACGTTGGCCATGTGTCCGATCGGTGACACATCGCCCGGACCATGCCATGCCGTCTTCACTCCGAAATTCTCGGCGAGAATGGCCATTTTCCGGGACGGCGTGAATCCGCCGGCCTGGGACACGTGGACGCGGATGTAATCGATCAATCGTTCGGCGATCAGCGGCTGCCATTCGTGCGGACTGTTGAACAGCTCGCCCATGGCGACGGGGGTGGCGCACTGCTGGCGGATCTGCCGGAAATAGGCGATGTCTTCGGGCGAGAGAGGATCCTCGACGAAGAACAGCTTGAATTTTTCCGCGTCCTTACAGAACTGCACCGCCTGGTTGGGAGAGACGCGTTCGTGAACGTCGTGCAGCAGTTCGATTTCGTCGCCCAGTTCCTGCCGGCAAACCTCGAACAGTTTCAGCGCGCGACGGATGTATGCCGCCGGTTCGAAGACGGGCTTGTCGTGCAGCGCTTTCACCTGTGCCGATCCGCGTGAGCTGCCGTACCCCGCCATTCCCGCCACGCCCACCTGCACGCGCACGTGCCGGAAACCCTGCGCGATGTAGCGCTTCGCGCTTTCGACCACGTTCTGGTATTCGGGGCCGTCGGCATGGCCGTAGCAGTCCACCGCTTCGCGGCATTTTCCGCCGGCGAGCTGATACACGGGCATCCCCGCCTGCCGGCCCTTGATATCCCAGAGCGCCTGGTCGATCCCGCTAATGGCGTTGTTGAGCACCGGACCGTTCTTCCAGTACGAGCTGTCGTAGCAGGACTGCCAGATGTCTTCGATACGATCGGTGGTCTTGCCCAGCAGGAACGGTTTCAAGTAGCGTTCGACGGCGGGTTTGACCAGGTCGGCGCGCTGGGTGAACGTGGCGCAGCCATAGCCGTAGAGTCCGTCCTGGTCAGTGGTGATCTTGACCACGGTCAGCCGCACGCCGGCGGGCTGGCATTCGATGACGGAGATGTCCTTGATTTTGGGCGGCGGCATTCCGGTGGTGGCCTTGGCCACCTGGGCCTGCGCCTTTTCTTCACGTGGGCTGGCGATGCCTAAGAGGCCGGCAGCTCCGATGGTTCGTAGCAGATTGCGTCGGTGCATAGGAGGATTACCAATATTGATGGCCGTTGGGGACGGCCCCGGTGAAAACGTAAGCGTAGAGCAGCACCAGCAGGCCGACCAGCAGCGCCAGCGCGAGGCTGTGCTTGAGCACCGCGCGGAACAGAAGGCCTTCCTTGCCTTCCTGGCCGGTGACGGCGCATCCAATAACGAGCGACTGGGCCGCGATCATCTTTCCCATTACGCCGCCGGCGCTGTTGGCGGCGCCCATCAGGATGGGGCTCAGCCCCAGTTTGTTGGCGGTGATCACCTGGAAACTGCCGAACAGGGCGTTGGAACCCGCGTCGGTGCCGCTGAGCGCCACGCCGAGCCAGCCGATCAGGGTACCGAACAGGGGAAACAGTTTGCCGGTATGCGACATCGCCATTCCCATCGTGGCATCCATGCCGCAATAACGGGTGAGATAGCCGAGGCCCAGCATAGCCATGATGGCTAGCAGGCTGAGCCGCAGCCGCCAGGCGCTGTGCAAAAACACCTGGATGGTTCGCTTGAATGAAAGGCCCACCAATGGTCCGGCCAACACCCCGGCAAGGAAAGTGCCGGTGCCCGGAGTGGAGAGCCACGAGACATCGAAGAGCGCCTTCTCTTTGTACGGCACGGGCACGACTGGCGGCATCCGCACGATCAGCTCGTGCATGCCCGGCACAGGCCCCTTCCATGAAACGCTGTCGAGAAGGGCGGCCACCGGGGGGACGCCCCAGAGCACGACGAACACCGCCAGCAGAAGGAAGGGCGACCATGCCAGAACGATCTTCCCGAAACCGAAGGGGACGGCCCGCTTTTTGGGCGGCGGAGCCTCACCGGGGTACCGCCACACGTCCTTGGGCCGCCAGATTTTGCCGAACAGGAGCGCCAGCACCAGTAGCGTACCGATTCCTCCGAGGATGTCCACCAGCGAGGGCCCCATGAAGTTGGACCAGAAGAACTGGATGGATGCGAAGGTCACCCCGCAGACCAGCAGCCCGGGCCAAACGCCCATTACCGCCCGCCAGGGGCACAACACCCGAATGAGCCAGAACGGCAGAATGAGCACGATGATGGGGAGGATGCGGCCGATCATGGCGCTCCAGTCGGCCTCCGGCAAGCCGGTCACCGCAACCAGGGTGCGCACCGGGTTGCCCAAGCCGCCGTAAGCCACGGGCGCGGAGTTGGCGATGAGGCACAGCAGCGCCGTCTGGAAGGGCGGAAAGCCGAGCCCGATCAGCATCGCGCCGCAGACCGCCACCGGGGCGCCACCACCGCCCGAGCCTTCGAGCAGCGCGCCGAAAGCGAAGGCGATCAGCAGAACCTGCAAACGGCGATCGTCGGAAATGTTCCCGATGGATTCTTTGATGACTTCGAACTGCTTGGACTCGACCGTGATGTCGTAGATGAACACCGCCGCCACCACAATCCACGCAATGCGAAACCATCCATAGACCAAGCCTTGCGCCACCGCTCCCGCGACCATGACCGGGGGCATCCGAAACACCGCCAGCGCCACCACCAACCCCGCCACAAACGCATACACGGCGGCCCGCCATGCGGGCGTGCGGCGCACCGCCAGGAAGAAAAACAGCGTGCAGATGGGAATCGCCGCGGCGATGGTGGAGAGCACCGTGTTGCCGAGCGGATTGAAGTTCTGCAACCAGGGTTGATTCATTCAGTGATTCCGCGTGGCAGTATATCACCGTGCACCCGCTGAGCGAATGAACCAGTTCCCTTTATCCGTGACACAATTGAGTTTCATGTCCGCTCCGGGAAACGAGAAAGCCGGCCTTCGCCGCGCCCTCACGTTGTGGGACCTCATCCTTTACGGCGTGATTGTAATCCAGCCCACCGCGCCGATGTCGGTGTTCGGCGTGCTCAGCAATCGTGGGCGCGGTCACGTGGTGACCACCATTCTGATCGCGCTGGTGGCGATGTTGTTCACCGCCATCAGCTATGGCCGCATGGCGCGTGCGTACCCCAGCGCCGGTTCGGCTTTCACCTACGTGGGCCAGGAGATCAACCCCGCGCTGGGGTATGTGACGGGGTGGAGCATGGTGATGGATTACATGCTCAATCCCATGATCTGCATCATCTGGGTGAGCCAGCAGGCGCACGTGTTCGCTCCTGGGGTGCCCTACTGGGGTTGGGCGGTGTTCTTCGCGACGGTGTTCACCGGCCTGAATATCCAGGGCATTCGCACCTCGGCAAGGATGAACTCGGTGCTCGCCGCCGGGATGGGAGTGGTGATTGCCATCTTCTTCGTGACGGCGGCGCGGTACATTTTCGGCCACCCGCACGACGGCCTGGGATTCTTCACGCGGCCTTTCTACGATCCGGCGACGTTTCATGGCGGAGCCGTATTGGGCGGCACCTCCATTGCGGTGCTGACGTATATCGGATTCGACGGCATTTCCACGCTGTCGGAAGAGGCCGAGAATCCGCGCCGCAACATCCTGCTGGCGACGGTGCTCACCTGCGTGGTGATCGGGTTGCTCTCGGCGGTGGAAGTGTATGCGGCGCAACTGGTGTGGCCTGCCAGCCAGGCGTTTCCGGACGAGACCACCGCCTTTGTCTACGTGGCCGGGCGCGCGTGGGCGCCGCTGTTCGCCATCGTCGGCTTCACCCTGGTGGTGGCGAATTTCGGTTCGGGGATGGGCGCGCAACTGGGCGCCGCGCGCCTGCTGTTCGGCATGGGACGCAGCAACGCCCTGCCGAAGTCGTTTTTTGGTGCGATTGAGCCCAGGCGGCACGTTCCACGCAACAACGTGATATTCGTAGGCGTCATCAGCCTCATCGGTGCGTTTCTGATGAACTTCGATCTCGGCGCGCAGATGCTGAACTTCGGAGCGCTGATCGCCTTCATGGGGGTAAACGCCGCCGCACTGGTTCGCTACTACGTCCGCGAACGTGAGAAGAAACTCCGCAACCTGTTACCGCCCCTGATCGGATTTGCCATCTGCCTCGTACTATGGTTGAATTTGAGCCGGACGGCACAGATTGCCGGGAGTATCTGGATGGCGGCGGGGATTGCCTTTGGCGCCTGGAAGACGCGCGGCTTCCGCGGCGAACTGGTGAACTTTGATATACCGGAGGAGTGACATGCAACGCAGACATTTCTTGATGGGATCGATGATGGCGGCGGCCGCGAATGCGAGCCCGAACGATACCGTGCGGGTGGCGTGTGTGGGCCTTCACGGGCAGGGACGCGAGCATATCAAACACTACAGCGCCATGCCGAACGTGGAAATTGCGGCGCTGTGCGACGTGGACGAATCGGTCCTCAACCTGCGTCTGGGAGAATTCGACAAAGCCGGCAAGAAGCGGCCGGCCACCTTCACGGACTTGCGCAGGCTGCTCGAGGACAAGACCATTGACGCCATCTCCATCGCCACGCCCAATCACAACCACACTCTGCAAACCGTCTGGGCCTGCCAGGCCGGGAAAGACGTGTACGTGGAGAAGCCCTGCTCGCACGATATGTTCGAAGCGCAACAGATTGTCGCGGCGGCGCGGAAGTACAACCGGCTGGTGCAGCACGGCACCAACAGCCGTTCGAGCATTGTGCGCGAAGCCGTGCGGCACCTTCGCGGCGGTCTGATCGGCGACCTATACCTGGCGCGCGGCCTGTGCTTCAAATGGCGCAATACCATCGGCCGAAAGCCGGTGGAACCAGTGCCCCCGGGCGTTCACTATGACCTGTGGCTGGGACCGGCGCCCGAACACCAGTTCACCCAAAACCGTTTCCATTACAACTGGCACTGGTTTTGGGACTACGGCAACGGCGACCTGGGCAACCAGGGCATCCACCAGATCGACGTGGCGCGGTGGGGCCTTGGCGTGAAGTACCCGACGAAGGTAACGGCCATTGGAGGGCACTTCATGTTTGATGACGATCAGGAGACGCCCAACACCCTGAACGCCGCGTTCGAATTCGAGGAGAACGGCCGGAAGAAGATGATCGAGTTCGAAGTGCGGCATTGGATGACGAACCACGAAGCCGGCATTGGCGACGGCTCGAACACGGTCGGCGCGGTGTTTTATGGTTCGAAGGGATACCTGAGCGTGTGGGACGAAGACCACGGCCGCTACCAGAGCTTCCTCGGGCGCGAGCAGCAGCCAGGACCTTCGGGCCAGGACCGCGGCGACAACTGGGCCAACTTCATCGCGGCGGTGCGCACCCGCAAGCAGGAAGACCTGAATGCGCCGATCGAAGAGGGCGCGATTTCGACGACCCTGGTCCATCTCGCGAACATCTCCTACCGGTTGGGGCGCACCCTGCACTTCGATGCGGCGAGCTACAGCGTGAAGGGCGACGCCGAGGCCAATCAGATGTTCCGGCGTGAGTATCGCAAGCCATTCGTAGTGCCGGAGAAGGTGTAGGGTTGCGGGACGAGGTGCCGGAACGAGTGTCGTTTCGCCGGGGCAGGCCCTGTTTCTATGCCACTTGGCGGCTCATTCGGGGCCGGCTGCGGCCCGGCTGCCGATTTGTGCGAGGACCTCGGCTGTCTCCCCGGCTAGCTCGGGCGCAATCGCTTCCGCTTCCGCGAGGAGGTCGCGGGGATCGAGTAAGTCGGCGGTAAACAGGCAGCAGCGAGCGCAGGTGAGCAGGGCCCGCGCGATCGCGGTTGTTTCGGTCACGGCCGCATTCAAAGCAGCATGGAACGCGGCCGCTGCTGCCGCTTCCGGCGCTCCGATTCGCGCCAGCACGGCTTCGGAGGAGGCCGCCATTTCCCGGGCCCGGTCCCTTTCGCCTTTCATGCGGCGGGCGCGCGCCAGGTTGAACAGGCTGAACCCCTCGAGCCTGGGCGAATCGTCCTCCCGGCCGCGGAGGCGCGCGCGCTCGAAGGATTCGATGGCTTCATCGATCCTCCCCTGTCCGAGGTATGCCATCCCCTCGACGTTAAGGACGTAGGCCAGGGGATCGCGGGCGTCCGCCGAGCGGTACAACTCGACGGCCAGTCGAGTGTGAACGAACACCTGCGCGAAATCGCGGAGGCCCAGATACGCGAGGGAGAGGACATCGTGTCCCTGCGCCGACAGGATTGCGTCGGAATGGCTCGCTCCGAAGTCCAGCAGCCGGACGCCGCAGTCCACGGCCTGCCGGAAGTCCCGCTTGTAGGCATAGGCCAGCCCGAGCAACATCAGGTGCGTATCCCGGGGCGCCGCGCCGGCGGGGTCCAGCGCCACGGCGCTCTCCAGGTGCTCGATGGCGCGATCGAGATCGCCTAGCCGCCGCGACGCCTCCCCGACCCACGCGGTGGCCTTGCGCTCGTACTCCCGGTTGCCGATCTCGCGGGCCATGGAGTACGCGCTTTCGAAACACTCGGCGGCCTTCTCCAAGGGGCCGAGGAAGGCGTAGGTCAGGCCCAGGTTGTAGTATTGCAGCATTTGCAGATACCGCTGGTGCAGCTTGCCATCCAGCCGCTGAAGCATCGCTTGGAGCCGGCGTGCATGCGTGCGCCAGGCGGCGAACTCGAAATCGAGACGGTTCAACACGCCGGCGGCGGCTTCATATTGGCCGGCGCGGAACCGGTGCTCATATTCAAGCAGGTATGGGTCCAGGTCGACCGCCGACTGCCATCCGGGGCGGGGCACCTGAAGCTGCTCGTAATATTCCGCGGCACGGCGGTCCAGCGCCTTGCGGCTATAGTCGCCGTCTTCCACTAAGCGGTGGTAGACGTAGTCCTGGTCGATGGGATTCAATGCGACCGTGCGGGACCTCCGATCGAGGGTGACCATGTGCACATCGATCAGGCGGCGCAGGACGGCGTCCACACTGAGACCGGGGTCGAATCCCGTGACGACGAATTGAACGGCGATCAGCGGCACGGGACGCCCCAGGACCGCCAGAGCCTCCATCACCCGGCGCTCTTCGTCTCCCAACCGGCGGTAGGCCTCCTTCATGAGGTCGTCGACGACATCGTCGCCGAAGCGGTCGAGGATCTCAGTAGGGCTGCTAAGGTACTCGTCCTTGAGAAGGCCGCCCAGCCATTCGAGGGCCCTCGGAATGCCGTAAAGCCGCTCGACTGCTCGGGCGACCTCGTCCTCGGGAAGCTCGCGGAGGCCCCATGTTCCATTGGGGTCCATATCGCGGAGCATGGCCATGCCTTCGGCCGCCGACAGGCCGGAAACGAGTGGAATCCGGCGGTCGAAGCGGGTCCGCTCCGGGTTGAAGGTGATCGGGGCGCGCGAGGTAACAAGCAGGCGGGCGCCATGCGGGGCGGCCAGGCTGAGATCGAAGAAGGCCTTCAGGTCGGGATCGGTAATCGCGCCACGGTCATCCAGCAGGTCTTCCATGTGGTCCAGTAGGATCACGTAGACGCCCTCATCGAGAGCAATGAGGAGACGCTCGATTTTCTCGGCGACGGTGAGCTGGGAGTTGGCCCAGGTGGCATGAAGTGCCTGCTCGCGATCGCTGCCCAGCGCGGTCGCGCAGTGCGTGAACAGGCACTCGAGGGTCACCCCGCAGGTTCGTGTGCTGAGGTACACGATGCCATCGACGCCGCGGTCGTTTTGCGGCCAACCGTTATGTTCCAGGTCGCCTAGCACTTTGCTGGCCAGAGCGGTCTTGCCGATACCGGCTCGTCCGAGGATGCTCACCATCCGTGTGGACGGCTCGGCCAGACACGTGCCAAGTTCCTTCCGCTCGCGGATTCGACCCTGGAAGTGCTCTCCCACGTCGAGGACATGCTGGCCCACGACGCGCTGGCGAACCCGGGATCCCCGGCGCTCGCTTTCTTTGGCCATTTCGCGACGTTGCTCGGCGATCCCGGCGGCGATCCACTGCTGCTGCAGCTCGTTGACGGCGACGCTGAGCTCACCACTCAGTCCCTCGGGCGAACTGAAATAACGGATGGTGTGTTCCCGGCGGAGCTCCTCACGAAGCGCTTCGATCCGCCTGCCCCGCTCGCCTTCTCCAGAGCGGAAGTCCATCCACCGCGGCTGCCAGGTGGCGTCGGGATCCAGCAAAAAGATCAGGCGCGGCTTGCCTTCCTGAGTCGCCTTGCGGTATTCGAGCTCGGTGATAGACCTGCGCTCGTTGTTCTGCTGGTCCGGGATATATCCGTAGCGCCAGGCGAAGATGCCCACATAGAGCTCGCAGGCAGCCACATCGGCCAGGCACTGGTCCAACGGGCGCCGGTCGCCGGCCGTGTAATCCTCCATGGAGATGACGTCGTGGCGCATCTGGCGCAGCCGGTGGTAGGCGGCGGCGCGGAAGTCCTTCAGATCCTCAAACGTCGATGAGATGTAGATCTTCGCCATGGGGCGCCGCCCGCGCGGTGTGCATTATGATATCAGCCGATAGCAACAGGAGTAGAGGGCCCAATCATCCGGGCCACGCCGGACCGGTGCGGCGCCGGACCGCGGGGGCGGGACCCGGCGGAGAAGCCGTAGCACCTCGTGCCGGAGTGCAGATCGATGCTTGCTTTCGAGAGGAGTTTACACCCTGTCGAGGCGCGTGTCGGCGTCGCCGAACCGCTCGAGCTTAACTCCCATGCGATCCATGATCGAGAGAAACAGGCTGCACATCTTGCGGTTTTCATCGGCGGCGCTGGTGTAATCCAGAGTGCGCCCGGTCTCCAGCGCGCCGCCCAAACCGCCGGCGAGCACCACCGGCAATCTCGAGTTGTCGTGCTTGCGGCCGATCCACAGGCTCGAAACGAACATCAGGCAGCTATTATCCAAGACCGAGCCTTCACCTTCCGGCATCGAATCCAGTTTGGAGGCGAGGTATGCATACTGGCTCACATGGAACCGGGCGATCCGCTCGTAGCCTTCGGAGAGGTTGTTATGGGACGCCGCATGGTGCCCTTCGCGGACGCCCAGGAAGGGGTAGTACATGGCGGAGAGATCGCGCGAGATGATGAGCGAGGCGACGCGGGTCTTGTCCGTCTGGAAGGCGATGGCGATGAGGTCGCACATCAGGCGCGCGTGCTCGCGGAGGTCCTCGGGCAGACCGTTGGCCGGGCGCTCCATGGTGAACACGGGGCGGTTCTTCTGTTTGGCCAGGTCGTCTGCCTTGTCCATGTTCCTGCGCATGCCATCGACGCGTTTTTCCACTTCACGCACGCTGGTCAGGTACTCGTCGAGTTTGGCTTTGTCGCTCGAGCTGATTTGGCGGGTGAGGTCCTCCGCCACATCTTTGACGCGGTCCAGAATGCTGAGGCTACGCATGCTGCCGCGGTTCTCGAAGAGGCTGTCGAATGCCAGCGAGGGGTAGACCTCGTTGGGAACGGGCGAGTCCGGGCTCTGCCATGAGATATGGGAGCTGTACGCGAGGGAGAAATTGGACTCATGATAGCCGGTCATCGGCTGCTCGCAAGCCAGCACCAGGCTGGGCTGGAGCGTATCCTGGCCGATGCGGTTGGCGAGCATCTGATCGACGGTGATCCCCGCGTGGATGATCGGCCCCTTCCGAATATGCGACCCCGAAAGGAGACTGCCGGTCTGCGCGGGATGGATGCCCTGTCCGGTGGCAGCCTTGTTGAAGAGGCCGTGAACGACGTTGATCTTTTTCTTCAAAGGCTCGAGCGGCGTCAGCGTCTTGCCGAGCTTCATTTCATCGCCGCAACCCTCGGCCGACCAGTGATCCTCATTCACGCCATTGCCAAGGAACACGACGGCGAAGCGCTTGGGGTGCGTGGCGGGGCCGGGCGCGGCTTTGGCCGCGAAAGACTCCAGCCACGGCAGGGCCATGGTCACCCCGGCGCCGCGGAGAATCGCTCGGCGGCCAATTCGATGGGCGGGCTGTGGCGTACGGTCAAGCATCTCAATCTCCCCTCTGTTCGTGGATTCGTTTTCTCAGAAACTGCGGGCTGGTGACAATGGTGTCGATCAGCGCGCTGATGCGGTTGTCGCTTTCGGCCAGGCGGGCGCGCATGCGGTCGATGAGCAGTTCGTCGGAAAGCAGCAGTGAGCGGCCGAGGGCATACACCACCATTTTCCGGCTGACATTGTCCAGAAAATCCTTTTCGCGATGGGCGCGGATGTAAGCCTGCAATCCATCCAGACCGGCTCCGTCGATTCCGCCCGGGAACGTCGCCTCGGTGTGAACCGGGCGCCCCGCGAGATCCTTGTCGCGCCGCTCGCCGATGGGGCCGTAGCCTTCAAACGCGAGGCCGAAGGAATCGAAGCGCGCATGGCACGACGCGCAAACCGGATTGCTGCGGTGCCTGGCCAGCATCTGGGGCAGCGGCAGGTCCATTTTCGCCTCGTCGGCCGGCAGTTCGGGTACGGTGGGCGGCGGCGGCGGAATCACCTCGCCGAGCACCCGTTTAGCCACCCAGTAACCGCGCTTCACGGGGCTGGTCCGCAATCCCGGCGCATTCTGCGTCAGGAACACGGCCATGGGCAATACGCCGCCACGTCCGTATTGCCGTGCGTCGTCCACCCGCACCCACTGATCCGGCTTGCCGGCGACCGCCGGCATTCCGTAATGGCGCGCCAGGTCCGGGTTCACAAACGTGTATCTGCCGTACAGGAGGTCCAGGACCGAACGGTCGTTGTGGATCATGTCGGCGAGGAAGCGGACCGGCTCCTCGAACATGGCCTCGCGGAGTTCGTTATCGAAGCTCGGGAATCGCTCGCGGTCCACCGCGTTGTGGGTCTCAAATTGACGGAAGTCGAGCCAGTTGCCGCCAAACTCGGTGGCCAGGCCGCGCGCCCGGTCGTCTTTCAGCATGCGGCGGGTCTGCGCCAGGAGCACGTCGGGCTGGTGCAAATCGCCGGCCGCCGCGTGGGCGGTCAACTCGTCGTCGGGCATGCTGGACCACAGGAAATAGCTGAGCCTGCTGGCGAGGGCGAAGTCCGCCAGCGGCGCTGTGGCTGCGGGTTCGGCAGCCGCGCCGGCCTTCGCGGCGGCGGTGGTGCGTTTCGCCGGCGCGGGCTTGCTTTCGGGGTCGGTATAGTCGATTCGATAGAGGAAATACGGTGACATCAGCACGCTGGCGATCGAGTCGCGCATCGCCTCCTCGTGAGTCAGCGCACTTTCCTCGCGAAGCTCGTGGTAATAAGCCAGAATGCCCTCGCGCTCGGCTGGCGTGAGCGGGCGGCGATACGCGCGGGAGGCGAACTTCAGCAGGGCGTCGAGGTGTCGGGGCACCGCCTCCTGCCGCGCCCCCTCCACCCATCGAATGGTGGAGTTCACGCGCTCGAAATGCTCCGTGATCGCTTTCGCAGCGATGGGGTCGTTTCCGGTTTCGGCTTTGGCGAGGTAGAGTCGGCGCAGGCCCATAATGACGGGCTCGGCGATGACATCCTTGTCCGGCGGCCGCTCGGTTCCCGACTCGCGGCCCATGCCGCGAACCTCGCCGCTCTGATTGAAGTAGTACTGCACGAAGGTCCGGATAGTGTAGTCGGCGATGAAGTCGAATTCCTGCCAGAGACGGTCCAACTCCCGCTTTCCGTTATTGTCCAGGATCAACTCCTGGAGCGGGAGATCGTCGCGGAAATAGCCCATCACGTTGTGAAATCCGGCGCTCAGCAGGCGTCCTTTGTCGAGCGTGTCTACGGGATAGAAACGGCCGCGCTCGCGGATATAGAACGCGTCGGGGAACACGGAACAGAAGCGCGCGAAAGCCGCCTCGTAGCGCGCGCGCTGCCCCGCCGGAACGGCCAGATCCGGATCCTCGCGGCGTCCCTGGAGAATCGCGCCGATGAAATTCCGCACTGCCTCCTGGTCCTTGGCGCCCGCCACGGCTCCGCGGTCCAACTGCAGCGCCGATTCGGGCGGTGGCGGCTCGCCTTCGACGCGCAGGGCGGTGCGGTCGAAATCGCGGCGATGGGTTGCGAATTCCTTGAGCTTCCAATTCATCAGCGGCTGGGAAGAGGGGCTCAGGCCGGGCACCACGGGGCTGCGAAATACCGGGAAGGTGAGCTTGCGGATCTTGACCACGAAGTCGCGCATCGCGCGACAGCCTTCCCGGGCGAGCTGCGGCTGACCGCTCTTGGGCACCGGCAGCGCACGCCACATCGCCTGAAGCCGGGCGCCTGGCCCCACATCCTCTTTGGTCTGCTGCAGCATGCGCCAGATCGTGGCGAGATACCGGGGGCTGACCTTGGTTTCGGTTGCGATCTCATCGAGCGTCGCCCCGTTTTTGCCGAAGACCGCACGATGGCGGTAGAGCCACGCGGCCTGGAAATAGTCGGCGTAGTCGGTCGGCTGGCGGTCGTAGAAATCGACGATTCGCTCGATGGCGTATTTTTCGCGGTCGGTCTCCACCAGCATGGGAAACGGCGCGAACCCGAAACCATCCAGGTTGAGCACCATGTGATTGGAGACTTCCCGCGCCGCTTGCAGGTACTTCGCGAGCAGCGCCGGCGACATCGACAGCGACTCGCCGGAGTTGTCGAACCCGGCCGGATTGGCGGGGTCCACCGGGAACTCGCGCGCAGGGCGGATGTCCACACCCGTCAAGTCGCGGATGGTGTAGTTGTATTCGGCGTTGCTGAGGCGGCGCGCCAGCACCGATCCGGGATCGCCGGCGTTCTTGCGGGCCTCGTTTGTGCGCAGCGCCTGGACCCACGCGATCACCGCCTGGCGAACGTCCAGAGGCGGCTGTGGCGCGATCTTCGGCGGCATTTGCCCGGCCGTGAGTTTCTCGAGCACCAGGCTCCAGTGAGGATAGTCGGCCACCACTGCGGTCAGCGTGGAATAGCGCGTAAAATCCAGCTGGGCGGCCGGTGAACTGCCGCTATGACATCCGATGCAGTACTTCGTCAGAAAGGGACGGACGGTCGCGGCAAAGCGGCCCTCCAGAGCGGCGTCGCCAGTGGCGGCCGCCCCCATCGAGAGACTGACGGCACCTCCGAGCACCAGCAGACGGACGATGGCATGGGTGCTGCGTCGCATGGGTCCCCTCCCCGCGAGTACCATCATATTACGAAGGGGATGGCGGGAGGCGATTGTCGCGTTTTCCAAATGCTCGTCATAACGTGGAGGACGGAGGCCCGTACAGTTGCAGGCCGCGAGACTCTCGGGCGAAAGCGGTTGACGCCGCTACTCTCCCAACAACTCCTTCACCAGCGCCTGGGCCCCGTACAATTTGCGCAGTACCTCGGTCATGACAGCGGTATGCACCGCCACCGCGCGGTTCGCGGTCGCGTCATAGACGAAATCGCCCACCAGGGATTCGATATTGCCGTCGAAGATCAACCCGACTAACTCGGCGTTTTTGTTGATCACCGGCGAGCCGGAATTACCGCCGATGATATCGTTGGTCGTGACAAAATCCACCGGCGTAGCGAGATCCAGCTTGTCGCGACCTTCCATGTAGCGTGACGGCAGGGCGAAATCGCCTTCGAAATCAAAGCTGTACGCGCGGTCGTAGAGGCCGTATAGCGTAGTCTTGTAGGGCGCTTTGGTGCCGTTCATCGGATAACCCTGCACCTGTCCGTAGGAGAGACGCAGCGTAAATGTGGCGTCCGGATAGGTGGTCTTGCCGTATGCCGCGAAGCGCGCCTTGCCGAGCTTCTCGCCGGCCGCCTGCTCCACGCTCTCGACGTTCTGCTGACTCCACTTGATCAGCTCGCGGCGCATCGGGTCGAGCTTGCGCGCCAGCTCGATCATGGGATCGTCGGAGGCGGATACGGCGGCATCGCCTCCCTCCACCAGCTTGCGCCGGAAGGCCGGGTCGGCCAGCTTCGTGCCGTTCACGAGCGCGGAGGCGGCGTCTTTCGGACTGCGGCCGTCGAGCACGGTTTTGACAAACGGATCGTTCGGTCCGACCCCGGACAGGTCCCATCCGAGCGCGCCGGTAATGCGGGCGATCTCCATCTGCGGGTAAATCGGCGCGGGGGAGAACAGGCGCAGCTTCATCGAATCGAGCTGGGCATCATGATAGCCGGGCAGCCGTTCGCCATCGGGTTTCTTGATTTCCGCGACGTACTGCACGATGGTTGTCGCGAGATTGGCAAGCGACGAGTCGAGCCCGTGATAGAGCTGTTCGTTGATTCGCGAGAGGGCTTTCTTCTGGGCCTGCGCGATCTCGTCCCAGGCATCGCCGTAAGCCGCCTTCCACTGCGGATTGGCCATTACCTTGGCTTTGAACTGGGCCTCGTCTTTCGCCTTCTTATCCATTACGCTTTTGTCGAGCAACCCTTTTTGCTGCCCCTCGCGCGCCTTGACGCTGTTTTCCAGGCCGAAGATCATTGATGCCACCTGGCGGGCCTGCTCCGGCCCCTGAGCCGCGTACTGCTTCAGCACCGCGATGCGCTGTTTGAGGAGCTTGTCGGTGATGGGCAGAATGGTATCGCGCACGAGCTCGAGTTGGGCCAGCGTGTCCAGCCGGCTGGTGGAACCGGGATGACCGGAAACAAACACCAGTTCGTTATCCGTTGCGCCCTTGGGATTCCATTTCAGGTAGTTCTTACTGTCGATTGGCTTGCCGTTCTCGTAGACGCGAAACAGGGCAAAATCGATGTCGTAGCGCGGATAAGTGAAGTTATCGGGATCGCCTCCGAAGAACGCCGTTTGCGCTTCGGGAGCGAAGACCAGCCGCACGTCTGTGTATTTCTTATAGCGATAGAGCCAGTATTCGCCGCCCTGATAGAGCGACACCACGTCCGACCGGAAGCCGGTCTTCTGAAGGCTTTCGCGCTCGATTCCGGCGATGGCCGCACGACGAGCCCCGAATTCCTCGGCGGGAGTCGTAGCCCCTTTGAGAGCCCCCATTACGCGTTCAGTCACATTCTCCAGGGAGACGAGCACATTGACCTCGAGATCCGGCGATTTCATCTCCTGTTCGGGTGTGGTGGCGTAGAAGCCTTCCTTGATGTAGTCGCGCTCCCGCGTGGAGTTCTTTTGCAGTTGCCCGCGCGCCACGTGATGATTGGTGAGCAGCAGGCCGTGGGGGCTGACGAACGACCCCGATCCGCCGTCATTCAGGCGCACGCTCGAAAGCCGGACATGGTCGAGCCATTGCTGTGTCGGCGTGAACCCATACTTTGCCTGCAGCAGTTTGAGGGGAGGATTATCGAAGGTCCACATGCCTTCGTCGGCGTAGGCAGCGACGCCCAGCATCGCGCCCAGTGACGCGATAGCAGTGAGTGAGCGGGTGAATTTACGTTGATTCATGAGAAGGAGGCTCCTCCCCTTTTATACCGGATTTTAGGCCGGGCCGTCACCACGGGGGCGTGGGGGGAGGCTCCGGCGAGCTGTTCGTGCGGACTTTCGCCAATCTGCAATTTGTCCAAATGGACTTCGACCGCGAAAACGTGCTGCTGTTCGAGTTGACTGCCTGTCAGGCCGGCCATCTCGAACCGGGGATTCTCACGTTTATGAAGAACTGCGGACGCGGTTCGCCGCGCTTCCGGGCGTATGTCAACGCAACGCTTTCGCAGCATCGCTTCTCGGCACCGGCAGGGGACTGGACTTCCGCGTCTCGGCACATGCTTTGCGGCGAGGAGAAGCCGCTCGGCCGCCGTGTCACCCAGGACCGGCGCTGGGCGCCGCAACAGGAGCGTTGCGGCATGAGTAGCTCGGCTCTTCTCTGTTGCCTTCCCAGGGCCTTTTTTTCTGAACTACAATACTATGAACCATGCTGTCGGCCGATTCCCGGAAATGGACCATCTGCAATAAGCCGGAATGCCGCTATCGCAATGTGGTAGACAGTCTGCGGACCCGTTTTTCCGCCTCGCGATGGCTCTGGCAATTCAGAAACGACTCGGAAAAACTCACTTCCATGCGTTCGGCTATTTCGCAGCGGCCGACAGTACCCGGCGCGAGGCTCTCCGATCAGGAATTCCTGGATAAGCTGGCGGACCTGCTGGCGACAGGGAATCTGCACGTCCATGCGCCCGAGGAAGAGGATTCGGGCGGCGGCGGCTCACAAACTGCCGCAGTCGATGAACGTCCGCCGTTTCCCCTTTCGGAGCGGAAGCCGCGCATTCCGCCACGCAGCTCCCGCGAAGCTGTGGACGATCCTCCCACCTTGCCCGCCGATTGTGACCTTGCGATGCAGGGAGCCACCTTGACCACAGCGGCGGATCGAGGAGCGGCGTTCTGTGACATATGACCGAACCAGCCATGAGGCGACGGTTCGTCGCCTGCCTCTCTTGACTCGAGAATAACCGGCATCACCGATTGGTGCGATGTCCCGACGTGGCCCCAGGCGCGCTTTCGCCTTCACCGCCAGTTCGGAAACGGGTTGGTGCGGGCGTTGCGGCAGGCCGCGATCAGGGCGGGCACTCGTTTCCTCCGCTCGTAAAGACGCTCCAGGAGCCGTTCCACGGCTTCGTCTTCCCCGTCCAGCCAGTCGCGTGGAATTCGCTTCCAGGCACGGTCGATCACTTCTTCGGGAAAGTTCACCACCTGTTCCAGCCAGGGCTCGAACGCGCTCAGCGACGCCACCATTTCGTACACCGTCCGACGGGGGTACAGTCCTTGCACGGGCGACTCGGGAAAATCCCAATTGGGGCCGTCGAAGGCGTAGCCCTGATCGATCATCCGCGCCACAAACCCCTGCCGTCCCGCTGTCGAGGGCTGGCGGTTCTCGGTGTGCCGCACTACCGCCCGGTAGAACACGCTCTGCCGGCCGTCGGCATTCGCCACCCATTTGTCGAACACCAGCACGGCGCGAAAATCCTCCAGGTTGGCTACCTCCGGCAACAGGGAATCCGGAAGGAAATCGTACACCGCAGTGCGGCTCGGATCGCCCGGATAGCGCGAGCCGAAGTGCCATCCCGGCTCGACCTCCAACTGTTGGCTGCCGATCGTCAGACGCACCTCCGGATTCTCCGCCAGGAACCCGGCGCTTACACCGATCAGCGCCGTCTCCGGCGCGGAGATTTTCAGGTACTCCAGGAATGTTGCGGAAAGCAACTCGTTTACCAGGATCCGGCGGTGTTGCGGATTGTTTCGGAATTTCACTACGTACCAGTGGCCGTCGTCCGCTTCCAGCAGGTGCGATTGGGCTCCTCCTCGCATTTTCCGGACATGCCGGACGGCTCTGAGCGGCATTGGCGGTGTGGAATAGTCGCGATTCGGCGGCGGCCTTCAGTACACTAGAGTTTTATCACAGGAGGAAACGCTACGATGGCGGAACTGGAACCTACCACGGCGAGCAGTCCTGAGGCCGCAACACCCCCGGGCGCGCCCCGCGGAAAAGATGAAGTCGCACTCGAATTGATGAAGTTTATCGCCATAAACACCGGCTACGGAAAGGCCGCTCACTCGGGAGCCGGCTTTTCTGCGAAGCCGGCCGTGCGCTCTCCAGAAGAGCATGCGGAAGCGCTCCTCGAGCTGTACGAGCGCTGCCGCAGAGTGTTGAGCAAAGAGGTGTAGGAGACGGTTGGGGGGCGGGTCGGGAAACCCGCCCTGCCTGTGATTAGCGCTTCTTGCCCTGACTGGATGCCTTCTTGGCAGGCGCTTTTTTCAGCGCTTTTTTGGCTGGCGCCTTCTTGGCTACCGCTTTTTTGGCCGGGGCCTTCTTTGCTGCCTTCGTGACGGCCTTCTTCACAGCCTTTCCGGCCGGCGCTTTCTTAGCGGCCTTTTTCGCCGGAGCCTTTTTAACCGCCTTCTTCGCCGGGGCTTTTTTCGCCGATCTCTTCGCGGCGGCGGCCTTCTTCACGGGCTTCTTCGGGGGCGCTTCCGGCTCGGCGGCCTGCATCAGGGGCTCAGGAGGGACGGGCACTGGTTCGGCGACTATGGTCAGGGTCACTTCTTCCTCGGCCTCGTCCTCTTCATCATCCTCTTCGTCGTCGTCGTAATCGTCGAGCTTTGAATCTACCTCCGAGTGCTCCTCGTCCTCGTAGTCGGGGAAATCTTCCATCTCTTCTTCGTCTTTCAGAGCGAATTTCAGGCTCTCCGGCATTCAGCTAGCCTCCTGTAGACAGGCACAATCACCCATAGAATACTCCTTTTTGGCGGTGAGGCAATAGCGAAATAAACCCGCTGGCGGAAAATCGGCCGGTGTGACCGAAGGCTGCCGAAAGGGCGCGTAGCTTCGCAGAATCGGCCGTTCCAGGGGCTTCCACTTCCCTGCCGGGCAGCAGAGACGCGCACTCCGCTGAAGGCTCCTGGGCGGTCGTGTTTGTGGCTTTCGGTGGGGTTGTTGCGGGACGCTGTCGGATCCTGGCTGGGAGCAGTTCCTGGCCGGTGGGCTGCTAGCGCGCTAGTGTAGTGTCCAACAAATAACTGGACATAACAATCCGGGCCGCGCTATCCTGAGGTGTGGGGAAGTCGTGTCAGATTTCCGATGTGGAGCAGCAGAAGCTCCAGCAGTGGACTGCGGCGCACGGCACTCCTCAGCAGGTGGCGTGGCGTTGCCTTGCCGTATCGTCCTGGCGGCCGCTACGGGCGTGTCCGATGTCTCAATTGCCAAGCAGCTTTCGGTGAATCGAAACACCGTGATCCTGTGGCGAAAGCGCTTCGGTGACGAGGGCCTGGATGGTCTGTGGGACATCGCTCCTGGCCGTGGACGAAAGCCCACCTATCAAATTGACAAGATCGCCGATATCGTGGATGCGACCCTGCAAACCAAACCTGCTGGGATGACGCATTGGAGTTGCCGGACTATGGCGGAGAGCCAGGGCGTGAGCAAGTCCACCGTCAACAATATCTGGCGAGCCCACAATCTTCAGCCGCATCGCACGGAGACTTTTAAGCTCTCGCGCGATCCGAAGTTTCTGGAAAAGCTGACCGATGTCGTGGGCCTGTATCTGAATCCGCCGCAACAGGCGATCGTCCTATGCGTAGACGAAAAGAGCCAGATACAGGCGTTGGATCGCACACAGCCGGGGTTGCCGATCAAGAAGGGACGATGCGGCACCATGACCCACGATTACAAACGCAACGGCACCACCACTTTGTTCGCCGCCCTGGAAACTCTAGAAGGTAAGGTCGTAGGCGAATGTCATCAGAGACACCGGCATCAGGAATTTCTGAAATTTCTGCGTCGGCTCAACGCCGAGTTTCCAGGCGATGTCCCCTTGCATCTCATCATGGACAACTACGGGACGCACAAGCACGCCAACGTTAGGGCGTGGCTTAAGCGCAATCCCCGATTCGTGCCCCACTTCGTCCCTACCAGTTCCAGTTGGATGAACCTCGTCGAGAGATGGTTCGGCCACTTGGATAACAAGGCCATCCGCCGCGGCGTTTTCCTCAGCGTGGCCGACCTCCAAGCCTCCATCGAGGAGTTTCTCACCGCGTGGAATCAGAATCCCAAACCCTTGTGTGGACAGCGACCGTCGAATCCATACAGGAAAAGCTCAATCGCTGTCGCCAAACCTTGGAGCAGATCAAACCTGGCTGCACCGGCCCCAAGTCCAGGAAACAGAAGAAATGACCTGTCTAGTTATTTCGAAGACAGTACACTAGCCAGGGTGACGCGAGCCTTGCGACTCGACGCCGCGGCGCGCTGATTGGAGGTGGTGCGCCGCCCCGTGGTCCGTCGGACCGGAGCTTCGGCGCGCGCCGCCGTGGGGATCATCAGCCGGTCGCCCTCCATGGTTTCCGCCGACTTCAGATTGTTCACCGCGATGATACGGCTCGGCGGCAGCCCATAGCGTTTCCCGATCGAGGCCAGCGTTTCCCCCGGACCCACGCGGTGCAGCCGCCAGGAATCGCGGTACTCCGAAGGCACCAGTTGCAGTGCGGCAGCGAGTTGATTGCCGGTCCCCTTGGGAAGATGAAGCGGGAAATTCGCGGGGGCGATGCCGCGCAGCACCGCGGGATTCAACGAGGCCAGTTCGGCCAATGGCGTGTCGGTCACGTCCGAGACCAGCGTTAGGCTCGTCGGCGCGGTGACCTCCACCGTGTCGTACTCTAGCGGCGGTTCCAGTTGCACATTATCCAGACCGTATTCGGCGGCATTCTTCTCCATGATAGTCATGGCCAGAATGATCGGCACGTAGTTAGTCGTCTCCGCCGGCAAAACCCCGCGACTGCGCAATTCCCAGAAGTCCGCATACCCGGTGCGCTCCACCGCTTTCTCCACAACGCCCGGGCCGCAGTTGTACGCCGCGATCGCCAGGTACCAGTCGCCGAATTCCGAATACAGGTCCCGCAAGTGGTGCGCCGCAGCCCTGGTGGCTTTTTCCGGATCCATCCGTTCGTCGGTGTACCTGGTCTGCATGAGCCCGTACTGCCTGCCGCGCCATGCCAGAAACTGCCACATGCCGCCCGCCGCTTTGCGCGACACGGCCCGCGGTATGAACCCCGATTCGGCCTGTGCCAGGTGGATCAACTCCTGCGGCAACCCTTCCTCATCCAGGATCCGCTGGATCATCGGCCGGTATCGTCCCGCGCGCGAGGTGCCAGCGAGCAGTGTCTTGTGTCCCCGACCGGAGAAGTAGTTGATATAGCCAAGGACCGTATCGTTCACCGTCAACGGCAGTTGCGAAACCGTCGCGGCCACCTGCCCCCGCACCTTGTCCTTCGTCTTCGGGTTCACCGGAAACGTCATCGGCAGGATATCCTCGAGCGGCGCCTTTTCGAACTGGCCCGGTTCCGGAATTGCCGATGCCCCCAAGCCCGCCAGGTCGAACCGATGGATGGAATCGACCATTTCATCGAGCTTGCTGTCGTAATCTTCCCGATCCCCCGGATTCTCATTCGACGCTTCCAGCATTAAATCGATCGCGGCGTCAAACTCGCGGCGCGCCAGATCGAACTCTTTGGCTTTATAGAAGCGGAGCCCCCGTTGGTAGGCCTGATCGGCTTTGCGAACGTTGGCGTCTCCCAGGAGCTTATGCCGGGGAGGTAGCGGGTTGTTCAGGAGGATGGGAGGAACTTGCTGGAGGTAAGGATTCGGGAGAGCGACATCGGGAGGAGGAGCGATTTCGCTGGCATCCCCGGGAACGGCGGCTCGGGGCGCCGGCGGCAGGAAAGACATTTGGAACCGCGCTTGCTGATTATAACCGCAGCCAGCGGCGAGGAGAGTTGTACCTAAGCAAAAAGCAGATAGGCACATCCTGGTTCGATCGTCCATCCAAAGCCCTCGATTGTAGAAAATACGATACTTCTACGGGACGTCGCCCGGGTTAGATCTTTGCGAAACCTAAACCATACAACAATGGTGTTACAAAAGGCAACCGCCGCCGTCAATAAGCGGGTATTTTTTCTGTGGCTAAACGGGACAGGGGTGTGTCCCTACTCCTCCTCTTCTTCCTCCCCGGCCTTCGCCGCCTTGGCCGCCGCAATGATCTTTTCCGCCTGGAGTTGCGGCACGAAATCGTAGTGATCGAATTCCATCGTGAAGGAAGCCCGGCCTTGGGTCATGGCGGTTAAGTCGTTCTGGTAGTTCAGCATTTCTGCCATCGGCACTTGGGCGCGGATGAACTGGGTGCTGCCGCGGGTGTCCATCCCGGCGATGCGACCGCGGCGGCCGTTGAGGTCGCCCATCAGGTCGCCCGCATACTCCACCGGGGCCTGGATCTCTACATTCATGATAGGCTCGAGCAGCGCCGGCTTGGCATGCTGCATGGCGGCTTTGAAGGCCTTTCGTGCCGCTAGTTTGAACGCCAGCTCCGAAGAATCTACATCGTGGTAGGAGCCGTCGTAGAGAATTACCTTGAAATCCACCATCGGATAGCCGGCCAGGAAGCCGTGTTCCGCAGCTTCGATGATGCCCTTTTCCACCGCCGGAATGAAGTTCTTGGGGATCGAACCGCCGAAGATCTCGTTGGCGAATTCAAATTTGGCTCCCCGCGGCAGCGGCTCCATCTTAATCCAGCAATCGCCGAACTGCCCGTGACCGCCGGTCTGTTTCTTATGCCGGCCCTGCACGTCGGCCGTGCCTCGAATCGTCTCGCGGTAGGGAATCTTGGGCGCCTTCAGCGTCACGTCCACGCCATAGCGCTTCTTCAAACGGCTGACGACCACTTCCACATGCTGCTGCCCAGCGCCTGCCAGCAAGAACTCCCGGGTCTGCGGGTCCCGATAGAAGCGCAGCGATTGGTCTTCCTCCAGGATGCGATTGATGGCGTTGCCCATGCGGTCTTCGTCGTTGCGTGACTTGGCTTCAATGGCGAAAGCGATGGATGGCTCGGGCAGCTTGACCGGCGGGTAGGTGACGTTCTGGCCTTTTTCCGTGAGCGTATCGCCTGTCAGGGTGTCCCTGAGTTTGGCGACCGCGCCAATATCGCCCGCGTGCAACTCCGTGACCGGTTGCAGGGTCTTCCCCTGGGGGCTGCTGAGGTGCGCCAGCCGTTCGGCGGTGCTGCGAGTAATGTTTTGGAGATTGGCGTCGGTCTTCAAGACGCCGCTGTATACCTTGAAGAAGGTGATACGTCCGGCAAACGGATCGGCTGTGGTTTTGAAGACGTACAGCGAAGGCTGGTCGCCATCGGAGATCTTGCGGGTGGCTTCACTTCCGTTGATGGTGGCCGCCACAGCCTCGCGCTCCGTCGGAGCGGGGAGGTTGTCCACGACGAAATCCAGAATCAGGTCCGTGCCGATATTGTGCAGCGCCGAGGCGCACATTACCGGGAAAATACGCCTCTCACGGACTGCCTGCCGCAAGCCCTCCATGATCTGCTCGGGCCCGAGGGTTCCCTTGTCGAAAAACTGTTCCATCAGGGCGTCGTTGCCCTCGGCGACCATCTCCACCAGCGCTTCGTGGGCCTTCTGCGCGACTTCGGCCAGGCTGGCCGGAATTTCGTCTTCCCGTCCCTTGCCGTCGCCGTCCGGGGTGTAAATGCAGGCCTTCATGCGGATAAGGTCCACCACGCCGGTGAAGTCGCGCTCGCTCCCGATGGGGATCTGGATTGGCACGGCGGACCGGCCAAAATTTTCCTGAATGGTATCCAATGCCCGCTGGAAGTCGGCGCGCTCCCGATCGAGCTTGTTGATAATGATTCCGCGCGGCAACTGATAATCGTTAGCGAACTGCCAGACCTTCTCGGTCTGGACTTCGACGCCGGCGACTCCATCTACCAGCACCAGCGCCGAATCGGCGGCTACCAGGACGGCGCGGGCATCATTAATAAAGATGTTGTAACCCGGAGTATCCAGGATGTTAATCTTGGTTTTCTTCCACTCCGCCACGGCGATGGCCGAAGAGATCGTGATTTTTCGCGAGATTTCTTCGTCGTCGAAATCGGTGATCGTATTGCCCTCGTCCACGCGGGTCAGACGATTGGTCTCCCCGGTGGCGAAGAGCATACCGGCGGTGAGCGTCGTCTTGCCGGAATCGCCGTGGCCCACCACACCGACATTCCGAATGTCCTTGCTGTCGTATACTTTCACGGATTTACTCCCGGATCAAAACGGAATGGTAACACGCCCGGAGCCCTCCCCAGGGGGGTTAAAATGTACCCCACCGGAACGGATCTCGAAGAAGAACTCTCACCGAACTTAGGGAAGCGTCGGAGGGAGATGGCGTCTCCCCAATCCCCGGCCGGCGCTGATTTCGGCGGGTCGAGCCCGGCCTCCTTTGGCCATTTACCTCCCCACTACACCAGCCAGTGGGCTGCTCGCCGTGGCATACAGCTTCTTCGGCATCCGTCCCGCTTCGTACGCCAGGCGTCCGGCTTCCACCGCCAGTTGCATGGCTCGAGCCATTTTCGCCGAATCCTCCGCAGCGGCGATCGCGGTGTTCATGAGCACACCGTCCGCACCCAGTTCCATGGCGATAGAAGCATCCGAAGCGGTGCCCACCCCGGCATCCACGATCATCGGCACTTCGGTGATCATTTCCCGCAGGATCCGCAGGTTGGCCGGGTTCTGGACGCCCATGCCGGAGCCGATCGGCGCGGCCAGGGGCATCACGGCGGCCGCGCCGGCGTCGATCAGCCTGCGCGCGTTCACTATGTCGTCATTCGTGTAAGGTAGCACCACGAAGCCTTCCTTCACCAGCACGCGAGTCGCTTCCAGCAGGCCGGCATTATCCGGGAACAGCGTCTTTTCGTCGCCGATCACTTCGAGCTTGATCCAGTTCGAAAGGCCAACCTCGCGCGCAAGCATGGCCGTGCGAATGGCATCGTCGGCGGTGTAGCAGGCGGCCGTGTTGGGAAGAATGAAGAGCTTGGACCGGTCGATATAGTCCAGCAGTGACTCTTTGGAGCGATCGGTGAGATTGACGCGGCGCACCGCGACCGTCACCATTTCCGCTCCGCTGGCCTCGTGGCAGCGCTGCATTTCCTGGAAAGTCCGGTACTTCCCCGTGCCCACGATGAGCCGCGAACGAAATTCCCGGCCGCCGATTTTAAGGGTTTCGAACATACCCTCATTCTACCGGGTGGGACACCCCAGGGCCGCTCCGACTTAGTTCTTGGGAGATGCCGACTGTGCCGTGGCTGTAGCGGTGCTGCCCTGGGCTTCGGCGCTGACGGCATTGCCTGTGGTTCGCGTCAGATGCAACGCCAACGGCGCCACTTCGAAGGGCATCTTCTCCCTCGCCGAGAGGAACGTGACGGGCCCTGTCTTGATAAGGGTAATCTGGCTGGTCCACACATCCAGCTTGATACGGGAACCGAGCGGCAGTGCGGCGATCTGTTCGATCTTGTTTTCTTCGAGGGGTGGCGCCTTCTTGACCAGTTCCTCCAGGCGGGCCATGTTGCTGCCACTGGCGAACTGGTTCCCCAGGTTGGCCTGCACCAAGCTCGGGAGGTTGGCCATGCGGCTGGTCAGCACCTTCAGGAACAACCCCGCGTTGCCCAGTTTGTCGGCATAGGGCGAGTTGGAGAGGATCTCCACGGCCCGGTTTCCAGCGGCTTCCATTTCCTGGGGAGTGCGGTTCAGGTGCATCTTCTGCAGCAGTTCCGTATCATCGAACATGATCCGGTCGCCGAAGGCATAGGACGTCGCCGTCCGGTGGCCAAGCGCAATGTGCGCCAGTTCCTCGGCCAGGACCATCGCCAGGCTCGCTTCATCAGGCAGCACATCCACCAGCCCGCGGCTGATAACGATGGTCTGGCCGATGGAGAACGTCTCGAACGGTGTAGTCAGCAGAACCCGGCACTGCACATCGAGATTGATATGATTGGTTGCCATCAGATTGTTGACGACCGTGTTCAGCACCTGCTCAAGCTCACCTTTCGGCGACAGGAGACTGCTCCTTTCCAGGCGCAGAATCACGTTTTGCTCGGCCTGCTTCTCCCAACGGCGTTGGCTCTCTACAGGCGAAATGTCCTCGGAACCGGATTTGTCCACAACCGGAGCCTTGGACTCGATCAGCACGTCGGAGAGCTCGTCCAGTTTGTTGCTGCGCACCGGATTGTAGCCCCACAGCCGGGTTTGCGCCTTGAACCTCGGCTTCGCACCCGCCGTCTCGCCATCGGTCGCCTCTTCCACGTACACGAAGGCCGGCACCCACAAATCCGGCGCTACGTTGACTCTCCAGGAGTCGAAATGGAAGAACAGCCAGGACGACTTGCTCCGGGTGTAGGTTCCGTTGAAGCGCGCGATGCGGAAGTCCTGGTCTTCCACCCAGATCGTTCCCATGAACTTGCCGGAGGCCTTTTTGTCCTTGGGCGCGACCTCGAACACCAACGTTCGCACATCGCCCAGGAATTCCCTGCGCGAATAATTGAATTCGTAGGTTGCCCGACTGAAATCGTTAGCATCCGGCACTACCATCTGGGCCCATCCGGTGGGCAGGAACGTGATGGTATGTTTGGAGCGGGACTTCTTCTGAAAGCCCGCGCTCAGCGCGATTCCGTTCTGGCTGGCGCCCTTGGCGAAATCGAGCCGGCCCAGCATATAGTGATCTTTGGTGAGTGACGTGCCGTTCTCGTCGTCCTCTCCGAATTCCTGGATATACGTTTCCAGAAACGGCTGAAGGGTTTTGATCTTGCCCAGAAACTCCTGCTCTCCCGCCACGATGCGATCGACGATCTGGCCGACCTTATCCTGTTCCTGGCAGCTCGCGGGCCCGATCAGCGCCAATGTCAACAACAAACGAGTTCCCTTGGTCATACCTGTCTATCGGCAGGGCCCGGTTTCCTCAATAGGCCAGGCTGAAAAGGATTCGCGCGACGGCGGGGGAATCCACGGCATGGCCATCCCGCTCGGCGGGTTTGAACCGGATATTGGCGGCCGCCTGGATGGCGGCCTCGTCCAGGCCATGACCGAGGCCCTGCACCACGCGCAGCACCCGAACCTTCGCCGCCGCCGTGAAAACTACCTCGACCAGCACCTCTCCTTCGATCTTCAACTTTCTCGCCTCATCGCTGTAGAGCGGGCGCGGCTTGAAGAGGATTTCGACTTCCACGGGGTGTGCCTGAAAGGACTGACGCCTGGCCGCGGGTTGCTGGATCGATACGCTGCCGAACCCACCGGCGTGCACGGCCGGCGCCACCATTTCCGCCGCCGGTTTCGGAACGGTGCCGCCGAACCCCGCCCGGACCGTCGCCAGATTCCGGCGCGGAGCCGGGATCACTGCCTGTGCATCGGCGAACCCTGAGGGGGTGACTTCCGACTCCACGATTGCTGGTGCTTGGCGTACTTCCGTCGCGCCGAACAATCCGGTGCTGGTGGATTGCCGCCGAGGCGGCGCCGCCTGGGCGGTCGCGACCGGAAGAAACGAGCCTGTATCGACCGGGAGCGCGGCTTTCGGTGCGGCTGGCGGAGCCGGTGCGATCCCCGAAAATACGTCGGTTTGAATCGCCGGCCGCACCGCCGGCGGCGCAGCCGCGGGAACCAGCAGAGGAGAAGTCCCTGCCGCAACCCGCAACTTGGGGACGGGAGCGGGCGGAGGAGCGGGAATTGTCACTGGACGAACGGGAAGCGCAACGCGAGGCACCACGAGCGCGTGCCTTCGCCGCAGCGCAGGCAGCCGAGTCACGCGGCGGGCGACCGGCTTCGCTTTCGCGACCGTATTTGTCGGGACAAACACCGCGACGAAGGACTTGGAGGCTATCTCCACTACCGGTGACCACACCCACACCATACTGAGCAGCACTGCCCCTGCCACGTGGATCAGGATGCTGGGAATAAACGAGCGGCGGGCCCGGGGCGGGGCCAGGGTTTGACAGAACACGTTCGATTCTCCTGCTCCAATATCGGCACAATCCGCCCGGCACTATAGTGTTGCGATAATAGTCGATCCAAAAGGAGCACCTTTCGTGCGAATCAGAAAAGCGGTGATCACGGCCGCGGGACAACAGCAGAGAGCGCTACCGTTGCAGACCGTCATCGACCGGGACGGGCAGGAGAAGTCGATTCTGAGCGTGCTCATTGAGCAGGCCCTGGGGGCCAACGTTCAGGAGATCTGCGTGGTGGTTTGGCCGGGCGACGCCGAGCGCTATGCACAGGCTGCCGGGCGGCATGCCGGCAGCGTGCGCTTCGTGCCGCAACCGGCACCGCTGGGGTACGGAAACGCCATCTATTGCGCCCGCGAATTCATCGGAGGCGCGCCGTTTCTACACATGGTGGGCGACCACCTTTATATGAGCTTCGATGCCCGCGCGAGCGCGCAGCGCCTGGTTGAGGTCGCAGAGGCAGAGGAATGCTCGGTTTCCGGTGTGCAGGTTACCCGCGAGAGCTTGCTGCCTCGGTTTGGAACGGTAGCGGGGCGCCGCGTCGCGGGGAAGCAGGGGCTGTACCGCGTGGAGACGGTCATCGAAAAGCCCAGCCCGACAGAAGCCGAACAGCGCCTCACCGTGCCCGGAATCCGCGCCGGCTATTATCTCTGTTTCATGGGCATCCATGTGTTCACCCCCACCGTCATGGACCTGTTGGAGCAGGGACCCGCCACACTCTCCGCGGCGCTTGCCGGGCTGGCCCGGCGTGAGCAGTATCTGGCCATGGAGCAAGAAGGACGGCGCTACGACCTGGGCGCCCGCTACGGGCTGCTGGTCGCGCAAATGGGGTTGGCGCTGAACGGGCGGGACCGCGCCCAGGTCCTCTCCCAGCTTCTGGAATTGCTGGCGGATCGCGAGATCGCCACCGTCCCGGCGGGAGGCGAACGGTGAGCCGGCTCACCGATATCATCACCGCAAAAAGGCCGGGGATCCGAAACCGGTCGCTCGAAAGCGTTTGCGGCGGTCTTCCGCTGGGGGAGTTGCTTCGGGAATGCGAGGACCTCGACCGGTTTCGAAGGTCCAGCGACAATCTCTATGAACGGGTGCGCGCGCTCTTCTTTCTCTACGCCATTCATCGCTTCCACATCCCGCTCGGCGAGCAGGCCCGGGGCGGCACGGCGATTCCCTTTGCGGGCTACACCGCCCTGCTGAAGCGGCGGTTCGAGGAGGCCATCGACACGTTCCTGGGGGCCCAAACTGCGGGTGGCCCGGGGGCCGCCATTTCGAGCGCCCTTGCTGCCGGATACCGCGCCCTGGGCTTTCAGACGCTGGCCGACCAGGTGCGGCGCAGTGTGCGCTCGGTGCGCGGAAACCAATGGATGTTCCGCGCGGCCCATCCGGCGGACTATCCTCTGCGCCTGCGCCCGGAGCTGACTACCAGGGAAAACGGCAGCCTGTTGTTTCCGGTGCTGCGCGAAACCACGCCGGTGCGCATGGACCTGACCCACAGCGGATGGAGCGACATCTTTTTCCTCGGCATGGATTTTCCTGAAGGTGCGCGGGTGCTGAACGTGTCCATCGATTTGACGGTGCGCGCCGCGGGAACGCCGAGCGCTCCCAAGCCGCCCGTGGAAGCGTACTTTCGCGTCATCGACCGGCCGGTCCTGCGGCTGGCGAGCGTGGATCTCCAGGCTGCCGCCGAGATCGGCTCCATTGCCGAAGTGTTTGACTTCGCGCGCGATTACCTGGGCCTGCTGAAGGCGGCAGTGATCGCGTCGGGCATCGTGCCGCCCGGTATGGAAGGCGCCACCGAGCCCCTCAGCGACCTGCTCGCGACGCTCACCGGCATGCCGGGACACGGCATCGAAATCGTCAGCAAGGTGAACGATATCCCCAAGGGGTCGCGTCTGGCCGTTTCGACGAGCCTTTTGGCCTGCCTCATCGCGGTGGCGATGCGCGCCACCCACCAGGTGCACGCGCTTACCGGCGGACTGGAAGAGACGGACCGTCGCCTAGTGGCAGCGCGCGCGATTTTGGGCGAGTGGCTGGGCGGTTCAGGCGGCGGCTGGCAGGATTCGGGCGGCGTATGGCCCGGCATCAAGCTCATCTACGGGGTGTGTGCCGAGGAAGGCGACCCCGAAAGCGGCATCAGCCGCGGCCGCCTGCTGCCCAACCACCAGGTGTTCACGCCGCAGGAGGTCTCCCCGGCCACCCGCGAAAAGCTGCAAAGAAGTCTGGTTCTGGTGCACGGCGGGATGGCGCAGGACGTCGGACCCATCCTGGAAATGGTCACCGAGAAGTATCTGCTTCGATCCGAAACCGAATGGCGCGGGAGGCAGGAAGCCATCGGCATTCTGGACGAGATCGTGGCGCTGCTGAAGGAGGGCGACATTCGCGCCATCGGCGCCGCCACACATCGCAACTTCGATGGCCCTATCCAGACCATCATCCCGTGGGCCGGCAACGCCTATACGAGCACCCTGATCCGCCGCATTCGCCGCGAGATGGGCGAGGATTTCTGGGGGTTCTGGATGCTTGGCGGCATGTCCGGCGGCGGCATGGGGTTCCTCTTCCGTCCGGAAAGCAAGAGGGCGGCCCAGGACCGGCTGCACGCCATCATGCGGGAGACCAGGCAGGAGATGGAGCACGCCGTCCCGTTCGCCATGGAGCCCGTGGTCTACGATTTCTCGATCAACGAGTGCGGCACCCAGGCGAGGTTACTGCAAGGCGATGCGGCGCTGCTGCCGGCCGAATACTACGTCCTGGCCGTGCCTCCGCTCATCCGCACCGCCACCCACCTGATTTCGCCGGTACGCCGGGCCGAGCTGAGCCGCTTCACCTCCGCGTGCCGCGACGAGGGGGAATTTTCGGGCATGGTGCAGCACCTGTTCGATCACCTGCTGCCGCGCAGCCAGGAACGGGAGGCAGGCGCCGCGCAGAGTCTCGAATCGCTGCTGGAGAGCTACGGGTTCGATCGGGGGCAGCACGAGCAGATCCAGAGCGACTTGCGCGGCGGGCGCATCGGCCTCGCTCAGAACCGGCTGCCGGTGAACACCAGCATTGAGGACGTTCCCCCCGAAGCCATCGCGGAAAGGACCCGTGCTGCGGAATTCGAGGGGCGCTACCGCCGAATCGGCATGGAAGCGCTGGCCGCGGGCGCGGTGGCTGTGGTAACCCTCGCCGGCGGTGTGGGCAGCCGGTGGACCAAGGGCGCCGGGGTGGTGAAGGCGTTGAATCCGTTTTCGAAGCTCGGTGGCGCACACCGCAGCTTCATCGAGGTGCACCTGGCGAAAAGCCGGCGCACGGGCCGCGCGTCAGGCTCCCTGCTGCCGCATATCTTCACGACCAGCTACCTGACTCACGAAGCCATCGAACAGCACCTTGCCTCCCATATGCATTACGGTTATTCCGGTCCGTTGGTGCTGTCTCGCGGTCGTGCTATCGGGCTGCGCCTGGTGCCCATGGAGCGCGACCTGCGCTTCGCCTGGGAGGAGATGCCGCAGCAGCTTCTCGATGAGCAGGCGCAGAAGGTTCGCGAGAGCCTGCACGCCACTCTGATCGGGTGGGCGCGGCAGGCCGGCGAGGGCGGCGACTATACCGACAACGTGCCCATGCAGTGCCTGCATCCGGTCGGCCACTGGTACGAGGTGCCGAACCTGTTGCGCAACGGCGTCCTGGCGGGGCTCATCGCCGATCGCCCCGGTCTGAAATACATGATGATCCACAATATCGACACGGCGGGTGCGGATGTGGATCCGGCGCTGCTCGGCTACCACATCGCCGAAGGCGCGAGCATGACGACGGAGGTGATTCCGCGTCACATCGAAGACCGCGGCGGCGGGCTGGCCCGAGTGGACGACCGGCTGCGCCTGGTGGAAGGTCTGGCCCTGCCTGACGACGAAGTGGAATCGCGGCTGTCCTACTACAACAGCGCCACTTACTGGCTCGACATCGACCAGTTCCTGCGCGTACTCGGCATCGCTCGCGACGACCTGGGCAATGCCGGCGCCGTCCACGATGCCGTGCGCAATCTGGCGTTGCGCATGCCAACCTACATCACGTTGAAGGACGTGAAAAAGCGCTGGGGCAAGGGACAGGAGGATGTATTTCCGGTGGCGCAGTTCGAAAAGCTGTGGGGGGACATGACGGCCCTTCCGGAACTGAAGTGCCGGTTCGTGGCGGTGCCGCGCATGCGCGGACAGCAACTGAAGGAGCCCGCGCAGCTGGATGGCTGGCTACGCGATGGCTCCGCGGCGTATGTCGAGTCTCTGTGCGCCTGGACCGATTGACAGGCGCCGCCCGCAGACTCGCCGAAAATGGTGACATTGCCTGGATCGCCACCGAACGCGGCGATGTTCTGCTTGACCCACTTCAGGGCGGCGATCTGATCCATGTAGGCGTAGTTGCCCTTAGTCTCTTCCGGATGCTCGCGGCTCAGCGCCGGGAAGGCGAAGAAGCCGATTCGCCCGAGGCGATAGTTGAAGGAGACCAGAATGACGTCGCGCTTGTCGAAACCAACCCCCCGACGTGGTTGAATTGGAACTGCTGCCGAAAAGGAAGGCGCCGCCGTAGATCCACACCATCACAGGCAGCTTTGCGCCCGAGGTTGCTCCCGAAGGTCGCCACAGATTGAGATACAGGCAATCTTCCGACGATGTCGGCGCCATCGATCCGCGGCCGCCCTGCGAACAATCCGAGCCGAACTTGCTTGCATCCCGTTCTCCCTCCCACGAAGCCACGGGCTGTGGCGGGCGCCAGCGATCGGAACCGACAGGTGCGGCGGCGTAAAGGAATGCCCTTGTAACTTGTGACATCCCCTCGGTCACCCCGCGCACAATTCCCGAGGCAGTACGAACGGCAGGCGCCGTGAGCGCGGGCGTCTGCGCAGTCGCCGAACTAAGCAGGACGGCGGGCAACAGCCAAAACGCGATCGGATGACTCATCATGATCTTGTCTGCATGGCCTTTCGCTTCATTTCTTCTCAAACACTTCCCGCGCCACGCCAATGGCGGTTACCGCGTTTGGCCAGCCGGTGTAGAACGCCAGGTGCGTGATCGTTTCGATCAACTCCTCCTGCGTGACGCCGTTATCACGGGCGATGCGGAGGTGGGGCCGAAGTTGATCCGGACGGTTCAGCGCAATCAGCGCCGCAACAGTCACCAGGCTTCGATCACGCTTCGACAGCTCCGGACGCTCCCAAACGTCGCCGTACAGCACGTTATCGGTAAGCTCGGCCAATTTGGGCGCGAAGTCGCCAATCGCTGCTTGTGACGGCCGAGGCTTCGGGCCGGCGGTCCCGGCCGCCGTCTGGTCACGAAGCGGTGCGCCGTACTGTGCATCACTCACCTTCTCCATCCAGTCAACCGACTTGCCGTCGAACTGCTCCACAATGGCGATGTGTGTCATCGAGCTGTTCGGCCCAGCCCCGTGCCAGTGCTTCTGACCGGCGGGGATCCAGACTACATCCCCCTGCCGGATTTCGTCTACCGGGTCGCCCCACCGCTGCACGCGGCCCGTGCCGGCCGTAACAATCAGGAGTTGGCCCAACGGGTGCATATGCCACGCGGTTCGTGCGCCGGGATCAAACGTCACCCGGGCGCCGGACATCCGAGCCGGCGCGTCCATTTGGAATGAAGACTCAATCCGTACGGAGCCGGTGAAGTTGTCGGTCGACGCGCGCTGGGGAGGGCGCACGCCACTTCGCGTGATTCTGATCATTTCCCGTTCTCTCGGTGTCTGGCTAGGAGCGTCTGACGCGAGCATGCAAACCGAGATCGCAATCGCTGAATAGAATCTCATTTTTCATCCCTTCTGCATCTGCTCTTGGCGCTACACTTTCAAAACGCTCAGCGCCCGGTCATCTTCAGTGCAGCCTCTGGAAGGCGGGCCCCTTCGATCGTAAGATTGGAAGCAGCGCCGTTGATCTGCTTGACGTCGTTCTCGGTCAGCTCCACATTCAATGCGCCAAGGTTTTCGTCCAGTCGATGCAGTTTGGTGGTTCCCGGGATCGGCACGATCCACGGCTTCTGTGCCAGCAGCCAGGCGAGCGCGACTTGCGCTGGCGTCGCGCCTTTGCGTTCCGCGACTGGCTTAATCAGGTCGACCAGGGCCATGTTGGCCTTGCGTGCTTCAGGCGAGAATCGAGGAACGTGGTTCCGAAAATCCGTGGGATCGAACTTGGTGTTCTCATCGATCTTCCCGGTGAGGAACCCGGCGCCGAGCGGACTAAACGGCACGAAACCGATACCCAACTCTTCCAGGGTCGGCAGAAGTTCGGCCTCCGGGCCACGCCAGAACAACGAGTATTCGCTCTGCACTGCTGTTATCGGCTGGACTGCGTGCGCGCGGCGAATGGTTTGAATTCCGGCTTCCGAGAGGCCAAAATGTCTGACCTTGCCCTCGGCAATTAATTCCTTGATCGCTCCCGCTCCATCCTCGATCGGAACATCCAGATCGACGCGGTGCTGATAAAAGAGATCGATGCGATCAGTCCGCAAACGCTTCAGGCAAGCTTCGGCAACGCGCTCGATATGCTCGGGCTTGCTATTGGTCCCGCCACGGCGCTCGCCAGTCTCAAGGTCGATGTCGAAGCCGAACTTCGTGGCGATAATGACCTTGTCGCGGATCGGCTGAAGCGCTTCGCCCAGCAGTTCCTCGTTGGCGAACGGGCCGTATGCCTCGGCCGTGTCGAACAGTGTCAGCCCCGGTCATGGGCGGCACGGATCAGCTTGATCATCTCGCCTTTATCGGCAGGTGGACCATAGGCTGAGCTCATGCTCATACAGCCCAAGCCGAGGGCCGAGACTTCCAGGTCTTTTCCAAGAATACGTTTTTGCATCGCTCCTCCTTGCTTTTTTTCGGCTCCTCTCCGAAAAGTGTAGTGGGAGTTCAACCCCTGTGAACGCTTGGGGGTATGGCCTGGCGGGGATTTGAAAGGCACCCCGCCATCGGTTTAATTTCGTGTTTCCGGCCAAGGAATACGAAAGGACCGAACCGAGGTGCTCATTGAGACCTTTATCAGAAAACAGTTGCGTTTGAAAGCCCATACCGTGACCAGGGTGGAAGAGACAGACGAGTGCATGCTGGTGTGGATCGACCGGCTCGGGCAGCGTTTGTTGCGCTGCGGGGTTTGCCGGCAGCGATGCCTGGAGGTTCACGACATTCGCAAAGAACGAGAGTGGCGCGATCTCTCCATGCGAAAGCTGGCTTTGAAACTGCGCTACCGTCCACGGCGGGTGGAATGTCCACGATGCGGGGTTCGGGTGGAAGACTTCCCTTGGGCCGAGCCTTGGGCTCGAGTGACCACTACGCTTGCCACCGCGGTGGCGGTGCTGGCGCGGGAGTTGAGTTGGAAGGGAACGGCGCGCCAATACGGACTGAACTGGAAGAGCGTGGCCACGATTGTGAAACGGGCGGTGGCCTATGGTCTGCGCCATCGCGCGCGGCCTCCCGTCCATGTCATCGGTATTGATGAGGTGAGCCGACGCAAAGGCCAGGTCTACCTGACGGTGGTTTACGATCTGGAACGGCGGGTCCTGCTGTGGGTCGGAGAAGAGCGCACCGAAGAGGCAGTGCGGAAGTTTTTCACCGAAGAGATGGGGCGGCGGCGCTGTGGAACGCTGCGGGTGGTTTGCATGGACATGGGGGCGCCATACGCCAGCCTGGTGCGGGAACACGCGCCGAACGCCCGGATTTTGTTTGACCGGTTTCACATCGTCAAGCATCTCAACGAGGCCGTGGACGCGGTTCGCCGCCAACTGTGGCGCCAAGTCACATCCGAAGAGAGAGTGACCGTCAAAGGAACTCGCTGGCTGCTGTTGAAGAATCCGTGGAATCTGAACCCGGATCAGAAGGAGCGGCTTTCGACGTTGGTCCGCTGGAATACGCCGCTGGTGCGTGCCTGGTACTTGAAGGAAGCATTCCAACTGTTCTGGTCCTTCCAGCAGCCTTGGCGCGCCGAGCGGCATCTGCGCAAGTGGATGAACTCCGCCGTGCGCTCGAAACTGGAACCATTCAACAAATTCGCAAAGATGCTGCGCTCCCACCTGGATGGGATTCTCCCCTGGACGACGATCCGCTTGTCCAACGGCGCCGTCGAGGGAATGAACAACAAGATCAAGTCCATCAGCCACCGATCCTTCGGCTTCCGTACGGCGAGCAACTTCATTGCCGCCATCTATCATTGCTGTGCCCGGCTGCCACTGCCGGTCGAACGCTAATTACACTTTTGGGACACGAGCCCTTTTTTCGTCCTACCGGTCTACGAGATTCTTAAAGTGAGCAGGATATCTGTCTCCCTGCACCTCGATGCCGGAGATGGCGTCGTGAATGGACTTCAGATCTTCCGTGGTCAGTTCCACTTCTGCGCCGCCGAGATTTTCTTGCAGGCGGTGCAGCTTGGTGGTTCCCGGTATCGGGACGATCCACGGTTTCTGGGCCAGCAGCCATGCCAGCGCTATCTGCGCTTTGGTCACCTTCTTCTGCTCCGCAATCTTTCCGAGAGCATCCACCAGCGCCTGGTTTGCCTTGCGAGCTTCCTCAGAAAAACGCGAAACGATATTACGGAAATCAGTCTTGTCGAACTCCGTCTTATCGGAGATTGCTCCCGTAAGAAATCCCTTTCCCAGCGGGCTGAAGGGAACGAAGCCGATGCCGAGTTCCTCCAGGGTTAGTAAGATCTCTTGCTCCGGTTCGCGCCACCACAGCGAATACTCGCTCTGGAGTGCAGTGACCGGTTGCACGGCATGAGCGCGACGAATGTTTGGGACGCCGGCCTCCGACATACCGAAATGCTTGACCTTCCCCTCTCCAATCAGGTCCTTGACGGTACCGGCCACCTCTTCCATGGGTACCGTCGGGTCGACACGATGTTGATAGAATTAGAAGAGATCGATCACTTCGGTGTTGAGGCGCTTTAGGGCTGCTTCCGCAACTGCCCTGATTCGTTCCGGCTTGCTGTTGGTCCCCTGGGTTGGCACTCCGTTTTGGAAGCCGAACTTCGTTGAAATGACTACCTTGTCGCGAACTGGAGCCAGCGCCTCGCCGACGACTTCTTCGTTCGTAAATGGACCGTACGCTTCGGCCGTGTCGAAGAAGGTCACGCCGCCATCATAAGCGGCGCGAATTACCTTGATGGCCTCGCTCTTTTCGGTGGCAGGGCCAAAGCCGAAGCTTAGCCCCATGCAGCCGAAACCGAGGGCTGACACTTCCAAACCGCTCTTTCCCAGTTTTCGCTTTTGCATTGTTACTTCCTTTCTTGGCCTGTACCTCGTTGTACTCAGTGCTGGTCAGTTCTGCTTTGCGGGCGCTTCCACGCCAGAGAGCGACAGCACTATTGCTGGCAGCCGTGCACCGTGAATTGGCACACGGACTACGGCTGCATTCAAGTCCTTGACTTCCGCGAGGGTGAAGCGGACGGCATCTGCACCGAGATTATCCAGGAGGTGCGGCATCTTAGTCGTACCGGGAATCGGAACGATCCATGGTTTCTGCGCCATCAGCCAAGCCAGCGCAATCTGAGCAGGCGTGCCGCCCTTGCGGCGCGCCCAGTCCTTAACGACCGCAACGAGCGGAAGGTTCCCTGCGCGATTTTCGGGCGCGAACCAGGGCACCATGCCTCGAAAGTCACCCTGTTCGAAGCGGGTGTTCGGGTCAATCGCGCCGGCGAGGAACGCCATGGCAAGCGGGCTCCGGCAGACAAAACCAATTCCCAGTTCTTCGCAGATTGACAGAATGTCGGGTTCGGGGTCTAGAGCCATCATCGAGTATTCGTTCTGAACCGCTGTCACCGCCTGCACCGCGTGCGCTCGGCGGAGTGTTTTGGGACCAGGTTCGGAGAGTTCGAAGTGCATTACCTTTCCTTGCGCGATCAAATCCTTGACCGTGCCGGCGACGTCCTCGATTGGAACCGCGGGATCAACGCGGTGTTGGTACAGCACATCGATACGGTCCGTCCGAAGCCTCTGCAACATACCGTCGACGGCGAGGCGAATGTGCTCAGGACGGCTATTGAGGCCGCCCATCATGCGCCTGTTTCCAAATCGATGTTCCAACCAAATTTGGAAGTAATCACCACTTGATTGCGGAACGGCGCCACCGCTTCGCCTAGCAGGTTGCTGAAAAAGGGTATTTCGATGCCCGAAAGCACCCAATGTCTCGCTCCGTCAAACGTAGAATCAACAGTTTGCGGCTGTTGGTAAGTGCCATTCTAAGTAGTCCGGGGACTTTTTCAGCAGCCTGCTAGAAGACGTTCGACTTCCAGCGGGCCGTAGGCTTCGGCCGCATCGAATAACGTCACGCCGCGATCGTGAGCCGCTCGGATGAGGCGATCATATCGGTCCGTTTTGGAGCGGTCGCATAGAAGGCGCCGGTTATGTCCTGGCACTCCGAGTCCGACGCTTGAATTCCAATCTCATGCCGATCACCGTTCCGAACTACAACCGTAAAACTGATCGGTATCAGTTCGGAACACTGATCGGCATCACTTCGGAATCGTGATCGACATCAGTTCGGAACGCTGATCGACATCCCCCAGAATCCGCAGTCTGCGGCCACTGCGTTTCCCGTGCCTGAAGCAACGCTTCCAGCCGCCGCGCCAAGGCGTCTCCGGACTCAGCCAGTCGGTCCCTGACTCTGTCGAGGCTGGCCAGCAGGCGGCTTTGGTCGAATGGTTTGAGGAGGTAATCGACGGCGTTCACTTCGAATGCCTGAATGGCGTATCTGTCGTAAGCCGTCACGAAAACGACGGCCGGCATCCGTTCCGGCCCCACCCGCCGGATAACGTCGAACCCCTTGCCGTCGAGCAGTTCCACATCGAGCAAAACCAGGTCCACCTCGTCGGACCGCAGGATGTCGATCGCCTCCGAAACTCTCCCGCACTCGTCTGCGATTTCGACGTCGTCTCGTTCCGACAGGCCGTCTCGGATTCCGGCGCGGATTAGCGGTTCGTCGTCAACGATTAAGAGCTGAAACTTTTTCATGCGCACGGGTTTCCGGGACTGCATGCCCCAACCGCAATGGTAGCCTGATGCGTACCTCGGTGCCCCCCTGTTGTGGCCGGCTAATCGAGAACCCGTGCTGCTCGGGATACATCCTGGTAAGGCGTTCGCAGGTGGACCCCAACCCGACCCCAATCTTCATCTGGCTCGCATCAGCGGGAGGGCCGATACCGTTGTCTGCGACGGTAATCGTCAGCGCGTTTTCCTCCTCCGCCGCGCGCACCGCGATGATACCGGTCTTGCGCACGCCCCTGAGCCCGTGGATGATCGCGTTCTCAAGGAGGGGCTGCATCAGGAACGAGGGCACCAAGGCCTGCTGCACCGAGTCTGCGATATCGAAGGTGACGCGTAGCCGGTCACCGAAGCGCATTTGCTCCAGGGCCACGTAAGAGCGCGTTAGATCAATTTCCTCGCTCAGCGAAGTCTCGGGCTGCGAGTCGTTGCGAAGTACGGCGCGTAGCAGATCTCCGAGAACAGTCAGCATGCGGCTTGCGGTTTGGGGATCCTGCTTCGTGAGCACCGAGATGTTCTGCAGGCTGTTGAACAGAAAGTGCGGGTTGAGGCGCGCCCGCAGGGCTTCGAGCTGCGCCTGGTTCAGGCTGGACTCGAGCTGCGATTTTTCCAAGGCCAACCTCGTGGCCCGCTGTTCCTGTTGGTGTAAGAGGAACAATGTGCGGACGAAATATCCACCACCCAGACTGACCCAAAACATGCCTGCGCGCTGGGAAAGGTCGCGAACCAGTATCCGACTCCGGAAATCATCCCCATGGGGTTGCGCGACACAGCTAACGTATGGCGAAAGACTTCAAAGAGCGCCATCATCACTGGGGCGGCAGCCAAACAGAACGGAATGCTGATCGACGCGAGCAACGCCAAATGCCGCAGCCAACGCGCGGAGCCGAGAGGGTACCTGTGCTCAAGGCGGAAGACCAGTGGCGACAGGATTGCCCAGGGAGATACCAGGAAGCGCAGGCGATCAAGCCCTCGAGCGATTCGCGGCTGACACCGGCCTTGCCGATGGGGAGCTCATACCGCGCAACGTTCAGGGCGCCGATCACGCTCCAGAAGAGAAGCATCCACCCGATGCCGGGGTATCGGATGTCCTCTCCGCTTGCGGTCCTCGCTCCCGCCTCTTTATCGTTCAAAAGTTCCACAGCCGCGCGTTCCCCGTCAATTTTATTCTGGCACGTCCCGCCGCAAGGGCACCTTGTTCCTGGCGAACCGTATCGTACAGCGTGTGAATGACATCGCTACGGCGGGTGAACCGACGGTTGATGATCATGGCGATAGCCTGTCAACGATGTTTGAGTATCGACGCTTCCCAGAATCGGATGGCTTCATAGATCCAACCCTCGGCACTCGTGCCTGTGCCAAGCCCAAAGCCGTGCGTGACCCTCTTGTATCTGTGGTATTCCACCTCGGCGCCTGCCTTGCGAAGGGCGTCGACTCTCCGTTCCATGATGGCGGGAGGGGCGATCCCATCTTCTTCGCCCACAACCACGAAGGTGGGCGGCTCAGCGGACGAATAGTCCGAATGCGCCGCGTACGCCATCACAACGGCTGAGGGCCTTGGAACGTCGGCGCCTCCATACTGCGCCACCCCATTCGAACCGATCGCAGCTGCCATCCTCGCTCCAGCTGAACTGCCCCAGAGCGAGTAACCGCTGGCGCCGACCCCAAGGCTCTCTGCATTGCGAAATATGTACGAGACAGCGGCAGCGAGATCTTGCGTGGCGACTGTGCCGCCTTCTCCTGCCCGGTATTTCAACACAAAAGCGTTGTATCCCTTCCTGCTAATCGCTTCGGCGTACGGGAATCCTTCGTAGACTGAGCCCACATACGAGAACCCGCCGCCGGGGCATATGACCGCGAACGGGGCGCCCGGCCGTCCGCGGAAAAAGAACAACCCCGTATTGCCTTTTTTCGGTTGTTGCTGCCTCTGCGCTTCGGAGTAGAACCTGTAGAAAACAGTCTTGCCGGAGGAGGTATCGTCGATCATCCGATTCAACGCAGTCGTTATCGTCTGCGGATCGACGTGACTATGATACGGCAGGAGCGAACCGATGCGGGTTAGCCGCATATCCTCGTCGTAGGCGCGATCGTCCCAAGGCAATATCAATGCCGCGAATCCGGCGAATGCGGGGTGACGCAGGATTGCTCCGATGGTGCTTTGGACCCCCAGGCGCCCGCTCCGATTTGTACTCACCTCGGTATTTCTTGCGAAAGACGACGTCCTCATCTGCGCGTGACCATCGCGGAAGGCGATGGTCAGGGAGAGAATCAAAGCTGCCGCCGCTATGGAGGTTGCTTTGGTCATTACCATAGGCCCTGGTGGCGCACACTTGCCCCGCCAGCATCTATTTGATGATCGTTCAGATTGGACGCTCTGGCATTACATTTCTGGCGAACAGCCATCGTTACCTGGTGAACGACAGGATCGGCAATGCGTGATGCCGCGAACGTCCAAGGCCCGGGAAACCTCGGTGTCCGATCCGTTCTTGAGCTAATGTCGACGGTATAGTGGTCCCCAGATCTCAGACCAGGCAATAAGCTAAGATTTTCGGCGGAGTCGTTGACGAGGAGAGGTCGATGACGACGACGAGGAAACAGTACAGTCCGAAGTTCAAGGCGCGGGTGGCGGTGGAGGCGATCCGCGGGGAGAAGACACTCAGCCAGTTGGGGTCGCAGTTCAAAGTGCATCCCATCCAGATCGCGAAGTGGCGGAAATCTGCGCTGGAACAACTGCCGGAGCTTTTCGTGGACGGGAGAAACGAGGGCCAAATCAGCGCGTCAGCCGCGCAAAACGGCCCTGCTCCGTGCATAGTTCAGGTAACAGCGGCAAGTCGTGTAGCCAATCCGCCTCGCCTACGCCAAACGGGTAGATTACGTGGGCCAGGTTGTCTTTCGTCTAAGCCAGGATGAATGCCGCGTGCCCCTCACCGGATTTACCTGCATGGGGAACGTGGGCGGCGGATTGCGCGGCGGCGATCTCGGGTTCGCTCCCCGTCAGACCAATAAACCGGCTGTCGAAGTGATCCAGCCACGCTCGCAGGGTCTTCGGATCGTCCCGGGCTGGATCCGTCGTAATGAACACCAGCTTGATCTGACCGCGAACCGCTGAAGGAAGCTTCTTCAGTGCCGACGCCAGGTATGCCATATGCATCGGGCACACATCGGGGCAATGAGTATAGCCGAAGAACAGAAGGGTGACATTGCCTTGAGTCTCCGCCGCCAAATGGACACGAACACCGTCCGTACCGGTGAGCACCAGGCCCGGTTTAGATCGCCCCTGCCTCTGCCCCAGATCGCCCGGAAACTCGGCCTCGATGGTATCGTCGAGGGTTCGGTTGTGCGCTCGGGAGGCCGCGTCTGCATCAGCAGTCAGTTAATCCTGGCCTCCACAGATCAACACCTGTGGGCACACAGTTATGAGAGGGATTTGAGCGGCATCATCTCCCTGCAGGGCGAAGTAGCGCAAGCCATTGCCGCCCAGGTTCGGGCCGCCATTACCCAGCAGCAGCGTTCGCGTTTCGAGGCGGCACAGCCCGTGAACCGCGAAGCTTACGACCTTTATCATCGAGGACTGTATCACTGGAACCAATACAGCCCGGCCGGCACAGTGGACGCAATTATGTATTTTCGGCAAGCTGTCCAAAAGGACCCAGGGCTTGCCGCGGCCAACGCCGGTCTGGCGGTTGCTTATGACTGGGGCACCGTCAGCGCGGGCTCCGCTCCTACGGATGCATTTTCCCCGGCGAAGGCCGCGGCTTTGAAGGCCCTTCAGGACGTTATCCTCGACAAGGTCCGCCGTTGGAAAGAATTTACAAAGACAGGAGACTTGCCCCGGGAGACACCCCGCTCGCCCTACCGCAGAATGTTCCACCGGTACACCCCCAGGAAATTGGGATTCGCCGCAATGGCCCGCCATTCCGCCTGCGGATAGCGGATCAGTTCCTCCACCCTCAGCCGCCGCATCTCGCCCCCCGGACCCGTGTGGTAAATGACCCGCCGCCCGGCGTCCTTTCGCACCCGCCCCGCGCCGATGTAGATCATGCTGTGGAACGGCATCGGCCCCGTCTCCTGCCGGTAGAACAACAGGTCGCCCGGCAATGCCCGCGCCGGCTCACGGCTGACGAAATGGGTGTTGTACCGCCGCAGCGTCCGCGCATCGGCGAACTGCGCAAACGCTCCCGCGTCGCCGAGCCGGTATGGGCCTTCCTTTACGCGGAATAACGACGCCCCCAGCGGCGTGTGCGGATACTGATACTTCGCCACCCGGTCGAACGCCGGCACCACCGGCACCCGCGCCCCTTCCGCCCATCCCGGATTGTGCGCGCGCAACGCTTCGCGATACGCATACCGGATCAGCGCCGCGCAATCGGTGATCTCCGCCGGCCGCTTCGCCGGCGCCTGGAAATACTGCGCCTCCGCCAGCCACGTGAACCAGCGGCGAAAAGCCTCGCGATCGTGCTCGTCGTCCAGCCGCAGGAAATCCGGCGTGCCGTCTTCGTACGTGTCGCTGTCGCCCGGGCTTTCCAAGGCGGTTTCGCTCGCCGCCGTCCGCCTCTCCGGCACCCGCGCCGGCCGCAGCAGCAGCCACGCCGAAGCCATCGCGGCCACACTACCCAGTAATGCGATTCTCGCCGGGCGCCAGCTCACGTCTTACTCCCGCGTACTCGAACCAACCTGTAGTATCGCGCGGAAGCACCACCCTGGCCGTGAACCCCGAGCCCGTACGCTCCACCCGCACCTCCACCGCGCCTTTCGGGTGGGGCACCGACCCCGCCACCGTCATCAACTTGCCCAGGTGCGGGCGCACCGCCACCTGGCGGAATCCCGGCGCCGCCGAATCCACCCCCAGCACCGTGCGCAGCAGTTCGATATTCGGGCTCGCGCTCCACGCATGGCAGTCCGATCGCGAGGAGCCGTCCGTCCGGTCCACGTTCTCGGCGAACGTCGTCAGCCCCTTGGCCAGCATCCCGCGCCATTCTCCCAGTTGGTCCAGGTAGCGGTCTCCGTCGCCCACCGCCGCCAGCGCCTGGTGCACGTAAAACCGAAAGAACAGTCCGGGCTCCGCCAGCCCTCTCGCGGAGAGCGCCCGCCGCATTACCTCCCGTCCCCTCTCGCCGCCAATCACGTTCGACAGCACCGCCAGCGTATTGGCGTGTTGCGAGAACTGCTGTCGGCTCGGTGTATCCGCATACAGCCCCTTGTCGTCGTCCCAGTACAGCTTCTGGACCGTCTCGCGAAGCTGCTGCTCGCGCTCGCGGTCAAACTGCGCCATTCCCCGCAGCCCCAGGTCGTTCTCCAGGTCGCCGGCCCAGCGCCACGCCATCAGCAGCAGCATGTCGAACAGCGCCGACGAGCCGTCGGCATCCTGCGGCGCGTTCCCGCCCTGCCACCCCGGCACCCAGTCGAAGTACCGCCACCACGGCAGCGGGCCCAGCGACCCGTTCTCTTTCCGAAACCCCTCGAAGAAGCTCAGCACCGCGCGCACCCCCGGCAGCATGCGCCGCACGAACTGCGGCTCGTCCACGTACCGCCAGTAGTCGTGCACCATCCCGATCCACCACAGCGCGAATCCGGGAATGTACTGCTCCAGCCGGGTCGGGTAGCGACTCATCGTGCAGCCGTCGCTCTGCCGCGAATCGTTGATCTGGTCGATGGCGTTCCGCATCAGTCGCGCGTCGCCCGCCGTGAACAGCGAAACCAGGCCCTGCACCCGCGTATCCCCCACGTATTGGAGCTGCTCGTAGTAGGGGCAGTCCATGTACGTCTCGTGCGCGCACAGCCGCGCCGTCCGCCAGCCCACATCCAGAATCCGGTTCAGCTCCGCATCGTCGGCGTTGAATTCCGCCCGCCGCTCGAACGGGAAGCCCACGTAGGTGCCCGTCAGGTCCTCGATCTCGAGCGCCTGGTCCCTGGTTTCGATGTCCAGCTCCAGGTAGCGGTACGTCCGCCACCACAGCGGCCGGAAGCGGCGCCGCGAACCGCCGTCGGGCACGAACTCGTCGTGATTGCCGATGAAGACCTTGCCTTCCACCTCGTCGCGGTTGCCTTTGCGCATGCTCCGGCTGCCCGGCGCCGGCGGCTCGAACAGGCTCTCCGCGTACCGCATCCGCACCACCGCGTCCCGTCCTCCCGAAACGGTCAGCTCCGGATACGCCGTGGTCAGATACGTCTGGTCCAGCAGCAGCACCGCCCGCGTGGCGGCGGGAATCCGCACCCTAACGGCCTCGGCCGGAAAGGCGCCCGTCGCTTCCACCCCCGTCGCCCGGCGCAGCTTCTGGAGCCGTTCCGTCCGCTCCTCCATGGCCGGAATGCTCCGCGGCACCAGCATCCAGCGGGAGTGTACGTCGCTCGCATCCCGGCCCGCCGCCGGGCTCACCACCACCGCCGCGTCCCAGCCCACCGTGTCGTCGTAATCCTTGCCTTCCCAACCCCAGGGATGATCCGCCCCGCGCACCCGGTCGCCCGGACCGGCCACGTAGTAGCCGTGCATCTGCCCGGTGGTGAACTCGATCGCCGAATAGGCGGCGTCCCGCCGGCATTTCCACTTCGTGCCGGTGTCTACTCCCTCGCCCTGCAACAGGAACCCCGTCTCGAGCGTCACCTGCGCTTCGGGAGCGAGTTCCCCGAAATTCCAAACCTGCGCCGCAAACACGTTGCGGCCGGCTTCCAGGTATGGTGCCACGTCCACCGTTTCGTAGCGCCAGTGGAACAAATCGCCCCGCGCCGGCCCCCACGACACCGCGTGGCCGTTCACGAACAGCCGGTATCGCTGGTCGCCGCTGACGTGCACCACGAACCGCTCCGGCTGGCGTTCGAGCTCAATCGTCCGCCGAAACAGGTAAACCCCGTACCCGCTGGTGCTGGCCCCCGGAACCGAGATCCAACGAGCGCTCCACGGCTTCCCCAGCAGCTCCTCCCCCTGCCCCTCGGCGGCGGCCGCCAGAAGCGGAGCGGCCCCCATCTGCATCAGAAACCAGCGGCGTGTATCCTGCATGCCGCAACCGTAACGCCCGTGCAGAGCCCAAGTCAACCGGACGGAACCGGCCGGACCCCGTGTTATACTGAAGATGCCTTTTGAAAGTCCTGCAACGACCTGGCCGAATCCAATAAGCCTCGTTTAGCCCGCACAATTGAAAGACACAGACGATTTATGAAAAACATCTTTGTAGGCAACTTGGATTTCGGCGCAACCGAATCTTCCATTCGTTCAATGTTTGAGCCTTACGGGGCAGTGGAACGTGTTAACCTCGTAACCGACCGCGACACCGGCCGCTCACGCGGCTTTGCTTTCGTCGAAATGTCGAATTCCATCGAAGCGGATAACGCTATTTCCGCTCTCAACGGCGCCGATATGAACGGCCGTGCACTCAACGTCAATGAAGCCCGGCCCAAACCGCAGGGCGGCGGCGGGCGAGGCTTCGGAGGCGCATCGCGCGGTTCCGGCGGCGGTGGCCCCAGGCAACGCCGCGAGCCCCGCTGGTAGTACCCTGAATCCGATTCCCGGCGGCCTCCGCGCCGCCGGTTACACCCAAGGAGGCGGCGATGGCTGCTGGTTCACGAACATCATTCAAAAAACGGCAGAAGGAGATCGCCCGCATGGAAAAACAGCGGGAGAAAGCTGCCAAGCGGCTGGAGCGTAGACGCACGGCAGGTTCCCTGATTCCGGAAGACGAGATCCCTCTGACTCTGGAAGAAGAAGGGACCCCCGAAAATCCCACAACCAATCCGCCCGGCCAACCTGGCGCTTCGGCGGAATGAGCCTGGAAGGAGGCCCGATGGAACTGCGGTACATGGGATTTGAACAGGAGCGCAATAAGCGGATCTATCGGTTCAATGGCCTCGAAAAAGGCCAGCCCCCTGTTCACATCGTCGTTACCGCGGATCTCGGCCTCTTCTTGGCGAATCGCGTCGCCATTCAGGATGGTCCGGATTTGTGTGCACTCAAGATCTCCGCAAATGAGCACACCCCCTGCGTGCTCTCTCACGAACTGACCGGGGAAGACCTGCGGGCCCACGCCAACGCGCGAGCGGAGGCGGAGGCGCGCAGGGCGGCCCGGCGTGGCACCGGTCCGCGCCGCAAAACCGAAGCCTAGCCCCGCACCCAAACTCCATTCAGATCGTCATCGACAGGTAACCGCCGTCGACCCGCAGAATGCACCCCGTCACGAACGAGGCGGCTTTCCGCGATGCCAGGTACACCGTAGCTCCCACCAGTTCTTCCGCTTCGCCGAAACGACCCATCGGAGTGTGCACCATGATGCTGGCGATGCGGTCCGGCGTCAGCACCTTCCGGTTCTGCTCGGCCGGGAAGAACCCGGGCACGATGGCGTTCACCCGCACCTGGAACGGCGCAAACTCGCGCGCCAGGAAATGCGTGATCTGGTTGACTCCTCCCTTCGCCACACTATACGTGAACACCCGCGACAGAGGCGGTCCCGACGAAACCGAGCTGATATTTATGATGGACCCGCCCCGCCCCCCATCCACCATGTGTTTGCCGAACACCTGGCAGGCGAGGAAAACGCTCTTCAGATCGATGTCGAGGATGCGGTGCCACTCCGCTTCGGTGATCTCGAAGAATGGCGTCGGCGAGTTGACACCCGCGGCATTGATGAGGATATCCGCTTTGCCGAACTGTCCCACCACCGTATCGAGCACCTTCTGCAAATCGGCTTTACTCGTCGCATCGCAGCGGATGCCGATGGCGTCCTGTCCATAGCTGGACGTGATCGCCGTAGCGCGAGCGTTGGCGGCCTCCTCGCTCACGTCCGCGATCGCAATTTTGGCCCCCGCCCGGGCCATCCCTTCCGCCATCGCCCCTGCCAGCACCCCGCCGCCGCCCACCACCACGGCTACTTCACCCTCGAGAGAGAACAACTCGTTTGCAGGCATAAAGCAAATAGTAGCAGGCAACGCGTTGCCCCACCGCGCGGGTCTCACCCCATGCCCTCCGTTCTCTCTTGACTTCCGTCCCGGTCCGAATTACTCTCGTCAAAGCTCAGATCTAGGGGAGGGGAACCCGCCATGAAGCGTGTGTTTTGCGCGGCCGCCATCTTCGCGGCGCTCCTTGGTATTTCCGCCCGGCGCGCCAGCGCCCAGGCGGTTTACGGCAGTATCGTCGGAACCATTACGGATTCCAGCGGGGCTGCGGTGCCCACTGCCAAAATCACCATTACCGACCTCGGACGCGATGTCACTACGTCCGCCGTGGCCAACGAATCCGGCAATTTCGCCCAACGCTACCTCATCGTCGGCAAGTACCGCGTCCGCGTCGAGGCCCCCGGCTTCAAGGCGTTCGTCCAGGATAGCGTGAACGTATCGGTCGATACCGAGATTCGCCTCGATGTGCGCCTCGAAGTCGGCGAAGTCAACCAGACCGTCGAGGTCAATGCCGAGGTCGGCATCCTGAAAACCGAGCGCAGCGACGTCGCCACTACGTACACCGACCGTGTCATCACCAATCTGCCCATCCTCAACCGGCGCTTCACCAATATCCAGTTGATGACGCCCGGCGTGGTCGCCTTCCCCACCAGCCTCACCGCCGCCTCCGCCGAGAATCCCCAGGGGTCCTACCGCATGCTGGTCAACGGGCAGAGCTTCGCCGGCACCTCCCACCTGCTGGACGGCACCGACAACCATGACGCAGTCCTCGGCTGGATCGTCATCAACCCCACGCTCGACTCTGTTACCGAGGCCAAGATCACCACCGCCAACTACGACGCCGAATTCGGCGTCGCCAGCGCCGGCGTGGTGAGTTCCCAGACCCGCTCGGGCACCAACCAGATGCACGGCACGGCCTTCGAGTTCCTGCGCAACGATCACCTCCAGGCACGCAATCCCTTTACCCAATCGCGGGCCATCCCGAATTCCGGCGGCCGCCTGGTCCCGCTCACCCAGTGGAACCAGTTCGGCGGCTCCAACGGCGGCGCGATCCTCAAGAACAGGCTGTTCTACTTCGGAGACTACCAGGGGACCCGCCGCAATACCGGCGGCGGCACCCTCCTGCGCGTGCCCACCCAGGCCGAGCGCACCGGTGACCTCAGCCAGACCGGTTACCCCATTTTCGACCCGCTCTCCGGTCCGCCCGCCACTCGCACTCGTTTCCCGGGTGACGTCATTCCCACCAGCCGGCTCTCCGCGCCCGCCCAGAACCTGCTCGGCCTGATCCCGTTGCCGAATACCAACGCGGTCCTCGACCAGCCCAATTTCTCCTCCTCGGGCGGCGTCAAGTTCAACGACGACGCGTTCAACGTGCGCGTCGATCACTACCTCTCCGATAAGGTGCACGAGTTCGGGCGCTACTCGCTCCAGGACTTCCGCATGGTCGCCCCGGGCTCGTTCGGCCTCATCGCCGGAGGCCCCGGCCTCGATGCCTCCGGTTCTACCAGCGCCTACGCCGGCACCTCCCAATCCCGCAATCATTCCGTGGCGGGCGGTTTCGACTACAACCTCAGGCCCGACCTGCTCACCGACTTCCGCTTCGGCTGGTTCCGCTACTACGTCTTCGGGCAGCCGAACGGCATTGGCCAGACGCCGGCGCTCGATGCCGGGATTCCGGGCGTCAACGTGGACAAGAACTTCAATTCCGGAATGCCGGCGTTCTTCATCAACGGGTACGGCAACGGCCTCTTCAAGTTCGGTTACGCCCTCGGCGTCAACGGCTGCAACTGCCCCCTAATCGAGAACGAAGACCAGTTTCAGTTCGTCAATAACTGGACCAAGATCGCCGGCAACCATACCCTGAAATTCGGCGCCGACATCCGCCGCGCGCGCAACCTGCGCGTACCCAGCGACCGCCACCGCTCCGGCGAGTTGAATTTCGACGCCGCGCGCACCCAGGGGCCCAACGGCGGGGGCACCGGCCTCGCGTCCTTCCTGCTGGGCGATGTGTCGCGATTCGAGCGTTACGTTTCCAACTCGCTGGATGCCCGGGAGACGCAGAACCGCTGGTTCTTCTTCGCTCAGGACCAGTGGAAAGTTACCCAGAAGCTGACCGTCAACTACGGCCTCCGCTGGGAAATCTACCGCCCGCAGAAGGTGAACGGCCCGGGCAACGGCGGGTTCGTGGATGTCTCCACCGGCGAGGTGCTGGTCGCCGGAAGCAGCGGCGTGGGTCTGGATCTGAACGTCACCTCGCCCTACAAGAACTTCGCGCCGCGCCTTGGCATCGCCTACCAGGCTACTCCCAAAACCGTGGTCCGCGCGGGGTATGGCCGCGGATACAACCTGGGCGTGTTCGGCTCGATTTTCGGCCACAACGTCACCCAGAACCTGCCCGTGCTGGGCATTCAATCGGTGCAGCCCACCAACGCCTTTGACTCGGTGTTCTCGCTCGACCAGGGACCCACGGGACTCGATCCGGCCACCATCCTGGCCGCCCAGCCCAAGGGCCCCAACGGACGCAACATGCTGCCCAACGGCGTCACCGCGTTCGTCATCACCAACCCCATCCGGTTTCCGACCGTCGACGCCTGGAATTTCACCGTGCAGCGGCAGATCAGCAACACGTCTTCGGTCGAAGCAGCCTACGTCGGCACCAAGGGTACCCACGTGTTCGCCGGCACCGGCGGCGATTACGATCCCAACCAGGCCGACATCAACGGCTTTGGCACCACCACCACGAATCAGCGCAAGCCGTTCTTCCAGAAGTTCGGTTGGAGCCAGAATCTGCGCTACTACGGATCGGACGCCAGCAACAACTATCACTCCCTCCAGTTGAAGTTCGATAAACGATTCGCCGAGGGATTCAACGTGATGTCGCACTACACCTGGTCGAAGAACATCGACTACGACGGCACCTACTATCCGCGCGATGCGCGCCTGGCGCGCGCCGTATCGAGCAACAACCGGGCCAGCGTTTTCTTCGTGGCTTCGCTCTACGAGCTGCCCGTGGGCAAAGGCCGAAAATACCTGACCGGTATGTCGAAGCCGCTCGATTTCGCCATCGGCGGCTGGCAGTTGAACGGAACCTATAGCTGGATGGCGGGACAGCCGTTCACCCCCAGCTACCGCGATTGCAATGCCGATCGCGACACCGGCTGGTGCCGGCCCAACCTCGTAGGCGACTTCCACACCAGCGACCCCAGCCAGTTCGGCTGGTTCGCCACCGCCTCGACGCCGCTGACCGCCAACGGCCAGACGGATGGCCCCTGGCAGCGGCCGCAGCGCGGAACGTTCGGCACGGTGGGCCGGAACAGCGTTGTGGGGCCGTCCTTCTCCCAGTGGGACATGTCGTTCTTCAAGACCTTCTCCGTCACCGAGCGGTGCCGCGTGCAGTTCCGCGCCGAATCGTTCAACTTCGCCAACCATACCAACCTCGCCAACCCGAACAGCTGCGTGGACTGCCCGGGTGTGGCGGGCCGTATCTTCGGCGCCTTCTCGAGCTACGTGCCGCGCCAGTGGCAGTTCGCCCTCAAGCTGGAATATTGAGGGCGACGCGGAAAATTCCGCCGGCGCCGGGCCCCCGCGGCGCGCCCATGAGACCGCCGCCGAGCCCCCGCGGGGAGCCCATGAAAATGCCCATCGAAGTGCGCGGCCCGCCCGCCGATCTGCTGTAGTGCATGGCAGGCGTCACCCGGCGCCTGCTTTCCTTATATAAGCCTCCCTCTTCCCGCAATCCCGGGCCGCCGCACCCGGCGTATACTGTAAGTTTGAGAGCTCGAACCCCGCCTTACCCATCCGTGTCAACGGGTGCTGTCCGGGTATTCCGGCGAAGTCAATTCGCGACAATCAGGATCCACGCATGAGTACAATTGCGATCAATCCCATCAGCCGGGCCGTCCGTTTCTACGAAGCGCCGATCGGCAAAAAGGCCGTCATGGCGGTCACTGGCGTCATCCTGCTCGGCTACGTGATCGGGCACCTGATAGGCAACCTGCAAATCTACTCCGGCAATCCCGACCAGATCAATAACTACGCCGCCTTCCTGCACAACCCGGCCAACGTCGTGCCCCTCTGGGCCATCCGGCTGCTGCTGCTGGCGGCGGTCGTTGCGCACATTACGGCCTCGGTGCAGCTCTGGCTGCAGAACCGCGAGGCGCGGCCGGTCCGGTATGTGAAGAAGGACGACGTGCCGTCCTCCTACGCGGCGCGCACCATGATCTGGAGCGGGCCCATTATCGCGGCATTCGTGGTGTTCCACATCCTGCACCTCACCGTGGGCACCGTCCTTCCCCTCCACGAAGTAGCGGCCAACGCGCCCGACGTTCGCTACAACGTCATCAAGGGATTTCAGAATCCGTGGATTTCCGGGTTCTACATCCTGGCCATGATCCTGTTGTGCATGCACCTGTACCACGGCATCTGGAGCATGTTTCAATCGGTGGGGCTCAGCCATCCGCGCTACACGCCGTGGTTGAAGAAAGGCTCGGCGGTGGTCGCGATCCTCATCGCGATCGGGAACATCTCCATACCGGTGGCGGTGCTGGCCGGTTTTCTGACATTGTGAGGGACGGCGGCATGGAACTCGATTCGAAATGCCCGGCAGGGCCGATTGAGACGCGGTGGGACCGGCACCGGTTCAATCTGAAGCTGGTGAATCCAGCCAACAAGCGCAAGCATACGATCATCGTGGTGGGCAGCGGGCTGGCCGGCGGATCGGCCGCGGCGACCCTGGGCGAGCTCGGCTACAACGTGCTGTGCTTCTGCTTCCAGGATTCGCCGCGCCGCGCGCACAGCATCGCGGCGCAGGGCGGCATCAACGCCGCCAAGAACTATCACAACGATGGCGACAGCGTGTACCGCCTGTTCTATGACACCGTCAAAGGCGGCGACTTCCGCGCGCGCGAATCCAACGTCTATCGCCTGGCGCAGGTGAGCCTCAGTATCATCGACCAGTGCGTGGGCCAGGGCGTGCCGTTCGCCCGCGAGTATTCCGGATACCTGGATAACCGGTCGTTCGGCGGCGCGCAGGTGTCGCGAACCTTTTACGCGCGTGGGCAGACGGGGCAGCAGCTTCTGATGGGCGCGTACCAGGCGCTGGAGCGGCAGGTGGGCGCCGGCAGCGTGCGCATGTTTCCGCGCACCGAGATGCTCGACCTGGTAGTAGTCGACGGCAGAGCGCGCGGCATCACGACGCGCAACCTGATCACCGGTAAAATCGAATCGTTCCTGGCCGACGCCGTGGTGCTGGGCACGGGCGGGTACGGCAACCTATACTACCTCTCCACCAATGCCAAGGGCTCCAATGCCACCGCCATCTGGCGCGCGCACCGCCGCGGGGCGCTGTTCGCCAACCCGTGCTTCACCCAGATCCATCCCACCTGCATTCCGATGTCCGGCGAATACCAGAGCAAGCTCACCCTGATGAGCGAATCGCTGCGCAACGACGGGCGGGTGTGGGTGCCGAAAAAGCCGCGCGATACGCGCAGCCCCAGCCAGATTCCGGAATCCGAGCGCGACTACTACCTCGAGCGAAAGTACCCGAGCTTCGGCAACCTCGTGCCGCGCGACGTGGCGTCGCGCAATTCCAAGCACGTCTGTGACGAGGGCCGCGGCGTGGGCGAGACGGGGCTGGCGGTGTACCTGGATTTCCGCGATGCCATCCAGCGCCTCGGCAAGAACGTCATCCGCGAGCGCTACGGAAACCTCTTCGAGATGTACGAGCGCATCACCGGCGAGGACCCCTACCAGGTGCCCATGCGCATCTACCCCGCCATTCACTACACCATGGGCGGGCTGTGGGTAGACTACAACCTGATGTCCACGATTCCGGGGCTGTACGTGATCGGCGAGGCGAATTTCTCGGACCACGGCGCCAACCGGCTGGGCGCGAGCGCCCTGATGCAGGGCTTGGCGGACGGCTACTTCGTCCTGCCCAACACCATCTGCGACTACCTGGCTTCCAACAAATTCGAAAAAATCGATGCCGCCCACCCGGCCGTGCGGGAGGTGGAAAGCCAGGTTACCTGCGTGACGAAGAAACTGCTGGAGACCAAGGGCACCCACTCGGTGGATTCCTACCACCGGGAGTTGGGCAAGCTGATGTGGGACTACTGCGGCATGTCGCGGACGGCCGAGGGGCTGAAGCGCGCTTTGGCCGAGATCCCCGGGATGCGCGAGCAGTTCTGGCGGGATGTGAAAGTGCTGGGTTCCGGCGACGAGTTGAATCAGTCGCTCGAGAAGGCCGGACGGGTGGCGGACTTCTTCGAATTGGCGGAGCTGGTGTGCCTGGATGCGCTCGACCGCGAGGAATCCTGCGGCGGGCATTTCCGCGAGGAACACCAGACGCCGGAGGGGGAAGCGGCGCGCGATGACGCGCACTATTCCTATTCCGCCGCCTGGGAGTTCCGCGGCGTCGGCAACCCGCCCGCGCTGCACAAGGAACCACTGACTTTCGAATACGTGCATCCCACGCAACGGAGCTACAAGTAATGCGAATCGTTCTCCATATCTGGCGGCAGCGGAATGCGAACGACAAAGGTCGCATGGTGCGCTACGAAGTTCCGAACGTGAACCAGGAAATGTCGTTTCTGGAGATGCTCGACGTTCTCAACGAAAGCCTCATCGAAAAGGGCGAGGAGCCGGTGGCGTTCGACCACGACTGCCGAGAAGGCATCTGCGGGATGTGCGGCTGCATGGTGAACGGGGTGGCGCACGGCCCGCTGCCGGGCACGACTTTGTGCCAGCTTCACATGCGGCATTTCAAAGACGGCGACGAATTGTACCTGGAGCCGTGGCGGGCGCGGGCGTTTCCGGTGGTCAAGGACCTGGTCGTGGACCGGACCGCGTTCGACCGCATCATCGCGGCCGGCGGATACATCTCGGTGGCTACCGGCAGCGCCCCGGATGGGAACGCCATCCTCGTGCCCAAGGAAAGCGCCGAGCGGTCGATGGATGCAGCGGCGTGCATCGGCTGCGGCGCCTGCGTGGCCATGTGTCCCAACGCCAGCGCGTCGCTGTTCACGGCGGCCAAGATCGCCCACCTCGGACTGCTGCCGCAGGGTCAGCCGGAGCGCGAGCAGCGCGCCCTGGCGATGGTGGCGCAAGCGCGGCAGGAACTGTTCGGGAGCTGCACCAATATCGGCGAGTGCGAAGCGGTGTGCCCGAAGGGGATCAAGCTGGAAGTGATCGCCCTGATGAACCGGGATTTTCTGCGCGCACAGGTGGCCGGCCGGCCGGCGCTGGCGAACGAAGGATCGGCGTAGCCCGGGGGCCCGGCCCATCGCTACGTTTCGGGGTGATACCATTCCCAGTAACGTGGCAGAACCGATCAAAGCACCCTGGACTCCGCTGCGATGGCCCGGGGAATGGAAGAACCCTGCCCTTCTGGATCTGGTGAAGGGCACGTCGATCGACTACCTGGTCGTCGAAAAAGGACCCGAATTCGATCCCATCCGCCAGCGCGCCCGGCAGGAGGGCCTCCGCATCGCGGAACCCGACGTCGCGCCCGCGGACGTCACCATTATCAAAGGAGAATGGCCGGGGGTTCACATGGCGCGAGGCTCCGGCGGCGCAACCGAGGCCGGGCCAACCGGCGTTCCCTGGGTGGATTCCAACGGCTGGAACGTCCGCCTGGCTGCCGCCCTCCACCCGTCCTCGTGCATCTGGGTGGATGCCCGGCCGCCCCAGCAGAATTTCCGATCTACCCCGGAAACCTATCTTCTGACGGTGGCCGACGCCGGCGCACACGGCGGGCGCTGGATCGTTTCCCTCGACGATCCGCTGGCTGCGCGGCTGGCTGCCAACGATCGCGCCGCGCTGGCCACCTGGAAACGCATCACGTTGGCGGCGGGCTTTTTCGCCGCGCACAAAGAGTGGGTCGATTACACGCCCGTGGCCGGGGTGGGGGTGGTGTCGGATTTCGCGGCCGGAAACGAATTCTTCAACCAGGAGCTGCTCAACCTGCTGGCGCGCGCGGGGCAGCATTTCCGGATCGTGCCGAAAGGATCGGCCGCCGCTTCTTCGTTCGCCGGGCTGCGCGCGGTGATCTATGCCGATGCCGAAGCGCCTTCCCCGGATCTGCGCAAGCAGATCCTGGCGTTCGTCGAAGGCGGCGGACTGCTGATCACCGGCCCGAAATGGGGCGCCGCCGCGGGGACTGCCGTGAAGGGCGACTCGCATCCGCGCTATTCGCTGCGCGCGCTGGGCAAAGGCCGCATCGCCATCGCCGACGCGGCCCCGGACGACCCGTGGATAATGGCCAACGATTCGGTGGTGCTGGTGAGCCACCGTTACGACTTGGTGCGCTTCTGGAACGGCGGCGCCACCGGCTCGTTCGTGGCCCAATCCCCGGATCGCAAAAAGACCATCGTGCACCTGCTGTTCTACTCCAACCGCGGCCCCGACGCGGGCAGCGTGCGGGTGGCCGGGCGGTATCGCTCCGCCCGGGCGATGACGGTAGATGTGGCGGAGCTTCCCAACGTGGAAGTGCAAATCGGGAAGGATGCGCTGGAGGTTCACCTGCCGCAGGTGAGCCAGTACGTGGTTCTGCAACTCGAGGGCTAGGAATATGCATTGCACTCAGACGCGAAGACAATGGCTGCGCACGGCCGCGGGAGCGGCCGCCGGCGCGTACCTGGCGCGGGCCGCCGAGGCGCCCACGGCGCCGGTAGCGATCGCCCGGTCCAAGACCTACGAACCGGCGGAACTGGTTCCCGCCATGCAGAAGATGTTCGACCAGCTGGGCGGGCTCGGCAGGCTGGTGAAGGGCAAGACCGTCGCCATCAAGATCAACATGACCGGGGCGACCACCTACCGGCTGGGATACCTGCCGGCGGAAGACACCCACTACACGCATCCGGCGGTGGTGGCGGCAGCGGCCCACCTGATGACCCGCGCCGGCGCCCGCCGCATACGCGTGTTGGAGTGCCCCTGGTCTACGGCGGAACCGGTGCAAGAGGTGATGCTGCGGGTCAACTGGGAGCCGCGCGACATTCTGAGCGCGGGGCCGGTGGAGTTCGAGAACACCAATTACCTGGGGTATGGCAAGAAGTACTCGCGGTTGATGGTGCCCTACGGCGGCTACATGTTTCCAGGGTTCGACCTGAACCACTCCTACGAAGACTGCGATGTGTTCGTGAGCATCGCCAAGATGAAGGAACACGCCACGGCCGGCATCACGCTGTCGATGAAGAACTGCTTCGGCATCACCCCGGCGACGATTTACGGCACGGGTGCGGGCGTGGATGAGCCGTCCCTGCTGCCCAACGGCGGGCGCTCGCTGGTGCACTCGGGATACCGGCAGCCATCCAAGAGCGCGCCGGCCGAGAAAGACCCCAAAGCGCCGCGGATCGATACGTGGCGGGTGCCGCGCACGGTGGTGGACCTGGTGAGCGCGCGCCCGATCCACCTGGCGATCGTGGAAGGCATCCGCACCATGACCGGGGGCGAGGGACCCTGGATCCGCGAGGAGCTGAAGGGAGTGTCGCCGGGCGTGATGCTGGCGGGTCTGAACCCGGTGACGACCGATGCGGTGTCGATGGCGGTGATGGGGTTCGACCCCATGGCGGACCGCGGGACGCCGCCGTTCGAGCGCTGCGACAGCACGCCGAAACTGGCCGAGGAAGCGGGCCTGGGGACGCGCGACCTGAAGCGCATCGAGGTGATCGGCGTGCCGATTGCCGAGGCGGGATTCGATTTCGCGGGGATGCGCGCGGCGCGGCGCAAACTGCCGCCGCCGCGCACGGGAATGCGAGGATAGCGCCATGACCGACCGCCGGACGTTTGGAAAGATCGCCGCCGGAGTGGCGGCGCTGGCCGCTTCGAAGAGCTCGGCTACGGTGCACACCGTCCAGCCCGGCATCAAGCTGTGCGCGCAGGCGCCGGCCAAGCCGACCGACAACGACCTGCTGTTCCTCCGGCAACTGGGCGCGGAGTACGTCAGCGTGGGCTCGACCCCCGACCTGCGTACCGCCGACGGATTTCTCCAGATCAAGAAGCGATACGCGGACGCGGGCATCACCGTCTGGAACATCGGCAACACGGATGTGCACAACATGCCGGAGGTCACGCTGAACCTGCCCGGACGCGACCAGAAGATCGAGGCATACAAACAGTACCTGCGCAACCTGGGGAAGGCCGGCATTTACTACACTACCTACGCCCACATGGGCAACGGCATCTGGTCGAGCGGGCGGGCCACCATTCGCGGCGCATCCGCCCGGGAGTTCGACATGGCGAGCCCCGACAAGAAGGGTGTGTGGGCGGGGGTGGAATTCCACGAGCCGCTGTCGCATGGGCGGGAGTTCTCGAAGGAAGAGATCTGGGAGAACTACAGCTACTTCATCAAGCAGGTGGCGCCGGTGGCGGAGGAGCAGGGCGTGCGCATCGGCATCCACCCGGACGATCCGCCCGCGCCGGTGCTGGCCGGGGTCCCGCGATGCATCTTCTCGAACTTCGACGGATACCGCCGCGCCATGGAGATCGCCAACAGCCCCAACGTGGGGCTGTGCCTGTGCTGCGGAACGTGGCTCGAAGGCGGCAAGGAGATTACCGGGAAGGATCCCGAGGAGATGATCCGCTACTTCGGCGCGCAGAAGATCTGGAAGATCCATTTCCGCAACGTGAGCGCGCCGCTGCCGCACTTCGTAGAGACGTTCATGGACAACGGCTACTACGACATGTACAAGATCATGAAGGCGCTGCGCGATGTGAACTTCGACGGCATCGTGATCCTCGACCATACGCCCAGCCTGGTGGGTGGAAGCAACGCGCAGACAGCTTACGGCTTTTCCTATATGCGGGCGCTGTGGAACCGGGCCAACGCGGAAGCGAAGGGCTAGGGAGTAACCGCCCGCGCGCGGGGCAGGCCGATTCGGGAGTAACCGCCCGCGCGCGGGGCAGGCCGATTCGAATTCGAGACAATCATGCAGAACTACGGCAAGACCCTTGGACGCCGATCCATACTGAAAGGCGCAGCGGGCGCGCTGGCAGCCGGTTTTTGGGCGGATGAGACGCTGGAAGCGCTCCCGCAGAATGTCAACACCAACTCCAAGCCTTCGGAACTGCGGATCACGGACCTGCGGGTGGCCACGGTGGTGCGCGCGCCGATGACGTGCCACCTGATTCGCATCGACACCAACCAGGGAATCTCGGGATTGGGCGAGGTGCGCGACGGCGCCAGCAAGAACTACGCGCTGATGCTCAAGAGCCGGCTCATCGGCGAGAACCCGTGCAACGTGGACAAGGTATTCCGCAAGATCAAACAGTTCGGCGGCCATGCGCGGCAGGGAGGGGGAGTTTGCGGAGTGGAGATGGGGCTGTGGGACCTGGCCGGGAAAGCCTACGGTGTGCCGGTGTTCCAGATGCTGGGCGGCAAGTTCCGCGACAAGATCCGCTGCTACGCCGACACTACCCAGTCGCGCGATCCGAAGGTGTTCGGGCAACGGATGAAGGAGCGGCGCGCGGAGGGCTTCACGTGGCTGAAGATGGACCTGGGCATCAGCCTGATCGCCAACCAGCCGAACACGCTGACGCGGCCGGCGGCCGGTCCGACCCTGGCCTACGACGACCGGGTGCAGCACATGTTCACGGGCACCGAGATCACCGAGAAGGGCATCGCGCTGATGGCCGATTACGTGGGCCAGGTGCGCGAGGTGGTGGGCTACGACGTGCCGATTTCGGCGGACCACTTCGGGCACATCGGGGTGAACAGTTGCATCCGGTTGGGGAAGGCGCTGGCGAAATACAACATGGCCTGGCTGGAGGACATGATTCCGTGGCAGCATACGGCGCTGTTGAAGACGATCGCGGACGCGGTGGACGTGCCGATTCTGACGGGTGAGGACATCTACCTGAAGGAGCCGTTCATGGAGCTGTGCCGGACGCACGCGGTGGACATCATTCAGCCGGACCTGGCCACGTCGGGCGGGATTCTGGAGACCAAGAAGATCGGCGATGGGGCGCAGGAGTACGGTGTGCCGATGGCGATGCACTTCGCGGGTACGCCGATATCGTGCATGGCGAACGTTCACTGCGCGGCGGCGACGGAGAATTTCCTGGTGATGGAGAACCACTCGGTGGACGTGCCGTGGTGGAGCGATATGGTGGAGGGCGTGGAGAAGCCCATCGTGAACCAGGGATTCACGAGCGTGCCGGACAAGCCGGGGCTGGGCGTGACCCTGAACGAAGCGGTGGTGAAGCAGCATTTGGGCGAGGGCGGATATTTCGAGCCGACCGAGCAATGGAACATCGACCGGACGAACGACCGGCTTTGGAGCTAAGGAGAAATCATGAAACGCATTCGTACGGCCCTTTTGGCGGTGTGGGGAGCGGCGCTGCTGACGCCGATGGTGGCGCACGCGCAGTTGTGGACGTGGACGAAAGAGCAGAGGGAGGACTACACCAAGGCTTGGACGGGGGACCGTTTTCCGGACGGACGGCCGAAAGTTCCGCAGTCGCTGGTCGACCGGGCGCGGGGGCTTTCGATGGAAGAGATCGCGATCAACTGGAACGCTCCGGGAGCGACGAGCGTAGCGGCGCCGTCCGGCGGCGGCGGCGCACGGGGCGGCGGACGGGGCGGGATGGGCGGCGGCCGGGGCACGCCGTACAGCCAGTTCGAAGGCGACTGGGAGGTGCTGCATCCGGGCAAGAAGATGGTGGGCCGGGCGTTCACCTGCGCGTTCATGCCGGCGCGCCCGGACCTGGACACGGTGGTGACGGCCAAGGCGCGCGAGCACGGCGTGCAGACGATGAACAACCAGTACTGCCTGGACCAGTTGCAGCCGGGGGATGTGCTGGTGATCGACCTGATGGGCAAGAAGGAAGGCGGAACGATCGTCGGCGACAACCTGTTTTACTACGTGATGAAGGCGACCAAAGGGGGCGGCATGGTGGTGGACGGATCGATCCGAGACCTGGAAGGGATTGCCGAGATGGACATGCCCGCCTACTTCCGCCACACCCATCCGAGCGCGATCGGCGGGGTGACGCTGGCGGCGGTGAACGTGCCGGTGCGGATCGGCAATGTGACGGTGATGCCGGGCGACCTCGTGGTGGGCGACCGCGAAGGCGTCGCGTTCATTCCCCCGCAACTGGCGAAGGGAATCATCGATACGGCGGATACCACGCATGTGCACGACGAGTGGACACGCAAGAAGTTCGACGAAGACAAATACAAATCGAGCGAGATTTACGGCAGCCCGCGCGATCCGGCCCTGAAACAGGAATACCAGGAGTACCTGAAAAAGCGGCTGGAGGAGATCCGCAAGGGACAGCAGTAGCGAAAAGCCGTTGACGAGCTTGCGGCGGTCGATGCGCTGCTGGGGCACCCTCTTTGAGCGAGGGCTCGATGAGCCGGAAGGTAGCGGCGGAGATGCGGGGGTGAGCGGGCGGCCCGGAGGCTTGGGTATCAGGCGCAGTGGAGTTCGAACAGCGTGATCTCGGGCGGGGCGCCGATGCGGATGGGCGGACCGATCGTGCCGATGCCGCGGTTTACGTAGAGCTGGCCGCCGGGCTTTTGAAATAAGCCCGAGACATAAGGCGTCACCAGCCGGCTGGGCGCGATCTCGGGGCTGATGAACTCCAGCGCCGCCTGGCCGCCGTGGGTGTGGCCCGCGAGGCTGAGATCGATTTCTAGCTCGGCGGCACGGTCGAAGGTGTCGGGATTGTGGCTGAGCAGGATGTTGCACCGGCCAGGGAGACGCAGGCGCTCGGCATCCGCCAGCAGCCGCGTGACGGGGGCGGTTGGGCCAAAGCGGCGGGGGCTCTCGAAATCGACGCCGATCAGGTTGAGGAACTCACCGCCACGCGCGATGGCAACCCGCTCGCCACGCAGAATGTGGATGCCGGCCTGGCGGAAACGTTCGGTCAGGTAGTCCTGCACACGGGTCCAGGCATCGTGGTTGCCCATGCATCCGAAGACTCCAAAGGGAGCGTGCACGCCGGAAAGGGCACACACGGCGGCTTCCGCCGTGGACGCGTCGAAAGTCACGAAATCGCCGGTGAGTACGGTCAAATCGGGTTTGAGGGCATTGGCGATTTCGACGTATTTGCGGATTTCGCCGGCCGGCATGAACGGTCCGATGTGGATATCGGAAAGCTGTGCGATGCGGAATCCATGGAAGGCCTTGGGGAGCCGTGAAAGGTAGATCTTCTGGAGCGGCGTCTGTAAGTTGACGCGCCCGTAAAACAGGCCGTAGGCGCCGGCGACAAAGGGGGTGGCAGTGGCTACGGTGGCGGCACGCTCGAGGAAGAGGCGGCGCGAGGGTGCATGGCGCGTGGCGAGGTGCGCAACACCTCGCACCGGCGCCAGCAGAATCGCCACGGCGAAGCCTACCAGCGAACTGGCCGTCCACCACCAGAACGGCGCGGCCAGCAGCGCGTCCCGAGCGGTGAGGTGGGTGGCGGTGCGGCGGGTGGCCAGGAGGCTGAAGTTGAACACCAGGAAGAACAGGTATACGGCTACCAATCCGGCACTCACCAGCAGGCGGGTGCGGCCGGCCGGGAACCGGCGGCGGACGAAACGGCCGATGGCCCAGGCCCAGTAGAACTGACTCAGGAACAGAATGAGAATCGCAATCGAAAAGATGGACATGTTGGGTGTCTGGCTGTCCGTTTTCATGCATCCCAGTCCCAGGGCCGGACAGCGACCGCCTGCTTTCAGGATATCCGACGGAGGGACGCGGCGGGTGGAGGTTTTGTAGCAGAGCGGGAAAGCGTTCGGACGCTGGTAGACGAATTGCGGGTTTGAGGGCCTCGTGTGGATACAAGATATTCGGTATGCGCTACGCGTGTCGGCGAAGAGCCCCGGGTTCACGGCGGTGGCGGTGGCGACGCTGGCAGTGGGAATCGCAGCGAATACCACGGTTTTCAGTTGGATCGACGGGGTCCTGTTAAAGCCCCTGTCGGGTGCGGGCCGGCAGCAGGAACTGGCGGCGTTCGAGACCCTGACGCCGAACGGCGAATTTCTCACCACGTCGTACGCGGACTTTCGCGACTACCGGGACCACCTGACGCTGCTGGCCGGCCTGGCGGTGGCGCAGCCGCGGGCGCTGAGCATCGGCCAGGACGACGGGGCGGAGCGGGTATGGGGCGAGCTGGTCTCGGGCAACTACTTTGCCGTGCTCGACGTGAAGCCGGTGCTGGGGCGGGTGTTTTCCCCGGATGAGTACGGCGACAGGCAGGGCGGGTACCCGGTAACGGTGATCAGCTACGGGTTGTGGCGGCGGCGGTTCCATGGCGACCGCGGCGCGATCGGGCGGACGATCCGGGTGAACCGCCAGCAGTTGACGGTGATCGGTGTGGCGCCGGAGGCGTTTCACGGCACCATTCCGGGGCTGGTGTTCGAGATGTGGGCGCCGGCGATGATGGGGCAGCAGTTAAACCTGATGCCGGACTGGATGATGGCGGACCGGCAGACGCGGAGTTTCATCGGCGTGGCGCGATTGAAGCGGGGCGTGAGCTACCGGCAGGCGCAGGCCGAGATTGCCTCGGTGGGCCGGGAACTGGGGCGAATGTACCCGCGCACGAACGCGGGCATGAGCGCCACCGTACTGCCGGTCTGGAAGGGGCACTTCGGGGCACAGAGCCTGATGCTGGCGCCGCTTCAGGTCTTGATGGCGGTTTGCGGGGTGGTTCTGTTGATCGTCTGTGCGAATATTGCCAACCTGCTGCTCGCGCGAGCGGTGGCCCGCCAGAAAGAGTTCACGCTGCGGCTGGCCCTGGGGGCGCGGCGGTGGCGGCTGGTGCGGCAACTGCTGGCGGAGAGCCTGATCCTGGCGATGATGGGGGCCGCGGTGGGGGTGCCCGCCGCGTTATGGCTCTCGACGGCGCTGGGCGGGTTGCTGCCGCCGGGCGTGCTGCCGGTGCGGCTCGAGGTGAATCTGAACGCCGACATTCTGGGCTTCACGATCCTGGTGTGCCTGCTGGCGTGCGTGGTATCGGGTGTGGCTCCGGCGTTGCATACCAGCCGCACGGACCTCAACGAGGTCCTGAAAGCGGGAGGCGGGCGGGCGGGAACGGCGGGAAGCCGCTCGCATGGCATGCGGCGGCTGCTGGTGGCGACCGAAGTGGCGCTGGCCCTGGTGGCGGTGATCGGCGCGGGGCTGTTCGCGCGCAGCTTCCAACTGGCGCGGCGCATCCATCCGGGTTTCGACGCGCAGCACGTGCTGGTTTCCCACCTCTACCTGTCGACGGCGGGCTACGGCGTGGCGGAACGGAAGCTGTTCTGCCGGCGGCTCCGGGAACGTCTGGAAGCGCAGCCCGGCGTGGAGGCGGTGAGTTACGCGGACATGGTGCCGCTGGGGTTCGACACGGGTCCCTGGGAGGACCTGCAGATTGAAGGATACCTGCCGGCGCCGAGCGAGAACATGAAGATCTACCGCAACCTGGTGGCGCCGGGTTACTTCCGTCTGATGCGGATCGGCCTTGTGGAGGGGCGGGACTTCACCGCGCTCGACAACGAAAAATCGGCGCCGGTGATGATTGTGAGCGAGCAGTTCGCGCGCCGGTTTTTCGGCGGACGGCCCGCGATCGGGCGGAAGGTGCACGGCTGGGGGCAGTGGTTCCGCGTGGTGGGAGTGGCGAAGGACAGCAAATACCATACGCCGAATGAAGCCCTGAAGCCGTATTTCTACGTGCCGTTCGAGCAGGTCTACCGGGCCGACCTGGCGATTGCCGTTTATGCGCGGGTGGCGGGCGATCCGGCGCGGGCGGTGGGGATGGTGCGCCGGGAGATTCGCGCCATGGATCCGAACGTGGGGCTGTTCGATGCGATGCCGCTGGCGGAGTTCATCGGCGCCTCGCTATTCGGGCAGAAAGTGGCGGCGGTGCTGCTGAGCGTATTGGGCGCCATGGCTCTGGTACTGGCGGCGGTGGGGCTGTACAGCGTGATGGCCTATGCGGTGAGCCAGCGCACGCAGGAGATCGGCATCCGCATGGCGTTGGGAGCTCGGCCGGGCAACGTGGTGCGTATGATCGTTGGCCAAGCCATGGCGATGGCGTCGATCGGGCTGGCGATCGGGGTAGCGGCGGGGCTGGTGATGGGGCGGCTGGCCTCGGGGCTGCTGGTGCAGGTGAGCGCGACCGATCCGGCGATTTTCGCGGGGGCCACGGGATTCCTGGCGGCGGTGGCGCTGGCCGCCAGCTACCTGCCGGCGCGCCGGGCGACGCGGATCGATCCCAATCACGCGCTACGCGGGGAGTAAGCGGCCGCGGCGGCCCGCATCCTGGGACACCGGTTTGCGCGCCACCAGGCGGAAGGTGGGGCCCACGCGCCGGCTCGCCTCGATGGTGAATCGTGCTGCTGGCGTATCGGGCTTGGACCTGGATGGTGGGGCGGGCCAGCGTTTCTCACGAAAGCAAGAGGGCCGCGCCCGTGCTTTCCTGAGGGAATGCCCTAAAGTTCGGGACGAAAAGGACCGATCCAATGGGCATGTCTACGGAACCGATCATCATCATCGTAACCGGCCTTTGCTTATTGTTGGGCTAGAATCCACTCATGCCGTTGGCCAATGTGTGACTGGAGGCATCGTGTGGGCCGTGGTGGCCGCCGGCCAGCCGTGGCGGGCAATTCCGCGAGGCGGGGACCAACCGTCAAAATGGATCGTAAACACTTCGCCGTCAGGGAGGATTTGACCAGTGGTGGCCCTCTCAAGTTCCGGATAGAGCATAATTCGGGGATTAATGCTGGCGCCAAAAATCCCGTAGGCCGCCTGAGTGCGGTCAACTAAAACGCATTTACCGTCGCGACGGCAGCGCGGCCGGACGCCGCCGCTTCGACGATTTAGCCTCCAGCACCTCCGTTTTCGTTACGATGAATTTAACCCCCGGCCGTAGCATGCACCCGATAGACGAAGAATTCAGTCTGCGTGGCCCTTAACGTTCGGACCGCAGACCGAACCTCGATAAAACACGTTGAAAGTTCCCGTAGTGGGACTGCTAAACTGCGCCAGTCCCTGGTACCTGAGCGTTCCCGTAGCTCCGCTGTACTTGCCCGAACCTCCGGTGATCGTCAGGATCACGTTCAGTGTGAATTCGCTTGCGTTGCCCGGAATGGGAGTCAGTGTGATAGCCCCATTGCCCTGCAACAGATCGCCCCGGTTCGTCACGATCACATCGGCCGACTTCGACCCGTCGGGGCTGGTGACAACCGCCGTGGAAGCGCCGTTCAGCACTCCACTCACAATGCCCAAGGTCCTGCCATAAGGATCGTTCGGTGAGGGAACGATCGTCTCCGTCATACTGCCGGAGACATTTTGGCAGTCCGCCCGTGCCTGGATGGCCGTGCCGAACACCGCCAGGCACAATGTCAGTGTTATTTGCGTGCTTCTTTTCATAACGACTCTTGCTCTTTCTGCTGAACCTGTGACTAAAGCGCTTTTCATGGCAAATCTCCTCTTCGTGCTGATCTGATGCCGGTTCAAATCCGGCTCACCCCGAATAAGGAATCTAGGGGCGGGAGGTTACAGCACGGCGCGCAAAAGGCATAAAATGGTTGGCAATCCCGGCGGAAATGCAAAATTGTCCCCAGTGCGCTGCGGAGTTAGATTCCGATGATCCCGTAGGATTGTGCCCAAAGTGCCTGATCCAGGGCGCGCTCGACAGTTCGGTTGGCGACTACGAAGCCAGAACGCAGACGCTCGATGCGGCGGCCCCGAGGGCCGGCGATGAGGATTTCGGCCGGTATCACGTCCTACGACCTCTGGGCGAAGGGGGGATGGGAACCGTCTACTTGGCCGAGCAGCGCGAACCCATTCGCCGCCACGTGGCCCTCAAAGTGGTGAAACTCGGAATGGACACCAATCAGGTACTCGCCCGCTTCGCCAACGAGCGCCAGGCCCTGGCGGTGATGGACCACCCGAATATCGCGCGAATCCTGGACGCCGGCGCGACGCCCAGAGGCCGGCCTTACTTTGTAATGGAGTACATCGAGGGCGTACCGATAACGCAATACTGCGACCGCAATCGGGTGACAATCTACCAGCGGTTAGAACTTTTTCTCGCTGTGTGCCACGCCGTTCACCACGCGCACCAGAAGGGTGTGATCCACCGCGATCTCAAGCCGTCGAACGTGCTGGTGAAGGAACAGGATGGCTTACCCGTTCCCAAAGTGATCGATTTCGGCATCGCCAAGGCTACCGACCAATGGGCCGTGGAGGCCACACTGTTAACCGAATTCGGCCAGATGGTGGGCACACCGGAATACGCTAGTCCCGAGCAGGCCGCTGTGATGAGCGGAGCAGTCGGTGAGACCTCCGACGTGTATTCGCTCGGCGTGCTCCTGTACGAATTGCTGATTGGCACTGTCCCTTTCGATGCGGCCGTCATGCGGCGGGCGGGCTTGGGCGAGATGCTGCGCATCATCCGCGAAGAGGAGGCTCCACCCCTGTCTGGAAAGCTGGACGCCATGGGCGCGGCAGCGGCCAACATCGCGGCGCACCGTCAAACCGACCCGGCATCGCTGCGCCGCCTCGTGAATGGCGACCTGAGCTGCATAACGCTGAAGGCTTTGGAAAAAGTTCGGGAACGGCGATACCCTTCGGTGGCGGAGCTGGCGGCCGATATCCAGCGATACCTTGAGCACCGGCCCGTGCTGGCGCTGGCGCCGGGCGCGCTCCACCGGGTACGCAAGTTTCTTCGCAGGTACAGGCCGGCCCTATTCGGCACAGCCGATCGAGTGCAGGCTTCGCAGCCTGAGCGCCGCGATTCCCCTCCCAAACCCGTGCCCGGACAGAAGGCCTCGCTCGTCCTCGGAGATTTCGCGAACACCACGGGCGATCCAGTGTTCGAGGGAACGCTTCGCCAGATGATGGCCGTCGAGTTGGGGAAGTCTCCCGACCTCAGCGTGCTTTCGGACGCGCGCATGCGCGAGACCCTGCGCCTGATGGTGCGGCCTGCGGATGCAACGTTCACCCTGGATGTCACATCCGAAATCTGCGAGCGCACGGGGAGCGCCGCGGTTGTGGAGGGCTCGATTGCCCGCCTTGGCCGTCAGTACGTGTTGGGCCTGCGCGCCATAGATTGCCGAACCGGAGATATTCTGCACGAAGAACAGGCGTCAGCAGCCCAAAGAGAGGACGTCTTCAATGCGCTGGGCCTGATGGCGAGCCGGTTTCGGGCCGTGTCCGGCGAGTCGCTTCCGAGCATGGAAAAATCCACTGCCATGGCATCCGACATCACCACCCCCTCACTGGAAGCCTGGAGATCCTACAACGCTGGGATGAAGACCGTTATGCACAGGGGAGCGCCGGCGGGAGGCATCTCACTCCTGAAGCGGGCCATCGAAGTCGACCCGGAATTTGCCATGGCGTACGTGGTCCTGGGCCGAACCTACGATTCTCTGGGGCAAAGCGAGCTTGGAGCCCAAAGTATCGCCAAGGCTTACGAACTACGCAATCGGGTCAGCGATCGCGAGAACTTCTTCATCACTTTCAACTACTACCGTCAGGTGCCTAGAAATCTGGAACTGGCGCGCCAAACCTTGGAATCGTGGATACAAAAATACCCCAATGATCTTATGCCTCACGGATTTCTGTCGGGCTTGACTTCTCCCGGAACGGGTCATCACGAGAGGGCCGCCGAAGAAGGGCAGAAGGCGATCGAATTCGATTCCGATTTCTCCATCGGGTACTTCAATGCGGCCTTTGCCTACGTCTACCTGAATCGTCTGACGGAAGCCGAGGCGCTGCTTCGTAGAGCGTCGGAACGTAAAATCGAAACCGTTGAGTGCTCGGCATGCCGGTACTTTATCGCATTTCTGAGGAACGATGAGGCGGCCATGGAAAGGGAGGTGGCGCATCGTAAAGCGAAACTGGAAGCCCTGGGGTGGTTCGAGCACCAGGAAGCCATGACGGCCGCGTATCACGGGCGCTTGAAAGAAGCAAACCGGCTGTCGGACCACGCGGTAACGCTAGCTCGCCAGGAGGGTTTGCCCGAGCGGGCCGCGGTGCTGGAAGGCGCTCGTGCGGTCTGGCATGCTCTGTTCGGCGCTCGGGCTGAGGCGCAAAGGAGCGCGGCTGCGGCGCTGTCGCTTTTCCGGGGCCGGGACGCCGACTATGGACCCGCCTTTTCCCTGGCGATTCTGCACGACTCCGCGCAGGCTCACCAGATCGCGGCGGAACTCGAACTGCGCTACCCGGAGGATACATGTGTCCAGTTCAGTTACCTGCCTGCGCTGCGCGCGCTCGACGCTCTCAATCAGGAAGACCCGGCGAAAGCGCTCGAAATGACGCAGGCCGGCGCGCTGTACGAACTTGCGGTTCCGGGCACCGCATACTTCACAGGCGCCTCTTTCTTCGGAGCTCTCTACCCGGTCTACGTGCGGGGCCTCGCCTATTCCCGCATGGACCGCCACCGCGAGGCAGCGGCTGAATTTCAAAAACTTCTCGATCATCCTGGAATCACGTTGAACGATCCCATCGGACCGATGGCGCGTCTCGGGCTGGCCAGGGCACTGAGGGCTTCCGGAGATCGCACGAAATCGGCCGCCGCCTACGAGGACCTCCTGACTCTCTGGAAGGATGCCGATCCCGGTGTTCCTGTGTTCGAAGAAACCAGGGAAGAATGCGCCAAACTACCATCAGCAGCCGTGTAACCTTCCGGACGGAGTTTCCTTATTATGTGTAGCGGACTGAGCGCGAGGATAAGAAGATGACGAACGGCCAGACGATGCACACACTCCCCGGATCATCCCAGTTTCCGACGACGCGGTGGACCCTGGTGGCCGCCGCCGGCGAACCACATCGGAAAGAAGCCCGGTCGGCTCTGATTTCCCTGTGCGAGAACTATTGGTACCCGTTGTATGCTTATCTGCGGCGAAGCGGGTATCGAGCCGACCAAGCCCAGGACCTCACGCAGGAGTTCTTCATGCGGCTGTTGGAAGGCCATTATCTCGATCGCGCCGACCCCGAAAGGGGCCGGTTCCGGTCATTTCTGTTGACTTCGTTGAAATTCTTTGTGGCCGACGCGGAAGACCGCCGGCGCGCGCTCAAACGCGGCGGCGGCGCGCTCGTCCCGCTAGAATTCTCGTCAGGCGAAGAGCGCTACCAACGCGATCCGACGCATGACGAAACTCCGGAGCGCATCTTTGAACGTCGTTGGGCGCTTTCGGTGCTGGACCGGGTTGTGGAAAAATTGCGGGCAGAGTTCATTCTCCACGGTCGCCCGGAGCATTTCGAGCGGCTGAAGGTTTCCCTGCTCGGTCGGTCCGACGCGCCGTATGCCGCGCTGGCCCGCGAAATGAACACGTCAGAAGGAGCGCTCAAAGTGGCCATTCACCGCCTTCGCAAGCGGTATCGCGAACTCTTTCGCCAGGAGATCGCCGACACCGTCTCCGATCCCGCGGAAGTGGAGTCCGAGCTCCGGTTTCTGGCGGCCGTGCTCTCGGAGAAGTAGCGGTCGGCCCGTGTGGTCGATGGTTTAACTCATGGGCGATTCGCGTCCGGCTTGTCGGCTCATGCGGAAGTTGGGTTCCCACGTTTGTGGCATTGGATAGCGCCTCGCTGGTCGCCCAGCGTTTACCGAAGGGGCTGCAAACGGCGATATCGGAATGTGGCCCTTGTAGCGCCAGCGGTTGATCACCCCCGCCTTGACGGCGTAGTGTTTAGCTTCCAGAGACAGTATTCTGAGCGGATCAGCCACTCGGAAGCAATCCAAATTAAGGCAATTATATACTTGACATACCCACACAAAAAGCCGTACAATTCAATCATGGACGGCATTAAAACCCTTCAGGACGCGATCCTTCACTTCAGCGATTTCGAGAATTGCCGCCGAGTGATGATGAAACTCCGGTGGCCAGACGGCGTAGTGAAGTGTCCGTACTGTGGCTCCGCTAAGCTGACTTATCTCGCCAAGAACCGGGTCTGGAAGTGCTATACCGGCCATGACAGGCCGAAGTTTTCGCTCAAGACCGGGACTATTTTCGAGGATTCCCCTTTGGGCCTGGACAAGTGGCTCGCCGCCTTGTGGCTGGTTGTCAACTGCAAAAATGGCATCAGTTCTTGCGAGTCGGCTCGCGATTTGGGGGTCACCCAGAAGACGGCTTGGTTCATGAATCATCGCCTGCGTTTCGCCTTGAAGAACGGCGGACTCGGTATGCTGTGCGGCGAAGTGGAAGCGGACGAAACATTCATCGGCGGCAAGGCTCGGAACATGCACGCCGACCAAACGCGCCGAAAAGATCAGTGGCACCGGTCCAAAAGACAAAACCGCCGTCATGGGGATTTTGGAGCGCGGCGGCGAGGTTCGCACTTCGGTTGTTCCGAACCGGAAGAAGAAGGCGCTCCAGTCCGAGGTTCGCAAGCACGTTGAGGCCGGTTCCGCTCTCTTCACCGATGCGCTGAAATCATATGAGGGGTTGGATGAATTCCAGCATCAGGTAGTTGACCATGCCGTGCAATACGTGGACGGCAAGATCCACACCAACGGACTGGAGAACTTCTGGTCCTTACTCAAGCGCGGACTGAATGGGACCTACATTTCGGTTGAGCCATTTCATCTGTTCCGGTATCTAGATGAGCAGACTTTCCGCTACAACAACCGAAAAGACATGGACGATTACGACCGCTTTGAATTGGCCCTATCCCGGATCACCGGTAAACGGTTGACCTACGAACACCTCACCGGCAAGGATCGGGAGCCTGACACGGCGGTCATGTAAAACGGCAAGGCAGAGGGAAGAGGAAGCACAACAGTCAATATGAGCCAAGAAGAGCAGTTCGCCAGCAACGGTAGACTCGTGGCCGAATATGCGGAAGCTAAACAGCGGCTAATAGCACTTCGCGCAGAAACTCGAAGGATCGCCGAGTCTGCGGAAAAACCCGGGAAGTTTATCCATTCGGCGCATCCGCGAATGTACAAGAATGGAATCCAGTACGCCAAACAGATACCTCCGCCGGATAAGATTGCGGAGTTCCTAAATCAAATTTCCAGCGAAGCAGAAAAGGTGGAATCTCTTGGCGCACAACTGTCTGCGCTGGGAATATCCCCGGATCATGAATTCATGGCTCCCTTTGTAAAGCCGGATTAAAGAAGATAAGCCGAAGCCCACAAACTCTTCAGTCCTTGGCGGTCCTTTTGGCGACGAGTTGGTCCAATTGCTCATCGGTGATATGAAGAATAGCCTCGTCCAATATCCACCCTTCCGCAAACACAGGGGTATCGTCATGATTGACCTCGCGGTGGGTCATCTTTGACGTATTCTCCGCGTCTAGCAGCCCGTGTCAGAAGTAGGCGTTTTCCAGGCAGCCAGCCCGAAGCAAATTACTTGATATATGCCTGAATCGGCTGGCAGCATGGCCATCGCGCCGCCGCTTTGCATTGCAAAGCTCTCACTCCTTTGTTCTGGTGCTCGTGATGTCGCCCAGAGCCACGAAAAAATGCGCGCGAACAGCATAAACGGTTGCAAAGAAAGCCCCTGTAACCGCCGGGGCTTCCCCACTCCCATGGTCTGGCGCAGGATCAACGAGAGATTGAACGCGGCTCCGTGCACCAGTAGTCGCTTCAGAATGTTCTTCCGACCCCGCAGGTGCACCCGTCTCATTCCGCCGGTCTCGTATAGGTGTGCGAAGCTCCGCTCCGTCAGTTCGCTCCGCAACTTCTGGAGTCGCTTGTTGCGGTCGCCGCGCACACGCCGCCGGTTTTCATAGGTCCGCTTCTGCTCTTCCTCCTTCCCCTCACCTTGCCAGTTTCGCCGCCCACGCTCCGGCTCGGGGATGTAGCATCGGACTTCCTGCTCATGTACTTTCTTCAGCACCGCGCCGCTGTGATAGCCCTTGTCCGCTACCACCTCTTCGACTCCATGTTCGTTGATCTCGCGGGCCACAGCTTGCGCTTCTTCCAGGGTCCGGTGGATCGTCGTCGTGTCCCCTTCATTGGCCGGCTGCAGCGTCATTGCCAGCAGCGCCCCACTGGTCAGATCCACTGCGTGCTCGGCCTTGTGCGCCAGGTGCGTCCGCCCATCCTTCATTTTGGTGATTCGGGCGTCGGGGTCACTGGGGCTCATCCACTCCTGATTCGATCCTTTCTTCTTTCGCTTGCGGTCCAGTCGTGCCAACTGTTCGCGCGTCGGGTTCTCGATCCCGGCGGCCTTGGCCAGTTCCTTCAGATAGTCGTTGTAGCTTTGTCCGTTGTCCCGCCGCACGATGCTTTTCAGCGCCGCATTGGCTTCCAGCGTAGTGGCATCAATCGATACGGTCCGTCCGCTGACCAGTCCCTCTTGATCGAGGATCTTCAGCACCCAGCGGAACACGGCCTTGTGCGTCTCCAGCCAATACAATCGCCGCGTGCGCGAAATCGTGGAATGATCCGGCGTGGCCTCATCCAGCGCGTAGCCCAGGAATTTCCGTAACGACAGAGAGTCGGCTGTCCGCCACGCGATTCCTCGCTCCGAATCGAGGCCCTCAAAAAAACCGATCAGTAGCGATCGGAAGTAGACCCCCGGCGCCATGCTGGGCCGACCGTATACGCTGTCTTTGTAAAACTTCCGGCACAGCCGCTCCACCTTGGCATCGAAATCGTGCCCGTCCAGAATCTGATTCAAGCGGTCGTAGAAGACATTGGCTGGTGTCTCGACCACATCGCTGGTTGCGATCCACAGATCCTGTTGCCGCTCCCGCTTCCGCCGCGTTCCCATTGCCATATCCAATAGACGCTCAAAACATTTACGAGGTCACATGTTTTTATTCGCCCGTCTCACTATTACCACAGGCTGCTAGTATCAGAGAAACGAACTTCGCCAGAGCGGGCTTCAGACCGTTGGCAATTGGCTTTGCGTCCCTTACGGATACGTAGTAAATGCCTTCAATCTTCTTAACGCAACCATAAAGTAATAACTCCCCAAGCGCCTTGCGGCCCTCCAAGCCTCCCGCCGCTTGGGCCTTCAGATAGTCCCGCGCACACGGAGCATCCTTAAACACCAACGGCACGATTACAAAACCCTCTTCGGCCTTCTGGTGCTTCGGTGCCGGTTTAGGCGCGGGTTTCTGTCCTGCCATCGCCACCGCTGCGAGAAGCACGGCAAAACCTATTAGCGTGCGCATTATCGGACCGCCTTTCTTCGTTTCTTGGATTTGATAGACGACTTCTTGAACGGATTGGGTACCGTGCTCTTCGGGACGGATAGCACCGTTTTGAGCGCATTTCTGAAGCGCTCGTATGCCTCCGGGCCTTCGATCATTTCCGGGTGGGGCTTCATTGTCTTTCTTTTACTCCCTTACTTCTGGTTGTTCAAGCCATTTCGCGAGGGTGCGCATAAACGCCTGAACGGCTCCGAAAACGTCGCGGGCTTCTTCCTCTGTGTACTTCCCGCGTTGATGTGTCACATGATTGCGCCACGCGTCACGAAATACGGAAAACTGTCCAGCCGCTTGTGCATATGCTTCACGCCGCTCACGCCAGTCCGGCCGTATTGTCCAGGCCGCATCTTTTTCCATCCCGCCGATTGCGGCCTCAATGTGGCGGAGGATCACTCCCCAGTTTGCCCGGTCGTAGTTTACGGATAACTCAGAAGACAGTGAGTGAAGACCTAATTCGACAACCCGCATTAGATGGAATACCGCGGCCGTGAACCTAGCCAATGCTAAGCACTTTCCGGACTCGGCAATATCGAACGCCGCGTCAGAGAATTTGACGCCAACCTCGGACCCGAATAGGTCAGCCTCGCTGTAGTAAGCTACGGATGCAGAATCCATCACCAAAAACAATTTTGCAGCGAGTTCATCCGCCATCCGCGAGTTGATCTCAATCAGGTTCAGGCCAATTAGTGAAGGCGGAATCGCACTGTGTCCGCGCTGAAGTGCGACCCGCTTGAGTTGCGCGAGCGTGGTAGTCAGCCCCAGGTTGACGCAATGTTTCTCAATTTGGCCTAATTCGGCGTTCAGGGCTGCAAGCGAAATGGATGAGGCCGTTTTGCCAACCTGTAACTCCATAAAGCACTGGCCAATAATACTTGATGCTCGGCAGAAATCCTCAGCGTGGAACCGAAGCATATCCAGCAGACTCACCAGACTGTATGGATTCTCTCGCCAGGGACGGAGGCAGACTGGTAGCGCGTCTCGGCCGGGAGAATCCGCTTCGATGATTGCCGATGTCACGGTACACCCCTATAATGAAAGTGTGCTGGCCCGCTTCCAACGGGTTTTTAGCAAATTTCAGCCGGTCCAGAATTTTTCAGGGGCAACTTCGGTTGCCCCTTGCCATTTCCTAGCCTAGCATATCTGGGTACGGTAAGTATATAATTGCTAGCGTCAGATCGCTAGCATAAACCGTCCGCACAACTTCCCAAAGACGATCCGGAAATGGGAATCCAAGTGCGGTAGGACGAGACGGTAGGATCTTGCCACCTTTCGTGGCACGGTCCCGCGCCGCCCCAAAAACCTGGTCTCGGTGCAACTGAATGCCGACCCCGGCTGGCGCGCCACCGCGGACGGCCGCCCTCCTGCCGCTCGTTCATCGTTTCCTCAAAAACACCAGGCAGAAACACTCACTTCAGAAATAGCGGACCGAGCCGCTGGCCACGCACTCCGCGGCGTACAGGTACATGCCCGCCGACCAGGCCTGCTCCCGCACCCCCATCGGCGCCAGCGTCTCCCCGTGGAGCCACTCGCAAAACTCCGTGTCGCGATTCAGCTCCGCCAGCCGCACCAGCGCCGCCGCGGCCTGGCTGTACCGCCCTGCTTTTACCAGGGCCGCCACATAGAAACCACCAATGAACGGCCAGATGCCCCCGTTGTGATACTGATATGGTCGATTCAACGACCCGTAATACTCGCGCCAGTCCGGGCTTCCCGGAGTCACCGGTGGATAGATCGACGGGCTGGGATGCCGCCCCAGGCCGTGTGCCTCGATGAAGTCCAGGATGCACGCCGATTGCCGCTCATCGGCCACCCCGCACAGAATCGCCAGCAGGTTTCCCAGCGTGTCGAACCACTCCCCCGGCTCGCGAAAACTGACGTACGGAAGGTAATACTCGGCATCGCCCAAAAGGCGCTTCGCCGGAATCCATCGCCGCCGCCCCAGCGAATCGCAGCCAGGGTTCTGCGTGCTGAACGAATCCGCGACATGGCGCACCATGTCGTGATCCCCCGCGTACCACAAGCGCCGGTTGATCGCCAGCCGCGCCGCTTCCCTCCGTGCGCGATACCTCCCCGCCTGGCGCCCGTGTCCCCACGCCTCCGCCAGCCTCGCCGCCCGGCTCAACGCCGCCACGTGCAGGCAGTTGACATACAGCGCCTTGCCGCGCACGCAGAAAAGATCCTGCCAGTCCGAGGCCTCCTGGATGCTGAGCAACCCGCTTCCGTCCACGTCCTGGCATTCGTACCACCGCAGCACTCGCCGCACCGTCCGGTAGTCCGGCTGCAAAATGCTGCTGCCGATGGCGTACCACAACCCGCCATCGGCGTACGCCCGGAAGTTGGCCTTCCCGCTGGCAATATCGACGTGGTTGGGAATCGAGCCGCTGGGCGACTGGTGCCGGGCCAGGCTCCGCAGAGTGGCGCGCAACGCGGCGTCCACCGTCCGGTCCTCCACCAGCGACGCACCCAGCAGCGCGATCATGCTGTCCCGTGACCAGACCTGGTGATGTCCGTAGGCCCGCCCCGACGCCTTCAAGCCGGTTTCGTGACTGCAACGGCGCAGTACTTCGATCGCTGCGCGGCACTGCGTTTCGGCGACGCCCTCGCCCCTTTCCCTCGCCGCCAGCACCTGCGTCCATTCCGCTGGCGGCCGGGAGAATGCTTCGCTATCGCCCAAGCCGGACCCGCCTCGTTTCCATGACCCCTCAGTGTAACCCAAGGCATTTTTTCCGGCTCTGCCTCGGAACGAGTGAACGGCGTGCTCCCCGTCGCAGCGTGCCGCCTACTCCTGCCGCAGCGCGTCCAGCGGTTCGATGCGCGCCGCGCGCCGGGCTGGCAGGTAGCACGCTGCCAGGCTCACGCCCGCCAACAGCGCAATCACTCCCGCCCATGTGATCGGGTCGACCGGACTCACTCCGTAGAGCACTCCGCTCAGCAGCCGGCCCAGGGCGGCGCTCAGCGCCAGGCCCGCCGCCGAACCGATCCCGGCCAGCACCAGGCCCTCCCGCAGCACCGTCCCCAGCACGTCGCGCGAAGTTGCGCCGAGCGCCAGCCGGATTCCGAACTCGCGCCTGCGGCGGGCGGTGTGGAAGGCAATCACCGCGTACAGCCCGATCCCCGCCACCAGCAGCGATCCGCCGGAGAACACGCTGAGCAGGCTGCTGACCACCAGCGACGGCGCGGTGTATTGCTGAAGGAAGGCATCCATCGTCTCGACCGTACCCACCACGCGCCGCGTGGTCGAAGCGTCGCGTACCACGCCCCGCACCGCCGCGGCCACCGGGCCGAGCGCCCCGGCGTAGCGAATGTTGAAGTATCGGACCCCCGCCCCCGGATCCGCCGCGCCCGCGCCGCGCGACACGAACGCGAACTGGTCGCCGCCCTGCTCGCGCAGGCCGGAGTACGCCGCATTCGGAGTCACCCCGATTACTTCGTACGCCCTGCCGAACAGCTCGATGGTCTCGCCTAATGCGGATTGCCCGCCGAACCGCTTCTCTTCCATCCGGCGCGTCAGGATCGCCACATCGCGGTCGGCATCGCCTTCGGAAAAGTCGCGGCCCCGCACGGCCACACCGAGTGCCTCCAGATAGCCCGGCCCCGCCTCCATGCTTCGCACGGGTACCCGGTCCAGCAACGTTACGAACTGCCCGAACGGATCCGGCGGCACCGCCGTCGCGTAAGATACCGCGGCCACTCCGGGGATCGCCCCCATTCGCCGCCGCAGGCTTTCGAGCAGCCCACGCTGATCTGCCGCGCTGCCCGCCGCCAGGGTGTTGAGCCGCAGGATCAGGCGATGGTCCTTGGGATATCCCAGATCGGCGGCATTGATGAGGCCGGCCGAACGCGCCGCCAGCCCCGCGCCGCCGAGGAGCAGCACGCAGAACGCGAGTTGGACTACCACCAGCACGTTCGCCATCCGGGAGCGGCCCTGTACCACCCCATGCTCGCCCGCTTTGAGGAAGGCCAGCAGGTCCTGCCGCCGCGAGCGCAGCGAAGGCGCCACAGTAAAAGCAAGCGCCCCGCCAATCGCCAGCGACAGCGCGTACAGGCCCACCCGCCAGTCGGGCGAGACGTTGGGCGCCAACCGTGCCCCCGATTCGAGCGGCGGAATCAGGGCCGGAAGCGCGCGGCTCACCCACCATGCGAATGCCCACGCCGCTCCAGCCGCGGCCGTCGAAAGCGCCAGCCCTTCCGCCAGCAGCAGCGACAGAATCCTTCCGTGCGAAGCCCCCAGCGACTGCCGCACCGCAAACTCGCGCTGCCGCCCGGCCGAGCGCCCCAGCATCAGGTTGGCCACATTCGCGCACACCACCAGCAGCGTGACCAGCGCCACCCCCGTGAGCAGCGCCATGAACATCCGCGCCCGCCCGCTCTGCCAGGGACCGAACGAAGTGGCCGAATAGCGCGCCACCACGATGCGGAACCGCGCCAGTTCGGGATACGCCGCGGCGATCCGCTGCGAAAACGCGTCGAACTCCGCCTGCGCCTGCTCCACCGATACGCCCGCCGCGAGCCGGCCGATCGCCTCCACTCCGCCCCTCGCCAACTGCCGGACATTGCCCGCCATGCGCGCGTACGCCAGGATCGGCACGGCGATCTCGAAATTCGGCGCGAAATGCGTGCCCCGAAATCCCCGGCCGGCCACCCCCACGATGGTCACCGGCAGGCCGTTCAGCAGCACCTGCCGCCCGGCGATATCGGGCGCGGACTGGAACTGATTCCGCCACACGTGCCACGCGATTACGGCCGCCAGCGCCCCCGACCCCCGCGCCTCTTCCGCCGTGAAGCCCCGGCCGTGGATGATGGGCACGCCGAGCACGTCGAAGTAATTCGCCGTCACTACCTGCCCCCGCAGTTCGTACGTGCCGTCCGCCACCGTCATCGCGAACCGCTCGAAACCGAAAGCTGCAATGGATGCGAGGCTTCGCGCGTGCGCCAGGAAATCGGCAAACACCGGGTAGGCGATCACGTCGCCGTTGGGATCGTCCGGCAGCGTGGCGGCAATGTTCACCAGGTTTTCGGCGCGGATGCCGGGCGCCGGCTTGTTCATCACTCCGTTGATCACCGAATACACTACCGTGTTGCCGCCGATGCCGATCGCCATCAGCGCTACCGCGGCGGCGCTGAAACCAGGGGCGCGCCGGAAAATGCGTAGGCCGGCCTGAAGGTCCGCCAGGAACTGCTCGATCCGCACCCGCATGGGCGCGCGCGGCTCGCGCTCCGGTGCGCTGGTGAAAATCGAAAGCGGCCCCGCCGAGCCACCCGCTTCCACCGGCGGAGGCAGCGCCGGCCGCGGACCGGTGGGCGCATTGTGCAGGTCCAGCGCTTCGATATCCGCGGCGGGCAGGTCTTCCCATTGAATCCAGTTGTACGGCGATGCCGCGAACTCCCGCCACCCGCGCCAGGCCTGCCACGCAGCCGCCAGCCAGACCCCGCAGAACACCGCGAACCCGGCGGGGTGGCGCATCGCCTCGAACTCGATCTGTACGGCAAAGCCGGAGATGGCGACCAGCGCCATGCCGTACACCCCGATCTTCACATGGAGGTTGGACTTGCCCGGAAGATAAGAGCAGGCAAATGGGATCTTGCGAAACTGTGCCAGCGCGCGGTGCACCAGCAGAATCGTGGCAATCGAAATCACCAGCATGTGCTGCGCCGCGAACCGCCCCGGCCAGATCAGGAAGTAGCCCGCCGCGCACACCACCCAGATCGGCAGTACCGTCACCGCAATCAGCGCCTTGCGAACCGCCGAAACATAATCGCCGGGGCGGTGAACCGCGGTGAGTTGGAAGATCCAGTTCGCCCGGAGCGCCACGGGCAGCGAAAAAATCGCCCGCGCCCCCACCACGGCGAAGCAAAGAAGCACCAGGCCCGCCATCATCAGCGGCGCGTTGGGCAGGTTCCAGTGCGCCGCCAACCGCTGCGAGTAGACATCGTCGGCGCCGTAGAGCAGGTCGCGCGCATACGCGAACGCAATCGCCAGCCCGATTCCACCATAGGCCGCCAGCAGCAAACGATGTTGCCGGCTGCGCGCGATCGTCAGGCCCGTGAAGAACACAATGGCGCGATCGAGCGGGCGAGGGAGAAGCAGATAGCGGAGGCGCGGCAGGCGGCGGCGTCGGGCGGGCGCGATGTCCGGCTGCTCGATGGTTTGTCGCATCCGCCGGGCATACGCCGGCAGAAACGAACCGGCGGCCACCCCGCACACCGTCAGCAGCGACCACCAGGCCCGCCCTGCCAGCGGGTGCCCCGGCGCCGCCCCGCTGAGCTGTTGCTGCAATCCCGAAAACCACCACGAGGGCAGCCATGCCACCATGCCCGGCGGTCGGAGAAAAAAGCCTGCCAGGATGACGAACAACGCCGCCAGTTGGACAAAGCTCGAGACCCGCGCGAACAGCCTCTGCGGCAAGACCAGCGCGGCCAACCCCGCCAGTGCCAGCATCCCGCCGCCGGCAAACACGCCCGCCCCGGCCATGGCCAGCCAGTAGGCCGTGAACGCGCGGAACGCCGCCATCCAGCCGCCGTCCCCGGCGACCGCCACGAACGGAAACGTCAGGCCGGTGAAAAGGTTCAATGCCGCAACGGCCAAACCCAGCGCGCTCGCCACGGCCGCCACCTTGGCCAGAAACAGGGTCCGCGTGCGGACCGGCAGCAGCCCGAGAATCAGCGCATCCCTGCGGTCCGGCAGGATCGTATTCCATGCCAGCACCCCAAACAGGCCCGCCACCGCCATCGTTGTCGCCACCAGAAATTCGCTGTCGCGCGCCGCCGCCGCCCCCAGTTGAGCCGCCGGCACCTGCGCCAGCAGATATTTCTGCCCGGCGAAAACCAGAAATGCGAAATTGAACGCCGCCAGCACGGCCGCGCATTGACCCAGCAGCTTCTCCACGTCGCCGTGAGAAGAGAGGATGTCGCGGTCGATGATACGGCGGAGAAAATCCCGGTACAGGATGCGGAACTGGCGGCCTTCGTCGGGCATTACGCCTCCATGCAATCGAGCAGTTGACGCGTGATGCCGGCCGTGTCCTGCTCCACCGCAAGCTGCGCGAAAATGCCCTCCAGGGTGGGCAGCGCCATTAGGGTGCGCAGGCCGTCGATGGAATCGTTGGCCACCACGCGCCCCTTGTGCAGAATGACCACTCGCGCCGAAACCCGTTCCACCGTCTCCAGTTCGTGCGAGCTGAACAGCACCACCTTGCCGCGTGCCGCCAGCTCGCCAATCAGCGCCCGCAACACCAGCGCCGAGCTGACATCCAGACCCGAGAACGGCTCATCCAACAGGATCAGGTCGGGGTTGTGAAGCAGCGCGGCGGCTAGCAGCACCTTCTGGCGCATGCCTTTCGAATAGGACGAGATCGGCACATAGCGGTCCCCGTCGAGCCCGAGCAGGCGCAGAAAGCCGCCGATCTTTTCCGCCAGTACCCGCTCCGGCAGCCCGCGCAACTCTCCGACCATCTCGAGATACTCATAGCCCGTCAGGTGCGGGTACAGTTGCGGCTCCTCGGGAACGTAGCCCAGCCGTTGGCGATACCGCATCGGGTCCTGTTGGATCGGCCGCCCGTCCAGGAGAATCTCCCCTTCGGTCGGCTCGATCAGGCCGGTGATCATTTTGAGCGTGGTCGATTTTCCCGAGCCGTTCGGCCCCAGGTAGCCGGTCACTTCCCCGCCCCGCGCCACGAAGCTGACGTCTTTGACGGCGGTCGTGGCCGGGTATCGTTTGGTGACATGGCGCAGTTCGAGCATCTAAACCCCCGTGCGGCGCACCAGCCGCCGCCACCAGAACACCAGGCAGATGACGGCGGCGAACAGGCCCACCGCCGTAACCGCCCCGATCCGCATGACCGCGGCGAGCTCGGGATCTTCTACCGCTCGAAGCGTCTTGTGCGAGTGACCGATGTGGGACACCACCGCGCTCCAGAACGTCGCCTGCAGCAGGGCCGCCAGCATCCCCGCGCCGTACTTCCAGGAGCCGCTCCGCAGGAACCACTGGCGACCCAGCGAAACCACCCCGTCGAGCAAAAGCGGCACCACCCCCAGGCTGGCGCCGCCCTCATCGTAGATCCACAGCATCTCGCCCGAAAACTCGCGCCGGAACGCCGGCGGATGCATCCACACCAGCGCGCGGTAGACGGCCCGGATCACGAGATTCCCCCGGGCAAAGTCTTCAGGTGGAGCCGCGCCTCCCGCACCACGCTCTCGAGCCGGACTACCTCCGCCGCCAGCACGCCCCGGCCGCCGGACGTCAGGCGGTAGTACCGCCGTCGCGGATCGTCGTCGCCGCCCCGCGGCGGGGCAGGCTCGACGAGGCCTTTCAACATCAGCCTGTGCAGGTTGTCATAGAGCGTTCCGGGGCCGAGCTTGCACTGGCCGTTGGACTGGCGCGCCACCTCCTGCATGATGCCGTAACCGTGACGGTCCTCGGCAGAGAGCGCGAGCAGAATCTGAAGGGTGGCCGGCGAGAGGGGCAGATAGGGGCTGAAGTCTTCCTGCATAGCTCGGCTTCTGTTATATCGGAAGCCGATTGATCTGTCAACCTTCGGTGTCCAGCGAACCGATGTGCGGGTCAAAAAACCCAGGCTCCTGCATATTTGCCCCACTATCAGACTCACCTCCCCGATGTCAACTGTTTGCAATCAATGGATTCCGTTCTGGATGTACGGTTGCTTACATGCTTTCGGAGGCTTTTATGCCGGTTCAGGCCATCTTTGTCGTTTTGGCGGCGATAGCGGCTCTAGGGCTGCTGCGGCTCGCCTGGCTGTGGCGGACTTACCGGGGCAATCGCGTCATTACCTGTCCCGAGAATCACTTGCCCGCCGGTGTCCGGGTCGATGCCCGGCATGCGGTGGCAACCGCTCTCCTGAAAGGGCCGGAACTGCGTCTCTCTACCTGTTCGCGCTGGCCCGAACGGCAGGGATGCGGCCAGCAATGCCTCCGCCAGGTGGCCGATTCGCCGGCCGACTGCCTCGTTCGAAATATCCTCGTAAATTGGTACAAAGATAAGGTTTGCACCTCTTGCGGCCAGCCCTTCGGCGATATCGAATGGTCCCGCAAACCGGCCCTGCTCGCGCCGGAAAGCATGTCCCTGGAGTGGAATCAGGTGCCCGCCGAAAAGCTGTTCCAGGTGTTATCGGTCTCCGAGCCCCTTTGTTTCGCCTGCCACATGGCAAAAACGCTCGTTCGTGAGCACCCGGAACTGGTGGTCGATCGGTCCACTTCTCCCAAATAGGATAAAAACGGTCTGTTTCACGTGAAACAAGTCTTCCTCCTTTGCCTGGCGCTGGGCTGCCTGCCCGCCTTCGGCGAAGAGCATCGGCAAGCTCCATCAGTTGCCGCCCCCGTGACGCTCTACACCCAATTCCAGCAGAACGTCCCGCCGCCCGCCGTTCTGGACGCCCTCCATGAAGAGCTCGGCGCCATCATGGCGCCCATGGGATTGGGATTCGAATGGCGGTCGCTCGCCAACTCGCACGAAAACGAAATCTCCGTGGAACTCGCCGTGGTGACCTTCAAAGGCCGCTGCGATGCCGCCAACCTGCTGCCCATCCGCTCCTCCCCCGGCGCCCTGGGCTGGACCCACGTGAGCGACGGCACCATCCTGCCGTTCAGCGATGTGGATTGCGACCGCATCCGCAGCTTCGTGCAGCGCGATCTCCTCAACGTCGATCCCGAGGACCGCGAAGCGGCTTTTGGCCGCGCCTTGGCCCGCGTCCTCGCCCACGAGCTCTATCACATCTTCGCCAACACTTCCAAACACGGCTCCTGCGGGGTCGGCAAGGCCGCCTACACCGTTAAGGAACTTCTCTCCCCGGGATTCCAGTTCGAGGGCAAGGAATCGGAAGCGCTGCGCGGGAGCAAGGTGCACGCCGTCCTCGAAAACGCCGGCGCCTTGCTGTAAAGGCGCCCGCCAGTCCTGCCGCGCGCGGCGGCTTTTTCGCGTGAGTGCCTTGATATTATGAGGGATCATGCGAAAAACCGCTATTTGCCTCCTGTTGGCGCTTTCTGCGGTCGCGGCGCCCGCGCAGAAGATCGATGAGGCCTATTCGGCCAAGATCAAGGAGTACACCACCGAGCCGTTTTTCCTCACCGAACTGGTGGACCACCTGCCGGCCTCCGCTACCGTGCCCACCCCCGAAAAGGTGCTCGGCTACGTCATCGGAACCCCCAACAAGCTCACCTACACCAAGGACATCGACCGCTACCTGCGCGAACTGGAGAAGGCCTCCAAGCGCGTCAAAGTCTTCTCCATCGGCCGCTCCGAAGAGGGCCGGGAGATGCTCCTGGTCGCCATCTCGGACGAGGCCAATATCGCCCGGCTGGACCACTATAAGGACATCACCGCGCGGTTGGCGGACCCGCGCCGGACGCCGCAGCCCGAGGCCGATAAGCTGATCGCCGAGGGCCTGCCCCTGTACTGGGCCTCCGGCTCCATCCACTCGCCCGAGACCGGGTCGCCCGAGATGCTCATGGAACTGGCCTACCGGCTCGCCGTCGAAGATTCGCCGCTCATCCAGAACATCCGCAAGAACGAAATCGTGCTGATCACCCCCGTCGTCGAAACCGACGGCCGCGACCTGGCGGTGGACGTCTACAACTACCGCAAAGCCAACCCGGGCAAGCCCGCGCCCAACCAGGTCTACTGGGGCAAATACGTGGCGCATGACAACAACCGCGACGGCATCGGCATGGCCCTCGCGCTGACCCGCAACATGATGGGCGCCTTCCTCCAGTACCACCCCACCGTCCTGCACGACCTGCACGAATCCGTGCCGTTCCTCTACGTCTCCACGGGCATGGGGCCGTATAACGCCTGGCTCGATCCCCTGGTCATCGACGAATGGCAGAAGATGGCCTACGTCGACATCGAAGAGATGACCAAACGCGGCGTCCCCGGCATCTGGACCCACGGCTACTACGATGGCTGGGCGCCGAACTACATGTTCTACATCGCCAACGGGCACAACTCCATCGGCCGCTTCTACGAGACGTTCGGCGCCGGCGGCGCCGACACCGGCGAACGCACCATTCCCGGCAACAGCACCAGCCGCACCTGGTTCCGGCCCAACCCGCCGCTCCCGCGGGTGCGCTGGTCGATTCGCAACAACATCAACCTCCAGCAGAGCGCCATCCTTTTTTCCATGGACAACGTCGCGCGCAACGCCAAGCAGTTCCTTCAGAACTTCTACCTGAAGAGCAAGCGCAGCGTCGAGAAGGCGAAGAATGAAGGTCCGGTGGCCTGGGTGATTCCGGGCGACGATCCGCGTCCCGGCCAGGCGGCGGAACTGGTCAATCAGTTGTGCCTGCAAGGCGTGGAGGTGCATCGGCTGACTGCCGAAAGCGGCAAGTTTCCTGCCGGCAGCTACGTGGTGCGGATGGACCAGCCCTACAGCCGCATGGCCGACATGCTGCTCGATACCCAGTACTACAACGTGAACGATCCGGCTCCCTACGATGACACCGGCTGGAGCCTGGGCCCGCTGCACAACGTGACCACCGCGCGCGTAACCAATGCCGAGATCCTCCAGGCGCCCATGACTCTCGTCACCGGGCCCGCCAAACCCAAGGGCGGGGTCGCCGGTTCCGGAACCGCGGCGTACCTGATCAATCACAACGCCGACAATGTTCTCGCCACGCTGCGCTTTCGTTTGAAGGACGTCAACATGTCCGCCGCCGAAGAGACGTTCAAAGACGGCGACCGCAGCTTCAGCGCTGGCTCCTTCATCATCAAGACGGACGGCAACCCGCGCGATCTGCGCAGCCGGCTGGAAACCGCGGCCGGCGACCTGGGGGTCCCGGTGGTGGCCGCGGCGGACGTGCCCACCGTACCGATGCACGAGCTGGCCGCGCCGCGCATCGCCTTCGTCCACACCTGGACCAGCACCCAGAACGAGGGCTGGTTCCGCATCGCCTTCGACCGGATGCAGATTCCCTACGACTACATCTCCGATCAGAAGCTCGGCCAGACGGCGGACCTCCGTTCGAAGTACGACGTGATCGTCTTCGGCCCGGTGAACGGCACCGCGCAGCGCATCGTCAACGGCATGCCGCACACCGGAGATCCGGTGCCGTGGATGAAATCCGCCCTCATGCCCAATGTGGGCGACTCGCCCGACCAGACCGCCGATATGCGCGGCGGCATGGGCCTCGAAGGCCTGGTGAATGTCTCCAGGTTCATCGATGCCGGGGGGTTGTTCGTCACCATCACCGGCAATGCCTCCATCCCTATCGACTACGGCCTGGTGGAGGGCATCACCATTCAAAACACCCCGGAGCTGCGGGCACGGGGATCGGTGCTCGGGGCCACGATTGCCGATAAGCGCAGCCCCATCGCCTACGGTTACGGAGACAAGCTGGCGCTGTACTTCAGCCAGGCACCGGTGTTTTCGGTGAATGCATTCGGCGGCTTTGCCGGCGGCCGCGGCGGCCGTGGCGGCGGCGGATTCGGCGCGGCCGAAGCCGGCCGTCCCAGCGGGCGGGGCCGGCCCGACGAGCAGGACATCCCGCAAGGGCGCCCGCTCCAGATGGCCTCGCCCGTGCGCCCCGGGGATTCATCGGCCGACCAGGCCTTCGGCGGCGGCCGCGGCGGCGCCCAGGTTCCGCCCGCGATGCGTCCGCGCGTGGTGGTGCGCTTCGCGGCCGAAAACGAGCTGTTCGTTTCCGGCATGCTGGCAGGCGGCCGCGCGCTGGCCAACACCCCCGCCGTGATCGACGCGCCGCGCGGCAAGGGCCACGTGCTGATGTTCGCCAACAATCCCATGTGGCGTAACGAGACGCAGGGCAGCTACTTCCTGCTGTTCAATGCCATGCTCAACTACGATCACCTCAGCGTGGGGGCGCAGGCGGCCGGGCCGGGACGAAGAACTGCCCCTCCGCCACCAACTCAGCCGGGCCGGTGAGGTAGTAAGACTCGTCTTCGATGCGCAGGTCGATGGGGCCGGCGGGGGTGAGCACGCGCACCGGCGAACGGGCCACTCCGCGCGTGACCGCTGCCGCCGCGGCGCCCGTCGAACCGGTGCCGGAACTCATCGTCTCCCCGGCGCCGCGTTCGTAAAAACGCGCTTCGATGCGGTGCTCGTCCACCGCCCGGAAGAACGATACGTTGGTGCGGCGCGGGAAGTGGGGGTGCGATTCGATCTCCGCCCCCATCCCCCGCCAGTCGAATTCGAAACCCTCGACCGGCACCGCGCACTGCGGGTTGCCCACCCACAGCAGCGTGACATCGCGTGCGCCGGCGGAAAGGGCGAGGTCGAACCGCGCCGCCGTCAGTTCCGGGCGGCCCATGTTCATTTCGAATTCGAAGGCCAGGTCTCCGCGCTTCAGCAGCCGCAGGATCTTGATGCCGGCCCCGGTGCGCACCCGCACCAGACCCGCCGCGTAGCCGTGGCGGATGAGAAACGCGGCGGCGCAACGCGTGCCGTTGCCCGAGATCTCGGCCAGGCTGCCGTCGGAATTGTAGAGTTGGATGGCGCCTTCAGCCTCCGCGTCGGCGGGCGGCGCCACCAGCATCCAGCCATCGGCGCCGATGCCGGTGTGGCGGTCGCAGATGGCGCGCGCCAGCTCGGCGCGGTCGCCTTCCGGCGCATCGCTCTCCCAGGTGAGCAGAAAATCGTTGCGGGCGCCGTGCGCCTTAGTGAAGGGAATCTTCATTGCCCGGCCGGTACCACCACCACCGCAGTGCCGTAGGCCAGCACTTCGGTGACGCCGTTCATGACCTCGGTGGCGTCGTAGGACACGGCCACCACGGCGTTCGCGCCCAGTTCGTTGGCATGCTGAATCATGAGTTCGAACGCATCGCTGCGGGTCTTCTCGCACAGTGAGGTGAACAGGCTGATGTTCCCGCCCACGATGGTCTGCAAGCCGCCGCCGATCGTGCCGAAGATGGAACGGGAGCGTACGATGATGCCGCGCACGACGCCGAGATTGCGTGTCGTGCGGTAGCCCGGCAGATCGAATGCGGTCGTAACGTTTTCGTGCGGTACCAAAGGAATACCTCCTTGACGCCGGTAGATTTCGATGACCGGCTCATGCTTTTCGACGATGGTCTTCTCCAGCCGGTAGCGGATGCCATACTTGCCGGCGCGCAGGATGGCGCTCTGTGAAGGGTCGCCGCCCTTCACCACGGCCCATTCCTGACGCAGAAAAAGGTCCGGGCGGGTCACCGTGGCCCAATATGGCAGGCCGTTGACCACGCTGAGAGTTTCGCGCAACGGGATGCCCATGGTGCGGAAGATGCCGAAGAAATCGTCACCCGACGAGGCGAGGATACCCGAACCTGGGGCAAAGCGGGGACGCAGATAGTCGGCCGCGGCGTGCATCCAGGCGCGGCGTCCTTCGGAATTGGCGCGCGACTCCGCCCAGGTGATCCAGTTCTCGTGTCCCGGGTGGATCAGCCAGTGGATGCTCCCGGCCAGCAGTACGAGGCCCGCGGCAAGCCGGCGGTAGCGAGGCGGCGCCGTCGTCACCAGCGCCGCGGCCGAGAGCGCCAGCAGCGGCAGGACCCCCAGGCCATACCGGGTGTTGTAGTAAGAAAACGGCCATAGATGCGGCATGAAAATGGGGACGACTCCGGCATGCATGCTCCAGATGACGTGCAGCCCGGGGAGAATCAGCAGAACGAGCGGCCACCACACGCGGCGGTAGAGCGCCACGGCGGCCCCGGCCAGGGCGAGCAGCGCGAGTTGCGGTCCCGCCACCAGTTGCGCCGCCTGCCGGTAGTAGTAGTAGGCCATGTGCCAGTCACGCCGGCCGGGGAAATCGGCCGCACCCTGGATGGCCCGGGCGGAGTAAGGCCCGCGGTAGAAATCGAGCGCGTCGCCGGTGAGATACCAGTTGTTGGCCAGCCAGTAGAGCGGGCCGGCACCGGCCAGCACGGAAAACAGCAGCGCTACCAGGACCCGCCGGCGGCGCGCGGCGTACAGGAAGTACGCGGCCACGAACGGCAGCAGGACCCAGCCTTCATAGCGGGTGAGAGTGGCCGCCCATGCGGCGAGTCCGGCGCCCACCACCGCACCCCAGCCCTGGGTCTGGCGGAAGCGCACCGTAAAGTAGAGCAGGGCCATGAGCGCGGCGAAGAATATGGCCTCGGTCATGGCCGTGGACTGGAGATACAGCAGGTTGGGATTGAGCGCCGCGAGCCCGGCAGCCGCCACCGCCGGCGAGTTCGAGCCGAAAATACGGCGGGCGGCGAAGAACAAAAACGTCCCGCCGATGACGAAGCAGATCGCGGACGGAAACGCCGCCGCGATGCCGCTATACCACCAACGGTCCACGTGAACGAACGGCAGGAGCAGGACGTGGGGCAGGGGCAGCCATACCGAGCCGATCTGGTCGTAACCGGGGGTCTGGTTGTCGAGGATGCGGCGCGCCGTATTCAGGTGCGCTTCGGCATCGCCATAATAGAGCAGCCAGCCGTGCGAATAGAAATACCAGACCGCGATGGCGCTGACCAATGCCAGCAGCGGAACCGGCAGCAAGTCCCAGGCGCTAAAACGCGGTGCAGCTTTGGAATTCGTCATAGCGCGCGTCGATTTGCTCGCGGGTGAGCGTACGGAAGCGATCGACGCCGAATTTCTCACAACAGAAGCTCCCCATGACCGAGCCGTAGATCACCGCGCGGCGCAGTTCCGCGAAATCGGGCTTGCCGTGCCGCGGGTCGATTCCCTGGCCGGCCAGGTAGCCGATGAATCCGCCCGCGAAGCTGTCGCCGGCGCCGGTGGGGTCGAACACATCTGCGAGCAGGTAACCGGGCGCCATGAAATGAGCGGAGCCCTGAAACAGAATGGCGCCATACTCGCCGCGCTTAATCACCAGGGTGGCCGGACCCATTTCCAGGATGCGGGCCGCCGCGCGGCGCAGGTTATGCTCTCCGGAAAGCATGCGGGCTTCGCTGTCGTTGATCAGGAGGAAGTCCCATTCCTTGATGGTGGCGAGCAGTTCGTCGCGGTAATCGCGGATCCAATAATTCATGGTGTCGCCGCCGGCGAATTTCAAGGCCCCCATCTGGCTGCGCACGCCCTTTTGCAAGGCCGGCTGAATGTTGCCGAGGAGGAGGTAAGGAGCCGCACGGTAGGAAGGCGGCAGCCTGGGGTTGAACCCGGCGAACACGTTGAGATCGGTGACCAGGGTGGTGCGGTCGTTCATATCGGCGGAGTAGACGCCGGCCCAGAAGAAGGTCTTCCCCGGGACGCGCTCAAGGCCTTCGAGATCGATATTCCGGGAAGCGAGAAAATCGACGTCTTCGCGCGCGAAATCGTCGCCGATGACGGCCACGAGCTTCACCGGCGTGAAATAGGCCGCGGCGAGGGCGATGTAAGTAGCGGCCCCGCCCAGCATGCGATCGACTTTGCCGTGCGGCGTTTCCACGCCGTCGTATGCGACGGAACCCACAACGATCAGGGACATGTAAGAGAAGATTGTAGCAACCCTTCCCCCACGGCCCGGCCGCTGCGGGCGCCGCTCTGCTGGGGGGGCCGCTCGCTGGCGTTCATAGTAGCCGTCGTCGCCCTCGGCGAGGCGGCGCAGGTGGGGGTAGTGGCGCGGAACTCTGCCTGACCGCTTGGGTTAGTTAATTTTTCACTTTACCGAGACCGTGACAAGGGAACGACTGAGGTATTGCGGCAATGCGGAAACCACCGGACCCAAACCCAGATACACGGGCACTGCATTCGGGTCGAGCGTGCACTGCCAATATCCATGACAAAGGGCATCGGGCACACGCACATTAAGTTGCAGGACGCCCGCCACGATGCCGGGGGCAGGGCCTGCGTAAAGAATCTCGGCGGGGGCGCCACCCACGAAGATGACAGAGACAGGCAACACGGGTTTCGAGTCCGTAGCCACCACGATCTGGCCATCGCGAATCGCGGGCTGCATCGCTCCAGCGCCCGTAGCATACAGCGTCACAATGGAACCGACTGAGGCCGGGTTTTCCGGTGAATTGATCGAGCCGTCCTGATTCAGGGCCGCAGCCTTTCCCCCGCGCGGCGATGAAGGATCGAACGTGAAGACCGCTGGAGCGGCCTCGGCGATTTCGATCGTCGCGGCTGCCGATTGCTGTCCTTTATATTCCACACGAACTTCGACGGTAGCGCCGGGCATGACTGAGAATGGAACGACAGCGTTCACAGCGTAGGTTTGCGCGTAGAGCATTGGCGCGGGCACCCCATCGAACAACACGCGCACTCCGCCGAGGTTCGTGCCGAACCTGCCCGAAGCATCCGGCTGCGCGGAAACCCCGGCCGCTGGCCCGAAATCGGTTCCGAACAGAATTACGACTTCTCCGGGAGCCACCGGTGCAGGTAACAGATTCGCGGCGTTCACTACCGACCGCGGCAACAGAATCGGAGGGCCGGAAGTGGGTCGAAGCACGCTGGCCTTGCGAAGCTGGAAGCTGCCGAGATCGGCAATGTAGAGATTGCCTCCGGTGTCCACGGCGATTCCGCGGGGTGTCAGCGCCTCCAAGAAAGCCGGCACCACCCCATCCGCCGAAGCTCCGCTCTGCGAAGAGAAAAAGTGATAAACCTGGCCCCAGCCGGCGACCGTGTCGATGATGCCATCGGGCCGGACGCGCCGAATCCGGTCGTCGGCAATGAACAGGTCACCATCGGAGTCGAGAGCGATAGAAACCGGGTGCGCCAATGCCGCCGAGACTGCCGGCACTCCATCGTTACTGGAACCCATTTGGCCGGTGCCGGCGACCGTCGCGATGACGCCGCCCGCCGAGATCTTGCGAACCGCGGGAGCGGGAGGAAAGCTGTCTGCGGTATACACATTCCCGGCCAAATCCACCGCGACGCTCACAGGCGATGCCAGTTCGGCCGCAGAGGCTGGTCCGCCGTCCCCGGAGTACCCCGCTGCCCCATTCCCGGCGAGCGTCGTAATCGTTCCGCCCGTGCTGACTTTTCGGATGCGATGATTGTCGGTATCGGCGATGTAGAGGTCGCCGGCGCGATCCACAGCCACTGCGGAGGGCGACGAGAGTTGGGCCAGTACGGCGGGTCCGCCATCACCTGAGAATCCCGAGATTCCCGAACCGGCAACGGTGGTGATGGTGCCGCTCGCGTCCACCTTGCGGATGCGGTGATTGCCAGTATCAGCAATGAAGAGATCGCCTGCCGTGCCGATGGCGATCTGTCCGGGCAGGTTCAAAGGCGCACTCGTTGCTGCAACGCCATCGGCCACGTAACCTTGTTCGCCGGTTCCCGCGACCGTGGTGATGATGCCATTCGCGTCGATCTTGCGAATTCGTCCCGAACCGTCATTGAGGTAGATATTGCCCTGAGAGTCCAGTGCCACCGTTTGGGGGTAGGGCAGCGACGCGGCGCTGGCCGGTCCGCCGTCACCAATCGGCGGGCTGGCAAACAACGAGATCCTCCCATGCGTATCGACCTTCCGCACGACTGAGTTCCCGAAATCGGCGATGTAAAGATTTCCAGCCGCATCAAAAGCAATGCCGGATGGATAATTCAGTTGCGAGGACAGGGCGTCGCGGCCTGGACCTAAGAGATAGCCACCCGTTCCGTTTCCAGCCACTGTATGAATGATGCCGTCCGAAGTTACTTTCCGAATCTCAGCGCGCCACCCTTCTGCGATGAACAGATTTCCGGCATGATCCACGGCAACGGCAGTGGGATGAAGCAGCCAGGCAGCGGTCGCGGGCACGCCGTCCTGCGGGCCGAGGGCGGACCCGCCACCGGCCACCGTTCGGATCGTCCCATCGGGGCTGACCTTGCGCACCAGGCTGTTGCGATCGGCGATGTACAGGTTCCCGGCGAGATCGGCGGCGAGTCCGATGACGTCGATTTGCGCGGAGGTGGCCGGCCCGCCATCGCCTGCGGTTCCGAATTGACCCGTGCCGGCCACGGTGGAGATGATTCCATCCGGCGTCACCTTCCGTACGCGAGCGCCGCCGTACTCCCCGATGTACACGTTACCCCGGAGATCGACTGCCAGAGCGAAGGGTAGATTGACCTGAGCACGCGAGGCCGGTCCCCCATCGCCGCTGCTGGCGGCAACCCCCGGAAAGCCCGGATTGATTGTCGCCCCAACAAAGGTCGTGACCCTTCCACCCTGGGTCAACTTCAAGACTCGATTATTCGCTGTGTCGGCAATATAGACGGACCCGGCTGCATCGGCGGCTACGCCCAAGGGAAACCCCAATTGAATGGTGCCGTTCACCGGGCCGGCACCGAACCCGGGCACGCCCGGTCCGGCGATCACCACCATCGAACCAGATGGAGTGACCCGATAGACTTTACCGTTGTATCCACCGATATAAAGATTTCCGGCGGTGTCGAAAACCAACGTTTCCGGCCGAAACACTTGGCTTTGGTCCTGGGTTCGGCTGCCCGCAATCGTGCTGAGAGTGTATAAGGGGCCAACAATCTCAGAGGCTTTAGATTGTGCCCACGCTGCGCTGATCAGGGCGAAAGCCAGAGGAACAAAACGGAACACGTGCACCTTCCTGACAAAGATGGAGGACGCGCGGAAGCATTATAACCGGATGCGGGGGGCGCTCGGCGGGGCGAGCGACGGGGGTGCCGCTCGGTGTGGGGCGGGGGTGGTGGGACTGGTCGCCGCAACCGCGGGGATTGGCTGACCCTGCCGGGGTGGGCGCGCTAGTGCGGCGGGCGCGCGATCTGCGCGTTGCGCCAGGCCTGCCAGCCTACCAGTCCGGCGGCCGAGAAGTTCACCACGGCGGCCAGCTTCCGGTGGCGCTTCATCCAGGGTAGCCATTCGACCGCAAGCCAGGAGGAGGTCACCGGCTTGATTGCCAGGCTCTTCCATCCGAACTGGCTGCGGCCGTTCGCCAAGAGGGGATTCGATTCCCATTTTCCCCAGGACGTGGCGACATCCGAAGTCTGCGCCGCCGCTACCGCCAGGAGCGACATGCGCCAGAGGAGTTTCGCTCCGCTGGGCCGATCGGCGGCCGGAGCGTCGCGAACGTGTGGGACGGCATTGGCGGCGGGGATCGAAGCCGGAGGAGACCAGGCCAACAGGTCCTGCTGCGCGGGCGCGGAGATGGCCAGCAGTCCGAAAAAAAGAAATCCTGCGATCGCTTTCATGATTGCCCAGAGTGCGTTGTCAACTAGACTAATCTGACCGGATTAGGAATGATAGCGGCAGGAGTACTGGAACGCGCGCGTTGCAGTCAGGTGCGTACTGGGAATGCCACAACGGTGAAATCGCCGAGGGCCGGACCGTGGGGGCGGGAGGCGACGACGAAGCGGGCGTGCGAGAATTCACCGGCGGCCTGCTCGATCAACCCGGCCACGGAGGGCGCGCGGTCCAGATCGTCGAGCAGGAGAACGGCGAGCCCGCGGCGGAGCCTGGCGGCGAACGGAGCGTCCCCGAGTCCCCAGGCAAGGTCGCGATTGCGGGCATCGAGGAAATCGACCAGGTTTTGGGGGGAGCCGATGCCGGCGGCCAACTCCGGAAGGCGAAGGAGAATGGGAAACGGCACGGAATCGATCCGGGTGTCCTCGATACCGCAGGCGAACAGGAAAGCGAGATGCCGCAGAAAGGTGGATTTGCCGGAGCCCGCATCGCCCGCGATGAGCAGGCGGCGGTGGCGCAGCGCGTCATAGGCGGGGAGCGGGAGGGGCGCGTCCCGGGCATCCGCGGTCTCTTCGCGGAGGCGGCGCAGATACGCTGCCAGATCGGTGTAGGCTATGGCCGAGACTCCGGTTTGTCCGGTTGCTCGTCGGCGTCGGCAACCAGCCCGAGTTTCACTTCCTGGTGCTCGTGGACGCGCGTGGCGTCCCAATAAGCCAGGGCAAACGCTACCACGGTGAGCGACCACACGACGAGGTCGGACGTATCGATATCGGGACGGGCGGGATACCAGGCCGCGAGAAGACAAAGGATGGTGCGGATGGCCCAGGCATACACGCGGGAAACGCGGACACGCCCCTGGCGCAGGAAGGCGACCGCCCGTCCCAGCATATAGGCGCAGCCGACGCCGATGACCCCCACGAAGCCGCGCATGAACCCGAGGGGCACTGCCTGCATATTCAAAGTTTGCCACAATGGGCGCATGGGGCTGATGCGGGAAATTCGTGAATTTCCGGTGGCGCGGAGGTCGGTGGCGTTCTGGTTTTTGGGCCAGAACGGGTTCATCTTCAAATCGCCCGAGGGGACGCTGTTAGCGACGGACCTGTACCTCACCAACAGTTGCGCCGCCACTGCGCCCAACGGCATGGACCTGAGCCGGCGGGTGCCGGTGCCGATTGCGCCCGGGGAAGTGGACGTGGATATTTTCGCGGTCACCCACAATCACCAGGACCACACCGACCCGGAGACGATTGGGGGGCTGCGGCACGGCGAGATCGAGCATTTCGTGGGACCGCATCCGAGTTGCGAAGTGTTCCGGCAGAAGCACGTGGAGGACGGGCGCATTTCGCCCATATGGCCCGATCGCGTGCTGGAGTTTCGCGACCTGACCCTGCGCGCGACGTTTGCCCTGCCTACCGACGATACCGATTTGAACCACGTAGGATACCTGATCCAGTTCGGGAGAGGACCGCGGATCTATATGACGGGCGATACGGACGACTGCGAACTGCTGGCGTCGGTGCGCAAGCACCAGCCCGACCTGATGATGAGTTGCATCAACGGAGGGTTCAACAACCTGTCGCACGACGAGGCGGCGCAACTGGCGGCGCGCATCCGACCGCTGGCGGCGGTTCCGTGCCACTACGACATGTTTCCGGACAACTCGGTGGACCCGGTGCAGTTCCGCGCGGCATTGCGGCTACGGGCGCCGGAGGTGCGCTATCTGCACCCGAAGCACGGCCAGGCGGTGGTGTTCGAAGCATAGGGCTGGAGGGGCTCGTACTATACTTGCTGTTGAGGAATCCTAGCCTATGAAACGCACTCTCGGCTGCGCATTTGCCATCACTCTCTGTGCCGCCTGGGCACAAGATGCTCCCAAGAAGAAAGGGCCGTTGAGCCCTCCGGAACAGACCTCGGTGACGATTGCCGGAAAGACCATCAGCATCAAGTATTCGGCGCCTTCCATGCGGGGCCGGACGATTTTCGGGGAGAACGGCATCATACGCAAAGATCCGACGTGGCCGGTGTGGCGCGCGGGAGCGAATGCGGCCACGTCGCTGCACACGGATGCGGACCTCAGCATCGGCAGCCTGAACGTACCGAAGGGCGATTACACGCTGTTCGTGCTGCCCGAGCCGGGGAAGTGGCAACTGATCGTAAACAAGCAGACCGGCCAGTGGGGCTTGAGCTACAGCCAAGCCCAGGACTTGGGACGCGTACCGATGACCACCAAGGCGGCGCCTTCGCCGATCGAGACCTTCAAGATCGCACTCTCGCAGGCCGGCGGCAACAAAGGCACACTGCAAATGGAATGGGAGAACGTGATCGCCTCGGTGGATTTCACGGTGAAATAGGCGCGGTTTTGCATGACGCCGGCCGGTCCAGGAGTCCTGTATTGCGCCGAATGCGGGCGCCCGAGCACAGCGGATGAGCTTGCCCGGTTCGGCAACACGCTCATCTGCCCGGTGTGCAAGAACAACTATGCGCAGAAGCTGCGCGAAGGGGTGGCGCCGGCCACGAGAGTCGAATACGGCGGATTCTGGATCCGGCTGGTGGCCACGCTGATCGATTGGGTGATTCTGACGGTGGTGGGCAGCATCATTCAGTTCGGCCTGCTGGGCTCGATGGCCGGCAGGGTGCGGCCGCAGCCGGGGATGGCTCCGGAAGCGCTACTGGGGGCCATGATGGGCATGGTCGGGCTGGCATGGCTGATCAATACCGCATTGGCGTGCACCTATGAGGCGGTGTTCGTGTATCAGTTCGCGGCCACCCCGGGGAAGATGGCGCTGGGTCTGAAGGTGGTGCGGGCGGACGGCACGCGGGTGGGGCTGGGGCGCGCGGCGGGGCGCTATTTCGCCAAGATTCTCAGCGCGATCCTGCTGATGATCGGATATATCATCGCGGCCTTCGATGCGCAGAAGCGGGCACTGCACGATATGATCTGCGACACGCGGGTGATCCGCATCAGGACCTGAACCCCGGACATGCCCGTACCCTGCGCGCGCTGCGACATGCCGCTGCCCAAATGGGAGCTGGTCACGGGCGATACCGCGGTCTGCCCGTCGTGCGGAGCGGCCAACCAGGTACGGATCTTCCCGGCGGCTTTTCGGGAAGACCGCGCGGCGGTGGCCACCGAATCGGCGGCGGAGGGGGAGGCGACGTGTTACGACCATCCCTCCAAGCGGGCGGCGGCGGCGTGCGGGCAGTGCGGGCGGTTCGTGTGCCAGCTTTGCGCGGTGGAATTCGGGGACGGGGTGTGGTGCCCTTCGTGCGTGGCGGGGCGGGCGGGCAAGGCCAGAGCTGCGAAGCTCGAAACATCGCGCACTCTTTATGATTCGATGGCGCTGCTGCTGCCCCTGGGCGCGATACTGGTGTACCCGTTGATGGTGGTGGCGGCGCCGGCCAGCCTGGTGCTGACGGCGATGAAGTGGCGGCAGCCGCTCAGCCTGGTACGGCGCAGCCGCTGGCGATTCGTGGCGGCGATCGTGCTTTCGCTGTCGGAACTGGCCTTTGTGGCGGCGGTGGTGTACCTGCTGGTGCGCGGACCGGCGGCGATACGGAGCTAGCATGGATGGGGCCAGGGAGCAATACCGAAGACTGCCGGGGGTAGGGCGCGGGTTCATCCAGGGGGCCAGCGTGTGGATGGGGGCGGATCATCTATTGCTGGTGAAGTCGATGCGCTTCCGCGAGGACTACAAGCGGTTTCACCTGCGCGATGTGCAGGCCATCGTGGTGGCGGCGACGCCCCGCTTCGAGGTGTCCACGCGGGCGGCGCTGGTGGCGATCGTGTGGGTGATGGCGTATTTCGCATTTCGCAACCGCGCCGGGTGGGCGGCCGAGGTGCTGTGGCTGGCAGCGGCGGGCCTGGTGGGCGCCTGGATCTACGTGTGCGCGGCGTGCAGTTGCCGGTGCCGCCTGTTCACCGCGGTGAGCCGCGACGATCTGCCTTCGGTGTACCGGACGTGGACGGCGCGACGGTTCCTGGCGGCGGTAGAACCGCGCATCCACGAAGTGCAGGGCGTGCTGGAGGGCAACTGGGCGGAGGCGGTGGAAGGCCGGGAGGTGGGGCCACCGGCGGCGCCCGCCGGTGCGCGTGCGGGCGCAGGGGTGATGGCGGACCGGCCGGCGGCGCGGCGCCGTACCGTGTTCTCCGATATCTTCGTGGCGAGCCTGTTCGCCGATGCGCTGCTGAACCTGTTTACGCTGAACGGGCCCACCCGCACGGTCCAGTGGGTGTGGTACGGCCTGGCGTTCATCCAGATTGCCATGGCAGTACTCCTGTTCGTGCAGCATCATCGCGGCGTGCTGCGCCGGGAAATGCAGCGGCTGGCGGTGGCGACGTTGATCGTGATGGGGCTGGCCTACTATGCGCGCGCCGCCATGTCGGGCATGGTGTCGGCGGGCAGCCAGTTGTTTCCCGACCTGGCGACGCTTTCCTCGACGCCGGGGTACGTGCTGGTGCGCGAGATCGATGCGGGCATCATGCTGGTATTGGGAATCATCGGGGCCGGCCTGTCGCTAACCGGCGAGGACGCATGACCCCTGCGCCCCTGCAACAGCGCTGCTGGAACCATGAAGCGCGCGAGGCGGTGTGCCGGTGTCCGGAGTGCGGCCGCAGCTACTGCCGCGAATGCGTGACCGAACACCAGGCACGGTTGCTGTGCGCCACTTGTCTCGCGGTTCTCGGGCGGAAGGGGGCGCGGCCGAAGGGAGGGGGCGCGGGCACGGCGCTGCTGGCCGCGGCCGGAGTGATGCTGGCCTGGCTGTTGTTCTTCAGCGCGGGCGAAGCGATCGTGCTGGTGGTACAGAGGGTAGAGCAGACATCGTGGCAGTCGCACTGATGGAAGACGCGGTGCAGCTTTTGCGGCGGACGCCGCTGGCCACGTGGGTGTACCACTGGCTGGGCGGGGTGCCGTTTGCGCTGGGGGTGCTGCGCTTCTCGAATGACGTGCTCAACCCGCGCCTGCCGGACACAGTGTGCGCGGCCGAAGCATTCGCACTGGCGCTGCTGCTGCTGTGGATGAACTGCTGGCGCGCGGTGTTCGCGGGAAGGCTGCGGGACCAACTGAGCGACGGCGGCGGGCCGCGGTGGACGGGACGGCGGGTGGCCAACCTGGTGGCGGTTCAGGCGTTCCTCGGGCCGGCGCGGCTGGTGGTGGTGCCGCTGGCCGGACTGATCGTGTTTCCCCTGGCTTCGGCGGTGGACTTCTTCCGAACGGCAGCCGTGCTGAACGCGCGGTACGATCTCACGCCGAAGGAAGTGATGGGCCGGGCGCGGCACCTGGCGGGGCTCCATCCGGGCGAGAGCTGGGGGCTGCTCTCGGTGCTGACGGTGTTGTACGTGCTGGTGGCAATCAACCTCGGGCTCGTCCTGGCGGTGCTGCCGCAACTGGGGCGCATGCTGACCGGGTACGAAACCGCCTTCAGCCGCAGCGGCCGGTATTACGTGGAGAGCCCGTTGTTCCTGCTGCTGGTGCTGACGGCCTCGTGGCTGGTATTCGACCCGGTGGTGCAGGCGGCATATTCGGTGCGCTGCTTTCGGGGTGAATCGGTAGAGACGGGGGAGGACCTGCGCGTGGCATTGCGGAGGGTGGCATGACTCCGGCGGAGTTGGAACGCGCGGTTCACGAGGCGATGCAGTCCGCCGAGTACGATTGGCGCCTGCCGCCGCCGGCCGGCGCGGTGGCGAAGCCTTCGTGGCTGGTCAGCTTCGTGGACCGGGTGATCAAAGGGATTCAGGCAGGGTTCGAGCAAGTGGGGGAGTGGCTGAAGGCACTGTTCGAGCGGCTGTTCCGCCACAACACCACGGTGACGGTTCCGGGCGCGCCGCCGTCGGCCGGATTGCACTGGAGCGTGTACCTGCTGATGGGTGTGGCGATTGCCGCGGCGGCGTGGCTGGTGTGGCGCAAGCTGCGCGCCGGACGCCCCGCGGCGGAGCCGGCGGCGGGCGCGGCAGCCGCGATTCGGCTGGATACCGAGGACCTTACGGCGGACCGGCTGCCCGAAGAGAAGTGGAACGTCCTGGCGGAGGAATCGCTGCGCGAGGGCAATACGCGGCTGGCGCTGCGGGCGTTCTACCTGGCGAGCCTGGCCTGGCTGGGACGGCGTGAAATGCTCGCCCTGCACCCGGGGAAGACGAATCGCGAATACGAAATGGAGTTGCGCCGGCGGGCGCGGGCCTTCCCGGATGCGCGGGGGTTGTTCGCCGCCAACGTGGCGGAGTTCGAGCGCGCGTGGTATGGGATGCACGAGGTGAAGAGCGAGGACGTGGGCGCGTTTCGGGGGCGCGTCGAGGGGATGAAGGCACGTCTGGGGGTGGGTTCGTGAGCGGCAGGCGCGGCAGGCGCGGCGCGGCGGCCATGAGTGTCTGGGTTGCGATTACGCTGGCGGCGGCGTTTGTCCTGGGGGTGGTCTACCTGTTCCAGGCGGAGTTTGCGGCGGGGGATGTGTATCCGGAGTTCTCCAGCCTGCGAGCCGATCCGCGCGGGACGAAGATGCTGTTCGATGCGCTGGCACGCGTGCCTGGAATGACGCCGGCGCGGAACTATCTGCCGCTCGACAATTCCACGGAGCGCGGCGCCGCCATTCTGATTCTGAATATCGACCCGATTGGGTTTCCGAAGGACTCGAAGCTGCAGGTGCGGGCGGAGACGCTGGCCCAAGCGGGGAATCGGGTCGTGCTGGGGATGGCGCACCTGCCGAAAGGGAAGGGGCCGGAAACGGGCTCGCTGTACCGCAACTGGGATGTGAAGGTGGGGGTGAACCGCCGGCTGTATTTCACGGCGGCGAAAGAGTGGCGGGTACTCGAGGAGATCGGCGGCAGGAGCTTCGCCATCGAACGGGATTTCGGCAAGGGCAGCGTGGTGCTGGTGGCGGAGAGCGAGGACTTTGCCAACCAGTCGGTGGTGGCGGCCGACCGGCTGCCGACGGTGACCGCGGCGCTCGGCTCGTATACGCGAATTGTGTTCGACGAGGAGCACCTGGGGATCGCGGAGAGCGGCAGCGTGGTGGGACTGGCGCGGCAGTTTCGGCTGACCGGCATGGCGCTGGGGCTGGCGCTGTGCGCGGGCCTGTTCCTGTGGCGGAGCGCGTCCGGATTTCCGCCGCCGGCCGAACGGGACACGGTGGCACGGCTCTCCGGACGGACGTCGCATGCGGGGCTGGTGACGCTGCTGCGGCGGCATATCCCGCCGGGAGAGGTGGCGGCGCGCTGTTGGGAGGAGTGGCTCCATACCAACCGGCACCATCTGTCATCGGCGCGGGTGAAGCGGGGGGCGGCGGCGGCGGGCGGGGCTGACCCGGTGGCGGCGGTGCGGGAAATTCAGGCGGTGGTCGAATCGAAAGGAGCGCTTTGAACCTCGATCAATTCCAGGCCGCGGTGGAGAACATCACCGCCGGCATCCGCAAGGTGATCATCGGGCAGGAAGAGGCCATCCGGTTTTCGCTGGTGGTGGTGCTGGCCAACCAGCACGCGCTGATCGAAGGCGTGCCGGGATTGGGGAAGACGCTGCTGGCGCGCACGCTGGCGGCGGTGCTCGGCTCCGAATTCAAGCGCATTCAGTTCACGCCGGACCTGATGCCGGCGGATATCACGGGCAACAACGTCTTCAATCTCCAGCGCAACGAGTTTTCACTGGTGAAGGGGCCGCTGTTCACGACGTTCCTGCTGGCCGATGAAATCAACCGCGCGCCGGCGAAGACCCAGTCGGCACTGCTCGAGGCGATGCAGGAGCGAACGGTGACGATCGATCGGGAGAGCTATCGGCTGGCGCCCAATTTCACGGTGTTCGCCACCCAGAATCCCATCGAATCGGAGGGCACGTATCCGCTACCGGAAGCGCAGAAGGATCGCTTCATGCTCAAGATCAGCATGGGCTGGCCGGAGGATGCGGACGAGCTCGCGCTGGCGCACCGCAGCCTGGGCGAGCAGGCGCCCGAGGCCGTGTTGGAGCGGGGCGAGGTGACGCCGGTGGTTTCCGAAGGCGAGCTGGGGTGCCTGCGCGAGGCGCTGGGGCTGGTGCGGGTGACCGATGCGCTGGTGGAGTACGGGGTGCAGGTGGTGCGGCGGACGCGCACGGACGATCACATCCTGGTGGGCGGGGGGCCGCGGGCCACGCAGTCGCTGCTGCGCGCGGCGCGGGCGTGGGCGGCGATCGGGGGCCGCGATTTCGTGAGCCCGGACGATATCCGCGCGGTGGCGCTGGGGGTGCTGGAGCATCGGATGCTGCTGCGGCCCGAATCGGAACTGGAAGGAGTGCGGCCGGCGGAGGTGCTCGAGCGGATCCTGCACGAAGTGGCGGTGCCTCGATGATGGTGCCGGCGCAGCGAATGCTGTGGCTGGCGGCGGCGCTGGCGCTGCCGCTGGCAACGGTGGCGGGGCTGGAGCCGGCGGTGCGGGAGCCGTGCGCGGCGGCGCTGGGAATCGGCGTCGTGGCGGCGGTGGTGGACGCGGCGCTGGGGCGGGACCGGCTGCGGGCGCTGAATCTCCGGCTGCCGCCGACGATGCGGTTGACCAAGGATGTGGCCGCGAAGCTGCCGGTGACGGTGGAGAACGGGATGGGCCGGCCGCGGCGCATCCGGGTGGCGGTGCGGATGCCGGCGGGCATCGAGGCGGAGCGGACCACGGAGGAAGTGGCGGCACCGCCCGGCAACTCCGTCTTCGAATGGGACGTGGTGGGGCGCGCGCGCGGCGATCACCCGCTCGACCGGTTGTATCTGGAGACGCCGTCCCCCTGGGGACTCTGGCAGATGCGCGAGCCGCGGCAGGTCGGGTTCACGTTTCGCGTGTACCCGAACCTGCGGGACCGCGCCACGGCCTCGCTGTTCCTGAAGAGCGCGCCGGGTGCGCGCATGCGCCGGCTGGTGGGCAAGGGACGGGAGTTCGACAACCTGCGGCACTATCTCGCGGGCGACAATTTCGAAGACATCCACTGGAAGGCGACCGCGCGGCGCGGGTTCCCGGTGGTGAAACTGTACCGCGTGGAGCATGCGCAGGAGGTATACGCGGTGATCGATGCATCGCGGCTCTCGGCGCGCGAGGGGATCCTGGAGAGTTACGTAGATGCGGCGCTGCACCTGGCGATTGTGGCCGAGCGGCAGGGGGACCGCTTCGGCCTGGTGACGTTCAGCGACCGCACCCAGCAGTTCGTACGGGCGCGCGGAGGGCTGGGCCATTTCCGGCTGTGCCGCGAGGCTATCTACAACCTGCGCGCGGAGCGGGTAAGCCCGGATTTTCGGGAGGTGTTCACGAGCCTGCAACTGCACCTGCGGCGGCGGTCGCTGATCGTGTTCTTCACGTCGCTCGACGATGCCCTGCTGGCGGAGACGTTCGAGCGCGAGATTCCCCTGCTGGCGCGCCGTCACCTGGTGCTGGTGAACGTGACGCGGACGGCGGCCATGAAGCCGCTGTTCAGCGGGGAGCCGCCGAAGGACGTAGACGGAGTGTATGAGGGGCTGGCCGGGCAGATGTTGTGGAACCGCATGCGGGCGCTCGCGATTGCCCTGGGCCACCGCGGCGTGAAGTTGACCCTGGTGGAAGCGGGCGGGATCAAGACCAGCGTGACCGCGGAGTATCTGGAAGTGAAGCGGAGGCAGGCGCTGTGATCATCGATCTGCCGCGCTTCGTGGGGGCGGAGCGGCCGTACTGGGACGAGATGGAGAGGGTGCTGCGGAGGATTGAAACCGATCCGGAGCGGCGCATGCCGCTGGGGGAGATCCAGCGGCTGCATTATCTATACGAGCGCTGCTCGGCCGACCTGGCGCGGCTGGACACGTTTTCCACCGAGCCGCGGCTGCGCGGGTTTCTGGAATCGCTGGTGTCGCGGGCGTACAGCGAGATCCACGAGACGCGGGCGCCGCTCGGGGTGCGATGGCGAAGCCTGGCGCCGGCGTTCGCGCAGGCGTTCCGGCGGCACCCGAGGGCGTTTGGCCTCTCGGCCGGGGTGACCCTGCTGGGATGTCTGTTCGGGTGGTTCGCGCTGGTGCACGATCCGCAGGCCAGGGCCGTCCTGATGCCGTTTCCGGGGCTGATGGTTTCGCCCGCCGAGCGGGTAGCGAAAGAAGAGAGCGCGCGGGGGGACCGGCTCCAGGGCAGGAAGGGGACGTTCTCGGCGGAGTTGATGTCGAACAACATCCGAGTGACGTTGATGGCGATGGCGGCGGGGATCACGTGGGGCGCGGGAACGCTGATCCTACTGTTCGGCAACGGCGTTTTTCTGGGCGCGGTGATGGCGGATTACGTAACGGCCGGGCAGGGCACCTTTCTGGCGGGATGGCTGCTGCCGCACGGATCCATCGAAATCCCGGCGATCCTGCTGGGCGGACAGGCGGGATTCATTCTGGCGGGGGCGCTGATCGGTTGGGGCGGGCGCGCTTCGCGGACGGAGCGCTTTCGCGGGGTGGGGCACGACCTGTTCGCGATTGCGGCGGGCGCGGCGGCGATGCTGGTGTGGGCGGGGCTGGTGGAGGCGTTCATCTCGCAATACCACCAGCCGGTGATTCCGTACGGCCTCAAGATCGGCTTCGGCATTTGCGAGATGGCGGCGCTGATCGTGTTTCTGGGATGGGCGGGGCGCGAATGAACGCGAAGCGGGAGTCGACGCTGACGATCGAAACGCCCGAGGGGGTGGTGTTCTCCTACCAACTGGCCACGCCGGTGGCGCGCGGGCTGGCGTGGGCGGTGGATGCGGCAGGCATCGGGGCGGCAAGCTACCTGGTGGGGATGACGGTCCGCACGTTGGGATTTCTGAGCCGGGACCTGGCGCAAGCCGTGGCGCTGGCGTCCTACTTCCTGATTTCGGTGGTGTACGGCATGGTGCTCGAATGGCGCTGGCGCGGGCAGACGGTGGGCAAGCGGGTGCTGGGGCTGCGCGTGATCGATGCCCAGGGACTGCGCCTTCAGTTTCCGCAGATCGCGCTGCGCAACCTGCTACGCACGATCGATGCGCTGCCGGTGTTGTACCTGGTGGGCGCGGCGGCGGCGTTCTTCAGCCGGAAGGGGCAGAGGCTGGGCGACCTGGCGGCCAACACCGTGGTGGCGATGGAGCGGAGCCGGAAGGAACCGGACCTGGAGCAGATCGCCCCTGCCAAATACAATTCGCTGATGGCGTACCCGCACCTGGCGGCGCGGCTGCGCGGTTCGGTGAGGCCGGAAGCGGTGGGGCTGGCCGTGCGCGCGCTGACGCAGCGCGACGGGTATGAGCCGGCGGCGCGGATGGAACTGTTCCGCGACCTGGCGGAGTATTTTCGAAAGCTGGCGCCGTTCCCGGAAAGCGCGGTGGAGGGGCTGACCGATGAACAGTACGTGCGGAGCGCGTTGCGGGTGATCTATCGCTGAGGGCGTCGCGCGGGGCGAGCGGGAGGAACGGGGGGATGGGGCGAGCCAGAAGATACAATACCGGGAAGGTGGCCCGACCGTAGTTGAAAGTTAGAGCGGCGATTCGTGCCCATGTTACTACGCCACCGGTTGAAGAGCCTCGGTTCCGAGGGCTGGTTATCAACTAGGGCTGGTTATCAACGATGGAGACCGGGATTGGGGAGCGGCTGAGTGGGTGGCAGCGTAGAGCCTGAACAACCTGAATTGGCGGCTCTGGCTCAGCAGGTCGAAAACTTGCGGCAACGGGTAAGTTCGCTCGAACGGCTGCTCGGAGTAGTCCCAACAGAACCTCCCGATCGAGTCGTGGAAGCGATCACTCCGCTGCCCGGGCCAACCAAATCCTTGCTCGGCAATACCACACTCATTCCCCTCGTTGGAAAGGGCTTGCTCGGCATTGCCGGGGCCTATCTGCTGCGAGCCCTCACTGAGCGGGGGATGTTTCCGCTGAAGGTGGGGGTGGCGATCGCTATCGTTTACGCGCTTGGCTGGCTGCTTCTGGCGGCGCGTACCGCACCGAAGGAACACGTCATGGCGGCGTACGCGAGCACATCGGTTCTCATTCTGATGCCGCTCGTATGGGAAGCCACGGTGCGCTTCCACGCGATCTCCTGCTGGACCGCCGCCTGGATTCTGTTCCTGTTCTCGGCTTTCGGTCTGGCGCTCTCATGGCGGAGGTTCCTCTCGGTCCTCGCTTCGATCACCGTGATGGCGGGGGTACTGACGTCGCTGGCGCTGCTGATCGCCACCGACAACCTGGCACCCTTCACGCTGGGGTTGCTGGGTATGGCAGCCGCGGTGGAGTTTTCCGCCTGCACGAGGCATAGATTGGGCCTGCGATGGTTTGCCGCCTGCTCCGCGGACTTGGCGGTACTGCTGCTAACCTACTTTGTCACTCGCGTGGAAGGCCTGCCAGCGGGGTACGCCGCTATCCCGCTGGGAACCACGCTGGCCGTGCAGGTGAGCCTGCTCCTCATCTATCTGTCCAGTACCACTGTCCGCACGCTGTTCGAAGGACTTCCTGTCACGACGTTCGAAACGGTTCAGTGGCTGGCCGCCTTTGCTCTCTCCCTGGGCGGAGCGCTACGTTTGGCGCGCGGCAATCCCACCGCTGTGAACGCGGTTTCCATCTTCAGTTTAGGTTGCGGCGCGGCGTGTTATGTGATCTCCTTCGCATTCCTGGGACGGGCGGGCAAGCACGACCGAAATTTCTATACCTACGCCACGTTCGGATTGTTGCTCGTTTTCGGCGGAAGCCGACTCCTGGTCTCGGGTATCGCTGGGGCGCTGGTGCTCTCCGTTCTCGCTTTGGTGTGCCTGTGGACCGGCCGGGAATCCGGCCGCATGACCCTCAAGTGGCACGGAACGCTATACCTGCTCTCGGCCTCGGTTTTTTCCGGACTGGCGGAGTGGACGGCGGCGCGTCTGCTGCCAGCCAGAGCGGTTTGGGTTCCGCTACCACCGGAGGCCCGCGCCGCCGCGGCCGCCGCCGTCCTGGCCTACGCGCTGGCCTGGCGGAGCCCACGAACCGGCAGTTGGCCGTGGCCCCGCCGGTTGGTGGTCCTGCTGCTGGCGGCCAACTGCGCCTGTATTGCCACGGGAATCTCCGTAGGCGCCTTGGCGGCGCTTTGCGGCGGCCCCGGCGCCCCATCCCAGCTCTCGGCGTTCTGTCCCACCACGCGCACCGGCATGCTGACAGCATGGGCCCTGCTGATGGCCTGGAGCGGAACGAAATGGGGGCGATTCGAGGCGGTCTGGCTGGTCTACCCGCTCTTGGCCTTCACCGGCTATAAGCTCGCGGTGCAGGATTTACTCCACGGCCAAACCCTGTCCCTGTTTGCCTCGCTGTTCCTGTTCGGAGGCGCGCTGATTCTGCTGCCTTGGATTCTTCAGAAGAGCACGAGCAGAAACCCGGCCGGAGGGGCCCAACGGTAGCGCCTCGATTCAAGTCCGGCGCTGTTTGCGCCACTGGATCATCAACCAGAGGCCCACCAGCGTGACCGAGATCGCCGCCAGGGAAGCGACCAGGCCGAAGCGTCTGACGTCCCGCTCGTGCAGCGCAGCCTGTCCGGCTCTGTAATCCTCGGCGGCGATCGACAGGCCCTCCTGCGCCGCCGTGCTCACCTCCTGGAAGGCAAACGCGTGCACGTTCGCTCGCGCTTTGACCAGGCTTTGGCGTGCATCTCGCTGGCGCAGGATGGCGTCCGACACCTCCACACCCGAATTCTGCGCCTGATCCAGAAGCGCATCGGCCGCGGCGATCCGGTTCTGGAGATTGACTATCAGAGCGGCCATCTGCGCTGCAATCTGTCCGCCGGCAGAGTCCGAATCGTGGCATTGTTTGCAGACTGCGTCCTTGCCGCCCAGCATCTGGTCGGTCGCCTTCAGGATGGCGTGGTTGCTGTGGCAGACGACGCAGGCTCCGGTGGGCATGGCGGAAAACACGGGTTGGTGCGGGCTCTTCTGGAACAGTTGCTCTTCAAAGCTGTGGCAGTTGCCGCACACCGCGCCCACGGAAGCAACGGCTGGCGGTTTGGCTCCGTGGTTGCCGTGACAGGTGGCGCAAGTCGGCGCGGAGAGATCACCACGTTGGGAGACCTCTTCCCAATGCACGCTTTTCAGATAATTTGCGTACTGGTCGGTTGGGATCTGGTAGGGAGCCATGTGAGCCGGGTCCGCGTGGCAATGTGCGCAGGTCTTAGGCAGGTTCAGCGGGTAGACCGGCGACATCGGGTCGTGCACGGGGAGAATGTTGTGGACGCTGTGGCAATCGATGCAGGTAGCCACCCTGGTGTCCCCCTTCGCGAGCCGCTGGCCGTGCGTGCTTGTCAGGTACTCGGAATATTGGTCCACTCGCTCGGATGGATTGTACTTTCGCATGAAATTCGGATCGCTGTGGCATCCGGCGCAGAGTTTCGGAATCGCTGTACGGGGGGGCACGCCCACGAATCCGTGAGCCTTGCTCATGGCCGCCTGGGGATCGTCGGAATTGGGGTCGCCGCCGTGGCAAGCGGCGCAAGTGAATCCGTGCTGGAAATGCGTGCCGCTCCGAAACACAATAGCCGGTGCCTGCAAATTGCCCGTCATTTGGGAGTGGCAGTCGAAACACGAGTCCTTCCCGGGCAACAGGAGCTCCGCCAGCAGGAGTAGAACCGCGTATTTCATCGCAAATACCCCAGCAGAGAAAATGTGGCGAGATAGGCTAGCAATGCCACTGCTGCGCCGGTCACCAGCCGGCTTCGCACGGCCCCATTGGGGCGGGCGCCCCAGAATGGAAGCGCCGCCCACCAGATGGCCAGCAGCCCAAAACCGAGTATCCCCACAACCTCCCCCTCAATACCAAAAACGTGGCCGGGGATTAATTTGAGGGTGTAGAACGGTGCCAGGAAATACCACTCCGGCCGGATGCCCGCTGGAGCGGGGGCAAAGGCGTCGGCTTTCTGGCCCAATTCCCACGGAAAGAAAGCCGCCAACATGCCCAGGAGCGCCAGCGCACCGTACCAGACCATCAATTCATGCAGAAAGAAATCGGGGAAGAAGGGCATATGCGAAGGTTTCCCGGCAGCACGGTCAAGGCGCTTCTCGATCCACGGCGGCGTGCTGATGCCGAACTTCTGAATCAAGCCCAGATGGAAAAGGAGGAAAAGCGAAGTCAAGGCCGGCAGAACGGCCACGTGAAATCCGAAAAAGCGGGTCAGCGTGGCGCCGCCAACCGTGTTGCCTCCCCGCAGATAGCGGCCCAGGGTAGGGCCGACCCCCGGCACGAAGTTAGCCATATCGGTGCCGACCTTCGTGGCAAAAAAGGAGACCGTGTTCCAGGGCAGCAGGTAGCCGCTGAACCCGAACGCCAAGGCCAGCGCAAGCAGCCCCACCCCGCTGAGCCAAACCAGTTCGCGCGGCCTCCGGTAGGCGTGCAGAAACGCCACGCTGAACATGTGCACGAACGCCGCCAGGATCATCAGGTTCGCCGACCAACTGTGGATGGATCGAATCAGCCAGCCAAACGCCACCCGGGTCACGATGAATTGCACGCTCTCGTAAGCGTCCGTGGGTGTCGGGCGGTAGTACACCAGCAGCAGAATGCCAGTGATGACCTGGACTAAGAAAAGGAATAGGGTGATGCCGCCAAATGTGTACCAGAGGGTGCCCGAATGGACCGGCACCGTTTTATGCGCAATGAACTCCCGGATGGAGTCCCAAGCCAGCCGCTCCTGAAACCAGCTCGCGACGGTTCTCTTTCGGCGATCGCGTGGCTCGATGGGTAGCATGGCGCGCTCGTTTGCGTCAGGTGCGGGAGATCACCACCTCGTCCCCACGCAAATGAACCGTTAACTCCTTCAATGGAGCGGGTGGTGGTCCTGAAATGACTTTTCCGTTCAGATCATATTGACCGTTGTGACAGGCGCACCAGATCAGCTTGCGCTCCCCATCGTACTGGACGATGCAGCCCAGATGGGTGCAAATCGCGGAGAAGGCGCGCCAGTCGGATTGCGTGAGCCGGATGAGCAGAACGGGCTGTGTCCCGAATTTGACGATCTTGCCGTTGTTCGGGCGGAGGTCTTGTGCCTTCCCGTCCACCACCTCGTTGACCGAGGCTTCTGAAACGGCCGGGGGATTCAGGAACCGGATGACGGGATAAAGAAACGAGATCAGCGAACCGATGAAGCCGCCGCCGAAGATCCCAAAAGCGATATTGCGACGCAGTTCCCGCATTCCGTCTACGCCCCGCGGCATTCACCGCCGCGCAAGCCGCGCGTACATCCCGCTCTGTCCGTCATGCTGGTTCGATCTTAACGCGTGTTCCATCAATATTCAATGCATCGTCTGCGCCGGACCGCCCGGCCTGGCCATTCGCTTCCGTTTTAATCATAGGGCCGCGGCGGCGCCCGCCAGGCGGGGGGGGCGGTGTAGAGGTTTCCGATGCCCGTGCGCATCACCGGCGCCAGTGGGCCCGGAATTCCGTTACGCTGATGAAGTTGCCGCGGCGAGGCGACGCGGTCTGCTGTTGCTGGTGAGGGCGAGGCCGAGATTGTCGTCCAAGTTCGACTCCCCTATCATCGGCAACTCTGCGCGACGTCAGCGTCAGTTGCCATGCGGCTGCCCACGCGCGATCAGTTGAGAGAGTAGACAGCAGGCCCGGGGAAACCAGGCCTCGACCGCTCCCGCGCGGTTGCCTGCGGGAACGGCGGGCCGGCCGGACTTACTGGTTGGAAACGGACCCGGGACAGCCGACTTACTTTACGCGGGTCAGCTCCATCTTACCTTTCATGGTTCCGCCGTCCGGCATGGAAGCCATCATGTCACCCTTCATGCTATCGCCCGTGACGGTAAGATCCACCTTGTACACGGACCCGTTTTCGGGGTGTTTGATTTCGAGCGAGAGGCGGTTGCCTTCGATCTTGCCCTTCTGAATCTGCCACTGCTGGTTCTCGTCGGGGCCGGCGGTACCGCTGATCCCGGTTCCACTCTGCTTGAGAACGGCATAGGCACTACCGCCCTCACCGCCTTCGGCGCTGAAGCTGCCGCTCCATTTTCCAGTGACGTCGGCCGCAGCGGCGGCGAAGGCCAACATCGCTCCCAGTACTACGCACACGAGTAACTTCATGAATACGCTCCTAGCATCGAGTCACTTACAGGACATTGCGCGGTGCCCGGACGGATCCCGGGGACCGGCTATTTCATGCGCGCCAGTTGCAGTTTGCCTTTCAAGGGGCGGCCATCGGGACCGGTTGCCACCACATCACCGGCGAGACTGTCGCCGGCGAGCGTCAGTTCGCATTTGTAAACTATGCCATCGGGGGATTTGACCTCGAAACTGACTTTATCGCCCGCGACCTTGCCGTTCTGAAACGGCCATTGCTCGGTTTCATTCGGACCGCCGCTGCCGGTGAGAATGGCGCCGTCCTGCTTCAGAATGACGAACGCCGAGCCGTCCTCACCGCTCTCCTGCTGCAAGGTTCCGGACCACTTGCCGCTCGCATCCGCGGCGGCGGCGGCGAACGCCAGAAACATCGCCAGCATGACACACAGGAACAGCTTCATGGCACCTCCAAGCAGTATGAGACGGAGTGGCAGGGAAAAAGTTCAATCATTTTGCTATGCCGGCCAGCCGAGGTGGCCGCGGCGGCGGGACGGGTATGGTATTTTCGTCCGCAGGAGGGGCGTAGGAATGACACGGAATTTCTTGGTGTTCCTTTGCGGGGCGGGGCTCGCACTGGCGCAGCAACACGGCGGCGGGCCGGTTTCCGAAACACCGGTGGTCCTATATAAGGGCCTGGGCATCTGGAAGCATCCGATTGCCACGCGGAGCCCGGAGGCGCAGCAGTTCTTCAACCAGGGGCTAACGCTGCTGTACGGGTTCAACCGGTACGAGGCCCTGCGGTCGTTCCGCAAGGCGTCCGAACTGGATCCTCAAGCGGCCATGGCGTACTGGGGAATGGCTATGTCGCAAGGCCCGTATATCAACATGGACGGCGATCCCAGTTACGACCTGAAAGGAGCGTGCGCCGCGGCGACTGCCGGGTTGAAGCTGACGGCCGCACCGGAACGGGAGCGGGCGTGGCTGCGGGCAGCCGCGACCTGGTGCCCGGAATACCGGCCGTCCGCCTACATCGACGCGATGCGGGCGGTGGCGCAGCGGTACCCGGACGATCTGGATGCGCTCACGGTGTACGCGGAAAGCCTGATGATCGCCGCGCGATGGCACTGGTACACGGCGGACGGCAAGCCGGCGGCGGGGGTCCCGGAGGCCGAACGCGCTTTGCAGGAAGTATTGCGGCGCTGGCCGGAGCACCCTGGGGCGAATCACTATTACATCCACGCGGTGGAATCTTCGCCCGATCCGGAGCGGGCGGTTCCCAGCGCACAGCGACTGATGGGGCTGGTACCCTGGGCGGGACACATCGTCCACATGCCGGCGCACATCTGGGTGGTGCTGGGCGACTGGGAGATGGCCGCTTCGCTCAACGAACGCGCCGCGGAGGTAGACAGGGAATATTTCGCGGCAAGCAATGTCCGAGCCGGCACGTACATGCCGTACTTTATCCACAATCTCCATTTCGTTCTGTACGCGCGGATGATGCAGGGGCGGAGGGAGGATGCGCTGCGCGCGGCGGAGACATTCACCAGGGAACTGGCTCCGATGGAGGAAACGATGCCGGAGATGGCGGACATGTTCCTGCCGTTTTCGCTGTTCGCGCTGGTGCGATTCGGCGAGTGGGACCGGGTGCTCGAAGCTTCGGCGCCGAAGGACGGCATGAAGGACGCGACGGCCATATGGCGGTACTCCCGAGCCTTGGCCCTGGCTGCGAAAGGCGACCTCGCCGGAGCCCGGCGCGAGCGCGATGCTTTCGAAACGCTGCGACAGGCGATGCCGGCGGATGCGCCGTGGGGCCAGAACAAGGCCATGGATGTGCTGGCCGTGGCGGCGGAGATCCTGGCCGCAAGAACGGCCGATGCGCCGGCGGCGGCGGTCCCGCACTGGCGCCGCGCGGTGGAGATGCAGGATCGGCTGGTCTACGACGAGCCTCCAGCGTGGTATTACCCGATTCGGGAATCACTCGGTGCGGCGCTGCTGCAGGCAGGCAACGCCTCCGAAGCGGAAAGCGTGTTTCGGACGGGGATCGGGCGCTCGCCCCGCAACGGAAGAATGCTGTTTGGCCTGATGCAGGCACTCCAGGCGCAATCCCGAAGCGAAGACGCCGCCTGGGTGGCCCGCGAGTTCGAAGCCGTTTGGGCAAAATCCGATGTGACTTTGCGGATCGGGGACTTATAAGCCAGTCAGAACAGTTTGGGTCAGGCGGCGCCGAGGGCAGATAAGGCGGTGGGACGCTCGCGCAAGTGGTCGGATTCAAAATGGCGCCGGGCGGAAGTAACTACGCGCTCGACTTCGTCGCGCTGGAACGGCTGCGGCAGAACATCGTAGGCACCGATGTTCAACGCCTCCGCCCAGAGATAGTCGTCCGCGTGTCGCGAGGTGACGATCAACTGCGGAGGTTGTGCCATCTGCCGCAAGTCGTTCAGTACATGATGCCAGTTCCACTTAGGAACGTCGGCTTCCGCGATCACGACCTGCACTGGATTCCGCTCGAGGCAGTACATCGCCCGCTTGCGATCCTGTGCCTCGAACAGCCGCCAGCCGGGCTTGCGGAAGATCTCATGAATGAGCAACCGGTCTTTTTCGTATGCACCCACCAGCAAGGCGGACACGGATTGTTCACGCGGTTTGTGGTCCATATACACAATCCCTCACGTCTGGAATCAGTTACTCAAACTCTGAGTTAGGGGGCCGAACCGCCAAGTTCGCCTGTTTCTAGCTTAATCGAGTAGTACTGATAGTACAAACTTAAAATCGGATGGATATTCATGCGTTGTAAGGTATCGTACGTTGGTTCGCGATCGCTGTCTTGCCAGTCCCGCAGGCGGACAGTTCGGGAGCCAGATCGGGGTACTAACCATCTGAAGAATCAATGGCTCAGGTGTGCGTCTCGGGCGGACTGGGGATTGCTATTTCAGTCCCTATGGCACTGGGGAATGACTGCCGGTTCGCTTTTCGACAGATGCGTAATCATCCACTTTTCGCGTTGGCGGTACTAGGCACGATGGCGCTCTGTATCGGGCTGAATACCGCGATCTATAGCGTTCTGGATGCTGTGGTTCTCCAAACAGTACCGTATGCGCATCCGGAACGGTTGGCGTTGGTGGAGACCGCCTGGCACCGGATCGGGGCTTCGGGAATCGACGACGCGCAGAGCGCGGCGCAGTTTGAAGCGGTTCGCGATCGTGTTCCGGCGCTCGAGACGGCGGCATTCGCGGCCGAGAACGGCGCCAATTTTTTCGGCGAAGGCCATCTTGAATACATAAGGCAAAAGCGGGTTTCGGCGGGCTACTTCGGGGTATTGGGAACAGCCCCGCAGCTGGGGCGCGAGTTCCTGCGCGCGGAAGACGTGCCGAACGGGCCGAGGGTAGCGGTGGTGAGCCACGCGTTCTGGCAGCGTATCTTTGGCGGCGACCCCGCGGCAGTTGGCCGTACCATTCACCTGCGGGGCGAACTCTACACGGTGATCGGAGTGATGCCGGGCGAGTTTCGAGATTCCGCTCCGGTGGATTTGTGGACGCCGCTTCGCCCGTCGCGCGCCGGGGAAGGAGGCGATGCCAACTACCAGGTGGTGGCGCGGGTGAAGCCGGGTGCCACTTGGGCGGTGGCGGCGGCACAAGTGAAAGCCATCGACCCGCGACTGCTCCTGGGGGCGGACGCCCCGCGGGGAGCGCAGATCGAGCAGCGGATCGTGCCGTTTCAGCGCGGGCTCACCACGGGGGTTCGCAACGTGGTGGTGCTGACCTGGGGAGCGGTGGTGGTAGTGCTGCTCATCGGTTGCGTGAACGTGGCCAGCCTGCTGCTGGCCCGCTCGGGCGTGCGCGCCCGCGAAATTGCAACGCGGATGGCATTGGGCGGCAGCCGCGGTGCGATCGTGCGTCAACTGCTGGTGGAGAGCGGCCTGCTGGGATTGGCCGGATCGGCGCTGGGCGTGGGGATCGGCTGGTTTGCGATCGACGGGTTGAAGCTTCTGGCGGCGGGCAGCCTGCCCTATTGGAATCCGATTGAGTTGGATATCCGGGTATTGGGAGCGATGCTGGCGATGGCGGTGGCGACCAGCTTGATCTTCGGCCTCGTGCCGGCCTTGCAGACCAGCCGGGTCAACATCCGAACCGTGCTCGTGGAAGGCGGTCGGGGCGGCGCCGGTTCGCGGCGCGGGTGGACGCGGCACGCGCTGGTGGCGGGAGAAGTGGCGCTCAGCCTGGTGCTGCTGGTGAGCGCGGGACTGCTGGTGCGAACGCTGATGTATCTGAACGGCCGCAGTCCGGGTTTCGACCCGCACCACGTGATCACCGCGCAAGTTTCCCTCCAGGATGCGCGCTATCAAACCGGCGAGCGGGTCAACAGCCTGTACACCCGCAGCCTGGCGCGAATCCGGCGGATTCCAGGCGTAGAGTCCGCGGCGGTGGCGCTCACACTGCCATATCAAAGGCCGCTGAATTATCCCTTTCGGGTTCTGGACGGCGCGCACGCCGAGCGGCATATGACCGAAGCGGTCTACGTGACGCCCGGCTACTTCGGCACGATCCGGGTACCGCTGCTGCGCGGCCGCGACTTCGGCGACACGGACACGGCGACGAGCGCACGGGTGGCGGTGGTGAGCCAGGCGTTCGCGGCGAGATTCTTCCCGGGTGAAGACGTGATCGGACGTCAACTGGAGGCCGGGCGGGAGCCGCGTGAGATCGTGGGCGTGGTGGGCGACTTGCAGCAGCACAGCGGACTTTCGAGCGCGGGCGGGCCCGTGTCGATGGACCCCACGCTGTACCTGCCGGCGGCGCAGACTTCGGATGGCTTCCTGCAGGTGATCCACACGTGGTTCGCACCCCACTGGGTAGTCCGCACCGCGGCGGCGAAGGGACTGGTCGAGCGGGAAGTGCGTTCGGCGGTGGCGAGTATCGATCCGCTGCTGCCGATCACCGGCTTTCAAACGATGGACGAATTGCAACTCGAGGGCATTCGCGGCGAACGATTCAATGCCATCGTGTTCTCGGTATTTGCAGCCCTGGCGCTGCTGCTCGCGGCCATCGGCATTTATGGTGTGATCTCGCAATCGATCGCGGAGCGGCGGCACGAATTGGGTGTGCGGATGGCGCTCGGCGCGACCGCGCGGCAGGCAATGGTAAACGCCGTGCGGCCGGGGGTGGCACTGGCGGCCGGTGGAATCGCCGCGGGCCTGGGCCTTTCGATGGTCGCGGTGCGGTTCCTGGCACACCTGTTGTGGGGCGTACGCCCGATGGATCCGATTACGTTTGCGGTCACCGCGGCCGTGCTGCTGCTGGTGGCCGTGGCAGCGAGCCTGGCGCCGGCCCTGCGCATCCTCCATCTCGACCCGTCACGAACCCTGCGCAACGAGTAAGGGCCGCCGGACGTAAATCCACGTGTGCCTGGTCTGAACCGTGGATGCGCGCCGCCATCGGCGGAGCCGGGGCGGTACAATCTCTACGGGGATGCGGGTGATTCCGCGTCCGATCCCAATGACCATATCCGTAAAAGGTGAATATGCGCTGCAGGCGATCTTCGATCTGGCATCGCGTCCGGGCGGCGAGCCGGTGCGGATCGCCGATATCGCCCGGCGCCAGAAGATCCCGCAGAAGTTTCTGGAGCTGATCCTGGCCAGCATGAAGCAGGGTGGATTCGTAGAGTCGCGCCGGGGGGCCGAGGGCGGTTATCTGCTCGCGCGCCCGGCGGAGACGATCTCGGTGGGCGAGGTGGTGCGCTTCATTGATGGTCCCCAGGGAAAGAACCGCGGACGGCAGAGGGCCGAGACTCCGTTTACCAGCGTGTGGCAGCAGGTAGATCAGGCCATTTCGTCGGTCCTGGACCACACGACGTTTGCCGACCTGAAGCACCGGTGGGCCGAAAAGCAGACTCAGTTTGTGCACAATTGGGAGATTTGAGTGAGAGCTTACGAAGACAATTCATTCAGCATCGGCCGCACTCCACTGATCCGTTTGAATCGCGTTGGCAACGGCAGCAAAGCGATCGTGCTGGCTAAGGTCGAGGGCCGCAATCCGGCGTATTCCGTGAAAGATCGAATCGGCGCCGCGATGGTTTGGGACGCGGAGAAGCGCGGCGTTCTCAAACCCGGCAAGGAACTGATCGAACCGACCAGCGGCAACACCGGGATTGCGCTTGCGTTCGTGGCGGCGGCGCGCGGCTATCCGATCACCCTGACGATGCCCGAGACCATGTCCATCGAGCGCCGCAAGGTGCTGAGGGCGCTGGGCGCGCGGCTCGAACTCACTCCCGGCTCGCAGGGAATGGCCGGAGCGATCGGGAAAGCCGAGGAGATCGTCGCTTCCGCTCCCGACCGGTTCGTGCTTCTTCAGCAGTTTAAGAATCCGGCGAATCCGGAAATTCACCAGCGCACCACCGGTCCCGAAATCTGGGAAGACACGGAAGGGGAAATCGACGTGCTGGTTTCGGGCATCGGGACGGGCGGCACCATCACCGGCGTGTCGCGGTACATCAAGGGGGAGAAGGGGAAGAAGATTGTTTCAGTAGGGATCGAACCAGTAACCAGCCCGGTGATTACGCAGCACCTCGCCGGACAGCCTATGCGACCGGGACCTCACAAGGTGCAGGGGATTGGAGCAGGGTTTATTCCGGACACGCTGGATCTGTCCATGGTCGATCGCATGGAACTGGTGACGAACGAAGAGTCGATCGAGATGGCGCGACGGATGGCGAAAGAGGAGGGGATCCTCGGGGGGATTTCGTGTGGCGCCGCAGTGGCGGTGGCGGTGCGGCTGGCGAGTCTAGCGGAGTTCGCGGGCAAGACGATCGTCACGGTGCTTCCGGATACGGCCGAGCGGTATGTGAGCACCGTTTTGTTTGAGGGGATTTCCGAGGATTAGGGCGGAACACGTGTCTGCGTTGCGGGGGGCTTCCGAAGTTTGATTCGAAAAAGCGGGCGCAATTGGGTGATAGGGGTGAGTGCGCCCGCTGTCGTAACGGGGATTTAATTTCTAGACGCCGCAACCCCGTGTGGAAGTTACAGGTTTCAACTGGTTCGCGGCCGTTTTGAGGGTAGCCCTTTGTGGCTAGTGACGGACGCGGCGTAACATGGGAAGAAAGATGGAGTCATACCGGGCGATTGCGCAGCTCACAATTCTCGCTTGTGCCGGCGCCGTATGGAGCCAGGAACAGCCTCCGGCGCCCGCTCCGTCCGGGGCCGCGCCATCCGCACCCGCGGTGATGACCTACTCAGGCAAGGCCGTTACCTTGCCTTGGCAATGTGCCGCCGAGGACATCCAGTGGGCGGGGTTGTCCTGCACCGAAGACGATCCGTGTGCAATGTACCTCGAGTTGAGTGCGGTGGAAGCGGTGGGGAGCAAGATTTTCGTGGGCGGCAACATCCACTCGTCCTCGGTAACCCTGTATCCGGTGTTGCTGACCAGCGACGACGACGGCCAGACATGGCGGGAAGCGCATCAACACATCCGCGGTGCGGGCGTGGATCGCATCCAGTTCATCGATGGAGAGAACGGATGGGCCAGTGGAGAGACGCTCTCGCCGCTGCCTCAGGACCCGTTCATCCTGGCCACTTCCGACGGGGGCAAGACGTGGCGGCTGCGGCCCATCTTCTCGGAGGGGCGGGAAAGCCGCTATGGAATGGTGCAGCAGTTCTTCTTCAGCGCGAAGGACAGCGGCAGCCTGGTGGTGGATCGGGGGCAGGGCAGCGATGGGGACCGCTACGAGTTGTATGAGTCTCCCGATGGCGGCGATTCGTGGAGCATCCGCCAGACCAGCAATAAGCCGCTCGAACTCCGGCGCGTTGCAGCGCCCTCGAGCGGGTGGCGCCTGCGCGCCGACCGCGCGTCGCAGTCCTACCATCTCGAACACCGCCAGGGGGAGCGATGGTCGAAGGTCGCGGCGTTCAGCATCCGGCTGAACGCGTGCAAGCCGCCGCGGCCGGTGGTGGAGGGAGAGGCGGCGCCGGTGATCCAAAAAGAGGACCACTGAGGACCACTCAGGGTGCGCGCGCCGCATAATCCGTTACTATGATTCATCCGCCATGATCAGAACCGTGCTGCGTTTTGCCCTGCTAGGGGTTTCACTGTCCCCTGCCTTCGCCCAACTCACACTCGAGCAGGTGGTACAAGACGTCTCGACGCGATACCCCGCGGTGCGCGCCTCGATGGAGGAGGTAGCGGCAGCCACGGCCGCAATCGATGTGGCCCGCACCGCGTACCTGCCTCACGCCGATGTGGGAATCCAACTCAATCGCGCCACCCACAATAATGTTTTCGGGATGATACTGCCGCAGGCCGGCGTGTTCCCTTCGATCTCCGGACCGGTCCTGCGCACCAATTCGCTTGAAAGTGTGTGGGGCACGGCGGTCGGGACGACGGTGCAGTGGGAGCCGTTCGATTTCGGGCTGCGCCGCGCGAACGTGGAGGCCGCGCGGGCCACCAAAGACCGGGCGGCGGCGGAGGTAGGAGTGACCCGGCTGGATGCCACGGCCGCCGCGGCGGATGCGTTCCTCACGCTGTTGGCGGCGCAGCAGACGGTGAAAGCGGCGCAGGCGGGAGTCGAACGAGCGCGGATCCTGAAGGACGTGGTCGGGGCATTGGTGAACAGCGAGCTGCGGCCGGGCGCCGATCTGTCGCGGACGCAGGCCGAACTGGCGATGGCGGAGACCCAGTTGATCCAGGCGGAACAGGCGGTGGCGATCGGCCGCGCGGCACTGGGGCAGGTGCTGGGGGTGCCGCCTTCGCAGGTTTCCGTGCAGGCCGGCAAACTGCTCGACCTGCCCGCGGAGTCGCTGCTGCCAGCGGACCACGAGGCGGCGGCGCACCCGGCGGCCCTTGCCCAGAAAGAAGCGGTGGCGGAAGCGCAGGCGCGGGAGAAGGTGCTCGATCGTTCCTGGGCTCCGCGCTTCAACCTGGAAGGCACGGTTTATGCGCGCGGCACAGGCGTTCAGCCGGACGGCTCGACGGGGGGAGCGGCCAGCGGCCTGGGCCCGAACATTCAGAACTGGGGAATCGGGTTTACGGTCACCTTTCCCTTGTTCGACTTGCCTGCCATCAAGGCCCGCAAGCAGGTGGAACGCTACCGGGAACGCGAGCAGCAGGCGCGGTACGACCAGGTGGTGCAGGATGTGACCGGGGCCACCGAGCGGGCCCGCGCCGCGCTGGCCGGAGCCCGGCGCGTGGCCGCCAATATCCCGGTGCAAGTGGAAGCCGCGCGCGCCAGCGAGCAGCAGGCCACGGCGCGTTACCGGGCGGGCCTGGGCAACCTGGTGGAAGTGGCGGAGGCGCAGCGGTTGCGTACCCAGGCCGAGATCGACGATTCGCTGGCGCGGCTGGCGATCTGGCGGGCCCTGCTATCGCTCGCCGCAGCCGAGGGCGATGTGTCCGGTTTCGTGCAGATTACCAGGTAGTGGGCCTTGGCGGGCAGCACCGCGTTGTATGATGAGTATCTGAGATGAAAGGCGTCGTTCTGGCAGGCGGAACCGGCAGCCGGCTGTTCCCTCTGACTAAGATCACCAACAAGCACTTGTTGCCGATCTATGACCGGCCGATGATTTATTATCCGATCCAGACCCTGGTGGATGCGGGGATTCGCGACATCATGATCGTCACCGGGGGGAGGAACTCGGGCGATTTCCTCCGGTTGCTGGCGAACGGAAAACAGTTCGGGCTGAAGCACATCAACTACACGTACCAGGAGGGAGAAGGCGGCATTGCCGACGCCCTGGCGCTGGCCGAACACTTCGCCGACGGGCAGAAGATCTGCGTGGTGCTGGGCGACAACATTATCGAAGCCAGGCTATGGGACGCGGCGGAGCGGTTTCGCCAGCAGGCTTCGGGAGCCCACATCCTGCTCAAGGAAGTGCAGGATGCCGAGCGTTTCGGCGTGGCGGAAGTGGATGGCGCGAAGATCACCGGCATTGAAGAAAAACCCAGGCATCCCAAGTCGAACTATGCCGTTACGGGTGTCTATATGTACGATGCCACGGTGTTTGACAAGATCAAGACGCTGGTACCTTCCGGCCGCGGCGAGTTGGAGATCACGGACGTGAACAACGCCTACATCCGCGAAGGAAACATGACTTTCTCCTTTCTGGACGGCTGGTGGACGGATGCGGGCACGTTCGAATCGCTGTTGCGCGCCGCCAACCTGGTAGCGCAATCGCGCAGCAGGGAAGATCATCCGGCGGCCGTCGCGGAAGGAACGGTCAGCGTCTGATGGGAGCCGAACCGGTCCGCGAGTCCGCGCCGCGCTATCTGGCTTCGTTTGAGGACCTGCATCTCGCCATTCCCGAATGCCCGAAAGGCATCGGCGCGGTAATCGGCTCGCCGGCTTCGCCCGAGCTGATTGCCGGAGTGGCCATACAGCCGCTGGCGCTTTACCCCGACGATCGCGGCTATTTTCTCGAAGTGCAGCGCTTCGGGCAGGGGCTGGCGGCGCGCTTTCCGGCCGAGACGAGCCAGGTGTCGGCCGCGTTGAACTATGCCGGCACCATCAAGGCTTTTCACTTTCATCTGCACCAGACCGATTGCTGGACACCGGTGAAAGGCATGTTCCAGGTGGTGCTGGTCGATCTGCGGACCGGGTCGAGCACGTTCGGGCGCCGCAATACGGTTTATGCGGGCGGGCTGCGTCCGTGGCAGATCCTGATTCCCCCGGGAGTGGGCCACGGTTACAAGATCATCGGCGGAGAAGAATCGCTGTTGGTCTACATGACGGACCGGTTCTACAATCCCAAGGACGAAGGGCGCATTCCGTACAACGACCCGTCGATCAACTACGACTGGGAGACGCAGCATAAATAGGGGGCATAGCTCGCTGGCCCCCAGGTTCTGATCGAATCATGAAACTGCTCATTACTGGGGGGGCCGGCTTCATCGGGTCGGCGTTTGTCCGGCTCGTGATCGCGGAAACCGACTGGGGCGTCACCAACCTGGACAAGCTCACCTATGCAGGCAACCTGGAGAACCTGGCTCCGGTGGCCAAGAATCCCCGCTACCGGTTCGTGCACGGTGACATCTGCGACGAGGCCCTGGTGGACCGGACCTTCAGCGAGGACTCGCCGGACGCGGTGGTGCACTTCGCCGCGGAATCGCACGTGGACCGCAGCATTCTGACTCCCGAGCCGGTAATTCAGACCAACCTGCGGGGCACCTTCACGCTGCTCGAGGCGTCGCGCCAACACAAGCTGCAACGGTTCCTGCAAGTATCGACAGACGAGGTGTACGGCAGCCTGGCACAGCCGCTCGAAGCCACGGAGGAATTTCCGTTGCAGCCCAGCAGCCCGTACTCCGCATCGAAGGCCGGCGCGGACCTGCTGGTGCGTTCCTATTTCGTGACGTTTCAATTGCCGGTGATCATTACGCGGGCGTCGAATAACTACGGTCCTTACCAGTTTCCCGAGAAACTGATCCCGCTGATGATCGCCAATGCCTACGAGGACCGCCCCCTGCCGGTGTACGGGGACGGCATGCAGGTGCGCGACTGGCTGTATGTGGACGATCATTGCCGCGGGATCCTGGCGGTGCTGCGTAAAGGGCGCGACGGGGAAATCTACAACATCGGCGGCAACCGTTCGCTGACGAATATGGAAGTAGTGCGCAAGGTTCTGGCGCTTACCGGGCAGCCCGAAAGCCTGATCCGCTACGTGACGGATCGCCCGGGCCATGATCGGCGGTACGCCCTTTCGAGCGAAAAGCTCATGCGGGAGACGGGCTGGTCGCCAGTGATGGATTTCGATGCGGGTCTCGCCAGGACGATCGAATGGTACCGAACGAACGTGGACTGGGTAGCGCGCGTCCGCAGCGGCGAGTACCGCACTTACTACGAGAGCCAATACGGGGCCCGCTAGGCGCGCGGTTCTTTTTTCGACTCCATGCGCGTAGCGATCGAGGCTGCTCCCCTGTCCCTTTCGAGCGGCGGACTGCTGCGTTATACGACGGAGTTGGCGCTGTCGCTGGCGCGCGGCTTTCCGGACGACGAATTCTACCTGACTTCGGATCAGCCGTTCCGCATGCCGGTGGGAGCACCGCCGAATCTGCGGCGCGGCGGCGGTCCGCGCAATGCGGCCGAGCGGCGCTGGTGGTTGTGGGGTCTGTCCCGGGAAGCCTCGCGTCTACGGGCGGACTTGGTGCACGGACCGGATTTCGCGGTCCCGTACCTGGCCCGACGGGCCAGCGTGATGACGCTACACGACCTGTCTCCCTGGATGAACGAGCACTGGCACCATGCGGCCGGGCGAGTCCGCCGGCGCACTCCAGTGTTATTTGAACTGGGGCTCGCCACCATGATCATCACGCCCACGGAACTGGTCCGCAAGCAGGCCATCGAGCGCTTCCGCCTCCGACCGGACCGGGTGGTATCGATTCCGGAAGCGGCCGCGCCGTGGTTCCAGCCCACGGCTCCGACCGTCTTCCAGGGCATTCCCTATTTCCTGTTCGTCGGCACGCTCGAACCCCGCAAGAATATTGCGGCCCTGCTCGACGCCTGGCGAACGGTTCGCCGCCGCTATCGGGTGGACCTGGTGATCGCCGGCCGGCGACGCGCGGATTTTCCGCCAGTCGCCGAAGAGCCCGGACTGCGCCTGTTGGGCGAGGTCCGCGATGAGGCGCTGCCCGAGCTTTACTCCGGCGCGCTCGCGCTGGTGTATCCATCGCTCTATGAAGGGTTCGGGCTCCCCGTGCTGGAGGCTATGCAATGCGGCGCGCCGGTGATCGCCACGCCGGCGGTCGCGGAAGTGGCGGGCGAAGAGGCGGTCTACGCGACCACGGTTGAGGAGCTGGCGCGGGCCATGCGCGGCATCGCCGAAAATCCCGAATCGATCGCCACCCGTCGCGCCGGTTCGCTGGCGCGGGCGCGGCAGTTCACCTGGGAGCACACTGCCCGCCTGACCTACGGAGTCTATCGCGATGCCCGGAGGCGCTTTGCCGACTGAACCGCGTTCGGCGGTGGTGCTGGCGCCGGAGACGCCCTACCCGCTTGCCGGCGGCGGAGCGCTGCGGACGGCATCGCTCCTGCACTATCTGCGCCGCGATCGCGAAATTGACCTGATCGTTTTCCGCGAACCCGGCGCTCCCGATCCGGGCCGCCAGTTGCCGCAGGGGCTCGTCCGGCGAGTGGACGTTGTGGACCTGCCGGCCCATCGCGCCGATCTCGTGGCGCGGGCCTGGCGCAATGCCGGCAGGATGGCTCGCGGCGTGCCGCCGCTGTTGGACCGCTTCGCCGGCTTTGATGGGGAGATCGCGGCGGCGCTGGCCGGCCGCTGTTACGAAGTCGGCATCATCGAGCACTTCTGGTGCGCTCCATACCAGGCGCAGATGGCGTCGGCGTGCGCGCGGGTCATCCTCGACCTGCACAATATCGAATCCCACCTGCACCAGCGTTGTGCGCAGGTGGAGCACGACCCGTCGGGCTTCGCCCATCACGTGTTCCGCCAGGCGTGCGGCGACCTGGAAAGACAGTGGCTGCCGAGGTTCGACGCGGTGTTGACGCCCTCCATGGAGGATGCCAAGCGGGTGCGCGCGATTGCGCCCGCGACGCGAGTTTCGGTCTACCCCAATGCGATTCCCCGGGTGGGGCGCCCGCTGCAGACGAATGAGGAGGCGGTGGTTTTCTCGGGTAACATGCAATACCATCCGAACCAATCGGCGGTGCGCTTCTTCCACAGCGCGGTGTGGCCGCGTCTGCGAGCGGAATGGCCCGGGCTGGTATGGCGGCTGATCGGGAAAAATCCGGAGGCGATTCGCCGCATCGTGGAAAACGATTCCCGAATCGAAGTGCAGGGGCCGGTGGACGATGCCGTCCGTGAAATCGCGCGTGCGCGGGTCGCTGTGGTTCCGATTCTCGCCGGCAGCGGCACTCGCCTGAAAATCCTGGAAGCCTGGGCGGCCGGGCTTCCGGTAGTCTCCACTTCGCTGGGCGCCGAAGGGCTTCCGGTGCGTGCCGGAGAGCACCTTCTGCTCGCCGACGAGGCATCCGAATTCGCTCGGGCGGTGTCACGGCTCCTGGCGTGCAGTACTCTCGCGGCGCGGATCGGCAGTGCTGGCAGGCTATTGCTGGAAAAGGAGTTTACATGGGAAACAGCTTGGCAAAGTTTGGACTTTTAACACAGCCCGGAGTCATTTCGGTCCGCTATACTGGTACGGTCCATGCGTTTCGCGGTTGATGCTCACGCTATCGGACGTCACCTCACCGGAAACGAGGTCTATGTTCGAAGCCTTTTGAACGCATTTGGTGCCGTCGATCGGGTTTGCGAGTTTGTAGCGTACGTCTCGGTCGACGACGCGTGCCGCTATATTCCAAGTACGATTCGGACGCGCCGCGTGGCGGGGAACCCTTTCCTGCGGCTGGGTTTCGATCTGGCAATGAAAGTCCGTGAAGACCGTCCGGATCTGCTGCACGTTCAATACACCGCGCCGGTGGGCTGTTCGGTCCCCGTGGTAGTCAGCGTACACGACGTAAGTTTTCTGGAGCATCCGGAGTATTTCACCGGGTTGCGCGCGCGGCAGTTGCAGTGGACGGTGCGGCGCACGGTGCGGAATGCCGCCCGGATCCTCACCGGCAGCGAGTTTTCGCGTTCCTCGATCCTGAAGGTTTACGGGGATGAGGAGGAGGACAAGGTGGTGGTGGTGCCCAATGCCGCCGCCCCGGAGTTTCGTCCGATTTCCCGCGCCGGTGCCAGTGCCGCGGTTCGCGACCGGTTTTCGATCTCGGCGCCGTATCTGCTTTCGGTAGGTGATCTTCAGCCGCGGAAGAACCAGGTTGGGCTGATCCGGGCGTTTGCGCGGCTGGTACGGGGATTTCCCCAACTCAAGCAGAACCTGGTGCTGGCCGGAAAGGAGACCTGGTTCGCCGACAAGGTTCACGCGGCCGCCAGCGAATCCGGAGTCGCGGACCGAATCCAGTTCACCGGCTTCGTTTCCGACGACGACCTGCTGCAGCTCTACAACGCCTGCGACCTTTTCGTGTTTCCGTCATTTTACGAAGGCTTTGGGCTGCCCGTGCTGGAAGCGATGGCTTGCGGCCGGGCGGTGGCGTGCTCCAACACGTCGGCGCTCCCGGAAGTGGTGGATGGCGCGGCGCTGCTGTTCGATCCCTACGCGCTCGACGAGATCGTGCGTGCCATCGCCGATGTGCTCCTGGACGCGGAATGGAGAGCCCGTATGGAACGGCTGGGGCTGCAGCGCGCGGCGCATTTCAGTTGGCAGAAGACGGCGCAAAAAACGCTGGCGGTTTTCCACGAGGTCGCCGAGCGGCCCCCACTTTCGCGCCCGGTCCGCTCGACCACGATCGCTCACCAATGAAACCGGGCCCCCCCACGACAGCAGCCATCTCCCCACCGCCTGTGCGGTGGCGGCATTGCCGACGGTTGGTTTTTTGCGCGCCGCTTGCGCTGCTCCTGGCCGCCCTGCCCTCGGCGGCGCAGACCGGGTTTCCGTTCACCGGCGAAACCCTTCGCTATTCGATCAACTGGTCGAGCGGGCTGAGCCTCGGTGAAGCCACGTTTCATGCGGCCAAGAACGACGGCGGCTGGAACTTCGATCTTTCGATCACGGCGGGCGTGCCCGCTTTTTCGCTGACCGACAAATTTCATTCCTCGGCCACCTCCGAACTTTGCTCACTGGAATTCACGCGCGACACGGCGCACGGCGCGACGAAGACCGGCGAGAAGATCACCTTCGACTCGCAGCAGGGCATGGCACGCCGAACCACCACCTTTCCCGAAGGCGGCGGGTCCACCGATATCGACGTGCATTCCTGCGCGCGCGATGCGCTGGCGTTTGTCTACTTCGTGCGGCGCGAGATGGGGCAGGGCCGGGTGGCGCCGCCCGATCAGGTGCTGTTCGGGGCCAGCTATTCCGTCCGGCTGGACTACACCGGGGCGGTGACGATTGCCAGCGGCGGGAAGCAGGTGGTGACCGATCACGTCAACGCCGCCATCGCGGGCCCCAAGACCTCGCTCACCGTGGAAATCTTTTTCGCCCGCGATGCGGCCCGCACACCGCTGCTCATTCGCATCCCCTTGCCGATATCGAACCTTTCCGTGGAGCTGGTGCGCTGAAATGCGTGTAGCGTATTTTTCGCCGCTGCCGCCGGCGCGCAGCGGCATCGCCGACTATTCCGAGGCGCTCATCCGCGAACTGGCGCCGCTGGTGGATCTGCAAACGTTCTCCGATGCGGCACAGCGCTTCGACCGGTCGCGCTTTGACGTGGCGCTGTATCACATCGGCAATAATGGCTACCACGATTTCGTGTACGAAACGGCGATCCGGCATCCGGGCATCGTGGTGCTGCATGAAGGCAACCTGCACCACCTGATCGCGCACCTCACCATCAAGCGCGGCGATTGGGATGCGTACGTGGCGGAGTGCGAATACAACGGCGGCGCGGCCGCACGCGCGTTCGCCGAGCGCGTCCGCAAACTGGAGGTCGGCCCGGACTACGAGGGCCTGGCGATGACGCGCCGGCTGCTCGAATCGGCCCAGGGCGTCATCGTGCACAGCCGGTTCATGCGGGACGAAGTGCGCGCCGCCGGGTTTGACGGTCCGGTCGCGGTCATTCCGCACGGCGCGTGGATCCCGGAGACGGACCGGCTGGCCTGGCGTCACAAACTGGGCCTGGATGAAGCCACGCCGCTCACCGGTATTTTCGGTTTTCTCAAGCCGTACAAGCGAATCGCCGAATCGCTGCGCGCCTTTCGGCGGGTAGTGCGGCTCAATCCCAACGCGCGGATGGTTCTGGTGGGTGAGCCGCACCCGGATTTTCCGATCGAGCCGATGATCCGCTCCATGGGGTTGTCGGCCAACGTGCGCGTGCTTGGCTTCACGCCTATCGAGGACTTCGTCGGATACCTGGGCGCCTGCGATATCGTGCTGAACCTGAGGTATCCAACGGTCGGGGAAAGTTCCGGCACGCTCGTGCGTTCGCTCGGCCTGGGCAAAGCGGTGCTGGTGTCGGACGTCGGCTCGTTCGCGGAGTTTCCGGAGGACGTCTGCCTGAAGGTGCCGGTGGGCCCCGGGGAAGAAGACCTGCTGTTTGAGTATCTCAACCTTCTGATCTCGCGGCCCGAAGTTGCGCAGGCGCTCGGCGCGCGGGCGCGGACGTGGGTGGCCGAAACGTGCAACTGGGCCGCGGTGGCACGTCAATACACGGCGTTTCTGGCGAACCCCGGCAATCCCGAAGCGGTCCCGCCGGGGCCGCCGGCCCCGGCCCCCGAGGTCGAAGCGGCCGAGATCGGCCCGTACCTGGAGACATGGGCGCTGACTCCGGCTTCGCGAACCTATCTCGAAACGCACCAGACGCGACTCGCCAAGACCCTCGAAATCACGCCGCCGGGCGGCCGGGGCGACCGCATCCTGGAAATGGGCGCGTACCTCCAGATCACGCCGGCGTTGCGGACGCGCCTCGGGTATGGATGCGTGCGAGGGGCTTATTTCGGGGCGATCGGCCGCGTCGATCACAAGTCGGTGATCTCCGCTGAAGGCGAGCCGTTCGAGTGCGACATCGACCATTTCGATGCCGAACGAGACCCCTTTCCGTATCCCGACGAGTACTTTTCGACGGTGCTCTGCGGCGAGCTGATCGAACACCTCTTCGAAGATCCCATGCACCTGATGAGCGAGGTGAACCGCATCCTCAAGCCCGGCGGACACCTGGTGCTCACCACGCCCAACGTGGCGGCGTTGCGAGGTATTGCGGCGATTCTCCAGGGCTATCATCCCGGGTTCTTTCCCGCTTACATCCGCCCCGCCGAAACCGGCGAAGTGGACGCCCGGCACAACCGCGAATACACGCCGCGGGAAATCCACCGCCTGTTTGAGAACTCCGGATTGGAAGTGGTGCGGCTCGAGACCGGCGAATTTCGCGACCTGCCGCACCCCGAGTTCGGTTGGGTGATCCATCTTCTGGAGCGCTATCGGCTCGAAACCGATCTGCGCGGCGACGGTATCTACGCGGTGGGCCGCAAGACCGGCGCGGTGCGCGACCGCTACCCCGATTGGCTCTACTCATGAGGGGTGCCTGGCTGGTGTTGACGTCCGAAGTGTCGGACCACCGGCTCACCGTGCATCTGGAAGCCGCCACGCGCAACCTGTCGGACGAGGCATGGCGTTCGTCCGAGGGGTTCGCGATCAGCTATCAACTCTTCGACGCCGATACGGGCACGGTGATCGCCGACGGGCCCCGCCTCCATCCCAAGCACGACATCCAGCCCGGCGAGGCGATGCCGGTGATTCTCGATATTCGGCTGCCTCCCGAAGACGGCCGCTATCGCGTCTACGTGTCGCCCTTGCGCGAAGAGGTCCATTGGTATTACCAGCTCGGCCGGCCATTCCTGCTGCTCGAAGCTACGGTTGCCGATGGCGCCGCCACCATCACCGGCGAGCGCGAAGCCACGTGCGCCACCATCCGGCGCGCGGACGCCGTGCGGGCGCTGGTTCGCGCCTTTACCTATCCCGTGCTCACGGTGTGGCGGAACCGCAGCCTGATCCGCGTGATGGTGCGACGCGACGTCCTCGGGCGCTATCGGGGTTCGTTTGGCGGCGCGCTTTGGACGGTGTTCAACCCGCTGCTGCTGATGCTCACGTACTTCTACGTGTTTGGGGTGATCCTGAAGTCGCGGTTTCCCGGCGACCCCAGCCGCTCCGGCTTCGCGCTTTACTTTCTGGCCGGCATGCTGCCCTGGCTGGCATTCAGTGAGGCCGTGGGCCGGGCTCCCTCTGTTATGCTGGAGCATCGCAGTTTTGTGAAGAAACTGGTCTTCGCGGTGGAGACGCTGCCGGTGAACCTGGTGGCCTCCGGGCTGGTGAGCGGCCTGTTTGCCGCGCTCCTATTTTGCGTCGTGCTTCTGGTGATCCGGCAGGCGATTCCGCTCTCGGTGCTGTGGCTGCCGGTGCTGCTGATTCCACAGATTCTGTTCACCGCCGGGCTGAGCTGGTTCTTCGCGGCGCTCGGCGTCTTCGTACGGGACCTGGGCCAGATCGTCGGATTCCTGCTCACCATCTGGTTCTTCGCCACGCCGATCTGCTATCCCGAGGACGCCATGCCCGCGGCGCTGGTGCCGCTGTTTTCGAAGAACCCCATCTACATCCTGGTGCGCGGATATCGGGCCATTTTCCTTCAGGACCAGGCACCGCCGTTCGGGCCGTTGTGGAAGTTCTGGATTCTGTCGGCGGCGGTATTCATACTGGGGCACGCGTGGTTTTACAAGCTGCGAAAATCGTTCGCCGATCTCCTTTGATGCATGCGCGAACTCCTTCATAAAATCGTCGCAGCGCTTCCCGCCTACGGCCCCTGGGGCGTGTTTCTGCTGAGCCTGTTCGACTCCATGGGCCTGCCTGTGCCAGCGGCGATGGACTTGCTGCTGATCGGGGTGGCCGCGGCCAGTGCCGCTTCTCCGTGGCATGCCTGGCTGGCGGCGGCGATGGCGATTCTGGGTTCGTTGACCGGCAATATCTTGCTGTTCCAGGCCGCGCGCCACGGCCGACGATTGTTCAACAGGGGCGATGTGCCGGCGGGCAAGCGCCGCCGCTTTCAGAGCTGGTTCCACAAGTACGGCCTGGTGACGGTTTTCGTTCCCGCGGTGGTTCCTTTGGCTCCGCTGCCGCTGAAGGTGTTCGTGATCTCCGCCGGCGCCCTGCATACGCCGTTCGGCCGGTTCCTGGGGGTGGTTCTGCTGGCGCGGGTGATTCGCTACCTTGGGCTGGCATGGCTCGGGCTGCAACTCGGCGAAGATGCCTCGGGGTTCCTGATCCGTAACGGCTGGATCCTGGCCGGCATCGCGCTGGCGCTGGCGTTCGCGATTGTATTCCTGGCCCGATTTGCCGGCCGGCGCCCGTTGTTGTAGGTTTGGCTGGAACATGCTGGCGGAAGGCGTGGCGCGGGCGGGAGACATCACGCCCCCTCAAGGCGCTATCGTGGGAGGCGAACATGTACAAGGCTGTCATTTTCGACCTGGGGAAGGTGCTCGTTCAATTCGATTTCAGCCGCGGTTACCGGCTTCTGGAGGGACTCTGCCCGTACCCCGCCGCGGAGATCCCGCGCCGCATCGCGCCCACCGACCTCGTGCGGCGGTTCGAGACCGGGCTGGTGGAGCCGCGCGACTTCGTGACGCAGCTCTCGGTTGCTCTGGAGATGCGTGTGGAATACGAGCAGTTCTGCGGGATCTGGAGCAGCATCTTCACCGAGGCCCTGCTGCCCGAGAGCCTGCTGGAAGGACTGGCTGGGCGCTACCGGCTGCTGCTCCTTTCCAATACGAACGCCATCCACTTCGAAATGATCCGCAGGGAATACGCCTTTCTACGTCATTTTCACGACCTGGTGTTGTCGTATGAAGTGAAAGCCATGAAGCCCCAGCCGGAGATCTACCATGCGGCCGTGAAGCTGGCGGGTTGCCGGCCCGAGGAATGTTTCTACACCGACGACATCGCCGAGTACGCCGAGGGCGCGCGGAGAATCGGCATCGATGCGGTGCAGTTCCGCTCGGCGGAACAGTTGCAGCGGGAACTCGCGGTCAGGGGAATCGAGTGGGCCCCTCAAAAAAAGCCGGGCGTCCTGGGGAGGACGCCCGGTGAGGAGCACTTGTAATCTGATCGGAGGTGCAGATTACAAGAGTGGAGGAGATTGAGACATCAGGAGAAATCCTTACGCCAGCAGGCCACCGTGTCCCAGGCAGGCCACCTCCCAGCCTGTGACGTGATAACGGGCCAGCAGCGGCGGCAAGACCAGATCCACCACGTTCGGCTTGGCGGAACGGAAGCAGCCGGGCGCCGAAATGACCGGCACTTCATCCTTGTAAGCCAGCAACAACAGGTTGCCCGGCTCTACCGGCGCCAAAAATCGTTCAACTTGCGAACCGACGCGTATCATCGCCTGGCCGATCACGTCTTCCGGACCCGCTGGCGCTGTCGTCGAAGCCACCAGAATGACGCATGGCTTCGATCTCAAGAGGTGTTGTAGGCAGCGGGCGACAGAGTTCTCATCTTCCGTGCAGGCCAGAACGAAATTCGCATTCACCCCGAACCGCTCCAGCCGCTGCCGCATGATGTTCTCGAATAGCTGCCGCGCCCGTTCCCCGCTGATCGGATCGGTGTAGAGAACTCCAACGCTCGGGTTGCGCACGGGCCGGGCTTGCAGAATCGGGCCGCGCTCTTTCAGGATATTGATGACCGCTTCCAACTGGTCCTTCGCAACGGCGAAGGGGGCGCTCTTTACGGTGGCAATGCGCTGTCCCGCGATGGCATAGCTGAAGTTCAGGGAAGTCGCGATCACCACACTGGCGGTGCAGTTGATCTGTTTCAGCAGTTCATCATCGACCAGGACGCAGCAGTTTTCGGTAGCCAGGAGGTTGGCTCGTCCACCGGCGGCAAGCCGGATCTCGAAACTGCCGCATCCCATCTCGCTGGCTACGGCGCAGACGGCATCGTCCTCACCGATTTCCCCATCCTCCAGCTCGGTAACCCAAATGGTTTCCATGCCTTCGGACTCCAGCACCCGTACGTCCTCATCGCTGATGACATGCCCCTTCGCCAGCAGCTTTTTTCCGCCGGGCCGGAAAACGGTGCAACAAAGGACCCGTCCAGTTGAGGATTTCACGTCAACCGTCTGCGCTCTCATGTTCGCCTCACAAGAAGAATTGGATCGCTTTTCGATTTAAGGGTTTCAAATCCTTAAATTGGATTCTACAACCGAAAGTGAGGGATTTGTCGACTATTTCCGCGGTCTTTTGCGGGGTAGGGGGGGAGTCCCTAGTTTGGGGGTAGTTACAAGGTTCGCGAGGTAGACAGGGTATCGGGAACATGATTCCGCATGCCCGATTGTCGGCGTCTGTGGCCGCGGTGTGGCGGAGCAGGTGCGCGCCCTTGGAGGGAGCGTCGGGCCACCGCTCGCGGGGCGGCAGCCCGAGCACGGAGTTTCGCCCGCTAGATCGCAACGGCCACTGATCTGTACGCAGACAGGCAGATGCGGGCAGCAGGGACATTCTTCATTTTGAACGCCCTCTTGTGGGGAGGCCTGGGCGTGGCCTGCGCGAAACATAAGCGTCACCGGGTGATGCCGATGGAGGCCACCGCCTACGCTCGCGACACGCATGCGACGGCGGCCGGAACGGAGCCCCACGAGGGGATCGTGGCCGCGGACCCGACCGTACTGCCGCTGGGGACCCGGATTCGGGTCACCGGGACTAGAGACTACGACGGGAACTCCTGGTGACCGATACCGGCGCGCTGGTCCAGGGGCGGCACATCGATCTGTACGTGCCTTCCAAAGCGGAGGCCAAGCGGTTCGGGACGAAAACCGTACGGGTGGAAATCCGCGAAATGGGGACAGGCAGGGAGGACGCCCGCGATAAGGACGAGGCGGAGCTTGGGCGAGCTCGGCAAGCGACTGCGCAGCAGGGAAAAGGCATGAAAAAGCGGGGCTTGGGCGCAGATAGGCGGGCTGGAAGCGTAGAACACCTGTTAGAATAGCGGTTCATTCAACTGTGGAGGTTGGCGGAGTGGCCGCGATCCGGGCATTATTGCGCTTGTTCAGCTATCTGTACCACGCGTTGTTGACGTTATTTCTGGTGGCGGTTTCCGGCCTGGCGGTGGCCACCGGCGCCTCCCTGCAACTTCGCATGCTGCCGTGGAGCGGTCCCACACTGCGGTACGTGGTGTTTTTCGGCGCGCTGGCGGGGTTGGCGACGCTGGTGCTGGCGATTCTCGGAAAGGTTCGTTTCCTCTTCTTTATCTGGTGCCTCGTAGTGGCCGTGCTGATGCTGAAGGGCTATATTTTCAGCGGGTACCGGTTTGCTCCCGGCGAGGCGCAGAAGGCGTTGCTCCTGCTGCTGGCGGGCTGGATCGCCCTGGCGGGGGGCTGGATCCAGATGCGGACCCGATCCCGCAAGATGCGAGGGTAGCGGGTCCTGCGAGCTGCCCGGGCGGCGCCCCGGAAATCTCCCTAGTTTTCCCGTAACGCTATTTAAGATCCGATTGCCTGTAGATTTTTACGACAAAAAGGTCTTATAATGAATCTTAAAGGAAGTGAATCCCATACTTGTAAGGAGGGGGGAGTTGACAAACTCATCCACCACCGCTCGTCCGAAGGTAACCATCGACGGCAACGAGGCCGCTGCATACGTAGCGCATCAAACCAACGAAGTCATTGCAATCTATCCAATTACGCCTTCATCCAACATGGGTGAGTGGGCCGATCAGTGGTCCGCGGAGCAGAAACCGAATATCTGGGGCACCGTGCCTACGGTGGTCGAGATGCAGAGCGAGGGCGGAGCGGCCGGGGCCCTGCATGGGGCATTGCAGGCGGGATCGCTGACGACGACGTTCACGGCGTCGCAAGGCCTGCTGTTGATGATTCCCAACATGTTCAAGATCGCCGGCGAGCTGACGTCCACAGTGTTCCACATCGCGGCGCGGGCGCTGGCAACGCATGCGCTTTCGATTTTCGGGGATCACAGCGACGTGATGGCGGCGCGGGCCGCGGGTTTCGGCATGCTGGCGGCGGGATCGGTGCAGGAAGTGATGGACATGGCGTTGATCGCGCAGGCTGCGAGCCTGGAATCGCGGCTGCCGTTCCTGCACTTCTTCGACGGATTCCGGACGTCGCATGAGGTCGCCAAGGTGGAGCAGCTTACCCCGGACGATCTGCGGGCGATGATCGACGAGAACCTGGTGCGGGCGCACCGGGCGCGGGCCCTGAACCCGGAGAGGCCGATCATCCGCGGAACGGCGCAGAACCCGGATGTGTACTTCCAGGCGCGGGAAGCGTGCAACCCGTACTACCTGGCGGCGCCGACCATCGTGCAGAACGTGATGGACAAGTTCGCGCAGGTGGTGGGGCGGCAATACCGACTGTTCGACTACACGGGCGCAGCGGATGCCGAGCGGATCATCATTATTATGGGCTCGGGGGCGGAAGTGGCGCACGAAGCCGTGGAAGCCATGAATGAAGCCGGCGAGAAGGTGGGGTTGTTGAAAGTGCGGCTGTTCCGGCCGTTCGCCGTGGAGAGTTTCGTGGCGGCCCTTCCGGCCAGCGTGAAGTCGATCGCGGTATTGGATCGTACGAAGGAACCGGGCGCCACCGGGGAACCTCTGTATTGCGACGTGATCACCGCGCTGGCCGAGATGGGCATCAGCAAGAAAGTGATCGGGGGGCGGTACGGTCTGGCTTCGAAGGAATTCACGCCGGCCATGGTGAAGGGCATATTCGACGAGCTGGCGAAGCCGGCGCCGAAGAACCACTTCACGGTGGGTATTGTGGACGATGTGACGCACACCAGCCTGGACTACGACCCCGAGTTTTCGACCGAAGTGAAGGGGACGGTGCGGGCGCTGTTCTACGGACTGGGCGCCGACGGCACGGTGGGAGCGAACAAGAACTCGATCAAGATCATCGGCGAGGAGACGGACAACTTCGCGCAGGGATATTTCGTATACGATTCCAAGAAATCGGGCGCGATCACGACCTCGCACCTGCGTTTCGGGCCGCGGCCGCTGCGGTCGAGCTACCTGATCAGCAAGGCGAGCTTCGTGGCGTGCCACCAGTTCTCGTTCCTGGAACGGATCGACATGTTGCGGGCGGCGGAAAAAGGGGCGACGTTCCTGTTGAACAGCCCGTTCGGGCCGGACGAAGTCTGGGACAAGCTGCCGCGCACGGTGCAGCAGCAGATCATCGACAAGAACCTGAAGTTCTACGTGATCGACGGTTACGAAGTGGCCAGGCAGACGGGGATGGGCGGCCGCATCAACACGATCATGCAGACGTGCTTTTTTGCGATCTCGGGGGTGCTGCCGCGCGAGGACGCCATTGCGGCGATCAAGCACGCCATCAAGAAGACCTACGGCAAGCGCGGCGAGACGGTGGTGCTGAAGAACTACGCCGCGGTGGATGCAACCCTGAGCCACCTGCACGAAGTGAAGGTTCCGGGTAAGGTGACGGCGCGGTTCGATATCCGCCCGGCGGTGCCGGCCGCAGCTCCCGAATTCGTGCAGAAGGTGACGGCGCGGATCGTGGAGGGCAATGGAGACGCCCTGCCGGTGAGCGCGATGCCGATCGACGGGACGTTCCCGAGCGCGACGGCGCAGTGGGAGAAGCGCAACATCGCGCTCGAGATCCCGGAGTGGGACCAGGAGCTGTGCATTCAGTGCGGCAAGTGCGTGCTGGTGTGTCCGCACAGCGTGATCCGCGCGAAGGTGTACGATGCCGGGCACCTGGAAGGCGCCCCCGCAACGTTCAAAGCGGTGGCGGCACGCTGGAAGGACATGAAGGACCGGAAGTACACGTTGCAGGTGGCTCCGGAGGATTGCACGGGGTGCACGCTGTGCGTACAGGTCTGCCCGGCGAAGAGCAAGAGCGAAGTGAAGCACCGGGCCATCAACATGGTGCCGCAGTCGCCGCTGCGCGAGCCGGAAGCGGCCAACTGGGACTTCTTCCTGAAGATTCCGGATACGGACCGCAAGACGCTCTCGATGGGGCAGGTGAAGGACGTGCAACTGCTTCAGCCGCTGTTCGAGTTTTCGGGCGCATGCTCGGGATGCGGCGAGACTCCGTACGTGAAGCTGATGACGCAGCTTTTCGGCGACCGGATGCTGGTTGCCAACGCGACGGGCTGCTCGTCGATTTACGGCGGGAACCTGCCGACGACGCCCTATTGCACGAATGAAGACGGACGCGGGCCATCCTGGTCGAATTCGCTGTTCGAAGACAACGCGGAGTTCGGGCTGGGCATGCGGCTGGCCATCGACAAGCAGGCCGAATACGCGCGCGAGCTGGTGTGGCGGCTCGGATTCCTGGTGGGGGAGGAGCTGGCGCAAGCCATTCTGAATGCCGATCAGAAGACCGAGGCGGGCATTTTCGCGCAGCGCGAACGTGTCCAGCAATTGAAGGAAAAGCTGGCCGGCGCGGAGACGGCCGAGGCGCGCGACCTGCTCAGCCTGGCCGATGCCCTGGTGAAAAAGAGCGTCTGGATTGTGGGCGGCGACGGTTGGGCCTATGACATCGGCTACGGCGGGCTCGATCACGTGCTGGCTTCGGGCCGCAACGTGAACGTGCTGGTGCTGGACACGGAAGTCTACTCGAACACCGGCGGGCAGGCATCGAAGGCCACCCCGCGCGGCGCCGTGGCGAAGTTCGCCGCGGGCGGCAAGCCGGTCGGCAAGAAGGACCTGGCGCTGATGGCGATGAGCTATGGCAGCGTGTACGTGGCGAAGGTGGCCATGGGGGGGAGCGATATGCACACCGTGAAGGCGTTCCTCGAGGCGGAAGCGTTCGAGGGGCCGTCCCTGATTATCGCTTACAGCCACTGCATCGCCCATGGCTACGACATGGCCTTCGGCATGGACCAGCAGAAAGCGGCGGTGAACTCCGGCTACTGGCCGCTGCTCCGTTACAATCCCAGCCTGGCGGCGCAGGGCAAGAACCCGTTCCAGCTCGATTCGCGGGCGCCCAGCATCGGGTTGAAGGAATACATTTACAACGAAACCCGCTATACCATGCTCGCCAAGAGCAATCCGGACGAGGCGAAGCGGCTGCTCGAACTGGCCCAGGATGACGTGGGGATGCGATGGAAGCTGTACGAGCACATGTCGCATCAGCCCGCCAACGGCGCGGAGGTGAAGAAATGATCGATCTTTCCAAGACCATTGACCTTTCGACGACCTATCTCGGCTTGAATCTCAAGAACCCGCTGGTGGCTTCGTCCTCGCCTATGTGCGGGGACGTGGCCAACGTGCGGCGGATGGAAGATGCAGGGGCGGCGGCGGTGATCCTGCAATCGCTGTTCGAAGAGCAGGTCGAGCTGGAGAGCGACGAACTCGACCGGTTCATGACGGAGGGTTCGGAGCTGTCTCCGGAAGCGGTGACCCATTTTCCGGAGTTGACGAACCGGGTGATGGGGCCGGAAGCCTACCTGACGCATATCGTGAAGTGCAAGCAGGCGGTGGGGATTCCCATCATCGCCAGCCTGAACGGCACGACCAAGGGCGGCTGGCTGGGCTATGCCAAGCAGATGGAGCAGGCAGGCGCGAACGCGCTGGAGCTGAACATCTACCATCTGCCCATCGATCCGAAGGTCACCGCGGAGCAGGTGGAGCAGCGGTACATCGACCTGGTGACGGCGATCAAGAACGAAGTAAAGATCCCGGTGGCCGTGAAACTGGGGCCGTATTTCAGCTCGATGGCGAACATGGCGCTGAAGCTGGATGCGGCGGGGGCGGATGCGCTGGTGCTGTTCAACCGCTTCTACCAGCCGGACTACGACCTGGAGGCACTGGAAGTGGTGCCGAACCTGATCCTGAGCAACTCGCACGAACTGCTGCTGCGGCTGCACTGGGTGGGGGTGATTTACGGGACGGTGAAGGCGGACCTGGCGCTGACGGGCGGGGTGCACAGCGCGGCGGACGTGGTGAAGGCGATGATGGCGGGGGCCAAGATCGCCATGATGACGTCGGCGCTGCTGAAGCGGGGGATCAGCTACCTGGATACGCTATCGACGGAACTGCTGATCTGGATGGGCGAGCACGAATACGACTCGATCCGGCAGATGCAGGGCAGCATGAGCCGCAACGCGGTTCCGCAGCCATCGGCGTTCGAGCGCGCGAACTACATGAAGGTGCTGAGCTCGTACACAATGCGGTAAAACAGTTTCAATTGGTTAGTTGGTTGAACCCCCGTCGCCGGCCGTGCAAGCGGTCGCGGCGGGGGATTTCTTTTGTGGGTGGCGGGCGGACCCGCGGGTAGGGAAGAGTTGGCATCGCCGGGCGAAACCGGCGAGAATTCGATTGAGATGCCCAACCCGATCCGCCGCGCGGCGCCGCTGTTCGCCCTGGCGTGTCTGCTGGCGGCGCCCACCGGCGCGCAGCAAAGCACCACCGTGGGAATTCGCGGCTCGCTGTTTACGATTAACGGACACATCACCTATTCGCCCGAGGCCGGGTTTCCGAACGCCGACACGAACCTGGCCGGCACGCTGTTGAACGTACGCGCGGTACAGGCGATCTTCGACGATGCCAACTACCCGCGCAAGGGGACGCGGAGCGAACCGTATGCATCGAACACGATGGGGCCGGTCTCTTTTGAATACCCGGGGGGGAAGTGGGATCCGGAGCGGCAGACGGCGGAGTTCATTGCGGCCTTGCCTGTGTGGCGGCGCTGCGGGCTGCTGGCCTTCACGGTGAACCTGCAAGGCGGCGGTCCCACGGACGGCAACTACGGCGAGAACACGCCCGCGCAGCCGCACGTCAACACCGCATTCGAGGCGGACGGCACGCTCAAGCCGGCGTACGCACGGCGGCTGGAGAAGGTGATCGCGGCGGCCGACCGGCTGGGAATGGTGGCCATCGTGGGGCTGTTTTACCAGGGGCAGGACGAGCGTATCGACATGGCTCCCGACGGACGCTACGTGAAGCGGGCCATCGAGAACGCCATCGGGTTTCTGAAATCGCTGGCGCACCGGAACGTGCTGATCGAGATCAACAACGAGGTGAGCACCGGCGGCTACAGCCACCCCATCCTCCAACCCGACGGCGTTGTGGAAGCGATCCAGCTCGCCAAGCGGATCGCCGCGGGGCAGTTCCCGGTATCGACCAGTTGGGCGGGAGGCATCCAGGCGCGGCCGGGGCGCGCCGAGGCGGCGGTGCGGGCGATGGATTACGTGCTGATCCACACCAACGGCCGCACCCCGGAGCAAGTGCACGAAACCATCGCGACCTCGCGCCGGCTGGCGGGGTACGACCGGCCGGTGCTGATCAACGAAGACGGCGTGAGCACGTTCAATCTGCGGGCGGCGGTGGAGGAGCGGGCCGGGTGGGGCTACTACGACCAGGGCTGGAACAACTACCGGGACGGGTTCCAATCGCCTCCCACCAACTGGAGTATCAATACGCCGGTGAAGTGGCTGTTCTTCGAACAGGTGGCGCGGCTTACGGGGTCGCCCGCGCCGCCCAGGCCGGAGTATGCGGCGGACGATGCGCCGGTGATTCAACTGGAGGGATTGAAGCCGCACCAGGTGGTGAAGGGCCGGCTGTGGGTGGAGGCGATCATCGAAGACCGCCATGCGCGCTGGCCGATCAAGCGGGTGGAGTTCTTTGTGGACGGCAAGCCGTACAGCTATACGCGGACGGCGCCGTACTATCCGGGCGGCGGCGAGTGGTGGAACGCGGGGGCGATGGCGGCGGGTGGGCACGTGCTGCGCGTGGTAGCGTATGACATGCGGGGGCCGCGGTTTACGGAGGCCGCCGCGATTCTGGAAGTTCCCTTCACAGTGGAGAGATAGCGCATGCGCGTGGTGTTGATCGGAGCGACCGGGCACGTGGGAACCTACCTGGTTCCGCGGCTGGTGGAAGCGGGACACACGGTGGTGGCGGTGAGCCGGAACCGGCGGGAGCCATACCTGGCGCACGCCGCGTGGAACCGGGTGAAGCGGGTGGTGATGGACCGGGAAGCGGAGGAGACGGCGGGAGCGTTCGGAAGGGCCATCAGCGAGCTTCAGCCGGACGTGGTGATCGACATGATCTGCTTCCGGCTGGACAGCGCGCGGGCGCTGGTGGAGGCGGTGCGGGGGCGGGTGCAGCATTTGCTGCACTGCGGCACGATCTGGGTGCATGGCTACGGCACGGAAGTGCCGGTGACCGAAGATGCGCCGCGGCGGCCGTTTGGCGAATACGGCTGCCAGAAGGCGGCGATCGAGGCGTGGCTGCTGGACGAATCGCGGCGCAACGGATTTCCGGCCACGATCGTACATCCGGGGCATATCGTGGGCGAGGGCTGGGCGCCGCTGAACCCGGCGGGGAATTTCAATCCGCAGGTGTTCGTGGACCTGGCGCACGGCAACGAGGTCGTGCTGCCGAACCTGGGGCTGGAGACCGTGCACCACGTGCATGCCGACGACGTGGCGCAGGGGTTCCTGGGCGCGATGCAGAACCGCGGGGCGGCGGTGGGGGAGAGCTTTCACATTGTTTCACCGGCGGCGCTGACGCTGCGCGGATATGCCGAGCGCATGGCGGCGTGGTTCGGCAATGAAGCGAAGCTGCGGTTTCTGGGCTGGGAGGAGTGGCGGACGACAGTCTCCGAAGCGGATGCCGCCGCGACCTGGGACCACATCGCGCACTCGCCCAACGCCAGCATCGCCAAGGCGCAGCGCCTGATTCAATACCGGCCGCGCTACCGCTCGCTCGAGGCCGTGGGGGAGTCGGTCCGGTGGCTGATCCGCAGCCAGCGAATCGTGGTCTGAGGACCAGCGCAGGAAACGGGCGGCATTTCGGATGATCGGATCCGGTGAGGGGAATCCCGCGCGGGAATACGGCTGGCGCGGCTTGCCTGGCGGCGTGTAAGGGGCTAGCATGCAGTCATGACGGTCGAGCTGTCAGGCATGGTCGTATTGCGCTGGGACTCAGCTTCCCGCTGCGCCGCGTTGCTCGAGCCGGGCGGGATCGACGCCGTGTGGCTGCAAAACGCCGATGATGCCAGCGAACGCGAGTGCCGCGCTGCCGGCGCCGAGGTAATTCCTCCGGCGGGGATTCGACTGGTGCCGCTGGCGCAGGCCGGCGAGACGCGGCGCGGAGAGCCGTCCGCTATCCAAGCGGGTGTTTGGCCGGGGGCGCAGGCGGCGGCGCGGGGTGGATCGGGCGCGGTGGTGGCGGGGGCTACCGCCCGCGCCTGGGTGGACGCGAACGGTTACCTGATCGCCTGGCTGCGCGCGTTGTATCCCGGGCAGGCTGCGGTATTGGGATACCTGCCGAACGGCGAGTCGGGCGTGGCCGCGGGCCGGGTGGTGCCTTACGAATCACTGGAGCTGGCGCTAGTGGAAGCGTGGTGCGCCGGAGGCAACTACATTCTGGCGCCGGACCGTTCGTACCGGGAGGCGTTGGCGGCGGGCGAGGCGCGGGCGATGGCGGCATGGAAGCAACTGGGCCATACGGCGCGATGGCTGAAGGAGCAGCGGGAGTTGTTCCGGCGTCCTCCGATGCAAACCATCACGGTGCTGGTGGAAGGGGGCGAGGCCACGGCGGAGATCGCCAGCCTGTTGTTCCGGCATAGCGGCTCGCCCCAACTGGTAGCGGCGGAGCGGATCCCGCGGCCCGGGCCGGCGCGGCGGGTGGTGGTGGCGGCCGGGATCGGGAAGATTACCCCGGAGCAAGGCCGAATGCTGCTGGCGCACGGGCGGGCGGGAGCGACCGTGGTGGTGGACCGGGCGGAGGAGCAGACGTGGTGGCGCGTGGCGGGACTCCAGACGGAGCGCCGTTTCGAGGATCGCGAATTTCACCGGCTGGGCGCCGGCCGGGTGGTGACCTATGGGCAGGCGGTGGCCGACCCGGGCGATTTCGCGCTGGACGTGTTGGACCTGGCCGAAGGACGAAGGCCGGTGCGCGTGTTTGACGCCTCGGCGGTGGTGGCGACGGTGACCGAAGGGGCGGCGCGCGGCAGCGCCATTCTGAGCCTGGTGAATTACGGCTCGGCGGCGCGTTCGGAAATCATGGTTCACGTGAGCGGCGGGTACGGGTCGGCGCGGCTGCTGCGTCCGGGCGCCGAGCCGGCGCCGCTGCGCACGTTCCGGCGCGGCGGGAGCACGGAGGTCATGGTGCCGGGACTGGCGCGCACGGCGGCGGTGGTGTTCGGAGGATGACGATGAGGCTGACTCGGCGGGAAGCGCTGCAGAAGGGCATGGCCGCGGTGGCCGGGGCGTCGCTCGCACCCGCGGGAGCGTGGGCGGGCACGCCAGCGCAGCGGTATTTCGGACTGCACGCGTTCATCGAGCGGAACCCGAAAGCGGTGTTTCTGTTCCGGACGCATGTGGCCGACAAAATGGACGAAGCGGCCAAGCGCGCCGAAGGGTTGCGGCTGGCGCAGGCCATTTTCGTGCCGCGCCACGAGCCGGGCGTGCCGGTGACGCACCGCATCGTGCTGAAGCCGAACGCCACCAGTCTGTCACCTTCGCGGCGGCCGGCGGTGGAGAACTGGGGCACCGGCACGGATCCGCAATTCTACGAAGGGCTCGTGCTCGGGCTCAAGCAACTGGGGCTGACGCGATTCACGTTTGTGGATTCGACCGCCTATTCCACGTGGAACCTGCGCGGGCTGCTCGATATCAACGAACGGCTGGGTGTGGCCACGCAAGATCCGGAACGCCGCAGCCGCCATTTACGCGAGGGGTGGCAGACCACCTGGAGCAAGGTGCCGGAGGGCGTGGTGTACACCCGCATTCCGCACTATGCGCCGGTGAACGAGCCGGACACGTGGCTGCTCAATATCGCCAAGTGGAAGGCGCACAGCATGGGGCTGACGCTGACGGTGAAGAACGAGCAGGGGCTGGTGTCGCATCCGTTCACCAACTTCTGCGGCGGCTGGCGGGCGGTGTTGAACGCGAACTACGACGTGGAGCCGGAGATTCATCCGCAGGTCGAAGCGGTGGTGAATCGGGCGTTCGAGAGGCACCGGAAGCTGGGCTACAGCCGCTACGAAACGGGCGGCTCGCGCAGCAACGGAGCGTTTCTGCGGCCCATCGAGCAGGAGATCTGGGCGCAGAAGACCTGCGACAACATGAGCACGCTCCAGACGGGGCTGGCCATGATCGAGGGCATCTATGGCCGGGATGGCGACGGGTTCAACGTGGGCACGGACTACCTGACGAACGTGGTGTTGTTCGGCAAGGACAAGTTTCGTGTGGACCTGGTGGGTCTGTGGCTGGGCGGCCACGAGCCCGGGAACGTCCACCTGTACCGGATCGCAAAAGAGCGGGGGCTGAGCGATACGTTCAACCCCTGGGAGGTGCCGGTCTACGAATGGACCGACGGCGGCCCGGTGGCGCGCAAGCTGACCGACTTCGCGCGGACGCCGCTGCGCACTCCGTATCTGCCGCGCGACGGCGAGCCGGTTTTGCACCTGCTGGACGAGCCGTTCGACTACGATCGGCACAAGGTCTGAGAGCGGGCGGGACGGCGGAATGGACTTGGCTTCGGGGCGCGGCGAAGTTTTCGGGGTGTGGCTGTTGGGACTGACGCTTCTGGCGGGGCGGGCGGCGGCGCAGAAGCCGGATGCGGCACGGCCGGAGGCGAAGCCCGACGCGGCGGCGGCCATACAGACCACGCCGGACAATGCACGCCGGATCGAGCTGAACCTGCTGGGAAAGACCAATGCCGAGTCGGGCGAGAGCCGGCGCAACGAGAACATCCAATTCAACCTGGTGGACAACAACGCCCTCAAAGAGCTGAATCTGCGGGTGGGGGCGACCACGACGATCATCGAAGTCTTTCGGCCGGAGCGCAGCTACTTCAGCGCGGAGTTCGGCAATGTGCCGGGCGCGGTGCTGGACCTGCCCGTGGCCAGCCGCGCCGGGGTGCACGGCACCCTGTTCGAGCGGCACCGCAACAGCGTTTTCGGCGCCCGGTCGTTCTTTCAGGTGGGAGATGTGAAGCCGGCGCACGATAACGATTATGGATTCACGTTCGGGGCGCCGGTGTGGCGCGGGGGTATGGTGCTGCTCGAAGGCAGGCAGGGCCGGATGCGCGGGAGCGTGAATGGGAATGCGCTGGTGCCGCTGCCGGAGGAGCGCACGGCACTGGCCACGGACCCCGCGGTGCGCGCGATCGTGGAGCGGCTGTTGAATGCCTACCCGGGAGAGCTGCCCAATCGGACCGATATCAATCCGCGGGCGCTCAATACGAATTCGCCGCAGCGGATCGACGACGACAATGGCGGCGTGCGGCTCGACCAGGGGGTTGGCCGGCGCGACCGGGTGGCGGGGCGGTACCAGTTCACGGCGCAGCACCTGCTGCCCTTTGAACTGGTGGCCGGGCAGAATCCGGTGACGAACACGAAGGCACATACGGCGCGTATCAGCTGGGAGCGAAGTTGGAACGCACAGACGACATCGAGCGTGAGCGTGGGGTTCGACCGGATCCGCTCGCTGCTGGTTCCGGCGGCGGGCGCGGTGGGGCCCATGGTGTCCATCACGGGGTTGACGACGCTGGGGCCGTTGGCGGGCATCCCCATCGACCGGGCACAGAACCTGTTCCGGTATGGAGCGCAGGTGCGGCATGCGAGCGGGAGTCACGCGTGGACCGGCGGATTCACGCTGCTGCGGCGCCAGTTGAACGGTTATGAGACGGACACGCATCGCGGATTCTTTTCATTCGCCAACGATTTCGGGCGCGATTCCATCACCAACCTGAGGATGGGCACGCCGAGCCAGAACATTCAGGCGTCGGGCAACGTCAGCCGCGGGTATCGAAACTGGGACATGCAGTATTACGTGGGCGACTCATGGCAGGCGAAGCCGGACCTCACCTTGCACGTGGGGCTGCGCTACACACCGGTGACCACGCCCAGCGAGGTGAACGGCTTCGAACGGATTCCCTACCCGTGCGACTGCAACAACCTGGGGCCGCTGTTCGGCTTCGCGTGGCGGTTGCCGGAGCGTTGGGGCGTGTTGCGCGGCGGCTACTCGGTGCAGTACGGGGAGATTTACCCGGTGACTTTTCAGCAGGTGCGGTTCGATCCGCCCTGGAGCAGCAAGGTGGTGGTGCCGAGTCCCAGCCTGGTGCGACCGCAGACAGACCCGACGCACGAGGGGTCGGCGCCGGATTCGCGAACCACGGTGTACGTGTTGGACCGCACGCTGGCGACGCCTTACGAGCACTCCTACAATTTCAGTTGGGAAAAGACGCTGCCGGGCGAGTGGCACGTGCAGGCCGGTTGGGTGGGCAGCCGCGCGCACAAACTGCTGAGCATGTGGTACTTGAACCGCGCGCACGTGGTGGAGGGGATTCCGCAGACGACGGCCACGCTCAACGAGCGGCGGCCCGATCCGAGCATCGCCGACTTCAGGCTGGTGTTGAACGGATCGGATGCTTACTACGATGGCGGGCGCGTGACGGTGGTGCTGCCGCGCCAGCACCACCTGGTGATGGATGTTTCGTATTGGTTCAGCAAGGCGCTGGATCTGGGTTCGAGTTATACCAACACGGCGTACGACGCGGACTCGCGCCTGGGGCGGAGCCAATCGGAATTCGAAACCCACAAAGACATGAAGGGCCGCAGCGAATTCGACCAGCCGCACGCGTTGTTGTGGCACGTGGCGTACACCACGCCGGGCCGGTCGCGGGTATTCGGCGGATGGACGCTGGCCGCGGTGACGCTGCTCAAGAACGGCACGCCGGTGACGGTGGTGAGCGGCTCGGATGCCCCCGGTTTCGGGAATGTGGACGGCAATGGCGGCGACCGTCCGAACCTGCTGGATGCCTCCATCCTGGGCAGGACCATCGGCAATCCGGATACGTCGGTGAAGCTGCTGCCGAGGGCGGCGTTCGGGTTCATGCGCCCGACGGACGCCGGCGGAAATCTCGGCCGAAACACCTTCCGTCGCGGGGGCATTCACAACGTGAACGCATCGCTGGCGCGGGCCTGGCTGTTGCGGTCGGACATGCGGCTGACATTCCGGGCGGAATCGATCAATTCCTTCAACACGCCGCAATTCGCCGAGCCGGGGCTGGAGCTGTCCTCGCCGAATTTCGGGCAGATCACCAATACGCTGAACGACGGACGGACGTTCTGGCTGGGGCTGCAATTCGCTTTTTGACTGGGAGTAATCGGAGATGCGGGCGGGGCCTCACGGAACCTGCTGCCAATCCGACGCCTCGCCCCGGAGGGTTCGCCCGATGCCATCATCGTGATTCTGATCCGACCCGCGGCTGGAAAGGAGAATGCCGATCATGCGCCGGAACTTCTGGAAAGCAACCCTGATTTCGCTTGCCGCCTACATCGCCGCAATCCTCATCGGATTCGGGGCTGGTTTCCAATACACTCTGTTTCTGGTTGTCCTACTGCAGGTCAGTTGGACTTTATTCTGCGTCATCCAGTTGATTCAACTGCGGCGCAATGGTGGCCACAAGGGAAATGCGGAGGAATATGACCGAGAAAGCTACGGATTCGCGCTGGGCGGTTCGATCTCGTCGGTTGCCTTGCTGCTGGTAATGGTGGTGCTGACCCAGGCGGTGTGAGCGGGCTGTTGCGCGATCGCTGGAGGGCTGCCCAGGAGTACCTGGCCCTGGTTGGACCGAGGCAGCCCTCGGGGGGTAACATCCATTGAGAGGCGCTCCGCCCACATGATGACGACGGTATGCGAAGTATAATTCCGTAGTTGAGGACGATTCGAACAGCATGAAGAAGATTACTCCCCATCTGTGGTTCGACAAGGAGGCCCGGGAAGCGGCCGAATTCTACGTTTCCCTGCTGCCTGGCTCCAAGCTAAACAAGGTGACGACGCTCTCCGGCACGCCGTCGGGCGACTGCGACCTGGTGTCTTTCGAACTCGCGGGGTCGCCCTTCATGGCGATCAGCGCCGGCCCACTGTTCAAGTTCAATCCATCGGTGTCGTTCCCCGTGAAGTGCGACACAAAAGAGGAAGTCGACAGGATATGGGAACACCTGGTGCAGGGCGCTAAGGTGCTGATGCCCCTGGGCACGTACCCCTTCAGCGAACGATATGGGTGGCTCGCGGACAAGTACGGCCTGTCCTGGCAGTTGATGTATACCGGCGGAAACTCCGCCGGTCAGAGAGTCACTCCCGTGCTGATGTTCGTGGGCAACGTGTGCGGCAAGGCCGAAGAAGCCATCAACTTCTACCTATCGGTGTTCCAGAACGGGCCCGATCAAACCCGGGCCGCGGATACAAAAGCGGAGATCCTGGCGCGGTACGGAAACAGCGGCGGGCCGGACAAGGAAGGGACCGTGCAATACGCGCACTTCTGGCTCGGCGGCCAGGAGTTCGGCGCGATGGATTCCGCGCTGGAGCACAATTTCGCCTTCAACGAAGCGATATCGTTCCTGGTGCCATGCGAGACGCAGGAGGAGATCGATTACTTCTGGGGGAGGCTCTCGGCGGATCCGAAAGCCGAACAGTGCGGCTGGCTGAAGGACAAGTACGGCCTGTCATGGCAGATCGCTCCTACCGTGATGCAGGAACTGCTGGGCAGCAGCGACAAGGCGCGCCTCGGGCGGGTAACCCAGGCGTTCCTCAAGATGAAGAAGTTCGACATCGCCGCGCTCCGGCAGGCGGCGGCGGACTGAGCGAGCTGTTTCGCTTCCAAGCGTGGACGCAGATACCGGCAGACGGGTGGCGATGTGGCGCGCGCCGCCTTCTTTAACGATGTTAGAATCTGAATGTCCGTATTCGGACAGAGAATTGCAGATCCGCACGGGTCGACGTCGGGCAAGGTGCGTAGAATGAGCCGCTTCCATTTAGCCACCGAATTGCACCGTAGGACCAGTGCCATGCGGACGTTTCTGCAAGATCTGCGATTTGCGCTGCGCATTCTCTCTGGAAACCGGGGGCTGGCGGCAGTAGCCGTGCTCACCCTGGCCCTGGGACTCGCCGCGGCCACCACCGTATTCAGTTGGATCGACTCGCTGCTGCTGCACCCCTATCCGGGCGCCGCCCATAGTGAGCAACTGGCTGTGCTGGAGATGTCCATCCCCAGCGCGCCCAACGGCGGAACGACCGCCTCCTGGCTCGACTACACCGATTTTAGAGACCACCTGAAACTCGTGTCGGGGCTGAGCCCGCAACGTTACTGCTCGTTCAGCATCGGAGAGCACGAGACGGCGCGTCTGGCATGGGGCGAACTGGTGGCCCCGAGTTACTTTGACGTGCTCGGTGTGAAACCGATCCTCGGTCGCATGTTTGTTTCGGGGCGGCAGGCCGATAGTCCGGGCGCATATCCGGTGGTCGTCATCAGCGAACGGCTATGGCGCAGCTATTTCGGCTCCGATCCGAAGATAATCGGCAAATCCGTTCGCGTGAACCGGCGTCCGCTCACGGTGATCGGCGTGGCGCCGGCCCGTTTTCGTGGAACCGCCCCGGCCATGCTGCTCGACTTGTGGGCGCCGGCCTCGATGGGGCCCGACCTCGCCCTGGCCAGCGACGAGATGTTCAAAGACCGCGGGCAACGCGAGTTCGCATCCATCCTGGTGCGGCTGAAGCCGGGTGTGACCCTGGCGCGCGCGCAAGCGGAAGTCGCGGCGCTCGCGGCCAGCCTGGCAGCCGCTTATCCCAAGACCAACAGAGGAGTTTCGGCCACGCTCCTGCCGCCGTGGCGCGCTCATAGCGGCACGGGCGATCTGCTCCTGTCGCCCCTGCGTATCCTGATGGCGGTATCGCTGGTGCTGCTCGTCATCGTCTGCGCCAACGTCGCCAATCTCCTGCTGGCGCATTCGGTATCGCGCTATCGGGAATTTGGCGTGCGGCTCGCGCTCGGGGCATCGCGCTGGAGGGTGGCCCGCCAGTTGATGACGGAGATCCTGCTGCTCAGTGTGCTGGGCGCCCTGGCCGGCCTGATCCTGCTGCCGTGGATGTCGAACGCGCTGACGGCGCTGGTGCCGAGCGTCGGGCTGCCCATCGTCCGGGAGTTCGACCTGAACGGCCGCATCGCCCTGTTCATCGCGCTGGCTTGCCTGCTTTCGGCGTTCGCCGCCGGAATTGTGCCCGCACTGTTTTCGGCCCGCGCCAATCTTAACGATGTCCTGAAAGACAGCGGGCGCAGCGGCATGGCCAGTGGAGCGACTCACCGCGCGCGCAGCCTGCTGGTGGTCGGCGAAGTTGCGCTGGCCACGGTCGCTTTGGTAAGCGCGGGACTGTTCGCGCGCAGCTTTCAGAACGCCAGGGAAATTCATAGCGGTTTCGATAGCGCGAAGGTTCTGTTCGGCCGTTTCTTCCTGGAGGGCACCACCTTCACACCCGAACAACAGGGAGCTTTTGCCGCTCGTCTGCGAGGCAATCTGCAGAGCATGTCCGGCATTCAAGCCGTCGCTTACGCCGATGTCACTCCGCTCAGCACGAGCTCAGGACCCTACCACCGCGTGGAACCGGAAGGCTACCCGCGGTCGTCCAACGAGTCGATGAACGTGAATCGGGCGCTGATCTCGCCGGGCTATTTTGCGGCCTTGCGCATTCCCCTGCTGGCCGGCCGGGACTTCAGAGAGACGGACGATGCCAAAGCCGCGCCGGTGATGATTGTGAATGAGGCATTTGCGCGCCGCTACTTCCACACCGCGACGGTGGTGGGGCGCCGGGTGCGCGTCTTCGGCAAGTGGCTGACGGTGGTGGGCCTGGCCCGCGACAGCAAGTACTTCAGCGCCACCGAAGCGCCCCGACCCTATTTCTACCTGGCTTTCCGCCAGTTTCAAAGCGGGCTCCTTCGCGAACTCGACTTCTTCGTCCGAACCGGCGGCGAACCGGAGCGGGCGATTCCCAGCCTCCGGCGGGCCGTCGCGGCTACCGATTCCGGGGCCTCCTCCTTTCACGCCGTGGCGCTCTCCGAATACACGCAGGTTTCGCTGTTTCCGCAGAAAGTGGCGGCCAGCCTCATGGCTTCGCTCGGCGTCATGTGCCTGTTCCTCGCCGCGCTCGGACTGTATGGTGTCATGTCCTGCTCGGTGAATCAGCGTGCTCAGGAGATCGGCGTCCGCATGGCGATGGGAGCGCGGCCGGCCGTAGTTATCGGCATGCTGCTGCGGCAAGGCATGCTGATGGTGGTGGCCGGTCTTGCGGCGGGAGTCGTCGCCGCGCTCGCCGTGACCCGCCTGGTATCCAGTATGCTGATCCACGTGGGCGCCAACGATCCAGCCACATTCGTGGGGGCCGCGCTGTTTCTCTCGTTGGTTGCGCTGTTCGCCACCTGGCTCCCGGCCTACCGCGCCATACGAATCGATCCCGTGGTGGCCTTGCGGCAGCAGTGACTTCGCCGCGGGAACTGGCGCGATGCTGGAATGACCCCGGCGCGCGCATGCTTATGGGCGTGGATGCCGGTCGGCGACGATTTTCAATGCCTCCTGATATCGTGGCTGCCCGATGTTCTGTACGAGTTGCTCCCAATGAACTCTGCCATAGACGGTCTTCGTCTGTTTGTCCGCCAGGTTGACTGCGCCCGTCCAGATGCGCTGATGAAAGTCCCGGAACCCGGGCGCCTTCTCACTCTGGTCCGGCTCGCCGGATGAGCCCAGCATCAGGTAAACCATACCGTAGAACAGGTGGACCATCTGCCGCATGAGGAAGAATCGGGCCAGTTGGTATTCGTCCGGAGGCTGGCCGAAATACTCCTGAAGATAAGCCCGCTCCTCGGCGTCATTGGTGACGACCAGATTCGCAACCACCGCCAGGTCGGCATACCGATCGTTCAGGAACGCCGCCTCCCAGTCCACCAGCCATATACGGAGCCCGTCGAAGAGGGTATTGTCCGGCTTGAACAAGTCGTTGTGACTCGACACCATATCCGGTTCGTGACGCGGGTAAGCCGCAGCCAATTGCGAGTGCCAGGCGAGAAGTTCCTCGCGTTCGCTTTTGGGGAGAGCGTTCGCCGCCTGAAACTTCTGGAGGAATCCGTCGAGGGCATGCCCTTTGTTCAACAGGAACATGCAGGTGGTATTGAGGTGAGGCGGCACTCCGGGAAACGGCGGCAGTGCATGCAGGGACCGCAACACACCAGGGATTCGAACCAGCGCGTCGGCCCGTGGAAAGGGCGCCTCCACCACAAAATCAGTGATGAGAATGCGATCTTCGATGTTGGTGTACCAGACGCGCGGCGCCAGGTCGGCGTCTGCCGCCGCCTTCATGGATGTGAAGTGGCGCGTAGGATTATCGGTTCGCATGATGATCTTCAACAGGAAGGGAGATCCTCCCACGACGATCCGAAAGACAAGGGACGAGGTATGCCCCTTGGTGAGCATGCGGATGTCTTCGAACGTGGTGACACCGAAAGCCTCGCCCAGGCCCCGAGTCACTGCCGGGCTCTTTTCTTGCGGAATCATAGGTCCTCCCGATCGGAATGGAAGGGTGCGTGAGCGCAGTCACGCTGCCCAGCAGCGGGATGCCGCAGCCCTTCGGCAAGCAACGCTGTGCGACTCCTCGAAGGAACGCTTCGTGGGTCGATCGTACCCGGATGCAGGCGAAAAATCTAGTCTTGTTTTCAATGATTTGGATTGCTATCCTAGAGACAGATCGCCTCTGTGAATCCTGCCGCGGACACTCCACCCGCACAATTTCGATGCGCCGGCCGGCGACATCACATCCAGTAGTTCCGGTCAAGGCTGCGATATTGCACCGCTTCGGCCACGTGCTTGGCCGACACTGCCGCCGATTCATCCAGGTCCGCGATGGTGCGCGCCACTTTCAGGATGCGGTCGTGGGCGCGCGCCGAGAGGCCCATGCGGCGCACCGCCATTTCGAGCGTGCGCTCGCCCGCATCATCGAGCGCGCACTGCTTGCGGATGAGGCGCGAAGGCATGCGCGAGTTATACGAGCCGCGCACGCGCTGGGCCTCGCGGGCGCGTTCCACACGCACGCGAATCTCCGCCGACGATTCCGCCGTCTCCCTGCCGCGCAGTTCCTTGAAGGGGACGGCGGGCACTTCCACGTGGATGTCGATGCGATCGAGCAGCGGGCCGCTGATTTTGCCGAGGTAGCGCTGCACCATGGCGGGCGTGCACCGGCACTCGCGCGTGGAATCGCCAAAAAAGCCGCAGGCGCAGGGGTTCATGGCGCTGACCAGCATGAAATCGGAAGGGAAGCGGAGCGTCATGCTGGAGCGGGCAATGGTGACGGAGCCGTCCTCGATGGGCTGGCGCAGCATCTCCAGGACATCGCGGGGGAACTCGGGAAATTCATCCAGAAACAGCACCCCATGGTGCGCCAGGCTGACTTCGCCGGGGCGAGGCATGCCGCAGCCACCGCCGATGAGTCCGGCGTCGGAGATGGTGTGATGCGGTGCGCGGAAGGGACGCTGGTGGAGCAACCCGCCGCCGCGCGGCAGGAGGCCCGCGATGCTGTGGATCTTGGTGGTCTCGATGGACTCGTCGAAGGTGAGCGGAGGCAGGATGCCGGCCAGGCGTTTCGCCAGCATGGTTTTGCCGGAACCCGGAGGGCCGATGAGCAGGACGTTGTGTTCGCCCGCCGCGGCCACCTCGAGCGCGCGCTTGGCCATGGTCTGGCCGCGCACATCGCGAAAGTCGGGCGCGATGCCGGCATCGGAAGGCGGGCCGTCTTCGGCGGGGCGAGCCGGCGTGAACTCCTCGGGGCGGCTGAGTAGCGCCACAGCTTCGGCAAGATGGCGGATGCCATAGACGCTGACTCCATCCACTACGGCGGCCTCGGCCGCGTTCTCGGCCGGGAGGATCAGGTTGGCGATTTTCCGGTCGCGCGCGCACACCGCCACCGACAGCCCGCCGCGCACCGGCCGGATGGCGCCATCGAGCGACAACTCGCCGATGATGAGGTGGCGGTCGAGACCCTTCACCGCGCCCATCGCGCCCAGAATTCCGAGCGCCATGGGCAGGTCGAAGCCGGCGCCCTCTTTGCGCACATTGGCGGGGGCGAGATTGATGGTCACGGCCTTATTGGGGTACCCGAATCCCGAATTGAGCAGCGCCGACTTGATCCGTTCGCGGCTTTCGCGTACGGCGATATCGGGCATTCCCACCATCACGAAGTCGCGGGCCGAGCCCGACGCGTACATATCGACTTCGATGTCGATCAGGTGCGCGTCGATGCCGTACACGGCGGCACTTTGAGTTTTGAAGAGCGCCATAGCTGCAATCGGATTCAAAACAGAGTGGCGGGCGGGCGGGAAAATTCTCCGAATTCTTCCCGGCGCCGCCGGGAGCTATGGTAGTTTCATGCGGAACTACGACAACTTCGTGGACGGGCGGTTCATGCCGTCCAGCGGCATAGACCGCATCACCTGCATCAATCCGGCCACGGGCGACGCGATTTGCACCGTCCCCGACAGCACTGCGGCGGATGTGGACGCCGCGCTTGCCTCCGCGCGCGCCGCGCAGAAGGAATGGTCCCGCCGTCCCGCGGTCGAGCGCGGACGGTGGTTGCGGGCCATCGCCGCGAAGATTCGCGAGAACGTCGAGCCGCTTGCGCGCGTGATCACCGAGGAGCAGGGCAAGATTCTCGAACTGGCCCGGGTGGAAGTCACGTTCACGGCCGACTACCTCGACTATATGGCAGAGTGGGCGCGGCGCATCGAAGGAGAGATCCTGGAGAGCGATCGTTTCGGGGAGACCATCCTGCTGTTCCGGCAGCCGATCGGCGTGATCGGTGGGATCCTGCCGTGGAATTTTCCGTTTTTCCTGATTGCCCGCAAGGCCGGCCCCGCCCTGATCACGGGCAACACGATAGTCATCAAGCCTAGCGAAGAAACGCCGCACAATGCCGTGAAGTTCTGCGAACTGATGGCGGAGGCGGGCTTGCCGCCGGGCGTGATCAACGTGGTTCACGGGCGAGGCGCGACCGCCGGCAAAGCTCTCGCCTCCTCGGCGGCGATCGGCATGATCAGCTTCACGGGAAGCGTCGAGACCGGAGCCGCCATCATGGCCGCCGCGGCTCCCAACATCACCAAGGTCAACCTGGAACTCGGCGGCAAGGCACCAGCCATCGTGATGGCCGATGCCGATATCGATCTGGCGGTGAAGGCGGTGAAGGCTTCGCGGGTGATCAACAGCGGCCAGGTGTGCAATTGCGCCGAGCGCATTTACGTAGACCGCCGGATTGCGGGCGAGTTTACGGACAAGCTGGCGGACGCCCTGCGCCAGACGCGCTACGGCAATCCGCTGGCCGGCCAGGCGGTGGAGTACGGTCCGTTGATCAACGAGGCCGGCTACCAGAAAGTGGAATCGCTGGTGCGGGGAGCCGTCGCCGCCGGCGCCTCGGTGGTTACCGGGGGGCGCCGTGGGGAAGTCGAGGGCGGTTACTATTACGAGCCGACCCTGCTGACCGGATGCCGCCAGGACATGGAGATCATCCGGCGCGAGATATTCGGCCCGGTGGCCCCGGTGGTGACGTTTGACGACTTCGACCAGGCGGTCGAATACGCCAACGACTCGGACTACGGACTCACCTCATCCATCTACACCAGCGACCTGAATACCGCCCTGCGCGCCTGCCAGGAAATCCGCTTCGGCGAGACCTACATCAACCGGGAGAACTTCGAGGCAATGCAGGGATTCCACGCCGGGTGGCGCAAGAGCGGCATCGGAGGCGCGGACGGCAAGCACGGACTCTACGAGTTCACGCACACACACGTGGTCTACATGCAGCGCCACTGAAAAACCGTTCGCGTTCGGATACCAGACGGACAAGCTCGCGCACCCGCGATTCAAAAGCCGGATCGGCCTCGCTTGTTTTCTGAAGCACCAGACGCGCCCGGCAGACCTGCTCGTCGAGGGCGAGGACGGACCGAACTGGATCTTTCGTTTGAAGTCGACGCATTTGCCAATCAGTTCTCCGAGGGAGGAGAAACTCTCATCAAGATCCGCGGCGCCCGGCGCTCCGTCTCCCGCGGGTGGTTCGGCAGGTGGGCCGGCAGTGCCCGGCGGTTACGCCACTGGCGCCGAGGGTTCGCGGATCGTGCCGCTGGACGTGAAATCCGGTATGGCTGTTTTTTCTCTTGACAAGCGACGGCACTCAGTGATTTAGTCTTCTGAGCACACCGGCGCGGCTGCCGGCGAGAGGGAGGGGATACCGATGGGGAAGCGACCACGTTTGTCGTACACGGTCCTTTGCTTGAGCCTGGGACTGTGCTTGTGGGAAACGCCCGTGCTCGCGCAGGCGCCCACCGGGGCCATTTCGGGGACCGTGCACGACGCCTCGGGCGCGCTGGTACCGAACGCCGCGATCGTCCTGGCGCGCAAGGATACCGGGGCCACCCGCAGCCTGTTGACTTCGGGAGATGGGACTTATAACGCGGCGGCGCTCTCGCCGGGCACGTATGAGGTCAAGGCCAGCATGCAGGGCTTCCGGACGGTGGTTCGCGACGCTACCGTGGAAACCGGCAAGATCACCAGCGTGGACCTGCGATTAGAACTGGGGCAGACCGAAGAGGTGGTGACGGTCGAGGCGGCGACGGCGCAAATCGAATACGACAGCCACACCATCGCCGGCGTGATCACGCGCGAGAAGATTCAGGATCTGCCGCTGAACGGGCGGAGCTTTCTCAACCTGGCCTTCCTCGAGCCGGGCGTTACCGTCAGCCCAGGAGCGACCTCCCAGTACAACTCCCTGTTCTCGGTTTCCGTATTAGGCGGCGAATCGTCGAAAACCGCGATCACGGTGGACGGCGGTAACATCCGCAACAACATCGAAGGCAACACCGGCATGAATTTCTCGCAGGAGGTGGTGCAGGAGTTCCAGATTTCATCGGTGAACTTCGACCTCTCCACGGGGATCACGAGCGTGGGCGCCGTCAACGTCGTCACGCGCAGCGGCGGCAACGATTTTCACGGCAGCGGGTACTTCTACTTCCGCGACCACAACATGTCGGCCTATCCGGGACTGGTGCGGAACGGGCTCAGCCCCGATCCGTTTTTTGTGCGCCGCAACCCGGGATTCTGGGCCGGCGGACCGATCAAGAAGGACCGGCTGTTCTTCTTCTTCAATTACGAGTATTTGAACCAAACCCAGGTGGTGACCTATGTTCCGAACGTGGCGTCCGCCGCGCCGCTGGCCGGCAATTACTTCAGCCCGTATCACGGCAAGAACCTGAGCGCGCGGTTCGACTACACCAGCGGGACGCACCGCCTGTTCGCGCGCTACTCGCACGACGGCAATTCCGGCCTGGGTCCAAACGGCAGCGCGCAGCAGTTGCCGTCGCACTGGCTGCGGAACACCAACTGGAGCGATCAGAGCCTGCTGGGAGTGACTACCATCCTGCGGCCTACGATGGTGAACGATTTGCGGTTCAGTTACCAGTACTGGCAAAACCGCAACCTGTTCCCGACGAATTCCGATTGCCCCGCATGCGTGGGGCTGGGATTCCCGGAAGTTTCGGTAACGGGCACCAATGTGATCATTGGAGACACCCAGAACGCGACCCAGGGCCGCGACGTGCGCAAATACGATTTAACGGACTCGTTGAGCTGGCAAAAGGGTGCTCATTCGGTGCGCTTCGGGGGCGAGATCGAAATCGATCCGGGCACGGGTTTCTGGGGGTACTGCGATCCGGCGTGCACGGTGGTGGCGCCGCCCGAACTGGTCCGGAGCAGTGTGCCGCCGGCGCTGGTGTCAGCACTCTTCCCGACGCTGCCCAGCCGCATCGTAGCCAACCAGGATTTCCTCAACCTTCCCTTCCTCGGCGGGGTGGTCGGCATCGGCGACCCGAGCCAACCGCCTCCCTACAACATCGACAAGGCCAGGAAGAACAAACGCTACCGATTCTATTTGCAGGACTCGTGGCGGATCGGGCCGCGATTCAGTCTCAACTACGGGTTGGCCTGGAACTACGAAAGCACGCTGGTCAACCGCGACATGAGCAAGCCCGCGTTCCTGGCGCCGGTCTATGGCAGCGACCTGTCGCCGACGAACAATAACCTTCACAATTTTTCGCCGGCGCTCGGCTTTGCCTGGACTGCCGACCGCAGCGGGAAGACCGTGGTGCGGGGCGGTTTCGGCATTTATTACGACACCGAATTGCTGTGGCGCCGGCTTCAGGAGCGCGCCTTCATCGGCCCGGTCGGCAACGGCCGCATCCAGTTTCCGACCTCCGGGTTCACCAATATTTTCCCGGGGGTCGTCAACATCAGCCTGGGCGGCACACCGGTTCCGGTGGGGGCGCCGCTGCCTTCGGGCCAATTGATCAACCTGACGCTGGGACAGTATCTGCAGATTCAGCAGCAGCAGGCACCCGCCATCGCGGCGCAGCTCACGCCGAAGAGCCTCGGCGACCTTTCGGTCACCAACATCGACATCAACAAGTCGGGGGCCGATCTCTACCCCAAGGACTATCCGATCCAGCATGGGCTGCATTTCAACCTGGGCGTCGAGCGCCAACTGCGGAGCGATATGGTGCTCCATGTCGATTTCATCCGCCGTGTCTATCTGAACACGCTGTTGGGAGAGCCGGACTATAACCGGTTCAACCGCTACATCAACGGCGTCCGCACCCCGGTAATTCCGGTTTGCACGACGGCGCAGAAAAACACTCCGGGCGTGGAGTGCTCCAATGGGTCAATCACGTTCTGGACGCCGGGCGGCCGGGCGGTCTATAACGCCCTGCTCGTCAAGTTGAATAAGCGCCTCTCGCGGCGGCTCCAGTTCACCGCCTCCTATGCGCTCACCGATCAGCACGGGTACAACGGCCTGGCCGACCTGGACCACTGGAACTCGAGTTGGGGGCCGCAGGGCGCGCGCCACATTCTCAATGTCTCGGGGCTGGTGGATCTGCCGTGGGGGCTGCAACTCGGGGTGATTTCGCAGACGAGCAGCAAGGGTCCGGCGATGGCCAACATCTCCGGCGTGGACCTGACCGGCGACGGCACAACCACCGAGCCTTTGACCGGGCTGGCCTACAATTGTCTCAACCGCGGCTGCGGCCGCAGCGAACTCGAAGGGGCGCTGGCGAACTGGAACCAGACCTACGCCGGGAAGAAGGATGCACTGGGAAAAACCATCCCCGCGGTCATCCTACCTTCCAGTTACTCGCTGGGCGATAACTTCAATTCGCAGGACGTTCGCCTGACCAAGACATTCAGCTACCGGGAGCGTTACCGGCTGTCGGTGTTCGCGGAAGGGTTCAACATCTTCAACGTGGCCAACCTGGGCGGTTACAACTACAATCTCGACCAGGTCACACCGACCAACCAGGCCTTCTCGTTCGGACGGGCGACGACGCGCGCCAGCCAGGTGTTCGGCTCGGGCGGGCCGCGAGCGTTCCAGCTGGGAGCGCGGGTTCAGTTCTGAGACGCTTCGCCACGCTCCGGTTCTAGCGGCTGATGACCGGCTTGCCGTTCTCGTCCAGGTGGGGGTAGGGTCCGCCCTGGCGGAACCGGTCGAGAATGAAATCGTCGTACTGCGGCGTGGGCAGGAAGTAACCGCCCTTGCGGATGTGCTCCTTGACCACCGCCTCGTTCAGTTCCACGCCGAGGCCGGGGGTATCAGGAACGGTGATGAAGCCGCGGTCCACGATGGGTTTGGATGGCCCGTTCGCGAGATCGCCCCACCAGGGGATATCGACGGCGTGGTTCTCCATCGCCAGCATATCTTTCAGCGTGGCGGCCATGTGGACGGCGCCCATGCAGCCCACCGGTGAGCCGGCGAAGTGAATGGCCACCTGAACGGCGTGCATCGCGGCATAATCGGCGATGCGCTTGGTTTCGCGGATTCCGCCGGAAGTGAGGGGGTCGGGGTGGATGATATCGACGGCTTCATTTTCGATGAAGTCGCGGAAGCCGTCTTCGAGGCCGAACAGGCTTTCACCGGTGTTGATGGGAGTGGTGGTGGATTCCTTGAGTTCCTTGTAGGCGCGCCAGTTCTTGGGCGCGTCGCCGCCGGGGCCGAGGTGGCCCACTTGAATCATGTCTTCGGCCCAGGCCAGGTCGTATTTTTCCAGCGCGCGCGCGTAGCGGATGCTGTCGTTCAGGGTGAGCGGCCCGAAGTGGTCGGTGGCCAGCGGGACCTCCCAGCCAATCCCGTCGCGTACCGCCTGCACATATTCGCCGAGATAATCGAGGCCTTTGAGAGTGGCGGTGTTGCGGGTGTTCACGGCGCCGGGCTTATCGGCCACGAGGCTGGTGCCGAGGTCCATCTTGAAAAATGTGAACCCCATGGCCTTCCGTTTTTTCAAACGCTCGGCGAAGATCTTCGGGTCTTTGCTCTGGTCCGTGTCGCAGTAGATGCGGATGCGGTCGCGGTACTTCGATCCGATGAGCCGCCAGGCGGGGACATTGTAGACCTTACCGGCGATATCGTGGAGGGCCATATCGACAGCGGAAAAGCCGCCGCCCATGCGCTGATGGTTGGAGAAATTCCGGATGCTGTCGAGGATCGGTTCGATGGCGAGAGGATTGCGGCCGACCAGGTGAGGCTTGAGCACCAGGGCCGTGCCCTCGCGGCCGGCGTCGCGCGCCTCGCCCAGGCCGTAGACTCCCTGATTGGTGTCGATGCGAATGATGGGGTAGTCGTAATTGGAGGCGACCAGCACCGATCGCATATCGGTGATACGAAGCTGGCTGGGAGCGGAATTGCGGTTGACCGGCTGCTGCGCGTTCCCGCTGCCTTCCGTCCACTTCAACAATCCCGCCGCGGCGGCGGCGGCCAGGATTCGTCTGCGGCCTATACGGGTTTCGCGATCGGCGGGCATGGCGGAGGCTCCTTCGCCAAGAGAGTAACAGCATTCGATGTTCGGGGGGAGGCGGAGGGCGCGAACCGGTCGGCAGCGGAGGGGCCAGGCATTCCGCTCAAGTCGAGCGTACGAACCGTTCCGCCGGAGGTTCCGGCCACCATGTCGCGGGCGTGGCCCACCGCGTCCGCACCGCCGGATGGTAGCCTGTGGAGAGTGAGCGAAACCGTCGGGCGGACGGTCCTTTTCCGGCGTCTGCCGTTCTTCCTGGCACTAGTCGTCTTACCCTCGGTTGCCCAGATCCGATTCGAAGAGGTCGCGCGCCAATCCGGACTCGATTTCCGGCTCGACAACGACGCCGCGGGCCGGTTTCACCAGGTCGAACTGATGGTGGGCGGTGTGGCCGCGCTCGACTTCAACAACGACGGCTGCATGGACGTCTTCTTCACCAACGGAGCCGCGCTTCCGTCGCTCCGCAAGACCGGGCCGAAATTCTACAACCGGCTCTACCGCAATAACTGCGATGGCACGTTTACGGATGTCACCGCGCAGGCAGGCGTGGCAGGAGAAGGCTACTCGATGGCCGCGGCCACGGCCGATTTCGATAACGACGGCTGGTGCGACATCTTCGTGGCCGGCGTTAACCGCAATCTCCTGTACCGCAACATGGGCGACGGCAAGTTTCGCGAGGAAGCGGCGGAGACCGGTGTCGCCGGTCTCGACTCCCGGGGTGCGAAACCGTGGTCCATCGCGGCCGGCTGGCTCGACTACGATAACGACGGCTGGCTCGACCTGTTCGTCTCCAATTACGTCGAATGGAATCCCGCCACCGAGCCGGTCTGCGGCCCTCCCGATAACCGTCTGTACTGCCATCCGAACAACTATCGCGGGCAGCCCAACCAGTTGTTCCACAATAACCATGACGGCACGTTCACCGATGTGTCGGAGAAGTCGGGCATCGTGCGGCACATCGGCAAAGGCATGGGGGTGGCATTCGCCGACCTGGACGGGGATGACTTCACCGATATCTTCGTGGCCAACGATTCCGTGCGTCACTTCCTGTTCCGCAACCAGGGCGATGGCACGTTCCGCGAGATCGGCCTGGAAGCCGGCGTCGCGTTCCGCGAGGACGGCATGCCAATTGCCGGAATGGGCGCCGATTTCCGCGATTTCGACAACGACGGCCGGCCCGACCTGGCCGTCTCCGGGATGATCAACGACGGATTCCTGCTGTTTCGGAACCTTGGCAAGCGCGATTTGTTCGAGGACTTCGGGCTGCGCTCGGGCTTGCTGATGGGAACCCGCCAGCTTACCGGGTGGAGCCTGGGCATGTACGATTTCGACAACGACGGCTGGCGCGACCTGTTCTTCGCGGCGTCTCACTTTCCCGCCCTGGAGCGATCGATCGGCCGGAGCGTAGCACTGCCGAATCACGTATTCCGTAACCTCGAGGGACGGCGGTTCGAAGACGTTTCGGCGGCGGCGGGTCCCGATTTTCAGATTCCCGGGCTGCACCACGGCACCGCCTTCGCGGACTTCGACAACGACGGCCGCATCGACGTGGTGGTAACCACGCTCGATGGGCCGGCCAAACTGTTTCACAATCTCACCGCGACGCGCGCGCACTGGCTGGCGGTGGAACTGCGCGGCAAGCGCAGCAACCGGCAGGGGCTGGGGGCGGTGGTTCGCGCCACCCTGCCCGACGGGCGCGTGATCACCGGGCATGCCACCACCAGCGTCGGCTATGCGTCCTCGAGCGAACCGCTGGTGCGCTTCGGATTGGGCGAAAATCGGAAGGTGGCGAAGATGGAAGTGGTCTGGCCGGGCGGCAACCGGCAGGAAGTGACCGACGTTGCCGCCGACCGCCTGCTGCGGATCGAGGAACCATGAGCCGGCTGGCGCTCCTGCTACTCTGCATCGGTGCAGCCGTCGCGCAAACCGCGTCACCCGGCTACCCGGCATACCGACGCGCCGACCGGTTGTTTGTGGCACGGCAGTTTCGCGAGTGCCAGCAGGCGCTCGAAGAAGCCCTGAAGCTCGATCCGAAACTGGTGCCGGCGCTCACCCTCATGGCCAAGCTGGCGATGGCCGTGAACCGCTACGATGTGGCGCGCGAGAGCCTGCAGCGCGCCATTGCGGCCGACCCGGCGGCGCCCTATGCCCAGTTCCTGTACGGCTTTCAGTTCTATCAGCAGAACGAGATGCCGGCCGCCATCGAGGCTCTGGAAAAAGCCCGCGCCTTGAATCCGAAGGACAGCCGCACGGTGCTCTACCTGGGATTGGCGAAGGAGAGCCTGGGACGCACGGCGGAGTCGCTGGCCGACTATCGCGAGGCCATTCGTCTCGGCGAGGCTTCGGGCAAACTCGACACGGAGACCCTGCTGACCCCGGCCCGCCTGCTGCTGCTGGAGGGGAACTTCGACGAGTGCTCGCGACTGGTGGACCACGCCCTGAAGCTCGATCCCAAATCCCGCGATTCACATTTCGAAGCGGCGCGCCTGCGCATGCGCCGGGGCGATGCGGCGGGAGCCATTCGCGAGGGCGAACTCGCGCTGAGCCTCACCGGGGATGTGACCGATCGCCAGGTGCATTTTCTGCTGGTCCAGGCATACCAGGCTGCCGGACGAGGGGCCGAGGCCGAGCGTCACGCCGAAGCCGTGCGCCAAATCGAGACCCGCGATCGCCGCCGCTGACCATTTCAGACCTATCCTCCCATTGACTTCGAGGTTGGATTGTGACATGAAATGTCCAGGACCATATTGGAGGTTAGTCGATGCGAAAGTCTCTTGTCTTTTGCTTTTGTATCCTCCTGGCGGTTTTGGCATTCGCGCAAAGCGACCGCGGCACCATGACGGGTACTGTGTCCGATGCCACTGCCGCCGTAGTTCCAGGCGCCACGGTCGTGCTCACCAATACGGCTACCGGGACCAAGTCCCAGACCGTAACGACCGCCACTGGCAACTACACCATTCCCGCTCTTCCGGCCGGCACCTATTCGCTCTCCATCGAGCAGACCGGGTTCAGCCGCTACGAGCAAACCAACATCACGATTCAGGTGGCGGTGACCACCCGTGTCGATGTCGTCCTGCAGGTAGGACAGACCAGCCAGTCCATCGAGGTGGCATCCAACGCCAGCATGCTCAAGACCGAATCCGCCGAGCAGTCGAGCACGGTTTCGGGCGACACCATCAACAACCTGCCGATCAACTTCGGGATCGGCGCGGGAGCGGTTCGCAATCCGCTCTCGTTTGTCCAACTGACGCCGGGTTCGACCATCACCGGCTAGAATACGATCCAGGTGAACGGCCTGGCGGCCGGATCGTTCCGCATTCTGTTTGAAGGCCAGGAAGCCAACAACGGGCTCGACGGGCGCGCTTCGGACGAGGTGCAGCCCTCGGTGGAGGCGATCCAGGAGTTCACGCTCCAGACGTCGAACTTCGCAGCCGAGTTCGGACAGGTGGGCGGGGGACTGTTCAATTTCACCTCGCGCAGCGGCACCAACCAACTCCACGGCAGCGCCTACATCTATGCCACCAACGAGGCGCTGGCCGCGGGGATGCCGTTCACCAGCGATGGAAACGGACACCATCTGCGGCCCAAAGTGCGGCGCTTCGACGGCGGACTCTCGGTGGGCGGACCGGTCTGGCTCCCGAAGATCTACAACGGCAAGAACCGCACGTTCTTCTATTTCAACTACGAAAAGTATCGCGATCGCCAGAACGCCTACATGGGGCTGGGCACGGTACCTACCGAGGATGCGCACCGGGGATTTCAGCGGCGTGCTGACCAACCGGAACCTGGGCACCGATTTCACCGGCCGGGCCATTCTGGAAAACACCATCTACGATCCGCTGACCCGGACCACCGATGCCAGCGGGCGGTTCGTCGTCAACCCCTTCGCCGGGAATATCATCCCCTCGAACCGCCTGGATCCGGTGTCGCAAAAGATTCTGGGGACGATCCCGAAGGCGGCCACCCCGAGCCTGGTGAACAACTACCCGCTCCAGAATCCGTTCCACAAGGTGCAGGACCTGCCCTCGGTGAAAATCGACCACAACTTGACCGCCACCAAGCGGCTCTCGGGTTACTTCGCCGAGCAGATCACCGATAAGGACGTGGGGCAGGACGGCTATCCGGACCCGATCTCGATTCGGCGCGCGCTGCATATCAAAGGCACCAATGCGCGTATCAACTACGATCAATCGCTTTCCGCCACGCTGCTGCTGCACATGGGCGCGGGCATCCAGCGCTACGTAAATCCCGACTCCACGCCGGCCAACATTGCCGACTACGACGCGGCCGGACAATTGGGGCTCAAGGGCGCGCCCGGCACCGGCTTTCCGCGCCTGTCCGGCGTTGGGACCACGACCTACGGTGGCTTGGCCCAGTCGGCAATCGCTACATCCACCGGGTTCGGACCGGCGAACCGGGGCACCTACTATGTCACCAAGCCGACGGCGGTAGCGCAGGCCACCTGGGTCCACAACAGTCATACGTACAAGGGCGGCGGCGAGTGGAAGATCGACTCGTTCACCAACTGGTCCGCCATCGGCCTGAGCCCCGCGCTGGGCTTCAGCACCAGCCAGACGGCGCAACCGCTCTATGGCGGAACGCTGCCGGGCGGCACCACTATCGGCCACCCCTTCGCCAGCTTCATGCTGGGGCTGTTCAACAGCGCATCGGTCGGGAACGTGGCGGCTCCGCAGTACCGTAAATCGTCGCGGGGGCTCTACGTGCAAGATACATGGAAGATCAGCCGCAAGCTGACCCTCGACTACGGCATTCGCTGGGACCTGCAGAAGCCGGAACGGGAACTGAACGGACGCACCAGCGGGTTCAATCGGGCCATCGGCAATCCCAATGCCAACGGCATGCCCGGCGGCGTCGTCTATGAAGGTTACGGGCCCGGGCGGTGCAACTGCCGGCTAGTGGCTACCTATCCTTATGCCGTTGCCCCGCGTCTCGGACTCGCCTACCAGTTAAATGAGAAGACGGTGATTCGCGCCGGCTGGGGCATCGTGTACGGCGCCACCAACGTCTTCGGTTATATCGGCGGCGGCAACAGCCAGGGGATGGGCTTCAACACCATCAACTTCACCGCCCCCGGCAACGGCGTCGAAGCCGGCGCGCTGGCCAACGGCCTGTCCTGGGATCCGGCGGTGCTCTATGCCGCCAGCTACAACCCGGGCCTGCTGGTGACGCCCGGAGCGGCGGTGCAGAACGCGCCTTCGGTGCCCGATCCCAATGGCGGACGGCCGCCCCGCATCAACCAGTGGAATGTCTCGATCCAGCGGGAGATCGCCAAGGACCTGGTGATCGAGGGCTCCTATGTCGGCAATCGCAGCGCCTGGGTCACGGCGAACGGACTAGTCAGTTACAACGGCGTCCGGCCGGATGTGCTGACGTCGCTGGGCATCGATACCGCCAGCTCCGCCGACCGCACCCTGCTCACTTCTTCGATCACCTCCCCGGTGGCGGTGGCTCGCGGCTTCAAAAAGCCGTACCCCAACTTCCCCGATACCGGGACCGTGATCCAAAGCCTGCGGCCGTTCCCGCAGTACGCCAATATCGGCACGTTGTGGGCGCCGCTGGGGCATACCTGGTACGACGCATTCCAGGCCAAGGCCACCAAGCGCTACTCGCACGGGCTCGATTTCAGCGTTTCGTACGCCTTCTCGAAGAACCTGGACAGCTACGAAGGCGCGGGCAACGTGTTCAACCGCTCGAGCTTCAAGAGCCTCGCTTCCACGTCGCTGCCGCACGTCCTTACCACCAGCGTGAACTACCGCATGCCGGCCCGCGGGTTTGTGGCCGGGAACAAGATCGCCAAGGCATTGCTGGCGGACTGGACGGTGGGTACGGTACTGCAATACGCGAGCGGCAGTTTGTTGGGGACTCCGGGCAGCAACAACAGCCTGGGCACCTACCTGCCCGGCCAGGGGACGCGGCAATTCCGCGTACCGGGTGTCCCGCTTTACCTCAAGAACCCCAACTGCGGCTGCATCGATCCCACGCAGGAGACCATTCTGAATCCTGCGGCTTGGATCGACCAGGCACCCGGCACGTGGGGGACCGCCACCGCCTACTACAACGATTTCCGCGGCCAGCGGCGGCCGGCCGAATCGGTGAGCCTGGGCAAGACCTTCGCCCTTCGCGAACGCGCTCGCCTGAGTCTCCGGGGAGAGTTCTTCAACATCTTTAACCGGATGGAGTCGTTCCCGAATCCCAGCACATCGAACCCGCAGACCCCACCCACGCGGTCCAACGGCGTATTGACCAGCGGCTTCGGATTCATCAACTACACGCAGATCACCAGCAACAGCCAGAACAACGCGTATCCTTCCCCGCGAACGGGGCAGGTCATCATGCGTTTCGAGTTCTGACTCCAAGGCCGGCGCGCCGCGCGTGAACGCAGACACTCGCGTGCGGTGCGCCAGTCCCCGGCGAAATCAGCGCGCCGCTTGCCCCGTGTGCAGCGCCACGATTCCACCCGTCATGTATTCGTAGCGAACCTCCGCGAAACCCGCGTGCCGCATCGACTCCGCCAGGCCGGCGGCCGCCGGAAACTTGCGCACCGACTCCGGCAGATAGGTGTAGGCATCGCGGCTGCCGGTGAGCGCTCCCCCGATCCGCGGCAGAATGCGGCGCGAATAGAAATGGTAGAGCGCGGCGAAGAGCCGGCTGGGCGGTTGTGAGAATTCCAGAATCGCCGCCACGCCGCCGGTGCGCAGCACGCGCCGCATTTCGACGAGTCCGGCGTCGTAGTTGGAGAGATTGCGAAAGCCGAAAGCCACCGTGATCAGGTCGAGGCTGCCGCTCGGTAGCGGAAGGCGCAGTGCGTCGGCTTCGAAGAGCATCGCGTGGGCGCGGCGGCGGGCGATCTTCCCGTTGGCCGCAATCAGCATGGGGTGGCAGAAATCCGAGCCCATGACCGGCGCGGCGGCGCGGCTCTCGATAGCCAGCAGCAGCTCGCCCGTACCGCAACAGATGTCGAGCACGCGCGCGCCGGGGCGTTTCACCAGGCTTTCGACGCGCTTCACGGTCCGCGCCCGCCAGAGGCGGTCGATGTTCAACGACAGCAGGTGATTGGCGAGATCATAGCGATGCGCCACGCGGCCGAACATACCGCGCACCCAACGCGCCGCCTCCTGTTCGTTGCGCGCGCCGGCGGGCGTGGTGCCCTTCATGGAAGGGCGGACCGGATCGCTTCCCGCACCAGCTTGTCGTCCACTCCGGAAACCACGACGACCTCTCCTATGCGCACCGGCAGCACGAAATGGACCCGGCCCTGAATCGTCTTCTTGTCGTGAACCAGGCGGGCGAACAGATTCCCGGTGGGGATTCCGTCCACCGGCGGAATGGGGCCGTAGAGATCGATGGTTTCCAGAATATCGACGCTTTCCTCGGCGGAGATCTGGCCCGAGATTTCTCCCAGGTGGATGGCGGCGCGCATGCCCCACGCCACGGCTTCTCCGTGCAGAAAACGGGTGTAACCGGTCTCGGCTTCGAGCGCGTGGCCGAACGTGTGGCCGAAATTCAGGATGCGGCGCAGGTCGCCTTCGCGCTCGTCCGCCGACACCACTTCCGCCTTCATGCGGACCGAATCGGCGATGATGCGATCGACAGCCGCGGGCTGGCGCGCCAACACCTCCGCGCTGTGATCGGTCAGGAAGCGAAACAGCGGCTCGTCGCGAATGATGCCGGCCTTGATGATTTCGTAGAGCCCGGCGCGGTATTCGCGATCGGGCAGGGTGTCGAGCGCGGCGGGATCAATCAGCACCGCGAGCGGCTGATGGAAGCTGCCGATGAGATTCTTGCCGGTGGCGAGGTTGACGCCCGTTTTGCCGCCAATGGCGGCATCCACCTGCGCCAGCAGGGTGGTGGGCACCTGGATCACCGGAATCCCGCGCATGAAGATCGCGGCCAGGAAACCGGCCATATCGCTGACGATGCCGCCGCCAAAAGCGATCACCAGGCTGGAGCGGTCGCCGCCGCGGCGGACCATCTCCTCGGCCAGCGTTTCCACCGGCGCGAGGCGTTTCCGCTCCTCGCCGCCGGGCAGGTGCAGCACCTCGTGCGGAACGCCCGCCAGCGCGCTCGCGAGCGCGTTACCCTGGTGCCGCCATACATCTTCGGTGGAGACGACGAACAGTTTTCCGCTCCGGGCGGGGACGTGTTTGGCGACACAACCGAGGACACCGCGCTCCACGATCGCCTGGTAACAGCCCTGGGGAGTTTTCACGGCAAAAGAGGGCATAGGAGAGTTGTACCATGTTCACCCGTCGAGTTCGGCGGCAAGCTCGGGGTGCCCGTACGCGCGCGCCAGGTCGGCTGCCGTCTTGCCGTCCCTGGTACGGCGGCGCGGGTCGGCGCCGGCGGCGAGCAGGCGATGCACCATAGCGCGCGAGCCGTGGCCCGCCGCGGAATGGAGCGGCGTGGCCTCCAGGAATTCGGCGCACTCGGGCCGGGCGCCGTGCGCCAGCAGCAGTTCGAGCAGGGCGAGGCTTCCCGCGGCCACCGCCGAGTGCAGCGGCGCCACGCGAAACGCATTGCGCGAGGGCCGGTTTACATCCGCGCCGCGCTCCACCAGGATCCGGGCGGTGTCCAGGTGGCCGAAGAAGACGGCCAAGCCCAGCCCGGTAAATCCGTCCTGCGAGTACGCCTCGACCAGTTGCGGATCGTCCGCCAGGAGTGCGGCGGCGCGGTCGCGGCGCCCCAGGGCGCAAGCTTCGAAGAAATCCGGCTGGCGCGCGCCCAGGAGCAGTTCCGTCAATTCCGGGTGACGGGTGTAGAGGGCCCACAGCGCCGGCGTGGCGCCATCCTGGTTGCGGATCCCGGCGAGGCTCGGGTCGGCGCTCAAAAGCCCGCGCACCTCGCCGCTATCGCCTTTGCGAATGGCATCGAACAATTGTTCGGTCTGATCCATAGGGGGCAGTATGACGCATTTTGCACTGCACGCGACGCGGTTGCCGGTGCGGGTGAGAAGCGGGCGAATTGTGGCAATCGCCGCCGCGCCGCCGAGAGAGCCAGTGCAAGGAGCCCCCCTGCTATGATCGCAGTAGCGGATGAATCCCGACTTTCTAGTGATCGGCGCCGGGGTGGCCGGCTTACGGGCCGCCATTGAACTCGCCCCGGCCGGAGAGGTACTCGTGGTGGCCAAGGAGAGCCTGCGCGAGTCCTCCTCCGAGTACGCGCAGGGGGGCATCGCAGTGGCGCTCGGCGACGATGACGAAATCGCGCTGCACGAGCAGGACACGATCTATGCCGGGGACGGTTTGTGCGAACCGGCCGCCGTTCACACCCTGGTAGAGGAAGGTCTGGTTGCCATCCAGCAACTCATCGACTGGGGCGCCGAATTCGACCGCAATGGCGGACGACTGGCCTTCACGCGTGAGGGTGCGCACAGCCGCAACCGCATCCTGCACGCGCACGGCGATTCCACCGGCCGGGAGATCGCCCGCACGCTCTACTACAAAGCGGCGTCACTACCCAACGTGAGCTTTCGCAGCTACGCCGCCACCACCGACGTGCTGCTGGACGGCGGCGCCGCCGGTGCGCGCGTCTACGATGCCGCCGGCGCGTGCACGGAGGATATCGAAAGCCGCGCGGTGCTGCTGGCCACCGGTGGACTGGGTTGCGTCTTCCTGAATACGACCAACCCGGATGTCGCCACCGGCGATGGCGTCGCGATGGCATACCGGGCCGGCGCCGTCATCAGCGACATCGAGTTCGTGCAGTTCCATCCCACCGCGCTGCACGTGGAAGGCGCTCCGCGCTTTCTGCTTTCCGAAGCCCTGCGCGGAGAGGGCGCGCGACTCCGGAACCAGGCCGGCGAGCCATTCATGGAGCGATACCATCCGCTCGGCGACCTGGCGCCGCGCGACGTGGTGGCACGCGCCATCGTGCGGGAAATGGCGCGCGCCAGTGCCCCGCACGTGCTGCTCGACCTGACCCATCGCGAAGCGGGTTTCGTCCGCTCGCGTTTTCCGCGGATCTACGAGACCTGCATGCGCTACGGCATCGACCTCGAGCGCGAGGCCGCTCCGGTGGCGCCGGCCGCGCACTACGCCATGGGCGGCGTGCATACCGATCTCGACGGCCGCACCAACATACCGCGTCTTTACGCCGCCGGAGAGGTGGCCTGCACGGGCGTGCATGGCGCCAACCGCCTGGCAAGCAACTCGCTGCTGGAAGGCGTGGTGTACGGGGCCCGCGCCGGCCGGGCCATGCGCGAATTGGCCGGCGCCCGGCGGGAATCGGGCGCGCCCCCGCCCGCGCTCGGCGAAGAGCGGGGCGGCCTGACGGCCGCCGACGTCCAGCGGGTGACCTGGGAACGGTGCGGAATCGTACGCGGCCACGAGGGCCTGAGCGCGGCTTGCCGCACGTTGCGCTGCGGTGCCGGCACTCCCGATGCGGAGAACATGCGCCAGGTCGGGCTGTTGATCGCCCGCTGCGCCCTGGCCCGCGAGGAGAGCCGCGGCGCTCATTTTCGCAGCGACCATCCCGAAAAGCGCGAGGAATTCGCGCATCACTCCTACATCAGCCGCGATGCCGACGTCAGCTTCCGATAGGCGGCAGCGGGTCATGGCGCCGGTGTGCGCGCTGCTGATCCTCTCGGCGGGAACAATCCAACCGGGGAGTCCCAGCTCGGTCCTGTGGACCGCGCCATCCATTCTAGCCGCGGCCGTGCTGATTGCATGGGCGGCCGAATCGGCTCAATTTTTCATTGGCCAGGGCTTCGCGCTGGCCATCCTGGCGTGGCTGCAAACCATGCCTGAATTCGCCGTGGAAGCGGTGCTGGCGTGGCGGCAACAGGTAAGCCTGCTCATGGCCAACCTGACCGGGGCGTTGCGGCTGCTGACGGGCCTGGGCTGGCCCATGATCTATGGCACCGCCGCCTTCTTCCACCGCAAGCGGCAAGGCGGAAAGATGAACGAAATCCGCCTGGAGGACGAGCAGTGCGTGGAGGTGGTGGGCCTGTTCGGCGCCATGCTGTATACGGTCGCCATCTGTTGGAAGAGATCGCTCACCCTGGTTGACGCCGCCGTGCTGATCGGCATTTATGTGGCGTACCTTCTCGTGCTGCGCCACATGCCGGCTACCTCCGAGGAGGGGCTCGATGACGTGGCGCGGGTGCCGCGCGCGGTGGTCAATGCGCCGCGCGCCATGCGTATTGCCGCCATCGTCGGGCTGTTCGTGGCCGGCGGCGCATTGATCTATTTCATGGCGGAGCCGTTCCTGGCCAGCCTGCTGGCGCTTTCAGCGGTACTCGGGATTCCCAACTTCGTCTTCGTGCAGTGGGTGGCGCCGTTCGTTTCCGAATTCCCGGAAAAGGTATCGGCCTTTTACTGGGCGAAAACGGTGGACCGCTCGTCCACCGCGCTCATGAACATGGTCTCGAGCAACATCAACCAGTGGACGTTGCTGGCGGCGATGCTCCCCATCACCTATTCGCTGAGCCGCGGCGTGCCATCGGCCATTCCGCTCGATGGCGAACAGCAGCTGGAACTGCTGCTCACGCTCGGCCAGTCGCTGCTCGGCGCACTGTTCCTGGTGGACATGCGGTTGAAGTGGTGGGAGGCCGCGGGACTGTTCACACTGTGGTTTGTCCAATTCGCGTTTTCCCCGCTCGAAACGCGTTCCGGCGCGATTGGCTTCATCGCGGATCGTATCCACCTTTGGACCACCGTGGCCTACTTCGCCTGGTGCGCGCTGGAGTTGGTGCGCTTAGTCACGGGACGCAGGCAGGCGCGGGCATTCCAGCTCTTCCTGGTCATGTGGAACCGGCACATCAAGGCCGGTGCGATAAGATAGAGGCACACAATCAATGAGACAGAAGATTCGGTCGACGACGGTGATCTGCGTCCGCCGAGACAACAAAGTGGTGATGGCCGGCGACGGACAGGTGACGCTGGGGCAAGAGGTACTGAAATCGTCCGCCCGCAAAGTCCGCCGGCTGTACAGCGACAAAGTTCTGGCCGGATTCGCCGGCTCCACCGCCGATGCATTCGCGCTGTTTTCGCGCTTCGAATCGAAGCTGGAGCAGTTCAACGGCAACCTGCCGCGCGCGGTGGTAGAACTGGCCAAGGAATGGCGCACCGACCGTGTGCTGCGGCATCTGGAAGCGCTGCTGCTGGTGGCCGACAAACAAAGCACGTACCTGGTGAGCGGCAACGGGGATGTCATTGAGCCGGACGAAGGCATCGCTGCCATCGGTTCGGGCGGACCGTTCGCCACCGCCGCCGCCACAGCCCTACTGCGCAACACCAAGCTGTCCGCCAAGCGGATTGCCGAAGAGGCCATGTCGATTGCCGGCAAGATTTGCATTTATACCAATGAGAACGTCACGTTCGAGGAGCTGGACTAGCCATGGTGATCTACCTTCCCGGACAATCCGTGGATGAGGAGCCGATCCTCGACGAATTGACTCCACGCGAGATTGTGCGCGAACTCGACAAGCACGTAGTGGGGCAGACGGAGGCCAAGCGGGCCGTCGCCATCGCGCTCCGCAACCGCATTCGCCGCCAGAAACTGCCGCCCGAAATGGCCGAAGAAGTGATGCCGAAAAACATCCTCATGATCGGCCCCACCGGCGTCGGCAAGACCGAATTGGCCCGGCGCCTGGCGCGGCTGGCCAATTCGCCGTTTCTCAAGGTGGAAGCGAGCAAGTTTACCGAGGTCGGCTACGTGGGGCGCGACGTCGAATCGATGATCCGCGACCTGGTCGACATCGCCATCGACATGGTGCGCGAAGAGCGGCTGGACGAAGTGGCGGACCGCGCCGAGCTGAACGCCGAAGACCGGCTGCTGGACCTGCTGATGCCTCCCCAGTCCGAGCCGAGCGAGAGCGCCGAACGCACCCGCGAAAAACTGCGGGAGCGGCTGCGCGAGGGCAAGCTCGACGAGCGCCTGGTGGAACTCGACGTCAAGGACCGCGGTCCCACGCTCGAACTCACCACCAATGCCGGCATCGAAGAGATGGGCATCAACCTGAAGGATATGCTGCCGAATATCTTCGGCCAGAAAACGCGCCGCCGTAAGATGCGCGTGGCCGAGGCGCTCGACTATCTGGTGCAGGAAGAAGAGCAGAAACTCATCGATATGGACCAGGTGACGCGCGCGGCCCTGGAACGCGTGGAATCGAGCGGCATCATCTTCCTCGATGAAATCGATAAAATCGCCGGCCGCGAGAGCGGGCACGGCCCCGACGTAAGCCGCGAGGGGGTGCAGCGCGACATCCTGCCGATCGTCGAAGGCACTACGGTGAACACGCGCTACGGCTTCGTGCGCACCGACCACATTCTCTTCATCGCAGCCGGCGCTTTTCACGTCTCCAAGCCCAGCGACATGATCCCCGAACTGCAGGGGCGGTTTCCCATTCGCGTGGAGCTGAAGTCGCTTTCGGTGGACGATTTCATCCGCATCCTCAAAGAGCCCAAAAACGCACTGGCCAAGCAGTACATCGCCCTGCTCGAAACCGAGGGCATCAAGCTGGTTCTGACCGACGACGCTCTCGAGGAAGTGGCCCGTTTCGCCGCACAAGTCAACGAATCGTCCGAAAATATCGGCGCGCGCCGGCTCCACACGATTATGGAGAAACTGCTCGAAGAGCTCTCCTTCGAAGGACCGGACATGAAGAAAAAGACGGTCCGGGTGGATGCCAACTACGTGCGCCGGCAGCTAGCCGATATCGTGAAGGACCAGGACCTCAGCCGCTACATCTTATAGCTTTCGGTTCATATCCGAGGTGAGCGGAGAGGTACTATACTTCTGCATGGTTGCGGAACGGCGCGAGGAGCGCTACTCTCCCGGTATGGAGCCGAAGACTTGCAGGATATGCCTGGTGGAGCATGATGAAGAAATTCATGCCGCAACACTGAGCATTCACAACTGGTTTCACGAGCAGGTAACGCTGGGTCTCTACGACTACACGGAGTGCGCCGCTCCCGAAGAGCCGGGAGAACTGCTGGTGGCGTCCTAATCCCTCCTCATACCACCCTCGCCATCGCCCGCCTCAGGCTCGAGTCCAGGTTGACAATCGCCTCATTCACCTTTCGGCTGATCGTCTCCAATTCCGAGAGCCGCCGAATCCGCTCCGCACGCAATTCCAGTTCGGATTCGCTCAGCACAAACCCGAGGAGGCCGCATTGGCGCGCCAGCGAGACCAGCATGATGTCGCGTGTCTCGGGGATCTCGTCGCTAAGGATCGCCTGAGCCAGGCGCGCCTTGACGTGCTGCTGCGGGCGGCTACTGACCAGCGGAAAGCGTTCGACATCGACGGTCCACAAGCGCTTGGATCGCTCGTGGCGCAGGATGCCGCGCGCGATCAGCGAGCGCAGGGCCTCGCCTTCCAGGTCGTGCCGGCGGAGGAAGATCTCTTCGATCCAGTCCCGCACCGTGTGGAGGCGGGTGCGCTGCGCCACCTCGGCCAGGGTGCGGTCGAGCAAGGCATCGCCGGTAGGCTCGGTATCGATCACGTGGATCCGGTCCGTGTCGATCTTGCGGGCCAGGGCGAGGTCGAAAAATAGAGCGCCCACCAGGGCGTAGGCCGTTCCGAATTCGCGTGTGGAGCGCAGGTCGCGCTCGTTTCATCCACCGCCAGGAGGACGACTTCTTCCAGCATGCTCAGCATGGCAGTTCTCCGTGTATCCGCAGAAAGTGATGCATTCCGCTCATATTGAAAACCCTCATCACCGGGGCGCTGAGGGAACAGACCGCAAACTCGGCGTGGCGGATCTCGGCCGCGCGTGCCGCCTGAAGGACCGCACGCAGGCCGGCGCTCGAAATATAGAGCAGGCCGGTGAAATCGGCGGCCACCCTGGTGTGCTGTTCGAGGGCCGCGCACAGGGCTTGCTCCAGCTCATCGGCGGCATCCGCATCGGCGCGCCCGCCGACGCCCACCACCCACCAGCCGGCCCGTTCCTCCTGCTTCACGCGGATCATCTAGGATTGCCCTCCCCGCTGCAGTGTCACGCGGTTCCATTCCCCGTCGCGACGGTACTGGAACTGCCGCATCACCTGGCGCACCAGATGAATTCCCAGGCCGCCCCGGGCGCGCTCGTCGAGCGATGTTCCGGCCAGCGCGGGCGCGGACGTGGAATCGAAGGGCCGGCCCCGGTCGGCGAACTCCAGCCGCACGTCGCCCGGACAGAGTTCGATCCGAATTCGCACCGCCCCCTTCATCCCCTGGCAACCCCCGTGCTTCACGGCGTTCACGAACAGCTCTTCCAGGGCCAGGTTCAAGTCGTACTCTACCTCCTCGCCCAGCCCGTGCTGCCGGCAGAATCCGGCGGTGACGACCGCGACGCGTTGCAGTTCGCCCAGGTTGCCGTCGAGAAGCATTTCCGCAGCGCCCAGAATTGCCCGATTGTGCCACAGCCGTAGGCCGGGTTTCAACCCGGCCACTGGCGCCGGTTGACGGTGGTCCCACCGCCGGTACATATTCTGGTTATGACTCGCATCTTACGCCTGCTCCTGGTTTCGCTCGCGGCCGGCGCGGGCGCACGCGCCCAATCCGACGCTTCGCCGACCTTGACGGCGCTTTTGCAGGAAGTACGGCAATTGCGCCTGGCTATCGAGCGCACGGCCACGCTCGGTCCGCGGATGCAGTTGCTGCTGCAGCGGGTGCAGCTTCAGGATGGCAAAGTCTCACGCCTGTCGCGCGATTTGCAGGATACGCGGACGAACATCACCCAAGCGATCGGAGAGACCACGCGCATGAAAGAGGAGATCTCCACCTTCGAGGAGCGCGTCCACCAGGAACAGAACCCGGTGCAGCGGAGCGACATGGAAGACCGGCTGCGCCACGCCAAGACGGGGTTCGAGGAACGCCAGGCGCTGGAGCAGCAACTACGGGCGCGGGAAAGCGAACTGGCGTCCCAGCTACGGCTGGAACAGGCTACGCTCGACGAATTCCAGGCCCGGCTTGAGAAATTCGAGAAATCACTGGAGTCCGCCGCGCCGGCGCAGTAACCGGCCCCTTCAGACCCGATCCGGAACGATGAATGGCGCGCGATAGGGGCGCGTCAGCATCGCGTTAGCCTCTTCATCGCCGGGAAAGCGCTCGCTCTCGGGATCGAACGCGAGGGTCCGTTTCAGCCGGTAGGCGATATTGCCGAGATGGGCGAGGGCGCTCGCCAGATGCGCCGTTTCCACGGGAGCGTTCAGGTCGCCGGGTTGGCGGCTGCGCACGGCCTTGATGAAGTTCGCCCAGTGATTCCCACCCGCTTTGCGCCGGCGCCCCGCTTCGCGGCCCTGGTAGATGGCGAAGCGTGGGGCGTCGCAATGGTTACAACATCGATGTTCCGATCGTTGAACGCGCGCCGCAAGTCGTGATGAGCGGCTACATTGCGGCCGAAACGGCCCTCGCAGGAGGCGGCCCGGTCCGCCAGCACCTCCGCATCCGGATCGCACAGCATGGCGATCTCCACGTTGGGCAGCTTCCCGAAACCGGACATGGTCCCGGCCTCGCCCGTGTACGCCAAGGACCGCGACGCGAATCCGATCGTTGGCCGACGCTCTGCCCGTCCGCAGTGGTTGGGCCGCGCCAGCGAGCGCGCCCAAGAGAAACACCCTTCTTGAACCAACTCTGTCAATCCCCGTTATGAGAATTTTTACCATACTTCGCCGCGGGCGATTGCATACAGTCCTCTTTAGAACCCTGTTACACCGGATTTCAGTTACCTGCGGGGGTGTCGGTTCATCTGTCTTAATGGAAGCTCATGCGGCCCGTGCTCGCCCTCCTGATCGTGCTCCCCCTTGCCAGGGCCGCGGTTCCGGACAACGATATCCGGCAGACCGAAGTAGCCAGCTTCAAGACCCATTTCGCGCTTCGCGAGTATACTTCCAGGGAGCAGTGGGAGAACCGGAAAGAGCATCTCCGGCGGCAGATCCTGTCGGCCGCCGGATTATTGCCGCTGCCGGACCGGACGCCGCTGACCCCGAAAGTGCTACGCCGCCTGTACTTTTCCGATTACACCATCGAGACGATCGAGATTCAGACCCTGCCTGGGTATTATCTGGGAGGCAACCTGTACCGGCCCCGGCACCGCCACGCGCGGGTGCCCGGAATCCTGGTGCCGCACGGTCACTGGAAGCGCGGGCGGCTGGAGAATCAGCCTTCGTATTCGGTGCCGGCTCTGGGGATCAACCTGGCGCGGCAGGGCTATGTGGCGTTCGCCTACGACATGGTGGGGTATAACGATACGCGGCAGACGCCGCATTCGTTCGGCGGCTGGCAAGAAAGCTTGTGGTCCTTTACCCCGATGGGACTGCAGCTCTGGAACTCGGTCCGCGCGCTGGACTACTTACAATCGCTGCCGGATGTGGACGCGAATCGCATCGCCGCCACTGGCGCCTCGGGCGGAGCGTCGCAGACGTTCCTGCTGGCAGCCGTGGATGACCGGGTCGGTTATTCGGCCCCGGTGAATATGGTATCCGCGTACATGCAGGGTGGCGATGCGTGCGAGGAGGCGCCCGGACTTCGCGTCAACACCTTCAATGTGGAGATTGCGGCCATGACGGCGCCCCGGCCGATGCTAATCGTCTCTTCCAGCGGAGACTGGACGCGCCACACACCCACCGAGGAATTCCCCGAAATCCGCGCCATCTATCGGCTATACGGGCTGACGCAGAATGTCCAGAATGCGCACTTCGCGGCTGAGCACAACTACAACCGGCAGAGCCGGGAGGCGGTGTATTGGTTCCTGGCGAAACACCTGCAGCCTGGGCTGCCGGCATCCGCCCTGGTAGACAGAGAGGTTGCCGTGCCGTCGGATGAGGAGATGCTCGCCCTGCCCAAAGGCGACCTGCCGGCGGAACGGATCGGCCTGGCCGGAGTGTTTCGGGTATGGAAACGGTCCTCGCCGATCGAGCCGGGCCCATGGCGGCCAACGCACATTCAGGAACGCCTGCGGTATGCGCTGGGGGTGGAGTGGCCCGCCGAGAACGAAGCGGAGGTGCAGGGGAACCGTCTGGTGGTGACTCGTCGCGGCCGGAGCGACCGGGTCACGGGACTGTGGTTTCCCGGCGAAGGGAACCCCATCCTGGTGGTTCACCCCGGCGGCTCGGACGAGGCCCTCAAAAGCGAGGCTTTGCCGCAACTGCTGCAAACCGGCCGTCCGGTGCTGGTGCTGGAGCCGTTTGAGAGCGGCGCGCTCCGCGTTCACAAACAGCGTTGGGACGACTATTTCCTTTCCTACAACCGGACCGACGCCTCGGACCGGGTGCAGGACATTCTGACGGCGATGGCATTCCTGGAATCGAAAAGCGGTGCCCTGCCGACGCTGGTAGGTCTCAAGGAGGCTGGAGTCTGGTGTATTTTCGCCGCCGCCGCAGCCCCGGCGGATGTCGAAGTGTGGGCGGATCTAAACGGCTTCATTGGGAGCGATGAGGATTTCCGCGACCGGTTTTTCGTGCCGGGCATTCAGCGAGCCGGCGGCTGGCGCGCCGCGCTCGAACTGGTGCCGAGACTGCGCCCGGTGACGCCCCTGTCCACACGGTTTCAGACGGAACCCAACCTACATTGACTGGTGGGGCGGATCCGGCAGGGCGGCGGAGGGGGGTGAAGCGGCCCGGGATCCAACGGGCCGCCGAATGGAAGCGGTGTTCCCGCTCAATTGAAGTTCGCGGCGTTCAGTTCCGCAAACCGTGCCAGCTCTGCTGGCAACTCGTCCAGCGTGTAGATGGAACTGGTCGGGCAAACCGGAACGCAGGCTCCACAGTCGATGCAATCGGCCGGATTCACATAGAGCTGCGGCACTTCCGCGAAATTCGCTTCGTCCTGCTTGGGATGGATGCAGTCCACCGGGCAGGCCTGAACGCAGAGTTCATCCTTCGTGCAGGTATCCGTAATTACGTATGCCATACGCCCTCAATTCTGCAATTCCAGGGCCAGCCGGGGCGCGGGCGTAAATAATAGAAAACAGGATGTGAAAATCCACAGTGCCGGTCAAGCCGCTGGGTGAATCCACGCAGGTAGCGCCCGCTTCTTGGTTTTCTCACCCGACGCCCAAGGGCCTCCGGATGCCATAGACCGAAATTCGATCACCCGGTACACTCGAATGATGAAAGTCGAGACACGGGCCGTGCATGCCGGGCGGCGGATTGATCCTTCCACCGGCGCGGTGGCGCCGCCGATTCATCTCTCCACCACCTACGAGCGCGCGGCCGATGGCGAGTATCCCCTGGGGTTCAGTTACTCGCGCGAGGGGAATCCCACGCGCAGCACGCTCGAAAAATGCCTGGCCGAACTCGAGGGCGGCAAGGAGGCGCTCACGTTCTCGTCCGGGCTGGCGGTGGCTACGGCGCTGATCGAAGGCCTCGAGCCCGGCGACCACATCCTGATCCCCCAGGACGTCTACTGGGGACTGCGCAAAGTGCTGGCCGGCGTGTTCGGAAAGTGGCCGCTCGAGGTTTCGTACGTGGACATGACCGACCTCGAGACCCTGCGCGGCGCCATTCGTCCCAACACGCGCCTCATCTGGGTGGAAACGCCTTCGAATCCGATGATGCAGGTAGTGAACCTGGCGGCGATTGCGGAGGCGGCGCGAGCGGCGGGTCCGCACATCATCACGGTGTGCGACGGGACCTTTGCCACGCCCATTTTGCAGCGTCCGCTGGATCATGGCATCGATATGGTGTGCCACTCCACCACCAAGTACATCAGCGGTCATAGCGATGTGGTGGGCGGCGCGCTGGTCACGCGTTACGACAACTACCTGTTCGAACGGGCGCGCCGCGCGCAAAGGTACGGGGGCGCAGTACCGTCGCCATTCGATTGCTGGCTGACGCTGCGCGGCATCGAAACCCTGGCGGTGCGGATGCGCGTTCACTCGGAAAACGGGCTTCGGCTGGCGCGGCACCTGAAGATGCACCCGGCGGTCGAGGCCGTACATTATCCGGGGCTGCCCGACCACCCGGCATACGAGATCGCGGTGAGCCAGATGTCGGCATTCGGCGGGATGCTGTCGTTTGGGGTGGCGGGCGGGCGGGAAGCGGCCATGGCGGTAGCAGCGCGTTGCAGGCTGTTCATCCGCGCCACGAGCCTGGGGGGAACCCACAGCCTGATCGAGCATCGCGCCTCGGCGGAAGGCCCGCAGACGCGGGTTCCCGAGAATCTGCTTCGCGTGTCGGTGGGGTTGGAACATACCGACGACCTGATCGCCGATCTCGATCAGGCGCTGCGGCAGGCGGGTTAGGGCGGGAAATTCTCTGCGGCACGGCGGTAGACGAGCGAGACTGGCAGTCCCATCACGTTGAAGTAACAACCGTCGATGCGCTCCACAAACTTGGAAGCGAGCCCCTGAATGGCATACCCGCCCGCTTTGTCAAACGGCTCGCCACTGGCGACGTACCCGGCGATCTGGCGCTCCGTCATCGCCACGAACCAGACCCTGGTCACGGCGCAGTCTCTGGCCACGGCGCCCCCGCGCTTCAGGCAGATGCCGGTGAGCACCTCGTGGCAGCGGCCGGAGAGCAGATTGAGCATGCGGCGCGCATCCGCTTCGTCCACCGGTTTGCCGAGCATCTCTCCGGAAACCACCACCGTCGTATCGGCGCCCAGCACAATCTCGTGCGGGGCGGAATCAACCGCCATGGCTTTCGATTCCGCCAGACGCACCACGTAATCCTCGGGTTTCTCGCGCTCCCATGGCGTTTCATCGACGGGTGCGGCCCGGACGGTAAACGGAATTCCGGCCTGCCGCAGAATTTCACTGCGCCGTGGAGACTGCGAGGCGAGCACCCACACGTTTCCAGTGTAGAATGAGCCCGGGCAGCCGCGATCGGGCAGCCCGGGCAGGAAGGTCATCGATCAGAAGAACAGCCGGAGCCCCAACTGCATCATCCGCGAGAAATTGGCCTGCGAGGTGATGCGGCCGAACGAGCCGCTGCCGAAGGAGACGTTCGGCCCGCTGAACAGGGGCGTATTGAACGCGTTCAGCGCCTCTGCCCGGAACTGCGCTTTGAAGCGCTCGGTAAAGGTGAGGCTCTTGAACACCGACACATCCCAGTTGTCCTGTCCGGGTCCGCGCATGCCCAGCGTGCGCGCCAGGTTGCCGAATGTCCCGCGCGCCGCGGGAGCGAATGCCGCGGGGTTGATGTAGGACGCCAGCCGATTCTCCAGGCTGCCGCTCGTTAGCGGCGAAATGCCGGTAGCATTCGGACGCTGGCTGGCATAGCCGAACACCGAATTGTTGTTGGTGCTCTGCGTGATCTGCAAGGGGAAGCCGGTCTGATACACGCCGACCGCGTTCAACGTCCAGCCGCCCACGGCGTAATCCAGCAGGCGGTGCCCCGGCAGAAACCGCTTGCCCCGCCCGAACGGCAACTCGTAGGTCAGCGCGGTGGACCAGCGCATCGGCGAATCCACATTGGAAAGGCTGTACTCCGAGGCGATGTCGTACGGATTCTGCGGCCCGGCGGCGCCGCCATTGAGGAAGTTGCCGGCCCCGCCCGAGCTGGCGTCGTAATTCCGCGACCAGGTCAACGTGGAAAGCACCATCAGGCCTTTGCTCATGCGCTTCTGCGCCTTCACCACGAGCGAATCGTAGCGCGCGTGGTTGGGGTCGCTGAACATCAGGTTGACGGTGCTGAAAGTGGGGTACGGCAGCAGCAGTTGCACGCGGCTTACCGAGGCCGCCCCGATCACGCCCGCCCCTCCGTTTCCGGCATAGGGATTGGAAACCGTCTGGGTCAGCGACGAACCCTGCGACAACAGCGACGGGTTCAGCGCGTTGATATTGATGTTGGCCGTGGCCTGCGTGAGGTGCGACGAGCGCGATGCGACGTAACCTACTTCCATGGCGACGCCGAAGCCCAACTGGCGCTGCAGGTCGATGGAGAACTGGTGCACACGCGGAGAACGGGCGTTGGGGTCGATGATGGTCAGGCTCTGCCCGATGCCGCTGAGGGCGCCCAGGCTGCTTCCGGTGGGCTGCGCCAAGCCCGTGGGGAACGGATCGGCGAGATTGTTGGACGGGGTTGCGTTCCCGTCGATGGACGCGATGTAGCTGGTGGTGGCGGTATAGCCCGGCGGGTTGTAGGGCGACCCGATGGCGAACTGCGGAGCCCAATACACCCCGTATCCGCCGCGGATGGTGGTGGCGGAGTTCACCTGCCACGCCACGCCCACGCGGGGCGCGAATTTGTTCATATCCGGATTGCCCACATGGACCTTGTTCCCGTTCACGCCGGCAAACTGGATGACGCCCTTGGCTCCGAGCGGATTGGTGGCGGTGGTATCGAAGCCGACCACCATGTTGTTGTTTCGCTCCCGCAACCCGTACTCGCGTTCCCAGCGCAGCCCCAGGTTCAGGGTGAGTTTCTTGGCAATGCGGACATCGTCCTGCACGTAACTTCCGTAGTAGTCGGCGTACTCGTAGAGCTTGGTGGGAACGAAACCGCTGCCGCTGGCGGGAAAGCCGAGCAGCAGGTCGGCAAGGTCGGCGCCGGTGCCGGCCACGGCGGTCAGCGGCGTGGAGCGCGTGAATACACCATTGAACGTGAACTGTCCGGCGCTGTTGCCGAAATCGTTGCCGTCGTCGTGAATGCGGCGGTAGTCGAACCCGGCTTTCAGGCTGTGAATCCCGCGGTACCTGGCGATCGAAGCCGAGAAGTTCTTGGAGTGGTGCACGTAATAGGAGTTGCTGTTGGTGCCGAGACTGTACTGCGAATTCATCGAGATGTTCGGGAAGGTCGGCGAAGGCACGGCATTCACGAAGCTCGGGCTGAAACCGAGCGACCCGAGGTTAAAGCCCTGGCTGACCTGGTAGCTGTAGTTCGGGAAGCGATTGAAGCCATATCGCACGCTGAGGACAGTGGTGGGAGAAAGCGTCGCGACATTATTGAACTGCGTGGCATCCACTCTCCGCAGCAGGCGCCACTGCTCGGGCGAAGAGAGCGTCGGGAACCAGGTATTGCCCGGCTCGAGCGAGTAGTAGCGCAGATAGCTCAGGCTGGCGTGCCACCAGTGCGTAAGCTCGTGATCGAGTTTCGCGGTATGCTGAGCGGCCCGCGCGGGCAACGTCGCGGCCGTAGTCAGATTGGGCGCGCCATAATAGTCGGCCGCCGTTTGCGCGGGCACATAGGTATTCACAATGGCGACGCCCACCGGGTTCAGCATGGTTCGCGGAATCACGTTGCCGGCGAAAGGTGACCGTGTGCAGGTTCCGCCGGAGCAGACCGTGGTGGCCGGATCGTAGATCACGTTCAGCGAGCCAGCCCGTGTGCGGCTCTGCGAGAAGTCACCGGTGCGCTCGAGCGTGCTCGGCGCGGTGAACTGAGACGAGTTCGACTGCGTGTCGGAATAGCCTTCCCAGGCCAGCCAGAAAAACGTCCGGTTCTTGCCGTCGTACAGCTTCGGAATTTTCACCCGGCCGCCGAAGCTGGCGCCGAAGGTGCGGTTGGGCTGGTCCGGCAGCGGAACGCCCGCGGCGTTATTGAAGAAGTTGTTGGCGGCCCAGCTCGTCTGGCGGAGGGTGCCGAAGAGACTGCCGTGGTAGTCGTTCGTTCCCGACTTGAGGTACGTGTTGAACATGCCTCCGCCGGTGCGCGCCATTTCGGCATCGTAGGTATTGGACTGGACCTTCACTTCCTCCACCGCTTCCAGTGTAGGGATGATGATGGCGCGATTGGCGGCGTCGGTGATCGGAATCCCGTCCAGCAAGTAGTTGTTGCCGCGGACCGGGCCGCCGGCGATGGAGATCTGCGAAGAGCCGCTCTGATCCTCCATGCGGTTGTAGTGCGGGTCGCCCGCGGGCATCACGTTCTGCGCCACCTTCGACATCATGAACGGATTGCGGCCGAGATTCGGCAGGTCGATGAGCTTCTGCCGGTCGAGCACCTGGCCCTGCGACGCGTTGGTGGATTCGATCTGCGGCGCCTCGGCGGTGACCTCGACACTCTCGCTGACGGCTCCCACCTCGAGTTGCACGTCGAGGGCGAACAGCGACTGCGTGTTGACGATCACGTGCTGCCGTTCGAATTTCTTGAAGCCGGGCGCCTCGACGGCGATGCGGTAGGTGGCGGGCACCACCTGGCTGAAATTGTATGTGCCCTCGGCCGAAGAGACGGTGGACCGGTGCGTGCCGGTGGCCTCATCGGTGAGCGAGACGACGGCCTGCGAGACGGCGGCTCCAGCTGCGTCCAGAACTACTCCCCGGATGCCGCCGAAATACGACTGGCCGTAAAGCGCGAGCGGCACCAGCATGAGACACGTGTAGCGCGTGAAGTGTAGCTTCGTCATTTGTCACCCCGTTAGTTTGCAGTTACCGAGCCACCGCCGATCGGCAGCGGCCGCATCCAGCGAACATAGAGACCCCTCACTACGTAGAACCCACAGCCGATGGCCACGGCCACCACGGCGTTCAACGCGAGCACCGAGACGGCGGTCGCCAGGAACGCGGCGGCATCCACCCGGCCCATTTTGGGCAGCCGCCGCCACGCGCTCCAGTCGAGCAGGCACAGGCCCATCCATGCGGTCACACCGGCCAGCGCGGCGAGCGGAATCTGCGATACGAGGCCGGCGCCGGTCCACAACATCAACAGCAGAAACAGCGCGTGCAGCACGTTGGCCAGGCGGGTGGTGCCGCCGCAGCGGACTACCGCCACGCTGCGCGCCGGTATCCCCACGCTGAGCGGCGCGCCGAACATTCCGGCGCACAGATTGGCAATGCCATAGGCGCCCAGTTCGGCGTTGGCATCGCTGCTCTTCATACGCTTGTGCCGGCCCTGAAAATGCTCGACTACGCGCGACGTAATCAGGATGTTGACCGACGACACCAGGGCCAGCGCCAAGCCCGAAGGCAGAACCGTGAATACGTCCTCCGCCGTCCACGAGAATCCGGCGAACGGCGGCAGGTGGACGGGAAGTTCGCCGACTTCTTTTTCGTGAAATCCAAAGGCGCGCGCCAGCACGACCGCCAGCACCACGCCGATGAGCGGGGCGGGCGCCCGCGGCGACCAGCGTGCCGCGGCGGTGGCGCCCAGAACCACCGTGAACCCGAGCACCATAGGCACTGCCCGCAGCCCGCCCACACGGTCCGCCAGTGAGATCAGTTGTGCGAAGCTCGATCCGGCGGAGCGCGTGAGGGGCGAAGCCACTCCCAGAATCATGTCCAGTTGCGAGACCACCATCATGCCGCCGATTCCGCACGAAAAGCCGGAAACCACGGCTTGAGGAACACGCGTGATGTACCCACCCAGGCGCATCACGCAAAAGCCCATCATGATCACCGAGGCAACCATGGAGACTTTGGCGGCGCCGCCGACCCCATGGGTCCGAACCGCCATCGCGATGAAAGGGACGGTGGCACTGGCCGTGCCGCCAATTAAGACCGGGTTGCGGCCCAGCAGCGCGATTATCGGCGCCGTAACTATGGAGGTGAAGACTCCCAACACCGGCGGCAGCCCCATCAGGGACGCCATCGCCAGGCCGTAGGGGAGCGCGATGAGGGCCGCGATCACTCCGCCGGAACAGTCCCCGGCAAGCTGCGGCCACCGGTAGCGCTTGAGCGCGATCAGCGTCAAGCCATCACCTTGAGAAATGCCGTCTTGAACCTGTCCATCTCCTCCTGGGTGCCGACCGAGACGCGAACGTAAGTCGGCCAGCTCGGCCAAACCCGGCCGATGTAGATCTTCTCGCGGCGCAGCGCCTCGATAATCTCCCCGCCCGGGCGGTTCACGTTCACCATGAACTTGTTGGAAACCGACGGCACATACTGAAACCCGTGCTTGCCGAGAAACGCCAGTACGTCGGTGCGAACGTCGGCAATGATTTTGCGCCGCTCCGGCACCAGGGTCTTCGATCGGAGGCTGGCCGTGGCGGCAACCATGCCGGTCACCGGGAGGGCTCCGGCGCTGTAGGAGGTGAGCTTCTGCAACAGGTCCGGCCGCCCCAGGGCCGCGCCCGCGCGCAGTCCGGCCATGCCGTAGATTTTCGAGAAAGTGCGCAGGATGACGATGTCTTTATCGTTGGCCACCAGGTCCGAGCACATCGGCACGCCGGCGATATGAATGTAGGCTTCGTCGAGCAGAAGGATCGCGCCTTTGGGTTTGTGTGCGAGGAGCCATTCGATATCGGCCCGCGGAGTCAGGGTGCCGGTCGGATTGTTCGGATTGCAAACGTAGATCAGCCCGGCGTCCGGACTGGCCACGGCCATGGCCTTCACATCGTGCCCGTAGTCTTTGCGAAGCGGGACGGCGATCACCTTCGCGCCGATGAACCGTGCGGCGCGTTCGCCAGCCTCGTACCCCGGATCGGCGGTCACGAAGGGCCTCGCCGGCGAGGCGAACGCGAGGACCGCCTGGTGGAGAGGCGCGCTCGATCCGGCGAACGGGTGCACATAATTGGCTTTCAGGCCCTCCAGCTCGGCCATGGCCTCCTGAAATGCGAAGGTTTCCTCGTAGAGATAACGCCCGCCCCTTCGCACGATGGCGTGAATCGCCGCTTCGGCTTCGGGGCACGGCCCCAACGGATTCTCGTTGGCGTTGATCTTCACGGCGTCGGGCGGCATGTTGCGAATCGCCGACAGTTGGGCCAGCGCCGATTCGTTGTAGAACGGCAGGGACGCACCGGCCGTAAGCATGGCCGCAATGCGTGCAAAGCTGCGCCGGGAGAAGCCCCGGTTGAGCAGGTCGCGATGTTGCCAGTCGTTCAGCAATCGTTTCATGGTTCCTCCGCTCCAGTCACTGGTGCTTCGACCGCGTGGTTGTGCAGAAAACAGAACCGCGCGACGGCACGTTTCGGGTTTTGGGTTTGATGGGTCCGCCGTGCCGAACGTGGCACCGGCTCCATACGAGGAGTGGCACGCCTGCAGGGGCGTGGTGAATGTCTTTCAGAGAAGCATACAGCTTCCACCCGAAGCTGTCGAATCGGAATTTCTTATGCGCCCCATTTGCCGTGCTGCGGAGCGCATCTCGTCACATCCTTTGTATGCGGCGCAACGTGTACAGCTCCGGCTTCATGTTTTCGTGCTCGAAGCGCTTCCAGTCGTCATTCACGTGGATCAGCTTGCCGCTGACGTGGTTGGAGTGCTCGGAGGCCAGAAACAGCGCCAGTTGGATCTGCTTCTCGGGAGGAACGCCGCCGGTTATGCGCACGCGCTCGGCGTCTTCAAACTCGCGGGCTCCGGCGCGGTCCTCACCGGCATTCAGAATTTCATCGGTCATGTGGGTATAGGCGTTGCCGGGAGAGATGGAGTTCACCTGGATATTGTGATCGCTTACCTCAACGGCGAGCGATTCGGCGAACCGTACCAGCGCCGCCTTCGACGCGGCGTATGCGCTGAAGTTGGGACGAGAGTGGCCGGAGCCTCCGCCGGCGATCAGGATGAGCTTGCCGGAGCGCTTCTCGATCATCGGAGGCAGCGCCGCGCGGCAAGCGTTCACCGTGCCGATCAGGTTGATTTCGATGGCTTCGTTCCAGGCTTTGGGTTTGGTGGTGACCAGGGGACCGATGGGGCCCTGCACACCGGCGGCGGCCACCAGCACATCCAGCCCGCCAAATTTGACGAGCATGCGTTCGACGGCGGCCGTCAGGTGTTCCAGGTCGCGCACATCGGCACGGATGCGCATGGCATTGCCGCCGGCCTGCTCGATCTCCAGCTTGGCCAGATCCAACTCGGCCTGGCTGCGCGCCAGCAAGCCGACGCGCGCCCCCGCTTGGGCGAATCCCATGGCCAGGCGTTTTCCGATTCCCCGGCCAGCGCCGGTAATCAAGACACTCTTTTCGCGGATGGAAGTCAACGTGGTCCTCCGACGAACCCCTCAGGACGGGCAATCACACCGCATTGTAATCCGGTTTGCAGCGCCCGTTTCGGGTCGTGTCACAATAGGCCCTATGTCCATCCGTAACAGCGGGCAACTGGAGAAGCTGCGGGCGATCGGCCGAATCGTTCGCCTCGCGCTCGATCGAACGGCGGCGGCGGTTCGCCCCGGAATCACCACCGGCGAACTGGACGTCATCGGCGCGCGGGTGCTGGCCGAACAGGGCGCCGAATCGGCGCCGCCCAAAGTGTACGCGTTTCCGGGAGCTTTGTGCATCAGCGTCAACGAGGAGGCCATCCACGGCATTCCGGGCCACCGCGTGGTGGAGCCGGGGGACCTCGTCAAGCTGGACCTGGTAGCCGAAAAGGACGGCTTCTACGCCGATGCGGCGGTTACCGTGGCAGTGGGCGAGGTGTCGGCGCCGGCGGCGGCGCTGGTGCGCTGCGCCGAAAGCGCGTTCCACCTGGCGGCCCGCGTGGCCCGCGCCGGCAATCGCGTCTACGATATCGGGCGCGCGGTCGAGCGCGAGACGCACCGTTGCGGGTTCCAGGTCATGCGTGACCTCTGCGGGCATGGCGTGGGCCGAACCATTCACGAACCGCCGAGCGTGCCGAACTACCACGATCCTCGTTTCCGTACCCGGCTCACCGAAGGGCTGGTGATCACGATTGAGCCGATCATCGCCGCAGGCGCGGGCGAGGGCGAGTTGGCGCCCGACCGTTGGACCATCCGCACGGCCGACCGGAGTCTTTCGGCGCACTACGAGCACACCGTGGTGATCACCCGCGGCGAACCGATCCTGTTGACCGCGGCGTAAACTAGGAGCGTATGGCGATCTGCTCCTCTTGCGGGAGCGAGGTATCGGAAGCCAGCCGCTTCTGCTCGTCGTGCGGCAAGGCGGTGCAGAGCGAGGCGTTTGCCACGCGGACCGTGGCGGTTTCGACGCCGCGGGCCATATCGGAATCGAGCGAGCGGCCGAGCACCGGGTCGCGCACGAGCTCCGGGCGGTTTGTCAGCCAGGGCCAGTTCGCTCCGGGGGACATGCTCGGCGGGCGCTATCGCATCGTGGCCATGCTCGGCAAGGGCGGCATGGGCGAAGTGTACCGAGCCGACGATCTCACGCTCGATCAGGCGGTGGCGCTCAAGTTTCTGCCGGAAGTCGTGGCGCACAATGAACGGGCGCTGGCGCGGTTTCGCAACGAGGTCCGCGTGGCGCGCCAGGTTTCGCATCCCAATGTGTGCCGCGTGTACGATTTCGGCGAAGTCGAGGGGCATTACTTCCTATCCATGGAATACGTGGATGGCGAAGACCTGGCCTCGCTGCTGCGGCGCATCGGGCGGCTACCCCACGACAAAGCCCTGGAGATCGCGCGCAAGCTGTGCGCGGGCTTGGCGGCTGCGCACGAGAAAGGCATCCTGCACCGCGACCTGAAACCCGCCAACGTGATGTTGGACGGGCGCGGCCAGGTGCTGCTGACCGATTTTGGACTGGCCGGCCTGGCGGAAGAGCTCCAGGGCGCCGAAGTCCGCAACGGCACCCCCGCGTATATGGCGCCGGAGCAGTTGGCGGGCGCGGAAGTGACGGTGAAGAGCGATATCTACGCGCTCGGGCTGGTGCTCTACGAGATCTTCACCGGCAAGCTGCCGTTCGAATCGAACACGCTGGCCGAGCTGATGCGGGCGCAGCGGGAGAGCGCGCCGGTGAGCCCGTCCACCCTGGTGCGCGATCTCGATCCCACCGTGGAGCGGGTGATCCTGCGATGCCTGCAAGCCAAACCCGGGTTGCGTCCGGCCTCCGCCCTGGCGGTGGCAGCCGCACTGCCGGGAGGCGATCCGCTGGCCGCCGCGCTGGCGGCGGGCGAGACGCCGTCACCGGAAATGGTGGCCGCGGCCGGGCAAGGCGAAGGGCTGGCGCCGCCCGTGGCGGTGGCGCTGTTCGCGGTGGCGCTGGCGTTCGCGGGCCTCGGCTGCGCGCTGCTGAACCGCGGGAGCGCCCTCGAACGCCTCCGGCCGGAATACTCGCCGGAAGTGCTGGCGCAAAAGGCCCGCGACACGATCCAACGCCTGGGGCTCAAGGACGTGCCGCGCGCCGATGACGCGTACGGCTTCAGTTGGAACGGCGGGCTGATCGCCTATGTAAAGAGCAACGAGAAACCGTCGCGGGACTGGAGCGAATTCTTCAGTGGGAAGCCGCCGCTGCTGCGCTTCTGGTACCGCCAGAGCGCCGAGCCTCTCACCGCGCTCACATTCCACGACGACCTGCTCACGCCGGGCCAGGTGGATCAGGGCGATCCACCGCTGACGCAGGTGGGGATGATCCGGCTCATGATCGATTCCCAGGGGCGGCTGCTCCGTTTCGAGCGGATTCCCAAGCAGCGCGAAACGGCCGCCACGCAGGTACCCGCACCCGACTGGAATGTATTGTTTGCCGCGGCGGCACTCGACCCGGCGCAGTTCCAGCCCGCCGAGCCGCTGTGGAATTCGCTGGGCGCCTCGGACGCGCGGCGCGCCTGGATCGGAACCTGGCCGGGCAGCCGCCGCCCGATCCGCGTGGAAGCGGCAGCCATGCGCGGCCGCCCGGTTTATTTCAACGTGATCGAGCCGTGGGCCACTCCCGACCGCCAGCCCAGCCCGGGCTCCTTCTCGCTCAAAGACACCATCCTCGTGGGCATGCTTCTGGCCGTCATGGTGGCGGCGCCGCTGCTGGCCCGGAGCAACCTGCGGCAACGGCGGGGCGACCGGCAGGGCGCCTTCCGCCTGGCTGCCCTTCTTGCCTGTGTCGAAATGGCGGTGTGGCTCACGCGGTCGCACATGGCGGCCTCCGAGGGCACTTTCGGGATGTTCGTGATCGCCACGTGTACTTCGGTTTTTTACGGTGTCGTGATCTGGACCATCTACATCGCACTTGAACCCTATGTGCGCCGCCATTGGCCGCAGACGCTGATCTCGTGGTCGAGCCTCCTGATCGGACGCTTTCGCGACCCGGTCGTGGGCCGCGATGTGCTGATCGGCACCGCGGTGGCGGGGGCCCTCGGCCTCCTGAACGGGCTTATGGACCTCTGGTGGCGGCACGCCGGCAACTGGGCTCCCAACATGGGTTCGACCGAAGTGCTGCTGGGCACGCGGCGCGCCCTGGGCATGTGTATCGCGCAGATTCCCCATGGCATCCGCGATTCCCTCTTCTATCTGTTTTTGATTCTGCTGTTCCGGGTGCTGCTGCGCAGCCAATGGCTGGCCGCGGCGGCGCTGACGGTACTGTTGACGGTCCTAGACACAATCGGCAGCGATCACCTGGTGGTGGATGGGATTGCCAACCTGGTGGTGAACGGAGCCTTAGCGTTCGTGATCCTGCGGTGGGGGTTGCTGCCGATGGCGGTCACCATCTTCGTCGCCACGACGCTGAGCCAGGTACCGGTTACTGCGAACCCCAACGCCTGGTACTTCGCCGAGAGCCTGTTCGTGCTGCTCGGGGTGGCCGCGCTCACCGCGTGGGGATTCCGTACTGCTATCGCGGGGCAGAGGCCCTGGAAAGCAGATCTATTCTAGGGGCGGGCCCGCTCTAGGGGCAAGCCTGCCGGCTGGCCCGCGCTTTGCCGCGCCTTGGCGTATCGCGCGGTCTTCGGGTTGGCGGTGTTCCACTGGGGAGCTTCGGCGCTGTCGGCAATCCGGAACACGGCCAGCGCGACCGCGCGATCGACTTTGGCCATGTTCTCGTAATCGATCTTGAACCACTCGTCGCCGGCCTTGTGATAGTCCGGGAAGATGTAGCTGACCGAGAGCGTGTGCGACGGCACTCCGGCGTCGGCGAACGCCTGGTTGTCGCTGGCGGCGTAGAACGGGTCGCTGTTCTTTTCGTCCTTCACCACCTGGATACCGGTTTCCGCTCCGGCCTTTTGGAGTTCGCTGGTGAGGGTGGTGTAGTCGAAGCCCGTCACGTTCACCATGCCAACGTGCGTGCCGCTGGTATCGTCGGTGCGGCCCATCTGTTCCAGGTTGATATCGGCGACCGTCCGGGCGAGCGGGAACACGGGGTGGCGGGCGTAATAGCGCGAGCCCAGCAGGCCCAGTTCTTCCCCGAATACGGCCAGGAAAACGATGGTGCGCTTGGGCCGCGAGGGCAGGGGAGCCAGGGCGTTGGCGATTTCGATCATGGAGGCGGTGCCGCTGGCGTCGTCGTTGGCGCCGTTGAAGATGTGGTCGCCTTCACCAGTTCCCATGACACCGAGGTGATCGTAGTGCGCGGAAACGACGACATAGGTGTCCCTCAGGGCCGGGGCGGACCCGCGCAGGATGCCGATTACGTTGCGCAGCTTTACGGGCGTCGAAAGCGGCGGCGGGATCTTCACCGAGAACGCGGCTTCGAGCGGGCCCGGTCTGGCGTCGGCGAGAGCGGTGCGAATCGCCCCATCCCAAACGGCCAGCATAGGAACTCCCGGCGCTTCCTCGAGCCGCGGCCGGGAATTCATTTGCCCCAGCGGCGCCGCAGCCAGGACCACGACCAAAGCCGGCTGGAGCCGGGCGATCTCGGCCGCGGGAATGCGGGGGCGGCGGCCCCCGGCGGCGGATTCCAAAACCAGGACCTTGCCGCGGACCTGTTCGGGCGTGAGGACTTCGTCGGCCGCCATTTTGACGGCCGGGGCGTGACTGAGGTCCAACGCGGCCGCCTGCATCAGGGTCATCCCGCTGGTACCCTTGATGGTCCGTCCTCCGACCTCGAGGGTCAACTCCAGGCCGTCGGTGTTGCGCGTGACCTGGTTCAGGGCGGCGGTCTGGAAGTAGCCATCGTCGCCCGCCGCTTCGAGGCCGGCGCGACGGAACTGGGAGGCGATGAACTCGGCGGCAATGTCGAGACCCGGCGACGGGGTGCCGCGGCCCTCGAGCGCGTCGGAAGCAAGGAATGAGACGTCAGCCCGCAGATCGTTGGCCGTAAGCCGGGCGGAAATCGGCCCGGCGATGGAGGCAGTCTGGGCGGCCAGCATCGATGCGGTGCACGCCGCCAGGACCAACCGGTATATCTTCATGTCGCTCCTACTTAAGGTTAATGGTGCCGCGGCACGCCTTGGATCCGCAGCGGCAGCGCACTCGATCCACATTCTCCGAGAAACGGTAATCCACCGTGAATTCCTCGCCGGGGTGGATCACCCGCCGGCTCATGTAGAGGATGTGGCCTTTGACGATCCAGGCGAACAGGTTGGGATCGCAACTGTGATTGATGATTTCGGCCCCGCTGCCGCCCACGGCGCCATCGATCGTCCAGTAGTCGTTGAGCGTGAAAAGGTACGTGATCGGACCGTCGCCGCGGCGCTTGGTTTCGCGGCGGCTGATCTTTTCGCCCGTGTACTCGATTACCTTGCGCCGCGCCGGTACGCGCTCGAGGGCGTAGACCCCGCGGCGGTGAATTCTCGACTCGCGGATTTCCATTCGGAAGCAGGCGTATCGAAAGTCAATTTCGGGGGATTTGACGAGGGCCGTAGCCATTTTGCGATTCCCTATACTAGCAGGGGTCCGGCCGCCGTAGGAACCCGTTTGGACGAGGTGCGCGGGGTTGCGCCGGGATGCTGCGGGCCAGGCAGGGTGACGGATCCTAGAGCAGCGAATCGATATATTGCGTGACGCCCGGAGCCATCCAGTCGGCGGGCTCGGCAATCTTTTTCAGGACCTTGCCCTTGGCATCGATGATGTAGGTCTCCGGGTACATGAAGGTGCCGTAGTCTTCGTGCACTTTGAAGTCGCGGGCGGTGAGGAAGGTCGGCTGAAACTTCTGTAGAAACTCGCGATACGCCTTTTCATCGTGATCGACGCTCAGCCCCAGCACCACCACGCCTTTCTTGCCGTACTCCTGGGCGAAACGGCTGAGAGAAGGCGTTTCCTCGACACATGGCGGACACCAGGAGGCCCAAAAATTGAGTACCAGCAGGCGGCCGCCGAAATCGGAGAGGGAGACGGTGCGGCCGGTGTCGGTCTTGACGCTGAAGCGGGGCGCCGAATCTCCGGCGACGACGACGCGCTCATAGATCCCGGCGTAAATGACGTAAACCAGGGCTACTGTAAGAAGCCCAATGGAAACACGGAGAATGCGGTCAACTTTGGCTGGTTGCATGGTGGAAATACTATAATCAAATTGTATCCCGAGTTCGGTTCCAGCGTCGAATAAAGGGGACCGATGTTCATTACCCGCAAAGTGGAGTTCTCGGCTTCGCACGTTTGCCGCGACCCCAGACTGTCCGAAGAAGAGAACCGGAAGCTGTTCGGTATGGCCGCCAATCCGCACGGCCACGGCCATAACTACGTGGTGGAGGTGAGCCTGCGCGGCGAGCCCGACCCCGTGACCGGCATGGTGCTGGATTTGAAAGAGTTGAAGGAAATCCTGAACCGGCGCGTGGTGGAGCCCTACGATCACCGCTTCCTGAACTACGAAGTGCCGCCGTTCGACCGGGTGATTCCGACCACGGAAAACATCGCGCGGGACATCTGGCAGCGGCTGGAGCCCGACCTGTCGAGCGGAAACGGCAAGCTCCACGCCGTGCGGGTCTACGAGACACCGGACCTGTACGTAGATTACTTCGGAGACGAGCCGTGTTCCGGGTGACGCGGCGCTACGAGTTTGCGGCGTCGCACCGGTTGCACGCGCCCGCCCTGGACGACGAGGAAAACCGTCGTCTGTACGGAAAGTGCAACAACCCGTTCGGCCACGGCCACAACTATGTACTGGAGGTGAGTGCGCGCGGGCCGATCGACGAAGCGACCGGGCAGGTGGTGGACGTGGACCGGTTGGATGAACTGGTGCGCGGACGGGTGCTCGAGGCGTTCGGCCACCGCAATCTGAACACAGAGGTAAATTCTTTCGCTCGGGTGGTGCCTACTTCGGAGAACCTGGCGGTGGAAATCGTGCAACGCCTGAAACATGGCTGGGCGGCCGCGTTTCCAGCGGGCTGGCCGAAGCTGGAGAAAGTACGGATCGCCGAGACCCCCAGGAACATCTTTGAAATCGAAGCCGATGAAATCGAACAAAGCAGTCGTTAAGGTAATGACTCGAAAGCCGGAGGAGCCGAACATCGCTCCGCTGGTGCAGGAGATTCTGACCCGGCTGGTGGACGACCCGGAGCGGGAAGGCCTGGCGCGCACGCCGGAGCGCGTGGACAAGGCGCTGCGGTTTCTGACCAGCGGCTACCAGATGGAAACCGCCAAGATCCTCAACGGCGCGTTGTATGAAGTGAAATACGACGAAATGGTGGTGGTGAAGGACATCGAGTTTTTCAGCCTGTGCGAGCACCACCTGTTGCCGTTCTTCGGCAAGATGCACGTGGCATACCTGCCCAAGAACCGGGTGATCGGGTTGAGCAAGATCCCGCGGATCGTGGACATGTATGCGCGGCGGCTCCAGATTCAGGAGCGGTTGACCCAGGAGGTGGCGCAAACCATTCAGCACGCCATCGATCCGGTCGGCGTGGGCGTGATTTGCGAGGCCAAGCACTTCTGCATGATGATGCGCGGAGTCGAAAAACAGCACTCGGGCGCGATGACCAGCGCCATGCTGGGAGCTTTCCGCGACAGCAAGAAGACGCGCGACGAGTTTCTGACCCTGGTGAACTACCGCAGCAACGGATCGTAAGGGAGCCCAAGCGCTGTCAGGCGCGGGACGTAATGTGGCGGCGCAGGAGATCCAAAGCCATCTGAGTCGTGAAGGCGCGGATGCGCTGGCGGTCGCCTAGAAACTGGCGATGGAGGGCCACGGCCTGTTCGCTGTCGGCGATGGCTACGTACACCGTGCCGGCCGGAATGGATCTGCCGGCGGGGCCGGGCTCCGGACCAGGGCCGGCTACTCCGGTGATCGCGAGCGCGTAGCTGGTGCCGGTGCGGCGGCGGGTGCCGGCGGCCATTGCTTCGGCCGCCTCGCGGCTCACCGGCCCGAACCGCTCGAGGATCTCCGGGGGAACGCCGAGCAGTTCCACCTTCATCCCGTTGCTGTAAACGATAAAGCCTCCCACAAAATAATCGGAGCTGCCGGGCACCGTGGTGAGGCGCTCGCCCAACATGCCGCCGGTACAGCTTTCGGCCACGGCCAGGGTGGCGTGGTGCTTGCGCAGCAGGTTGCCGACAACCAGTTCGAGCGGATCGCCCTTCGAGGAGTACAGGCGGTCGGCCAGGAGGAGTTCGATGGGGGCCACGACTTCCGCCAGCAGGGCTTCGGCCTCGGCTTCGGTGGCGCAGCGCGCGCGCAGGTGCACCTGCAGGTCGCCGTTGGCGGCGAGGATCGTGGTGGTGGGGTTGGTGTACTTCTTGTAGACCGGGGAGATGAGCTGGTCGAGATCGGATTCCCCCATGCCGGTGACGCGCAGGAAAGCGGTGCGGATGGACTGTTTGGGCGCCACCCGGGCGAGGCGAGGCAGGCAGTGGCGCTCGAACATCGCCTTGAGCTCATGCGGGGGGCCGGGCAACAGGATGACGATGCCGCCGGATTCCTCGATCCACTGGCCGGGGGCGGTGCCGCGGTCGTTGGCCAGCAAGTCGGCGCCTTCGATGAGGAACGCCTGGCGCTTGTTCACTTCGGCCATTTTGCGCTTGATTGAGGCGAAGCGCTGCTCGAGCGCTTCGGCGACTTCGGGGCGGAAGATGAGCCGGCGGTCGAGCGCGCCGGCCACGGCTTCGCGGGTGAGATCGTCTTCGGTGGGTCCGAGACCGCCCGTGAGGATCACCAACCCGGACCGGGAGAGGGCGCGGCGAACGGTATCGGCGAGACGTTCCAGGTGGTCGCCGATCACGTATTTGGCCGCGACCTCGATCCCCAGGCTGTTGAGGTGGCCGGTGAGGTAGAGGGAGTTGGTGTCGAGCCGATCGGGCGTCAACATCTCCGAGCCGACTGCGATGATCTCGGCGTCCATTCCTCAGATCAGCGGCATGCCCTTGATGCCGACATCCACGCGATAGATGGCGTTGGTCGTGGCGACGACCAGGGCTCGCGAGGGAGCGAACGCCAGACCGACAATGCCCGGACCGGAGAGGAACAGGTCGGCCTGCTTATCGGGAGAGATGCGCACGACGCCTTTTCGACCGGACATGGAAGCGGCCACGTAGAGCCGGCCTTCTTCGTCGAAGGCCAGCCCCTGGGGGCGGCCCAGGCCGCGGTAGACCACCTCGACTTCCCCGGCGTGCGAAACGCGGTAGACGGAATCGAAGCTGGACGTCGTCGGGCCGCTCACGTAAAGGTAGCTGTCAGGACCGAAAGCCAGATGATAGGCGGCGATGGATGGCTCGAGCGTCGTGAAGACGAAGATCTGGCGATTGGGCGCGATCTTGAAAATGGTGCCGCTGCGATCGCCGACGTAGAGGTTGTGCTCGGTATCGAAGGCGATACCGGTGGCCACTCCCATGCCTTCGACGTAAACGGACATATTGCCGTTGGGCGTGACCTGGTAGATGATGCCTTCATAGCGGCTGGAGATGTAGAGCATGCCTTCGGCGTCGAAGGCCAGCCCGGTGGCGTTCATCAGCTCGTTGATGAACGGCTTCATGTTGAAATTGAGGTCGATCTTGTGCACCGCAACCGGTACCTTCTGGCCCCGCGACCCGCTGAAGGTCGTGTAGATATTGCCGAAGGAATCGATGGCGGGGTTGGAGACGGGGTGCAGACTTTCGGCCACCATCACGCCGATATCGCAGGCCCAGGAATCGCTGGCGAGGTTGCCGCTCTCGATCACGAGGTCGCCGGCGGTGGCGCCTTCAGGTACGCGGGCGATGACGAACGAATCGGAGCCGATGATGACCGGGGCGCCGATTTCGCCGATGGTGACACGCGGGCGGTCCGCTTTGGCAAAGCCCTTTCCGCGGATTTGCAACTCGCCTCCGGCAATCGCCGCGGGGGGTGAAACCCGCGAGATCTGGGGCCTGGAATCGGTGGACTTCCGGAGTGCCATAGCGTCAATAAAGATTGAACCATCCTGCCAGGATTAACACAAGTCCGGCATATGCCCCCGCCATGACGTCGTCGGCATTGATGCCGAGGCCGCCGGGAAGACTTTCGAGCTGCCGCGCCGGAAACGGTTTCCAGATGTCGAAGAGACGGAACAGTATGAACGCGAACAAGGCGCTCTTCCAGTTGAAAGCGCGCGCGCCGGCGAGCGCCAGCCACTGCCCGATGACCTCATCGACGACCACGATCGATGGGTCCTTACGCTTGACGAGCCGCGCAGTGACGCCGGCCGACCAGACGGCTGGGACAAAGAGCAACACCGCGAGCAGGGCAAAGCCAAGGCCCGCGAAGCCGGCCCACGCGTGCAGCGCGAAGGCGACCGCAACGGCGGCGAGCGAGCCAGCGGTGCCGGGTGCCCACGGCGAATAGCCGCAGCCGAACCATGTGGCCAGCATGACCGCGAATCGCGCCTGCATGAATTACTCGTCGTGGTCCGGTTCGGACCGGGGCCGTTCACTGGACGGGATCACGTATTTCTCGGAGGCCCAGTTCCCCAGGTCGATGAGGCGGCAGCGTTCGCTGCAAAACGGAAACTCGGGATCGGCGGGAGTGACTTCCTTTTTGCAGATGGGGCACTTCATAAAGCACCGGGGATGGCTGGTGGAATGCGGTGGGCCGCTTCGGCGATCCGGAAAAGGGGACCGGCGGGGGGGGCCAGCAGGGTGCCGACGACGTCGTAGTCGTGCGCTTCGGTGATGCGGAAGCGTCGGATCTCCCCGGGACGCGGTTCGGGTCCTTCGAAATCATTGACGATGGCGACGCCGTCGATGTCGGGGGCCTGGGTGGGAAGGCGGGCCTCCCATAACAGCTCGGTTTCGGGGGACGGGCCTTCGACCAGGACGGACGATTCGGCGCCAACCTGGGCGCGGTTGCGGGCCCTGGCGATCTTGCGCTGAATGGCCATCAGGCGGCGCTTGCGGTTGTGAATGGTACGCCCATCGACCTTGCCATCGAGGCCAAAGCTGGCGCTGGTGTCCTCGTCGGAGTAGTTGAACACGCCGAGGTTGTCGAAACGGGCTGCCTGGACGAACTGGCAGAGTTCGTCGAAGTCGGCCGCGGTTTCGCCGGGGAAACCGACGATGAAGCTGGTGCGGATGGCGACGCCGGGGATAGTGCGGCGGACTCGTTCCAGGAGTTGCAGGAAGAGGTTGCCGGAGGCCCCGCGCTTCATCCGTTTGAGGACGCGCGCGCTGGCGTGCTGGAGGGGCATGTCGATGTACTTCACCAGCGAAGGGTGCAGTGCGATAGTGTCGAGCAGGCGCTGGGTGACTTTGTTGGGATAGGCGTAGAGGAAGCGGATCCACTTTTCGTGCGGCGTTTCGATGCGCGCAAGACGGTCGAGCAGGTGGGCCAGACCGTCGGCAACGCCCAGATCTTCGCCGTAGCAGGTGGTGTCCTGGCCGATCAGATTGATCTCGCGGACGCCTTGCTGGAAGAGGCGCGTGGCTTCGGAGACGACGGACTCGAAACGGCGGCTGCGGAACTTGCCGCGGTACTGGGGAATGACGCAAAAGCTGCAGGGATGGTCGCAGCCTTCGGCGATCTTGATGTAGGCGTAGTGGCGCGGGGTGGACAGCACGCGCGGGGTGAGATCGTGATACAGATACGGTTCGAAGGGATTGGACGGGGCTTCGAGGCCTTCGCATACGGCCACGATGCTTTCCAGTTGGTTGGTGCCGACGATGGCGTCGATCTCGGGGAGTTCCTTGCGGATATCGCCGCGAAAGCGTTCGACCAGGCAGCCGGCAACGATCAGCCGTTGGGCGCGGCCCACCTTCTTGTATTCGGCCATCTCGAGGATGGTGTCGACGGATTCCTGCTTGGCGGGGTCGATAAAGCTACAGGTGTTCACGACGAGGACGTCGGCCTGATCGGGATGGGGGGTGAGCTCGTGACCACGGGCCACCAGTTGACCCATCATCACTTCGCTATCGACAAGATTCTTGGGGCAGCCAAGACTGACAAAACCGACTTTCAAATGAGTATCCAGCCTATGAGGGTTCTGCTTTCAGGATAACATTGACATTTAGGCCCCATGAAACGATTGATTCCTTTCCTTCTGTCTCTGATGATGCTGGCGGCGGCCGCTTTAGGGCAGTCCGCGCACTGGTCCGCCGCGGAAGCCAACGAGTGGTACGCGAAACAGCCCTGGCTGGTCGGCAGCAACTATATTCCGTCGGATGCCATCAACCAGCTCGAGATGTGGCAGGCCGAGACCTTCAATCCCACCCGGATCGACCTGGAACTGGCCATGGCCGAAGGCTTGGGAATGAACACCATGCGAGTGTTCCTCCACGACCTGCCATGGCAGCAGGACTCGGGTGCGTTCAAGCGGCGCATCGACCGCTTCCTGGACATCGCCAAGAAACACAAGATCCGCCCGATCCTGGTGCTGTTCGACTCCTGCTGGAATCCGTTTCCGAAGCTGGGGATTCAGCGGTCGCCGCGGCCGGGAGTCCACAACTCGGGATGGGTACAGAGTCCGGGAGCCCCAGGGCTGACCGATCCCATCCTTCAGGCGCGGTTCCTGGACTATGCCCAGGAGGTGGTGTACGAGTTCAATAAAGACGACCGCATCTTGGCTTGGGACGTGTGGAACGAGCCAGATAACACCAACGATCGAAGCTACGGGCAGATGGAGCCTAAGAACAAGGTGGAGTTGGTGCGGCAACTGCTGCCGAAGGTGTTCGAGTATATACACGCGGCCAACCCGACCCAGCCGCTGACCAGCGGAGTATGGCGGGGGGACTGGTCGTCGCACGATAAGCTGACCGCAGTGGAGAAAATACAAATCGACCTGTCGGACGTGATCTCGTTTCACAACTACGACAAGCCGGGGGAATTCGAGAAGCGGGTGAAATGGCTTCAGGCGTATGGCCGGCCGATTCTATGCACGGAGTATATGGCGCGTGGGAACGGGAGCACGTTCGAGGGGATTCTGCCGCTGGCCAAGAAATACAAAGTGGCGGCCTATAACTGGGGCTTCGTGGCGGGAAAAACGCAGACGTGGCTGCCGTGGGATTCCTGGCAGCATCCCTATACGGACCGCAAACCGTCGGTTTGGTTCCACGACATTTTCACCGCGGAAGGGCAGCCATACAGGCAGGAAGAAGTCGACCTGATCCGCCAACTGACGGGACGGAAAGTCAAGGCGGCGAGTCGCTGAGAGGCGGGGTGACAGATTACTTGCCCGCGTCGAAATGCGTCTGGCGCCGGACGCACGGGTGGCGCAGCAGGCGGAGGCTCCCGTTTCGGGCCAAGGCCCAGGGCAATTAGGGAAAGGGAGTTGATCCTTCCGCTGGGGTCCAGGTTCTGGTCGGCCTGAAATCGTTTCAGGGCGTCGGCGGACGAATCGCCCCAGACGCCGGTGGCCTCTTCCCGCCGGAGATACCCTTTGTCGGAAAGGGCCTGCTGAATCTCTCTGCAGCGCTCGGGAGTGGGCTTTAACTGGCGGTTTCTCCAGGTGACCGCCGGCCGCCGGCTGGCGGACTGTTTTCTGGATCGGGCGGTGGACGCGGCCGTTCCTTTTTTCGGACTCGCCTTCTTCTTCCTGGCGCCCCCGGCGGCGCCCACACTGCAGGCCAACAGGACCATGCCGGCCAGCAGCGCCCAATTGAGGAATCTCCGCATCGATCTCTCAGTGTAACAGCGCACGGCGGCGGTCGACCAAAGAAAAGCAGTCGGGAATGGATACCCGACCGCCGGTTTCAGTCCGCAGGAGCGGAACTCGATTCATGCTGGAATTAATGCTGGCTGGGCGGCAGTGTGCCGGCCAGGAAGCTTGCCTGCCAGTCGCCGCGATTGGGCTGGGCGCGCCGCAGGATGCGAAACGCCACTGCATCGCCGGGCTTCAGCGTGGTCTGCACACGCTTAACATCGTCGGTCGACCTGATGGTCGTGTGGTTGATTTCGGTGATGATATCGCCCGGACGGAGGCCGACATCGTCGGCGAAAGAACTCGGCTCCACTTCGCTCACGCGGACGCCGGGTTCCTTCAGGCCGTTAGTCTCGAGCCAGCTCGGCGTCAGGTTAACGATCGAGATTCCGAAGCTCACCGAGGTTCCTTCCGGCTTCACCGACTCCGATTCGTTCCCGCCGCCGAAGCGATCCGGGAAGACCTGCGCCAGGTTGCCGATGGTCACCTTCATATTGTCGTGCTTGCCGTTGCGGAGCACCGAGAGGTTCACGGTGTTTCCAACGGGGGTTGCGCTGACGATATTGACCAGCTCGCCGCCGTCACGGACGTTTTTGCCATTGATGCCGGTGATGATGTCGCCTTCCTTGAGGCCGGCCTTTTCGGCTGGACCACCGGGCGCAACGCTCTGCACAAACACGCCCTCATTGATGTTGCCGTAAGCCTTCAACAGGTTCTTGTTGGTGTCGGAGTCGGCCGAAAAGGTGATCCCGATGGAACCGCGCGTCACCTTACCGTTTTTGATGATCTCGTTGTACACCGTGGCGGCGGTATTGATGGGTAGGGCAAACCCGATACCCTGGTAACCGCCCGAACGCGATGCGATGGCGGTATTGATTCCCACCACCTCGCCGCGGGCGTTCAGCAGGGGGCCCCCGCTGTTGCCGGGGTTGATGGCCGCATCGGTTTGCAGGAAGTGCTGATACTGCATGCTGGGATCGACGTCGCGCTCTTTGGCGCTAATGATACCAGCGGTGACGGTCGCCTGGAACCCGAACGGGGAACCGATGGCCACGCACCAGTCGCCAACCTGCACGGCGTCGGAATTGCCGATCTTAGCGGGAGCCACGTCCTTCTTGCCTTCCACGCGGATCACGGCCAAATCGGTGGGAGCATCCACGCCGATCACTTTGGCGTCATACTCGGTGGAATCGCCGGTAAACTTCACCTGGATGCGGTCGGCTTTGTCTACCACGTGGTTGTTCGTGAGAATGTAGCCGGCCTTGTCAACTACCACTCCGGAGCCGAGGGCATAACTTTTGCGTGAGCCCATTTCGGGCGAACCATTGCCGAATGGATTGCCGAAGAACCGATATAGAAACTCATCCATTCCGCCGTTACCCTGCTGATCGTCCTCGTCGGGCGGCATGGTCTGCATCCGCCGGTTACCGGGGGTGCGATTGCGGGTCGTTGTCTTCGGCAGATATGTCGTCGATATATTCACGACGGACGGCTCGACCTGCTTCGCAATCTGGCTGAATGTGTTCGATAACTCGACGGGGTTGGGGATGACTAGAGGCGTAGCTCCGGGAGCTGCGGTCGGGCCATCCTTCGCTGCTTTGACGCCTGAGTTTACCAGGGTACCGATCACGATACCGATCGACAGCGTGAACAGGATCAGCGTGAACGAAAGCAGCTTCTGGGTGCGCAACTTGTCTTGAAAACTCATGGAATTTATCTTACTCCTCTGCGTAGTTGCTGCCGGTACTGGGAAGCGGCACTGCAACCTCTATTTTGATGGATGTTGCCGGGTATTCAACGGTTTCAATTCCACCAACAGCACTCCTGTCAAGATGAGGGCCGCGCCCACGGCGGCGCGACGGGAAAGGCCCTCACCCACTATTACGTACGAGGTCACCCAGGCCACCACCGGTTCCAGCATGTAGATCAACGCCGTTCTGGTGGAGGTTGTGTACTGCTGAGCCCATGCCTGGATGGTGAACGCCAGAGCAGTGGCGAAAATCCCTGTAATCAGTATCCCGCATAGCACGGCCGGCCGCCATTCCAGGTGGGGCGCTTCCGCCCACCAGAAGAGTGAAGAGGCCCACGCCGCCGCGGCGACAATCTGACTCACGGACAAAATCTCGAAGCTCATCTGCTCGGAAAAGTGGCCTAATGTGACAATATGTCCGGCAAAGGCTACGGCGCCTAACAGCGTCAGTAGTTCGCCCCGCTCTATGGCGCCAAAGGCGCCCTCCAGGGTCATCAGCCCAAGACCGGCGGTCGCCACGATCACCCCCAACAGTTCGGAAACTTGGGGTCTAATTCTATAGACGAAAGCGGCCACAAAAGGTACCATTACCGACGTCAGGCCGGTCAGGAAGGCGGATTTGGGAGGGCTGGTGGTTCGCAATCCTACCGTCTGCAGGGCGAAGCCCGCAAAGAGGAAGGTTCCCGCCAGCGCTCCCGCCGCCAGTCCCTGCCAGGTGAAACGGGCCGCGGCGCGGAACAGGAACAGCCCGAGCAGCAGGACTGCCGCCAGGGTGAAGCGCAGGGCCAGGAAAAGAATAGGCGAAACATCGCGCAACGCCGCTTTCACCAGTACAAAAGTGGCCCCCCAGAGAATGGTATTGAAAGCCAGGGCGGCATCCGCCCGGCGCAGCGTCACCGACGCGTACCCGGGGTGCCGCCGTTGCGCATCAGCATCAGCAGCGCCAGCAGGATGCGCTTGAGGCCGAGATCGCGCCCGTCCGGCCGGAACCATTCCTGGGAGGTGTGTGCGCCGCCGCCCAGCCCTCCGGCGCCGATGGCCACCGCCGGGATGCCCAGGGAGAGCGGAATGTTGGCATCGGTCGAAGAAGTGTCCAGGTGCGAGCGGATTCCCAGGTGGGCGTCCACCGCGCGCACATATTGCAGAATGGCGGCATTATCCGGAAGGGCGGCTGCCGGTCGTGAACCGATCTCCTTCAACTTGCCGGCGACCTTGCCTCCGGTGGCGCGGCTGTTCTCGAATTCGCGCGCGCGATCGACGGCCGCCGAGAGAATCTCCACCAGGTCGTCGAGCTTCTCGTTGCTCTCCGAGCGGATATCCACCTTGGCGCGCGCCGACTGGGCGATCGCGTTCACGCTCGATCCGCCATCGATCACCCCCACGTTGATCGAAGACTTGGGCGTGCCTTCCAGCCGGGTCTCCGCGAAGGCCGATACCGCCCGGCACAGGGCGTGCAGAGGGTTGCCCACGCCGTAATCGCTCCAGCTGTGCCCGCCGGGACCCGAAAACGTAATTTCGAAGCGCCGGCTCCCCAGGGCGCGAGTCGTGATGTGATCGGTGTTGGCTCCGTCGACCACCATGAAAGATTCCACCTTGCGGGCCAGCGTCGAATCCTTGCAGAGATGCCGAATGCCGCGCAGGTTGCCCTCGCCCTCTTCTCCCACATTGGCCACCAGGAGCAGCCCCATCGGCAATTCCGGAAGGTCCCGGCAGCTTCGCCACACGCGGGCGATGGCGAGCAGCGCCGCCAGGCCCGCGCCGTTGTCGGAGACGCCAGGGCCGCGAAAACGGCCGTCGGCATCGACCGAAATCTCGTCCTTGGTTCGCGGCGCGATCACCGTGTCGAGGTGTGCGGTCAGGGCGACGTAAGGCGCGGCGCCGTGGACCGCCACGACGTTACCGGCGCGGTCGATCGCCGCTTCCCACCCGAACGACCGGAACTGCTCGAGGAACCAGGCTGCGCGCTCCTGCTCGAGGAAGGTGGGGGCCGGAACGCGGCAGACCTGCAAATGGATTTCGTTGATCCACTGCTTCTCGCGGGTAAACCATTGCAGGCACTCCCGCACGGCGCGGTGTTCGGTCAATTCGCCGAGGTTGAGCCCCGAAGCGGCATTCGCAGCCATTCCCTTGCAGTGTACCAGCCGCGACTCCTCCGTCCGAAGACCGGCGTGAACCTACCCGCGTTCGTACGCCATGATGATGGCGCTGTTGTCCAGATCGCCGAAGCCGGTGGATTCCAGGTCTTCGAGCAGGCGCCGATGGACTTGGGACAGAGGTGTCAGGGCGTGGGTGGCCCGGGCCGCGGCCAGAATCAGGCGGACGTCCTTGAGATGCTGTGACAGTCTCGCTTCGACGGTGAACTCGTGATGCAGCATCTTCTCGCCCTTGTCGTCCATCACGCGCGAGTAGGCCGCGCCGGCTTTGAGCACTTCCAGGGCATCGGTGGGCGAGACGCCATAGGCCGCGGCAAACGAAAGCGCTTCGGCGAGCACGGCACGATGGAGTCCGAGCGCCAGGTTGGCCACGAGTTTCATCCGCGCACCCGCGCCGAAGGTGCCCAGGTAGAAGGCGCGGGAGGCGAATGTGTGAAACACGGGGCCGGCCGCGTCGAAGGCCTCCCGCCGGCCGCCCGCCATGACGATGGCGGCGCCGTTGCGTACCACGCGACTGGAGCCGAGCACGGTGGCGTCCAGGTAGTCGATGCCGCCCTGGGACAGCCTGGCACCCATGGCGGCCATGGCCTCCGGCTCGCCGGTGGTGGCATCGATGATTGTGGTTCCGGGGGAAAGGCTGATTTCGGAGAGCACCTGGGCCACGACATCGGAGGTGGGCAGCGCCAGCACGATGGTGCGGCAGGCGCGCACCACGTCCATTGCGGTATTCGTACCCAGCCGGCGGGCGGGCACGATGTCATAGCCCAGGACGGAATATCCGGCGGCCGACAGGCGGGCTGCGATGGCGGACCCAAGCAGGCCGACACCGATGATGCCAATGGTTTCCATATGCCAACACTGTATGACGAAACGGCGGGCGAGTGCTTCCCCTATTGACATATAAGTAATTGCTTATTAATATGCCAGATGTGTCGGCCAGGCATTCTCCGGCGGCGGACGTATTTCGGGCCATTTCCGATCCCACGCGGCGCGCCATCCTCGACTTGCTTAACGAGCGGGAGCGCTCGGTCACCGACCTGCTTCGGCCTTTCCGCATGACCCAGCCGGCGATCTCGCAGCACCTGGGCGTTCTGCGGAAAGCCGGACTGGTGCGGTGCAGGCGGATCGGCAGAGGCAGCGTCTATCGGGTCGAAAAGAAACCGCTCGAGAAGGTCTATCACTGGGTAGCGGCATACGTTGAAATTACCGACCCGTTCGGGCACGGCTGGCGCCTGACCGGCAGGAAATCCGAAGAGAAGAGATGGTATGAATGTTTAGGCTCGGGCGGGATAAACTCCGAAAGAGGGCGACCTGGTTCGGAGTAGACAGGTGACAGGCTGCATATTTGTTTGAGGCGTTTGACCTCGTAGAGGAGATTGGTCAGACCTGTAACCGGAGCGCCACTGTAAGGCCGGCTTGCCAAACCTTGAATAGGAGAATGGTGACCGCCGCAGAGCCCGTCTACTCCACCTGCAGTTTATCGAGACAGGAGGAGTATGCAAGCGCCACGACACATCGGAATCGATCTGCACCGCAATCAGTTCACCTGTTGCGTGCGATCGGAGAATGGACGGAACTATCTAACGGATTGGAAGCTGGAGAACCTGCCGCGGTTCATCCAGAAGCTGCGGCCGGACGACGAGATCGCCGTGGAGGTGACCGGGAACACGCGGCTGTTCCGCGACGCGGTGGCGCCGCACGTGGCGCGGGTGGTGGCGGTTGACCCGAACCAGTTCAAAGTGATCAGCCACTCGGTGAAGAAGACGGACCCGAACGACGCGCGGAACCTGGCGCTGTACCTGGAGAAGGCCCTGCTGCCGGAGGTGAGGATGAAGGACAAGACGCAAGCGCAATTGGCGAGCCTGACGCAAACGCGGGGCACGCTGATGAAATTGCGGACCTCGCTCAAGAACAAGATCAACAACATCCTCTCGGCGCACGGCATCAACCTGGAAAAAGAAGCGCTGTCGAGCGAGAAGAAGCTCAACGAAGTCCTGGCCATGCGGTTTGATCCGATGGTCAAGATCGAGTTGGAGGTGATCGTCGAAGAGATCCGGAGCCTGAATCAGAAGATCGCCCGGCTGGAGAAGATCATCGCCGATGAGGGCAGCAAGCTGGAAGGGCACAAAAATCTGACGAGCATCAAGGGGACCGGGCCGCTGACCGGAAGCATTCTGCTTTCGGTGATCGGCGACATTAACGATTTCGCGGATGAAGGCAAGCTGGCAGCCTACTTCGGGATTGTGCCGCGGATTTCCAACTCCAACGAGACGGAGCGCTCGGGTCGCATCACCAAGCGCGGCAGCAAGCTCGGCCGAACGGCCTTGGTGCAATGCGCGCTGATCGCGCAGCGGTACAGCCCGTATCTGAAGCGGTACTACGAGAAGATCAAGGCGCGGCGCGGCACCCGGCAAGGCGATCATCGCCCTAGCGCGCAAGCTGCTGGGGATCATCTACCGAACCCTGAAGAACCACTGGGTGTTCGAGGATTTCCCGAACTTCGTATTGGCGGAGACGGCCTGATGAGGCGTACGTTATTCTGTATACCGCGCGCCAAAAACGCGCGCGGTAAGGTGCGCGGGGCGCTGCCCCGGATCCCCGCCAGGGGGACGCCCCCTGAGACCCCCGGCCCGCTTTCCCTTCTGCCCTATGTTCCAGAACGGTCCTCGCCGTCAAGGGTTCGCTGCGCCGCGCACAAACCGCGCGCCCTTGACCGCTCCGGGCCGTTCCGAAGACTTACCAATGATAAGGGAAAGCGGGCAAACGCAAACCCTTCTCACTTCGCGGCTCTGTCCGGCCTCCCGTTGTCGGCCCCGAGTTGCTCAACAGGTTTCGAGTAGCACCTGAATTATGCACACGAGAAGCATTCCGAACGCCCGCGGCGCTCGGTTGATGTCATTCAGAGTTGGGTAGGTCAGTTCGAGTTTCGCTGCTTGATCGTCCTCCCGAGAGTCCGGTCCCGCCGAGTCCCCCGCCGAGTCCCCCGCCGAAGTCACTTGCTTCGTTGCATTTGGCATCAGCGCATGAATTTCTATGCGCGGAGATCGAAAGGACCAGCGGGAACTTCTGTCAGCGCAGGGCCGGCAGCATCACGGGTGCATAACCGTTGGCGCGCGGTGCAATCCGGCGCAACCGGTCCATCAACCGCTCGAACATACCCTTCTCCTCGTAGTGGTCGCTGTAGCTTACCCCAGTGCGGCCGGCGTGCCGCCAGATCTTGGCTGCTACGAACAGGAAGCGGAGCCGCGAAGTCGCCAGAGTCGTGTGCCGGAGTGCGGTGGCGTCGTCCTGCGGCTCGCGGTTGAACAGCATCAGCCAGCAGTTCAGGTTGTACGCCAGCATAGCCAACTGGAAGTGATTGCCGTTCACGTCAAAGCGGCCTGACGGATGCGCCGCCAGTCCGGCATCATTGTTCGCCTCTTTGATCAGGTTTTCGGCACCGCCGCGCTGGCCGTAAAACCAGACCACGAAGTAGATCGGATCGCTCATGTCGGTCACGAAGACCCGGTACTTGAACTGACTGGTTTCGAACAACTGGTATTGCTCGATTTCCTCGGCTTCCAGTTCCTCGCGTGGCTTTTCTTTGCGCAGAGCCACGAACCGGTATGGCTTGCTCCATCCCTCCGGCTGGTAACGGAATTCGCATTCCGCGTCGGCATCCGTCTTGGGTGACGACTTCCACTGGGCTTGGCGTAGTTCCTCAACCAACCGGGACGTCTTGCGCGCACAGATCACGAATCGAGCGTCGAATTCTTCATACGCTTCGACGGCGTCCTGGCAGTAGAACCCCGAATCGGCCCGACCGTAGATCTGCTTCACACCAGGCGGCAAGGCCTTTTGGACATTCCGCAGATGATCGCGGATCTGCTTGCCGCTGGGCCGGTCGCCATTGCGCAATTCGCCCCACACGTATTCTCGCGTCTCGGCGATGAACGTCAGCATCGGTTGATAGCTCTTCTTGCCTTTGTTTTTCGGGTTGTAGCCCTTGCGTCCGCCCATCTGTTGTCCGTAGAGCGTGTGCACGGTGGTGTCGGTGTCGATGGTGACGACCTCCAACTTCACGTTGGCCGCCTCCCAAACCCGTTCCCGCAGGGTCCGCATAATGGTTAGCATCTGGCGGGCGACATTGCGATGCAGCGCGTTCACGAATCGCCAGAAGGTGGATTGGACCGGCAGCTTGGTGACTTTAAGGATGCCCGTCAGGATGGGATCGCGCGCGACGAAGCGCAACTGGTTCAGCCGCGGAAAGCCGATGTAGAGGCCGAGCACGATGCCCAGCACGAATCGGTACAGGTCCATGGCTCGGGGAATCCGCTTCGAGGTCAGGGTCTGCTCCACCAGGGGCTGGAACCCCACTTTCTCCAGCATGGTGATGATCGGCAGCAGTCCGCCGTAGGGAGTCAGATTCCTACCATTGAAGTCATAGGGCGTAAAGGCATTGATTTTATTGGGTTCCGGAATAACATCACGAACCCCTTGATTGGCGGGCCTTCGGCCGCTATCCGGTTCTTGTTCCTTAACCATTTGGGTGGCCTCTGAGAATCGGCTCGCGAAGCTGTGAACTCCGCGGACCTACTGTTTTAACGCAGGATTCTCAGAATCCCAAATGGCGTCAGGCCTCAGCCGGCCGCTGTTCGCGTCGGGCACCGTGCATAATCCAGCTTTTACTGTACGAAACTCTTCGCGCGGGCCTTGAGTTGACGGAAAACGCCCTTTGCTCTCTTGTTCCGGCGCCCGTCGCCAATCAACGGGATTGCGACAACGCGGCCAGATGGATCTGATCACATCTGGGAAGGGCGTTTCGCACTTGCACGGTGCGTTTTCGGCTGTCCTAAACTAGCACAACAAGTGCATTGGACGATAGGCGAAGCGCCGATTCGGGCGACTACCATGGGTAAGGAATCTTGACAACTGGGGCTAACGCGCGCGAAGAGCACCGAATGCACAGAGATCAACTTAAATCGAATGGAAAGTAGACAAGGAAGAGCTTAGAGCGGGCTACGTCAGCCGACCGGTCGTACAGAGGACAACCCAATGACCCAAAGTCGATAATATACTCTGCCTGTCATGAAGCAGGTCACGCATTTGCACGATCGAAGAACGGGGATGTGGTTCTGCTCATCGATGCCATCGAGGGTTTTGTGAGTTTTAGAACACCCGATTGGAAGTGCGGCTGCGGTGGGTATCTCCACCGACAAGATAGTGAAGGCGTTGCGTTCAATTTCAATCCAGACTGTAAGAATTGCGATCTATACGTCATAAAATTGCTCGCTGCGAATTACGTAGGCGCGACCGCAACTGCCATTCTGATGCCCGAAGACCACGATCCCCAGGATGCAGAATGCGACTATGCTGCTGCAGCAGAATTCCAGCCGCCGTACGAAAATGCTCCGGAGAAGTGGAAAGCGCTGAAGCTAGCGGCTCTCAAGAAAGCTGAGGATCTTGTACGGATCTCCGCGGCGACAATTCTGAAGCTTAGAGACGCTATTGTGGCGGCGGGGGGCCGACTCGATGGACCTCGTGCTCATGAAATTGTCGATAGCCAAACGAAAACAGGCTCGTGTCCCAAAAGTGTAATTAGCGTTCGACCGGCAGTGGCAGCCGGGCACAGCAATGATAGATGGCGGCAATGAAGTTGCTCGCCGTACGGAAGCCGAAGGATCGGTGGCTGATGGACTTGATCTTGTTGTTCATTCCCTCGACGGCGCCGTTGGACAAGCGGATCGTCGTCCAGGGGAGAATCCCATCCAGGTGGGAGCGCAGCATCTTTGCGAATTTCTTGAATGGTTCCAGTTTCGAGCGCACGGCGGAGTTCATCCACTTGCGCAGATGCCGCTCGGCGCGCCAAGGCTGCTGGAAGGACCAGAACAGTTGGAATGCTTCCTTCAAGTACCAGGCACGCACCAGCGGCGTATTCCAGCGGACCAACGTCGAAAGCCGCTCCTTCTGATCCGGGTTCAGATTCCACGGATTCTTCAACAGCAGCCAGCGAGTTCCTTTGACGGTCACTCTCTCTTCGGATGTGACTTGGCGCCACAGTTGGCGGCGAACCGCGTCCACGGCCTCGTTGAGATGCTTGACGATGTGAAACCGGTCAAACAAAATCCGGGCGTTCGGCGCGTGTTCCCGCACCAGGCTGGCGTATGGCGCCCACATGTCCATGCAAACCACCCGCAGCGTTCCACAGCGCCGCCGCCCCATCTCTTCGGTGAAAAACTTCCGCACTGCCTCTTCGGTGCGCTCTTCTCCGACCCACAGCAGGACCCGCCGTTCCAGATCGTAAACCACCGTCAGGTAGACCTGGCCTTTGCGTCGGCTCACCTCATCAATACCGATGACATGGACGGGAGGCCGCGCGCGATGGCGCAGACCATAGGCCACCGCCCGTTTCACAATCGTGGCCACGCTCTTCCAGTTCAGTCCGTATTGGCGCGCCGTTCCCTTCCAACTCAACTCCCGCGCCAGCACCGCCACCGCGGTGGCAAGCGTAGTGGTCACTCGAGCCCAAGGCTCGGCCCAAGGGAAGTCTTCCACCCGAACCCCGCATCGTGGACATTCCACCCGCCGTGGACGGTAGCGCAGAAAGCCAGCTTTCGCATGGAGAGATCGCGCCACTCTCGTTCTTTGCGAATGTCGTGAACCTCCAGGCATCGCTGCCGGCAAACCCCGCAGCGCAACAAACGCTGCCCGAGCCGGTCGATCCACACCAGCATGCACTCGTCTGTCTCTTCCAACCTGGTCACGGTATGGGCTTTCAAACGCAACTGTTTTCTGATAAAGGTCTCAATGAGCACCTCGGTTCGGTCCTTTCGTATTCCTTGGCCGGAAACACGAAATTGAACCGATGGCGGGGTGCCTTTCAAATCCCCGCCAGGCCATACCCCCAAGCGTTCACAGGGGTTGAACTCCCACTACACTTTTCGGAGAGGAGCCCAAGAAAGAAACATGTTGCGTGGTCGCGCTCACACAGCCCGCGTGGTGGAAGAACAAACTGGTTAGAAAATAAAGATAGTGCCGCTGAAAGAGAAAGTGGCCTATCTATTCGCCGCCGCCGTGGACCGCTCCGCTTCGCCGGACCAATTGAGAATCACGTTGAGCTGGTGCGATGCCGAGCCTTCATCGCGCCGGATCATGAGGAACCGCTTGGTGTCCGTCGAGGCCTGGTAGTTCGAGAAGCGGTAATCGTTCAAGAGGAAGGCGGTCCGATCAAACAGCCTGCGCGGCGCGCCGCAGGAACCGTCCGGATGGAAATCGACGGCGACCACCGACTAGCGCAACGTAAAACAACTCTTTGCCATCCGGCGACCATCGGGGCTGCGAACCGCCTTCCCGGGAGACCGGGATCCGGTTGGCCGCTCCGGGATAGGACTGTACGTAGACTTCTCTCCGGCCCGATTCATCGGACGCGTAGGCGATCCAGCCTTTGGCGCTTCCGGAGCCGAAAAACGTGCCGGGCCAGAAACGCGCCTCTCCTTCATTGGCTGGCGTGACGCGCAGCGGCGTGGTCTTCCCGTCGGGCGAGAGCATCAGCATATCGCGGCTGGTGATGGGGTTGACTTCGGTGTAGAGCACCGTTTTGTCCCGCCCCACCGACTGCGGAAACTGGCTGTAGGGGGCCTTCAGCAGCACTTGCGCGGGTTCCGATCCATCGGCGGGTTGGGCCCAGATGTCCCAGTCGCCGCCTCGATTGGAGGCGAAGATGATCCGCTTGCTGTCTGCGGACCACATAGGCAGCATGTTGCTGGAATTCCCCGAGGTCAGTGGGCTGCGGGTGCCGTGCTGCAAATCGTAGATCCAGATGGACAGGCCGCGGCGGAAGGCTGCCTTGGTCCCGTCGGGCGAGAGGCTCACCTCGCGATACAGATCCTGATCGGGGCTCAGCGCCTCGGCCCGTCCCTGGCGGTCCACCCACACCAGCGACATCCTGGCCGGGCTGCCGGGCGCATACACCGCAGTGCGCGTTTGGGATACCGCGAGCCAGCCCTGGGTTTCGGTTTCCACGTCGAAGTAGACGTTGGAGACGACCGTGGTATCGGCGCTGGTGGGTGCGGGATGAGCAGGGTCGAACGGCGCCGCCCTCATGCCGCCGCTATCATTGGCCGCAGGAGGCGTCCGCCGGAACCGCCAGCAGGGTCGAAAACTCCCCCCGCGAACGCAGCAGGATTCGGCAGGACCACCTCCCATTTGCGCGACGCGAGCGACAGGACCGCGGTGCCCTGCTTCTGTCCCCAAGTCGTGAACAAGACTTCGCGACCGCCGGGGAGGGCTTGCGGAAAAACATGCGCGTACCCGTTGGCAGCGCCGTCCGGGTTGGTCAGCGATTCGGGAGTTCCGCCGCCGGCGGGAACCCGCTGGAGTCCGGAACCGAGTGACGCCGCGTAAATAATGGTGTTGTCCTCGTTCCAGGTTCCACCCTGGGAATATGCAGCTTCGGCTACCCGCATCGGCGCGCCCCCGGCCACCTCCGCCTTCTGCAGGAATCCCCGCGCGAAGAACGCTATCCACTTCCCGTCGGGCGAAAAGAACGGTTGCCTGGCGCCGTTGGAACCGGGTACCGGGCGCGCGTCGAACGCATTGAGATCGCGCAGGTAGAGCTGCGTTTCGCTGGCGCCCTGCTGGATAGCGTAGGCGATGGTGCGGCCGTCCGCGTAATGGCGGGACAGCTGATGATTTCCTGCCCTGGCGGAAGCGCGATGGTCAGGCGGGCCTGAGTTTTCTGGACGTCCGCGAGCTGCGTTGCGCGATACGCCGCAATCCCCAACCCCAGAGCCACCGCAGCCAGCACGGACGCTACGATCCAGGGCAGGCGACGCGGGCGCGGGGCCACCGCGGCCGGAGCTGTTCGTTCGGCGGGCCCGTTTGCGATCCACTCCAGCTCACTCTTCAGATCGCGCGCCGACTGCCAGCGATTGTCGGGGTCCTTCTCCAGACACTTGCGTAGCGCGCGGTCCAGGGCTGGAGGCGCAACATCGGCGATCGACGGCGCCGGGCGTTCCATGATCGCCGCGATCACGCTGGCCGGCGACGAGCCCTCGAAGGCGCGCTTGCCCGTGAGCAGTTCATACAGCACCAGGCCGAAGGAGAAGATGTCGCTGCGGGCGTCGACTTCCCGGCCGGTCCCCTGCGCCTGCAACTGCTCCGGCGACATGTAGTAGAGCGTACCCACGATCTCGTTCCTGCCGGTGAGCGCCATGGCCAGAGTGGCGTCGTCGGGCGTGGGCGCCGGCTTGGTTTCCGTGGTTCCCAGTTTTGCCAGGCCGAAATCCAGCAGCTTGATGCCGGTCTTGGTGACGAGAATGTTCGCGGGCTTGAGATCGCGGTGGGTGATGCCTTTACGGTGTGCGGCGTCCAGCGCATCGCAGATCTGCGCGCCGTACTTCAGCGCCTGATCGACGGGCATCGGGCCGTGGAGAGGCATGCCCTCGATGTATTCCATCACCAGGTAATTCGGCCCGACATCGTGCAGAGTGCAGATGTTGGAGTGATTCAGCGACGCGACGGCGCGGGCTTCGCGTTCGAAACGTTCGCTGAAGGCCGCCTTGGAGACCTTCACGGCGACCATCCGGCCGAGGCGCGTATCGCGGGCCTTGTACACTTCGCCCATACCCCCGGCTCCAAGCGGGGAAAGGATTTCGTACGGCCCGAGTCTTTCGCCGGCAGAGAGAGGCATGTTCGAGAGTCATCCAAGTGTACCTGAGCAAAGCCGGAGATGAACCCGAAGTGGCCTCCATCTGGCCTCCTCTCGGTTTGGGCCATCGACAGCGTATGAGCCGCCGGTGGTTTCTGTGATAGGCTCACGACTACTTAAATGCGCATCCTGACCTTGCTCCTGCTGCTTGCCTCGGCAGTCATCGCGGCCGACGATCCCGCCGGCGCGCAACTTTACAGGAAACACTGTGCCGCCTGCCATGACGCGGGTGCGAGCGCGGGCGCTCGCGTGCCAACCCTCGCGGCCTTGCTGCGAAGAAGCCGTGCAACGACGCGATGGCGGGCGGTTCCTTCCAACTTATGTGCCTCGTCTACTATCAGGAGGTCAAACCGAACGCCGTGGTTTAGCAAGCAGCGTGCCTGGATGTTGTCAAGTTCGTCGTCGATGTTGTAGTATGCGTCGTCTTTCCAGCATCTCGTTTCAGGGTCAAGCCACGACAGGATGCGCCGTGTCTGCGCATCCGGCAGCGCCCTACGGCGAATGCTACGAAGATCGCAATCGAACATGTCTTTGATCAGAGCGTTCCGTTCATCGGGTCGAAGGCAAATTCCGATAAACCGCTCGGATCTGCAAAGTGCATCCAGCAGGTAGCCGCCATCGTGCGTATCCGAGGCGTATTTCTTCAACGTTTCGTACGATGCGAACGCCACCTGCGGGAGATTGCGCTCCTGCGCGTCATAGTCGAGATCATCGACGGACCAGTATTGGATCGCGGACCAGCCGTCATCACCCCAACGGTCTTTCCAGCGGCTGCTGACGCACTTACCCACTTCTTTCCATCGCCGCTTCCATATCTGGGCCATGTGTCCGCTGTGGGTCAGTATTAATATGTGGCCTTTGGGCTTCGCGGCCAAGCGCGCGAAGGCGACCGCGAGGGCCACGTACGTCTTGCCTTTTCCAACCTCATCGGCCAGCAGGCAGCCTGGTTCATTCTGCTGATATAGCCTGCTCCACAACCCGCGCGCACGATCATTCTGCGCCAGCAACTCCGGCCTGTATCGAGCGCCGAGATACCGGCCCGCCATCGATAGGTCGATGTCTCTCCCCGGTCCGAAGCGAATCATACAGGCTCCGCCAACGCCTTCACCACAACACGCATCTGTGAACGGGATGCACCGGACAGATTCGATATTCCAAGATTTCGTCGCAAATGACGCGCCCGAGTTCTCCAGAACGCCCGTTCGGTTTTGCTAGGCACCAGCGCCGCGATGTTTGCCGCGGCGTGCCAGAGTTCAACGCGAACCCACATTCTCCAAATCTGCTCATGCTCGTTTGAGGCCACCGCAGGATTGTGTGAATCGTAGATTTGGGAGAAGAGCTTCAGCAACCAGGCCCGCTGAACCGAATTCAAGTCTTGATCGATGACTGAGTTTTCTAGGTACCTCATCCTTGCGGCAAGATCACGCACCCGCTCAGACCACTGGAACTCAACGTTCTGCTGTCGATCCCCCTTCCCGTGCTTTGCGATACTGCCGTTACCGACCAGAGGCTCATCCGCCCAGAGGGCACCGAGCATCTTCAACCATTCTTCTGGAGTGGGTTCCTCCCGGTAGCCTTGACATGCAGGCAGCAACTCCACCGGTACCTCAATGGGGCAACGTCCCGTCGAAACGCCGCCGCCGCGCCTGTGAGTTTCGAGCCATCCAACGCCGTCGGAGATTTCGAAGTTGTCGCAGACCCCGTTTTCCAGCAAGACTGGGTGACCGCCATACCGAACAATAGTCCGGCGTGCGTCATGAACATTCTTCCAGTCCACCCGCAGTTCACGTCGAAGTGGATCGTATCTAGCCCAACGAAGAGGCATCCAAGCCTCAACACAGCTTATTTGTGGCGGCACGAATTCGGCTTCGCCAATTGACCGAGGCTTGGAACCGAGGCCGTGAAAGATGCGTTTCGCATCCTGCCACCTTTCGTCACAATCCACGCGGATTCGATGTTGCCGTAGGATGGCCGCGCCACCAATGCGGCGTGCGTCATATTCGGCGATCCGACGAGGAGTTTAGCCCGTCGAATTCGCTTAGGTATGTAAACAAGGCAGACGATCTTGCCGTGCAGGGCGCCGGGAGCAGCCGCGACCGGGTGAAGTACGATCGGATTTGAGATTTGCTGCTCCAGACTGTCGAACAGCTCACGACAGCCCTGAACGCGTAGCCGTTCGGCTTCAAGTTGAGGTAGGTAGATGTGAAAATCTGCGTGCGGGTACCGTTGGGCCAGAACGTGGAGCCATCGATCATCGAGCGGCGCCTCGTTCGAGTCCTCCCTCTCAAAGAAGGGCGCAACGAGATGCACTTCTTCTACTTGCTTCGGCGCAGCCGAGATGAAGCGAGTGCCAATCGGTGCGTGCAGATTCGTGAGATACTGCCCCGGCAGTTCTGCGGGTCCTTGCTTAGTCGTTTCTTCGAGAATGCGTCTGGCGGCGGCGACGCCAGGGAATGTTCCAATAAGTTCCCTGAGTTCCTGTGGAAGCGCCAGCCTTCGCGGTCGATGCAGCATTGCAATCTCCCGATTGCGGCGCCATCCGGCCGGTGTGAGGTTTAGAGAACCGTCCGACCAAACCACCTCATCCCGAAATAACGCAATAAGGATCTTCGGATGGAACAGCCTGGAACTCTTGGGCCACAGCGTGACATTGAAGCCAGTTTGGTAAACCGTGCGATGCCATGAGAGAGGCGGGAATGCAACTGCTTGACGCGCTCCAACGCCTTGAAGCTCTTGACCGTCGCTTTCAAGCTCGATCAGGAATCGCCTCGTCGCACATGAACGGAAATTCGCGGGAAGCAAGCGCTCACGCGGGGAAGGAATTCCAATGAGCGGCGGTGACATTCTCACGAAACGCGACGTCGCCGAGTTCCTCCAGGTCAGCGAACGCACTGTGGAGCGCTGGATGGCCGAGCACGGCGGAAACCGGTGCAGCGCTAAAGGCGGCGTGCGCTGGAATCGTTGCGGACTCATTCCCCAAACCAACCTCGGTCGGCCCTTGCTCTTGGTCCCTCGTGGTTCACATCTTTTTTGCACGATTCAGGTTTGATGCAAAACTACGGTGTCGATCACAGACGACAAAGGAGCGATACCCAGGTGTCAGCACTCACCTCCCCCGAATGCCCCACACGGCTGTTTACCATCCAGGAAGCCGCCGAAGCACTCAGAATTCCTATCAGCTGGTTGTATGAGCGAACCAGGCGGAATGCAATCCCGTGCCGAAGAATCGGTAAATACGTTCGATTCACACAACAAGATTTAAACGAGATCATCACATCAAGTGAACAGCCAAGGAAGGTGGCCAGCAGCCGCGCCTAAGGACGTTCCCATGGCCAGACAACGCGGCGCCATCATCCGGCGCGGCAAGATCTACTACATCAAGTACCGCACACCGGCCGGCAAGCAGAAGTGGGAAATCGGATTCCCGAACCGTTCACAAGCGCAACAACGATTGAATCAGTTGCTCGGCGAGATCACCCACGGATCGTACGTCGAGCCCAAATCGACGAAGTTCGAAAAGTTTGCCGAGGAGTGGCTTGAAAGCAGGGTAGCGGTCCGCGGCTCCACCCTCTCGTCCTACGGTTCTATCGTTCGCCGTCGTCTCATTCCCCATTTCGGAAAGATGAACCTGTCCGAAATTGGTTACGACCAGGTTCAGAACTTCGTGAATGACCTTGCCAAAGAAGTATCCGTTAAGACTGTTCACAACGTGATCGTCTGTCTGCGCGTGATGCTCGTTGGCAAGAAGGGTGCGAGCGCGATCAAGCGTGGCTTTCTTCGGCACGATCCGACTCGGGGCGTTGAATTGCCGGCGCGTGACCAAAGGCAGGTCGCTCCTCCAACTCGGGAGGAGGAATGGAAACTCATCGACGCTGCCGAGGAACTTGGCGGTCCGGGCCGCGGCATTGTTTTCGTGGACGCGTTTACGGGTCTCCGCCGGAATGAGATCCTCGCCTTTCGGTACTCGGACGTAGATTGGACGAACAAGGAACTGGTAATCAGCAAGGCAGTCTCGAAAACTAAGGCGTCTGATGGTGCCAGGAAATGGGAATGGCAGATCGGTCAACCGAAATCGCGCAAGTCGAACCGGCGGGTCGCGGCTCCCGAAGCAGTTCTGGAACTCCTGCGACGCCTTCGCGTTGACGCTAAGGATCCCTCAGGGCTTGTCTTCGTCGGACCTGACGGCAAGCGAATGGACCCCGACTACTTCGACGAATTCGTCTTCGGCCGAATCTCGACTAACGCCGGACTCTCGCGCGTCCGATTTCACGATCTGCGGCACTTCTTCGCCTCGATGCTGATTGCCCAGGGCGAGAGTGCCAAGTACGTCTGCGATCAGATGGGGCACTCGAGCATCCAGGTCACCTTCGACACGTATGGCCACCTCTTCCCAAACTCGCGCGAAGCAGCAGCAAAGAAGCTGCAACACGCGATGTTCACAGGAAGGAAAAATGGGTTTGGTAGCAATTTGGTAGCAAAACCCGGAAAACGTGGCAAACGGAAGCCCAAACCGGAAGGCGAAGAATAACCCTACAACTTTGATTTGGAAGGGGATCGAAGGCGAAAGCTTTGGTTGCGGGGGGTGGATTTGAACCACCGACCTTTGGGTTATGAGCCCAACGAGCTACCAGGCTGCTCCACCCCGCACCTCTATCCTACCGAAAGGGTGCCCAAGGGTCAACTTGTTTACTTTGCCGGTCTTCGGCGCATTTCTGCCGCCCCGCTGGTGCCGGTCCCGAACCGTGGCCCCGGCTTGTTACACTGACTCCGGGGAACGTATCCCATCCGGTGGTGGGCCCAGTCTTCAAAACTGCCGCGCGGTCCAAACGGCCGCGGATCGGTTCGACTCCGATACGTTCCCGCCAACTCCTGATCGCCTGGCTTCCTTCCGGGCACCGATTGTTCATTCCGGTACCAGTCGGGTGTTCGGGAGCGCCCGTTTGCCAAATCATTGACGTACCCTATTATTCAGAGACGTTTGAGCTTTACCTATTCCCGATCCGGTTCTCCTGTTCACGCTCCTGGTCCTGAGTTGATCGCGCCATCTCGACGGTTTGCTGCCGGGTTTCCCCCGACCGCGATTCTCAATTTTGAGGGAGTAGCAATACCATGCCGAACGGAGCAAGACTGACTCCAACGCGCGAAATGGAAGACGCCTTGATGTACCTGCCCCGCAAAGGGGTGACGGATTACCGCCGGGGCCAAGTCATTTTCGACGAACAACAGCCGTCTAAGGGTCTACATCTGGTGGTGCAGGGCAGAGTTAAGGTCTCGATGCCGCTCGATAACGGCTCCCAAACCGTGGTGGACATATTCACTACGGATGACTTCTTCGGGGAGAGTTCACTGCTCGGCGTCCCGCGCCACGCGGAGCGCGCCCTGGCGCTCGACAGTGTCACCCTCATGTCTTGGGCGAGCATTGAAATCGAAGAACAGGTCGAAAGGCAACCCCAACTCGGGATTGCGCTTCTCCAGATGCTCGTCAAGCGCGGGCTTGACTATGAGGACCGTCTGCAGAGCTTCGCCTTGGACAAAACCCCGGAACGCGTGATACGCGCCCTGCTGCGGTTTGCCGAGCGACTCGGCACGCGGACCGAAGACGGATCCATCAAGGTCCCGCCGCTGACCCATCAGTTGATTTCCGAATACGTCGGCACATCCCGGGAAATTGTGACTTTTCAAATGAATCACTTGCGACAGAAGGGATACCTGCGCTACTCACGCAAAGGTATTCAAGTGTATGCGGACGCTCTCCGCGAGCACTTGCAGGCGCAGACCCACGCCGCAGTGCTATGGCCCAGCGCCCCACCCGAGGTTTCGATTCCCGCGACGGAACGTCGGTTCTAACAGCCGGGATCGAGTCCGGCGGCTTCGTACGGACTGCACCCGCCGAAGCTACCTCCCGTGGCGCAATCAGTGCAATCACAAGGCGAAGAAAGTGCGAATCTGCGCCTACCGCCGGTTGTTGCACGCCGGCACCCGTTGGTGAATGCCCGAAGTATGCTATTCCGCTCAGGGCTTTCTTCTAGTAACCGGCGGCGCGGTCACGACGTTTAAAGGGTAGGGTACATGGGCGCCCGAAACGGGCGTATAGTGTAGTTATATACAGGAGTTTCCTGCAATGAACCGTCGATCTGATTTTCTGGGGGCGCTAGTGGCTGTAATCAGCCTGCTGGCCGCCGGCGCCAACGCCGCGGACAAGAAGAAAAATCCCGATGAAATCGGCAATCGCGATGTCGGGAAGGGCGTGAACTTCTACTCCCTAGAGAAAGAAATCGCTCTTGGTAAACAACTGGCGCAGGAAGTGGAGCGCCAAGCCAAAATCATCGACGACCCCATCATTGCCGAGTATGTGAGCCGCGTCGGCCAGAATCTGGTTCGCAACTCAGACGCCAAGGTCCCCTTCACCATTAAGGTCCTGGATTCTGAAGAGGTGAACGCCTTCGCGCTCCCTGGCGGTTTTTTCTTTGTGAACTCCGGTCTCATTCTAAAGGCCGAGTCGGAAGCCGAGTTGGCTGGTGTGATGGCGCACGAAATCGCCCATGTGGCGGCGCGGCACGGCACCAGACAAGCGACGCGCGGCGAGTTGATCAATTTCGCCTCAATCCCGCTGATTTTCATGGGAGGGTGGACCGGGTATGCGATCCGGCAGGGCGCCGGCCTGGCGATTCCCATGGGCTTCCTGACGTTTACCCGAGGTTTCGAGCGGGAAGCGGATTTCCTGGGATTGCAATACCTGTATAAGTCGGGCTATGATCCGAACTCATTTGTGGACTTCTTCGAGAAAATCCAATCGCTCGAGAAGCGAAAGCCGGGCAGCATTGCCAAGGTCTTCTCGACCCACCCGATGACGGACGACCGCATCAAGGCCGCGCAAGAGGAGATCCAGAAGGATCTCACCCCCAAGCCGGAATACGTGGTGAACACCTCTGAGTTCAATGACGTTCGGGCCCGCCTGGCGATGTTGCACAATCGCCGCAAGATAGAGCCGGACGATCCGAACCGTCCGCGCCTCCGGCGTGCGCCGGGCAGCGGTAACGGGCCGGTGGACCCCGATGAAAACGGCAACAAGCCGAAGACCGATCAGGACGAACGTCCCACGCTGAAGCGCCGCGAGGGATAATTTTTCCGGCTCGCCACCGGCCACTGGTCGTTCCGGCATCAATCCCCGTGATGGGATGCTGGCCGGCACATCGCTCTCTAAACATTTCCAACGATCACCATCCTTGTCACGTCCAAAAGGCGACAATGATGGGGGCTGGTCCAATGGCACTGGCCGGGCGGATACTGTCGGCCGATTCTCGGTCTGAGGCCGCGTTGCTGGCCGCGTGCCGGCGGCGGGAGATAAGTGCGTTTGAACAGCTCTATCACACGCACGGAGCGCGCCTCAAGAGCATTGCCTACCACATTGTCGGGAACCGGCAGGACGCTGAAGATGCGGTCCAGGAAGCCTTCCTGAAGCTGTACAAGGCCATCGAAGGATTTCAGGCCCACTCGAGCATCGGTACCTGGCTCTGCCGGATCGTGATCAATGTGTGCTACGACCTGGCAAGAAAAAGACGGCACGAAGCGGAAATGCCCGCCGAGGTGGGCGGCGCCGAACCGTGTGCGACCCTGCGGGTGGCGCTCGACACGGCATTGCAGCGACTGAATCCGAAACACCGCATGGTCTTTCTGTTGTTCGAGGTGGAAGGGCTGCGGCACTCTGATATCGCTTCCATTCTCGAAATCCCGGAAGGAACCTCGAAGGGCTGGCTGTTTGAGGCCAAGAAGGAGCTGAAACGCCTGCTTACGGAGGTGCGGCCATGATCTTCCAATGCACAGACCTGGAGCGGGCGCTGCGCTCCCCGGAGTTGATGCCGGATGCGCGCGCGCATGCCGAAACCTGTGCGGCGTGTCGCGAGCAACTCTACCTGTGGAGCGAGATCTCGCGGCTGGCACCCCAACTTCACGAAGAATGGGAAAGCCCGTCGCTGTGGGGCCGGATCGAGAGCAGCCTTGCTGCCGCGGCTCCACCCCGCAAACGAAATCCGTTGTGGCGGTGGGCGCTGGCCGCCGCGGCACTTGTGGCGCTGGCAGCGGGCCTTTCGCGGCCGTGGGAAGGGCGGCGCGCCGAGCCCAGCGACTTTCTTACCGACGAAGCGTTGCGCGACGTGCAGCAGAGCGAAGCGGCATACGCGCGCTCGATCGCCAGGCTCTCCGCGGTTGCCGAGCCCGGTTTACAGCGGTCACCCACTCCCCTGGCGGCCGCGTACCGGGAGAAGCTACTGCTCCTGGATTCGGCCATTACCGATCTGAAGGCCAACGTGGAAAACAATCGATACAACCTGTACTTGCAGACTCATTTAGCTTCACTCTATCGCAAGAAGCAGAAGACGCTCGAGGAGTGGTTACAGAATGCGAAACGCAATTAGTCTCATATTTATCTGCGGCTGCGCGAGCGTCTGGGCGCGCCAGGAATACCGGCGCGATTTTCAGAAGGCGGCGGCGATGCCCGCTGGGCGCACGTTCCGGATCGAAAACTCGAACGGCGACATCCACATCCATACCCAGTCCAAAAATGAAGCGGAGATTCGCGCCGCAATCCGCTGTTCCGCCGATACGGAGTCCGAAGCGCGGCGCTTCTGCGATCAGATCCAGATTTCGGTCGAAGAGTCCGCCGCGGGCACAACGGTGCGTACCATCTATCCGAAATCGTGGAATCATCGCAACCTGGGGTACAGCGTGGACTACGACCTGACCCTGCCGCAATCCGCGCCGCTCGACGCGCGCAACCGCTTTGGCGGAATCACCGCGGTAAACCTGGGTGCCGGGGCCACCATCAACAACAGCAACGGGCGGGTGTCTCTTTCGGGGGGCCGCGGGCGCGTGGAAGTGGACAACTCATTCGGCGATGTGGACGTCCGTGCCAACAACGGCGATGTGACCGTGAGGAACGGCAATGGTGCGGTGACAGCCTCGGATATCTCGGGTACGGCCAACGTTTCGAACCGCTTCGGGCAGGTACGCGTGAACAACGCCGTCGGCGGAGTCACCGTGCGCAGCAACAACGGGGAGATCGACGTCCAGAACGCGGGCGGCACGGTCACCATCGACAATTCGTTCGGCGCCGTGGCAGTCAGCGAATCCAAGGCGGACGTGGCGGTACGCAACCAGAACGGCGAAGTGCGCGCAATGGCGATCAACGGCGCGGCCGACCTGCATACCTCGTTCGGACGGATCAACTTCTCGCGCATCGGCAAGACCCTGACCGCACGCGCAGCCAACGCCGCGATTACCGGCGATACGGTGGGGGAGAACGCCATTGTGGAGACCACCTTCGGCAGCGTGGATATGAGCGGAATTAAAGGCGGGGCGCGAGTGACTGCGGGAAACAGTTCGATCCGGCTGAACGGGGTCGGCGGCGATGTGTTTGCGAAAACCACGTTCAACGGAGTGACCGTCGCCGACGCAGCGGGGCCGATCACGGTGGAAAACCAGAACGGATCGGTGACGGTGGAGGCCAAGGCTTCCCAGCATTGCCAGCCGATTTCGCTGCGCACGAGTTTCGGACCGATCCGCGTTACGGTACCCGGCGGAACGGGCTACAACGTGATGGCCAGGACGTCATTCGGGCGGGTCCGCTCGCAACCCGAAATCATGGTCAGCGGCGAGATGTCGCCGGAGACGATCACTGGTAAGATCGGCGGCGGCGGCTGCGAGCTTCGGCTCATGGGACAGAACGGGAGCATCGACATCTTGCGCGGCGCGAAGTAAACCGAACAGTTTCCGAACAAACGGGGCTTTGGGCTTAAGATCAAGGGAATGACTCGTCGTAACTTCCTGGCGGCCGCGGGCGCCGCGGCCGGATCGAGCCTGTTCGCCGCCGATGCGGGCACTCCGAATATCGTTTTCATTTTCTGCGACGACCTGGGCTACGGTGACATCGGGCCCTACGGCTCCCGCATCCAGACGCCGAACCTGGACCGGTTCGCGGCCGAAGGCGTCCGGTTCACGAACTTCTGCTCGGCCGACCCGGTGTGCTCGCCTTCGCGCGCGGGTTTAATGACCGGGCGCTATCCCACCCGTGTGGGCGTGCCGCGGGTCTTCTTCCCGCATGACCAGGAGGGGCTGAATCTCGACGAGGTGACCCTGGCCAACGTCCTGAAGAATCGCGGATACAAAACCATGTGCATCGGCAAGTGGCATCTCGGGCGGCCGGTGCCGTATCTGCCAACCAGCCGGGGCTTCGACGAGTATTTCGGTATCCCCTACAGCAACGACATGACGCCCCGGGTGTTGCTGCACAACACCGAAATCGTGGAACCGATGGCCAACCTGGAAACATTGACCGCGCGTTATACGGAGCACGCCCGGAAGTTCATCGCCGACTCCCACGGATCGCCGTTCTTTCTGTACATGCCGCACACGTTTCCGCACATTCCACTGGGAGCATCGCCGCGATTCCGGGGTAAGTCGAAGGCGGGCCTGTACGGTGACGTGGTGATGGAACTCGACTGGAGCGTGGGCGAGGTAATTCAGGCGCTCCGCCAAAACGGCGTGGAACAGAACACGCTGCTGATGTTCTCGAGCGACAACGGCCCCTGGTACCAGGGCAGCCCCGGGAAGCTGCGCGGCCGGAAGGGGACCACGTACGAAGGGGGCGTGCGCGAGCCTTTCATGGCGAGATGGCGGGGCAAAATCCCGGCCGGCCGCGTGGTGAACGGGGTAGCGTCGATGATGGACGTTTTTCCGACGGTGGCCCGGCTGTGCGGCGCCTCCCTTCCCGCCAAGCCGCTCGACGGGATCGATATCTGGCCGATGCTCCATGGCGACCGGCAATCGATCGAGCGGCCGCCGCTGCTGTATTTCGACAACTGGGACCTGCAGTGCGCCCGGTGGATGGACTGGAAGTTGCATATCGCCCGACACAACAGCGCGGCGTATGCGCCGGCGCCGCCGGGCGGGCGGCACAGCTACGTCCTGCCGAGGCCGGAGTTGTACGACCTGGCCGTCGATCCGGACGAGAGCTACGACGTCGCACCGGAGAACCCGCGGGTGGTCGAACAGATTCAACAGAAGATTGCGGAAATGATAGGAGAGTTCCCCGAACCGGTGCACAAGGCGTACGCGGAGGCGAGATCGATGGCGATAAATCCGTCCATGGCAACGGGCGCCTATCCCCAGGCCGCGAAACGGTAGATCGGGCGGAGCGAGCCAATCGTGGCGCTGAAAACTGCGGACCTACTCCAATGGCTGCCACGCTACAAAAAAAGGCCGGCTCCGAGGAGCCGGCGCTAACGACTCGGAACTGAAGACGGTTCCCCCCGAAATCGTACTCCAGCCCGGTCTCCAGTGGTTACGATTCGGCGGGCGTGGCAGACGTTCCAGGAAGTAAGTAGACAGGTGTGCAGCGGCGTACAGTATGAATGGAAAGGGAGCAGAATGTTCGATTGGAAGCAGGATCCTCACCGCCGGTTCAACCCGCTCACCCGCGAGTGGGTGCTGGTTTCGCCGCACCGGACGGACCGCCCCTGGCAGGGACAGGTGGAAACCGGGGGCAGCGAGTCGCGGCCGGAATACGATCCGAAATGCTACCTCTGCCCGGGCAACGCCCGCGCGGGAGGGGTGCGCAACCCGCACTACGAAAGCACATTCGTCTTCGATAACGACTTCGCGGCGCTCAAGCCGGACACGCCGCTGGACCGGTTCGCGCAGGACGGATTGCTGATCGCGGAATCGGAACCGGGCATTTGCCGGGTGGTCTGCTTTTCGCCGCGCCATGACCTGACGATCGCCGGGATGGAACCACACGACCTGCGCAAGGTAGTCGATACCTGGGTGGACCAATTTCAGGACCTCGGGTCGCGCGACGCCATCCGGTACGTGCAGATCTTCGAGAACCGCGGGCCGATGATGGGCGCGAGCAATCCCCATCCGCATTGCCAGATCTGGTCGAGCCACCGGCTGCCGAACGAAGTTTCTAAGGAGCAGGGGTCGCTGGAGGCGTGGCGAAGCGAGCGCGGCCAGTGCCTGATCTGCGAGTACGCGGCGCTCGAAGCGGCGGCCCGCACGCGGGTGGTGGAGGAGAACGAGAGCTTCCTGGCGGTGGTGCCGTTCTGGGCCGTGTGGCCGTTCGAAACCATGGTGATCTCGAAGCGGCACGTGACCGGGATCGATCTGCTGGCGGACCAGGAGCGCGATGGGCTGGCTCTCATCTTGAAGCGGCTGACGGCACGATACGACCGGCTCTTTCAGGTCTCGTTCCCGTATTCTATGGGATTTCACCAGAGGCCCACGGACGGGGAAGCTCACGAAGAGTGGCACATGCATGCGCATTTTTATCCACCGCTGCTGCGCTCAGCGACGGTACGGAAGTTTCTGGTGGGCTATGAAATGTTGGCGACACCGCAGCGGGATATCACCGCGGAGGCGGCGGCGGAGCGCTTACGGGGCGTGTGAGGGCGTGCGGCTCACGTCGTTTTGACGTAGGCCAACGCTACCACCTTTGCCGCTCGCGGGGAGAACACAGAGGAGGTCACCTCCGCTTCGCGCCCCTGCCAGTTCACCAGCGTCCCGGCGGGGACCGGCCGGTCGCCATCCAACTCGATACGTTCCAGCTTCCGGTTTACATGCCCGCGGGCGCGAATCCGCTCGACGATCTCCTGGCCGATGTAGCATCCCTTGGTGAAACTGACGGCCTGCATCTGCTGCGTCTCCTGCGGCAGCGACGTGTCGCTGATGTCTTCCCCGAAGACCGGCTTCCCGTTCTCGATCCGCACCAGGCGCGCATCTTCCGGAGTGGCCTCGCGGGCGCCGGCTGCCTTCACCAGGGCGATCATAGCCGCCTTTTCCGCCGAGGGTGCATAGAGGCGGAAACCCGGTTGGCCCGTCACGGTGAACGGTGCGCTATCGTATTCTCCCGGCAGGACGAGCGACTCCGCCTGCGGCCCTTCCACGGCCACGGAGGCTGTGGTATCGGTCACATCCTCGAGTTCCACCTGGTCCGCGACCTTGTATTTTAGAATGTGCAGGCGGACCCTTTCCCGCAGTGCCGGCTCGGTGTCGAGGAGGAAGCGGTCTTGAAAACAGCGCAGGTACAGATCGGCCTGGATGCGGCCCTGCGGGGTCAGCAAAAAGGCGTAGGCGGTGGTCCCCGGCGTCATCTTCTTCACGTCATTGCTAGTCACGTTGTGGAGGAAGCGCGCGCGGTCGCGTCCCCGCGCCAAAATCCGCCCGCGGTCTGAAACGTCGAGCCAAGCCACGCCTTCGCGCAACGCGCGATAACCCTCAGTCATGTTGTCCACCTCAGAAAATGCGCCGCAAGTATGCCGAGATCGCCAGCACGATCAGTCCGGAAATGACGGTGCCGGTCATCTGCCGCGCTCGGCGCGGGTTTTCGCGCTGGGTGACCAGGAAAGCCACCGTAAAGATGTGCAGCACCAGGACCAGCTTCACCCCCAGCAGCATGTGATAGCGCACGCTGTGCCCGGGGTTGGTCAGCAGGTTGTAGGTGCCGGAAACGATCAGGCCACAGATGGCGGCGAGGACTAGCGGCCGGTACCGCGCCGCGGTCTTCGCGCCGAGCGCTCCGGCGGCATCCGGCGAAAGGGTATTGATGGCGGGAACCACAACGAACCGGCTGTAAAGCATCCCGCCGATCAGCGTCACGAACGAACTGAAGTGGAGCCACCGCATGATCACGAACAGCGCATCTGCCATAACGTGAGTATACAATCGGCATATGATTCACGAGATCCTGCCGGTGGGGACGCTACAGTGCAACTGCTCGGTATTCGGAGACGAGCAGAGCAGGGAGGCCATTGTGATCGATCCCGGCGACGAAACGGCGCGCATCCTGCAGGTAGTGCGCAAGCACGGGTTGACCGTAAAGGCGATCGTGATCACACACGCCCACATCGACCACATCGCTGGAGCCCAGAAAATCAAAGCCGCCACCGCTGCTGCGGTCTACATGAATCCCAACGACCGGGAGTTGCAGGCCATGCTGGACGTACAGGCCGGCTGGCTGGGCATGCCGACGCCGGCGCCTGTGGACATCGACGTGCCTGCCGAGGACGGCTGCCGCCTCGTCATCGGGACTACCGAGTTCCACGTGCTGCACACTCCCGGACACACCCGGGGGAGCATCAGCCTCTGGATCCCGTCGGAGAACAAAGTGTTGGCCGGCGATACGCTGTTCCGGGAAAGTATCGGCCGGACCGACCTGCCGGGAGGGGACGGCCGGCAGATCCTGCGATCGATTCGGGACAAGCTGCTGCCTCTGCCCGATGAAACGCTGGTGATCCCCGGGCATGGCGAGACCACCACCATCGGGCGGGAGAAGCAGTTCAACTACTTCCTGCAAGGCATGGAACGGTGACTCGGCGTGCTAGGGCCGCGGTGCTTGACGAGCCGCGGGGGGCGGTGCGGGTCAAGGAGGTAGAGATCGACGAACCGGGCCCGGGCGAGGCGCTGATTCGCCTCGAGGCGTGCGGCATCTGCCACTCCGATTTGTTCGTGGCGGGCCTGGAAAAGCTCCCGCTGGCGCCGGTGACGCTGGGCCACGAAGGCATCGGAACGGTCAAAAGCGTGGGTCCGGAGGTGGCCGGGTGGGCTCCAGGCGACCGCGCGGGTATCACGTTTCTGGCAGAGACCTGCGGCGGGTGCGAATGGTGCCGGTCGGGCCGCGAGCGCTTCTGTCCGAAGCAGACGAATTTCGGCTACACGCGCAATGGAGCGTTGGCCCAGTTTGCGCTCGCCCCCGCCGGCGCGCTGGTGCGAGTTCCCGCCGATCTGGCGGCAGCCGCGGCCGCGCCACTATGCTGTGCGGGTTGGACCGCCTTAGGAGCGTTGCGTGAAGCGAACCTGACGGCGGGACAGCAGGTCGCGCTATTCGGTTTCGGCGGCCTGGGCCACCTGGCGTTGCAGATGGCGCACGCGCGAAAACTGCGCGTGGTAGTGGCGGATATTTCGGACTCGAAACTCGAAATGGCAAAGGCCGGCGGCGCCGAAATGGCAGTTCCGGCAGGAAACGCGGGCCGCGCGCTCCAGAAGGAATATGGCGGTATCGATGCCGCGCTGGTGCTGACTCCCGCGCCGACGGCCATTCAGGAGGCATTCCGTGCCCTGAAGCGGGGCGGTACGCTGGTGCTGGTGGGGATCGCCGCTGCCCGTTATGAACTGCCGCTGCTGGACACGGTCTTGAAAGGCGTGACGGTGCGCGGCAGCTATCTGGGAAACCAGAGGGACCTGGCGGAAGTCTTCGAACTGGCCGCTGCCGGTGCCGTGCGCGCCCACGTCCACATCCACGCGCTCGACGAGACGCCCGACCTTCTCGACCGTCTGCAACGCGGCGAAATTCCCGGACGCGCGGTGGTTCAGTTCTGAGCGTTCCCCGCCGGCTGCGGAGTTCCGGCCGCACGAGGAACTCCGCCAACTTCTTTTCGTTGGCCGTTTCTTTCTTCTTGACCGGCGTTAAAACAACAGTCGGAAGCCGAACTGCAAGCTGCGCGGCGCGTTGTTCTGCCCGTTGTCCCGGATGATCTTCCCGAAATTCGTCGAGGTAGGCGTGAGGTTCGGGTCCGACGAAAACACCGGCGTATTCGTCGCGTTGAAGGCTTCGAAACGGAACTGAAAGTTCATGCCTTCCCGAATGCGCGTATTCTTGATGGCGGAAGCGTCATAGGTGGTCGCCCAACGGTCGCGCAGGTTGCCCCACCGCGCCGGCGTGGTCTGGAGCGTGTTCGGCGGGCGCACCTGGAACACTGGCTGCTCTCCGGGCAGTACGTTGCGCACCACTCCGTTGGCGTCGATGTAACCCGTCTTGAACAGCCGGTCCCAGGTGGGATTCTCCAGCCGCGGATCGCCCAGCACCCATACGCTGCTCGGAATTCCCATGGGGGCTCCCGATTGGAAGACGGTGTTCACCAGTACCTGCCAGCCCCCGGCCAGCCGGCGCACAATGCTGTTTCTTGAGTTCAAAAAGCGGCGGCCCGGCCCGAACGGCAGTTCGTAGCTGGGCGCGAACGCCAGGCGGTGCGGCCGGTCGAACGAAGTCAGCGTATCGGTCGGCGCCGCGTCCTGCGGATTCAGATATCCCGTCGCCTGAATATTTTTCGACAAGGTGTAGTTGGCCGAAAACGTCAGCCCGTGGGAGTACCGCTTCTGCACCGCGACCTGGAGCGAGTTGTACCAGATCTTACCGACGTTGAGATTGGTCTCCGTCACGTTGGTGAATTCCGGAAATGGCTTCAGCAATTGGCTGCGCGCCACCGTCGCTCCGTTGATGGTGGTTCCCGGCAGCAGGTTCTGAAACGGATTCGGCACCTGTTGGTTCAGGTAGTTCGGGTTGCCTCCCTGTGTTGGGTCCCCCAGTGCCAGGTCGGCCAGCGTCAGCGCATTGATGGAGTTGCTCACCAGCGCTGCCCGCGTTCGCGAACCCACGTAGGAAGCGTCGGCGCTGATGCCTCCCGGCAGTTCCCGCTGAATCCCGAATGAGAACTGGTGTACATACGAGTTCTGCGAGCCGGTGTTGGCAAAGGTCACCCCTTGCCCGAGAAATGTCGCCAGGCCTCCGCCGGCCCCGGCCGGCTGGATCAGTCCCGTCGGAAACGGATTCGAAATGGTGTCGTACGGCGTGCGTCCGGTGTCCTGCGTCGCGACGAAAGGAGTGCTCTGGCTGAAGCCCGAGGTCAACCCGCTATCCGTCGGCGCGATGTAAAAAATCGCCCACCCGCCGCGCAGCACGGTCTTGGTGTTGAGCTGGTAAGCCGCGCCGAGGCGCGGCTGGAAATTGTTGCGATCGCTGTTGAACGGCGAGCGCGGCAACCCGCTCGCCCCCGCGAAACCGATGCCGCCGTACACCTTCATGCCCGGAAATTTCGTCTGGTCGATGCGGTCGGAAATCGGATTCACCGCCGTGGCGAAGAAGTCGCGGTCCAGCCGGTTGAACCGCTCCGTCACCGGCGACGTCACATCCCACCGCAGCCCCAGGTTGAGCGCCAGCTTCCGCGTCAGCTTGATATCGTCCTGCACCCACGGCGCCGTATAGATCCACTGGAAGAACGGGTTCGCCGTGAAGCCCGCCGAGCCCGATGCGGCGTAGCCGAGCAGCATCGACGCCATGCCGTTGCCGCTCAGCGCATCCTGCGTCAGGTAATCCGAGCGCGTGAATCCCTGGTCGAAGCTGAAGATGCCGCGGTCCGCGCTCGGGCGGTACTGCGTATAGCGCGTCACCCGGTAGTCCAGCCCCGCCTTGATGGTCTGCTTGCCGCGTACCAGCGCCACGTTGGGTTGCAGGCTCAATACCGTCGTGGGCTCGAAGGTGATGTTCGAAGAGGCGTTGCCCAGTGTGCTCGCGCCCGCGATCGCAATATTCGGCAGCAGGGTCTTCTTGGTCAGTTGGTTCACCACCGATGCCGGCCAGCCCCACTGGGTGGCATCGAAGCCGAAGTCCGGCGGACCGATCTTCTCCCGCCAGTAGGACAACGAGGCCCGCATGTTCAGAATCGTGCTGGAGTTGAGCGTGGTGACCGAGTCCACCACGCCGCTGTTGCTGTACTTGCCCCCGTCCCGATGGTCCCCGCCTAACCCGGGAATGGCGTTCGCCACACGCACCTGCGTGAAGTCGCTCGTAGACCATCGCGCATACACGCGCTCCTTGGGTCCGAAATTGTGATCCAGCCGCAGCATGATGTTGTGGAAGTTGAAATTGGCGATGTTGTCGCCCCAATAATAATTGTTCTGCCAGTTGGTTGATCCCGTCGAAATCGTATTCGGCAGCGGATACAGCGCCAGGATCTTGGCGCTCACCGTATTGATCCGTTCCGGCGGAATGATGTTCCCCGGGAATGCCGTCCGCACCCACTTCCCACTGCTGTCCGCGCGGCCGGTCAGCGGATCGTAGATGGTGATCAGCCGGCCCGCGTTGTCGCGTGTATCCGAAAAATCGCCCGTGCGCTGGGCCGGCGTCGGAACCGAGGCCACTTTCTCGGAGGGGTACTCCTGGTCCTCGTGATACTTCTCCCACGCGAAAAAGAAGAAGGTCTTGTCTTTGCCGTTGTAGACCTTTGGAATCCGTACCGGCCCGCCGACGGTGAACCCGTACTGATCCAGCCCGCTGGCCGGCACCGGCGAGCCGTGAGCATTGTCGGAGAACGCCGCCGCATTGAACCGGGCGCGCTTCAGGAACTCGTAGCCCGAGCCGTGAAAGGTATTCGTGCCGCTCTTGAGCGAGATGTTGATCGCGCCGCCGCCGGTGTGTCCGTACTGGGCATCGTAGGTGCTGGTCATGACTTTGAATTCCTGCACCGCGTCCACCGACGGGACCACCGCCACCGTCGTCACCCCGTTGTAGATGGTGTTGTTCGGCGCCCCGTCAAGCAGGAACTCCACCGTACTGCCCACCCCGCCGTTGATCGACCACGATCCATCGGCGCTGTTCGAAAACGGCTTCTGGTCGAGCGTAGCGCCGCTGGTAGGCGTGATGCCGTTCGAGAGCGCTGCCAGCATGATGGGGTTGCGCGTATTGATCGGCAGGTCCACCACCTTCTTGTTATCCACCAGCATGCCGCGATCGGCCTTCTCCGCCTCGATCAGGGGCGCTTCCGCAGATACCGTGATCTTGTCCGCCTGCGCTCCCACCTCAAGCATCACGGGAAGCGTCGCGGCCTCGCTGACGCTCAGCGGAATCTGGTCCCGCTCGAACGTCTTGAACCCCGCAATGCTGGCCACCAGCTTGTACTTGCCGGGATTCAGGAATAGAAACCGGTACAGTCCATCCTCGTTGCTGACCGTGGACAGGACCACGGCCGTCTCGAGATTCGTCAACTGCATCGACGCCCCGGCGACGACCGCTCCCGAGGAATCCGTTACGGTTCCGCGCAGGCTCGCGCGCGTCTCCTGCGCCGCGGCCCCAGCCGCCAGAAGCGCAACGGCCAGCACCAGGCCCCACCACCATTGCATTCGCATTGACAAGCCCCCCTTCGATCGTGCCGAAGCAACGCAATTCATCCTAGAATTGTGTACTCACTCCGTATCACGGTTCCGCGGGCTTGTAAAGTTAATTTTCGATGGGCCGATTTCTTCGGCAGGTTCGCCACTGCTCGGCCGCAGTGCGGGCCGCGAAGCCTATTTACCCACCACGAGGATGTGGTAGCTATCGGGTACGTAGGCCGGCCCACGGCCTCTTTTCTGGCCCTCTTTGGGCGGCTCGGGGGTAGCGGACGGCGGCGCAATTTCGGCCGCGATCAGGTACACGCGATGCAATTTTTCGTCCACCGTCATGGTGCGCGCCCGCGGCTCCGTCTTGACCGTGTCCACGGGCTCCCATTTCCCGCTCACCTTCTTGACGATGGTCAGCGTTCCTTCGCCATTGGAGCTGAACGCCAGCCCCAGCCCCGAATCGTATCCCGCCGCGTCCGGTCCCGCGCCGATCGCCGGCGTGGCAATGACTTTCAACGTGCCGATGTCGGTCACCGCCATGGTTTTGTTGCCGCACACCGAGAACAGCACTTTGTCCTTCACGTCGATAGCCAGCCCGGAAGGCTCTTCGCACGGCGCCAGCGACGCCCTCCGCATCACTCCCGGCTTGGCGGCATCCACTTCCACGATCTCGCTCGAATTCTCGATGTTCACATACAGGTGGCCGTTGCCATCCGCCACGCAAAATTCCGGCTTCGGGCCCACCGGGAACGTGCCCACCACATCGTTGGTCTTGGCGTCAATGGCGGTGGAATCGTTGGAACTGCCGTTGAAGGTGAAGATCCGTTTGGTCTTGGGTTCGAAGCAGATGGAATCGGGGTTGGTCCCCGTTTTAACTTCGCCGGTCTTGGCCAGCGTCTTTAGGTCGAAGACCACCGCGCTGTTGGTGCCGCGCGCGCTGATGAAACCCTTGTTGAACTCGGGCGCCACGGCGATGCCGTGGACACCCTGCAATCCCGTGACGCTGCCGATGGGCTTCTCAGCGTCGGGATCGATCACCTCGACCGAGGTGCCATGCGACGCATACAATCGCCGGTTGACGTTGTCCATCACGATGTAATCCCAGGAATTCGGCCCGCCGATTTTGATTTTGTTGAGGATATGGTAGCCTTCCGCGGTCCACGCCGCGCCGGCTGCCAAGACGATCGTCAGAAGCTTCTTCATTTCGAACCCCCAATGTAGTAGTGAACCGCTGGAGTCACTACCAGCGACAGCACCATCGAGGCGAGAATTCCGCCGATCACCGCGATGGCCAGCGGTTGTAACATTTGCGATCCGGCGCCCCATGCCAGCGCCAAAGGAATCATGCCGGCCACGGTGGCCAGCGCGGTCATCAGGATCGGACGCAGACGGCGCTCCCCGGCTCGAATCATACTTTCTTCGGCCGGGATTCCCTCCGCCCGGAACTTCTGGTCCGCGTCCAGTAACAGAATGCCGTTCTTGGCCACAATGCCGATCACCATGATCAGGCCCATGAACGACGAGAGATTAAACGTCGTCCCCGTGATCAGGAGCCCCAGGAAGACGCCTGAGGTCGATAGCAGCGCCGAGCTCAGCACCGCGGTCGGGGCCGCGAAGTTGCCGAACTCGAATAAGAGCACGATGAACACCAGCAGGATCGCCAGGACCAGCACGAATACGAGATCTTTGAACGACCTCTGCTGCTCCGCGTACTGCCCCCCGTATTCCACGCGAATGGACGCCGGCAAGTGCAGATTGGCGATGGCCTGCTGCACCTCCCGAATGCCGTCGCCGAGGCTCACCCCTTCCAGACGCCCCGTCACGGTAACATCGCGCTGGAGGTTCTCCCGGCGGATTTCGGTCTGCCCCGGAATATCGACGATGTCCGCCAGGGAGCCGAGCGTGGCCGTCTTGCCGGTTCCGCTGACCAGCAGGGTGTGGCGGATGGCATCGAGCGAGCCGCGGGTCTGCTCCGGGAAGCGCACGCGAATCGTGTACGCGCGGTCGTTCACCACCACCGGGGTGGGCGCCGGCTCGCCCTGCAGAATGGCGCTGGCATCCAGTTCGACCTCCTGCGGGGTGAATCCGGAGCGCGCCGCCACCACCGGATCGACTGAGAATACCGTGGCCGGACCGCTGATGGTGTTCTCGATTCCGTTGAGCACGTCCACCACGCCGGGCACTTTCTGGATGGCATCGCCCACCTTCGGCGCCCACTCGCGCAGCAGCGCCGGATCCTGGGAAAAGAGCTTGATGGCGACCGGCTCGGGTTCGTTCGAAAGATCGCCGATCATGTCCTCCAGCTTCATGACGAACTCCACGTTCATCACAGGCTGCGCCTTGGTGATGCGCGTGCGGGCATCGGCGATGACATCCTCGGTGCTTCGTTCGCGATCGTTCTTCAGCTTCACCGATATGTCGCCGCGGTTGGCCTCGGTCACCGCCGCCAGTCCCAGTTCCATGCCGGTCCGCCGGGAGGTGGTCTCCACTTCGGGAAGTTGATGAAGGATGCGAATGGCATCCGAGACCATGCGGTCGGTATCTTCGAGCGAAGCGCCGGCGGGTGTCCAGTAATCCACCACAAAGCCGCCCTCATCGAGCGAGGGCAAAAGGTCGGACCCGGTGTGCGTGTAGCAGAGATACGACGCGCCGATCAGCACCACGGCGAACACTCCCAGCAGCAGCCGCCGCTCCAGGGCAACGCGCAGCACGCGCTCGTACGGGCGCATCAGCCACGGCGCCACGGTTCCGTGCTCGCGCTGCCGGCCCGGGCGCTGCCGGATGAAAAAGTGGCTGAGTGTTGGGGTCCAGGTCAGGGCCAGTGCCAGCGAGGTGAACAAAGCCGCCCCCACAGTGAGCGCCAAGGCGCGGAAGAAGACTCCGGTCACGCCTGAAATGGCGATCAGCGGGAGAAACACCACGATCGGCGTTACGGTGGACCCGACCAGCGGTACGCGGATTTCCCGAATTGCACTGCGAATCGCTTCCGCGCGTGTCTGGCCGGCATCGCGGTGCATGACGATGTTCTCCACTACCACAATGGCGTCGTCGATCACCAGCCCGACCGCCGCCGCCAAGCCACCGAGCGTCATCAGGTCGAAGCTCTGATTCAGCACCCGCAGGGCGATGAACGTCACCGCGATGGTCGCCGGAATCACCAGGCCCGCCACCAGCGACGTGCCCCAGTCCCGCAGGAACAGGACCATGATGAGCGAAGCCAGCACGAGCCCGATGAGGATGGCATCGCGAACGCTCTTGATGGATTCGTTGACAATGTCGGACTGGTCGTAAAACATGCGCAGTTCGACGCCCTTGGGCAGCGTCTTGCGAATGCTGTCGATCTCGCGGTGAACGGCGTTGGCCACTTCCACGGTGTTGCTGATGGGCTGCCGCGAAATGTTCAGCAGCACCGCGGGCCGGTTGTCCGCCGTGACAATGGTGTACAGCGGCGTCACCGAATGCGACACCGTGCCGATATCGCCGATTCGGATGGGCAGACCGGCCGGCGTGGTCTTGACCACGATATTGGCGATTTCGGCGGGTGTCCTCGCCTGTCCGCTGACGAGGCCCAGGATGAGCTGGTGATGCGCCTGGATCAGGCCCGGCGAGTCGATCAGGTTGCTGCGGCCGATGGCATCGAGAATATTGGAAACAGTCGTGCCCGTCTGTAGCAGCTTGGCGGGGTCGGGCTGCACCTGGAACTCCGGAATGTCGTTGGCCTGCACCACGACGGTGGAAACGCCGACGGTGCGATTCAGACGCGGCTTCAGCTCGTAGTTAGCCAATTCCCAGAGCTGGGTCTGGGGCACGGTATTGGACACCAGACTGTAGCCCATGATTGGAAACGCTGCGAAGGTCAGCCGGTTTGCCGTGATCCGCGCGGTGGGCGGCAGTGTCGCCTGCACCCGGGCCATGGCCGAATCCACCAGTTGCAGGGTCTGGATCATATCCAGGTTCCAGTCGAAGAACAGGTTGATTTCGGCGGAACCCCGGCTGGTGATCGAGGTCACCCGCTGGAGTCCCTGCACGGTGTTGACCGCCTCTTCAATGGGTCGCGTGACGGTGACCAGCATCTGGTCGATGGGCATGACGCCGTTGTCCACGCCCACTACAATGCGCGGAAAGTTCGTCTCCGGAAACACCGCGATCGGTATGGTCAGGGCCAGGTAGATCCCGATGGCCACCAGCGTCAGGATCACGAAGATAATGGGCTTGCCGTGCCGGGCCGTCCAGTGCGCGGTCTCCGGCAGATGCGTGGACGGAGGCGCCATCGGCACGTCGCTCATTTCGCCTTGCCCTTCTCTTCCGGTTTCTCCGCTTCCGGTTTCCCGCCGGGTGGAACGACGCGCACTTTGGCCTTATCCTCGAGCCCCACGCCGCCGACGGTGACCACCTGCTCACCCGCGGAGACACCGCTGGCGATCTGCACCTGGTCGCCTTCGCGGATTCCGACTTCGACCGGTTTCCGGCGGGCCGTGTTGTCGGAAACTGAAATGACCGCCGTACCGCCTTCCTCTCCGGGCAGGATGGCCGCAGCGGGAACGACGACCGCGTCTTTGATGGTGGCCACCATCACCTTCACGCGCACGCTGGCGCCGGGTTTGAGGCGCTCGCCGGGATTATCGGCCTGCACCCAGACCTGGACCGTGGTGGTCGCCGGATCCGTGGCGGGACTCACTACCGTGACCCGGCCAGGCACCTCGAAGGACTGATCGGCCAGCTTGACGTTTGCGGGATCGCCCACTTTCACGCGGTATGCCTCGGTCTGGGGCACGTTGGCCCGTGCCACCACGCGTGAGATGTCCATCACCGTCATGAGCGGGGTTCCGGCGCTGGCCATCTCCCCGGCGTAGAGCGGCCGGTCGGCCACCACGCCGCTGACGGGGCTGCGCACTTCCGAGTACGATACCTGCGCTTCGGCGGAGCGGTACTGCCCCTGGGCCGCTTCCGACTGCGCCCTGGCGCCCTTGATCTGCTCCTCTTTGCCGACGCTTTGGAGAGCGCGCAGGTGTTCCCGGGCGGCCTCCAACTGCCCTTTCGCCTGGGCGTACGCCACCCGCGCCTCGTCCACCAGTTTGCGCGCGATGGCGCCTTCCTTGAGCAATTGCTCTCGGCTTTCGAGGAGCTTCTGTGCGGCGTCCAGTTGCTGCTGCCCGGACTGGACATCGGTGGCCGCCTTGGTCATAGCTTCCGGAATAGTGGCGTTCTCGGTGCTCCGGAGGTTCGCCTCCGCCTGGTCCACCTGCGCTTTGGCGGCGGCCGCCGCGGCCACCAGGTCGCGATTTTCGAGGACCGCCACCACCTGGCCCTGCTTCACGGGGTCGCCGCGATTGACGTAGAACTTCTGCACCGGCGCACTGATCTTGGGCGTGATGGCCGACTGATCGACGGGATACAGGACGGCATCCGCTTCCACATAGCGGTGGACGGTGGCCCGGGTGACCGGCGCCACCTGAACCGGAGCGACCGGCTCGGCCTCTTTCTCCTCCGGCTTGGAGCAGCCGCAGGCCACGGCCAGAAGAGCGCCAACAATCCAGGCTTGTCGGTTCATCTAAAACACCCCTGTCAGGGCCTGCAGGTTGGCGAGCGCGACCCGGTACCGCACCAGGCCGTCGTCATAGGCATTGCGCGCCTGCACCAGCGTGTTCTGGGCGTCCACCACCTCCAGCACCGTCGCCTCTCCCGCCTGGTAGCGTTCGATGGTGAGGCGCAGGCTCTCCGCGGACAGTTCCACAGTATGGCGTAGCGATGCCGTTTGGGACGATGCCACCTGCGCCTCGGCATAAAACTGGTTGATTTCGGAAAGCAGTTGCCGCTGGGTGAAGCTCAAATCGTACCGCGCCTGCTGCAATTGCAGCTCCGCCTGCCGCACCTTGCTGCGTGCCGCACCCCACGTCCAGATGGGAATGGTAAGCTGGGCCTGCGCCACGGAACCGAGCAGCCGCTGGTGCTCCGGGTTGTAGATCGCCACCTGGTTGGCGTTGAGTCCGTAAAAATAGTCGAACGAGAGCGAGGGAAGAAGTGCCGCGCGGGCCGAACCGAGCGCGTGGGTCTGTTGCTCGACCAGCCCCTGCGCGGCGCGCATCTCGGGATTGCCGCTCCCGGCGCGTGCCTGCAGCTCGGCGAACGCCGGCAGCGGCCGGATCGCTTCCAGGTCGTCCTGCAAGGTGAACTCCTGACCGTAGTTAGGAAACAGCAGCACCCCGAAACCGAGGCGGGCCTTCTCCAGCGCCAGTTGCGCGTCCTCGCCTTCTCTTTGCCGCATCTCCACCTGGATCTCGGCCTTGATGACGTCGGCGTGAGCCACCTCGCCGCCGCGCTCCTGCTTTTGGGTGATATCCAGAACTTGTTGGGCCTCTTTCAGGCTCTGCTGCGCGTTGGCGAGTTTGCGCTGCGCCGCCACCATGCCGTAGTAGTTCTGGGTGACGGTTCCCACCAGGCCGCGCACGGCGATGTCCGCCCTTGCCCGCGCCAGGACCTCCGCGGCGAGCGCCCGGCGATAGTCGGCGCGCTTGACCGGGTTGTAGATCTCGGCGTGAACGATGGCCTGGTTGTTGTAGACGTGCGGACCGTCGTTGGAAACGAACACGCCGCTGGGCGTGCCGTTCGGCTCGGTATATATGTACTGGCTGAACGCGTTCAGGCTTGGCAGCAGCCCGGCCCGGGCCTGCACCGCGTCCTCGTGCGCCAGTTGCGCGGCGAAGGTGGCGGTATAGACCTGCTGGCTGTACACTTGCGCCCGTTCGAGCGCACTGGCGAGCGTCAGCGCCATGGACACCCCGGGCACCGGCTGGGCGAGCCCGGACGGCAGGGGCACGGGCTGTTGCCCCGGTTTCGGCACGGGAGTGGTCTGCTGAGTTCCTCGCGGCGCCTGCCGCTCTGCTGGAGGCGCGACCTGCGCCCGGCAAACACCCCCCAGGAACAACAGAATGATCAGGATATACGGCATCGGAACCCCCAGTATAGGTTTGACGAGATGAACAGAGGATGAATCAGACCCTCACCGCGGCAACGTGACGGTAAAGACGCTTCCTTCGGCGGGCCGGCTGCTGAGTGCCACCGCGCCTTGGTGCGATTCGGCGATCCACTTCACAATCGAGAGGCCCAGACCGAATCCGCCGGCTTCGCGCGACCGCGCTTTGTCGATGCGGTAAAAACGTTCGAAGACGTGGGGCGCCTCTTCGGGCCCGATCCCCACCCCGGTGTCGCGGACGCGGAGGCGCAACTCCGCCGGCTCCGCATCGAGCGACGCCGAGACCCGCCCGCCGGGCGGAGTGTAGCGGATGGCATTGTCGAGCAGGTTCACCACCAGGCGCCGCAGCAGTTCCTCGTCGCCGCGAAACGGAATGTCCGGGCCGCCGGAGCACTCGAGTTGAATGTTGCGCGCCAGGGCCGCCGCCTGTGCGGAGCGGCACGCTTCGGCGAGCAGCTCGTTGAAATAGAATTCGCGAACTTCCAGCCGCACATGCCCGGCATCGGCGCGCGCCAGATTGAGCAGGTCGTCCACCAGGCGCGAGAGACGCCGCGATTCGTCCAGAATGATGGCCAGCGACTCGCGATACTCGGCGGCGGGCCGGTCCTGCACCAGGGCGACATCGGCTTCGCCCCGAATCACCGCGATGGGCGTTCGCAGCTCGTGCGAGGCATCCGCGACAAATCGCCGCATGCTCTCGAAAGACTGGTCGAGCCGCGAAAGCAGTTCGTTGAAGGAGGCCGCGAGGGTTTGCAATTCTTCGGCGGCGCGTCCGATTTCCAGGCGGGTGTGGAGGGTTGCGCCGCCGATCCGCCGCGTCTGTTCCGCCATCGATCGCAGCGGCGCGAGGCTGCGGCTGGCGAGCAGGTAGCCGCCCGCCGCGGCCATCCCCACCAGGAACGGCAGCCCGAAGAAGATCGCGCGTCGCGCCACCTGGAGGCTGGCGATGACCGTGTCCAGGGGTTCGGCCGCGATCACGAAGTAAGCGGGCAGCGACCGATGCACCGCCGCGCGGGCGCCGTTGGCACCCCATTGTTCCATCGCCAGCACCACCTCGGGCGTACCTGCCGCGGCGGCACGCGCAGCCACTGCGGCCAGTTCCGCCAGCGGCGCCGAGGCACTCGCCCCCAGCACCCGGCCCCCGGCCAGCACCGCCACGGCCCCGCCGCTGAACCGCATTTCGGATACCGTTTCGGCAGCCGCCTTCACCGCGTCGCCGTTCATCTCCACCAATTCGTCTTCGAACAGCGCGGCGGCTGTGTCCGCGTGCGTTCTCAAGGTCTCATCCAGGTGCGTCAGCATGGCCTTAGATAGCACCCGGTACAGCGACAGGCTGAACAACACCAGCAGCAGCGTGAAGAACGCCACGTACCACGCGGTGAGGCGGAAGCGCAGGCTGTTAACCATCGGCGGCGCCCCCGGCCGACATGAGGTAGCCCTCGCCTCGCCGGGTATGAATGAGCCGGAGGCTGTAGCCCGTGTCCAGCTTGTGGCGCAGGCGCCTCACGTACACGTCGATGATGTTGGAAAGCGGGTCGAAGGACTCGTCCCACACGTGCTGGGCGATCTGTTCCCGGCCGACGACGCGCCCCTGGTTGAGCACCAGGAATTCCAGCAGGGCGTACTCTTTGGCAGTCAGGCTGACCGCTTTGCCCCCCCGGGTGACCGCATGACTCGCGGTGTCCAGGGTGAGATCGGCTACCCGCGCCACGGGCGGGCGCGGAGCGCCGGTGCGCCGGGCGAGGGCGCGCAGGCGGGCGAGCAGCTCCTTGAAGTCGAAGGGCTTAACCAGGTAGTCGTCGGCTCCGGCATCGAGGCCCGACACCCGGTCATCCACCACATCGCGCGCGGTCAGCATGAGAATGGGCGCGCGAAAACCCGAGGCGCGCAGTTCCCGGCACACGGCATAGCCATCGCGCCGCGGGAGCATGACGTCGAGGATCACGAGATCGTACTCGTTGACCGCCGCCTGGTAGAGAGCCTGCTCGCCATCGCCGGCAATGTCCACGGCGTAACATTGCTCGCGCAGGCCTCTGGCGATGAAGCCGGCCACGCGCGACTCGTCTTCCACCAGCAGGATGCGCACGCCTACTCAGCCACGGCAGGGTCGGCCGACTGTGCCCGGAGCAAGCGCTCGTAGACGCCGCGAGCCGCTCGCTGCGCGGCTACCTTCTTGGTGCGCCCTTCGGCCTGGCCGCTCCACTCCTTGCCAACCCGCACCTCCACGGTGAAGGTTTTGGAATGCTCCGGGCCGCGCTCCCGTACGATTGTGTACCGAGGCTGGGGCAAACGGCGGGCCTGCGCCAGTTCCTGGAGCGCGCTCTTGAAATTCTCGATGGCCGGCTGGATGTCCGTGCCCGCCTCCTCATCGGCCGAGATCGGCGCATCGAGGACATGAGCGCCCACGAAGCACCGCGCCGCCTCCAACCCGCCGTCCAGAAAAATGGCCGCGATGACGGCTTCCAGGCCATCTACCAGCAGGGTCTTCTTCGACCGGCCGCCGCTCATTTCCTCACTGCGACCGAGGTCGAGAAAGCTGCCGATGTCCAGCCGCCGCGCCACGCCGTGCAAGTGGGCGGCACTGACCAGGTGGGCTTTCTGCCGCGAAAGTTCTCCCTCCCGGTACTCCGGGTAACGGCGCACCAGCGCCTCGGCGATGAGGAAGCCGAGCACGGAATCGCCCAGGAACTCCAACTGCTCGTTGTCGTCCACCGGAGATCCGGTGCAAGCGGCACGCAACTCGTTGGCCAGCGAACTGTGGGTGAGCGCGCGGCGCGCCAACTCCTGGTCAGAGAAGCGATAGTCGATTCTCGACTCCAACGTTGCCAGGTCCGCGCGCATGGACAAGAGTTACTTTTTACCCTGCGACGCCGCATTCTTGATCTGCTGCGCCGCCTGCCGAATCTGTGGATGGAGGTTGGCGTCGGCCAGCAGCTTGTCGCAAATGGCCGCGGCTTCGGTGTTGTTTCCCGCCAGCTGATAGGCGGAGGCCAGCCGTACCTGGAAGGCAGGCTCTTGCGGATCACCCTCGGTGGCGGTCTTGAACTCGGCGATAGCCACATCGTACTTCTTGCGGTCGAGCGCCACCAGGCCGAGGCCGTTGTGGGCGCGCGCCGTCAGGAACTTCTTGGCGTCTTCCCATTGCGCATCGCTGAGCTGCGGATTGGGCTTGGCCACGGTCTTCAAAGTCTCGATGGTGCCGTTGAGATATTTGTCCGCGCGGGTGAGTTTGTCTTCTTTATCCAGGTCGTTTTCGCGCGTGCGCTGCGCCAGCATCTCTCCCAACGCCAGCGACGCCTGAAAGCTCTTGGGGTTGACCTCGAGGGCGCGCTCGTTGAAGATTTGGGCTTTGTCCAGGTCGCCCTTCATCTGATACGCCTGGGCCTCCGCCAGAAAAGCGCTCTCTTTGAACATGCTGTCGGCGTACTTGTCCACCAACTCTTCCGCGTTCTTGATGACCGCGTCGGGATTGTTCTGAGACTGCGCCTGGAAGAGCGCAATGACCACCTGGGATTCACCCGGCGACTTGGCTCCCGGGACCATCTGCTGGCCCTGTTGCTGCCCCTGCTGTTGTCCCTGAGGCTGTCCCTGCTTCGACTGCTTGGACTGTGCCATCAGGGCCGGAACACCGGTCGTCACAGCAAGAATACCGGCAAGTATGACTCGTTTCATTGCAGAAAACTCCTTCGATCGTTACTTACGGTTTCGAACTTTGCAGGCCCTGTTGCGCCTCCCGACGCGCCAGATCCGACGCGCCATCGACTTTCAAAGCATTCTGGAACTGTTGGGCGGCCTGCTCGCGATCACCCGCGGCCAAAGCCAGCCTTCCCAGGAACACCATGGCCCAGGCCTTCACGAACGGCTCGGGCTGCAATTCCAAAGTCTTTTGAAACAGACGCTCCGCGGTTTCCGGGTCTTTCTGCAGAGCAGCGATGCGCGCCAGGCCGTAGTAGGCCGACGCATGCATCGGTTTTTGGTCCGTCTGCCGCAAAACTTCCAGGAAAAGCGTCTTGGCATTATCGAGATCGCGCTTGGAGTAGCGGTCCTCGGCATCGGCCAGGGTCTTGGCGGCGCCGGTGACCGGCGCGGGCGGAGGCGGAGGCGCGACCTTCACCGTTTTAGCGGGGGCGGCTTCGGTGCGGAATGAGACGCTCGCCATGCGCGCATCTTCCTTCACCAGATCGATGGCGCCCACCAGGTCCGGATAATACACCTGCATGGAGGCTTCCTGCTTCTCGTACGCGGGCAGCTTCTCAGCGAAAAACGGCGTGAGGATGAATCCTTCCAGAAATGCCTCCTGCACTTTCCCGGGCTCGCGGTCGAGGCGCGCTTCGACGGCTTTGATCAGCGATTCGGTGGCCAATTGGAGGAAATCCTGCTTGAAGTTGTCGCCCAGCGCCGGCGCACGCAAGGCGTGATCCGCCAGCCCCTGCTTGCGCTCCAGAATCTCCTTATTGCGGGTGGCCATGGGGTCGAGCAGGTAGTGCAGGTACGCGTGGCGCACATCGAAAACGCGCAGGTCGGGCGACGGCGTGATTACGATGGTGTATTCGTTGGCATAGCTCCGCGTCTGGACGATATTCGGCGGCGCCTGCAGGGCGATGTAAATCTGAAAATGCCGTCCGCGGAAACCGGACGTCTGCTGGCGAAGATACGCATTGACCTGCGTCACGGCATCGGTTACCGGGCCGTGATACCGCTCGATGTACTGATCAATGGCGCTTTGCGAGCGCCTCCAAAGATCCTCCAGTCCTGCCTCTTGGTAGAACTGCGACAACAGCTTGGAAAGTCCGGTGAGGGGACCAACATCCGGCGGGACTTCCACCTCCCGCATCTTCATTTCGAAGTTCGGCGGGCCATTCGCCGACAGCGCGAAGGAAATGTACTGGCTGAGGGTCTGGGCATCGGTCCGCTTGCGGTGGCTGGCAAAAAACTCCTTGAGGGCAGGAAGCGAGGGAATGCTGCGTTTTTCCAACTCCGTGCGAATCGCATTGCGCAAGGGATGATTGTGAGGCGACGCGAGGTCGGCATCGTATCCCGCCAGGTTGAGGGCGGCCATCACGGTAAACAGTGCCGGGCTCGCATCCAGTTGTCCGATTTCCGGCGTATCTGCGCGGGCTGCGATAACCGCGGCCAGGAAAGCTACTAAAACAAAACGGTACAAAGATATCCGCCTAGAATGATACCAGTCTAGCGTACTCGCGGACCGCTGAAGAAGCACCTGCGGCCCGTTTCCGCCTCGATCGCAGTCTGCAATATACTGCGGAAAACGGCCCGGCGGCAACCGACCCCACGTCGATCTGCTGTGGCTTTGGATTGGCCCCGAGGGAGTGGAGGCATACGACCTCGCGGGCACAACCTAAACCGAAAGCACGCGGCCGGCGATGCGAAGACCGCCAACCGCGCGCTTTCCGATTCCGTGGTCCGCGACCGGACGACTACTTCTGGTCGGCTACGATGCCGCCGACGTTGCCTTTCTTTTCGGCCTTCTCTTTCTTAGTGGCCAGGGCTTTGTCCACCCAGCTATCGGCAACCTTGATTTCGTTTTCGTATTCGGCCTTCGAGTCCGCCAGATCGGCACGTTCACGGACGAGGAGGTTTTCGTAGGCCATGGCATCATCATAGTCGGGCCGCAGTTGAAGCGCCGTGTCGAGCGCATGGAGCCCGCCATTGATCACCGGCAGGTACTTCGCCTTGAGTTCCTCTTTGACTTTCTTGTCCTTGATTGGCCCCGGGTCTTCCTGCTTCATGCCCAGATTCGCGCGCGCTGTGCCGTAGGCGGGGTACCACTTCGACCAGGCAATAAAGCCCAGGCTGTAGTAGGCATCCGCGTTACTAGGATCGACGCCGATGAGCTTCTCGTACCACTGCTGGGCTTCGTCCCACTTCTTCTGGTTCAGATAGAGCGAAGCGATCGACGCGATGGCGACCTTGTCCTTCGGAGTCTGTTCCAGAACCTTCATGAACTGGTCATGCGCAGCTTCAGCCATCTGGTTGTTTTCGGGAGAATCCGCTCCGGGGATGTATTGCTGCATGTAAGCCGTGGCGAGATAAAGGCGCGCCACGGGGAAGGACGGATCCAGTTCGACGGCCGTTTTGAAATGCTCGACGGCCTCGGGGTACTGGGCATTTTTGAACGCCTGGACGCCCTTATTGAGGTGATCGCGCGATCTCAATTTCTCGCATCCGGCGCTAAAGAGCGCCAAGGCCGCTACGGCGATAACAAATGTAAGTTTGCGCATCACTGGCCTGCCTCCACTTTGGCGGTCATCAAGCCGACCTTATCAATACCCGCTCCATGGGCGATGTCGATCGCTTTGGCCACGTACTGAAACTCCAGGCCAGGATCGCCCTTCACGAACACGACTCGCTCGGCGCGCGTCTTGAAAATATCCGAAAGACGGGACTGCAAATTCGCCTCATCGATCGGATCCTGGTTGATCATGAACTTGTGATCTTTGTCAATCACGATGACCACGGTGCGCTGGTCGGACGTATTGGGGGGCTGGTTGGGGGGTGGAGGCTGGGGCACGAGGGCCTCAAGTCCCTTCGGCGTGAGCGGCGTGATCACCATAAAGATAATGATCAGCACCAGCAGAACGTCGATCATGGGCGTCATGTTGATGTCAGATTTTGGACCACCACCGGGTCCGCCGACTGCCATTGCCATAAAAATTAAACTCCTTAGAAAAAGATGTTCCGGTTACTGCCCGCCCGCTCCGGAGGCTGGTACAGTTGTCGCCGCACCACGCTCCTGAAGCTGCTCGGTCAGCAGGCCCAGGTTGTCCACCCCCGCGGCACGCAGGTTGTCCACTACATCGACCACCCGTTCGTAGCGCGCCCGTGCATCGGACCGGATGAAGACCTGTTTGTCGATCCGGGTCGAAAGCAAATCTTTTACCTTGCCGGGCAGATCCTCGGGAGGGGTCTGAGTGGTGTTCAAATAGGTTTTCCCGTCCTTGGTAACGGCGATCGTGATGGCGTCGCTCTTGTCGGCAGCCTGCATGGGGATGGGATTCTTAGCGCGATACATATCGACGCTTACGCCCTTGGACAACATGGGCGTAATGACCATGAAGATAATAAGCAGCACGAGCATGACGTCCACCATCGGGGTGACGTTGATATCGGCTACAGGCGGCGGCGCGTGGTGGTGTTTGGTCGTTTCTTCTTTCTTATTCGCCATCGTTTCTCTCCAAAGAACCGGCGGAGGCAGGGGAGCCTGCCAGGGGCTCCCCTCGGAAGATCAACTCGCCGGAACCCGTTGCTCTAGGTACCACTTCGCTCCGGCCTACTTGCGGGCGCCCGCTCCGCGCTGGGAACGCTTCAGGAAGTAATCGATCAACTCGGAGCTGGAGTTCCCCATCTCGACGTCGAAGGCTTCGATTTTGTTGGTCATGTAGTTGAACGCCCAGACGGCGGGGAGGGCGACGAACAGACCGATAGCCGTGGTGACGAGGGCTTCGGAAATACCGCCGGCAACGGCGCCGAGACCGGTGGACTTCTCCGTCGAAATGCCCTTGAACGCGTTGATGATGCCGACGACGGTGCCGAACAGACCGACGAAGGGGGCGGTGGAACCGATGGTGGCCAAGCCGCTGACGCCGCGTTTCAGCTCAGCGTGGACAATGGCTTCGGCACGTTCGAGCGCCCGCTTGGAGGCCTCGATCTCCTCACCGGGTATTTCGGAACTGATTTGATGTGCCTGAAATTCCTGGAGGCCCGCCACCACGACCTTGGCGAGATGGCTCTTCTTGTAGCGGTCCGCGATTTTGACGGCTTCATCCAGCTTGCCTTCGCGAAGCGCACCCGCTACCGCCGGCGCAAACTGGCGCGACTGCTTCCGGGCAGCGCTGTACGCCATGAACCGATCGATCATGACGCCGATCGAATAGGCCGACATGAGGAAGAGCAGGACGACGACCAACTTGGCTGGAACGCCCATGGCCTTCCACATGGAGACCGGGTCGAAACTAACGGTCTGTTCCTGGAGCAAATACAGGCACCATACTTGCAATTGCAAAAGCATATTTCTTTCTTTCTCCTGCGAGTTGAATTTTTGTCAATCTCTCCGGCGCCGCCAAACGGCACGCGGTTCACTACCGGCAACCAGGCAACCGCTCCAGTCGTACGAAAGCGCGCACTGACGCTCGCGGACGACGGGGACAGCGACCCGTCTGCCCCCGATCCTACTACTGGCTCAACGTGAAGTTCACGTCAATGGTGGTCTGCACTTCGACCGGCTCTCCGTTGAGGAGCGTCGGCTGATACACCCACTGTTTCACGGCCTCGATGGCGGCGGGAACGAGAAGGGGATGGCCGCCCATAACCTCGAGTTTCTGAATCGTGCCATCCTTCGCGATGATGGCGCTGAGATGGACCGTCCCGGAGATGCGAGCCTGCTTGGCCAGCGGCGGATAGACCGGCTTGGGCTGGCGGATGAGCTTGGCCTGCTGGACCGCGCCTCCGATTTTGATGCGCTGCGGGACTTCCTTCTTAACCTCCTTGGGAGGAGGGGGCGGAGGCGGAGCGGCGGAAGGTACGGAACCGATAATGCCACCGAGGACCCCGCCGGGCGCGCCACCGGCCACACCGCCGGGGACGCCGCCCACGACGCCGCCGACACCGGCGGTGGGAGGCGGAAGCTCTTCTTCTTTGATTGTGGCAACTTCTTTAGGAATGACCTTCGGGGCCATCAGTTTGCCGGCGTCGAACTGACGCGGAATGATCTTCACGACCTTGACGGGAGGCGCAGCGGCCGGCGGAGGAGGCGGAGGAGGAGGAGGCGGCGGGGCCACGAGAAAACTCGCGAACGTGGCCGTGGGCAGGTAGTCGAACCAGATCAGCGGAATCAGGATCAGAACGGCGATGACGACTACTTGGATGGCGAACGCCACCACTACGGTCCAGCTCTTTTTCGTTTTTCCGGTTTCAACGAATGTCTGTTCAAACATCGATGCTTCCTTTCCAGTTTCCCCGGCACCGGCCTCACTCCGGCACGGCTGCCGGTATCCTACTTTACCGCTCGACTCGGGCTCTTGCGAACCGCTTCCGCCCGCGGAGCGGCGGCGATTACGGGAGCGGTCCTCGACGGCCGCCGCCGTTTATCGATATAGTTGTGCCAGAACAACACAATCGGGCTGGCCACAAACACCGAAGAATACGTCCCGACAGTAATTCCGCAAACCAATGCGAAAGAAAATCCGTGAAGCACCGGACCGCCCCAAATGAAGAGTGCGATCACCGTCAGGAAGGTGAGGCCCGAGGTCATCACGGTCCGGCTGAGCGTCTGGTTGACGGCCGTGTTCATCACCTTCTCGAGGGGTTCGCGGCGCGACAGCTTCAGATTCTCGCGGATGCGGTCGAAGATGACGATGGTGTCGTTCATAGAGTAACCGACCAACGTCAGCAACGCCGCGATCACCGTCATGGAGATCTCTTTATTGAACAACGAGAAGAGACCGATGGTGATTACGGTATCGTGAAAACACGCAATCACCGCTCCCAGGCCGTAGATCCACTCGAAGCGGAAGGCGATGTAGACGAGCATCCCGCCCAGGGCGTACAAGGTGGCCAGCGCGGCCTTATTGCGCAGTTCCGCCCCGACTTTTGGACCGACCATTTCCACCTGGATCACGTGGTATGGCGCCAAGTAACACTCCTGTTTAAGAGTGTTCATGATACCAGCATTCATGCCGGGCACCGACGCCAGTTGATTGAAGTCGGTGACGAGCCCGGAGAGGTTCCGGTTGGAGTAGTCCAGGATGTCGGAGGCGAGCTTCTGCAACTGCTGGTCGGTGAGGGGGACGCCAGCCCGCGCCAGAGGGTCGCGAAGACGGTCGGCGAGCGCCTCTTTGCTGGTGTTGTTCAGGTCGAGCTTGCCGATGGACGGCTGGCCGAAGGTATTGGCCAGAACGCTTTCCATGGCCTGCCGGTTGAGGTTCAACTGACTCTCTTCCTGCAGTTCCGTGCCGATCTCCACTTCATTCTGGCTGGTGGCGCCAGTGAAGGTCTGTACGCTCACCCCACCCTTGATCGTGGAGTGGGACATGGAAGACCGGATCTTGTCGAGTGGGGGCGGGTAGGCGAATTTGACGCGCATCAGGGCGCCCCCTTTGAAATCGATGCCGTAGCGGAGCCCGCCATGGGCGATTATGCTCCCAAATCCGGCAACCGTAAGTACCAGCGAGGCAATGATGAAGGGCCATTTCTTGCCCAGGAAGTCGAAATTTGTGTTCTTAAAGATTTCCATCGAACCGTGCCGTGCCGGTGTTCTACAGTACCTTGGACACCGGCCTTTTGGAATTTGTTCCCGTTCAGCCCGAACCTAAAAGGTTCGCAAAATCAAGTGCCCGCTCCCTCGCTGCTTTGGCGCGCCGACCGGCGCGGCGGCGCGAGGAATTGGGAGAATGCCGTCCACTAGATGCTCAACTCCTGCATCTGGCGCCGTCCGGACAGCTCGTACTCGAAAATCGTCCGCGAGACGAACACCGCGGTAAACACGTTGGCAATCAAGCCGATCACCAGGGTCACGGCGAAGCCCTTCACCGGACCTTCGCCAAAAAGGAAGAGGAAGGCGCAGGAGACCACCGTGGTGACATGAGTATCCACAATCGTCCACCAGGCCTTGTTGAACCCAATATCGACGGCGGCGACCACGCTCTTGCCGGCGCGGAGTTCCTCGCGAATGCGCTCGAAAATGAGCACGTTGGAATCTACCGCCATACCGATCGTGAGGATCACACCGGCAATGCCCGGCAGCGTGAGAACCGCGTGGAAATAAGAAATCGCCGCCAGCAGGACTACGGTGTTGAGGAGGAGGGCCAGCACCGCATTGACGCCGCTACGTTTGTAATAAACCAGCATGGCGACGATGACGGCAGCCAGTCCGATGATGCCCGAGACCAGCCCGTCATGGATGGAATCGGCGCCGAGGGAGGGTCCGATGGACCGCTCCTCCATGTACTTCACCCCGGCCGGGAGAGAGCCCGAACGGAGGTAGCGGGAGAGATCGACGGCTTCCTCTTCGCTGCCCAGCCCCATGATGCGGCCGGAGTCCTCGATCTTCGACTGGATCGTGGCCACGCTGACGATCTTGTCATCGAGCACGACGGCCAGCTTGTTGCCGATGTTCTGCTCGGTGTAGCGGCCGAAGCGCTTACCGCCATCGGGGGAGAGGGTAAAATTGGTTTCCCACTTGCGATATTCATCCTGGCCGGCGCGGGCGTTGCGCATTTCGCGCCCGGAGATGACGGGGCTTTTGCCCACCAGGTACCATTGTTCGCCTTCGGCGCCGCCCCGCGGCAGGGACCGGACGAGCTTGGAGCCGAGGGGCAGAACGCCGCCATGCGCGGCGAGGGCGGCATCCCGGGAGGGAAACGGTCCGTCCTTGACGTCGGTGATCTCGAGCACGGCGGCAGTCCCGATGAGGTCCTTGACCCGGGCGGGGTCGTCTACGCCAGGCAATTGCACCAGGATCTCGTAATCGGCGCCGGCGCGGCCGTACTGTTGGACCGCCTTTTCGGCGAGGCCGAGTTGGTCGATGCGGTTGCCGATGGTGTCGATGGCGCGCTTCACGGTATCCGCCTTGAGATCAAGCAGATCCGAGGGCTTCAGCCGCATGGCGTAATCGGTGGAGTTGACCTGGGTGAGGGAGTAGGTAGTGTAGCGATCGTTCACCAGGGTGCGGAAACTGCTGCTCTCGGTGGTGGGAACGCCCTTGATGGAGATCGCTACGTTGTCGGCGTCCTTAATATCCTGGGGCTCGTTGCGGTCCATACTGACCCAGGTGATATTCTGCTTGCGCAGGTCTTGCTTGAGCCGGTCCATGCTCTGGTCGGCATCCGCCTTCACGGCGTCCTGGACCTGCACCTGCAATACCAGGTGGCTGCCGCCTTTGAGGTCCAGTCCCAGACGGATGTTATTGGCGAAATTCTGCTTCACCTCGCCCCAGGATTTGGGGAGATCGACGATGCCGTAAACGCACAGCAGAATCGTTACAACAATGACCACGGTCCGCGCCGTCAGATTCTTCTTCATGGGAGTTTAGAGCCTGTAAATTGGTTTGTTACTTCTTTCCTTCACCCGAGACCACGCTCGAGACGGAACTGCGCGCGACCTGGATCTTGACATTGTCCGGCTTGACGCGCAACACCAGCGTATCGTCGCTTTCGATAGCCACGATCGTACCCACAATCCCCCCGCTGGTCACGACCACGCTGCCGTTCTGCAAGCCGGCGAGCATTTTCTGCTGGTTTTTGCGCTGGCGTTGCATGGGCAGGAACAAGAGGAAATAAAAAATGGCGAAAATCAGAAGGATGGGGAGGAGTCCCAGGAGCGAGTTGGCAGACGCCGTTTGCAAGAACAGAGTTAATACCACGTTGCAACCAAATGGGGAATCACCCGACTTCCGGGGGAGCCGAGCGTACACACCTCAAGTAATCTGGGAATGTGTCCGATATTATAGCGTGCCTAATCCCACGCATGATGTCAAGGTACCGCTGCACGTTGTGTCTGGTGGCCAGCGCCACGTAGGAAACCTCCCCCGCCTGGAAAAGGTGCCGAAGGTAAGCTCGGGAGTGTTTTCTACAAGTATAGCATTGGCATTGGGCATCCAGGGGACGATCGTCATCGCGGTAGCGGGCGTGTTTGATGATGATGCGGCCTTCGGAAGTGAACAGACAACCGTTGCGGGCGTTGCGCGACGGGAGCACGCAGTCCATCATGTCGATTCCCCGGGCAACATATTCCGGGAGTTCGCACGGCATCCCGACACCCATGGCGTATCGCGGTCGGTCGCGGGGGAGAATATCCCCGGTGGCTTCCACCATTTCCATGCTCAGTGGACGGGGTTCGCCCACGGAAAGACCGCCCAGGGCGTAGCCATCGGCATCGAGGTCGAGCAGGGAGTCGGCACATTCGCGGCGCAAGTCGGGGAACATGGATCCCTGCACGATGGGGAAGAGGGCGTGGCGGGTAGGGCTGGCTGCGATGCGGCCAAGAAAATGGGTATGGGCCGACTGCGCCCACCGTACGGTGCGGTGCATGCTTTCGCGAGCGTATTCGTGGCTGACGGGGTATTCCGGGCACTCGTCGAGCACCATGAGGATGTCGCTGCCGTAAGCCAGTTGCGTATCGACGGTGGATTCGGGGGTGAAGGTGTGCAAGCCGCCGTCGAGGTGGGACCGGAAGGTCACGCCATGTTCGGTGATCTTGCGTAAACCGCTCAAACTGAAGACCTGGAAGCCGCCCGAGTCGGTCAGGATCGCGTTCGGCCACGACATGAAGCGGTGGAGGCCGCCCAGACGGCGAATCAGGTCCGGACCCGGCCGTAGGTAGAGGTGATAGGAGTTGGCGAGCAGGATTTGAACGCCGAGCTCATCGGCGAGCTCGCGCTGGGTAAGGCCCTTGACGGTCCCCTGGGTGCCGACGGGCATGAAGACCGGAGTTTCAATCGCGCCGTGTTCGGTGTGCAGGATGCCGGCTCGCGCCCGGGTGCGGGAGCATTCCGCGACGATTTCGAAGGAAACCTGTCTCAATCCTCGATTCTAAAGGGTTCGAGCGCCGCAATCAGCCACTGCACGCTTTGGGTACACGGGCTCTCCTCGGTGTGTCAGTCTTCGCGCAGGGCGATCACCGGATCGACCCGGGCGGCGCGCTGTGCCGGTATGCAGCAAGCCACCAGCGCCGATCCCATCAGGATTGCCGCTACTGCGCCGAGCGCGGTCAGATCGAGCGCCTTCACGTCGTACAACATACTTTGCATGGCGCGGCCCACCAGGTATGCTCCGGCCAATCCCGCAGCCAGGCCCATGGCGCTCAGGCGTATACCCTCGCCTATCACCATGCGCAGCACGTCGAGGCGGCCGGCGCCCAACGCGATGCGAAGCCCGACCTCATGCGTGCGCTGCGCCACCACAAACGCCATGACGCCGTAGATTCCGAGGACCGCCAGCAGAAGCGCCACGCCAGCGAAGCTGGCCATCAGCACCGTCGAGAAGCGGTCGCCCGCGTGAGAATCGGCCACCACCTGTTCCATAGTCTTCGTTCCCGCCATCGGCAGATCGGGATCGACTGAGCGGATGGCCGCTCCCAGACTCTTCGTCATCGCGCCCGGATCGCCCGCCGTTCGCACTGCCAGGCCCGCAGACGGCCACGGACTTTGCCAGAACGGCACGTAGATGGCGGGGAAATCGCTCGGCCTGCCGCCATTCACCACGGTGTGGAACACGCCTACAATCTGCCATTCCACCGGCGGGCCGAGCTTCGTGACCCCCGGTATGAGGTCCTCGATCACCACCCGCTGCTGCAGAGGATCGACGTCCTTCAAGTAACGGCGCGCAAACGTCTCGTCGATCATAGCGACGCGCGGAGTGCCGGGGAGATCGCGCTCGTCGATCTCGCGTCCCCGAACGGTACGAATGCCGAAGGTCCGGAAGTACCCCGGCGTCACCATCTGGAAGCCTGTGGCTGGTCGGGCGGAAGCATCAGTGATAGGATGGCCGGCGATGGTGAACGGCATGCCGAATCCAGCGCCCTGCACCGGCAACCCAGTAGTCGCGGTTACGTCGCGAACGCCGGGCACGGCGGACATACGGGCCAGGACTTCGCGATAGAAGTTGCGAATCTTGTCCGGTTCGGTGAGACGGCCCTGCGGCATGGGTAGATAGAACGTAAGGATGTGGTCGGTCCGGACTCCCAGGTCTAACCGGGCGACGTTGACGAAACTATGGATCGCCAGTCCGGCGCCGGCCAACAAGGTCAGGGCAAGTGCAAACTCGGCCACGACGAGCGTGCGCCTTACAAAATGCTTGCCCATCCCGACGGACCGCCCCGACTGCTTGAGCACTGCGCTCAAGTTGAGACGGGCCGCCTGGAAAGCGGGCGCGCTGCCGGCCAGAACGCCGGCAAGCAGAGTGGCGGCCAGAGTGAAGAGAAGCACCGGAAGGTTGAGACTCACGTCGGCTTCGGAGGGCAGGGTGTCGGGTGGCATGTAGTGGGTGAGAAGCTTCAGAATTCCCCAGCCAAGCCCCACACCGGCTACTCCGCCGATCGCCGCCAGCAGCAGTCCTTCGCTGATCATCTGGCGGAACAGGCGCGCCCGGCCGGCGCCGATGGAGGCGCGGATGGCGATCTCCCGCTCGCGGGCCGTGCCGCGTGCCAGCAGCAGGTTGGTGACATTCGCACAGGCGATGAGGAGCACGAATCCGACTCCGCCCATCAGCAGATAGAGGCCTTTAATCATGTCTTTCGACAGGAAGTCGTTGCGCAGGGGCTCCACACTCGCGCCCCATCCTTTATTGGGAGGGTAGATTTCGCCAATGTGTTTGGTTACCGCGTCCATGTCGGCCTGGGCCTGTTTGATGGATACGCCCGGTTTCAATCGGCCCATGGCAAGCAGCCAATGAAAATCGTGATTGATCTGTTCGGGCTTGAGGGTAAGGGGCACCCAGAGTTGGTTAGGCATGCGGTCCATCTGGCCAGGCGGCATAATTCCCACCACGGTGTAGGGTTCTCCGTTCATGCGAATGGTCTGCCCCACGATGTTGCGATCGCCCCCGAAGCGGCGCTTCCATAGGCGGTTGGAGAAGATGACCACGTGGTTCTTGCCGGGTTGGTCCTCATCCAATCGGAAATCGCGGCCGATGACCGGCGGAACACCGAGTCCGGAGAGCTGGCCGGGTGTCGACTGAGTGCCGGGCACCTGTTCGGGACCTTCCGCTCCGCCCAGATTGGCGCTGAAGCCGGTCCATGCCCAGAGTCCCTGAAACGAGGTGCTCTGCTTTTGCCAATCCAGAAAATCACCGGCGGCGATACCGTTGCGGTTACCCTGAATTTTTGACCACACGATCACGAGCTGGTCGGCGTTGGGATAGGGCATGGGAGCGTAAAGGGTGGCGTAGATCACGCTGAAGATGGCGGTGTTCGGACCTACGCCGAGCGCCAGCGCCAGCACCGCAATGGCAGTGAAGGTTTTGTGCTGCCAGAGCAGGCGGAGGGCAAAACGGAAATCGCGCAACAAAGTCGTCATGAGGTGCTCCCTTCGTGGCCGGATACACCAACCTTGCACATAAAGACGTGGGTGCCCGAGTTTTGTTCCGGCGGAGACTGACGCCTGTTACGGTCGGGAGCGGTCGCAGCGCTATTCACACAGCATCGCGGGAGGCGCGCTCCGGGTGCAGCTCGCGGTGAAGTTCTATTATGGAGGCAGATATGACACGATGCGCAGGCTTCATCCTCGCGGCGGGCGCGCTGTTCGGCCAGCCGGCGACCGTTCGGGTCCAAATCGCGCCCGAGCGCGCGATCAACTCCTTCGATCCGGATAGCGCCCTCGGCAGCTCGATCGACGTTCTCTCCAAGACCGGCATCGACAAGGTCTACACACCGCATATCGTCCAGGAGGCGCTCTCGGCCGGGTGGGGCCCGATCACCTATCGCAACAACAGCGAGCTTCGCATGGCCGCGTGGCACTGGACCGAAAACGGCGCCTGGAGCGACGCCGCCCACAACAGCGGGTATTTTACGGGCAGCAGCGAACTGAAACAGCCGCTCAAGTATATCCTGAGCTACGCCTTGCCCCACCGCGGCTTTTCGTCCAGTGGCGACCGGCCGCCGCAGTCGCCGAACCTGACCTATTGGAAGAGCAATCCGTATTTGACCAGCAAGTTGACCGGAGAGAGCGATTCCCTTCACCCGCAGTGGGTCGTGATGGACCTGCGTGCGGAGAAGCCGGTGAGCGCCGTCCGTGTGGTATGGGCAAATCCGTTCGCAAGAAGTTATCGCATCGATTACTGGGTCGGGACCGACCCGTTGAGCCGTACGCCCAAAGGAGAATGGAAGCCGTTCCCGCAGGGAATTGTGCGAAATGGCCAGGGAGGCGACGTCACGCTGAAGCTCGCGCCACAGCCGATCGGGACCCGATACCTGCGCGTCTGGATGACGGAATCGTCCGATACTTGCGACGAACACGGCCCCGGCGATGTGCGCAATTGCGTCGGATATGCGATTCAGGACTTCAAGGCGGAGGGCGTGGAAGCCGCCGCTTCGTATGTCACGTCCTCGATCGATCCTTGGCATTCCGCGGCGGATGTGAACGCCACGGGCAGCGCCCAGCACTCGGGCTTCGACACATTCTTTACGAGCGGCCTAACCAACAACCTCCCCGCGATGATTCCCGTGACCATGCTCTACGGGACGCCGGAAGATTCGGCGGCGCAGATCGCTTACATCAAAAAGCGTGGGTACCCGATCGGCTGGATCGAGATGGGCGAAGAGCCGGATGGCAAACACATCCTGCCCGAAGACTATGGCGCTCTGTACCTTCAATGGGCGGCCGCCATTCACAACGTCGATCCGTCGCTGAAGCTCGGGGGCCCCGTGTTCGAAGGGATCAACGCCGATATCAAAGTATGGCCCGATGCGCAGGGCAAGACCTCATGGATTGGCCGCTTCGTCGAGTATCTCCGTTCGCATGGCAGGCTCGCCGACCTGGCATTTGTGTCGCTGGAACACTATCCCTTCGAGCCTTGCGGCATCACCTGGAAATCGCTGTACCGCGAACCGGAGATGATGAAGCATGTGCTCGCAGACCTGCGAGAGAATGGAGTCCCGCCCGACGTCCCGATCATGGTCACTGAGAGCCACATCTCCTGGCGGCTCACCGGGCCCATGAGCACGATCTTCGCGGCGCTCTGGCTGGCGGACAACATCGGATCGTTTTTCGAAGGCGGCGGCGCGGCCTTCTTCCATTCGCCGATTCAACCGCAGCCGGTGCAGGACACGTGCCTGGGGCCTGCCACGTGGTCAAACTTCATCGCCGACCGCGATTACAACATCACCGGATACACATCCCCGTACTGGAGCGCGCGCATGATCAATCTCGAGTGGGTCCAGCACCGTTCCGGCCCGCACCAGATGTTTCCATCGTCTACCGGCATCGAAGACGTCACTTCCTATGCCGTGCACCGGCCGGATGGAAACTGGTCGATTATGCTGGTCAACCGCAATGAGACGATGCCGCACGTGGTCCGGGTGGCGTTCGAGGACGGGAAGGGACGGCGCTGGTTCACCGGGCCGGTGACGCTGGTCACCTTCGGGAGCGAGCAATACGTGTGGAAACCGAACGGCGCCAACAGCACCGCGGACCCCGACGGGCCTCCGGTAGCGCACGTCCTATCCGGCGGTGCGGGGGCGGAATTCGTCCTGCCCAAGGCATCCGTCTCGGTGCTGCGCGGCCGGATCGAAGCGGCGGGGCACTGAGAGGTCGATGACGCTGGCGTTCGGCTTGCGATAAAAGGGGCGAGGCGTGGATTTCGGAATGAAGCGGTGTGGCTGCAGTCGTCAGGCGCGCCCGCGCAAGATCGCGCCCCCGCAAGGTCGCGCCCCCGCCCATAGGCAATTCGAACGAGCGTTTTTCGCGACGTTGTAGGCCGAACGGTGCACCCGCAGTCGAATCAGACCCCCGCTTTGCGGGGTGTCGGGATCTGAATGAACTGGTCGTCCGGCGACACGACCGAATCGATGCCGAGGTTGGGACGCAGCACGCGCAGCACGGCAATCTCGTCGCACGCCTGGAACTTCGGGCAGCGCAGACAATCCTTCCAGGCCTTCAGCGGCAGGACGCCGCGCTCGACCACCTGGAAGCCCACCTTTTGAAAGAAGTTAGCGACGTAGGTGAAGGCGAACACGGCGTCCAGCTCGTAGAGTTGCGCCTCCTTCACCAACGCCTCCACCAGGCGGCGGCCCACGCCGTGCGTCTTGGCGCGCTCCTCGACGGCCAGCGAGCGGATTTCGCCAATGGTGGGGCTGTAGAAGTGCAGGGCGCCGCAGCCCAGTAGCTCGCCACTCGCCAGCACCACCGTAAAATCGCGAATGGCTTCGGACAATTCGAACTCCGTTCGCGGCAGCATGATGCCTTTTGCCGCATAGCCGTTGATCAGGGCCAGAATCGAATGGATGTCGTGCATGACAGCTTTGCGCACCGTCAGCTCGACGGCAGCATCCGGGGCTTCCATAAAGGCATCCGGGCGCAAACCGCTGATCATTGCGCCACCTCCTCCGCCAGCACCATGCGGGTACCGACGGCTTCGCCGGCCAGGATGCGGTGGAGTGCGCCGGTCATGCTGCCCGGGGCGATGCAGACCTGCCCCACGCCCGCCCGCAATGCGGCGAGCGCCGCGTTCAGCTTGGCTTCCATGCCGCCGGTCGCTACCTGGTCGGCAATTAGCCGGACGCTCTCCGCCGAGGTGAGGCGCGGCAGGATCTGCTTCTCCCGATTCATGACGCCATCGACATCGGTGAGAAAGACGAGCTGTGCGGCGCCGAATGCGGCCGCGCACGCGACGGCCATCTGGTCGGCATTGACGTTGAAAACGCGCCCTTCGCGGTCGCCTGCCACGCAAGCCACCACCGGCACGTAGTGATTGGCGACCAGAAGTGAGAGAAGCGCGGGGTTGGCTCGGGTCACCCGGCCCACGGCTCCCAGCGCCGGATCCATCTGCTCGGCTTCCACGAGGAAAGAATCGATTCCGGACAACCCCACAGCCTGGGCGCCCGCCCGGTTGAGGGCGGCCACCAATTCGTGGTTCACCGTGCCCGCAAAGACTTTCAGGACTGCATCGAGGGCCTCCGGAGTGGTAACGCGCAAACCGTTCACGAAGCGGCTCTCGATGCCGCGCTCGGTGAGAAAGCGCGTCATCTGCCGGCCGCCGCCGTGCACCACCACGATTTCGTGACCCGCCTGGCGAGCCGCCGCGACCTGGGCCGCAAGCGCCGCCCGCGAACCGGCGGCGTCCAGGAGGGTGCCGCCCAGCTTCACCAGCAACCTCACAGCAGCCCCTCGGTTTCGGGGAATCCGAGCATCAGGTTCATATTCTGCACCGCCTGGCCGGCGGCTCCCTTCACCAGGTTATCGATCGCAGCCACAACCACGGCGCGGCCGGTGCGGGCGTCGAGCGTCACTCCCAGATCGCAGAAATTGGTGCGCGCCACCGCATGCAGGTCGGGCATGTGGCGCGGCTCGTAGAGGCGAATGAACGGCTCGGCATGGTAGCGTCTCTCATAGATGTGGACCAGGTCTTCCGCCCCGGCCAGACCCTCGGCGCGGAAGTAGATGGTTTCCAGGATGCCGCGGGCGAGCGGCAGCAACTGCGCCGTGAAGCTGAACTCGCGTTCCGCAAGGCCCGAGACGGCCAACACTTCCGGCACGTGGCGATGGGTCAGGATCGAATAGGCGGAGAAGTTCCCGGTGACCTCGCAAAAGCTGGTCTTCAGGCTGGGCTTACGGCCGGCGCCGCTGACACCGCTTTTGGCATCGCAGATGATTCCTGCCGCCCGGTCCACCACACCTGCCTCGAGCAGCGGGCGGATCGCCAGGTTGGCGGCGGTGGGATAGCAGCCCGGATTCGCGACCAGTCGCGCGTCCGGGATGCGCTCGCGGCAGTACTCCGGAAGGCCGTACACGGCCTCCGCCAGAAGTTCGGGCTGGGTGTGCGGCTCCTTGTACCAGGCCGAGTAGTTTTCTGGTGTGCCCAGCCGGAACGCGCCGCTGAGGTCCACCACCCGGGCTCCGGCATCCAAAATCGCGGGGGCCAGATCCATCGAAACTTCGGGCGGAGTAGCCAGGAATACGACCGCGAAGCCTTCCGATGCCGCCACCCCTGGCTCCCAGCGGAGACTCCGCGGATACCGGCCGTTGCGGATGGGGCCCTTCCCCGGCTCTTCGCGATGCTCCAGAAGAACCGGTTCCACGGAGCTGTGGCGCTCCAGAATGCGCAACAGTTCCTGGCCGCTGTAACCGCGATGACCGACGATACCGACTGGCTTTCTCATTTGAATGAATATGCGTACCTATGAATAATCATACTACAACACAAGAACGGAGTGCTTGCTGCTGTTCGATTGGGAACATCAAGAAATCAATGCACTAGCGGTGCCGGGCGAAAAGTGACACTGGCGAGGTGGGCGCGCTGGTTCTTTGCACTTTTCCAAACAGAAAGGCTTGAGTCTGACGTGCTAAGGTACTTACCGGAATGTTTGTAACGGCGAGTTGCAAGGTGTGCAACAGCCTCCGGGAAAAGGCGGTCGTCGCGACCCATCTGCATGTGCAAGCTTTCGGCAGAAAGGAACTGGCACGGTTGCGGCACGACAGTGCACTTGCCGAGGCACTGGAACGCGAGGTGACGGCTGCCGCTACGGCCAGGGCAGAGGCGGTCACCGCGTACAAGCTGCACATGGAGTCGCATCGTGCCGGAGAAGCCTCTGCGTTGGCCGGTTCGGCCAGTTGATTTCGGGGCATGAGGGCGTGCTACCAAACAGGAACACGCACAGGAAATGCGCCCACCCGAGTCGATGCGCGGCTAATTTTCCATGGCTGAGCGCTGGGCCAGTTCGCCAAACAATGGCAAGGAATAGGCTTCGTCATGGGCGGCCTTCACCATCATGAAGATCGACATGACGAGCAGCACTACCTGGATCAGCGAATGCAGGTGAAAGTGGGGGATGATGGCTGACATCATCGGACGGAACACCCAATCATCCATGAGCCAGGCGACGAAAAGGTAAAGACCCTGGAAGGCGTGAAACCGGACGACGCGATCGCGCCGGAACCGCTGGGAGGCGAGCACCACGATCGCCGCGATCCAGCCGAGAGCGGGCACGTAGCACAGGATGGCGGCTGTGCGGGGGTTCAGGGATGCCAACAGATCCGTTCCCGGTGGTGGCGGTGGCGGCGCCGTCGCGGCGGCCCCTCCGGGCTGGCGGGCACCGCAGCGCCCGCAGAAAGTGTCGGTCGCCGTGACCTGGATTCCGCATTGGCTGCAATAAGGCATCTATCCATTCATACGTTATTGCAGCCAGAGCTGTTCCGGCAAGCTGAATGCTGAAAAACACTACGCCTTCATGGGCTTGGCGCCCGGTGCCAGGCGTCCTCAAAAAGTCAGCCGCAGGGCTCCCTGAATGACCCTCGGCGTGTTGGTAGTGCTGGCGATGGTGCCGAACGCGCCGCTGGTGGGGCTCACGTTGGGCGCGGCGAACAGCGGGTGGTTGCAGACGTTGAACGAATCGGCGCGGAATTGCAGCCTGGCCTTTTCGCCGAAAATGAAGTCCTTGGTCACCGCCAGGTTGAGGTTATTGGTGCCATCCACGCGGAGGTTGTTGAACTGAGAGGGAAAGAAGCGCACGTTCTGCGAGAGCTGCTGGCTGGACACGGTGTTGAACCGGGTTTTGTCGAAGGCCCCGTTCACGTTGCGCGGGGCGTAATTCAGGTCGCCCCCATAGTAGATATAGCCAGCACTGTTGCTCCAGGCCACCGGAGCGCCTGAATGCCACGTGTACAGGGACGAGACAGCCCAGTTCCCGGCGATCGCCTGAACGGCGGCATGAGCTCCCGCGAGGAACCGCTTAGGTCTCGTAAATAGATAACCTTTACATCTACTTTCCTGATGTGTTATTACGTTGGGCATGGACACCGATGCCCAACTCGCCCAGTACTTTGCTGGCATGTGGCCGCATCTGGACGAACACGCCCGCCGCTTGGTGGCCGCCAGCAAAGCCGTAGAACTGGGTTATGGCGGCGTATCGCGGGTCAGCCGCGCTTGCGGTCTGTCGCGCGTCACGTTGACCAAGGGCGTTGAGGAATTGCAGGCCGCACCGCTGGCGACGGGCCGGATTCGCCACGAGGGCGGCGGCCGCCATACGTTGACGTCCAACGATCCCGGCCTGGCACCCGCCTTGGACGGCATGGTCGAGCCTACGGCGCGCGGCGACCCGCAGTCGCCCTTGCGCTGGACCTGCAAGAGCGCCCGCACGCTGGCGGCGGAACTGACTGCCGAGCACCACCCGGTCAGCCACACCAAAGTCACCCAACTCCTGCGAGAAGATGGCTACAGCCTGCAGGGCAACCGCAAGACCGAGGAAGGGGACGACCATCCCGATCGCGACGCGCAGTTCCGGCATATTAACCGCGCCGTCAAGCACGCCTTGCGGGCGGGCGAGCCCGTCATTTCCGTGGATACGAAGAAAAAGGAATTGATTGGCAACTACCAGAACCAGGGCCGCCAGTGGCGCAAAGCGGGGACGGCGGACAAGGTCAACGGACATGATTTTCCCGGTCCCGAGGTGCCCCGCGCCTATCCTTACGGGATCTACGAGCTGGGGCGCAACGTCGGCTTTGTCAACGTGGGCACGGACCACGACACAGGCGCGTTCGCGGTGGCTTCGATCCGCGGTTGGTGGCGCGCCGAGGGCCACCGCCTGTATCCTCGGACTCGGCGGTTGCTGATCACTGCCGATGCCGGTGGTAGCAACGGCTGGCGCCTGCGGCTGTGGAAGTGGGAACTGCAAGGCTTGGCCGACCAGACGGGGCTGACGCTGACGGTCTGCCATTTCCCGCCGGGCACGAGCAAATGGAACAAGGTAGAGCACCGGTTGTTTTCCTTCATCTCGTCCAACTGGCGCGGGGAGCCGCTACGCGACTACGAGACAGTGGTGCGCCTGATCGCCGGGACGACGACGGCCAAGGGCCTAACCGTGACCTGCCGCCTGGACCACCGCAAGTACCCCGTTGGGCGCAAGATCACGGATGACGAGTTTTCCCATGTCAATCTGAAGCCCGACAAATTTCATGGCGAATGGAACTACACGATTCATCCAAGCAACTAACACAGTTGTAACTGTTATTTATTTACGACATCTTACCCTTGCCGAACGGTAGCTGGTAGGGCCACTGATGCTGAAATTATTGGGCCGGTCGGAGATCGAGACGCGCTTTTCCAGGGTTGGGTCGCCGTTGATCAGGTAGGTTACTGCTTCCATGAGCCGCGAGTGGCTGAAGTTGGCGGAAAGCAGCAGGCCGTTCGACATCCGCTTGACGATGCGCGCCGCCACCTGATGATAGTACGAGCCGCCGTTGTTCAGGTCGTTCATCGTCACGCCCGTGAACTCGGGAAAGGGCCGAAGCAGGTTGGAAACCGAGATGGTGTAGCCATTGAGGCTGGTACCGGGCAGCAGTCCGGCGAAAGGGGTTCGCCACCACGGCTCCCAGGGCGCTGATCGTGGCCTGGTCGCGCACCAGCGAACGGCTCAGATACTGCGCCGGCAGGGAGCCAAAGTTGTAGTTCGTGGTCAGGTGCACGGAATGGTTGCCGATGTAGCCCACCTGGAGGGTCGTGTCCTTGGACAGTTGCTGTTGAATATCGAACGTTTCGCGCAGGCTGTATTGCCGAGCGAGGCTCGGATTCAGGTACGTCACGCTCTGCCGAGGTTGGTGTTCACGCCCTGCGCCGCGCCCCTCGGTGGCAAGAGGCCGTTGGGAAACGGATTGCTCAGCGTAGCGGCGGGATCCAGATAACTGTTGTTGGTGGAGACGTAGGTATTGGTGTAGCTGAAGCCGGTCTGCTGCGGCAAGATCACTCCGTACAGGTAATCGAAAGTACCCACGCCGGGGCGGATCACGGTCTGGTGTCCTGTCCCTTAAATGTCTTTACCTTTTGGGTCGGCAGGGGCATAATGGAATACGATGCCCCGGCCGCCAGCAAAGGCGTTGTCACTTTCTGACGTTCAGCGGAACGAGCTGATCGCGATCACCCGCCATCGCGCCACCCCACAGAGTATTGTGTTGCGCCTTAGAATTCTGTTGGGAGCCGCGGATGGCGTGCCCAATAAGGTTCTTGCACGCCAACTCTCGACGACACTTCCTACGGTTTTGTTGTGGCGCCGGCGGTACGAGGAAACAGGGTTGGGCGGCGTCCTCCAGGATCAACCGCGAACCGGCAGGCCCAAAGTTATATCGGCGGATAAGGAAGCGGCCATCGTGGATGCCACCATGAAAACGAAGCCGACGAACGCAACTCATTGGAGTGTTCGGACGATGGCTAAAGCCCAAAGGGTAAGCCGTTCGACAGTACAACGCGTTTGGAGAAAACACAAGCTGCAACCACATCGGGTCGAGTCGTTCAAGTTCAGCACCGATCCTGATGTCGTGGCCAAACTCCGAGACGTTACCGGGTTGTACATGAATCCGCCGGACAAGGCGATAGTGCTGAGCGTAGACGAAAAGAGTCAGATTCAAGCGTTGGATCGGACGCAGCCCATTCTGCCGCTTCGCCCTGAACTGCCGGAGCGTCAGACGCACGATTATCAGCGGCACGGAACGACTACGCTGTTTGCCGCCTTGAACGTCCTGGAGGGTACGGTCATCGGCCAATGCCAACCGCGACATCGGCATCAAGAGTTTTTGCTTTTTCTGGACAGAATCGAAGCATCGGTTCCGCGCCACCTGGACGTGCACATTATTCTAGACAACTACGGCACCCACAAGCATCCCGCTGTCCGCAACTGGTTCACCGAGAAGCCCCGCTATCACGTGCACTTCACCCCAACAGGCGCTTCTTGGCTGAACCAGATCGAAAGGTGGTTCGCGGAAATCACGCGGCGGCGAATCCGGCGGGGCACGTTCCGGAGTGTCCCCGAACTGGTTAAAGCGATTCGGGAGTACATCCGTGACAACAACAAGCATCCACGTCCGTTTCATTGGGTGGCAAAACCCAAGACCATCCTGCGGAAGATCGAGCGCGTGAGAGAAGCACAGGAGGCGCCGGTGAAATGACCAATGCAACTGTAGTCGTGGACCCAAACTACGGAGACCGTATCGAAGCTGCCGCACAAACAGCTCCTGTGTGGGCTGTTGCCAGCATCCTCAACAAGGCTGCCTGTGTGCGCGTCTGGGCCGCCCATCGGACCGTCGATCACCGGGAGACAGGAGCCGTTACCTGTTACGACGTAACTGACCAGGAGGACCGCTTGGGCAACCTCTTGGCCGTTCTTCCCACGTTGCAAGAGCACCATGGGGAAATCCGCGATGATCACTTCTCATTTCCGAACGGCCTTGTTCTCGGAGTGCTGGGTCTCGCTCCGACCGAGACCGTAACCACTGCCCTTAAGCAGCTTGGATTCTCCGCCTTTGTCGGATTAGCAGAAGGCTTCAACGCCTCCAAATAGCCGCCGCCGAGCTTCCGACATGCCTCTCTGATGCCGCCCGTGAAGGATAAAGACATTTACGTGACAGGACACTAGGGAGCGGGCTTCGCGATGCCGTTCCCGCGATTGCTCCACGCCGCCGCAGGCGCGGCGCGCGGCAAGGCGGGCTTCCTGCGGGGACAGGCCCCGGCGCCGGAAGTCGTCTTCGAGCAGGAGCAGGTGGGCGGCGAGTTCACGCTCCATTTCGCGTTCCGCGCGCTCGCGGAGCAGCCCCATTGAGCCGCGATGGCTGACGGTGTTGACGAAAGGGATTGCGGTGGCTTCGTCACAACTCGGGAACAGCAGTGAGGCCCGCATGCTCGCTGTCCGGGACAGTGGCATCATCCTTGCGACGCATGATACGGAATCCGTTCTTCACTTCCTCCAGTACGTATCTGGCTTCCAGATAACGCTCCATCCAGTGCTCATCCGGCGGGGGGGACTGGTAGTAGGGAAACCAGAATTTCATGTTGCGGTCCTCGACCAGGGTATCCCACAGGACGTAGCGGACCTTCTTTTTCTCGAGGGATGCAATAGCTGCCCGGAACTGCTCCCTTGTTTGAAGGTTGTACAACATGATGGTGTGGCGGGTGGGATTCCGGAGGTCGGCCAGGAAGTAGTACATCGGGTAGTACGGGTAGACGAACGCTTCTTCCCCGGAATGGAGGTGCTGATGTAGAAAGGCTAACGCAGCGTCCGGCCGCTGAAGATAGACAGGTCCGCGCCGAGTGACGACAGGATGCGCGTTGAGTGTCGGAATCGCAATTACCACGCCCCAGACAAGCATCGATACGCCGGCGAAAACCATCGCTGCCGTTCTCACCGTGTGGAGGCGTGCCAGGCAGACATTCCAGGCATGGAAGCAGACGATGAGGAGAAGCGGCGAACTGAAGACCAGATGAAAAACGTCCGGACGGTGAAGCTCGGAAAGCCACAGGCCGGCGCCCGCCGTCCAGTACGGCAGCGCCAACGGCCCGAAGAGCCCGGCAGATCCCCCGTCCACAAACCGGCTGAAGACGCCCAGAGAGAGCAGAAGCACGGGGATCGCGACAACGATCAGTGTCGGGGTCAACAAAAGAAGCCTCGCAAAGGCCGCTGGAGCAGGCGGAAGCAATGCGCCACAAACCGCGCCCCAGTACCGCCACATATCACCAAACGCGCGTCCGTAAACCACTCGATTGATGCCGTGATACGTGGTGAGTGGCCACAGCACGGTATCCCGGATCAAATCGGAAAGCCCCCCGGAAAAGAGGAACAACGCCACGACCACGGTTCCTGTGAGAGCGTATCCGGCGGCCAACAGGGCAATCGAGCGTTTCAGCGGCCGTTGGCCGCAACACACCCAGGGTAGTGCGGCCAACAGGCCCAGACAGATCAACAATCCCTTCTGCTGCATGAAACAGGAAGTAACTCCGGCCAGCGCACCCGCTAACAGAAGGAGGCCATCCCGGCGCCGTTCCTGCCACAGGAAGAATACGGCCACGGACAGCAAGCCAAAGAGATTACTGTCCCAATGATGGCTCGCAGCCGTCCAGGACGGTATCTCGGTGACCAGGACGAGCACTGGCGGGAGAATGGAGAAAGCGCCAGAGTAAACTCTGCGCGTCATCCAGAACACCAGGACGGCGGTTGATACTCCCGTGAGCAGCAGGGCGAACCGCGCGGCAACCCAAGTGATTCCGAAGAGCTTGAAGAAGGCAGCAAGAAAGTAGAAGGACCCCGGGCCGATGTTTTCGATGAAAAAATCGCGGTATGGCACGGCACCCTGGGCAACGAGTTGAGCGGGGTAGACAATCGACCCTTCGTCTCCCACGCGAAACAGGACGCGCACGAAGGGAAACAGATAGGTCGAAGCCGCGAGGCACAGCACGAGTCCGCTCCACCCGAGCCGCCTAGTCACAATTCGTTTATTTGGGCATGTGCCTCCGACCGGCATAGCCATGACGGTAGCGCCCACAGCAGCTGATCTCAATGGTAACGATAGTTAGCAGGGTTTCCACTACCGGGTGATAACCGTTCAGTCCGGGGCGGTGGATGACGGGCGGGACCGACGGCATGATTTCGGCGCCAGTTGGCAAGTTAGAGACTCAAAAATGGTAACATGAGCGCGTAATGCAGATGACATCTGCCCCCGCCAGGCATATCTTACCGGGGGCCATGCGACTCGCCTGGCACTTAGAGCGAGCCACGCCCATCTTACTCGTGGAAGTCAGCTTGATTTACTGGGTCTTCACAACCATCCGCGCCATGCGGCGGCTGTGGTTCGACGAGCTTCATACCTACTACATGTCGCGGCTTCCCAGTCTCGCCGTGATGTGGGATGCGCTGAAGGACGGAGCCGACTTCAACCCGCCTACACTGTACGTGCTGACCCGCGCGGCGCACCAGGTCTTCGGGGACGGCAACATCGCCACCCGGCTCCCGCAGATGGCCGGTTTTCTGGTAATGTGCATTTGCCTTTACCTTTTTGTGTCCCCTCGCTGCGGCCGCCTATACGGTTTATTGGCGATGCTGTTTCCCATGCTGACGGGGGCATACATTTATGCGTCCGAAGCGCGGGCCTACGGAATCGTCCTGGGGTGCTGCGGGATCGCGCTGATTGCATGGCAGCGATGCGCGGATCGAGGGCAGCGTCGGATATGGCTACCGGCACTTACTCTGGGGTTGGCGGCCGCACTCAGCACGCATTGTTATGCGGTTTTCTTATTGGTACCTTTCGGTATGGGTGAACTGGCGCGCACGTGGCGCAGCCGTAAGCTCGACCTATCGGTCTGGGCCGCCATTTCACTGCCGGCGCTGACTGTACTCTTATATCTGCCTCTGACGACGGCGATCCGTTCATTTACCATGGGCGGCCCGATCTTCCAGGCGGACTTGAATTCCATTGCGAAGTGTTACACGTCTCTGTTTGGTCCGGCGGCGTGGATGATCGTCGCGGCACTGGGTGCCGGCATCCTGGCACGGAACGCCGGCCGGGCGGTAGCCGCGGGACCGCGTTCGCCGTCCGACGGGCCGGGCCTACGGTTCCATGAAACGATCGTCGCCGGCGGCCTGGTTCTCGTGCCGCTGGTCGCGCTCGCTTTTGCGATGGCAACCCGGGGCGTGTTCATGGACCGCTACGGACTCGCCGCGGTGATCGGCGTGAGCATCCTGCTGACCGGCATGGTGTTCCGGGGGTCGGACGGAAATGCGGTGGCGGCCGCCTCGCTTTTTGTGCTTTTCTGCGCCTGGTTTCTGGGAAGCTCGACAGTGTGGCTGTATCGGGCGACGCACGAGACGGCAGATTCCAGCCTGCCCCTGCTGAACCTCAAGATGCTGCCTCCGGACCTGCCGATCGTGCTGTCGAGCGGATTGATGTTTCTGGAAGCGCAACACTACGAAAGGGCCGACGTGCTCGCGAGGACTTATTATCTGACCGATCGGCCGGCGGCGCTGCACTACACCAGCTCGGATGTATTCGAGCAGGACTTTCGACGTGCGCGGCGCTGGTTTCCCCTTCGCGGCAACCTGGCTGAGTTAGCGACCTTTCAAACTTCGCATCGCAAGTTTCTGGTCTTTGGCCCCTACGCTTTCCCCACCGACTGGCTCATCCGCAAACTGGCCGACGACGGCGCGGCGATGAAGCTGCTTGGCGAGTACGCTGGCCGATATGGAGATTGCCTGCTGCTGGAAGTCACCTCGGCCGGCCGCGTTGACGTTCACTAACGTTAGCTACTACGGTTAGCCAAAAGGATCGTGACCTGGCGGAATCCATCCCAATAGAATGTCGGTATGTTGGCGCCGGCGGTCTGGAACATGGTGCAGTACGTCCTGGGAGCGCCGGAGTTCAAGCGGGCCCTGTACTCGTCGGTGCTGGCGCCCTCGGGCCGGTTGCTCGACTTCGGCTGCGCGACGGGCCACCTGGCGGACGCGTTCCTGGGATACGAGTATTACGGCCTGGATGTGAACGCCGCGGCGGTGAAAAGCGCCGCGCGGGCCTATGGCGCCCATCCCAATATGCACTTCGTCTGCGCCGACCTGCGTTCGCGCCCGTTTCCGGACAACCATTTCGACGAGGTGCTGTTCGCCGCCACGGTGCATCACCTCGACGACCGGGAGTTGTCGGGAATCCTGCCGGAGTTGCACCGTTGTCTCCGGCCAGGCGGCACGATTCATATCATCGACCCGGTGTTCCAGCCTTCGGATGGGTGGCAGGCAAAGCTGCTGCGCCGGCTGGACCGGGGTCGATTTCCCCGCACGGCGGCGCAGATCGAGAGCCTGGTGGCCGCCGCGGGCCTGTTCTCGGTGGGGATCCCGACGTTGCACCGACCCTACGGAGCCTTGCTCCAGGACTGTGACTTTCTCCATTTACCGGTCACCAAGGCGCCCCAATGAACCTTCTGAACGAGCGTTTCTTCGTCACGGGAGCGTCCGGATTCGTCGGCTCCTGTCTCACCCGGAAGCTGGCGGAAATCGGTTGCGAGGTGCACACGCTCGTGCGCTCGCGCGGCGTTCCCTGGCGGCTTGCGGGGCTCGAGGGGCGAGTGAACCTGCACGCCGGCGACCTGAACGACTGCGGGCATCTGCGGGACCTGGTTTCGGAAATTCAGCCGACGGTGATCTATCACCTGGCCGTGCACGGGGCCTACCCATCGCAGACCGATGCAGACGATATCATCCTGACCAACGTTTTCGGGACCTGGAACCTGCTCAAAGCGTGCGCCGAAGTGGACTACAAGGTGTTCGTCAACACCGGTAGTTCCTCCGAGTACGGCTCCAAACAATTCGCGATGCGCGAAACGGACGTGCTGGAGCCGAACAGCTACTACGCCGTGGCGAAGGCCGCGCAAACGCTGGTGTCGCAGCACATGGCCCGGGCCGACCACCGGCCGATCAACGTGTTCCGCCTCTTTTCGGTTTACGGACCGTATGAGGAGCCGTCGCGCCTGGTTCCCACCCTGATCCAGCGCTGCCTTGAAGGCAAAGCCTTGGATATGGTCTCTCCGGATACGGCGCGGGACTTCGTCCACGTGGACGATGTGGTGGAGGCCTATCTTCAGATCGGCCAGTTGAGTTTGCAGCACGGCGAGGTTTTCAACATCGGCACGGGGATCCAATCGACGGTGCGGGACGTCGTGCGCGCGGTGCAACGCTCGACGGGCGCTCGGGTGAAGGTCAACTGGGGCAGCATGCCGGCCCGGACGTGGGATTCGGAGACTTGGTTGGCGGACGCCACCAAGGTGAGGCGGGCGTTGAAATGGGCCCCGCAGATACGCCTTGCCGAGGGGATTGCGCGGACCATCGAGTGGTACCGCTCCGAAGGCTATCGGCAATGCACGGAATGGAAGAAGCGCGCCACGGCATGAATCCGCCGGCGGAGTTGCAGGCCCTGGGCCTGCGCTCCCGCCGAATTCGAGCGACGGTGTTGCGGATGGCCCATGCCGGCCGGACTCCGCATGTGGCTTCGGCGCTCTCGGTGGTGGATCTGCTGACCGGGCTCTATTTTTCGGCGCTGCGGGTGGACCCGCGAACGCCGGAGGATCCGGCGCGTGATCGTTTCATTCTGAGCAAGGGCCACGCGGCGATGGCGCACTACGCCGCGCTGCGGGAACGCGGCTTCCTCGATGATGCGTTGCTGGGCGAATATGCGGTGGATGGCGGCCGGCTCGCCGAACATCCCGGGCCGGAGTGCGCGCCGGGCATCGATGCCGCCACCGGATCGCTCGGACACGGGCTTTCGATGGGCGCGGGACTGGCTTTGGCAGGCAAACTTCGCGGCGCGGACTATCGCGTGTTCGTGCTCGTGGGGGACGGGGAGTGCAACGAAGGCAGCGTCTGGGAGGCCGCCGTGTTCGCCGCCCGGTACGCGCTCGACAACCTGGTGGTCATTGTCGATTACAACAAATGGTCGGCGATGGGCCGCACCGATTCGTTCCTGGAGCCGCTGGCGGACAAGTGGAAGGCCTTCGGGTGGCGCGCCCTCGAGATCGACGGTCACGATCCGTGCTCGATCAGGCAGACGCTCGATGGGGTGCCGTTCGAATTGCGGCGGCCGTCGGCGGTGATCGCCCACACCACCAAAGGCAAGGGTGTCTCCTTTATGGAGAACGACCTGGAATGGCATTACCGGCCGCCCAGCGCGGACGACCTGCGACGCGCGCTCGAGGAAGTGGAGGAACCGGGCTCCCCCGCGTCCGTTCCGGTGTAAAGCAGCATGAGAGACGCCTTCATCAGGGGCTTGACCGCGCTGGCCGAAAGGGACGAGCGAACCGTGCTGCTCACCGGCGATCTCGGTTTCAAGATCTTCGACGAGTTCGTTCGACGGTTTCCGGGGCGATTTGTGAACGCCGGCGTGGCTGAGGCGAACATGATCGGGGTGGCGGCGGGCCTCGCCATGGCGGGATACCGTCCGCTGGCCTATTCCATTGTCCCGTTCGCGACGCTGCGGTGCCTGGAACAGGTCCGCAACGACGTGTGCTACCACGATCTGCCGGTCACGGTGGTGGGAGTGGGCGGCGGGTTCAGCTACGGGCCGAACGGCGCGACCCACCATGGCCTGGAGGACATCGGCGCCATGCGGATGCTGCCGAACATGACCGTCGTCTGTCCGGCAGACCCGGTGGAAGCGGAACTTGCGGTGATGGCGGCCGGCAGACACGGCGGGCCGGTTTACCTGCGGCTCGGGCGCGCTGGCGACCCGGTGGTCCATCGGCAGCGGCCCGATTTTCGGATCGGCCGCGCCATCTTGATCGAGGAAGGAGCGGACGGCGTGCTGCTTTCGACCGGCGGTATTTTACCGGTGGCGATGGAAGCGGCACGGCTGCTGCGCCGCGATTCGGTCCACGTTCGCGTGGTCAGCATGCATACCGTAAGACCGCTCGATAGCGTGATGCTGCGCGAGTGCTGCGGCCGCGGCGTTCCGGTATTCAGCATCGAAGAACATGGCCAATACGGGGGGTTCGGGTCGGCCATCGGCGAGTGGATGGCGCAGAACGGCGTGCCGGTACCCTTCTCCAGTTTCGCGGCGGCGAACGGTTTTGCGCACGCGAGCGGCAGCCAGGCGTTTCTGCGTGCGCGCGAGGGGCTGACGGGGGAAGCGATTGCGGCGCGCGTGCTGACGTACCTGGAGCAAACGGTGTGCTGACTCACAAGAAGATTTCCGTGGTGGTAGCCTGTTATCGCGACGCCGGCAGCGTTTACGAAATGTACCGCAGGTTGACGGCGATCCTGCGCACGATCTCGCCCCATTACGAGATTATCTATGTCAACGATGCCAGTCCCGACAATGCCGGCGAACTGCTGGCCGATTTGGCGGCACGGGACCCGAGACTGACGGTGATCACGCACAGCCGGAATTTCGGATCGCAGATGGCGTTTACCAGCGGAATGCGGCAGTCCGAGGGCGATGGCGTCATTCTGATGGACGGCGACCTGCAGGATCCGCCCGAGGTGATTCCTTCGCTGGTGGCGCGGTGGCTGGAAGGGTTCGATGTGGTGTATGGCGTGCGCGAGCGGCGCCGCGAAGGCAGGCTGATGCAGGCCGCCCGCCGGGCATTCTACCGGCTCTATCGGCGCCTGTCCTACCTGGAAGTGCCGCTCGATGCCGGCGATTTTTCCATCATGAGCCGACGCGTGGTGGCAAGCATTCTGCAAATGCCGGAGCGCGACCGGTTCCTCCGCGGACTGCGAACCTGGGTCGGGTTCCGGCAGACCGGAATCCCGTATGTGCGGCCGGAGCGGTTTTCGGGGGAGTCCACCAACTCGATACTGGACAACATCCGGTGGGCGAAACGCGGCGTGTTCTCGTTTTCCTATCAGCCGCTGGAGATGATTTCGATGCTGGCCTGCTTCATCACCCTGCTGACGGGGCTGGCCATCCTGCTTTACGTGCTGTTCTATTTCCTGTTGCCGCAGGCGCCCCGCGGGTTTCTCACTTTGCTGGTAGCGGTGCTCTTTCTGGGAGCCGTGCAACTGTTCTGCCTGAGCATCATTGCGGAGTACCTGGGACGCATCTTCGAAGAGGTGAAACAGCGCCCGCCGTATATCGTCCAGGAGATCGCGAACGATCGCCGGGCCAAAGCGGTCGAAGAGCCGGTGCTGTACGGCGCCTGAGGGCTTGCTGGCCAACCGCCCTAGAATGCTACCATGGCGGGCACGTGAGCAATCGAAACTCGGCCGCCAGCGACCATTGGTCCGCACTGCTGGCCGGATATTTGGGGTGGACGCTGGATGCGTTTGATTTCTTCCTGGTGGTGTCGTGCCTGACGGCCATCGGACGGGAATTTCACAAGTCCGACGTCGAGATGGCCCTCACCCTGGCCGTCACGCTGGCGTTTCGTCCGGTGGGGGCGTTCCTGTTCGGGCTGCTGGCAGACCGCTACGGTCGGCGGCTCCCGCTGATGCTGGACCTGGTGTTCTACTCGGTGGTGGAGATCCTTTCGGGCCTCGCGCCGAATTACAGCACCTTCCTGGTGCTGCGCGCACTGTTCGGCATCGGCATGGGGGGCGAGTGGGGAGTGGGCGCGTCGCTGGCCATGGAAAAAGTGCCGCTGCGGCTGCGCGGGCTGCTCTCCGGTTTTCTCCAGCAGGGGTACGCCATGGGCTTTCTGCTGGCTTCGGTGTGCAACTTCTTTCTGTTTGAAAAGCTGGGATGGCGTCCGTTGTTTTTCCTGGGTGGTTTGCCGGCGCTGCTGGCGATCTTCGTACGGATGCACGTCAAGGAATCGGAAGTCTGGCGCAAGACGCGGCAGGAAAGCTGGGGCAAGCTGGGCCGCGTCATCCTCTCGCACTGGAAGCTGTTTCTGTACATCGTGCTGCTGATGACGGCGATGAACCTGGCCTCGCATGGCACCCAGGACCTGTACCCTACGTTTCTGGAACGGCAGTGGGCGTTCCACGTGGGCGAGAAGAACGTGCTGAGTGCGTTCACCATGGTGGGGGCGATCATCGGCGGCACGTTGTGCGGGCTGGTGTCGGACCGCATCGGGCGGCGCCGCACCATGGTGATCGCGCTGTTGGGCGCGGTGGCGGTCATCCCGTTGTGGGCCTACGCGCCCACGGTGGGCCTGCTCTTCGCCGGCGGATTCCTGATGCAGTTTCTGGTGCAGGGGGCGTGGGGAGTGATTCCGGCGCACCTTTCCGAACTGGCGCCGGATTCGGTACGCGGTTTTCTACCGGGGTTTGGCTACCAGGTGGGAGTGCTGGCCAGCAGCTACGTGGGTTATTTCGAAGCGGTGCTGGCGCGGCAGAGCGGCTACGCAACTGCCATGGCGACGACCGCCGGCGTCGTGTTCGTGCTGGCGGCGGTCGCCACGGCGGTGGGACCCGAACGTCACAGGGCGAGGTTCGGCGAGTGAAGGACGCCATCGAAGCCTTCCTCAAGAACTGCCGGCAGCCGGCGCTGATGGAGCCGGGCGAAGAGTTGATCGCCCTCACGAAAGAGAATTTCGCCATTGAGGAGCGCGGCCCGCGGCTCACCTTGCAGGCCTGGGACCGCACCCGGAACCTCGCACGGCGGGTGGTCGGGATCGAGGAATCCACGCCAGCGCGGCTGGAACTGAAAGTGGAGCGGTTCGGCGGGCGGCAAGGTCAACTCTATCTGCTGGACTTGGGGCGTCGCGCCGGGGCCGAAATGGGCCGGCGCAGTGGCAAGCTAGTGTTTCGGGAACGCTTCCGGCTGTTTCTGCGGCGGCAATTTCCGTCGTGGAACCTGGCGGAACTGAGCGCGGAGGCGAACCTGGAGTTCAGCCTCTCGCCGGCGTTTCCGCGCGCGTTTCTGCGTTATGGGCAGCACGCGTGGGCGGCGATCGCCTGTCCGGCGGACGGGGATGCGGCGGCGGTGCTGACCTTTGGACTGATCTGGCTGTCGTACCTACGTTCGCGGGAACGCCGGATTACGGTGGAAGGGGTGGCGGTGTACGTTCCCGCCGGACGGGAGCGGGCGGCGGCCCTGCGGCTGCTGTGCCTCGACCCGCAAGCGGCCCGTTACGAGCTGTTCTCGTACACTGAGGAGGACTTCGTGCTTCGCGTGGACCCGAGTGATCACGGCAACTTGGATACGCGCCTGGAGCCGTGCCGGCGGGCGGAGGGGAACCGGCATGATGTGTGGCAGCGCATCGCCATGCTGCCTGGGGTGGAGCGCATTCCGAAGCACGATGGCCGCGAAAGCCTGCGGGTGCGCGGCGTGGAGTTTGCCGAGGTGTCCGGCGGAGAGCTGCGCTACGGGCTCGACAAGCGGCGGCCGGCGCGCGTGGAGGATACCGCCGAACTGGAGCGCATTGTGGCGGAACTCGAGCGTTGGCGGTCGCCCGAGGCGGTGGACCACGGGCATCCGCTATACCGGCAATACCCCGAGGCGTGGCTGGAGTCGCAGGCGCGCGCCGACCTCGAGACCATCGATGCGTCGCTGCTGCCTGCGCCCGTTTACGGCCAGGTGCCGGCCTTCGCCGCGGGCGAGCGCGGGATCATGGACCTGCTGGCGGTGGATCGCGCTGGTCGCCTGGCGGTGGTGGAACTGAAAGCCACTGCGGATCTGCACCTTCCCCTTCAAGCGCTGGACTACTGGATTCGGGTGAAGTGGCACCTCGATCGGGGCGAGTTCGCGGCGCAGGGCTATTTTCCGGGGATCCCTCTGCGGTCCGAGCCGCCGCGGCTGCTGCTGGTGTCGCCCTCGCTTGAATTCCATCCGACCTCGGAAACGGTTTTGGGCTTTTTCTCACCGGCGGTGAATGTGGAACGGGTGGGGCTGGGGCTGGATTGGCGGACGCGATTACAGGTGGTGTTCCGCCTCCGCGGCGCCCGCCAGCCAGACTGACGAAAACCGTTTCGGGCGTTTGGTTACGGCTTTGCCCGTGGGTGCAGCGGTCGCGGAGTAGAATGGCAAAGGGATCAAGCCCTCCTCCTATGTTAAAAGCGATCAGACAGGCGCGTGCCGCCATCAGCATGTTGAATCCGGATGAAGTGCGCAAGCGCGGCGAACGGCGGCTGCACGTGGGACTGGTGGCCTCGGGCCCGCGCGAGTACGAAGAGATGGAAGCGGTTCTCTTTGCCGCGGCCGACGACCCGGAATCGCGCGGGTACGTGCATCGCGCCGCCGATCCGACGCCACCGCCAGAGGTGGACCTGGTGTTTTATGACAAGACGATCGATCCGGTCAAGGGAACCTTCCGACTGGATCCCGACGAAATCCCGGCATCGGTGGCGGCTGTGCTGAAGGAGAACGAGGAACTAGGGCTGCCGATGGCACGTCAGTTTCCGGCGTTTCGCCGCACGGTGGTGGAGCGCATTGTGCAGGCGGTGGCGCGCGAGAATGCCCTGTTTGCCATTGCCACCGCACTGCCGAACGTGGTGCCGAACCTGATCGAATTGCCGTGGGCCTTCGGTGAGTTCGCATCGGACACGGCTTTCCTGACCGCCAACCAGATCCGCATGGCGTTTCTGATTGCGGGGGCGTGCGGCAAGGAGATCGGGTTTTCGCAGCAGCGCGGCGAGGTCATCTCGATTGTCGGCAGCGCATTCGGATGGCGCGCGGTGGCGCGCGAGCTGGCCGGGAAGATTCCCTTGGGCGGGGGGTTGATTCCTAAGGGGGCGATCGCGTATGCCGGCACCTATGCCGTGGGCAAAGGGCTGGAATACTATCACCGGGCGGACCTGCACTACACGGCCGAAGAGAGCGAAGGCATTTACCGTCAGGCAGTTGAGCGGGGGCGGCAAGTGGTGCAGTCGCTGTCGTTCGAGCGCCGCGGCAATCGGGCGTAAACTAATTCGAGGACTGATGCGTCGTAAGGACTGAGGGTAAGTTATGCGCCTGTTTTACGTTGCAATTGCGGTTACAGCCGTGGTGAGCTGCCTGTCGGCGGATACGGTGACGCTGAAGAACGGCCGCGTCGTCCATGGCACATACCTGGGGGGCTCGCCGCGGCAGGTCAAGATGGAAGTGGGTGACCGCGTAGAGACGGTGGACGTGTCGGACGTGGAGCGGATCGAGTTCGGCGGAGCGCCCGCCTCGGTTTCGGCGGACGAGCCGCGGCCTACCCTGCGGCATGCCGACAGTCGTCCCGAAAACCGTCCCGACAATAGCGGCATTCTGCGGCCGGATCCGACGGATTCGGGCCGGATGGCGGCGCCGGCTCCGGCGCTGGCGCACGGATCGGTTGAGCTGCCCGCGGGCACCAACCTGGTGGTGCGAATGATCGACGCGGTGGATTCGGAAGTGAATCGCGTGGGGCAGACGTTTGCGGCCAGCCTTGACGAGCCGGTGAGGAATACGAATGGCGAGGAGCTGATTCCGCGCGGCGCCGACATAGTCGTAAAGCTGGTGGACTCGAAGGAATCGGGCAAGCTCACCGGGCGTTCGGAGCTGACGCTTGACCTGGTATCGATTCGCGTGAACGGACAGCCGGTGGACGTGAATACGCAGACGGTGACGCAGGAAAGCTCTTCGCGCGGGGAGCGTACGGCCAAAGTGGCGGGCGGGACCGCGGCGCTGGGTGCGATCATCGGCGCGATTGCCGGCGGCGGGAAAGGTGCGGCAGTCGGTGCGGCGGCAGGCGGCGCGGCGGGCGCGGGCGCCCAGGTGATCACCAAGGGGCAGCAGGTCCGCATCCCTTCGGAGACGCGGCTGACTTTCGTGCTGGACAATCCCGTCCGGATATGAACTGGCAGGGGCCGGTGGCCGTGTTACTCGCCTCCTGCGCGGCGCTGTTCGCGCAGGGAATGACCGAAGGCCGGGCCGGAAGCACGGTGCGGGCGGTTATCTATGAAGATTTGCAGTGTTCCGATTGCGCGGAGTTCCGGCAGATGATGGACACGCAGATTCTACCCAAGTATGGCGACCGGGTGGAATTCGTACATCGCGATTTCCCGCTGGCGAAGCACGCGTGGGCGCGAACGGCCGCTGTGGCGGCGCGCTTCTTCGCCGCAAAAGATCCGAAGCTGGGGTTGGAGTATCGGCGGCACATGTTCGCGCACCAGCGGGAAATCACGGTGGAGAATTTCAATCAGCGGCTGGCGGACTTCGCGCGCGAGCACGCTGTCAATGCGGACGATGCGGTGGCCGCGCTGGGGAACGCCAGGTATGCCGAAGCCGTGGAGCGGAACTACCAGGACGGTGTGGGCCGCGGCGTGATCCACACCCCGACCGTGCTTGTGAACGGCGTGCCCTTCGTGGAGACGTTCACCTTCGAGGAGATTGCGAAAGGAATCGAAGCTGCCCTTGCCCAGACCCGGTAGCATTGTGACCGGCGCCAGCCGTGGAATCGGTCGTGCCATCGCGACGGAGCTCGCTAAAACGCACGACGTGATCGGAACTTACCGCGGCCGCAGAGATGCTGCTGAAGAATTGCGCTACGAGACGGGCTGCGATATTTTTCAGTGCGACATCGGTAGTCATGAGGATCGCGCCGCGCTGGTATTGTTCGCGCGCGAGCGCTTCGAGAAGCTCGACCTGTTGGTGAACAACGCGGGCATGGCGCCGCGCGAAAGGCGCGACCTGCTGGAGGCCACCGAGGAAAGCTTCGACGAGCTGATCGCGACGAACCTGAAGGGGCCCCATTTTCTGACGCAGGCGGCCGCGCGATGGATGGCTGAGCGAGGCGACGGGCGCATCGTGTTCATTACGTCGATTTCATCCTACACGGCTTCGGTCAACCGCGGCGAGTATTGCATTTCGAAAGCGGGCCTGAGCATGTCGGTGGCGCTGTACGCGCAGCGGCTGGCCGAAACCGGGGTGAAGGTGTTCGAGATTCGTCCCGGCATCGTCCGCACGGATATGATCGCGCGGGTGGAGAAGGTGTACGAGGAGAAGATCGCGGCCGGCCTGCTGCCGCAGCGGCGTATGGGCGAGGGCTGCGATGTCGCCAAGGCGGTGCGGGCGATCGCCGACGGCCTGCTCGACTACTCGACGGGGCAGGTGTTGAACGTGGATGGCGGCTTCCATCTACGCAGCCTCTGAGACCGGGGCGCGAAGCGGCTCGGGCAGATGGACGCGCGTAACGTCCAGCGGGTCAGATAGCCGCGCGCCAACGAACGCCGCAGGTTGTCGCAGATCGGAAGATATAGCGGGCGGCGGGACCGACGGTCGATCGTCATAAGTGGCACCTTTGCGGGCGTAAAATGGCTCTCTTAGCCGCATCTGCTAGATGCTGGTGGGCGGCGTGGACGCGCCATGCCTGAACGGAGGCTGTATGTTTGCGAGCGGCAACGTGACTATTTATGTGAGGGACATGGACCGGGCGGTTCGGTTTTATGCGGAAACGCTGGGGTTGAAGCTGGCCTACCGGTTCGGCAACAACTGGGCGGCCGTGGAATTGGGCAAGGGACTCACCATTGGGCTGCACCCGGTGAACGAAGGGTCGCCCGCAGTGGAAGGAGGGATGGCCATTGGGCTCGAACTTTCTGGAGATATCCACGAGGCGATGAAAACCCTGTCGGCCAAAGGAGTGGAGTTCGACGGGCCGGTGAATACGGGAAAGGCGGGTTCGTTTGTGGGATTCAAGGATCCCGACGGCCACCTGCTGTACCTGGCCCAGTTAAACCAGGGTCATGTACAGCAGGGCGAAGGAAAGTACCAGGACGTGTGAGGGGTTACTTCTTGCGCAGCAGGATCTTTCCGTGGACGGTGTGGAAACTGGCCTCCGTGCCGCCGCCGTTGATGGTGCCGTAAATCGTGCGGTCAATGCGCACGCGGAAGGCGCCGTCCGGCGAATTGGACTTCTCAGTGATGGGCTGTCCGCCGCCCAGGCGGATTTCGAAATCGCTGTAGATGGCGCCCTGCACGCTGCTCATTTTTACGGAGGCTTTGACGTCGGCCGGCAGGGTGATGTCGAGATCGCCGTGAACGGAGCTGAATGACAGCGGCTTGGCGGGATCCACGCTGACCATCGATACCTTGACGTCTCCGTGGGTGGAACTGGCGAGCACCGTGCCGGCGATGTTATTCAGGGTGACATCGGCGTGGGTGCTGTCGGCTTCGATATCGCCACGCACGCCATCCACGGTGATGGCTCCGTGTACACACTTCAGTTGCAGGGAAGTGTCCGGCGGCACGGTGATCACCACGTTGCCGGCGTCCGGAGTGGAACTGCGGATATTGATGACGTTATCCTCCTCCTCGACCGAGAGGCCGCGCGGCATGTCGATGCGGCGCAGGCCCTGGTACGTCTGCGGCTGGCGGGCCGGACCGCGAGCCGGCCGCCTGGTTTGGACGATCACCTCTTTGCCGTTGTAGGAGGTCACGGTGATGGAGCCATTGGTAATCGAGGCCTTGACGATCCTTGGATGGGTGCTGTTGCGGGCCGGAACCACAACGCGGTCGCCCGTGTTTTCCTGTGCGTACGCGAACGCGCAGAGTGCCAGTGTCAGGCCGAGGGGAGCCAGATTTCGTTTCATGGAGTATTCCTCAAAGAACCTTCGAATGCAGTAGAATTTTGCCGTTCAGCGAATCGAACGTGAGTTGCGGGCGGCCCTTTCCGGCGCGGCCCTCCATCGATCGCCGGTGGGAACGGTAGACGAATTTGCCGTTCACGTTATCGTCCGCGACCCGGCCCGGAACGGTAGTCAGTTCCATGTCGGTGTAGATGCCGCCGTTCAGGGTATGGAAGTGCAGGTCGGCGTCCAGCCCGGGTTGAAAGTAAATATCTACGGCGCCGTTCAGCGTGCGGAACTCGGAATCCTGGCGGGGGTTGGCGGCGAAGGTAACTTTGACCGGCCCGTTCAAGGTGCGAACGCTTCCAGAGCCGGCGACCTCCTCCATGGTGATTCCGCCGTTCAACCCGTGAATGTCGTAGAGGCCGGTGGTGCGCTTGACCTGGATGTCGCCGTGATTGACCGTTTTCAGGATGAGCTCGGTGGCCGTGGGAACCTGAATTTCGTAGTCGAAATCGACCGCATATCCGTAGTATTCGTCGCCGCGGTAATTCAGGCCGGCGCGCGTCCGAAAAGGCCCATCGACATACAGGCGCACCGAATTGCCCTGCTGTGACTGGTCGAGCGAGACCTCGCGTTTGGCTGCGGCCAGAGCCTCGTTGGATTCGGCGCGGACGTGCTTTTCGACCGAAATCTGCACGTCCTTGCCGTTGTAGCCGGTGACGTGGATGGAGCCGTTGATGTTGTCCACCAACAGCTTCGCGGGACCGGAACCGGCCGAAACATCGAAGCTGCGGCGGATCGTTTCGCGGTCTTCGAAGCGCCAGTCGCGATCACGGTGACGTTGCGCCGCAGCCACGGCGGGCAGGAGCGCGACCATAAAAAGCAGTCGTTTCATCGGGTGACTCCCATCTTGGCCAAGCCGGACGCGGCACGCTGCTGCACGGCTTCGTCAATGGACCGGTCCGAGGTTAGTTTGCGCAAGGCGGGCACGGCATTGCGGGCGTTCACCTGCACCAGCAGGTCCACCAGGGCGATCTGCACCAGGGGCGAATCCTGCACCGGAATGGAATCCACAAGGGCGCGGCGGAGTCCCGGATCGGCGGTGAATTTGGAGAGCGCGTCCACCGCGGAGAGACGCACGTTCACGTTGGAATCGTGATTCACGGCGTGGAGCAGCGCCTGTTCGACCTGCTCGTCGGGCCGCGCCACCTGGTAACTGTAGGTAACGCCGCGCAGCCGCGCGGTGGGCGACTGCTGCTGCATGAGTGAGAGCGCCACCATCTGCCGCAGATTGTCCACCTCGCCTTTGAGCTGGGCGATTTCGGGGATATGGGCCGGAGCTTGCGGGGCCCCAAGATAATGTCCGCCGAACACGCCGGCCACCGCCAGCGCGGCCGCCATCGCCACCTGCCAGGCGGGCTGCGCGGGCCAGAAACTGCTCCACCAACGTCGCGGCGGAATGGCCAGCGCCTGGCGCCGCTGCGCATCCTGAAATCCTTCTTCGTAGGCAGCGAGCGTCTCGCGGAAACGGGCACGCATGGCTTGGCTGGGCTCGGGTTCGGACATGGCTTCGAGACCTCTCCACACCACACCGAGCTCGGCGGCTTCGGCGCGGCATGCCGAGCAGGTGTCCAGATGGTCGATGACTTTCTCGCGTGTGGCCGCGTCGAGGCGGCCGGCGAGTAACTCGGGCAACTTTTCGCGGGTGCGATCGCAGATCATCATGCCCGTTCCCCTCTCAGGGCGAAGAACCGGTCGCCCAACTCGCGCAGCGCGCGGTAGACACGCACCTTGACCGTTCCGACCTCGCACTTGAGGACGGAGGCGATCTCTTCGTACTTGAGATCCAGGAACCGGCTCATGACGAGCACCTCCCGTTTTTCGCGCGGCAGGGCCGCCAGCGCGCGATGTAGCAGCGCAGCCTCCTGGCGACTCTGCGCCTCGCGGTCGGGCAGGGTGTCGGCGCTCGACAACTCGCCGGCGTCATCGGGCAGGGCCACTTCGCCCTTGCCTTTGCCCGCCTGGTCCAGATAGGCGTTGCGGCCAATCTGGTAGATCCATGCCCGGAAAGACGTTTCCGGCTGGTAGGTATGACGGTATTTCAAGATTCGGAAGAACACTTCCTGCACCAGGTCTTCGGCCACCGCCCGGTTGGAGGCGAGGTGCATGAAATAACGAAACAAGCCCCGGTGGTGACGATCGAAGAGCACCTCGAGCTTGCCCACGTTGCCGGCCCGAACCTCCTGCATGATCAGCTCGTCCTCCACATGCCTCCTGTTACGTAATGCAATACCGGTGAAATAGAAAAAGGTTACAACCGGGGAGCCATTCGGCCAGGAATTCCTCGCAAGAGTTCCGGGCTTGCCCGGCTTCCTGAACCAGGTGCGGCGAACTGCCCGCGGCCGGAGCTTTGTCAGTTCCGGCTGCCGCACGCGGTGGCGGATTCTGGATCATCGTTTCGGAGCCAGCTGGGCTTCGCCTTCCAGGCGGGCTCCGTCACTGTGCCGGTAGTGCTTGCACACCCCATGGAACCTGAGAATCCGCCATAAAGGCTGCGCTCTCGATCTTTACATCGGCGGCGAAGGATGCCGCGAACTTCGAGTGGTCCAGAAAAAAGATTCCTATCCGAAAAGTGTAATTGAAGCTGAAGGTCCGTAGATGCATGGAATTGCGGGCGGACCATGGTTCGGCGAGCACCTCTGGCCGATCTCGTTGGCGTATTCTTCAAGCCCAACAACGAAAGGATCGGATTTAAGGTGCTCATCGAGACGTTCATCAGAAAGCAACTTGGGTTGAGAGCCCCAGCTTAGCTTATGCGTCGCAAAAAAATAACATCTATATCTACCAACCCCGGTGTGACGTTGGGCATGGACAGCGACGCCCGACTCGCCCAGTACTTTGCTGGCATGTGGCCGCATCTGGACGAAGATGCCCGACGCCTGCTACGTGAGGGCCTCTTTGCAGAAGGCGAGGCACTTCTTGACCTCGGTCACGCGATCGGAGCCCTCCGGCACGCGGTACTCCAGCTCGATGTTGGCGGGGAATTTGTATTTGTCCTTCTTGAGGAGCTGCAACACAGCTTTGATCGGGGTGTCGCCCTCGCCCCACGGGGTGTTCGGGCCGTGGTCCTTTTTGCGATCCTTCAGGTGCAGGTTGGTGATGCGGGCGTGGTGCTCTTTGATGAAGGCCACCGCATCGTAGTTGCAGGAAGTGAAGTGGCCGATGTCCAGGTTCACGCCGTTGTACTTGCCGTAGGAAAGCGCTTTGGCGTAGCTCTCGAGCGAGCCGGTCTCATTGGGGTCGGCATCGTTGTCATGCCCGTGGAAGCCGATCAACATCTTGTGTTTTTCGGCGACCGGTCCGAGGCGTTTGGCGACGGTGACCTGGGTGGAGGTGGAGATGGCTTTGGCGCCGAGCGCCTTGGCCATGACGAAGGCGAAATCCATCTCGTCGTCGGTGATGGCCTCGTTCATGTTGAAGCAGAGAATCGCGACGTCGATGCCGGCGTTGTTGACCTTCTTGCGGATGTCCTTGAACTTGTCCATGGAGACGGACTTGCGCCATTTGAGCATTTCCTGGGCGCGCGGCTGGGCGCGGGCGGCGGCGATCTGCTCTTCGGTCATGGGCGGGCGTGGCGGGCGCTGGCGCGGCGGGCCGCCGGCTGGCGCGCCGGAGCCGCGGCCGGGTCCACCCGGTGACCCTGCGGCGCGGGCTTCCCGACCCGGTGCGCCGGCGCCGCGGGCTTGTCCGGCGCGCGGTCCGAAGCTGGGCGCTCCGGCCGCGGCTTCGGCGGTGTTGGACATCAGTTCCATTTCACCCAACCCAATATCCTGATAGGCCTTGGTGACCTGGTTCAGATCCATGCCGCCGAAGCTGTAGGTAATAGCCCCGATCTGAACACCGCCGAATTTTGAGTTGATCATGGTCCCGCCAAACGCCCGAACTGCCGGCAACGTGGCGAGCGCGATTTTCCCCACATCACGTCTGGTGTAAAGCATTGTCCACCTTTCCGCGGCCCCGCACTGAGGTGCGTGCCGCCGTCGCGGCGGCCGCTACGCGCCGGCCGCACGCTTGCGCGTTCGAAAGTACAACTTCCGCTCCCAGCCTTTGCCAAGGGCGGGGAGAACGGCGATGATAGCGCAAAGCGCAATTTGAGGGTGAGCGCAGTCGCAAAAAGCCGCCGGCGGACGTCTGTATAGGTAGGGAGGGAAGCGCTCAATTATGCATCAGCGGTCATATCTCGGCCTATTTCTGGCAGCGACGGTGACGGCCGTGATCGTGGCGCCGGCGCAGACCATGCGGCAGCGTGTCGAACCATACCTTCGGCGAGCGCTGGCGGAAGGCAACACATTCGTCAGCGTGTCGGCCGCCAGCGGTACGCCTGACATGGCGCCGGGATCGCTGGCATCGCTCTACGGCAGCGGTCTGGCGTCGCAGACCGCTGCCGGAGTGGCGCCGTATCCGACCAATCTGGGCGGTGTCAGCCTGCAAATCACGGACAGCAGTGGCAGTACGCGACCGGCGCAACTGAATTACGTTTCTCCCGAACAGATCAACTACCTGGTGCCCGGGCAGACCGCCGCAGGCCGGGCAACCCTCCACCTTATCGACAACGCTACGGGAAACGCGCAGGACGGTGCGATGCAGGTACAGGCCGCGGCCCCTGCGCTGTTCACCGCGAATGCCAACGGCAAGGGAGTGGTGGCGGCCACGGCGCTGCGCATGTCGATTCCTCCATTCGGGGAGTCTCCCGTGACGGTGTTCCAATGCGGCGCACAACCCTTAAGCTGTGTGAGCGTCGCGATCGATCCGGGGATTGATCGACCTGTCGAGGTGACGCTGTACGCCACAGGGCTTCGGAAGCAGTCGAGCGATTCGGCTCTGACTCTCTCCATCGGAGGCATGCAGGTGCCGATCAAGGGCGTGGCATCGGCGGATGACGCGAGTGCGACGGCAGGCGTCGATACGGTCACGTTCCCGGTGCTGCTGACCCTGCGAGGGTCGGGCGAGGTGGATGTGATGTTGACCGAGGACGGAGTGGAGTCCAATCACGGGCGGATCAACATCCAGTAGGGCGGCCTTCAGCCTTCCCGCAGGAAACGAGCGGCGGTTTTCAGGAATTCGGGCCAGCGTTCTCCATCACGGGGACGTGGCCGCCGTTGGGGATGATCCACAGAGCGGATTGAGGAATGGCGCGCGCCATCTCGATGGAGAGTTCCACCGAATACAGCGGGTCGCGGTCGCCCTGCACGATGAGCGTGGCCTGGATTCTGGAAAGCAGGGGCGGCGTGGAATTCAGATCGCCGTAGCTGTCGGCGAAGGCGCGCGTGCTGGCCATCAGGGCCTGGATTTGCCGGTCGCCGCCCGGGTGGCGCCGCCGCAGGAGTTCCCACATATCGTCGGACAGGGGTATCGGAATCGCGGCGCATGATAGGGCGGCCTGCGCGGGGAAGTAGGGGGTCGCGCTCACCAACACCATGGTGCTGATGCACTCGGGGAATCGGGTGCCAGGTGCACGGGATGTTGCCTCCGCCGCTCACTCCGCTTCCTTTGCAGGTGCCCAGCGCCAGCGAATCCATCAGCGCGAGCACGTCGGCCGCTGCTCCATCGTGGCGGAAGGGCTGGGCACGGGGGCTCGAGCGGCCGTGGCCACGGAGATCGGGGATGATCAGTTGAAACTCAGGGCTCCATTCGGGGACCATCGGCGCCCAGTCCTGGCTGTAGCCGGAGAAGCCGTGCAGTAGGAGCAACGGCTCGCCGGAGCCATGGACCTCGAAGTAGAGTCGGAGTCCGTTGAGGGTTTCGCTTCTCCCCGGCGCGGGTGTCATGCCTTGGCCCGCAGCACGGTGCAGACGCTGGCGCAAACCGGGCCGCCGATATTAAAGGTGGCAGCAAGGCGCGGCTCGCGGACCTGGACTTCGGCGGGGGCCTTGCCCTGCAACTGTAGAGCCGACCAGCCGATCATGGCGATGCCGGTGGCGCCGATGGGGTGGCCCTTGGCGATCAGGCCGCCCGAGGTGTTGATGCCGCACTCGCCATCGGGCCGCGCTTTGCCTTCGACCCAGTAGCGCGCGCCGCTCCCGGCGGGGGCTTTGCCGATGACTTCGGTGCCGATGGCGCCCATGACGCTGAAGCAGTCGTGCACCTCGGCCACGTTGACATCGCGCGAGTCGGCGCCAGCCATGCCATATGCCGTGTTCATGGCGCGGTAGGCACCGGCGGGACGCAGCACGTCGCGGCCGCCTTTTTGCAGCGGGTCGGTGGCCTGGCCCCAACCAGCGATTTCCACGTGCCCGGTCCGCGGCAGGCCCAGCTTGCCGAGGCCATCTTCGGTGGCCAGGATCAGGGCAGCGAAACCGTCGGTGATCTGCGAGCAGTCGTACGTTTTCAGGGGCAAACCCTCGACCACATATCGGTTGGGACCTTCGATGCGCAGTACCTGATCGAGCGTGACGCGCACCGTATTCATCTGCGCGCAAGGATTGAAACGGGCGTTGCCGTACTCTTGCACGGGAACGGTGGCAAGATCAGCCTCGGTCACGCCGTATTCCCACATATAGTCTCGCATGATTTCGGCGAACAGGTGCGGGAAGACGAAGAGCTTACCTTCGCGTTCGCCGGGGTGCGAGAAGTAGCCAAGCACCTTACCGATGAGCCTGCCGTCCATCCGGCCTTCCGCGTCGCGCATTTTTTCAAAGCCGATGGCGATGCCAGTATCTCCCATTCCAAGTTGCAGTTTCTGGATCACGGAGAGCACGGCCTGCCCCCCCGAAGCGCACGCGTTCTCCACGGCTTCGATGGGCTTGCCTTCGAGACCGGGCGTCATGGCGACGAGTCCTGCGAGGAGGCCCTGTTCGTTCAGCGTGAAGTTGCAGGCCGCGCCGATGCTGGCCACATCCAGGGCGGAGGCCGGGACGTTGATCTCGCGGCAGGTGCCGCCGATGGCGCTGGCGATCATTTCCGGCACGGTCATGCCCATGAGCTTGCCGAACCTGGACTGGTGGAACGCGGCAATATAGATGCGCTTCATACTCTTATTTTCTCAAGTCCGGCGGGCGGGAGGACTCGCGCCGCTAAGTTACCCGCCCCGGCGCCGTGCGCCGTCAGTTATCTCTGATTGCACCCACCGAAGCGTTCCTTGGGGGGAGGGCCACGTCCGCTTGCCCGCATTCGCCGTCCGCCTGCCCGCTTCAGGGCCATCCTGGCCGGCAGGTGAATCGTATCCTGGAGAAGCATGATTTGGCGTGGCGCGCGAAGTTACGTGCCCGTAACCACGCCGCCGTCCACGCTGATCACCGCACCGGTGACGAACGAGGCGGCATCGGACGCCAGCCAGAGGTAGGCATCGGCAATGTCTTCGGGGCGCCCCATGCGGCCGAGCGGCGTGTGACTCACCATGCCTTGCAGGATCTTCTCGGGCATCGTTTTGACCATGTCGGTGGCGATGAAACCAGGAGCAACGGCGTTGACCCGGATGTTGAATCTTCCCAGTTCGCGGGCCCAGACGCGGGTCATGCCAATGACGCCGGACTTGGTGGCGACATAGTTCGTCTGCCCGAAATTCCCGTATAGACCGACCACACTGGAAGCGTTCAGCACCACGCCTCCGCCGCCGCGGATCATGTGAGGAACGACGGCCCGCGTGCAAACGAAAACGCCGCGGAGGTTGACTCCGATCACGGAGTCGAACTGCTCGTCGCTCATGATCCCGGCAACGACGCCATCCCTGGTTTTGACAAGCTGGCCATCGCGCAGGATGCCGGCATTATTGACGAGGACGTGGATGTGGCCCCACTGCTGGACTACGGAGGCCAGCGCGGCGTCCACCGATGCCGAATCGGCTACATCGACTTTGTGGAACGAGCCGTTGGGTTCGGCCTGGCCGTCTTTGACGTCCCACGAAGCGACGCGGCAGCCCTCGCGCGCAAAGCGGCGCGCAGTGGCGTAGCCGATTCCCGCGGCAGCACCGGTCACCACCACAACTTTTTCCTGCAATCCGGTCTCGATCAAACGGAACCTCCGGTCCCAGCGGCGTTTCACAATTCCGCTGGAACTCCATCTTCACCTTGCCGGAGAGGGGAAGCAAGCGTCAGTTGCGGCCGGAATGTCCCGGCTCCGCTCAATCACGAAGGTCCGGTCCACCGGCGCGGGAGGGCGGGGTCCGGAGCCACACCAGAGTTAGCCAGGCGTCCGGCGCGGAAACAAGACTCACCAGGGCACACGGAGTCCCGGCGGTACTCCTGGTACGGACGGGTGGCACGGGTTGAGAGTGCCGGCCTGCTATCATAGAGCAATGACGTTTTCCAGAAGTTTGCTATTCGTGTGTCCAATCGTCTCGCTACTGGCGCAGACGCCGCCTCGGCCGTCTGCGGCGGCGACACGACCGGCCGCATCGACCTCCCCCAAGCCGGGCCAGGGAGCTAACCCGGCTGAGCCACAGCCGACCGTGGCCGTGACGGCGGGGCATTCGGGAACTGCGACGATGCCGGTGTTGCCTCCGGACAAAGTGGTCATTGCCGTCGGGGACCAGAAGATAACCTACGCTCAGTTCCAGGCAATCATTGATTCCCTGCCAGAGCAATACCGCGTTCAGGCGCGCGGGCCGGTCCGGGCGCAGTTCGCACAGAACCTAGTGCGCACGATCGTGCTGGCGGAGGAAGGAAGACGCCGCAAGATCGATCAGAGCGACACCTTCAAGATGGCGGCTGCATTCCAGAATCAGAATATTCTGGCGGGCATGGCTGCCGAGCAGATACAGAAGGACGTGAATGTGGATGAAGCCGCGGTGCGCAGCTTCTACGATGCCCACAAGGACGAGTTCGAGCAGGTTAAGGCACGCCACATCCTGATCCGCATGCAGGGCTCGCCGGTTCCGGTGCGGCCTGGTCAAAAGGATCTGACCGACGCCGAGGCGCTGGCGAAGGCCCAGGAACTGCGAAAAAAACTGGTGGACGGCGCGGACTTTGCGACGTTGGCAATCCAGGAGTCCGACGACCAGGGAAGCGGTGCCAAGGGCGGCGACCTCGGCACATTCCATCATCAGCAGATGGTTCCGACTTTCGAGCAGGTGGCGTTCAGTCTGAAGGTGGGCGAACTCAGCGAACCGGTGAAGACGCAGTTCGGCTATCACCTGATCAAGGTGGAAGCGCACGATACCAAGAGCTTCGAGGAAGTGCGGCCCGACCTGGAGAAGCGCATGCGGCCCGAGTTGACCAAGAAGTTCATGGAAGATCTGGTTCAGAAAAGCTCCGTGTCGCTCGATCCCGAGCTTTTCGGTGCTACCGAGCCGAAGCCAGCCGTTCCCTCGCCCGCCAAGTGAAAACGCGCAAACTGGTCATCGCGTGCCCCGCATGCGGATCATTCGAGGTCTTTTACAGTTGCACCCCAAACTGCTGCTTCAACCACGTGTGCGGGAATTGCGGCGCGACCTTCGAACCGGCCACGCGATCGACGGGCGGCGTGCTGAAGGGCACGCTGCCGCCGGACCCTCTTCCGGAGCCCGGCGACCCTACGGCTCCCTGCGGTAAGTGTGAATCCACGGCGGTCTATATGACCGAGGAGGGCGGCCTCGTGTGCGGAACGTGCGGGGCGCTGCTCGAACTGGAACTGACCGAGATTCACGCCCCTTAGCGATCCCGCGCCGGATTGAGCCTATTGGCTTTTGTGCGCCGTGCGGCTGCACGCGCTGGCCGCATTGGTAGGGTCGATCGCGGAACTGCCCTCTTCGATATAGGCGATCTTGCCTTCCTTGTCCACCACGAAGGTGGAGCGGTTCGCCATGCCCTCTCCCGGTCCCTGGGTAATCAGGACCCCATAGGCGGCGGCAACTTGCCGCCGGGCAAAATCGCTGAGGAGCGGGAAGGTCAGTTGATTCTTGGCCGCGAACTCGCGCTGAGACGGGGAATTGTCGGTGCTGATTCCGAAAACCTTGGTATCGGCATCGGTGAATTTGGACATACCAGCCTGGTATGCGTTGACTTCCTTAGTTCAGCCACCCGTGAACGCGGCGGGGAAGAACGCCAGGACTACGGTGGATTTGCCTCGAAAGTCGGAGAGTTTCACGCGGCCGCCGGTAGTGGCAGGCAGATCGAAATCGGGTGCTGCATCACCGACTTTGAGGCTCGTGTGTGGTGGTTGCGACCCTTGCCCAAACAGGTTCACGGCGGCGAGTGCGGCCGCCAGCAGCAGGTAACGGTTCATCGTAAGTTGCCTCCTCAATGAGCGTGAGCTTACCATTGCAGGGCCTGGCAAGACAAATTACCGCGACCAAACCCACCAAAAATTAAATCTGTTGCCGATAAGGTACGAAGGATGATATCTTAAAGATGCCGTGGATTGATTTAGGGCCTGTACGGGTCCAGCTAATTGCAACCACGAAAAAAAGTGCTAAAGGCGAGTCGGTCTGTTCGAGAACATTTCGACCCTGGCGCCTTTCAGGCACCAGGGTTTTTTGTTTTTGGACGGCCCCTTCGCCGGATTGGAGGGTGACATGAGCGTCTGGCATGAAACGGTGCCGGGCGGTGCGTCCTTGTCGAGCCGGGAAGGCGCGCTGGTAGTAGTATGTGTCAAAGTGGATCCTCGCGATCTGGAACTGCTCCTGGAAGCCTTGGCGCGGATCGGGTTTCCGGTTAATCCGCAGATCTATCACGATGCCACGGTGGTCTCCGTGCAGGCCGACGGCAGTAGCGCGACCGAAGCGGCTACACTGGTGGAGTTTCCGGCGTACGAAAGTCGCCTGGGTGAAGTACAGCAGGCGCTCGCCGCGTACGCTTTCGATCCTGCCGATATGCAGGTCATCGCGATGTTAGATGCCATTCGGGGGGCCGAAGCCCAGGAACGGTCTTCGGCATCGGCCGGTGGTGCAGTCCACTGGCTGGTCAAACAGCGGTCTGCCACGACGGTCCACTGAGACACGCGGTGTTATGCCGAACTGCCACAGGGGTGGAGTGTTTTTACGCGCCACGCCTGCAATGGTTATGCGACGGGATTGTTTTTGAACCTTGCGCGTTCCAAAATTTGCTGGATAATACGTTAAATACCCTGCCCAGCAGGGCAGTCGAGTGGCATTACAGGTGCACGGGCGTTGACGATGTCCAGGTCGAATTTGCACAGACGGTTCGGTGGGCGCAGTCGGGTTCCCCTTAGTTTCCTGATCCTCTTTCCCGCGGTGTGCGGGGTCCTTTCGGCACAACAGCTCATGCCGGCGGCGAGCCCCGGCGGCGCAGTACGCCTCTTTAGCTCAGATGCGGCCATTCTGGAATCGCAAGAGGTGCGCAAGGATTTCACGTGCACGGTGACCCCCACCAAACCCTCGCTGGGCTTTGACTTGAAGTTCCACAGCGGTTACGAAGTTTCCCTGCCGCTCAAAGAACTGGCGGGCTCCGACAACCAGTTGACGATGGTGTTCCGGGTAACGCCAGAGGGCAAGCCGGACGATCCGGTTTACTTTTCGAAACACATTACCGTTCCGGTGATCGCGGAAGATGCCAGCGGGCCGGCGTACCTGCAGGGAACTTTCGACGTCGGAGAAGGTAAGTACCACGTGGACTGGCTGATGCGCGACCGGTCCGAGCGAGTGTGCTCGTTCTACTGGGATATCGAAGCCGCCCTGCCTGCCAAAGACAAACCGATGGCGCTCGACATTGCCACCGGTGCCGTGCAGCCCGCCGATGCCGAACTATTCCGGCGGGAAGCACCGGTCGAGCGGGAACAGACGGACGCGCCACTCAACGTGAAGGTGGTGGTCAATTTTGCGCCGCAGGATTCGGCTTCCGCTACGCTGCAGCCCCTCGATACGAACGCTCTGGTTTCGATTTTGCGGGGCATCGTGCGGGATCCGCGCGTGGGCCGCTTCTCGATCGTCGCCTTCAACATGCAGGAGCAGCGCGTCATCTATCGCCAGGAGGATTCGGCGCAGATCGATTTTCCCGCGCTCGGCAAGGCCCTCGAATCGGTAAACCTGGGCACCGTGGATTTAGGGAGGCTAAGCCAGAAACACGGCGACACCGAATTCCTGGCGAATCTGATTACGCAGGAACTGAGGCCGGAAAAAGAGCAGCCCGATGCGGTGATCTTCGCCGGTCCGAAAGTGATGCTACAGGAAGGACTTCCGCAAGATGCCCTGAAGCAATTGGCCGATGTGAAGACGCCGGTCTTTTACATGAATTACAACCTGAACCCGCAGTCGAATCCGTGGCGCGACGCCATTGGCAACGCGGTGCATTACCTCAAAGGCGTCGAGTTTACCATTTCCCGCCCGCGGGATGTGTTTTTCTCCTGGACCGAGATCATGGGCCGTATTGTAAAATCAAAGTTCGGGAGGTCAGGAAGCGCCAACGCGCCTCCGCAATAGTCTCATGCGGGCTTGGGCTATCGCACTGTTCGCGGCTTCGGCAGTTTCATCGGCATACGGTCAATACTTTGGGGGCGAGAATCTGGGGCCGGACGTGCCCACCCCGCAGCTAGTCGTTGACCGGATGCTGGAGGCGGGCCAAGTCAAGCCCGGCGACATGGTCTACGATCTGGGCAGCGGCGATGGCCGGATCGTGATCACCGCGGCTCAGAAGTTCGGCGCGCGCGCAGTGGGCGTCGAGATCCGCCCGGATCTCTGCCGGAAGGCAAACGAGCGCATCAAGTCCCTGGGGCTTGAAGACCGCGTGAAAGTGATCGAAGCCAGCGCGTTGCACGTCGATTTGAGCCCGGCCAATGTGGTTACCATGGTGCTGCTCACCGATTCCAACGAGCGGCTCAAGCCTAACCTGGAAAAATACCTGAAGCCTGGCACCCACGTGGTTTCCAACCAGTTTCCGATTAAGGGATGGCGTCCGACCCAGATCGTGCGCGTGAAGATCGGGAAGATGGATCACGTCATCTACGTCTACGAAATGGGCCGGAACCGTTAGGCCCTATTTCGATTTGAGCGCGTTCCCCACTACGTTTACGGCCAGGTAGTTCACAATCTTGGAGCGGTTGCGCGCCACCTCGTAGTACGCCGCCTTCAACAACTGGTCCTTGCGGTTCAGCAGGGTTTCGCGAATGTCCTGCTGCACGCGGGGGTCGTTCAACTCGCGCTGCCCGGCGGGCTCGCGGGAGATCACCTTGAGAATCAGGTAGCCGTTCTGGGTGGCGATGGGCTTGGCGGGCACGCCCGGCTGTAGCGACAGAATCAGCCGCTTGAGGTCGGGACTGACCTTTTCGAGGTTAGATTCCGGAATCAACCCCATGTCGCCGCCGTTGGGGGCGTAGTTGGGATCTTCGGAATAGTTCTGCGCCAGCATTGCGAAATCTTCGCCGCGCTGCAGCCGGTTGTACAAGTCCTCGATCTTCTGCCGGGCTTCCTTGTCGTTCTGAGCCTTGCTGTTTTTCAGATTGCGGATTTCCGCCTTGGGATCGGGCGTGACCAGGATCTGCGACATGTGGATGAGGGGCTCTGCATGGTTGAACATCCCCTTGTTGGCGTTGTAATAACTGGTCACATCGGCGTCGGTGATCGTGATGTGGGAAGTGATCTCTTTGTTGATGAGCTTGTTCAGGGTGAGGTCGCGGCGGAGCTGGGTTCGGAGGTCGGCCTGGGTCATGTGTCGTTCGCTCAAACGACGTTCGAACTCCTCCTTGGTGTAGCCGGCCTTCATTTTGTTAAATTCGGTGTCCACGTCGGCATCGACCGCGGTCAAGCCCAGTTTCTCGGCTTGCTGAAGCATGATTTCGCTGGTGATCAGGCTGTTCAGGATCTCCAGCTTGGTGGACATGACCTGGTCCTCGTTGGACCCTTCGGTCGGCTGCGGCTGGGTCTGAAAGGCTTTGTCGAGATCGCTGTAGGTGATGGCATGCCCGTTCACCTCGGCTGCGACATTGGCAGGTGGCGCGCGCCTGCAAGACAAAAACGGGAGAGCGGTCAGGGCGGCCGCCGCGAGAACAAATTGGCGCTTCATTGCTTGATCCCCCATTGTAACCGCTGGCGAACGCGGGCCGGTGCGGAGCAGTTTGCGCTGTCGGCTACGGTAGAATAAATAGGTTTGTCTAAAATGGGAAACATCATCATCCTGGGGTCCCAGTGGGGAGACGAGGGCAAAGGGAAGATCGTCGATCTCTTCTCGGAGCGATTCGATATCATCGCGCGTTACCAGGGCGGGCACAATGCCGGCCATACCGTTTTCATCGGCGAGAGGAAGTACATTCTCAAGCTGATCCCCAGCGGCATCTTGCGTCCCGGAAAAAAGGCGGTGATCGGCAACGGACTGGTGATCGATCCTGCGGCGCTGCTGGCGGAGATCGAAGCCCTGGAGTCGGCCGGTGTCGCCGTTCGGGAAAGTCTGTGCATCAGTAACCGGGCGCATGTCCTGTTTCCGGTGCACCGCATGATGGAGAAGATGTCGGAAGCCCGGCCGGGGCGAGTTTCGATCGGCACCACTTCGCGCGGAATCGGCCCGTGCTACGAAGACAAGATCGGCCGCCGCGGAATCCGAATGGCCGACCTGTTGGACCGCGACTTTTTTCGCCAGCAATATGATTGGCTGATGGAGGAGAAATCTGCGATTGCCCGCGCGCTCGGTATTTTCGAAGAGTTGGATTTTGCCCGCATCCGCGACGAGTACGAAGCATTCGCCGAGCGCATCCGCCCGATGGTTTGCGACACTGCTGCGCTGCTGAACCGCGCCATGCGGGGAGGCGCCTCGGTGCTGTTCGAGGGGGCGCAGGGAACCATGCTGGATATCGACCACGGAACCTATCCGTTCGTCACCTCTTCCAACGCCAGCGCGGGAGGAGTGTGCACCGGAACGGGCGTGCCGCCGACCCGAATCCATGGTGTGGTCGGTGTCTCCAAGGCATACATCACCCGTGTGGGCGGAGGGCCTTTCCCCACCGAAGCGCTCGATGGCGCAGGCGAGCGCATCCGCGCCCGCGGCAAGGAGTTTGGAGCGGTCACGGGGCGCCCCCGCCGCTGCGGCTGGTTTGACGTGCCGCTGCTGCGTTACACCGCCCAGATCAACGGCTTCGCCAGTGTCGTAGTGACGAAGCTGGATGTCCTGGACGAATTCGACAACATTCCGGTTTGCATCGGGTATCGGATCGGCAAGCAGGAGATCGGGGACTTTCCGCCCACTGTGCGCGAGATCGAAAAAATCGAGCCGGTGTACGAATGCCTGCCGGGTTGGTGCACGCCAACCTTTGGGACCGCTTCATACGATGCTCTGCCGGGCCGGGCCAAGGATTACCTTGCCTTCCTGGAGGAGCGTACCGGTGTGGAGGTGGGCTCGATCTCCACGGGGCCTGAACGGAAACAGACCATCGTGCGTCCCGGATCGCGGCTCGAGAAACTGCTGGGGTAGGCGTTGGGCCCGAGCCGGCGAAACGCGCTTGCGCCCCCGGGCGTAGAATCAGATGTGAGCCGCCTTTTCGCCCTGGCCCTCCTCGCCCCAGCCTTGCTTGCTGCCCAGGATGCACGCGAGATCATTCGCCGCGCCTGTGAAGTGGACCGCACGAAGAACATAGAAACGGCCCGCAACTACACTTACCTGGAGCGCCGCGTAGAGATAGATCTGGACGGATCGGGAAAAGTGAAGCGCCGGGACGTCCGCACGTGGGACGTGACCAATCAGGAAGGTTCGCCCTACCGGCGCCTCGTGGCGCGCAACGACCAGCCGCTCTCATCGAGCGAGCAGCAGCAGGAAGAAGAAAAGCTACAGCGCAATATCGAGCAGCGCCGTAAAGAGACTCCCGAGCAGCGCGAGCGGCGCATCGCCGATTGGCACCGCCATCAGGAGCGGCAACGCGAACCCATGAAGGAACTGCCGGATGCCTTCAATTTCCGCATCGCGGGCGAAGAGACGATCAACGGCGAGTCGACATGGGTGATCGAGGCCATGCCGAGGCCCGGCTATCGACCCAGATCGTCGGGTGCTTCGTTCTTTCCGAAAGTGAAGGCGCGCCTGTGGATCGACAAGAACGACTACCAGTGGGTGAAGGTCGATATGGAGACCATGGACACAATTTCATTTGGCGGAATTCTGGTGCGCATCGGAAGGGGAGGCCACTTGCTGCTCGAGCAAACCCGGGTCAACAACGAAGTGTGGCTGCCGAAGCGCGTGTCGCTGGATGCCTCCGCGCGCGTGCTCCTGGTGAAGGGGTACCACAAGAAGCTGGAGATGACCTTCAGCAACTACAAGAGGTTCCAGGCCGACTCCCACGTGGTCTCGACCGCCGAGAAGTAAGTCCGGCCCGGGCGCGATCACTGGATGGCGACCTTCACGGCCGGGCTGACAGTGCCCGCGGTCGCCACCGTCAGATCGCCGGCACCCGTTGCCACCTCGGCCGGCACTTGGAAGTTCACCTGGTAGACGCCGGCAAAGCCGGGCGCGAGCCCGGCATACTGAACATCGCACGGCACGCCCCCCAGCGTCACCTGTATGACGGCCTGGGTTTGAGCGAGTGGTGACGACGGCGCCGCCGCGCCGGTCTTCGGCTGGTTCAGTACACGCCCCAATCCGGCGGCATACAGGAACCCATACTCCCCGCGAACCAGGGGGTGAGCCGCGGTGACCAGGGTATAGTCGGCATTATGCACCACAACCGCATCGTTGCCATTGCTGGTGAAGATCGCCGGCTGCACCTCGAGCAGCAGGACGGAAACCGCGGCGCTCGCCGCACCGTCGCGGGTCATGACGACCGATGCGGTGGACGGCCCCGTCACCTCGAACGGCACTTGAAAATTCACCTGCTCCCGGCCGTTCTGGTTGGCGATGGCGAGGATGGGGGCCGCGGTTCCATTCACCGTGACGGAGACGCCGTCGAGGGTATCGCTCAAAGGAAGCCGCGGCGCCGTAACGATTCCGGGACTGTCGAGAACGCCCGCGGCAAACGCCGTGGCCAGCGAACCAGGCGTGAGGCCCGCCACGAAGCTTGCCGGGTTTACGATGCTACCCGGCATGATCACAGGCGCGGCGCTGCCCGTGATGTGATAGATGTTTCCGTTGCCGGCGGCAACATATAACTCGCCGTCTTCGTCCTGGCCGAAAGTGGTGATCGAGAAGCCGCTCGCCGCCAGTTTGCGCGAGGTGAACGCACCACCCTGCCGCGTGACGCCCCACACGCTTCCGCCACAGAAATCGCCGTAGAGGTAGGTGCCGCGCAGCCCCGGCGACCCGTGCCCGCGATACACGAAACCGCCCGTGATCGAGCAGCCGTCGGCGTGCGTGTACTCGGCCACGGGCAGGGCCAGCCCCTGGGGGTTGCATCCTGCCCGGAAACAGTGCAGTCCCTCCATGAGGTTCCACCCGTAGTTTTGGCCACCGGCGCTGCCGGCAGGTTGGAAGTCCACCTCTTCATAGGCGTCCTGGCCGACGTCGCCAATCCAGAGGTCGTCGGTCACGCTATCGAAACTGAAGCGCCACGGATTGCGCAGGCCGTAGGCCCAGATTTCCGGGCGCGCTCCCGGCCAGTTCACAAAGGGATTGTCGGGCGGGATGCGTACCTGCCCCGGCGCGCTCTCGACATCCACACGGAGCAGCTTGCCGAGCAGGCTCGCCAAGTTCTGGCCATTGCCCATCGGGTCGCCGCCCGAGCCGCCATCTCCCATCCCAATGTAGAGGTAACCGTCGGGACCGAATCGCACCTGTCCGCCGTTGTGGTTCGCAAATGGCTGGGTGATGTGCAGGAGGATGATCTCGCTGGTGGCGTCGGCCACGTCGGGATTCGTGCTGACGCGGTACTGCGCGATGACGGTGTCGCCCTTGAGGTCGGTGTAATCCACGTAGAAGCGGCCGTTCTGCGCATACCCCGGCGCAAAAGCGAGGCCGAGCAGCCCGCGTTCTCCATCCAGGCGCGTCTTGGAAGTGATATCGAGAAAGGGCTGAGCGAGCGGCGTACCATTGCGGAGAACACGGATGATGCCGGTCTGGCGAACGACGAAGAGGCGGCCCGAGCCGTCATGGGCGCTCTCGATGTCCGTTGGATCGCCGAGGGCGCTGGCCACCTGGGTGAATTGAATCTGCTGCGCGGCCAGGGAGAGAACCTGAAGCAGGGCGGCGAGGAACAGCCTCATGGTTTCAGGGTAGGGTAGGCAATCGCGGGCGCGCGGTGCGGCATCGTACACGCAATCACGCGGGACCAGCGGTACTCGCGGAGGCCGTCAACGGCAGTCCAGGTGGGATGATACCGCCCATAGGGATCGCGGTCGTTCCTGTCGCCCCAGCTTCCATCGGGATTCTGCACCGACAGAAGGTAGTCGAAACCGGTGCGGATCAGCGGGTCCTCCACGGTGAGGCCGAACGCGCGCAGGGAGTCCAGAAATTCGCCTACAGTTTCGGCATCCCGGTCGGCAATTGCCTGGCTGAAGTTGGCTTTGAGGTAAGCGAATACGTCGGGGAAACAGGCCGGCGAGAGCAGGAACTGGCTGTAGCGGTTGCTGGTGTAAACGATGTGTGTAGCGGTGTAGGCCGCGGCGTAATATTCCCGGTCGTCTCCGGGCCGCCGTGCCGGAAATGGAAGCATTACGGGCAGCCACTGGGCCACTGCGTCATAGTGCGCGCCGAGCTCGATGCCGGCCAGGTCGGCGGTGTAGGTATCGATCAGGGCGTCCTGAAGAACCTCATACGGATCGTACATTTCGAGTTTCGCGCCGCAGCGAGAGCAGATCAGCGAGCCGCGCCGATTGTGGGCGCCGCAGCGCGAACACGGCTTGGGGATATCCGCTGGCGGGGGCTCGCGGGCGGGGTCGAAGCCGAGGTAATCCACCACGGAAAAGCGGGTGGCGGCCTGGCGAAGCTGCCCATAAAAGCGCGAGTCGGTCACGCCGAGACGTTCGGCGGCGCTGTTGCCCATCACCAGATCCCAAATCGCGTCGACACTCACCCCTTCCGGAACGGAGGCCTGCCGGCGGCGCCACTCGAGGGCGCGCTCGCGCCCCATCTTCCAGGCGCGCGCACGAAGCTCCGCATCGCGCGAGGTGCTGGCGATGTTGCAGAAGGCGTCGAGCAGGTCGTGACCCCAGTCGCGAAAGTGGTCGGGATTGCGCGCGAACCGGTAGAGGAAGTCGAGGCCGGCCAGAACGGCGCGTTCCCGCTCCTCGCGCGTGTGGCGCGCCCCCGGCCACAACGGCGCATCAGGTTGTTGGCGGCCCGCGAGCATGGCGGTCAACGCCAGGCCGGCCGCCAGCAGCGCACTCGCCAGCAGCCGCACTAGCCGGCTCCGAGGTAGATGTCATGGATGCGGATGAGGCCGAGCGCACGGCCGCCTTGGTCCACCACCGGCAGCACGGAGATCTGCGAAGGCCGGCGCTCCATCAACTCGAGCGCGTCGCCCAGCGTTGCGCCCGGGGAGATCTTGACCGGGGTGCTCGTCATAGCGTCCTCCGCGCGGAGGCCGCGGATATCGTCATGTGCCGTCACCGCGCGGCGCAGGTCGCCATCGGTGATCAGGCCGACCAGCGATCCATCCTCGCGCACCACGCAGGCCGCGCCCAGCGCCAGCGAGGTCATGGCGACAATCACCTGCTTGAGCGAAGCTTCGGGGGTCACCCGGGGCACATCCGTGTGCATCGCCTGGCCCACCGAAAGACGCAGGTTGCGGCCCAGTTGCCCGCCCGGGTGATAGCGCGAGAACTCCTCGGGTGTGAAGTTGCGCGCGCACATCAGCGCAATGGCCAGCGAGTCCCCCACCGCGAGAGCGGTAACGGCGCTGGCCGTGGGCGCGAGGTTGTTGGGGTCGGCCTCCCGTTCAACCGAGGCATCCAGGAGCACATCCATTTGCGGGGCGAGTGGCGAAGACGCGACCCCAAGAATGCCGATCAGCGGCGAATGGAATTCGCGCAGCAGCGGGACCAGCGCGAGCAGTTCCCGCGAAGCCCCGTGCCGTGAAATCAGGATGGTGGGATCGCCGGGGCTGTAGATGCCGAGATCGCCATGCACCGCTTCGGCCGGATGCAGAAACACGGCCCCGGTCCCGGTGCTGCACAGGGTGGCTACGAGTTTGCGTGCGATGTGGCCGGATTTGCCGATGCCGGTGACCACCACTTTTCCTGGCTGGCCGAGGATCAGATCCACCGCCTGGATGAGTGCGCCATCCAGCCGCGACGCGGCACACGCCAGCGACGCGGCCTCAATCTCGATGGCGGTACGTGCAGCGGCAAGCCACACCTCTTTGGGAAAAGCCATGGAAACTTCATGATCGCACCAGCCGGCACCGTGGCGCAGACACCCCTGCCGGTTGCGGCCCCCGGCGTCTTCTGACGGCACCACGTTAGAATGTGGCGTATGTCCAAGTGGCTTCGGCGGCTGCTGCCGCTGCTGGTTTGCCTTCCGCTCGCGGGGGAGATCCGGTCCCTGACCATCCTGCATACCAACGATCTGCATGCCCGCATCAGCCCGCTCGAGAACGGCAACGGCGGGTTCGCCTACCTGGCGGCAGTGATCCAGCAGCAGCGTGCCGGATGCAAAGACTGCATCCTGCTGAACGCGGGCGACCTGGTGCAAGGGAGCCCCGTCTCGACCATGTTTCACGGCCTGCCTGTGTACGAGATCGCGAACCTGCTCGGCTTCGATGCGGCCACCCTCGGCAATCACGAATTCGACTACGGCTGGTTACAGGCGCGCAAGTTCGTGCAGACCGCCGACTATCCGGTCGTGGTATCGAACCTGGCGAACAGCGTCGGCCGCCCGTTCACCGAAAAGCCGTACGTGATCCTCCAGGTGAACGGTTTGCGCGTGGGAGTCATCGGCGCCATCACCGACAACCTGGACAGCCTCACCACTCCCAAACTCGTGGAAGACTGGCACCCCTTGCCTCTGGTGGACGCTGTGCGGAAATACGCCGCCGAGCTTCGTGACCGCACCGACATGGTGGTGCTGCTGGCTCACATTCTGGGCGAAGAGGAGACCGAAGTGCTCGCCCAGGCACCCGACATTCCGGTGATCGTCACGGGCCACATCCACCGCGGCATGGAGCAGCCGATGGTGCGAGACGGGCGGCTCCTGGTGCGGGTCAAGGGCTACGGCGAGGAACTGGGCCGGCTGGAGTTGCAGGTGGATACCGCCAAACGGGCGCCCGTCGCGTGGAACTGGCAGCGGATCCCGGTAGATTCTACGAAAGTGCAGCCGGTGCCCGCGGTGGATGCCGCCGTGAAGCACTGGGAAAAAGAAGTGACGGCGCGGGTGGACCAGCCCCTGGCGGTCTCGAAACGGCAGTTCACCAAGGCCGAGGTGAAGCGCCTGATCGAGCAGGCCATGCGCGAGGAGACCGGCGCGAATTTCGCCTTTATGAACGCCGGCGGCGTCCGCGACATCCTGCCCGCCGGGCAACTCCTGGTGCGCCATATCTGGCAGATCATGCCGTTCGATAACGAGGTCGTTGTGGGCACTTTCAAGGGCCGCGAACTTCCCGCGGCGGTTTTGGGCGGCCGCCCGGTAGAGCCCGACCGCGAATACACCCTGGCGGTGAGCGATTTCACCGCTGCCAACCAGGAGACTCGCGAAAACCTGGACACCCGGGGGCTCCAGTTTCCGAACGACGTGGGCTTGATGCGCGACCTGCTGATCGACTGGTTCCGCAAGAAAAAGGTAATCGGGGACTAACCACTCGAAGCCACCCGGGTGTGCCGGAGCCGTCCGCGGATCGCTCGTGGCGGAGGCCGTGTCGTCTGTTAGAATCCCGTTATGCAAGGTAATCCGAAAGTCATCGCCTCGTTGAATGAGGCTCTCAAAGAAGAGTTGACCGCCATCAATCAGTACTTCCTTCACGCCGAAATGTGCGAGAACTGGCATTACCACAAGCTGGGCGATTTCATCAAGAAGCAGTCGATCGACGAGATGAAGCACGCCGAAGTTCTGATCGAGCGCCTCCTGTTTCTCGATGCCACACCCAATATGACCGAACCGATGCGCCTGACCGTGGGCCAGAACGTGAAGGAGCAACTGGAAAGCGATCTGAAGTTGGAGATCGAGGCCGTGGGGCTCTACAACCGCGCCGTCGAGACCGCTCGCGAGGCGGGCGACAACGCTTCCCGGGAACTGTTCGAACGACTGCTCAAAGACGAGGAGGAGCACGTGGACTGGCTCGAAGCGCAACTGCACCAGGTGAAAGAAATCGGCTACGAACGCTATCTCAGCCAGCAGATTCGGGAGGAAAAATAAGCCGCAGTGCCGGGGCTTTAAACGGGCGATGGATATCCGGCAAAAACAGCTCTATTTTGCGGCAGGCCGGTTCTTGGATTTCGGGCGTCCTTTTTCGGCTAATTCGCGCATGGCAGCGCGCATTGCCTCCACGAAAACCCGCTGTTCTTCCACTGCCGCGATACAGGAGCGGCAACTCTCGAGGTGCTGGCCGTAGGCCACTTTCTCTGCGGGAGCCATCCGCTCCATAACGTAAGCCTCAGCCGCTTCCTCGGGATCCGCGTGGAACGTGAACGAAGGCGCCATTGCTCTTAAACTCGCAAAAACGGACCGGGACCTTCAACCCGGTCCTGGCCTCAAAAGTAATGTACCATACGGATCTGATTAGCGGTCAACAGCGCGGCGGTAAACCGAAGGGCAGTCAGGCGCGAATCCGCCGATCAACGGGGCCGCCTTCGGACTCGGCGCACCGGCGTATCGCGCGTTTGGCGTGAAAGAGGTCCCGGGCACGGCTCTTGATTGATTTCCATTCGCCATCGCTAAGCCCGCATTCCCGGGTGATGACATGAGGTTCCTGCTCATCCAGGTAGAACCGGATCAGCGCCTCCCGCTCGCGCATGGGGAGCGAGCCGAGAACCTCCGCGGCGGACGCCGCATCGGCTGCGTTGGCTTTAACCGGTCGGGACTTTCCGAGCCGGTTTCCGCCGACGGGTCTCCCGTTTGCGGAGTCTGCCGTCGGAGCCCAAGGTCTGAGCGATACGCGAGTCAGCTTGATTGTGTGTCTCACAAGTTCTCTATGAGCGCTGCGATGTTTTTCAAGAATTCGGCCTTATCTCCGCAGGCGAGCGGGATGACCGTTTACTGCGCCGGTCTGCTGCCGGCTTCTGTAGTAGTTTAAAAGAGAATTATATCTTAAGCTAATAAGAAATCAAAATAATTATACGAGAATTATTTTTGATTTGACGGCCTGCTCTTGACAGCGATTCAGGTAAACACCCCATGCCCTTTCCGGACCTGAGGAAAGAAAGGCGGCGCTGCCGTGCGCATCGAGCGTTGCTCGATTCGGCCGCCGGTTTTCGGCAATAAACGCGGCGAGAGCGCCGAGACAGACACATTCGTCCCGGCGCTTTCCGTAACTCATCCAATCGTTCGCCGTCAGTCGATCGCCGGCCCGAAATATCCCTGCGCCAGGGCCGGCTCCATCTCCAGAGCCTTGGTCCAGCAGGCGCGGGCTTCGTCGAATTTGCCCGCGGTCTCCAGGTTGCGGCCAAGGTTGAGCAGGGCTTCCGGCATATCCGGCTTCTGTGCCAGTGCATCCCGGTACAACTGCACGGCGCGCTCGTTCTGGCCGGCCTTTTCGTACATCAGTCCGGCGTTGTAGAGTACTTCCGCGGAGCGTTCGCCCAGATCGATCAGGCGCACGTGCAATTCCAGCGCGGTGTCGAAATCGGCGGCCTGAATGGCCAGTCCGGCCAGGCCGCGGAGCGCGTCCACGCACTTGGGGTCGACCTCGAGCATCTTTTCGTACATGCGCTCGGCGCGGTCGCGTTCGCCCAGTCCCAGGTAGGCCATTGCCAGGTTGGCCTGCGCCTCCAACCACTGTTGCCGGTACTTGAGACAGCCTTCGAATGCTTCTACGGCGCCGCGGAAATCTTCGCGCTGCAGCCGCAGGTAGCCCAGGCGGAAGCGCGCTTCCTCTTCCTTCGGCGATTTTTCCAGCACGTTCCGATACCAGCGCTCGGCCTCTTCGCTCTGTCCGGTGTGCTCCAGCAGCAGGGCGATATTCCAGATCGGTGCGAGGGCTTCCGGGTTAGCCTGCATGGCGCGATCGTAAGCCGCACGGGCGCCATGGAGGTCGCCCACCTGTTCGCGAACGATGCCCAGGTTGGTCCAGGCTTCGCAGGATTGCGTCCGCTGCTTCAACGCCTCCTCGTAGCCCTCGATAGCCGGCTGCCATCGCCCGGTCTTCTGGTGTGAAAGCGCCAGGTTGAACCATCCTTCGAAGTGGCCCGGAACCGCCGAAACCAGCAACGTGCAGAACTTCGCGGTGAGGGCGTGTTCTCCGGCCGCGCATGCCCACGCGGCCAGTCCTTCGAGCGCCACGATCGAGTCGGGGCGAAGTTCCAGCAGGCGCTCCGAGTATTCCCGAACCATGTCGAAATCCTCCTTCGACATGCCGATCAGGATCAGGTTCGACAGCGACTCCTCGGACGACGGATTGCGCTCCAGGATGCTCTGGTAGAGCTTCGAGGCATCGTCGGTGTGGCCCAGCGATTGCAAGGCAGCAGCCTTGCCGAACAAGGCGTCTTCGTGTTCCCGCTGGAGCTCCAGGCAGCGCTCAAACGAGAACAATGCCGACTTGGGGTCTTCCAGGCGCAGGTGGCAGACCCCCAGGCCGAGGTGCGCGTCGAGGTGCTTGGGATCGAGCGAGCAGGCCTTGTGGAACGCGTCCGATGCATCGTCCCACGCGCCCAGGCGCTCCGTACACACGGCCAGGTTGAACCACCCCATGGCGTACTGGGGCTTGACCTGGGTCAGGATGCGGTAGCTCTTGGCGGCCTCGCGGTAGTCGCTCATCTCGAACTGGATATGAGCCATGGCGCGATAGACCTCGGCCGACGCCTCGTTGGAGGCCACGGCCCGTTGCAACACCCGCAGGGCTTCATCGCGCTTGTTGGCCAGGTGCAACGCGACTGCGCGCGCAAGGTGGCTGGCGGCCGAGCCTTTCTCGGGACCGCTCTCCGCTTCCGGAGTCCTCGGTGGTGGAATTTTGGCGATCTTCAGTGCAGTGGTGCTCATGCGTTTGTTAAGACTCCTTGCCGGGTTCTCCCACGGGGGAGAGTTTCACCCAATAAATGCGTGCCCGATCTTTCGCGGTACCCACAAAACCGACTCCGCCCGCTACCAGGCGGCTGTCCGTCCAATCGGCGATCTTCTGTCCGTTGACCCAAAGGCAGAAACTGTTGCCCAGCGCCCGCAGCCGCACGTTGAACGCGCTCTTCGACAGGGTCAGGCTGAGCGGGATGATCACGGGCGCGTCGGATGCCCCGCCCATGACCGTGCGGCGGGTGAACTCCAGCCCGCCGCGCTGGTTGGAGGCGATCGTGGCGGCGTAATATTGGTCGTCGCCGGCGGCCCGGAAAACGCACGTGACACTCCGGTTCTCGATTCTCGCCAGGAACTCCATCTCGTAGTCGTGCATGTCGAGCGACGACATTAGTAGCGCCAGGGACCCCGTCCGCACCCCGGCCGCATCGCACGACCAGTCCTCGGTAGTGCCCACCCAATTCGCCAGCCCGGAGTCAAAGCTCTCCACTACGGTCTCCTGCGGCGTAACCCGCGGGCGCTCGACGGCAATGGTGATCACCGGGGCGTAAGGCGACCGACCGTCCTGGGGAGAGAGCGGCACCAGCGCCAGTCGCGGGTCGTCGGAGCCGCTTATCACGCGCACCGGCAAGACGGTCAGTCCCGGCGTGGCCTTCACCGCTCGGCGGTAGTGTGCGACAGGGATGGGCACGTTATCTTTTTGCGGCCAGAGCGTACCCCACACACGCACCGGCGGCATGCCGCTTCCCGCGTGCGCCCGCCGCGTGCCGCGCAGTGGTCCGCCTGGCTTGAGAATCCGCGTTAGGACCAGTTCGCGGTGTGTTGGCCGCTGCAACGGGCGGAAGGGAAAACGTGCGGAGAGCGGTTGCGCAGTCGAATGGATGTCGTGCCGGGCCACGCCGTCTAACCGCATCCGGTTCGGCCAGAGAAACGCAGCGCTGCGCGGGGCCGGCGCGGGCAATGACTGGCTGCGCAGCGAGGGCAGGCGGAATCCCGAAGACATCGACACCCGCAACGCCATGCCTTCGTGCGCCGGGTGTCCCACCCGCTGGGGCCGCCGCAGCCGATTCAGATAATCGCCGCCGGGCGCCGGTATCGACGGTGCGCCGCGTCCCTGCACGACCCGGGTCGCCATCTGGCGCAGCATCTCGTACGGTCTGGACTGGCCCACGGGGAGCCTGGGCCGCCACGCGATGGGCCCCCGCGCGTCGGGGATCGTCACTGTGGGAGCCCACCCGCTGGCGGGAACCGCGATCGCGTCGGGCGATGCCGAGAGGCGCACCTGCGTGTGGTCGGCCAGCCGCGGCTCGGCGTCGGCCGGCGGACGGTCCGGCGAGATTGCTTTGGGCGTTTCGCGCCGCCGCAGCAGGCTCGCCACCTGATTGGCTTCGAGCAGGCGGTCCATCCCGCGCCGCATGCGGTATTGATTGCGATGCTCGCGTGAACAGAATTCGCCGGCGCCAATCCAGATTTTGCTCAGTGGCTTCCCGCAAAGCTGACAGGTTTTGGCGCTCATTTGTCGGTCATTATAGGAGTATTTAGTGATGAATTAATAGAGTGCCCGGCGGCAGTATCCTTACGCTATCGAACGTAAGTATAGTTTTCCTGGCATTGCATATGAGAATAAGAACTATACTGAACTTTTGATGCTAATTTTGGCTAATCACCGCAAAAAAGAATGTAAAATGCGGGACATTGTCGAGTAAAATCGGTCATGAAAACCGGCGCCGCCAAGGCGGTGCCCGGAGGGAGGACCATCTGATGATCGAATCGGCCATACGCGCAGAGCGAGTGGAACTTCCGTCATCCGCAGTACCCTTCTACTTGTGGGAAGTACCGCAGAAGCCGGTCTGTGTAAAAATACCGTTCGCACTGATTGACCGGCTGGAACACGAAGCCGTCGAGAGCTTCCGGTCGCTGAGTTCCCGTGGTTCCGAGATCGGCGGCGTCCTGTTGGGAAGCGTGAGTCCGGGAAGCCCGTTCCTGCTAACCCTTCAGGACTTCGAGCTGATTCCGTGCGACTATACGCGCGGCCCGTTGTATCGCTTGTCGGACGCCGATCTGGATCGTTTCGACCGTGTCTTTGCCCAGCACACCGCGGGCGGGCGGCCGGTCGTCGGCTTCTTCCGCAGTCACACGCGTAAAGGCGTACAACTCGATCCCGAAGACCTCACCCTTCTCGATTCCCGTTTTTCTGCGGCTCACCAGATCGCGCTGCTGATCCGGCCGTTCGCTACCAAGCCGAGCGTCGCGGGTATCTTCGTGCGGGAGGAAGGCGCGGTTCGCGGTGAATGCAGTTATAAGGAATTTCCGTTCCGGTCGTCGCAGTTGACGGCCCAGGCACGAAGCGAGGAGGTTCAGGCGGATCCGCCGCCCCCGCCAGCGGCGCCCGTCAATGCGCCGGCGCCGAAGTTGGTCGCCCGCGCGCAGATCGTGCCCATCGCCCCGCGGCGAGAGGTGATTAGCGTTCCCGCTCCCGTGGAGCCGGTGCCCGCTCTGTTGGCCCCGCCGCCGCCCGTCGAGGCGCCCCCGGCTGTGGAGACGGCAGTCGCTCCACCGCCCGCCGAGCCGGTCGCACTTCCAAAGATCGAAAAGGAGCCGCTGAAGATCGAAAGCGAACCCGCACCCGCGCCCGAGGCGCCGGTCGGGCAGACCGCCGCGGAGCCCGAGACACAGCGCGGCGGAAAGCTGCTGTGGATCATCAGCGGCGCTGCCGTTGCCGTGTTCGTGGGCGTGCTCCTGTTCGTGTATCCGGGCCTGTTGATGCATCGCGGCGCCAAGCCGGTCCTCAGCGCACCACAGGATTCCTCCGCGCTCGACCTCCGCGTCCAGCGCAATGGCGGCGAACTGGTGCTGATCTGGAACCGCGATTCCGACGTGGTCCGCAATGCCGCCCACGCGGTCCTCAACATCTCGGATGGTGACCGGCAGGAAAACGCCCAGCTGGACATCGACACGCTTCGTTCCGGCAGCATTACTTATACGCCAGCGACCGGCGACGTCGTGTTCAAACTCGAAGTCACCGGAAAGAATCAGGACAAGACGTCCAGCGCCCTGGTGCGCGCGTTGCAGATGCGCCCATCTCCCATGCCGCAACCCGGCCAAGAGCCGGCCAACAACGCCAAGCCCGAGGCGACGGCGACGGCTCCGGCCGAACCTGCGGTCGAGGAAGCCCCCGTCAAAGCGCCTGAGCGTCCGCTCCGCCAGTTCCGGACCGAGTCGCTGGCTCAGCGACTGCGTCCGTCCGCACCGGCGGCCTATCTTCCCGATGCTCCCAGCGTGGCCGCTGCCCAAGCCCCGGGTGCTTCGCCCATCTCGCCTCTCAGTATGACCGCCGTCGCGCCGCCCCCTCCGCCCTCGAAAGCGCCGTCGGCATCCGCGCCACCTCCCGCAGCACCCAGGATCCATACCGGCGGGAATATCGTCCAGGCCCAGTTGATCAGCCGGAAGGATCCCGAGTATCCCAAGATCGCCCGGGACGCGGGAGCCAAAGGAATCGTGGAACTCATCGCCACCATCGGCGTGGATGGACGGGTCAAATCGGTGAAAGTGCTGCGCGGCCATCCCATGCTGCAAAAGGCCGCCAGCGATGCCGTGATGCAGTGGGTCTACAAACCGACCCTGCTCAACGGCACGCCGGTGGAAGGGCAGGTCCAGATCGGGGTGAATTTCCTGGGCAGGTGACGGCTTGGCGGGCGGGCCCGCCCTACCCGGCGCGCCCGCCTTGACCATGGTCGCGACTGACTAAAACGCTAACCGCATTCCGAACCGGAACTGCCTCCCCGTGCTGGCGCTGGTGATCGTCATGAAATTCCCCAGCGCGGTGTTGTACGGGATATCGGTTCGCAGGGCTCCGGTGGCCGGGTCGAGCCGCATGCTGCCGGAACCGGTGTTGGGGTTGCCCCATTGCGGCGTGTTGGTCACATTGAACGATTCGGCGCGGAACTCGGCGCTCACCCGCTCATTGAACTTAAAAGTCTTATAGATTGCGGGGTTGAGACGCCAGTATCCGGGACCATGCAGGACGCCCCGGCCGATCGTGCCGAAACGCAGCACGCCATCACGGTTGAACTGCCACAACGGATCGCGGAACGCCATGGGATCCAGGTACGGCTTGCCGGCGCCGCGCTCCTTGTCGATCGTGGTGATCGGCCCGATCAGGTCGGCGCCGTTGGTGCCGCAGCCGCGCGCGCACCGCGTGGTCTGGCTGCTTCCTGTCACCCAGAAGGGCGTGCCGGTGTAGGCGGCGAAGGTTCCGTTGATCTTCCACCCCCCGAGCACCTTGTCCACCACGCCGTTCATGCTGAACCTCTGGCCCTTGCCGAACGGCAGTTCGTACACCCAGCCTAGCGTAAACATGTGCGTGCGGTCGTACCCCGCCGGTCCGTAGTTCTTGCGGATCAGCGAAGACACGTTCCAGTTCCACAGGCCCGTCCAGCCGTCGTCGTCGGCGTAATCGAGCGTTTTGCTGAAAGTATATGCCGCCTTGACGAGGAACCCTTTCGACAGGTACTTGTTGAGGCTGGCTTGGAGCGCATTGTACTTGGCCACCGCCCAGCCATCCCACATGTTGGCGCCGTTGGTCCGCCCGTAGAGTTGCGCCAACGGCAGGTTGGCCCGCGTCGAAGCCGAGGTCAACCCGGTTCCCAGGCCCGCCGTGTTGATATCGATGTCAATCATCTGGTGGATCGTCCGCGTCGCCACGTAGGCCACATTGGCGATGGTGTCCCACGGCAACTGGCGCTCCACGGTGAAGTTCCACGACTGGATGTAGCCGCGATGCAGTTGGCCGCCCCACGGGCTGCGCGGACCCATGTCGATATTGAGCGGAAGCTGCAGGGTGCCCTTGCTGATATCCGGCACTGGCACTTCGGGGATGCCCTGGTCCAGCGTGTTGTACCATCCGTTGAGTGTATCCGGATTGGCGGCTTCGGGAAGGTTCACATCCCACCTTGCGGTGATAGTGGAAGGATACAGTCCGCGCAACGGCCGCGAAAACGGCAGCGGATCGTAGGTAATGCCGTAGCCGCTGCGGATGACCCACTTGTCTTTGACCCGCCAGGCGAATCCGACGCGCGGCGCGAACAGCTTCTTGCTCACCGTGATGCCGTTGTCCACACCGTTGATGCCGCCCAGTAGCACCGTGTTGGTATAGGGGTTCCACTGCTCGATGCCGCGGTCGCCTCGGTTGATCAGCGGGTAGAATTCGTAGCGCAGACCCAGCGTCACCGTCAGGTCCGGCCGCACGTGCCAGCGATCCCCGACATACCAGCCCAGTTGCCACTCCCGCGTCTTCATCAGCAGGTACTGCACCGATTTGTTATAGCTCCCCACCAGCCCTAGCAGCGCCGCGGCGTAGCTGTTCTGGGCGGTGGTATTGGTCTGCCCGGGAATGGTCGTGGAACTGCCCGCAAAACTGATAACCCCGCGCGGGTTTGCCGTCTCGGGCTGCCAGTGATTCATCTCCAGCCGCCGCGGCTCGAAGCCCCAGCGGAGTTCGTGGGCGCGGTAGATCTTGCTGAAGTTGGTGCGGAATTCGTAGGTGCGTTCGTGCCGCTCCACGGGGATCCAGGTTTGCACCTCGCCCCAGTCGCTGAAACCAAACCCGGTGACATCCGGGAGCCCGCCGTAATGCGCAATATCGTCCTTGTAGCGGATGCCTCCGTTGGTGCCCGGGATGCCCCAGACGTCCAGTCCCACGTTCTTGTCCTGCTGCGGACCAGTCACCTGCTGGTCGAAGCGCGTGTACCCGAACACGCCGTCCCACAGGAAAGTCGGCGAGAACGCATACGTGAACCCGCCCGTGGGGATGTTGACGTGAGTCTGTCCGTAGCCCGCCGTGCCTAGAGGGCTTCCTCCCATGTCGCCGAACGGATACCTGCCGTCCACGGGCGCGCCCATACGGCTGTACTTGCCCCACACGGACAGTTTCGTGGTGGCGTTGTAGTTGATCTTCAGGTCGTACATGTTGCGGTTCAAGGGCACCACGGCCGAGACGAAGTAGTTGCCGGAGAGGTTGTTCGGGTCATTGACCGCGCGCTGGTTGGGCATCGGCAATTGGCGCTGGATCCGGTCGAAAATCGGATTGATGCGGTTCTTCGGGATGATGTTCCCTGCAAACGGCTGGCGGGTCTTGGCGTCGGTGCCCACCTGCGTCGCAGGGTCGTACACCACGGAAAGCGCCGCCCCGCATACGCCGCAGCCGGCCCAGTTGCTGAAGTCGCCATCGCGAAACTCCGCCGGCGCCACCGAATAGTTACCGGAGTAGCCGGTGCGCTCCATGGTGCGCTCGTAGCTGAAAAAGTAGAACAGCTTGTTCTTGCGGATAGGCCCGCCGATCGTGCCGCCGCCCTGGTTCAGGATCGCCAGCGGTTTCACATACGCCGACGTGCGGAAATACTGCGTGGACGAGTTGAGGTGCTGATCGTTGTGATACCAGAACGCCACGCCGTGCAGGTCGTTGGTCCCCGACTTGGTGGCCAGAGTGATGGCCGCCCCGCCCGCCATTCCCTGTTCGGCGTCAAAGGACCCGGTGCTGATGTTCACGGTTTCGATGCTCTCGGCCGGCTGCACGTAATAGGTGTGGTGCGGCAGCCAGATGAAGGTGTTCGCGGCTCCGTCCACCAGCGTGTTGTTGTTGTTGCGCGCGGTGCCGTTGATATTGGTAGTGAGCGCCCGCGCCGGAGTATCCACGATCGCGTTCTGGAAGGCGGACGGCGTTGCCCCCGGCACCAGGTCGATCAGGCTCTGATAGTTGCGGTAGGTCGGCAGCGGCAGGTTCGTGATCGCCGTCGAGCTGATCTCGTGCCTCACGTCCGATTTGTCGGTCTGCAACAGCGCCGCGCTGGCTTCCACCGTGACCTGCTCGGTGAGCGCCCCCACCTCAAGCCTTGCGTCCACGCGCAGCACCGTATTAATGGAGACGTCGGCATCCGTCTGCGTGAGCGGCTTGAAGCCCGGCGCCATGATCTTGATGTCGTACTTTCCCTGCAGGACGTTGAGCACGCTAAAGCGGCCAGCCTCGTCCGCCGCCGTTTCGCGCGTCATCCCGGTTTGCTTGTTGACCACGGTGATGGTCGCCTTGGGGACCACCGCGCCGGTCTGGTCGACGACCGTACCGACGATCGACCCGTACAGCACCTGCGCGCGCGCCTGGTTTGCCGTCCCGATCAGAGTGAACGCGAGTGCCACGGCAACCGCAGACACAACTGACCGCCTCGTTTTTCGATGAGACATTCCAATCCTCCCGTTACCAAAACCGTGCCGGCGCGTGTCTCCCGGCGCGGCGTTTCCCGCAGAACCGCGATGGGTTCTGCCCCAATCCGGCGCCGCGGCCAACTCCCGCGGCACCGGACACCCCTACTGCCGTTACGGCCGAGCGGCCTTCGGTCACCCACCTCAGCGGCGCGGCGTCGATCGCCGGAGCAACCCCATCCCGCTGCACTGCGAGGGCTCGGGCGGTGGGAAAATTCCGGTCCGAAAAGTATAATGAATCCACTTGGCAAAAGGAAGGGGTAACTGGCTTCGTCCGGCTCGTCCAGGCAATTTGCGAAAAACTCCCGCATCGCCTTGAATCAAAAATTCCCGCATCGCCTTGAATTCAGGACCCGGCGTCCGGACGCGGTTCCTGCGCCCTTTAGAATCAACACGGCCCGAAAGGTCGCCGGACCCGTGTCCGAAAAACGGTGCTCGACCAGCGTTTTGTCCCAACCTGCTACCGATTAAAGGGATATTCGCTGATCCAATGGAAGCCACGGTTGAGTAGCCGGAACTGTGAGGGGTCGATTCGGCGGGGACGGAGAGAAAGCGGTCAGATGACAGCGTACCGCGGAGTTCGAGGCGCGGGCGACGCGACGGGGGGGCTTGCGGGGTCATGGATAGCGCAGTATTTTACCCCTGACCGGAGGCGAGGGTGACGTTGGGGGCGCTATGATTGCGGTTGGAGGCGGCGATGGGTGTTAGGACGGCGATCCGCGCGCCGCGCGGGCGGCAACTGACCTGCAAAGGGTGGCACCAGGAGGCGGCGCTGCGGATGCTCTACAACAACCTCGATCCCGAGGTGGCAGAGCGGCCCGAGGAACTGATCGTGTATGGGGGTCGGGGCCGTGCCGCGCGCGACTGGCCTTCATTCCACGCCATGGTGCGATCGCTCGAGTCGCTCGAAAACGATGAGACTCTGCTGGTGCAGTCGGGCCGGCCGGCCGGCATTTTCCGTACGCATACGGGGGCGCCGCGGGTGCTGATCGCCAATTCCAATCTGGTGGGCCACTGGTCCAATTTCGAAGAGTTCACCCGGCTGGAAAAACTGGGGCTCACCATGTACGGCCAGATGACGGCGGGGTCGTGGATCTACATCGGGAGCCAGGGGATCGTGCAGGGGACGTACGAGACCTTTGCCGCACTGGGGCGCAAGCACTTCGGCGGGTCGCTGGCGGGGAAGATCGTGGTCTCGGGCGGCATGGGCGGGATGGGCGGTGCGCAGCCGCTGGCGGCGACCATGAACGGCGCGTGCTTCCTCGGAGTAGAGGTGGATGCGGAGCGGATCGAGCGGCGGCTGGAGACGGGATACTGCGACCGAATGACGCTCGATTTGGACGAGGCGCTGGCCATGGTAAGGTCGGCGAGCGCGCGCGGCGAGGCGGTGTCGGTGGGGCTGGTAGGCAACTGCGCGGACGTGATTCCGGAACTGGTGCGGCGCGGCTTCGTCCCGGACGTGCTCACCGACCAGACCAGCGCGCACGATCCGCTGAACGGATATATTCCCAACGGGATGACGCTTGGAGCGGCGCGGGAGTTGCGGGCAGCGGATGCCGAGGAGTACCAGCGGCGCAGCATTCACGCCATGGGCGTACACGTGGAGGCGATGCTGGCGTTGCAGAGTGCGGGCGCGGTGACGTTCGACTACGGCAACAACATACGCACGCAGGCGCGCAAGGCCGGGGTGGAGAACGCGTACCAGATTCCGGGTTTCGTGCCGGAGTATATCCGGCCGTTGTTCTGCGAGGGACGTGGACCGTTCCGGTGGGTGGCGCTTTCGGGAGACGAAGAGGACATCTATCGCACGGACCGGTTGGCGCTGGAACTGTTTCCCGGCAACGAGACGCTGGCGCGGTGGATGCCGCTGGCGAGGCAGCGTATCCGTTTCCAGGGCCTGCCGGCGCGCATCTGCTGGCTGGGTTACGGGGAACGGGCCGAGTTTGGCGTGGCGATCAACCGGCTGGTGCGGTCGGGAGAGTTGAAGGCGCCGATCGTGATCGGCCGCGACCACCTGGATGCGGGCTCGGTGGCTTCTCCGTACCGCGAGACGGAGGCCATGCGGGACGGGTCGGATTCCATCGCCGACTGGCCACTGCTGAATGCCTTGGTGAACACGGCGGCGGGCGCGTCGTGGGTGTCGATTCACAACGGGGGCGGGGTGGGGATCGGGTACTCGCAACATGCGGGCATGGTGGTGGTGGCCGACGGGACCGAGGAGAGCGAGCGGCGTCTGGAGCGGGTATTGACGAGCGATCCGGGGCTGGGCGTGGTACGGCATGCCGACGCGGGGTACGAGCAGGCGGTGAGGTTTGCGCGGGAGCACGGCATACGGCGGCCGATGGGCGAGTAGGAGTGCTTCGCGTGGGGTTACCAAATAGGGCGCCCGCCTGCGGCACCTTGACGGTGGTGAACTGCGGGGAGTTGGTGACACTGGCGGGGCCGCCACGGGCGCGCGTGGGGACAGAGATGCGGCGGCTTGGGATTGTGCCGAACGGCGGCATGCGGATTCGAGACGGGCGCATCACGGTTATCGGGCCGAGCCACCAGATCGAGGCGCAGATCTCGAGTTCCGACGTGGTGGTCGATGCCGGTGGCCGGACGGTACTGCCGGGATTCGTGGATGCCCACACCCACACGGTATTTGCGGGCAACCGCGCGGATGAGTTTGAAATGCGTGCGGAAGGGACTACGTATGCCGGGATTGCGGCGCAGGGCGGCGGCATTCGAGCGACGGTGCGGCGCACTCGGGAAGCGAGCGAATACGAACTCCTGTACGCGGCGCGGCGGTATCGCGAGTGGTTCCTCGGCGGCGGCACCACCACCGTGGAAGCGAAATCGGGATATGGGCTTTCGGTGGACTCGGAGATGAAGTTGCTGCGCGTCATTGCAGGGCTCGAGGCGGAGGGAAAGCTGCGGTATGTGGCGACGTTTCTAGGGGCGCATGAAGTGCCGGACGAATTTCGAGGCCACTCGGACGAGTACCTGGAAATGGTCACCGGGGAAATGCTGCCGCGGGTGGCCGCCGGGCGGCTGGCCGAGTATTGCGACGTGTTCTGCGAATCGTTCGTTTTCCCTGCGCAAAAGGCGCGCGGCGTGCTGCGGAAGGCAAGGGAACTGGGGTTGGGACTGCGGCTGCATGCGGACCAGTTCAGCGCAGACGAGGGAGCGCGGCTGGCCGCCGAAGTGGGCGCGGCCACGGCCGATCACCTGGAATGCACCACGGAGTCCGGCATGGCCGCCTTGCTAGCGGCAGGAGTGCAGCCGGTGCTGCTGCCGGCATCGGTGTACCACCTTGGTTCGACGCGATATGCGGCGGCCCGGCGGATGATCGAGATGGGGCTGCCGGTGGTGCTCGCCACCGATTTCAACCCGGGATCCTCACCGACCGCTTCGATGCCGCTGGTGCTCTCTCTGGCGTGCACGCAGATGAAGATGACACCCGCGGAGGCAATTACGGCGGCCACGGTGAATGCGGCTGCGAGCCTCGGGCGAATGCACGAAATCGGCTCGCTGGAGCCGGGCAAATCTGCCGATTTCGCAATTCACGATGCCGGCGACTATCGCGAACTGCCGTACTTCTTCGGTCGGGAGACGGCGAAGGCGGTCTGGGTGCGGGGAGTGCAGGTGTATGGAGTGATTGCGGGCTAACCTGCTTCAGCATTAAAGAGGCGGGCATTCAGGCCGATGTGGGTTCTTAGGAGCTTGCGCGGTCGCGCCTGGTTCCAGTCGCAACTCGTATTAGAGGCGGGAGAGGGAGATCGTTTTGGTTGCACGCTTTCGATTGACGATGCTATGGGGCGGGCTGTTTCTTCTACTGGGTCCCGGTTTGTCGGTTTCGATCCAGGGCGCGGAGCACGGCCAAGAGGAACCGCGGATTCAGGACAACAGTTTCTTGATTGAGGAAGCATACAACCAGGAACGCGGCGTCGTGCAGCATATCAGCACGTTCTCCCGGTTGTGGAACAGCAAGGACTGGAGCTACACGTTCACCCAGGAGTGGCCGGGAGTACGCAACTGGCGGCATCAGTTCAGCTATACGCTAGTTGGCATGCATTCCGGCGGGTATGGCGCCTCGGGGGGCGGCTTGGGCGACACCATGTTGAATTATCGCTACCAGGTGGTCGGCAGCGGAGACACGCGATTGGCCTTCGCGCCTCGTGTTTCGATCCTCCTGCCCACGGGGAGCGTTGCCCAAGGCAGGGGACAGGGGGCGGTCGGGTTTCAGACGAACCTGCCGCTGAGCATCGTACTGCACCGGCGGCTGATCAGCCATTGGAACGCGGGGAGCACCTTTGTGCCCCACGCCCAGAGCGAAGGACATTACCGGGCCGGGACGGTGGGCTACACCCTGGGGCAAAGCCTGATTCTCGTGGTTCACCCGAGAGTCAACCTGATGCTGGAGACGTTTGACAACCGGTTCCAGTTCGTGGCGCGGCCGGGAGAAACGGCGTGGTCGCGGACAACCTATGTCAGCCCCGGGGTGAGGTGGGCTTACAACTTCAAGAATGGACTCCAAATCGTCCCGGGCGTAGCGATGCCGATCGGCATCGCTACGAGCGCCGGCGAACGAGGTATCTTTCTCTACCTGAGCTTTGAGCATCCGTTCGGAAAAACTGCCTCGAAATAGCGCGACGAGGTTGAACCCCCACCCCCAATCGGCTGGGGCGATGAACGAAAAAGGCCGGCGCTCACATAGCCTCGGGACAGAGCGTACGTGCCTGCGCCAGCAGCGCTGAGGAATCGATCGGCTTTAACATGTATGCGTTGCAAAGCTCATGGTGAGCCGCCAGGACGCTCTTGAGGTCGTCTGCGGCCGTGGTCATGATCACTTTGGAAGCCCGTTCGCCGCGGCGCCCAAATCGCTGCTCTTCCTGGCGGATGAGCCGCAATGTCTCCAGGCCGTCGATTCCAGGCATGCGAATGTCCAGGCAAATCAGATCGTAAGGTCCACCCCAGCTCAGCGCCTTGCGGCACGCATCGACGGCCTGGACGCCATCCACGCAGGTATGGACGGTGCCGAACTCGGCCAGAAGTTCTTCGAGCAGCACGCGGGTTGTCAGGTCGTCATCCACCACGAGGGTCTTCATTCTCATTTCCTTATCGGCAGGTCTATCGGATTGCTTGAGAGAGGCCGATGCTCTTTTAGGGCGATTTGGAATGCCGGAAACCACACCATCGGTCCGCCGCTGGCTGCCTGCGGCGGTGTTCGTTCTAGGCATCCTGCTGAGTGTTTTGCTGTGGCACATGCTGCGCACGCTCGAGGACGGCCAGGCGCAGACTGCTTTCGTTGCCTCCTCCGCGCAACGGCTCGATCGCCTGACCGTCAGCATCGAACGCAGCCTGGATTGCCTGGAATCGTTGGGTGCCCTGTACCAGGCCTCCCGCGTCGTGAGCCGGCGCGAGTTTGCCCGGTTTAGTGCGACTCTGGTGCGCCAACGCAAAGAGATTCGGGCATTGGCATGGATTCCGCGGGTTTCCGCGGCCGAACGCGCGACCTATGAACGAACCGCTCGCCGCGAGGGCTTTCCGTCTTTTCAATTCGTCGAGGGGCCGGTGGCCGGGGTGATGCGGCGGGCGGGGCGGCGGCGCGACTATTTCCCGGTGTATTATCTGGCGCCCGCCGAGGACAACGAAAGGGTTCTGGGCTTCGATCTGGGATCTGACGCCGCTCGTGATCAAGCCTTGTGGATCGCCGCGGAGACAGGTCGGATAACCGCCACGGGCCGCTTGGTTCCACTGCGCGGAGGGCCTGGCCAGTACGGGCTTCTGGTGCTTCAACCGCTGTATCGCAAGGGCGCGAATCTCGCGAATAAGCCGGGCCGACGCGCGGCGCTCGAAGGTTTCGTGCTTGGGATGTTCCTGCTTAGGAGCGTCGTCGAAGGGTCGGAAACGAGTTTGACTCCGGCAACCGAGGACCAAGTGGCCATCTTCGACCTGGCTGCGGCCCAAGGTCAGCGGCTACTCTATCCCAAGGGCGCTCCCTTCGACTCGATTGCGGACTTGCCAGCCGGTTCGCGGCTGGTGAAGAACATGGAGGTTGGTGGCCGCACCTGGGAGGTCGCGGTGTATCGGAGCCCCGGCTCGTTCGGCGCTTCCCGCTTCACGAGTTGGCTGGCGTTTTGGGGCGCTATGGCATTGACGGCGCTGCTTTCCGCGTATCTGTATCTCAGTCTAAACAGCCGCATGGCGATCGAGCGGACGGTGGGCGAGCGAACCGAAGAGCTCAACGCGACCCTGAAGAAACTGGCCTACACGAATCGTGCCCTGCAGAAGAGTTGGTCCAGCTACCGCAAGCTTGTAGACGTCATGCCGGATGCCGTCTGGCTCGCCCGCGACCGCAAAATCGTGCTCGCCAACCGCGCTGCCGCCGACCTGTTCAAATTCGAAAGCGCAGCCGACATTATCGGCCGCCCGGTGACCGATTTTCTGATCGAAGGCGCGTGCCTCTCGCCGGAAGACGTGGAACGGCGCGTCAACCATACCGAGACGCAATTGCCCCGCATGGAGATCCGCATGTTGTGCGCCGACGGCTCCACGGTCGAGGTGGAACTCAGCCTGTGCTCGTTCCACGACGAGTTCGGCCTGACGATCCAGTCGGTGTTCCGCGATGTCTCCGAGCGCAAGCGTGCCGCGCGGGAACTCGTCCGATCCAAGGAGCTGGCGGAAGCCGCGAACCAGGCGAAGAGCCAATTCCTGGCGAGCATGAGTCACGAGATCCGCACGCCCATGAACGCCGTGCTGGGGATGGCGGCACTGCTGTTGCGAACGGAACTGGCCACCGAACAGCGCTGGTACGTGGAAGTGCTCCGGTCCAGCGGCGAGCACCTGCTGGCGATTATCAACGACATCCTGGACTTCTCCAAGATCGAGGCGCGGAAGATCATCCTCGAGAGGGTGGAGTTTGATCTCTTGGACGTCCTGGAGAGTGTTGCCGAAATGCTGGCTCCGAAAGCCCACGAGAAGGGACTCGAGTTGACTTGCAGCCTCTCGCCGGACATTCCCACGGCACTGCGGGGTGATCCCGGCCGCCTGCGCCAGATCGTCACGAACCTGGTTGGTAACGCGGTGAAGTTCACGCAGCGGGGCGAAGTAGCGGTAGAGGTGGCGGCTGATGTGGTGGAAGAGCGCTCGGTGGTTCTACGGTTCCGGGTGCGGGACACAGGCATCGGCATCAGTCCGGATCGAGTAGGGGCCCTGTTCTCGCCGTTTGTCCAGGCCGACGGATCCACGACCCGGCGTTTTGGGGGCACCGGATTGGGTCTTGCCATTTCGCGCCAATTGGCCGAACTCATGCAGGGAACGGTGGGCTTGGAGAGTGTCCAGGGAAAGGGTTCGACGTTCTGGTTTACGGCGGTATTCGAAACGCAGGCACGGGCGGCCGCCGGGCATGCGCCGGCGGTGGACCTGCGTGGGTGTCGCGTACTGGTGGTGGACGATCACGCCGGCAGCCGGCGTATCCTCACCGACATGCTGGCATGTTGCGGGGCCCGGTGCGACGAGGCAGGGGACGCCTCCACGGCCCTGACGGCTGTCGGCGAGGCTGCCGCCCAGGGAGATCCCTATCGGATCGCAGTGCTCGACCAAGGCATGCCCGGCGTGGGCGGAGAAGAACTCGGCGAGCGCATCGCGGCCGTGCCCGGCCTGAGTGGCACTGCGCTGGTGTTGATGAGCGGCCTCGGTAAGCCGCTTGAACTGGCTCGCCTCGAGCGTCTGGGTTTTTCCGGACTGCTGCTGAAACCGATCTGGCCAGCACGCCTGGAGAAAGCCATGAAGCGGGCGCTCGATGGGGCGAAGATCGAAGCCGGAGTGCCGCCTCCGGCAACGGCCTCGCCAAGCCGGCCAGCGCGCGGTTCGCGGGTGCTGGTGGTCGATGACAACGAGACCAACTGCCTGGTGGCCGAGGCGATGCTGGCGGAGCTCGGCTTTCAGCCGGAAGCGGTGGCCAGCGGCACGGAGGCCCTCTCTGCCCTGGAGAACGGAGACTATGAGCTGGTGCTGATGGATTGCGAGATGCCGGATTTGGACGGCTACGAAGTGACCGCGCGAATACGCGGAGGCACTACCGCCGCACGCGACTCGAAAATCCCGATCATTGCCCTGACCGCGGATGTGACTTCCGAAGCCCGCGCGAAGTGTACCGCGGCCGGGATGAACCACTACCTGGCCAAACCGGTGGATCCGGAACAATTGCGGGAAGCGCTCTCGCGATGGGTGCACGCCGCGCCTTTCGCGCCGGCGCTGGGCCGGGACCGCTTTGACGAGCCGTCGCTGGTGCGGCGGTTGATGGGTAACCGCGTGCTGGCGGGAAAGATCGTGGCCGGCTTCCTGGTCGATGTGCCGGCCAAACTCCACAGCCTGAAAGCAGCGCTCGAACGGAAAGACAGCGCCACCGTGCGGCTGCTGGCGCACGCGGTGAAGGGAGCCTCGGCGAATGTGTCAGCGAATTCGTTGCGCGCGCTGGCCGCCGAGATCGAGCGCGCTGGGGCCGCCGACGACCTGGGCGCCGGGTCGGCACTGGTGCCGCGCCTGGAGCAGGAGTTCGAATTGCTCAGCGCGGCACTGAAGGGCTCCGGCTGGGGGTAGCGGGCGTCGCGTCGCGGCCGGTCAGCGGACCCGGTTGATGGCGCACCCGATCGATTTCGTAGTCGGGTGGGTCACTTCCTTTCCGGCCAGAACCTCATCCAGCGCATTACGCAGGTCGGGCACGGTGGCTTCTGGCCGCTGCTTCCCGAAATCTTCCACCCGGTTGTCAATCCTGCCCAGGTAGAGTACCTTGCCCCCCGGCGACACGATCGCAGCCTGGGGCGTCACCCTGGCGCCGGTGAGCGACACCAGCACCTGCGAGGGATCGATCAACAGCGGAAATGTATACCGGTACTCTCGGGCGTAGCGCGCCACCACGGCGGGAGCCGCAGTGGTGTCCGCCTGCACCGCATAGACCGCGACGCCGCGGTTGCGGTAGCTCTCACGGATACGGTTCATCTCCGGCACGTAGCTGTTTCCGATCGGGCAATCGGTGGTGATGAAAAACAGCAGCACCGCTTTATGCCCGGCCCACTCCGCCGGAGTGTGCATACCGCCGGCTGTATCGCGCAAAGCAAATGGCGGCACGGCCGCGCAGAGGCTGAAAGCCATCGCAGCCCCGAAAAAGACTTTCAATCTGGACAGCATCGGAGTTCTTTTATTATGACGCGGCCCGGCGCACAAGTCCGCGGCAAGGTTCATGAGCTTTGCGCCAGCTCATGCGCCGACGGCGTTGGAGCGGTCGCGGTAGTAGCAAATCAGGTCGGTAGCGGGAGGTGTGTGTCCGAGCGCGCGCAGGAAGCCCGAGACCTGCCCGCGATGGTGGGTGGCGTGATTCACGACGTGGAGTATGAGTTGCCATAAGGGCTGTTGCCAGGGGCGGCCTTTCATGTTCGTGTAAGCGAGTTCCCGAAAGATGTCGTCCGCCGTGAGGCCGGCGGCCCACTGAAGCCATCGCTGGTGAAGCGCGGGCCACTGGGTCTGAAGAACGGAAAGGTGAAAGTCGGCTTCGGTGGTGTAGACCGGGTTGGGTCCGCCCTGCATGCGCACGAGCCACACGCGGTCTGCACCGAAGATGTGCACCAGAGTCCCGAGAACGCTGCGGTCGGCCGTGTGGAAATCGCGGCTCAGTTCGTCGCTTGAAAGGGCTGAGGCCGCTTCTACCAAGCGGTGGCTGGCCCAGGCGGAATAGTCGAGGTGGGTTCTGAGAACGTCAACTGAAATCATAGTCCTCCTGCACCACGGCGGATGTACGCCGGCGATAGGCGAGTACGGAGCCGGGCCAGATCACGGGGCTCTCCCCGGTGTTGGGATCCTGGTACCAGCTTCGGCACCCGCCGGTTTCCCAAACCGTTCCGGCCAGCCGGCGGCGGATCTGCTGAACGAAGGTCTGCTGGCTGGCCTCGCGGACCTCCATGACCCGCTGCCCGCGGCGGCGCATGATCTTCAGGCAACGCATCACGTAACGGACCTGAGCCTCGATCATGAGGACCACGGAGTTGTGGCCGAGGCCGGTATTGGGGCCGAGCAGGATGAAGAAATTGGGAAAGCCGCTGACCGTGATCCCCAGGTACGCGGTAATTCGCTCACGCCAGGCGTCGTGGATTTCGATACCGCCGCGTCCCCGGATATGGACTCCGAAAAAGAGTTCGGTGACGCGAAAACCGGTGGCGTAGACGATGACGTCGACGGCCCGCTCGGTGCCATCGCGGGTGATGATGTTGTGCTCGCGGATTTCGGCGATGGATTCGGGGACCAACTCGACATTCGGTCGGGAGAGCGCCGGATAGAAGTCGCTTGAGATCAGCACGCGCTTGCAGCCGAACTGGTAGGCTGGCGTCAACGCGGTGCGCAAAACCGGATCGAGGACCTGTCGCTCCAGGTGCCGGCGGGCTATCTTTTCTCCCTGTTTGCGCATCCAGAGGTTTCCCAGGAAACCGAAGACCTGCATCTCGAGGCGCCAGAAGAGGAACTGCCGGAAGAGCCAGGTCGCGCCGGGGATGCGCCGGAAACGCTTCTTCCACCGGTCGCTGATCGGATGGTCCGGGCGGGGCAAGAGCCAGGCAGGTGTGCGTTGGAAAACGTAGAGGCGGCCGGCTTGCTCGGCGATTGCCGGGACGACTTGCGCGGCGCTGGCGCCGGTACCGATGACTGCTACTTTCCGGCCTTCGAGATTCACGTTTCGATCCCAGGCAGCGGTGTGAAACGCGGATCCGGCGAACCGTTCCAACCCGGTGATTTCCGGATAGCACGGCACATGCAGAGCGCCCATTCCGGAGACGACCACACGGGCATCGATGGTCAGGCCGTCGGCCATCGTGGCGTGCCACACGGCGGCGGTTTCGTCCCACACCGCCTTCTGGAGAACCGTCCGGAGCCGAACGTGGGCCATGATGCCGTGGCGTTTGGCCGAGGCTCGCAGGTAGTCGAGGATCTCGGGCTGGGCGGCGAACATGCGGCTCCAGCCAGGATTGCGATCGAAAGAAAACGAGTAGAGGTGCGAGGGGATGTCGCAGGCGCAGCCGGGATAGGTGTTGAACCACCAGGTTCCGCCGATGTCGTCCGCTTTTTCGATGACTAGGAAGGAATCCGTGCCGGACTGGCGGAGCTGGATGGCCATGCAGAGGCCGGAGAAGCCCGCGCCCACGATGAGCACGTCCACGGTGGACCCGGACATCACCGGCGCGCACCTCCGGCGGCGGGTGCGGGGAGGGCGGCGATGGCGGCGCGCAGGAAGGCGGCAGCTTCACGGAGGGATTGGCGCGCTTCGGGCACAGTGGTTTGGGCCAGTTGCCAGGCGTGGGGCACGGTCGGCCAGATCTTCAGATCCACCGATATGCCAGCGTCGCGGGCGCGGTCGGCGAGGCGGGTGGAATCGTCGCGCAGAACTTCATCGTTGCTCACATGAATCAGCAGCGGTGGGAGTTGGCGCAGGTCGGCGTAAAGCGGCGAGGTGAGCGGATGGTGCGGATCGGTGCCAGCCAAGTAGTGGCGCGCCTCCTGAGCGACCGGACCGCCGTGGAACATGGCGCAGCGCGAATCGTTGGTGTGGAGCGATTCGCCAGTGGCGGCAAGATCGGTCCATGGTGAGAACAGCGCCGCGGCGGCGGGGAGCGGAACCCCGGCGTCTCGCATCACAACGAGCAGGGCCAGGGAGAGTCCGCCGCCGGCGGAATCGCCAGCCAGCACGATTTGAGTGGAGGCAGTATTCTCCAGCAGAGCCCGGTAGACGGCGGAGACGTCGTCCAACGCGGCGGGGAAGGGGTGCTCGGGCGCCAGACGATAATCGGGCGCGAGCACGCGGAACCCTTCTTTGGCGAAGCCGACAGTGATGGCGCGGTGAGTCTTGGCGGAGCAGGCGAAGTAGCCGCCGCCGTGAATGTAGAGGAGAGTGGCAGGGCCCGACGCAGAAGCGGTGACCCACTCGGCGGGCACGCTGCCAACCACGGCGGGTTCGATCCGGATCTCACGTGGGACCCGGAACGGCGGCGGACAGAGCAGCTTGCGAACCTGGTCGATGCTCCGGGCTCGCTTCAGGCGAGGCTTGAGAGTGTTGCGCAGAATCCAGGACACGACTCGTGCCTGCCAACTCGCTCGGGGCAGGGCCTCGCTCAAGGTCAGTTCTCCACTTTGGCGTCGAAGCAGCCGGTCAGAACCTGGCCGACGTGCTTCATCTGCACAATGATACGGTACAGACCGGGCTTTGGGAAACCATAGGGGAAGGCGACTTCGGCGGGCGGGCCGGCTGCCATCATCATGTGGCCGGCATGCGGGTTTTCGGGCTGCGCGATCTGGAGCGCAGCCATGGGCACCGAACCGGACGGGTGAAGGTGGGCGAAGACGCTGTGATCGCTGCCGATGAATGCGGCGTGGCCGAGCATGCCCATGTAGAGTTCCAGGCCGGAGGCGGGCTGGCCCTGGGGATCTTCAAGACGGAAGCGGAACAGTTGGGGGTGCCTGGCACGGAGCGGCGTGCCATCGCGCATCCATACCATCCGGAAGCCACCGGGGAGCGGGCTCACGGTGCGGCTGTAGTCCGCTGCGGAGAGCGGGGGAGCCTCACCGGCCGCATCGTCGCCGGTGAGCGGTGTGCCGGGGATGGCCGGCAGGTCGATATTGGCAGTCACTGTTTCCGGTACGCCATTGGCGTGAACGATATCGCCGTAGAGGGCATAGCGGCCTGCGGCCATAGCGGGCAACTGCTGGGTGAAGAGGCCGTCTTCGCGGCGCTCCGGATGGAGGTGCCAGACGCGCTCCATCTGCGGGAGGCGCACGGTGTACAGGTGCATGAGGTGGTTGTGGTCCGGGAGAAGGTCGTCGGTGCGGCGATTGAGCCAGCCGGGATCGACGAGCCGCAGAAGCAGTTGATTACCTTGGACGGTGGTGTTGAACTGAAGCGGCTTGAACACGATGCGGCGGTAAAATACAGCTTCCGAGTCCCACCACTTGTTGCCGAACCAGACGGCGCCGAAGACCAGAACGGCTGTTACGGTCATGACTAGTCGGGAGCGCCGGACGCGCGCGCGCTCGGGTTGGATACCCGGCTCGACCATGGCGTCGCGGACGGCGGCGCCGGCGATGCTCACGAGTCCGACGCAGAGGAGCAGGCCGAGCGGCACGAGGATGGCACCCAGCGCCTTCTGCATGCCGATCATGCGGGTAGCCAGCGCCGGAACGGGAACGGAGAGCTTGCCGGGACCGCGGGCGCCATCCACTACCACCATGACCTGCCACGAACCGGTGACCATCAGCCACAGGGAGCCGGTGTAGAACTGCGGGTCTTCGCGGGAAGGCTTGGCGAGGTCTGGAACGGGCGGGAACTGGGCCTCCTTGTAACCCAGACGCATGGGGACGATGTGGATCTGGCGAACCTCGGGCGAGGTGCTGCGGATTTCGATCTCGGCCACGCCAGGAACGACCTGGGGCGGACGGATGGTAACCAGCAGGCGGTACGGCCCAGCATTGCCCTCGTAGAAAACGTCGGGGCTGCCGACGTGCGCGGCGAGCGGCGCGGCAGCCAAGAGGCAGAGCAGGAGCGGCTTCATTATCTTCGAATGCGACGCATCCAGTTTCCCCAGCCCAACCCGAGCCAGATGGTGATCACGGCCGTCGCCAGGCCGATGAAGACCTCTTTCCAGAACGCAGCGCCGGCTTCGGTAGCAACGAACCGATACCGCGCCAGGATCCCATTCGGCGAGACGTAATAACCGAAATACTTGGTCCCGAAGAAGGCGTTGCGCGCGGCGGGTGACATCAGGAACGTGGCGAACGGCCACTGTACGAGGGCGAACACAGCCACGAACACGGTGCCCGAAATCATGGCCTGCCGGAGCGAACCCCATTTGGCCGTGCGATGCCAGATGAGATCGAGCGCCAGGGCCGGGATGATGAGCAGCATGGGGAATTCCGGGGGCACGAACTGCGTGACCTGGTGATACACGGGTCCGAGCTTGGGCTCCGCCGGAAACAGCGGCAGAATCCAACCCACCAGCATGAGGAACACCGTGTAGACGCCGGCCACGGCGGTGGCGGCCCACTTGAAGCGGGCGGCGCGCGCCACACCGGCGAGCACCGGAGGCACCGACATAGCTACCAGGCTATAAAAGTGAGCGGTGTGCATGGCGGCGCGTTGGGTGATTTCCATCTGCACAATCAGCAGGTTGATGAGGATAAAACCGCCGATGTACAGGAACAGGCCTTGCAGCCGCCGCTCCAGCGGCCCGGAAACGCGATTCATCTGTCCGATCACGAGAATCAGCGCGCCTATATTAACGGCCACAATCCCCAGTGCCAGCACCATGTGGGGCGGGCTGAGGATCTTCACATCGAGCCCGTAGGCGTTATGCCACCAGTCGTCGAAGGGCGCGGAAGTGAGCATGGCGATGCCGCCCCAGGCCGCGATGAAGGCGCCCAGCGGCCCTCGGAAACCCCAGATGCGCACCGAGCTTTCACGCAGGGGCGACGCTGGATTAAAGGTTGTGGAGAGAATGAGATACCCGCAGGAAATGCCGGCCAGTACGCCGCACATGTGGATCGCGATATGGGCCGGGGTCCAGAACGTATCCCGGCCAATCGAGCGGTGCCAGGAGATATCCCAATGCACGCCCACCATCGCGAGGGTTACGGCCGCGGCCGAACACCAGATGTACCAGGGCACGGCCTGTCGCTTCCCAGCGACTCGTTCCGCAATTGCAATGGTCGCCATGTTCCCCTCGTGAATGCCCGTAGTATACACCTGGATTTGACACGGTGGCGGTTCACGCGACGTCGGGTCTTTGACTCAACCAGGGATAGATGTTACATCGGGACAACGACTGGAGCAATCATGAAATCAGTTCTCATCCTGTGCCTGGCGGGCTGGGCTGCAGCAGGAGCGATGGTCGGCGCCCCCGCCAACCGGATGTCGCTGGCCGGCCGGTGGCGATTCGCCCTGGACGCCAATCACGAGGGAGTCCAGAAGGAGTACTTCAAGCGGGACCTGCCCGAACGGATCCCCCTGCCCGGTTCGACGGACGAAGCGCGGTTCGGTATGCCGAATCCTAACAAGCCGACGCTGGATGGCCTATATCGCCTGTACCTGTACGAAGGGCCGGCATGGTACCAGCGCGATGTGGATATTCCGGCGGCGTGGCGGGGGAAGCGGGTCACGCTCTTTCTGGAGCGCACCCACTGGGAGACCCGCGTCTGGTTCGACGGCCAGCCGCTGGGTATGCAGGATTCACTAACCGGCAAGCTTACCCGGCTCGGAACTTTCGAAGCTTCCCTGGCGAAGGCGCATGCTCCCGCGAAGCTGAATGTCTCGGTCGCGCTTCCAGGAACGCCGTTCGCAAACGATTGGGACATCTGGGTGTACGCCACGGGTGAGGCTCCGGCGGCGCCTGCCGGGGTAGCAGTGGTCCGTCAGTGGGCGGACGCCGCCAAAGCGCTGGCCGAAGGCAGAAAGGTGCTCCTGTTTCCGGCCAGGGTGAATCCGGCGAAGTCGCGTCCAGGCAGATTTCTGCCAGTGTTCTGGAGCTCGGTCTGGTTTCCGAATCGCGAACCCAGCACCATGGGAATCCTCTGCGATCCGAAGCATCCGGCGCTGGCGCAGTTTCCCACGGAGAGCTACAGCAACTGGCAGTGGTACGATCTGGTTCAAAAGTCGCGCAGCATCATCCTGGACGAGACGCCGGCGGGCTTCCGGCCGATTGTGCAGGTAATGGACACGTTCGAGCGCAATGGTAAGCTGGGCAACCTGTTTGAGGCGCGGGTGGGACCCGGCCGGCTGCTGGTTTCGACGATGGACCTGCCGGGAATTGCGGAGAAACAGCCGGCTGCGCGGCAGATGCTTCGCAGCTTGTACGCCTATATGAGTTCGGCGGCGTTTCATCCTACCCAGGAACTCGATGGCGACCTGTTGGCGGACATCTTCGGCTCCGGCACCCGGTAACCTTCAGCCCAGGCTTTCGGCGCTATGCCTTGCGATCAGTCCCGTGCGTACCGCCTGGTTATAGATGTGTACGAAGAACCAGCAGGCAACCCCGACGTATGCCACGGATAGAGCGGTGCCCAGCAGCAGAGTGGTGCCGGCAGCGCTGCCACCAAGGACGATCGCCCGCATCCCTTCGAACACGTACGACGCCGGAAGCAACCGGCCGAGCCAGCGCATCCACAGGGGCAACGTGGACAGGGGATAGAACACGCCGGCGAAGGGCGACAGCAGCGCGGGCACGGGCCACACCAGCCATTCCGCCGCGGGTCCCAGCCGCAGCACGACGGCGCTGCTGAAGATCCCCAGCGCGATACCGAACAAGAATAGCACCGACAGGAACGGGACCAGCATCCAGCCGTAGGCCAGGAACGACCAGCCGAAAGCCACGGACGCCAGGACCAGCATGATGACGAGCCCGACGGAGCTGGTCAAGATGCTGGAAAGAACCAGGCCGCTGACGTATTCGTAGGTCGAGAGCGGCGTGGCGAAGATGTTGAGGAAGTTGCGCGACCAGACGTCCTCAAAGAAGGTCAAAGTCACGCCCTGCATGGCGCGAATCAGAAAATCCCAGAGCAGAACCGCCCCCATGAGGGTAGGGACAAAGTTGAAGCCGGAGGAGGCTACGGCGTTGAGGTAGCGTGTGATGAAACCCCAAAGCACAATATCGATCACTACCCATACCACGAGCGGCACGACGCGAGCGGGGCTGCCGCGCAGCAGGTACAACTGGCGCAGCACAATCGCCCCGGTGCGGGAGAAGGAGATCATGTCCGGGTGCCTTCGAGGGTGAGCGGCTGGCGGGCGACGGCGATGAACAGTTCCTCCAGGGTGGCCTTGCCGTGCTCGGCGGGCAGCGTGCGGGGGTTACCCTCCAGGAGGATTCGGCCGCGAGAGAGGAACAGGACGCGGTCGCAAACCTCTTCGACTTCATACATATTGTGCGAAGTCCACAACACACCGACCGTGCCGCGGCGGGCGAACTCGCAGATACCGGTGCGGATTTCGCGGGCGGAGGCCGGATCGAGGGAGGCGGTAGGTTCATCGAGCAGGAGCAACCGGGGCTCGTTAAGCATGGCTTTGGCAAGGCTGAGGCGGGTCTGCTCGCCGGAGGAAAGGGCGCCGCATTTCATGGCGCGAAAGCGCTCGAGATGATACTCTGCCAGCAACGTTTCGATGCGCTCGGAGAGCCGTCGCACGCCATACAGCAGGCCGAACACGCGGAGATTCTGATACACCGTCAGATTCCCGGGAAGAGCGGCATAGACGGCGGCGAAGTTGGTGCATCCGAGGGCGCGGGAGCGGTCCACGGCAATGTCGATGCCCTCGATGAGGATGCGGCCGGAAGCCGGCTCCAACACGCCGAGGATCATGTTTATGGTGGTGGTCTTACCGGCACCATTGGGCCCCAGGAGGCCGACGATCTCGTTGCGGCCGACGGCAAAGGAAATGGCGTCCACGGCGACCGTCGGGCCGTAGGTTTTGCTCAGCTCGATGACGGACAGGACCTTGGGAGCCAATCTCCAGTCTGGCACCGCGCGGGCTCCCGAGACAAGACCGCCGCACCATGTCAGGAGGATGCAAGAATAGAATACGGTTATGCCGAAGGCGGCGGGCAGTCAGAGAGCGCGGCGCACTCCCCAGGTCGAAGAGGTCCAGGACAGCCGTGCACGCCTGGAGCGAGTTCTGGGGGCCAGTAATGACGGCTATTGGGAATGGTCGGATGGCGAGGACCGGATTTGGGTTTCGCCGCGATGGTGCGAGATTACCGGTCTGGCGGCCCGCGACGGTTGGATCCCGATCGCCGATATGAGGGCGGCGGTCCATCCGGAGGATCGGGAGGCGGTCCGCCAACTCCGGATCAACATGCTGAGCGACACGACGCGCGGGCATTTCGAACTGGAGCATCGATTCGTTCGCCCCTCAGGCGCCGTGGTGTGGGTGGACGCGCGCGCAGTGGTGACCGAGCGGGCGCCGGATGGGCGCGTCGGGAGGATCAGCGGCGTAATTACGGACATCACGGTGCGAAAACAGGCGGAGGACCGGCTGCGGCGATTCGAGCTCGTTGCAGCGAACACGCGGGACATCATTTTGTTCATGCAGCGGGATGATGGAAAGATCCTTGAGGCGAACGCTGCGGCGATTGCAACCTACGGGTATTCGCATGAGGAGCTGCTAAAGCTGCGGATTCACGATCTCCGCCCGCCGGATACACAACGTGTCATCGGTGAAGAGATGTCTACCGCGGATACGCAGACCATTCTCTTCGAGACAGTGCACCGCCGCAAGGACGGCAGCACGTTCCCGGTGGAAGTCAGTTCACGAGGGGCGACCATCGGTTCGGAACGCATGCTGATCAGCGTGGTGCGCGACATCACCGAGCGCAAACGCGCCGAAGAGGCGACGCGCAGCACGGCGCTGTTTCCCGCGCAGAACCCTTGTCCGGTCATGCGTGTGAGCCGCGACGGCTTGCTGCAATTCGCCAATCCGGCAGCCCGGGCGGTGCTGACACATTGGGATTGCGACCTCGGGCGCAGAGTACCCGAGCTGATTCGCGGCACCGTGGAATCGACCCTGGGAACCGAGGCGGTGCGCGAGCTCGAGATTGTTTGCGGCGGGTGTGAGTTCTCGCTACTGGTCGTGCCCGTGGCGTCGCATGGTTATGCCAACCTCTACGGCTTCGACATTACGGAACGCAAACGCAGCGAGCGCGTGCTGGCGCAGGCGCGGGCGCGACAGGAGTTGCTGGCGCGGGTGGTGGCGCGCCTGCTAGAAAGCGAAGAGCCGCAGCGCGTGGTGAACGACCTGGCTGGGGAGGTGATGGAACAGCTCGGTTGTGACGCGTTTTTTAACTACCTGGTGGACGAGAGGGCGAAGCGGCTGTACCTGAATGCGTGCGAGGGCGTGGACGAGAAGACCAAGGCCATGGTGGCGTGGCTCGACTTCGGATCGGCGGTGTGCGGTTGCGTGGCGCGCGACGGAGTCCGCATTGTCGCTGAGAACATTCCGGAAAACCCGGATCCGCGCACGCAGCTTGTGGCGTCCATGGGAATCCGCGCCTACGCCTGCCATCCCCTGATTACCGGGGGGAGGCTGGTCGGGACGCTCAGCTTCGGCAGCCGCGCCAAGCCGCGTTTTTCGGATGACGATCTGCAAACGATGCAGACCGTGGCAAACCACATCGCGATTGCCATGGAGCGGGTACGGGCACGCAATCTTCTGCGCGAAAGTGAACAGCGCTACCGCACCATCGCCCGTAACATCCCTGATGGAGGCGTTTGGGTAGTGGATACCGAGCTGCGATGCCGCGTTGCCGAAGGCCGGCTGGCGGAGGCCCTGGGCATCGCGGGTGCGCAGATAGAAGGACGGACGGTGCGGGAGGGCATCCCGGATCCGGCGAGCCCCGCCATTGAACAGCGGTTTCGGCGTGCGCTCGCGGGCAATTCGGCAAGCTATGAAACGGAGTATGAAGGGCGAACCTTGTGGGCGCACTATGTTCCGCTAAGAGATGATCTGGGCCAGGTGATCGCCGCCATGGCCCTGACGTTGGACATCACCGAGCGCAAGCGGATCGAGGAGCGCCTGCGCCAGGCCCAGAAGATGGAGAGTGTCGCCGTTCTGGCGGGCGGCATCGCGCACGATTTCAACAACCTGCTGGTGGGGGTCATCGGCAACGCCAGCCTGGCGCTGGACATGGTGCCTCGGTCCAACCCGGCGGTGCCTTCGATACAGGAGATTCTCCAGGCCGGGGAGAAGGCGGCGCGCCTTACAAACGAGATGCTGGCATATTCGGGCCGGGGGCCGGTTTGTGGTGGAACCGGCGAACCTGTCGAAGCTGGCGCGCGACATCACCAGCCTGATGCGCTCGTCGGTCCCCAACCATGTGAACGTGTATCTCGACCTCGCTTCCGACCTGCCTTCGTTCCAGGCGGATGTGGCGCAGATGCAGCAGATTCTGATGAACCTGGTGATCAACGCGGCGGAGGCGATCGGCGATGATCGCGGGCTGATCACGGTGCGCACGCGTCTGGTCAGACTCACCGCCGAAGAAATCTGCCAGGAATGGAACGAGGCCGACCTGGAACCGGGGCCCCACGTATTCCTGGAAGTGTCGGACACGGGGTGCGGAATGGACGCGGCGACAAAGGCGCGGATTTTCGACCCGTTCTTCACGACCAAATTCACCGGCCGCGGCTTGGGGCTGGCGGCGGTGCTGGGCATCGTGCGCGGACACAAGGGGGCGATCCGGGTGGATTCTTCGCCGGGCGCGGGGAGTACGTTCGGCATCGTATTCCCAGCGGCCGAACGCGCGATTGCCGCGCCGCCGGCCGAGGTGGCGGCGATTCCGGAAGACACGCACGGCTGCGCCTGCGTGCTTGTGGTAGACGATGAGGCCGTGGTGATGCGCATGGCGAAGGCCGCCCTGGAACGCGATGGCTACCAGGTACTCACGGCGAGCGGCGGCACCGCCGCGCTGGAACTCCTGCGCAACGGGACCAAGATCGACCTGGTGCTGCTCGACATGAGCATGCCGGGAATGGGCGGGCGCGAGACGCTGACCGAATTGCGCAGCCTGCGTGCCGATCTACGGGTGATGGTGTCGAGCGGGTTCAGTGAAGCCGAGTGCCTCAGCCTGCTCCGACACGAGCGGATTTCGGGGTTCATTCAGAAACCGTACACGTCCAGCCGGCTGGCCCAGGTGGTCCGGGCGGCGCTCGACGAGTGAGCCCGCGGCCGACGGCGGTTCGGCGGGTCACAGCAGTTCACGCAAATTTTCACGACTCAAAAAGCTCGGTATTGCTAGGAGTTAGCTCCGGGCAAGCGGTCACGGGGCGGACGTTAGCGCCAGCTTGATCGCTAAACTGAAGTCAGCAGGAGAGTTCCGCTTCTCCCCGCGCCCGTCCGGGTGCGGTTTTCCTTTTTTTCGGAGGTAAGATGATCCCTCGTTCGCTTTTCACGGCGGTCGTGCTGACTGCGTCGGCAATCGCCGGTCCGCCGCTGACGACCATTCAGGATGTGCTCTACAAGGCCGATGGCGCGAAGTTCAACGGCATCCTGATTATCAATTGGAATAGCTTTCAGGCGCCGGACAACTCGACCGTGGTCACGCAGAGCACGACGGTGCGGGTGGTCGATGGCAATCTGCGCGTGAGACTTGTGCCCACCACCACGAGCACGCCTGCGGGATATTATTCAGTGACGTACAACAGCGACGGCAAGGTCCAGTTCAAGGAACTGTGGTCGGTGCCGGCGACGTCGCAAACGGTGCGCCTTCGCGACATTCGGGTGGTGACGGCCAGCGACAGCGACAGCGGCTCGGGTCAGACCGGCGGCACGGCGGGTCCCATCGACGAATCCGACGTGATCGGGTTAGCGGCAGACCTCGGCGCGCGGCCGGTGAAGGGGCCGGGCTATGCGGCGGGCCGCGTGGCGATGGTGAACGAGGCCGGCGCGCTGGAATCGGTTTCCGGTGCTGCGGAAGACTGTGTCCGTGTGGACGGTACCTCGGGGCCTTGCGGCAACCAGGCACCGGCCTTCGTGGACGGAGACTCGCCGGCCGGTATCGTGGACGGCAGCAACCGGCTCTTCACGCTCTCCGCGCAGCCGAACCCGGTGACCAGCATCGCGGTCTATCGAAACGGGCTGTTGCAGAAGCCGGCGCAGGACTACACGTTAAACGGCAGCGTGCTGCTATTCACGGTAGTATCGACACCCCAGCCGGGCGACACACTGCTGGCTTCCTATCGGCTGCTCGGGGGACCCGACACCGCCCAAATCTATCCGGCGCCGCAGGTGCTGTGCAGCGGAACGGGAGCGGCGACCAACGCGGCCACGTTGACAAGCATCGGGACGTGTACCATTCCGGCGAACCTGCTGCTACCGGGCGATCGCATCGAGGTGCGGTACGATCTCGAGCATCAAGGTTCGGCCGCCGGATTCAGCTTCGAAGTGCATTGGGGCTCAACCACCATCGGGCATCGGGATGCAGCGTCCAACGAAACGTCGGCGACCGGGCGAATCGATATCGGGCTAATGATCACGGGCGGGCGGGTGAGTTTCCAATCGTGGGGAATGGCGCTGCCGCTGGCCGCAGGCCTGGCCACTTCCTCAGATGACTATGCGGGAGGCCTGATCATCGATTTCCAGGGCCGCTTGGCGGAGGCGGGAGACACGCTGACGCTCAGCAACTTCACCGTGATCCGGTTCCCGTAAGGCGTAGTAAATAAATAACCGTTACAACTGTGTTAGTTGCTTGGATGAATCGTGTAGTTCCATTCGCCATGAAATTTGTCGGGCTTCAGATTGACATGGGAAAACTCGTCATCCGTGATCTTGCGCCCAACGGGGTACTTGCGGTGGTCCAGGCGGCAGGTCACGGTTAGGCCCTTGGCCGTCGTCGTCCCGGCGATCAGGCGCACCACTGTCTCGTAGTCGCGTAGCGGCTCCCCGCGCCAGTTGGACGAGATGAAGGAAAACAACCGGTGCTCTACCTTGTTCCATTTGCTCGTGCCCGGCGGGAAATGGCAGACCGTCAGCGTCAGCCCCGTCTGGTCGGCCAAGCCTTGCAGTTCCCACTTCCACAGCCGCAGGCGCCAGCCGTTGCTACCACCGGCATCGGCAGTGATCAGCAACCGCCGAGTCCGAGGATACAGGCGGTGGCCCTCGGCGCGCCACCAACCGCGGATCGAAGCCACCGCGAACGCGCCTGTGTCGTGGTCCGTGCCCACGTTGACAAAGCCGACGTTGCGCCCCAGCTCGTAGATCCCGTAAGGATAGGCGCGGGGCACCTCGGGACCGGGAAAATCATGTCCGTTGACCTTGTCCGCCGTCCCCGCTTTGCGCCACTGGCGGCCCTGGTTCTGGTAGTTGCCAATCAATTCCTTTTTCTTCGTATCCACGGAAATGACGGGCTCGCCCGCCCGCAAGGCGTGCTTGACGGCGCGGTTAATATGCCGGAACTGCGCGTCGCGATCGGGATGGTCGTCCCCTTCCTCGGTCTTGCGGTTGCCCTGCAGGCTGTAGCCATCTTCTCGCAGGAGTTGGGTGACTTTGGTGTGGCTGACCGGGTGGTGCTCGGCAGTCAGTTCCGCCGCCAGCGTGCGGGCGCTCTTGCAGGTCCAGCGCAAGGGCGACTGCGGGTCGCCGCGCGCCGTAGGCTCGACCATGCCGTCCAAGGCGGGTGCCAGGCCGGGATCGTTGGACGTCAACGTATGGCGGCCGCCGCCCTCGTGGCGAATCCGGCCCGTCGCCAGCGGTGCGGCCTGCAATTCCTCAACGCCCTTGGTCAACGTGACGCGCGACAGACCGCAAGCGCGGCTGACCCGCGATACGCCGCCATAACCCAGTTCTACGGCTTTGCTGGCGGCCACCAAGCGGCGGGCGTGTTCGTCCAGATGCGGCCACATGCCAGCAAAGTACTGGGCGAGTTGGGCATCGGTGTCCATGCCCAACGTAATAACACATCAGGAAAGTAGATGTAAAGGTTATCTATTTACGAGACCTAACCGGCGAACCCAACCGGTGATTTGCGGCGGGTGGGCGCCTGGGTACGCTCACCCCGCCGCGCGATGCCTTGATCCAACGACGAATTACTTCGTCAGCCCCTGCACGTAGATGCCGTGATAGCCGTTGACCGAGGCCTCGGTGCCGTTCACTTCCACGATGTGCCCCATATGTTCCGCACCCACGGTTTTGGCGTCCACGTCGCCATCGCGGCGCGGATCGTGCTCTTCCGGCATCAGCATATATAGCGTTCCGTCGCGCGTGAGCAGGCCGATCGGCTGGCCGTTCTGCACGCATTTCTGACCGCACGAGCGGTGTTTTTCACCGTGCTTGCCCAACTGGATGTAGCACGAGAAGTCGACGATCTCACCCACCCTGGTGATGGGGCGTCCCGCCTCGGGTTTGCTGTTCACGCCCGCGGCCACAGTCGTGCTGGTCCACGGCTGCGACGGCTTCGTACCGATGGTGGCCATCGGTTTGTCCCACGTGCCCTGCTCCACCGTCATCTCGGGGTGCAGAATCGCGGATTTGGCAGTCGCCTTCTTGGATTCCTTCTTCTCCTGGGCCGTCATCGTGAACGCAGCCAGGACCGCAACGAGCAATAACAGCTTCTTGCGTTTCAAATGTTGCCTCCGTTTTGCCAGCGTATCACAGGAGGGCGGGACGCAAGATCGGGCGAACTGCCGCGGCGGATGCCTTTATCGATGGAACTGGTCGCCCGGACGCCAGTCCGGCAGACGATCCTGGTTGGCGATATCGATTCCCAGCAGATAACCGAACTGCGCCGCCTGTTCGAGCGCTGTGAAATCCCAGTCCGGGTGGAATTCGTCGGAGGGCTGGTGATAGTGCCTGCTGTTGAATTCCTGGAAGGACTTTTGGGCGAAATCATCCGGCTTGCCGGCAAAATGCGTGGCATGGCCGATGGAGAAGGCCGGAATACCCGCGTGCGCGAAGGAGAAATGGTCGGAGCGGAAGTAGTGTCCCTGTTCCGGCTGCGCGTCCGGAGCAATCGCCAGGTTGAGGCGTTTGGCGATTTGCTGCACCAGCGGAAAAATGTTGGTGCGCTCGGCGCCGGTGAGTACGATGTCGCGGGCGCGGCCCCAGGGATAAATCGCATCGTAGTTCAGGGCGATGGCCGTGCGCGCGGCGGGGATCAGCGGGTGCGCGGCGTAAAATTCCGAGCCTTTCAGGCCTCCCTCTTCGGCGGTCACCGCCAGAAAGAGTGCCGAGCGCCGCGGCTTCTGCGGCAAAGCGGCCCAGGCGTGCGCCAGTTCCAGGAGGATGGCGCAGCCGGTGGCATTGTCGATAGCGCCGTTGTAGATGGCATCACCATCGACGGGAGTGCCGATGCCGAGGTGGTCCCAATGCGCGCTGAAAATCACCGCTTCATCCTTGAGTTTCGGATCGCTTCCCGGCACGATGGCGGCTACATTGCGCGTTCTGAGATCGCGAACCCGGGTCGGCAGATTGCCTTGGATGAGGATGTCCAGATCGATCGGCTTGAAATCGGGCCGGTCGGCGGCGCGCAGGAGTCCATCCACGGTCCTGCCGGCCAGCGCCAGCATCTTCTCGCCGGCTTCGCGTGTGATCCAGCCCTCGAAGGCGAGTGCCGGAGCGCCGGGGGCGAGTTTGACAAAAGGCGCTTCTCGTCCCCAGGAGTTCCGCACGACATCCCACCCATAGCCAGCGGTGGGAGTGGTGTGCAGCAGGATCACGCCACGGGCGCCGCGGCGCAGGCCCTCTTCGTATTTGTAGGTCCAGCGGCCATAATAAGTGAGAGCGCGGCCGTCGAAGAACCTCGGATCGGCGGAGGGCGGCTCGTTGGTGAACATCAGCAGCACCTTGCCGGTGACGTCCACACCCTTGTAGTCGTCCCATCCCCACTCTGACGCGGTGATGCCGTGGCCGACGAAAACCAGGCCACCCTCGAAACGCGTGTCCGTGGTCTGGCGTTCGCTGTTGCCGACAAATTCGTCGAGCCAGCGGAAATCGACGTTTTTTCCTCCCACCGCCGCCGAGAGGGTGGCATTCGCTTGCGTCTCGACGCCCACCAGCGGGACCTCCTGAAAAAAGGTGCCGTCATCGCCGGCGGGCTTGGCGCCGGCCAGCGCCAACTGCGTGGCGATGTATGCGGTGGCCAGTTGCCCGCCGCGTTGCCCGACGCCGCGCCCCTCCAACAGATCGCTGGAGAGAAATTTCGTGTGCTCGCGAATCCGCTCGGCCGAGATGACCGCATCCTGGGCGGCGAGCGGGCACACAACCAGCAAGACAATTCCTAAAAAATTGCGCATGGTTCCAAAATCTATTTTTAGCATTTTGTAACTGGTACGGTAACTTGCGGCTTTGGCGCGCGTTTATACCTTTCTGGAGAAGAATGTCCGAATGCGGTGGAATGTGTGCCTTTTGTTGACCGGGAGCGCCTTCGGTGTGGCAGGGAGCCAATTGCCGGTCGGGTTTGAGCCGAATCACGGCCAGGCATCGGCCGGCGCGCAGTTTCTGGCGCGCGGAAAAGGTTACGTCGTGGAACTGCGTGCAGGCCGGGTCGATGTTCTGTCCCGTCAGGCACGGGTGACGACGGTGCTCGCCGGCGCCGCCGCGCGGTCTCGCGGAGAGGCGCAAGGGCCGTTGCCGGGAATGGTGAACTACCTGCGCCGGGATGCGGCTCACTCAATCACCGGAATTCCCGCGTATGGCTCGGTGCGGTATCGGAGCATCTATCCCGGAATCGATGTGGTCTACTATGGCGGCGCTCGGCTCGAGTACGACTTCATCGTGGCTCCGGGCGCCGATCCGCGGCGGATTCGCATGCAGTACCGGGGTTCGCCGAAGCTTCGGCTGGACGGCGCGGGTGACCTGATCATCGAGTCGGAAGGCGGGGGTTCTGCGGCAGCACCGCCCGCTCGTCTACCAGGAGTCCGGCGGTGTGCGGCGGGAAATCCCGAGCCGCTACAGACTGCGCGGGCGGACGGTGACGTTCGCGCTGGCCCGCTACGATCGGTCGCGCCCGCTGGTGATCGATCCGGCGCTGACCTGGGCGACCTTCCTGGGCAGTTCCAGCGTGGACAGTGCCGATGCGCTGGCCGTGGATGCCGCCGGAAACAGTTACGTCGCCGGATGGACGGTAGATCCGGTATACGGGGATGCCGATGCGTTTGTCGCCAAGCTGGCGCCGGACGGCGCGACAGCGGTCTTCACGACGGTCTTTCCGGGCAGTTACGACGATCTCGCGCACGCCGTGGGGGTCGATTCCAGCGGTAACGTAATCGTGGCCGGCGAAACCAGCTCGCCGGACTTCTACGCGGATACGGTCTACTACAGCGCCCGCGCGAGCATCGGCGCGCAGCACGTTTTTGTCAGCAAGCTGGACCCGGCGGGGCGGAGCCTGATCTACTCCCACTACGTAGCGGGCGCGGGAGCCGAAACTGCCGACGGCCTGGCCGTGGATGCGGCGGGCAGCGCGTACGTCGTGGGAGGGACGAACTCTCCCGATTTTCCGGTGAGCAACTCCGGGGCGGCCCAGGCGGCGTATGCCGGAAACACGGATGCGTTTGCGATCAAGTTCGACTCCTCGGGCTTGGGAAAGTACGCTACCTTCCTGGGAGGAGCGAGCAGCGATGTGGCCACGGCGGTCGCGGTCGATGGCTCCGGAAATGCATTCCTGACGGGACAGACGAGGTCCACGAATTTTCCCATCCAGGTGGGGTATCAGGCGCAAAATGCGGGCGGCAGCGACGCGTTCGTGGTGGGGCTGTCCGCCACCGGCGGGCTGGTGTTTTCCACCTACCTGGGAGGCTCGGGAGATGAAGGAGCGAACGGCATCGCGCTCGATTCGAGCGGCGCGGTCTATGTCACCGGCGAAACGGCGTCCGCCGATTTCCCCACGGTCGGAGCCATGCAGGAGGCCTACGGGGGCGGCAACGGCGATATCTTCGTCAGCAAGGTGAGCAGCGATGGAGGCTCACTCGTGTATTCGACTTATTTCGGCGGGAGCGGCGAAGACGCGGCATACGCCATCGCGGTGGACGGCGCGGCGAACGCGTATCTCACGGGCACCACAACTTCCACCGATCTGCCGCTGGCGGACGCCTTCCAGGCGTCGAACCAGGGAACGGCGAACGCGGTGGTGGCGGCCCTCGATCCGACCGGCGCCACCCTGCTGTTTGCGAGCTACCTGGGCGGCGCGGGCGCGACTACTTCGTCCGAAGCAACAGGCGATTTCGGAAACGCAATTACGGTGAGTTGTTCGGCGGGTGTCACCGTGGCGGGCATGACATCGTCCTCCGACTTTCCAGTGACGGCGAACGCATACGGGACCAGCTATGCCGGCGCAGGCGATGCGTTCGTCGCGCGCATTGCGGCGGGCGGCAGTCCGGCGATCCAAGCCGACGGCGTAGTCAACACTGCCACCCTGGGCTCGGGTCCGGTGGCGCCGGGCTCGCTGGTTTCGATTTTGGGCACCAGCCTGGCAGTCTCGACTGAGACGGCCGAGAGCGCGCCCTGGGGTACCACGTTGGGCGGCGCGATTGTGACGATCAACGGCAATCCGGCGCCGGTGGCCGCGGTCAGCGCTACCCGGCTGGATTTCCAGTTGCCGTATGAGGTGGGGACCGGGAATGCGGTCGCCATGGTCACCGTGCCCTGCGGGACGAGCGGTGCAGTGATCTTCCCGGTGGCGCAGGCGGCCCCCTACATTCGCACCAATGCCGCCGGCGATGCCGCGGCTCTGAACCTGGACTACTCCGAAAACAGCGCCGCCAACCCGGTTGCGGCCGGCAGCGTCATCGTGGTGACGCTCACCGGGATCGGACCTCTGGATAACCCGGTAGCGACGGGCGCCGCCGCGCCGGACGCCCCGCTGTCGCAGGCCACGCTCGCAAAGAGCGCCACGATTGGGGATCAGGACGCGCCCATCCTGTTCCTGGGATTGATGCCGGGAAAGGTCGGGCTGGCGCAGGGGAACCTCCTGGTGCCGGCGCTGAGCCCGGGGGCATATCCGGTGGTGATCACGGTGGGTGGGGTGAGGAGCAACGCCGCCACAGTGTATGTACAGTGAGGGCGGCAGACTCGGGTTATAACCCCAAGGTCTCAATGATGGCTGCGATATCGGCGGGACGCACTCTCACCTCGTCCTTCATGCGCCCGGGATCGGCGCGCTCGTCGAAAGCCTGGAACAGAGCCATCTTGGCGACCGCGTACCGTTCGGTGGAAGATAACTCCCGCTGACTGGCCGCTTGCCACTCCGATATGCCTCGATCGCTCATCACCACGGAACTCAAGTCCCAGTGTTTGCCGTCCGCAGAGAGGGTGAAGACGTACTCGGTTCCGTGGTCCGTTTTGGCGTGCCAGGGGCGATGGCCCTCGTAGTAATACTGGTACACATATCCGCTTTGCGCCGTGTAGGTTTTAAGCCGGCGCACAGCAGGGATACCGGTGAGACGGGCCTTATTTTTTGAGAAGAGACTCCGAAACACGATTAGGTGATTTTCCTCTCATGCAATGACCTTCGAACTATTGACAAGGATAGCAAGGGAGAGCCAGACTAGAAGTGGAGTCAGGGCCGGTTCCTGATTCTAACGCCGTCTTTGTTAGCCGACCCACTCGGGTTGGCGGGAGGTGACATATAGAACCGGGCCAGGATGAGGGCGGCCTCATTCGCGGTAAGTGAACAGGTTGTACGGAAGGTTCCGGACGCTCGGACCCACCGAAGCCTGGATGTTACAGGCACCAGCGCGTAGCGCGCTAATCGGATGACCGCCAACGGAAATTTCTAGTTCACTGGTCGCGGGTGACCGCCCTTCATCATTTTATGGCGGCTTATCCCTCCTTCGAGCCAGTCCCTCCGTCCCCCTGTTGTAAACTGGAGTGTCTGTTCTCTTACTATGACTTCGGTTGCACCTCGGGAGATTGTCAGCGCTCACAGCCCGGATTCGGACGACGCCTTCATGTTTTATGGACTGGCGACCAAGAAAGTCCGCTCGTCGAAAGTGGCTTTCCGGCACGTGCTTCAGGATATCGAGACCTTGAATCGATCCGCCATGGAGGGGAAGTACGATCTCAGTGCGATTTCGTATCACGCCTATCCCTATGTATCCGATAAATACGTCCTGATGGCCAGCGGCTCGAGCATTGGCGATGGATACGGCCCAATGATCATTGCCGGCCGGCCCATGGAGCCCGAGGAACTGAAGGGAAAACGCCTGGCGGTGCCGGGTATGCTAACAACGGCTTATCTTGCCGCGAGGCTGTACCAGCCGGATTTCGAAGCGGTGCTGACGCCCTTCGATAAGATCACCGATGCCGTGCGTGAGCGTACGGTCGATGCGGGCGTGATCATCCACGAAGCGCAATTGACCTTCGACCGGGAAGGTTTTCACCGCATTGTTGACTTGGGGCGCTGGTTCAAGACGACGCACGGGCTGCCGCTGCCCCTGGGCGGCAACGCGCTGTTGCGGTCGCTCGAGCCGGAGATCCAGAGCGAGTGCTGCCGGCTGATGCGCGAAAGTATTCAATACGCGCTGGATAATCACAGCGAGGCGCTCCAGTACGCCATGCAGTTCGCGCGTGACATGGAGCCGCGGCTGGCGGAAAAATTCGTAGGCATGTACGTCAACCACTACACCTTGGATGCCGGCGATGTGGTGCTCAAGGCGGCGCAAAAGCTGCTCGACCTGGGCTACGAAGCCGGAGTGGTGACGAAGCGGGTGGCCGTGGAGTTCGTGCGTTGAGCCGCGAGCGTTTCGTATAATTGGGTTAGTCCCCGGAACCAGGAATCACAAGGAGCGGTATCTTCCATGCAGTCTCGCCGTAATTTCATCGGCAAAGTGGCCGGTGGTCTTGCCGGCACGTTGGCGGGGTCCAATGTGCTGGGCGCCAACGATCGTATTCGCATCGGCATCATCGGGCCGGGTGCCCGCGGCAGCGAAATCCTGCGCGAAGCGCTGAGCTGCGCCAACGTGGAGTGCGGCGGTGCCGCGGACATTTACACCCGCCGCCTGGAAGAGGTGAAGGCGATCGCTCCCGACGCCAAGACCTACCTGGATTACCGCCACCTCCTGGACGACAGGAGCATCGACGCGGTGTTGATTGCCACGCCGCAGCACCTGCATGCGGAACATTTCGTCGCTTCGCTCGATGCGGGCAAGCATGTGTACCAGGAAAAGACCATGGCTTTCACCGTGGCGCACGCCAAAAAGATGCGCGCGGCGATGCAGAAGGCGGCGCCCGGCCGTGCCGTACAGGTGGGCCACCAGTGGACCTCCTACGGCCACGTGCCCGACGCCAACAGCTTCCTGAAGCCTGAACTGATGGGTAAGATTACCTCGATCGAGGCCCACATGTACCGCAACACGCCGCATCACAAACCGCAGTGGGCACGGGTGGTCTATCCGGACATGACCGCCGAAAACATCGTCTGGCAGTCGTTCCTGGGCGAGGCTCCGCAGCGGCCCTTCGATGCCAATCGCTACATCAACTGGCGTTTCTTCTGGGACTACTCGGGCGGCAACGTGTACGAGAACATGTGCCACCAACTGGCCTTCTGGTACAAGGTGCTCGGGCTCAAGATTCCGCGGGAAGTCACCATGACCGGCGGGCTGTACCTCTGGAAAGACGGCCGCGAAGTTCCGGACACCATGAACGCGGCCATGGTGCACGACGACGAGCAGATGATGTTCAACTGGACCTCCGGCTTCGGCAACGACGAACTCAACGTCACCGAAACCGTGCTCGGCGACAACGGCAGCATCTTTCACACGCCGCAGACCATCCGCTACCTGCCGCAAAAGGTGACGCGCGGCAAGGATGCGAACGAGCTGGCGGGCACGACTCGCAACGAGCGCGCGGCGCACATGCAAAATTTCCTGGATTGCGTTCGCGAGCCTTCCCGCCGGCCCAACTGCCCGTTCGAACTCGGCTTCCGCGTGGCCATTGCCTGCCGCATGGCGGTGGAGAGCTATCGCCAGAGGCGCACCGTACGCTGGGACGCGGACCGGGAAGAGATCGTCTAAGGCCGTGGACTTCGAGTACACGCCGGAACAGATTCAGCTGCGCAAGGCCGTCCGCGAATTCGCCGAGGCGGAAATCGCGCCGCACGTCATGGAGTGGGACGAGGGGCAGATCTTCCCGCTGGACGTCATTCGAAAGCTGGGCCAACTCGGGTACATGGGCTCCGTGTTTCCCGAAGAACTGGGCGGCGCCGGGCTGGGCTACATCGAATACTCGATCATCATCGAAGAGCTCTCGAGGGTGGACGGATCGGTGGGAATCATCGTGGCGGCGCACACGTCGCTGTGCTCGAATCACATCTACAAGTCGGGCGGCGACGAGCAGCGGCGTCACTATCTTCCCAAACTGGCTTCGGGGGAATGGATCGGCTGCTGGTCTCTGACCGAACCCGAAGCGGGTTCGGATGCCGCGGGCACCCGCACCAGCGCGGCGATGGATCGCGGCGAGTGGGTCCTGAACGGCGCCAAGACCTTCACCACGAACGCGCACTACGCCGATGTCTGCGTGGCCATGGCAGTGACCGACCGCGCCGCCGCGCAGCACGGCATCTCGGCCTTCATCGTCGAAAGGGAAACTCCCGGGTTCCGGCTGGGTAAGAAAGAGAACAAGTTGGGCCTTCGCGCCAGCGCCACCGGCGAGGTCATCTTCGAGTCCTGCCGCCTCGGTCCCTGCCAGTTGCTCGGCAAACTGAACGAGGGATTTGTGGACAGCCTCAAGGTGCTCGACGGCGGCCGCATCTCCATCGCGGCGCTCTCTATCGGCATGGCGCAAGGAGCCTACGACGCCGCCCTGCGTTATTCCAAACTGCGCAAACAGTTCGGGCGGCCGATTTCGGAGTTCCAGGCGATCCAGCACAAGCTGGTGGATATGGCGGTGGATCTGGATGCCGCGCGCCTGCTGAACTACCGCGCCGGATGGATGCTCGATCACGGCATGCGCGTGACGCGCGAATCGGCCATGGCGAAGCTGTTCGCCTCCGAGGCGGCGGTGCGGATTGCCAATGAGGCGGTACAGATCCACGGCGGATACGGCTTTATCAAGGACTACCCCGTCGAGAAGTTTTACCGCGACGTCAAGCTCTGCACCATCGGGGAGGGCACCAGCGAGATCCAGCGCCTGGTGATTGCGCGGCAACTCCTGAAAAGCTGATGACCGAATGGGCATCAAAAATCCGCGAGGGTGACGCGCGCGCGCTGGCACGGGCCGCCACAGCGGTAGAGAATCGAGAACCGCGCTCGCAGGAGCTCCTCGCCGAACTGGCACCGTTCCGCGGCCGCGCGCGGGTGGTGGGCATCACGGGGCCGCCGGGCGCCGGCAAGAGCACTCTGGTGGACGCACTGGTGGCCGCGTTGCGGCGGGGAGGGAAGACGGTCGCCATTCTGGCGGTGGACCCCAGCAGCCGCCGGACCGGCGGCGCCGTCCTGGGCGACCGGATCCGCATGCAGCAGCATCACGACGACCCCGGCGTTTTCATACGCTCGATGGCTACTCGCGGCACCACGGGCGGACTGGCGCGCGCGACCGCCGATCTGGTGCAGCTCATGGATGCGGCCGGCAAGGACTATGTGCTGATCGAGACGGTCGGCGTGGGGCAGGACGAGGTGGATATTGCGGGGTTAGCCCAGATGACGGTGGTCGTGGTGGTGCCGGGGATGGGCGACGACGTGCAGGCGATCAAGGCCGGACTGATGGAAATCGCCGACCTGTTCGTGATCAACAAAGCGGACCAGGCGGGCGCCGACCGTGTGGAGCACGAGTTGCAAGGAATGCTCGGCTTGGCCAACGGCCCCAGGCCCCCGATTCTGCGCACCGTGGCCACCGAAGGCAAGGGCGTCGATGAATTGTCGGAACGGCTCAACGCCGCATTCGCGAGCGGTGAGATTCGCTCCGTCGCCGGGCGGGCTCCCGGGGTGACCATCGACCATCTCGGTGTGGCGGTCGGCAACCTGGACGCGGCGCTGGCGTTCTATGAAACGCTGGGCCTGGCGGTCGCGCATCGCGAAACCGTCGCCTCGGAAAGAGTGAACGTGGCCATGCTGCCGGCGGGAGATTCGCGGATTGAACTGCTCGAACCCACGAATGCGGATTCGCCAGTGGCGCGATTTCTCGAAAAACGGGGCGCGGGTCTGCATCACGTAGCGCTTCGCGTGCCCGACCTCGCAGCCGCGGCCGGCCGTCTCCGCGCCGCGGGAGCCCGTCTGTTGAACGAACCGCGCCCCGGCGCCGGCGGTCATCTCTACGTGTTTGTGCATCCCGCCTCTACCGGAGGCGTACTATTGGAACTTATTCAGGAGAGCGAGCGTTGAAAGCGGAGATCGGCATTATTGGCGGGAGCGGGCTCTATTCCATGCCCGGTTTTGAAGCGCAAGAGACGTCCACCATCGAAACGCCGTTCGGCTTTCCCTCGGACAACTACGTGCTCGGCACGCTGTGCGGGCGGCGCGTGGCGTTTCTCTCGCGTCACGGCCAGGGTCACCGCATCTCGCCCTCGGAGCTGAACTTCCGCGCCAACATCTACGGCATGAAGCGGCTGGGTGTGGAGCGCATTATCTCACTCAGCGCGGTCGGTTCGCTCAAGGAGGAGCACCGCCCGCTCGATTTCGTGATACCGGACCAGTTCTTCGACCGCACGCGTGGCCGCATTTCAACCTTTTTCGGCGACGGCCTGGTAGCCCATATCAGCTTTTCCGACCCGGTGTGCGCGGACCTGACCTCGGTGGTCGCCGATGCTTGTGGGAGGGTGGGAGTCACGGTCAAGAAGGGCGGCACGTACTTGTGCATGGAAGGGCCGGCCTTCTCCACGAAGGCGGAATCCAACGTGTACCGAAGCTGGGGGATGGACGTGATCGGTATGACCAACCTCCAGGAGGCGAAGCTGGCCCGCGAAGCGGAAATCTGCTACGCCACGGTGGCCATGGTGACCGATTACGATTGCTGGCACCCGCAGCACGATGCCGTCACCGTGAACGACATCATCGCCGTGCTCACCCGGAATGCGGAGAACGCCTGCAAGGTGGTGGCGGCGGCGGTGGCCGCGATGCCGGCGGGCCGCGGCTGCAAGTGCGGATCGGCCCTCGCGCATGCCATCATGACGGACCGCAAGGCGGTGCCGGAGGCCACCCGGCAAAAACTGGGGATTCTGATTGAGAAGTACTTCGTGTAAAGACATCGCCCGCGAACTGCTGGAGTCCTGTCTCGACGGCAATCCCCCCAGGGAATTGCCGCGCGCGCTGATCGCGGACGCGTGCGGCCACTCTCTTTTCGGAACGTGGGTGGAGGGGCTGGCGGACCGCTTCGAACCCGGTTTGTGCGACATCTATGCGCGGCTCTTCTCGCAAGCCGTCGCCCACGTGAACGGAAAGTGGGATCCGTCCTCGCTGGTGGCGCGCTACAACCGCGTGCGCCGTCCGCGTCCGATCACCGGCAAGCCGCATCGAATCATCGTGCTCTCGCGGGTTACGCTGGGTGCCGAGGTGGCCATCACCAGCGTGCTGCTCGCCGCGGCCAAACGCCGGTTCCCGCACGCGGAGATCGTTCTGGCCGGGCCGCGCAAAAATTATGAACTGTTCGCCGCCGACCGCCATCTGCACCATGCGCCGGTGGAGTACCGGCGCGGCAGTTTGCGGGAGAGACTGGCCGTCTGGAGTGAACTGGAGGCCATGGTGGCGGCTCCGGATTGTGTGGTGATCGACCCGGACTCGCGGCTGACGCAGCTCGGCCTGTTGCCAGTGTGTCCCGAAGAACGCTATCACCTGTTCGAGAGCCGCGCCTACGGGGGCGACAGCGAGCGAGCCCTTCCGGAACTGGCCGCGGCGTGGGCCGCCGACACGTTCGGCATCTCCGGCGCCAAACCCTACGTTGCCCTGGGACCGCCGCCGAAACATCCGCCGTATATCGCGCTGAGCCTGGGGGTCGGCGACAACCCCAACAAACGGATTCCCGATCCGTTCGAACAGGAGCTGCTGGCCCTGCTCGGAGAATCGGGCACCGCGCTATGCATCGACAGCGGCGCCGGCGGAGAGGAAGCGGACCGCGCGCGCCGCGCGGTGGAGCAATCCGGAGTGCGCGCTTCCCTGTGGCAGGGATCGTTCGCCGGTTTTGCCTCCGTCATCGCGGGCAGCCGGCTGTATGTTGGTTATGATTCGGCCGGCCAGCACGTCGCGGCCGCCTGCGGTGTGCCGCTGATCAGCGTCTTCGCCGGCTTTCCGGTTCCTCGCATGTTTCACCGCTGGCGCCCCGCCGGCGAGCGGTGCCAAGTCCTGCGCGTGGACCGCAGCGATCCTCACGAAGTCCTCGAACGCGTGCGGCAGGCTCTGGACTGAGGCCGCCGGGCGCGGTATTGTGTTAATCACCATGGCTAGCGCATTTTCCGGAACGCGCTCCTCGAGGGTCTCGGGAAGCACAGAACCGCGAACGGGCAAGCAGCAGAGGCCGGAAGGGTGTCTTGGATTTTCCGGAACATGTACTAGTACGGCTGCGCGCGGAATCGTTTGACTGTAACCTCGCGCCGAAAATAGTGTGGTTGGAGGAGCATCGAATGCTACGGGCACGGGTTGTTGTACTACTTCTGGCGGCACTCACCTTTGCCAGCGCCCAAAACAAAAAGCGAGTGGCCGTGATGAACTTCGATTATGCGACGGTCAGGACCACGGTCTCGGCCCTGTTCGGAACTAACCAGGACGTAGGCAAAGGCATCGCCGATATGCTGGTGGACCGCCTGGTCACCGACGGCGTGTACTCGGTGATCGAGCGGAAGGAACTGGACAAGATCCTGGCCGAGCAGAATTTCGCCAACAGCGATCGCGCCGATGCGGCCACCGCCGCCAAGATCGGACGCGTTCTGGGCGTGGATGCGATCATTATCGGCAGCATCACGCAGTTCGGCCGGGACGATAAGAAGAACGATATCGGCGGCGGCGCGGTCTCGCGCGGGCTGGGCCGATTCGGTATCGGGGGCGTCCAGCGCACCAAGGCCACGGCGGTCGTCCAGATCACCGGCCGCATGATCGATACCTCGACCGCCGAGATTCTGGCGAGCGCCGCCGGACACGGCGAAGAAACGCGCTCGGGCACGGGCATTCTCGGAACCGGCGGGAGTAACGCCGCACTCGCTGCCGGGGCACTCGACATGCGTAGCAAGAATTTCGGAGAGACTATTCTGGGCGTCGCGGTCAACAATGCCGTGACCGAGGTGGCGCACAGCCTCGAACAGAAAGCGTCGTCTCTGCCGACGGTGGTCGTGACCATCGATGGCCTCGTGGCCGACGTCTCGCCCGACGGCACGCTGATCGTCAACGTAGGGTCCAAAGCGGGCGTCAAGGTGGGTGACAAGCTTCAGGTGAAACGGGTGGGTCGCGAGATCCGCGACCCGGCCACCGGCAAGGTGATCCGCCGCGTAGAAGACCTGCTTGGGACGATGACCGTCACCGACGTGGATGCGCAATCGGCGGTCGGCAAGTTCACCGGAACCACGACCCCCAAGGTGGGCGATGCCGTGGTCAATGCCAAGTAGGATGCGGCGATGAATCTCGAAGTGGGTTCCACCATCGGCGACTACCAGGTGATCGATATCCTGGGCGCTGGCGGGATGGGCAAGGTCTACAAGGTTCGCAACGTCATCTCCGATCGCGTTGAGGCCATGAAGGTGCTCCTGCCGGACCTGGCGCAAAGCGCCGATCTGGCCGACCGCTTCCTGCGTGAAATCAAGGTTCAGGCCAGCCTGGAGCATCCCAATATCGCCGCGCTGCACACCGCCGTCCGCGTGGAGAACCAGCTTCTGATGCTGATGGAGTTCGTCGAGGGCATCACGCTGGAACAGCACTTGAATACCGGTCCCCTGGCGCCCGCGGAGGCCGTGGAATATGTGCGGCAGGTTCTGGCGGCGCTCGAATACGCCCATGCCCGCGGCGTCGTTCATCGCGACATCAAGCCCGCCAATATGATGCTGACGGCCGGAGGCGTGGTGAAGTTGATGGACTTCGGCATCGCCAAATCGACCACTGACCGGCGGCTCACCATGACCGGCACCACCATCGGATCTCTCTATTACATGTCTCCCGAGCAGATTCGCGGCGAGGTCGCACTGGACGGGCGCGCGGACCTCTATTCGGTGGGTGTGTCGCTGTACGAGATGGTGACCGGGAAGCACCCGTTCGACGGAGACAGCCAGTTCGCGATCATGTCCGCGCACCTGGAAAAGGACCCGGTGCCGCCGATCCAGCTCGATCCCCGGTTGCCCGCGGCATTGAACGAAATCATCCTCATGTCCGTTGTCAAGGACCCGAACGGCCGTTTCCAGACGGCGGGGGCGTTCCGCAATGCGCTGGGCAGCGTGGCCGTTCCCGTACCGTCGTTGGCGCAGCCGGCGCCGACCGCCACAATGAAGCCGCCTGCGCAAGCCGCGGCGCTGGCGCCCGATGTCGCTGCCGTGGCTGTATCCGGGGCGGCGCCCGCACGCAGAAAGCGCAGCCTGTGGATGGCGCTGGGCGCGGTCGCGGCGGTTCTGGTAGTGGTGGGGGTGATTCAATTCGGCCCCCATAAGCGGGCGGACGCCGCGCCGCAGCCGAATTCCGTCCCGGCTGCGGTGGTGCCGCCGGATCCGGTGCCGCCCAGCCAGGCGCCTGCCACGGCGCCGTCTGCCGCACAAACTCCCGGCATCCAGCCACCCGCGAATGTACCGCGGCCGGCAGTATCGAAGCCCGAGCGTCCGTCGCCGCCGCGTCGGTCGGCTGCAGACCATCCACTCACCCAGATGCAACCGACCCAGACGCAAGCGACCCAGGCGCCGGTCGCGGCCCCGCAACAGACCTCGCCGCCGTCCGTCGCGACGCCGCAACAGACTTCGCCCACGGCTAACCAGGCGGCAACATCGGGGGCGCCTGTCCCTTCGCCGGCGCAGGTCGCCGAAGCCCGCGATCACTTCATGATGCTGAATACGCGGGCCGCCGGAATCCGCAGCACGCTCCAATCGCTGGCACAGAAACAGGCTGCCGGCGGCCTCAACCTGAACGCCCGCTGGCAGGAGCCCGCGGACCTCATGGACAATTTCATGGCGGCAGCGAATCAGGCACTGGCCAACGGCGATCTTACCGGTGCAAAGAGCTACATGGACAAGGCGGAGCGCCAGATCGAGCGACTGGAAAAGGGCCTGAACCGCTAAACTGGAAAGTTGTCCCACCTTGAACCAGCACGTACCTGGCTCGCCGAGGCACAGTCCGTCGCCGTGCTGACCGGCGCCGGCATCTCGGCGGAGAGCGGGGTCCCCACGTTCCGCGACGCCGGCGGCCTTTGGAAGGAATACAAACCCGAAGATCTGGCCACGCCCGAAGCGTTCGCACGCGATCCGCGCCTGGTCTGGGAATGGTATGACTATCGCCGCGGGCTGATCTCCAAAGCCGTGCCCAACGCCGCGCACCGCGCGCTGGTGCAATTGGAGATTCGCAAGCCGCGCTTCACGCTTATCACCCAAAACGTGGATGGGTTGCACGATCTGGCCGGCAGCGGCAAAATTCTCAAGCTGCACGGCGATATCTGGCGCATGCGCTGTATGGGATGCGGCGCGAACTTCCCGAACCGGCGTGTCCCACTGCCCAAAATCCCGCCGCACTGCGCGTGTGGCGGACTGGCGCGACCCGGCGTGGTGTGGTTTGGCGAAGCCCTGCCCGAGGGCATGATGAAGGAAGCCGAGCACGCCGTCGGATCCGCCCAGGTATTACTGGTGATCGGCACTTCGGCGGTGGTTCACCCGGCAGCCGGCCTGGTACCGTATGCGCGGGAGTGCGGCGCGAAAGTCATCGAGATCAACATCGAGCCCAGCGCGGTCTCCGATGCTGTGGATTGCGTCCTTGCCGGCCCGGCGGGGGAGATTCTCCCTCAGCTCCTCTGAGACGCTACCCGGATAGCGGTCGTCAGCGCCGCCGCGGCCAGCCGGTCGGGGACCTCGTCGGCGAACCCTATTTTTCCAGCGCGAGCTCCACCACCTGGTGCATCTCCTTCACGTAGTGGATCTGCATCTCGCCGATCTGTTCGGTCTTCAAATCTTCGCGCACGTTGACTTCGTTTTCAAACGGCAGGATGACTTCGCGAACGCCGCTACGTTTGGCTGCCAGCACCTTTTCCTTGATGCCTCCTACCGGCAGCACCTGCCCCGTCAGGGTGATCTCGCCGGTCATCGCGAGGTTGACGCGGACGCAACGGTCCGTCAGCATCGACAGCAGCGCCGCCGCCATAGTGATGCCGGCCGAAGGCCCGTCTTTCGGGATCGCTCCCGCCGGCACGTGGATGTGGATATCGCTGGTTTTGAACAGGTCGGGGTCGATGCCATACCGGGTGGCGTTGCCGCGCACCCAGGTGAGCGCCGCCTGCACCGACTCCTGCATGACCGGACCGAGCTGCCCGGTCATGATGAGGCCCTTGTTGCCGCCGGGCATGCGCCCGGCTTCGATGAACAGCACGTCGCCGCCCACCGGGGTCCAGGCCAGCCCCACGGCCACGCCCGCCCGCCGCGTGCGTTCGGCCACCTCGGTATCAGTGCGGAACCGCGGCGCGCCCAGATCTTTCTCCACCAGCTCGGGCGTCACTTCCATGTGCTCGCGCGTACCTTCGGCGATGCGCCGCGCCTGCTTGCGGCAGATGGTGCCGATCTCGCGCTCCAGGTTGCGCACGCCGGCTTCCCGCGTGTAGCGCCGGGTCAGGAAACGGACGGCCGCGTCCGTGAAGACGAGATCGCTTTCCGTATCCAACCCGTTCTCGCGGATCTGCCGCGGTATCAGATAGCGGAAGGCAATGATCACTTTTTCCTGTTCGGTGTAGCCTTCCAGCGAGATGATTTCCATGCGGTCGCGCAGCGCATCGGGGACGGGGTCCAGTACGTTCGCGGTGGTAATGAAGAGAACGCGGGAAAGATTGAACGGCACGTCGAGATAGTTGTCCCGAAACGTGGCGTTCTGTTCCGGGTCCAGCACCTCGAGCAGCGCCGATGCCGGGTCGCCGCGAAAATCGCGCCCCAGCTTGTCCACTTCATCCAGCATGAACACCGGGTCGTTGGTGCCGGCGCGCCGCAGGGCCTGAATGATCTGTCCCGGCAATGCGCCGATGTAGGTGCGCCGGTGGCCGCGGATCTCGGCTTCATCGTGCATGCCGCCCATGGAAATGCGCGAGAACTTCCGCCCGAGCGCCCGGGCAATCGACTTCCCCAGCGAGGTCTTCCCCACACCCGGCGGCCCGACGAAGCACAGGATCGGCCCCTTCAATACCGGACGCAATTGCAGCACCGACAGGTAATCGAGGATCCGATCCTTCACCTTTTCGAGATCGTAGTGGTCCTCGTCCAGAATCCCAGCGGCGCGTTTCACGTCCACCTGCGAACCCGAAGAGACGCTCCAGGGTAGTGCCGCCATCCATTCCAGGTACGTGCGCGCGACGCCGTACTCGGGCGAGGCGGGCGATATGCGCGAAAGCCGTTGCAGTTCGCGCATCGCTTCGGTCTGGACTTCTTCGGGCAGGCCGGCGGCTTCCAGCTTTTTCTTCAGGTCTTCGGTTTCGCGGGTCGATTCGTCGCCTTCGCCGAGCTCTTTCTGAATGGCTTTCAACTGCTCGCGCAGGTAGAATTCGCGCTGGCTCTGTGAAAGCTGTCCCTGCACCTGGGATTGAATACGATTGCGCAGCTCCAGCAGCTCCAGCTCGCGTGTCAGGTGTTTGTGGATTTCGGAAAGGCGGATGCGGCCATCGGTTTGTTCCAGCAGGTGCTGCCGCTCCACCGGGCTCAACGACGGTACGTTGCCCGCCACAAAATCGGCCAGCCGACCCGCTTCCGTGATCTGCGTCGCGCTGGCCGACAGGTCGTCGGACAGATTCGGCGATGCCGACACGATCTGCTGAAAGAGGCTCACCACGTTCTGCCGCAGAGCCTCCAGTTCGGGCGTCATTTCCGGTTCGACATCCGGAATTGTCTCCACCCGCGCCCTCAGGAAGGGCTCGGTGGCGGTGAATTCCTTGCTGCGGATTCGCTCGAGTCCTTCGCAGAACAGCAGCAGGTTCTCCCGCGGCACGCGCACCGCCTTGTGCATGACGCAGACCGTACCCACCTGGTATAGATCGTCCGGTCCGGGTGTGTCCACCCGGGGGTCGAGCTGGGAAATCACCGCAATCCGGCGATTCTCTCCCAAAGACTGCACCAGGGCAACCGAGCTCGGCCGCCCCACCGTGATGGGCAGCAGCGCCCCGGGGAACAGCACCGTATCGCGCACCGTCAGAACGGGCAGTTCTTCCTGGGCGGATGGTTCCGTGACGTCCTGCGGGGCCGGCTCCACAGTTTCCGGCGTATGCTCCAATTGGTCTTCCAGGGCCATAGCGAATACCCCCAGTGTACGCCCCGTCCGGACGAGGCGCGAATGCCGCCCAGCAACCCTGGGGTACCAGAGTGTCGGAAGTCGCGCGCCGGATGAGATAGACTGTGCGGAACGGACCCAACGGACGCACTCGAGCATGACCAAGCCCCACTCCAGCGATAATCGTCCCGAATACCAGAGCCGGATCGAGACCCGGCACACGCGGTCCATTCCGCGGTTCCAGGCGGTCGAAGTCGCTCCCAAGAATCGTGTCGAGCGGTGGCTCGGTTTCTTTGCGGATGTCCGCGCGGGCGAGGGCGCCACCGCTTTACTGCTCACCGTTAATGTGTTCCTGCTGCTGTTCGCCTATTACCTGCTGAAAACAGTCCGGGAAGCGCTCATCCTCACCGAGGGCGGGGCGTACGTGAAGGCCTATTCCAGCGCCGGGCAGGCCGCCTTGCTCATGCTGTTGGTCCCGCTCTATGGGTACGTGGGCACCAAGGTCGTGCGGATCAGGCTGCTGGTGGGGCTGCTGCTGTTCTTTGTCAGCAACCTCGGCCTTTTCTATCTGTTCGGCGTGAATGGCGCCAAAGAAGGCGTCGTGTTCTACATCTGGGTGGGCATTTTCAATGTGTTCGTGATCAGCCAGGTGTGGGCGTTTGCGAACGACATCTACACCGAAGGCCAGGGAAAACGGCTCTTCCCCATGATCGGCGTGGGCAGCAGCCTGGGAGCGTGGCTGGGGGCCCAGGGTGCCGAACGCATGGTCTCTGTATTCCATGCGACGCCGTATCAGCTACAGCTTTTCGCTTCCGGGATCCTGCTGATTTCGGCCGCCGTGCTGGTCACCATCAATCGGATCGCCGCCCGGCACTCCATTCCCGAAATGGGCCGCCACGCCGCGCAAACGCTTGCCCCCGGCGACGGCTTCGCGCTCGTGTTCCGGCAACGCTACCTGACCCTGATCGCGATTCTGATGGTGATCCTCAACGTGGTCAACTCAACCGGCGAGTTCCTGCTGGGCGACCTGGTGGCCGACCGCGCCCACGCCGCCTTCCCCGGCGATGCGGCGGCGCAAAAACAGTTCATCGGCGGCTTCTACGGCAGTTTCTTCGCCAATGTGAACCTGTTGGGATTCTTGCTGCAGACGTTTGCCGTGTCGCGGCTGTTTGCCCTCATCGGAGTGCGCGGCGCGCTTTACATTCTGCCCTCGATTGCGCTGGTGAGCTATTCCACCATCGGGCTGGTGCCGATTCTGGGATTCATCCGCTGGGCCAAGATCTTTGAAAACGCCACCGATTACTCCATTCAGAACACCGTGCGGCAAGCCCTGTTCCTGCCAACTTCGCGCGAAGCCAAATACAAGGCCAAAGCGGCCATCGATACCTTCTTCATGCGTTTCGGCGATGTGATTCAAGCCGGTATCGTGCGGCTGGGCGCGCAATTCCACCTGGCCTTCTCCGGGTTCGCCTGGGTGAACGTCGGACTCACGGTGGTGTGGCTGTACGTGGTCACCCGCCTGAGCCGGGAGCACCGGCGGATGCGATTTTGAGGTTCAGCAGAATGCTTTGGTGCGATGCCATGAGGTCGTTCAGGACCTCCTGTGCCGGGCGCGGCGGCGCGTTCAAGGCGGGTTCGGCAAGCCCGCGCAGCTGCGCCACGATTTTTCCTGACAGGTTGCTTTCCAGGTATTCGAGCCCGAGTCCGCGCAACAGGCGGTCTTCACTGTGCAGCGCCCGAAAGGCCACCTTCAAGGGCTCGATGGGCAACAGCACCGCCAGCAGGCTGAAGACGTGTTCCAGGGATTTGTCGGCGCGGTCGCGCAGCACTTCGTCCAGAAACCAATACTGGCTGTCGTTCTGATCGCGGTGGTCCAAGAGCCGGCGGCCCTCCCGGACGGAACGGGAGATGGACAGCTCGCGCTCCACCGCCTGCATCAGAGCGGCGCCATCGAAGTGCAGGCCGTCGCTCATCCGGTGCAGGAAATCCAGGGCGCGGCTGGTATTGAAGCGGATTTCGAAACGCGAATCCTCGAGGGCCGGCATCAGGCCATCCACCGCGCGCTGCGAGCTGGTGTATGCCAGCAGATGCGGCACCCTGCGGCGGACCGCGAAATCCTGGTCAACATCGAGCAAGGCGTCCACCAGTTGGCCCACCGCGCGGTGGGCGTGCAGCAGCAGAAATGCCCGAGCCCACTCGAACACCTCGTCCCAGGCCAGCAGCCGGATGGCGAGCGGCACCAGCGCCGGGTCGTACGGCAAGTCCGCCCGAAAGGCGGCCTGGATGCGCTTGGGATCGCCCGAGCGCAGGTCCGCCAGCCGCGCTAATACTGGATCGGCTCCCACAGCCGCTGGTGCCGGCGCGGCGGGCTTGGGAGGTGGCGCTACCCCGCCGCGAAAACTCGAGGTGCGCACCAGAACCGAAAGCGTCGTCGAATCCTGGGCGTCGCCTTTGTCCAGCGCGACCGCCCGGCTGAGCAGGCCGTGCTCCAGCACCTTGGCATAGGCGCCATCCATGCGCACCGTAATCCAGATGCCCACGGCCGCGAACGCCGCCGCGGCCAGCAGAATCGGAATCACGGCCCGCTGCGCCCCCCACACCAGCAGAAATTGCAGCACCGCGGCTCCCAAGGCGTCGCCCATGCGGTCGCAGCCCACGTCGATAAACGTCTTCACGGCGCGTTTTTCGCGCGGAGGAACGGGGGTGAAGAAGAGCTCATAACCGGAACGTAGGAACGAGCCGCGGAGGATCAGTTCCAGGCTGCGCGCAAAGGGCGCCATCAACCACTGGGGGAAGAAGAGCGAGGCACCGGCGCCGAACGCCACCGCAGCGGGATGCCACAGCACCGTCCGCCCGATCCCCAACCGCTTTAACGCGACCGGCGTCAGGAACGTCTGCACGGCAAAGCTCAGCACCTGGTTGGCCGTGTAGAAGATTGCGAAATAACGGGTGAGCGCCGGGCCTTTGCCGTACGTCCCCGCCGCGGCGCTCTTGAAGAGAAAATCCAGCAAAGCCGCGCTCATCGTCCCCAGCACCACCAGCACCGCCAGGTTCACCAGAAACGGCGCCTGCCGAAACGCTTCGCGGGCGGATTGCCACACCGGCCCGCCATCGGGCTGATCGTTGGAGGCAAGTTCCCCGGCCGGGACGCGCCACAACATCATTGCGGCGGCAATATGGAGGAACGCCAGCAGCACCAGCAGCGATTCGACGCCGAACAGCGCCGCACCGCGTTCGGCAAGCACTCCGCCGAGGATCCCGCCGAAGGTTCCCGCGCCCGTGATCCGGCCGAAGCGCTGCTTGGCTTCGCGCGGGTCGAGCACTTCGTTAACCACGCTCCAGAAGCCGCTCAGCAGGATCGCGCCGAAGCCCACCAGGTGGAGATAGACCGCCGAGATCACCACCGCGCGAGCGAGCGGCCCCGTCGCCCGTAGCAGGCCATATTCCGCCAGGTGAAGCACGGCGCTGATCACGTATGCCGCGGGCACCGAGCGCAACGGCCCGAATCTCGAGAGGACGCGCGAGAAACCGAGCCCGAGCAGCAGCGCCAGGATGGCCGCCGCGACGGTGATTCTGGGCAGGTCGGCCGGGCTGAATCGCGACAGAAACAGCCCGTCCCTTACCGCCTTGCCGGCCACCTGGTGCGCCAGCATAAAGCTGGAGACCACCAGGAACAGCCGCCCCGTACTGTCGAGTTGAGCCCGATCTGGCACGCGTTTTGCCGTCTATTGTAGAGCGATCAATTCAGCCACGCGCGGTCGCCAGGGTGGCGGTAGCTTCGACTTCTCCCATCGCCGAAGGCGCGTGCAGCGACAACTCGGGCAGGTTGGTCTCCCACCAGCGGGCCGCTTGCTCCGGACCCCAGTCGCCCACGTCGTGCAGGGCGCGCAGTCGCCGCGCCAGTTCGTGGGCGCTCGGAACGCGGTTCGCCGGGTCCTTTTCGAGCAATTGCATGATCAGCTCCTCCAGGCCGGCGGGTATTGGCAATTCGGAGCGCTCCCGCATGGGCGGAGGCGGCGTCTGCACATGGGCGATCGCAAACGCGGTGGGCGTCTTCTCCTCGAAGACCGTGCGGCCGGTCAGAAGGAAATAGGCGGTGCAGCCCAGGCTATACAGGTCGGCCCGTCCGTCGATATCGTGATTTCCGAGCGCGATCTCCGGCGGCAGATAGGCGGGAGTGCCCGTGGTCGCGCCCTCCATGGTGGTGAGCGTCCGCTCCGGATCGTCGGGGTGCAGCGTTTTTACTAGCCCGAAATCGAGAACCTTGGTGAAGTCGAATTCCAGGCCCATCCGGCAAAGCAGGATGTTGCGTGGCTTGATATCGCGGTGTACCAGGCCCGCGCGGTGCGCTTCTTCGAGCGACTGGCAAGCCTGGTACAGAACGTACGTCACGCGCGCAGGGTCCATCGGCCCGAACCGGTCCACCAGGCTTTGCAGGTCGATTCCCTCCAGCAGCTCCATAACGTAATAAAACGAGCCGTCCTGCGCCTGTCCGAAATCGTACAGTGCCACCGTGTGGGGAGAGCTCAGGCTCGCGGTCACCTGCGCTTCGCGCTCGAACCGCCGCCGCAACACGTTTTCCTGGCGTCCGGTGCTCGCCTGCAGGATTTCCGCCCGGATGAGCTTCACCGCCGCGGCCCGAGCCAGCGTCTTGTGTCGGGCTTTCCACACCTCGCCCATGCCGCCGCTGCCGAGCCGCGAATCCAGAATGTAGCTGCCCACGTCCTCCGCCCGCTGCTGCCGGACGTAGAGCGATATCACGCGGTTGTTCAGGATGTACATCCAGATCGCCACGATCATCAGCGGCAGAATCCAAACCATCAAGCGAGAGACTGGCATCGGCTGGTAGCCGAAAATCCGCAGGTCGACCCAATAGGCCAGCGGCCACATGGCTACGGATAAGAGCGCGTTTCCCAGCGCGCGCAATGGGGCCGTGGGCATCAGGAACCCGCACAGCATCATCCACACCGCCACGCCCGAGTGGCCGATCACGACCGCGTTCGGGTCCTTGTATGCGGCCGATTCAAACAGCGCGCACGCGAATGCCACCGTTACCTGAAACCCCCCGGCTAGATCGAGCAGATGCTCCTTGCGCAGCCATCCCTGGCGCATCACCACCATGCACCCGATCGAGATGAACACCACGCCCAGCAAAGCGAGCCGCAGCGCCGGATGCGTCCAAGCCGCCGCGAACTCCGGCTGCAGCACGTGCTCGATCAGCGTCAGCGCCACCGAGGTCACCGCCGTAAACATGCTGACCCAGCAGAATCCGGTCACGGCTCGGTCGAGGATCTCCGGAGGAAGCTTGGATGCCACCGGGCTCGGGCTCTCGAACGGGTCTGACGATACTCGCTGGATTCGCATCATGGTCTTACTCTCTCCCTGTTGGTCTTACTCTCCCTGTTGGACTGCGGCGAACTGCCGCTCGACTCCGATAATGAATTTACGATCTGTTCGGGTTCTTACATATACCGAAATGGCCTGGCCGGCGGCACCGGTCAATTGGGCCACCAGGTACTCGGCCGTCTTCGGAATGGCGGGCAATTCGAGCGAGGTGCCGCCCGGAAGCAGTTCCTTACGGCCGGTCGCGTTATCGAAAATCGCCCATTCCACCCGAACGTCGGCGGGTGCGACCGGCATCAACCCGGCATCGTGAAACTCGAGCCGGTTTTGGCGAACCGCGAAGCCATCCCAAGCGCCCATTCCCCGGAGGTACGCATTCACGATCTTCCGGCGGCGTTCCACCAGGCAGCGCACCACCCACTCCCCGGCCGCGGGATCGGTATACTCGCCGGTCGAAACCAGGGCGCGGATGTCCGCCTCGGTGAACGCCATGATCTTGCGGGCGGCCCACAGGCGGTCGGCGGGATTCTCGTTGCGGAACGCGGCGTTCGGGTAATCGGGAACCCAGCGTTGCGGATCGAAAACCTCGTATTCGAATCGCCCCACGGCCGGAATTTTGGGATAGTGCGCGCGCTGCCAGGCGGGCGCATACAGACCCAGCGTGAAAAACTGGGCAGCCGACGATTTCCAGTCGAAGAGGTACACGTTGCCATCGCGCGGACTGTTGGCCATGAAACTGGCGCTACCCAGCGATGCCCCGAAATCGATCAGGTAATGTTTCAGGAACGGGACACCGTCCTCCGTGGCCACCACATCCAGCGTATTGAGGGCCTTCGAATCGTCGTGGCCAAGCCAGGCGCAGAAGGTGCGCAGCGCGCGCAGATCGCGGCGATGCTCGTGCGGCACCAGGTCATTGGGGTCGTCGCTGCGCGTCCCGCGATAGCGGAACGGGCCGACCGGCTTGCCGGCAACCAGGCGGCTCGCCAGGGCGCGGTACGTGCCGTCGGGGCGCCGCGGCGCTTTCGCCAGCATGTCGTCGATATCGATGGCGCGAATCCGCCGCCGCCGTCCCGTGCCGTCTTTCAGAATCGCACCGTCGTCAACTGCGATCCGGCTCCGATCGAAATACACGATGTAGTTCTCCGGAACGTTATATCCGAGCGCGTAGAAAAACTTGGACGTGATCACATCGGCGGCGCTGGCCATCTCCGGATTGGTGAGCGGGTCAAACTTGAGGAGGTACTGGTTGCCGGCGGCATCGCGAATCCGGAATCCCGGCGTCACACCCTCGTTCTTGGCCGCCACCACCCGCCATCTGCCAGGCGCGGGAGGGGTGGAGTTGCCGGGGCCTCGTTTCAATTCGTCGGCGGTCATGCGCCGGCTGGCATGGCGGTTGGTGTACCATGCGCTGTCCGGCACTTCATCCACCGTGTTGATGGCCTGGGAGGGCAGCGAGCCGCCCAACCGCGGTGTACGCTCGCCCTGCGGAAACAGCGTGTTCTCGAAAAAGTCGTAGTAGTCGCTCAATTTGCGGGCAGTGGGATTCGCCATGGCGATCGGCCGCGGCATGGCCCACAGCGGATCGTCGTCATAGAACTTTTTCCCGGCACCCGGACCGGCGGCGGACAGCGTCCCCAGCGCGAGTGCTCCCGCGACCAGGGTCGCGGCGGCCGATGGTTTCCACGTCTGACCAGGCATCTCAGAAATCCCCCATACTACTCGAAGTGTGAACCGGACCCTTCCGGAATACATTGTTGAAACGAACCCAAATCTGAAAACCTTCCTGGCTGAACCCGACGTCCAGCCGCAGAAACACCTGGTTTCGGGCATTGAATCGAAAGCCGAACCCGGCATCGCTTTGGAGATGGCTCAGATCGAATTCGGACTTGTGATGAAACACCTTGCCGGCGTCGCCGAAGAGCGCCATGTCCAGCCCGCTGAAAACCTCCCAGCGATACTCCGCATTCATCACGAACAGGTTGTTGTCGCGAAAGCGGAAGGGGCGATAGCCGCGCAGGTCCTCGGCGCCGCCGAGCGAAGGCTGCATGTAAAACGGCAGCGGCTGATCGCCGTCGCGATAGGTCAGAGTCGAGCGGGCGCGCACCGCCAGCACGCGGCGCTCATTCAGCACGGATACGAACTGTTGCGCTTCCAGGTCCAATCGCTGAAACCCGGCGAGCCCGAACGTGCGGTCGCGGTAGTCGCTGAATTGGGCAAAGTAGTTGCCGCCGCGGCGCGGGCCGCCCGGATTGTCCCGCCAGTCATATTGGGCGAAACCGCCGACGCGCGAGAAGTTGGATTGGATATCGATCCCCGGCGCCTGAGCCGGAGAGTAAACCGTTTCGGCGGACGCATACCGGGAGTCATTGCCCGTGCCGATATTGTTGAACAGATATCCGGCCGATGTGCCCAGGGTCAGGTGGCGCATCGTCCTGGTGCCGACGGTGAAATCGAGGGCCGTATCCTCCAGGCGGAAATCGGTGCGGCCCGTCTTTGCCGAATCGGCCCCGGAACCATAAAAGGACAGGCTCGGGTAATTGTGATGCACGGCATTGAACTGGGTGAAGAACCGCCCTCCGGAGAGCTTGGGCGCGGCCAGTTCCAAGTCGAATTTCTGGTAACCGCGAAACGACGCCTGGGCGCTCGCCCGTACCGCCAGCTCGCCATTCAGCAGGTCCGTGCGGCGATACTCCGGCCCGATTGCAAAACCGCTCCCCGGAGCCAGCCCGCCGAACTTCGGCCGGAAGCCGGCGATGCCGTTTCGGATCCGCTGAAGGACCTCTTCCTCGCCGAAACGGACCAGCCCGCGCTCCACCTTATTGGGCTGTTCGGGCGTCAGATGCGTTGCCTTTCGGTCCTGCGCCGCGCTGATCTCCGCCTGGCGGGAGTCCGTTTGGGCGAGCAACGCGGTCACCGAGACGCCGACGAACAGGGCAAATGGCATAGTCTTCATCTGAAATGACATTACTTTTCCTGCGCTGAGTGCTTATAGTGAAGAACGCGATGATCGGCGGGGAATCGGCTCAGCGGGCGCGCGTCTGCCGGTCCGAGCGAGCAGGGGATCCAGTGTTGCGGGCCGGCGTAGCGCTTGTGGGACGCCGCTTCAGGCGCCCTTGGGGTAGCACCCCAGGACCCGCAGGAAATCGGCCAGTTCGGCCAGGTGGCTCAGCGCGTTCTTTGCTTGCGGCGAATCCACCTTGCCCAGGAAGTCGAGGTAGAAAAGATATTCATAGGGTTTGCCCCGCAGCGGGCGCGACTCGATCTTGGTCAGATTCAAATCGCGCAGCGCGAATGCGCTCAACGCGCGGAACAGCGCGCCCGGGATATTGCGGGTGCTGAACACCACCGAGCTCTTCCATGCCTTGTTGGCCGCGGCGACGGTTGGATGCCGCCGGGCGTGCTCCGCCGTCCGCAGCAGGAAGAATCGCGTGAAGTTCTGCCGGTCGCTTTCGATCGACCGCCGCAGGATGCGCCCGCCGTAGATCTCGGCCGCCACCGAGGATGCCACGCCGGCGCTGTCCCGCAGGCCCTCCGCGATCACCATCTTCACGCTGCCCGCGGTATCGTAGTACGGAGTTCTTTCCAGTTGCGGGTTTCTGGCAAAGAAATCGAGACACTGGTTCAATGCCACAGGATGAGAGTAAACGCGTTTGATCTGGGAGAAGGAAACACCCTGGCAGGCAATCAGGTTGTGGACGATGCGCACGCTCGTTTCGGCCACGATCGGCAGTTCGAAATTCAGCAGGTGGTCGTAGTTTTCGTGCACCGATCCCGCCAGGGTGTTCTCGATGGGTATGACCGCGCCCCCGGCTTGGCCTTCCTTCAGGCTGCGAAACACGTCTTCAAACCGCTCCTGCGGCAACACTTCCACGTCCGGCCCAAGCAGATTCCGCGCCGCTTCCTCGCTGAAGGCACCGCGGGCCCCCTGAAAGGCGATCGCGCGCCGGCCGGCCGTCTTCGGCGCGCGGCTACGGCTCATGGTCGGGCCCCTCCCAACGCCGTGCGGCGGGGTTGGGCAGCCCCAACAGATCCAGCGCGCGGTCCACGCTGTGATCCACGACGTCCATCACGGTCTGCGGGTGATTGTAAAAGCCCGGAATCGGCGGGGCCACAATCGCGCCCATTTCCGCCAGCGCTGCCATGGTGCGCAAATGGCCCAGGTGAAAGGGACTCTCGCGGACCAAAAGGATCAGTTTGCGCCTTTCTTTCAAGGTCACGTCCGCGGCGCGCACCAACAAGTTATCGCTGATGCCATGCGCAATCGCCGACATGGTGTGGATCGAACACGGCGCTATCACCATCGCGTCGACAGGATATGAGCCGCTGGCCAGCCGGCTGCCGATATCTTCATTGGCATACCAGGCGTGCGCCATGGCCTTGGCTTCCGCGGCGAGCTTGGACGTTTCAAGAAAGAGAGTTTTTTCTCCGGATCGCGTCAGTATGAGGTGAATCTCGACATCCGCGCGGTTGCGCAGGCGTTCCAGAATCCGCAATCCGTAGACCGCGCCGCTCGCTCCGGAAATGCCCACGATGACTCTCACTCGCCCTTCTCCACTGGTTCGTCACCTTTGTTCCGCCGGCGGAACAGGAAGCCTGCTTTTTTGTTGATGGACTTCTCTAAGCGAGCTATAATCGCCGTTCAACTTTCCAGGCTTCATCTCAGTGTCGTTAACCCCAACGGTTCGCGGCACAGCGAGGATCATAACATGGACCGCGCCGGAGAGAAGCTCAAGCGTGCCCGCGAACGGCTCAAACTCACGTATCGGGATGTGGAGCAGGCCAGTCAGATGATCGCCCGCCGTCGCGGCAGTGATGAATTCGCTATTGCTCTGAGCCGCCTCGCCGATATCGAGAACAAGGGCACCTTACCGACCATCTTTCGGCTGTATACGCTGTGCGCCATCTATCGTCTGGATTTCGACGAGGTACTGAGATGGTACGGCGTGCCGCGCGATGAACTGGCGGGCGATGCGCTCCATCTTCGCCTGCCGGAAACCCACGCCATCCAATTCGCCACCCAGCCCACCCGCGCGGTTCTCCATCCCGCCAATCCCGAGGTTGACCTCAACCGCACCACCTTGCTCAACCGCCTCGTCAATCGCTGGGGCAAATTACCGTTCAGCTTTCTGGATGGCTCGCCGCCGCGTCAGAATCGCTACGGCCTCATCGGGCTCGAAGACCGTTCCATGTATCCGGTGCTGCACCCGGGCTCGCTCGTGGTCATCGATGAAACGCGGCGCAGAATCGTTAGCTCGGGGTGGAGAACGGAGTACGAACGGCCGATCTATTTTCTGGAGCACCGCGGCGGTTTCGTCTGCGCCTGGTGTACCTTAGCCGGCGACCGCCTGCTGACGCAGCCACATCCCGCCTCTCAACAACAGGCGGCCTCGTTCGAATACCCGGCTGGAATCGAAGTGCTCGGCCAGGTCATCGGTGTCGCGATGCTGCTTGAGCCGCAAGCTCGGCATCACGCTCGAACCTGATCAGCGCGAACAGCGTCTCCAGATCGGCCAAATAGAGTTGTTTCTCCACTTCTCGCGCGGCCGGAGGCACCAGGCCGCGGTAGTCGCGGGCGAGGTCCTGCTCGTGGGCCGTCCGCAGGTACTCGTCGAGATCGTTTTTCTGCTCCTCCAGGCTCGACGCAATCCACTGGAAAAACACCTGATGATGGATGTGACGCAGGGTCCGGTTTGCCGCGTCGCCACCCACGAGATCCCTCAGCAGCGCGTGCCGGTACCGCCCCGCCTCGGCATCCCATAGCGAGGATAAATAGCTTAACCGCCCGAAGACAGTAGGAATCTGCAATAGTTGTCTTCGCCAGATTTCTGTTCCGGGCGGACCGGAGTTTGCAGAAAATTCCATCGATTCCGGCGCAAAACAGGCCCGTTGCTGGTTTCCCAGCTTCGGGATCAAACCCGCCATTCTGGACCCATTCTAAGCCAATCCGCACCGCCGTGGCGAAATTCTGTTCCAGTTTCGGAAAATTTTGGAGCAATTTCCCTTATGACCGTACAGTGCGGCCTAGTATAGTACTCAGCTTACGCTCCTATCTGAAGGATACGGTACTTGACGAAAGGACATGCAACGATGAAAAAGATGATGATTTTGGCGCTGCTCACACTCTCTTATTTGGTTGCTCAGCCGATGAAGCATAATAACCCGGTGCCGACCTGCAATCCGTGTCCGTTCGTCCGGTAACGGCATTAGCCTAAAGACAGCGTTGGCGGGCGCGTGCCGGGTGTTATCGTGCTGGAGGAGAGCGGATCTCTTCGATGTCGAGTCACGCGCTCGTTGTCGTGTTTCAGGCCCTCACCCTGATCGGTGCCGGCCTCACAGCCGTCAGGCTGTTGCATACGGGGCTGCGGCGCCGCTATCCGGTGTTCTTCTGCTACCTTCTGTTTTGGGTGGTGAACTCCGTCTGGCCGTTTTTTCTGAGTGCTGCTTCCCAGTCCTATTATTGGCTTTGGGTCTGTACGGAGCCGATTAATTGGATATTTTATGTCCTAATGGTCTGGGAACTCTGCGGCCTGGTGCTGGAACAATACCCGGGCTTGGTCACACTCGGCCGATGGGCGATGTATTTCGGCGTCGCAGTTGCCGTCATTGTTTCCTTTGCGAGCCTGATTCCGGGAATCCGTCCCGCGGGACCTCAATGGCAGACCACCCGTTATCTGCTCGCGGCAGACCGCGCCATTACCCTCAGCCTGGTGATTTTCCTGCTGCTCATGATGTTCCTCCTGAAGGGCTATCCGGTACGCCTGAGCCGGAACGTCATCCTGCACGCCACATTATTCACGATCTTCTTTATCAGCAATACGATAGGCGTCCTGTTCCAGGGGCTCTTCGGAACCGGGTTATACGCCGCGATCGATGCGGCCCTGATGGGCATCTCCGCGGTCTGCCTGCTGACCTGGCTGTTTTTCCTCCGTGCGGCCGGCGAGGACGTCCGCGTAAACCTCCCGCACTACGCTCCCGATGATGAGGCTCGCGTGCTCGACCATTTGAATGCCCTGAATGCCACCATGCTCAGAGTGGCCCGTAGATAACCTTATTTCCGGAATAATAGTACCGAAATACCTAGTACCTGTCTTGATATTCTTGCCGAATTGCCATATGATTGGCCAGGACGTGGAGAAGTGCAATCAATGGCGATTGTCATATTCACAACGCTCGCTGCGAGTATAGTTTTCGTGGGGGCATTGATTTTACTAATACGGAGGCTCGCGGTTGCGGGTGGTTGCCTCCCCGTGACCGCCGAGTGGATCGAAGAACTCTCTACAGAGCGCTATCGTCCGATGATGCGCCTGCTGGATAGCCGGGAGATCGCGTTTCTGTCGGCCCAGCCGGGCTTCACTCCCCGCATGGCGGCGCGGCTGCGGGCCGAGCGGTGCCAGATCTTCCGGGGTTACCTGCGCTGCCTGACGGCCGATTTTGCGCGCGTCTGCGTGGCGCTCAAGTTGTTGATGGTACGGTCCCGCCAGGATCGCCCGGATCTCGCCTCGGCGCTGCTGACGAGTCAGGCCAAGTTTGCCCTGCTTGTCGCCGCGGTGAGATTCCGCTTGTTTTTGTATCGTTGGGGCTTGGCCTCGGTCGATGTCAGTGCCTTGGTCCGGCTCTTCGATGGCATGCGGCTGCAACTACGTACCCTGGTGCCGGCGCCTGAGCCGGCGGGCGTATAAGCGCCGCTACCTGTTCCGGCGAGCGGAGATGGGCTCAAGTGCCGGGCTGCACTCTGTCGTTGCGCCGTCCGCTGTGCGTCGGTTCGCCGAACTAGATTCGCTTAATCAGGTCTTTCGCCTCCTTGAGCCGTGGGAATGCTTTCTCCGCCACGCGGAATTCTTTCGTGTGCACGCGCCGGCGCAGGCCGGTGTGGTCCACCGGGTACCGCAGGTGCAGCATTTCGTGGAACAGCACGTATTCCAGCGCCAACTCCGGCACCTGGGGACGATCGAAAATCCGGCTGATAATAATGGCATTATGCGATGGGTCGAAGTGTCCGAGCAGACCTCGCGAGGGACGGCGGCTCCATCCCAATTGCGGCCGGCCCATTAATCCATCGAAATATTGCCGGTTTAATCTCTCGAATATTTCCTCCAAATCGTAGTGTTCCCCGCTCGGCCCGGAAATGAATTTCCGTCCCCGAATCTGCCGGACCAGTTCCGCCTGGCGGCGAACGTCACGCCGGTTCAGGTAGAGTCGGTAGCGATGAGAATGCATCCGCGCCACCGGTTTGCGATACAGTTTGCCAAGCAGGATGTGGGCCAGCGCCTCCATGACCGGCGCCGGTGCCCCTGCCAGCAGGTCCGAAATGCGCACGTGGAGCCGCCCGTCCTCCAACCGGATAAAACTGTCGGCATTCGCAAATCGGCAGAACTCGACCCGCAACTCGGGAATTGGCGTTCGCGGCTTCAGTTCCCGGAACACGCGCGCATAGATCTCCTCGGTGCTCTCGAAAAACAGAGAGGCCTGCAACCCGTCCGTCATTTCAACCAGTTTAACCGTCCGCTGACTTGAGCGGCCTCAATGCGGTACTCTGAACTCTTAAAGGACCGAAACCACCTTGCCCAAGGCAAAAATCAGCGCGATCGGCTGCTACACTCCTCCTGGCGTCCTCACCAATCATGATCTGGAAAAGATGGTCGAAACCAGCGACCAGTGGATTCTCGAACGGACCGGGATAAGCGAACGTCACATCGCGGCCCCGGATATGGCCACGTCCGATATGGCGATCCATGCCGCTCGATGCGCCCTCGCGCAGCGCGGCTGGGAAGCCCGTGAGATCCAGGCGATTATCGTTTGCACCGTCACGCCGGACATGTTCTTTCCCTCCACCGCCTGTCTCGTCCAGCATGCGCTCGGCGCGCGCGGGGCATGGGGTTTCGATCTCATCGCAGCCTGTTCGGGCTTCGTCTACGGCCTGACCACCGGGGCGGCGCTCATCGCCGCCGGAACCCACCGCAAGGTCCTCGTCATCGGCGCCGATACCATGAGCCGCATCATCGACTACACCGACCGCGCCACGTGTGTCCTGTTCGGTGACGGCGCGGGCGCCATGCTGCTCGAACCCGCCGGCGATGAAGAGAACGGGCTCGGCCTCGTGGATTTCATCGGCGAGATCGACGGCTCCGGCGCCGAAGCCCTGTACATGCCCGCCGGCGGCAGCCGCAAGCCCTCTTCTCATGAAACCGTCGACCAGCGCATGCACTACGTGCACCAGGACGGGCAGGCGGTGTTCAAATACGCCGTCCGCAAGATGTTCGAGTCCTGCCGCGACGTGCTCGCCCGCAATGGGCTGACCGGCAGCGACGTGGCGCTGATGGTCCCGCACCAGGCCAACCTGCGCATCATCAGCAGCGCCGCCGAGCGCCTGCGCATCCCGCGCGAAAAAGTGATGGTCAATATCAACCACTACGGCAATACCACGGCGGCCACCATCCCCTTGGCCACGCGCGATGCCCTGCAGCAGGGCCGCCTGAAGAAAGGCGACATCGTGCTGTTCACCGCAGTCGGCGCGGGCTACACGGTCGGTGCCAGCCTCTGGCGCTGGGCGTTCTAGTCTGTCGCCGCCGCTTTCAGTCGAACTCCGGTCTCTTTTCCGCGGGGCAGATCCAGCACCAGGATGCCGCCACGATCGGCCGCCGCTTCGTACATTTCTTCATCGTCGATTTCCACCTGGTAGCGGCGCCGCGGCTCCAGGCCGACGATGAAGAGCGCCTCCTGGTCTTCTCCCAGCTTTACCCGGTAGCGGCGCTCCGGCTCCCAGAAGCACACCGCCGCTTCCCCCAGCGAAATCGGGCCGGCCGTCTTCTGCGGATTCACCACCAGCGGCCGGCCATCGTCGAATACCTGGATCGCCCCATCGAAGTAGCCGAACCACCGCGCATCGTCTTCCCAGCTGGAGCGGATGAACAGCTTGCCAAAATCAGGATTGTAGTAGACCAGGGGGACGTGATAGTAGCTCAACCCGGGCTGATACGGATTCGCCCAAAGAAACTCGTACGGCGCCCCGAAGGGACCGCGCAGGATGAAGCGGTCGTGCATGAGCCAGCCCTGCAAGACCTGCGTCTCCGGCGCGTTGCTGTCGTAGGCGACCATTTCCATCTCCGCCGCGCGCGACAACGCCGCCAGCTTCCAGTCCGGCTCGTCCAGTTTTCGGTCCGCGCCCAGGTAGTACTCCGAATCCGGCCCATCATAGGGCGCCGGATAGTAGCTCAACAGATGTTCCTGCGGCAGGTCTTTGAAGTACCCGGGGCACGCTTCCCGCAGGTCCAGATTGGTGTTGTCGCGCATCGCGTGCAGCAACTCGAACAGCGGATAGGCATCGCTGCGGCTGAGCACGCTCCGGCCTTCTTTGAGTGCCGGCGCGATCTTGCCCAGCCACCAGGTGCGGACCACCCACTCGAGTTCGCGCTGCGGCGTCCGCGGAACGTGATCGAACAATACCACTGCCGCCAGCACCCGCGAGCGCACCGCCGCCACGCTTTGATCCGTGGGCGGGTCCTTGATTGCCTTTTCGAGCCGCGCCTCCAGCTCGCGGCGTTGCGGGTCGCTCAGTTGGTCCTGGCACCAGTCGTAGACCAGTGCCTGCTGCCGGAGATCGCTTTCCGGCCCCAGCGCCCACGTGATGGCCCACTTCGCCGCCGCCATGCTGCCGCCCACCTCGTAGAACAGCGCGCCCGCGAAACCACGCTCGGCCAACGGGGCATTCCCCGCCATGAGCGCGTCGAACTGCTGCCAGCGTGCTGAGGACCGGTCTTTCTCGCGCCGCAGCAGCCGCAGCCGCGACGGTCTCAGGAACAGCCTCGGGTGTTCGCTCGATACCACTACCGGCTCATCCGCCATCTGCGCCGTCAACGGCATCGTGCCGGCCAGCAGTGCGAATGCTGCAACGACCTCCCGGATTCTCCTCATCTTCACCCTCCGATTGTGTCACACCGCGCGGAACATCCCGTTTGCCGCCACTCGACATCCATCCCGCACCGATCGCGCTCACGCCGCCGGCCCTGGAACGCTGTGTCATCCGGACACAGGCCGCCCCGCCGGCTCCACACCCGTTACTCGATCTTGACCGAGAAAATATTTGATTCGAAAAGGTTTCAATACATTGACACGTGGTTGTCTGATTGCTAATCATGGTTGTGAATTGGCGAAGTAACCTTTCAAACCTGCCCTCTGCTGCAACAGGCAGGCGGAAGAAGAGTGAGCCGAAGAGACAGCGTGCTTGCGGGAGCCGATGTTTGCAAGAGTTTTAGCTTACTATTCTTCCCTTGTTGGTTGCTGCAGAGGGGTTTTTTGTGTCATTCGGTCTTCATAACGGTCTCTCCGGGGGATCACGGGTAGCGAAGTTGTCTGGCATTTCTGGTAAGGAGAAAAATTGGACGCGGACCTGACCGGGAATGAGTCGACATAGCTGATAACCAGATAGCACCGCCGCCGGATCCCAGCCCAACTTGGGCGAGCCGCATCGGAATCAGTTCCGCAAGTCTTGGAGCTGATCCGATGCGGTTTTTCTGTTTTGGGCGTTCTCCCCGCCCCAAAAGGGGTCGCCCGTTATCGGGCCTTGCCCATCACCCCTTCAGATTTTTCTCGAACAGGGCCAGTATCCGCTTGTATTCATCCGCCCAACTGGTGGGCTCGACGAAGGCGTGGTTCTCCACCGGGTACACCGCCACCTGCCAGTTCTCCTTCCGCAACTCGATCAGCCTCTGCACCAGCCGCACCGTGTCCTGAAACTCCACATTGGTATCCACCATGCCGTGGCAGATCAGCAGCGCCCCTTTTAGCCCCTCAGCGAAATAGATCGGCGATGACTTCCGGTAGGCCTCCGCGTCGCTCTGCGGCAGGTTCAGAATGTCGGACGTGTACCCGTGGTTGTAGTAGGCCCAATCGGTCACCGGCCGCAGCGCTGCCCCGGCGGCGAAAACGTCCGGCTGCGTAAACATCGCCATGAGGGTGAGAAACCCGCCGTAGCTGCCGCCGTAGAGCCCGATCTTCTTCGCGTCTACGCCGTATTGCGATGCCAGGTAGCGCGCCGCATCCACGATGTCGTCCAGATCCTTGCCTCCCATGTGCCGGTAGATCGCCGTCCTCCAGTCGCGGCCATATCCCGCCGAGCCGCGGTAATCCACGTCGATCACCACGAACCCGTGCTCCATCAGCACGTGATGGAACATGTACTCGCGATAATACGACGTGGACCATTTCAGATCCACGTTCTGCAAATAACCCGCCCCGTGGATGAACACCACGCCCGGCCCGCCTCGCCGGAAATTCTCCGGTTTGAACAGCCGCGCCGGCACTTTCACGCCATCGCGCGCCGTGAAGCTGACGATGGGAGCGTCCCGCCACAAGTACTGCCCGAAGTCGGACGCGGGCGAGGTCGTCAGCCGCTTCGCATCCGCCCGCGGTTGGCTGGGCTGCACGTACAACTCCGGCGGCCGGTTCGTGTACGAGTAGATATCGGCGATCCAGTCCTCGTCCGGCGAGACCGTGGCCACATGTTTTCCGGCGGCCGCCGTGAGCCGCGTGAGCGCACCGCCCTCCGCCGGCATCTCGTACAGATGTTGCTCGTACGGAGAGTCTTTGCTCGCCGTCAGAAAAAAATGCGACTTGTCTTTCGACAGCCGCGCGTTGAGTACTTCCCACTTGCCCGATGTAAGCGCCCACACTTCGGCGGTGTCGAAGCCCACCGCGTACAGGTGCGAATACCCGGTCCGCTCCGATTGGAAAAACACTTCGCGATCGTTCTTCATCCATCCGATCGTGTTCGAGCCGGGTCCGCCGAGCCAGGCGTCGTCGTGATCCGTCGCCAGCACCCGCGTCTTGCCGGCTGCCGGGTCCAACGCCAGAATCCACCGGTCCTTATTATCCGCGGCGCGGGCCATCACCACGGCCCTGGTCCCATCCTCGGACCACACCGGCTGGAGCAACTGCACTTCGCGCTCCGGCACGGTCGGAGTCCGGGCCGGCGGCGCCGTCTCCGTTCTCTGGGTGGCGGCGCCGGCCGGGGGTTTGATCTTCTGGCCGTGGTCCACCCACTTCACCTCTCCCGATTCCACTTCGATCACGGCCAGCCGCCTCCGTACCTGGCTATCGCCCACATTGGATCGACCCGGGATGTCCTCCGTGTAGCCCGATTCCGTAACGAAGTTCGGCACGATCGTGTTCTTCGCGTTCCCCGAATCCGCCACCGAGGCGATTACATATTTCTCATCGGGCGAGAGCTCGAGCGCGGCTACGGTCTGCCGTGCCTGCAGGGTGAGCGGTTTCCGCGGGTTCTCCTTCTTGCGCCTCGCCTCTTCCTCCTCCCTCAGGCCGGCGCGCTCGCGGATCACCTCGAACAGGTCCTTCTGTTCCTTCTTGAGATACTCCTGGCTGTCGCTGCCTTTCGCCGGAGCCCCGGCGGCGGGCGGCGGCGCCGGCGCTCCCCCACGGCCGCGTCCCCCGCCGCCCGCTCCCGGCGTCGGCGTCGTCCCCGGCGCGGCCGCCGGCCGGATATCGGTCATTTGCACCAGTTCGCCCGTCTCGAGCGACAGCACGTACAGATTGCCGGCCCGCGTGAACGCGATGCGCTTCCCGTCCGCCAGAAAACGGGGGGTGGCCTCCGGCTCCGTGGTCCGCGTGATCTGCCGCGCCTTACCCGTTGTGTTGTCGTACACGAACAGATCGCCGTCGCGCATGAACGTCACCAGGCGCTTGTCTTTCGTGGTGGCGCCCACCGCGGGCGGGGCCTCCCGCGCCTCTTCCAGGGAGAGCTTCCGCAGCCCCGAACCATCCCGCTCCACCACGTAGGTGTCCGACGGCTCCTTTTCCTTTTGGGTCGCCTGCTTCCATTGGAAGTAAATCCGCCGGCTGTCGCCCGACCAGCGCACCTGCGATGGCTCATATCCCACCAGCCCGGGACCTCGCATGATCGTGTCGATCGTCCAAACCGGGTGGTTTGCCGGTTGTGCCTGGAGCAAAAGCACCGCCAAACCGAACGGGACCAGGAATTTCCGCATTTGAGCAAATGGTAACCCAACTTCCTGCATTCTCCGCGGCCGCTGCACGCGTATAAAAGGTAGGGGAAGGAGAACGCATGAAGATCCTGCTGGCGGTAGTCGCGCTCGGATGCGCCTGGGCCCAGACCCCGGATGTCTCCGACATTATGTCGCGAGTGGCTCGCAACCAAGCCAAGTCGCAGGACTTGCGCAAGGCCTACATCTATCATCAAAAGCAGCTTCTGCGCCTGGTTCGGGGCAACGGCAAAATCGCCCGCGAGGAACATCGTGAATACAGCATCATGCCGGAGGATCGCGGCGTCCAAAAGGAGCTCACCCACTTCGAGGGTAAATACGAGACTCACGGCAAATACATCGCCTACGACCACCCCGGCTACGAATACAAGGACGTCGATATCGATGGCAGCCTGATTGACGGCCTGTCCAACGATCTGACCGGCTGTAAGAATTCGCGAGACGGCATCTCGCGCGATCTCTTCCCGCTTACCTATCACGAGCAGTTGAAGTACAAATTCAAGCTGGTGAAGACCGAGACGTACCGGGGACGCCAAGTGTACCGCGTGGCCTTCGAGCCCGACCGCAGCCGCCGCTACGAAGATGATCGCCCGATTTGGAAGGGGGAAGCGCTCATTGACGCCGAAGAGTACCAACCCGTGGTCGTAACCACCAACCTGGCCCTCAAGATTCCGGGGGCAGTGAAGGTACTGTTGGGCACCAACATCAAGGGCCTCGGATTCTCGGTCTCCTATCAGAAATTTGAAGACGGGCTCTGGTTCCCCGTCAGCTATGGCGGCGAATTCGAATTGCGGGCGGTGTTCTTCTATAAGCGGAATATTTCGATCTCGCTCGTCAACAGCGATTTTCAACGTGCCGAAGTGACCAGCCACGTAGCGTACGCGATTGAGGATAAGTGACGGCGGCCCGGCAGGCGCAACAGACCGTTCTGGATTTTGACACCCTGGTGCGGCAGCATCAGTCGATGGTGTGCAGCCTCTGCTGGCATTTTCTGCATGAGCGCGACCTCGCCGAAGAGGTGGCTCAGGAGGTTTTTCTGGCTCTCTATCGCCACATGGATGAAATTCAATCGCCCGCCCACGCGACGTTTTGGCTCCGCAAGGTGGCCGCGCAACGTGCCATCGACGAAGCCCGAAAACGAAGCCGGCGTCCGCAGGTGGCTCTGGAGGTGGTTCCCGAACCCGCGGCCAGCGCCCGCGAGGGTGATCCCCTGCTCGGAGAAGTCTTGCGCCGCCTCGTTGCGGCCCTGCCCGAGACGCCGCGCATGGTGACGATCCTGCGATACCAGGAGGATCTTGACCCTTCCGAGATTTCGGAACTTTTGGATATGCCCGTGGCGACGGTGAAGAGTCACTTGCAGCGCTCGCTCGCCTTGCTGCGCGAGAAACTGGAACGCCGTACGGGTCGAGACCGGAGACACGATGGATTGGCTTGAAGAGGAGTTACGAAGTGCACTGGCTCGCAAGGAGCCTTCCCCCGCTTTCGCCGCGCGCGTCGGTTCCGCGGCGCGCCGTCGGCCGCATTATGCGGTGCGCCGTTGGCTGGGCGCAGCGGCCGCGGTCCTGGTGATTGCCGGCGGCAGCGGAGGCCTCGCCTGGCGGCATCACGAAGGTGTGGTTGCCAAGCGCCAGGTCCTGCTCGCTCTCCGCATCAGCGCCGCCAAGCTCAATCGCATTCAAACTCAAATGCGCGAGGTCAACCAGTGAAACGAATCGCTTTGTTGTGGCTGGCAGGCTGGCTCGCCCTGCCGCTGCCCGCCCAGCAGTTCAAATTCAACCTCCAGCACCTGGAAGCCAAGGCCTCCGACAGCGTGGACCTCGCGCTCAACGGTTCCACGCTGCAATTGGCCGCCAAGTTCCTCGACAGCAATGATGCCGACGAGGCCAAGGTGAAACAACTCATCGCCAGTCTCGACGGCATCTACATCAAGGCGTTCGAATTCAAAAGCGAAGGCGCGTGGTCCCCGGCCGACCTGAACCAGGTGCGCGACCAACTCCGCCCGCCCGAGTGGTCCCGCATGGTCGGCATCAAAAGCGGCGGAGACGGCGAAACCGCCGAAGTTTACGTCCGCACGGAGAACAAGAAAATCACCGGCGTGGCCATTCTCGCCGCCGGGCCGAAAGAGCTCACCGTCGTCAACATCGTCGGCCCGGTGGACCTCAATGCCATCGCCCAGCTCAGCGGACACTTGGGCATTCCCAGGCTCCAGCGCCAAAAATAGTCGACTACACTGGGGGGGAAGTGCCGCATCGCTCCTCCTTGTGCCTGATGGTTTCGATGGTGCGCGACCGGGCTATCTCCCCGAGCGAGCTTCTCGAATCGCACCTGCGCGAAATACAGGCGCGCAATCCCGCAATTAACGCCTTCGTCACGGTATTCGAAGAACAGGCCCGCGAAGAGGCGCGCGAGCGGGAGCGCGCCCTCACCCGCGGCGATCCGTTGGGCCTGCTGCATGGCGTACCCATCACCGTGAAGGATAGCTTCGATGTGGCCGGCTGGCCCACCCGCTCCGGTAGCCGCTTGCGCGCCGGTCACGTCGCCGCCGAGGATGCCGCCGCCGTCGCTCGCCTGCGCTGCGAAGGCGCGGTGATTCTGGGCAAGACCAACACGCCCGAACTGCTGGCCAGTTACGAGACCGATAACTTCCTCACCGGCCGCACCAATCACCCTCTGGACTCGACCCGCACACCGGGCGGGTCGAGCGGCGGCGAAGCGGCCGCGATCGCCTCCTTCTGTTCCCCCGGCGGGATCGGCAGCGATGGCGGCGGCTCCATCCGCGTCCCCGCCCATTTCTGCGGTATCGCCGGGATGAAACCGACTCCCGGACGTGTCTCCGGCGTGGGGCACTTTCCCGCGCTCGGTCTGCCCGCCGCCCTGTTTGCCGGCGCCGGACCCATGGCCCGCACCGCCCAGGATCTGCGCCTGCTCTTCTCCGCCATTGCCGGCTTTGACCCGCGGGATCCGGTCTCCGCGCCCGCGCCCCTCCGCCAGCCGTTCGTCACTGCCCAGCGCATCGGCGTCTGGGAGCAGTTCTATCAAGTGCCGGTAGACCCCGAGATCGCCGCCGCCGTCCGCACCGCCGCATCCCGGTTCTCGCAACTCGGTTTCGCGGTCGAGCCATTTGAGCCTCGCGGCCTCGAGCGCGCCCCCAACCTCTGGGCGTTTCTGTTCAGCCAATGGCCGTCGCTCGCCACCCGCAAGCTGGTCGAGGGCCGCGAATCCGAACTGCACTGGACATTTTCCGAATCCCTGAGCGCCGTCCGGCCCACCGCCGAAGATGCGCTCCACCACCTGGCGGCCCGCGACCACATGCGCGCCTCGCTGGTCCGCCAGATGGAAGAGGTGCCGGTGCTGCTCATGCCGGTCTGTGGCATTACCGCCTTCCTCCATCGCCACCGCCGGTGGGAGATCGCCGGCAAGTCCATCGGTCTGTTCCAGGCCATGATGTCCGCCGTCGTGGCCAACGTGCTGGGGCTCCCCGCCGTAACCGTTCCCATCGCCCGATCGCGTGACGGCCTGCCCATCGGCGTGCAGTTGCTCGGCCGCCCCTATGACGACGAGTTGCTCCTGGAGTTGGCCCAGCGCCTCGAAGGCTATCCTGGGAGCTGAGCCGCGGCTGTCGCGCCCCGGGCGCAATCCTCACAGTGGGATTCGCAGCCACTCTTGAACGCTCGTGGCTCACCGGCAAGCCGGTGTTTGTGCTGACGTCGAAGCGGACGTTTTCAGGCGCCGAGGAGTTCACCTACAATCTCAAGAACCTCAAACGCGCCACGATTGTCGGCGAGACCACCGGAGGCGGCGCTCACCCGTATCCGGCCATCCGATCGGCGATCATTTCATCATCGGCGTGCCGTTCGCGCGCGCCGTGAACCCCATCTCGAAGACGAATTGGGAAGGAACGGGTGTCGAACCCGATGTCAACGTTCCCGCGGGTGAAGCGCTCGACGTCGCCAAGAAGATGGCGGCGGAGCAGATCCGCAACGATGCGATCGAAAAAACGATGCGATCGAAAAGAAGTAGAGCGAAGCGGAATGCTCACTGTTCGACGAACGACTTCAGCCTGCCAAGTGCCTTCCACCGCCGGTAGACCATCGCGAGGTATCAATCCGCGGGGGATTACGACGCCGGTTCCGCCGAGCGCGCCTCGCGGACCATTTCCACGAGTACCTTGCGCGCCTCGTCCGGATCGCGCACCTCGCGCAGAAAAGCCACGCGCCGGCCGTGGACCCGGTCGCCGGACCTGAGCCGCAGGTGAAAGCCAAGATGATCCACTGAAGTCATGACGGCCTCCGCGGCCTCCTCTCCTGCAAAGTGCCGGGCGATCAAACGGAGTGCTTCGGCATGATCGGCATTCATGTGTCGCAGGATGGCCGGGCCGGTCTCGGCCAAAGGGTCGGGCCCGGCGTCTGCGTAATCCTCGGCGGAGACCCATCCCATGACACCGAAACCCCCGATGAAGTACACGGCCGAGACCTCCAGCCGGTAATAGGCAAAGTCGGAGTAATCCTGCCAGAACTTCGCATTTTCGTGCCGCGACAGGTACAGGTCCCGGACCTCCGTCGCGGGCACCTCGTTCCCCTGTCCCACCAGAGTCACTCGGGCGGCGCCGAGGGGATCGCCCGAGACGTCGGGCTGCACGATCAGCAAACTGGCCCGCCGATCCTCGCGCAGGTTCTGCGTGTGCATCGCCATGCCGCTGATGAAGAACACGGGGCGTCCCTGGGCATCGGCGGCATAAGGCATCATCGAGCCGAAAGGAAAGCCGGGAACCTTCCTGGAATGCGTGGACAGGCTACCGATTCGACCGAGCCATACGAGCGTGCGTGCGCGCTCGGCAAGCGGCGGCTCCGCCACGTCCGGGGCAATGGGTCCAGGACCCGCGTGCTGTTGGGAGGGCACGACTCAATGGTAACGGAAAGCTGGCGCCGATTGCCCGCTCCGCGGGGCGGCGCATAACGCCGGCGTTTCGTGGAGGGCCCGTCCCTCCTGCCCCGTCATGCCGGGACCTGAGCACCTCTTCGCTGGATCGCGGCGTGTAAGTCGCGCCGCAGTTGCGCCCGGAGCGGCGCGGCGGCGGGATCCTCGACCAGGTTGCTGGTTTCGCGTGGGTTCTTTTCGTAGTCGTACAGTTCAGCCCCCTCGGCGCCGAACTCCCACTCGGTGTAACGATAGCGCCGCGTGCGCAGCGAGTAACCCATCACGTGCCGGTTCTGCGGGCGCCGCTGAATCTGGCTGATGGCCGGCAGATCCCACGGCGTCTCCGGGTTCGCAAGCAGGGGTGCGAGACTGTGGCCCTGCAGGTTCGGGGGGGCGTGCTCCAGGCCGCAGATTTCGGCAAGAGTCGGATAGATGTCCAGCAGTTCGACCGCGGCTCCGCAGCCCCGCGCATGCGAACGAATTCCCGGGCCGGCGAACAGCAGCGGAATGCGTGCGGCGGCTTCGAAGTTGGTCTGCTTCATCCACTGGCCGTGCTCCCCGAGCTGGTAGCCGTTGTCACCCCAGAACACAATCACCGTATCGTTCGCCAACTTCAGCCGGTCGAGCCCATTCAGGAGTTTGCCAACCTGGGCATCCATGAATTCAATCGCCGCGAAATAGGCCCGCATCCCTTGCCGGCGCTGGTCGGGCGTCATGCCCATGTTCGCGTCTTTGTTGAAATAGGCCCACTGCGGCGCCATGTGCATTTCGCTCTCATCGAACGGAACCAGGTCCACGCGGTCGAGCGGGATCGAGTCGAAATATTTGGCCGGCGCGATGTAAGGGCAATGCGGACGATAGAAGCCCGCCCCAAGGAAGAACGGCTCCTTGCGGTGCTCGCTCATCATCTGTACGACCGCATCGGCCAGAATGCCGTCCGTGTGCTTCTCGTCGGGCTCGACCGAAGCGTGAAAGGCGACCGTCGAGCCAAGCCCGGTCCGTTGCGGAGTAAGGTGAGTCAGCAGCGGCTCCTCTTTCGTGTGATCCACGCCGTTCGGGTTTACGACCTGGTTCCAACTGGGCTTGTCGTCCAGCCCATTCGTACCGATCTGGCCGGGAACGCCGTAGTGGTAAATCTTGCCGGCGCGCGCCGCGAAGTATCCGTTTTTCTGGAAGAGCTGCGGCAGGGTTACCACCTCGGGCAGGGTTTCGCGGAAGTGCTTTTGCAGGTCGTAAACCCGGGTCGTGTCCGGCGCCATGCCGGTCATCAGCGAGGATCGCGACGGGCTGCATAGCGAAAACTGGCAGTAGGCGCGGTCGAAGCGGACGCCCTGGCGCGCGATACGGTCGATGTTCGGTGTGCGGACCACCCGATGGCCGTAGCAACTGAGGCAGTTATTGAGATCGTCGGAGGCGATGAAGAGCACATTCCGTCGCTTGCGGGGCGCGGCAATCAGCGGAGCCGCGGCGCCGGCGGCGGCGCTAAGAACGAAATTCCTGCGCGTCGTGGGCATTGGGCCCATTCTATTCCCTTCAGCGTCTGTCTCCCGAAATCTTCGATCACGGCCCTTGACTCCCAAGCTCTTGCTGTGTGATTATTCATATGAGTGAATAATCATTCATGGGCAGCCTCTTGACCGCGATCCAAAAGATGGGCGCCGCCGACCTGCTGCGCGACCTCGACTTGTCCGACGACGAGTTGCGCTACCTGCTCGAACTCGCCGGTGATGTCAAGCGTGCGCCGGCGAATTATGCCCACCTCCTCGACGGCAAATCCATCGCCCTGCTCTTCGAAAAACCCTCCCTGCGCACCAAGCTGACCTTCGAAATAGCCATCAAACAACTGGGCGGCGGCTCCATCTTCATGGAAGGTCCCATCGGCGTCCGCGAGCCGCTCAAGGACGTCGCCCGCAATCTCGACCGGTGGGTCGATGCCATCGTCGCGCGCGTGTTCTCGCAGGCCACCGTGGAAGACCTGGCCGTCTGGTCTTCGGTGCCGGTGGTCAATGCGTTGAGCGACGGCTATCATCCTTGCCAGGCCCTGGCGGACGTGCAGACCATCGGGGAACGCTTCGGCGGATTCACGGGGCTCAAGGTGACGTTCGTCGGCGATGGCAACAACGTCGCCCATTCGCTGATGCTGACTTCCTTGCGGCTGGGGATGGATTTCGCGCTCGCGTGCCCGCCGGGCTACCTGCCGAATCCCGATATCGTGGCCCAGGCCGAGGGGCTCGCGGCGGTCTCGGGCGCGTCGCTGCTCATCACCAACCATGCGCGTGAAGCGCTCGACGGCGCCCACGCCGTCTACACCGATGTGTGGGCCAGCATGGGGCAGGAGCAGGAGGCGGCCAAGCGCCGCAAGGATTTCCGCGATTACCAGGTGAACGACACCCTCTTCGCCATGGCACGGCCGGATGCCGTTTTCATGCACTGCCTCCCGGCCAAGCGTGGCGAAGAGGTCACCGACTCCGTCATCGAGCACCAGCGCTCGGTCGTATTCGACCAGGCGGAAAACCGCCTGCACGCGCAAAAAGCGCTGCTCATGATGTTGCTAGTCTGAATCTTATGACCAAACCGAAGAAAGTGGCTCTCGCCTATTCGGGCGGGCTGGATACCTCCGTCATTATTCCGTGGCTGAAAGAGAACTATGGCTGCGAGGTCGTCGCCGTGTGCGGCGACATCGGCCAGGGCGCCGATGAGCTCACCGGCCTCGAAGCCAAGGCCCGCAAAACCGGCGCTTCCGAAGTCCACATCGAAGACATGCGCGAGGAGTTCGTGTCGCAGTACTTGTGGAAGCTCGTCCGCTCCGGCGGCGTCTACGAGCACAAGTACCTGCTGGGCACTTCCGTGGCGCGGCCGCTGCTGGCCAGGAAGCAGGTGGAAGTGGCGCTCGCCACCGGATGCGACGCGCTGGCCCACGGCTGCACCGGCAAGGGCAACGACCAGGTGCGATTCGAGTTGACGTACAAGGCCCTCGCGCCGCATTTGCAGGTGATCGCTCCCTGGCGCGAATGGAAGATCGTCTCGCGCGAAGATGCCATCGAATACGCGCGGCAGCACCAGGTGCCGATCTCGGCCTCCACGACCAAAATCTACAGCCGCGACCGCAACATCTGGCACATCTCGCATGAGGGCGGCGCGCTCGAAGACCCGGCCAATGCCGCGCCGGACGATATCTGGATGCTGACCCGCAGCCCGGCCGAGGCCCCGGACCAGCCCGGCGAAGTCACCATCGGCTTCGAGAAAGGCGTACCAGTCTCGGTCAATGGCAAGGCCATGAAGGCGTTCGAGCTGCTCGAGACGTTGAACGCCATTGGCGCCGAACACGGTGTGGGCCGGATCGATCTCGTCGAAAACCGGTTCGTCGGCATGAAATCCCGCGGCTGCTACGAGACGCCGGGCGGAACGTTGATCCTGTTCGCGATTCGTGAGCTGGAGGCCTTGACCCTCGACAAGAACACCCTGCATTACAAGCAGCAGCGCGCCCTCGAATACGCCGAAATGGTGTACAACGGATTGTGGTTCACCCCGTTGCGCGAAGCGCTCGACGCTTTCTTCGAGAAAGTCAGTGAAACCACCACGGGCGAAATCAAGCTGCAATTGTATAAGGGCAACGTGCAGCCGCTCAGCCGCAAGTCGCCCTACTCGCTCTACTCGCTCGATATCGCCAGCTTCACCATGGGCGCCAGCTACGATCAGAAAGACGCGCTCGGCTTCATCAACCTGGTGGGGCTGCCCATCAAAGTCCGCGCCGCCATCGCCGGCCAATCCAAATGAAACTCTGGGGCGGACGTTTCGAATCGGGGCCGTCGGAGGTGTTCGAGCGGTTCTCCAACTCGCTCGATTTCGACCGGCGGCTCATCGACGCCGATATCCGCGGCTCGCAGGCCTTCGCCCGCGCGTTGGAGCGCGTCGGCATTCTCACCCCCGAAGAGCGGGCGCAGATCGTAGCCGCGTTGGACGAGATTCGCGGCGAGTCGGCCTCGCCGGCCTTCTATGAAGGCGCCACCGATGAGGATGTGCACACCCTGGTGATCCGCAAGCTCAAGGAACGCGCCGGCCCCGTGGCCGACAAGATCCACACCGGCCGCAGCCGCAACGAGCAGGTGTCGCTCGATACCAGGCTGTGGCTGCGCGAGGAGTGCCAGGATCTCCAGGGCTCGCTCTGCGCTGTCATGGCCCGGCTCGTTGGCCTCGCCGAAATGTACCCGGCGGCCATCATTCCCGGTTATACCCACCTGCGGCGGGCCCAGGCCGTTCTCTGGCCCCATTACCTGCTGGCATATTTCGAAATGTTCCTGCGCGACTGGCAGCGCTTCGATGAAACCCGCCATCGCGCCAACCTCCTGCCGCTCGGCTCGGGCGCGCTCGCCGGCAGCGGATTTCCGTTCGATCGCGAAACCATCGCGCGCGATCTCGGCTTCGAGGGCATCACCCGCAACAGCATGGACGTGTCCGGCGATCGCGATTTCGCCCTCGATTTCCTGTACGCCGCCACCATGGCCATGCTGCACCTCAGCCGGCTGGCGGAAGACTGGATTCTCTATTCCAGCGAAGAGTTCGGCTGGCTCGAACTGGGCGACACCGTCACCAGCGGATCCAGCCTCATGCCGCAGAAGAAAAACCCGGATTCGCTCGAGCTCATCCGCGGCAAGTCCGGACGCGTGATGGGCTGCCTCACTTCGCTTCTGGTCACCATGAAGGGCTTGCCCATGACCTACAACCGCGACATGCAGGAGGATAAGATTCCTTTGTTCGATGCCGCCGAGCAGTTGTCGGCTTCCTTGCTGATGATGTCTTCCGTCATCGAATCCACCCGGCTCCATCCTGCCCGCCCCGCCGCCGCCCTCGAAGAGAGTTGGGTTGTAGCCACTGACCTGGCGGAAGCCCTGGCGCGCGCCGGCACTCCCTTTCATCAGGCCCACCAGATCGTCGGGCGTTTTGTTCTCGAAAGCATTCGCCGCGGCAAAAAACCCTCCGACTGGACCGCCCAGGAGATGGAACAGGCGGCGCCCGAGTTCACTGCCGACCTGGCGGCGCTACTCGATCCCAGGGAAGGCATGAAGTCGCGCGAAATTGCGGGCGGAACCGGATCGCTCGCCGTCGCCACCGCTTTGGCACGCGCCAAGGAACTGCTTGGAAAGTTGATCGTATGACGAAAACCTACCGTCAGGGGCAAATCCTGAAGCTGATCCGCGGCATGCGGATCTCCACCCAGGAAGAGCTTGCTCAGGAACTGGGAAAGCTCGGCATTGCGGCCACCCAAGTCACGCTGTCGCGCGACATCCGCGACCTGCGCCTGGTGAAGACGCGCGACGGGTATCAGGAAATGGCGCCCGAGGAGACCGGCCCGGAATTTTCCAACCTCGCCGCCGAGTTCCTGAAAGACGTGCTGCGCGCCCAGAATCTGCTGATCCTGAAGACCTCGCCCGGCCACGCCAACTCCGTGGCGGTAGCCCTTGACAACGAGGAGTGGCCCCAGATCCTCGGCACGATTGCCGGCGATGACACCATTCTGGTCATTACGCCCGACACTCCCACTGGCGAAGCCGTGCAGGAAAGGCTGTTGGACCTGCTCGAAAACGGCTGAGCCGCCGCACGGCCCAGCCGCGCTCCGCCACCCGACGGCGGTCCATTCCGGTGGTTGATTGCGTTACGCGCCTTGCCAACCCAGCCTTATCTGCACCCCTTCATCTCTTTTTTCCCAAAAAATTTGGCGTGCCGAAACTCACGCGATGCTAGAATGCGAAAAGAGTAAGATTTGGTCGAGGAAACGTCGCGGTGGAAAACGACGGATGCTTCGGTTACTCCGACCGGGGTTTTCGATCGCCCGCGAATCGGCTCTGGCTCCTCCCCACCGGCTGCGACAGCCTTGGGTACCGCTATCAGTTATGACCCGGTTGACACTATTTCCCGTCCCACCAGTGCTCCGATGCCTTTTGATGCTGGCGCTGATTGGTTGTCTTGGATTTGGCGCCACGCCTGCCAGGAAACGCCGTAGCCGCGCGGCTTCTCACCGGACCAAGGCCGTTCGACGCGCCGCCCCGAAACGTTCCGCCGTCAAGGTGCAACCGGCGGCGTACCGCAGGACGCCCGCGCGGACCGCTCGTCCCGCCGCCCCCATCATCGCCGGCGGTCCCTGGACGGAGCCCACTTATGCCGATTCCACGGTCGGCGATAACGTCGATGGCGAGGACATGGTCATTCGCCGTGCCGCCGTCGAAGCCCTGAGGCAGTTCAATGGCTCCGTGGTAGTGGTCGAACCGGAGACCGGTCGTATTCTCACCATGGTGAACCAGCGCATCGCGCTCGGCGGCGGATTCCAGCCGTGCTCCACCATCAAAGTGCCGGTCGCCCTGGCGGGCCTCAGCGAACGGGTGATCGACCCGTCCACCAGGCTACGGCTGGGAGGGCTGCGGATGGATCTCACCTACGCCCTGGCCCACTCCAATAATTACTATTTCGCTACGCTGGGCCAGAAACTGGGATTTGAAAAGGTCAGCTACTACGCGCACCTCTTCGGATACGGAGAGAAAGCCGGCCTGAACATCGCCGGCGAGCAGTCTGGCCGGTTCCCCTCCGCCCCACCCAAAAACGGTGGCGTCGGCATGCTCACCAGCTTTGGCGAGGAGATCTCCCAGACGCCCCTGCAACTGGCAGCCCTTCTGGCGGCGGTCGCCAATGGCGGGACCTTATATTACCTGCAATATCCGCGTAGCCCGGCCGAAGTCCGCGGCTTCATCCCGCGCATCAAGCGCCGCCTGGATATCGAGCGACTGATCCCCCTGGTCAAGCCGGGAATGCGGGGCGCCGTCGAATTCGGCACCGCTCACCGCGCCCGCGAGGACGGGCCCATCGCCGGCAAAACCGGCACCTGCAGCGAAAACCGCACCCACCTGGGGTGGTTCGGCTCCTTCATCGATGTGGGCCCGCGCAAACTCGTCGTGGTGGTCTTGCTGACCGGCGGACGTCCGGCCATTGGACCGCTGGCCGCCGGAATCGCCGGCGATTTGTACCGCCGCCTCAACGAACAGAAGTACTTCGCGGCCGGCCCCCCGGCCACTGCCGCCGAACTGGTTTCGCGCCAGGCCTGCTGCCGTTAGCGCGGCCGCGCCTCGCCGCCTTGCTCCAGCATCTGAAACAGTTCCCGGTAGAACTCCGGGTGTGACCTCCAACTCTGCGCGGTCAGCAGTTTGCCGTCCCGCACGGCGGGCTTGGCCAGGTACCTACCGCCGGCCCGCTCCACTTCCACGCGCACGTGCGGGTGGCACGTCACCGTCCTCCCGCCCACCAGTCCCGCCGCCACCAGCACCTGGATGCCGTGGCCGATGGCGCATACCCAGCGTTCGTGCTTCACAAACTCTTGAACCAGCGAGATCAGGCTGGCATCGTTCCGCAGGTATTCCGGAGCCCGCCCGCCTAAAATCAGCATGGCCACAAATTCCCGCGCCGCCACGGCGGTAATGGCCAGGTCTGCTTCGATCACGTGGCCCGGCCGCTCGATATAGGTTTCCCACCCCGGCTCGTAGTCGTGCACCACCATGTGCAGACGCCGCCGCGTGGGCGCCGCTACCACCGGCTCCCAATGTGCCTCCTCCAGCCTCTGGTAAGCGTACAGCGCTTCATAACTGTCTCCGCCGTCGCCCGTGGTAATCAGCACTTTCCGGCTCATCGCAGCTACCTCCCGCCGCCGTGGGACCGCATTCCGCCAAACAGGTTTCCATTCTCCCGCAAAATTCTGGCCGTGGTGGTTGGGTCCGGCTCCGTGCTCCGCTCCCCGCGCCGATGGCTGCCGCCGAGCCGTAGTTATGGACCACAACCTTCCCGCCCACCTTCTCGCTGCGAACCACAAACCCCGATGGGCGGAACGGCCGCAGGCCGGCCGCAGCCGGAACCTCTCGCCGCCTTACATCCATAGAGTCAGTATGCATCCCCGCTGGATGGCGGGCGTGGCATCCTGTTACCTGTTCGCGGCGGGTCCCGCGCCGCGGGAAAGGGCCATCGGCGCCAAATCCTGCCAGCGCGGCCGTGCCGCCGCGAGCCGCCGTCCGCGTTCCCGCCCCGTTCCACCAACTGTGGAATTTCACCACATAACGCGGAAAATGCCTGATTTCATTGGGGCTTTTGCCCCGTGATGCGCGATCTTCGCCGCCGAAGTCTCGGGAATATTCGTGCAACTTGTTCAAACTCCGTCCACCCTTATGTGGAGGAGTGCGTGCATGCGGATATACTCTATGCAGACCTACTTGGGTCCACCGGCCCCTTCCGCCGATAAGCGCTGGAAGATCGTCGAGGCCACGGCACGGCGCCACGGCCGCGAGCCTCACGCCCTAATTGAAACCCTGCACACTGTACAGGAGTGCTTCGGCTACCTCGATGAAACCGCGCTGCGCTTTGTCGCGCATCTGCTTCGCGTACCACTCAGCCGCGTGTACGGTGCCGCCACCTTCTACCATTTCTTCACGTTGAAGCCCAAGGGCAAGCACACCTGCGTGGTGTGTACCGGCACTGCCTGCTACATCAAGGGCGCTCCGGCCCTGCTCTCGGGCCTCGAACGCAAGTTCGGCGTCAAACCCGGCGAGACCACACCCGATGGCGAACTCTCCGTGCTCACCGCCCGCTGCCTCGGTTCCTGCGGCCTGGCGCCCGCGGTGGTCCTCGATAGCGCGGTCCTGGGCAAAATCGGTCCGGAAGATATGCTGGCCCGGGTAGAGAAAGGCATGCGTCATGACCATTGAAGAACTGCACAAGATCGCTGCCGCCGAGCGCGCCGCGCAGAGCAAGTATCCCCACCACGTCTGCGTCTGCATCGCCGCCGGCTGCCTCTCCTCCGGCGCGGACCAGGTGCGCGATGCCATCCAGCAGGAAGTCGTCGAGAGCGGCATGAAAAGCGAGGTGCTGGTAAAGGGTGTCGGCTGCATGGGCCTGTGCAGCGCCGGGCCCCTGGTCGCGATCGAAAGCGACGGCGCCTTATATGCCAACGTCACCCCCGCACAGGCCCCCGAGGTCATCCGCCACCTCGATACCGGCAGCAACGGCCTCGATCACTGCCCCACCGATACTCCCTTCTTCCAGCGCCAGAAGAAGATCGTGCTCGAAAATTCGGGCCGCATCGATCCCGAACGGATCGAAGACTACATCGCCCAGGACGGCTACCTGGCCCTGGTGGAGTGCATTGCCGAACGCACTCCGGCCGAAGTCATCGACCAGGTGGTCCGCAGCGGTCTGCGGGGCCGCGGCGGTGCGGGCTATCCCACCGGCCTCAAGTGGACCACCGTGGCCAAGACCGGCGAGCAGGAGAAGTACGTCATCTGCAACGCCGACGAGGGCGATCCCGGCGCCTTCATGGACCGTGCCGTGCTCGAAAGCGACCCGCACCGCGTCCTCGAAGGCATGACCATCGCCGGCTATGCCGTGGGCGCGCAAAAGGGCTTCATCTACGTCCGCGCCGAATACCCGCTGGCCGTCAAGCACCTGAAAACCGCCATCAAGCAGGCCGAGCGCCTGGGCCTGCTCGGGAACAATATCGGCGGCTCGCGGTTCAGCTTCCACATCGATATCCGGCTCGGCGCCGGCGCCTTCGTCTGCGGGGAGGAGACGGCACTCATCGCCTCCATCGAGGGGCAGCGCGGCACCCCGCGTCCCCGCCCGCCCTACCCCGCCGAGGAAGGCCTCTGGGGCTGCCCCACCCTCATCAACAACGTGGAGACCTTCGCCAACATCGCCCCGATCATGCGCCACGGCGCCGAATGGTTCTCCGCCATCGGCACCGAAAAGAGTAAGGGCACCAAGGTATTCGCACTCGCCGGCCGGGTCAACAACACCGGCCTGATCGAAGTGCCCATGGGCATGAGCCTGCGCGAGATCATCGAGCAGATCGGCGGCGGCGTCCCCGATGGCAAACAGCTCAAGGCGGTGCAGACCGGCGGACCCTCCGGCGGCTGCATCCCCCAAGCCCACATGGATTCCCCCGTCGATTACGAATCCCTCACCCGTATCGGCTCCATGATGGGCTCCGGCGGCATGATCGTCATGGACGAGACCTCCTGCATGGTCGACGTGGCCAAGTACTTCATGGAGTTCTGCAAGAGCGAATCCTGCGGCAAATGCATCCCCTGCCGCGCCGGCACCCAGCAGATGCACGCGCTGCTCGAGAAGATCACCGCCGGCGAAGGCACCGCCGCCGATATCGCCCTGCTCGAAGAGCTCTGCGAACTGGTCCGCGACACCAGCCTCTGCGGCCTCGGCGCCAGCGCTCCCACCCCCGTCATCACCACCCTCAAACACTTCCGCCACGAGTACGAATCCCACATCTCCGGCCAGGGCTGCGCCGCCGGCGTCTGCAACCTGAAGGTGACCGCATGACCAAACCCGCACCCGTCCGCGTCAAAACCCTCTCCCTCGATGGCCGCGAAGTCGGCGCGCGCGAAGATCAGACCATCCTCGAAGTCGCCCGCGAGAACAACATCTTCGTCCCCACCCTCTGCCATCTCGGCGGCCTCTCCGATATCGGCGCCTGCCGCCTCTGCCTGGTCGAAGTCAAAGGAATGCGCCGCATGGTCCCCGCCTGCGTCACCCGCATCTCCGAAGGCATGGAGGTCACCATCCACTCCGACCGCATCGCCAAGTACCGCCGCGGCATTCTCGAGCTCCTCTTCGCCGAGCGCAACCACGTCTGCTCCGTCTGCGTTGCCAACGGCCACTGCGACCTTCAGTCCCTCGCCCTCGAGCTCGGCATGACCCACGTCCACTTCCCCTATCAGTACCCCAAGCTCCCCGTGGACGCGTCCCACGAACGCTTCGTCGCCGACCACAACCGCTGTATCCTCTGTACCCGCTGCGTGCGTGTCTGCGACGAGATCGAAGGCGCCCACACCTGGGACGTTATGTCCCGCGGCGCCGATTGCCGCGTCATCACCGACCTGGCCCAGCCCTGGGGCGCCTCCGATACCTGCACGAGTTGCGGCAAGTGCGTGCAGGTCTGTCCCACCGGAGCGCTCTCCGAGAAAGGCAAATCCGTGGCCGAGATGTCCAAACGCCGTGAGTTTCTGCCCTACCTCAGCATGATGCGGGAGGGCCGCAAGTGAGCGCCCCCAACGGCAAGATCCGCCTCGCCACCGTCTGGCTCGACGGCTGCTCCGGCTGCCATATGTCCCTGCTCGATACCGATGAGCGCCTCATCGCCGTCGCCCAGCGCGCCGAGGTCGTCTGGGGCCCGCTGGTGGATCGCAAAGAGTTTCCCGAAAACGTGGACGTCACCCTCGTCGAAGGCGCTATCTCGAGCGAAGAGGACCTGCATCGCATCAAAATCGTCCGCGCCCGCACCCGCATCCTCATCTCGCTCGGCGATTGCGCCGTCACCGGCAACGTCCCCGCCATGCGCAACAAGTTCGGCGTCGATGCCGTGCTGCACCGCGGCTATCTCGAGAACGCCACTCTCGATGCCCAGATCCCCCGCGAGGTCATCCCCGCGCTGTTGCCCGCCGTCCGGCCGGTGCATGAAGCCGTTCCGGTGGATGTCTTCGTGCCCGGTTGCCCGCCTTCCGCCGACCTCATCTTCGCGGTCCTGAGCGATCTGTTGGATGGCAAGACTCCCAACCCCGCCGCGAAATTCGGATAACCACATGCCACGCCAAAAAATCGTCATCGATCCCGTCACCCGCATCGAGGGACACTCCAAGATCACCATCCATCTCGATGAGCAGGGCCGCGTCGAAGAGGCCTACTTCCACGTCACCCAGTTCCGCGGGTTCGAAAAATTCTGCGAGGGCCGGCCCTTCTCCGAAATGCCCTCGCTCATGGCTCGCATCTGCGGCATCTGCCCCGTCAGCCATCTCATCGCTTCTTCCAAAGCCTGCGACGCCATCCTCGCCGTGCGCATTCCCGAAAATGCCGCGCGCCTCCGCCGCATCCTCAACCTGGCACAGATCGTCCAGTCCCACGCCCTCAGCTTCTTCTATCTCTCCTCCGCCGACTTCCTGCTCGGCATGGACAGCGACCCCGCCAAACGCAACCTCTTCGGCGTAGCCGAAATGCACCCCGCTATCGCCAAGGACGGCATCCGCCTCCGCCAGTTCGGCCAGCAGATCATCGAATGGCTCGCCGGCAAGCGCATCCACCCCGCCTGGGTCGTGCCCGGCGGCGTCAGCGAGCCCCTCACCGCCGAACACCGCGACCGCATCCTGGCCGCCATCCCCGAATGCATCGCCATCGTCGACCGCACCCTCGATTGGTATAAGCGCGATATGGAGCGTTTCCGCGAAGAAATCCGCACATTCGCCAATTCCCCCACGCTCTTCATGGGCCTGGTCGGCAACCAGGGCGAGCTCGAGTACTACGACGGCCAACTCCGCTTCCTCGACAGCAGCGGCCATATCGTGGCCGACGGTGTCGACCCCGCCGCCTACGCCTCCCACATCGGCGAGATCGCCCACCCCTGGACCTACCTCAAGACCACCTACTACAAGCCCCTCGGCTACCCCGGAGGCGTCTACCGCGTGGGACCGCTGGCGCGCCTGAACCTGATCGACCGCTGCTCCACGCCCCGCGCCGGCCAGGAATGGGCCGAGTTCCGCGAGCTCGAACGCGGCGCCGTGCTCAGCTCCTTCCACTATCACTATGCGCGACTGATCGAGATCCTCTACAGCCTCGAGAGGATCGAGCAGCTACTCCACGCGCCCGAGATTCTCAGCCCCAACGTCCGCGCCTATGCCCGCGTGAACAACAGCGAAGGCGTCGGCGTCGCCGAAGCCCCGCGCGGCACCCTGATCCATCACTACAAGGTGGATTCCGACGGCCTCATCACCTGGGCCAACCTGGTGATCGCCACCGGCCATAACAACGCCGCTATGAACCGCGGCGTGCTTCAGGTGGCCCGTCACTTCGTCCACGGCAACCGCCTCGAAGAAGGCATGCTCAACCGCGTCGAAGCCGTTATCCGCGCCTTCGACCCGTGCCTCAGCTGCTCCACCCATGCCGATGGCCGTATGGCCCTCGAGATCGAGCTCCGCTCATATGCAGGCGAACTGCTCGACACCCTGAGCTAAACATGCCCCGCCTCCTCATCCTCGGCTATGGCAACCCGCTCCGCGGCGACGACGGCCTCGGCTGGCACGCCGCGGAGCGCCTGCGCGGCCTACTCACCGATCCCGAGATCGAAATCCAAGCCGTTCACCAGCTCACTCCCGAAATCGCCGAGCGGTTGAGCCGCGCCGGCCGCGTCATCTTCATCGACGCCGCGGCGGAAGGCGAGCCCGGCACCATCCAACGCCGGCGAATCGTGCCCGAGTCCGCCTCCGTTGCCTTCACCCACCAGGCCACTCCATCCGCGCTGCTGGCTGCGGCCTTTGCCTGGTACGGCCGCGCGCCCGAAGCCGAACTCTTTTCCATACCGGTCGAATCGACCGAACCGGGCAGCGATCTGACGCCCGATGTCCAGCGGGCGCTGGACTACCTGGTCTCGACTATCGTCGCTGAAGCCCGGGACGGGGCCTGATCGCGCCGGCTTCACGCCGCTTCATCCGCCACGGCCCGCCCTACCGCCGCTCCCTTCGACCGCGCCCGGATCAGCGCCACACTCGCCAGGATGATCGCTGTCCCGGCCACCGTCCGAAGCGTCACCCCCTCTCCCGCCATCGCCCAGCCGAGAAATACGGCTACCACCGGATTCACGTACGAATGCGTCGAAACCACCGCCGGCGAGCTCACGCGCAGCAACCAGGTGTACGCTGTGAAAGCCAGCAGGGATCCGAAGACGATCAGGAAAGCCAGCGACAACACCGAACGCGCCGTGAACGAGGCCGCCGTCAGGTGCGCGCCCTCCCCCAATCCCAATCCCACCGCGCTCAGCAGGCCGCCTCCGCATACCATCTGCATCGCCGCAAAGGTCGTCGGCGGGGTGCGGGGTTTGATTCCCCGCGCGTAAATCGCGCCGACCGCCCACAACACCTCGCCCAGCACGATCGCCACCGCGCCGGCGAGTTCGCGCCGTTCGCCCCGAACCCCCAGCGGCATCAGCACGATCAGGCCGGCGAAGCCCAGCGCGATCCCCGACAGCAGCTTCGCATTCAGCTCCGATTCCTGCCCCCGTGCCCGCGCCAACAGCACCATCCAGATGGGCAGGCTGCCCGCAAGCAGCGCTGCCAGCCCGGACGGAACATAAATCTCCGCCCACGCCAGAATCCCGTGGCATCCGAGAAAACAGAATCCGCTCGAGAGCAACGCGTCGAGCCACACCCGCCTGTCCGGCCACTCGAAACCACGCAGCCACAGCCAGCCGAACAGCAGCAGCCCCGCCGTCAGGTGCCGGGCGCCCATCAGGAGCAGCGGCGGAATCGTCTGCACCGCAAACCGGATCGCCAGGAAAGTCGAGCCCCAGACGATGTAGATCGCCGCAAAGGCGAGCAGAAGCTGGTAGATTTGCGGTTCGCGCCGCGGCGGTGCCGGTGAGACCAACCCCATGCACCAAATTAGCACGGCCAACGACTACACCCGCCGCCCGGCCAAACGCCGGTGCCCTTTTCCGTGTCCCGCGCCCAGCGCTCCTGTTGCATCATGTCTGCATGCCCGCCGATTGCACGTTCTGCCGGATCGCCGCCGGTTCCCTCGCTGCGCCGGTGGTCTTCGAGGACCAGCAGGCCCTCGCCTTCCTCGACCACCGCCCCCTCTTCCCCGGGCACTGCCTGCTCATCCCCAAGCCGCATTACGAAACTCTCGCCGACCTGCCGCCGGCCTCGACCGGTCCGTTCTTCTCCCTGGCCCGCCTCCTCTGCCGGGCAGTCGAAGAGGCGCTCGCCGCCGACGGCTCTTTTCTCGCTGTCAACAACCGCGTCAGCCAGAGCGTCCCCCATCTCCACGTCCACATCGTCCCGCGCCGCCGGAAGGATGGCCTGCGCGGTTTCTTCTGGCCGCGTTCCTCCTACCGCGATGATTCGGAGAGGGAAACCATCCGCCTGCGTCTCCGTGACACCATCGAGCGTTTGAAAGAGTCCCGCTGCACCCCATGAAGCGTTCGTCAAAAGACTAACGGCTTGACCATGGGTGATTCTGCTCACCGAAGTACGTGATGCTTGTTCCTTATACTGCGCTCACGGGCCGCATTTCTTTGGCCCGGCGTTCTATCCGAACTCGGGGGAGAAGCGATTCGATGACACCAACAAAGAGGATGTATGTCGTGGCAGGCCTGCTGCTGTGCGGTCTGGGCCTGCCTAGAGTTTCGTTCGGTATCACGGGGTGCAGCAACGCCTATTTGACGGGCACCTATAATGCACAGGTCATGACCGCGGGCCTGATCAACGTGATCAACAGCGTCAACGCTAACGCCGGTCAGATGACGGGCGGCAGTCCCGGCTCCACCGGTTCCACTGGTTCCACCGGTTCCACCGGAATGTCCGGCTCGAGCGGGAGCCCCTTCGGCTCCACCGGCAGCACCGGAGATACGGGAAGTACCGGCATGACCAGCAATCCCGGCGGCTTCGGCAATAATGCCAACAGCCTCTCCGGGAAGACACCGGGAATCGGCCGCTTTTTCTTTGACGGCAGCGGCAACATTGTGGGGATGGTGACCGGATCCACCACCCAATTGACGAATGTCGGCAGCTACACCGTCAACAACGACTGCACCGCCAAGATGAACCTTTCGACCGGCGAGACCTTCGACGCCGTCGTGGGCACCGGCGGCGCGCATATCTTGTTTCTGGAAACCGATGCCGGTGGCTACGGCGCAATCGGCGCGCTCGACCGCGCCACCAACGCCTGCAACGCGACCACCTTCGACGGCAGCTATGCGTTCAGCTTCTTCGGAACCCAAACGGGGAATGAAGGCTCCACGGGCGGTACCGGCGCAACCGGCGGCACCGGCTCTACCGGCGGCACTGGTATGACCGGCGGCACCGGCTCCACGGGCGGCACCGGCTCTACCGGCGGAACGGGTATGACCGGCGGCACTGGCGCGACCGGCGGTACGGGCTCCACGGGCGGCACTGGTATGACTGGCGGCACGGCGGACGGCGGTACCGGCGCGACCGGCGGTACCGGCGCGACCGGCGGTACGGGCGGCACCGGGATGACCGGATCTCTCCGCCGCTTGGATGTCGGTGGCACGGGCTCCACGGGCGGGACCGGCTCCACCGGCGGCACCGGCGCAACCGGCGGGACGGGCTCCACGGGCGGAACCGGCACGACCGGCGGCACTGGCATGACCGGCGGAACCGGCACCACGGGCGGAACGGGTACTACCGGCTCGACCGGCGCCACGGGCGCACTGAGCACGGTCTCCGCCATCGGTTCCATCACGCTGGATGGCCAGGGCGGATTCACCATGACCGAGTTCGTCTTTGCCAACGGCAGAGCGACCACCGTCCACTCCCGGGGCACTTACTCCATCGGCTCCAATTGCAGAGTGCAGCTCACGTTTACGGAGAGCGATAACGGCGGTTCTACCGGCGCCGCCCTCGCGCCTCCCACCGCCTTCACCGGACTCCTGGTTTCCAACCAGTTGGGCTCCGTCTCGGTTAAGCCGGCCTCACCCGCCATCTCCTTCCAGACCGGAGTTCTGATTTCGCAGTAGTCAGGCAGGAAACTCTCCACCGGCGGATCGGAATACATCCGCCGGTGGACCTCTTCAGGTCAATTTCTCTTGTAGGATTTTGGCGCTCTGCTCCGCGCGAAAACGCCGCAGGGTCTCTCTCAGCTCAGGGCGGCGGTTGGCCAGTATGGCAACCGCCAGCAGCGCCGCGTTCCGTGCCCCCGGGGCGCCGATTGCCAGCGTCCCCACCGGAATTCCCGCCGGCATCTGCACCGTCGAAAGCAGCGAGTCCAGCCCCTTCAGCGCCGCGCTCTCCATCGGCACGCCCAGCACCGGCAGCAGCGTGTGCGCCGCGCAAACCCCAGCCAGGTGCGCCGCGCCGCCGGCCGCCGCCACGATTACTTCGATTCCACGTGCCTCCGCCTGCCCCACATACTCGGCCGTCTCCACCGGCGTGCGGTGCGCCGACAGCACCCGGCATTCGTGCGGAACGTCGAACCGTGTGAGCATCTCCGACGCCTGGCGCATCACGTCCCAGTCGGATTTGCTCCCCATGATCACGGCGACCAACGGGGTATGCGCCACGGCTTACTGCCCCTGCGCCAGGCTGAATCCCGCCTGCCCGTTGAACGTGCGCAACGTCTCCGTCATCGCAATCTCCATCCCGGCGCCCACCATCCGGTCGAGCAGCGCCACCATCCGGCCCATCTCCGTCGGCCCTTCCGCCATGAACCGGCAACGGAACGCGTCCGTGCAGAACGTTTCCGCGCGCCCCGCCGGCCATACCTTCACACCGCGGTTGTCGATCATCTGAAGGCTCAGCCCGTCGCCCGCCAGTTGCCCCGCTTTCGCCGCCAGCACGTTGGCATCCCGCGAAGGCCAGTAGACGACGACGTCGATGCCCTTCAATTCCATGCTGGTCGCGGCCGGCTCGTGACCCTGCGGCGCCACGGCTGCCACTTCCGGCCTCTTGGCATAACTCACCGGCTTCAGCCGGTTCGGCTTCTGACCCAGCCGAGCCACCACCGCGCACGCGAATTCCTTGGTGCCCACCTTCTCGGTGCTCACGCCCTCGGCGAAGACATCATAGGTGTGGATCCCGTCTTCGAGCGTCCGCAGCCATGCGTTGTGCACCCGTTCCGCCGCTTCCGGCTGGTCGATGTGCACCAGCATCAGTACCGCTCCCAGCAGCAGCCCCGATGGATTCGCCAGGTTCTGATTCGCCCGCCGCGGCGCCGACCCGTGAATCGCTTCGAACATCGCGCACTTCTCCCCGATGTTCGCCGATCCCGCCAGTCCCACCGAGCCCGCAATCTGCGCCGCCACGTCCGACAGGATGTCCCCGTACAGGTTCGGCATCACGATCACGTCGAAAGCCTCCGGTGTGTCCGCCATCTTCGCGGCCCCGATGTCCACGATCCAGGCCTCTTTCTGGATGTCCGGAAACTCCACCGCGATCTCGTCGAAAACCCGGTGGAACAGGCCGTCGGTCATCTTCATGATGTTGTCCTTCATGAAGCAGGTGACCTTCTTGCGGTTGTGCCGCCGCGCGTATTCGAACGCGTAGCGCACAATCTTCTCGCTGCCCGGCCGCGAGATCAGCTTGATGCACGAGGTCACTTCCGGAGTGAGCTGGTACTCGATCCCCGCGTACAGGTCTTCTTCGTTCTCGCGCACGATCACCACATCCATGTTCGGATGCAGGGTGTCGACGAACGGATGGTAGGACACGCACGGCCGCACGTTGGCATACAAACCCAAGGTCTTGCGCGCGGTTACATTCAGACTCTTGTACCCGCCACCCTGCGGCGTCGTGATCGGCGCCTTCAGGAAAACCTTCGTCCGCAACAGGGACTCCCAGGCGCGCGGTTCAATGCCGGTCGTATTGCCGCGCAGGTAAACCTTCTCGCCGATTTCGATGGTCTCGATCTCCAGTTGCGCACCCGACGACTCCAGAACCTGGAGCGTGGCGTTCATGATTTCGGGGCCGATGCCGTCGCCGTGGGCGACCGTAATAGGTGTTTTCGTGGACATACTCGGAATACTCAGGATATTGGAATGCTCCACATAGCGCAACCGGATGCTGTTGTCTTTTACTTCGTTCCGGCCGGCTCGCGCGCACCAGCCGGCCAATGGCGCAGTATGGCATCGCCGGCCCGGCACGCCAACGGGCGGCGGGCGAAACCGAATCGTGAGGCGGAAAACAGCTACACGCCGCGGCGCGGCCGCTCTTTGCGGACGAAATCGGTGTCCTGGCGCGGCTCGGCGTCGCACTCGATGGCCAGTGTGGTTACCGGATCGTCGGGCGCCCGCTCCGGCAGTTCCAGGAAGCGCGCGCGGAACTTGTCCTGATCGAACTTTACTTCCTTGCCGGTGGCCAGGAATCGGGCGGACTTGACCTTGGTCATGAAACCGCCGATTACGGCTGTATCTCCCGGCCAGAAATAGTTGTGCATGTACAACGTGTTGCCATGTCGCGTGAATGAGGCATAGTTGGAACGCCGCGGCTGGCAGGGCTCGGTCTGGTAGATCGAGGTGCCGTTGCGATCCATCCATTTGCCGACCGCCGAGAGAATGCGGACGGATTCCTCGGGCACCGAGCCGTCCGGCCTTGGACCGATGTTGAGCAGGTAGTTGCCGGTGTCGCGCGCGCACGTGATCAGGTTGCGAACGATGGTCTTGGGGCTCTTCCAATCGTCATCGGTCTTGTTGTAGCCCCAACTGTCGTTCATCGTCATGCAGGATTCCCACGCGCGTTTCTCGGCGGTGATGCGCTGCTCGGGAGTGGCGAAATCGCCCTCCAGCTTGTTGCGGTTGTTGACGATAATGTCGGGTTGAAGCTGGAACACCATCGCGTTCATCTTTTCCGATTCCCAACCCGCGGCATCGAGCGGCCAGGCGACGTCGTACCAGAGGATGTCGATCTTGCCGTAATTGGTGAGCAGCTCGCGGATCTGCCCGTGAATGTAATCCACGAACCGGCGGCGCGCCTGTTCATCGGTGGCGCACCGCGCGCCATCCGGGTGATGCCAGTCCATCAGCGAATAGTAGAAGCCCACGCGGAGGCCTTCGGCGCGCGCGGCTTCGACATACTCCTTCACCAGGTCGCGCCCGGGCCCCTGTTTGGGGGCGCAGTAGTCGGTGAGCTTCGAAGCGAAGTTGCAGAAGCCCTCGTGGTGTTTGGTGGTCATCACCATGTATTTCTGGCCGGCCTGTTTGGCAAGGCGGGCCCACTCCCGCGCGAAACCCGGCTTGGGATGGAAGCGGCGGGCGAGCTGTTCGTAGTCGGCCACGGGGATCGCTTCGTTCTCCATCACCCACTCGTGGCGGCCCACCACGCTGTAGAGGCCCCAGTGAATGAACATGCCGAAGCGGGCCTCGTGCCACCACTTCATGCGCCGCTCGCGATCCGCCGCGGGATCGGCCGCCGCGGCGCTGCCCGTCGTCGCCGCCGCGGCGGTCATGAGCTGGAGATAATCACGTCTGGTCATCGGATGCTCCTGAGGCATCAGGATACCACTATATAGCGGTAACGATGCGTGTCCGCGAAGCTCCGGCCCCCATTCCTCCGCCCGCCGGCGCGCCCTGTGATGACCGCCCGGCATCGACGCCGCCCTTCCCGCCGGACCGCCTCCGTCAGCCGGACAGCTTGCCCGGCACGCCGCAGTGACGCCGCACGTCGGCCGGCGCCCCGCTGGAAATCGCGGCGAAAATGTGATGCTGTAGGTGGATATGAATCCGCTGAATCGTCGCACCTTCTTTGCGCTGGCGATCTGCTTTGCCGCAACCTTGCCCGGCGAAGCCTCCGCCGCCGATCGCGTCAAGACAGCCAACGGCCTCCTCGAGGCGACCACCCCCGCGGGGGCCGATGTGCGCAGCTTCAAGGGCATCCCCTTTGCCCAGCCGCCGGTCGGCAACCTCCGATGGCGGGAGCCTCAGCCCGTCAAGAACTGGACCGGGGCGCGCAACGCCGACCACTTCGGCCCGCGATGTATGCAGCGCACTTCGCCCAATGCCGACTACTGGTTCCGCAGCAATGGCATGAGCGAAGATTGCCTCTATCTGAACGTGTGGACCCCCGCCAAATCCGACCGCGAGCGGCTGCCGGTGCTGGTCTACATCTTCGGCGGCGGTTTTCAGAACGGCGACGGTTCCGAACCGCGCTACGATGGCGCCAACATGGCCCGCAAGGGCATGGTGGCGGTGACGATGAACTACCGCACCAACATCTTCGGATTTTTCTCCCATCCCGAGTTGACCAGGGAGTCTCCGCACCACGCGTCTGGAAACTATGGCCTGCTGGACCAGGTCGCCGCCCTCGAGTGGGTGCAGCGCAACATTGCCGCCTTCGGCGGCGATCCGAAGCGCGTGACCATCGGCGGCGAATCGGCCGGTTCCATTTCGGTGAGCGCCCTCATGGCCTCTCCGCTGTCCAGGAATCTCATCGCCGGGGCCATCGGCGAGAGCGGCGCCATGACCTCGAGTCTGCCCCCACGGCCCCTCCCGGAATCGGAGCAGGACGGGGTCCGCTTCGGTGCGTCCGCCGGCGCACCCTCGCTCGCGGCGCTTCGCGCGCTGACCGCCGAGCAGATCCAGCAAGCCCTGGCGAAGACTTCCGGCATGCGCTTCAGCACGGCCCTCGACGGTTATTTCCTGCCGAAGCCGCTGGCGGAAATCTTCCTGGCGGGCGAGCAGTCCAAGGTTCCGTTGCTGGCCGGATCGAACTCCGAGGAGCAGCCCGCCAGGGCCGTACTGGGTGCGGCCGAGCCTACCCCGGAGAATTTTGCCAGCGCGGTAAAGCGTCTCTACGGCGACCACGCCGGAGAGATTTTGAAAGCCTACGCGCCTTCCTCCCCCGAGCAGGTGCTGGAGGCCGCCACCCACCTGGCGAGCGCGCGTTTCGTCGGATACAGCACCTGGAAGTGGACCGAGCTCCAGATGAAGACCGGTGGCAAGCCGGTGTACCGGTATCTCTACGCGCACCCCCGGCCGAGGTTTCTCGGCATGCCCGATCAACCCGCCCCGCCGCCGCGCTCCGCGCCGGCCGAGAAGGGCGGGGAATCCCGGCAGCCCCGCGGAGCGGCCCATTCCGCCGAGATCCAGTACGCCATGGGCAATCTCGATCTCGACAAGCGCTATGCCTGGAAGCCCGAGGACTATAAGCTTTCCGCGGTCATGCAGGCCTATTTTGCCAACTTCGTCAAGACCGGGAATCCGAACGGTCCGGACCTGCCGAACTGGCCCGCTTACGACAGCCGCACCGGCTACCGGCTCCTTCGGCTGGATGTTGACTCCCGCGTCGAGCCGGAGCCGCACCGGGAGCGCTACGTGGCCCTCGATGCGGCCTCCGCGCGGCCCTAGCAACCCTCGCTCAGCCGGCCATCTTCCAGGGACTCGCACGGGCGGGTGGGCCACACCACCCGCACGTCGCCTTTCCCCCACACCGTCTGCCGTCCCACCCCGATCCACCGCGCGGCGCGAAGCCATGGCAGAAATTCGCCGAGCGGACCCGCATACTCCGCCTCTCCGGTGAAGCCGCCGATCGAGTGCACCTGCCCGGTCCGGCCCGACCTTCGCCCCGCTGCTTCCCACACCAGGTCGCAGTCCACCAGCCGCACCGCCTCCGCCCGTCTGCCCAATTCGCGAAAATCGATGGCGAGCGGGCCCGCGCCGTAGAGCGCCCGCAGCGTGCTCAACCGGTCGCGTACCCGCGCCAGCAGCACCGCGAACTCCGGCCGCTCCGTGACTGCGCCGCCGCTCTTCCATTCCGTCGGCGTGGCGAACCGGACGCGAACCCGGCTCGCCGGCGGTTCCGGATCGAGGTCCACGGCCAGAGGCTCCCCCGGCGCATCCCCCACGGTCTCGGCATGGCCGGCCAGGTCGAGCCGGTCGATGCGCTCCAACTCCGCGCGCCCGCGCCCCGCTCCCAACCCGCCGGCTGCCAGCGCCGCCACCGCGGCGCGAAACAGGTCGAGCGATGGCCGCTGCATGTCGAACAGGTGTACATCGAAATGGAAGCCGCTTCCGGCGGCGATCTGCGCGCCATCCAGGTGTGCCGCGCGAAATACGAAGGGCCGCGGCCAGTCCCTGAGCCCGCTCGGCGCCCGCCCGCCCGGCGGAGTTCCGGGCTCGAACAGCCGGCCCCACTCCGCCGGCGCCGCGCTCTGCCGCAAGGCCGAGCCGAACGCCCCGCGCAGTGCATTACCGGCGCCGCCGGCGCGGAACTGCACCGCCTCCACCGCCCGCAGATGGAGCCGAAGCCGGTAGAACTCGAAGGTCATCTTCCCCCGCCCCGTCATGCACGCACGGCCGGCGCGCCGGAACGCATCACTTACCCCCGCAGCCATCCGTGAGCTTGCATTTCCGGGCGCCCATCATCGACACCACATCGGCCGTTGTCGCGCCTCGATCGGGATCGACATGAGACGCGGCAATGGCGTCCAGTGAGTTACGCCGTTGCCTGGCGGGCAAGTTCCTCCAGGCCGCGCTCGCGGATCTCCTGCTCGCGGATTAGGAACTTCTGCACCTTCTTCGAAATCGTCATCGGAAACCCATCGACGAAGCGCACGAATTGCGGAATCTTGAAGTACGCGATCTTGCCGCGGCAAAAATCGCGAATCTCGCCCGCAGTGGCCTGCTCGCCGTTCTTCAACTGTACCCACGCCACCACCGTCTCGCCGAGTTTCGCATCCGGGATGCCCACCACGTAAACATCCGCGATTTTCGGGTGGGTGTGCAGAAAATCCTCTACCTCGCGCGGATAGATATTCTCCCCACCGCGAATGATCGTCTCCTTGGCGCGGCCCCGAAAACTGAAATAGCCGTCCGGACGCATGACCGCCAGATCGCCGGTATGCAGCCAACCCTCGCCGTCGATCACCGCGGCCGTACCTTCCGGGTCGTCGTCGTACCCCTGCATGACCAGGTACCCGCGGGTGCATAGTTCGCCCTGGGCCCCCAGCGGCAGCGGCTTTCCGGTTTCCGTGTCGACAATCTGCACCTCGGTGTTGGCCAGCGCGGATCCCACCGTGGTAACGCGCACGTCCAGCGGATCGTCCACCGATGACATCGTAATCACCGGCGAGGATTCGGTCTGTCCGTAAGGGATCGTCATCTTCGCGATGTGCATGCGTTCGGCGGCGTGCTTCATCAGTTCGATAGGACACGGCGCACCCGACATCACACCCTTGCGCAACGAACTCAGATCGAAGCGCGCGAATTCGGGGTGCTCCAGCTCCGCGATGTACATCGTCGGCACGCCGTAGAGCGCGGTAGCGCGTTCGTTGTGCACCGCCTCGAGCGTAGCCAGCGGGTCGAACTGCGCCGATGGCAGCAGGAGCGTGGCGCCGGATACCAGCGACACCATCGAACCGATCACCGAGCCGAAGCAGTGGTACAGCGGCACCGGTGAGCAGATGCGATCCTCCGCGGTGCACCCCAGCTTGAGCCCGATCGCCATGCCGTTGTTCACCAGCCCGCGATGCGTCAGCATGACGCCCTTGGGCGATCCGGTAGTGCCGGAAGTGTACTGAATGTTGGCCACATCTCCCGGCCGCGATTCGTGTGCAGGGATGTCGATGGCGCCCGCCAGCATGTCGCTCCAGGATGGTCCGCCGATCCAGATTTCATGCTCCAGCCCGAGCGGGTCGCCCTGGCGCGCCTCTTCGAGAATCTCCCGGTAGTTCGCCCGCGAATCGCGCTCGCGCAGGATGAGGGCGCGAATGCGGGACTTGCGCAGAACGTGGCGCAGATCGTGGGAACGGTAGGCCGGATTGACATTCACCAGGATCACTCCGGCGCGCGCGGCGGCGTACTGCAGCAGCACCCACTCGACGCAATTGCTGGCCCAGATGCCGGCGCGGTCGGCCGGGCGCAGCCCCAACCCCGCCAGGCCGCGGGCCACACGGGTCGCTTCGCGGTCCAGTTCCAGCCAGGTGAGGCGTACCTGCTGATGGCACACCACCAGCGCCTCCCGCTCCGGAAACCGGGCTGCGGTCCGCCCCAGCGCCTCGGAAATGGTCATCTCGAGCAGGGGCACTTCCGGCCCGCGCACGTAGCTGAGGCCGGTCGAGGCCGGCCCATCCAAAGCCTTCTGCGACACGAAACCTCAGTGTAACGTACCGCGCGGAAACTGCCGCCGCACCAGTTCCAGGGCTTCGCCGGAAGTGGTGATGCGCCCTTCCAGTTGGGCGTCTTCCACGGCAGCGAGAATCGTCGAGAAGCGGGGCCCGGGCTCGTACCCGGCGGCGATCAGGTCGGCCCCCGTGAGCAGACGCGCCGGCTTCAGATGCTCTTCGGGGAATTGCTCCAGCTTGCGCTTCACGTACTCGTAGTTGTCCAGCCGCCCGTGGCTGGCCAGGCAGTCCAGGCGATGCAGTTCGAGATGCTCCTCGAAATCCGGCAGCCGCAGGAAGCGTTTGAGCGTGCTGTCCTTCATCTGCTCGACATCTTTGAAGCGCATGTGGTTCGCGACCAGCGCCTCCACCTGCTCCACCTCGTCGCGCGAAAAACGCAGCCGGCACAGAATGCGGTGCGCCAGTTCGACGCCTTCTTCCACGTGGCCATCGAAGCGGATCCGCTCGGCAACCCGGAAGGTGGGCGGCTTGCCGACATCGTGCAGCAATGCGCCCAGGGCGAGCGTCACGGTGGGGTGGCTCAGTTTTTCGAGCAGGAGAAGCGTGTGCACCCAAACGTCGCCCTCGGGATGGTATTCGGGCGGCTGGGCCACGCCTTTCATCGCCGCGACCTCGGGGACAAGATCGGCCAGCAATCCGACCGACTCGAGCAGTTCGAAACCGCGCCGGGCGCCGCCCTCGGTAAGGATGCGCACCAGCTCGTCGCGAACCCGTTCCGGCGCAATCGTGAGGATCAGCGAGTGATCCCGGCGCATGGCCTCGAACGTTTCCATTTCGATGTCAAAACCGAGCCGCGCGGCGAACCGCACGGCGCGCAGAAGCCGGAGGTGATCCTCCCGAAAGCGCGCCCCGGCATCGCCGATGGCACGGACCAGGCGGCGTTCGAGATCGGCGCGGCCTTCCACGAAGTCCAGAATCTCGCCGCTTTCGGGATCCATCATCAGGCCGTTGATCGTGAAGTCGCGGCGCAGCACGTCGGCCCGTGGATCGTGTTCGAAATGGACGCTGTCCGGGCGCCGGCCGTCGCTGTATTCCAGGTCGCTGCGGAAGGTGGCCACCTCCACCTGGTAGAACCCATCGCGGACCAGCACCACGCCGAAACTGGCGCCCACGCGGCCGGAATTCGGAAACAGGTCGAGGATCCGGTCGGGCCGCGCGTCGGTGGCCACGTCGAAGTCCTTCGGATGCGCGCCCAGCAGCAGATCGCGCACACATCCGCCCACCAGGTAGGCCTGGTGGCCGGCCCGGCGGAGCTTGTCAATCACGGCGAGGGCCAGGCTTTCATTGTTCATCGCTGCTAACCCTATGCTAAGCGGGAACCCGGCGGCGAGGACAGGTCCCTCCGGCCACCACGCTCCCACTCCGTTCTACGATAAGATACAGATCTTGCTGCCCACGTCGTAGACCGGATCACTATGTCTTCGGAAATGGACCGTTCCGCGGCCGCGAAAGTTGTGGTTGCGACCACCGTAGCTCTTTCCTTCATATCGTTCTGGCGTGCGGCCGCGGTGGTCTTGAGCGATCTGGCTTCCTCCGCGTTTTATGCCGGCGGCATCGCCGAACATGCCATTGGCAAGAGCGCCCCCTGGTTCATCCTCGCCGTAATGCTCTTCAGCTTCGCCGTGCGTTCGGTGTACCTGGAATCGTGCAGCATGTTCGTGCGCGGCGGGGTGTACGTGGTCGTGCGCGATGCCATGGGCCACTTCATGGCGCGGCTCTCCGTTTCCGCTCTGATCTTTGACTACATCCTGACCGGCCCCATCAGCGTAGTCAGCGCGGGGCAATACCTGGGGCGACTGCTCAACGAGGCCGGGGAAATGACCGGCCTCAGCGGTCGCGTGCCGCCCAACCTGTTCGCGGCGATCTTCGGCCTGGTGGTCACCGCCTATTTCTGGTGGAGCAACGTCAAGGGGATTCACGAATCGAGCGGCAAGGCGCTGCGCATCATGCAGATCACCACGATCATGGTGGTGGCGTTTCTGATCTGGTGTCCGCTCACCATGCTGTTGCACGGACACGTGAACCTGCCTCCCGCTCCCACCCCCCAGAATCTGCAGTTCAGCGACGACGCCCTGGGGTGGCTCAAGGGCACGGTTTGGCCGCAAATCGGCATGGTGGCCATTATCGTCGCATTCGGCCACTCGCTGCTCTCGATGAGCGGCTTTGAAACCCTGGCGCAGGTGTACCGCGAAATTGCCTATCCCAAGATGAAGAACCTGCGCTACACCGGCAACATGGTGTGCGTCTACGCCGTGTTTTGCACCGGCGTGATCACCATCTTCGCGGGAATGATCATCCCCGACGCCGTGCGCGGCCAGTACGTGGATAACCTGCTGGGCGGACTCGCCATGCACCTGGCCGGACCCCAGGCGTTGCGCCTCTTGTTCCACGTATTCGTGGTGGTGGTCGGTGTGCTGATCCTCTCGGGCGCCGTCAACACCTCCATGATCGGCGCCAACGGCGTCCTCAACCGGCTGGCCGAGGATGGCGTGCTGGTGGACTGGTTCCGGAAGCCGCACAAGCGCTTCGGCACCACGCACCGGCTGATCAACGTCATCGCCCTGCTGCAAGTCGGGACCATTCTGGCCAGCGGCGGCAACGTCATTTTCCTCGGCGAAGCATACGCCTTCGGCGTGGTCTGGAGTTTCTTCCTCAAATCGCTGGGCGTGCTGGTCCTGCGCGCCAAGCGGCACGACCAGGAGTACAAGGTGCCGGTGAACTTCCACATCGGCAGGTGGGAAGTGCCGGTGGGGTTGATTGCCACCACCTTAGTCCTGTTCCTGGTGGCCATCGCCAATCTGTTCACCAAACAGGTCGCCACCATTTACGGCGTTGGCTTCACGATCTTCCTGTTCGTCATCTTCACCGTCTCCGAGCAGATCAACCTGCGGAAGCTCCACAAAAAGCGCGGCGGGGGCCTGGAGGAGTTCAACCTCGACATGCGGCCGGACGTGGCCCCGGAGACCCTCCATGCGCGTTCCGGCTGCGTGCTCGTGGCGGTTCGCGACTACAACCGCATGACCCACCTGAAATCCGTGCTGGAAAAAACCAACCTGCGGCGGCACGATATCGTGGTGATGACGGTTCGCCCCGTCTCGACCGGCGCGGCGGAGTACGAACTGTCCGACCAGCAGCTTTTTTCCGATTACGAGAAAGAGTTGTTGACGCGCGTTGTGACCCTGGCCGAGAAAGAAGGCAAAACGGTAGACCTGCTGGTGGTTCCGGGTGTGGATCCGTTCGACGCCATGGTGCAGACCGCCGCCAAGCTGAAAGCATCGCGGCTGGTCACCGGCGTTTCCGCGCGCATGGACTCCGAAGAACTGGCCCGGCGCATCGGCCTGGCATGGGAGAAACTGCCCGAGCCGCGGCATCCGTTTTCGCTCGAGATCATCACTCCCGACCGGCCGTCGGTATACGTGAATCTGGGCCCGCATCCTCCCCGGCTGTGGCCCGAGGACCTGGATCGCGCCCACGAGCTGTGGCTGCGGCTCCAGGAGAATTTCGGCAGCCGGCTGCACCACCGCGATGTCATCGGGGTAGCCCTGCGGCGCTTGCAGAAGGATCTCGAGAGCGAACGCCAGAAGGACGTGCTCACCGATCTCGAAGGCGAACTGCGCAAGAACTAGCCTCCCCTCGCGTCGTCGGCGCAGATCCCGGGAACGTTCGGGCGCCCTGTGCCCGTTCCGTCGTAACCCGACGGGGCTCTTCCGAGTCTAAGGCAGCAAATGCGATCGGCGTGGGCAGTGCTGCTGGCCGTCGCGGTGGCGGCGGCGCAGGGTAACGTAGTTTTCCGGGCGGCCGTCGCGCTGGTGCACGTGGATGCCGAAGTCACGGCCGCCGACGGTCGCATCCTGACGGGGTTCACCCGCGACGATTTCCGCATCCTGGACGAGGGTAAGGAACAGCCCATCCTCCAATTCGCCGCCGAGGAGGAACCGCTCGATCTGATTCTCCTCTTCGACATCAGCGGCAGCATGCGCGCCGTTGTGCAAAGCGTGGCGGAGGCGGCCCACGAGGGCTTTCGCGAACTCCGGCCGGGCGACCGCGTGGCCGTCATGGTCTTCAACACGCGTACCCGTATGGTGGCGCCCTTCACCGGGGATCTCGATGCCGTGGATCGCGCCATCCAGAAGGATGTTCTTCAAATGGAGTTCGGCGGCGGCACGTTTATCCAGTCCGCGGTGGACGACGCCGCCCGCGAATTTCTGCATCAGAAGCGAACCGAGCGGCGGCGGGCCGTCCTCATCGTTACCGACAACCTGGGGACGCGCACCCGCCGCGAGGCTACCGTGGTGCGGGATTTCTGGGAGGCCGATGCCCTCCTCACCGGGCTGATCGTGCGCAATCCCAAGTTCGAACGCCTGCGTACCGCAGCCGTGATCCTCGGTCCACAGACATTGTTGATGACCGCCGGAATGAAGGGTATCGCCGAAAAGACCGGCGGCGATTACATCGCCTCCGAGGACGCAGGCCAAGCATTTACCGATGCCATGCGCCGCATTCGCAGCCGGTACAGCCTCTACTACGGACTGCCCAAGGCCAAGACTGGAACGACCCGGCGCATCAAAGTGGAACTGATGCCGGAAGCGGCCAAACGGTACCCCAAGGCCCGCGTACGCACCCGCACCGGATACGTGGTGCCCGAGATCGGACCCTCCTGACCGGATCCTTACTGCGCCGCTACTTGGAACGTCCCGATGAAGCCGCTCCGCCGCAGGCGGTTATGCCAGGTTGAACCGAGGCCGTCCCCGGTGAACGTATTCTCCAGCGCGTAGGCCGGCATGGCGTGCTCCACTTCGTTGAGCGGTGGGTAATATACTTCCTCGTTCCCGCAGATGTGGTCGCCCGAAGTCAGGGCGCGGGTCTGGATCTCGGCCAGCGAACCGGCGGTCAGCCGCGCGGTGCCGCTGTGAATGTTGCCATCCTTCACGGTGAGTTGGATGGGGGCGTAGTCCACCTTCACCACATCCTTCAACAGGTCGCCGCCCATCGACGTGGCGAAGTTCTGTAAGGCCAGGCGCTGCTCGGCATTGGCGCGGTTGTCCACGATCAGTACCGCCTTGGCGGGGTTGACGGGCTCGGCCAGGTTGCCCAGCGTGTGCTCGGCGCGCACCACGCCCACCACCGAGAGACCGGCCAGGTCCACGCCTTTCCATTCGCCGTTTTGAATATTCCAGCCGAACACTGCTTCACGGCCCACCTGCTCCACCTCGCCGTTGGCGAAGCAGTAGCCTGTGTAGACGTCTGCGGTGCGGGCTTCGATGTAGTTGCCACGAATGCTGCGGGTGGGAATCCCGGCAGCAAAGGAAACGCTAGCGGCGGCCGCCAACACCACGACGGCACGACCTGGAACTTTCAGCATCCCTATTTTCTCCCTCACCCGATTATAGCGCGCGACGGTGGACCGGGCGCCGGCCGATACCCCCGCCGACCCGTTTGCCCCGCGGCCGCTCCTACCCGCCGCGCAACAGATCCTCGACCGACTGCATCAGAGTCTGCGCGGTGTACGGCTTTTGGATAAAGGCCGCCCCCTCGTAGGAGGCGCACAGGCGTTTCGCCTCGGCCTCGTCGTAGCCGCTCGTCAACAGGACCTTCATGTTCGGCCGCCGCCGGGTGAGTTCCGGTAACGACTCGCAGCCTCCCATGACCGGCATCACGACATCCAGGATCACGGCATCGAGCCGCTCCGTCTCCCGATCGCAGATCGCCACCGCTTCCCTGCCGTTGCCGGCCTGCCACACGCGGTAGCCGGAGCGGCGCAGGGCCGCGGCGACAAATTTTCGCACTGCCTCCTCGTCATCTACCACCAAAACCGTGGCAACGGGCGGCGTAGATGGCTCTACGGTGTCCCGATCCGCCTGCGGTGGGAACAGGACTCGAAACGTGCTCCCTCCTCCCGGCACGCTCTTCACCGTAATCGCGCCGTGCTGCGAGCGCACGATTCCCGACACGGCCGCCAGCCCCAGCCCGCGCCCGGTGAACTTGGTGGTGAAGAAGGGATCGAAAATTCGCTCGATCGTCTCCGGGTCCATGCCCGAGCCCGTATCGCTCACCTCCAGATAGACCCGCCGCCCCGCTCTGACTTCCCCGCCGAGGGCGTCCACAAACGGACAATCGATCTCCTGAACCCCGGTAGCCACCGATAGCCGCCCGGAATTGCCCTCGCCGATGGCCTCGCCCGCGTTGATTACCAGGTTCACCACCGCCTGCTTGAGGTGTCCCGGGTCCATGGCAATGCTGGGCAGGCGCTCGCATAGATCCAGGCGCAGCTCCACGCTCTTGGGAATGGACAACCGAAGCAGGTCCGCCATCTCCCGCACCGCCCGCGTCAAGTGGAGGTCCCTGACCAGGAACTGCCCCTTACCGGAATACGCCAGGAGCTGGCGCGTGAGATGGGCCGCTCGTTCGGTGCCCTCGATGATCTCCTTGAGAGCCCCGGCCATGTCGGGCGAAGCGTCATTCAAAAGAAGACTCGCCTGGCCCATGATCCCGGTCAGCAGATTGTTGAAATCGTGAGCCACGCCGCCGGCGAGCAGCCCGATGCTCTCCAGTCTCTGCGTCTGCCGCAGTTGCTCCTCTTTGCGTTTCCCCTCCGTGATGTCGAGCCACAGGGCCATGGCACCCACCACCGAGACCCGCTCGTCCCGCAGGGGCACGTACCGGATGGCCAGATCGCGCCCGCGGTAGGCCACCTCCGTGTCTACCGGCTCGCCGGCCAACGCCCGCCCATAGTAATTGGCGCTTACCTGGCCTCCGTGTGGGTCTTCAGCCACCTCCGCCACCGCGCGCCCTTCGATCTGCTCCCGCCGAAGTCCGAGCCGCGCCAGCAGGCTGCCCTCGATCACGGAGTATCGCAAACCGGTATCCACGACCGCTACCGCGCCGTCGGGTATATTGCGGGCAATGGCCCGGTACGACGCTTCGCTGCGGCCGAGCGCCTGTTCGGCAAGCTTACGTTCCGTAATGTCGAGAAATGCCCCCACGCAGCCCCGTACCCGACCCGCGTCGTCGCGCAGCGGGCTGGCATGGCCCAGCATGTGGATTCGCCGGCCGCTGGGCAGCAGCACGCCGAGCTCCGCATTACGGACTTCCACGCCGCGCGCGGCCGCTTCCTGCATGGGCAGTTCCTCGGGCGCCAGTTCCCGGTCGTGCTGGAAGAAGCGCCGCACCGGGGTGATGTTGGCGGATACATTCTCACCGGCGTCCGCCTCGTAGAACGCGTTCGCCATCCGATTGCCGTCGATCTCGTGGCACTGCGCATCGTGCGCCACCCAGATGGCTACCGGCGCCACTTCCATCACCGTCTCCAGTTCCTCCGCACGCTCCCGCAACTGCTCTTCCAGCCGCTTCCTTTCCGTGATATCGAACTGGACGCCGTCCCAGACGGTGACCCCGTCGCTCCGGCGGCGGGGCGCCGACCGCAGCAGCGACCACCGGATTTCGCCGGTCACGCGGTGCACGTGGCGCAGCTCCATCTCGAACGGAGTCAGGCGTTCGCGCGACACCTGCTCGGCCGCCAGCAGTGGCTCCAGGTCTTCCCTCAGCACGGCCGCACGCAATGCCCCCGCATCGGCCACCGCCTCCGCGGGCGTGACTCCGGTGAGCCGCTCGATGCCCGCGCTGATGAATTCGAAACGTACCCGGCCGTCCGCATCCTGGCGGTAGCGGTAGACCGCGCCTTCCGGCAGATTGTCCCCCACCGAACGGACCGCCGCTTCGCTCTCGCGCAGGGCCTGTTCGGCTTTCTTGCGCGCGGTGATGTCGCTGATGCTCACCATGGCGAGTAACGGCCGCCCTTCCGCATCGCGGACGAGCGCCCCGCCGTAGTTGAACACGCGCCGCCAGCCGTGACGGAGGCTGCGAACCTGGATCTCCAGATCGTTCCAACGTTCGCCGCGCAGGATGCGCGCCAGCGGCCATTCCTCCACCGGCAGGATCGCGCCATCCATGGTCGACAGCTCGAACCACTCCACAAACTCGGGTAGCCGCCGCCGGCACTCCTCCAGGCTGGCGAATCCATGCATGTCCAGTGCCGCCCGGTTCCAAAGAAACACGTGCCCCTCGAGCGTCGCTACCACGATGCCTTCCATCAGATTCTCGAGAATCGTGCGAAGCCGGGCTTCGCTGTTCTCGAGCGTTTCCTGCGCGCGGCGTTTCTCGCTTACGTCGTGGAACACTACCACCACGCCCGTCAGGCTTCCGTCGCTGTCGCGGATCGGTGCGGCACTATCCTCGATCGGCATCAGCGACCCGTCGCGGGCCACCAGCGCCGCATGGCTGTTCAGTACCGCCACCCGGCCTTCGCGCAGCACACAGGCCACCAGATCGTCGCTTCGTTCCCTGGTCTGTTCATCCACTACCTGGAAAATTTCGCCCACCGGACGGCCCAGCGCCTCGGCTTCCGTCCATCCGGTGAGCCCGGCGGCGACCGGGTTCAGGAACGTGATCGCGCCTTTCGTATCGGTCGCCAGAACCGCGTCGCCAATACTGGAGAGCGTCACCCGCAGCCACTCCCGCTGGCGCCGCAGTTCCTCTTCGCCGCGTTTGCGCTCCGAGATGTCGGTTACGAAGGCGTAGTAGTGCTGCGCACGGCCCGCGGCATCCCGCAACACGTGGACCAGCATTTCGACCGGAACCCGCCGCCCGTCTTTGCGGATGTATTCCTTCTGGTACCGCACCGGCTTTCCGGTGCGCTCCAGCTCCGCCAACGCCGCCATTTCCGTATCGAGCCACTCGGGCGGCGTGAGCATGTGGGCCCAGCTCACCCCTTCCAGTTCTTCGGCCGTGTAACCGGTCAGTTCGCAATAGGCGGGATTGCACGTCCCCAACCGGCCGTCCGGAAAGCCGACGCCGACCGGCTGTTCGGCGCGCTCGATGATCTGGGCCAGGAACCGCGCCCGCTCCTCGGTGGATTCGAGCGCTCGTGCCGCCTGCTGGCGCTCGACCACGATCCTCGCTTCCGTCTCCGCCGCTGCCGCCCTTGCCTGCGCCCGGCGCATCGCCCGGGCGATCCAGGAAATCAAACCGCTGCTCACGATGAAGATGGCCGTGCTCGCCCAGTCGCTGGCATCGAAGCCGGAAAGATCGAGCCAGTAGGCCGCCACGGCGACCGAAAACGCGGCGGACACCAGTCCTGCGCGGAGCCCCCCGTAGAACGCCGCCAGCATCACTGCCGGATAAAAAGTGATGTAAGCGGCCTCCGTGCCGAGTGCCGGTGAGAGGGCGGCTCGCACGGCAGCGGCGAAAATCACTGCCAACGAGGCAACGGCATACGGACTCCAGGCAAATCTCGGTTTGGCGATCCGATCCAACCCGCCACCCTCCCTGCGGCCGCTGCTGTGGTTTCAAGGTCCGGACTGACGGGGACTCGGCGGAGCGGGAATACAAGCCCGGCTCGTGCCATGCAGATCCAACCGGTTCAGATGCTGAGATCCTTTTAGCACATAGCAGCCGATGCGGCAATCGAGCGCGCCGCAGACGTCCACCGTTCGGCCCGCGCGCCAGGTAGGACGCGCCCGGCTGCTGCCCCGAAAACTGCTCGATGATCCAGCCGTAAGGCAAATCGCAAAGCATGCAGCCGGCGGCGCCGTAGTATGATTACCAACACATCGTGTATCATTGAAAGAAACCGACACCGAAGCCTGTAACAAGGATTGGCCGCATTTTCTCAGTCCCTCGCCCGGGCACCCTGCCGGAAACTGAAACTGGCGCTCTGGCGCCCGAGCCGCGAGGGAAAAATGAAGATACTGCTCTACAGCCCGGACAATGGCGTGACGCAAAACTTCATGCCGCACCTGTGGATGTTCCTGCTCCAGGCGCTCACTCCACCCGGCCACGAAGTCGTGCTGATCGACGGCAACACCCAACCCCTGACCGACGAGGAACTGGTCCGCTTCGCTCTCGACGCCCACGTCGGCCTGGCCGGCATCGGCGGCATGACGCGCATGATCGCCAAAGCCTATCGCGTCGCCGGTGCCCTGCGCCTGGCCGGCATCCCCGTCGTCATGGGCGGCCCCCACGTCACCGAATTGCCCGGCGAAGCGCTGGGCCGCGATGGCGGCCCCCGCTATGCGGATGCCGTCGCCCTCGGCGAGGCCGATGAAACCTGGCCCCGCATCGTGGCCGATGCCGCGCGCGGCCAGTTGAAAGAAGTGTACGCCCCGGTGGATGCGTTCGGCCAGGAGCGCAAGCCCACTCTCCAGGACTATCCGCAAATTCCGTGGGGCTCGCTCGATATCGCCCAGTTCAATCGGATTCCCGGCCTGGTGCGGCGCGCCATGAACTACTTCGGACAGTCCTGGGAGACCTTTCACATCATTCCGATCGAGTCCGGGCGGGGCTGCCCGTACGGGTGCGAGTTCTGCACCGTCACCGGCTTCTTTGGCGACTCCATTCGTTTCCGTTCCAACCAGAGCATCGTCGATGAGCTCCTGCTCCTGAAATCGCGCGCCGCCCGCACCCGCGGCAAAATCGCCGTCTTTTTCGTGGACGATAATTTCGCCATCAACGTGAAGCGCACCAAGTCGCTGTTGCGCGACATCATCGCCGCCGGCGCCCAGTTGGCGTGGGTGGGGCAAATCAGCGCCAATCTGCTGCGCGATCAGGAATTGATCGATCTGATCGCCGATTCCGGCGGCAAGTGGATCTTCATCGGCATGGAGTCGCTCGATTCCGCCAATCTCGCCAGCGTCAAAAAATCCTTCAACAAGCCGGCCGAATACGCCTCCGTGCTGAAGTCGTTGGCCCAACGCAACATTTACGCCATCACCTCGTTCATTTTCGGACTGGATCACGATACCGTGGGAGTCGCCGGGCGTACGCTCGCCGAGGTCCGCACCTGGCCGCCGGTGCTGCCGGTCTTCGGCCAGATCACACCCTTCCCGTCCACGCCCCTTTACAAGCGATTGGAGGCAGAAGGCCGCCTTACCCGTCCCAAACACTGGCTCGACTTTGCCCCGTTCAGCATGGCCCACACCCCGCTGCGCATGACCATAGCGGATGTGCAGGCCGAGGTCCGCCAAGCCTGGACCGACGCCTATAGTCCGGCCGAGACTCGCCGGGCGCTCGCCTCCATTGCCGATGAACCGGTTCCCTACAAGATCAGCCACCTGATGGCGCGGCTGTTCTTCCACGGCATCTATTTCCCGCAAAAAGGAGCATGGCGATGGCTCCGCCTCGTCGCCCGGAACCGCCAGGCGATTTTCCAGATCGTTCGCGAATCGTTCACCCAGTGGCACGGCAAGAACCGGGCCCGGCTCCGTGCCTTTAACGGCGGCCCGGCCGCTGCTCGGTTGAACGCGGATGGGCCCGCCGATGCCGAACCCCTCTAGCGCCAACGGCGCATCTGCGCTGGCGGGCAGGCCCACCCGAGCCTGCCCGCCTGTTCCCCAAACTTAAAATTCAAACTTCAGCGCAAATTGCAGATCGCGGCTGTCGTTGTTGGTGGAAGTGATCTGGCCCACTGTGGGCCCCCCGATCGACGCGTTCGGGAAGCCGAAAAAGGGCGTGTTCGTCAGGTTGAACGTGTCCAGGCGGAACTGCACGTTGTACCGCTCGCGAATCCGGTTGTTCTTCACGAACGAAGCGTCCAGGTTCACCTGCCCCGGCCCGTAGAGAACCCCGCGGCCGACGTTGCCGAACGTGTTGGGCGCCGGCGCCGCGAAATCGCTCGCGTTGAACCACCGCGCGCGGTCCGGGTTCGCCAGCGTGCCCGGCCCGATCCGGTTGGGCCAACTGGGCGCTCCATTATTCACTCCCGTGGCCAGCGAAAGCGAGAACGGCCGGCCGGTGGACATCGTGGTGATGCCGCTCACCGTCCATCCCCCCGCGATCCAGCGCAGCGGTCCGCTGCTCACCCACCGCTTGCCTTTGCCGAAGGGCAGCTCGTACACGTAATTGCCCACGAAGCGGTGCTTCACGTCGAACCCCGACGGCCCGCGTCCTGCTTTCAGGTTGGTCACCGTCTGCGGATTTCCCACCGACCCGCCGCCGCTCGCCGCCGACCCGCCGTAGTCCAGGTTCTTCGCGAACGTGTAGGCCGCCAGGAATTGCAGGCCCGACGAGAACCGCTTCTCCAGCTTGGCCGACAGGCCGTTGTACACCGACGAATTCCGCGGGTCGAAGATGGTCATGCTGCTGATGTTCGACAGCGGCTGCAACAGCCGCCGCGATTGCGTGCTGCCTGTCCCCGGTTGCGTCTCGTTGGGATTCCAGCCGTACGTCAGGTGGCTGCTATGGCTCCCCGCATACGCGATTTCCGCCAGCATGGTCGGGCCGAGCTGCCGCTCGATGTTGAAATTCCAGGTCATCATCGATGGCGTCTGGTTGGCGAACGAGTGCCCCAGAATTCCCACCGGGTTCGCGTTCAGCTCCGCCGTAGTCAGCGGCTTCACCGGATTGATGGCCGGGAAGGGGTTGTTGATCGTCGCCATGTTCGTCCAGTTGGTCGGGTTCACCGCGATGTTGCCGAAGGGCGTCTGCGAAATAACGTAGGGCACCTGCTCTCCGAGCATGTTCGAACCCGAGGGCAGTACCGGGAAATACGTGATCGCGTAGCCCGAACGGATGACGGTCTTGCCATTGCCCTGCACGTCGTACGCCATCCCGATGCGCGGACCGATGTTGCCGGTGCGCGTCTGCTTTCCGGCCGTCTCGGATATGCCGTTCTCGCCCGCATAGGCCAGCCGCAGGTTGGTCATATCGAAGTTGACGATGCGATTGCGGATCTCCTTGTCCGGCACGAACAGGTCATAGCGCACGCCCAGGTTGAGCATCAATCGCGGCGCCACCTTCCAGTCGTCCTGCACGTACAGGCTGTGATCCTGGTTGGTGGTGTAGTAGGGCTCCAGCAGAATGCTGCGCCCGCCGCCCCCGCTGATGTACCCGACCAGCATGGTGGCCAGTCCGGTTCCCTGCGAATTGGTGACCGGGTCGTTCGTGAAGTTGCGGCCGAAAGTCATGTCGCCGCGCGGACCGCCTCCCGGAGGCCCGGTGTACGTCGACGTCATCCGGCGCACATATCGATATCCGATTTTGAGCTGGTGCCGGCCCAGCGTCCAAGCCACCGCGTCCTCTGCCTGCCAGTGCGTCTCCCGCGGATTCGCCGGCAGGAAGCTGGGCCCGCCGCTCAGGCCGGTAAAATCGGTCACGTTGATGTTCGGCATCCCCGAACTGTACTGCGAGATGTTCACGCCCTGGATGCCCAGCGCCGTGGCCGGCTGGTGGCCGAAATCCGATTGCCGCGTGAACGGATTGGTGCGCGCGAATCCGCCGCGGAACTCGTTTACCATGTTGGCGCGAAACACGTGCGCCTCGTTGATGGCCATGCCCTGCGTCGTCAGGTTCGTCACCTGCGTGCCCGCCACGTACGGGCCCAGGTCGTATTTCGACCGCACTGCTTCCGGCGTCGGCAGGCAGCAGTTGGCCTGCCCCTGCGGGGCGTTCAGCCGGTACGTCTCGTAGCTGTAGCGCACGAACAGCGAATCGGCGTTGGACAGCCGGTGGTCGATTCGGGTGTTGAACCCGTCGTCGCTGGTGGCCCGCGGAATGCCAATCGTGAAGTTGTTGAAGTTGCCCGGCGCGGTGGGCAGCGGGTAGATGCTGGCCACGTTCAGCGCCACCGGATTGATGCGCGCCAAGGGGATGAGGTTCCCCGCGAACGGATCCCGCAGATATTGCGGATTGCTGCTGCTGACCCCCTTGCTCGAATCGTAGTTCGGGTTCAGGCGAGTGGTCAATGGATCGTAGATCGAGATCAGCTTGCCTGAAGTGTCCGTGAAGTTGCTGAAGTTCCCCGTGCGCGTCTCCGCCGTGGGCACGGTGTTGACCGTGGTCTGCCCCTTCCGCTCGCGCAGCCCGAAATAGTCCATGAAGAAGAACGTCCGGTTCTTGCCGTTGTACACTTTCGGGATGTACACCGGGCCGCCGGCGGCCGCGCCGAACTGGTTGCGCCGGTAGGCCGGCTTCACCTGCGGCGGCGCGTTGAAGTAGTTGCGCGCGTCCAGCTTTTCATTCCGCAGAAACTCGAACAGCGTCCCGTGCAGGTCGTTGCTGCCCGATTTCGTCGAAACCGAAACCACTCCCGCCCCCCGGCCGAACTCGGCCGAGAAGGTGCCCGTCAGCACCTTGAACTCGCGTACCGATTCGATGGAGGGCTGCACGATCACCGTGTTGAACGTGTATTCGTTGTTGTCGATTCCGTCCACCAGCCAGGCGTTGCTGTTGGCCTGGCTGCCGAGCGCATTGAAATTCGACGCCGCCCGCGGGTTGAACGAGCTCGATCCGGACAGATTCTCGCCCTGCTGCCCCGGCGTCACGTTGGGCGCGAGATAAACCAGTTGGGCGAAGTTCCGGCCGTTCAGCGGCAATTCGCGCACGGCATGTTCCGTAATCACCTGGCCCAATTCGGCGGTTTCGGAGCGCACCAGGGGAGCCGCTGCCGTCACTTCCACCGTCTCGCTCAGCGCGCCTACCTGCAAGGTGAAATCGATTCGCGCCTTCTGGTCCACCTGCAGTTCGAATCCCTGGCTGGCCTGCTTGCGGAAGCCCGCCTTTTCGACCGAAACCTGGTAGTTCCCGGGAATCAGGAATGGAGCATAGAACGAACCGTTCTCATCGGTCTGATAACTCTGCTCGGTTCCCTTGGAAACTTCCTTGATCGTGATGGCGGCGCCCGCTACCGAGGCTCCGCTCGAATCCACCACGCGGCCCAGGATGGTCCCGGTCGTAACCTGCGCGCGGACAAAACAACCGGCTGCCAACAATAGCAGGGCGGCATACTTAAGCATCGGATACTCTCCTGACACGGATGGGGAGAGGTACACCCACCTCTCCTTCGGCGAACTAATCCTCGTTCTAAAGGGGATGTTGCACCCATTCAGGTCTGAAAGTCAACAAAAAAAGTCCCCGGCTCCCCCGGCAGGACCCGGTCGGCATAAACTGAATGACGTCATGACTCGACGAAATCTGTTCCGGGCGGGCTCGGCGCTGGCCGCGCTTCCCGCGCGCGCCGCCGCCACGCGGGTCCGGCTGGGAGGGCCGGTTTTCCTGAAATCGGACGATCCTCCGGCCCTGGCCCGGGAACATCGTCGCCTGGGCTACAGCGCCGCCTACTGCCCCAACGTCACCCTGAAGGATGCCGCCCGCATCGCCGCCATCGAAAAGGCGTTTGCCGCCGAAAACGTGCTGATCGCCGAAGTCGGCGCCTGGAAGAACATCCTCGATCCCGACCCCGCCAAACGCAAGGAAAACCTCGAATATGTGGTGGAACGTTGCGCCCTCGCCGACGCCGTGGGCGCCCGCTGCTGCGTGGATATCGCCGGGTCCTACAACCCGCAGATCTGGTACGGCATGCATCCGAAAAACCTGTCGCGGGAGTTCTTCGACGCCACGGTCGAAAACTGCCGCCGCATCCTGAACTCCGTCAAGCCGAAACGCACCCGCTTTACCGTGGAAATGATGCCCTGGAGCCTGCCCGATGGCCCCGATGCCTACCTGGAACTGATTCGCGCCGTGGCCAACCCGGCCTTCGGCGTGCATCTCGACGTCTGCAACATCATCAACAGCCCCGCCCGCTTCTACCACAACGCTGAAGTCATCCGCGAGTGTTTCGCCAAACTCGGCCGCTGGATCGTTTCCTGCCACGCCAAGGACCTCGCGTGGGTGCCCGAGTACAATGTGCATTTTCTGGAGGTGGTGCCGGGCCGGGGACAGATCAGCTACCAGGCCTACCTGACGGAACTGGCCCGGTTGGAGGTGGATGCCCCCCTGATGCTCGAACACCTGAAGTCTCCCGAGGAATACGACGAAGGCCGCCGCCATATTCAGAGCGTGGCGGCGGAAGCCCGAGTCGCTTTTGTCTGACGTGATTTTGCGAGAGGTGATGATGAAAGCCATTGCGATTGCCCTTCTGTGCGCACTTCCCCTGGCCGCCCAGCGAAAGCCCGGCAGCCAGTTGGACCACCTTCCCGGCAACATCGAGATGCTGACCTATTTCGGCGAACGGGCCGACATTTCGCCGGACAACCGGAGCATCGCCTTCATGGCCAAGAGCTTCGGCGATGCCATGGTCATCGACCTCGAAACCCGCATCATCCGCTGTCTGACCTGCAACGTCCCCGGAGCCGTATTTCTGCGCGTGATGCATCTTCCCACCGGCGACTACATGCTGATCGGCCCGCAGCGCTTCGAAGACATCCGCTCCAGCCGCAGCCGCGACAACGAGTTGTGGTTCCTCGCCAAAGCACGCGGCTCGAAGCCCGTGAAGTTCGGCCAGAAGATGAGCGAAGGCATGGCCATTTCGAAGAAATCCATGAAGGTTTCGTTTTCCCAGACTCACGATCAGGCGCCCGACCTCGCGCCCGGCGCCTCCCGTCTGATCGTCGCCGATGTGGACGTGTCGGGCGGCGCCCCCAGGCTGGCCAATCCGAAGGTCGTCTACGAGAGCAAAGACCGGAGCTGCGTGCTCGAGGCCCAGGACTTTTACGACAACGATTCCAAGATGACGTTCACCTGCTACCAGCCGCAGGGGCTGGCAGCGGTGATGGGAATCGACCTCAAGACCGGACAGGTGACCGATTTTTCCAAAGCGCCGGGAACTTACAACGAAGTCGAGGGCATCTTTCCGGACGGGCAGTACACCTGCGTGGAGGGCGACCGCCAGGTCGCCGCGCTCGGCGGCAGGCACGGCAGCGGCAATATCGATATCTGGAAACTGAAGCTCGATGGCACCGGCAAGGACTTCGTGCGCCTCACCCATTTTAACGATTACGAAGCCGGCAAGGCGTCCAACCCGGTGGTTTCGACCGACGGACGTTTCATGGCGTTTCAGACCGCCAAGACCACCGACCCGGCGGGCGTGGGCTACGGCATCCTGCTCTACTGGTTCCACAAGTGAAGACGGCCCTGGTAGGGTACGGCTTCGCCGGTAAGACCCTCCACGCGCCCCTGATCCGCAGCGTGCCCGGACTCGAACTCATCACCGTGGTCTCCAGCCATCCGGAGAAGGTGAAGGCCGACCTGCCGGAGGTCGCCGTGGCAGCTTCGCCGCTTGCGGCGTTCGCCGATTCCGCCGTGGAGTTGGTGGTGATCGCCACCCCCAACGATACCCATTTCGACCTCGCCCGGCGCGCGCTCGAGGCCGGCAAGCACGTGGTCGTCGATAAGCCGTTCACCACCACAGTCGCCGAAGCCGTGAAGTTGATCGCCGTCTCCGCGGCCGCCGGACGCCTCCTCTCCGTCTTTCACAGCCGGCGCTGGGACGCCGATTTCCTGACCGTGCGCCAGGTGATTGCTTCGGGCCAACTCGGCCCGGTGATGCATTTCGAGTCGCACTACGACCGCTATCGGCCCCAGGTGCGGCCCCGCTGGCGGGAGCGGGCGGGGAAGGGCAGCGGGATCTGGTTCGACCTCGGCTCGCACCTCGTGGACCAGGCGCTGGAGATCTTCGGTATGCCCCAAGCCGTCTATGCCGATCTCGCCATGCAGCGGGACCGGGCCGAGGCAGTGGATTATTTCCACGTGCTCATGCGCTACGGGAATCGCCGCGTGGTGTTGCACGGCAGCAACCTCTTCGTGGATTCCTCGCGACGATTCGAAGTGCATGGCACCCTGGGGAGTTACACCAAGCGCGGCATGGACCCGCAGGAGCCCGCCTTGCGGCGCGGCGAGTCTCCCGGCGCTCCCGGATGGGGAGTCGATCCCGAGCATGGCTGGCTGCATCGGCCCGAGGCCGTCCGCCCGGTGCCCACCCTTCCCGGCGACTGGCGTGACTACTACCGCGGCATCGTTCGCTCGATCCACGAGGGGGCCCCGAACCCGGTCTCCCCGTTTGCCGCCCTCGCCGTCGTGGCCGTGCTGGAAGCAGCCTGCCAAAGCGCCGCGCGCGCCACGGAGGTTACTATCCGTTCCACGTCGGGCGGATCGGCGCCGCTCTGACTCCCGGTCATACGGACGCCCCTATCTCACAAATACGCCCGGATCTTCCGGATCAATCGCTGGTACACCACCGGCTTGATTTCGTAGGCGTCGCACCCGGCATCCTTGGCCCGCGCTACGTCCTCGGACAGCGTATGGGCGCCACCACCAATATCAATCCCATGTATGCTATCCGTTTTCTGGTGCGGCCGCCGCGATTTCCGGCCCCTCGATACCCTCCGCCGTGCCGATAGGGAGGCGAAGCGTGAACGTGGAGCCCTCCCCGATCGTGCTTTCGACCGTAATGTCGCCGCCCATCAGGCGGCTCAGCCTCCGGCTGATCGCCAGGCCCAGCCCGGTGCCTCCGTATTTTCTGGCGCTCGAAGAGTCTACCTGCGTGAAGTAACTGAACAGCTTGTCCAAATCCTCGGGTTTGATCCCGATGCCCGTGTCAATGACCCGCACTTGGTACCACTTACCATCCGCGTTGCCCTCCACCCGCACCCTTCCGTCGTGAGTGAACTTGCACGCGTTTCCCATCAGGTTGAAGAGGCATTGTCCAATGCGCACCGTGTCTCCGTACAAGGTGGCCGCCTCGCACGCCACTTGAACCTCGACCCGGTTCCGGAAGGCGAGCGGCTCCAGACTTCGCGCGACCTCCTGCATCAAAGCGGCGATTTCGAAGGTATCCGGCCGTAGTTCGATCTTCCCGGCCTCGATCTTCGAAAAGTCCATGACGTCGCCGATCAGCGCGAGAAGGTGAGTGCCGGCACGCCGGATTCTCTGAATGTCTCGGGTCCACTCATCCATTCCCCGATCCTTCATCTCCACTTCCAGAAGCTCGGCGAAACCGAGAATGGCGTTGAGCGGCGTCCGCAATTCGTGACTCATCGTCGCCAGAAACAGGCTCTTGGCACGATTGGCCGATTCGGCGGGTTCCCGCGCCTGAATCAACTCCGCCTCGTAGCGCTTTCGCTCCGTAATCTCTTCCGCCACTCCCACCACTCGAATCACTTCCTCCGCCTCATTGCGTATGGCAAAAGCCCGGTCGCGGATCCATTTCTCCTTCCCGCCGGGAGTGCGAATGCGATATTCCGATTCGACTGATTCACCCCGCTTTTGCCGGGCCGACGATAAACTGGCGCGTTCCAGGTCGTCGGGATGGATCGCCTCCAGCCAGCCCGACGGGTTCTGGTAGAGGCTTTCGCAAGTCCTCCCCCAGACTTGCTCGTAGGCCGGGCTGACAGAGAGCAACTTGCCGGTGGCCGGACTGACCATCCAGAAGACTTCGCGAATGTTCTCGGCGAGCTGTCGGAACTTCTCCTCGCTGCTGTGCAACGCCTGCTCCGCCTGCTTGCGTGCGGTGATGTCCCGTATGACGGCCTGAACGTTGGCGCCCTCATCGTCCAGGTACGATGCGCCGGAGATCTCGACGTCAATCACGGTCTCGCCGCCCATAATCTGCAATTCGTGTAGCGGCAACTGCATCTGGGTCGAGAATAGACGGCGGCCCACCTCCTCCACCCCGGCGTGCGCTTCGGGCGGCACGAATTCCTCGAACCTCCGCCCGGCTAACTCCTCGGCGCTGTTGACATGAAACAGCTTCACCGCCGCGTCGTTGGCCGCCAGAATGGCGTGGTCACGGCCCAGCAGAATCGCGTCCGGCGATATCTCCAGCAGTTTCCGGTAACGGATCTCATTCTTTTCCGCGATGCTCCTGGCGCGCTCCAGTTTCTCTGCGGCCGCTCGCAGGGCCGCGGTCCGATCGGCCACCGTCCGTTCGATTGCGTCCTTGCGATTCAGCATCAGGTGGAGGTAGATGACCGAGCAGGCGACCACGATCAGTTCCGCGGCCAGCACCGACCAACTGCTCCAGCGGACCGGCGAGAAGGCATGCGGAAGCGGATACGCCGCCAACTCCCAGGTTCGCCCTGCCACCGAAACCCTGCGCGTCTCCACCAGGCCCGGTGGAAGGTCTCCCACGCTGTCGAACCGGGCGCTCCGGGGATACAGCAGTCTCTGCCCGGATCGCGCATCACGATCGAACACCGCCAGGCCGAGCCCGGTGACGGCGGCGTTCGCGGATGAGTTGTCGACGACGTCTTTCATGCGGAAGACGCCCAGTACGAATCCGGCCAATGCGTCGCGCCTGCTCGGGATACTCGTGGGATCGGAGTTGCCCCGGTAATATGGACAAAACACCAGGAAGGCGTATTGATCCCCGGTCTCCTGTACCAGGACGACTCGGCCCGTTGCCGCCATCCGTCCGCTGTCCGCGGCCAGGTGGAGCGCCTCGCGGCGAGTTGCTTCGGAGGTGAGGTCGAGGCCCAGAGCCGATTCGTTGCCCTGGAGCGGCTCGGCAAAAACTACCGGGAAATACTCCGCCCGTTCCCCTGCTCTCGCCATTCTCCCGTTCGCCATACGGTCGGCGATCTGAAAGGTTCCGAGACCCTCCCGCCGGGCCGCACGTTCATAGGTGGATCGTAGATGCCCCGGCACTCGCGGAATCCACTCCAACGCCTGAATCGTCCGATCGTGGTCCAGGAGCCTGGCGGCAAAGATCGCGAACTCCCCTCTCTGCACCTCGTGCGAAGCATCGAAAAATCCGCGCAGTGCCGTGATGTTATCGAGAGTCAGCCGCACGTTGAGCTCCAACGCGTCGAACCGTCCATGCGCGACGTCGTGGAAGGCGGCCACGGCGTTTTGATCTTCCAGGCGCCGCAAAGCCGCGAATATGCTCAGGCTCAGCACCAGCGCTACCACCAGCGCCCCGCCTACTATCAGAAAACGTACCGGTGACTGGATCGTACGGTGCATGTCTCCAGGGTTCCGTGTTCGAACGACAGGCCGCATCCGGCCTCCGTTGCCGCAAGGGAGTCGGCGCTGACCCGTGCGCGGCACCGGCATATCGATCAACTCTGTCTTCTCTTATCGGCTGTCCTGGCCGAATCCTGTAGCATGCCTGAAGGCGGCCCCGGCAACCGCACCGCCGGGCGCGCCGCGGGGGCGCCACCCGGTGCCGCTCTCAGCCCCTCGCCAGGATCTGCCGCGCCTCCGCCACCAGAAACAGCGACCCCGTCACGAAGATCGCATCCTCCGGCCCTGCGTCCGCCACCATCGCCATCGCGTCCTTCAGGGTCGGCGCCACCCGCAGGTCCGCATGGTCTGCCAGGTCGCGCAGGGCCTCGGGCGCGATGGCCCGCGCCTGCCGCGGCGCCGTTACGATCACCTGCCGCGCCAGCGGAAACAGGATGCCGCTGATCTCCGGGACGGCCTTGTCGCGCATGGCGCCATAAATCAGCCGCACCCGCCGCCCCGCGTAGAAGCGGTCGATATAGGCCGCCAGCGCCCGCGCCCCGGCGGGATTATGCGCGCCATCCAGAATCACCTCCGGCCGTTCGCATACCCGCTCCAGCCGCCCCGGCCACACGGTGCGCCGGATGCCTTCCTCGATCGCGGCGTCCGCAATCCCCAGCCTCGCCAGCGCTACCGCCGCCGTCGTCGCGTTTTCCACCTGGTGCTCGCCTGCCAGCGGGCACGCGATGCGCAGGTCGCGCCCGCCCTCCAGCCGCCACTGGCTCCCCCGCGCCTCCAGTTTCCGCTCGCTCACCCGCCATTCCCGGGTACGCGCAACCGCTATCCCCAACTCCGCCGCGCGCCGTTCGAGCACCGCTTCCGCCTCGGGCCGCTGCCGCGCGAACACCGCCGGCGCGCCCGCTTTCAGGATTCCCGCCTTCTCCCCCGCAATGGCTTCCAGGCTCCGCCCCAGCAGCGCCTCGTGATCGAAATCCACCGGCGTAACCACGCACAGTTCCGGCCGCACCACGTTGGTCGCATCCAGCCGGCCGCCCAGACCCACTTCGAGCACCACCCGCTCCGCCCCTTCCCGGGCAAACACCAGCAACCCCATGGCGGTCACCGTCTCGAAGTAGGTGGTGTGCAGGTCGATGCGGTCCGCCGCCAGCAGTTCCTCGACCACTCGGTGCACGTGCTCGAAGGCCGCGCCGAACTGCTCCCTCGAAATCGGCTGCCCGTCGAGCCGGATCCGCTCCGTCGGCTCCACCAGGTGCGGCGAGGTAAACAGGCCCGTGCGCTGGCCACTCTGGCGCAGGCCCGATTCGATCATGGCGCAGGTCGAGCCTTTGCCATTGGTGCCGGCCACGTGTACGAACCGCAGCCGGTCCTGCGGCCGCCCCAGGGCTTCGAGCACCGTGCCGATCCGCTCCAGCCCCAGCTTCGCCGTCTTGATTTCGTTCCCCAGCGCGTAGAGGAAGTCGACCGAGTCGGGATAGTTCAATCGACCAACCCCACCGCCGCCCAAGCACTCAACCCGCAAAGAATTTCAGCGCCTTCGAAATGTACTGCTTCAATTCCAGGCGCGGAACCACGGCGTCCAGCATCCCGTGCTTCAGCAGAAATTCGCTGCGCTGAAATCCTTCCGGCAGTTTCTGGCGGATCGTCTGTTCGATGACCCGCGGACCGGCAAAGCCGATCAACGCCCCCGGCTCGGCGATGTTCAGGTCGCCCAGCATGGCATAGCTCGCCGTCACGCCGCCCGTAGTCGGGTCGGTCAGCACGCTGATGTAGGGCAACCCCGCCTCGTCCATGCGCATCAGCGCCGCCGAGATCTTGGCCATCTGCATCAGGCTGATCGCGCCTTCCTGCATCCGCGCTCCGCCCGAGGCCGAAACAATTACCAGCGGCGAGTGCCGCTCGATGGCGCGCTCGATCGCCCGCGCGATCTTCTCGCCCACCACGCACCCCATGCTGCCGCCGATGAACCGCGCCTCCATCGAGCAGATCTGCACCTCGCGGCCATCCAGCTTGCCGGCCGCCGAAATCAGCGCGTCCGACAGAGCCGTACTCTGCTGCATCGCCCGCAGCCGCTCCCGGTAGGGTTTGCTGTCCACGAATCCCAGCGGGTCCGAGGAACTCAGGCTGGCATCAAACTCCTCCCACGCACCGTCGTCCAGCAGCAGCCTCAGCCGGTGCTTCGCATCGATCCGTCCGTGGTGGCCGCACTTCGGGCAGATGTTGAAGTTTCCTTCCAGTTCCCGTTTCCAGATGATCTGCCGGCAGCCGTCGCATTTCTGCCACAGCCCCTCGGTGCGCACCTTCCGCTGCCCGTTCTCCAACTTGGGCTTCTGGTCATCCGGCGTGTCCCTCTTAAACCATGCCATCCAGGAATCTACGTTAGCGCGGGTACGGATGGCCCCGCAAGATCGCAAAGGCACGGTAGACCTGCTCCGCCAGCATGGCGCGGGCCAGTTCGTGCGGAAATGTCATCGGCGAGAGCGACAGCAGCAGGTCGGCCCGCTCCTTCCACCCGCCCGGCAGTCCGTCGTGGCCGCCGATCAGAAACACCAGGTCGCGGCCCTCCATCTCGGCCTTGCCGATCAGCGCCGCGAATCGCTCCGAGTCCATCATCTTGCCGGCCGGATCGAGCAGGATCTTCCGTGCCGCGCGATGCCGCTCCCACCAGTCCTTGCGGTCGGGGCGGATTTCCCGCATCTCGGCCGCCCCATAGTGGCCCACCCGGCTCCAGAAATCCGCCGCCAGGCCATTGGCGTGGGCATCCTTTGGCTTGCCGATGAAATAAAGGTAGAGCTTCACGCCGCCGGAATCTCAACCGGCTTGGCGCTGCGCCACAGGCGCTCCAGGTCGTAGTACCCACGCGACTTCGGCGAGAAGATGTGCACCAGCAGATCGCCGTAATCCGCCAGCACCCATTCCGCCTGGTTGTAGCCCTCCACGCTTAAGGGCAGTTCACCCGCCTGGTGCTTCATTTGCAAGTTCACTTCATCGCTGATCGCCTGAATCTGCCGTTGGTTCGCTCCCGTACAGATTACGAAATAGTCGGCGAACGAAGTAATCCCCGAGAGGTCGAGGACTTTGATCTCGGTGGCCTTTTTCGCTTCCGCGGCTCGGGCCGCCACCAGCCAGGTGGGGACAGGATCTGCTTCTTTCAGAACAAGCTTCTCCGCGGCGCCCTCGGGACGCCTGCCCCTATTTCACCACTGATACCCGCTCCGGGTCCAGTTCATAGCCCTCATCTTTCGCCGTCTGGACCGCCAGCGACTTGAGGGCGTCATCCCCGGTCGCCTGCGTTTTTCCAGCCCAGCGTTTGATCGTCTCGGCCCCTACCTGAATCACCACGTGCCACTGCTTTTTGTCGTCGCTCCACTCGATTTTTGCCTCGTTGGCCTTCAGCATGTGCAGTGCCCCCACAACAGAATAAGATGAATGGGTAGGAAAATGAAGCCCCCAATTCTGCTTCTTCTCATCTCCACCCTGGCCCTGGTCGCCCAGCCCCAGCCGAAGTATGACCTGGTCGTCTACGGCGCCACCGCGGGAGGCGTTATGACCGCCGTCGCCGGCGCCCGCAGCGGTCTCCACGTGGCCCTGCTCGAGCCCCGCCAACACGTCGGCGGCATGGTCTCGGGAGGCCTTTCCCGCACCGACGTCGGCCGGCGCGAGGTCATCGGCGGCTACGCCCTCGAGTTCTATTGGCGAGCCGGGACCCGCTACCGTATGTCTCAGTACCTTCAGAACATCGCCTGGCTGGTGGAACCCAAGGTCGCCGAGGCCATCTTCCGGCAGATGCTCGACGAAGAGGGCGTCACCCTGCTTCTCGACCGCCGCCTGCGCCAGCCGGACGGCGTCCGCCGGCAGGGGACCACGATCGCTTCCATCACCATGGAAAACGGCGAGGAGTACAGCGCGCGCGTTTTCGCCGACGCCACCTACGAGGGCGATCTCATGGCCCAGGCGCACGTCTCCTATACCTGGGGCCGGGAAAGCTCCGCCCAGTACGACGAATCGCTCGCCGGCGTCCGTTCCGAAACGCCGTTCCACCAGTTCCTGGTCAACCTGTCCCCGTATGGCGCGGACGGAAAACTGCTCCCCGAAATCTCCTCCCAACCGCCCGGCGAACCCGGTGCGGCCGACCGCAAGGTGCAGGCCTACAACTTCCGCATGATCCTCTCCCACGACCCGTCCAACCAGGTGCCCTATCCCCGGCCCGCTTCTTACGACCCGCACCAGTTCGAACTGCTGGCGCGCCTCCTTCCCGCCATGCAGCAGAAACTCGGCCGGCCGCAGCGCTTCGGCGAAGTGGCCTCCATCATCGGCATTCCCAACCAGAAAGCCGATGTCAACAACAACGGCGCGTTCTCTACCGATTACATCGGCGGAAGTTGGGATTATCCGGAGGGCAGCTACGCTCGCCGGCGCGAAATCTGGCGGGCCCATGAAGAGTACACCAAGGGCTTTTTTTATTTCCTCGCCCACGACCCGCGGGTTCCGCCGGCGCTTCAGAAAGAGGTCAACGAGTGGGGTCTGGCCAAGGACGAATTCACCGACAATGGGAACTTCCCCAACCAGCTCTACATCCGCGAGGCGCGTCGCATGGTCGGCGAGTACGTCATGCGGCAGAAAGACATCCAGACCGACCTCACCAAGCCCGACCCCATTGCCATGGGCTCCTACAACAGCGACTCGCACAACATCCAGCGCATCGTTACCCCCGAAGGCTTCGTGCGCAACGAGGGCGATATGCAGGTCCCGGTGAAGCCCTACCAGATCCCGTACCGGGTCCTTCTGCCCAAGCGGAACGAGGTGCAAAACCTGCTCGTGCCGGTCTGTTTTTCAGCCACCCACGTGGCCTACAGCACCCTCCGCATGGAGCCGCAGTACATGATGATGGGCCAGGCGGCGGGGGTCGCGGCGGGGCTCGCCATCCGCGGCGGTCACGCGGTTCAAGACATTGATACGGCGGAGCTTACGCGAGAACTCTTGCGCGCGGGTGCTATCCTTGAGTACGTTCCCAACGGGCAGGACGCTAAAATCTCTTTGTTTCACGTGAAACAAACGAAAAAATAGGTCCGGCTACTCCTCGCGCAACGCTATCGCCTTGGCGGAACGCGCCCGGCCAGAAGCGGGATCCCCAGCGTCTCGAAATACCGCGCGCCGACGATCTGGTAGTGCGCCGCGCCGTGTTGCCCGGCGATTTCGAACCCTTGTCCGATGTCTTAGCCGGTGAGCGGCAGGGCGCCCCCGAAGGGGACGCCGAGATCACGCCCGGGATCGCCTCCGGTGTCGTGGCGCAAGACGCGGCTGGAGGGCGGCGAGTAGAACCGCGCGGGAGGTGGCCGCGATCACGCCGGAGCAGCGAAACCCTGGTGGTAGATATCCATGCCCTCGATTGACTTTACGGCGGGGAAAGCGATACGCTGGCCACCTGGTGTGAGGGGTGCCTCCAGTCCACAGAAACTGTTCACCGAGGCGCTGGAGAAACTGGTCGCCGAAGTGAAAGAGGATCGGTCTGTCCTGGCGGCGCTGCTTTGCGGCAGCCTGTCGCACGACACGGTGTGGGCCAAGTCGGACATCGACCTGGTGCTGGTGACGATCGACGACCGGAAGGTGGAGAAGTCGGGCGTGGCGCTCTATGCCGATGGCGTGAATGTCCACGCGTTCCTGATGCCGCGGGCGGAGTTTCGCAAGACGATCGAAGGCGCGATGCGGAACTCGTTTTTTCATTCGCTGATAGCCAAGGGGCGGCTGCTGTACACGCACGACGAGACGATTGCCGCGTTGTGCGCGAGGCTGGGCGAGATCGGCGAGCGGGATACCCAGCTGCAGCTGCTGCGGGCGGGGACGCACGCGCTGCCCTCCATCTACAAAGCGCACAAGTGGCTGGTCACGCGCGGCGACCTGGACTACACCGCGCTGTGGATTCTCTATGCGGCGACGCCGCTGGCCCGGATCGAGGTAGTGGGGGCGCGCCTGGTGGCGGACCGCGAGGTGATCCCGCAGGCGATGAAACTGAACCCGGATCTGTTTCAAACGATCTACGCGGACATGCTGAATGCCAGGAAAACCCGCAAGAACGTGGAGGCGGCGCTGGAGGCCATCGACCGGTACATGGCCAGGCGGGCGCGGTCGCTGTTCGGGCCGGTGCTGGAGTATCTGCGCGAGGTGGGGGAGGCGCGGTCGGCCACCGAGATCGAGACCTACTTCCGCAGGAACTTCGACGTGGAGGGAGTGACGACGGCATGCGAGTACCTGGCCGACCAGGGGATGATCGGCAAGGTCTCGACGGCTGTGCAACTCACCAGGAGAAGCAACGTGATGGTGCAGGAACTGGCCTTCGTGGATATCGGGGAGGGTGGGGATGGCTTCTAGTCCGGCCAAGACCGCGGCGCGCACGACGGTCGCGGTGCAGGGAGCGAGGGTCCACAACCTCAAGAACATCTCGGTGGAGATTCCGCGCGACAGGCTCACGGTGGTGACGGGGCTTTCGGGGTCGGGCAAGTCGAGCCTGGCGTTCGATACGATTTACGCCGAGGGTCAGCGGCGCTATATGGAGTCGTTGTCGAGCTACGCCAAACGGTTCGTGGCGCAGGTGGCGAAGCCGGACGTGGATTTCGTGTACGGCCTGTCGCCGGTGATTTCGATCGAGCAGAAAACGATTGCCAACAACCCGCGCTCGACGGTGGGGACGATGACCGACATCGCCAGCTACCTCAACCTGCTGTACGCCACGATCGGCGAGCCGCACTGCCCGCGAACGGGAGAAGTGGCGCCCAGCCGGACGGCGAGCCAGATCCTGGAGGCGATTCTGGCACTGCCGGAGGGGACGGAGATCGAGATGCGGGCGCCGGTATTCCCGCAATACGGCGAAGACCTGGACTACGTGCTCACGGAGGTACGGAAGAAAGGCTGCCGGGTGCTGATCGTCGATGGCAGAAAGGTGGACATCTCGGCGGAGGTGGAGCTGGACGAGGCAGGGGTTAAAGACATGGACGCGGTGGTGGACCGGTTCGTGGTAGGGCGCAACCACGAGAAGGCCATCAAGGCGGGGATTGCGAGCACGCTGCTGGTGGGGGACGGCCTGCTTCAGGTGCAGGTGAACAAGGGGGCGGGGAAGGCGGAGGCGGAGCGCTTCTACCGTGGGCTGTGCAGCCGGACACACCGGCTGGTGTACGGCGACATACAGCCCGAGTACTTCATGTTCAACAACCCGGAGAGCGCGTGCCGGACGTGCGGGGGCCTGGGCGTCCACAAGCTGACCCATCCGGAGCTGCTGGTGCCCGACCCGCGGCGGAGCCTTCGCGGCGGATGCTTCGTGCGCGAGGCGTTCAAGTACAATCCCGACACGTGGGACGGCCGGGTGATGTACAGCCTGGCCAGGGCACTCGCATTCTCGCTGGACACGCCGTGGCAGGAGCTGCCGGGCAAGGTGCGCGAAGCCATTCTGAACGGCATCGACCCGCAGAAGATCGCCATCGCGATTCCACCCGACGCGAAAGTGAAGCGGGACGACTGGGACGCGAGGAGCGTGGGGTTCCACGGGATTGCGCGGCGCATCGAACGGCACTACCGCCGCTACCGGCAGCGTGGCGAGGCCAACAGCGGTATGGAGCAGTGGCTCGACAAAGTGATGGTGGAGCACACTTGTCCGGACTGCAAGGGGGCGCGGGTGCGGGCGACGCGGCTGCTGTTCACGGTGGCGGGGAAGAGCATCCACGACCTGGGGCAGTTGCATTTCGACGAGCTGCACGCGTTTCTGGGGACGGTAAAGCCGGCGGGCCGGGGGGCCGATGCCGGGCGGCAGGTGCTGAAGGAGATCCGCGGGCGGCTGGAGCTGCTGTTGGGGATCGGGCTGGATTACCTGAACCTCAACCGGCGGTCGGGGACGCTGTCGGGCGGGGAATCGCAGCGCATCCGGCTTTCGACGCAGATCGGGTCGGGGCTGATGGGGATGCTTTACGTGCTGGACGAGCCGAGCATCGGGCTGCACCCGAAGGACAACGTGAAGATGATCGCGACGCTGAAGAACCTGCGCGACATCGGCAACACGGTGATCGTGGTGGAACACGACGAGGAGACCATCCGCGCGGCCGATCATATTGTGGAGATGGGGCCGGGGCCGGGGGTGCACGGAGGCGAAGTCGTCGTCGAGGGGTCGCACGCCGATGTGCTGGCGTGCCGGAAGTCGCCCACGGGGCAGTATCTGTCGGGCCGGCGGCGCATCGAGACGCCGGGCCGGAGGCGCAAGGGCAACGGGAAGACGTTGCGCGTGCGCGGCGCGCGCGAGAACAACCTGAAGAACGTGGACGTGACGTTCCCGCTGGGCATGCTGGTGGCGATCACCGGGGCGTCGGGGTCGGGCAAGAGCACGCTGGTGAGCGAGATCCTGTACAAGGCGCTGTGGAAGCGGCTGGTGGACACGCGCACGCTGCCGGGGGACCACGACGGGGTGGACGGCCTGGAGCACGTACACAAGGTGGTGAACATCGACCAGTCGCCCATCGGGCGCAACAGCCGGTCGAACCCGGCCACGTACATCGGATTCTACGACAACATCCGCGACCTGTTCACGGGGACGGCGCTGGCGCTGGAGCGCGGGTACAAAGCGGGTCGGTTCAGCTTCAACGTGAAGGGCGGGCGCTGCGAGGAGTGCCAGGGGGAGGGCGTGATCACCACGCAGCTTTATTTCATGCCCGACGTGGAAGTGACCTGCGGGGCGTGCAAGGGGGCGCGCTTCAACAGCGAGACGCTGGACGTGACGCTGCGCGGGAAAACCATCGACGATGTGCTGAATATGTCGGTGGAAGAGGGCGTGGAGTTTTTCGCGGGCGAGCCGGCGGTGGGCAAGAAGATCGAGGTGCTGCGGGACCTGGGGCTGGGGTACCTGACCCTGGGGCAGTCGGCAACGACGCTTTCCGGCGGCGAGGCGCAGCGGATCAAGATTGCTACCGAGCTGAGCAAGCTGCAACGGTCGAAGCACACGGTGTACATTCTGGACGAGCCGACCACGGGGCTGCACCTGGCGGACGTGGAGCGGCTGCTGGAATCGTTGAACCGGCTGGTGGACGCGGGCCACACGGTGCTGCTGATCGAGCACCATCTGGACGTGATCAAGACCGCGGACCACGTGATCGACCTGGGGCCGGAGGGGGGACACGCGGGCGGCGAGGTGGTGGCGACGGGGACGCCGGAGGCGATTGCGGCGTCGAAGGCCTCGCACACGGGGCGGTTTTTGAAGGCGCATCTGCGTGGCTAAGCTCGCCAAGGAAGGGCGGGCTGTTTCCGGACCGGCGCCCGCTGCGGGTGGTCGATGCGGCCCATTCGCCGTACATGCGCAGTTCCTGGATCCGTGTACTCCGTGTTAGGCTGGTTGACGGCTTAAACCGGTGAGCAGGTATAATGTTCACCGGCAGGCTGTCCGATATTTGAACAGGTGCGACCCGGTTGCGTCACGGGGTCGTGTCCGGTACGCGTCACGAATGAAAGGCTACTTCCTCGCTGCGCTTCTGCTGCTGGGCCTCAGCCAGAGCACTGAATTCGCCGCCGCCCAGGCGACCCAGAAAACGGCCAAGGCGAAGGTCGCGTCCTCCAAGAAGAAGGCGACCCGGAGCCGGAAGCGAGCCATCCCGATTTCGCGCGAGCGTGCAGTCGATCCGACCATCGGCGATAACGTGGATGGGGACGATCTGACGATTCGCCGTGCCGCGGTGGCGGCGCTGGGGACGTTGAACGGCAGCGTCGTGGTGGTGGATCCCTCGGATGGCCGCGTGCTGACCATCGTGAACCAGAAACTGGCGCTGAAGAGCGGGTTTACGCCGTGCTCCACGATCAAGCTGGTTACGTCGTTGGCGGCGCTCAGCGAAAACGTGGTGAGCCCGGACCTGTTCCTGCGAACGTCGCGATACGGGCGGTTCAACCTGACCACCGCCATTGCCCACTCCGACAATCAATATTTCTCGATCCTGGGCAACCGGCTCGGTTTCGAGCGGGTGATTCACTACGCCAACATGCTGGGGCTGGGAGAGAAAGCGGCGCTGGACCTGGAGGGCGAGCAGCCCGGCGAGGTTCCGGCGGAGCCGCCCAAGTGGGGCGGCGTGGGCATGATGACGAGCTTTGGCGAGGGCTTCCTGGTGACGCCGCTGGAATTGGCGGGACTGCTGTCGGCGATCGCCAATAACGGTACGCTTTACTACCTGCAATATCCGCGCACGGCGGAAGAGATCGAGAGTTTCACGCCGCGCGTGAAGCGGAAGCTGGAGTTGTCGCCGGACGCGATCGCGGATCTGAAGATCGGCATGCGCGGCGCGGTGGACTACGGGACGGCACGGCGGGCCAACTACGATCCGAGCGAGCCGATTCTGGGCAAGACCGGCACCTGCACCGATTTTCGCGCTTCCAGCCACATGGGGTGGTTCGGATCGTTCAACGACGTGGGACGGCATCAATTAGTGGTGGTGGTGATGCTGGCCGGCGGGACGAAGGCGGTGAGCGGGCCGTATGCCGCGGGGGTGGCGGGCGCGATCTACCGGAACCTCTCCGAGCAGCGCTACTTCGCGGCGGACACCACCAAGCGAACCGATCTTCCGGAAATCCTGACGACGCACCCCTGCTGTTCCCGGCAATAGCCTGCCCGTTCGTCCAGGCACAGCCTGCCCATTCTTCCGATGTGCCGCGGGGGCGTGCCGCGTCATTCTGAGATCAGAGGAGAATCGACGAATGGCAAACGAAATGGCCGCGCTGTCGGGAGAGCTGGCAGTAGCGGTGGAGCGGGCGGGAAAGGCGGTGGTGGCGGTGCATGCGCGGCCGCGTTATTCTTCGAGCGGGGTATTCTGGCGGCCCGGAATCGTGGTGACCGCGGAACACACCATCCGGCGGGAGGAAGAGATCACGGTGACGCTGCCGGACGGGTCGAAAGCCGCCGTGACGCTGGCGGGGAGCGACGCCGGAACGGATGTGGCGGTGCTGAAGCTGGAGGGCGGGACGGGCACGCCGCTGCCGCGGGCGGCCGCCATGCCGACGCCGGGCAGCCTGGTGCTGGGGATCGGGCGGTCGGAGGATTCCGGAGTCAACGCCGCGCTGGGAATCATCAGCGCGCTGAGCGGCTCGTGGCGAACGTGGCGGGGAGGACGGCTCGACCACTACATCCGGCTGGACCTGACCATGTACCCGATGTCCTCGGGCGGGGTGGTAGTGAACGTGGACGGAGAGGCGATCGGGATTGCCACGTCGGCGCTGTCGCGCATTGCGGGGGTGGCGATTCCGGGAAGCTCCGTCGACCGCGTGGTGGACGAAATCCTGTCGCGCGGGCACGTGGCGCGGGGATACCTGGGGGTGGGGCTGCAACCGGTGGAATTGCCGGACCACCAGAAAGGCCTGATTGTGCTCTCGCTCGAGCCGGACGGGCCGGCCGCCAAAGCGGGCGTGCTGATCGGCGACATCCTGGTGACGGTGGGCGGCCTGGCGGTGGCGGATACCGACGACATTCAGGGAGTCCTGGAATCGCAGGGGGTGGGCCGGACGGTGGAGGCCGGAGTGGTGCGCGGGGGCACAGCGAAAAACGTCGCGATCACCATCGGGGAGCGGCCCCGGAGGAGCTGACATGCGCGGCTTCGGAGAGATTGCGGAGCGCCTGCGGCGCTCCACCGTGCAGCTCCACCTGGAGCAGCGGGGCGGCTCCGGGTCGGGAGTGGTGTGGAGCCGGGACGGGCTGATCCTGACCAATGCGCACGTGGCGCGCGGCACGGGTGCGCAGGTAGAGCTGTGGGACGGGCGGCGGTTCGATGCGCGGGTAGTGGCGCGCGAGCCATGGCGCGACCTGGCCACGATGCGCATTTCCGCAGCGGGGCTGGAGGCGGCGATTGCGGGCGATTCGGGCGCGGTGCGTCCGGGCGAGCTGGTGATCGCCATCGGCAACCCGTTGGGATTCGCCGGGGCTCTCTCCACGGGGACGGTTCACTCGGTGGCCCGGGGGTGGATTCGCGCCAACGTGCGGCTGCTGCCGGGGAATTCGGGTGGGCCGCTGGCCAACGCGCGCGGCGAAGTGGTGGGGATCAACACGGCGGTGGTGGACGGGATCGGCATGGCGATACCGGTGAACGCGGCGCTGGAGTTTGTACGGCGCGGAGGGCGCCCGCTGCTGGGTGTCACGCTGCGGGCGCAGGGGCCGGGACTGCTGATCCTGGAGGTGGACCCGCAGGGCGCCGCCGCCGCGGCGTCTCTGCGGCCGGGCGATCTCCTGCTGGGGTCGTTCGACGACCTGGGCGAAGCGCTGGCCGCGGGGCAGGACGTGATCAAACTGCGCTTCCTGAGAGGCGACCGGCGGACAGTGCGGGAGGTGTTCGTGCGGCTGGCGGCGCGCGCGGAGGCGGCGTGATCCGGTTGCTGATCGCCGCCCCTTCGGCGGTGGTGCGGGTGGGGCTGGAAGCGCTGGCATCCAGCTCGCCCGAACTCGAACTGCTGGGTTCGTTCGCGGATCTGGCGGCGGTGGAGGACCTGCATCCGGACGTGGTGCTGACGTCGGTGCCGCTGGCGGAGATCGCCGCGCCGGCGAACGGCCGCGCGCCGGCGCTGGTGTTGTTGACCAATGAGCCGCAGCCGGCTTGGACTCACGAAGCGCTGCGGCTGGGCGTGCGCGCCCTGCTGCCGCGCGACGCATCCCAGACCGAGATCCTGGCGGCGGTGGAGGCGGCGGCGTACGGGATGGCGGTGGTGGATCCGCGGGACCTCGAACTCCTGCTTTCGGTGGCAGCGCCGGCGCCGGCATCCGCGGAGACCGCGGCGCTCACGCCGCGCGAACTGGAGGTGCTGCGCATGATGGCCGAGGGCGCCGCCAACAAAATCATCGCCTGGAAGCTGGGAATTTCGGAGCACACCGTGAAGTTCCACGTGGCATCGATCCTGGCGAAGATGGGGGCGGCCAGCCGCACCGAGGCGGTGACGATGGGGATCCGCAAGGGCCTGGTGCTGCTGTAGGGCCTTAGGCCACGCGGTACTTGTCCCGGCACTCCCTGGAGCAGAAGTACACCACCGTGCCGTCCACGTGGCGGGAGAGGCTGGCGGCCGGAGAGACATAGGTGCCGCACACCGGGTCTTTCTTCAACTCGCCGCCGGTGGAGACGGGAGGCGAATCGGGCGGGCGGCTTTTCAGCGCGGCGGAACGAAAGCCCGAGATGACGGATTTGAGGAAGGCCCTGATGAAGAGAACGATCAGCAGCGGAAGGATGACGCGTACAAAGAAGAAACGAATCATGGAGCATGGGGCGGGAGGCGAAACTCCCGCCCCACTACTACGCTACTACTTTTTCTTGGTGCTTTTCTTGGTTTCCTGTCGCTTGGCGTTGGGATTCTGATACTTCAGATCGACGCTGCTGCCGAGCGTGGTGAGCATCTCTTTGGCGGCCTGGGCATACGGCCCGTCGGGCTGGAGTTCCAGGTACTTCTGGAAGGCTTCCGCGGTTCCCGGGACGGGGACCACCTTGCCATCGGGTGTGGTCTGCGCCTTGGAGATGAGAGTCACACCGTACTGGTAATAGGCGTCGGCATAGGTGGGGGTGAGCTCGATGGCTTTCTTGAAGGCTTCGCTGGCTTCCGCGCTTTTGCCGGTGTTCACCAGGAGCGCACCCAGGTTGTAGTAATATTTGCCACCATTGACGGGATCGAGCTGGGCGGCCTTTTGCAGCTCAGCCTCCATTTCGGGGTACTTCTTGGCTTTGGCCAAGGCGAGGGCGTAGTTGTTGTGGCTGGCGGGGTCGTCCGGCTTGAGCTCGATGGACTTGGCATAGGCTTCGAGCGCCTTGCCGATGACCGCGTCGAAATCGGCGCCGGTCTTGCTCTCTGCCAGTTTCACGTTGGCTTCCCCCAGTTGCTGCCAGACGGCTAACTGCGTAGGTCCGATCTCGGATGCCTTGGTGAACGCGGTGACGGCCTGCTCGTAGTTCTTGGCAGTCATGGCGTTCATGCCCTCGTTAAAGGCGTCGTTGAGCTCCTTGTTCTTCTTCATGGACTCGGAGCGCTCTTTGATCTGCTTCTCCATGGCGGCTTTTTGCTCGGGAGTCAAGCCGCGCTCCATGTCTTTCGAGATCTGGCCGCTTTCGACGGCCTTCTGCATTTCGGCCTGTTTGGCGGCACTGGCGGCAGCCGAAGCGCTCAGATCGAAATCGACCGGCCGGGGATCGCCGGGAGAGGTGCGGACATTGTTGACAATATCCACCTGCTTGCCCTGCATGAACACGGCGATGTTATAGGTGCCGATGGGCAGCCCCATGTAGATGTAGTGACCTTTTTTGTTGGTCTTGGTCTTGTAGTTCCCCTTGATATCGATACGAGTGATCTGGATTTCGGCGTTCTGTACGGGTTTCCCATCCGTACCCTTGACATCTCCTTCCACCGTCGTGATTTGGGCAAGTGAGGTAAGGGCCAGACACAGCGTAGCGGCGCCAGCGAGAGCCACGTTGCGGAAAGTCATAGAACCTCCACTACAGAGTAGTATGTATTAAGTTCCAGTATACCGTATCGGGTTTGTGGTGCCGACTGTTGATTTTCGAGCAGTGGCGCGGTTACTCGTCAAACAGGCGGATCTGCTCCTTGGCGGCGGGTTTGGCCTTGCGCCTTTTGAGGGGGCTGCCGATGACACCGAGCACCTCCACCGAGCGGAGCGACAGGCGCGGAACGAACAACCGCTGGACGTTGCTGTAGGGATCGGGCGGAATGACGGTGAAGCCGTAGTGCTCCAGTTGCAGGAGGTTGTTGGTGACGATGCCCTCCATCACGTCGCCGTCGCGGAAATGAAAACTGGCCCAGAGGCCCTCCATTTTGGGGCGGGTCTGGAAAACGCGGCGCTCGGGCTCGCTGGTGGTATCGAAATCGCGGACGAAGGCGACGGTCTTGATTTCGCCGTAGGGGACGGTGGAGAGCTTGCCTTGCTCGGAGAGGAGTTCGACGCCCGCCGGCTGCAAAAAGGAGACGGGGTTGACGTAGCCGGCAAGAGGCTCCCGGTCATACCGGCGGAGCACAGCCTTTTTGGTGGTGGAGGCGGCCAAAACGAACCTCAATTTGCACGGCTATGTTTCAAACATTTCGGCGCTTATTGTATCATTGGCACGATGCCTGAAGCGCCAGCCACAGATTCTGCGCGACTTAAAGGTCAGACGGCGGCATTTCTCGATTTCTGCCGCATGGAGAAGGGCCTGTCCGGCAACTCTTTGGCAGCGTATACTGCTGATTTAACTAGGTTTGTTTCTTTTCAGTACGGCCGTGCCGGAGACTCCGCCGGGGCGATTGCGGCCTACCTGGACCATCTGTACCAGGCCGGTTTGGGGACCCGGTCGGTGGCGCGGCACCTCACCACGCTCCGGAACTTTTACCGTTTTCTCCTGCGGGAGGGCCTGATCGGGGAAGACCCAACCGCCAACCTGCGCTCGCCGAAGCAGTGGCAAACCATCCCGAAGTTCCTGAATCTACAAGAGATCGAGAAAATCATACAGGCCGCGGACACGGCTCGGCCGACGGGTCTGCGGGACCGCGCCATGATGGAGCTGCTGTATGCCACGGGGCTGCGGGTGTCGGAACTCTGCCGGTTGGGGCTTAGCGATGTGAACCTGGACCTGGGGGTCCTGCGGGCGACCGGGAAGGGCAACAAGCAGCGGCTGGTCCCGGTGGGCCGGGCGGCAGTTCGGGCGGTGGAGGCGTACCTCCGGGACGGGCGGGGCAACTTATTGAAAAGGCAGGGAAGCCGCTATTTATTCGTGACAGCGCGCGGCGGCTGCCTGACACGGCAGGGATTCTGGAAGCTGCTCGCCGGGTACGGGAGGAAAGCCGATATTTTTCATGGAATTACGCCGCACGTGCTGCGTCACAGCTTTGCCACCCACCTGTTGGAGGGTGGGGCGGACCTGCGCAGCGTCCAGGCGATGTTGGGACATTCCGACATTTCGACAACCCAGATTTATACTCACGTCATGCGGTCGAGACTGCGCAGCACGATTGACGAGCACCACCCCCGGGCCTAAGCGGCCCGTGACGAGAGCGGACGGATTGACAAGGGCAGGGCCGTACCGGTCTGGCTGCGACCGGCAGGCGGCACGGGCGGGCAGGGTCGGGCGCGGTTCCCCGAACCCGGCGGGAGCGGTTCCGGCACGAAGGCCAGGCGAATGAGCGACTACATATACATGCTGGAGAGCCACCTGAATCCCGATCAGAATCGGGTGGTGGAGGATGTCCAGGCGGCCGCCGTGCAGGCTAACGTCAACCTGTTTCTGACGGGCGGCGCGATGCGCGACATGCTCGCCGGATACCGGATCCGCGACCTGGACTTCGTGGTGGAAGGCCAGGCGTTGCGGATGGCCAGGGCGGTTTGTGAGAGCACCGGGGCACGGCAGGTATCGAGCGACGAGCTGCGCAAGAGCGCCGAGTTGCTGTTTCCGAACGGGGTCACGGCGCAGATCGCCATGTCGCGGCAGGAAAAATACGGGCGCGCCGGGTCGAAGCCGCAGGTGTCGGCGGCGACCATCCAGGAGGACCTGCGGGGCCGGGATTTCACCTGTAACGCGATTGCGCTGTCGCTGAACCGCGCGTCGCGCGGGCTCCTGCTCGATCCGCTGAACGGCCTGGCCGATATCGAGCGGCGGGAATTGCGTTCGGTCAGCACGTACGGTTTTTTCGATGATCCTTCGCGGCTGCTGCGGCTGGTTCGATTCCAGGTGCGGCTGGGGTTCGCGGTGGAGGAGCGCACGCAGTCGCAGGTGGCCAACGCGCGGCAGGGCGAAGTCGAGCTGACGATTCCGGCCAGGGTCCTGGGGGAGGAACTGAAGCGCATCGCGACGGAAGACAATCCCGCGGAGATTCTGAAAGAGCTGCAGGACGCCGGCCTGGGCAAGCTGTTCGTTGCCGGGCCGGAGTTCAACCTGGCGGGGGTGGCCAAGCTGGAGAAACTGGCGCGGCTGCTGGCGGACGATCCGGCGTCGCGGGCGGCGCGATTCGGACCGTTTCTGTACGCGTTGACGGAGAAGTCGGCGCCCAGGGAAAAACAGGCGCTGATCAAGGCGACGGCCCTGGACAAGGCCGATGTGGACCTGTGGCAGAAGCTGGAGGCGCGGGCCAAGAAGCTGGAAACGGCGCTACGCTCGGCGCGGATTCGGAAGCCGTCGCAGGTGTATCACATCGTCAACACCGCGCCGGTAGACGAGGTGTTGTTCGTGATGTATCACTCCGCGCTCAAGCCGGTGCAGGAGCGTTTGCGAAACTACTTCCAGAAATACCTGCCGATGGCGCAGGAGATCACGGCCGAAGAATGGGCCTCGGTGGAGGGCAAGCCGGGGACGCCGCGCTACAACAAGGCCCGCACCGATTTTCTGTCGGCCCGGCTGGACCGGCGTCCGCCGCGCAAAGTGGAGCCGCCGCCTCCCCCACCCGAGCCGCCGGTGGAGACGGCGACCGCGCGCCGGGGGCGATAACGGCCTACCGCCGGGGGTGGTGCCCGGTGCTTTCCCCATCGCCTCCATGCGAGAATTAGAAGCAGTGCCCAAGGTAGCTCCAAAGTCCAAAAGCAAAAGGGAAATGCGGGTTCGGATTCCGAACCAGGCGGGATTGGCCCAATTTTTTTTCGGCAGGCTCGGGCGGAGCCTGGTCGTCGGATTCGCCCTCCTCACCATACTCAGCCTGGGCACGTTCACCTATTTTTACGCCAGGTACTCGCGGCTGATCGACAAGAAGCTGAGCGCGGGGCCGTTCGCGAACACGGCTAAGATCTACGCGGCACCGACCACGATCGGGGTGGGCGATACGCTTACCGCGGCCGAGATTGCGGCGGAGCTGCGGCGCAGCGGGTACACCGAATCGAGCAGCAATCCGATCGGCTATTACGAGGTGCTGCCCAACGCGCTACAGATCTTTCCACAGCGCGATTCCTACTTCGACCAGGAAGCCGGCGTGATCCGTTTTTCGGGCGGGAAGATCACCCAGATCGTCTCGCTGCGCGACAACACCGCGCGGAGCCAGTATCTGCTGGAGCCGCAGCTCATCACGAATCTCTCCGGGCCGAGCCGCGAAAAGCGGCGGATGGTGCGCTTCCGGGACATTCCGACGGTGCTGGTGCAGGCGGTGACGTCGGCCGAGGACAAGCGTTTCTTCCAGCATTCGGGGCTGGATCCGATCCGCATTGCCAAGGCGGCGTACGTCGATCTGCGGCAGGGGCGCAAGGAGCAGGGCGCTTCCACGCTGAGCCAGCAGTTGGCGCGCATGTTCTGGCTGGATCAGCAGAAACGCTGGACGCGCAAACTGGCGGAGGCGGTCATCACGCTGCAGCTCGAACAGAAGCTGACGAAGATGCAGATCTTCGAGGACTACGCCAACCAGGTGGACCTGGGCTGGCGCGGGACCTTCAACATCCGCGGGTTCGGACAGGCGTCGGAAGTATATCTTGGCAAGGACCTGAGCCAGCTCACGCTGCCCGAGGCGGCGCAGTTGGCGGGGATGATTCAGAAGCCCAGTATCTACGAGCCGTTCCGGCACGCCGAGCGGGCAAAGGACCGGCGCAACGTGGTGCTGGGCATGATGCGCACCAACGGCTACATCAACGATCGCGAGTATGCCCTGGCTACGGAGGTGCCCCTGACGATCGCCCGTGGGGCGGCGCAATCGGTCGAAGCACCCTATTTTGTGGACCTGGTGAGCGACGCGCTCCAGAACCGTTTTCAGGATGCGAACTCGAACTCCTTCCGGGTATACACCACGCTGGACATGCATTTACAGCGGGCGGCGACGGATGCCATCCGCAAGGGCATGCAACTGGTGGACGAGCAGATCCGCAAGCAGCGGCGCTTCCGGGGGCAGACGCCGCCCGAGGCGCAGGTGGCGCTGGTGGCGCTCGATCCGCGGACCGGCGAGGTGAAGGCGCTGGCCGGCGGGCGGAACTACGGCATGAGCCAGCTCAACCACGTGCTGTCGAAACGACAGCCGGGCTCGATTTTCAAGCCGTTCGTTTACGCCGCCGCGCTGAACACCGGGGTAGAGGGCGGACCGCGCATCCTGACCGCGAGCACCACCGTGCTGGACCAGCCAACCACGTTCTGGTTCGACGGCAAGCCGTATGAGCCGAGCAATTTCGAGCACAAGTTCTACGGCAACGTGACCCTGCGGGACGCCCTGGCGCATTCGCTGAATGTGGCAACGGTCAAGCTGGCGGAGATGGTGGGGTACGATGCCGTCGTCCAGATGGCCAACCGGGCGGGGATGAACTACAAGATTCAGCCGACGCCGGCGATGGCCTTGGGAGCGTACGAGATCAATCCGGTGGAAGCCGCGGCGGCCTACACGATTTTCGCCAACCACGGCGATTTCGTGAAGCCCAGCTTTGTGCGGATGGTGCGGGGCGCGGACGCCAAGGTGGTCTTCAACAGCAAGGTGGAAGAACACCAGGTGTTGGACCCGCGCGTGGCCTTTCTGATCACCGACCTCATGGAAGAGGTGCTGCGCAGCGGCACGGCGGCAGGCGTGCGGGCGCACTACAACCTCAACTTTCCGGCCGCCGGCAAGACGGGTACTTCGCACGACGGCTGGTTTGCCGGATACACTTCGGAGCTGCTGTGCGTGGTGTGGGTCGGCTTCGACGACAACCGCGTGCTCGACCTGGAGGGCGCGCACTCGGCGGCCCCCATCTGGGCGGAATTCATGAAGAGCGCCGTGAAATACCGGGAGTATCGCGACACCAAGCCGTTCGAGGCGCCCGACGGGATCGTGTCCATCGAGGTGGACCCGGAATCCGGCATGCCGGCGGGTCCGTCGTGTCCCAAGAGCCGGCGCGAGGAGTACATCGCCGGCACGCAGCCGGTGGGATTGTGCCCGCTGCACGGGGGACGCCAGGGCATCACCAACGTGGCAGGTTGGGATACGCCGTCCCCGGAGCGGGCGGCGTCCGCCCCGGCCGAGCAGACGGCTCCGCGGATCACCGGATCGGGGGGCGACGGAGAGGTGGCGGCGGAGTCCACGGCGCGGCGGGGCAGCCGGGGCCGCGCGGACACCGCGGCAGCCGGGGCGGCGCCCTCCCCATCCGAACCGGCCAAGCCCGAAAAGAAGAAGGGCTTTTTCGGGCGGCTGTGGGACAAGATCAAAAAGTGACCTACCCCCTCCGGGGCCGGCGCGAGTAGAATAAATGCCAGGGGTGAACCCTCATGTGTCGTCGATGTGCTTTCCTGCTGATGGCAGCAGGGTGTGTTCCGTTATTCTCCCAGACCCAGACTAGTCCCCTCCTGGACAACTCCAAAACGCCGGTGGCCGCCCCCGCCGAGCCTCCGAAGCCGCAGCTTTCGCCGGAGACGCGCGGGGACATTTTCATGGCCCGCAAAATGTATCGTGAAGCAATCGATGCATTTCGCGAGGGGTACCGCAGAGATGCCGTGCTGCTGAACAAGATCGGCATCGCGTATCACCAGATGCAGCAACTGGACGCGGCGCGAAAGAGCTACGAGCAGGCGCTGAAGGTGAAGCCCGACTACGCGGAGGCCATGAACAACATCGGCACCGTCTACTACGCCAAGAAGAGCTACCGCCGCGCCATTTCCTGGTACAACAAGGCGCTGCGCGCGGCGCCGGACCAGTCCCGGTCGGCCTCGATCTACATGAATCTGGGCACGGCGTACTTTGCGCGGAAGAAGTACGACCAGTGCACCAAGGCGTATCAGACCGCGCTGCAACTGGATCCGGAGGTGTTTGAGCGCCACGGCAACTTCGGCGTGATGCTGGAGGAGCGCAGTGTGCAGGAGCGGGCCAAGTATCACTTCTACATCGCCAAGCTGTACGCCAAGAACGGGCGTGACGACCTGGCCCTGCAGTATCTCCGCAAGGCGCTCGAAGAAGGGTATAAAGACAAGAAGCTGGCCGAGGTGCCGGAGTTCGCGACCCTCCGCGAGAAGGCGGAGTTCAAGGAATTACTGGCCCGGGAACCGCGTGTATTGTAGGCGGAGAGCCCTGCTCGCCGCCTTCGCCGTGCTGGTGTGCGGCGGATGTTCGCGCCGGCCCGCCACCCGTCCGATCGAGCGGGTGGCCATTCTGCGATTTGAAAATCTGAGTGGAGATGTATCGGCCGATTGGGTAGGCCGGGCGCTTTCCGAAGTGGTGAGCGGCGCGCTATCCGATGTGCCTGGGATGGCGGTGGTTCCTGCCGGCCGGATGCACGCGCTGAATGCCACCCTGGGAGTGCGCCCGATCTCCGCGCCCGGGATTTCCTCCGAGCGCACGATGGCTCTGGCCGCGGGCGCGAACCGCTTGGGGTACGGCGAGTACGCCTTCGTCAAAGGGCGCCTGGAAACACGGCTGACGCTCGGGGACCCGGCGACAGGGAAGATGGTGCGGGTAGTGACGGCATCGGCCGCGGCGGGCGACGTGATCGGGGCCGGCACGACGCTGGCGCGCGGGCTTTCCGATCGCGCGTCCGCCTACGGCCCGCGGAGCGTTCCCGCTTTGAAGGCGTGGGTCGAAGCGATGGAGCCGGTGGATCCCGCGGCGGTGCCGGCGGCGCTGGCCCGATGCCTGGCGGCGGATGCCGATTTCGGACCGGCGTACCTGGCCCTGGCGCAGTGGAAGGCGCAACACCAGGACCGTACCGGGGCGACCGGGCTGCTTGGCGTGGGGCTTGCCCGTGGGGATCGCATTCCTCGGCGGGATCGCGAGCGGATGCAGTTCGAGCTGGCCAGCCTGCGCGGCGATGCCGCCGGGCGGCAGCGCGCCTTGCAGGAACTGACCCGGCTGGATCCGCTCGATCCGACGGGCTGGCGTGCCCTCGGCCAGGCGGCGTTCATGCGGCGCGACTTCAAAGCGGCGATCGAGGCCTGGCAGAAGTCCATTGCCATCGAAGACGATCCCGCTACCGAAAACCAACTCGCCTACGCCGCGGCGTATGCGGGCGATCTGGAAACCGCGGTTCAGGCGTTGCACCGCTACCAGGCGGTGCGGCCCGGCGACCCCAACCCGCTCGACTCGCTGGGGGACGTGCACCTGATTACCGGGCGGCTCCGCCAGGCGGAAGGCTTCTATCGCGAGGTCTCCGCCAAGGCTCCGAACTTCCTGAACAACGGCGACTATTTCAAGGCCGCCATGGCGCGGCTGATGACCGGCGATGTGCCGGGGGCCGACGCGCTGGCGAAGCAGTATGCCGATGCGCGGGCGGCGGCGCACGATCCGACCGCGGACCTGCACCGCGCCGAATGGTCGTGGATCAGCGGGCGCCGGAAGGCCGGTTACCAGCAGTTGAAGGATTTTGCCCGCCGCGCGGAAACCGGCGGGCAGCGGGACCTGGCGGCGCGCGCCTATGCCGAGCTGGCGCTCTGGAGCCTGCTGGAGGGCGACCGCACCTCAGCCGCGCAAATGGCGAACGAGTCGGCGCCGCTGGCCGGTCCGTCATCGATCGGGCTCTCGATTCTGGCGCGTTTTCTGGCGCAGCCGCCGGCCTCCGCGGAGGAATGGACAAATCGTGCCGCGCGCCAGTTCCCGAGCGGCGTGCCGAGCAGTCTCCGCGACCTGGCGCTGGCTTACGCCCTGCTGCTGGACCGGCAGTTCCCGGCGGCCGCGGTGGCGCTGAAGCGGATCTATGAGGGGACCAACCCCAATGCCGAGGAAGGCGTCTCCATTCTGCTGGCATGGTCCTTGCTGGAAACGGACCGCGTCCAGGAAGCCGCGCCGCTGTTGAAATCCAACCCGGTGCCACCTTCGACCGGCGTGGGCGCGACCATGGGCTTCTACTTTCCGCGGCTGTACGAGATCCGCGCCATGGCGGCCGGGAAGGCCGGCCGGTCCGACGAGGCGCGCACCGATCGCGAGCTGTACCAGCGGCTATCGGGGGCGGAGTCGAAATAGCGGCCCGCGGCTTCCCGGTCGCCGCGGAGCGCCTTGCCGGGGAGACGCGCGGGTCCGGGCGGTTAGCCGCGCAGCCGCATCAGGAACCAGATCATTCCGAACACGAACAGTGCGGAGGCGGAAAGCCGCACCGGTCGCAGCGCCTGCGCGAGACGTCCGATTCGCAAAAATGCCAGCGCCAGGACGGCCAGGGCGGCCACCTCCGCCAGCCCCGCACCGGCCAGAACCCACCCGGGCCGGTATCGCGACGCCTCGATAAAGAGGTAGAAGTAGAGGCCGTGAAACACGCCCAGGGCGCCCGCCACCGCCCACCGGGCGCCGGCCTTCGGCAGCAGCAGGATCTCCATGGCGAGATACGCCACGGTGAGAGCGGTGGCGGCTTCCACGAAACGCGCGGCGGGCTGCCAGCCGGTGTGCGGCGTCAGCCATACCGAGGCGGCTTCGCCGGCCAGAAACATGCCCGTCAGCCCCACCAGCTCGCGGCCGCTGCGCGCAGCCAGGACGAGCGCGGCCAGGAACAGAATCTGCACCGGCCCGCCCAGGGCGCGCAGAAATCCGGCGCCGGCCTCGCCCAGCGCGATTTCGGCGGGCGTGGGCGGCCGGAAGCGGAGCGCCGCTGCCGTGAAGGCGCGATCGAACACCGCCTGGTCGCGTTTGCCGCCCATTTCGGCGCGCAACATGTGAACGTGATTCGGCACCGTGATGGCGGCGAAGGTGCACTCTACGTCCACCCGTTCCGGCGCTTCGACGAAATCGTAGTCCGCCTCGCAGAGGTAGGAATCGCTGGAGGGTTCGTTCCGGCATTGGGCGGAGAGACGTTTCGCTTCGCGTCCACCGCTCGAAAACCGGATGTGCTCCAGCAGCGTGCGCTCCGGCGATTGCACATGGGCGATTTCGTAGAGCGGCATCCGCAGTTGGTAGTGGGCATGGCTCCCCTGGATGGTCAGGTCGCCGGAGCTCATGCTGACTACGTGCGCCCAGCAGGGCCAGGCGATCAGTACCACGAACCAGCGACCGGAGGGCCGCGGCCACTCTGGTGTCATACCTCCATGGTACCGGCGGGAGTGAGGTGGGTGCTCAAGCGAGCTTTGCGGATGCGCAAATAGAGAACCCGCACCAGCGCCAGCACCGGTACGGAGAGAAACGTGCCGGCAATGCCCGCCAGCTCGGCGCCCGCGAATACACCGAACAGCACGACGGCCGGATGCAGTTCCACCCCCTGCCCCATCAGGTGCGGCGAGAGAATGTAGTCCTGGAACATACGGTAGGCCAGGAGGAAAATGAGAATCGCCAGAACGTGCGCGTCGGCCACCGCGGCCACGATCAGGATGGCCACCCCCGCGGTAAGCGGTCCGATCATGGGAATGAACTCGAGCAGACAGGCCAGGGACGCCAGCAGCACGCCATACGGCACCGAAAGAAGTGAGAAAAAGATGCTGTAGGCCGTGAAGGTGGCCAGCGAGAGCAGCACCAGGGCGCGCATGTAGTGGGCCAGCAGCAGATGGATGTCCGCCAGCAGTTCGTCCAGCCAAGCGCGGCGCGGTCCCGCATCGACCAGTTCCAGTACGTGCTCGCGAATGTCGCGGCCGTCCTTGAGGAAGAAGAAGGCCACAATGGGGATGATCACAATGTAAATCAGTTCGCTGGCGGCGGTCAGAAATTTCGCGCCGGCTTGCGGCAGCGAGGAGAGCAGGCTGGTTGACCAGGAACCGATTTCCGCCTGGGCGCGATCGAGCACCGTCTGTTTGATCAGGTTCAGCGTGGGCGACGGGCTGGGCGTCTGCACCCAGGTGCTCACCCGGGCAGGAAACTCCTTGGAAAGCGACGTGGCCTGCTCCACCACGCGCGACCCGACCTGAAAGCCCACCAGCGCGACCACGCCGATGAAGATGACGTAGGACAGGGCCAGAGCCGGCGTACGCGTCCGGCTGGCGGGAAGCACGCGGTCGAGCAGGTTCACCAGGGGCGAGACCAGATACGCAAACAGGAGCGCCAGGACAAACACGAACAGCGTCTTGCGCACCACGTACACCAGGGCCAGGGCCAGGAGCACGAGGATCGCCGTCCAGGTGTAGCGTGCGGCCTTACGGTCGATGCCAAGCATGGGAAGACTGAGCCAATTCTACCCCGTTTGTTCGTGCGCCACTTTTTCAACGCGCACGCGAGCGATCCGGTTCCGTTCCATTTCCATCACCGTGTACCGGCGGCCGGTGTATTCCACCGCCTGGCCCACGCGAGGGATTGCGCCCAGGCGGTAGAGCAGGAATCCGGCCAGAGTCTCGAAGCCGGCATCGGTGGGAATTTCGATGCCGAACTCGCTTTCGAGATCGCGAATGCGGGTGGTGCCGTCGAGTTCCACATCGTCGGCCTCGGTCGGCCGGTGCGCCTTTTCGTCATGTTCGTCTTCGATGCGCCCAACCACCTGCTCTAGCACGTCTTCGACCGTCAGCATTCCCACGATGGTGCCGAACTCGTCCACCACCATGGCCATGTGCGAGCGCCCCTGGCGGAACTCCTCCAACATCTGCGAAAGGGGCTTGGTTTCCGGCACGACCAGGTGGGGACGAATGAGCCGGGACACGCGAAACGACCGGCTGGGCCGGCCGGTCCCGATGGCCAGCCGGCGCTCCTCCCATACCGGCAGCAGGTCCTTATAGTGCAGGATGCCGATGATCTTCTCGGGCCGGTTCTCGTATACCGGCAGGCGGGAGTGCTGGGCCTCGATCATGCGATGCAGCACCTGGTCGAGCGAGGCGTCGGCGGAAATCGAGACGATGTCGTTGCGCGGCACCATGATCTCGCGCACGGCGATGGAGCCCAAGTCCAGGACGCGGTGGATCATGTCCTCCTGGGACTCCGGCAGGTAACCCAGGCCGCGGCTGGAGCTAACGATGAGCTTCAACTCCTCCGACGAATGCCCGCCGTGGGCAGAGCCCTTCAATCGCAAAGCGCGAGTGAGCGCGCCCGCGGAACTCTCCAGCACCACCACAAACGGGAGTGAAATCCGGTAGAACACCAGCAAGGCAGGTGCCACCAGGGCCGCCAACCGGTCCGCCTTGGCCATGGCCAGGTTCTTGGGCACCACTTCTCCCAGTACCACGTGCAGGTAGCTGATGATCAGAAACGAAAGTACCAGGCTTAGGCCGTGCAGCAGTTTTATGGTGGCGGACGTGGTGAGCGGATGAAAGACCGAGATCAGAACCTGGTAGAGGGTGTCTTCGCCGGCCCAACCCAGGCCCAGGCTGGCAATCGTGACGCCAACCTGAGTCACCGAGAGGAGGCGGCCGGGATTGGAAAGGAGGTTGAGGGCCGCCTGGGCGCCCGCCGAGCCGGTCTCCGCCATCTGCCGCAGGCGCGAATGCCGAACCGACAGCAACGACACTTCCGCGCCGGCAAAGAAGGCGTTAACCGCAATGATCAGCCCGACCAGAAGAATACGATATGGCGAGAAGGTCACATTTTCCGGTAAACTCCGCTCGAATTCATAACGAATGGGCCCGGCTGGCGTCTATACAGGTAACCAACTAACTCCGTTACGTAGGTGGGCGCGTTCCAACGTATCCCGGGAACGCGCCCATTTTTCTGTTGACCAATTGTAGTCCAAAAACATTTCGCCTACCAGACAAATTCGCCAGCCCGGCCGGCATCGTTACCGCACCTGCATTTCCCGCCTTCTTCCCGCCCTCTCCCACCCCGCGGCGTTCCGGTGTTGGCCTTGCGAAGTCGGCCTTTTTGCCGCGGAATAGGCGGATTAACCTCGCTGTTAACCACCCTTCGAACCGTTATCATTGGAATTAACGTACTCGATGACCCACTCCATCAGCGCGCGCGCCGTCAAGATCGTCAACATCGCCATTGCTATCGTGCTCGTGATCGTTCTGGCGGCCGTGTACTGGTTCCTGTGGCGGCCGCTGCCGAAACGCTCGGGAACCATCGCGGTGCCTTTGGGAAGTCCGGTTTCGGTTGGGTTCGATGGCCGCGGCATGCCTCACATTCAGGGGTCCAGTCTGGAGGACGCCCTTTTCGTCCAAGGGTACGTGACCGCACAGGATCGGCTCTGGCAGATGGATGCGCTGCGCCGCTACGACGCCGGGGAGCTGGCCGAGGTCATGGGACCGGCGCTGGTCGAAACGGACCGCGAATCGCGCCGGCTGCGTCTTCGGCGGGTCGCTGAAGCGGCCTACTTGAAGCTGCCGGCGACGGACCGCGAAACGCTCGCCGCCTACGCCCGGGGGGTGAACCAGTTCATCGCCAACCATCGCGACAACCTGCCGGTGGAGTTCACGCTGCTGGGATATCAGCCGCGTCCATGGAGCGTCATCGATTCGCTCCTCATTTCGATCCACATGTTCCGCACGTTGACTACCACGTGGCGGGACGAAATCCTGAAGCGCGACATGCTGGCGGCGGGCGATGCCGACAAGGTGAATTTCCTCTTCCCGGTGCGTACCGGCACCGAACCCACCCCCGGCTCGAACGCCTGGGCTATCGCGGGGGCGCACACGGCCTCCGGCACGCCGCTGCTTTCAAGCGATCCCCACCTGGAGTATGCGCTACCCGGCACCTGGTACATGACGCACCTTCAGGCGCCCGGCATCGACGTCGCCGGAGTCACCGTTCCCGGCCTCCCCGGAGTCATCATCGGGCACAATCGGCGCATCGCCTGGGGCATCACCAACCTGGGCTTCGATGTCCAGGACCTTTATATCGAGAACTTCGATGAGCGTACCGGCCGCTACCAGTATCACGGGGAAACGCGGCAGGCGTCGCTCGAGCACGAGGTGATCCGCGTGAAAGGCCGCCCGATCGTCGACGTGCCCATCTGGGTCACCCCGCAAGGGCCGCTCTTCGTGACCGAGGGCAGCGACCGGATGGTATTGCGCTGGGCGCTTGCCGAGCCCGGCTTCGTGCAGTATCCGATGCTCGATCTCGACCGCGCCGGCGACTGGCAGCAGTTTACTGCCGCCCTGTCCCGCTTCCCCGGCCCGGGTTCCAACTTCGTCTATGCCGACGTGGACGGCAACATCGGCTACCACGCCGCCGGCAAGCTGCCCATCCGTCATGGCTACTTGGGAGATGTGCCGGTCAACGCCTCCACCGGCGACTTCGACTGGCAGGGCTTCATTCCGTTCGACCAGCTTCCCTCCGCGTTCAACCCGCCCAGCGGAATCATCTCCACCGCCAACCAGGACCCCTTCCCGGCCGCGTACCCCTATCCGGTGAATGGCAATTTCGCCCCGCCGTATCGCGACCGCCAGATTCGCGACCTGCTTTCCGCGCGCAACCGATGGCGCGCCGGGGACCTGCTGGCGGTGCAGAAGGACGTGTACTCGGCATTCCACCACTTCCTCGCCCGGCAAGTGGTGGCCGCGTACGACAAACGCGGCGCCCACTCTCCCGATCTGGATGCCGCGGCCGCCCTGCTGCGCGGGTGGAACGGGCAGATGGAGAAAGATCTCGGCGCGCCGTTTCTGATCACCCTGGTATACCAGCACGTGCGCTCGGCCGCGGCGGAGGTGGCCGCTCCCGGCAAAGAGCAGGCCTACACGATTCAGATGGCGCCGGCGGTGGTGGAAGCGCTGCTGCGGCGCCGTCCTGCCGGTTGGTTCGCGGATTACGACAGCATGCTGCTGGCCGCTTTCGCCGATGCCGCGCAGGAAGCCGCGCGCATCCAGGGCCGCAACGCCTCCCGCTGGCGGTATGGCGCGTACACACGGCTGGGCGTAAATCACCCCGTATTCCACCAGGTTCCATGGATCGGCAAGTACTTCGACCTCACGCCCGTGCCCATGAGCGGCGGCGCCACCACCGTCCGCCAGTCGACGCGCCGGCTGGCGCCATCCATGCGCATGAACGCCGATTTGGGCGATTGGAGCCGCTCGCTGCTCAATATCGAAGTGGGGCAATCCGGCCAGCCGCTATCGAGTCACTACCGCGACCAGTGGGCGGACTACTACTATGCGCGCAGCTACCCGATGCCGTTCGATCACGTGGATGCGCGGAGCACGCTGCATTTCGTCCCGGCATCGCAGTGAGCAGCCGGCGATGCGGCGGCAGCCCGCACCGGTGGCGCTTCGGCTAACGGCTGGTCTGCTCTTTGGGGGTGGACAGGTAGCCCACGATCATGTTCTTCTGCACCTGGTTCACGACGAGCTCGTACGGCTGCTTCGCCTTGCTGGTGTAGAACTGGACCGGCTCATTGATATTTTTGTCCTTCTTCTCGGTGAGTTTATCGTCCGCCATCACATCCACGGTGTAGCGGTTCTTTTTCGGGTCGGTTTTCTTCAGGTGCAGCGTGATATCGCCCACGCGCTGCGGCTGCTTGGTCTTGCCGAGCTTGAACTCGAAATAATTCCGCTCGCCGAGCCTCCGCAAGGCCGCCAGTTCGTTGGCGTTGGTGGCGATCAGCCCGCTCTGTACGCCCATGTCGCCCCGCGCCGACTTCAATTCAGCGATGGTCTTCTGCAATTCCGCCTGCGTCTGCGAAACCTGGGTTTTGACTCCACCCACGTCCGTCGACACATCCGCGATCTTGGCGTTGGCGGCGGCAGCCGTCTGCTTCACATCGCTGATCTCGGAACTTACCTGCTGCTGTACCTTCGCCTGCTCGACCTGAATCTGTTTGGCCAACTGCTCGGCCCGCGCCACGGCTTCCGTTTTGGCCTGGCTCGAGGAACTGCGAATCTGCGCGCGCGCGGCCTCCAACTCCTCCTTGAGGGTCTCCAGGTGGCGCGTCTGCGAAGCCTGGGTCACCGAAGAGGCGTCCCGCAAGTTGCTCAGCTCCTGTTGCAGCGACTCTTGCACCTTGGTGACATCGGTCCGCAGATGGTCGATCTGCATGTAGAGATAGACGTTCGCAGCTACCAGGGCGATCAGCGCGCCGGCCACCAGCGCAACCATCAGGCCCGAGCGCGGGGGCGGCGGCTCCGCCTGCGTAAAGGTCGGTGTAGGACTCACGTTAGACAACACTCCTTCTGCTTCTCTTCAGTATAGATGGAACCAGCGGCAGTTACGGTTTCGTTGGATTCAGCTCAAACGACTGTCCCGGCGCCGGAATTACCACATCGAGGTGGTGTTCGGAGGCGAGGAGCCGGGCGAGATTCTGCGATTGGGTGGGCTCGCCGTGCACCAGGAACACCCTTGTGAGCGAGCCGGCCAGGGGCCGGATCCACTCCAAAAGCTCGCTGTAATCGGCATGCGCGCTGAGCTCGTCGAGGCTGGCAATTTCGGCGCGCACCCGCATCGGCTCACCGAAGATCCGCACCTCCTGCCACTTTTCGACCAGTTTGCGCCCCAGTGTGTCCTGCGCCTGAAATCCGGTAATCAGAACCGTGTTGCGGGGATCTTCGATGTTGTTCCGCAGGTGGTGCAGGATGCGTCCCTGCTCGGCCATGCCGGAGGCTGAAATCACCACGAAGGGTCCGTGCAGGTCGTTCAGCTTTTTGGACTCCGCGGCATCGCGGATGTAGCGCAGCCGTCCGAAACCGAACGGGTCCTCTCCGTGCAGCAGGTAGTCGCGGGTTTCCTCGTCGAAACATTCCGGGTGGTTGCGGTGCACGTCGGTCACGTTTACCGCCAGCGGGCTGTCCACGAAAATCGGAATACCCGGAATGCGGTTTTCGTTGGCAAGCTGGTGCAGCAGGAGCACCAGTTGCTGGGTGCGGCCGACCGCGAAAGAAGGCACGATGATCCGCCCGCCGCGCCGCGCCGCGCGGTTCACCACGTCCGCCAGCTTGTGAACCACGTGGCCGACATCCTTGTGCAGCCGGCCGCCATAAGTGCTTTCGAGAATCAGGTAGTCCGCCGGCGGCAGGGTCTCCGGGTCGCGAATGATGGGCAGGTTCGGCCGTCCCACATCGCCCGAGAATGCCAGCCGCACGCGCGCGCCGTCGTGGTGCTCGTGCAGCACCACCGCAGACGAACCCAAAATGTGTCCCGCATCGTACGCCACGTAGTTCAGCCCGTCGCAAACAAGTTGTGGCGAGTGATAGGGAACGGCCTGAAACAGCGGTAAGGTGCGCTCGGCGTCCTGCATCGTGTACAGCGGCTCGACGATTCCGTTTTCCATCCCCATGGCCTTGCGTTTGTCGCGCCGCTTATTGAGGAACTCGGCGTCTTTTTCCTGAATATGCGCCGTATCGCGCAGCATCCAGTTGCACAAATCGACGGTGGCCGGCGTGGTGAAGATCGGCCCCTCGAATCCATTGCGCACCAAAGTGGGCAGATTTCCGGAGTGATCGATGTGCGCGTGGGAGAGAATTACCGCGTCGATGGATGGGGCGGGGAAGGGAAGATGGCGGTTCTTCCGGTCGGTGTCCTTGCGGCGGCCCTGGTTGAGCCCACAGTCGAGGAGTATTCGCCGGCCGCCGCTTTCGACCAGGTGCATCGAGCCGGTCACGCCTCCCGCCGCACCCCAGAACGTGAGCTTCATCCACGGACTCCCAACCGGGCGATTCCCGAGCAGCCATGGTAACGCAAAACAGAAAGGTCCACCCTTGTTGTCATGAGAACGGAAACCACGCACCGCGAGCGACGCGCCCATGGCGGCGTTTTTGGCGTACAGTCCGGAAGAACGGATGGAATGGTGGACGAGATGGGATTCGAACCCACGACCCCGGCGTTGCGAACGCCGTGCTCTCCCAGCTGAGCTACTCGCCCACGGAGCTGACGGTAATTCCAATATACCAGAACGGCCAACCGCCGCCCTGGCGCAAGCGAGATGCGGCCAACGGCGCGGCCGCCACGTTGCCGGCCGGCCCCTGGTCGGAACAGGCCCGGTGACCGCGTCCCGCCGTCCGCACCTTTCTTTTCTAAAAAGAAAAATCGGTCTGAAATCGCCTTTACCAAGAAATGGCCGCTACAAAGAGCTCTTCGGGGCACGGGCCTGCCGCCGGTCTGCCCAGTATTTCTTCATGCGCTCCGATACCTCGCGCCGCTCTTTGGAACTCATCGATTTTCGACCCCTGCGCTTGCCGCTCTTGGGTAACACCGGAATACCACCGGCCGTCCGCTGTAACTCCTCCAGCGAAGCAATTACTCGCTCGAGTTTTTCTTTCTCGGCGTTTAGCTCCTGTATTGCTTTGTAGAGATCCATCGACGTCTCAGGTGAAAATCGATACCGTAAGGGCACGACCTCCCTGATGTTACATCGGTTCGACGATGGGTTTCTACATCTGAAATTGCACTAACGAATCAGAAATGGGAAGTGCGGTACTAGCTTGTATCCATACTTAGTTATAGCCAGGTATAGCACCGCCGATACTAGGAGTAGTACGACTACCGATACTGTAATCGTCTTCCGCCACGGGAACTTGCGGCCTTCTCTGCGCAGTACCACCAGGTAGCTTGCAAAGATACCTACGTAAAACAGCAGGCTCATCGGCGCGGCGAATAACATCAAATTCACCACATCCGGAGTCGGCGTAACGATGGCGGCAATGATGAAGATCACCAGAATCGCATACCGGCTGTGCCGGAAAAGAAATGCCGGGCTGAGAATTCTAAGTAATGTCAAAAAGAAAATCAGAATCGGAAGCTCGAATACGATTCCCACACCGAGAATGACATTGACGAACAGGTTGAAATACTCGGTCATCGAGACCATGGGCTTCACATAATTGCCCTTGCCGATGCTCAGCAGGAAAGTGAGGCCGTAGCGGAAGATGACGAAGTAGGCAAACACGCCTCCCAGTAGAAACAGACCCGCCGAACATAGAATGAAAGGCGCAGCCCAGCGTCGCTCTCTTCGATAGAGTCCCGGTGCGATGAACGCCCACACTTGGTAGAAGATCCACGGCGCGCCTAAGAAAATGGCGCAGACGATGGGGAGTTTGAACCAGATGATGTTGAATTGCTCCATCGGTTCGATGGCGACCAGGGTCTCCTCATAGCCCAATGTCTTGAGGGCCTGCATGGCAGGCTGGACTACAAACGACCATAGCTGGCTGCTGAAACTCAGGCTCAGAACGAACGCGACGCCAACGCCCGCCAACGCCTTGAACAGGCGTGAACGCAGTTCTTCCAGGTGCTCCACAAAGGACATGCGGAGCATGCTGTCTTCTTCGTCGTCGCCGCCGCCGCCGGAGGGGGGCGCGGGTGGGGCGGGCGGTCCGCCCCCACCCAGCTTTTGCCGGACCTTCTCGAGCGCCGTTATGCCAAAGGGCGCAGACCCGCTAACGGAAGCCTGAGCTTCCTTTTGCTCGTCGGATGAAGCCATCGGTTACGCGTTATGTTCTGCCGTCGTAGGTTGCGGTTCCGTGTGCCCGTTCGTGGCGGCGACCTGTTCCGGTTCCCCGCCGTTCCCGTTTACAGCGGCCGTTTCGACGCCTTGGGCGACCGTGCCCTCCGGCGCGACGGCTGATGGTGATTCAGCGCCCTCAGTTGCGGATGCGCTTGCAGTGGATGGGTTGGCAGCAGTTGAGTCGTAAGTTTCCGTTCCATACGAACTGTCATAGTTCGTCTCGTACGACGAGTAGTCGTAGTTATACGTGTCGTACTGATACTGGTTCGTAATCTCTTTGAGCGACTGTGTTTCCTGCTCCAGGCTTTTCATTTCGCGGTCGAACGTAGCTTTGAGCTCGCTCGACGCGCGGCGGAATTCGGAGATCGCCTTCGCGACGGTCCGCCCCAGCTCCGGCAGTTTTTTGGGGCCGAAGAGGAGCAGGGCCAGGATGAAGATGAAAACCGTCTCCGGCCAGCCCAGGGTCCCGAACATTAATCCTCCTCCCGTATGGGGGTTCTAGCTCATCATAACACGCAGCCGCAAGCCTCCCGTTTCAAGCGGCTTCGTCCGCAACCTTCACCAGCAGCTTGCCTTGATTGCCTCCCTGGAACAGCCGGGCGAGCGCCGCCGGGGCGTTGCGCAGCCCCTCCACCAGGTCGATCCGGTACTTCAGTTTCCCCTCCTGCAGCCACGATACGATCTGGGTGGCAGCCTCCGGAAACCGGGCCGCGTAGTCCAATATGATGAACCCCTGCAGGCGCGCCCGCCGTACCAGCAGGTTCCCGAAATTCGCCGGTCCCGGCGCCCCCGCTCCGGCGTTGTATTGCGCGATCAGCCCGCACAGCACAATGCGCGCGCCCAGGCTGAGGTGGTCGAACACCGCTTCCATGATCGGCCCGCCGACGTTTTCAAAATCGATATCGATGCCGTCCGGACAATGATGCTTCAGACTGTCCTGCAGGTTTTCCTTCTTATAATTGATGGCGGCATCGAATCCCAGTTCGCCCGTAATCCAGGCGCACTTTTCATCCGATCCGGCGATGCCCACCACCCGGCAGCCCGCGATCTTTCCCATCTGCCCGGCCAGCGATCCCACCGCTCCCGCCGCCGCCGAAACCACCAGCGTCTCGCCCGGCTTCGGTTTCGCGATATCCATCAGTCCGAAATACGCCGTGAACCCGATGTGTCCCATGGCGCCGAAGTAGGCGGTCAGCGGCAGGCCCGGTATCCGCGGCAGCTTGTTCCACCCGGCGGCATCGCCCACGTAGTATTCCTGCCAGCCCCCCAGCCCCTGCACCAGATCGCCGGCCGCGAACGCCGGGTGCCGCGATTCCTCCACTACCCCCAACGTGATTCCCCGCATCACCGCGTGCAGAGGCAGCATGGGTAAATAGCTGTCCACCGGCTCCATCCATACCCGGTTGGTCGGATCGAGCGAGAGGTAAACGATGCGGACCCGCATCTGCCCCTCCTCCGGTCGCGGTGTCGCCTCCTCGGTCCACTCGAAATTCGATTCTTCCACGATTCCATGCGGACGCTCCTTGAGCCGCCACGCGCGATTTACCTCGGGGTTTGCCGATGCGCTCGCCATTTCCTCCACTCCTTTTCGATCTCCTCAAATTGTACAGCGTGGATTAACGGCGGATCGCCGTGAGCATCTTCAAGGCGTTTTCGACGACTTGCCCCGCCGCCGCCTCGCCGTAGCCGCTGAGATCGACTTCATACCCTCGCTCCGCATACAGATGCGCCGGCGGCAGGTATCCCGAGCCGCCATTGCAGTTCGTCACCACGAAGGTGTGCGGGAACGGCGAGCCGGCCTTGATCGCCGTTCCGATCTCGACCAGCGCCTCCGAATCCAGGCACAGGAACGCCACATCGCCGACTGCCGCGGCGGTCATCTCGATGGATTTGGACCCCGCCGCCGCGCCGGCCGCGGGCGTTCCCGCCGCCTTCCCGGCGACCGTCAACGGTTCGCGCCGCGACCGGATCTCGCCGCCCGTTTTCGTCTCCGCCGCGCTCCGATACGCCCGGACCACTTCCTCCCCGAGCAGGGTTCCCATCAGCTCCGTTTCCGGAATCCAGCCGGGCTCTTCGGAGAACCCCGGCAGCACGTACCAGGGGTCGATATCGCCCGATGCCCCCGCAAATGCCGGGCTCACCACGCCCGCTCCCAGGATCTTCTCGACAAACTGTTCGGCAATCCCGAAGAGATCTCCGCTGATCTGTTTGTTGGCGCTGCGCAGCGAGCGCGAGTGGCAGCCATAATCCCACAACGCCGCCACCGGCGCACCGTCGGGCTTGGCCACCTTGAGCACCAGCACCTCTCGATCCACCGGGCCATCCGGGTGGCGCCCCATCGTGACCTTCGCCTCGCCCGGCTTCACCTCACCGGGCGGCAGGGGAACCCGCCGGTTCACGGCAATCGGCGACGACCCGATGCCCACGCTCAGGCGCGCCGGCGCCGCCGCCTTCAGCGCCTTTCCCACTACTTCCACGAGCTTCGCCTTCAGCCCCTCGGTGTACGCGAAATTGTTGGGATGCGGGTAGGCGCGGTTCACGATCAGCATCGGGCCGCTATGCGTATGAATGCCGCTCAGCAACAGCTCGTCGGGCTGAAGAGCGAACCTGGCGAACAGCTCCTTCCGGTAGATCGATACCGGCACGCCCTGAAAACCCGCCAGGTCGCACGAAACCAGCACCAGCTTCCTGGCTCCGTTGCGGAAGGCGACGGCACGCGCATACAGGCGGTCGTGCACGCCCACCGACATGCGCGTGTGCGGCTCCGAATAGCCTTCGAGCGCCACCGGCACCTCCGGCGTGATATCCACCCTGGCCGCCCCCACCAGCAGCTCGGCCCGCGCGATGTGCGCCGATAGCGCTACCAGCGCCGCCAGTTCGATCGTCCTCCACGGCTTCATACGAGAAGCCACATTCTAGCGTCTCGTGCCGCGGGCGGCCCGCCGGTGGCCGCTATTGGTGGCTCGACCGGTAGTGCTGCGCCAGCAGGTCCATTCCGAAGTCGCCTTCGAAATCCCGCCACACGCTGTGGATGTGGTTGGCGTTGTTCTGCGTATCGTCGTACTCGATCAGGAACACCGGAGTCTGGATCCGGTAGTAATGCGGCTGTCCCCGCTCCACACCGCCGGCCCACGCGAAGAAGAGGTTCCCCTCGGTCTTGCGAAACTGCTCCAGCCGCAGGTCCGCGATCTGCGACGGGAAGTTCGTGGCATACTCCGTCACCAGTTCGGTGAGGATCTCCTTCTGCTTCGCGTTCATCTTCGCGAACGGGATGCCGTTGGGATGGCCGCTGAGCGCCGCCTTCCGGCTGTCCGAGGTCAGGATGTCCTTGTACGCGGTCTTATCCACGATGGCAATCGAGCGCTGATCGCCGCTCAGCGATTGGATCAGGTCCCGCCCCAGGTCTTCCTCGCGCATCAGCGCCCGCAGGCCGGCGCGCGGTCCCTCTTTCACCTCCGCCGGATTCGCGCCGAAGAAGTTCGGGCTCGAAGCGATCCGCCCGTTCACCACGGTGAAGTTCAGGCTGATGTGGTGACCTTCGAAGCGGTAGCCCCAGGTGCCCGGGTCCGCCGGCTCCCCGAAAATCGACACGTAGTACTTCTCCGGATCGCGCTCCGGGCCCTTGCCCTTTTCCATGTCCTTCAGGATCTGGTCGAGGCTCATGATGGTGTGCGCTTTGATAATGCCCTGTTGCGAGAGTCCGGCGGCCAACAGCGCCTCGGCCAGGTGCTTTTGCGCGGACGTCATTTCGCGCAGCGCCACCCCCTTGCGCTCGATCGGAACGTAGTGCCAGTTCACCCTCTCATCGGTTCCGAACGGGAACGTGGTGCGCGCCCGCAGTTCCGGCGGCAACGAAGCCAGGTACGCCCGCGCGGCGTTCACCATCAGGTTCGGGGTGTGGGTCCGTTCGTAGGCTGCGGTGAGCAGCATCACCGCGCTGCCCGCCAAAAGCAGACGCCGAGCCCGGTCGAGTCGCATAGTCCCTCCTCCAGCATGTCTGGAATTATGCTGCCCGCGGACACCCCGCGCAAGTCGGCCGCCGCCCGTCTGTACCAAAACGCACGCCGTCGCTACTTCGCGTCCGCGTTCAGCAATCCGCGGACCCGCAGCCAGTCCGCCAGTCGCGCCGGCCAGGACGACAACGCCTCATCCGTTTGCGCCAGCCCAACCCCGTGCGGCCCGCGTTCGTAGATATGCATCTCCGCCGGTACGCCCGCTTTCCGCAGGGCCAGGTAATACAGGACGCTATTCTCGGACGGCACGCCGGTATCGGAGTTGGTGTGGAACAGGAAGGTCGGCGGTGTCTGCGCGGTCACCTGCAATTCGTTCGACAGGCTCTCCACCAGCTTCGGGTCGGGCTGGTCGCCCAGCAGATTGCGCAGTGATCCCCGGTGCGTGTACGGGGTGGTGAACGAGATCACCGGGTAGCAGAGGATCGCGAAATCCGGCCGGCTCCCGGGGCGGTCCATCGGGTCTGCCGCACTCGGATTGCCCTGGTCGAAGTGCGTGGACGCGGTGGAGGCCAGGTGCCCGCCGGCCGAGAATCCCATGATCCCGATGCGGTCCGCCAGCACCCGATATTCCGCCGCCTTCGCCCGTACCATCCGGATGGCCCGCTGGGCATCGCCCAGCTCGATCGGGTGATGGTATTTCGGCCCCAGCCGGTACTTCAACACGAACGCCGTTACACCGATCGAATTCAGCCACCGTGCGATCTGGTCTCCCTCCTTGTCCATCGACAGCGCCCCGTACCCGCCGCCCGGGCAGACGATCACCGCCGTGCCCGTGCCGTGTCCCTGCGGCATCAGGTAAGGCGCGATCCACGGCTTGTCGATGTCATTGTCGCCCATGGCGCCCGGCGCGCCGTTCGGCCACAGCAGTTCGGGCTTGAGCATGCGCGAAGGGCTCTGCGCCGCGGCCATGCCCACCGCCGCGGCCAGGAGAATCGAAAGAGAATAGGTTCGCTTCATCGGCTTTGTCACCCGATTATCCCACCGGGCGCGGCGGCCCAGACTGCCGTTCTTACCGCGCAAGACTTCTCCCGGCGCACTGCCGCCAGGGCCGCGTCCGAACACCGCCCGAACCTGCGCCGCCCGCCCGATGTTGGTGGTAGCCTGTATCAGATCCCGGATTCTCGATAAAAGGACCTGAAAATGATCACAGCATCCGATTTGGAATTCGTCGAAGTGGACGTGCCGCCCGTCCTGGCGGTTCAGCTACAGGGGCGCAGTGCCCCGGATCCCGGCTCCATCAGCGGCGCCATGGCCGCGGGCTTCGGAACGGTGATGGCCTATGTCGGCCGTCATCACCTTACGCCCAACGGCCCGCCGCGCGCCATTTATACCTCATACGGCGCGGAAGGCGTCACCTTTCTCCTCGCCATACCGGTGCCTGCCGGGCCCGGGGACGCCGCCGACCCTTCCGCCGCGGTGGGCCCCCTGCCAGGCGCCCGGGCATACCGCTTCACTCACCATGGCCCGTATCAGAACCTCATGTCGACCTACGGACGCATCACCGCCTTCCTGCAGGCCAAGGGCTGGATGCAAACCCAGGCCGACTGGGCGCGCTACATGCCCATGTGGGAAGAGTACCGGAACGATCCGCAGACCACTCCGCCGCCAGAACTGCTCACCTACATCTACCTGCCTGCCGCCTGAGCCTCCGCGGAGGCGTTATCCCCTCAGGTGGGCGCGGAAGAAATCGAGCGTGCGCTGCCAGGCCAGTTTGGCCGCCGCTTCGTCGTAACGGGGTGTCGTGTCGTTGTGGAACCCGTGGTTCACACCCTCGTACACGTGCGCCGTGTAGCTGACGTGGTTGGCCTTGAGGGCTTCTTCGTAGGCCGGCCAGCCGGCATTCACCCGCGTATCCAGCCCGGCGTAATGCAGTAGCAGAGGGGCCTTGATCTTCGCCACCTCCGCCGCCGGCGGCTGCCCGCCATAGAAAGGCACCGCGGCCGAGAGATCCGATCCCAGCCGCACCGCCAGCGTGTTGGCGATGCCGCCGCCGAAACAGAAACCGACCACGCCGATCTTCCCGGTGCAATCGGGCCGCGCCTTCAGCCACCGTGCCGCCGCCACGAAATCCTCCGCCATTTTGGCGCGATCCACCTTCTGGAACAGTTGCCCGCCTTTTTCGTCGTCGCCCGGGTAGCCGCCCACGCTGGTGAGGCCGTCGGGCGCGAAGGCCACATACCTTTCCGTGCCCAGGCGGCGCGCCACATCCTCGATATACGGATTCAGTCCCCGGTTCTCATGGACCACCAGCACGCCCGGATACTTGCCGCTCTCGCCGGCCGGCCGCACCAGGTAGCCTTTGATACTGCCATTGCCCTCCGGCGATGGCACCGTCGCATACCCGGTCTGAATCCGCCGGTCGTCCTTGGGCACCTGCTGCGCCCAGGCGTAGTTCGGCCGGAGAGTCTCGAGGATGGCCGCGGCCGTCATGCCCCCGCCGGCGAATCGCTGTGCTCCATCCAGGAATCCGCGCCGGTCGATGTCGCCGTGAACGAAGCGTTCAAAAAGGTTCAACAGTTCCTGCGGGAAATCGCTCGCTTTCTTTCGTTCCATCGAAAGCCCCTCCAGCCTCGGCAAAGCTTACCACACGGGCGCCGCTCTCAGCCGCGCGCGCCGGCCACCACTTCCGTCTGGAACGTCAGATCGCCGCCTTCGCCGGCCGCGTCCACCAGCACCGTCTGGCCGTCGCGCACCGCCCCCTTCAGCAGCAGCCTCCCCAACGGCGTCTCGATCTTCTTCTGGATCGCGCGCTTCAGCGGACGCGCGCCGTAATGCGGATCGTACCCGGTGCGCACCAGGTTGGCGCGCGCCGAATCGGTCAGCTCCAGCACGATTTGGCGGTCCGCCAGCCGCGCCCGCAGCCGCCCGACCTGGATCTCCACGATCTGCTTCAGGTGCTCCTCCGACAGCGAGTGGAACACGATGATCTCGTCCACCCGGTTGAGAAACTCCGGCCGGAAGTGGTGACGCATCTCCTCGAGCACCGCCTCCTTCATCCGCTCGTATCCCGCGCCCGCAAAGCTGCCGCGGTATTCGAGAATCCGCTGGCTGCCCACGTTCGACGTCATGATCACGATGGTGTTCTTGAAATCCACCGTGCGCCCCTGCCCGTCCGTCAGCCGCCCGTCGTCGAGCACCTGGAGCATCACGTTGAACACGTCGTGATGGGCCTTTTCGATCTCGTCGAACAGAACCACCGCGAACGGCCGCCGCCGCACGGCTTCCGTCAACTGTCCGCCCTCCTCAAACCCCACGTACCCCGGCGGCGCCCCGATCAGCCGGGCCACCGTGTGCTTCTCCTGGTACTCCGACATGTCGATGCGGATCATGGCGCGCTCGTCGTCAAACAGGAACTCCGCCAGCGCGCGCGCCAGCTCGGTCTTGCCCACCCCGGTCGGCCCGAGGAAGATGAAGCTCCCGATGGGACGGTTGGGATCCTTCAAGCCCGATCGCGCCCGGATCACCGCTTCGGCCACCGCGGTCACCGCTTCGTCCTGGCCGATCACCCGCCGGTGCAGCTCCTCCTCCAGGTTCAGCAGTTTCTGCATCTCGCCCTCGAGCAGCTTGGTGACCGGCACGCCCGTCCATCGGCTCACCACTTCGGCGATGTCTTCTTCATCCACCTCTTCTTTGATCAGCCGTGACTGGCCCTGTTTTTGGGAGAACTGCGCGCTGGCCTCCAGCAACTGCCGTTCCAGCCCCGCCAGCCGCCCGTATTTCAACTCCGCGGCCCGATTCAGGTCGTACTGCCGTTCGGCCTGCTCGATTTCACCCTTGGTCTGCTCCACCTGCTCGCGCAGCTCGCGCAGCCGCTGAACCGCATCCTTTTCCGATTGCCAACGCGCGCTCAGCGCGTCGAATTCGGCCTTCAGGTCCGCCAGTTCTTTTTCCAGGCGAGCCAGCCGCTCCTTCGATGCGTCGTCTTTTTCCCGGCGCAGCGCCTCCCGCTCGATCTCCAGTTGCATGATGCGGCGGCGCGTCTCGTCCAGCTCCGCCGGCATGGAGTCGATCTCCGTGCGCAGCCGCGCGGCGGACTCGTCTACCAGGTCGATCGCTTTGTCCGGCAGGAAACGTTCGGTGATGTAGCGGTTCGACAGCACTGCCGCCGCCACCAGCGCGGCGTCCTTGATGCGCACGCCGTGGTGCACCTCGTACCGCTCCTTGAGCCCGCGCAGAATCGAAATCGTATCTTCCACCGACGGCTGATCCACTTTCACCGGCTGGAAGCGGCGCTCGAGCGCCGCGTCCTTCTCGACGTGCTTGCGGTATTCGTCGAGCGTGGTCGCCCCGATGCAGTGCAGCTCCCCCCGGGCCAGCATGGGTTTGAGCAGATTGCCCGCGTCCATGGCGCCTTCCGCCTTGCCTGCGCCCACCACCGTGTGCAATTCGTCGATGAACAGCACGATCTCGCCCGCCGATTCCTGCACCTCTTTCAATACCGCCTTGAGCCGCTCCTCGAACTCTCCGCGATACTTCGCCCCCGCGATCAACGCCCCCATGTCCAGCGCCACGATGCGCTTGTTCTTGAGACCCTCCGGCACGTCGCCCCTGACGATGCGCAGCGCCAGCCCTTCCACAATGGCCGTCTTCCCCACGCCCGGCTCGCCGATCAGCACCGGGTTGTTCTTGGTGCGCCGCGACAGCACCTGGATCACCCGCCGAATCTCTTCGTCGCGCCCGATGACCGGGTCGAGCTTCCCCGTCGAGGCCAGCTTGGTGAGGTCGCGCCCGTAGCGCTCGAGCGCCTCATAGGTCGCCTCCGGATTCTGCGAAGTCACCCGCTGATTCCCGCGTACTTCGCGCAGCGCCTGCATTAGGCGCTCGCGCGTGAGCCCGAATTCCTTGAACAGCCGCCCCACGCCACCCGCCTCGTCGATGGCGGCGAGCAGCACGTGCTCTACCGAAATGTATTGGTCCTTTAACTTACGAGCTTCGTCCTCCGCGCCGGTGAGCAGCCGGTTGAGTCGTGTCGTCACGTACACTTGATCGCGTCCGCCCGCCGGTCCCGAGACTTTGGGCATGCGGTCGAGTTCCGCCTCCAGACGCCGCGCCAGCGGCTCCACCTGGATTCCCGCCTTGCTTAGAATGGAAGGCGCAAGCCCTCCCTCCTGCGCCAGAAGTGCTGTTAACAGGTGTTCGACATCGATCTGCTGGTGTCCGTAACGGACCGCCGTGCTCTCCGCAGACCTGATCGCCTCTTGCAGTTTCTCCGTGAAACGATTGATGTCCATACCTACTACATATCAGAATCGGCGAGCTCCGCTTTCCGGCGCGATCCGCCTCTGCTACTCGTTCCGCAGCGCGCGCATGGGATCCATCCGGGCCGCCCGCCGCGCCGGTAAATAACCCGCCAGCCCCGCCAGCCCCACCAGCATCCCCGTCACCATCGCGATGGTCTCCGGATCGCCCGCTTTCAACCCGAACAGCAGGGTCGAGAAGGACGTCACCAGGTGCGCACAGAGCAGCGCCGCCGGGATCCCGATCGCCGCGCCGGTCGCCGCCAGAACCAGCGCCTGCCGCAGAATCATCCAGCTCACATCGCTCGCCCGCGCCCCCAGCGCCATGCGAATTCCCAGCTCCCCGGTGCGCCGGATCACCGTGTACGACATGATGCCGTACAGCCCGATCGACGCCAACAGCAGTGCCAGCACGCCGAAGAACCCCGCCATGACCGCGGTCACACGGTCCCTTACCGCGTCACGGTCGATCTGTTCCCTCAAGCTCTCCACGTGCACCGGAATCTGTTTGTCGAAGCCGTGGATCTCCTCCCGCAGAATGGTCGCCGCCGCGGGACCGCTGGCCGCTCGCACCTCCACGATCATGTTCCCCGGCCGCGGATTCTGAAACAGGTGGAAGTAGGCTTCGTACTCGGTGCCCGCGCGCAGCCCCCGTGTACGCATATCCCCCACCACGCCGATGATCTCGGCGTTCTCGTGCTGGCGGTCGTTCACCACGCTGATGTGCCTGCCAATCGGGCTGCTGCCCGCGAAATACCGCTTCGCCACCGATTCGCTGATGATCGCCACCAGCGGCGCACCCGGCGAATCGTGCGGCAGAAAGTCGCGCCCCAGCAGCAGGGGAACGCCGAAGGTTGTGAAAAAGCCGGGCGACACCTGGTTCAGGAACACATTCGGCCGCTGGCCGGATTGCTCTTGATAGCCTTCGGCGGTGATGTTCTCGAACCAGCAGCATTCCGCAATGGGCGTGGTCAGCGACAGGCTGGCCGATTCCACCCCCGCATGCCGATTCAGATTCGCTTGCAGTTGCGCGTAAAGCCGCGACAGAGCATCGCCCTCAAAGCCGCCCGGACGGGGGTCGATATGGGTGACGTACAGGTTGTGCCGGTCGTACCCCAAATCCTGGTTCATCAGGTTCCAGAACGTCCGCACGAACAGTCCCGCGCCGATGAGCAGCAACATGCATAACGCTACCTGCGAGACCACCAGCGCGCTGGATCCGAATGGCCGGCGCGCCGCGCTCTGCGCGCTCTCCTTCAATGCGGTGGCGGTGTTTCCTTTCGTCGCCCGCAGCGCCGGCCCCGTGCCGAACAGGATTCCGGTGGCCACGGCAACCACCGCCGTGAAGCCGAAGATCGCCGGATCCGGCCAGATGTTCAGGTACACGCTGGAGGCGGCGCCGGAAAGCAGCGACAACAGAAACCGGCAGCCCCAAACAGCAAACACGAGGCCCATGGCCGCGCCCAACGCCGAAAGCAGGATGCTTTCGGTCAACAGTTGCCGCAACAGCCTCGCCCGCGATGCGCCCAGCGCCAGCCTCACCGCCACCTCCCGCTGCCGCGCGCTGGTCCTTGCCAGAAGCAGGTTGGCCACATTGGCGCAGGCGATCAGCAGCACCACGCCGACGATGCCCATCAGGATATACAGCGGATCGGTAAACTGCCGGCGCAGCCTCGAGACGCCGCGGCTGCCGTCCACGGTCGTCAGCCGCAGGTTGCGGAATCCCGCGTTGATCTGACCGTTCCGGCGCGGCAGCACGTCGCTCAACAGGCGCGGCCACAGTACGTCGAGCCCGGACTGAAGCTGCGCATCCGATATCCCCGGTCTCCGGCGGGCGATGATGTCCAGCCACCACGCCGCCCGTTCGTGGAGTGCCGATTGCTGCCTCCGCAGCAGCGGCTCCAGTTGAAGGGGCAGGTAAACATCCGGAGACTGGCCTACTTCGATGCCGGAAAACGCGGCCGGCAATACTCCCGCGATGCGCACCGGCGCGCCCTGGACCACCAGGCTCCGCCCCACGACCGACGGGTCCGCCGCGAAGCGTGCCACCCAGAAGCGGTAGCTGAGCAGTGCGATGGGTCCGTCCGGTCCGCCCGATGGCTGATCGTCCGCCGTGCCAATCGTCCGGCCGATCAGCGGCGAGACCCCCAGCGTCGAGAAATACTCTCCCGAAACCAAAGCTCCCTCTATGCTCGCCGGCGGCCCTCCGAGCTCCACATCCAGCCGCTGACCGCTCTGCACGAACACACCGGAAAACAGCTCTGCCTGGGCCCGGAAAAATTCCAGCGCGTAGTACGACAGCGACCCTTGCTGCCCCCGAGGCGTCTCTAACACCAGACGCACCAGTTCCTGCGGCCGCGCGACCGGCAGCGGCTTCAGGATCAGCGCGTGGATCAGCGTGAAAATGGCCGTGTTCGCGCCGATCCCCAATCCCAGCGATAGGATCGCCACCAGGCTGAAAGCCGGGTTGCGCCGTATCATGCGCAGCCCGTAACGTACATCCTGCGCCAGGCGATCGACCGGATTCAAACCGCGTGCATCGCGGCACTGTTCCTTGAGTTGGCTCACCCCGCCGAGCTCGCGCAGCGCTGCCGTGCGCGCCTCCTCCGCCGCCATCCCCGACGCCGTCTTCAGTTCCACCATCCGCTCCAGGTGGAACTGGAATTCCTCATCCAGTTCGCCCTCCACCCGTTTACCTTTCCATAGCGAGCGCGCACGCAGCCGTATCTGGTCCCATAGCCGCATGGTCAAGCCTCCCGGATCACCAGCGAGATCGCCGCCGATAGCCGGTCCCACTGCTCGATTTCGCGGCCCAGTTTCTTTCGTCCGCTCGCCGTCAGCGAGTAGAATTTCGCGCGGCGGTTGTGCTCGGAATCGCGCCATTCCGAGCGAATCCAGCCCTGCTGCTCCAGCCGGTGCAGCGCCGGGTAGAGCGATCCCTGCTGCACCTGCAGCACCTCCTTCGACACCAGTTGAATGCGCTGCGCAATGGCCCACCCATGCATCGGCTGCGGCGCCACCATGCGCAGGATCAACAGGTCGAGCGTTCCCTGTACCAGGTCGGTCGGTTTCATGCCCGTGTGCTCGCTCTCCTAGATTATCGACAATAGTATGCCGCAACTGTTGTAGATAATCAAGGGGAAAGCGTCCGGCTGGGCGCAGCTCAGAATCCGGACGCCGCGATCCAGAAACTCTCTTTCCACTGTCCGCCCGGTGCCACGCTTTGCAGCTCTTTATAGAGCCCCGCGTGCGCCAGGTTGAACCCGTTGGTCAGCGCCGCCATCGGCTCGAAGCAGATGAAGTCCCGCGCCGGCGCGTACACCACCGCTACCGTGTATTTCGGTCCGTAGGTCACCGTGATCCGCTGCTGCTTGCCCTGCACCCAGAACTGCGCCCGTCCGTCTGCTCCCCGAATCAGGTTCGAAAAGACATCGTCGAGCTGCGATCCCCCCAGCGGATGCGGGTCGGCGAATTCCACCGGTTTGCGTTCGCCGGTAGGGATCAGCAGGTTGTTCAGCACCATGTGGTCGCGCGCCGCCAGGTGCACCCGCCATTCCTCCCGCGGCGCGTCCTGTACCTGAAAATACGGGTGAAACCCGATGCCTACCGGCATCGGCTGCGCGGAAAGATTCTCCAGCGCGGTCTCCACTTCCACTTCCCCGTTCTGCAGCCGGTACGTCATCGTAATGTTGTGCGCGAACGGAAATTGCGCCATCAGGTCGGGATATTTCCAGAATTCGAATTTGCTCGTCGCCCACGCGCCGCGCTCGTTCGCCTCCGCCGCCACCAGCGTCCACTCCCGCGAAAACGTGATCAGCCCATGAATCGGCTTCTGGTGATTGTCGCGGCGCAGGTTGCCCAGCTCCGCATTGAGCAGGTACTTCTTCCCGTTCGCCCAGTAGGCATCGCCGTCGATACGGTTGGCCCACGGCGCCAGAAACGGCACGCAGCACAACCGCGGGTTGGCCTTCAGCTCGCCCGGCCCATGGTACGGCGACCACAGGATGTTCTTGCCTTTGACCTTGATCTCGAACGCGATGTTTCCCACCGCCGGCGCGATCGACACCTGCACATGATGCGCCGTGTCCTCCAGTTGCACTACCTGGACGTCGTCCACCACGGTCTTTCGCGCGGCATAGTTGGCGGCTTCGAGCATGAACGGGAGGAGCAGGAATGCTACTGCGAGTCCGGTTCGTCCTGCAAGTCGAGCGTGGTTTCCTGACGGCAGCACACGCAGGGGCCTGGAGTATACGCGCGGATTGAGCATACGTCGCACCAGTAAGTGATCAGCTTGAGTTTACCGTCCTTACGTACCAAAAGCGAATGCGTATGGCTCGGATCGATCACGAACCGGTCCACGCCGGCGAAATGCCCGCGCGCCTGCACCGCAAACCCGTTGATGCGTGGATCCTGGAGAACTTTCTGAACGGTCTCGTCTCCCTCCAGCCGGACCGTCTTGTGATCCGCCGTTTCGAGCGTCGCCGGATGCCCCGGATGAATCGCCAGCTTTCCGCGCAGCGTCTCACCGGGATGCTCGGCCGCCCAAAGCGAACCCATCGCGATTGCCAACACACACAGACAGAACCGCATTTACTTCTATTCTACCCCGCCCGCCCTCGCGGCCATTCAACGGTGCCATTATGAACAGTGAGCGCTCTCCCGGAGGTACTCGGCCCATGAGCATCGATGACGGCCCTCCCGAGGTGCTGGACAGCCCTCTTTCCATCTGGTCCTTTCTCGTCCGCCACGGCGGTATCGATCCGAAGAATTACGATCAGCCCCTGATCGACGAAATCCGTACCCACCTGGCACTCCCCGAGGAAGGCGATTTCGAGCAGCTCCTTGCGTCGAACGTCTCCGTCGAAGCGTTTGTCGTCGCGTTCTTCAAAGCCGTGGCGCCCTACGCCGCCATGATGTCCGACCTCTTCGTCGTCTTCGAGCGGGCCGGCGTCAAGCGCTCCAACCAGTCGATGCGCATCGATTATGACTTCGGCGCCTCCGTGGAGCCGCTCCGTTTCGACCTGGAGCATTTCAAAGAGTGGCTCAAACGCTGGAGATCCGTTTCCGAAACCCTTTTTTCCAACCAGTGGAACCGGCCGCTGCTCTGGGAAATCCCCAGCGCTTTTCCCGATTCCAACCACCGTCTGCTCGACACCGGCATACAGCAGTGGCTCCGCGAATACCGCGCCGGCCGATGGCCGAAGTCCGCGCCGCCTCTCCCCATCTCCGGAAATCTCGAGCTGGATACCCGCCTCGAAAGGCTCTGGCCGGTTCTCCTCCAGGTCCTCGAAGAGAGCGCCCGCTATGGCGCCGGCCACGACGCCCTTCGCGAAGCGTCCCGCTCCGCCGTCCCGGAGCCCGGCGAAAACGCTCCATCCTGGCCGCCCGATCTCCTGTGGCAACTGGAAGGGGACTATTGGGCCGGTTCGGTCGTCCAGAACGCCCACAGCCTGGCGCGCCGGGCCTCCTCGGAACAGCCGGCCGCCATGGCAGCGTCCATCGAGAGCGCCATTTTAAAGCTCGACGACATCTGGCGCCGCGTACCCAAGCTCCCGATTACCCAGGACCGTCTTGCCAGCGTCCTCTGGGCCGTGCTCTCCCTGCCGTTCTGGCAAATGCGCCACGAGCTCTACTCCACTTGGGTCTTCACGCAGATCCTCGAAGCCTTGGGCTGCCTCCCGGTTCGCATTCATGTGCTCAACGGCAGCCTCAAATTCTCGTTCTCCGGCTCCCACCTGGCCACCGTCGACCTCGCCCCGCCCCGCCTCCATGTCTGGGCCGAGATGCGTTCGCCCCTCACCAACCCCCGTAGCAAGAAGCGCACCGGAGGGATCCAGCCCGACTATTCCCTCGTCACCGATCCCATCACGGCGCCGGAAGCGTCCATCCTCGAAATCGAGTGCAAACAGTACCTGAAACCCTCGGCGACAAACTTCTCCGATGCGCTCACCGACTATGCCAAAGGCCGGCCCAATGCGGTCATCGTTCTCGTCAACTACGGCGGCGTGACTGACTCCATCCTCGATCGCGTCGATCCCGAAGTGCGGCACCGCACCCATATGGTGGGCCACCTGCACCCCGGAAGTGCCGGCGCCAAGGACCAGTTCAACACCCTCCTCCGCACGGTCCTCGAAACGCACTTCCGCCTTCCGCCCATTACCGCGCTCCCGGCGTCCGCCTCCGGTACGCTCGGCTCGACCGCCGAAATCACCCTCACCTGGAACGCCGCGCCTCGCGATCTCGACCTCCACCTGCGGGTCGAGCGCAGCCGTGCCGCCTCCCTGATCAATTACAGCGAGCGCGGCCGGCCCGATGCCGATCCATTCGTCTCGCACGAAGGCGACGTGCAGCACGGCTTCGGCCCGGAGCGCATCGGCATCGCCAAATGGCTCGATGGCAAATATTACTGCGCGGTCCACAATTATTCCAATGACGCTCCGCTCGCCGCCTCCGGCGCCCGCGTCACCCTCAGGTCCGGCTCCGTCGCACGCGACTACTTCTGTCCCGCGCAGGGCGCCGGCGCCTGGTGGCTGGTATTCCGCATCGATCCCCAAAACGGCCTGGTTCACGAATTCAATCAGATCGTCGAGTTCCCCTGGCGCGAACGCACGATCTTCGAAGAAGACTTCTCCGACAACCGCAATAAATGGTCGGAGACCTTTCACGAACTGGCCGTTCGTGACGGCGCCTACCTGTTTTCGCACCAGCGCCCCGACAAGTCCTGGCTCACCTGGAAAACCATCCGGCTGGAAGATGCCTCCGACTTCCGGATCGAAGCTGCCATCTCCCGCACCGCCGGAGTGGAGGGAAGCTACTACGGTTTGATCTGGGGGTTACAGGATGCGGACCACCTGTACGCCTTCACCGTTCGTTCCGACCGCTCGTTCCGGATCTATCGCCAGGACGATAACTCGCTCGATCCTCTCGTGGACTGGCAGAAATTCCCCTTCCTGCCAGGTGATGACACGCCCACCCGGCTGGCCGTCGAGAAGTCCGGAGACCGCCTGCTGTTCCAGATCGACGGCCGCCTCGTACACGACCTGCCCTTCCGGAACTTCTTCGGCCCCAACATCGGTTTCCTCGTCTACTCCCAAGTCTCGATCCGCGTCCATACCCTGAAAGTGACCCAGCTCTACGCCCCGGCCAAGTAGCCCGGCGGGCTCCCCTCACGGCCGCAGAACCACCTTCATCAGTCCGGCCTCATGCCGGTACAACCGGGCAAACCAATCCGGCCCTTCCGCCAGCGGCGCCACCGCGCTGATCAACGGCTCCACCCGGATCGCGCCCGACGCCAGCAGATCGATCACCGCCGGGTACTCCCCGTTCGACGCGCACGACCCCTGCACCCGGATCTGCCGCGTCACCACCGCCTGCAACGGCAAGTCGATATTCGGCGCAATGTTCCCCACCAGGGTCACCCTGCCTCCCTTGCGCACGCAGCCGATCGCCGTCCGTACCGGGTCGGTAGCCCCCACGCATTCGAGCGCCACATCCGCGCCTCGCCCGCCCGTGCGCTCGCGCACCGCTTCCACTGCGTCCTGCTCCTTCGCATTCACCGCATCGGTGGCGCCGAGCCGCACCGCCAATTCCAGCCGCGACGGCTCCACATCCACCGCCATCACGCGCACGCATCCCGCCGCCCGCAGCGCCTGTACCGCCAGCAGCCCGATCATCCCGCTGCCTACCACCACCGCGCTCGCTCCCAGCTCGAACCGCGTCAGGTTCACCGCGTGCACCGCCACCGAGACCGCTTCGATCAGCGCCGCCTGCTCGTACGACAGTTGTTCCGGCAGCCGGTACATAATCCGCCGCGGCACCGCCACGTACTCCGCGAATGCGCCGTGCCGGCGGTACTCGCCCGGCGAAACCCCCAGCACCTGCCGTTGGTCGCACAGGTTCACGTCCCCCCTCGTGCAGTAGTAACAGCGCCCGCAATAGATCGTCGAATCGAAGGTCACCCGGTCGCCGGGACGCAAATCGCCCACCTCCGCCCCGGTCTTCACCACCTCCCCCGCTGCTTCGTGGCCCATTACCAGTGGCGGGATCCGCCGCCCCGTGGACCCGTCCAGCCCGTGCACGTCGCTGCCGCAGATTCCGCAGGCCCGCACCCGCACCAGCACATCCTCCGGGCCCACCGCCGGTTCCTCCATGCGGACCATCTCCAGCTTCATGTATTCCTTCAGTAAGAGCGCTTCCATATACCCGCCCATCGTACGTCACATTACCGTACGATTTCACCTTAGGAACTCCCCAGCGTCCCGCGGTGTCGTATACACTAGTTCCGTGCAGTACTCGATAATCGGCTCGGATTCCGGCCCGCCCGATCCTCCCCGACGACCTGCATTCGCCCTGGGTAAACGGTTCGGGCGCCGCCTTACGCCTGTCATCCAGTGCGCCGGCCTGGTGGCCACCGGCTGGATCGTCTGGATTGCCGCGGTTTCCCCGCGGCTGCACCGTTTCACCTGGACGTCCCTCTTGCTCCACGCCTTCGGGTACGCCGCCTTTGCGTGGGCCTGGAGCGCCTGCATCACGCTCCTCCTCTACCTGGCCATCCCCTCCGATCAGCGCGATGACGTGTTCCGCGTCACCCTGCGCACCTCCACCGCCGCCGTATGGTTCGCGCCGGCGATGATTCTCTTCACCCAGCTTTCGCCCGCCGCCCTGGCTGCGGCCCTGGCGCTGGTGGTCAGCGCCACGCGCCTGCTTTACTCCCAATGGCGGTTGCTTCATCCCCTCGCCGAGCAGCCGTTCTTTTCCGTCCTTCCCACCGGCATGTTCGGCGAAAACGAGCCGCCCCGTCCCTGGCTGCTCCGATCCATCGCCCCCGCTCTGTCCGTGGCGCTGTGCTTCCAGGGGGGCGTCCTGGCCCTGCTGATGGAGCTTCCGCTGCTGGCCGGCTGCCTGCTGGCCACTGCCGCCGCCCTGCTCACCGTCTACGCCTTTTCGGCCGGCGTGGCCGATCTCGACCGCCGCCGCAGCCTCCCGCAAGCCGCATTCGGCGCCGTCCTCACCCTCATCCTCGCCTCCGGGCTCACCGTCGGCGGGCTCACCGGACGCGTCATCCAGCACCCCCGCATGGCCAACGAGTTTGGCCGCGCGCCGCACAGCATTATCGAGAGCCTCCGCGCCATGCTGCGCCAGGTCTTCTACGGCGAACAGCCGCCCGGCACGCGCGATGCGGAGCATCCCGCTCGCCCCGAGGACGCCCGCGCCACTCCCCGTCCCGATGCGATTCCGGAGTCCGGCTCCTTCCCCGACGGCAGTTTCCCCGGCGTAGTGCTTTTGCCCGAAGTCCGGCCCGTGCCCCTCCTGGTCGCTCCCCGCCCGGCGAACTACGGTCTCAACGGCATGCCCACCCGCCCCTTCGGCATCCCCTTCGGCGGCGAATACTGGTTCTACCGCTTCAGCTACCGCCGTCCGCCGTTCAATTCCTTTTACCGCAAGGGCCGCCCGGACGAGCTCTCGTTCAGCACCACGGACCACTGGCCGCTTCAGATGGAAGCCCGCCAGGCGCTCGACGATCCCATCGATCTCACCTGCTGCCGTAAAGTCCAGGTCCAGATCTGGAATGCCGACCGCCATCCCGACACCGTCTCGCTCGAACTGTTCCTGTTGCAGTCCGACCTCGCCTACTCCCCCGCGCTCTATCTCGGCAAGGTACCCGTCCTCTCCCAGCCGGACCTTTCCCGCGAGCCGGTAACGCCCGTGCCCGAGTTGCTGGATTTCCCCATCCCCGCCGGCACCTCCGGCTCCTACAGCATCTTTAAGGTGATGTTCCACCGCGCCCGCGCCCGCGCCGACAAAAGCGCCCGCATCGCCATCGAACGTTTCATCCTCGTTCCGTAATCCGCCCGCGCCACGCCCGGGCTGTACCAAGCCGCACCCCGCCCCCGCTCAATCCGTCATACGATCGAATCATGAGGTCGCAGGCTCGGTTGCTTTCCTCAGTCCTTCTGGCCGCTTCGCTCCTCCGCGCGTCGGGCGACGCGGCCATCGACCGGGCCACCATGCGCGGCCTGAAATCCGTCAACGTCGTGCTCGATCCCCTGGCCACCGAGTTGACCAAAGCCGGCCTCACCCAGACCGAGTTGCAAACCCGCCTCGCAAGCCGCCTCAAGGACGCCGGCGTTCCCGTGGACCCGTCGGCCACCGAATTCGTCGGCCTGCGCATCATGTCCGTCCGCAACAATCGCGGCCCCTTCGCCGTCGCTTTCAACCTGGGTCTCTATCAGCCCGTGGTGCTCGTGCGCGACCCCAATCTCAAGTCCGCCATACCCACCTGGGACATCGAAACCGTCCTCCTCTGCGATCCCAAAACGCTTCTCGATGCCACCATGGATACCATCGACGAGTTGGCCGGCCGCTTCGCCGCCGCCTGGCGATCGGTCAATCCGCAGGGCAAGCCCGGTCCCGCGCCGGCATCCCCGTCTCATTCCCCACCGCGCAACTGATCCCTTTCCAATTGCGCTCCTCCACCGCCCCTCCCGGTGATATACTCCCTAAAACCGTGATCGAATGAATCAGGTCCCGGACGACTGGCTGCCGTTCATCCGCTCGGCGCAACCTGTTATTGCAGGTAGCGCAGCCCGGACTCTGCGGCGCTGGTCGCGGCCCACCCCCGACGATATCGATCGGCTCACCGAACAGGTCTTCGTCCAGCTCCAGGGCCAACTGCCGGCAGCGAAGGGACACGGCCCCGCCTGGCTTCGGGCCCTCGCCTCCGCCGCCGCCCTCGACTTCCTACGGTCGCAAATCGCCCAGAACCACGCCGTCGAACAATCCGCCCGCTCGCTGTTGCTCGGCCGGACCGCGCGCGCGCTCGCCACTGCTGGCGACCGTGATCGCTGGGTCTTCTGGCTCTACTACCGCCACGGTCTGACGCCGCAGGCCATCGCTGCCATCGCCGCCCTGCAACTCGCGCCCGCCGAAATCGACCAGGCCATCGACCGCCTGGCGCAGCTTACCGATGCCGAAGACTACGCCGATTCCCTGCGCGCCGGCGACCCCGGCCCCGCCGAGCCCTCCTGCCTCAGTGCCGCCGATGTCGCATCCCTTGTGGATGGCGACTGCGCCACCGGCCTCGAAGAGCTCTTCGAGCACCTCGCCGATTGCGACCGCTGCGGCAGCCTGCTCCATGACGCGCTGCCCGCGCGCGACCGGCCCGACCTCGGCGAGCTCCGCACCTCCACTCCGGAATGGCAGTCGGCATTGGCCGAACGTTGGAACCGCGAGACCCGCCCCGGATGGCTCGATCGCATCCGCCAGGCGATTAACGCGATCGAAGAGCCTCCACCGGATCCACCCGCGCCGCCCGCCAGGCGGGAATCCCGCTCGCGGCCAGTGTCACCGCCAGAAATAGAACCGGAATCCCCATGAATGTCGCCGGGTCTACCGCGCTCACGTGATACAGCATCCGCGCGATCAGCCGCGTCAGTCCCGCCGCCGCCAGCAGGCCCGCGCCGATCCCCGCCAGGCTCAGCCGCAATCCCTGCGCCAGCACCATCCGGAGGATGTCCCCCCGCTGCGCCCCGATCGCCTGCCGCACGCCGATCTCCGCCGTGCGCTGCGCCACCGCGTACGACATCACTCCGTACAGCCCGATCAGCGCCATCACCAGCGCCACGCCGGCAAACCCCGTGATGAAGTACATCATCCGCCGCCGATCCCTCAGCGTGCTGTCCAGGTACTCCTCCATGGTTCGTACATGCGTCACCGGCAGGTCCCGGTCGAGCGCGAACACCTGCGCGCTGGCCGCGTTCGCCAAATGCCGCGGATCGCCCGCCGTGCGCAGCGTGATCGTTACGTTCGGCCAGGCGAATTGCGGGTACGGCGTGTAGAACACCATGTCCGATTCCGCTTCGAGGCCGCGCGTCTTCACCTCCCCCGCTACCCCCACCACCTCGGCTGCGATCTCGCGGCGCGCATACCGGATGTGCTTCCCGATCGCGTCCTCCTTCGGCCAGAAGCGCCGGGCCAGCGACTCGCTGACGATGATGGTCCGTGGCGCCGCCGCGTCATCGCTCCACGAAAAGCTCCGCCCCCGCACCAGCCGGATGCCGAGCGTCCGGAAGTAGTCCGGCGTGATCGCGTTCCACACCGCCAGCGAACGCTGGCCGATCGGCAGCTCCGGTTGCCCCTCGGCCAGGAACGGCGCCATCACGCTGACCGTCAGCGGTAGTCCCAGCGAGGCCGCGGCCGACTCCACTCCCGGCAAACCCGCGATGCGTCCGGTGACCTCCTGGAGGAATTGCGCCCGCCGCACTTCGGTGGGATAACGCGCCGCCGGCAGCGAGATCCCCATGGCCAGGGTGTGGCGCGGGTCGAACCCGGGCTTCACGTTCTGCAAATAACGGAAGCTCTCCGCCAGCAGCCCCGCGCCGATCAGCAGCACCATCGAAAGCGCCATCTGTGCCGCCACCAGCACGCTTCGCACACGATGCCGCCGCGCGCTGCCGATCGTTCGCCCGTCGCTGTCCCGCAGAATGCCGTTCAACTCGGGCCGGGAAACCGCCAGCGCCGGCACCAGTCCGAACACCACGCCGGTCGCCACCGAAACCGCCACCGTGAACCCCAGCACCGCCAGGTCCACGTGAATCGACCGCCCCGCCAGCGACACGCCCCAGGCCGCCATCAGGATCCCCAGGGCGGCGCCCGCCGCGGCCAGCACCAGGCTCTCGTTCAACAACTGCCGCACCAGCACCCCTCTGCCCGCCCCCAGCGCCGCGCGCACCGCCATCTCTTTTCCCCGGCTGGTCGCCCTGGCCAGCAGCAGCCCCGCCACATTCGCGCACGCGATCAGCAGCACCAGCCCGACCGCGCCCGACAAGATCAGCAGCATGGGCAGGATATCGGCCACCACGCTTTCCTGCAACGGCACGGCGTCCAGCCGGCCGTGCGGATCGGCATCGGGATTCCGCGGATGCTCCTGCCGATACCCCTGGAACAGCACGTCCAACTCCGCATTGGCCTCCGCCAGCGTCACGCCCGGCTTCAGCCGCGCGATCGACGCCAGGTAGCCCGCCCCGTCCCGGATCTGCTGCGGCTGGAACCCGGAGTACTCGATCAGCTTGCTCAGCCACACGTCCACACCCGGAAACGGAAACCCGTAGTCCGCCGGCATCACGCCGACGATCGTGTACACCCTCTGCGCCAGCGTCACCGGCTTGCCCAGAATCTGCGAATCGGACGCGAAGCGCCGCTGCCACAACCCGTGGCTGATCACCACCCCCGGCGCGGTGTCCGAGTCCCGGAATGCCCGCCCCAGCAGCGGCGCCGATCCGAGCACCCGGAAAAAATCCGGCGAAACACGCGCCGCCCGGAGCTGTTCCGGATCGCCCGCGCCGGTGAGTGTCAGGCCTTCTCCTGTGAACGCGGCGATGCCCGCAAACGAGCGGTTGCTGTCGCGCAGATGTTCGTAGCTGATCAGCGAGAAACGCCCCGAGATCACCCCGCGTTGCGGGTCCGACGCGGAAATGAACACCAGCCGCTGCGGCTCATCGAGCGGCAGCGCCCGCAACAGCATCTCGTTCACCACGCTGAAGACGGCGGTGGTCCCGCCGATTCCGAGCGCCAGGGTGACGATCGCCACCATCGTGAATCCGGGCGTCTTCGCAAGCGTGCGAACCACGTAGCGCATCGTCTTCAGCGCGGCTTCCGCCCCAGTTCGTCCACCAGCATCTTCACCGGCCGCGCCGCCGCCAGCGTCACCTCCGGGTTGGCCGCTCCGGCCACTCGCGGCTGCGCCCCGCGCCGCTGCCCCTGTGCCGGTTGCATGCGGGCCAGCGCCTGCGTTTTCCCGGCCACCCAATCGGCGGGCGGCGCCTTTCCGGCGGCCAGGTAATCCAGAGCCTCGAGGCCGGTCGTGCCCAACTCCGCCAGATTCGCCGACAGCCCCTTCAGTTCGGTCAGCATCGCGTCGCCCTCCGCCAGCTTCTGAAACGGCGCATCGTTGGCGGCCCACCGCGCGAACTGCTCCCGCAGCGATTTCACATCCGCCTCCGCTGCCGGATTGGCGATCACCCGCGCCGCCGCTGCCTGCATCAGCCGCACGCTTTCGCTCTCCGGCCGCGCCGCATCCGCCAGCCGGTTCAGCGGCGTCAGGCTGGTATACCGTTGCGCCCGCGCCCGCTGTCCCAAACCCTGCGCCTCCACTGCGTCCGCCAGCACGCGCAGCGCGCCCGCCGGGCGTCCTCCCGCCAGCCGGTCGAGCATCGGCTGATATCCGGTGCGGTGCTGCACCCCGGTCCAGTCGAGCAGCCGGCTGATGGCTTCCATCCGCGGGTACATCTCGCTGGCGTCGATCACCTCTTTGCGCGACCAGAAACGTTCGGCGACCGCCGCCGCCCGCGGCCAGATCCGCGAGTCCACCGTTTCGGCGCTGGCATACTCTTCCCACATGCATGCCTCCCCGCCCAGCACCCGCGCCGCCTGCTCCGCCGAAAGCTGTCCCGCCGCGCCCGCCAGCGGCTCGATCCCGTAGTGATAGCTCGCCGGCTGCATATGGTCGAGGTAATAGCCCCACGACAGAATCGCCCGGTGTCCCGCTTCCACCGCCTGCGAAAGCCCGTTCTGCCCGCGCCAGGATTGGATCACGCTGGCCATCGGCAGGTCGGGATGCAGGATCTCGTCCCACCCCACCATCGTCTTTCCGTACTTGTCCAGAATCTTCAGCAGGCGTTGGTTGAAGTACGCCTGAATGGCGTGGTTGTCCTTCAGGTTGTTCTGCTTCGCCCAGTCCTGGATCTTCTGCGACTGCGTCCACTGCCGCCCGTTCACTTCGTCGCCGCCGATGTGGAAGAACGGATCGGGAAACAGCTGCACCATCTCCCCGAAGAAATTGTCCAGGAACTGGTACGTCTCCTCGCGGCTGGGGTCCATCGTGGGATCGAAGATCCCCCACGTGCGTCCGATGCTGTATGGCCCGGGCGCGCTCGCCAATTCCGGATACCCCGGAAACCAGCTGGTCGTATGCCCCGGCACGTCGAACTCCGGAATCACCCGAATGCCGCGGTCGCTCGCATATTGCACGATGTGGCGGATCTGGTCCTGGGTGTAGTAGTGGCCGTCCGACCCCATCTCCTGCAGCCGCGGATACCGCTTGCTCTCCACGCGGAAACCCTGGTCGTCGGACAGGTGCCAGTGGAACACGTTCATCTTCACCGCCGCCATGGCATCCAGGTTGTGTTCGATCACCGCCACCGGAATCCAGTGCCGCGCCACGTCGATCATGAGCCCGCGCCATGCGAAGCGCGGCTGGTCTTCGATCCGTGCCAGCGGAACCTGGAATCCGTCCGGGCCGAGCGTCACCATCTGCGCGAACGTCTCCAGCCCGTGCAACGCCCCGTCGAGCGTGGCCGATTTCAGCCGCGCCCCGTCGGCCGCGATCTCCAGCGTGTAGCTTTCGTCTTCGCCGAGCGTGGGATAGGCGGGGGCCGCGGCGCATTCCACCCGCAGCGTCGCCTTGCCGGCATCTTCCGGTTTGGGCGCGATCATCGGCATGCCCGTCTGCCGCGCCAGCCGCGCCCGGAACCTTTGGAGCGCCCGCTCCAGCCGCGCATCGGAGCTGCCCGTGGCGGCTACCGTGAAGTTGCCATCCACCGGCAACGTGCCCGCCGAAGTCTCCATCTTCGTGGGCAGCGGCATCAGCGCGGGTGTGGCGGCGAACACCCCGGCCGTAGCTAGCGCAAGCAAGAGAGCGAATCGCATCATAATCCTATAGTGCATCATCCGGCAGCGGTGCGAGCATAGCCCGCCGCCGATCATGCCAGCGCGAGGCTGGTGGCCAAGCGCCATGGTTAACCACCGTAACCTCCGGCCCCGGTCCGGCGCCTTGTCAGAACCGGTCCATCATGCCCACTCGTGTCCTTTTCCGCCTGGTCTCTGCCAGTCCTCGCCCGCGGTCGTGGCGCACACCCGCTGGTCTGGGGCGCGACTCATCGCTGCCCGAAACGCACCCCATTGCGGCGCCGTTCATCGCCCCCGCCGCCCATCGCACCCGAACCGTCTCCGCGGCTTCGGCCCTCGTCCTGTTGCTGGCGCTCTGTGGTTTCACCCAGAGCCTGCCCTCCGGTGTCGAGAAACGAGCCTCCATCGGTGGCATCACCGAATACGGATTCCCTAACGGGTTGAAGGTGCTGCTGTACCCGGACCCGGCCAATCCCAAGGTCACGATCAATGTCACCTACCTGGTCGGCTCGCGCCACGAAGGCTACGGCGAGACCGGTATGGCGCACCTCCTCGAGCACCTCGACTTTATCGAAACCACCAACGGCCGCCAGATCAAAACCGAAATCGTCAACCACGGCGCGGCGTGGAACGGCACCACTTCCTATGACCGCACCAACTATTTCGAGACCGTCCCCGCCACCGAAGAAAATCTGCAATGGGCGCTCGGCCTGGAAGCCGACCGCATGCGCAACATCAAGTTCACCCGCCAGATTCTCGACACCGAAATGACCGTGGTGCGCAACGAGTTCGAGCGCGGCGAAAACAGCCCGCAGAGCATTCTGCGCGAGCGCGTCGAGGCCACCGCGTACCTGTGGCACAACTACGGCAAGTCCACCATCGGCTCCAAGGACGATCTCGAACGAGTCCCGGTGGACCGCCTGGAGGCGTTCTACAACAAGTATTATCAGCCCGATAATGCCGTGCTGGTCATCACCGGCCGCATGGACGAGGCCCGCGCCCTGACCCTCGTGTCCCAGACCCTGGGCGCGATTCCCCGTCCCGCGCGCAAGCTGGAGCAGACCTACACCGTCGAGCCGCCCCAGGATGGCGAGCGATTCGTCGAGCTGCGGCGGGTGGGCCAGGGGCAGAACGTCATCGTGGCGTACCATGGGCCGGCGGCCGGACACCCGGATGCCGTCGCCCTGCAAGTCCTGGCCGGCGTGATGAGCGGCGGCGGCGCTGGCGGATTCCGCGGCGGGCGCGGCGGCGGCGCGGCCCAGGGCCGCCTCTATCAAGCCCTCGTCGAAACCAAAAAGGCCGAATCGGCAAGCATGTCTTCCGCCATGCTCCACGATCCCGGGCTGGTTGTGTTGCAGGCTTCGCTCAACCGCGAGCAGTCGCTCCAGGAGGCCCGCAAAGCGCTGATCGAGACCCTCGAGGGCGTGGTGACGAATCCGCCGACCCGGCAGGAAGTCGACCGCGTGCGCATGGGAATGCTGCGCACCCTCGAAAACCAGCTCTCCGATCCGCAGTCCATCGCCACCGGTGCCTTGAACACCGCCATCGCCCAGGGTGACTGGCGGCTCATGTTCCTGGAACACGACCGCCTCAAAGACGTGCAGCCCGCCGACCTGGTGCGCGTGGCCAGGATGTACTGCAAGGCTTCCAACCGCACCGTAGGTTACTACATTCCCGATGCCGCCCCGGACCGCACCACCGTGCCCGAAACGCCCGATCTCGAAGCCCTCCTCAAGAACTACCAGAGCTCGGTCACCATCAGCCGCGCCGAAGCCTTCGATCCCACCCCCGCCAACATCGAGGCACGCACCGTACGTTCCCGGCTGGCCAACGGAATGAGATTAGTGACGCTCACCAAAAAGACTGCCAACGACATGGTGTCGGCGGTGATCGAACTGCGGTTCGGCGACGCTGCCACCCTGGCCGGTACCAACGCGGCCGCGCAGTTTGCCGGCAGCCTGATCGCCGCCGGCACTACGACCCGCAACCGCCAGCAGCTCGCCGATGACATGCAGAAGCTGAACGCCCGCATCGTGGTCTCGGGCGGTGGCGGCGCCGGCTTCGGCGGAGGGCGTGGCGGCGGCCGCGGCGGCTTCGGCGGCGCCCCTGCCGGACTTTCCGGAGCCAACGCCACCATCATCGCGCCCGCCGCCAACTTCCTGCCGGCGCTGCGGCTCGCCGTGGAGATGCTCAAGCAGCCCGCCTATCCGGCCGTCGAGTTCGACCGCATGCTCTCGCAGCGTATCAAGGCGCTCGAGAACCCGCCCACCGAGCCCACCCAGCTTGCCGCCGAGATGTTGCAGCGCCACCTCAGTCCGTGGGCCCGGGGCGATGCCCTCTTCAACCCCACCCGCGAAGAGCAGCTCCAGGACCTGAAGAAACTCGAGCTCGCCGGCGTGAAGCAGTTCCACGACCGCTTCTACGGCGCCAATTACGGCGTATTCGCCGTGGTGGGTCCGGTGGACCGGGCCGCGGTCGAGAAGGCCGCCGCCGAGCTCCTCGGCGGATGGAACACCGCCATGGCCTACAAGCCCATTGCCGCGGCATATAAGAAGGTAGCCCCGCTGAACCGCAAAATCGAAACGCCCGACAAGGCCAACGCCCAGTTCGAAGCCGGCGTCCGTTTCCAGATGTCGGACACCCACCCCGACTATCCGGCCATGCTCCTGGCCGGCTATCTGTTCGGCGGGCCGATCACCTCCCACATCTCCGATCGCATCCGCAACCGCGAAGGCCTCAGCTATGGCGCCAACGCTCGCGTCACCATTCCGGTGGAGGGCGATTCCGCGCTGCTCTCCGGCACCGTGAGCCTCAATCCCGCCAACGGCCCCAAGGTGGAGGCCAGTTTCACCGACGAGCTGGCGCGCACCCTCAAAATCGGTTTCACCCCCGCGGAAGTGGACGAAGCCAGGAAGGCCTACCTGGCCTCCCGCCTCGTGTCCCGTTCGCAGGACGCGGCGCTGCTTTCCCTGTTGGCGTCCCACGAGCAGCAACAGCGCACCATGCGGTGGGACGAGCAACTCGAGCAGAAGATCCAGGCGCTGACGCCCGAGGATATCAACGCCGCCTTCCGCAAACATATCGATCCGGCGGCGCTTTCCATCGTGAAAGCCGGCGACTTCCAAGCCGCCGGCGTTTACCCCTAGACGCCGGGCCGCTCCGCGGGGCAGCCGCCGGGCCGCTCCGCGGGCGCGCAAAGCAGGCATGTGGAGGGCTTCGATGATTCTGGCCATCGATATCGGCGGAACCAAGTTCACTCTGGCGGCATTCGACGGCGACCGCATGGCGCGCCGCGAATCGCGGGCCACCGATGCCGCCGGCGGGCGGGACTGGATGCTCGGGCAGATCCGCGAGATCGTCTGTGCCTGGACCCGCGATTGCCGCTTTGCACGCTGCGGCATCGGTTTTGGGGGCCCGGTGAACTACTCCGCCCAGCGGGTGGTGCTGTCCACCCATGTCGGCGGGTGGGCCGATTTCGACCTCTGTGGCTACGTTCGGGAACTCGCCGGTTGCCCGGTCGTCATGGATAACGACGCCAACGCCGGCGCCATCGGCGAAGGCGAATTCGGCGCCGGCAGGGGATACTCGCCGCTCTTCTACATGACCCTGTCCACCGGCATCGGCGGTGGCATTTACCATGCGGGTGAGGTCTGGCGCGGCGCCGATTCGTTCGCCGGCGAGATCGGCCATCTCACCGTGCGGCCCGATGGTCCCGAGTGCCTCTGCGGCGCGCGGGGCTGCCTGGAGCGCATGTGTTGCGGGCTCTGGCTCGCCCGCGACCATGGAAAGAGCGCGCGCGAACTGATGCACCACCCTTCCTTCGTGGCCGGCTATGTGGTGGACCTCGCCCTGGGTTTGAAGGCCGCCATCATGCTGTTGAATCCGGCCCGCATCGTGATTGGCGGCGGCATTGCCAAGGCGGGTGATCGTTTGTTCACACCCCTCCGCCACGAGCTCCGGCGCCAGGTCACTCGCTGGTCTTCGGCACGGCTGGACGTGGTACAGGGGGTCCTGGGCGACGATAGCGTACTATATGGTGCCTTGGCGCTGGCGCGGCGGTGATATCGGTGTACTCTATCGAACAACGCCTCGCCCAGGTGAATTGAGCAGGCTCTAATCAACTCGTTATTCTGTGGTTGGGACCCGCATGCCGGCCAAGCAGCTACTCAAAGACAAAGACAAAAAGTTCCGTCTTCTGTTCGAAGAGAACCCGCAGCCGATGTGTGTTTTTGTACCCCAGACCGGCGAGTTCCTGGAAGTGAATGCGGCCGCCCGCGCCCTCTACGGCTACCCGGCGGAAGAGTTCCAGAAGATGAAATTCTCCGACGTGCAGGTTCAGGAAGAGGCGGACCGCTTCCTGGCCGAGTGGAACGATCACGGCCGCGCGGCAGCGCGCTTCTGGCGCCATCGCACCCGCGACGGTCGCGTCATCGATGTGGAGATGACCGTCCGCGAGATCGCATACGGCGGGCAGGCCGTGGCTTTGGCCGTGCTCGTGGATGTTACCGATCAGCACCACCTCGAAGAGCAACTCCGTCAGGCGCAGAAGATGGAAGCGGTCGGCATGCTGGCCGGCGGCGTGGCCCACGACTTCAACAACCTGTTGACCATCATCACCGGTTACAGCCAGCTCATTCTGAATGGCCTTGCCCTTCAGGACCCGAATCGCCATTCGGTGGAGCAGATCATGAAGGCCGGTGAGCGGGCCGCCGCGCTCACCAAACAACTCCTCGCCTTCAGCCGCCGCCAGGTGCTCCAGCCGCGCGTCCTCGAACTCAACAAGCTGGTCTCCAGCCTCAGCACCATGTTGCAGCGGCTGATCGGAGAAGATATCGAACTCCGCCTGGCTTTGTCGGCGGACCTGGGCCGCGTCAGCGCCGACCCCGGCCAGATCGAGCAGGTGCTGATGAACCTCGCCGTCAACGCGCGCGACGCCCTGCCCCGCGGTGGGGTGCTCACCATCGAAACCGCCAACATTCATTTGGATGAACGATACACCGGCCGGCACATCGCCGTGAAGCCCGGTTCCTACATCCTGCTGGGGGTGAGCGATAACGGCACCGGCATGGATGCCGCCACCCGCGCGCGCCTGTTCGAGCCCTTCTTCACCACCAAAGGAACCGGGCGCGGCACCGGACTCGGGCTGTCCACGGTATTCGGCATCGTCAAACAAAGCGGCGGTACCGTCGATGTCTACAGCGAGTTGGGACGCGGCACCTCCGTGAAGGTTTATCTGCCCCGCATCGATCAGCCGGTGGTGGCCGAAGCGGCGAGCGGGCGAAAGGCCCTGGCGCGCGGCACCGAAACCATCCTGCTCGCCGAAGACGATGAAATGGTCCGCAACCTGGTGCGCGAAACCCTGCTCCGGGAGGGCTACAAAGTCATTGCCGCGGCCGATCCGATGGAAGCCCGGCGTCTCGCGGACCACTACCGCGGCGCCATCCAGCTGTTGATCACCGACGTGGTGATGCCCAAGGTGAACGGACGCGAACTCGCCGACCAACTGCTCGACCAGCGTCCCGATCTCAAGGTGCTCTACATGTCGGGCTACACCGACAACGCCATCTTGAACAGCGGCATCCTGCAAAAGGAAGTGCCGTTCCTGCAAAAGCCGTTCACGCCGGCGGCGCTTACCGAGAAGGTGCGCGACGTGCTCGAAGACAACGACAAAATCCAGCAGGCCGTCGAGTAGCGCCCCACTCCCGCCCCTCCGCGCTCACTGCCCCAGCAGCCGCATGTACCATGGCCGCGGCCGCTGCAGCCCTTCCAGAATCCAGATCTCCGTGCGCGGCCGGTTGACGGTGTACACGATGCTCTTGCCGTCGGCGGTCAGCGACGCGTGCAGCCCCGGGTTGAACTTTTCAGTCTAGCCGAGGCCACCCCACCGCGCGCTACGATCGATCCCGCCTCCGCGATCTATCCTGGGAAAATGTCGATCCGCTTCATCGACCGCGAAGAAGTCGCCCGCCGCCTTACCTTCGACCTCTCCATCCCCATCGTGCGCGATGCCATGATCGCCTTTTCCCGCGGCCAGACCAGCCAGCTTCTGCGCTCCATCCTGCCCCTCTCCGAAAACCGCCTCTTTGGCATCATGCCCGGCGCACTCGGCGGCGATGCGCCCTTCGGCGCCAAGCTGATCTCGATCTTCCACGGCAACTCGGCGGCCGGTCAACCCTCTCACCAGGGTGTCGTCGTTCTGTTCGATTCCCGTACCGGCGCTCCCCTCTGCCTCGTCCATGCCGGCGAGATCACCGCCATCCGCACCGCGGCCGCCAGTGCCGTGGCCACCGCCGCGCTGGCCCGTCCCGACGCCGCACGCCTTGCCATCCTCGGCTGCGGCGAACAGGCCGCCACCCACGTACGCGCCATCGCCAAAGTGCGCCGCCTGCAATCCATCCTCGTCTGGGGCCGCTCGCCGGAACGCGCGCGCGCCTTCACCAATCGCATGCAACCCGAACTTACCGTGCCCATCGCCCCCGTCGCCGGCGTCGAGCAGGCCGTCGCTCAATCCGATATCGTCTGCACCCTCACCGCGGCCACCGAACCCATCCTGAAGGGCGCCTGGGTCCGGCCCGGCACCCACCTCAACCTCGTCGGCTCCAGCCATGCCGGCCCCGCCGAAGTGGATAACGACCTGGTCGTCCGCTCCCGCTTCATCGCCGACAGCCGCGAAGGCATCCTCCAGCAGGGCGCGGAGTTCCTGCGCGCCCGGCAAGCCGGCCTGGTGGGCGACGACCACATCGTTGCCGAGATCGGCCAGGTGCTCGCGGGCGACGTCCCAGGCCGCCGCTCTCCCGCCGAGATCACCGTCTACAAATCCATTGGCCACGTGGTGCAGGATCTGGCCACCGCCTGGGCCCTCTACTCCCGGCCCGAATAGCCGTCCTCCCGCCCTACTGCGATTCCGCTAGTCTGGTCTCTGTGCATCCGTTCCCTCAATTCGATCTGTCCGGCAAGGTTGCCCTCGTCACCGCATCGGCACGCGGCCTCGGCCGCGCCATCTCCCTTGCCCTCGCTCACGCCGGCGCCGATGTCGCCTTGGGTCTCCGCGACTGCCATGCCCACGGCGGCCTACCCGGCGAAATCGAGGCCTTGGGCCGCCGCGCGCTCCCGCTGCAAATGGATGTCACCCGCCTCGACCAGATCTTCCGTGCCGTCGACGACGCCGTCTCCCACTTCGGCCGTCTCGACATTCTCGTCAACAATGCCGGCATCGCGCCCGCCAATCTCGCCGAAAACGTGCGCGAAGCCGATTATGACCTCACCTTGGCCGTCAACGTGAAAGGCACCTTCTTTGCCAGTCAGGCCGCCGGTCGTGTCATGATCCGGCAGCAGGCGGGCCGCATCATCAACGTCAGCTCCCAGGCCGGCTTCGTCGCCCTCCCCACCGAATCCATCTACTGTGCGACCAAAGCGGCCATCGTGCACCTCACCCGCTGCCTCGCCGTCGAATGGGGCAAGTACGGCATCACCGTCAACGCGGTTGCCCCTACCTTTATCGAAACCCCCGGCACCGCCGACTGTCTCGCCGATCCGGTCTTCCGCGCCGATGTCGTCGAACGGATTGCCGCCCTGCACCGCGTCGGACAGCCCATGGACGTGGCGGGCTCGGTCGTGTTCCTGGCCTCGCCGGCGGCCTCTCTCATCACCGGCCATACGCTGCTGATCGATGGCGGATGGACCGCGCGGTAGCTTCGTGTTCCCGCCCGGCCGCGCGTCAGTCACGCGCGATGCCGCAAAATCGCCTGAATGAACTCAGTCGGTTGTAGCGCTTCGGTACTCCAACCCCCTTGACCCCACTGTTACTCTGAAATCGAGGATAGAGCTTGCGCCCCACCGCGCCAGCCCAACTGTTTTTTCTTCCTGGCCAGGAGAACGTTGCATTCCGGTGGTAACGAACTCCCTGTAGGGCCGTTAAGGCCTGCACGGTTGCCAACTATACGTATGGGGCCGGCGGGGAGATCTCAGGTTCGAACCTGTAACCGCGGATGGAGAGCGGATAGCGCGTGTCGCCGTCCCATCTGATATCGGCGAGCCCAAGCGATCGAAGCTGGAGGGTAAACGTAGCGCCACAAAGCGATTCCAATGCCCCCGGAGAGATCGGGCTCCAACCATTGGCGGCCGGATACGCACGGCGATAAGTCCGCGAAGCCCCGGCCGCCCGCAACGCCCCCACTCTTACCCCCGCCTGCGGCACACGTGTGCCTTCCCGCAAACCCCCGCTGCCCCCTTTACGGCGTTACCATCAGCGTCGCCGCCGGACTCGCCACCCCGCCCACTGTCACCACCACCGGCCACGACCCCAACGGCGCGTTCGCCGGCACCTGGTAGTTGATCTGCGTCACGCCCGCCAGCCCGCTCGGAATCCCGATGAACTGAATGTCCGCGTTCACCCCGCCTACCGTCACGCTCACGCTATGGGTGGGCTTGGGCAGCGCCGCCAGGGGAGTTCCCGCCGATGGCGTGGCGCCGGTGGCCAGTGCCGGTGCCACCGCTCCCTCCCCCGTGATGAACAGCGTCCCCACGCCGTTCCGCGCCAGGCTCCCGTTCGGCACGGGAGCCCCGTTCGTGTCGGTGAAGATCCCCGGAGCGGCTGCCGCCGTGTGCAGGGTAGTCGAACCCGTCAGCCCGTTGTTGTTGATCGTCACCGTCACCGTCGTGTTCACCGGCGTCTCGTACGGAATCTGCACGTTCAACTGTGTCGGCGACACATAGAAAAGCGGCGCCGCCACGCCGTTCACCGTCACCGCCACCCCCGCCATCTTCGCGGGCAGCGGTAGCGATGGGGCGCCCTCCGTTCCCGGTGCCAGCGAATTACCGAATACCGCGGCAATCATCCCTGGCGCATAGGTGGTGTGATAGGATGCCGCATTCGTCAGCGCCGCAATCGCCGGCGTCGTCGCCGGCGGCGCTACCACCGTCACCGTGAACGCCCCGGTCGATGCGTTGTACGAACCGTCGCCGGCATACTGCGCATTGATCGTGTTCGTGCCCATCGCCAGTTGGGTACCGTTCACATTCACGCTGGCCGCCGCCGTCCCGCCCGATCCCGCGAGCGCCGCCGTGCCCAGCGTCTGGTTGCCCATGGCGAAGGTCACCGTACCTGTCGGCGTTCCGCCGTTCACCGCCGTCACGGTCGCCGTCAGGGTGGCGCTGCTGTTCGATACTACGATGGCGTCGCTCGCCCGCAGCGATGTCGTCGTCCCCACCTTCGTGATCGCGCTGCCCGCCGAGGTCCACGCCGTCACCAGGTTGTACGCATCCACCGATCCCAGCCCCGTCACCAGGTCGTAACCCGGCCCCGCGCTATAACCCACCGGCGTCGAATCGCACGTGCGTGCCTGCCGCGGGCACGGGTTCACCTGGTTGTCCCCGGTCGTAATATCGTGGAACGCTCCCGGCGTGGTCTGCCACATCGAATAGAGCGCCGGATTGATGTTGCCCAGCCCCGGATTCGAAATCAACCCCCGCGCCAGCAGGTTCTGGTTCAGCAACACCAGCATGCCCGCAAACACCGGCGTGCCCACCGACGTGCCTCCCACGTATCCCAGCTTGCCTCCGGTATAGAACATGTAGGCGTCGTGATACACCGAGGCCGAAAGCGATAGGTCCGGAACGTTTCTCGCCCCGTCCGACGGCACCCCCGCAACCGCCTGCCAATACGGCTTGGCCCAGAAGGTGCTCGCCCCGCCGCCCGACGACGAAGGGGTGCCATCCAGCGCCGTGTCGTTCCATGCCACTTCCGGAATGTAGGACAGAGCCGAAGATTGCGTGCCCGAATTGGTCGAGGCCCAGTAGTTCCCCGAGCCTTCGCTGAACGTCGTGCCCCCCACCCCCGTTACTTCCGGTATGGCCGCCGGCACGTCCACCTGCAAGCCGTAGCCCCGGTTGTTCCCCGAACTGCCCACGCAATCGGCGCCGCCCGAATCGCCCGACGCGTTCACCCAGGTGATGCCCTGCGCGTTTCCCTGCCGCGCCAGGTTCTGCTCGTACCGGGCTTCCGCCAGCGAAGTGAACGCCTCGCACAATCCATAGCTCATGCTCAGCACCGGTGCCAGGTTCTGGTCGATGGCGTACTGCGCCGAAACCACCACGTCGCTCGAGTACACGTAGTAAATCGTCGCGTTCCGCGCCACCGCGCCCGCCAGTTGCATGTCCAGGTTGGCTTCGTCCACGTCGCCCGATTTGATGCCCGGGTCCCGCTCGCCGGGCACCAGCATTAACTGCGGGTCGTTATCCGGCAGGCCGAAGGCGGTGCGGTACTGCTGCGTGTCGGTGAGGTTCACTCCCGACTGCCCCACCACCACCATCTTCTGGCCCGTGCCGTCGAAGCCCGCGCTCAGCAGCGGCTTGATGTTGTAGATCGTCGAAACGTCGTCCGGCGCCAGGAAGTGCGACCCGGTCTTGGGCGAATTGTATCGCGGGTCTTTGCGCCTGGGCGCGTGGAGCCGGAAATCGTTCAGGCCGTGAATGGCCTCCACCAGTGGCGCGAACGCCGCCGGAATGCTGGGCTCGGCCACATTCGCGAAGTGCCTCCTGCCATCCACCGTGAAGCGGTGAATCGGTGTCGCGAAGGCTTTCTCCATCGTCCCCGCCTCGCCGCCGAATGCCACCCAGTTCCGCGCCCGGCCCACCGCCTTTACCTCGAGGCCCTGCTGTTTCAGCCAGGCCACTACCTGGTCCACGTCTTCCTGGCTGGCCCCGAAACGGTCCGCGAACTGCTCCGGCGTGAGCCACTTGTGGTAATCCGGCGAGGTCGGGTCCTGCTGGTTTTTCAGAAGCTGATCGAGATCCGCTTCCTGGCTCGGGCTCTGCTTGAACACCATCGTCACGTAGGGCAGCATCGTGGTGGAATCCACGTCTCCCAGGTCGGTGCCGCCCTGGATGCGCGGGCTGATGTGGCTGCTCAGCGCCACGCGCCGGCTGTTGTCGATGGGGCCGGCGACGCGCCTTCGCTGCGCCGACACCCGCGTCGGCGGCAGTACCAGAAGCAGCGTCACGGCCAGAACCGATGCGAAAAATCTTCTGGCGATTACCGGAAAACTCGTGGATGGCTTGCTTTGCATAGGCGGTGCTAAGGAAAGGGCCTTTACGACCTCAATTTATCATTTGGCCCGGGTACGCGCTCGGGGAGTACCGGTTCAAGCAGCCGCCCGGAAGACCTTACTTCCAGTCAGACGCTTCGCGCCAAAACCCCGTTTCCCGCCGGATGTTAAGAAATGTAAGCCCCTACCAGCCCGATTGGGCCATTCGCCGCTGGATCTCGGTGCTGTACCAGTTCATGCGCCCGGGCTTGCGGCGCAACGGCGAGGGCAGCAGCGCCGCCAGGCGCGCCGCCTGTTCCCGGTTCAACCGCTGCGCCGGTACCCCGTACCACGCCTGGGCCGCCGCCTCCGCCCCGTAGATCCCCGGCCCCCACTCCACCACGTTCAGGTACAACTCCAGAATGCGCCGCTTGGGCAGGATCCACTCGGCTGCCGGCGCCAGCGTAAACTCCACCGCCTTGCGCACCACCGACCGGTTCGTGCTGAGGAACAGGTTCTTGACCAGTTGTTGCGTGATGGTCGAGCCGCCCCGCCCCAGCTTCCCCTCGTCCAGGTCCTGGTCGATCACCTTTTGCACCTCTTTCCAGTCGATGCCGTGATGCTGGAAGAAGCGCCCGTCCTCGGCGGCGATCACCGCGTGCTGGAGCTCGGGAGAGATCCGTGCCAGCGGCACGAACCGGTAGCGCTTGTGGTACCCCCGCCGGTGGAACCACGCCGCGATGCGCCGCTCCGCCTGTACCGAGGTGGTGGGCGGGTCGATCCAGCGCAGCGCCACCAGTTGCAGCCCGCACAATCCATAGAAGACCGCCACTGTGAGCAGCGCGCATAGCATCAGTATGCGGACAAACCCCCGCCGCTTCCTGGCTCGCGTGCGCACGCTACGATGGTAGCAACCACCGCATGACGCGTTTTGACAACTTTCTCGCCTATGCCGAGTCCCAGCGCCTCATCATGTGCGTTGTCGCCGCGGTGCTGGTGGGATTGATCGCCTGGGGCGACTGGATCCTGCCCAATACTTCGGTGGGCTTTCTGTACCTGCTTCCGGTCCTGCTGGCGGCGCCGGCTCTCAACCGCTGGCAGATCCTTGTCCTGGCCGTCTTCTGCGCCTGGATGCGCGAGGCCAGCGACCCGTTGCAGGCGGCCGGCAGTGTCGGACCCATCCCTCCCGTCGTATTGAGTCCGCTCGACTGGGCTCCCGGCTCTACCGGACGCGTCGTCATTGTCACCGCCGGCTTCGCCATGACCGGCTTTTTCGTCTCCGAGTTGAACCGCCGCCGCACCATGCTCGTCGAGCACCTCAAGGAGCGCGAGTACCAGATGGGTCTGCGCCAGGAGGCCGAACGACAGTTGCGCGTGCTCATCGAGACCAGCCCGCTGGCCATCCTCACGCTCGACCGCAACGGGCACGTGCAACTGGCCAATGAGTCGGCGGCCGCCCTGCTCGGCTTCGAGGGCGGCCGGCTGCAGGGCGAACCCATCGCCTCCTATCTGCCCATCCTTCCGCGCATGCTCAACAGCCATCGCTCCGGCGGCAATATCCGCACCAACGTCGAGTGCAAGGGCTACCGCCTGAACGGCGAAGTGTTTCTCGCCGACATCTGGCTTTCCACTTACCACACCTCTACCGGTGTGGCCCTGGCCGCCGTGGTGTGGGACGCCTCCGAGAACCTGCGCGACCGCGAAGGCGCCGGCCTCGATTCCATGATGGCCACCTCGCGCGTCCTCATCGGAGCCCTCTCCCACGAAATCCGCAACCTGGCATCGGCGGCCCTCTCCGCCCACGCGGCCCTGGCCGCTCCCGGCCACGCGGGGGCCGATTCCGACGCCTGCCAGGCGTTGGGAACGCTGCTCCAGGGCCTGGAGAAAATCGCATCCTCCGGCTTGCGGGTGGCCTCCAACCGGCAGGCCGGCGTGGCCGACCTCGGCACCGTCCTCGATGAAACCCGCATCGTCATCGAGCCCTCCCTGCGCGAAGCCGGCATCTCGCTCTCCTGGAACATCACCCCCGGCCTGCCCCTGGTGCAGGCCGATCACCACAGCCTCCTGCAGGTCTTCGTGAACCTGGCGCGCAACAGCCGCCATGCCCTCGAGCACTGGGAGCGCCGCGAAGTCACCATCTCCGCCGCCGTCGAAAGCGATCTGGTGGTCGTACATTTTCGCGACAGCGGCCCCGGTGTGGCACACCCCGAGGCACTGTTCAAACCGTTTCAGCCCGGTGCGGATTCCGCCGGGCTCGGACTCTATATCTCGCGCGCCATCCTCCGCGCCCACGGCGGCGGCCTGCGCTACGAAGCCGAACCCTCCGGCTGCTGCTTCACGGTGGAGTTGTGGCCGGTAGAAAGCGCGGCGGAGGTGTGATGGAAGAAAGCCGTAAAGCCCATGCCCTGCTGGTGGACGACCACGCTCTCTTTCGCGAGAGCGTCTGCCGCGTTCTCGAGCTCCAGCCCGATCTCGAAGTCTCCCACTGCGGTACCATCCAAGAGGCCCTTCGCCGCCTCGCCCAGCAAAGCTACGACCTGGTGCTGCTCGATCACGATCTCGGCAACGAGCGCGCCTCCCAATTCCTTCCCGCCGCCCGCCAGGCCGGCTTCGAAGGACGCGTGCTCGTGGTCACCGCCTGGGTGAGCGACACCGAGGCGCGCCGCCTCATGCGCCAGGGCGTCGCCGGTATCTTCCTGAAGCAGGCGCCCCTCGAGCAGCTCATCGAAAGCATCCGCATGGTGCTTGCCGGCGGCACCTATCTCGACCCGTCGTTCGCCCGCACCGGCGCCGCCGAAGCACCCGACGCCGCGCCCACCGCGGCCTTCAATGAACGCCAGCGCAAAGTACTTCGGTTCGTTCTCGAAGGTCTCTCTAATAAGGAGATCGCCTGGCACTTGCAGATCTCCGAAAGCTATGTCAAGGCTATCTTACAAAGTCTGTTCCAGAAAACCGGAGTCCGCACCCGCGGGCAGTTAGTGCGTGTGGCCATTGAGCAGTATGACGACCAGTTATAGGGCGCTCACTTTTTACACCTGCAAAAACTGCTTGCTTTCACTCCCAAACCCAAATATACTCTTTGTGCATTTTCAGCCTGGGTAACTGCTACTTAAGTCTGCTTGGCTGTGGGCCCCTGACTCTGGTTGAAAGGTTGATCTCTCCATCATGTCTCGGACCTTGGATGAGCGGGCTTTCGTGTGCCCCTCGCGGATCTGGCAGGCCCGCTCTCTGAGCACGCATCGGCGATCGGCAACAGGAGCGCCCGATTACCAGCTACGGGAACGGGATGTGCTCCGATATGCCTGATACTCGATTCGACCGGTATTGGGATCTCTTTCTGACCGATGACCGGGGAGAATTCGATTTCACCACCCTCATCAGCACGCTGGCCGCATTGCAGGGCGTGGACCGGAATGCCACGGCGACCGGAAATCAACTGAAGACGCAGCGAAGCTTCCTCCGCGTTGAAGTGTTCAATGGCATATTCTTTCCGCCGCCGCCCCAGCCGCCGGTACGGATACCGGGTCGAATCAGCGCACTTCCGGTGTCGGACTTGCCGGCTGGCAGGGGTTATGTCGCGTCCACAGCCACGCTTCGCGACATTAGCATCGCTAAAGGCGACAACGATGTTTTGCGTCTGGTAACTTGGATCAACGATCCCAGGTTCACCGGTAAGTTGCGGTTCAGTTGTCATGGAATCCCCGGAGGCAAATTGGCCATGGGCCGCCAGGGCGTAACCATGATCGACGCCCAGCAGGTAGTCGATTGGTTGCGGGCAAACGGGCTTACTGAGAAGCCCGATCCGAAGAAGGGTCTGAATGTGATTACCGCGTCGTCTTGTTATTCCGCGGTTGGAGATAATCTGGCGCCGAACGAGGCGAGTTCGACCATGTTTAAGATTGCCAGAAGACTGGGCTCCGATTACACGTTTACCGGCGGCTCTCTCGGTGCGTCCATCCATGCGTTTCCCATTCATCACATCCGGGTAAGGGGCGCCAATGAGGCGGTCAATGTGACCGGGCGGCTGGTGTTGATCGAAGTTCCGACCGGAGGAGTCGGAGCGGGACCACAGCCGTGGACAATCGTCAAGGTGGACGACGGGAAAGTCCAAAAAGGAGGCAAGTCTTATACCAAGGTCCACTACGTGCTGACCGCTCCCTTGGATTGGGAACTCCTTCCGCCGGATTTTGTGCGCGCTAAAGACGCGATCGCCACGCCCGACGCGGCAAATTCAGCCCGCAATCCCAACGGCGGTTGGAGCATCAAGACGCCCCGCAACGAGGTGGGAAACGAAAGCAAGATTCCGAAACTCTCCAACTGGTTGGTGACCGGAGGCCCCATACGGGATCCCGCCACCGGATCGCAGTACATCATGGTAGACAAGCCCGACGTTTGGCAGTTTTTCGACGATCCGAGGAAATTGCAGACCGAACCGTTCGTGGAGTATCCGGGTTTGAAGGTGCAGGGCGCCGGGACATTCGTGAAACTGCGCAAGGGCACGAGCCGATTCGAGGTCGAATCATGACTCGCCGCATGCCGGCCCCCTGGCGCGAGTCGCGGAACGCGGGGAGAGCGTCCCGATGCCTGAACTGACCGGAGTGCTCGCCGCCGTGCACGACCTGCTCGGCAGCGATCCCTCACCCGATACCGACGGATTTCAGGTATTCCCGATCGGGCCAAATGGCGTCGAGCGGGATCTCAAAGATTTTCTGAAGGCTGCCTTGTCCCTTGAAGCGGACCTGCTGACGGATCTGCTGCCGGACAACCTCGCCCCGATCGTCCCGACCCTCACCAGTTGCCGTGCCTCTGCCACGGGACTGGTGGTCGAACTGCACTGGAGCCAGAGCCAGGGCTTTGACGCCGCCGCGATCCATCCCTTCTTTCCCGCCGCGACTTCAGCCGAGGGGCTCAAGGCCGTCATGGCATTCGATGCCGGCGGCATTTTCGACGACGGCGGGCGCATCCTGTTTGTGGACGTCGAGATCAATGACAACCTGAGCTTGTCGGCCAACGTCGATCTGAGCAATCGGATTGTGGGCTTGAATGTCCAATGGGCGGAAGGGAGCCCGACGCTCGGAGTCCTTCTCGACAAGCTCGGCCTGCCTTCGGTGGGGTTCAAGGATCTTTCCCTGGAGAAGGTAGCGCTTCGCGCCTTGTTGCAGGACCAGTTCTACTCGCTGGACCTGGTGGTCAACGACGTCTTTCAACTCGACGGACACGGCTTCAGCATCAGCCGTGCCGAACTCAACATCAGCTATGCGTCGGGACTCGACGGCGGGTTTCTGGGCTCCGCCGTCGCCACCGCGCTGCTGGGCCGCGCTCCCCAGGCCGGCCAGGCCGACGACCGCATCCAGTTCGACCTTTCCGCCACGTTCGACGGCCCCGACCTCGGCTGGACGTTCAGCGGCACGGCGCAGAACATCTCGATTGCCGGCGTGCTCGGCAAGTTCGGCGTTTCCGCCGATTCGCCGTTCAACGATCTCCACGTCGATAGCGTCGAACTCTCCTTCAACACGGTCTCCAAAGACGTCGGCCTCAGCTTCCAGGGCAGCTTCACGCCGATATCCGCCACCGCCGCCATGGTGGCCGAAATCAAGCTCGCCCGACAGCCCGACGGCAGCTATGCCAAATCCTTCTCCGGCAAGCTCACCGTGGGCCCCGTGGAATTCGATCTCGTCTTCGACAGCTCTGGAGGCTCGACCGCGATCCTGGGAACGTTCCACGATGCGACCGCCGCGGGCGCCGGCATCGATGTGCGCGAGATGGTCGCGGCGGTGGTTCCCGACGACGTGGCAGCCGCCCTGCCGGCCGATCCCGTGTTTCGCGTGAAGGACGCGCTGTTTGCCTTCGTGCGCGGCACGGCGGGAGGCATCGGCGTGGCCGCCCAGCCGGGCAAGTTCCTCTTTGCCATCGATACCGATTTCAGCCTCGATCTCTCCAGCCTCGCCAACGTGCCGCTGATCGGCCAGGCGGTCGCCGGCGAGAAGCTCGAAGCCGACTTCGAAGTGCTGGTTTATTCCGAGCAGTTCAATCCCGAAGCCATCCGTTCGCTGCTGCCCCAGGGAGCGCCCCACATCCCCGATGAACTGGGCGGCAAATTTCAACTGCTCACTACCATCACGTTCGGCGATTTTACCGCCCGGCTGGATCTGGGGGTGGAGCCGAGCCACCTCACGACGTCTGCCTCCGCCGGGGGAGAAGCCGCGGCGGCTCCCTCGGCGCCCGCGGCGCCGGCCGTGCCTGCCACCGTGGCCCAGCCCGCCAGCGACAACATCCAGTGGAAGGACGTAGAGAAGCACTTCGGGCCGTTGAGCGTGCATCGCATCGGCCTGTCGTTCGACTCCGCCCACAAGAAGATCGGCGTCTTCCTGGAGGCCGACCTCTCCGTCAGCGGCCTGACGCTTTCCGTGGAAGGCCTCGGCGGCGTGTACGACCTCGGCAACAAGAGCCTCACCTTCGCCCTGCGCGGCCTGGGCATCGACTTCTCGCGCGGCGGCATCGAAATCGGCGGCGGCTTCCTGAACCAGGATGGCGATTTTGCCGGCAAGGTCGTCATCCGCGCGAAATCGTTCACCCTCGCCGCGCTGGGCGCCGTCGCCGTGGTGGATGGACAACCGTCGATCTTCATCTATGGCCTCCTCAACTATCCGCTGGGCGGGCCGTCGTTCTTCTTCGTGGAAGGCCTGGCAGCCGGCTTCGGCTACAACCGTACGTTTCATCCGCCGACCATCGACAAGGTCCGCGAGTGTCCGCTGGTGATCGATGCGCTGGCCGAAACCGCGGTCGTGCCCCGGGCCTCCGATCCCAGCGACAAAGCCGCCGTGGCCAAGCAGCTACAAAAGCTGCACGAATTCGTTTCCCCCTCCGTGGGCGAGTACTTCTTCGCCGCCGGAATCAAGTTCTCCTCGTTCAAACTGCTCCACAGTTTCCTGCTGGTGGGCGTCGTGGCGGGCAAACGCCTGGAGATCGATCTGCTCGGCGTCAGCACGTATCAGAACCCGCCGGTGCCGACGGGCGGCTTGCCGCCCCTGGCCCACATCGAGCTCAACCTGGTAGGCCGCATCGCGCCGGACGAAGGTTACGCCATCGTGCAGGCGCAGCTCACCGACAATTCCTTCGTCTACAGCAACCTGGTGCAGCTTGCGGGCGGCTTCGCGTTTGCCACCTGGTTCGGGGAACCGCCCGGCGGCAGTCCGGCGATTGGCCCGCACGCCGGCGATTTCGTGCTGAGCGTCGGCGGCTACCATCCCCAGTTCAACAAACCGGCCTGGTATCCCGACGTTCCGCGGCTCACCATTACCTACCAGGTCACGGAAAACATCTACGTCAAGGGAACGGCCTATTTCGCGCTCACGCCCTCGATGCTGATGGCGGGCGCCGCGCTCGAAGCCAGCGCCACGGTGGGCCCGATCAGCGCCACTTTCCGAGCCTCCATCGATTTCCTGATCGGCTGGGAGCCGTACCACTACGACGCCACGGTGAGCGTTTCGATCAAGGTGCACTTCGGGAAGGATTTCGAACTCGGCGCCGATCTGCATCTTTTCGGGCCGGATTTCAGCGGCGTGGCGCACGTGCACGGTTTCGGCTTCTCGTTCACGGTGAAGTGGGGCGATGCGCCGGCCGGCGGGCCGACTCCCATCGAGTGGAGCGGCGACGAAGGATTCCGCGGCAAGTTCCTGCTCACCGATGCGGATCGCAATAGCAAGAAGATCTCCACCGTACGCCTGGTGGATGGCGTTATCGGCAGCGTGCCCCAGAGCGGCGCCGCCGATCTGACCATCGCCAATCCCGGGACCTTCCGCCTGGAAACCTCCTGCCCGATTCCGTTCGACAGCGGGAAGGTGAATGACACGGCCCTCGATCCGCTCCCGGGGGATGGTTTCGGCGTCGCGCCGATGAATGTCCGCTCCGCGACCGCGATTCATACAGTGACCTTCCTTGCCAAGTCCAGCGGCCTCGCGGTGGATGCCGCCCACATCGCCGTGAAACCCGTCAGCAAGAAGTTCCCGCCGGCGCTGTGGGGCAAGCAATTTCAGGTGACGAAACCGGATGCGCCGCCGGCATTGGTCGACGCCTACGGCGGCATCGGGATCTCGCCGGGCACCTCGCTCGATGACGGCACGGAGGTGGACACACTGCGGCGTAACCTGGATTTCAGCTCGCCCTCGGAGAACCCGGTGGCGGCGTTCGCCACACCGGTGACCTATGCCGTGACTGCGGGCGCATCGCTCACCGCCGCCGCCCCCCTGCGATCCGCCCTGTTGGCGGCCCTCGGCTTCGATGCGGCGACGGCGGTTTCGATTTCAAACACCCTGGAGGGTTCCCTTGTCGCTGCGCCGTCCGCCATCACGGTTACTTAGGACTGAACGACTATGAGCGCTGAGCCGATCACCTCCCCGACGGACCTCGTCCACTTCAAGGCGCGTCACCGGCCGGCGCTGCCCTCGGACGAGTATACGGTCCAAGTCACCCATACCATCACGATTCCCGGCGTCACCAGCGATACGACATTCGATTCCGGCATCCTCGAATTCGGCGTCTTCGGCCCGCGCTACGTGCTGCACGATTCCGATGTCGAATCCGAGTTTCCGCCGCGCGGGGCGCGGGGCCAATTCGGCGAAGTGCTGCCGCACCTCATCCTGAGCCGCGCCACACTTCCCTGGGAGCGCTCGGGCGCGGCCTTTGACGTTGCCGATGGCGACCGGTTTCCATGGCTCGCCCTGCTGGTCTTTTCCGATGGCGAAGTCCAGGTCCGGAACCTCACGGTGGGCACCATCAAGCCGGAGGACACCGCGCTGAGTATCTTTTCGAAACTGCACGTCCCGGAGCGGAAGGGGGAAGCGGCGGACGTGGCTGCCAACCCGGTCACGGTCATCGATGTCGATTTCAAGCTGCTCAAAGACCTGTTGCCCGATCCGGCGGTGAACCCGGCGACGCACTTCTCGCTGTTGAGCCACACGCGCGCGATCGACTTTGTCGATTCCCGGAACCAGGACAATTCGCGGGGAGAAGAGCGCGCGGTGGTGGTGGCCAGCCGCCTGCCCGAGCAGGGCAAGCGGATTCAGGTGCACCTGGTGTCGCTCGAACGCTGCTACGAGACCACGGCGTCCGGCCTGCGCTTCCTGGGCGACCGGCCGGGCATCAACGACAAGGTGCGGCTGATCAGCCTCTACAGTTGGGATTTCTTCTGTCAGGCCCACGAAGAGGACAGCTTCGACGGCCTGGTTGGCCGTCTGGGTGCCGGGCTGTTCCACCTCGACTCGGCAGTCGTCACCAGCGGCACCGCCGCGGTGCAGCAGGAGGCGCGCCGCCATCTCAACAGCGGCTTCGCCCCGCTGGTGCATCGTTTTCGGCAGGGCGACGCCGGCGTGTCGTGGTATCACGGCCCGCTGCTGGCCACCGCGACGCCGCCGGTGGCCGGTATGCCGCCGCGCTTCGCCGCGGCGCGCGCGGCCGACGACCTGCTGCTCTACAACCAGGGCCAGGGCCTCTTCGACGTCTCCTACGCCGCGGCCTGGGAACTGGGCCGGCTGCTGATGCTCGAAAACACCCGCATCGCCACCACGCTGTACGAATGGAAGCGGGCGCGGGCCCAAGCCCAGGCCCGGCGCGATGCGCAGACTCAACTGGTGCGCCGGGGTATCGCGTTGAACGCTCTTCCGCTGGGCGCCGCGCCGCCGGACGCGAGCCAACCGCCGTTTCCCCCGGAGGTGGCCAACTGGTTTACCGGGCACCTGGGAACTCTCAGCGGCCTGCCGTTTTCCTACCTCGTGCCGGACGAAGGCTACCTCCCCCGCGAATCGCTGCGCTTCTTCTTCGTGGACAAGCTGTGGATGGAGTGCCTCTTCGACGGGGCTTTCGCGGTGTCGCGTTTCACCGGGAAGGACGTCGGGTTCGACGACACGCTGCGCGCGGAACTGCCCCAGCCGGCGGTGGGGGGCGGCGTCCTGCTGCGCTCGGTCGTGGTCTCGGGATGGCCCGGGCTCCAGGTGGATGGTTTTGCCGGCTTGACCCGGGCCACCCGCGACAACCCGGCGCCCAGCAAGCTGGCCGTGCTGCGGCGCGAGCAGCTTGCGCCCGATGTGCTGCTGGTGTTGTTCGACGGCGTTCCGCGCGCGGTCGATCTGCACCTCGCGCCGGAGACCATTCACTTCGGGCTGGACCAACCGCAGAACGGCGTGTTTCACAAAACGCTGCGGCCTACCATCGCGACCGGCCTACTGCGTTCGGTGACGCCGGGGCAGCAGGTGAGCGTGCCGGCGCCGAATGCCAAAGGCCGGCTCGATATGGTCGCGCTGGCCGCCAATGTGCTCTCGGCGGCGAAGCAAACCAGCGTCGATCCCACGACGCTCACCGCCGCCGACCTGGCATCGTTCGCGCTCGAAATGATCGAAAGCGTGCCGGTGACCCGATTCTCTCTGACCTGAGACCCTATGGCGCAACTACTGTTCGTTCCCGTCAAGCTCGATGCCCTGGCCCTTGCTAACGGCGCCACCGTGGTGGAGCCGTACCAAGGGTTCGACCAGCTTCCGTACGTGCTCGAAAACGACCGCATCACGCACCATCGCGCCGATGTCCATGCGGAGCGGGCCAACGTCGCCAGCGACATCGATGCGGATGCCTTCAGCGACGCCAACCTATTCCTGCCGCCGGGCATCCACCTGCATTGGACGCTGCCCCAGGGACTCACCAGGGGTTTGCACACGACCGGCGCCGATGGCAGCGACTCGGTGGTGTTTCCGCCGGTGCCCAACCGCTGGCTGGTGGTGCGGCACACGGGCGCCGACCAGGCGCAGGGGACCTGCTGGATCGTCGAGAGCGACGCCCAGTTTCAGCTCGACAGCGACCCGCAGCCGGCCAGTCGATTTCCTGCGCTCTCGCGCGACGCGAACGGGCTGGCAGCGCCTTTCAAAGTGCCGGTGCTGTCGGAGACCAGCCGGTTGGATGCGCCGCAGCCGCGCCCGGAGCCGTACCGCTACCTGGGCCGGGCCACCGAATTTGCCGGCGCCGCCGCACTCGACTGGCGCGCACAGGCCGCGGGCCGCTACCTGCCGTCGCTCGGCATGAAGCTCACGGCCATCGGTTACGGTGAACCGATGTACGCCGCGTTTTATCCCAACTGCGCCACGGTCTTCGGGCTGTACGACAAGACGGGGCTCGCCGGGTCGTCCGTGCGCTATGACGTGTTCGGCTGGCACAGCGATGCCGCGGACGAGGCGTTGAATCCGGCCTCGGGTCCCATGAGTTCCTTTCTGCATCTCAGCGATCGCGAGCTCATCGGGCTGCTGAACCGGTTCGCCGAAGATCCCGATCGGCCCCTGCTGCCGGCAGGGGCAACGTTGACCGACGCCAATCGGCGCCATGCGTTCGGCTTCTGGCTGGAGGAGAACTACGGCTGGCAGATCGACCCGGCGAGCATTACCGTGACCCGCCATGCCGCCGACGTGCTTTCGGTCGAGGCGGGGGGCGAGCCGCTGGCCGGCATCGTCTGCTACAGCAGCATCACTTTGAACGAGCCTCATCGAATCACGCCGCCCGACCCGTTCGTCGAGGCCATCGCGGTCGGCAATACCGGCTCGGAAGCGCTGGCGGCGTGGCTGGCGTTCCAGGTGACGCGCGACGACCCGGACACGAGCGAAGAGGAAAAGCTCCGCGCCGCCGCTGTCATCGAGGAGCAGCTCGAGGCCGCCAGTCTCGCGCCCGAACTGAACCAGAGCCAGCTCGACCTGGGCCCGCGGTTCCGCGAGGCGCGCCACACCAAGGGCTTCCGCCCGGTGGACGGCGAATCGCTGTGGACCATCCGGCCGAAGCAAGCGGCGGCCAGCGAACAGCCGCCGGAACAGGCGACGCTGCCCGACGATCTGGCGCACCAGTTGAACGCCCTCAACACGGCGCAGTTGGCGCACGACCAGGCGACGTTCGAATTCAATTCCTGGCGCCAGCGGCTGTTTTCGCTCTGGAGCCTGTACATGCAGGCCAGCTACCCGGACAATGCCGATCTGCTGGGCAGCTTCGGCAACGATGCCCTGATCGGGGCCACGGTCCGCCATGCCCGTAAGCACGAAATGGTATCGCTGGCCGCCGCCAAAACCAGGCGCGCCGGTCTGGCCACCGATTTGAGCGCGCAGTTGCAGGCCGCCGGCCGTGCGTTGGACGCCTTCAACGAGGGGCGGACACAGAAGCTGGTGCTGCAAAAGACTTCCGCGCCGCGCTACTGGGTGCCCAACGATCCGGTGCTGTTCTTCGGCGGCGACTCCCGGTTTCAGGCGCCGCCGCGCTATGTGCCCGGACCGGTGGCGGCACACGTGCGCGCGCTGGCGAACTTCGACCGGGCCCACGTGACGGAGGCGGCGGTGACCGAATACGTGCAGGCGCGCAACGCCCTGCTGGCGTCCGCCAATGCGCCAGGACTGACCGTTCAGGCCGGCCCGGATCCCGCCTGGAATCCCATTCTGCTGGAGTGGGAAGCCATCGTCGAGACGAAGGACCTGGCGGACTATGCGGCCGACTTCATCCAGAAGGACAAGCCGCTGATTGAATCGCTGCTCACCTTCACGGCGCCGCCATCGACGGACGATTTGGGCGAACCCATCTTCCGGCCGGTGCGTGGGCGCACGCTGCTCAAGTTGGAGACCGCGGAGTTGCCGGCCGATGCGAAGCTGCCGGACGATCTCAAGACCAGGTTGGCGGCAAAGGAACTGACGCACGTGCAGGGCCTGGCGCAATCGCTGGGCGGATTCAACCGCGCGCTGCTCATGCATCGCCAGGCGTATCAGCTCCCGCTGGCCGATCCGATCACCTTCACCGACTCGCCACGGCTCACTCCGCCGGCGGGAAGCGCGGGCTTGCCCGACAGCGCCGGCTTCGCGGACGCGCAGTTCCGGAAGTTCACCCTGGACGTAATGGATGCGCTGGCGGGCACCGACGATCTGGATTCGCCGCAGCCGGGGTATGGGTTCTATCCCATCCACCAGGGCCGTATCCGGCTGGAGCGGCTGCGGGTCGTGGATACCTTCGGGCAGACGTTCACCTGCTACGACCTGTCGAAGCCGCCCGCGCAGCGCATCGTGTGCTCGCTCGGCTTGCGCTGCGGCAACCCGCATCGGATCGGGCTGCCGGCGCGCATCGCGCAGCCGGCGCGGCTCGGTTTCCGCTGGCTTTCCTCGGTAGCCGACGACGTGGAATCGACGGACCATCCCGCCACCACGCCGATCTGCGGCTGGATTGTGCCCAATCACCTGGATGAGTCGGTGGCCGTGTTCGCCGCCGATGGATCCGCGCTGGGGGCGCTCGACAGAAACGCGCACTGGCGGAATCCGCCCGGCCCCGACGACGGCTCGGCGGTGGTGGCCAACATTGCGAACCTGCACCTGCGGCAGTTGGTGGAGAAGCTGGTGGCGGACGGCCGCATCTCCTCGTTCCTGACGGACCTGGAAACGGCAATCGACAACATCGACCCCGACAATTACGGGCAGCACCGGGCGCGGGCGCTGCTGATCGGGCGGCCGCTGGCGCTGGCGCGGGCCCGCGTGCAACTGGAACTGCGGGACCTGCCCGCCACCGATCAGAGCTGGGCCGACCTGGCGCGCCGCGTGGACGACAATCCCGATAACGAGCGGCAATTCCGCCAGGTGAAGTTTCCGATCCGCATCGGCGACCACGAGCAGTTCAACGATGGGGTGGCGGTGTACTGGGAAGAGACGGCCGCGGGTCTAAGCGTCGAGCACTTCCCGAAAGACCAGACCGACGACCTCACGAGTGCCACCGTCAATCAGACCGGTATTATCTGGCAGCCGCTGGCGGCGGCTCCGCTGACCCTTTCGATTCTGGTAGACCCGCGCGCGGGCGTCCACGCGTCCTGCGGCATCCTGCCCACCAAGACCATCACCATACCGCCCGACCAGTTTGCCGACGCGTTCAAGCGCATCGAAGTCAGCTTTCTCACCGCGCCCGTGCTGACGGAGCCGGGCAAGACCGCCTTGCCGCTGCCCGTGGATCCCGACCTGACCTTTTTCTGGCTGCAGCGCGAACGCACAAGCTGGAGCGTGATTCCGGCACAGCCCACCATCCGCAAGCAGGCCATCCTGGACGCGTTTCCGGCCAATGGCGAGGCCATCTGGACGCAACTGGCCGCGGACAAGTGGATCGCATTGGACCTTTCGGGACTGGAGGGGCGGGTCCTGCCGCAACCCGATTCGGGCCTGCTTCCGCTAACCGGTTTCGACGCCCTTCGCGCCGATGTGAAGGCGGCGCTCGACCGTGCGGCGCGCGGCATCGTGCCAGTCACGCTCGGCGCCACGTTCGGACGGCGCGTCGAGATCCGCGAAGGCTGGCTGCAACTGACATCGCAGTTTTGAGAAGGAGCAAACCAACGCATGCCGAACCAATTGAACCCGGTCCAGGCGATTCTCAACAATATCGACCAGCAGTCGATCTTGTTCATACCCGACGGCCCGCAGGACCTGTTGCTGGAGGTGACGAACCTGTCGGGGCAGACGCTCACGTTGGGCACGGAAAGTTTCTTCCGGCTGATCTTCCGGCCGTCCACGCTGGTGAACGCGGTGGCCGTTCCGCCGACGATTGCGCGCCGCGGCGTGCAACTGGTCACTGAGGATCCAACCGCGCCGGCAGAGTCGGACCGTGAGGCCGCGGCGAGGGAGGGTTCGCATTGGAGCCTGACACCGGAATTGGGCGGAGACGGCTCGGTCACCTTTACCCTCAAACCGACCGATATCCGCACGCTGCCGCCGCTCGACCCGTCCAACGCCCGGCCCAGCCGCCTGGTGCTGCATTTCAGCAACGTACAGCCGACGCCGGCAGGGCAGGGAACGCGCTCCACGCCGGTGGACATCCAGTTCTCCGTGAAGGTGGGCACGGTGAGCGCGGTGAGCGGGGGAGGCACGCCGCCCCCTCCGCCGACGGTGCTCACGGGTGTCGAAAAGGCGCACCTCACGCTGCTGAGTATCAGCCGCGTCGCCTATCTTGCGGACGAGCGTTCGAGCGCGATCACCAGCGCGCGGACCGTGCCGTTCGGCGCCGAGTTCATCGGCTCCAATAACGTGTTCAACGACGGCCAGCCCTCGGTGCTCAAGCTGCGGGTCAGAAACATCACCGACGACCCGCTCAACCTGGCCGTGGGTCTGAGCAAGATCGAGCTGCTGTACCACGCCGGGGATGACGCTGACGGGCAGACCATCGGGGTGCTCACCGAAACGCGGAATGCCCTCACCTCGGAGCCCCTCGATCCGGTCGGCGTCAGGCGGCCGTGGGACTGGAACAATGATTTGGACATGGGCACCCACCAGGCGCTTGCGTCCGGCACCAGTTGGCCCAAGGGCGACCAGGGAGAGTTTCAAATCCAGCTCCACATCCCCGCTACCAGGCGCCCGTCCGGCTACGCTCCCTTGGGACTGAGATTCTCCAACCTGCCTGACCATCCCGATGGGGAATTGGAACTGCTGGTGCAGGTGGGGCCGCTGTTTATCGACCATGAAGCGGCGGTCGGCATCACCCGGCCGCTGCGGTTTTACGGCAGTGAAAACACCACCAATATCGCCGTGCCCGCGCCGGCGACGATCGGCATCGACAATTCCTCGGGGGAGCTGAACATCGAGGCGCCGCACAATGTCAAGGTGACCGGCAAACTGGCGGCTCCACGGCTGCGCGTCGGGGTGCTGGTAGCCGAGGACTCGCTGGTGAAAGACTCCCCCGGCCCCGGGAACGTGACGGTGCAGCACACGGTCACCGCGAACACGTTCAAGACCACGGCGGGATTCAACCTGGAGATGCCGAAGGGCACGATCCTGATGTGGTCTCCGCCGAACGACATTCCGCGGACCTTCGATGAAAACAGTAACGCTCTGGTGACGACGGCGCCGGAGGGCTGGGAAATTTGCGATAACCGGGTGATTCCGTCGGATCCAAACGGCGCACGAACTCCAAACCTCAGCGGGATCTTCATCGTCGGCCAGGGGCACTACGAGGAGGAAGACCCGGCCGATTCCAGCAACAAGTTGAAGCTGAACTATTCGCTCCTCCAGCGTTTCGGCGGCGCGGGCCACGTCGCTTTGAGCGAAGCTGAAATGCCGGCGCATACCCACTCTTACATAGACCCCCCTGACCGCCCTGGAGGTATAAGCGTTGCACGGAATGGACTCGTTGGCGATACCGGGAATGAGAGGTTCCGGAAGGATATCGCGGGCCAAGAGAACTCACGTGGATTCGGCGACAGCCTTCAGCTGTCGAAAGCAGGCGGAGGTCCTCAGGGCGACGTGTCAACATCTGGCGGGCCGACCAAGGGCCACGCCAACATCCCGCCGTTCTTCGTAGTGGTCTATATCATCAAAATCATCTAATGCGTCGGATACCTGCCCGTGGTGGCACTGCTGAGTGTGGGCGTGTCGCCGGCGCTACCGCTGTATGTGTATCTGCGCGGATCGCCGAGTGAGCGCCCGGCAGCGCTATTATGTCGTAAGAACATGCGATACCTGCTGCGCCGTCATCTGTTCCTGTCGATCGGCGTCTTCACGCTGGGCCTCTTCTTTGCGGTGGCGCTGCTCGACCGGGCGCACCAAACCGGGATTTCGCAGGCTCTGGGCGGCGTGATGCGAGTGTTGATCGTTCCGATGTACCTGGTGTGGCTGCTGTTGACGATGGCGGAGGTGGCGATCTTCGGGCCGCACGCGCCGTCGGCGGTGGCCAAGCTGATCACGGTAGTGGCGGTGCCGGCCGGATTGGCGCCGTACGTACTGGCGGATTACCTGATGCACGGTTTGCGCCGCCGGCGGGCGCGGAATTGAAGAGCGTCGGCCCTACCCGGTGATGATTGTGGAATCGGAGATCGACACGTCGGAGGTCGAGACGATGTGGCGGGGAGGGATCAGGCACCGTCGTAGCGACCGGACCAGAGGTGACTGTTTCGGTGGGCACTCGCGTTGTGGGGCGCTGCTGGTGGCGATTCTGGCCGAACCGCGGTGTCGATGTCATTGGAATCGCCAGCGGCAAGCGGGTGGACTCTGTGCGCCCGGCCGGCGCCTGCCACGTTACTGTGACACGCCCGGCGGTCATCAGCGAGATCGCCGGCCGATTCCCGCTCGACCGCGCCGCTGACGCTTATCGGGCACTGGAGTCTGGTGCCCACGGCAAGGTGCTGGTGATCCCCAATCTGCAGTCGTTCCCGCAAGACTCCACAGCGTCGAAACCAGGCTGACGCAGCAGTTCCAGCGCGCCACCTGGCTGTATCGCGCAAACGGCGGAAGTGCCGGTTGGCGGGCGAAGTCGTTCCGGTTGCGATGCCGACTTCCCGTTCCCAACTCGATGACGCTTCCCCGAACGCCGCATCCGGGGCGCTTGGTGGCCGGTCACTTCCGGGGGGCGGACGATGCATCCGGAATTGACCGGCCCGATGGACACCCCCCGAGGAACGGCCTATACTTGGGTCACTGACGAGTGAAGGATATGGCCATTCTAAATTCGCGAAGCTGCCTGTTACTGGCTACCGTCCTATTCATCGGCGGATGCGGCAGACAAGAGCGGACCGAAGCCGTCCAATTTGCCAAAGCGCTCGCAGAAAAGAAGCCTGTCTTTGCCAGCGCGAACGCGGCCGAAGCAGACTTGGTAGCCAGTGCTCGGGCTTGGTGCGGCGGGATCACGGGTGGCGGGGCAGGCCGTGGAGCCGAACTGGATCAGAATGCCTCGGTGGCCGCTCAACTGGCGAAATCCGCCGTGGCAATCAGCTCTCAACTGAGTCAGGTGCGTCAGGCGATTGACGCGCAGCCCCTCAAAGACGAGTACCCACGGAGTGTCCGCAACGAGTTGACCACTCAACTGACCAGACGGCAGCGGCTCCTCCAGGACGTGCGTGCGCTGCTGGAGCAGTCCGCATCGCAGTTTCTGGCATACAAGCAGAGTAAGGCATACGTGGGAGACACGTACCCGGATGGGGTTGCGAAGCTGGAAACCCTGCTTCGTGCCTACAAGGCGCCCGAAGATGCACTCGGCGCCGCCCTCGCGGCCCTTCAAGCCAAATACAGTCTCAGCGACAGCGAGCTGTGAGCGGTCGCCCCAGAAGCCGACCAGCGGAGGCCCCGTAGTCCGGTTGTGGGGCGCCGGTCAGCCTCCTCCAGATATACGGCTCTCTATGAAGAGGAACCACCGGGACACCACGGCATTCGCCGGCGCTTAGTCGGGTGCCGGATTGAAAAAGAGCTCTCGCACCTCGACCTGCCCCCGAGTGGCGGCGACGCCTTTGCGTGCTACGAACCGAGATTTTTCTGGACAATCTGTCGAATTCCGGTCTAGCCGTTCGTCATTATGTAACCAGCAACAAAATATTGCGGCATATCGTCTCCTGAAAGTCTTCAGCCGGGCTAGTTGCCCCGCTTTCACTATTGTTTGAGTGGCGGTGTTGCACTCGCGCTTTCGATACAGCCCTAAGACTTCTCGGTACTAATCCTGGGAGACTTCCTCGAACGCCGTTTTACGCCAACAACGCGGATACTGCCACGCATGGAGGCTCAGCAACAGGGTGGACTAAAGGATTTGAGGATTCCAACCGATCTGAATAGATGTGGGACACACCATGACAACATGCGTCAGGTCTGTGGCGGGGCTGTTCCTGTGCGCCCGCGCAGTGTGGTGTCTCGACCCGGCCAAGAACGTGACACAGTACGGGCATGCGGTTTGGACCACGCAGGATGGCCTCCCGCAAAACTCCGTGCGCTGCTTCGCGCAGACGGAGGATGGTTACCTCTGGATGGGCACCCAAGCCGGTCTGGCCCGTTTCGACGGTGTCCGGTTCACCGTGTTCGACCGGTTCAATACCCCACAGTTGCGGAACGATCATATCCTGGTGCTGACCGCGGCGCGCGACGGCACTCTCTGGATCGGATCGGCCGGCGGTCATCTGACCAGTTGGAGGGACGGCCGTTTCGCCGCCCGGCCATTGCCGGTCTCGGCTGTGGACGAGAACATTCGAGCACTTCTCGAGGATCGCGAAGGGAAGATCTGGGTCGGTACGCAGCACACAGGTTTGTTTCGGCTGGACGCGAATCGGCCGCCCATGAACATCTCAACGGGTCAAGGGCTGTCCGATCCCTTCGTTCGCGCGCTTTATGAGGACCGTGACGGCACTCTCTGGATCGGCACGGACCGGGGTCTGAACCGCTGGAAGAACGGGGTTCTGGACAGGTTTGACGCTGCGGACAGCCTGTCCCGGGAGTCCGTCTGGTCGCTCGCCGGCGACCGGAAAGGCAACTTGTGGATCGGCACAAGGCTGACCGGACTTCACCAGCTGAAAAACGGAGAAGTGCGTAACTGGTCGGTGAAGAACGGCCTTCCCAATTCGGTGGTGCTTTCGTTATTGAGCGATCGTGATGGCAGTCTCTGGATCGGCACCGATGGGGGAGGGCTGAGCCGGATGACGGGCGAAACCATCGACACGTATGGAATTCAGCAGGGCCTTTCCAACTCGATCGTGCGGGCGATTTTCGAGGATCGGGAAGGGAACCTGTGGGCGGGAACGGCTGGGGGTGGTGTGAATCAGTTCGCGGACCAGCGTTTCAAAACATATTCGAGTACTGAGGGGCTCAGCAGCGACCTGGTCTGGTCCATTCATTCAGGACGCGAGGGCATCTGGATCGGCACGGCCGGAGGTGGGCTGAATCTGCTCGGGAACGGGAGCCTGTCGGTACTCGCTGGAGGTTGGGGCAGCAGCAATTTCGTATGGCCCGTTTACGAGGACCGCGAAGGACGACTATGGGTGGGAGCTAACGATGAAACCCTGCACTGCCGTGTAGGCCCGAAGTGGATCGTATATCCACGTTTCGGAGACCCGAAATTCGAGGGCAAGTTCAACGTGATTTTCGAGGACCATGCCGGACGCATCTGGATCGGTGATAGTTCCGGGAGGCTCTACCGCTTTGAGAACGGCAAGTTCGCGGTTTATGGCGCGGAGCAGGGTTTGAAGGCCGATTTCGTGCGCGCCCTGGCGGAAGACAGGGGGGACACCCTCTGGGTCGCGACGTTCGCCGGCCTTTTGTGCCTTCGGGGCGATCGGCTGGTGAAATACACCCAGCAGGACGGCCTTTCCACCTCCAAAATCGGATGCCTCTATGCCGGCAAGGATGGGGCGCTATGGATCGGGACACGTAACGGCGGTCTCAACGTTCGGAGAGGCGGACGGTTTGAGCACTACTCGATTCGCGAGGGGATGCCGGACGACACGATTTATTCGATCATCGAGGACACACGCGAGGACCTGTGGATTACCTGCCGCCGGGGATTGTTCCGGTTGAATCGAAAGTCCCTGACGGGTGCCGGGAGGGTGACCTACGAGTCTTTCGAATCGGCTGACGGTATCCGCAATAGCGAATTCAATTATGGCGCGCAGCCGGCGGCTTGCCGGTCGGCCGACGGACGGCTATGGTTCCCGACCTACGGTGGGGCCATCGTCGTGGATCCCGACAACATCCGAAGAAATGTGCTGCCGCCTCCGGTTAGGATCGAAAACGTGGTCCTGAATCAGCGGGCATTGAGGCCCGGAGTGGACCTGAAGGTTCCACCTGGCGCCGGCAATCTGACGGTGGAGTACACCGCCCTGAGTTTCCGGTCGCCGAAGCAGGTGCGATTCCGTTACAGGTTGGAAGGCTTCGACAGCGCGTGGGTAGACGCCGGGTCGCGCCGCGCGGCATACTACACGAACCTGTCGTCGGGCCACTATCGTTTCCATGTAGCCGCTGCAAATAGCGACGGGGTGTGGAACGAGGACGGTGCGGCGTTTGAGTTCACGCTTCTTCCGCATTTTTTCGAAACTCTCTGGTTCTACATTGTGGCGGTGGCGGCTATTGCGCTGGCGGGTATCGCGGCGCATCATGTCCGCACTCGCGGCTTGCGCCAGCGCGAGCGCCTGCTGGAAGCGCGCGTAGGGGAACGCACCCGCGAACTGCAACGGGAAGTCACCGAGCGAAAACAGGCGCAGGAGACCGCCAGCCGGGCCAACCGCGTGAAGAGCCAATTTCTGGCCACAATCAGCCACGAAATCCGCACACCTATGAACGGCGTGATCGGCATGACGGACCTGCTGCTCGACACGCCCCTTACGCCGACGCAACGGGAGTTTGCAGAAGACATCCGGGGATCGGGTCAGTCGTTACTGGCACTCGTCAACGAAGTTCTCGATTTCTCCAAGTTGGAAGCGGGCAAGATGACCATCGTGCCGCGGCCGTTCGATCTGTTGACGGCCATGGATGGCGTTGCGAGGCTGCTCGGTGCGAAAGCTCGTGAAAAGGGATTGGAATTGAACCTGCACTTCGCGCCGGAAGTCCCTCGGGAGGTAGTCGGAGATGACGGACGAATCCGGCAGATCTTGCTGAATTTGGTCGGCAACGCGATCAAATTCACCGAGAGCGGGCATGTGGCAATTCAAGTGGCATCGCAGGGGACCGTCGGGACTTCCGCCCGGGTTCAATTCACCGTGACTGACACGGGAATCGGCATCCCGCGGGAAGAGCAGAATCGGCTCTTCCAGGAATTCAGCCAGTTGGATGGCTCACCCGCGCGGCGGTACGCCGGAACGGGGCTTGGTCTGGCTATCTGCAAGAGACTCGTCGAAGCGATGGGAGGCGAAATTGGAGTAACGAGCGAACCGGGCGTGGGATCTTCATTCCACTTCTCGCTGCCCCTTGCTCTGGATACTACGGCGGCAACGCTCGCGATGGAGACCCTCCCGTCGCGGGTCCGCGTGCAGGGGCAGTCCCCGATTCGCGTGCTGGTTGTGGACGACAATCTGGTGAATCAGAAGGTCGCGAAGGGAATGCTTGAGAGACTCGGTTGCTGTGTCGATTTAGCGGGCAACGGGAGTGAAGCCGTCGAAGCATCCCGGAGGACTCTTTACGGCGTGATTTTCATGGACTGCCAGATGCCGGTCGTAGATGGCTATGAAGCCACGAGGCTGATCCGTTGTGGAGAGCATCAGCCTCGCCGTGTTCCGATCATTGCAATGACTGCGAACGCGATGGCGAGCGACCGCGAAGCCTGTCTTGCGAGCGGAATGGACGACTGGCTGCCAAAGCCTTTTCGCGCCCCCGACGTGGCGCGGGTGCTGGATCGTTGGGCGTAGGATCGGAGTACTCCGACCCTGAGCCCGAACTTTCCAGATTTTAGCTCACGGGCGGGGCGGGACGGCGCTTCTGGTGCTTGGCAGCAAAAAAGGGTCTCAAATAAGACAATTCGAGTGTAGAATCTATGGGAGCCTCGCAGTCAAATGGAACCCTGCTATTGGAGATTCCAGCCAAAGGGGGGCAACATGACGAGAGTAGTGCTGTTCAACGGGCTTCTGTGCCTGTCAATCGGCATAGTCCTGGCCCAAACCGGTGGCACGATTACCGGAGAAGTCAAAGACCAAAGCGGCGCTTTGGTTCTTAACGCGACCATAACGGCCACCAATACGGCGACCAACGTGGCGCGAACTACCCAAGCCAATGCCTCGGGGATTTACAGTTTCCCCGGCCTGATTCCTGGCAGGTACCAGGTGAAGGCCATGGCGGGCGGTTTCCAAACCGCCGTGACGAACGATATCGAGCTCCAGGTGCAGCAAACCGCGCGCGTCGATTTCGCCCTGACCCTGGGAGCAGCCACCCAAACGGTCGAAGTCCTTGCCAACGCGGCCCTGCTGGCCACCGAAAACGCCACGGTCGGCACCGTGATCGAAGAAAGGCGGATCATGGACCTGCCGTTGAACGGCCGCAGTTTCTTCAGCCTGGTCGCGTTGAGCCCCAACGTGACTTACGGGTTTACTGCCGCCGCGCAGGCGAGCGGCCGCCTGGGCGGAACGCGCGGCAATCTCACCATCGCCACGGCGGGGTCGCGCTCGACCTGGCAGAACTACACTTTGGACGGCATCACCAACACCGACATCGATTTCAACACTTACATTTTGCAGCCATCGGTGGATGCCCTCCAGGAATTCAAGGTGCAGACCGGGATCTATCCCGCGGAGTTCGGCCGGGAAGCCGGACAGGTCAACGTTTCCACCAAACCGGGCACCAATGAATACCACGGAACTGCGTCCGAATTCCTGCGCAACGACAAGCTGGACGCCAGGGATTACGATTTCAGCGCAGCCACTCGCAGTGCCACGAACCCCTCTCCGGGCAAAGCGCCGTACCGCCAGAACCAGTACGGCTACACGCTGGGGGGGCCGGTCCGGATTCCGAAGATATTCAATGGAAAGAACCGGCTGTTCTTCATGTCGAACTGGGAAGGATACAAGTCTCGCAGGACCACCACGAACTATGCCGGCGTGCTGACGCCGGAGATGCGAAACGGCGACTTTTCCTCCATCCTCTCTTCTGGGTTCAGGCTGGCGGATCCGCTTTCACGCACCGGGACGTACCCCAACATCACCCAGTCGTACTTCCCCAACAACCAGATTCCTGTAAGCCGCCTCAGCGAGGGTTCCAAGCTGCTCAATTCGTTTGTGCCACAGCCGAATCAGACTACGACGTCGGGCGGGCTGCCTTACCGAAACTATCAGTACTCGCAGAGCAATCCGAACGACAAGGACACGATCACCGAGCGCATCGATTTCAACGAGAGGCCGAGCTCGCAATGGTTCGGCCGCTACAGTTGGAACGACGAATCCTCCTTTGCCGTGCTCCCCACCATGACGCAAGTCGATGGGAATGTTCTGTACACCCGGGCCAGCCAGTGGGTGGTCTCCAACGTCCGGACCCTTTCACCGACGAAAGTGAACGAAGCCCGGTTCGGCTACAACTCGCTGTTCAACAACATCACCCAGCAGTTGGCGGGTGTCCGGAATGTGAACGAGGAGCTGGGTACGCCCTTCAAGGTCACAGACAAGAATTCCTGGGGCATTCCCAACATCAACTTTCAGACCCAGAACCTGACCACCTTCGGCAACCCGACCAGCAGCCCGTTCCAGATCGACGACAAGTACTACCAGATCGTGGACAACTTCTCGTGGGTCATCGGGAAACACTCGCTGCGCATGGGTGGAGAGTACCGGTACAACAAGTTCCCGCAGATCGGAAATGAGTTTCCCCGCGGCCAGTTCTATTTCGACAACCGGTATACCAACACGATTACGGCGACAGGCGCGACGACCGCCACGCAGAGCGGCGGGTACGTGGGCGCGGACTACATGTTGGGCTACACGAACAACGCCATTGCCGCCGTCTCGCTCGTTCAAGCCGATTTCCGCAGCAGCGAATGGGCGAGCTACATCGACGACTCCTGGAAGGTGACCCCGCACCTGACCGTCAGCCTGGGTTTACGATGGGAGGTTGCGCAGCCGATGTATGACACACTAGGCCGCGAGCCGAATGTCCAGATCCCATTTGCGGTTCCCCCCAACGTCGCGAATGTGCAGGATCCGAGTCTGCATCCGGTCTACGTGCGCACGGGACAGGGGGACTTCTACGAGGACATCAATTTCCGGTACACATCCTACTACAACACCCCCGGATTGGCGAAACCCGTCGGGACCCTCTATCCTTTGCAGACGGTTCGGGACGGGAGGATGGGCACACGGTTGATCGACACCAACTACCACGATTTCGCGCCACGCATCGGGATCGCCTGGAGCCCCTCGGATAAGTGGGCGCTCCGGGCCGGTTTCGGCAGATTCTTCTCGATGGAAAGCAAGAACTCCATCTTCGATTTCAGCCGCGGAATGGGTGGCCGAACCGGCAATGTGGCGCCCAACACTTTCGGGATACCGACGTTCAGCTACACGAATTTCCTCGACCTGGCCTCGCTGCCGGTGACCCTGCCCGTCGGCCTCACCTGGGGTGCGAACCGGCACCTGCCGGACAGCAACAGCACGACATTCGTGCTGAACGCCCAACGCAGCATCGGCAGGGCGACCACCGCGGAGGTGGGCTACGCCGGCTCGCTGCACCGTCACCTGCAATACCTCACGAACCTGAATCAGGGGATTCTCAACGCCAGTTTGCCCGCGGTGCAACGGCTGCCCTATCCGGAATGGGGAGCCTCGGGAATCCAGTGGGTCAATGCCGACGGGGTGGGGAGTTACCATGCCCTCGCCGGCAAGTTTACCCAGCGTTTCGGCACGAACCTGAACACCTTGCTTTCCTACACCTGGTCCAAGGCCCTGGACACTGCCAGCAACATCCGCGGCCCGTCGACCGACTTCTCACCCCAGGACGCGCGCTGCCCCCTTTCGTGCGAAAAAGCCCCCTCGGCTTTCCACGTTCCGCAGCGTTTCGTCGCCTCCATCCTCTATTCGCTGCCAATTGGCAAGGGGCAGCACTTCCTCAATCGCGGAGGCGTCGCGAATCAGGTGGTCGGCGGCTGGCAGGTCAGCACCATCACCACGCTGCAAAGCGGTGGCGTGAACACCACGGCGTCATGGGATTCCGGGGGCACCAATTTCATTACGAATGCCACCCGGCTCAACTGCGTTCCCGGCGTGAACCCGGTCCTGCCCAATCCCAGCGCGAACGGCTGGTATAATCCGGCGGCATTCTCCAACCCGGTAGCCGGCACCTTCGGAACCTGCTCGCGCGACAACTTGAGGGGACCGTGGCGAGGCACCCAGGATCTTTCGCTCGTCAAGCTTTTCCCGATCGCCGAGAGAACGAACCTGGAGTTCCGCACGGAGATGTTCAACGCCCCCAACCATGTGATATTGAACAATCCCACTGCGAGCTGGGGTAACGGCTCGAGTCCAACGCCCAGTGGCAATTTCGGCAAGATTACCGGGGCTGGCAATATGCGCCAGATCCAGTTCGCGCTCAAGTTGAACTTCTGATCCGCGTTGGCCGGTTGGACGGGCTCTGATTGAATGTAATCGGGAGCGTGTTGCTCTGGTGTTAACCGCGCTCCCGTCGCCTCCGTTCGTACGTGGGGATTACCCGAAGGTCGCCCGGCGTGTACCGCTGCCACGTCCAGCCACAATCGCGATGCCGCTGCGACTGGGGTCGATTCCGTCTACGCCGGCCGTCGGCCGCGTCACGGAAGGCCTCGAGACGGATAAGCATGCGCGGCATTCCCGCATGGGGTAGCCGGTCAGGTATGGATGTGAAGTACCGCGGCGGGGGCGAAACCGTTGAACCAGGTGGCCGATGCGTTGCTGTAGGCGCCGATGTCTTCGGAATAGACCAGGTCGTCGATGTGGAGGTCGGGCAGTTCTTCGGAAAGGGTGATGGCGTCCATGCCGTCGCAGGTCTGGCCGAACACGGTGGCGAGCGAAGGCTTCCCCCTCTTGAAAGCTTTGACGCGATATTGGCAGTGATCGAAGACGATGCCCGAGAAGGTGTGATAGACGCTGTCGTCGATGTAGTAACAGGTCTTGCCGTCGCGGAAGGCTTTGCCGATGATGCGGGCCACGGCGGTGGCGGCGGTGGCCACCAGGAAGCGGCCGGGTTCGGCGAGGATCTCGATGTCCCTGGCAAACAGGCGGTCGATCTCGGCGTTGATCTTCCTGGCCAGCACGGCCAGGGGCTTGACGTGAGCATCGTAGGGCACCGGGAATCCGCCGCCGATGTCGAGGATCTTGATGGTATGGCCGCGCGTGGCGGCTTCCTCCATCACGGCGGCGGCGATGTTCAGCGCCTGCACGAAATTGTCGAAGTTGGTGCACTGGCTGCCAACGTGGAAGCTCAAACCCTCGACGACCAGTCCGAGGCGGAAGGCCTGGAGAATGAGGTCGGCGGCCTCGCCGGTATCGCAGCCGAATTTGGAGGACAGCTCGACCATGGAACCGGTGTTGGGAACGCGGAGCCGCAGCACCAGGCCGGCGTGCGGCGCGTAGCGTTTGATTTTGCGCAACTCGTCGGGGTTGTCGTAGGTGATGAGCGGCTTGTACTGGTCCAGGGCTTGGAGAGTTTCCTTGGGCTTGATGGGGTTGGCGTAGATGATTTTGTCCCAGATGAAGTCCTGGCGCGCTTTGGCGGGCAGGTGCTCGATATGGTGGTGCACGAGGAGGAACTCGGGCAGGGAAGCGACATCGAAGCTGGCGCCGGCCTGGTAGAGGGTGCGCACGATCTCGGGGGCGGGATTGGCCTTCACGGCGTAGTAGGCCTGCACCTTGGGCAGGTGGCGGCGAAAGGTCGCGTAGTTGCGGCGGATCACGTCGTGGTCCACCACCACCAGAGGCGTGCCATGTTCTTTGGCGGCGGCCAGAAGCTCCTTGCGGGTCATGGCTCAATCCAGTTCAGGGTCGGAGCCGTCGATCCTCTTGACCTGGTTGTGGGTGAAGTATTCGCGGATGAGGGCCTTCATCATCTTGCCGCGCTGGTCGTAGAGGCGCCGCAGTTTGCGCGGCTTGTGGCGGGAGAGCGCATAGTGGGTCACCAGCGGCATGGCGATGGTGGAGTCGGTGTAGCACACCACGGCATCCGGCAAGCGATCGGGGTCCACCTTGCCCCAACTCACCGCTTCGCTGGGGGTGGCGCCGCTGAGGCCGCCGGTATCGGGGCGGGCGTCGGTGACCTGGAGAAAATAGTCCTGGCCGAATTCCTTGATGCGCAGCACTTCCTGGATCTGGGGCTCGGTTTGCAGCATGAAGTTCTTGGGACTGCCGCCGCCCCAGAGCACGACAGCGCTCTTTCCGCCGGCGCGTTTGGCGGCCAGCACGTAGGCGGTGGTTTCGTTGACATCGATGGAGGGGTTGATGCGGAGCTTGTTGCCGCGGAGTTCCACGCCGGCGACGTTCATGCCGATGGTGGAATCACCGGGCGAGGAAGTGTAGCACGGCACGCCGGCGCGATAAGCCGCGGCGAGCACGGAGACATCCTCGAGTCCCGCCTTGCGCTCCCACTCGGCGCAATATTTGCCCAACAGGTAGTGCAGTTCGGCGGTGCCCATCTCCTTCTGGAATTCCGGCTGGGCGAGAATGTCGCGCAGGATTTCATCGGTGGCCATGAGGCAATCGCTGTAGCCGAGCAGGACATCGTAGACGCGCACGATATCGTTGTCGCGCAGTTCGGTGTCATCCATTTTGAAGCTGCCGGCGCGCACCGGGTAGTTGAGCGCGAAGTGCATATCGTGATAGAGGATGGCGCCGGTGGAGACGATCCAGTCCACGAACCCGGCCTTGATGAGCGGGACGATGGAGGAGCAGCCGAGCCCGGCGGGGGTGAGGGCGCCGGAGAGGCTCATGCCGATGGTGACGTCGCGGGCCAGCATCTTGCCGGTGAACAACTGGCAGGCTTCGCGGAGGCGGGCTCCGTTGTAGGCCAGGAAGGCGTGGTCGATGACGTCCGCCAGGGCTTCTTTGCCGGTGAGGTTTTTGGGAAGGATGCGTTTGCCGGAGAGGAACTTTTCGCGGTTGGGGAGTTTCTTCTTCTTCATCCACTCCGGCATTTCGGACAGGTCTTCGCGGTAGCGGCGGTGTGGGTCGGGAGTTTTTGCCATGATCGAATCCACGATTCTATCAGGCGCGCGAGTTATCCTCGACTCATATGCCGAAATCGCCCGCGGACGCCGGTTTCTCGATGCCGGCCGAATGGGAAACGCACGCCGCCACGTGGTTGGGATGGCCGCACAACGCGACCGACTGGCCCGATAAGCTGGACACCATCCGGTGGGTGTACGGCGAGATGGTGCGCAAGATCGGGCCCGGCGAAACGGTTCGCCTGCTGGTGCAGTCGCGGGCCGACGCGGCGATGGCGCGGCGGTACCTTACGCTGGCGGGCGCGCCCGTGGATGGGGTCGAATGCATCGTGCATCGGACCAACCGGGGCTGGATGCGCGACAGCGGACCGGTATTCGTGCGGCGCTGCCGGGGGTCGCGGCTGGAGACGGCGATTGTCGATTTCCATTTCAACGCCTGGGCCAAGTATGCCGACTGGAAGCAAGACCGGCGGGTGCCCGAGATGGCGGCGAAGCACCTGGGCAAGCGGCGGTTCGAGGCGCCGGTGGTGCTCGAAGGCGGGGGCATCGAGGTGAACGGGCGGGGCACGCTGTTGACCACCGAGGAATGTTATCTCGATCCGCAGATTCAGGTTCGCAATCCGGGCATGGGGCGGGCCGAATTCGAGGACGGCGTGCGGCATTCGCTGGGCGCGACCAACGTCTTCTGGCTGGTGGGGGGCGTGGTGGGCGACGACACGCACGGCCACGTGGACGATATCTGCCGGTTCGTGAACGCGAAGACGCTGGTGATGATCCGCGAAGACGACCCGGGCGATATCAACTACCGGCCGCTTGCGCAGAACTGGGAGCGGATCCAGGATCTGCGGCTGGAAGACGGCAGCAAACCCGAAGTGATCGCGCTGCCCATGCCGGCGCCGCTCGTTTTCGATGGCGGCCGCCTGCCGGCCAGCTACGCGAATTTCTACATTTCAAACGCGGCGGTGATCGTCCCCACGTTCAACGATGCGAACGATCGGACGGCGCTGGGGCGGCTGGGCGAGCTGTTCACAGACCGTCCGGTGGTCGGGATTCACGCGGTGGACCTGGTACTGGGCTTCGGAACCCTGCACTGCCTCACCCAGCAGCAGCCGGCCGAGTAGCGGCGGGACCTACAGGGGATGGCGTTTGGTGCGGCCCAGCAGGTCTTCGGCCCGTTGGAGCGCCTTATCTTCGGCCTCCTCGCGGGTGGCTCCGCGGGTGCGGGCGAGGGTAGCGCCGGGCGAGACGTCGTCGGCCTTGGCGTGCCACTCGGTATCGAGGCGGTAGCTGGCCAGGTTCACCGGCCAGCCCGCCACTTCCAGTTTCCGCTCGCGATACTCCTCCGCCTTCATCTCAGCCTTTGGCGCTGGCGGCTATGCCCCTCTCGACGGGCGCGCCCACGAGGTTGCCCCACTCAGTCCAGGAGCCGTCGTAGTTGGTGACATCCGGATAACCGAGCAGGTACTTCAAGACGAACCAGGTGTGGCTGGAACGTTCGCCGATGCGGCAGTAGGCGATGACGGGGCGGGAACCGTCGACGCCCTCGCCGGCGTACAGCGCGCGCAGTTCGTCGGCGGTTTTGAAGGTGCCATCGTCGTTGCAGGCTTTGCCCCAGGGGATGCTGCGGGCTCCCGGCACGTGGCCGCCGCGCTGGCACGTCTCGGGCAATCCCGGAGGCGCCAGAATCTCGCCGCTGAATTCCTGGGGGCTGCGCACGTCCACCAGGGAGGCGGAGCGCTGTGCCGAGGCTTGCTGCACCTGCGGCAGGAACGCCCGCAGCGACAGGTCCGCATCGTGGGCCGTATAGCTGGTGGGCTTGACTGCCGGAACGTCGGTGGAGAGGTCGCGACCCTCGGCCAGCCACTTCTTGCGGCCACCGTTCATGAGCCGCACGTCGGCATGGCCGTAGATTTTGGCCTGCCACAGGGCCCACGCGGCGAACCAGTTGTTGTTGTCGCCGTAGATGACCAGGGTCGTATCCGGGGTGACGCCGCTTGCCGACATCAACTCCTCGAACTGCTGCTTCGAGAGGATGTCGCGGCGCAGGGTGTCGCAGAGTTGCGTGTTCCAGGCCCAGGCAATGGCGCCGGGCACGTGCCCTTCGTCATAGGCCCTGGTGTCTACATCAACTTCCGCCACGCGCACGTTGGGATCGCGCGCATGATCGGCGACCCACTGAGTCGTTACAAGCGTTTCCGGATGTGCATAATTCGGCATGATTTTCCCCTTCCAGGTCTCCTATTGTCACGGCTCGCCGCGGGCTGCGTCAAGCTTCGGACGGGGAGGGGTTTCGGTTGTGGGCGCGGGGTTAGTTACGATGAGAGAGTGAAGCTCGTTCGTCTGCTCTACCTAGTCCCGGCCGGGCTGCTGTTGGCGCAACCGGCTGCGGACCCCGTCGGCACGGCCCGCAAAGCGGTGGACCTTCTGCTGGGGGCGAAGTACGCCGATCTGTTCCAGATGTTCTCGCCGGACATGCAGAAGGCGGTTCCCGAAGCGCAGCTCGCGAAGATCGGCGCGCAGTTCCAAGGCTGGGGGGCGGTGGGGAACCTGGGCCAGGCGGAGCCGCGGCGGGCGGGCGTCAACACGGTGGTGGTGATTTCGGCAACGTGGCCGACGCAGAGCATCAAATTTCAGTTTGCGGTGAACCACGCGGGGCAGATCGCGGGCATGGTATTCCTGCCCGGCGAGGGGGCGTGGCAGCATCCGGCGTATAGCAAGCCCGACTCGTTCCACGAACGGGAGCTGACGGTGGGCGAGGGGGATTGGCCGCTTCCCGCCACGTTGACGGTTCCGAACGGGAACGGCCCGTTCCCGGCGGTGGTGCTGGTGCACGGTTCCGGACCCAACGATCGCGATGAGACGGTGTTTGCCAACAAGCCGTTCAAGGACCTGGCTGAGGGACTGGCGTCGCGCGGGATCGCCGTGTTGCGCTACGAAAAACGCACGCGCCAGTACCGGAGCAAGATGGCCGGAATGGCCGGCCTCACGGTACAGCAGGAGACGGTGGACGATGCGCTGAAAGCGGTGGCGCTGCTGCGGCAGCAGAAGGAGATCAACGGGCAGCGCATTTTCGTGCTGGGGCACTCGATGGGCGGGTACCTGGCGCCGCGGATCGCGGAGCAGGACGGCAAGCTGGCGGGGATTCTCATTTTGGCGGGGAATGCGCGGCCGCTCGAAGATGTGATTCTAGAGCAGTTGGCGGCGGCGGGCGCGAAGGCCAACCAGATCGAATCGGTCAAGGCGCAGGTGGCGCGCATCAAGGGGCTGGAGCGGGCGGATGCGGACGCCCCGCCGCTCCTGAATCTGCCGGTGTCGTACTGGCTCGATCTGAAGGGGTACGATCCGGTAGAGGAGGCGAAGAAGCTGCCGATCCGCGTGCTGATTCTGCAGGGCGAGCGCGATTTCCAAGTGTCGATGAAGGATTTCGAGCTGTGGAAGGCGGGGCTGGCCGGGCGCAAGGAAGTGACGGTCGAGAGCTATCCTGCGCTGAACCACCTGTTCATCGCCGGGGAGGGGAAGAGCAGCGAGGCGGAGTATCGCAAGCCGGGGCACGTGGCGCCCGAGGTGATCGAGCGGATTGCGAAGTGGATCGCGTCCTGAAATGCGGCTGTATTGCGAGTGATTCGAAACTTACCAGTCGACGGGCTTGCCGGGGGTCAGCTCCCAGATTTCGGTGCCGGTCTCGGCCACCAGCTTGCGCAGGGCTTCGGGGCGGCCCGTGAGCGGGGGGAACGTGCCGAAATGCATGGGGATCACTTTGCGGGCCTGGAGCAGACGACAGGCAACAGCCGCTTCCGGCGGACCCATCGTGTACAGGTCGCCGATCGGCAGAAAGGCCAGCTCCGGATGGTAGATCTGCTGGACGAGTTGCATGTCGGCGAACACGTTCGTGTCGCCCGCGAAATATGCCACGCGCCCATCTTCGAAGCGCAGCACATACCCGGCCGCTTCGCCGCCGTAGATGATCTTGCCATCGTCCAGAATTCCGCAACTGTGTACCGCATGGGTCATGGTCACCGTCAATTCGCCCCATTTTTGCGAGCCGCCCTTGTTCATGGGACGGGTCTTGTCCACCCCCTTCGACTCCAGCCAGTGGCACGTCTCGAATATGGCGATCACCTCGGGCGAGAATTTGCGGGCGATCGGCACGGCGTCATGGATGTGATCGAAATGTCCGTGGGTGATACACATGAGGTCCACCCGGTCGATCTCGAAGCCCTTGGGAAAGGCCGGATTGCCGTCGGTCCAGGCGTCCATCAGCACCACCTGTCCCGATGCCAGCCGCAACTGAAAGGTCCCATGTCCAAGCCACGTGATTTGCATAAATGCAACGTAGCACAGTCACCCCGCCGGGCCGTGCCGGAAAGCGGCCGTGATAGGCTGAAAGTGACATGACGTGGATCGAGAGCACGGTTTTGCTGGCGGTCGCGTGCCTGTTGGCGATCAGCTTTCGGAGCCGGTTTGCGCACGAATTGGCGCAAGCCATCGAGCAGGCGATCGACAACTTCAAGGGCGGCGGTCCGCCGACTCCGATGCATCCGTCCCCGGCCGGCGATGACCGCCTGCTGCGGAGGCGCCCCGGCAAGATCGGCGGCTAGTCCCGGGCGCGGTGGCAGGGGGCGGCGACGGGGTGTGGAGAACCGGTCAGCCCGCGACGCGGCTCGGCCGATAGCCTGGCCGCGCCCGCACGCGGTACTTTTTGCTGACGTCGCTGATGATCTCGACGGCGATCTTGCGGAAGCCCTCGTTCGGATTGGCCGCGGGGTAATAAGTTACCGTGTAAGAGTTTCCCAAATCCTCGCGGATATCCTCGAACGCCTCCACCTGCCGCTGCCAGGTTTTGGCATGGTAGGCTTTGCCGCCGGTGCGCTGGGCGAGGCGGCGGAATACGCCGGTGGAGATGGGGTCGCGGTTCACCTCGCTGGTGGAGATGACGTAGATCGGAATGCCCTCGTCTTCGGCCACGGCGCGCACGTCGTCGGGCGCGACCATGCTGGCGTTATCGGGGCCGTTGGAGAAGACGATGACCACCTTGCGGCCGGGCACCTTGGCTGCGTCGCGCAGCGTCAGCAGCAGTGCGTTATAGAGCGCGGTGTCATCGCCCGCCACGGATTTGCGCAGCCCGGCAATGGCCAGCGAGTGTTCGTTGGTCAGGGCCGCGGCCCGGGAAAGATTGCGGCTGAAGGTGTAGACGGCGACCGAATCGGCCCGGTCGAGGCCGCGCACGAAATCGGCAATCGCGTCCTCGGCGTAGACGAAGCCGCGATACATGAAGTTGCTCGTATCGAACATGATGAACACGTTGGTCCCGATGAAGGCGTCGGGGCGTTCCATGCCCGGCAGAGCGTCTTTTTTGGCTTCGAGCAGGGGGCGTGTGGTGCCGTCGTCACTCACCGCCAGCGGCGCTTTATCGCCTTCGGCGAAGGTGGCGATCTTTTGCAGAATCCCGTCTTCGTAAATGCGGAAGTCGCTCGGCTTGAGCCCGTTCACATAGCGTCCCTTGCTGTCCTGCACCTGGAACGTGTGCACCACCATGTCGACCTTGATACGGAAGATCGGCCGTTGCGAATCCTGGGCGCGAAGCCACCCCGCTCCGCCCGCCGCGACTCCAAAGAACCCTCGTCTGGTGAATGTCATGGCTTGATACCGATTTAGTTTTCCTGCAAAGAAGCCTTCTGATCCCCGGCTGACGCCGCGCGGTTTTGGGCCCGCACGTCGTCACCCACTTCGCGGAGCGATTTGAGGAGCGCCGGCCAGTCCTCCAGGTGCGACGCAAAAATTCGCTCCACCAGTTTTTCCGTCCACTCGGGAATGCGCACGTTGAGCTGCGACGGAGGCATGCTGAGTTCATCGGCCAGCGCCGCCCAGTACAGCGTGTTGGATTCCCAGCTTTCGGCCATGATGCGGCTGGAGTATCCCATCAGGGCGGGGAAGGTGCGCAGGTTGAGCAGTTCCGGCTGATAGGAGTTGGCCAGCGTCGGCTTGGGCGTGCCGAAGGCCCGCGAGATGGCCTCGTAGTTGATGCCTGGCGAGCGCTCGTGAAGCTGCCGCAACTCGGCCCCGACGCACGAAGTATCATCCTTGCGGGTGGAAGCCAGGTCGCGCGCCACGCCGAACAGCTCCGAAGGAGTGACGCTTTCGAGCGCGGCTTTCACGTCGCTTTGCTCGAGCATTCGGGCCACGCGGCTGACGCGGGCCGGCGGCGCATACACCGAAAGGGCGCCCAGCACTTCTTTTCTCAAATCGGGATCGAAGGCGGACTCGGCGAGGGTCTCGCGGCCGTAGCGGAGATGCAGTCCCACCCAGTGGACCTGCGAAGGCGTCACGTTCCACCATCGGGGAATCTTGGCGCTCAGAATCATCTGCGGCACGAGGTCTCCCCAGATCAGCGCCTGGGTTTGGGCGGGAATCAGGAAGTTCTGTTCCGCTTCAGCGAGGGCGTACGGCAGGGACGAAAGAGATCCCACCAGACGGCCGCCGGCATTGGAGGGCCAGCCGGTTCCAAACATCTCGGTGGGCCGCCAGGTGTGGGTGTTGCCCTGCATGCCGAGGAAATCGTGGCTGCGCACGAACACCGGGTTGGTGTACAGGATCTGCGCTCCGGGCGGCGCGTACTCGGCATAATTGAACGCCACCAGGGTATCGCGCAACAGGGGCGCCATCAGGCCGCGGATCTCTTTGAGCTTCTCGGCGTCGCCGGCGGCCTTCTCGATGGCCGCGCGGAGGTTCAGCCTGCGCTCGCCCTCGATGTGCCGGTCGGTCCAGTAGCCGAAGCCCATGGCGTTCTTCTCGGGCGCCGACAGGGAACTGCGGGGGAGCTGGATTTCACTGACCCGGCCGGCGAGGCGGTTCACCAGGGCGGTGTTCAGCTTCTCGCCCTTGCCCAGATTTTCCAGGTGGTCGGCAAGCTGGAAGATGGTATCGAGCGAGACGATGCGCTGTGCTTCGAGGATGCGCGCGAACTCCTGGTGGACGCGATCGCGCGATTCGATGTCATCGGAAGCCGACCCGGAGAGCAGGCTCAGGATGCGCTCCTGCGGGCCGGTGGAAGCTGCGCCCGCGGGCGCAGCCGCGAGCAGCAGATTGACGCCGTTGCGGGACGCGTCGAAGATATCGCGTTCATTCTTCACCAGCGCGAAGGCGGTGGTGATGCCGTTGAACACGCCGTCGGCCTTGTCTTCGGCGAGGGTCTGCTGGCGGACGAGCATCTGCCACAGCCCAATCAGCGACTGGAACGAGCCCGCGGCATCGGAACGCACCAGCGGATCGTGCACCTTATTGATGCTATCGGCGGTGTCGAAGAACTTGAGGATCGCAGCGTCGCTGAGGTTGCGGGATTCGCTGAAGATCGGGTACTGGCTGCCGTAGTTGTGGTAATTGCGCGCCAGGCGGTCGACGGTCTCGGGCTGAAGGGGCGCCTGGCGATTGCGATCGAGATCGCTGAGGGCCATGAAAATCTTCAGCGGCTCGTTCTCGACGGCTTTGCGGCACAGGCCGAACAAGGCTTCGAGTACGTCGTCGGCGTCTTTCCACGTGGTGGCAAGCCGCGTCAGCTTGCCATCGTACTTGCCCTGCGGATGGTTGATGAACAGATTCTTCCAAACTTCCAGGTTGCCCGGGATATGCGGCTTTCCGTTGGGATCGAGCCGCAGGCGCGTGGTCAACAGGAGCATGTCGGTATTGGACCGGAAGACCGGCCGGGCCGGGCCGGGGCTGGTCACGCGACCGCGGACCGCCTGGTAGAACCGCTTGATACGCGAGGGTTCGGTGAGATAGTCCTGCACGGGGCCGTGAATGCGCGCCATCGCGTCGTAGAGGCTGGCCATCCAGCCGTCGTCCCTGGCGATCATTTTGTCGAAGAACTCCGCCCCTTTATCGGGCGAGGTCCCGACCAGGTCGGCCCAGGCGGCGGAAGCATGCGCTCCGCCCGGCACGATCGCCTTGCCATCGCGAATCTCGAACATGCCGCCGAAGAAATCGAGCACATGGGCGTAGACCTTCAGACGGGTGTAGCTCACGTCTTTGCGCAGCGCATCGGCCGTTTCGCGATCGAGCTTCGAGAGCCCCAGGTAGAGCCGGCACAGGGACGGATCGGAGATGAAGGTTTCGATGAAGTCGGGCGACTCTTTGTCCTTCGTGTTGCCGAGCCAGTAGTCGGCACCGAAAGCCACGGGAACCTGCGACGGCTGGTAGTCGTAGCTGAACGGCCGATTGGTGCGCAGCGCCTGCTCCAGCTCGTTCAACGGAAATCCGGAGTCGGTGGTGAGGAAGGCGCGGGCGGCGTTGACGGTCTCGAGCACCACTTCGGAGCCGCACCCGCCGCGCATGCGGAAGCCGAGGACGCGCAGCAGCTCGGCCACGTTCGCCGAGTCGCAGCTTTCCACGCGGAGCACGCGCTGGTCGCCGGCGAGCTTGGTGAGCTCGCGCGCCTGCGACAGGTAGCGGTGCACCAGCTTCAGGTACTCGGTCTGCTCGAGGGCATCGTTGCTGTGCGAAGCCTGGTAACCGTTGGTGACCACGTTGCGCGCCAGCGCCGGCAGGACCTGGTCGTCTTCCGCATCGGGGGAAATGGCGGCCATGCGCGCGAACGAACGCATGGGACCGGGAATGGAAATCGTTTGTCCGCCGCGTTGGGCTTCGCCATTGGCGGCACCCGGTGCGCCCAGCGAAGCGGGCTGGCCGCTGGCGGTGCGATAGGTTTCGAGGTCGCGCGTCGCGGCGGCGCGATCGCCGGCCTCCAGATCGAGCGCCACCAGGCGGCGTGCGACCGCCGCGATGCGCGCGCTGTCGCCGGAGCTGCGCAAGGCGCTCAGCAGTTTGACGTACGCCCCGCGGCAGGCCGGATCGCCATAACGATCGAGGAACTCCGCGTACTGAGTCAGGGCCGGCACATTGCCAGGGTCAGCGGCCGCCGCGCGGGCCAGCGCCGTGCGGGCCCCCTGCGTATCGCCGGACGCTTCCATTTTTCGGATTTGTTCGGAACTCTGCCCTCTGACCGAGAACGAAACCAATGAAAATACACAGACTGTCAGGATCGAGAACGCCTTCATTTAGCGGCCTCCCGCTACCGGTGCACCACTCTACCACGAGCACCGTTAGTTTGGTGATTCTAAACCAAACAAAATACGAATCGCAACCGTGGGGATGTAAAAACGGTTACCGCGGATTCAAAAAATGGAAGCGCCGCGGACATCAAGAGGCTTTCGTTGCAATTCACAACGGCGCAACTCTCGGGTGGTGTTTCCGAGTGTTAACTCGTGAGCGCCGACGGAGAGCCCGGCGTCCCCCTCCGCGGCACACGAGGCGGCGCACTAAGGGTTGGGTGGGGCGGGGACGCGGGCTTCGCCGGAATTCGGGTCGGCCATCAAGCCGGTGGTGTCCACGGCTTCCAGGTCGGCGCCGGAGACGCGGCGGATTTCGGAGGCGACGTGCGACTTCCAACGCCAGTCGGGCTCGCCGGTGAGGTACCAGGGCGCGCCGTTATCGGCGAGGATCATGCCGTAATCGCGGAGGGCCGTCAGAATCACCTGGGTGTCCGGATGGAAGCCGGCGAAATCGAAGGTGCGGCGCAGGCGAAATCGCTGTCCCATGGGCGGCCGCGCGGGATCGTTCGAGCGCGAAGCAAAATGGCGGGCCGGCCAGACGAAGGCACGGCGGGTGACGCCCGCGGTGAAGCGGATGGCGTGGCGAATGGCGCCGGACTTCACCTCCTGATACCGCACCAGGCCGGGGAAGATGGGGAGACCAGCGGCGTCGGCGGAGGTCCATCCATAGGGCCGCAAGCGGTTGGAGCGGAGATCGAAGATGGCGCCCGAGTCGGCCAGCCAGCGGGAAGGTCCGACACGGTGAGCGGCGTAGAGTTCGTAGAGGCGGCAGGTGGCGGGATCGATCAGCAGAACGTGCCGGTCGCTGCCGCTTTCGACGCGGGCATCGTCGGGGATGGGATAGGGCCCGGGTTCGCTTTCGGGGGCGCCATCGCCGAAGGTCACCTGTGCCGGGGGAACGGCGGGATCTGTCAGCGTGGCCGGGATGCCGCCGGCCATGCCGAAATCGGCATGCAGCGGACGGGCGGCGCCGATGGCCTGGATGTAGGCAGCGGAGTGCGGATCGAGCGGCAGGTCGCGCACCGGCGTGTTCCAAATGTTGTTGGGGGGGAAGACCGGGCAGCCGTTTCCGGGGGTGAGGGGGATGCCGCGGCGGAAGGTGACGAGCGCCAGCAAGCGTTCCTTGTAGGGCCAGGCGAGCTGCAAGAAGGCGGTGGCGGGAAGGGAGAGCAGACAGGCCGCCAGCAGGAGCAGGGCCGCGCGGTGGCGCCGGAGCACGGGCCAACCGACGGTGCGCAACAGGAGGTAGGCGAGCGCCACCACGGCCATCCACAGGGCCGCGACCGGAACGACGAAGAAGTAGCGGTTCATCGGCGCGAGCCGGGGCGGCGGGTCAACCCTTGCAGGCTTCCTCCACGCTGGGATAGAAGCGGAAAACGGTGTCCAGCAGGCTCACGTGGAAGGTATCGAAGAGGTGGCCGGTAGCGCCGGCCATGCACATTTCGCCGCCGGCGGCCATGATTTTGTTGTAGCTGGAAATGAAGCGGCCGATGCCGGTGCTGTCGATGTGGGACACGCCGGCGAGATCGAAGATGATGGTGCGCTTTCCCTGGCGCAGCAGTTCATCCACGTGGGTGACGATGCGCTCGCTCTCGGGACCCATCATGATTTTTCCGGCGAGTGTGACAACCACCTTGTCGGTACCAATCGTGTTCTGCGTGATGTCCATCTGGAACCGACCAGTGTACGCCAAAACACCCCGGCGGCGACAGAGTCAGTGAGGCCGCTCGTTTGGTGTCAGTGCGAGCGTGCGAGGGAGCGCGCCGTCTTCTCCACCGCGGTCATCAGGCGGAGCGTGTTTTCGCCGTAGATCTTGCGAATCTCCCCGGCGGTGTAGCCTTCTTCGAGCAGGGCGCGGGTGAGATTGGGCCACTTGTCGACGCAGTCGAGGTCCCGGGGCGCGCAACCGATGCCGTCGAAATCACTGCCGAGGCCGACCGCATCGACGCCGGCGATGGTGGCGCTGGTGATGATGGTGGCGCTGGTGATGTCGTTATGAGTGTCGATCAGGATCGCTCTCATTTGGCGGGGAGTATCGCATGCCCCGGCAGATACAAAAGGAATTGACCGATGGGGATGGGCGGCCCGAGATGGCTGTACCGGGCGAGCGACGCGGGGTCGCCCGCGCAGTCGAGGCAAAGCACGGCGCAGGCCGGTGCGGGTGCGTGGACAAACGATACGGCGGGGTTGCGCTCGCGCAGCAGAGCCTGAAACGGGTACTCGAGCTGGTTGCGGCGGATATCGATCGCGACGCGGTTGCAGCCGGAGCGAGCGACGCGGTCGACCGCCTCGCGATAGGAGGCCTCATTGTGGTGCTGGCGGATGTCGGAGAAATAGTTGTCGTCGCGGCGGGTGACGAACAGGTTGGCGGGGCCGCGCAGGGGGCGGGTCCAGTTCTGCAGCGCGGGCAGGCGGGCGGTGTCGGCCAGGAAGAGGCAGACGAGGACCGTGAGCAGCATCGGCCGGATGCGCTCCAGGAGCAAGCCGGCCAACGGCGCGGCGGCGATAAACAGAGGCAGCAGCAGGCGGGCGCCGTAGGGCTGCCAGCGCACCCAGAAGCAGTACAACAGAAAAGCCGCCAGTAAAGAGATGGCGTAGACGAGCGCGCGGCGGTCGCGCCAGGCGGCATAGGCGGCGGCGATGGCGAGCAGCAGCAGGTGCCAGCGATTGTTGGCGTTGGCCTCATGGCGGGTGTTTTCAGGCGGGGTAAAGGCGGCGCCATTCCAGGTGGTATCGGGCGACTGGGGATCGAGGCCCAAGAGCGCGTGCACGCCGACGATGGCGTCGAAGACCTGACGGTTGCGACGCGGATTCGGCGTGCCGAGCTGCTCGGAGAAGTGGCGCAGCGCGTTCGAGACGGTGGAGCGCCAGCCGGGATGGCGGTTGCGCCAGGGCAGGCGGCCATCGGCAAACGGTGAATCGAAGCCGAGGGGCGAACCGCTCAGGCGGAGGTTGCGGATGTACTGTGGGCCGTTGAGGACGAGGCAGGCGGCCGCCGCCCAGGCGAGCATGCGGTACGGCCGTGCTCTGCCGGAGAGGAGCCAGGCGGCGAGCAGCAGAGGAGGCAGAAACAGGTAGGCCGTGCCTTTCGTAGCCAGGGCGAGGGCGCACGAGAGTCCGGTGAAGGGAGCGTCGCGGCGGAGGGCGAAGTAAACCGCCGCGACCAGCCACAGGGCCAGCACGGAATCGTTCTTCGCGCCGGAAGCTTGCAGGATCGCATTGGGAAGAGTGGCGCAGAACAGGGCGGCGAGCGCCTGACCTTTCGAAGCGAGGCCCATGGCGCCGGCGACTGCCGACACGCCCACGATGCAGCCGGCGAAGGCCGCCGCGCTCACCAGGTTCACGAAGTGGTCACCGCCGGAGAGCAGGTAGGTATGCAGCATGAAGTACTCGGCGAGCGGCGGGAAACTGACCTGGTTGAAATACGGCGTGGGGAAGAAGGCGACGGAGCCCGCTTGCGCCCAATAGACGACGCGCGGCAGGTGGTAGGCCATGGCGTCGTAGGTGTTGGGCGGGGCGAGCCACGCGGTGGCCGCGGTGAGGAAGACGATCGTAGCGGCGATGGCGGCGATGGCGGTCTCGAGGGGCCGGAGCCGGATCGCGGGAAAGGACGGACGGCGCCAGTGCATGCGCGAGGCGGCGACGGCGGCCAGTGCCAGCCACGCCGCGATCAGCGGACCACGCCGGAGCAGGTGGAAGGGGCTGAGGATCTCGGTAAGGAGCAGGGTGGCGGTGCCGAGCAACACGACGCCGCGGAGCAGGCGATGGCGCGGTTGCTCGCTCCAGGCAGAGCGCCATGACGCTCGAGGTGTACACATGGCTAACGCAACGGTCCCATCGGGCCCCCAGCCGCGACTCTCTTCATCCTACTCAGAATCCTGTTATACGCCTTTCATACGCCCTGATGGCGAGCAAGGGGGAGCGCGACCTGCGCTACCGGGAGTACCTATAGAACTTTCGGGTTGTAGCGGTCCGGGACTGTGGTACAATCGCCCGCATCGTTGCGTCTGTGACGCACTCGGACGTACGGAGGAAGGGGAACGAAACGCATGAAATGGCTACGGTTGTTGACGTTGGTTGGAATGGCCGGCCTGGCATTCAGCCAGGGCATCGAAAAAGGAGACGACGGCAACGAACAGGGAAACGGGAGCGGAAGGCTGACCAAGTCCGTTCACGAGACACTGCCCCATGCCGCGCAGAACGCGGCATCGTTGGCAAGGGCGCGCAGTTCGCTGATCAAGTACCACAATGGACCCCTGCTCGTGAACACCAGCGGTGTGAATGTCTACTACATCTGGTACGGGAACTGGAGCGGGAATTCGGCGGTGCAGATTCTGGAGGACCTGGCGAGGAATATCGGGCCTTCCTCGTATTTCAACATCAACACCACTTACTTCGATCGGAACAACGCGCGCGTGCCGAACCAGGTGAACCTGAAGGGGACTACCACCGACAACTACTCGCAGGGCACCAGCCTGACCGATTCGAAGGTGCAGGCGGTAGTCAGTTCGGCGATCTCGAGCGGGCGGCTGCCCAGGGACGTAAACGGAATCTACTTCGTGCTGACGTCGCAGGACGTCAACGAAAGCTCCGGGTTCTGCACCCAATACTGCGGGTGGCACACCTACGGGAGCATCAGCGGCAGCAACATCAAATTCGCCTTCGTGGGGAATCCGGCGCGCTGCATCAGCTCGTGCGCGGCGCAGTCGATCGGTCCGAACGGGAACGCCGGCGCGGACGGAATGGCATCGATCATCGCGCACGAACTGGAGGAAGCGGCGACGGATCCCAATCTGAACGCCTGGTATGACGGGCGCGGCCAAGAGAACGCGGATAAGTGCGCGTGGACCTTCGGCTCGGTGAGCGCGGCGCCGAACGGCGCGGGCTACAATATGACGCTCGGCTCGAGGCAGTACCTGATCCAGCAGAACTGGGTGAACTCGGGCAACGGTTTCTGCGCCAAGAGCAACTAACGCATGACAACCGGGCTTGCGGCAGGGGGAGGCCTGTTTTCTTTCTCCGCGAAGATCCATGCGGCGTGGGTACGGAACGAGGGCTCGGGAGTGTGCTGCGCCATGGCCTTGGTCATTGCTTCCCTTGCTTCCGGAAAGCGGCCGAGGCGAAAGAGCACCCACGCCAGGGCATCGTAGGTATACACATCGCGACGGAAGGCGAGCTCATTCCGGGCCAATTCGAGGGCGCGGGCGAGGTGGCGCTGCTGGTCGGCGAGCACGAGCGCCAGGTTGCGGTCGGTATTTTCGAAGTTGGCGCGAGCCAGGCGATCGACGACGTCGAGGAGCGCCTCCTGTTTGCGGGCTTCGGCGGGTTGGCCCTGCTGGAGGTAGAGGTCGCGCAGCGCGCCCGCATACGTGGCGAGGGGCACGATGGCCTGGGCGCGGCGGTAGGCGGAGATTGCCTCGGCGACCTGGTGACGCGCCGCGGCCACCTGGCCTAGCCCGGCGAACGCCGGATGATAGTGGGGGAAGGTTTCGAGCGCGGCGCGGTAGTGGACCGCGGCTTGTTCGAGGCGGCCGGTTTTGAAGTAGAGATTGCCGAGATCGACCAGGCACCAGGCCAGGTTTTCGGGTGTGGCGCGGGCCACGTGGACAGCCTGCCGCATGGCGGAGATGGCGCCTTCGGCATCGCCGGTGACGAAGCGATACCAGGCCACGCGGTTGTAGCTCGACAGGCCCGGACGCAGCTTCAGCATCTGCTCGTAGGCCGAGGCGGCGCGGTCGTAGTCGCCGATCTCCATGGCGGCGTCGCCCATCATGGCCCACAGGCGGGCGTCTTCGGGAGTGGACTGCACCAGGCGCCGGGTCGATTCGACGACTTTGGCGAAGTGGTGCCGGTTGAGTTCGATTTCATTGGCGACGATCATGGCCTCGGGATCGCCGGGGCTGCGCGCGAGCGCCTGGCGGACGAGTTTTTGGGCGCGCTCGACGTAGCTGAAATCGGTGGTCTCGCGCATTTTCTGGAGGTAGGCGGCGGCGAGATCGGTGAGGGCGGCGGGATTGGCGGGGTTCGCGGTAACGGTCGTTTGGCAGGCCGCGATTCGCTCATCGGTGGACAGCCGCTCGACGCGCGAGAATCGGGCGGCATCGAGGGCGGGGATCGACAGGGCAAGCAGCAATAACGTTCGCATGGCAAATCCTGGGAGCGCCGGCAGCATCGGCACTGCCGGCGCCCGATGAAGGGTTAGTTGACGGGACAGGGGCTCCTCACGAGATCGCCGCCGCGGATGACGGTGCTTTCGGCACCGCAGCCGGATTCGCCGGGATCGATGTGGCGGCGCTGGCGCCCACTGTTGGCGAAGGCTACGTACGGAAAGGTCTCCTGCAGGGGGACATCGTTGACATTGACGCCATCGCCGAGGCGGTAGCTGTTGTAGGGCGATCCGGTGAGCGCTCCGGCCACCACGCGTAGGGCGATATCGGTGACGTCGTCGGAAAGGCGGCGGCCGTTGGGGAAGCCCGCGCCATCTCCGCCGAGCAGGCCCAGGCGGCTGCGCGACGCCGCTTCGGTGGGTGTCACGCTGGTGTTGAGACGCAGCAGATCGGCCACGGGACCTTTGGGAATGGAAGGATCGCCGAAGACCGGAAGATACTGGACGAGCGGCAGCAGGTCAGTGCGCGGGGCATCGGGGACGGCGAGGCCGAAGACGGTATGGAGTAGTTTGGGCAGCACGGGATCGAGCGCGTAGCCGGCGAATTGGGCGTCGTCTTTGGGCTCGCTGCGGCTCCACTTGTCTTTGTCGCCGGTGCCGATGATCAGCTCGTTGATGAGCGGATTGGCCATGCGCTGCACCTGGACCCAGCCACCGGAATCCTTATTGGGATCGTTGCTGCGTACGGTCATGGCGGCGCGGTAGGTGGCGCCCCAGGCGCCGATGACCGGCTTGCCGGGGGTGGCGACCATGGAGACAGGCACCTCGATGGCGATGCAGTTCACGTTGTATCCGGAGACCGTATCGGGGGCGGCATTCCAAGTATTGTTGGAGTCTTCGAGCGTGGTCAGAATGGGAGCGGTGCCGGTGAGGAAGGCGCCATTGCGGAAGTTGAGCGAATCGAAGGCGGCGCCCAAATCGATGAAGAAAGGGTCGTCCACGGTGCCGGCGAAGACACGCACTCCTCCGTCCAGGTTGTAGATGCCCTGTTTGGCCAGCGCGGGATAGTCGGGCATGGTGCGCGGTCCGACGTTGGAAGGCACGGCGAAGACGGTTCGCTTACCGGTGAGGTCGGTGCTGACGGCGGCGTCGCCGGCGCCTTGCACCATGGCGACGGTATAGCTTTGGCGAAAGCTGAGGCCGGCGGCGCCGTCGCCATCGAGCGAGGTCACGGCCGGCGGGACGAGGCCGCCGATTCCGGCGCCGGCGCCGGCAAAGCCGGTGAAGAGCCCGGGCGCGCGGACTTCCGTCTGAAAGCGGAACTGGAAGGTAACGTCGGCGGCGGCATCGTAGTTGTTGTCGATTTTGATGGTGTAGAGCACATCGGGATCGAAGGGGAAATAGTTGGGACCATTGGCCGGCTCAAGCAGGGGGTCCACATCCAGGATGAATGTGACTTTGCCCGGATCGTCGTAGCTGACGAAGGCGTAGAAGTCGGTGATGTCGGCGGGGTGGTCCAGGGCGGTCAAAGGCGCCTCGCGATGGCTGGCGGCAAAACCGGGAACCGGCGCGGCCATCCATGCGGAAAGGAACGCCGCAAGATAGGGAGTGATTCGTTTCACGTTCCAAAAAACCTCTCAGCGAAATTGGCATCCAAGCGTAAGAACGGAGCGGAGGTGGAATCGGATGTGTCCCGATCCGTTTTTTGAGGCGAAGCGGACCGGGATTGTTCAAACTTGCAAAACTTGCGTTCGGGTGTAAGATATGCTCTGGATCAAAGAACAGTCGAAGAGATTGGATGCAGGCGCGCGAGCTGAATGGATGGGGATAGGCACTTTGCTTCAGGTTTCCAACAGGCCCATCGGTACCCAGATCCCGGACGGTGACACAGACACTGCAGTTGCCGGTGTATCCGGGCGTGGCGCGGGCAGGCCATCTCTACGATAGTCGAGGAGCTCAGAGGTCGGGCCGGAATTCCGGCCTTGGGGACAAGATGGCGAATACAACGTTAGAGCCCGCCGGACCGGCGGCGCCGGAGCGCAAGCCCAAGCCGTCCCTGGCGCAGGCGATCAAGACGATTCTGACCAAGCGGGAAGAAACGACCGAAGAAGGCAAACGCGTATCGCGGCGCCGCCGGTTCGTTATGGCGGCCGTGCTGGGCACGCTGGGCGTGAATTTCCTGATGTTCCTGCGGTTTTTCTTCCCGCGCGCGCTGTACGAACCGAAGACGCGGTTCCGCATCGGGTATCCGACCGATTTCGGATTCGGCGTGGACACCAAATTCCAGAACCAATTCCGCATCTGGGTGGTGCGCAACACCGAGGGCATTTTCGTGATCTCGGCGATCTGCACCCATCTGGGCTGCACGCCGGACTGGAAACCGAGCGAAAACAAATTCAAGTGTCCCTGTCACGGCAGCGGCTACGACCCGGAAGGGATCAACTTCGAGGGTCCGGCGCCGCGGCCCATGGACCGCGCGCACGTCGAGCTGGATCCGGAAGGCCAGATCGTGGTGGACTTGAGCCACCTGTATTCGTGGCCCAAGGGCGAGCGGTCGCAGTTCGGCGACGACGGCGCGATCCTGCGGGGAGTTTGAGGTTGCAACATGGCTGAGACGAACGGACACAACGACGGCAGGCCGGCGGCCGCGGGGAACGGGGACGGGGCAGGCGGCGGCGACGGAAACGGCGGGCGCGGCAAGGTAGCCACCGTTCTGGCGAACGCCCGGGCGGTGCAGGCCCGTGCCAAGGAAGAACTGCGCGAGACGATCAAGGCCCCCGAGAAGACCGACCTCTGGAAATCGGTGCTTCGGGTGAAGCACGACGAGACGCCGCGCAGCCGCGCATTGGGCGTGCTGAGCAACGTCTTTCTGCACCTGCACCCGGCCAAGGTCAATCGCGACGCGGTGGCGTACAACTACACCTGGGGCATGGGCGGGATGACGTTCTACGTGTACATCACGCTGGTGTTTACGGGAACGCTGCTGATGTTCTACTATCACCCGTCGAAGGTCGTGGCGTTCCGCGACATTCTGTACCTGGAGAACGACGTACCGTTCGGCAAGCTGCTGCGCAACATGCACCGCTGGGGGGCCCACCTGATGGTGATCATGGTGGAGCTGCACATGTTCCGGGTCTTCCTGACGGGGTCCTATAAAAAGCCGCGGGAGTTCAACTGGGTGGTGGGCGTGATCCTGCTGGTGCTGACGCTGCTGCTGAGCTTCACGGGATACCTGCTGCCGGACGATCAGTTGGGATTCTGGGCGGTGACGGTGGGGACGAACATGGCGCGGGCCACGCCGCTGCTCGGGCACGCGGGGCCGTTTGGGCCGCAACTGGGAATGACGCCCTTCAACGACGTACGGTTCGGGCTGCTGGGCGGGTCGATTGTGGATTCGAACGCGCTGCTGCGGGCGTACATCTGGCACTGCGTGGCGATTCCGATTCTGGCCTCGACGTTCATGGTGGTGCATTTCTGGCGCGTGCGGAAAGACGGCGGCATTTCGGGTCCGGCGCCGGTGATGCTGGAGCGGGAGATCAAGGAAGTAAGGAAGATATGAATTGCGCGCGGCGGCGCGGAGAACGGGCGGGTGATCCGGATGGTCTTCGCGGCGCGGCGCTGAAAAACGTGTCCGAGAGATAATTATGGACCTTCATCAGCTTTGGACCATTGTGAGCACGCCGGACAACGTTCCTATTGTGCTGCTGTTGTTTCTGGTTCCGTTTTACACGTGGTATGCGCTGCGGCAGGCGTTTGCCAACGACCGGCTGATCGCCCAGCTCGAAGGCAATCCGGAGATGGCGAAGACGCATCACCGCAAGGTGCAGCGCTACAAACCAGGGTGGGCCAAAGAGGTACACGTGTGGCCGTACCTGCTGCGCATCGAGTTCCTGGCGGCGATCATCGTGACGGTGCTGCTGATCGTGTGGTCGGTGGCGCTGAACGCTCCGCTCGAAGAGCCGGCGAACCCGACGCTGACGATGAACCCTTCCAAAGCGCCGTGGTACTTTCTGGGGCTGCAGGAGATGCTGGTCTACTTCGACCCGTGGATGGCGGGAGTGGTGATGCCGTCGCTGATCATCATCGGGCTGATGGTAATTCCATATATCGACGCCAATCCGCTGGGCAACGGATACTACACGTTCCGGCAGCGCAAGTTTTCGATTCTCACCTTCATCTTCGGGTTCATCGTTCTGTGGGTGTCGATGATCGTGATCGGCACGATGATACGCGGTCCGGGTTGGATGTGGTTCTGGCCGGGGACGACGTGGGATCATAACCGGCTGATCTTCGAAGTGAACCGGGACCTGCCGGATATCTTCGGCATCACCGGACGCGTACCGAAAATCATTTTCGGGGCGGTGGTGGTGGGCCTGTACTGCGGAGGGGCGGCGGTGCTGATCCACAAGCTGATCACGCGGACTCCGTTCAACCGCAAGATCTACGCACGCATGAGCGTGCTGCAGTACGTGGTCATGCAGACGTTTCTGGTCATTATGTTGGCGCTGCCGGTGAAGATCCTGGCGCGGCAGTTGTTCCGTATCAAGTACGTTTGGGTCACCCCCTGGTTCAACATATGAGCGAACAAGACCAAGACAAAGATCCGGTAGTGCATTCGTCGTTGAGCCGGCCCCTGGTGATCTGGTCGGCGGTGCTGGTGGTGGCGCTCGGATGGGCGTTGTACGACGAGATTTATGGCATCCGGCCGTGGAAGGGCTACGAAGCGAAATTCGAACGGGCCTATTCGCGTTACCTGTCGCAGGCCAAACTGGGCGAGGTGGAAAACGAGCGGCGCATCAAGGCCTCGCCCGAGTACCGGAAGCTCGACTCGGAAATGCAGGCTGCCGAGAAGGCGGCGCTGCCGCGGGCGTCGGCCATCGACCGCGAGGTGAACCAGGTACTGGTGCCGAAGATCCTGGCGCTGAACGATCCGTTCCAGGAAGTGCGAAGCCACGTCGGCGCGCTGACCTACGAGATCGAAGTGTCCAAGAGCGAGAGCCGCAAGGCATCGCTGCGTAAAGAGATCGAGGGGCTGAAGGCGGAGACTCGCAAAGTGGCGCTGCCGGGCGAGGAGCCCGCGCCGATGAGCTTCGACCAGATGGCGCAGCGGCTACAGGCGATGAAAGACCGCAAGGCGCAGTTGCTGCAGGAGCGGGTGGCGGTGATGAAAGAAGCTGCCGCGCTGCGCGCCCGGCGGGACAAGTACCTTTCGGACCGGATTGCCGATACCAGCGCCGATACCATTTCGGCGGTGCAGAATTCGCTGGCCGGGTTCGACATCCGGATCCGGCAGATTCACGTGAAGGACGTGGATTTGGTGGACCGGTGCGAGTCGTGCCACCTGGGGGTGCGCGAGCCGGTGACGCTGACCGCGGCCGCCATGGGGGGCGAAGCGGCGTTCGTGAGCCATCCGAATAAGGAACTGCTGAAGATCCACGACCCGGAGCGTTTCGGCTGCACGCCGTGCCACGGTGGCAACGGAGCGGCGGTGAGCAGCATCGAGAAGGCTCACGGATATAACAAGTACTGGCTGTGGCCGCTGCATCATAAGGAAAACATCGAGGCTGGATGCCAGCAGTGCCACAGCCGCGAGATCGTCACCGAGATGGGGGATACGCTGAACGCGGGGCGCGAGGTGTTCCGCCTGCGCGGCTGTATGGCGTGCCATCGCTACGACGGTTTCGACCGCGAGGGCGACGAGATCGCCAGCGTGAACCAGGAGATTCGCCAGGACGAGCAGCAAAAGGCGGAGTGGCTGCGCGAAGCGGGATTCAGCATTCAGAAAGGCGACCGCGCGAAACTGAACAGCGACGCGCAGAAGCTCTACCAGCACGCCAACGACCTGAAGGTGCGGTCGAGCGGCCTCGATGCCAAGATCGAGCAGCTCGATATGCGGGCCCGCAGCCTGGTTCGTGAAGTGAAAAAGGTGGGGCCGAGCCTGAAAGAAGTGCGGGTGAAACTGCGCAAGGAATGGATTCCGGTGTGGCTGAAGGACCCGCATGCCTGGCGCGAAGGCACCAAGATGCCGACCTTCCGGCTGGACGACGACGAAATCCGGGCGATTGCGGCGTTCATCTGGCAATCGGGGCTGCCGGGCGAGTTGCCGGCACAGAAGCCCGGCGATCCGGAGAAGGGCCGGGAGGCGTTTGAAACCCGCGGCTGTATGGCCTGCCATTCGATGGGGGAGGGCGGGCAGAAGCAGGGCGGCACGTTCGCGGCGAACCTGAGCCGGGAAGGGGAAAAGGCCAACTACGATTACCTGGTGCGCTGGGTGCACAATCCGCGGCAGCGTACGGCGCCCTACTGCACCTTCGAGAAAAAAGATCTGACGGCGGCCGACTACCAGAAGCACGGGCTGCCGTTCGTCTTCGACCTGGACCATACCAAGTGCCCCAACGACGGGCACGAGCTGCAAGTGCAGCAGATGACGCCGATGCCCAGTCTGCGGCTGACCGAAGACGAAGCGCGCGACATCGCCAGCTACCTGATGACTCGCAAGCACGCCAATGCCAGCTACGCGAACGCCGATTTCATGGACGATCCGGGGCTCAAGAACAAGGGTCTGGCGGCGGTGCGCAATTACGGCTGCGCTGGCTGTCACGAGATCGCCGGCCTCGAAGAAGAACAGCGCATCGGCACGGAGCTGACCAAAGAGGGGTCGAAGCCGATCGAGCGGCTGGATTTCGCCCTGCTCGGGCACGAGGCCGAGCGGGACGGCTGGTACACCCACAAGGGTTTCTTCGAGCACAAGCTGAAAGACCCGGCGGTGTACGACCAAGGCAAGGAGAAGGCCAAGCAGGATCGGCTGAAGATGCCGAACTTCAACCTGTCGAAGCCGGAGATCGAGGCGGTAACGACGTTTCTGGAAGGGTCCGTGGACGCTTCGGTGCCGGCCCGGTATTTCTATGAGCCGACGGACCAGCGGCAGGACATTATTGAAGGCTGGTGGGTGGTGCGCAAGTACAACTGCATGGGCTGCCACCGGGTGCATGTGGGGCAGACCACGGTGTTCGACACGCTCCAGCGCTACCAGGATCCGGATTGGAAGGATCAGAAACCGCCTACCCTGATTGGCGAAGGGGCCCGGGTAAATCCCGATTGGCTGATGCGGTTTTTGAACAATCCGTCACTGAGTGAAACGGACACGAATCGTGACGGCGTGCGGCAGTATCTAAAAGCGCGGATGCCGACTTTCAGCTTCTCGGACGGCGAGCTGCGAAAGCTCGTGCGGTTTTTCGAGGCGCTGTCGTCGCAGGCTGCCCCCTTTATCCCGGAAAAAACGGAGCCGCTGACGGAGCAGGAGCGCACCATGGCGCGACAGTTGTTCACCAGCGAAGGGGCGCCCTGCCTGAAGTGCCATATGACGGGAGACGCCAAACACGACGCCCGGGCCACCGCGCCCAATTTCACGGTAGCGAAAGAGCGGCTCAAGCCAGGCTGGACCAAGCGATGGCTGCTCGACCCGGCGATGATGAGCCCGGGGACGGCGATGCCGTCGGGACTGTTCCGGCATGAAGACGACCGCTGGGTGTTCGCCGGTCCGGTGCCGGCGAGCTTCAACGGGTATCCGAAAGACCACGCCGATCTGCTGGTGAGGTACATGTTCCAGTTCACGCCGGAAGAGTTGAACCGATTGCGTGCGAGCGCAAGCGCCGGCGCGGGGAAGTAAGACCGGGTGTTCCCGGTTCCTAGAGGAGCGACAAGGAGGCTCTCAGAGCAATGACGAAGATTTGGTTGGGAGTGGGGCTGGCGTGCGCGTTGACGCTGGCCGGATGTGGGGGCGATAAGACCGAGGCGCCGAAGGCGGAAAGCGCGCCGGCGGCCGGCGGGACGGCCACGCCGGATATGGCCAACGGCGGCACCATCACCGGGAAGGTGGCATTCGAAGGCACCAAACCCGTGATGAAGACACTGGATATGTCGGCGACCCCGTTCTGTGAGCGGGCCCACCAGGGCAGCCCGGTGAAATCGGAAGAAGTGGTGGTAAACGACAACGGCACGCTGAAGAACGCCTTTGTGTATGTGAAGGCGGGTTTGCCGGACCAGAACTGGCAGGTGCCGGCGACGGCGGTGGAACTGGACCAGCACGGCTGTATGTACCGGCCGCATGTCATCGGGGTAATGACCGGGCAGAATCTTACCATCAAGACCAGCGATCAGACGAACCATAATATCCACCCGATGCCGAAGAACAATCCGGAGTGGAACGAATCGCAGCCGCCGGGGAGCGAGGACAAGACCAAGACGTTTGCCCGCCAGGAAATCATGGTGCCGGTGAAGTGCAACGTGCATCCGTGGATGCGGGCGTACATTGGGGTGGTTGCGCATCCGTTCTTCGCGGTGACGGGCGATGACGGTACGTACAGCCTGAAAGGACTCCCTCCGGGCACCTATACCATCACGGTATGGCACGAAAAGTACGGAACGCAGGACCAGCAGGTGACGGTGGGTGCGAAGGAAAGCAAGACGGCGGATTTCACGATCAAGGGGTAGCGTCCAACTAAGGGATAATAGACCTATCCGCACGGGATGCTTCTTTCATGATGGAAAACTCCGCGCCGCGCCGCCTGACGGTAGCGGCGGCAGTGTGCACGTTGCTGCTGGTGACGGTGGGTGGCCTGGTGACCAGCAGCGACGCGGCCCTGTCGATACCCGACTGGCCGTTGGCCTGGGGGCGGCTGATACCGCCGCTCGAGGGCGGGATCCGGTTTGAATTCGGACATCGCGTATTGGCCGCCGCGGTAGCCGTGCTCACGTTGGCGATGGCCTGGCGAGCGCGGACGCGAGTGGCGTGGATGGCGTTCGCGACGGTGGTGGCGCAGGCGCTGCTGGGCGGCGCCACGGTGATCTGGCTGGATCCGAAGGCGCTGGCGATTGCGCATGCCTGCCTGGCGCAATTGTGCTTCGGCCTGGTGGTGGCGAGCCTGTTTCCCGCTCCGCTGGCGTGGCAGGGGGCGCCGCTGATTGCGGCCGGGGCGCTGTTCGTGCAGACCGTGCTGGGCGCGGCGGTGCGGCACCATGCCATGGGACCGATACCGCATTTCGCATGGGCCGCCGTGGCGGTGATAGCGGCGATGTGGGCCGGACTCCAGACACTGACGCGCTACCTGGAGGACCAGGCGCCGCGGCGGGCAGCCATGCTGTTGCTTTCGTTCACGTTCTCCCAGGTGTTCATCGGCATGGGCGCCTACATGGGGCGCATCATGAATGCCGACGCTCCCCAGCCGCTGCCGCTGATGGTGTGGTTCACGGCGGCGCACGTGGCAGTGGGTTCGCTGGCGTTTGGGGCCGCGGTGGCCCTGGCCATGATCGTGGGCGGCCACGCACGCCGCAGGGCAGTTGCCGTATCTGACGGAGGGATGCTCATCGCCTGATGCGCGATTACATCGAGTTGACGAAACCGCGGATTACCTGGCTCATCCTGATGAGCACCGGCATCGGCTATTTCTTTGGGTTGCCGGCGGCGGCGAACTGGTGGGAGTTCCTCCGGGGCATTCACTACGTGTCGTTGTTGCACACGATTCTGGGGACGGGGCTGATCGCATCGGGCACGGCGGCGCTCAACCAGTGGTACGAACGGGAAGCCGATCGCAAGATGCGCCGCACGGCGCGGCGGCCGCTTCCCGCCGGGAAGATGCCGGCGGGGCGCGCGCTGGCTTTTGGAGTGGCGCTTTCGGTGGCGGGCTTCCTCGAGCTGTGGCTCGGAGTGAACCTGCTTTCGGGGCTGCTTGGGGCGTTCACGCTGTGCAGTTACCTGTTCCTGTACACGCCGATGAAGCAGCGCACGTGGTGGTCGACCACGGTAGGGGCGGTGCCGGGCGCGATGCCGCCGATGATCGGCTACGCCGCGGCGGCAGGCACGATCACGCACCATTCGTGGGTGCTGTTCGCGATTCTGTTTCTCTGGCAGTTCCCGCATTTTTATTCGATCGCGTGGATGTACAAGGAAGACTATGCGCGCGCCGGCATCCGCATGCTGCCCGTGGTGGAGCCGGACGGCCGCTCGACGGCGCGGCAGATCGTGCTGTACGGCGCGGCGCTGATACCGGTGAGCCTGGCTCCGGCGGCGGTGGGAATGGCCGGGCCGGTGTACGTGATCGGCGCGCTGTTGCTGGGACTGTGGTTCTTGTATTCGGGCGTGCGCGTGGCCGTGGAACGGAGTACGGTGCGCGCCCGCGGGGTCCTGATGGCCTCGGTGTTGTACCTGCCGCTGATCTATGGGCTTATGCTCATAGATAGGCCTGGCTTGTGATCCAAGTTCAAAACCTGACCCATCGTTACGGTGACCGCGTCGCGCTTTCGCACGTTTCGTTTGAAGTGAGGAAGGGCGAGATCTTCGGCCTGTTGGGGCCGAACGGCGGGGGTAAGTCCACCCTGTTCCGGATCCTGTCCACGATGATGGTGCCCACCGAAGGCACCGCGGTGATTGCCGGTCACGACGTGGTGCGGGATGCGCCGGCCGTGCGGCGGCAGGTGGGCGTGGTGTTCCAGACGCAGAGCCTCGATAAGGCACTCACCGTGGGAGAGAATCTTCGCGCCCAGGGACATCTCCACGGGCTGAGCGGGGCGGTGCTCGGCGAGCGCATGGAGCGGGCCATGGAACGGCTGGGCCTGGCGGACCGCCGGAGGGACCTGGTGGAGACGTTGTCGGGCGGGCTGCGGCGGCGGGTGGAAATCGCCAAGGCGTTGCTGCACCGGCCGCAGGTGCTGCTCATGGATGAAGCGTCCACCGGGCTCGACCCGGCGGCGCGGCGCGATCTTTCGCGTCACGTGGAAAGCCTGCGCGACAACGAGGGCGTGACGATTCTGTTGACCACGCACATTCTCGAGGAGGCGGACCGCTGCGACCGCCTGGTGTTGCTGCACCAGGGGGGCATCGTTACGCAGGGGAGTCCGGGCCAACTGCGCTCCGGGATCGGCGGCGACGTGGTGGTGCTGGAAACGGGCGATGCGACCGGCCTGGCGGCGGGCATCGCGGCGCGTTTCGGCGTGCAGCCGGCTGCCCGGGACGGACAGGTGCGGGTGGAGATCGAAAACGGCCATCGCTTCATTGCCGAAGTGGTGGAGGCGTTTCCGGGCGCGATCGAATCGGTGGGGTTGCACAAGCCGACGCTCGAAGACGTGTTTGTACGGGAAACGGGAGCTTCGATTGACTGATTTCGTTTTACCCGCCGCCACGCTGTGGCAGCGTGAACTGGTTCGGTTCTGGCGGCAGAAGAGCCGCGTGCTGGGGGTAGTGGCCTCGCCGCTGGTGTTCTGGCTGCTGATCGGCTACGGGTCCAACGACCTGGCGCGTTTCTATTCGGGCGCGCTGGTGCTCACGGTGATGTTTTCGGCGATCTTTTCGACGATCTCGATTATCGAAGACCGGCGGGAAGGGTTTCTGTTGTCGATGCTGGTATCGCCCGCGCCGCGCACCAGCATGGTGCTGGGGAAGATTCTCGGGTCGGCGACCCTGGCATGGATTCAGGGGCTGATTTTTCTGGCGTTCGCGCCGCTGGCGGGGGTGCGAATCGGTTTGCTGGAACTGATTCCGGTGGCGGCGACGATCTTCCTGATCTCGTTCACGCTCACCGGCCTGGGATTCGTGATCGCCTGGAAGATGGAATCGACCGCGGGCTTTCACGCCATCATGAACCTGCTGCTGGTGCCGATGTGGATGGTGTCGGGCTCGCTGTTCCCGATGGCGACCGCGCACGGATGGGTGAAGGCGATTATGTGGATCAACCCGCTGACCTACTCGATCGCGCTGTTGAACCACACGCTGCGGCTGCCCAACGCGGCGCCGGGAATGATGGTGAGCCTGGCGGTGACGGCGATCTTCGGTCTGGTGCTGCTGCTCGCCTCGGGACTGATGGCGGCCCAGAAGGCCAGGCGCAGCGCGGCATGAGAAACGGGGTGTCCGGACCGGCTCTGCTGCTGCTGCTCGCCGCCACCTCCGCCTGCATCCGGCCCAAACCGCTGCCGGTGATGGGCCAGGCGCCGGAGTTCCACCTGGTGGATCAGACCGGGCAGCCGTTCGACAGCCGCACGCTCCATGGCCACGTGTGGGTGGCCAACTTCATCTATACCACCTGCACCGGCCCCTGTCCGATGATGAGCTCGCAAATGCACCTGGTGCAGGCCTCGACCGCCGAGACGCCGGACGTCAAACTGATCTCGTTCACCGTGGACCCGGCGCACGACACGCCGCCGGTGCTTGCCGCCTATGCCCGGCATTTCAAATACGACCCGGGGCGCTGGCATTTCCTCACCGGCACAATGGACCGCCTGAACAACGTGGGACTGAACGGGTTCAAGCTGAACGGTGTCGACGGGCAGTTGAGCCACAGCACGCGTTTCGTACTGATGGACCGGCAGGGGCGGATTCGGGGCTACTACGTGAGCAGCGAGGATGGATTCCTGCCGCGGCTGGTGCACGATGTGCGGCAGTTGGAAGGCGACCGCTCGTGACTCCCGTTCTGCCCTCGATCAACGCGGTGCTGAACGCCACTTCGGCGGTGCTGCTGGTGTGGGGGTATAGCCTCATCCGGCGCAAGCGGATTCAGACGCATCGCAAAGTGATGATCTCGGCGTTCATCACGTCGTGCCTGTTCCTGGTGTGCTATGTGATCTATCACGTGCAGGTGGGGTCGGTCCGGTTCGGCAAGACCGGGGCCATCCGTACCGTGTACCTGAGCATTCTCGGAACTCACACGGTGCTGGCGGCGATGGTTCCGGTGCTGGCGATCGTGACGCTGCGGCGCGGGCTGGCGGCGCGGTTCGACCTTCACCGGCGGATTGCCCGCTGGACGCTGCCGGTGTGGCTGTATGTGAGCGTGACCGGAGTGGTGGTTTACCTGATGCTGTATCACCTGTAGGAACGGGGCGGGTTCGATTGGAAAGGGGGGCAGACGGACGTGGCCGCCGTCTGCCCCTCTGCTAACCGGCTCAGAAGTGGATGCGGACGCCGAACTCCATCTGCCGCGGGGTATTGGCCTGGCCGCCCAGCGATCCCCAATCCTGCGGAGCGCTGATGTCGAGCGCGGGGCTGCCGCCAACGCCGGGGTCGGCCATCTGCACGTGGTTGAGGACGTTGGTGAACTGGAAGATCAGGGTGGCGCCCACCCGGCCTTCCTTCCAGATGCCGATATCCTTCGAAACGGTGGCATCCATGTTCCAGGTGGGCAGGCCGCGAATCAGCCCGTTGCCGCAACTGGTGTCCACGCCCAGGACGCAGGGACGGAATTCGCTGAATACCTGGGCCGGGTTGCTGAACATCTGAACGCCCTGGCCGCCATTTCCGGGGTTGGCGTTGACGCCCGCGCCCGAAGCGGAATCGGCAACATTGACGTTGTAGATTGCTGAGTTCCCGCCGGTGTACTTCGAGGCGAGGACCGCGAAGTCCTGGGTGGAACCGGTGCTGCAATTCATCTCACCGAACGACTGGCAGTTGCCGTTCAGGTTATTGACGCCGATGGGTGCGCCGCTGCGCGCGGTAAAGATGGGAGCGATCACCCAGCCGCCCAGCAGGTGTCCGACAATCCCGCGCTGCGTCCGGTAGAAGGGAGTCTGCCAGAGCAGGGTGACGTTGGCGACGAACTTGTAGTCGTAGAACTGGGGGCCGTACATGGAGTGCACGTTCCAGGGGTCGACCACGCTGTAGGAGCTGCTGGCCTGCACCTGGTTGCCGGTGCCGAGGGCGCGTCCCCAGGTGAAGTTGGAATGCGCGGTGAGGCCGTTCCAGCCGCGCATGGTGAGCGAGACGAATCCGGCGTTGTAATTGCCGAAGCCGTTGCTGCCCTGCATGTAGATGGCGGAAGCCTGTCCGGCGCCACCGTTGATGGGCGAGTTCGGCATGGTGCGGCCGAGCTTCCAGGAGGACTGCTTTTCGAGGGTGGACCAGAAGTCGTAGACGCTGGTGGTGGCGATCTGGTCGTTCATGGTGCCGTTGGCTACGACGGCGGCGGTGCAACTGCCGAAGCCGCGGCAGAAGGCCGAATCGGCTCCGCCGAGCGCGCTTTCAAAGAAGGGCTGGGGCGTGGGAGTCCCGCCCGCGGCGACCGCCCAGTAGGTGTTGGCGTATGCCTGGGCGAAGCTCTGGCCGCCGAGGGTGGTCATGTGGGGCACGGCGTCGACATCGACGAGCTGCCATTCATTGCGAATGATGCGGCCGATGTATCCCACTTCCATCAACACCCGGGAAGAAAGCTCGCGCTGGATGCTGATGGTGAAGTTCTCGGTGCGGCTGGGGCGGAATTGGGGATCGAGCACGGTGCCGGAGCCGGCGGAGGCATTGCCGCCGAATCCGGGGATGAACGGCTGCGCGAGGGTCTTGGTGACGGCCGGCAGCGGAGCTACCATGCCATCGGTGCCGATGCGGAAGGCGGTGGTGGGATCGACGCCGGAAGTGCCGAGACACTGTCCGTCGCGGCTGGCGCCGATGCAGGAAACCGCCTGGCCCAGCCCGGTGCCGAGCAACGGAACCAGCACCAGGTCCACGCCGTTCAGCCGGCCGTAGATGCGACCGTAGCCGCCACGCACGACGGTTTTCCCGTGGCCGAACAGTTTGCCGAGAATGCCGCTATCGAAATTCGGATTCCAGGCCACGGCCACGCGCGGACTCAAGCCGCCGTAGAACGGATCGTACGGGTACTTACCGAGCCCTTTCACATTCCTGACGGTAGCAAACCCGATGGTGGGGTTATAGACCTTGCCCTGGAGGGCGGCCGATTTTCTCTGGTCGAGGTAGGACTGCATGTCAACCCGGTTGCCGGTCTCATCGGTCAGGGAGACCTGCTTGCCGTCGAGTTCGTAAGGCGGCATCTCGAGCTGGTAACCCGCGCCGTAAGTCACGGTCAAGGTGGGTTTCACGTGCCAGGTATCGGTGACATACAGGTTATAGTACGGAATCACGGACCGGTCGAACATGAAGGAGCCCGTCGGCTGAAGAGTCAGTTGGGGGCCGCTGCGGGTGTAGAGATTCTGCGGCTGCGACACGATGCCGAGCACTTCGGAGTAGAGATTCTGATAGGTGCTGAGCTGGTTGGTGGGCACGCCTTCGGGGATGTACGCCGAGGGGTAAGTAACGCCGGGTCCACGGCCGATCTGGTAGACCGAAGCGTTCATGATGCCCTGGCCGTTGTCGTTGCGCAGGTGGTAGTTGTAATTGCGCTGATAGGTTCCGCCGAATGCCACCAGGTGATTGCCTTTGATCCAGGAGACGTCATCGCGAATCATCTTGTCCTGCCCGTCCCAGAAACGCTGGCGGACGCTCTGCGTATTGACGTTGTAGGGGATCAGCGCATTCGACGATTCGCCGCCGATCTCGAGCGCTCCGCCCAGGCCCGGCAGTTGGGGAGGAGCCGCGGCGGTGGCCCACTGCCAGAAGTTCCGCAGGTAACTGAAGCGGAAATCGTTGGTCATAGTGGGGGTGATGTTGGTAGTAACGCCGGCTACCCAGTAACTGGGGATCTGGGGGCGGACGGCCTGGGACGCGGGCGTGCCGAGTGTGTCGCCGGGGAGGCCGCCGCCGATATCCACCTGGCTGGTGGTAAGGCGGACGAACCGATAGTAGCGGTAACTTGCCATGAACCGCCACTTATCGCCGAAATCGTGGTCGATGCGGGCGACATAGTTATTGGAGTGCAGCGGCAGCGCGACGGTGGAGCGGAACCCCTGGGTATTGAAATGATCGCCTCCCAGAGGGTTGTTGGGCAGGGGCATGAGCTTCTGCCAGAGCTGCGATACCTGGGGGTTGAGACCGATACCGCGCGGATCGCAGGAACCGGCCGGGCAAACCGCCGGCTGGTAAGTGACACCGTTGACGGTGACGGGCACCGCGTTCAGGTTATAGGCCACCTCATCGGCGCCCTGGCGGATCTGAATCACACCGGCGCGCAGCAGCGGCGTCGGCACAGGTTTCTCGATAACCGAAGACTGCGGATAGCGATATCCCTCATAATTGACGAAGAAGTACGTCTTGCCTCCCGCCAGTTTGGGCAGCAGGGTGCCGCCGAGCGCTCCGCCAAAGCGGTTGGTGTGGGTGACGGGCAGCGGGGTAAACCGCCTGCCCGCGGAGGGAGTGTGGTTGTTTTCCCAGGAATTCGCCGCACCGACGTTGGTGGCGAAATAGTATTCGTATCCGGAGCCGTGCAACTGGTTGGTGCCGCGCTTGGTGACCATCTGCACCTGGCTGCCGGCGGAGCCGTTGAAGTCGGCCGTCTGGTTGGCCGTGTTTACTTTGAATTCCTCGATGCTCTCGATGGGCGTCGGCATCACGCCGGTGGGCGCGCCGTTGGTGGCGTAGCTCGAGGTGTAAATGTTCATGCTACCGTCCATGTCGTTGGAGTTGTTGCCTCCATCGAGTTGGAACGTGTTCTGGTCATACATCGCGCCGGCCACCGATCCTTCCGGCGAGACGCCCGGCTGGAGCACGGCGAGCGCGGAGGCGTCGCGGCTCAGGTTCGGCAGGTACATGAGAGTGTCGCGCGCGATGGTGGTACCGACGGTAGCGTTGGTGACCTGGAGTTCGGCGCCGACCGAGGCGGTGACTTCCACGGTGGTGCTGGTGGTGCCGACCTCGAGGGCGGAGTTAATGGTGAGGACCTGCCCGACCTTCACCTGCTGGTTCGCCACGCGGCGGACCGAGAACCCCGGCTTGGTAAACGTGATGTTGTAGGTGCCGGGCGGGACAGTGGGGAAGATGTAGCGCCCGTTGTCGTTGCTGGTGGTTCGTTGCGTCGTATTGGTTGAGGTATCCATCATCGCGACCTCGGTTCCCGCCACCGCGGCATTTTGCTGATCGGTGACTTGGCCGGAGACGGTACCCGTTGCGGCTGCTTGCGACCAGGCTGGTGTGGTGCCCAAAGCCAGCACAATCCCGAATGCCAGCCCAAAGCCATACCTGGATGCTCTCCACCTGAAGAGACTCATTCCAACCCCTCCTTGCGTTTACGTAGGTCAACTAACTCCGCAGTGGTGTTACCTGCGGATAGAGCTTTGGGCGGGATTCTACGGCCTTTGGACCATGAATGTCAACAGTTTTGGCGGGCCATGGACGCGATCGAAATTATTTTGTGCCATTCTGCGCAGTCAGGGTGGACTCCCCCGCCGCGGGTTGGAACGGCGAGGGCGTCAAATGTTGAGATTCTGCCGCGCCCAGTCGATGGACTTGCGGTTGTTGGCCTCTTCGAGCTTCACCTGCCCGGCGAGCGGCAGGCCACTGGGGTGCGGCACCGGGACGGCGGGCTTGTGTTTGTGCACGATTTCGAGCATATGGGCAAGGTCGCGTCCAGGAATGTCCTCGAAGGTGGCCCAGTATTTGGCGGTGAAGACCGGGATCTTCAGCGGTTCACGGGTCATCATCTCGAGATCGAAGACGGCGTTCGGGTTCTGTTTCTGAATGGCGGCGACCATGGCCTTGATGTCGAGGAACCCTTCGCCAAGGGGGACTTCCGAGAGCGTGAAGCCCTCCTCGTAGGGTTCGACCGCCATATCCTTGATATGCGAGGAGACGATGTAGGGCAGGAGGATCTGGAGCGTGTCCATGGGATCCTCGCAGAAGGAGATGTTGTTGCCGAAGTCGAGGTGCGCGCGGACCCACTCGCTGCTCACGCGCTTCAGCCAGGCAGCCTGCTCGACGGCACGCCAGCCCTTGTGGTTTTCGATGGCCAGGCGGATCTGGTGGCGGGCCAGCACGGGCTCGGCGAGCTCGACCATCCGCTGATTGCGCGCGAAGCTGGCGAAGTACTGGGGCAGCGTGTCGAACTCTTCGTAGCGGCGGGGGGTGAGGGCCGCGTGCAGGCAGAAGATGCCCGCGTCTTTGGCAGCCTTCACGGCGGAGTCGAAAGCGGGAACATCGGTGGGCTCGGCGGGGAGGCGGGGACTCAGGATGGCGCGCAGGCGGTTGGCGTCGAGCTGAAGGCGGAATTTCCTGACCGCCTCGGCGTCGTTCAGGTTTACATTGGTCTCGACCATTCCCACGCCGACTTCGCGGGCATAGGCCACGATGTCGAAGGGAGGCATGATCGGAGCGACGGCGGCACGGGCAGGCGCTCCGGCCGCGCCGCGCCCACCGCCCCGGCCCCCGCCGCCGGCGCGAATGCGCGCTCCGAAGGAGGTGCTCGCGACACCCATGTTCTGCATGACGCGCGGCTGAGCGCCCGCGGACTGAAAGAAGGCGCCGGCGGAACCTGCGGCCGCCAGCATCTCACGCCTGGTCATCATCTCGACGGACTCCTTTCCCGGACAACGGAACCATCCATCCCGGACGTTCATTTTACCCGAACGTGGGCGGCGACACCCGGGCGGGTGGATTTCTCACGCCTGGTGTGCGGCGCCGTCCTATACTGGTTCCATCTTTTCGGCGAAACCTGACAAAGGAGGGAAGAGTGGCAAACGAAACGGACTCCCGGCAATCCACGCGCCGGGGTTTTGTCGGAGCAATGACCGCATTGACGGCGGCTTCTTACAACCGCGTCCTCGGGGCCAACGACCGGGTGGGTATCGGTTTCATCGGCTACGGGCTGATCGGCAAGCAGCACATCACGAATTTCAAGAAATCGTTTCCCGACGTGGACCGCGTGGCGCTCTGCGACGTGTACAAGCCGCGCCTGGAGGAGGGGCTGGCGTACCTGGAAAATCCGCAGGCCAAGGGTTACGGCGATTTTCGGAAGATGTACGAGAACAAAGACATCGACGGTGTGGTGGTGGCCACGCCCGACCATTGGCATGCGCTGCTCACGATCATGGCCTGCGCCGCGGGCAAAGACGTGTACGTGGAAAAGCCGCTCACGGTGTTCATCGACGAAGGCAAGTGGATGCTTCAGGCGATGAACAAGTACAAGCGCGTGGTGGTAGTGGGCACGCAGCGGAACCACAACCCGGCCCACCAGGTGTCGAAGAAGATCTTCGACAGCGGCGAGTTGGGCAAGATCCAGATGGTCAAACTGGGAGCGGGCGCGCGCAACGTCTATCCGGGGTTCGGCAAGACGCCGGTGGCCGATCCACCGGCCGATTTCGACTATGACCTGTGGCTCGGCCCGGCGCCCAAGAGACCGTACCAGGCGCACCGGGGGCTTTACCACTTCCGCTGGTTCTGGGACTACTCGGGCGGGCAGTTAACCAACCTGGGCGCGCACAGCGTGGCGGCCCTTCTGCTGGTCACCGGGGCGAAGGGGCCGACCCGGGTGGTGTCGTTCGGCGGGCGGTTCACGCTCGAAGACGACGGCGAGACGCCCGACCTTCAGGAGTGCATCTACCAGTTTCCGGGTTTCCTGTTGACGATGGGGGTACGGGAAGCCAACGGTTACCGCGACTCGGCGGGCTCGGTGATTATGGGCGACAAGGGCAACCTGATCCTGGGCACCAACCAGGTGATTCCGGAGATGCATGGCGATCCGATGAACATGATCCCGCGGTTCGCCGGCCATCCTACGGGCGGTCCGGTATTCAGCGATACGCGGCCGGCGCCGTGGATCGAGGCGCAGGCGGGAACGCCACGCGGAGGACGCGGCGGAGGCCGGACGGCGGGCGGCGAATCGCTCGAAGATCAGATGTTCAACGCCAACAAGCGCGACTGGATCAGTTGCATCAAGAGCCGCAACAAGCCCTTCTGCGACCTGGAAATGGGCCATCGCACCGCCATCATCTGCAACCTGGGCAATATGTCGCTGCGCCTCGGCGGGCGGGCCATTCACTGGGATCCCGAGAAAGAAGTGGTGGTGGGCGACAAAGAAGCCGCGGCGATGTGCAACAAGCCGTACCGCGCGCCGTGGGAGGGCGTGCTGCGCGGAATTCTGAAGGCGTAGCGAAGCGCAGTTAGCGGACGAAGCGGCCCACGAACCCGCCGCCCGAGCGCATCCGGATGTAGAGCGCATCGGCCGGGCGCGCGGTGAGGTGTTCGATTTTGACGTCGTCGGCTTCGGGCTGGTCGCGCAGCAGCGTCGCCGCGTAGGAGCCCTGGGGGAGGAACGAGAGGTCCACGCGCACCGTCTTAGCCACCGGGCCGTTGTTGACGGCGAGGAACCAGGTATCGCCCTTCCTCCGCGCGAAGGCGGCCACGTCGCCGATCTGCGAGACGGGAAGCGCCAGAGTTTCGTCCCAGGTGGTGGGGATGCTCTTGATCACCTCCACCATCGGGTTTCCCAGGATGTTGGCGGGGTTCGCCGCAAACACCAGCAGCGGCGCCTGCAAGAGGATGGCATTGGCCACCTGGTGCGGCCAGGTGGTGTCGCCGAGTTTCGGGCCGGGTCCGAAGTGCATCGGGGTGTAGTCGGCCAGGCCGGCCAGCATGCGGGTGAACGGCAGCGTTACTTCGTGCATGGCCCACGGCGGGCGGCTCTCCATTCCCTTGATGCCTTCCATGCCGATGAGGTTCGGATAGGTGCGCTCCAGGCCGGTGGGCTTATTGCAGCCATGGAAGTCGAGGACGAGGTGATACCCGGCCGCATCTCGCAGCAGCTCCTCGTAGAGATCGACCACCTCTTTGTGCTCGTGGTCGAAGAAATCGATTTTGGCGCCGGCCACGCCCGTGCGCCGGCAGAGGTCGAAGAACTCGCGGCGGCTCTGCGGGGTTCGCAGCTGGTTGCTGTGCTTCCAGACGATGACGCCGACGCCGCGCTCGCGCGAGTAGTCCACGAGCTCCTTCAACTGGCTTTCGGGCCAGCGCGACCAGAAGCCTTCGAGCAGGTTGTATTCGAAGCCGAGCTGCTGCGCCAGCCGGGCCCATTCCTTCATGCCCTCGAGGGTGTTGTTGCCGCCATCCAGATAGCTCCACAGCGAACGGCCGGTGCGGATCCACTGGGTGTGGATGCCGTCGGGAAAGAGCTTGGGATCGGGCGGCGCGGCCACGTTGTGCACGATGTCGCAGTTGACCAGGGTGTTGAGGTCGGCGCCGATCATCACGATGCGCCAGGGGGTGGTGATGGTGCCGTCGATGGAGGCGGGGTGGGTGAGCCGCTCGACATCCTGCGGGTACCGCAGGCGGAACGGATAGCTGGCGGGGACGGCGTGGCCCAACCGCGCGAACAGCGTGCCGGCGCCATCGGCCTGAAGGCCCATGCCGCTATAGGCGCGCAGCGCGCCTTCGGTGATGGAGGCAAAGCCCGCGGCCTGCGGCAACTGCACCGTCACGGGCGGTGCGAGCCACGCGCCGGGGGGTACGGCGCGCAGCCCTTTCCGCGCGTGGACGCCCTCGTAGTGATCTTCGAGGTCGTGATACCAGAGCGTGCTTCCCTCGGGAAGTTTGAACCCGGTGGCCTCATCCGGTACGCGGGTGCCGGTGCCGGGCACGACGTGGCGGAAGGCGACGCCATCGTTGTACGCGCGGATCTCAAGCGTGTACGGCGTGTGGGAGGCGGTGTGGGTAACGGCGATTTTGACGCCGTTACAGTGATCGGTGGCGGTGGAGTGGGGGCCGTTCCACGGGTACGTTTGGTTGACGGTGTAGGTGTCGGATTGGCCGAGGACGGCGCCGCGGGAGAGATTGACCTGATCCACCAGGATGCCGATGGGCGAGGGCTCGATCACCGTTTTTGGACCGAAGGTCACGGTGTACCGGAGGCCGCCGGCAGCCTGCGACAGGCGCAACTGCACGCGGCCGTCGGGACTGGCGACGGTCACGTCGCCGGCTGCCCGGAGGGGTAAGGCCAGAACTGCAAGCGCGATCGAAAGCCGCATTCATCGTCTCCCGGAATGATGGCGAAGTCCGGATCCCCGTTAGCGTGAAACATTGGGGTTCCAGCCTGAGTATATATCGGTTCAGCGGTGATTTTGAAACCGATTTTCCGAAATCTCCGCACGGCGCGCGATGTTGTTGAATCCCGAATGTTTAGCGGTATAAGCGAAACGACGGGGTTGCCTTGGGAGCCCCCGCCCGCCTATACTCCAATGCGGAGAGGGTATGTTTATCGTTAAAAGACTGGCGCCGGGGCTGGCGCTGCTGCTCGCGGCGGTCGCGCCCGGTAGCGCGCAGCGTGCCGCCTGGATGCAGGACGCGCAATGGGGCGTGATGAACCACTACCTGGCGGACTGGCAGGCGCGGGTCCATCACCTCGAGATGAACGTGGCGGAGTGGAACAAGCTGGTGGACGGTTTCGACGCCGAAGGACTGGCCAAACAACTGCAATCGGTGGGAGCCCGTTATTACCAGATCACGCTGGGACAGAACTCCGGCTACTATCTTTCGCCCAACGCGGTTTACGACAAGCTCGCCCACAATCAGCCCGGCAAGTGCTCGCGCCGCGACCTGGTGGCCGATCTCGCGGCCGCCCTGGAGCCGCGCGGCATCAAGCTGATGGTGTACCTGCCTTCGGGCGCGCCGGCGGGTGACAAAGCCGCGGATGCCGCGCTCGAGTGGCGCAACGGACCGTACCCGAACAAAGAGTTCCAGCGCAAATGGGAGCAGGTGATCCGCGCGTGGTCCGGGCGGTGGGGGAGGAAAGTGGCCGGCTGGTGGTTCGACGGCTGCTACTTTCCGAACTCGATGTACCGGTCCGCTTCGCCGCCCAACTTCGCCAGCTTCGCCGCGGCGGCGCGGGCGGGCAATCCGGACGCCGTCGTGGCATTCAATCCGGGCGTGGTGTATCGCATCCTCTCCATTACGCCCGAGGAGGACTTCACCGCCGGCGAAATCGACAAGCCCGAACTGGCCACCATCCGGCGCGCCGCCGATGGGCGTATCGACGGCACACAGATCCACATGTTGAGCTACCTGGGGCAGACGTGGGGCATGGGCGCGCCGCGCTTCACTACCGAACAGGTGATCGAGCACACGCGCAAGATCCGGGAGGCGGGCGGGGCGGTGACCTGGGATGTCCCGCTGGAGCTGAACGGGACGATGGCGCAGCCGTTTCTGGACCAGTTGACCGCGCTGGGCAAAGCGCTCGGCGGCCGGTGAGGAAAGCGACATGGGGAAATGGACACTCGCGATTCTGCTGATCGCCATGGATGCCGCGGCACAGACCGCGCCTGCCGATACCGGCGCGCCCGAGGTCAAGGTCTCGCACGCCGCGGGGAAGTGGACCATCGCCGGCAGGATGCAGACGGCCGTGCTGGATGAATCCAATCTCTCGGTCGCGATCCAGGCCGGAGGGGTGGCCTGGCACCTGGTGCCTTCGTCCGCCAAAGACATGCTGGTGAGCAAAGACGGCGACGAGTTTCCGGTGCGGCTGGCGGACGCGGGCGAGATTCGCATCACGCCTTACGCCACCGGGTTCAAGACCGGGATCAAGCTGGTGCTGGACCGGTTCCGCAACACCGGCGAGCGCGCTCCGGGAGCGCCGCTCAGGCTGCGCCTGGTGCTGACGCTGTGCCTGGAAGGTCCCGAAGACGAGCTGGTCTGGGAAGCCACCGCGATCGAAGGCGATGCGGTGCTGCGCGAATTGCACTGGCCCAAAGAGGTGGACGGGCGCGAAGTGGATTACACGGCGATTCCAAGCGACGACGGCACACTGCTGCCGCGCGACTGGCCGAAGCCGTACCATCCGATCCAGCGGGCCGCGGGCGATTTCAGCGTCATCCAGAGCCACCTGATCGAGAGCTGGGCCATGTCGTGGTGGGGCTTCCAGAAGGGCGCCGCGGCCATGATGGTGATCGTGGAAACACCGGACGATGCGGCCTACACCTTCTCGCATCCGGCGGGAGGGCCCACCGCGATGGGTCCGAGCTGGCGCGCGCAACTGGGCCATTTCGGGTACCGGCGCAGCCTGCGGATGGTGTTTCTGCCGCACGGCAACTACGTGGACATGGCCAAGCGGTACCGGCGCTTCGTGATGGACTCCGGGCTGTTCGTTTCGCTTCAGGACAAGATGGCTTCACGGCCGCTGGTGAAGGGACTGATCGGCAGTCCGTTCGTGGGCGCGAGCGTGCTGCGGAATCTGAAACCGGGCAGCGCGCGCTACGACACGAAGGACCCGCGGAACAATTACCGGTTGACGACGTTCGCGCAGAATATCGAGCGGCTGCGCGACCTGAAGGCCAAAGGCTTCGAGCATTTGAATGTGAGTCTCTCGGGGTGGCTCAACCAGGGGTACGACCGCCAGACGCCGGACGGACTGCCGCCGCCTCCGGCAGCGGGCGGTTGGACCGGCATGAAGGCATTCTTCGACGCGTGCAAAGAGCTGGGGTACACCTGCTGGCTGCACGACCAGTATCGCGATTACTATGTCGATGCGCCTTCGTGGAACCCGGATTTCGCGGTCCACGACGAAGACACCATCCGGCCGCCGCGCGCCTTTCCCGGCACGCGTTTCAAGCACGACTGGAAGGACGGGTACATTCCCATGATGGACAACTGGGACGGCGGCGCGCAGGGTTATCTCAACAACGGCTTCATGCTCGGCCACGTGATGAAAAACTACCGCGCGATGTTCGCTCATGGCATCCATCCGCAGGGCAGTTACCAGGACGTGTTCGGCTACATCCCGCCCGACCAGGACTTCAATCCGGAGCATCCCAACACTCGCACCGATTCGATGAACGACCGCATCGCCGTTTTCCACTGGGTGCGGAAGAATCTCGGCATCGTGGGGACGGAGGACGGCTCCGACTGGGTGATTCCGTATGTGGACTACCTGACGTCGCGCATGAACCGCTCCGCCAGCACCGGCACGGATCCGAACCACGAGGACGCGATCCAGGTACCGCTGTACGAGCTGGTGTATCACGACGCGGTGGTGACCACCTATTCGCCCAACGACCTGCGCGGCCTGCTGCACGCCAGCGCGCCTTCGATGTCTTACCGGGCCGGCGACGAGGTGAACTACGACAACGTGCGGCGGATGGCGGCGCTGCACCGGCGGGTGGGCCTGCTGGAGATGACGAACCACGAGTTCCTGGACGCGGCGCGACGCAAGGAGCGGACCACGTTCGCCGACGGCACCACCGTGACCGTGGATTGGGACGCGAAGACAGCGGCGATTGCGCCGGAAGTGAAGTGGGGGAAATGATGGGGCGCTATCGGATGGCGGGGATGGCATTGCTGGCTCCCGGCGTGGCGCTTGCCGCGGGCAGCCTGATCCAGATCGACCGCCGGGCCCAGGTTTCGCGGGCCGACCTGGTTTATGACCGACCCGCCACACGCAGCGAGGAAGGGATGCCGTTTGGCAACGGACGCATGGGAAGCCTGCTGTGGACCACGCCCGACGCGCTGAAACTGCAGATCAACCGGGTGGACGTGCACGCCGTGGACAGCACCACCTTCAGTTTTCCGCGCGCCGATTCGGATTACGGCAGTGTGTGCGGGTTCGTGGATATCCACGTGGTGGATGCCGGCGAGGATGTGTTCGCGGGCGCGCCGTTCCGCCAGCATCTTTCGCTCTACGATGGCCTGATCACGACGCAAGGGCAAGGCTTGACGGCGCGCGCCGTGGCTTGGCCGGCGGGGGATGTAATGGCAATCGAAATCGACGACCGTCGCGAGCGCCCCGCGGCGATCACCATCGAACTGCGTATGCTGCGCTACCAGATGCAGTACACCAACGGCCGGACCTGGGAAATGACGAAGGAGCACGCGGTGCAGTTCCGCACGGCCGGGCATACGGCCACCTCGATCCTGGGCATCCAGGACGGCCGCATCACGCTCACGCAGCAGTTTCGCGAAGACGGGTTCTACGACTCGTCGGCGGTGGCCATCGCGGTGGCCGGGCGTCCTTCGCGAGCCCGTTACCGGAACCAGTCGACGGTGCAGCTTTCGGCCGAGGCGGGGCGCGGACGCTTCACCATCCTGATCGGCAGCGCGGAGAGCCGCAAGCGGGGCGAGGATACCGCAGCGCTGGCACTGGCGCCGGTGAGCGCGGCCGCGGCGCGGGGCTTCGAGGAACTCCGGCGGGAAACCGCGGCCTGGTGGAGCGACTTCTGGGCCAAGGGCGCGGTTTACCTGCACAGCGATTCGGGCCAGGCCGATTTCGTGGAGGGCAATTACGACTACTTCCTGTACCTGATGGGGTCCAGCTCACGCGGGGATTTTCCACCGCGGTTCGGCGGCATGCTCTGGTTCACTGACGGCGACATGGCCCGGTGGGGGTCGCAATACTGGTGGGCCAACACCAACGCGTACTACAGCAATCTGATGCCCGCCAACCGCATGGAGCTGATGGATCCGCTCTTCACGATGTACTCCGGGATGATGGAGGCGGCCGCCCTTGCCGCGCGGCAGCAGTGGGGCAGCCAGGGCATCTGGATTCCCGAGACCACCTTCTTCAACGGACCGGAAAAACTTCCCGACGAGATCGCGAGCGAACTCCGGGACCTGGTGTTGGCCCGCAAACCGTTCGACCAGCGGACGCCCGCGTTCGACCGTTACGCGAATAACAAGAACCGTCACAACAGCCGCTGGAATTTCCGCGCCGACGGCGATTGGGAGCAGGGGTACTACGTCTTCCAATCGAAGGGCTCGGGCGCGTTCGGGCACACTTCGCACATCCTGGGAGTGGCGGCGCGGATCGGCAATCTGGCCTGGCAGCGGTACCAGTTCACGGGGGATGAATCCTGGCTGCGGGAGCGCGCCTATCCCTTCATCCGGGGCGCGGCCGAGTTCTACCGCAACTTTCCGAACCTGCAAAAAGACGAGCAGGGCGTGTACCACATCAACCACACCAACAGCGGCGAATCGGCGTGGAATTCGCGCGATGCGGCGTACGAGGTGTCCACCATGCACATGATCTTTCCGCTGGCTGTCCGCGCCGCGGAAGTTCTCGGGGTGGATGCCGGCCTGCGCCGAGAGTGGCGCGAGATTCAGGACCACCTGGTAGCGATGCCGCCGCCGCGGCCCGGCGCCGGCACGGCTCCGTACGGCTCGTTCGTATATAACGGCCCCGGGGCGATCGAGCCGATCGGACCGGAACCCGAACTGAAGAGCCGCTTCCTGGGATTCACCCGGCTGGGCAGCTTCATCGACGCGAAGGGCATCGGGGGGGCGCAGATCTTCCGCAATCGCCTGCGGCTGCGCGAGGGGCCGGGGGCAATCGACGCCGAACACATCGCCGGGCTGAGCATGGGGATCCACACGAGCATGCTCGAAAGCAGCCCCGATTCGCTCACCGACCGGGAGCCGGTCCGCCTGTTCCACGGCTGGCCCAAGGACTGGGACGCGGCGTTCCAACTGTTGGCGCGCGGAGGCTTCGTGGTTGCCTCGGCGCAGAAAGGGGGCGTCATCCCGCTGGTCGAAATCGAGTCCCGGCTGGGCGGACCGTTCCGGCTGGCGAACCCGTGGAGCGGGGCCGTGACGCTGTACCGCAACGGAAAGGTGGCGGAAGAGCGGTCGGGCGAGACGCTCGAATTTCCGACCGCCCGCGGCGAGACCGTGGTCGTGGTGCGGAAGGGCTCGGTGCCGGCGGCCGTGAAGGTCCGGTAGCAGGGGCGCACGACGGGGAAGCGGCAGCCCGCGCATGCAGCACCCCTTAAGGAGTATACTGTCGTAAACTCACTTGTTTTGATTTAGGAGATCTTTGCATGAACGTCGGCTTCTACGGTCACGTCCGCCAATATCACAATATCAAGCAGGAAATCGACACCAACATACATGAAGTGCTGGAGTCCGGCCAGTACGTCATGGGTCCGATGTTGAAACGGTTCGAAAAGGAGTTGGCAGCCTTTCACGGCACGAAATACGCCGTGGGTGTCGGGAACGGGACCGACGCCTTGTGGCTCAGCTTCATGGCGCTCGGTATCGGCCCGGGCGACGAGTGCATCACCACCACCAACACGTTCTTCGCCACGGCGGAAGCGATCTGGATCGCCGGCGCCACGGTCGTCTTCGTCGATTCGGATCCGCGCACCAACTGTATCGACCCGGCCCGCATCGAAGCGGCCATCACGCCGAAAACCAAGGCGATCGTCCCGGTCCATCTGTATGGCCAATGCGCCGATATGAAAGCCATCCGGCAGATCGCCGACCGGCACAAACTCCTGGTGATCGAAGACAACGCGCAGTCGCTCGGCGCGGCCGGTGACGGGTTCAAGATCGGCGAGTTGAGCGACGCCATGTGCACCAGCTTCATCATTCAGAAGAACCTGGGGTGCTTCGGAGACGGCGGCGCGGTGGTGACCAACCGCGAGGACGTGGACCGCGCGGTGCGGCGGCTGCGCAATCACGGGTCGGAGAAACGCTCCTGCCACAGCATGGGCTACAACAGCCGGCTCGACGATCTTCAGGCGGGCGTGCTGAGCGCCAAGCTGAAGCACATCGACGGATGGAACGACCTGCGGCGCAAGTGGTCGGCGCGCTATTCGGCGTGCCTCAAGGATGCCGCGCACATCACGCTCCCGTACGAAACGCCGGGCTATCGGCACATCTTTCACCTTTACGTGATCGAAACCCGGAAGGCCGAACACCGTGACGCGCTGCTCAATTTCCTGAACGCGGCGGGCGTCGATGCCAAATGCCATTACCCGATCGCGATCCACCAGCAGGAAGGCTACCCGTGGGGCAAGGGGGCGCGCATCGCCGGCGCGATTCCGAACTCGGAGCGCAACGCGGCGTGCTGCATTTCGCTGCCGATGTTCCCGGAACTCACCCAGGAAGAGGTGGATTACGTGATCGCCAAGGTGCTCGAGTGGGACCGGAACGCGGGTGCGGCATGAGCGACCGGTACCGCGTGATGGTGGTGGGGGCGGGAAAGCGGGGCATGCATCACGCCGCGGCTTTCCAGGCCAATGACCGCTTCGAGGTGGCCGGCATTTGCGACACCGACCGGGCCCGGCTGGAAGCGGCGGCGGCCAAGCTGGGGGTGCGGGAAACATCGACCGATCCCGGGCAACTCGCCGCCGCGCTCCACCCCGATGTGTTCTGCTTCTGTACGCCGCCGCAGGTTCGGCTGCCGCTGGTGCGCGTGGGCGTGGAATGCGGCGCCCGCCTCATCGCCATGGAAAAGCCGGTGGCACTGACCAGCGACGAGGGCATTTCGATCCGCGATATGCTCGCCTCGTCGGGCGTAAAGGCCGTCGTCAGCCACCAGCACCGCTATGGCGAGCACTACCAGAAGGTGAACGAGATCATTGCCAGCGGCGCGCTGGGGCGCATCCACACGGTGTACGGCACCGCTACCGGCTGGATGATGCACATGCTCTCGCACCTGGTGGACTACACGCGCTGGTACAACGGCGAGGCGGAGGCCGAATGGGTGATGGCCCAGGCGGCGGGACGGGGCAAACTGAACGACAATCATCCTTCGCCCGACTACATTGCCGGCTTCATTCATTTCGCCAACGGCGTTCACGGCGTGATTGAATGCGGCGCCGGCGCCCCGGATGTGCCCGAGGTGGAATACTGGTGGCGCAAGTGCCGGGTGGGCGCGCAGGGAAGCGAGGGCTTCGCCGAGGTACTGACCGGAGGCGGATGGCGCAGCGTCACCAGGCAGGGCGCCTGTTCCGGCCCGGGCTCGATGAATTACGACCTAGACATGCCGCCCTACATCCAGCAGATGGCCGAGTGGCTCGACGACGAAAGCCGGGTCCATCCCTGTAATTTCCACAGCGCCTGGAAGGGCTTCGAGATCATGATGGCCTTCTGCCGCTCGGCAGCCCGAGGCGGCCAGGTGGCGCTGCCGCTCACCGACCGCGCCGACGAGATCGAACTGCTGAAGGCCGCGCTGCCCAAGGCCAAGGTGCTGCTCTCGATGGCGGCCAACTCGAAAGAGTACGCGTCGTAAGGGCTGCGCTCTCAGGAGAGGCGCTGCTTCTTCGCGGCGGCGATGATGCCCTTCATGTACTCGGCCGCCAGCCGCGCGTTCTTATCGACGAAATCGATGCCCACGGTTTGGCCGTTCACCACCGGCAGGGGATGGCACAGTTCGAAGCCGACGTAGCCGCGGTAACCGATATCGAGCAGTCCCAGAACCTCGCCGAGGCACTGTTCGCCCGCGCTGACTTTGATTCCGTCCGGTCCTTTGTCGTACTCGCCGCCGAAGTGGGAGAGCACCTGCAAGGGGCCCACTTCGACCGTGGCGCGGCGCACGCCGATCTCATCCAGCTCGTGTTCGAGGCGCGCATCGAAGCACACCTTCAGGTGGGGGGAGGCCACTTCTTTCACCATGCGCAGACAGTCGCGGTAGCCGGTGATGACCGGCGCGTGGTTCTGAAGGGCGAGGGTGACTCCGAAATCGGCGGCATAGCGGGCAGCCTCGGCGATGCTCTCGCGGCACCAGGCCCAGGTCTGGCTTTCGGGGAACGATTCGTGCTCCTTGAGCCACGCGGCTTTGGCGAGATCGTAACGACCGCCGCCCCCGGGCAGCAGGGTCACTCCGGGCCAACCCAGGAAGACGCGCATGGTCTTGGCCCCCAGGTCGGCCGTCATCCGCATCAGCTCCCGCGCGTAGAGCAACTGCGCCTCGCGGTGTTCGGGGATGGGGCTGCTGAAGTCGTTGTTACCCGCGACGGCGTAGAGCTCGATGTCCTGGTCATCCGCCATTTTGCGCAACTGCCGGCAGCGGGCCTTGGGCATATCGAGCGGGTTGCCGTGGGGGCGCTTGCCGTCGATTTCGACGCCCTGGTATCCGTACTCTTTGGCGCGCTGGATCACCTGTTCCACGGTGAGGGCGTCGCCACGGTACCACACTCCCTGGTAGGTGATGCTGTACAGGCCCACTTTGATCTCGGCGGCCGCCTGGGCGGCGCCCACGGCACGGGTCGCGCCCAGGGCACCCGCGGCGAGGGTGGCGGTTCGCGCAAAGTCGCGCCGGCTGATGCGAGGCTTCTCGTTCTTCATGTCGATGACCTTCCGGTGATCGCATTCTCCGCGAGCCGGAGGCCATTGTCAAGCGCTGCGCTACGCGGCGACGCGCGACGGAAGTTCCTTGATGATCTCGCTGACGAACGCCTTGGCATCGCCGAACAGCATGAGCGTCTTTTCCATGTAATAGAGGTCGTTGTCGATTCCGGCGAAGCCGGGGCTCATCGAGCGCTTGATGACCATGACGGTGTGGGCGCGGTCCACGTCCAGGATCGGCATGCCGTAAATAGGGCTGGTCGGGTCGGTGCGCGCGGCCGGATTGGTGACGTCGTTGGCGCCGATGACGAGCGCCACGTCGCACTGGGCGAATTCGGAGTTGATATCGTCCATTTCGAAGAGGCGGTCGTAGGGGATGTCGGCTTCCGCCAGCAGGACGTTCATGTGGCCCGGCATGCGGCCGGCCACCGGGTGGATGGCGAATTTCACATCCACGCCGCGGCGCATCAGGGAATCGTAGAGCTCGCGGATCTTGTGCTGCGCCTGCGCGACCGCCAGGCCGTATCCAGGGATGATGATGACGCTGCCGGCAGCCTCCAGAATGGACGCGGCCTCTTCCGCGTTGGCGCTGCGCACGGGACGCTGCTCGACCGCGCCGCGCTTGATCTGGACCTGGCCGAAGGCGCCGAACAGGACGTTGATGAACGACCGGTTCATGGCGCGGCACATGATGATCGAAAGGATCAGGCCCGAGGACCCATCGAGCGCCCCGGCCACCACCAGGAGATTGTTGCCGAGCGCGAATCCCATGGCGCACGCCGAGAGGCCGGCGTAGGAATTCAGGATCGCGATTACCGTGGGCATGTCCGCCCCGCCGATGGGAATGATGAGCAGCACTCCGAACAACAGCGCCAGGATGACAAAAATCGGAAACAGCCAGGTGTCGGTCGGAACGAGCACCAGCCGCACGGCCAGCCCCGCGGCGATGACGAAGAGTGTGAAGTTGACGGCGTTCTGATTGCGATAGGTGATGGGGCGCTGGGGCAACACTTCCTGCAGTTTGCCCATCGCCATCAAACTACCCGTGAAGGTGAGGAAGCCGAGCAGCGTCTCGATGACCAGCGCGACCATGACGAAGCCGCGCAGCTCGGTGTTCGCCTGGGGCTGGCGCTGGTAGAATTCAGCCGTGCCCACCAGGGCCGCCGCCAGCGCGCCGCACGCGTGGGAAAGCGCGGTCCGCTGGGGCACCGCCGTCATGGGCATGATGTAGGCAATGGGAATGCCTACCGCGGTGCCGATGAAAAATGCCGCCGCGATCCACTGCCAGTTGTGGACCTCGAACGCCATCAGCGTGCCCACCACCGCCAGGAGCATGCCGATTTCGCCGGCGAACACGCCGCGGCGCGCGGTATCGGGCGTGTTCATCCATTTCAAGGACAGGATGAACAGAGCCGCGGAGATGATGTAAATGTACTGGACCGCGTGCACCATTACTTCCTGGCCTCCCCGGTGCGCTTCTTGAACATCTTCACCATGCGGTCGGTGATGAGAAAGCCGCTGACGATGTTGGTCACCACCGCGGTGATGGCGATGAAGCCCAGGGCTTTGCTCAGGGTGTTGGCGTGTTCCGACCCGGTGATCAGAATCGCGCCCACCACAGAGATCGCCGAGATGGCATTGGTGAGCGACATCAGCGGCGTGTGCAGCAGCGGGGATACTTTGCGGATCACCTCCATGCCGACGAAGGTCGCCAGCATGAAGACAAACAATCCAAGCTCGAGATTATTGGGCATGTGAGTCCTGTCCCACCAGTTCGCGCACGCGGTCGTGGACGATTTCGCCGGCGTGGGTGACCAGTGTCTCGCGCACGATTTCGTCGTCGCGATTGAGGTTCAGCGCGCCGTCTTTGACCAGGTACTTCAAAAAGGTGGCGATGTTTTTGGCGTACATCTGGCTGGCGTGGTAGGGAATGGTGGAGGGTAAGTTGACCGGCCCGATTACGGATACGCCGCCTTCCTCGACGGTTTCGCCGGGGCGGGTGAGTTCGCAATTGCCGCCGCGCTCGGCGGCGATATCGACAATCACCGAGCCGGGCGCCATGCGCGCCGCCATGTCGCGGGTGATCAATACCGGGGCGCGTTTGCCGGGCACCGCGGCGGTAGTAATGACGAGGTTCTGTCCGGCCAGCACGCCGGCCATGAGCTCACGCTGGCGGCGGTAGAACTCCTCGCCCATGGCCTTGGCATAGCCGCTTTTATCTTCGGCTCCGGCAGCTTCGATTTCGAGCACCACGAAGCGCGCGCCGAGGCTTTCCACCTGTTCCTTTACGGCGGCGCGGACGTCGTAGCCGCTGACGACGGCGCCCAGGCGGCGCGCGGTGGCGATGGCCTGAAGCCCGGCGACTCCGGCGCCGATCACCAGGACGCGCGCGGGCGTGACGGTGCCGGCCGCGGTCATGAGCATCGGAAACATGCGCGGCAGCACATTGGCGCCCAGCAGCACGGCCTTGTAGCCGGCGATGGTGGCCATCGACGAAAGGGCGTCCATGCTCTGCGCGCGGGTGATGCGCGGCATCAACTCCATGGCCAGGAAGCTCACGCCGCGTTCGGCCAGGGCGCGGGCGGCATCGGCGGCGGTGAGCGGCTCACCAAAGCCGATGACCGCCTGGCCGCGGTGGAACAGGGCGAGATCGGCGGCGCCGGCCTCCGGGTTTGCGCCGGGGCTGCGCACCTGCAACACGACGTCGGATTCGGCGCACACTTCGCGGCGCGGCGCGAGGCGCACTTTTTTCTCGACGTACTCGGCGTCGGGAAAACCCGCCGCCGTGCCGGCGCCCGGCTCCATGAGCAGTTCCACGCCGCTCTTAGCGAGGACGCCGATGGCGCCCGGGACGATGGCCACGCGGCGTTCGCCCGGCCCCGATTCGCGAATAAAACCGACTTTGAGTGCCACGATGTCCTACAGTAAATCGGCCGTGCTGAAAAAAAACCGGAGCTCCGTCCCGGCCGTTTCGGGGGCGTCCGATCCGTGGATGCAGTTGCGTTCGATGTTGCTGGCGAACCGCTTGCGGACGGTGCCTTCGGCGGCGTTGGCGGGATTGGTGGCGCCCATCACCTCGCGCAGTTTTTTGATGGCGTCTTCGCGCTCGAGGGCCATCACGACGATGGGCCCTTCGGTCATGAATTTCACCAGCCCGGCAAAGAAGGGGCGCTCGCGGTGAACGGCGTAAAAGCCCTGCGCCTGCGCTTCGGTAAGGCGCGTCATGCGCAGTGCCAGAATGCGGAACCCGGCCTTTTCGATCATGCCGAGGATTTCGCCCGCCTGGCCGGCGGCCACGGCATCGGGCTTGATGATGGAAAATGTACGCTCCACGCTCATATGCGGCTTTGCACCTTCTCTCCTATTTCGGCCGGCGACGAGCATACCGTGATGCCGGCCTCTTCCATGGCTTTGATTTTGTCGGAAGCCTTACCCGATCCGCCGGCGATGATGGCCCCGGCATGACCCATGCGGCGTCCGGGAGGGGCGGTCTGCCCGGCGACGAAGCCCACTACGGGTTTTTTGACGTGGGCCTTCACGTAAGCCGCGGCGGTCTCTTCGGCGTTGCCGCCGATTTCGCCGATCATCACGATGGCTGCGGTTTCCGGATCTTCGTTGAACAGCGTCAGGGCATCCACGAAATTCGTGCCGATGATGGGATCGCCGCCGATGCCGATGCAGGTGGACTGGCCGATGCCGAGTTTGGTCAACTGGCCCACGGCTTCGTAGGTCAAGGTGCCCGACCGGGATACCACGCCCACCCCGCCTTCGCGGTGGATATGACCCGGCATGATGCCGATCTTGCAGCGGCCGGGAGAAATGATGCCGGGACAATTCGGCCCGATCAGCCGGGTGGACCTGGCTTTCAGGAAGTCCCAGGCGCGAACCATGTCGAGCGCCGGAATGCCTTCGGTGATGCATACGACCACGGGCAGGCCGGCGTCGGCCGCTTCCATGATGGCGTCGGCCGCAAACGGCGGCGGCACGAAGATCACCGAGGCATTGGCGCCGGTGGCCTTGACGGCGTCCGCGACGGTATGGAAAACCGGCAGGTCGAGATGGGTGGTGCCGCCCTTTCCGGGCACCACCCCGCCGACAACCTGGGTGCCGTAGGCGATGGCCTGCTGGGCGTGGAAGGTGGCCTCCCTGCCGGTGAAGCCCTGAACGATCAGCCGCGTGTTTTGATCTACGAGTACGCTCATCGATGCTCTCCTTTACGCGGCCAGCTTCACGACTTTCTCGGCGGCATCGCGCATGTCCGCGCCCACCGTGAAGTTCAGCCCCGAGTCGAGCAGGATCTGCCGCCCCAATTCCACGTTGGTGCCCTCCATGCGGACCACAATGGGCACCTGGATGTTCAGGTCACGGGCCGCCGCCACCACGCCGGTGGCCAGCGTATCGCAGCGCAGGATGCCGCCGAAAATGTTGATCAGCACGGCCTTCACGTGGGGATCGGTAAGCAGGATGCGAAACGCGTTCTTGACCTGCTCGGCGCTTGCTCCGCCGCCCACGTCGAGGAAATTGGCGGGGCTGCCGCCGGCGTACTTGATAATGTCCATGGTGGCCATGGCGAGGCCGGCGCCGTTCACCATGCAGCCCACGCTGCCGTCCAGCTTGATGTAGTTCAGGCCGTAGCGCGAAGCCTCGACTTCGAGGGGGTCCTCCTCGTTGAGATCGCGAAGCTCCAGCAGTTCCTTATGGCGGTACAACCCGTTATCGTCGAAGTTGATCTTGGCATCGAGGGCGTACACCTTGCCGTCGCCGGTGAGAATGAACGGATTGATCTCGGCCAGCGAGGCATCCTTGGCGACGTAGGCTTTGGCCAGGGCGATCATGGCCGCCACGGCGGCGTTGACGCTGGCCGGGGGAATGCCGATGCCGAACGCCAGCCGCCGCGCCTGGAAGGGCTGCAAACCGCAGTCCGGCTCGAAGGTCTCTTTCAGGATCAGCTCCGGGCTTTTGGCGGCCACCTCTTCAATCTCCATGCCGCCGGCAGCCGAGGCCATAAACACCGGCTTACCCTGCACGCGGTCGAGCACGATGCCGAGATACAGCTCGCGCTCGATGGGGAGCGTTTCTTCAATCAGGAGGCGCTGCACCACGCGGCCCTCGGGGCCGGTCTGGTGGGTCACCAGTTTCATGCCGATCATGCGGCGGGCGATTTCGGCGGCTTCGGTGGCGTCCTTGGCGATTTTGACGCCTCCGCCTTTGCCGCGGCCGCCGGCGTGAATCTGTGCTTTCACGACCACGCCGCCGCCGATGTGCTTGGCGGCGGATTCCGCCTCTTCCGCGGTGAATGCCACCTCGCCACGCGGCACAGGGACATTGCTCTGGGCCAGGATGGCCTTTGCCTGATACTCGTGAATTTTCATGGATATGCGTTCGTGATAGTATGGCGGAAAGCCAAAATTTCACTATATCATGTCCCTTTTTCCCTACCTGGAGCGAGTCGCGGAGCGGCAGGATCTGACGGCGGCCGAAGCGCAGTCCGCCATGGCCACGATCTTGAACGGGGAGGCCAGCCCCGTGCAGATGGCTGGTCTGCTGGTGGCCTTGCGGATGAAAGGCGAGACCACCGAAGAACTGGTTGGATTTGCGCGGGCCATGCGGGAGCGGGCCGCTCCGATGGAGGCGCGCACGGCCGGAGAACCGCTGCTGGACACCTGCGGCACCGGAGGCGATTGTGCCGGCACGTTCAACATCTCGACGCTGGCCGCGTTTGTGGTGGCCGGCGCGGGGGTGCGTGTGGCCAAGCACGGCAACCGGTCGATTTCGGGGCAGTGCGGCAGCGCGGATCTGCTCGAAAGCATGGGAGTCGATATTTCGCTGCCGGCAGCCGACGCCGCGCGGGCGATCCGGGAAGTGGGCATCGGGTTTCTCTTCGCGCCGGCCATGCACGCGGCCACGGGGTACGCGCAGCCGGTGCGGCGGGAACTCCGCCTGCGCACGATTTTCAACCTGCTGGGGCCGTTGACCAACCCCGCGGGCGCCACGGCGCAGTTGGCGGGCGCTGCTTCCGAGCGAGCCGCGGAACTGATCGCCAACGCCCTGGCCGTGCTCGGCCTGGATCGCGGGTTCGTGGTCCACGGGTCGGACGGACTCGACGAGATCACCACAACGGGCCCCACTTCGATGTTCGTGATCGAAGCCGGCAAGGTGGCGCAACGCACCGTGGAGCCGGCCGATTTTGCCGTACGCACCGCTGCCTCCTGCGAATTGTTTGGCGGGGACAAAGCGCGCCATCTTGCCATCGCGCAGGCGGTGCTGGCCGGCGAGCGGGGAGCGCCGCGGGACATCGTGCTGGTGAATGCGGCAGCCGGGCTGGTGGCAGCGGGGAGAGTGGCGACTTTTCTCGAAGGCGCCGCCATGGCGGCGGTATCCATCGACAGCGGCGCGGCGCGGCGGAAAGCGGAGGAGTTGGCGCGCTTCAGCCGATCCCCGAGTGGCGCCTGAAGATCTGCGGCATATTCTGCGAGAACGCCGACCGCGCCAGCACCATATCGCAGCCGGCCTGCTGCGCTTCCTGCTTCAGGTCGGCCTGAATGTGCGACAAATAGCCGATCAGGCTGATGCCCCTGGTATCCGCGTCGGCCTTCAGCTTGGATATGAGTTTGATCGGGTGCGCCGCGTCGAAGTTCAAATCCAGCACGATCAGCGACGGTTTCGTTTTCGCCTTCTCGAGTACTTCCTTCGCGTCCTTCACGAACTCCAGGGCCAATCCCGCGCGTTTGGCAGCCTCGGTCAGCTTGACCGAGAAAAACAGATCGGTGACGACCGCCAGGATTCTCTTCGGTTCCTGCTTCTGCATAGATGCGTATCGCTGTGTTCTTACCCGTGATCAGAGGAGGGGACGCCACGATTTTAGCATGATGTGCGTGTTAGCCCAATCCGTTGAAGACTTTCATCATATCGCCGTGGGCCAGCACGACCGCCGGGTCGCGCTGCAAGGCTTCGAAATAGCGGCGTGCGAAGCTGTTGCCCTGCTCGCCCGGCGACACGAGTTGGCGCGCCTGCACGATCAGGCGTTCGGCATCGGCGGGTGTGGCCGGCTCTTCCAGGTCGAGCGTCTCGTCCACCAGCACGATGAATTGGGAAAGCTCGCGCAGCCAGGCAAACCAGGGATCGTCCAACAGCAGGCCCAGGAACTGTCCGGCGGAGGTGATGCGGGCCACGTCCCGCTCGTAGGCGGCGCGCTCGCTGTCCAGCAGGGATTTGTGCAGGCGCAGCAGTCCATTGCGCAGTCCGGTAAGGCGCTCGCGGGGGGAAGGGGCCATCTGGTCCATCCTATCGTGTCGGCGCCCGGCGGGCAGGTTGGGCCTGGCCGCACGCGGCGCGCGATTTTCCGGCAAACTGGAAGGGCATGGGTTTCCTGGACAACCTGGAGAATACTCTCAAGAGCCTGGAGTCGCAGGCGGATGGCAGGGGCGATGCCGAACGGCAGCAGCGCGCGCGCGAGCAGGCGCGAGCTGACGCTCTGGCCGTGGCTCCGTGGGCCGAGGAATTGAAGAAGGGCCGCTACACGGCGGAACTGATGCGGCTGGCGACTCAGATCGGACACGAGATGCGGACGAAAGTGCACCTGGCGTGGCTGGGGGCCATCCTGCGCCTGGAAGTGCGGGGGCGCCGCCTCGAATTGCGGCCCACGCCGGAGGGGGTGGTGGCGGTCGGGATTGCGGACGGGCGGGAGGAGCCGGCCGCACCGGTGGACCTGAACGGCAGCCCGGAAGATCTTCTGCGCCGCTGGTTGCAAGCGCCGGTTTGAGCGGTTCGTGCATCTGATCAGGCATGCGCAGAGTGACGTTCGACCCCGGCCTGACCCAGCAATTCACCGAGCCCTTCCGGCGGGTCATCAATAAGGACGGCAGCTTCAACGTACGCCGGCGGGGCACCACCTGGCGCGACTTTCACCCTTACCTGCACCTGATCAACATGCGCTGGCCCGGCTTTCTGGTGGTGCTGTTTCTGGGATACCTGGTGGTGAACACCTTGTTCGCGTGCCTGTACTATGCCGTCGGGACCGAGCAGCTTCAGGGCGCATACGCGCCCACCGCATTCGGCCGGTTCCTGAAGACGTTTTTCTTCAGCGCGCACACCCTGAGCACGGTGGGCTACGGCAGCATTTCGCCGCTGGGCACGGGGGCGAACGTGGTGGCCTCGTTCGAATCGCTGGCGGGGGTGCTGGGTTTCGCGGTGGCCACGGGACTGCTTTACGGCCGCGTCTCGCGGCCCTCGGCGCGCATCGGCTTCAGCGAGACGATGATCATCGCGCCCTATCAGGAGTCGACCAGCCTCCAGTTCCGGGTGGTCAACCGACGCCCGAATTCACTGATGGAACTGGAGGCCCGGGTGATGCTGATGACCGTGGACCGCACGGAAGCGGGCCCCAGCCGGATGTACAAACTGCTCCGCCTGGAGAGGGACCAGGTGATGTTTCTTCCCCTGACGTGGACGGTGGTCCACGTGATCGACCCGGACAGCCCGCTATGGGGGAAGACCGCAGACCACTTGCGGGAAGAGCAGGCGGAGATCCTGATCCTGATCAAAGCCTACGACGACACCTTCAGCCAGACCGTGCAGGCGCTGTACTCCTACCGGCACGACGAGATCCAGTGGGGCCGGCGATTCGTCCCGGCGTTTTCGGTGGACGAGGCCGGCGACCTGGTGCTCGAAATCCGCAAGGTGGGGGAGTTGTCGTAAGGGAGGACGCCGGCCGCAGCCTGGGCGGGCTACGGCCGGGCGAATTGTGGAGCGGTTAGCGGGATGCGCGCTGCTCTCTTTCCGCGGCAGGCGCCAGCGCCATGACGGCCCAGGCGGTGGCGGAGGAAGAAATCCACTGGTCGTGATCGTACGGGAACCCGCTCTGGAAATAGGGCTGGAACTTGGGCGATCGGCTGCGCACGTACCAGGAGCCATCGGCGCCTTGCGTGCCCAACAGGTACTTCACGCCGCGCTGGTAGGCTGCGCCGGAGGCGGGCAGCACGCCGCTTTCGCGAAGGGCCCACAGGGCCTGGCCGGTGGCGAAGGCATCGCTCGCCAGACGGCCGGTCTGCGACCACCCGCCGTCTTCGTGCTGCCGCGCCAGGAGCGCTTTCGCCAAAACGCGCAGCCGGTCGCGAGCGAGGCCGGCCCAGCCCAGGGCGGCGAGCTGCATCGCGGCGTCGTCGGTGGTGATGGCCTTGGCCTCGAGCAGGAAGGCGCGGGCGCGTGCCACGCGCTGGTCGAATTCGTCCTTCCGCGCGGGCCAGGCATACTGCTGGAGCGCCCGCATGGCCACCGCGGTGTGGGTGATGACGCCATCCTCAAAGGGCGGGCGGGAGATGCCGCCGAGCCGCCAGGATCCATCGCCGCGCTGGCAGGAGGCCACATAGACAGCCATCGCGTCGGTGATGGCGTTGGCTGGGTAGCGTGCCGCGGCCATGGCCCATAAGGAGAAGCTTTCGTTGTCGGACAACCCGCCGATATCGATCCGCTGAAGAATCATCTCCTGGAACCCGGTCCACATCGTGGCGTTCCGAGGCAATGGCGAGCATCAACGGCGTCATCCCGCGCACGTCCTGGTCATCGACGCGGGCTCCGGCGGCGAGCAGCGTTCGGGTCATTTCCGCGGGACAGTAAGCCGCCGCCAGCATGAGCGGAGTGAGTCCGCTCAACTGGATTTTGCCGAACTTTACTTCACCGCCGAAGGTGTTGGCCGAATTCACATTGGCGCCCTTGGCAAGGAGGAAGCGGACGGCGCCCAGATTGCAGTTCATGGCGGCGCTCTGGAGCGGGGTGAAGCCGTCCCCGTCGGCCGCATCGGGGGGCGCCCCCGCGGCGATCAGCACGCGCATGGTTTCGAACTGGCCGGCATCGGCGGCCAGCCGCACGGCGGTAGTTCCGTGGCTGTCTTTGGCGTTCACGTGGGCGCCCTGGTGGAGGAGGAGACGAACGGTTTCGGTGCATCCGTCACACCATGCGGCGACCATCAGGGGCGTGCGGCCCAGCTTGGAGGCGGCGTTCACGTCGGCGCCCTTTTCGATCAACAGGGCGGCTTTGCGCGGGTCGCCCGCGCCCCACAGCAATGCGGTGGCTTCCAGGCCGTTCTTTGCGTTGACGTCGGCGCCCGCGTCCAACAGCAGTTTCCACGGCGTCCGTGCTGCCGAAGGCCGCGGCGTGCATCAGCAGGGTCGTGCCGCGCCGGTCGCGGGTGTTCACGTCGACGCCCTTGGCAAGCTGCGCTTTCAGGGAAGGCAGGTTGTTTTTGCGAATGGCCTGGAACAGGTCGTCGGCCGGATTCTGGCCGCTCGCGGCAGCGCAGAGAAACAGCAAAGACGTCGTGATAGCTCCGATTCCCCTCATCAGGTACTCTCCTCCAGACAGGATTGCCTCGATCCCTCAGATCCGCGGGTTGGCCGCCTCACGCATGGGCGAAGGCCAGTCAGCGAATCATGCTCTCCTACAACGCGTAATCGGGCCACGGAAATGGATCATGCGGGGCTGGTAAAATAGAAGGTAAACCCCGATAGGAGCCAATTTGCCAGACCAGGAACTGCCGTTACAGGGTCCGCCTGTGCCGCCCGGCGGGGGCGACGGGAATAAGAACCTCGTACCCATCAACATCGAAGACGAGATGCGGCGCTCGTACCTCGACTACGCCATGAGCGTGATTGTGGGGCGCGCGCTGCCGGATATCCGCGACGGCCTGAAGCCGGTGCACCGCCGGATCCTGTACTCGATGCAGCAGATGGGGCTGGCGTTCAACCGGCCCACCCGCAAGTGCGCCCGCATCGTGGGCGACGTGATGGGCAAATACCACCCGCACGGGGACGCCCCCATCTACGACGCCCTGGTGCGGCTGGCGCAGCCGTTTTCGATGCGCTACACGCTGGTGGACGGGCAGGGGAATTTCGGTTCGGTGGATGGCGACCCGCCGGCGGCGCAGCGGTACACCGAGGCGCGCCTTTCGCGGATCGCCGGCTCGCTGCTGGAGGACCTGGACAAGGAAACGGTCGATTTCAAGCCGAACTACGACGACAGCGAAGTCGAACCCGAAGTGCTGCCCACGCGGGTGCCGAACCTGCTGGTGAACGGTTCCGCCGGCATCGCCGTCGGCATGGCGACCAATATTCCTCCGCACAACCTGACCGAGATCATCTCCGCCACCATCCAACTGATCCAGCATCCCACCACTCCGCTGATCACGATTCTGGACATGGTCAAGGGTCCGGATTTTCCGACCGGCGGGTTCATTCTGGGGCGGCAGGGGATCCTCGACGCGTATACCCGGGGACGCGGCCAGCTCAAGCTGCGCGCCCGCGCCGCCATCGAGCGCGTCGGCAAAGACCGGGAGCAGATCATCGTTACCGAGATTCCCTACCAGGTCAACAAGTCGAAACTGCTGGAGCAGATCGCCGGACTGGTCAACGACAAGCGCATTGAAGGCATCGCGGACGTGCTCGACCACAGCGACCGCGACGGCATGCGCATCGTGCTGGAGCTGAAACGCGGCGAGCAGGCCGAAGTGGTGCTGAATAACCTGTATAAGCACTCGCAACTGCAGATCGGTTTCGGCGTGATCATGTTGTCGATCGTCAACGGCCAGCCGCGCGAGCTGGGCCTGTTGGACATGATCAAGTTCTTCATCGACCACCGGGTGGAAGTGGTCCGGCGGCGCACCGAGTACGAACTGCGGCGGGCGCGGGACCGGGAGCACATTTTGCTCGGCTTTCAGAAGGCCCTCCAGAACCTGGACGAAGTGATCCGGCTGATCCGCGCCGCGCGGCAGCCGCGGGAAGCGCGCGAGTCGCTGGTGGCGCAGTTCGAATTTTCCGAGAAGCAGGCGCAGGCCATCATCGAGCTCCAGTTGCAGCGCCTCACCGGGATGGAGCAGCAGAAGATCCTCGACGAACTCGCCGACATCCAGCGGCGCATCGCCGAGTACCTGGAAATTCTCGGCTCCGACAAGGTGCTGCGCGACCTGATCATTAAAGAACTGCGCGACGTGCAGAAAGAGTTCGGGGACGCCCGGCGCACCGAGATCATCGAAGATACCGGCGAAATCAAGCTGGAAGACCTGGTGGCGGTGGAAGACGTCGCGGTAACCGTGACCCGCGGCGGGTATCTGAAGCGCACCGCGGTGGACACTTACCGGCGCCAGACGCGCGGCGGCAAGGGCCGCATCGGCATGGGCACCCGCGCGGAGGATTTCGTGGAGCACCTGATCGTGGCGTCCACCCACAGCTACCTGCTCATCTTCACCACCCGGGGGCGGGTCTACTGGCTCAAAATCTATGAAATCCCCGACGCCAGCACCACCGGCAAGGGCAAGCACATCTCGAACCTCATCAATCTGCAGCCCGACGAGACGGTGAAGGCGTTCCTGTCGGTGAAGGACTTCGTTCCGGACCGCTACGTGATCATGGTGACCAAGCACGGCGTGATCAAGAAATCCGAGCTTACCGAGTTCGACAACCCGATGTCGCGCGGCATTATCGCCGTGTCGCTGGACGAAGGCGATGAGCTGATCGGCGCCAAGATCACGCGCGGCGACAACTTCATCATCCTGGGATCGCACGAAGGCCAGGCCATCCGCTTCGCCGAAAGCCAGGTGCGCGCCATGGGCCGCCAGGCGCGCGGCGTACGCGCGATGGACCTTCCGGCTGAGGACTACCTGGTGGGGATGGAGGTGGTGGAGGAGGAAGGTCTGATCCTGTCGATCGCCGAAAACGGCTACGGCAAACGGACTCCGCTCAAACATTACCGGCTCACCGCGCGCGGCGGAAAAGGTGTGATCAACATGAAGACCACCAGCAAGACCGGGCGGGTGGTGGGGATCCTCTCGGTGAGGGAGGATTCGGAGATCATCATCGTCAGCCAGAACGGCAAGATCATCCGCATCGAATCTTCGACCATTCGCCAGGCGGGCCGTTCCACGCAGGGTGTCAAGCTGGTGAGCCTGGAGGACGGCGACAAGATCGCAGCGGCTTCGGTGATTCCGGAGACCGAGGATACCAACGGCAACGGGCAGGACACCCTGCCGCTTCAGTAGAATAGGGATAACGGCTATGGCTGCAATCGTGGAGCTGTCGAATCCGGCGCGCCTGCGCGAAAAAGAAGACTGCCTGTTCAGCGAACTGCGGCGCATGGGCCGCGTGATCGTCGCCTTTTCGGGCGGTACCGACTCGGCCTACCTGGCGTGGGCGGCGAACCGCGCCATCGGCTCGAATGCCGTCGCCATCACCGCCGACTCGGCATCCCTGCCCGAGTCGCACAAACGCGATGCGGAGGCGTTCGTGGCCGCCTTCGGCATCGCCCATGAATATGTCCAGACGCACGAATTCGACAATCCGGACTACGCCCAGAATGGTCCCGACCGCTGTTTCCACTGCAAGGACGAGTTGTTCACGCGGCTGGAAGAGGTGGGCCGCGAGCGTGGATACGAGCACATCGTGTACGGCGTGAACGTGGACGACCTGGGCGACTACCGGCCCGGCCAGAATGCCGCGCGGCAGCACGAGGTCGCCGCGCCGCTGGCCGACGCGGGGTTGACCAAGGCCGAAATCCGGGAGCTTTCACGGCTGGCCGGCCTGCCCACCTGGGACCGGCCGGCCGCGGCGTGCCTGAGCTCGCGAATCCCCTATGGGACTCCGGTCACCATCGAGAACGTGAAGACCGTGGAGTCGGGCGAAGAGCAGCTCAAGGCGCTCGGGTTCCGGCAGTTCCGCGTGCGGTTCCACGGCGAAGTGGCGCGCATCGAAATCGCCCGCGACGAGATGCCCAGGGCGCTCACCATGGAAATGGCTGCCCGGTTGACGGAGATCTTCAAGGGTTTGGGATTCAAGTATGTGACGCTTGACCTGGAGGGCTACCGCCAGGGCTCGCTGAACGAAGTGCTGGGACTCAAGAAATAGGCATCGGGGCCGGCAAGCAGACCCGATTCTCCGAAATATGCTACAAAATTGGGGCATGAAGCGACTTCTCGTGTGCCTGGTTCTCATCGCGTTCGCCCTGGGAGCCACCGATAGCGGCCTGACCGGCACGTGGGCCGGCAGCGCGGTGCTTACCGGTCCGGACGGCCAGCCCCGCAATTCCGGCGCGGTCATGATTCTCAAACAGGAAGGCACCGCCCTCACCGGCACGGCGGGCCCCTCCGACGAGCGGCAGGTGCCGATCGAAAAAGGCAGAATCGAAGGCGCAAAGGTCACCTTCGATGTCAGCGCGGACGAGTCCACGTTCCACTTCACGATGGTGCTGGACAAGGACCAGCTCAAGGGCGAAGCGAGCGGCTCGCAAGCCGGGAACCCGGTAAAAGTAACCATCGAGCTAGCCCGGCGCTAAGTCGTCGGCGGGGCCATGCAGTTCGTGGCCGGCGGACTCGTCTGCGTGATCCCGGCACGGCGCGCGCTGGGGCGTGAATCCGGCCATCACGCTGCATCACGAATAGCGATCCGGGCTGACGCGCGGTCTACCATTGACATGCAAGTCGGCGTTTGATATTACTCGCGGGCATCGAGGGTGCCCGGTGAACAAAAAGGATCTGGTTGCTAAGATTGCCTCCGATGCGCGGCTGACCCGTTCCCAGGCTGCCAGCGCGTTGGATGCGATAGTCGCGGGGATTCAGTCGAGCCTGGTGAAAGGGGACCGAGTAACCATTTCGGGTTTCGGAACGTTCGACGTGTCGCACCGCAAGGCGCGCATGGTGCGCAATCCACGCAACGGCGCCGCCATGGAGATCGGACCCAAAATCGTGCCGCGCTTTGCCCCGGGAACCGACCTGCGCGACGCGATCGGGCGCCGCTCCGGCACGTGACAGTATCGACGGCCACAATGGTGTGCCATCTGCCCGTGGATAGCTATGCCGGTCCGTTGCCGCCGATCCGGTGACTGCGATCCGGCCGGAGGATGCTTATGACGACCGTTCGCAGAATGAAACTCGCGTGGCGCTACCGGAAATACCTGTGGAAATATCGAGCATGGATCCGGCATCGCAAGGAAATTGCAGGAATCGCCGCCGCCGGCGCCGTCCTGCTCGCCGGCAACTGCGCGTACCGATACGCCGTCGGACACCGTGCGGCCCGCTCCGAAAGCTAGCTGGCGAGGGGCGTGCTAAGCATTAAGCATGTGGCGTATTTGTGTTGTTTTGCTGGTAGCCGTTTTCGGTTTGACTTCCTGCCGTAGGGAGCCCACCGCGAGCGCGGGCGCTGAGCCGAGGTCCATTCCTTCCGGCGCGGTAAGCGTAAGCGGCCCGCTGCTTTCGTACGCCGACGTCGTGGATCGCGTGGCTCCCGCCGTCGTCACCATTCGTTCGTCGCGGCGGGTGCGGGCCCCGCAACAGTTTCCATTTTCCGACGATCCGTTTTTCCGCCAGTTCTTCGGTGGCGGCTTTCGACGGCAGGCTCCCCAGGTGGAGCACGCTCTCGGGTCGGGCGTGATTGTCGGCTCGGACGGGCACATCCTCACGAATCATCATGTGATCGATGGCGCCGAGGATATCAAAGTGGATTTGAGCAACCACCGTACCTACTCGGCGAAGGTAGTGGGCTCGGATCCGCCGAGCGACCTGGCGGTGCTCAAAATCAGCGCCAGCGACCTGGCGGTGCTACAGCTCGGAAACTCCGACAAGGTGCGGGTCGGGGACGTGTGCCTGGCGTTGGGCAATCCGTTGGGCGTCGGCGAGTCCGTCACCGCCGGCATCATCAGCGCCAAAGGGCGTTCGACCGACACCGTGGGCGGCGGCAGTTTTCAGGACTTTCTTCAGACCGACGCTCCCATCAATCAGGGCAACTCCGGCGGCGCACTGGTCAACACCCGTGGGGAGTTGATCGGCATCAACTCGCAGATTCTCTCCTCCAACGGCGGCAACATCGGTATCGGGTTCGCGATTCCGTCCAATATGGCCAAGACGGTGATGGACCAGTTGATCAAGAAAGGAAGCGTCCAGCGCGGCATGCTGGGCGTGACGATTCAACCGGTCACGAGCGACCTGGCCGCCAGCCTGGGACTCAAAGAGGCGCGCGGTGTGATCATCAATTCGGTTCACGGCGGAGGACCGGCCGACAAGGCCGGACTCAAGACGGGCGACGTGATTCTCCAGCTCAACGGCAAGGAGGTGAGGGATGCGAACGAATTGCGGAACGAGGTGGCCGCCAACCCGCCGGGCACGGAAGTGACGGTGACAGTGGTGCGCAACGGCAGCCAACAGGAGGTGAAAGTGCGGCTGGGCGCGCTCACCGCAGAGAGTGCCGACCAAGGGGCGGCCCAGGGCGGTGGGCAGGCGGGCGGCGGGAGGCTCGGTATTACGGTCGCGCCGGTCACTCCGGATATGGCCGAGCAGCTCGGGCTTCGCCGGGGCACCCAGGGCCTGGTGGTCGAGTCCGTAGACCCGAACGGTCCGGCGGCGCAACAGGGTTTGCAGCAGGGCGATGTCATTCAGGAGGTGAACCGGCAGCCAGTGCGTTCTCCCGAAGAATTGCGGAATGCTTTACAAAAATCGGACCGGCCACCACTGCTGCTGATCAACCGCGGCGGGCAGACGGTGTTTGTCACCGTACCGCTGAAGTAGTCGCTAGCGGCCTGGTTCCTCATAACAGAAGGTGGTCGGGACGTGGCGGGCCGCCGCCTCTTCGGCTGTCCAGACCAGGTCCGAAGGGGATCGCCCGGCGGCGACGTGAACGGCCTCTTTGGCGATATAGTCCGGCCGTGGGAAGCACTTGACCCAGATCGGGCCGGGGGTCTGGCGTGCCAGGCGAATCAACTGTTCGGTGGGTTGGGCGCGCTCGAGAAACTGGCGCCGCTTCCTGGTCCAGAGATAGCCCACGTTATGGGCTACCAGCACGACAAGCAGCGCGGCGGCCCAGCGGCGCGATAGCCCGGCCTTCGACAGCCCGTGCACAGCCATGCCAAACAGCAACACCAGCCCAACGCTGGCAAGGTAAGTCTGGCGGCTGGGGATCTGGGTGGAGTAGGTCAGGAAGCTGTAGGGCACCAGGCTAACGCCAATCCACGCCAGCGCCGTCCATGCGCTGCCTTTCACGGCGCGGTCTTTCGCCACAAAGAAGATGGCGGCGAGCGACAGCCAACCCCAGAACCACAAAATGCGCGCCATGCCGCGGGGCCAGGTAATCCAGAACGGCGCGGCCAGCGAGAAACTGCCGTCGTTGAAGCGGAACGAAGAAGCACGCGCGGCGAAAATCAGCCCGGCTTCCAGGGCCGCCAGCGCAAGATAGGGCAGCAGGCGCGGAATGGCCGTCCGCCACTCGCGGGGCGGCACCGCCAACAGGAAGAAGGCCGGCAGAATCACCGCCGATTCTTTGGACAGCATCGCCAGCCCGAACAGAAGCACGGAGACGGTGCGCAGCCCCCAAGCGCGGCGGCGGCGCTCCGCCGCCAGAAAGCACACGAGCGCCCCCATGCCGAACACGAATTGGAGGAGTTCATTAATGGCGGTGAACCACATCACGGCCTCCTGATGGCCCTCCTGCACGGCGAAGAAGATGGCGGCCCACAACGCGCCGGGGCGCATGCGGGGCCACAGTGCGGCCAGCCAGTAGACGATCCATGTAGCGAGGATGTGCAGGGCCAGGCTGGCGGAGTGGAACGCGGGCGGGGAGAGCCGAAAGGCGCTCCACAGGGCATCAATGGTCCAGTAGCTGGTGGCGCGCGCGCGGAACACGGGTTCCTGCATGAGCGCCGGGAAGGCCGCCGGCGATCCGTGATCCCAAGCTTCGCTGAGGATGGGGTAATCGTCTTCGATCAGCGGCAAGAACAGCGAAGGGACGTACGCCAGCACGCATAACAGCGCCAGAAGCAGGAGGGGGAAGCCGGGGGAACGGAAGCCAGTCACAATCCTCCAGTATGACCGCGTGTTACCCTCGAATGGAACCCTACGTTTGAGGCCTGATATGTCTTATCCATCGATTCGCGATCTCGACCTGAACGGCAAGCGCGTGTTCATCCGCGTGGATTTCAACGTCCCCCTGCAAACGAACGAGCGGGGCGAAATGGAAATCACCAGCGATAAACGCATCAAGGCGTCGCTGCCCACGATTCAGTATGCGCTCGACCACGGCGCCGGCATCGTCCTGGCTTCCCACCTGGGACGCCCGAAGGGCAAGCCCAATCCGGAGATGAGCCTGAAACCCGTGGCGGCGCGCCTGACCGAACTGCTCGGCCGCCCGGTGAAGATGGCGCCCGATTGCATCGGGCGCGCCGTGGAGGCGATGAAGCCCGCGCCGGGTGAAGTGCTGCTGCTCGAGAACCTGCGCTTCCATCCCGAAGAAGAGAAGAACGACGCGGAGTTCGCCCGGCAACTGGCGGGGTTGTGCGACATCTACGTCAACGACGCGTTCGGTTCCGCGCATCGCGCTCACGCATCCACCGAAGGCATGATCCGTTTCGTGCCGGTGGCCGCGGCCGGCCTGCTGATGGAAAAGGAGCTGAAATACCTGGGAATGGCGGTGACCAATCCGCAAAGGCCCTGTGTCGCGATCCTGGGCGGCGCCAAGGTATCGGACAAGATCGAGGTCATCGAGAATCTCGGCAAGGTGGTCGACCAGCTGCTGATCGGCGGCGCCATGGCGTATACGTTCCTGCGGGCGCAGGGGCAGCCGACCGGGAAATCGCTGGTGGAAGAGGACAAAATCGAGCTGGCGAAAAAGTTATTGGCCGAGCTGGGCGGCAAACTGGTGCTGCCGGTGGATCACGTGGTGGTGGCCGAGATTGCGCCGGGCGCCCCCAACGAAGTAGTGGAGACCATACCGGAAGGCAAGATCGGGGTGGACATCGGGCCGAAGACGATCGAGCAATTCTCGCAGGTGATCGGCGGCGCGAAAACGGTGATCTGGAACGGGCCGATGGGCATCTTCGAGAAGCCGCCATTCGACCGCGGAACGGTGGCACTTGCCAAGGCGGTGGCCGCATCGGGCGCAACTTCGGTGGTGGGCGGGGGCGACTCCGAGAAGGCGATCAAGGCGGCCGGGGTGACTTCCCAGATTACGCACGTCTCGACGGGCGGAGGCGCCTCGCTCGAGTTCCTGGCGGGAATCCAACTACCGGGTGTCGCCGCGCTGGCGCGGTGAGCGGAACGGGCGGCTCAGGGAGCGGCGTTTTTCGGGACGCCGCTCAGCGCATGGTGGAACACGTAGGAACTCTCCACCGGTATCCCCTGTTTAAAGACTACTTTGAGGACTACCTGGAAGTAGCGCGGGATCTGGCCGGAGGCGCCGCGCAGGTGGCTCACCAGCTCCCTGGCGCGCCAGGGCTGGGTCAACCACTCGGCTGAGGCAAGGGTGTCGGGGGAGGCGTTGCCCGCGATGATCAGCAGTTCACCCACTCCCGAAATGCCGGGAATGCGGCTGATCAAGGCGTGCGTTTCGCCTTCGGAGAGCTTGCCGGCGGCAATGCGGTCCTCGAGGTACGCGGGTTCGCCCGGGCGCGGTTTCAGGTTCCGGATGCCGTCGGGCTCCACCACGATATCCTGTGTCAGCGCCGCCTCCTGAAGTTGCCGGTTGAATTTGGGCGGCCCGATGAAGACCACGTCGTGATCGGTAATCTGTTGCCACGAGAGGAGGTTGCTGCGGGTCAACAGCAGGTTCCGCTTGCGCGAGGTGAGCAGCTTGGAAAGCAGCACTCCGGCACTCGCCTCGCCTACCCCGGTAAAGGAATAGGAAGGATAGATGTCGGCGGTCCCCAGGGCCTTGCGCAAACTCTCGATCCGGTTGGACTTGCGGATCTCCTCCCAGTCGTTGGCGCGCGGGTCGCGGAAGAAGCCGTAACCCGGAATCCGCACGAACAGCGGCGCTCCGAGGCACAGCAGGACGGATCGATCGCTGTGGAGAAAGGGGGCCCACAAGGCTTCCAGTTCGGGGGTCCACGGTTCGGCCGGCGGTGCGGCGCGGCGCGCGGTGCTCAGGAGGAATGTCGCGACCGCGGCCCAGACCAGCGCCACGACGAGGCCCCCGGCCAACAGCCGCACCGTCCAGGGATGCCTCAGGAGCCCGGGCTTATCCGCTCCGGTTTTGGTCTGGACCACCTGAAAATTGAGTTTGAATGCGCCTTTCGGGAGGCTGATGACGACGTCGTCGCCAGCGGACTCGCTTTGATAGTAACTGGTGAGCTTCTGCCGCAGGCGGCCGATTTGCAGGCGGACGATAGAGTCCTGGCGGGGGTCATAGGTGCTGGGCTTGCCGAACGCCTCCAGCCCGATGGTGTATTCCTTGAGGCGCTCGGCCTCGCCACGGATGGTTTTCTCGGCCAGGTATTGTAACAGGCGCCGGTGCACTTCCGAGGTTTCGAAGGTTTTGCTGCGCATCAGGCGGTCCAATTGCGCCTGAATCTCCCCCTGGCCGATCTCCATTTCGATTCAGTATTTTAACACCGATACTAACCGGGTTACCTACCACATTCTGAAGAGAGTTATCCTCTTGATCCTACTATATCTAAAGATCTGGAGGTATGATTTTTGCGGGGTGCGGCCGCCACAGGGCGACCGCTTAACTTTGGTCAAGGAGTGAAGATGTCAGCGCTACAAAGAGTCTGTTTAGTAGTCTTGCTGTGCGTGCTGGTAGCAGCCCCGGTCTGGTCGCAGGACGCCAGAGGCACGATTCTCGGGAAAATCTCGGATCCCAGCGGCGCCGTAGTTCCGGGTGCGCAGGTAGTGGTCGTGAATGTCGCCATGGGGACAAAGACCAACCTCACCACGAACGCAGAGGGATACTACCTGGCGCCGTTGCTGATCCCCGGCACCTATCGCGTGGAAGTCACGCTGACCGGATTCAAGAAGGCCGTACGAGACGTGGAAGTCCGGGTGGGCGACCGCCTGGATATCAGCGTCGCGCTGGAAATCGGCGCTTCGGACCAGCAGGTGACAGTGACTGCGGAAACGCCGTTACTCAATGCCGAGACGGCCTCTCTGGGCACCGTGGTAGATTCCAAGCGGGTGGCCAGCCTGCCGCTATCCTACGGCAATCCATTTCTGCTGATCGGGTTGACCGCGGGTGTGACTTTCAATGGCAGCGTGCGCCTGGATCGCCCGTTCGAGCCCACCCACATCGTGAACTTCTCGATGGGCGGAACGCGAGGCAACCTGAACGACATTACGATCGACGGCGCTCCAACCACGGCGACGGCGAATGGCAACGAAGTTACAGCGTCGTACGTACCGCCCACGGACATCGTCCAGGAATTCAAGGTACAGACTGCCACCTTCGACGCGCAGTTCGGGCAGACTCAGGGCGGCGTGACCAACATCAGCATCAAGTCGGGCACCAACCAGTTCCACGGTTCGGCGCGCTACCAGTTCTATCGCCCCAGTCTGTGGGCCAACGACTGGTTCAACAATTTTGCCGGCCGCCCGAAGAATCCTTTCAGCCTGGATACATGGGGCGGTTCGTTCGGCGGCCCGGTGCGAATTCCCAAAGTTTATAACGGCAAGAACAAGACCTTTTTCATGTGGGGGTATGAGGGCATTCATGACGGTCGCCCGCGGCACGACGAGACGACCAATACCGTCCCGACGCCGGCTATGCATAACGGCGATTTTTCGGCGCTGCTGGTGACGCCGGGCGGAGGATCGCAATACACGATTTACGACCCGAACACGCGCGTGGGTCCCAACGCTTCGGGGCTCTATACGCAGACTGCCTTCCCCGGCAATATCATTCCGAAATCCCGGTTCGACCCGGTGGGCGCGTCGATCCTGTCGTGGTACCCGAGCACGGAGAAGAGTCAAGGCGACCAGGTAGGCCTGAACAACTACCGCGACTCCAGCGTGACGGAGCGAGCCAAGTACTACAACCACACCTGGCGGGTGGACCAGAACGTGAGCGACCGGCAACGCCTGTTCGTCCGCTATAGCACCTACGTCCGCAACAGCACCTACAACGACTATTTCCAGAACGCCATGACGGGTATCCAGTTCTGGTTCTATTCGAAGGCGGCGATGTTCGACCACGTGTACACGCTCAGCCCGACGGTGATCCTGAACACGCGCTACAGCTACAACCGATTCATCCGCGGTTCGGACGGCAATGCGCTGGGCCAGGGGTTCGACCTGAGCAAGCTCGGTTTCTCTTCGCAGTACGTCAGCCAGGTGCCCAAGGACATCGCCCGGTTCCCGCGGATCAACCTGACGGGCTATATCAGCAACGGGTTCACCGGGGAAAACCGGCCGGTGAACAACCACACGGTGTCCGCTACGCTCACCAAGGCGGCGGGCGCCCACTCGGTCCGCACCGGCTTCGAGTACCGCATCTACCAGGAGGCTGACAAGTTCTTCAGCAACGCGCAGACCGGCCAGTTCACGTTTGATGCGACCTGGACCCGCGGTCCCAACAACACCTCCGCGACGTCGCCCGGCAGCATTGGCCAGTCGGTAGCGGCGCTGTTGCTGGGGCGCCCCGGATCGGCGAGCCTGGCCCGGTCGGCGGATTATATCGAGCAGTCCGGCTCCTGGGGGTTTTTCGTGCAGGACGACTGGAAAGTCACTCCGCGGTTGACGCTGAATCTCGGCATCCGGTACGAGTTTGAAACACCGCTGCACGAGCGCTTCAATCGCAGCGCGCTCGGCTTTGACACCGGTTACACCCAGGACATCAACGCGGCAGCGCAGGCGGCGTATGCCACGATCTACCCGAGCATTAACGGCGGGTTCAAAGAGTTGCCGCCGAGCGCATTCGCGCTCCATGGCGGGATGACCTTCGCAGGGCTCAACGGCAACGATGGAGGCCTCTACAACACCCCTAAGAACGTGTTCATGCCGCGGGCCGGCTTCGCCTACCAACTCACCAGCAAGACCGTGGTGCGGGCCGGGGCCGGAATGTTCGCCGGATTCCTCGGCGAGCGGCGCGGCGACGTCCTGCAGAACGGCTTCAGCCAGACCACCAACATGGTACAGACGGAAGACAACGGGCTGCACTGGCTGACGTCACTCGACAATCCGTTCCCCAACGGGATCAGCGAGCCCCAAGGCAACTCCCAAGGCTACCAGACGTACCTGGGGCAAGGGTTCACGTTCTTCAACCAGAATCCGAAAGTGCCCCTGACGACGCGTTGGGAGTTCGGCCTCCAGCAGGAGTTCCGCGGGTTCGTCCTGGATGCCAGCTACGTCGGCAGCAAGAGCAACCATATCGAGCTCACGCGGAACATCAACGCGCTGCCGCGGCAGTTCTGGAGCACCTCGCCGTTGCGCGACGACGCGAACAACACCTACTTGGGCGCCAGCATCAAGAACCCGCTCTATAAACTGGTGCCGGGCAGCACGCAGGGAATCTACACGGGCACGAACACCTCGCGCCAGACCCTGCTGTCGCCGTTCCCGGCTTTCGGTTCCAGCGCCATCAACACCACCGAGAACACGGGCTACTCCTGGTATCACAGCGCACAGATCAGCCTTCAGAAGCGTTTCTCGAGGGGCTACACGTTGCAGGGCAGCTACACCTTCTCCAAGTGGCAGCAGGCGGTGAACCTGTTGAATCCCGTCGATCTCGCCCCGGTGCGCGAGATCTCGGACGCCGATGCGCCGCACCGCATCAATATCAGCGGCGTCTGGGAACTGCCGTTCGGGAAGGGGAGAGCCCTGTTAGCCGACGCGAACCCGGTAGTGACCCGGGTCGTGGGCGGCTGGCAGCTTTCGGGTATCTGGAGTCTCCAGAGCGGCTTCCCGCTGGCCTGGAACAACGCCATTTACTACGGCGATCCGTCCAACATCCTGCTGCCCTTCGACCAGCGGACACCCGATCACTGGTTCAACATCGCCGGTTTCGAAACCGCGTCGAGCCGGGGGTTGCTCACTAACCAGATCCGGACGTGGCCGTTGCGTTTCGCCACGCTTCGGCGGCAGCGGCAGAATAACGTGGACCTCGCGTTGATCAAGGACACCCGGATTACGGAAGGCAAGAGCATTCAATTCCGCGCCGAGGCCCTGAACGCATTCAATCACGCTTATTTCCCGTCGCCGAACATGACGGTCACCACCGGACAGAGCCTGACTCACTCGGGGTTCGGGCAGATTTCCGCGTCGAACCAGGACAACTATCCGCGGCGCTTACAACTGACGCTGAAATACGTCTTTTAACTGTATACCCCGGGAGTGCCGGTAACCGTCCGGCACCCTCACCCCCAAAACGTGCAGCGCCGCCTCGGAGCGGCGCTGCATGTGACATCCTCGGGCTTGCTAAGAACCCGCCCAGTGCCATCTCTTGGTGCGTCGCGTCTTCCCCGTTGTAACCTAGAGACAGACTATGCCTGGAATTGCCGCACTTGCTTTGTTCGCCGCGGCTTTGCCCTCCGCGGTGGTATTGCGGCCCGTGGTGAACATGTACTCGAAACCGAGCGGGGACGCCGACGTGGTCTCGCAGGCGATCTTCGGGGCCAACGTGACGCTGATGGAAAAGCAGCCCGGCTGGGCGCGAATTCGCACCGCGGATGACTACCTCGGCTGGGCCCGGTTGGAGTCGTTGCGGTCAGGAGAGCCCTACGCGACGCGCGGGCGGGTGGCGGAAGTGGCGAGCCTGTTCGCGCATATTTACCGCGAGCCGAGCGTCACGCGCCATGCGCCGTTGATCACCGTGCCCTTCGAATCGCGGCTGGAGGTGATCGCGGAGCCGCCGGACAACACGCGCTGGCTGGAGGTGCGCTTGCCCGACGATGGCTCCGGATGGATTCAGACGGGCGACGTCGCCTTCGGGGCGAAGCCGTTGACGACCGCCGAAATGCTGGCGTTCGCGAAGCGCTTCCTCGGGCTGCCCTATACCTGGGGCGGCACTTCGAGCTACGGCTACGATTGCTCCGGTTTCATGCAGATGCTGAACCGGCAGCGCGGGGTGAACATGCCGCGCGATGCGCAGCCGCAGGCTGAATGGAACGGCGTGGTGCCGGTGGAACGCGGAGCACTGGCGCCGGGCGACCTGCTCTATTTCGGCAGCTCCGAGAAGAAGATCACCCACACCGGCATGTACCTGGGCGACGGCAAATTCATCAATGCCACTACCTGGCAGACCCCCATGGTGCGCATCGACGACCTGGGCGAGCCGCACTGGTCGAAGCTGCTGGTGGCCATGCGGAGAGTGAAATGAACCGGCGGAATTTTGTGAAGACGGCGGCGGCGGGCGGGTGCCTGGCCGGCGGGGAGGCGCGCGCAGCGGCGGCGCCGGAACTGACCACGAAGATCGTGCGGCTGAACCTGCAACACACCTGGACGACGACTATGTCGTCGAGCCAGTACCGCGACACGCTGCACACGGCCTACACCCGAGACGGCATCACGGGGCACGGAGAAGGCGCGCCGATCGTGCGCTATCACGAGGACGCGGAAAGCGCGCGCAAGGCGGTCGATTCGGTACGGAACTTGCTGCTCTCCGCCGACCCCATGCAGTTCGCCAAGGTGATGAACGAAGTCTTCCAGCGGGTGAGGGGCGAGTGGGCAGCAAAGGCGGCGATCGATATCGCGCTGATGGATTGGGTCGGGCAGAAGCTGGGAATCCCGCTGTATACCTATTTCGGACTCGACCCGAACGACGCGCCGGTCACCACGTTTTCAATCGGCATCGACACCCCCGAGATTACACGGCAGAAAACGCGCGAAGCGGAAGCCTACCCGATTCTCAAGGTCAAAGTGGGGCTGGCCACCGACGAACCGACCATCGAAGCCGTGCGCAGCGTAACCAAGAAGCCCTTGCGGGTGGACGCCAACGAGGGTTGGAAGGACAAAGAAGAAGCCGTCCGGAAGATCAACTGGCTGGAGAAGCAGGGGGTTGAGTTTATCGAGCAGCCGATGCCGGCGGAGATGCTCGAGGAGACGCGGTGGGTGCGCAGCCGGGTGCACATCCCGGTGATCGCCGACGAAGCATGCCAGCACGCCACGGACATTCCCAAATTGAAGGATGCGTACGACGGCGTCAACGTAAAGCTCGACAAAAGCGGCGGTGTGCTGGAAGCGTACCGGATGCTGCAGATCGCCAAAGCGCTGGGCATGAAAACGATGCTGGGGTGCATGATTTCGAGCTCGGTGACGGTGACCGCGGCGGCGCACCTGTCGCCATTGGTAGACTACGCCGACCTGGACGGAAACCTGTTGATCAGCAACGATCCGTTCCACGGCGTGCGGGTCGAGAAGGGAAAGCTGATTCTGCCGCGGAAGCCGGGGCTCGGGCTGACGCCGGCGTAGGCGCCAGAGCGCCACGTTATTCGTCAGCGTAGGGCGATTACCGGGTCCAGGGACGCAGCGTGCATTGCTGGTCTGTTGCCACTGAGGCGGCATTTGCTGTTCAGGTACCTTCGCAAACGTATAGTACGAGAGTTGGAGCTGCATATGAAAAGGCACGTCCCGGGGGAATCTGCCTCTGCATTAATCGACGAAAAGATCAAGGCACTTGGGGACTGGCGCGGGGAGATGCTGGCGAGAGTGCGCGAAATCATACACGAGGCAGACACTGACATCCTCGAAGAGTGGAAGTGGATGGGGACTCCCGTCTGGTCCCACGGCGGCATCGTCTGCACGGGAGAGACGTACAAAAAAGTCGTGAAGTTGACATTTGCCAAGGGAGCTGCGTTGAAAGACCCCTCCGGTCTATTCAACTCCAGCCTCGACGGGAACGTGAGGCGCGCCATCGACATCCACGAAGGCGACAAGGTCGATGAGGCGGCTTTGAAGGATCTCATTCGCGCTGCAGTGGCGCTCAATCTCGAGGGCAAGAGCAAGCTGAAGCCCCGGCGAGCCAGCAGCACGCGCGCCGACTAGCCGCATCGCAAGCGCCCGGCGGTATCTCCTGCCAAAACGGGAAGAGGGCGGGAATGTTCGGGAGAATTGCCGTTTTCTACGCTTTTGTCCTCGATGCGATTGGACTAAAAGGACTTGCTGGTGAGCCGGGCGGGACTCGGACCCGCGACCCTGTGCTTAAAAGGCACATGCTCTACCATCTGAGCTACCGGCCCGCAATTGGCGTGACTACCGATCCACAGCGTCATCCTGTGCTTGGTGCGCTGGACGCACGCAGAGGGAATGACGACGCTCACCACAGTTTAACAGGGAACCGGGAATGTCCACAAAGAGATAGATTCTCGGCCGCTGCCGCGCGAGCGAACGGTCCGCCGATTCTACTGCCACGTGATTCCCCGCGGTCCCGTCCGGAATTTTCATTGCAAGGTGCGGCGGAGAGGGCGTGATCGAACCGGCCAGGCGTAACCCCCGGTTCGCGCGACACATCTCAGATAACACCAGGTTAGCTGTCATATGATCTCTCGTCGAACTCTGTTGCGGACAATGGCCCTGGCCCCCGCGGCCCGTTTCCTGAAAGGCGAGCCGCAGGATCCGGATGCGAAATTCTCCGCGGGCGTCAAAGTCGTGAACGTGTTCGCCACCGTGCGCGACAAGAAAGGCCAGATCGTTCGCGACCTCAATAAGGAGGACTTTCTGATCGAGGAAGAAGGCCGTGCGCAAACCATCCGCTACTTCACACGGGAGACCGATCTTCCCCTCACGCTCGGTCTTCTGATCGATACCAGCGGCAGCACGAGCCGCGTTCTGCCCGAGGAACGGAGCGCCAGCCATCGCTTTCTGGAACAGGTGTTGCGGGAGGACAAAGACCTCGCATTTATCATTCACTTTGATTTCGAAGTTGAACTTCTACAAGATGTTACTTCATCACGAGAAAAGTTGGAAGAAGCCCTGGGGGAGCTGCAGACCGGAGCCGGGGGACCGCGCTGGGGACAACGCGGAGCACCGCGCGGCGGCCGGCGCGCGGGCCGATTCGGAGGCACGAGCCTATATGACGCGGTGCTGCTGGCATCCGACGAGCTCATGAAGAAACAGTCCGGCCGCAAAGCCCTCATCCTGCTCACCGACGGCATGGACAACGGGAGCAAGGTATCGCTCGAGCAGGCCGAAGAGTCGGCCCAGCGGGCGGACACCCTGGTCTATTCGATCCTGTTCGAAGATCAGGAAATGGTATACCGGGCACTGCCCCCGGGCGGCATGGGGCGGCGCGGCGGGTGGGGTGGACCGGGGCCTCGCATAGATTCCCGTGATGGGAGGAAAGTGCTCCAGGAGCTTGCTCGCAACACCGGCGGACGATTTTTCGAAGTGGGTAAGCGCCAGCCGATTCAGAAGGTCTTCGCCGATATTGAAGAGGACCTTCGCAACCAGTACAATCTGGGCTACACGCCCGAGGGCGGCGATTCGTCGGGAGCATTCCGGCACATTCATGTAACCACGAAGCAGAAGGGTCTGAGTGTTCAGGCCCGCGAAGGTTACTACCCCACCTGATCCGGAGTCAACGGCACGCCGGCGCCAGATCATCGGCGAACGTGGAGACACGAGCGGGTGGCTGACCGGCCGGCAGCCAGTGAGGCAGCACCCGAAGCGGGCCGGGTCGGTTGGGGAGCGTGCCGGCGCCACAACCGGGCTTGACAGGCGCGGCGGCGTAGTTGTACCGTGCAGGCGAAATGACTACCAGGCGGGAATGGCTGGCACTGGCGGCGTGCGGTGCAGTTCTGCGGGGCGCGGGGCTCTATCGGGATTATTCGCGGTGCCTGCCGGATTACTTGCGCGAACTCGCGGATCGGGCTTACCGAAAACGGAACCAGGACCTGGCCCGCCTTACGACGCCGGACGCCGTCCGCGCGCGGCAGGAGTGGGTGGCGGAAACGTTCTGGCAGATTGTGGGTGGTAAACCCGAGCGCACGCCGTTGCACGCGCGCACCGTGGGTTCGTTCGAACGACCGGGCTATCGCGTGGAGAAAGTCATCTACGAAAGCCAGCCCGGATTCCATGTTACGGCCAACCTGTATATCCCAACAGCAGGCGCCCCTCCGTTTCCCGGCGTGCTGTTTCAGATGGGTCACACGGAAAACGGCAAAGCCGGCGACCTGTACCAGCGCTGTTGCCAGGGCTTGGCGCGGCTTGGGTATCTCGTTCTGGGATTCGATCCGATGGGACAGGGCGAACGCATTTATTACCCGGTTCCCGGCGGGTCGCGCAGCCGCCTGGGACCGGACGAGGAGCACACTTATCCCGGGCGGCAGATGCTGCTCAAAGGCATCACCAGCACGCGGTTGCAGACGTGGGATGCGGTGCGGAGTCTGGATTACCTGGCATCGCATCCGCTGGTGGATAGGGCGCGGCTGGCGTCCACCGGCCAGTCGGGCGGGGGCACGCTGACGATGATGCTGGCGGCGGTGGACGAGCGGCTGGCGGTGGCGGCGGTCTCCTGCGGCAACACGGAGAATGTGGCCTGCGACGGATTCAACCCGCCGGGTTCGACCGACGATGCGGAGCAGGACCTGATCGGTTCCGGGCCGCTGGGGTTCGACCGTTGGGACCTGCTGTATCCGCTGGCGCCGAAGCCGCTGCAAATCCAGGTGAGTAGTCGCGACTTTTTCGGCACGTACTCGCCGAGCTATATCCAAAACGGGCAGGAGGAATACCAGAAGCTCCGAAGCGTGTACGAGACGTTCGGGCATCCCGACCGGCTGGCGTGGTTTGCCACGCCCCTGCCCCACGGTCTGAGCTACGACATGCGGATGGAGATCTACCGCTGGTTCGGACGATGGCTGAAGGGCGACGCGCGGCCGGTTGCGGAAGAGCCGCCGACGTCGCCCGAGAGGGACGAGGCGCTGTTCGCTTCCGAGAGCGGCAATATCGTTAAGTCGCTGCACGGCGAGACGCCGTTTTCATTGAACCGGAAACTGGCCGTCACGAAGGTGCATGGAGACCTGGAGGGACTGCTGGGGGTGACCCGTCCGTCGGCGGACGGGATGACTTCGCTCGCCCGCGCGAGCTATCGCGCTGATGAAATCGAAGCGGTGGAGTTTCGCACGGCCCCGGCGGTGTGGGTGCCGGCCTGGCTGTACCAGCCGAAGCAGCGAAGCTCGTCGGGGCCGCTGGTGATCGTGTTGGAACCGAACGGGCGCACCGCCTGGCACGAAGGCGAGTTGTACGACTTGCTGGCCTCGCGAGGCTGTGTGGTGTGCGCGCCGGACCTGCGGAACACGGGCGATTCGACGCCCGAATTCGGCCGGGGCTCGGCGCGCTATACCCGCCCGCACAACAGCGATGAGGATTACGGCTGGTCGTCGATAATCCTGGGCCGACCGCTGGCGGGCCAAAAGGTGACGGATCTGTTGGCGATGGTGCGGGGGCTGCGTTCGCGGGCCGGACTGGAATCGCGGCGGGTGCTGGTGGCGGCTCGCGGCACGGCAACGGTAGTAGCGCAGTTCGCGGCCGCGCTCGATCCGTCGATCAACGCTCTTTACCTGGCGGGCGGCCTGTCTTCGTATCAGCGGATCGTGGACAGTGAGAGTTACAAATACCCCATGGGCAACTTCGTTCCCAACCTGCTGCGGCAGACCGACCTGCCGGACCTGGCGCGCGGCATGGCACCAAGGCGGGTGGTGCTGGCCGGAGCCGTGGATGCCATGGGGGCCGCGCTGCCGGTGGACGAGGTCCGCAGCGAATATGGCAACTCGTCCAACGTGGACGTGCGGCCGGAAGCGATCTGGAACGTTGATGCCATCCTGAGCTGAAATGGAAATTCTCGCCACCACCGTTGGTTCGTACCCCATTCCCGACTGGCTCGCGGCGTTGCCGAGCGAGCAGGCGCGGCTGGACGCCACCCGGGTGATCTTCGATATTCAACGGCAGGCACGCATCGACCTGCCCACGGACGGTGAACTGTACCGCTTCGACGTGAACCACCCCGAGACCAACGGCATGATCGACTACTTCGTGCGGCCGATGGCGGGCGTCCGCAGCCGTGTGGGCCGCAGTGATCACGAAGCGTTCGCTCGCAGCAGCACCATGCAGTTCCGCCGCAAGGCGGCGGGCGTGGTGGAGGGCGCGCTGGGCGAAGGCTCGCTCAACCTGCTGTCGGATTGCGAGCTCGCGTCGGCGGTGGCGGGCGGGCCGTTCAAATTCACGGTGACCAGCCCCTACATGCTGGCGCGCACGCTGCTCGATCGCCACTACGGCTCATTCGAAGAGTTGGCGATCGCCGTCGCCGAGGTCCTGGCAGCGCAGGTGGCGGGACTGGCGTGCGACTGTCTGCAAGTGGACGAAGCGAACATCCCGGGCAATCCAGCGGACGGACCGCTTGCCGCGGCGGCCATCAATCGTGTGCTCGACCGATTCCAGGGGCGGCGCGCGGTGCACCTATGCTTCGGCAACTACGGCGGGCAGACGGTGCAGCGGGGAGACTGGCGGGCGCTGACGGATTTCCTGAACCGGTTGCACGCAGATCACCTGGTGCTCGAGATGGCGCATCGGCCGCTGGAGGAACTGCAAGCCCTCAAGGAGGTGGACGCGAGAATCCGGCTGGGCATCGGCGTGGTCGATGTGAAGATCAATCACATCGAAACGCCGGAGGAGATCGCACGGGCTCTGGAGCGCGCCAGCCAGGTCGTAGGCGCGGAGCGCATCGGCTGGATACACCCGGACTGCGGTTTCTGGATGCTGAAACGCTCGATTGCGGACCGCAAAATGGCGGCACTGGCGAAGGGGCGGGACCTGTTCCTGGGGTGCGAGGGCGCGGGCGGAAAGCAGAGAGCGAAGGGATGAGCCCCGGTTTTCGTCGCGGCGCGTCAGACCGGGTGGCTTGCGTTTCGGAAGATGGAGATTTCGCGTCCGCCGCCTGTTATACTCGCGTTCGGGCGTATGCGTATGCTCAGGCCGTTGTGGCCGTACATCGATGCCTAACCCTACTAATTCCCCTGTCCGGCTGAAAGACATCGCGCGCGAGTTGGACGTGTCGGTCATGACCGTTTCCAAGGTGGTTCGTGGGTGCGCCGACGTGGGCGCCGAGACGCGAAAACGCGTACTCGCGCGAATTCAGGAACTGAACTATCAGCCGAACTGGGTGGCGCGGAGCCTGGCGGCGCGGCGAACCTTCATGATCGGACTGGTGGTGCCTGACCTGATGCATTCGTTTTTCGCCGAAATCGCCAAGGGCGTCTCGGCGGCGATCCGGCCGCTGGGTTATGACGTGGTGATCTGTAATTCCGAAGAGGATTGCGCGGTGGAGTCGAGCGAAGTGGACCGGCTGCTGGCGCGGCAGGTGGATGGGCTGATTCTGGCATCGGCACAACCTCCCTCGTCGCCCGCGGTGTTTGAGCGGATCGAAGCGCGCAACGTGCCGTACGTGCTGATCGACCGCCGGTTTCCGCAGGTGCACGCGCCGTATGTGGGGGCTGACGACGAAGCCATCGGCCGGATGGCCACCGAACACCTGATCGAACGCGGGTGCCGGCGCATTGCTCATATCGCAGGCCCGCCACTGGCACCAGGGCTGGGCCGGCTCAATGGCTACCGGGCCGCCCTGCGAGCGGCGGCCATGCCGGTTTCGGACCAGTTCGTGGTGCACGCCACCGACGATGCTTCGGCATATGAGGCGGTGCGCCGGCTGCTGGCGGTCGATCCGCAGCCCGACGGGGTTTTCGGGTTCAACGATCCGGTCGCCGCTGGGGCGATGAAAGCCATTCTGGAGGCGGGCATTGGAATCCCGGAGCGCATCAAGGTGATCGGCGTCGGCAACGTGCACTACTCCGATCTGCTCCGGGTGCCGTTATCGACCATCGATCAGAACAGCGCGTCGATCGGGGCACAGGCGGCGGAAATCCTGGTGAAATCGATCGGGTCCAAGCGCCGGCGGCCGTCCAAAGCAGTGGTGATCGATCCGGTGCTCGTGGCGCGCGAGTCTACAGCAGCGGTGCAGAGGTAATGGGGAGCACAGAAAGGCAATTCGAATTGGAAGATTGTACGAAAACATGGCCGGAAACGGCAATCCACCTGCAGCCGTCTCATAAAGAGTCGGCAGTACTCATTTTTGATCGAGATGCTTCATAAGGCCTTTCAGATAATTCCGGCGATTTGTTGCGCCGTGGTGATCGGACACACCGAGCCAACGCTGTTGGAACGGGGCTACCACGAGATGTACAATCTGCGTTTCGCCCAGGCGCACTTGACGTTTGGCGAGTGGCGGACGCTCCACCCCCTGGATCCGATGGGTCCGACTTCGGAAGCGGCTGCGTACCTGTTTTCGGAGTTTGACCGGCTACACATCCTGCAATCGGAGTTTTTCACACACGATCAGCACTTCGTCACGGACCATAAGCTGGCGCCCGACCTGGCACTCAAAAAGAATTTCTATGCGGCGTTGCAGGCGGCGCGCAACCTCTCCGAGCGATCACCCGATGATAAGAATGCGATGTTTGCGACGATTCTGTGTAATGGCCTGGAATCGGACTACCTGGCGCTGATCGAAAAAAGATACGGCGCTTCGTTCCAACTGATGAAGGCCGGCCGGACAATGGCCGAGCGCCTGCTGGCCGAAGACCCGTCCTTCTATGACGCGTGGCTGGCCATCGGAATCGAGAACTATATGCTGAGCATCAAGCCCGCTCCGCTGCGCTGGTTGCTCCGCCTCGGCGGAGGAAAGACGGACCACGCCGTAGGAATCGCAAAACTGAAGCTCACCGCCGAAAAAGGCCACTACCTCGCCCCCTTCGCGAAGCTGCTTCTGGCGGTGGCCGCGTTGCGCGAAAAAGACAACATGCAGGCGCGCGACCTGCTGACGGGACTGGTTACCGAATATCCGCAGAACCCACTCTATCGCCAGGAACTGTCGCGAATCGACCCGCTGGCGTACAGCGGCGCTGCTTCGCGATGACCGGGCGTCGCGGGGCCGGCGCGGTGGCCGCCTGTACGTTCAAACGCATTTTCCTCGTTTTGTTTTTGCGATTTCGGCTACAATCAGAGTTCGCGGAGGTGGGTCTTCTCGAGTAGCAGACGAACCGCAATCGCCGAGCTCGGCTCCTCAGCAGTTCAGACCACTTTTCGCGCCCTTTTTTCCCTCGTCTTCCCGGATGGCTGCCGTGTTTGCGGCCAGGCTCTGCGCGATGCCAGCCGGATTCCCGTCTGCCGTACGTGTCTCAGGAAGCCGGAACCCCTGGCCGCCGAGTTCTTTTGCGTGAGTTGCCGCACGCCGTTCCAGAACCCGTTTCCGCTGGATCCCGAAGGGCGTTGTGACCTCTGCCGGCGTGGCCTTCGCGGCTTTGACGCCGCCTATTCGTTCGGCGCGTATGCGGGCGTGCTCCGCGAACTGATCCACCTTTACAAGTACCGTCGGATCCGTTCCTTGGCGCGGCCGCTGACCGAGCTGCTTTCGATTGCCTTGCCGCGGGACGAAAAGTTCGACGCCATCACACCAGTTCCATTGCACTGGAGGCGCAGGTGGCAGAGGGGCTTCAACCAGTCGGCACTGCTGGCCGGTGGGATTGCCGAGCGGACTGGTCTTCCAGTCGTGCGCGCCTTGCGTCGGGTGCGGGCGACCCCCGCCCAGGCCGGCCTCAGCAAGACCAGGAGGCGGCAGAACGTGGCGTCCGCATTCGCGCCTCGCGCCAGCGCTCTGGGGCTGGCAGGGAAGCGCGTGCTGCTGATTGACGATGTAATGACGACAGGCTCCACGGCGGCCGCCTGCGCCCTGGCCCTCAAGCGGGCTGGCGTAGGGCGCGTCGTCCTCTTGACTGTGGCCCGCGCCGACCGGCGCCCGGCGGCGGTCGATTCCATGGTGGGAGTGTCATAGATGCCGAGCGAACGTCTCCAGAAACCCGTGCTGGTTTTGAATGCCAGCTACGAGCCCATTAACATCTGCGCGGCGCGCCGCGCGCTGGTGTTGGTGCTGAAGGGTGTTGCCGCGGCGGAAGAGGAATCGATGCTACCGGTTCACTCCGCACGCGCCACCATGCGGTTGCCCTCAGTGATACGCCTGCTGGAATACCGGCGCATCCCGCATCAAACGCGGGCACTGTCGCGCAAGAACATCCTGATGCGGGACCGCTACACGTGTCAGTATTGTCATCGGACCCTGGTCTCGGGGGAGTTGACGCTGGACCACGTTGTGCCCCGTTCACGCGCCGGGGAATCGGCCTGGGAGAACCTGGTAGCGTGCTGCAACCCGTGCAACAACCGCAAAGGGAACCGGACGCCGGATGAGGCGGGGATGCGACTTGCCCGGCAACCGCGGCCGTTCAGCCTGCACACCAGTCGACACCTGATCCGAATGCTGGGCAAAGGCGATGCGCAATGGCGCAAGTATCTGTTCTATTAAGCACCGAGCCTTAACAACTGTAACCGGATCAAAGCCATCCGGAGTTGCAGCAGTTTCATGGACTGGAGTATAGTCGTTCCTGAATTGATTCTGCACTCTGAGGAGGGAATACGTGAAGAAACTGCTTCCGTTGTTGGGCTTAGCTGCCATGTCCGCGATGGCCGCGGATTGGACCGGGTATGTCGTCGACAAGGGCTGCTCGACGAAGAAGGAAATGTGGACCAACGCGGCCTGTGTGGAGCGTTGCGTCGCGCGCGGCGACAAGCTGGTCTTCGTCACTGAGGACGGCAAAATATACCAGGTCGCGGATCAGGACAAAGTGAAATCGCACGGTGGACAGAAAGTGACGATTTCGGGAACGATGGATGGAGACACCATCCACGTGGACAGTGTGAAGATGTAATGGGGGATCGGGGCGGAGTGTGTCCGCCCCAAAGGGTCCGTTACTCCGCGCCGACCATTTGGCGCATTTCCTGCACCAGCGCCCGGAGATTGGCGGCGTAGGTGTCGAGTTCCGCCCCGGCCGAGGCACTTTCCTCGGCCGCCGCGGCGGCCTTCTGCGTAACCTGCTCCATTTCGAGAATGGCCCGCGAGATCTGTTCCATGCCGCGCGCCTGTTCCTGGCTTCCGGCGTTCACTTCGTCTACCAGCAACTTGACGCGACCGGAGTTTCCGGTCATACCGACGACCGCACCGGCCATTTGATCGAGCCGTCCATTGCCATCGCGTGAGGTCGCGATGGATTCCTCAATCAGTCCGGCGGTGTCTTTGGCGGCCTGCGCGCACCGTTGTGCGAGGTTGCGGACTTCGTCCGCCACCACGGCGAATCCCAGTCCTGCCTCACCTGCCCGGGCGGCCTCCACGGCCGCGTTGAGCGCGAGGATATTGGTCTGAAACGCGATTTCATCGATCACTTTGATGATGCGGGCAATCTTGTTGCTGGCTCCATCGATTTCCTTCATCGACTCCACCATGCGGTTCAGAGTCTGGTTGACATCCGCGGCGCCTTTTTCCGATTCCTGCATCAAGCCCGCCACTTGCTGCGCATGTTCGGCATTCTTGCGGGTGATGGAAGCGATCTCCTCGGTGGAGGCGGACGTTTCTTCGAGGGAAGCCGCCTGCTGAGACGCGCCCTCCGCCAGTGACCGGCTGGCGCCGGAGACCTGCGATGCGGCGCTGGCCACATGCTCGGCGCTTTCCGCCATGCGGGCGGAGAAGGCGCGAAGCGAGCCACTGGAACGCCGTACCACCCAGAGGACCGCGCCGCCCACTCCCAGCGACAACAGCATCAGCCCCCAAGCGATGTAGTTGACACGCGCCGATTTGGCGGCCGCCGCTTCGGAGGCCGACGCTAGTTCCCGGGAGCGTTCGTCCATCATGGTCGCCGACTGACGAGTGATTCCATCCAGCGTCGGCTCCACCTTTTGGGCAAAGATCCCCAGAGCCGAGTCCATCTGCTGGTTCGCCATGGCCTGGCGCAGTTCCTCGTGAGCTTGGGCCGCCGCGGATGCCTGGCGCTGGAACGCCTGGTGTTGCTGGAGGGCTTGCTGAGTTCCGCCCAACTTCTGTATTTCCACCAAATCCTGCTGCAACCGCTGCTGTACAGCCTGGAATTTCTCGAGGTAGTCCGACGCCTTGGTTTTGTCGCCCACGATGGCCGCCAGGACGCATCCACGCTCGAAGCTGGTCATTTCGGTTGCCGCCAGGCTCAGGTCGCCATCGAGATGCTGTGTGCGGCCCGTGACGTTCGCGGCCCGCTCCAGGTCGGCGTTGAGATCAGCCACGACCACCATGGCACCCCCGCCGATCACAAAGACGAGCAGTAGCATGACGCCAAAGCTGATCAGCAGTTTCTTTCCTATACTCATTCGATTGCCCTCTGACTCTACGGACGCTTAAAAGTAATACTGACCGGCGCGAGCACCCTCTGTGCCTTGCCGTCGGCCATAAATGGCTTGAACTTCCACTTCTTCAACGCCTCGGCAGCTGGTTTCGTCAACACGGGATTCCCGCTGAGGATATTCACCTTTTCTACCGAGCCAGTCTCGCTGACAACGGCCTCCAGATCCACCTCGCCCTCAATTCTCAACTGCAGGGCCATAGGCGGGTATTGCGGCTGTACTTTAGAGACTGCCGTCTGCAACGCTTCGGCGCGCGAAAGTTTCTTTTCGGGCTCCTGGGCAAAACCGCTTAACGCGACAACCACCAGCAGGAGCGCTGCTCGTCCCGATCTCATCCATGCCTCCTTCACTAATGACTTCTGAGTGGATATATCGGCTGTACCGGAGAAATATTTAGAGATCAAGGGAAATACCGGAGTAAAGAACCGGAATACCTGGAGCGTCCGGAAGCGTGCGGATGCCCGGCAGATGACGGTTACCCGCATGGAGGGGGCGACGGTGGGACCGGCCGCGCCGGGCCGCGATCTACTTCCCGGCGGCGAGCACGTCCGAGGGGCTGGGCATGCCGCGCCGGGCAAACCGGATCGTCCCTTCACCGTCGATCAGGTAAACGGTTCGTTTTACAATCAGCCCGCTGGCGTGATACAACTCGGCAACCTTCTGCCCCTGGTCCACGAGCAGAGGAAACGGAAAACTGTATTTTTCCCGGAAACTCCGGTGGCTGCGCGCACTTTGCGGATTGATTCCCAACACCCGCGCATCATCGGTGCGGACCGACTTCCAGTTGTCACGCAACTGGCAGAGTTGCCTGGTTCAGCCGGGAGTATCATCTCCCGGGTAAAAGACCAGGACGACCCGCTTGCCCCGCAACTCCGAAAGGGTCACGATGCGTCCGGCTTCATCGGGAAGGGAGAAGTCGGGGGCCGGCGTTCCAGGCGGCAGAGGGTCGGAAAACAGCCACGAGAACATCATTCCACCCCGATCGAGATTTCGTTACTGTGGGCCAGGCTGACCGACAAGAGGAGCGACTGGGGTCCCGGGGCCAAGCCTGTGGGCACCCGCACGTTGACCTGGTAAAGGCCCTGATAGCCGGGCACCAGTCCGCTGTAGACGGGAGTCACGGGGATGGCGCCGATAAACACCAGGGGCGTGAGCACGGTGCGATCCAGTCCGCCCGCCGAACGGGTCGGCCCCAGCCCCGTGCAGTAGATTTCGATGTAGTCCCCCGCCCTCACCGGTGTGCTGACGGCGCTCACGGCGGTCCCGGCGTGCAGCACGGCGCCCGGGAAGATGCCGGGCTGGACCGGTTTGATCTCGACCGTCGCCGCAGCTTGAGCGCCGGAAGGGGTCACGACGGTCACGGTCGTCAGGTTGCCGTGCGGCGTGTCAGCGGGGACATAGAAGTTGATTTGTCCGTCGCTGGCATAGAACACCGGCACGAAGACGTCACCCAACCGCACGCGCACCCCGGCCAGGGTCGAAGGCCACGGATAGACGGCCGAACCGCTGTGCCCGTCCGCCAGTTTGGCGCCGAGGATGGTGGCCAGCGCTCCGGCTGCCACTTCCGGCTCGAAGGAGGCGGCGTTGCTGACGGAGGTCACCACCGGCACGGCGCTTCCGGCCCGCAAGACGAGGGTTACGGAAGGCAGCGCCGCGAGGGTCAGTTGCAACTCGTTTGCATCGGCTGCTCCCGGCGACCAACGCAGGGACGCCTGCCCCTGGGCATCCGTCGTCACTTCCGCCGCGGACACGCTTCCCTCCGCCGAGGGTGTAGCGCGAATGATCGCGCCGGGGTAGACCAGGTTGTTGACGTCGGTGAGACGAACCACGATTGGATCGGGCAAGGCGCCCGCGCCGGATGAGACCTGGCGGTCGCCCGAAACGGCAGTCAGCCTCAACAGGGACGGGTCGGCCACCTGCACGCGAGCCTCGGCCGTATCATAGGCGGGATCTTCCGGAACAGCGGACAGTTCCTCGACCCCGGGCCGGACTCCGGCCACGACAAAGGTCGCGCTGCGCTCGCCCGCTGGAATCCGCACGGACGCGGGCACGCTGGCATACCCGTGCGGGGCCTGCAACTGTACGGTCAGGTCGGAAGCCGGCGCGGTCTCGACCGACAACGTCGCCGAGGCGGTTGCTTCCGGGAGCACACCGGCGGCCGGGAAGAGCGAAATCTTCAGGGATCGCTTCAAGGACGTGTCGGCCGTGGCATTGTTGGAGGCCGCCTGGGCAAAGAAGCTCTCGAACTGCCGGCGGAAACCATCGACCTTGGCCAGGTCCGCCGCGGAAGGTTCCGAGCCCTGCGCCACTACCAGGATGAAGGCGAACCGGAACCGCCGCTGGGCCACGGTGAAGTCCGGGGTGCGCCGACCCATGGCGGCGACCACTTCATCGATGGCGATATCGCGCCGGCCCCCATTGAAGCCGTAGTTGCGCAGGGGATGCCACTGCGTCATGCCCGACGGCACGCCCGTAACCAGGAACGTGGGGGGCACCTCCTGGGCGGCGCGCCATCCCATCAGGTACTGATCGAGCGGCGAGAAGGCCTGCACCGTGTCGGTCGTCAGGAAGCGCGGCGACGTCTCCGGCCCGCGGTCCACAATTCGCTCGCCCTCGAGCAGCGACGCTTCCGAGTTGAACGCGAAGCTCCAATGCGCGTTCTGGTAACCCAGCATCGGCAGCGCCGAAGGATCCAACGGATCGAGGACGCTGGCGAAGGCCAGAAACAGGTGGCCCGCCTCGTGAGCCAGGGCGGTGAGCGGCGTGTCGCCCGAAGCGGCGCGCAACGGCACCAGGCTGTTCGGGTTGGTGGGATAGTTTCCCAGTTGTCCCATGTTGACCATCGAGAGCAGCCGCGACGCCGATCCGAACGACTTCCCGAAATCGCCGGTATCCACCCCGTAGCCGGTGCCGCTGCTGCGCACGGTGCTCTCGTACGACAGGACTCCGTCGCCCAGGGCGTCGATGTCCATGTTGTTGTAGATCACCAGGTAATCGTAGGTGTCCTCGTGGGTCTCGTAGAACTTCTGGGCGGCGGTGACGATATCCACTTCGAGGTCGCTCCCGAAGCGCTCGGCGACTGCCGCCGTATAGGTGCCGCTCGGGTCATTACGAAAATCCACCAGGGATGACGAGCCTTTCAGATTGCCGGGTGCAATGCCGACCACGGCATTCGTGGCGGCCGCTCCGGAGTACGAAAAGGCAATGCGGCCATCGGCAAAAAGCGCAACCTGAAACGTCTGCCTGCGGCCCGGGCCGCTTTCGGTCCACTCCGGAACGCCGACCCAACCGACAACCAGGCGATCGCCATCGGCCAGCACCCTCACGCCGCCCGCAGTGGCCGAAGGGTCCAGGTCGTCGAACAAGGGGGCAATCCGGGGTGGTCCGGAGGTGGCGCGTCCGAGCGATCGCGAACTGGATTGGGAGTCGGCCGCGGTGAAGGTGAGGTTGCCGTCGGAGTTGACGAAGACCCGGTCGTATGTGGCGCCAAAGAAGGGAAACGCGAACGGCAACTTCACTTCGCGCGAATCGTCGTCATCCAGGGCGGCCAGAGGGGTGCCGTTGGCCGCGCCGGCATCGTAGCCTTCATCGCTGACTTCGTAGCGATATTGGGTGGCGCTGGGCGACGCCGGCGTGAACGCCACCGTCTTGCGGTCGAGGTTGAATTCGTTCTGCCGCGCGACCACGCCATCGGCGTCTTCGAGGATGGCGATGTTGCCGATGTCCCGATTCGCGGTGGCGGTGGCCGCCCGCGGCAGCAGTCGGCGGGCGCGTACCGCCTGGCGGTGCAGGAACCGCGTTTCGCGGCTGGTCTCGGCAGTAGTACCGCAGAGCGATACCGAGTGCCGCGCGATGGCCGGCGGAAACAGACCGGCAACTGCGAGGAGAAGAAGAGCGGATCGACGCATAAAGAAGCGAGTTTTCCCTATTGTCCCATGCGTCCGATTCGGCGCGCCGCCCGCCCTGCTAGAATCTCGCTGATGGCCTTCTGCACCCGATGTGGATCTCAAATCCCGGAGGGCTCGCGCTTTTGCAGCACGTGCGGGCAGTCCGTTACGGCCGCCGCGGCGCCGGCGAGCGCCCCCACCGAGCCGCTGGACTATACCATTCAAGGAGACAACCTCCAGGTGGCGCGCGTGCGCCTGAAGCCCGGCCAGGAATTGTACGCCGAGGCCGGCAAAATGGTCTACAAGACCGCGAATGTCTTCTGGGAAACGCGCATGAGCGGCGCCACGCTGAGCGAGAAGATCCTGGGCGCGCTCCGGCGCACCATCTCCGGCGAATCGCTGTTCCTTACCTACTTCCGCGCCGACAGCCTCGGTGAAGCCGGGTTCGCGGGCAGCTACCCTGGACGCATTCAGGTGTTCGACCTGCCGGCCGGCCGTTCCATCCTGGCGCAGCGCGATGCGTTTCTGTTCGCGCAGAGCTCGGTGCAATTCGGCGTGGCACTGGTGAAGAAACTGGGAGCCGGCTTCTTCGGCGGCGAGGGTTTCATCCTGGAGAAGTTCACCGGGCCGGGCGCGGTGTTCATTCACGCCGGGGGCGACTTTGTGGAATTCGATCTGGCGGCGGGCCAGGTGCTCCAGGTGGACACCGGCTGCATCGTCGCCTTCGATGAGACGGTGGATTACGACATTCAATTGGCCGGCGGCATCAAAACCGCCCTGTTCGGCGGCGAGGGACTATTCCTGGCAACCCTCACCGGGCCCGGCCGGGTCGTAATCCAGAGCATGACGCTTCAGAAGATGCGGCGGGAACTCGCGCCCTCCCGCACCGGCGGCGATGAGCAGGGGCCGCTCGGCGCGCTGGGCGGAATCCTGCGCTCCAACGATTAGCAGCCGGCAGGCCGTACCGGTCGTCCGCCCAGCCGGCGAGGCAGGGGTCCAACCGTTCGTATGTTCCGCCCGTGTGCCCTATCCTGTGGTTATGCACATCTCCGAAATCGATACTCCGGCGCTGATCGTCGATCTCGACATTCTCGAGCGCAATCTGGCGCGCGTCGGCGACTACAGCCGCAGCCACGGTCTGCGCCTCCGTCCCCACACGAAGACGCACAAGTCTCCGCGAATCGGGCAGCGGCAACTCGCCTCGGGCGCCGCCGGGCTGACGGTGGCCAAGGTTTCGGAGGCCGAAGTGATGCTGGCGGCCGAACCCGCCGATATGCTGGTGGCCTTTCCCATCGTCGGCCGCACCAAGCTCGAACGCCTGGCAGGGGTGGCGCGCCGCACCCGTGTCACGGTGGCGCTCGACAGCGAGTTTGCCGCCCGACAGCTTTCGGAAGCAGCGGGGGCCGCCCGGGTGGAAATCGGCGTCCTCGCCGAGGTTGATGTGGGCCTGGGGCGGGTAGGGGTAAGCCCGGGACAGCCTCTCCTGAACCTCGCCCGCATCATCTGCATGCTGCCCCACCTCCGGTTTGAAGGCATCACGTTCTACCCGGGCCAGGTCAAGAGCCTGGATGAAGCCGGCCTGCGCCAACTGGCCGAGGTAAGCACACTGCTGGAGAACATTCTGGCGGACTTCCGGGCCGCTGGCATCGCCGTGCCGATCGTCAGTGGTGGCTCCACCCCTACCCTGTTCCACTCCCACGAGGTACGCGGGCTGACCGAGATCCGCCCCGGAACCTACGTCTACAACGACATCAATACGGTCCGCAGCGGCGCCTGCGGGCTCGAAGACTGCGCCGCGGCGGTGCTGGCCACGGTGGTATCCACGGCTCGACCGGGACAGATGATTGTCGATGGCGGCTCGAAGACGTTCTCTTCGGACCGCCTGTCCAACTCCACGGAGGTGACGTTCGGCCGCCTGGTGGAAGCCCCCGGCGCCCGGTTCCACAAGATGAACGAGGAGCACGGCTTCATCGACCTGCACGATGCCGGACGCGCCTTCGCCATCGGCGACCGGGTGCGCATCATCCCCAACCACATCTGCGTGGCGGTGAATCTCCACGAGCAGATGTATGGGCTGCGCGGCGACACGGTGGAGGAGGTCTGGCGCGTGGAAGGGCGCGGCAAACTGCAATAGCGCGCTAGATCCCGAAGAAGCGCTGGCCCGCGATCGCGATGGCCAGCCCGGCGGTGCCCAGAAACGTGCCGAACGGCAGCGGGTACGTGGCCGGATCCTTGCCCGTCGCTTTGATGTAGCCGTACCCCAGCACAGAGCCGGCCACCGAGCCCAGGATCAGGGTCATCAGCGCGCCGCGCAACCCGAGGAAACTGCCCACCATCGCGATGAGCTTGACGTCCCCGAAGCCGAGCCCTTCCCGATGGCGGACTTTCTCGTAGAGCCAGCCGCCAAACCACAGGAAGAAGGCCGGCAGCAGGGCCCCAAACGCGGATTCGGCCAGCCATTGCCAGCGCCCCTTCAGGTCCAGGCCGCCGATCCACAGAATGGCGCTCGCCGTGACGTCCGGAACCGGAACGAACAGCGCAAACACCAGCCCGATGGCGATTCCGCCCTTGGTCAGCTCGTCGGGAAGGAGCCGCTTTTCCAGGTCGCAGAAAACCAGCGCCAGCAGAATCGAGCTGAACACACACATCTTGATGGCGACACCGGTGAGCCCCAGCGCCCATACGAAGAAGAAGTAGAGCAGCCCGGTGAGCAGTTCCACCGCCGGATAACGCGCCGAAATCGGCCTTCCGCACTGCCGGCACCGGCCGCGCAGCAGCAGATAGCTGAGCAGCGGGATATTGTCGTACCACGGCAGCATCCGGCGGCAGCGCACACAATGCGAGCGGGGCCTGACCACCGAACGGCCGCGCGGCCAGCGATGGATGCAGACGTTGAGAAAGCTGCCGATGAGCAGACCGAACATCAGCGCCAGAATGGCATCAATCACGGGACTACCTTACGGTAAACCTCCATGGTACGGCGGACCATGTTGTCGATGGTGAACCGTTGCTCGATGGTGCGGCGGGCCGCCTGGCCTAGCAGCCGCGCCCGGCCGGGGTCGGCCAGCAGTTGGCGGAGGGCATCGGCGACGGCTTCGGCCGAGTTTTCCACCAGCAACCCGTTCTCGCCGTGGCGGATGGCCTCGGGGAGCCCGCCCACGCGGCTGGCGATCACGGCGGCACCCGCCGACATGGCCAGCAGAGCGCCCGAGCCGAGCCCTTCGCACGTAGTAAGGTAAACGAAAATCGCCGTTCCCGCAAGCTCGAATGCGGGGTCCGTCGCTACGGTGAGTTCGACACCGGCCAGGCGCGCCGCCTCTATCGCCAGCGTCTTGCCCTTGACGGCCGCCAGCACGCCGTCCCCCGGTTTCAGCGGCAGCAGCGGGACGCCGTCATACACGACATCGATTGCTTCCGGCCGCACGCCACCCGACGCCAGCACCGATTTCACGAACTCCGAGACCGCGATGTAGTGCCGCGCCCGGCGATATTTCCAGCGCGACCGCACCGGAAAGGCGACCCTGCGCGAGACCACGAGGCGGTTCGCGCCGAGCGAACGCTCCGACCGTGTGGCTCCGCGCATCATGGGCATGAATCAGGTCGTGCCGCCGGGCGAGGGCCGCGGCACGCCGCCAGCCAAACGCCGCCACAGCGATTCCGCGTTTCCGCGCGGCATCGAACAGGGGGGTACCCGCGCGAGCCAGCAGGGTAGACTCGATTCCCTGCGCCGGCCAGCCCTTCGATGAGCCGCAAGACCTGCCACTGGCCGCCTCCCATCTGCCTGCCGGAATCGAGCTGTAAAATGCGCATCGCTTCGCCCGCCGCTCAGCTCATGATCCGGGCCTTCGAATACTTCAGGAAGGTATAGAACGACGCCATGTAGGCGATGATCAGACCTTCGAGCCCATCCAGAAAGCCTCGCTGGATCACGTACGTCTTCACGAAGGTCCATGCCGGGTCCACGATCATGCGCGAAAGCGGCACCCGCAACTGGCGCGCGGCCAGTTCCTGCGCGGCCAGGGTGGTGTAGCGGTCCAGCGTCTTCAGGTGCTCGGAAAGCGAATCGCACGTGAAGTGGAGCAGGTTGCTGTCCAGATGCCCCACCCGGCCTTCCACCTGCACGGCCTCGTGCACAAAGCCGCCCACCCACTGCGCCTTGCGGCGGTCGTAGAGCCGCACTTTGCGGTCCGGATACCAGCCCGAGTGCAGGATCCAGCGTCCCAGGTAGCGCGCCAGGCGCGGCATGGTGTACGCGTCGTAACGCGGTCCCGTCTTCTTCAGGTTGAGAATCTCGCTTTCCAGGGCTTCGCTCAACGCTTCGTCGGCATCGAGCGACAGGATCCAGTCGTTGGAGGCCTGCTCCGCCGCCCAGTTCTTCTGGCCGGCATAGCCGCGCCACCCGGCTTCAATCACCCGCGCCCCGAGTTTCCGGGCCAGTTCGACGGTGCGGTCCACCGAACCGCTGTCCAGAATCAGGATTTCATCGGAGCAGCGCAGGCTTTCAATCGCCCGCGCGATGTTCCGCTCCTCGTCGAGCGTGATGATCGTCGCCGTAATCTTCATGGCTCATAGGCCGCCGGCGCTGATGGGATCGTAGATAAAACAGAGAATGAAAATCAGCAGGGCAATCCACCCCAGGGTCCGCCGGCCGCCGCCGACGGTGGTTGGATCGTCAATTACCGGGTGGCGGCGGCCCAGCCACAGCAGCAGCACCGCCCACAGAATCCAGCCGTACCAGAATTTGCCCAGAGGCAAAAGCAGGATGCACAGGACCTTCGAAATGGTCTTGTGGTAGCGCGGGAAGAACGAATATACCAGGTGGCCGCCATCGAGCTGGCCGATGGGCAGCAGGTTGAGAGATGTCGCGAACATCCCCACCCACGCCGCGCGCGCCACCGGATGCAGATAGATATCGGCCGATCGCGTACCGGGAAAGATCGCCTGTTCGAAGAGCCACTGGAGCAGGGGCACTCCGAAATGCATGCTGCCCTGGTGCACGATGCCCGGAATCACCTTCGAAAACGCCAGCCCGATGGAGAGTGCGGGCAGCAGGAACACAAATCCAGCCAACGGACCCGAGATGCCGATATCGAAGAGCACCCGCTTGCTGTAGATGGGCGACCGGACGCGGATGAAGGCCCCAAACGTTCCCAGGACCGGCGACGGCATGAAATACGGCAAACTGGAATCCACGCGGTGATACATGGCGGCCAGGTAGTGGCCGAATTCGTGCGCCAGCAGGATGGCCAGCAGCGTCAGCGAAAAGGGCAGCCCCTGCCAGAGCAACATCGGATGGCGCCAGAACGACCGGTACATATTGAAGCTGCTGTCGATATCGAACGGCACGTTGCGCTCGAAGGCGATCTGCATGGCGGCCCCCACCAGCGTCGTGGTGAACAGCGTCAGCACCAGCAGCAGGCAGTGCAACCAGATGCGCTCCCGCGCCAGCACCCCCGGCAGCGCCAGGGGCTCGTCGGCGCCGGGACCGGCGTACAGAGGATAGGAAGCAGGAGAGAATTCCCGAGAGGACACTTTGGCTCGCCGCGTGCAGCGGTTTACTGCAGCGTCTGTAACTCCTTGCCGGGCTTGAATCGCACGGCCTTTCCGGGCGGTATTGAGACTTCGGCGCCGGTGCGCGGATTGCGCCCGATGCCGGTTTTGCGAGGCTTCACGTTAAAGACCCCGAAACCGCGGAGCTCGATGCGGTCCCCTTGTTCGAGCGCCTTCTTCATGGATTCAAAAACGGTTTCCACCGCCATTTCAGCCTTGGTCTTGGTGATGCCGGTCCGGTTCACAACTTCGTTGATGATATCGAGCTTAATCAAAAGGCCTCCTTGTCATTCCGCGCACCGCCTCAGTCAACCAAATGATAAGATTGAATTTATACTCATGTCAAGCAAGGGACCTGCCGGGCGGCTGGAGCCCGTAGCGAGCGAGGAATTCCGGCGCGCCTGCGGACGGTTCGCCACGGGCGTCACGGTGGCGGGCGTGCTGGACGGCGCAGGCACCCCGCACGGCCTCACCGTCAGCTCGTTCACTTCGGTTTCTCTCGAGCCCCCGCTCGCGCTGATCTGCCTGGGGCATGCGGTCACATCGATCGACGTTTTTCGCGAGTCGCCCTACTTTGCCATCAACGTGCTGGCGGAGCACCAGCGCGAGCTTTCCGACCGGTTTGCCACCAAAGGGTTCGACCGCTTTGACGGGCTTGCCTGGGAACGGGGAGAACACGGCGTGCCGCTGCTGGCCGATGCCCTGGCCGCCATGGAATTTGCGGTCGTGCGGCGAGTGGCCGCCGGCGATCACGATATTTTTATTGGGCAGATGGTGCGGGCCCGCGTCGCCGAGGGTGACCCGCTGATCTATTTTGCCAGCCAGTACCGGGGTTTGAGATGAGCCAACCACTTGGATTTCTTCACGATCAACTGGACCAGTGGCGTCGCGAGGGCACTTACCAGCGGCTGCGCGTTTTGGAATCGGCGAGTGCCGCCGAATCGCGCTTCGACGGCCAGGACGTCATCAATCTCGCTTCCAACAACTATCTCGGGCTTACTACCCACCCCAAGCTCCGTGAGGCGGCCATCGATGCAGTCAACAAGTACGGCGTGGGGTCCGGGGCGGTGCGCACCATTTCGGGCACGATGCGGCTCCACATGCAACTGGAGGAACGCATTGCGCGCTTCAAAGACGTGGAGGCCTGCGTGGTCTTCCAATCCGGGTTCGCCGCCAACGCAGGCACGGTGGCGGCCATCCTGACGCCGGACGACCACATCGTTTCCGACGAATTGAACCACGCCAGCATCATTGACGGGTGCCGCCTTTCGAAGGCTAAAATCCATGTCTTCCCCCATAAGGACGTGGCGGCGGCGGAGCGGATTCTGGGGGACCTGGACGGGGCTCCGGGCCGCAAACTGTTGGTCTCCGACGGGGTATTCTCGATGGACGGCGACATCGGCGCGCTGCCCGGGCTGGCCGAAGCCGCGGAAAAGCACGGCGCCATCATGATGGTGGACGACGCGCACGCCTCCGGGGTGTTGGGGCGCGACGGGCGCGGCACCATCGACCACTTTGGGCTGCACGGCCGGGTGCAGATCCAGGTAGGCACGCTCTCCAAGGCGATCGGCGTACTGGGCGGCTACGTTTGCGGAAGCCGGGAGCTGATCGAGTTCCTCTATCATCGCGCGCGGCCGTTCCTGTTTTCGACCTCCCATCCACCGGCGGTGGCGGCGGCCTGCCTGGCGGCGTTTGACGTGCTCGAGCAGGAGCCGGAGCGCATCCGGAACCTCTGGGACAATACCCGGTACTTCAAGGCGGGGCTGAAGGCGGCGGGCTTCGAGACCGGAATCAGCGAGACGCCGATCACGCCGGTGATCGTAGGCGAGGCGAAGACGGCCCACCAGCTTTCGCGCGAGCTGTTCGAAGGCGGCGTGCTGGCCACGGGTATCGGCTTCCCCACCGTTCCCAAGGGAAAGGCCCGGGTACGCACGATCGTGACCGCCACGCACACGCGCGACGAGCTCGACCGGGCGCTCCAGGTGTTCTCCGCCGTGGGCAAGCACATGGGACTGATCGGCTGAGCTCGCCCGCCCGGCGCCGCCGGTGGTGAATTCGACCGATTGATGGTGATGCGGGCACGCTGGTCCCGGCGCCGGGATCGGCTAATGGGGGCGCTCCAGGCGACCGCCTTCGCGGCGATCGGCCCGCAACAGCAGGAGCGAGAAGATCAGTCCGCACCCTCCCAGCGCGGCGAACATGATCTGGCTCGCCGTGTAGCCGTGGGTGGCATCCCGCAGCGAACCATTGGCATATGGGAAGGCGAACAGGCCGAGATTCTGGATGGCGGTCATCAAACCGAACGCCGTGCCCACCCGCCGCTCATCCACAATCAGCGGCACGCACGGCCAGATGCAGGCCGGCACCAGCACGAACGCGGCACCGAGCAGCGTCATCGGGATCAACGGCTGAATGGAGGTGATTCCTAATAGCAGGTGCGCCGGAATCATCAGCAGCGAACCGATCACCATGAGCATGGCTCGTCGCCCGATGCGATCCGCCAGGTTCCCGGCGAACGGCGCCAGCACCATCGAGGCGGCGATGATGATGGAGGTCGTACCCTGCGCGGTGGTGAACATGTGGGTGAGGTTGTAGAACACGCCCGCGAAGAACCCGTGTCCCTCGGCGGATGCCATGGGCAGGCCCCACTTGTCATGGAAGAAATCGGTGGCGAGCGCGGTGAACGGGAAGATGGCGGAGTAGAAGGTGACGCAGATCATGACCGCGTACCAGTAGGAGGGGCGGAACTTCCCGATGTCGCCCCAGGTGATCTTGTCGCCTGAGCCGGCTGCCGGAAGGTGCAGGATGGGCTCGGCGTGGCGATCCATGAGGGTGTAGATCCAGTTCGTAATCCAGCTCAGCACGCACAGGGCGGCGGCCACCCACAGCGCCCCACGATAACCCAGGCGGGACGATAACAGCTCCTCCGTATTGAAGGAGAAGAGCGTGCCGAGGCGGCTGACGGTAAGAGTGATGCCGAATGCCATGGCGAGTTCTTTGCCGGTGAACCACCGCGCGGTAATGGAACTCTGGGCGACGATCATGGATTCGGAGCCGATCCCGAACAGGATTCGGCCCAGGTACATGACGGGGAGGCTGGGCGCCGCGGCGACAAGCGCCGCTCCTACCACCACGAAGCTGGAACAGATGAGGCTGGCCGTGCGCACGCCGACCCGGTCGATCAGAACGCCCGCGATCAGGACCGCGACGATCGCCGCGAGGCTGTAAGCGGAGTACATGGCCGCGATCGAAGCGCGGTCGGTGTGAAACACCTGGATCAACGTGGTTTCGATGGCCCCCACGCTGTCGTAGGCGAAGTAACTGCCGAACGCCATGAGCGCGGTGAATGTCAGCACAGTGAAACGATACGGCTTGCCGGCGGGATGAAAGATGCCGTGGTTGGCTTGCGTCACTCGAAATTGAGGGTAGCACAGGCTTCGGCTACACTGTCTGTGCGATGCTGATCGCCACTTACAATGTCAACTCCATCCGCCGGCGCCTGGATCTGGTGCTCGACTGGCTGCGCCAGCGGGCGCCGGACGTGTTCTGCCTCCAGGAAACTAAGGTCGAAGACAAGGAGTTTCCCCGCGAAGCGATCGAGCAGGCCGGATACCACGCCGCCTTCCGCGGGATGAAGGGTTACAACGGTGTCGCCACCCTCACGCGCGAAGCCCCGGAGCGCGTGATGTACGGGCTGCATGAAGGTCCCGACAATGAAGATGTGCGCATCGTGCAGACTGTGGTGCGCGGGATTCCCATCATCAACACGTACGTCCCACAGGGGCACCGCGTCGCCACCGACCGCTATGTGTTCAAGCTGGAGTGGTTTCTCCGCATCCGGAGATATTGCAAGGAGAATCTCGATCGCGAGCGGCCGGCGGTCTGGCTGGGCGACCTGAACGTTGCGCCGGAGCCCATCGACGTCTATCATCCCGACCGGCGCGTGAACGACCCGGATTTCCACATCGATGCCCGCAATGCCTACAAGCAGGCGTTGGAGTGGGGCTGGGCGGATGTCTTCCGCAAGCTCCACCCCGATCGCGTGCAATACACCTACTGGGACTACTACCGCAACGCGTTCGAACACAACTGGGGATGGAGGATCGACCACATCCTGGCCACCGCCCCGCTGGCGGCGCTGTGCCGCCAGGCGGAGGTGGACCTGGCTCCCCGCAAAGCGGCGGGAGCGTCGGACCACACCGTGGTTTGGGCGGAGTTCGACGTGGGGTGACCGCGCCCTCCCGGCGCGTAAGCCGTGCGTCGAGGGACGAGTTCGGAAAGCGAACCCGTTCGCCCGCGAACGCGGACAGACGGTCGGCGGCGAAGCGACGCCGCGGGCTTCTGTGGGCCTGTAAGCCCCTGCTTGCCGGGAGGTTGGCGGCCCTTACGGCCTCTTTTGCCGTCCGGCAGTACGGTTGCATTTGACAGGTACGGCAATCCGGCCCAACTGCGGTGCCCCGCCAGCGTTGCTTGTACGCCGGCCTCAAGAGGACTTTTTTCATGCATTCAGCGATCAAACCGACGAGACTGTTTCTCACTCTGGCCGTCGCGGCCGGGCTTCAGGCCCAGAACGCAAGCGAGTTCTTCTCCAAATTCCAGGTCCACGGGAACGTGGCCCAAGGGTTCCTCTTCAGCTCCAGCAACAACTATCTGACGGCGAATACGAGCGATGGCACGGCCAAGTGGACCGATGCCGCGCTCAGCGTGGCCCGCCCGATCACCGACAAACTGCGCGTTGGCGCGCAGGCTCACTCCTTCAGTCTGGGCCAGCTCGGCAAGCAGAACATCCGGCTCGACTGGGCGTATGCCGACTACCAGGTCAACTCCCATTTCGGATTTCGGGCGGGAAAGTAAAGACGCCCATGGGCCTCTTCAATGACGTGCAGGATGTCGACGCCGTCTATCAGTGGGCGCTGCTGCCGCAGGGCATGTATTCGGTGGATACCCGGAGTTTCTCCCTGGCGCACTATGGCGGAGTGCTCTACGGAGAGTTTGCGCTCGGCAAGCACTACGGCACGCTGGCATACCAGGCATACGGCGGCGCACGAATCCAGGGCCGTGGCGAAGGACTGGACCTGGTCCTCGCGCCGCAGGGCTTTAACGTCGGGCGCAACACGGGACCGGTCGGTGGGGTTGACCTGCGTTGGAGAACGCCGCTCGAAGGGCTCACCGTGGGGGCCGCCTATTCCAAGATCGATCTCACCGCGCCCGATGCGCGCCTTGGCGCGATCCCGTTTGCCGATTAACGATCGCTATTCGGAGCAGCAGCTTTTCGCACAATACCAGAAGGGCAGGCTGGTGCTGTCGGCGGAGTGGAGGGTGACTCCGGTCTACACGGCGATGGGTAATGCCCCGGCCACCTATTCTCCCCTACGCACGTCCTACGCGATGGCCAGCTATCGAATTACCAGCAAGCTCACCCTGGGCACCTATTACGACAGCTACCTGGGATTCTTCGATCAGAACCGTTTGCGGGACGATCCCGAGAACTACATGCACGACGTCGCCGTCAACGGCCGCGTGGACGCCAACCGGTATCTCTATTTCAAGGTGGAGGGCCACTTCATCCGCGGCAACGGCCAAGGCTTTTATGCACAGAACAATCCGAACGGGCTGGAGACGAATACCCGGCTCCTGCTGGCGCGCGTCGGCTTCACATTCTGACGATCAGTCAAAGTGGGCGTGCGACTCGGCATGCGGAAGCACGTCGCAGTCGCGCGCTACCCACGTGCTGCGTGGGCAGTGGGCGCCACCAGCCGGATGCCGGCGATCGATTCCCTGGTATCCCGCCCGTCCGCATCGCGCCCGAACGCTCGTTTACCAACATCAAAAGGCCCTATAACCGCGCCTGGCGGGTACGCCTCGTGATACATTTGCGGCATGCGGAAAACCAGCCGGCGTGAGGTACTCCAGGTGGCCGGAGCGGCCCTCGCAGTTCCCCTGGCCCGATCCCAGCAACGCGCGGAAACAAGTCCGCTGACCCTCTGGTTCCGCAATCCCGCCAAGGCCTGGGTCGAGGCCCTGCCGGTAGGCAACGGACAACTGGGCGCGATGGTCTTCGGCGGGGTGGCTCACGAGCGCATTCAGCTCAATGAACACACCCTGTGGTCGGGGCACCCCGTCCAGGATGACGACCCCAAAGCCCGCGAGACCATTGGCGAAATGCGCAAGCTGCTGCTCGACGGGAAGTTCGCCGAAGCAAACGCAGTTGGCCGGGCGTGGCGTCCGGCGCAGCCTCGCGCCAAGCGGCCTTCGTACCAGGCGCTGGCGGATCTGTGGCTCGATTTTCCGGAAACGAGCGGTGCGCCCGACTACTACCGGCGCGAGCTGAACCTGGACACCGGAATCGCCCGTACGGAAATCCGCGCCGGCGGCGTACGCTACAACCGCGAGGTGCTGGTGTCTCACCCCGACCAGGCCGTTGTGGTGCGGCTCGCCGCCGACCGGCCTGGCAGCCTGACCTTCGCCGTGAAGCTCACCCGCGAGGCGGATGCCAAAGCGGAGAGCGCCGCGCCCAACCGCATCGTGCTCCACGGGCAGGCGGCCGACGAAGGCGTGGTCTTCGAAGCCCGCCTGGAGGCACACAACGAAGGCGGGCAGGTGGTGCCCACTCCCGAAGGCCTGAGCATCAAGGGCGCCAACACGGTGACGCTGCTCCTCACCGCGGCAACGAATTACCGCCTGCACTATCCGGATTTCCAAGGCGGCGACCCCTCCGAGGCGGTAGCGCAGCGACTCCAGGCAGTAGCGGCGAAGCCATACGAGCGCATCCGTGAGTCGCACGTTTCGGCTCACCGCCGCCTGTTCCGGCGGGTCGAGCTCGATCTCGGCGGCACGGACCGCTCCCACCTGCCCACCGACGAGCGGCTCGCTGCCATACAGAAAGGCGGCGACGACCCGCAGCTCCTGGCCGTCTATTTCCAATTCGGCCGGTACCTGTTGATGTCGAGCTCGCGTCCGGGAACGATGCCGGCCAACCTGCAAGGCATCTGGGCCGAAGGCATGGCGCCGCCGTGGCAGGCCGACTATCACGTCAATATCAACATCCAGATGAACTACTGGCCGGCCGAGGTGGGCAACCTCTCGGAATGCCACGAGCCGTTATTCGACTTTACCGACATGCTCCGCGATCCGGGGCGCCGCACCGCCGAACTGGAGTACGGGTGTAAGGGCTGGGTGGTGCACTATACAACCGATCCGTGGGGCCACACCGCGCTCGAAATGCTGGCCCGCTATGCCATGTGGCAGGGCGCTTCGGGTTGGCTGGCGCAGCACTACTTCGAGCACTATGCCTTCACCGGCGACAGGAAATTTCTGCGCGAGCGCGCCTGGCCGGCGATGAAAGAAGCCGCCGAGTTCTATCTCGATTACATGGTGGAGGACCCGCGCACGGGCAAGCTGGTGGCGGGGCCGTCCGAATCGCCCGAGAATCGGTTCACCGCTCCGGACGGATCGCAATGCGACATCGACATCGCGCCCACCATGAGCCAGGAGATTGTCTACGACCTTTTAACGAACGTGATCGAGGCGGCAAAGATTCTCGACATCGAACCCGAATTCCGGACCAAAGCGGAGAGCGCGCGGGCCAGACTGACGCCGCTCAAAATCGGCAAGCACGGGCAGATCGAAGAATGGTCGCAGGATTTCGACGAGCCCGAACCCGGACATCGCCACATGTCGCAGCTCTTCGCCCTGCATCCCGGGCGGCAAGTGACGGTGAGGCGCACTCCGGAACTGGCGGCGGCGGCCCGGAAGACGCTGCTGCGGCGGCTGCTGAACGGGGGAGGCCACACGGGATGGAGCCGCGCCTGGATCATCAACTTCTGGGCCCGCCTGGAGGAGCCCGACCAGGCCTACGAGAATGTGATGGCCCTGCTTCGCAAATCCACGCTGTCGAACCTGTTCGACACGCACCCGCCGTTCCAGATCGACGGCAACTTCGGCGGCACGGCGGGCATTGCCGAGATGCTGCTGCAAAGCCACGCCGGGGAGATCGCCCTGCTGCCGGCTTTACCGAAAGCGTGGGCCGACGGGCATTTCACCGGCCTGCGTGCGCGCGGCGGTCTGGAACTGGACCTCTCCTGGCGCGGCGGCCGTCCCTTCTCCGCCGCCCTGCGTCCGTATGCGGACGGCACCTTCCAGATCCGTCCTCCGCAGAATACCAGCATCGAAGAGATCCGCGCCGGCGCCACGCGCCTGCGGGTGACCACCTCCGCCGATGGTGTGGCCACCGTAACGCTGAAGGCCGGCCAGTTTTGCCGGGTGACGTTCGGATAGGGTGCCGTCTACCTCATTACCCCGGCCAGGAGAAACACCAGTGGCGCATTCCAGTTGATAGCCACTTCGTTGGCCGCGTAGGCTTCCTGATCGTCCAGGTACATCTTCGCCGGCGGCAGCGGAGTGGTGAACTTCGCGCGCATGGCCGGGTCCTGCGGGCTGCGATTGGGACCGCCCGAAAGCAGCCCCGGCCAGGGCTCGGCGTTGCTGTCGGCGCCGCTGGGGCGGTGGTGTGGGTGGCGAAACGGATTCTCTCCCAATTGGGTCACCCAGGAGAGCGAAAACGTGTTGCGGCCCAGCAGATAGTGCAGGTCGTCGAGGGCCGCTTCGACGTAACGCGGGTCGTGCCGGAACGCGTCCGCCACCAGAAGCTGCATACCGTAATTCGCCGCCACCGAGTTCGAGCCCCAAACGTAATCCCGCGAAGTCATGCTGTGGCGGTAGCCGTTGGCCGGCCCGCGCTTCACAATCGCGTCGGCGGCGGCCAGCGAATCCTGGCGGATCGCGTCCACCGCGTCGCCGTCCTTGCCCTTTCCCAGCACGTACGTCCACAGCCCGAGGTTGGCCACGTTGCCCCACGTCTGCGGACCCACCGGCCGGATGTTCTTCCGCAGTTCCGTATAGTGCGCCAGGAAGTATTGATGATAGGCTTCATCGCCGGTGGTGCGATACAATTCCGCCGCCGCCCACAGCCGCTCGTCATCGCAACTGCGGTCGCCATATCCGCCTGTCCCCACGCCGGGCGGGTTGTTGAACAGCACGTTCGGGTTCTTCTCGAGCCACATCCATGCCTTCCGCGCCGCGCGCAGGCACTGGTCCGCATACGCTGCCTGGAACGGCTTGAAGGCGCGGGCGGCAATCGCCATCACCGCGGTGAAATCGCCCGTCGCGCAGGAGCTCTTGAACGGCTCCTTGCCGATGCCGATCACGTAGCTCACCAGACTGTCCTTGTCCGGCATGATGAATCCGCAGAAGCGCTCGCTGGTCTGCTTGTGAAACACGCCGCCGTCGTCATCCTGCATGGTCAGCATCCAGTCGAGATTCCACTTGATCTCGTTGAGGATATCCGGTGTACCGTTGCCCGACTCGGGAAGGTTCAATCTGATGTTGCGGAGGCGCGGTGCGAACATCTCCCAGGCCCACAGCAACGAGCCGGTCGAGATGCCCGAGTTCACCACGTAGCGCCCGTAATCGCCGGCATCGTGCCAGCCGCCCCTGGACACGTGCGCGCCGCTCTTCCCGGACGAGGCGTGGTACGCGCCTTCCAGGTGGCAGGCTGCATGCTTGAACCCGGGAAACTCGGGACCGAGATCGACCGCAGTGCCGCAGCGCTGGCCGTAGTAGGAGCGCATCGCAAGGTAATATGCGCGCGCGTACACGTCCGGTGCGATGGCGAAGGTCCAGCTTCGTCCGACGCCGGGAACGTCCAGGTAGTATGTGCCTTTTCGCGCCAGCTTCGAGAAATCAGCCGCCTGCACGCGGTCGCCCGAATCGGCATCGTCAACGGGAGGGGAAAGCGTGCCGCGGAAAACGACGGCATCGCCCCCGGCTCGGCGGACAGTGAACTCCTTTGCTGGTTCCCTGGCCACGACCAGCGCCACCTTGGGAGCATTGTCGGGGTATCCGGCCTGGTCCACTTTGATATCGGTGGTGGGGGTTCCCGCCAACGCAGCGGCGGCCGTCAGCAGCAGGAGGAGCGGTTTCATCACCGACTATTGTTGCAGAATTTCAGATGGTCTTATCGTGAGCTTCCGGCGAAAAACAGCCGCTCGGCGGTTCCGCGGCGAATCTTCGACCGCCCTGCCTCCGGAGCGAACGCCAGCAGTTCCTCGAACCGCGCCGACTGTTTGCGGAAATCCGCCGGCGTGTTCCCTAACCCGCCCCAGATCATTCGGTCCGGCCCGAAGGTTTGGTAAAGCCGCCTGGTGAGCTGCGCCAGGTCGCCTTTGTAGTCCCCCCAGTTGGAGAATTTGAGCACGACGCGGGGCAGCCTGGCCATTTTCAGGACATCCTGGTATTCGCGATCGGTGCCCTGTCCCGGGCGGCCCATGTGATCGAGGATCACGGTGGTCTCCGGGAACTTCGCCGCCAGGTCGTGGATATTTGCGGCCTGCGCCGGAATGAAATGCATCTGGATGGCCAGCCCCATCGCGGAGAGGGCACGCCAGCAGGCGGCCATGCGCGGGTCCTTCAGATCGCGATTGCGGATCGGGCCGGTGGCCTCCGGCGTCACTGCCATGGCATGGATGCGCATGGCAACGATGCGTTTCGGCCAGCGGGCCATGAGCGCGCGGACCCGCTCCGGTGTATCCTCTCGCAGCGGGTCGAACAGGCAGGTGCCCTTGAAGTATCCGGGGCTCGGCTCATGCGCCAGGCAATATTCCAGGTACCGATGGTCGTCCTGATATGGTTCCGGATGGACGATGATCGAGTGGGCCAGCCCCACGGCCCGCACCAGTTCCGTGTACTGCTCGAGCGTGAAGGCGGGCGGCCGGTACGGCGCGTCCGGCGCATACGGAACGCGCATCGGATCGAAGAGGTGAATGTGAGTTTCGATGGGTTCCATCGCGGCGGCAGCCGCCATTTGTGCCGCCGCGCCCATTCCGGCGACGAAAACCTGCCGGCGTGTCATCGCCCGTAACATTTGTGTCCGTTATAGCAGATTCTCCACTTGCAATTCGCGGTCTGACTGAAATAACCTTCCCAGGGTGACGTTCGAACAGTTTTATTTGGGCTGCCTCGCCCATGCCTCGTACCTGATCGGGTCCGAAGGGGTGGCCGCCGTTGTCGATCCGCAGCGCGATGTCGGCCTCTACCTGGATTTCGCCGCGCAGCACGGGTTGTCCATCGCCCACATTATCGAGACCCACCTGCACGCCGATTTCGTCTCCGGCCACCAGGAAATCGCGCAGCGCACCGGCGCCACCATCTACCTGGGCGAAGGGTCCGGCGCCGCCTTCCCGCACACTGCCGTTCGGGACGGGGATGAAATCCGGTTCGGCAAGTGCCGATTGCAGTTTCTGCAAACGCCTGGGCACACGCCCGAGAGCATCAGCATCGTGGTGAGCGATCGCGACCGCGGGCCGGGGCCCTTCGCCGTGCTGACCGGCGACACGCTTTTCATCGGCGATGTGGGGCGCCCGGACCTCTCCGAGTCGCACACCCCGCGGGACTTGGCTGGCCTTCTCTACGACAGCCTGCATGGTAAACTGCTGGCACTCCCGGACGATGTGCGGGTCTATCCGGCGCACGGCGCGGGCTCCATGTGCGGCCGCAACATCAGCGCGGACCGGAATTCCACCATCGGGCGCGAGCGCCTCTCGAACTACGCCCTCCAGCCCATGCCGCGCGAGCACTTTGTGGATCTGATGACGCAGGACCTGCCGACCCGGCCCGAGTATTTCGCGCGCGACGTGGAGCTCAACCGCGGCGGCGCCGTGGCGCTCGATGCGTTGCCGAGGATTCCGGACCTGGCGGGCGAGGAGGTAGCCGTCCGGCAGCGGCGGGGCGTCCTGGTACTCGACACGCGGCCCGCTACGGGGTACTGCGCGGCCCACGTTCCGGGCTCCCTCAATATCGGGCTGGGAGGCCAGTTCGCGTCTTGGGCCGGCGCGTTGCTGGGGCTCGATCGCGAGTTGATTCTAGTGGCCGAAGACCGGAAAACGGCTGGCGAAGCCCGCCTCCGCCTCGCCCGCGTGGGCATCGAGCACGTCACCGGCGTACTCGCCGAGGGATTGGGCGGCTGGGCACGCGCGCGCCTGCCCCTGGCCCATATCGATCAGATCCCCGTGCAACAATTGCGCGTAGAGTTGGAATCCACGCCGGAATTGTGTGTCATCGATGTCCGCCGCCCGGCAGAATGGGACCATGGCCGTATCCCCGGCGCAACGCTTTACCCCTTGGACCAGCTTCCGGCCAGCCTCCGCCAACTCGACCCGAAGCGGCCCACCGCGGTCTACTGCAAGAGCGGCTACCGCAGCACGATCGCCTGCAGCATTCTGGACGGCGCCGGGTTTGAGCTCCTGATGAACGTGCAGGGCGGCTACGACGCCTGGGCCGCAGCAGGCCTGCCCGCCGGGGTAATGGCTGCCGGCTAGGCGCTTCCCAGGCCCACGAACACCACGCCCACCAGGATCAGCCCTAAACCCATCAGCTTTTGCGTGGTGAACGGCTCCTTAAAAAACAGCCGGGCCCACAGGATGGTCCAGATGTAGCCCAGGGACACCATGGGGTAGAGCACGGAAAGCTGCCCCCCCTTGATCCCCAGTGCGTAGAATACCGAAGACCCCAGGTACAGCGCGACGCCTACGATCACGCCGCGGTTCAGAAAGCTGAACAGCGAGTTGTTGATCCTGGCGGCCCCCAGTTTCAGGAATACGGCCGCGAACGATCCCACAATCGATGCCGTGAACACCAGCGCCATGGACCGTGCCAGCAGCGGGGTCATTTCTTCCCCTTCCGCCCCAATACCGCCACCCCGATCACGATGGTGGCGATTCCCACATTGCGGAATAAGTTGGGCTTTTCGTGCAGTAGTCCGTAACTCAGCAGCGTCACCCACACATAAGTCAGGGCGATGATGGGGTACAGCAGCGACAGTTCGCCTTCTCTCAGCGCAAGCACCAGCATCAACGTGTTGATGCCGTACAGCGCATAGCCCAAGACCAGCGGCACGTTTGTGACCAGCGCCATCACGCGCGGTTCGAAGTGAGTCATCCCGACTTTCATCAGGATTTGAGCGGCCGCGCCCAAAATCGTACAGGCAAAAACCAGCTTCACCGAACGTCGGCGGCGGGCGGAGTCATCAACGGAAGACGTGGGAATTGCGGCGGTTGAACTCAAACCAGGCCTCGGAACCCGCGCGATGGGCGGTGTAGGCCGGCGCTGGAACGGGTCGATCCCGCTGCCTGCCGGACGGGTTCTCCAACAGAATAGCAGGGATTCCGATAAAATGAGTGTCTGTGGATCAAGAACAGAACGAAGTCGCGATCGAGGCTACCGAAAGCCCGGAGCCATCCCAAATCCCTCAACCGGCGGCGCAGCGGGGCTTTATCGCCGAATGGACGGTCACCATCATCCTCCTGCTCTTCGGTACCACGACCCTGGTGCAGGCCTTCGTCATTCCCACCGGATCCATGGAAGACACCCTGCTGATCGGCGACCATCTCCTGGTGGACAAACTGGCGTATTCGCCCCCGGGGGCGGTCTCCCGCCACATCCTGCCCTATCGGGATGTCAAACGTGGAGACATCATCGTGTTCCGCTACCCCGTGGACATCCGCCAGACCTTCGTCAAACGCGCCATCGGCGTCCCCGGAGATCATATCCGCCTGGTGGATAAGCAGTTGATCCTCAACGGCAAGCGGGTCAACGAACCGTACGTTTACCATAAGACCGAATTCATCGACTCTTACCGCGACAACTTTCCGAGCGAGCCCAATGTGCATGTCGCCGAATCCGCCATAGACATGCTGATGCACCACGTGGAGGGCGCGGAGGTGGTGGTACCTCCCCACGCCGTATTCGCCATGGGTGACAACCGCGACTCGTCGTTAGACAGCCGGTACTGGGGCTTTGTGCCGCGGGAAAATATTATTGGCAAGCCGCTGATCATTTATTGGTCGTACGATGCGCCAACCGAGGCGCTGGCGGACCCGTCCATCAGCATCAACCACCTCATCGATATGGTGCTGCACTTTCCTACCAAGACGCGTTGGCGGCGCACCTTCCGCCTGATTCACGGCTTTTCACTGAACTGAATGGACCGCCACCATTACGGCCTGATTTTGGCCGGAGGCCGCGGAACGCGCTTCTGGCCGCGGAGCCGGAGACGCTCCGCCAAGCAGGTGTTGAATGTGGTCGGGGAGCGCTCGCTGATTCAGGCGACGGTGGACCGGCTCTCCCCGCTGATCCCGCCCGAGCGGCAGTGGATTCTCACCAACGATCATTTACGCAGCGCCATCATCCGGCAACTGCCGGAGATACCCCGCAAGCAGGTGCTGGCCGAGCCCGCGCAGCGCAACACCGGTCCCGCCATCGGGCTGGCGGCACACATTCTGTACTCCGTGGACCCACGGGCCACCATGGGTGTCTTTCCCGCCGACCACGTGGTCAACGATGCCGGGGTGTACCGGGCGGTGCTGAAGGCTGCCTTCCGCGGCGCTGCCGCCGGGCGGCTGATAGTGGTGGGGATTCAGCCGCGGTGGCCGGAAACCGGCTACGGCTATATCGAGTTTCCGCGCGGCACGGCGAGCGGGAGCTCGGCTCCCGTGGCGGTGCGCCATTTTCACGAAAAACCGAAGCTGCCCAAGGCCAGGCGCTACCTCGCCGCCGGTAATTTCTACTGGAACTCGGGCATGTTCTTCTGGCGCGCCGAAGTGCTGCTGGAGCAGTTGCGCCGCCACCTGCCGAACACCGCTTCGATCCTTGATTCGCTGCCATCGTTCGGCGAGCGCGCCTTCGCCCGCCGCCTGGTGCAGGCCTTCCCCCTGTGCGACAACATCTCCATCGATTACGCGGTGATGGAGAAAGCGGACAACGTGAGCGGCATCGCCGCCCGCGATTTCGGCTGGAACGACGTGGGAAGCTGGAACGCCGTCTGGGAACTGCTGCCGCGTGACGCTTCGGGCAACGTGGTCGCCGCCGACGCCGTGTATATCGAGGCGCAGAACAACTTCGTGGACGCCCGCGGCAAGGTGGTGGCATTGCTGGGAGTGAAGGACCTGATCGTCGTGGACACTCCCGACGCCCTGCTGGTGACCACCCGCGACCGCGCCCAGCACGTGGGCGAAATCGTCAAAGCCCTTGAACTGCGCAACCGTCACGACCTACTTTGAAACGCGTGTACCGCCCTCGACGGGCCTCCTCACGGCACTTTCGCAAATGTCGCGCTCGCGCCGTCCATAACTTCCGCGGCTTCTCGCAGAAGGAAACGAAGGGGTGGCTTCGACTCTACGGGAGTCGGGCAGATCCCAACCGGGAAACCCCACGAAAGGGCGGCGCAGGCACTCGTTTCTGCCGCGGCGGCCCGGCAACAGTCTCGGCACTCCAATAACGCAGAATCCGATAAGCCGTTGAGAATGACGGGCAGGGTGGGTCCGGCATAACCGGCCACAGAAGCCATCTATTTTCGCGTTCGTAAATTTGTCTGGCTTTGGTTCAATTCTTGTAGTATAGTTACTCCAAGATGGAATTCGAGCCCAAGGGCCCCGAGGCTGCCAGACTCCGCCAGCGCAAATTTGCGCTGCTCCGCCAATTCCCTTTCCCCCAAGATCTGCTGCCAGGCTCGCTGTCCGTCAGCCATACCAAGTGTGGAAAGCCTACTTGCCATTGCGCCAAAGGCGAGGGGCACCCCGCTTGGTCGCTCACCTTTATGGTGGCCGGTAAGAAGCGGGTCGAACGCATCCCCAAGGATTGGGTGGACGACGTCCGCCGGCGCGTCGCTGCCGGCCACGCCTTTCAGGACGCTCTGCGCGAGGTCCTCGCCGCCAATGCCGAGTTGCTGGTATTGCGGCGCAAACAGCAGCCCCGCTGACCGGGCCACACGTTCGCCAAATCCAAAACTACGCCTGCCACTGCCTGGGCCTGAAGTCCTTCTTCCAACGACCGGGCGATGGCCGGGTCCATCCCCATATCCCGGCGCGAGATCTGGTCTGGGCCGTAGTGATCGGACGTGTCCTGCGCGCCGCAAGTTTCTTGCGCCTGGAATGGCTGGCGCACTCTCCGGTGCGCGCCGAGTTGGGCTTGAAAGGCCAGTTCGGGGATGATGCCTTGGCCTACTGCACCGAGCGCATGGACCCGGAGACGACGCGATTGGCTGTGGCGACCGCGCTGCACCAAGCCAAGCGCAACAAGGCCTTCGAGAACAGCCGCTTCATAGGGCTGGCGCTGGACGGTACCGGCGCGGGGCATACCCACAAAGAACCCTGCCCGTTGTGTGATCCGGTCAAGGATTCCAAGGGTGCAGTACATGGTTCCTTGCATCATTTCGTACTGATCAGCATGGTCGGCGTTGGTTTGACGCTGCCGATCGATGTGGAGCCCTACGGGCCTGGCGATAGCGAGTATGCCGCAGCCCAGCGTTTGCTGCGGCGCGCGGTGGGGCATCTTGGCGCGCGTTTCGCCGACTATGTAGTGGGAGACAGCGCGTATGCCACGGCTCCTTTTCTCCACACCGCCGCGGAGGTCGCTCTGCCCATGGTGGCGCGCCTCAAGGAGAACCTTCCTCTTTTAGCCGCTGCCGTGCGCGCCCGCTTTGACGGGCAACCGCCCCAGGCCGTGTTCCAAGAGGGCGATGATCGGGTCGAGGTCTGGGACGCGGATAATTTCGCTCCTTGGGAAACCCTGAACTGGCCCGCCGTACGCGTCCTGCGGTACTGCCAGCACAAACGCGATGGGACCGTAATACAAGCCGAATGGCTGACCGACTTCTCCATCCCCAAACTCGGGAGCTTGAGTTTCTACCGCATCGCCAAAAGCCGCTGGGAGATCGAGAATCAGGGCTTCAACGACGGCAAGAACCGCTATGGCATGGAGCACATCTGCCATCATCAGGCCAACAGCATTCTGATCGTATGGCTGCTGATCGCACTGGCCATGGTGATCGAACGCCTTTACCGGTTGCGCTATCTGCACCGTGGTGACCATGCCATTCGCTGCGCCATGCAACTGCATGACTATCTCTGGTTGACCCTAGGGACCCATAGTCCGCCGGATACCAGTTGACCCCGGCGCCGCGCGGACGGCGAGCACGGCTCCGTTGATCTTTGACAACTCGACTCTTTTCCGTGAAGCGATAACCCGCCGGAGCCGCCATTGCTCAAAAGGCCAGCAGGAACGCTGCCGACCTCACGATTCAGACCGCTCCACAGCGCCGCCCCCTCCTTCGCGGAACTTCCGAGACCGCTGGCGGCCCGGCAACCCTGGCGGGCCGCCGTCCCCAAGAAGGTATACTCAATCACAGCCGGGCGAAAGATTATCCCAAGCAGTCGACCGCCCGCCCCAAAGGATGGCTGGAATGAGAAACCGCCTTTTCGTTTGCAGCGCAATTGCGCTGTTTGCGTGTTTGACCGTCGCCGGCGCCGCCGATATCAGCGGGAAGTGGAAGGGCGACATGAAGACGCCCAACGGCGACAACCTGGAAATCAACTTCAATTTCCAGGTCAACGGCGACAAGCTCACGGGCACCGTGACCAACACCTACGGCGAAGAGCAGATTACCGACGGAACGATCAAGGGAGACGCCGTCTCTTTCGTCATCCTGGCCGGCGGCGGCCAATTCAAAATCACTTACAAGGGCGCCCTGGTGGGCGATGACCTGAAGTTTCACGTCATCATCGGCGACATGGGGGAAGGCGATCTGACCGCCAAACGCGTCCAGTGATGTGCCGCCGGTGAGTCCCGAGGTGTTAAACCGCCGGGTGAGTGTTCAGGCGCTCTCCGGCGTGGTCCGCAGCCGGCTCCATAAGAAGTAGGAGAGCGCCCAGAGCACGCCGGTGGCCGCCGCAAAGCCCCACGCCTCCGGGCCATCTCCCACCGAGACGTGGGCGATGAGCGCCGAAGCGAGGTTAATGGCGAAGCCGGCGTAGGCCCACTCCTTGAGCCGCGCCGGCACCGGCGCAAGCAACAGCACCACGCCGAGGAACTTGGCCCACGAGAGCTCCACCCGGAAGTAGGCGGGGAAGCCGAAGTGGGTGAACGCCTCCGCCACCTGCGGCAGGCGCAGTTGTGCGTAGGCGGTGAAGCTCATCTGCAGGCAGAAGAGCGCGGTGACGATCCAATAGACGATGGTCTTGGTTTTGCGGGTTGTCTTGCCGGCGACGAGGGCCGGCTCCTGCAGGGTCGATTCCATTGTCGATTCCAAGGGTTCTTCCTCCTCCACTTCAACTCTTCGGAACGTTGGGCGGCAAACTCGGGGTCTCGACGCCGAACTGCCTGGCATATTCGGCGTTCAGCCGCTGCCAGCCGAACTTCATCGCCTCGGCACCAGCGATGCGGCCGATGGGAGTTCCGCTGAGAAGGCGATCCAGAACATCGAAACAGATTTGCCACCCGGCAGCACCCATTGAGATGAAGCGGTGATCGATTTTGTGCCACAGCGTCAGGCGCGTGCCGCCACCCAAGGCTTCGAGTTCCCACCGGGTATCGTTGTACTCAAGCACCTTGGGAGCGTCGGCTCGTGTCACTCTTGTTTCGAGCGGCGCGGGCGTTCCCACCCAGGTGAGCTTCACTGTTCCAACCGCACCCAGGCTCCCATCGGCTTCAAAGGGCGCCCATTCGCGCAGATGCGCCGGGTCGGTTAGCGCCTGCCAGACTTTTTCCGGCGGGTGGCGCAGTTCTCTGACGAGAATGAGCGTCCACTTTTTTCCGTCCTTCCGCACCTCCGCGGCACTGGCCGGACCCGGTGTGTACTGATCGCGATCGGTCATCTTCTTCTCCTTGTCTTCCTTTCCGTTGGTGTTGATTGATCCATGCGGTCGAGGTGGCGTTCGAGAGCATCTACGTGAGCGGACCAGAACCGGCGGAACGGAGCCAGCCAGGCATCCACCTCCTGAAATGGTTCAGGTTTCAGCCGGTAGAGACGGCGCTGCGCGTCCACGGTCGATTCTACGAAGCCGGCATCTCGCAGCACTCGCAGGTGCTTTGACACGGTCGGCTGCGGCATACGAAGTTGACGCTCGATCTCTCCCACCGACTGTTGTGACGAGACCAGGAGGCTCAAAATCGCGCGGCGGTTCGGCTCCGCAATAATTTCGAAAACAGATTCCACTCTTTTGATATACTCCACAAGACATATACCTGTCAAGGTATATAAGGACCCGGGTCGAGGCAACGGTTTTGGGGAGAGGCCTGCTATTCTCCTAGACGTGGGTGAGCGGAATGGCAGTGTGACCAGACGCCACGGGTCGGATCTGCCGAGGCGTTCGTGTCAGAACCATGAACTGTTCGGGTATTTCCAAAAGAACGATCATCGGGAGAGCGTTGCGATCCCCCCTCCGGTTGATTCCCTCCGGCATGACCATGCGCATTCTCCAAGGACCATTGCGTGGGAAACGATGGATAGCGGGTTCCAGCAGTCATGGCTGTTGGCTGGGAAGCTACGAATACCCAAAGCAAAAGGCCTTCTGGGCGGCGATCGAGCCTGGTCATGTGGTCTATGATCTCGGAGCAAACGTAGGCTTCTACTCGCTGTTGGCCAGTGTTCTTACCGGTCCGGAGGGTCGGGTCTTCAGCTTCGAGCCGGTGCCTCGCAATCTCCGCTTCCTGCGGAAGCACTTGCAATTGAATGGAATAACCAATTGCTTCGTATGGGAGGTTGCGGTTGGCGGTTCGGACGGTACGGCGACCTTTGACCTGGGCCCTCACCCTTCAATGGGACACCTGGCGCGGGATTCGGAAAATGGACTCAGCGTTCGCACCGTTGCCCTGGATGGCCTGATTGCATCGGGCGTGATCCCGCCGCCGGATGTCATGAAATGCGACATTGAAGGAGGGGAATACGATGCGCTCTGCGGCGCGTCCAATACCCTCTCGGTACACTCTCCGACCATCTTCCTTGCAATTCACGGCTCCGAAGCGCATGAACGGTGTTGCCAGCTACTCACCGATCTTCGCTACGACCTCGCGCCTTTGGATAGCCTTCCGCTGCGATCCGCGAGCGAAATCCTGGCAACCCGCCGGCACAGTTAGCAGGGTACCCGAATGCGGCAACCACGCCGGCGAGGCTGCCGGCGAGTCGCGAATTGGAATCCACGATCCGGCCGCCGCGCGCGAAACCCGATCGACCGGTACCGGCAATACGCCCCGTCCTGATATCCTCGGACTGATGGCAGACCGAAGTTTCAGCGATGTGGGCGGCACTCCCGGCGGGCTCGGTTCTTTCCTGATCGGCTTCGTGATGGCTTGCATCGGCGGATACCTCTTGTCCAACCAGGTGAGTGTGGTCGGCTCCTATTGGAGCTTCTACGGCGCCAATACCTTCGGCATCACGCTGATCCCGCTGCTGCTCGGGATCGCGATGCTGTTCTGGAATGGCCGCAGCCTCTTCGGGTGGCTGCTGACCGCGGCGGGAGCGCTGTTCATCCTGGCCGGCGTAATCGCCAACATGCATATCTATTTTCAGCCGGCCACGCTGTTCAACACCCTGGTCATGCTGATCCTTCTGGTCGGCGGCCTGGCGCTCATCGCGCGCGCCATCCGGCCCCATTAGACCGTGGGCGAGGGTGGTTTTGGGTTCGCCCGTCGGCGTGTCCTACCATGAATCTATGCGCTTCCTCGCAACGCTGGTTGTGGCGGCTCTTTCCGCCGCGGCCCAGCAGCCACCGTTCACCCTCGACCAGGTCCTGGGTTTTTCTTTTCCCACCGACCTGACCGCCGCGCCCGTGGGCGCCAAGGTGGCCTGGGTGTCCGATGTGCGCGGCGTTCGCAACGTGATGGTGGCGGAGCCGCCACAATACCAGGCGCGCAAGCTTACCGCCTACACCCAGGATGACGGGCAGGAGTTGCGCCAACTGCGCTGGCTGCCCGATGCATCCGCGATCCTCTATACCCGCGGCGGCTCCGCGAATCCCGCCTTGAATCCAAATGGGGTCAGCGAGGACATCTGGCTGGCCGCACTGGATGGATCGGCTCCGCGCAAGATCGCTCAGGGCTCGGGAGCCGCGGTTTCGCCTGGAGGCGATCGCGTCGCGTTCACCCTCGGGGGGCAGATCTGGGTGGCGCCGGTGGATGGCAAGACATCCGCGCTGCCCGCCTTCCATGCGCGCGGCGTGTGCGGGAATCCCACCTGGTCGCCCGATGGTGAGCGGATCGCCTTCACGACAGACCGCGGCGATCACGGCTTCATCGGCGTGTTTCACTTCGCGTCGGCCACGCTGCGCTATCTCGATCCGGCGACGTCCGATGACGCGGAGCCGGCCTGGGCCCCCGATGGCCGCAACATCGCCTTCATCCGAATTCCGTCCAACGGCCTGCGCCCCGTGCGCGAAGCGCAGCGCGCAGGCGAGCCGTGGTCCATCCGTATCGCGTCGGTCGAAACCGGCGCGGGCCGCGAACTCTGGCGGGCTTCCCCCGGGCCGGGCAGCGTCTTTCGCCCAGTCAGCGCGGCCAACCAGTTGCTCTGGGCCGCGGGTGGGCGGATCGTGTTTCCCTGGGAGGGCGACGGCTGGACGCACCTCTATTCCGTGTCGGTCGAGGGCGGGCAGGCGCTGCCGCTCACGTCCGGAGCCTATGAAGTCGAGGATGTTGCGCTCGACCGCGCCGGGCGCGAGGTGATCTTCTCCGCCAATCGCGACGACATGGACCGCAGGCATCTGTTCCGGGTGCCGGTGGCGGGCGGCGCGGTGGTCGCGCTCACCTCCGGGCACGGCATCGAGGTGGCGCCCGCCGCCACCAGCGATCCGAATGCCCTCGTCTTCCTGGCGTCCGACGCGCAACACCCCCTGCATGCGGCCATCCGCATGGGCAGTGAAATCCGCGATCTCGACGGCGGAGGACTGCCGTCCGATTTCCCGCTCCAGCGCATGGTCACGCCACAGCAGGTGATCTTCTCCGCCGCCGACGGTCTGGAAATTCACGGCCAGTTGTTTCTCCCCCCGCGCCGCGCCGCGCGTGCGCCGGCGATCGTGTTTTTCCACGGCGGGCCGCGCCGGCAGATGCTCCTCGGCTGGCATTACATGTATTACTACGCCAACGCTTACGCACTGAACCAGTACCTGGCGAACAGCGGTTATGTTGTGCTTTCGGTGAACTACCGCAGCGGCACCGGCTACGGCCTGAATTTCCGGGAAGCGCTCCACTACGGGGCGTCCGGCGGTAGCGAGTACAACGACGTGCAGGGCGCCGGCGTGTACCTGCGCTCGCGCCCCGAGGTGGACCCTGCCCGCATTGGCGTTTGGGGTGGATCCTACGGCGGCTATCTCACGGCTATGGCTTTGGCGCGCGCTTCGGACCTCTATAAGGCGGGCGTGGATTTCCACGGCGTCCACAATTGGGCCACCGAACTGGGCATCCCGCCGACCGAACCGGACTATGCGATTGCTTTCTCATCGTCGCCGCTCGCTTTTGTGCAGCAATGGCGGTCGCCGGTGCTGCTGATTCACGGCGATGCCGATCCCGACGTGCAGTTCAACCAGACGGTGCGCCTGGCCTACGTGCTGACGCGGCAGAAGGTGGATGTCGAGGAGCTGATCTTCCCCGATGAGGTCCATGACTTCCTGCGGTATCGCTCCTGGCACGACGCGTATGCCGCGTCGGCGGCATTTTTCAAGCGCAAACTGTAGTGACGATCGCCACCACGTTCCACGCCACGCATGCTGCGAACAACACATTCATCCACCGCAGGAGGCGCTTGCGTTCGGTGTGCCAGGCGAACAGCCCCAGCGCAATCGCGAACAGCTTGGGAGCGAGGACTCCCAGTTCCGGCCACGCGACGGCGGCCAGCGCCATACGGACAAGCGGGTTGGCTTCGTGGACCCCAAACCGCAAAAACACGAGGGTGGTCAGCGCGTCCATGAGTTGCAGGCAGATAAAGGTGAACAGGAGCACGGAAACACCTTAAGATTTCCGTGGGTGATGAAACAATAGTACTGGTTCCGGTACGGCGCGGGCCCTAGTTGCACCGCTTGGTACCCGGCTTCGGTGCGGCCCTACGACAGCAACAGCTCCAGATCCTCCCGGCGCAGATTGCGAAGGACGCTGTTGTCCTCGCTGATAATGGCGGCGGCCAGGTCGCGCTTGCTTTTCTGCAGCTCCAGGACCTTTTCCTCCACCGTGTCGCGCGCGATCAGCCGGTACGCGAACACCTGGTGGGTCTGCCCGATGCGGTGTGCCCGGTCCACGGCCTGCGCCTCCACCGCCGGATTCCACCAGGGGTCGAGCAGAAACACATAGCCGGCCGCGGTCAGGTTCAGCCCCAGGCCGCCGGCCTTCAAGCTGATCAGGAACAGCCGGCAGTCGCCATCGTTCTGGAAGCGTTCCACGCACGCCTGCCGGTCGTGAGTGGCGCCGTCCAGGTACTCGTAGGGGATGCCCATGCTGTCGAGGCGGCTGCGCACGATCCCGAGCAGGGTCGTGAACTGCGAAAACACCAGCGCCTTGTGGCCTTCATCCAGAATCTCGCGCAACTGTTCCAGCAGCAGGTCCAGCTTGGCGCTGGGCTCGGACGCGCGCTTCCGGTCGATCAAGCCGGGATGGCAGGCCGCCTGCCGCAGGCGCAGAAGCGCCTCGAGCACCTGGATTTTCGACTTCGCCAGGCCCTCGGTCTCGATCCGCTGGAGCAGGGAATTGCGGTAATGCAGGCGCAGTTCCTGGTACAGCTTGCGCTGCACCGGCGCCATCTCGCAGTAAATGGTCTGCTCGGTCTTGGGCGGCAGTTCGCGCGCCACCTGCTCTTTGGTGCGTCGCAGAATGAAGGGGCGCAGGGCATGCGCCAGGACCTGCCGGGTATCCTCGTCGGGATGACGGGCGCTGCCGCCGGCCAGCCTGAACACGTTCGCCGCTCCCAGCATTCCGGGGTTGAGAAACTCGAACAGAGTCCACAACTCGCCCAGGTGGTTCTCGACCGGAGTGCCCGAGAGCGCCAGGCGATGATGGCCGCGCAACAGGCGCACGGCTTTCGAGGATTCCGTGGACGCGTTCTTGACCGACTGGGCTTCATCCAGCACGATGTAATCGAAATCGATGTCCTTGAGGCGGAGCGCATCGCGCCGCACCGTGCCGTACGTGGTCAGGATCACGTCGTATGCGCTGAAATCTTCCGTGCTGCGCATCAACCCGGTGTAGTCCAGCAGCTTCAGTTGCGGCGTGAAGCGCTGTGCTTCCTGCGTCCAGTTGAAAACCAGCGACTTGGGCACCACCACCATCGAGGGCCCAATGGGCTCGCCCGCCGCGCGCCGTTCGCGGCGCGTCTCGAGCAACGCGAGGACCTGCGCCGTCTTGCCGACCCCCATGTCGTCGGCCAGGCAGCCGCCGAAGGAGAAGCGGCGGAGGAAGTGGAGCCATCCCAGCCCTTCGCGCTGGTAGTCGCGCAGTTGCCCCACGAATCCTGCCGGCTGCGGGGCCGCCTCGACGCCCTGGAATTGCCGCAGTTCCTCGCGGACGCGCGCGAAAGTCGCATCGACGCGCACTTCGGGTTGCGTAGCCAGCAGCGCATCCAACAGTCCCGCCTGGCTGGAGCGAAAGCGGAGGCCTTCGCCTTCGCGCGAACCCAGCCCCGCCAGTATGCCGAACCGGCGCAGCCATTCCTCCGGTAGCACCCCGTAGGTTCCATCGTCGAGGCGGATCATGTTCTCCCCGCGGCGCAGCACATCGAGAAGCTGGGGTAGGGCAGTGGTGGTCTCACCGTACTCCACCGCGCCGTTGAGCTCGAACCAGTCGACGCCGCTCGACACTTCCATGTGAAACGCGCCCGGGCGGCGGAACATCTTGCCCTCGGCCTCCACGTGCCATCCGGCTTCGAGCAGGCCCCGCACGATGCGCGGAAGCCGGCTGGCCGCGGCATCCCACCACGGTTCGTCGTACGCGGGACTTTGGAACCGCAGGCCGAGTTCCACCAGCAGCGCCGCGGCGGCTTCCTCCGCGCTACGGTCGCGGCGAAGAAAACGGCGGGTCTCGCGATCGTAGAATCCGGGGTCCGGATTGAGGGAGGAAACCTGCCGACCATCGTAATCGAAGTAGAGCTCCGCTCTCAGCCGGTCGGAGCCCGGCGAATCGGATTTGCGGATGCGAAGGGAAGGCCGCGCCGGTGCGGTGATCTCCTCGTAGCGCAGGTCGTCCGGCACCCTCAACGGAGGCAGGCCGGGCGCGCAGAGAAGCGCTTCGAGCAGCAGTTCCCGGTCGCCGTGGGGCACGTAAATCTGGCGCTGTCGGCGCAGGTGCAGCAGCCAAGGGTAGGCAGCCTCGGCGGCGAGCGGCGCCACCCGATTGCCATGGAAGACCAGCCCGCCGCGGGTGATCAGCAGCGGAGCGGTCACATCTATGCTTTCTTCGCCGCGCTGGAGGATGCCGGCCACCGCCCAACCACGGTCGCGGGGATGCCGAATCTCCAGGCCAAATTGCCACGCTCCGCCCTCGTCCCAGGTGATCGGCACGAGGTCTTCGGCTTTCAGAAGGAAGCAGCGCCCGCTGCGCGCGGCCGTGCGCACGATCTGCTCTGCCAGCGCGGGCCGGACGACACAGGGCGTCGCCAGGCTCTCGTACCCGTCGCCATGCGCGTACGCCCAGTACTGCTTTCCGCCGGCCAGGGCCGACAGGATTTCGCGGTCCTCAGGCAAGGGCATCCGGTCGATCTGGTTGTGCCTGAGACTGACACTGACCGGCCGGCTCCAGGCGCCGTCCGCCCGGCGGTCGCGCGAGCGCAGCGCGAGCACCAGCGCTTCCGCACCCACGCTGCCGGCGACATCGATCACGTAGAGCAGTTGTCGTTTCGCGGGCCATGTGTTTCCGAAGGCGGGCGCCTGGGGTGGGGCCGAGATCTGTTGGAGTTGCTTGAGCCAGGCGGGCGGGGGAGGCGGCACATCGGCGGGCGGAGCGATCGCAACCGGCTGCTCTTCACCTTCCCCGTCGTCCGGGTCGGAGAAGTCGTAGTCCACCATCAAGTCGGGTTCGGATGGCACGGCGGAGAGGTATCCCCTGGCTTCGGCCGCCAGAAGAGTGGCCCAAAGGTGCTTGCAGGGGCCTTCGGTGACGAAATAAGGGCAGTCGCAGCGCGCCGAAAGCAGTCCTTGGTCCCAGTCGATTCCGACGTGGTACATGCGTGAACCGGCGACACGCGCCGCAACCGAAGAGTCGGAGCCGCGGTCAATGGTGACCAGCCGCTGCCAGACATAGTTCTGGCCGCGACGCCGTACGGTCCCGCCAAAATCACCGGACAGCTTGGTGGAGAGACTCATGAGTGATCATCTGGGGAGGTTGTATTCATTTTACCGAAATCGGGACTTCGTTGGTTCAACCACGGTTCCCCGAATCGCCCCAGAGGATCATTTGCCCCGCCTGAAGGGCCGTGGTATAGTTGAGGCGCGTTTGATAGCGTTTGCGAGTCCGGCCGAGTGTTTCTAAGCGACGGCACCGTCGTTCCGCTTGTGTTTCCTCTCCGATGAGCTGCTTTCAAATTGTCTGGAGGATGTGTGAAGAACATTTTCGTAGGCAACCTCGATTTCAACGCAACCGAGGAGTCTGTTCGAAGTCTGTTTGAGAGATACGGCGCCGTCAACAGCGCACGGATCATGACGGATCGCGACACCGGCCGTTCGCGGGGTTTCGCATTCGTAGAGATGGAAAACGAGACGGAAGCGGACCAGGCGATTTCCGCGCTGAACGGTTACAAGATGGACGGCCGGGCGCTGAATGTGAACGAAGCGCGTCCCAAGCCCGACCGGGGCTTCGGGCCGGGCGGCGGAGGAGGAAACCGGTTTGGCGGCGGCGGCGGACGTCCGAGCGGTGGAGGCGGCGGCCGCCGGCCCGGTGGCGGGCGGCGCGAACCGCGCTGGTAGTTGGCCCGGTGGCGGGCGGCGCGAACCGCGCTGGTAGTTATCGGGTTCCGTTTTCGAGAAAAGCGCGCAGCCGGTGACTGCGGCTGGGATGCCGCAGTTTCCGCAACGCCTTCGCTTCAATCTGCCGGATTCGTTCGCGGGTGACCGCGAAGTTCTGCCCAACCTCTTCCAGGGTGTGCTCGCTGCCGTCTTCCAGGCCGAAGCGCATCTTGATGATCTTCTCTTCCCGCGGGGTCAGGGTCTTCAGCACCTGTGCCGTCTGCTCGCGCAGGTTCAGGTTGATCACCGCGTCCGACGGCGAAATCCCATTGTGGTCCACGATGAAATCGCCCAGGTGCGACTCCTCCTCTTCGCCGATGGGTGTTTCGAGGGAAATCGGTTCCTGCGCCACGCGCAGGACCTTGCGCACCTTCGAAACCGGCAGTTGCAGGCGCTTGGCCAGTTCCTCGTTGGTGGGCTCGCGGCCGAGTTCCTGCACCATCTGGCGCGACGTTCGAATCAGCTTGTTGATGGTCTCGATCATATGGACCGGGATGCGGATGGTGCGCGCCTGGTCCGCAATGGCGCGGGTGATCGCCTGCCGCACCCACCAGGTGGCGTAGGTCGAGAACTTGTAGCCGCGCCGGTATTCAAACTTATCTACGGCCTTCATCAAGCCGATATTGCCTTCCTGAATCAGGTCGAGGAACTGGAGACCGCGGTTCGTGTAACGCTTGGCGATACTCACTACCAGGCGGAGATTGGCTTCGATCAGCTCCTTTTTGGCGGCCTCGGCCTCGCCGTGCGCCTTGGTGATGATCTCCAGCGTCCGCCGCAACTCGGCCACCGACGCGCCGCACTGCTCTTCCTTCTGCTGCAGTTGCTGGGTGTAGCTGCGCTGCTCCCGGCGGAGGTCCTTGATATTTTCGGCGCGGCCGCCGGGCCAGGTTTCCAGCTTCCGTTGCACGCGCGCAATCTCGCGCTCGAGCGGCTTCAATTCCTCGACCGCGGCCCGGATGCACTCGATGAGGTGGCGGATCACGGGGCTCTGGAAGCGGATGGCGCGCACCAGTCGCGAAGTGCGGATCACGATGCGCCCCAACTCCCACAACTGGCGCCGGTACAGCTTGGGTTTCATGCCGCGCGGAATGGCCTGTAGTTTCTGGCGGCACTGGAGCATCTTCTTATAGTGGCGGGAGAGCTCTTCGATGGACTGGGCGAACTCGAGGCGCTTTTCCTCCACCAGTTCGTCGGTCATGATCGGGTCGGAGATCTGGATCACGTCGCGCGCCGAGAGCACGTCCCGGGTCATGTCCTCGGCCATACGGGTGATCTCCTGGATCACCAGCGGGGCGCGGGAGAGGGACTTGAGAACGGTGGTCTGCCCGCGCTCGATGCGGCGGGCGATTTCCACTTCCCCTTCCCGGGTGAGCAGGGGAACCGTGCCCATCTCGCGCAGGTACATGCGGACGGGATCGTTGACCTTCTCGCCGAGGCCGGCCGGCAGTTCGAGATCGAGGACCTCCTCACCTTCCTCGAGCTTCTTTTCGAAGTCTTTGGGCTCCTCCAGGATTTCGATGCCGGCAACGTCGAGCCCGGCCAGCACGTCCTCGAGCTCGTTGCCGCCGGGCAGGTCGCCGGGCAGCACTTCGCTCACTTCGTCATAGAGGACGTAGCCCTTCTCCTTACCCATCTGTACGAGCCGCTGGAGCCCGTCGTATTTGTCATCTATTGCCACTGAAGCCCCGTACTCCCGGCGAGGAGAAGTCCAGAACATTGTACACCACGGCGCGGCGAATTTTGGCGCGCGGGCAGGTTCACCGGGCCCTCCGAATGGCGGGGTCGAGCCGCTGCAATTCGGCGTAAAGCCGGAGGGCTTCTTCCGGCTGGCGGGAGCGCTCCGCCTCCTTAATCCGCGCCTTCAGCTGCTCGCGGCGATACAGATTCTCGGACTGGCGCATGCTTTCCAGGCAAGCCCGGGCGGCATCACCGGTGGCGGCAACGTCATCGCGGATCACGGCGTGAGCGAAGAGGTGCTGGTCCGCCTCTTCCAGCCGCGCGTTGATCTCTTCAAAGCTCACCCGTCCGCCGGCGGCCTCGATGGCAAAAACGGCCTGGAAAATCCGCCGCGTGGCGAACCGGGCGATGGCCTCCATGGGGCGCAAAGCCGCGATCAGCTCGCCCTGCAGATCCGGCTGGTGCAGCAGCGCGTTGAGCAGCACCAGTTCCTCGGCGCGGAACGCGGGCTTGGGCGGCTCCAGAGTCTTCTCGCTGCGGTCGGCCACGCTCTTCTTGAAGCTGTCCAGCACCAGGCCGCGGTCCACGCCGATATAGCCCGCCAGGTCGTTGGCGACGGTCATCCGCTCCAGGCGGTCGGTGATGCGCTGCACGGAGGGCAGCAGCGCCTGAAGCACGCTCACCACGCCTTCGCTGGTATGGATGTCGTGTTTCTGGCGGGCCCGGTCGGCGAGCCAGTAGAAGTACCCCTTGGCACCGTCGAGCCGCGCCTGGTACGCGGCAGCGCCGCGCTCCTTGCAGTACTCGTAGGGGTCGAGGCCGCCATCGAGTTCCATGATGCGGACTTTCATACCCTCTTCGAGGAGCAGGTGGATGGAACGTTCGGCGGCATTGGCGCCCGCCGCGTCGGGATCGAAATTCACTACAATCCGGTCCGAATGCCGCTTGAGCATCCGCACCTGGGGCGCGGTGAGCGATGTGCCGCAACTGGCCACCACCGGCGCGAAGCCCGCCGCCGTGACGCCGATCGCATCCATGTACCCTTCCACCAGAATCGCCCGATCCTCTTTTCGAATGCCCTCCTTTGCCCGGTGCAGATTGTAAAGCACGCTGCTCTTCTTATATATCGGCGTTTCCGGGGAATTTAAGTACTTGGGAATGTCATCGTCCGCCAACGCCCGGCCACCAAAACCGACAATTTTGCCCGATTCGTTGTGGATCGGAAACATGAGACGGTTGCGAAAGTAATCGTAGAAACTGCCGTCGTCGCGCTTGCGGACCAGGCCCGACTCCTCGATCTGCGGGGGCGCGAGGCCGCGCTGTTCGAAAATGCGCAGCAGCGTCCGCCCGGAGCGTTCCGCATAGCCCAGACCGAAGCGTTCGATGGTCTCCGGAGAGACGCCGCGCCGCGCCAGGTAAGCTCGCGCCGGCTCTCCGGCCGACGACTGGAGGCCGGCGCGGAAACGCTCCCCGGCAAGTTCGTGCATCTGGAACACCGCTTCGCGCAGCCGGGTGTCCTCGTCGGCGACAAACGAGCGCTTCGGCATGGCAATGCCGTTGCGTTCGGCGAGCAGCTTCAGGGCTTCGTAGAAGCTGATGCCCTCGATCTTCATCACGAAATCGAAGACGTCCCCGCCCGCGCCGCAGGAAAAGCATTTGTAAATCTGGAGCACGATCTGGACCGTGAAGGAGGCCGTCTTCTCGCTGTGAAACGGGCACAGGCCCATCAAGCGCTGCGTTCCGCTCTTCTTCAGGCGCACGTATTCGCCCACGACCTTCTCGATGGGAACCGCGGATTTGAGCTGCTCCTTGAAGTCCATGGCGCCTTTCACCCGCCATTATCCCGCACCCCCGTCCGGCAGGGTGGCGTTGTTCAACGCGGTAAGCAGCGGGCGCTTAACCGATGGCAGCTTGACCGTCGAATTGACTCCAAAGCTACACTCCGATAGTGCCGCTTGAACTCTTTGAGAGCCTCAGTCCGCACGCCCGCGTGGCCACGGCGGTTCTGCCGTTCGTGGTGGCCATGATCCTGCGCCTGGTGCTGGGCCGAAGCCGGCTGACCGGCATGCTGATTTCGCTATCCACCGTGTGGTTTGCGGTCAACGTGCTGCTGGCCCCCTACTCGGCCCGCATGCGGCAGGACATTCAGGACTTGCAGTCCATCTTCCGCTGAGCCAGGCCGACCGTCGGGGTCGGTCCGGCAAAGACGCGTAAAATTCGCTACAATGCATTAAGAAGGAGGCCGTATGGAACCCACTGGCATTCAGCTCGCTGGTGCCCTCGGCGGTCTTGGCTTTCCTGAAATCCTGGTCATCGCCTGCGTATTTGTTCTGTTGTTCGGAGCCAAAAAGCTCCCCGAACTGGCCAAGGGTCTAGGGGAAGGCATCAAAAACTTTAAGACCGCTTTGAAGGAAGAGGAGAAACAGGTCGAAGAGAAGAAGCAGGCCTAGGCTTCGAGGAACAGTTTCGCAAGGTGAACTGGTTCCGTCTCGGCTTCAAAGATCCAAAACCAAAACCCCGCTGGCCACACGGCTTCGCGGGGTTTTTTGTTTTTGGAGGAAAGTCTACTTCGCCTTCTTGGGCGGAACGATTGCGTCCTTGGCGGCCTTGGCCACGCGGAACTTCACGACCTTCTTGGCCGGGATTTTGATCGACTCGCCAGTGGCCGGGTTGCGTCCGATGCGCGCTTTGCGGTCCACACGCACCAGCCGGCCGATACCGGGCAGAACGAATACGCCGTTCTTCTTGACCTCGGCGATGGCCATGGTCGACAAGCAATCCAGGAAGCCGCGGGCAGTCTTATTGTTTACCTCGCAGCTCTCGGCGAGGGACCGCACCAATTGCGTCTGGGTCATTCTCTGATTCGCCATATTACTCCTTTGATTCTCCCGTCTATATTCGCGTTACAGCGGAACACGCACCCGGCGCGACCCGCATCAACAATCACCATCGAACAGTTTCGGGACCGCCGCGTGCCTCGAACGTGAAACGCCAGGTCCCAAATCGTTATCAATCATAAGGGAAGGGCCTGTTGATGTAAAGGGAAATGAGCGAAAAAAGGCCGTATTTCCGGGGTTTTTTTGAGAGGTACACGCTGGAAGGCCCGTTTTACGGGCATTCCACGAATCCCGTGCCGGGTTCCCACCCGAGTTCGCCCGCCGCGAACGGCGCCGCAGCCTTATTTTTCAATATGCGATAGCGTAGACGCCGGTCTGCTACCGGACTTACCACGATGCGCACGGCGGCATGCAGCTTGAGCGTGGCTCCTCCCGCCGAAGTCTCCGTTTCCTCGCCCGACCGCAGCCGGCGCGCGCGATCCTGATTGAGGAACAGCAGGCACGTGCCCGTCCGTTCGAGAGCAGGGCGCACGCGTCGCAGTCCAGACGCCAGAACCCTCCCCTGCAATCCACCGCCGGCATCGCCCAGCCCGGAGCTCAGTTCGAGCTCGGGGACCAGCGCCGCCGCGGAATCGACTACCAGCAGGTGCAGCGCAGCCGTCGAGACCAGCCGCTGGATCATTTCCAGGCCTTGCTCGGCGGAGCCCGGCTGCAGCACCGGCAGCCGCCCGATTTCGATGCCGAGCGTCGCGGCATAGCCGGGATCGAACGTTCCCTCCGCATCCAGCCAGGCCGCGGCACCGCCGCTCCGCATCAGGTGCGCCACCATCTGAAGCGCCAGAGTCGTCTTGCCGCACGCCGCCGGTCCGAAAATTTCCACGATCGACCCGCGGGGCAGGCCGCCCACCCCGAGCGCCGCGTCCAGCGAGGGGAAAGAGGTCGAAATGGCGGAGGCCGCCGGAAGCTCGGCCCGCGACAGCTTGAGCCGGATGGTGCGCTGGCGGTGTTCTTCGCTCAAAAAGGGTGCCCCCTTGAGATGCCGCCGGTGCTCCGCTACCGCCGCGCCGGCGCGGGCTTGGCGGCGGAGTTGGCAGGCGGCGCTTCGGGTGAGGGCGCCGGCTCGGACTTCAGCAGGCCGAGTTGTTTGCGCAATTCCGTATCGATGTTCTGGCGGATGTCGGCATTGTCTTTGAGGAACTGGCGCGCGTTCTCGCGTCCCTGGCCGATGCGCTCGCCCTTGTAGCTGAACCAGGACCCGCTCTTCTCCACCAGGTTCTGCGCCACGCCGAGATCGATCAGGTCGCCTTCCTTCGAGATGCCTTCGCCGTAAATGATATCGAATTCCGCTTCGCGGAAGGGCGACGCTACCTTATTTTTTACCACCTTCACTTTGGTGCGATTGCCGATCACGCTGTCGCCATCCTTGATGGCCGCGATGCGGCGGATGTCCACCCGTACCGTCGCGTAGAACTTCAGCGCTCGTCCGCCGGTGGTGGTTTCCGGATTCCCGAACATCACGCCGATTTTCTCGCGGATCTGGTTGATGAAGATCAGACAGGTGCGGGACCGGCTGACCGCTCCGGTGAGTTTGCGTAGCGCCTGGGACATGAGGCGCGCCTGCACCCCCATGTGGCTGTCGCCCATCTCTCCATCCAGTTCGGCTTTGGGAACCAGCGCCGCCACGGAGTCCACCACCAGCACATCGATCTGCGCCGACCCCACCAGGTGGTTGGTGATCTCCAACGCCTGCTCGCCGTAATCGGGCTGCGAGACCAGGAGGTTGTCCACGTCCACGCCCAGCTTCCGGGCATAGGATGGGTCGAGCGCGTGCTCCACATCGATGAACGCGGCAATCCCGCCTTTCTTCTGGGCTTCGGCCACGGCTTGCAGCGCAATGGTCGTCTTTCCGGATGACTCCGGTCCGAATATCTCGATGATGCGGCCGCGCGGAAAGCCTCCCACACCCAGGGCGGCATCGAGCGAAATCGAGCCGGTCGAGACCACCGATACGGGCACGATGGCATCCTTCGACCCGAGGCGCAGGATCGAGCCTTTGCCGAACTGCTTCTCGATTGCGACCAGGGCAAGGTCTAGGGCGCGGGCGCGCTCTCGTTCATCCATGGGGGATCAGGCTCCTGTTGTTTGTGAAACTCATATTGTACCAGTGTGGCGCAGCGCCATTTGTCGCAGGGAATATGTGGTTGACCACCGGGCGGCGAACCGCCTTCGCTCGCAGTCCTTCGGCCCCCGAAGGCGGTGGCAGGAAGCCCACAAGAAGCCCACAAACTGTTAATCATTTGCGGCCGGCGTTTCCAGGTTATTGATTTCAAAGGGACGAAGGGTCGACCTTCCGCTCTTGCCGAGCGGTCGAGGAGTCCCACTGCTGGCTGCTATCCAGGGGTTGGCGACGGTATAATCGGAGCAGAGGACTTCTCTTGATGGCTTGCCGCCGCTGGTTGGCAATTTTCGCCGTCGCTGTGGCGCTCGCGGCGGCCTCCAAGAAAACCATGAGCACCGTCCGCGGCGAGAATGAAGACCTCATCCTCACCGCCACGCTCTATATCGACCCTGCCGAAATTAAGGACCTGATCGGCTCCGATCTCGGCGGCCACTACATCGTCGCCGATGTCAAGATAGAACCGAAGTACGGCAAGGACGTCGTGATCGATCGCGACGACTTCCTCCTCCGCACCGACAAAGACGGTGAAAAGGCTCAGCCATTCGTGGGCAGCCAGATCGCCGGGCAGGAAGCCCTGGTGGTCTCCGAGGAAGGCGCGCAGACGCGGCGCACCCGCGGCTTGAGCGGCATCGGGCTGGGCGGAGGCATGATGGGTGGGGGCGGCGGCGATAGCGACAAGGGCAACGCCAAATCCACCATGAAGAGCGAGGACAGCGCCAACCCGATCAAGAAGGTTCTCGATGCCAAGATTCTGCGCGACGGCAAGATCTCCGAACCGGTTCAGGGCCTCCTCTATTTCGCCATGGAAAAGCAGAAAATGAAAGACCTGGAACTGCACTATGGCGGGCGCGAAGACCGCATCACGCTGCGCTTCAAGTAGGCTCCGGCGGGTTAGGCTAAGCTGAGATCACATGCGACTCCTGGTCGTCGAGGACGAGAAACGAATCGCCGACTTCTTGTGTCGTGGACTGGAAGGGGCGGGGTACGCCGTCGATGCCGCGCCCACCGGAGCGGCCGCGCTCGACCACATCCACTCCACCAATTATGACCTGATCGTCCTCGACCTGATGCTCCCCGACATGGACGGCCTCAAGGTGCTCGAGCGCGTCCGCAACCGCAACGGCGGACCGCCCGTGTTGATCCTGAGCGCGCGCGGCCAACTCGACGACCGCGTCAAGGGCCTGGAGCAGGGCGCCGACGATTACCTGGTGAAGCCCTTCGCGTTCGTGGAACTGCTGGCGCGCGTGCGGGCCCTGCTGCGCCGCGGTCAGCCCACGCCGGAGCGCCTGCAGGTGGCCGATCTGACGCTCGATTGCATCCGTCGCAAGGTCGCCCGCAGCGGCGATACCATCGACCTCGCCCCCAAGGAATTTGGAATTCTGGAATACATGATGCGCAACCGCGGCCGTCCGCTGAGCCGTACCATGATTGTCGAGCACGTCTGGGATATGGATTACGACGGGCTGACCAATATCGTCGATGTCTACATTCGCCACCTGCGCAGCAAGATCGACGACCGCTTTCCGCAAAAGCTCATCCAGACGGTGCGCGGGATCGGCTACATGATCGAAGGGCCGGAAAAACAGGCGGAGCGTGCCGGCGAGCCCGCCTCCGAGCGGCAGGTGTGACGTGGTCGGGAAGCGCGATCTCCGCCGCCTGACGCGCGGGCTCCGTTTCCGTCTTACCGCCACCTACGCCTTGTTCTTCACGGTATTGCTGGTGGGCGTGGCGGGATATTTTCGGGCCAGCCTGGTGTACTCGCTCGATCTTCAGGTGCACGAGATTCTGGACAAGGAATGGGCCGCCACCAAGGGCTACCTGCGCATCGACCGTGATCCCGACCTGGGCAAGAACGCCTCCAGCTGGTACTACGCCGAGGACGACCCGGACGAAGCCAGCATTGTCGGCGACATCAAGAAGATTTACATGATCGCCGACCAGGACGGGAACCTCATTCAGGACGCCACCACCAAGGAGCCGGAGTACTCCAACACCTACGACGAGATCGGCATCGATCCCCCCGCGCTGGTCCGGCAGCGGGTGCACGAGGCCGCCCAGGCGATGGCTGTCCAAAAACCGGGCACCCTCGGCAAAGTCTGGTGGGACTACCGCCACAATCAACGCGGCGAGCGGTTTCTGATTCGCGCCGGTATCGTGCTTGACGAAGGTCACCTGGCGCCGGGCCGGCACCTGCCTTATTATGTGGCGATCGGCGCCCCGCTTGCCGATAGCGACAAGATCCTGCGCACCCTGACCTGGCGCTATATCGCCGTCATCCCCGGCGCGCTGATCCTCGGCTCCTTTCTCGGCTGGATCATGACCGGGCGTGTGCTCACGCCCGTCAAAGAAGTGGCCCGCACCGCGCAGCGGATCACCGGCTCCAATCTCAGCTTGCGCATTCCCCCGCGCCAATCCGGGGACGAGCTCGACTATCTTATTCTCACCTTCAACCGCATGATCGACCGCCTGGAGACTTCGTTCCAGCAGATGAAGCAATTCTCCGCCGACGTGTCGCACGAGCTCCGCACGCCGATTACGGCGATTCGCGGCCAGCTCGAAGTGGCCCTGTTCACTGCCAAGACCACCGAGCAGTACCGCGAGGCCATGTTCAACGCCTTGCAGGATATCGACCGCCTGTCGCAGATCGTGCGCGCCCTGCTCCTGCTCTCGCAGGCGGAATCGGGACAACTGGTGTTGCAGAAGGCGCGGCTGAATCTGTGTGAAGTGGTGGGAGACCTGGTGGAGCAGTTCCAGATTCCGGCCGAAGAAGCGGGACTGCTGCTCTCCGCCGACCTGCCGGCCGAGTGCCCCGCCCGGGTGGATCGGGTGCAGATCGAGCGGATGATCACCAACCTCCTCTCCAACGCCATCAAGTTCACGGCGCGCGGAGGGTCGGTCCGCATGTCGCTGGCGAAGAGGCCCGAAGCGATCGAACTGGTGGTGGAAGACACCGGGCGCGGGATCGCAACGGCGCACCTGCCGTACATCTTCGACCGCTTCTACCGTGTTCCCGGCTCGGGACCGGCGCCTGGCGCCGAGCAGGGACTCGGCCTGGGCCTGAGCTTCGTGGCCTGGATCGTGAAAGCCCACCGCGGCACGATCGCCGTCGACAGCGCGCCCGGCAAGGGAACGCGCTTCACCATCACCCTTCCGGGGGACGGAATCGGCTCGGAAACCATGGAGCTGACCGGACAACCGGCCACGCGCGCCTAACCGGCACCGGGGCGTGCCCGGCGCGTCGTCCGCCCGCAGGGCCCTCTCGGACCAGCGGCGGCGATGGCGGGCCTGCGCGCGTGGCACTAAAATGAAGGAGCTTCCGATGACCAGCCAGCACGGCACCAGCCCGGCCGCGACGGAAGCGGTACCGCCACGCGCGGTCCGCTCCTGGGCGGCGGGACTGCGGGTGCACCAATGGGTGAAGAACCTGCTGGTGTTCGTGCCGGTAGTCACCTCGCACCGCTGGAACGAGCCGGCGGTGCTGAGCGCGGCGGCGCTGATGTTCGCTTCACTGAGTCTGTGCGCCTCATCCTTATATATCGTCAACGACCTGCTGGACGCCGCGGCGGACCGGGCGCACCCGCGCAAACGGCTGCGGCCGTTCGCCAGCGGCGCGCTCTCGGCGTCATCGGGGCTGGCGGTGATGGTGCTGGCGTTGGCCGGGGGGCTGGCGTTGGCCGGGCTGATCTCTGCGGCCGCGCTCGGGCTGACGGCGCTATACGCCTTGATGTCGGGTCTGTACTCATTCCGCATCAAGCGGCACGCGCCGCTCGACGTATTTTTCCTGGCGGGGCTGTATGTGCTGCGGATCCTCGCCGGCGGAGTGGCCACCCGCATCCATGTCACCGACTGGCTGCTGGCGTTCGCGTTGTTCCTGTTCCTGGGGCTGGCGTTCTGCAAGCGCGCGGCCGAGTTGCGGGCCGTGGGCGGAACGCCGGACGGCCGCGGATATACCCTGGGCGACTCGGAGCTGGTGACGGCGTGCGGGATCGCGGCGTCGTTTACAGCGGCACTGGTATTGGTGCTGTATCTCAACAGCGACCAGGTGCGGATCATGTATCGCCATCCGATGGTGCTGTGGCTGCTGGCACCCCTGATCCTGTTCTGGCAGGTGCGGCTGTGGATGATGACACTGCGCGGGCGCATGCATGACGACCCGGTGCTGTTCGCCACGAAGGACGGCACCACCTGGATTGTGAGCGCGGCGGCGCTGGCGCTGATCCTGGCGGCGATATAGGCGACGTGCCGGGTGTCGGGCCGGCCTACGCCCGATAGCCCTTGTTGAAATCGGTGACGAGCGAAAACGGGATCTTGTACCCGGGGCCGCCGTCCCGCATCAGCAGAATCGGGTCGGTCCCCTGGTGTCCATAACGCGCGCTGAATTTGCCGGACTCGCTCAGTGCGCCGAGATAGTGGCCCGCTTCGTGCGCCCCGCCTACCAGGGCATTACCGGTGATTTTGAAGACCCGCAGCAGCCCCGTTTTCAGCATCACCACGGCGGCACCCTTGTAGGGGACCACAATGCCGGGCCCACCGGCGGGCGTACGATCATCGAACCCCGCATTGGGGAATACCTCGCGAAATTCTACAGGCACGACGGACGCCCCTCCATTTATGCATGCGGAAAATGCCGGCCCGGGCGCTCTTTTTTTCTTGGGGAACTCAGCGGCGGTGCGATCGTTCCCATCCGGACACGGGGGGCGGAGGGACCACCGGTCACCGGCGCAACACGGCGTGGTGCGGATCGAGCTGCACTTTCAGGGGCGCCTGCTTCAGCGGTACGGTGAAGGTGATCGGGGTGTTGGAGGAGCGGACCCAGTGGGTGATGGTGCGGCCGCGCGCCACCTGAATTTCGATCGGGGTCAGGGCGCTGAACTCGTCGTCCACATCGGACTGGGTCAGGGTGCCGACCAGCCGCAGCGCAGCGCGTTTGCCCTTCAGGGAATAGGTGAGGCCCAGGCTGGGGATGCCGGTTCCGTAGACCCACTGGTCGAAGAAGGCTTCCAGTTTCGGATCGTCCGATTTAGGCGGAAGATACTGCGCGGCGTGCAGGCGGAAGGCTTCGGTGGAGATTTCCTTGCGGTCGAAACGTTTCGCCAGGTCGGCCAGCATCGCGAAGAAGTTCTCGTCGCCCATCCGCCGCCGCAGCATCTGAAGAATCCACGAACCTTTGCCGTAGGTTACCGCCCGCCAGGCGCGGGGCTCGAGTGAATTCAGCAGGCGCGTGCCAAGAACGATGGGGCCGGCGGATTCGACGGTCTGGTCGGTCTCGCCTTTGGCCAGCAGGGCGGTGCGGTAGCTGTCCAGCATCACGTCCATGTCGCGCGTTCCCTTGCTCTTCTCCACATAGAGCAGGGCGGAGTAGTTGGCCAGCGCCTCCATGAGCCAGTAGTCGCGGTAGGAGTTCACGGTGATGCGGTTGCCCCACCATTGGTGCGCCACCTCGTGGGCCTGCAGTAGGTCCTGGAAGAAGAGGTCCTGGGGCTCGCCGTCGATCACCGCGGAGCCGGGCACCTTTTTGAGGTAGGCGAGCGTGGACAGGTAGATGAGGCCGGGGAAGCCCTGGCCGAACGTGCCCGGGATGGGGGACACGGTGAGGTGCGGCAAGGCCGGCGGCCCGAACTTCGATGTCATGAATTCCATCGAGGAAGCCACTTCTGCGGCGAGGCTCTCCAGGCGCCCCAGGGGATCGGGCGCGGGCGGCGTAATGGTGGTGTGGCCGATCGACTCCATGGGGCGGCGCGCCCGGGCGCCGATGGGCGGTTCGGGCAGGGGCACGGGCTGCGGCTTGGGACGCAGGGCGCGTTCCAGGGCCTTGTTGGCGCAGACGTCGATGGTATAGCCGCTGCGCTGGAGCCGCACGTGGGCATATTCGCCCAGGTTGAAGGCGGCGGTGCGGATGGCGGAACTGGTGCGCCGCCGCGTGATCCGCCAGTCGCCCTCGGTGGTGTCTTCGACGACCTCGCCGGCGGCGACCAGGTCGAGATCCTTCGGGTAGCGGAAGCGGAGGTCATAGTTGGCGAACTGCGAACCCTGCATGGGATACCAGTTGCCGCGGGCGGAGACGTAAAAGACGCGATCGCCGGCGTCGAAGATGACCTTGCCGGAGTGGTGGAACTCGAACTCGTATTCGCGCCCCTCGCGCAGCGGTTCGGGCGGCACCACCAGGAATAGGTTATTGCCGCCGCGGGTGGCGTTGAGGCGCAGCGAATCGCGCTGGAGCACTTCGGCGGGCCGTCCATCCACGGTGACGGCGGTGACCTCCATCTGCGGGGCGACATCGAAGGTGGTGGCGACCAGGTTGTCGGCGTTGGGCGTAATCTTCACCCGTGTGACGGCGGTGAGCGACAGGTCCGGCTCGAGCGTGGCTTCGATGCGGAAGTCGCGGCTGGTCACGTCGCTGAGCGACGGTACCGGGTTCTTGCGGTAAGACCGGGCCTGAAAGCTGGTCCACACGTCGAAGAAGAGCCGGTTGTTGCGGGTGGAAAGCTGCCCGGCGATGATCTGTTCGCTGGCGGCGGAATCGAAGGAGATATCGAAATTGCCGTGGTTGATGCTGTTGAACACGGCGGCGAAGAGCCCGGGGCGTCGGCCGGGCGGATTCAGGAGATCGAGCACCAGCCGCGCCTGGTAGCTTTCGCCGAGATTGCGCAGCACCGGGGTCCACTCTTCATCCAGCAGGGCGCCCACTTCGGGAGCCTTCTTGTTGGACGGGTTGCGCGGAATCTCCGATTTCAGGCGGTCGTAGTCATCGCCGGTGAACAGCAGGACGGCGGCGCGGAAGTGCTCGTCCAGGTTGGGGGTGTCGATGTAGCCGGCCAGGGAGCGGCGCTCGGCACGGTCCGGCGGAAGCAGCAGGACCTCGCCGTCGCCCCCTTCCACATCGGCGGTGAATACCGCGGCGATACGGCGTCCCGCCACCGGTTTGCTGAAGATCAGATGGCCATCGGTGAGATAGATGCGGATGTCCTCTTTCACCACGGTGAGATCGCGGACGCGGTAGCATTCATCGCGATCGAAACTGTTTTCCCGTATGGCGCGGGCGATGTCGGCGGCCTGCCCCGCCAGGAGCGGTTGCACCGCAAGCAAAAGGAGACCGGGGAGCCAACGCATGATCTCAGTGTACGCTTCCCGTGGAGAAGGAGCGCCACAGCGCGGCACGGACGGCGCCTGGAACCATGGCCCCGTGTATAGTGAGACCAGAGCGGTGCCGGAGGAGGAGAACAATCCATGGGGCAACGATGGGATGCGGAGACGACGGAGGAGCAACTCCACCGGGTGCGGCGGATTTGCGGGGCGTTGCCCGGCACCTCGGAGCGTCCGTCGCACGGCGCGCCCACCTTCTTCGTGCACAACAGGGTGTACGCCATGTTCGTCGACAATCACCATGACGACGGGCACCTCGCGGTGTGGATCGCAGCGGCGCCGGGCTCGCAGGCGGCGCTGGCCGGCACGTGGCCGGAGAAGTACTTCCGGCCGCCCTACGTGGGCGTGCGCGGTTGGGTGGGGATCGAGCTCGAGCGCATCGACGATGACGAGCTGACGGCACACCTGTGCGAGGCCTGGCGGCTGATTGGCGAGAAAAAGAAACCGGCGCCCGTCACCGCGGCCGCGCGCCGGGGCCGCTGAGGCGTCGCGCCGCGGGCCCGGTGCGGGAAGCGGGCGAAGTGCGTTACTCTTTTCACGGAGGCAGATAGCCGAAATGAAAAAGATCCTGTGCCTGAGCGGTGTGCTGGCGGCGGTGGCCGCGGTGTGGCTGATGGCGCAACCCGCGGGCGACCCCTTGATGGAGGGCTTCCGGAACGTCGAAGTGGCCTCGGTGGCGGATGCCATGGAGCAGCTTTACGGACAGCGGGCGTACATGTCGCACGAGATGCGGGCGCTGGCGACCACCAAGATTGCCGGTCCGGCCGTGACGGTCCTGATGAAGAAAGAGGAGCACAAGGACGGCTCGAAGGCATCGCAGGGCATGTTGGACGCCATCGACGCGGCGGCCCCGGGAACGATCTACGTGATGGTGCTCGAAAACGGCGTGGATTACGCGGGCATCGGCGCGCTGATGGCGACGGCGATGAAGGCGCGCGGCATGGTGGGCGCCGTGGTCGATGGCGGGGTGCGCGATACGCCGACCATCCGGCGGATTCAGTTCCCGGTGTTCAGCCGCGGGGTGGTCCCCTCGACCACCATCAACCACTATCGCTTCGCCGGAGCCAACATCCCGGTGACCTGCGCAGGCGTGCGCGTGAATGCGGGCGATATCGTGGTGGGCGATGAAGACGGGGTGGCGGTGGTGCCCAAGGACAAGGCGGCGGACGTCCTGAAGAAAGCGCAGGAACTGGACAACACGGAACACACCATGCTGCCGTTCATCGAGAAGTTCAAATCGATCAAAGAAGCGGTGGCGAAGTTCGGGCGCATCTGAGGCACCGCGCACGCCAGACGGCGCCTGGCGATGCGCCGTATCCAATCGCCCATCCCGGGTCGCGCGCCGGCGCTATGATTGAGAGCAGCACCGGAGAATTCGTCAGTGCCCGATGAAACGACTCCCGCGCGAGGCTCGGGCGACCTGGATTCCGAACTGGCCCAATCCCGCGAAACCGCCGCGCGGCTGATGGACAATCTTGCCCGCAAGATCGGCGCCAGCCGTAGGGTTCGCCAGGCCGCCACCAGGGTGCGCCGCGCGGCAAATTTTGTCCAGGATCACGAGTGGAAAGGCGTGGCGGCCGGCATCGGCAAGGCGGTCGGCGGACGCCCGGCGGCGTGGATCGTGGCGGCGGTGGTGGCGGGTTTTCTCCTCGGCCGCGCCCTGCGCACCCGCTGAGCGCAGCTACAATATCCCTATCGGCAATGATCCTTGCAATTCTGGCAGTCCTGGCCGCGCTGCTCGGTCTGTGGGCGGCCATTCAGCGACGGGAATAAACCGGCAATCCCATGCACCTTGACTTCTACGCGGCCCTGGTCAACGTCGTCCTGCTGTGGCTCATTACGGTCCCGCACGAGTTTGCCCACGCGTGGGTGGCCACGCGCCTGGGAGACGACACGCCGCGGCGGGAAGGGCGCGTCACGCTCTATCCGCTGGCGCACGTGGACTGGATCGGCACGGTGCTATTGCCGCTCATCACGTCGCTGTTGGGCGCCGGCTTTCTGGGCTGGGGCCGGCCGGTGCGCACCGATCCATCGAAGCTGCGCGGCGGTCTCAATGGCCTGGCGGTGGTGTCTCTGGCGGGTCCGCTCAGCAACGTGGTGCTGGCGGTGATCCTGGCGGTGGCGGCGGTCCTGCTGCTGCACCGCGTACCCAACCTGGCGCAGTTCGCCATTCGCGGCGTGGAACTGAGTCTCTATCTGGCACTGTTCAACCTGCTCCCGGTGCCTCCGCTGGATGGCTCCAAGCTGCTGCTGGCGGCGCGGATTCCAATGGTGGTGTACGCCGAGCTGGCGCGGTTCGGCTTCATGCTGCTAATCGTCGCCATGGCTGCTACCAGCCTGGGCTACTGGCTCAACCAGTGGAGCTATCAGGGGACCATGGCCATCTTCTCGGTACTCCGGTAGCCGCGGAATGGCGCCGGGACCTTCCGGGTGAAATGAGTTACCGTGGAGCTTGCATGAGCTCGATCCAACTCGCGATTGGCACCGCCGATGGGATTTCCGTTTGTGACCACCTGGCGCGCAGCACTTCGTTTCAGGTATTCCATGTCGAGGACGGCCGCATCGCACAAATCGCGACCCGCGCCCGCGCCGCCGATGGATGCGGGAACCACAAGACGTTCGTGGAACTGCTGGAAGGCTGCGTGGCGGTGATCTGCGGCGGCATCGGCGAGGGCGCCGTGAAATCGCTGCGCGCGCATGGCATCGAGCCGCTGGTGCTGGCCGAGCCCGCCACCATCGAGGACGCACTCTCCGCTTTCACCGGCGGCACCCTGCGGACCACGGGGGAACGCGTCTGCCTCTGTCACGAGCCGACCACGCCGTAGTACACCTTGGTTTCGTAGCGGAACCAGACCAAGCCATCGCGCTCGGTCTCCGCGAAGAGGCGCGCCATGTCCTCATTGATCGAGTCGTACTGGGGCGAATCCGGTTCGGGCGCGTAGGAGGAGGAATGCAGGCGTCCCAGCAGGCCCTCCAGATCGAACTGCTGCTCGTTGGGGAAGCTGGCCGCGCGCCATGCGCCCTCGCCCAGCAGGCGATCCATGGCGGCGGCCCCGATGCGGCGATGATCCACCTGCTCGTACTCGGGCGAATAGCGGTGCAGCAGCTCTTCATACCGTTCGAGAAAGCTGCCCGTGACCAGGCGCTCATTCCAGATCAGCACCACCCAGCCGGGCGGCGCGGCGATGCGGCGGAATTCGGTCCGGGCCCGCTCCGGCTCGAACCAGTGGAAGGACTGGCCGGCGGCCACCAGGTCCACCGAATGGTCCGGTAGGCCGGTGGCTTCGGCGCGGCCGTCCACGCTGTGGAAGCGGGGAAAATCGGCCAGGAGGTGCTCGCCGGCGTCGCGCATTTCCAGGTTCGGCTCCACCCCCCATACCTCGCAGCCGAAGCGGAGGAACCGGTTGGCGAGCATGCCGGTGCCCGAGCCGACATCGGCCACCCGGGTGGCGGGGGCGAGCCCGCATTCGCGGACGAGCAGCGGCAGCATGGCATCCGGGTACGAGGGACGGTAGCGGATATACGCTTCCACCCGGGAGGAAAAACGGCGCGTGGGATCGGTCTCCATGCCTACAATGATCCTATGGACCGGCAGCCGCACATCGTAGTGGTAGGCAGCGCCAATACCGATCTCACCACTTTCACGGACCGTTTTCCTAACCCGGGAGAGACCATCTTCGGGCGCGGGTTTCACCTCGGCTTTGGTGGGAAAGGAGCGAACCAGGCGGTGGCGGCGCGGCTGTGCGGAGCGCGCGTCTCCATGGTGGCGCGGGTAGGCGACGACCTGTTCGGGAGCGCCACCATCGAGAACTTCAAAACGCGCGGCGTCGAAACCGGCTGCGTGCTGGTGACGCCGGGGGTATCGAGCGGGGTGGCGCCGATCTTCGTGGACCGCTCCGGACAGAATCGCATTCTGGTGGTGAAGGGCGCCAACGACCTGCTGCTGCCCGCCGATATCGACGCGGCGGCGGACCTGCTGCGCTCGGCGGACTGCATCGTGCTCCAGCTCGAGATTCCGCTGGAGACGGTGTACTACACGCTGCGCTTCGCCCGCCGGCACGAGATCCGCGCAATCGTGAACCCGGCGCCGGCGCAGTCGATGGAGATCGCGGAACTCGCCCACGCGGAGTACGTGATCCCCAACGAGACCGAGGCGGAAGCCCTGGCCGGCATGCCCATGCACACCATTGCGGACGCGCACATCTGCACCGAAGGGTTGCGCAAACAGGGTCTGCGCAACGTGATCATCACGCTGGGCTCTAATGGGGCGTTTCTGGCCACGGCCACCCATCCCGGCATGGCCCTGCCGCCGTACCGCGTCACGCCGGTGGACACCACGGGCGCCGGAGATGCGTTCATCGGCGCGTTCGCCACATTCCTGGCCGGTGGCGCGGATGAGGCCGGAGCAGCGGCGCGAGCCAATGTGTACGCGGCGCTTTCGACGCTGGCCATCGGGACGCAGGATTCGTTCGTGCCGCGGGAGACCTTCGAACAAGCCTGGGCCGCCCACAGCCACTCCGCGAAGCAATAGGCCAGGAAACCTGCCCACGGCCCACGACCGCGGGCAGGTTTCGTCCGGGATGCGGGAGGGCCGGATTCGTTCGCCCTCCCGCCTGCCTATCGCTTCGCGCGGTGCAGCCGGATGGGCGGGGGTGTCTGCGGGCCGCGGGCTCCGCCGCCGCCCCGGGAGAGTCCGAAAAAGGCTCCCGACGATGGGTCGGAGCCATCGGGCGGGGGACCAATGGCGGGTCGCGGGCCCGTCGGTTCGGCGGGAGCGCGGCGGTTTCCGCGGCCGAAGCTGGGGCCGCCGGTCCGCTGGAGCGTGATCACGTCGCCTTCGAGCGTTCCGCTGTAGGTCGCGTTAGCGGCGCGGAAGGAGACGCTGCTGCCTTCCACTTTGCCTTCTTCGATTTCGGCCGGCGTTTCCCCGCCTCCGCCGCGGCCTCCGCTGGCGCCTTCCACGACCCCCGTCAGCACGCTGCCGTTCTGCCGGAAGGTGAACACACCGGCCGCGGCACCGAAACCGAAGAAGCCGCCGCCGCCGCGTCCGGCGGGCACGGCCGGCGGTTCGGGCCGCCACAGGCCCGTGATACCCGCTCCGGAGGGTATCTCGCGTTCCCATACCGGCACTTGCGGACGAAGCCTGGCGGATTTCGAGGCGATGGTCACTGTGGCCGCCGTCAGCCCCGGGGAGGACGCCTCGACGGCAATGCTGCCGCCCTCCTTGGTGGACTGTACCAGCGCCATGCAGAGGCCGGAAAAGGCTTTGCGCGTCGTGCCCCGATCGGATTCGTGGCAGGTCGGGTCGCCATTACCGACGCCGATGACGTTCCCCGGCCCGGTCACCCGAAAATCGACCTGGTTATCCGCGATCGGCACCAGCCGGCCCTGCGCGTCCTGCACTTCGACGGCGAAGGTGGCAACGTCTTCGCCATCGGCCGAGACTTCGTGGCGGTCGGCGGTAAGCACGAGTCTGGCTGCCGGACCCACCGTATCGCGCTTCGCCGTGAGCACCTGCTTGCCGTCCTTAAACCCTCGCGCTTCGATCGAGCCGGGAGCGTATTTCACGTTCCAGGCCAGGTGCGAATCCTTCTTCATGTCCTGGGCGCCGAGGCTCTGGCCATTGTGGAACAGTTCCACCCGGTCGAGGTTCGAGTACACCCAAACGGCAATCTCTTTGCCTTCCATGCCGGGCCAGTTCCAGTGCGGAAACAGGTGCAGCACCGGTTTGGCGGTCCACCATGCCTGGAAGTAATAGAAGCTGTCCTTGGGGAATCCGCAGGTATCGATAATGCCGTACTGCGAGCTGATGTTGGGCCACTGGTAGGGCGAGGGTTCGCCGCGATAATCGAAGCCGGTCCAGATGAAACCGCCCGACATCCATGGGCGCGCATTGCAGAAGCGCCACCAACCTTCGCAGGACGCGCGGCCGGTGGTGGTGTAGGGGTCGTACGAGCCGACGTAGCCATGCTGCGGGTCCATAACATAAATGCCGCGCGTGGCCACGGCGCTGACCTGCTCGGTGCCCATGACCGGGACTTTCGGATTGGCCTTATGGAAAGCCTCTGCGGCCGGATCGGCATAGTTGTAACCCTGCACATCGCACGCCGCGAATCCGAACTTGCCCATGTTGTTGCCGCCGAGAGGGGCGATGGAAACCGGCCGCGAACCATCCTCCCTCGTCGATACGGCTTTCATGGCGGAGAGGATCAGGAAGCCGCGGTCGGTGGCGGCGGTGCCCTCTTCGTTGCCCATCGACCACATAAAGACGCTGGGGTGGTTGCGGTCGCGGCGCACCAGGTTTTCGTACTGCTGGAGCCCTTCCGGGTTCGACGACATCATGCGGGTCTCGTCGAACACCAGCATGCCGAGTTCGTCGGACGCGTCGAGCAGTTCGGGAGTGGGTGGATTATGCGAAGTGCGCAGCGCGTTGCAGCCCATCTCCTGGAGCTTGCGGACGCGGAAGTACTGCAATGCGTCCGGCACCGCCGCGCCCACGCCGGCGTGATCCTGGTGGTTGCACGTGCCTTTGAGCTTGACCGGTTTTCCGTTCAGGAAGAAGCCCTTCTCCGCGTCGAAAGTGCCGGTGCGGATGCCGAAGGTGGTCTCGTAGCGGTCGGTCACCGCCCCACCGGCCTCGACCTCGGTGATCAGCTTGTAAAGATGGCGCTGCTCGAGCGACCACAAAGCCGGCGCCTTCACCGGCACCTGCTGTTCGTAGGTGTGCTCGTCGAGTTCGCCAATCGACACTGCGGGAGTGCTGGTCTTGCCCACCGGTTTTCCGGAGGGGTCGAGAAGGGTGGAGGTCACACGTGTGTTGGCCGCCGCCTTGCCGTGGTTCTCCACTTCCGTTCGAATTCGCACAATCGCCTCGCCCGGCCGGACTTCCGAGCGCGCAAAGGTGCCCCACTTCTTTACGTGAACCGGGTTGGTCTTAACCAGCCAGACATGGCGGTAGATGCCCGCCCCTTCATAAAACCAGCCGTCGCTCTGCGTGGCATCCACGCGCACCAGCAGCACGTTGCGGGCGCCCGGCGCGGCGAAATCGGTGACATCGAAATGGAACGGATCGTAGCCGCCGAGGTGGCGGCCGATATAGAAGCCGTTGAGGATGACCGTGGCTTCCCGATAGGCGCCGTCGAATTCCAGGCTGATGCGCCGGTTGGCATCGGCCGCGGGCAGTTCGAAGATACGGCGGTACCAGCCGACGCTGGTGGCGGGGTAGGCGCGCCCCAGCGGGTAGAAGCCCTTGCTGGCCAGCGAAGGGTCATTCTGAAACGGCAGTTCGATGGCCCAGTCGTGAGGCAGGTCCAGCGGCTTCCAGTCGCTGTCATCGAACAGGAGCGTGCCGACCGGCCCAAAATTTCCCGTTTTGGAAAAGTTGCCGCGGAAATTGAAATCCTGCGCGGTGTCGGTGGCGTGCCCAAGATGGAACCGCCAGCCGAAATCGAGCAGCAGGCGCTCGCGCACGCCCGTCGACGGCGCGGCGGCCGTTGCCGACGAAGTGGGTGTTTGTGCCTGGCCCTCTTCGCCAATCAGTTCCGTTGCCGCCACCGCGGCCGGCGCAGCGAGGCTGGTTCGCAACACGTCCCGGCGCGTAATGGGTTTCATCGGTGTCTCCTCGGGGTAGTGCCGTCGGGAATCGCTCGACGTCCGGGAGGCGGGCCCGGGCGAATCTCAAGTTTGTCGGAATCCATACAGGATAGAGGCGTCGGAAATTGCCCGGAAGTTATGTACTAGCTCGATTAAGTCAGTACGGCATCGGCTCCGCTTTAACATCCCCCGTATTGTTATCCATCGAACAGCATGTTAAGATTCTCGTTAATTAAGGTCGGTTTGGTGTTCTTACCACGCCGAAGCAGTTGATGGCGGTACAAGGGGTCTGTTCATTCGTACGGATTGAGGTGCGCGCGGGATTGTGCCCGATAGCCGGGTACTCGATCGCCAGACGCCGCCGGTCCGCCATTGCCTACAGAACGGAGAGACTGCGCTAGCATCCGCCGGCGGTACGCGGCGGATTCGGGAACGGCTAGCGCGGAGCATAGCCGAACGACGGGACCTCGCCTGGCACCGGGGTGCGTCGCTATATAACCAGAAAGGAATTTCATGCCTAAAGTGAAGCTTTTATCGCTTTGGTGCCTCGCCGCGCTGCTGTCCGCTGGAGCCGTTTGGGCCCAGGGGTTGACTGGCACGATCGCCGGCGTGGTCACCGACCCGAACGGCGGGCTGGTGTCCGGCGCGAAGGTGACGGCCAAGAACGTCGCGACCAACGCCGCCAATACGATCGATACCGACCAGAACGGTTTCTACCGGATCACCAACCTCGCACCCGGGAACTACACCGTGAGCGTCGAGGCCACAGGCTTCCGCAAGTCGGAAATGCCGCCGCAGTTGCTGACCGTCGCGTCCGCGCTGCGCGCCGATGTGGTGCTGGAATTGGGCGCGGTCACCGAGACCGTCACCGTCGAGTCGACGGCCAGCCAGGTGAACACCGAAGACGCCCAGATGGGGCGTTCCCTGGTGGATATCCCCTCGCTACCGAACATTTCCGGCGCCGGCGGACGCAATCCGCTCAACCTGATGGCCCTTCAGCCGGGCATCGTTTCGACTTCCGGCGGACCGAGCACCACCGTGGGTACCTTTTCGGTGAATGGCCAGCGGGCCCAGTCCAACAACTTTCTTCTGGACGGAACCGATTCCAACGACCTGGCGATCAATGTTCCCGATTCGGTGGGACAGATCTCGCCCAATGCCCTGGCCGAGTTTCGTGTGGTGACCGGCGCGATGAAAGCCGAGTACGGCCGCAATGGCGGCGCGGTGGTGGAAGTGGTGACCCGGTCGGGCTCGAACCAGTTTCACTTCGGCGCGGAGGACGTCTTCCGCAATACCGTCCTGAACGCCTCCAACTTCTTTCAAAATGTGACCCCCGGCGGCACCAGCGACTACCTGCCCAACGGCTCCAAGCGCAAACCGCAGTGGAACACCAACGATTACGACACCCAGTTCAGCGGGCCCATCCGCAAGGATAAGACGTTCTTCTTCCTGAGTTATCTCGGCTTCAAACGCCGCCAGGCGCAGGTCACCAGCGCCACCGTATTCAGCGATGCGGAGCGTGCCCTGATCGAGGCCAACGGCGTTCCCGGTGCGGTCGCGGCCATGAAACTGGTGCCGCGCGCCACCACCGCCAACACCTATTTCGGAGCGCTCGGCAACAAGCTCGACCGCGATCAGGGAATGGCGCGGATCGATCACCGGCTCACCGACAAGAACACCCTCTCGGGCACCTACTTCATCGAATCCGTGCGCCAGTTCTCGCCGCTGGCGTTCGGCGGCTCGGCGCTGCCCGGATTCGGCACGCTGGACCTCACCCGCTACCAAAACATCATCCTGCGCGACACCCACGCGTTCACGCCGACCATCATGAATGACTTTCGCGCGGCTTACCATCGCCGCGGGTCGCCGTCCGTGACCCCGGTGAACACGACCTCGCCGGCCTCGCTCGGGTTTGCCGGCATCATCCCCGACGACGCCGCGGCCGCCGGCCCGCCGTTCTTCGATCTCGCCAGCGGCATCAATTGGGGCAACACCTATCAGGGTCCGCAGTCGCGCTTCGACAACACCTATCAATATGCCGACACGGTGAGCTGGATCAAAGGCGCCCACGCGCTCAAATTCGGCGTGGACTTCAAAACCTACCAGCAGAACCAGTTGTTTGACTTCATCAACAACGGGTATGTCGGGTTCGACGGCGGCGGTACGGATAACGGGCTGGTGACTAAGATCATCCCGGGGCTGCCATCCGATATGAACGATTTCGCCAACGGCTTCTCGAGCGATTTCGAGCAGTCGAACTCCGGACGCCAGGGGTATCGCGATAAATTCTTCCACGTGTTCACCCAGGACGATTGGAAGATCCGGCCCAACGTCACGCTCAACCTCGGCCTCCGCTGGGAATATGATGCGCCTCTCACCGAGCTCAACAACCAGATCGTGGCCTTCCGGCCCGGGCAGGTCACCACGCAGTACAAGCAGGCGCCCGTTCCGGGCGCGGATCACCCCGTGACGCCGCCGGTGGGCATGGTGTATTTCGGCGATGAGGGCGTGACGCGCTCCAGCTATCAGCGCGACCTGAACAATTTCGCTCCACGCATCGGCCTGGCGTGGGACGTCAAAGGTACCGGCAAAGTGGTGGTGCGGGCCGGGTACGGCCTGTTCTACGATACGCCGGTCAGCGAGCTCAGCCTGCAGTTCCTGGGCAAACCGCCGCTCGGTTTGCAGACCTACCTGGCCGGGACCACGGACATGACCAATCCCTACCCCAACGCGCTGAGCCCGATTCCCCAGCCCTTCCCGTTCCACCCGGTGGCGCGGGGCGGCACGTTCGACTATACCAGCGTATCGCCGCTCGGCCTAACCGTCATGGATCCGTACTTCCGCACGCCCTATTCGAGCCAGTGGAACTTCCAGGTGCAGTATGCACTGGCCCCCGACTGGCTGGTGGATGCGGCCTATGTGGGCAGCACCGGGGTGAAGCTGCTGAACCGGATTCAGTTGAACCCGGCCATCATCACTCCCACCGCGACGTCCAATAACGTGGACCAGCGCCGGGTTTACAACCTGGCCCTCCCGCAGCAGTCGGCGGACTACGGCGGGGCCGTCTACAGCGGCATCACCGACCAGGTCACCAACGGCAACTCCAACTACAACAGCCTCCAGCTCGCGCTCACCAAGCGCCTGACTCACGGGCTGATGATGAGCCACTCCTATACCTGGGCGCACGGCATCGACAACACCTCCAGCCTCCGCGTCAACAATACCGGAAACATCTACAACTCGCGCCTTGACCGCGGCAATTCCGACACCGATATCCGTCACCGCTACGTGGCGGCGCTGACCTACGATCTGCCGTTCTTCCGCGATCGGAAGGGCCTTATGCGGCAGGCCTTCGGCGGATGGAACGTCGGCTCCGTGGTTTCGGTGCAGACCGGCATTCCATTCAACATCAGCGATTCGAGCGACCGCACCCTCACCGGTACGGTGGGCGGTGTGCGGCCGGACTACATCAGCGGCGACGTAACCTTCGTCGACCCGCGCGAGAACCTCTTCGGCAAGCAGAACTCGTATTTCGACGGCACCGGCGGCGGAACCGCGACGGGCGCGGGCAATCCCTATTTCCGGCGCGTCGGCAGCGGTCTTTCCGTAGCCCAGGGAGCGGGGCGGTTCGGCACGATGGGCCGCAACGTCTTCTCCGGACCGGGCCTGTTTCAAGCCGACCTGTCGGTGGCCAAGACGTTCTCCGTCACCGAACGGCAGAAGCTGACCTTCCGGGCGGAGATCTTCAACGTCTTCAACCACACGAACTTCCTGAACCCGAGCGGCAACATCGCTTCGGCCAGTTTTGGCCGGGTTACGGCGGCCCGCGATCCGCGGCTGTCGCAGTTGACGCTGCGGTACGAATTTTGAGTCACCATACCGGCGGGTAGTCATCGCCGGAATTCAGGGGCAGGCCTCGCGGCCTGCCTTTTTTTGTTTCGTGCATCCATCCCGAACCTCGGCAGGAACCGGATCCGCACCCCACCCAGCTCCAGTTCCTTCGGCCGTCCCGGGTGTACTACTCGACCTGGCCCGCGCCCCCTAGAGGCCCTCTTTGCCCAGGCGCTCGATCAGTGTGCGCATGTCTTCTGCGTGTTCCTCTTCTTTGGCGAGAATTTCCTCCATCAGCCGGCGGCTGGTGGGATCGTTGTTGCCAAAGTAGCGGATGATCTCGGAATACGACTCGATGGCAATCCGCTCGGCCACCAGGTCCTCTTTGATCATGTCCACCAGGGTCGTCCCCGCGACGTATTCCGAGTGGCTCCGCGTGAGCAGGCCCTCCGGGTTGAAGTCCGGCTCCCCACCCAGTTGGGTAATCCGTTCCGCGATGGCATCGGCGTGGGTTTGTTCCTCCGCGGCGTGCTCTTTGAACTCCTCCGACACGGCGACCGCGTTCAGTCCGCGCGCCATAAATTGGTGCCGTTTGTAGCGCAGCACGCAGACCAGCTCCGTGGCCAGCGCCTCGTTCAGCACCCGCAGGGCGGTGGTCAGGTCCGCCTTGTAGCCGCCGGTGATGGCCCCTTGTTCCATGTGCTGTCGGGCCCGTTTGCGGATCTCCTTGATATCGGAAAGAAAAGGCTGATTGGGTTGCATCGTGGCCATGTCTCCATCATCGGGCAGGGCCGCTCCAAGTCCGGCGGACGAGCGTGCGGAACGGCACCGCAACGCCGGCCGAATTGTACTTGCGCTATCGTAACGACAGATGGACGAGCCCTATATTCGCGTGCGGGATCTTTCTAAAATATACAAGTCCGGCACCGCCGAGCTGGTGGTTTTCGCGGGGCTCAACCTGGATGTCCGGCGCGGCGAGATGCTGGCCGTGGTGGGCGAGTCCGGCGCCGGTAAATCCACTTTGTTGCACCTGTTAGGCGGCCTGGACAGCCCTTCGCAGGGTACGATATACTACGGAAGTACAGACATCTCAGGAGTTGCACGTTCGGAGCAGGCGGGGTTCCGTAACAAAGAAATCGGTTTCGTTTGGCAGATTCACTACCTCCTGCCGGAATTTACTGCGCTGGAAAATGTGATGATGCCGCTGTTGATTCGGGGGTGGCCGCAGGCGCGGGCCGCATCCCAGTCGCTTGCGAGGTTGGATGAAGTGGGTCTGGGGGCGCGAGCTTCACATCGCCCCGGAGAGCTATCTGGAGGGGAGCAGCAGCGCGTGGTGCTGGCGCGGGCGCTGGTGGGCGAACCTTCGGTCCTGCTCGCCGACGAACCTACGGGAAATCTGGACTTCCGGACAGGCGAGATGATCTTCGAACTACTGGAAGGCCTTCACCGTTCCCACAGGCTCACGTCGGTCTTCGTAACCCACAATCTGTCGTTTGCCAGGCGCTGCGACCGGGTACTGACCATGGAGAAAGGCGGGTTGGTACCGGGCGCCGGATTTGATTCGCAACCAAGCGCCTAGCGGGAGTATCTTTAGCATAGGGGGCGTCACAATTTTATGTTTGAGCGTTATACGGAGAAGGCGCGCAGGGTGATCTTCTTCGCGCGGTACGAGGCCAGCCAGTTCGGTAGTCCCTACATCGAAACCGAACATCTGCTGCTCGGACTGTTGCGGGAGGACAAAGCGCTGGCCAACCGCTTTCTACGTTCGCACGCTGCTGTGGAGTCCATCCGCAAGCAGATCGAGGGGCATACCACTATCCGCGAGAAGGTCTCGACGTCGGTGGACCTGCCTCTCAGCCACGAATGCAAACGCGTCCTGGCCTACGGCGCCGAAGAGGCCGAGCGTTTGAATCACAAGCACATCGGCACCGAACACCTGCTATTGGGTTTGCTGCGCGAGGAGAAGTGTTTCGCGGCCGAAATCCTGCACGAGCGCGGCCTGCGGCTGTCCACGATCCGCGAAGAACTGGCCCGGTCGCAGAGCGAAAAAGTCGCCTCGGCACGTCCCAAAGAGAGCTCACTACTGGCCGAGTTCAGCCGCGACCTCACGCAGGCCGCCATGGACAACAACCTGGATCCGCTGATTGGGCGCGATTACGAGCTCGAACGGGTCGTGCAGATTCTCTGCCGCCGCACCAAGAACAATCCGGTGCTGATCGGCGAGCCGGGGGTAGGGAAGACCGCCATCGTGGAAGGCCTGGCACAACGCATCGCCGATGGCGATGTGCCCTCGTTCCTGGCCGAAAAGCGCATCCTGGCCCTCGATCTTTCCCTCATCGTGGCCGGTACTAAATATCGCGGCCAGTTTGAAGAGCGTCTGAAGACCATCATGAAAGAGTTGATGGAGAATCAGAACGCCATCATCTTCATCGACGAGCTGCACACTCTCGTGGGCGCGGGTTCCGCCGAAGGCTCGCTCGACGCGGCCAATATCCTGAAGCCGGCTCTGTCGCGCGGCGAGATCCAGTGCATCGGCGCGACCACCCCGTCGGAGTTCCGCAAGTCCATCGAAAAGGACCGTTCGCTCGAACGCCGCTTCCAGGCTGTCAAAGTTCCGCCGCCGAGCGAAGGCGATGCCATGAAGATCCTGTTCGGCATCAAGGATCGCTATGAGAAGTTCCATGCCGTGGCGTATACCGATGACGCCATCGAGACGGCCGTCTACACCTCCAGCCGCTACATCCCGGATCGCTACCTGCCGGACAAGGCCATCGACCTGATCGATGAGGCGGGCGCCCGCGTCAAGCTGCGGCAGACCACCCTGCCGGCGGACCTCGCCGATATTCAGAAGCGCATCAAGTTCATCGTGCACCGCATGGAGAACGCCATCGCCAACCACGAGTTCGAAAAGGCGCGCTTCTACTCCGACGAGGAACGCAAAGAGCGCGAGAACATGCGCCAGCTCCGCGAGAAGTACAACCTGGACGATTCCTCCACCGGCGTCGTCACCAAGGACGACATCGAAGACGTGGTGGCGCGCTGGACCGGCGTGCCGATGACCTCGATCAAGGAAGAAGAGATCACCAAGCTGTTGCGCATCGAAGACGAGCTGCACAAGCGCGTCATCAGCCAGGAGAAGGCGATCTCCGCGCTGGCGCGCGCCATCCGGCGGTCGCGCGCCGGCCTGAAGTCCAGCAGCCGCCCGGCCGGCTCGTTCCTGTTCCTGGGGCCCACCGGCGTCGGTAAAACCGAAGTGGCCCGGGCGCTGGCGGCGTTCCTGTTCGGCAGCGAAAAAAGCCTGGTGCGGTTCGACATGTCGGAGTACATGGAGAAGCACTCGGTTTCGAAGCTGATCGGTTCGCCTCCGGGATACGTCGGCTACGAAGAGGGCGGACAGCTCACCGAGCGGGTCAAGCGCAATCCTTACTCCATCATCCTGCTGGATGAAATCGAGAAGGCGCACCCCGACATTTACAACATCCTGTTGCAGGTGTTCGAAGACGGTCAGTTGACCGACGGCCTCGGCAACCAGGTGGACTTCAAGAACACCATCATTATCATGACCTCCAACCTGGGCGCGCGCTTCCTCGAAAAGCGCGGCCACCTGGGCTTCTCCGCGCCGGCCACCGAAGGCATCCCCACCAAGGTCGAAGACATGGTCCGCGGCGAGGTGAAGAAGGCCTTCAACCCCGAGTTCCTGAATCGTCTGGACGAAGTGATTCTCTTCACTTCCCTGGCCGACGATGACCTGCTCAAGATCATCGACCTGATGGTGGAGCAGGTGAACGGCAACCTGGTAGCCAAGCAGGTGAAGATCCGGCTGGCCCCCGATGCGGCCAAGTACATCCTCGAAAAGACCTGCGGCGATCGTAGCTATGGGGCGCGCCCCCTGCGCCGGGCGTTGCAGAAGTACATTGAGGACCCCATGTCGGAAGCCCTGATCCAGGGCACCCTGCCGCGCTCCGCCGAGTTGGAAGTCTACCTCGGCGATACCGGCATCTTCTACCGCGTGATCTCCGCCGAAGGCGAAGCCGCGGTCACCGCCGGCGGCCCGGTTGAGCCGACGCCGGGAACCCTGCTCTACACCTTCTAGAACCACCTGCCGGGGCGGGCGTCCGACGCCTGCCCCGCCTTCTACTTAGAATTCCAGCCGTAATCCCATCGTAATCGCCCGCGGTCCCACCTGAATGCCCGTGGCGCGCCCGAAATTGGCGTTGCCGGCTGGACCGCCAACCCGAACCACCCCGCCCCCGGCGGCCGGCACGGCCTCACGCCAAGGCACGCTCCCACTATCTTTCGGACAGTGCAGGTTGTTCCATATTCAGGTATTAAGATACTGTAATCTTATATTAGCTTCGGCTACCGCGTTGGCGGGCAGGGCAGGTTTTCGTTCGAATCCTGAATTACATGCGAAGAGGTATTCTTTTATGCGCGTACAGTTTCCACTCGTGCGGATGGGCGCCGGTCTGGCCGTTCTGGCCGGAGCCGCGGCACTCATCGGCGCGAGCGGGAGAGGCTTCACCGTCCACGACAAGGCCTATTATGCGAGCGCCAGCCAGATCAATTTCGTGCGGCCGGGCCTCGTCATTCAGGTGACCGGCGCCGCGATCGCCGCCGACGGCACCGTCACCGCGGATTTCAAACTGACCGATCCCAAGGGCGCGGCGCTCGACCGGCTCGGCGTCAACACGCCGGGCGCGGTATCGGTGAGTTTCATTCTGGCCTACATCCCCAAAGGCCAGACGCAGCACGTGGCTTACACCGTGAGGGCGCAGAAGAGCCCCATCACCGGCGATACGGCGGACCAGGCATCGACCGATTCGGGCGGCGCGTTCCAGGATAACGGCGGGGGCAGCTATACCTACACCTTCAAGACCCGGGTCCCGGTGTCGTACGATCCCAACGCCACCCACTCCATCGGCGTGTATGGCTCGCGCAACCTGAGCGAATTCGATCTCGGCACCAACTATGCCGATACCGTCTACAACTTCGTGCCCAGCGGCGCCAAGGTCACGGTGGTGCGCGACGTGATCCGCAGTTCTTCCTGCAATAAGTGCCACGACCAGATGGCGTTCCATGGCGGGTCGCGGCGCAGCATCGAACTGTGCGACCTGTGCCACACCCCGCAGACGATCGATCCCGATACCGGCAACACGCTCGATATGGCGGTGTTCATCCACAAACTCCACGCCGGAGCCAGCCTCCCCAGCGTGAAGGCCGGAACGCCGTATCAGATCATTGGACACAGCCAGACAGTGGCCGATTACTCCACCATCAATTTCCCATCCGACATCCGTAACTGCACGGCCTGCCACGAAACCACTACCGGCGCCACCCAGCAGGCGCGCATGAACCTGCCGAACCGGACTGCTTGCGGCTCCTGCCATGACGACGTCAACTTCGCCACCGGCAACAATCACACCAATCTGCCGCAGGCCTCGGATCAGCAGTGCGCCGATTGCCACCAGGCCACCGGCACCGACCTCGACACCTCCATTCAGGGAGCGCACCTCATCCAGCGGTTCTCGTCCAGCCTGCCGGGCGTGGTGTTCGAACTGCTCAACGTCGCCGATGCCAAACCCGGCGGCAAAATCACGGTCACTTTCACCGCGAAGGACAAGAAGGGCGAGCCGATCACGATGGCCGACCTGACGCGCTGCAACATCCTGCTGACCGGTCCCAACTCCGATTACAGCCTGCCGGGTGTAGCCGCCGGATACGTAACCGAAAGCATCCTCACCAAGGCCGTTGGCGATGGCAGCGGCACCTTCACCTACACCATGACGGCCGCGCTGCCCAAGGATGCCGCCGGATCCTATACCGTGGCCATCGAGGGCCGCCGCGAAGTGAAACTGCTGCCGGGCACGGTGATCGAGCAGACCGTGCGCGATACCGCCGCCAACAAGCAAATGGCGTTTTCGGTGGATGGCAGCCCTGTCCAGAAGCGCCGCGTGGTGGTGGCCAACGAGAAGTGCAACGCCTGCCACGGTTCCATCGCGTTCCACGGCGACAACCGCAACGACGTGATGCAGTGCATCATCTGCCACAATGCCGGCTTTGTCAGCGGGGGCCAGACTATCGACTTCCGCACGTTTATCCACCGTATCCATACTGGCGAAGAGATGACGCGCACCTATAAGATCGGCAACGCCAACTACAACGAAGTGCGCTATCCGGGCGACCGCCGCAACTGCGGCGCCTGCCACGTGAACAACTCGCAGCAGTTGCCGCTCGCCGAAGGACTGGTGAACGTCAACGACCCGGCGGGATTCATGAACTCGGTGCCGCCCACCACGGCAGCCTGCACCAGTTGTCATGACACCAGGTCGGCCGCCGCGCACGCCGCGGTGAACACCGATCCGGTGCAGGGGGAAAGCTGCGCCGTCTGCCACGGGCCGAGCGCCGAATTTTCAGTCGATAAAGCCCACGCCAGATAGGCAACCAGGATCCGCTTCTCCAGCCGGCCGCTCCGAGCGCGGCCGGCTTTTTTTTGTGGCCCGCCCCTCCACCCGTGAGACCATGTACAACCGCCCGCCGCGCCGCAATGTTAGTCTGACAGCATGGTATGGAACCATCTCGCCGCCATCCTGTTGTTTTCCGGCCCGCTGTTCTACCTCGGCCTGTGGATGGCTATCGATCCGGCGGGGATCTTGGCGCTTCCGGAGTGGCTCCTCGGCCGATTCCGAAGACTCGTGCCGGACGGGAAGGGGGAACCCGAACCTCTGGCGATTTCCCGCCGGGCACGCACAGCCTTGCGGGTCGCGGGCGTGACGCTCCTGCTATTCGCAATCGTGCTGTGAGCCGGTCACTCCGGCGCTCGCTCCCGGCTGGTTAGAGTCTGACCGTTTCGCCGCTGCGGCAGGATCGGTACACCGCATCCACGATCTCCAGCACCTGGTAGCCTTCTTCGCCCGACACCGTGGGTTTGCGCCCTTTCTCGATCGCGTCGCCGAAATCGCGGAACTGCCGCTCGAACGGCTCCATGGGAATGGCCATCGGATCCGAAGAGCCGGAGGTCACCTCTTTCACCAGCGGTGGCGGATCGCCGGCGTCGTCCGCCACATCCCACACCGTCAGCTTGTCGCCCGAAATCACCGCCGTGCCCTTGGTTCCATGGAACTCGGTGCGTTCGGTGTAGCCGGGCCAGAAAGCGGTGGAGGCCTGGATCACGCCCGTGGCGCCGCTGGCGTAGCGGAGCACCGCGTTCACCACGTCCTCGGATTCGATCTTGTGCAGCGCTCCCAGTTGCCACGTCCCGAACACCTCGCTCACCGGGCCCGCCAGCCAGCGCAGAATATCCACCTGGTGAATCGCCTGGTTGATCAGCGCGCCCCCGCCTTCGGTCTTCCAACTGCCCTTGATCGGCCGCGAATAGTAGGCCGGCGAACGGTACCATTTCACGTAGCAGTCGCACTGGAGCATCCGGCCCAGTCGGCCGCCGGCAATGGCTTTCGCCAGGAACAGGCTGGCATCGTCGAAGCGGTGCTGGCTCACCACGCCCAGCCGGATGCCGCCCTTGCGGGCGATCTCGATCATCTGCCGCGCGCTGGCCAGGTTGGTCGAGATCGGCTTCTGCACCTGCACATGCTTGCCCGCTCGCGCGCAGATCTCGATGGGCTCCACGCGGAAATCCGGGAACGTGCACACGTCCACATAGTCCACGGCCGGGTGGCGGCACACTTCCTGGTACGAGGCGACGAATTCCGCGCCGTACTGGTCGGCGAATTTTCGCCCGGCGGGTTCGTTGATGTCCGTGCAAACCGTCAGTTCGAATCCGATGTTTTTGTAGGCCTGCGCGTGCTTGTGCGAGATCGCGCCGGTCCCGATCATTCCGACTCTCATGTGATCGACCATTCTAGCGAATTGCGGCCGCCGCACCCAGCGACACCGCAGGTCCGCACCGCAGGTTCGGAGTAGCCTCTGCTACCATTGAGATTCGGTGCAGGCTACGAGCCCGACTACTTACCTGGTACAGGACGCCTCGGACCGCCGGTTCCCCCTGTCTGACGGACAATCATGGGCCATCGGACGCGGGGACGGCTGTGCCGTTATGCTGGACAGCCGATCCGTGTCCCGGCTGCATGCGCTCATCCAGCGCCGCGATGCCGGCGATTTCTCCCTGGTGGATCTGGGAAGCCGCAACGGCTCTTTCGTCAACGGCCGCAGGGTCAGCCTGCCCGTGGTGTTGCATGACCGCGATCGGGTGGTCTTCGGAGACCAGGAACTGACCTTCCGCAACCTCGCCATGGCATCGTCCTCCGCGCAGGCCGCGCTCATCGACACCCGCAACGCCCCCACCACCTCCCTCCACACCCACACCCTCACTACCATCATGGTGGTGGACATCCGCGATTTCACGCCCCTCGCCCGCACCGTCTCCGAAAGCCTGCTCTCGCAGACCGTGGGCACGTGGTTCCTCCGCGTCGGCCAGATTGTGGAGCGGCTCGGCAGTTGGGCGCAAAAATATATCGGCGATGCCGTCATGGCGGTGTGGGTCCATGACGATCGCACCACCATTCGCGCCGACCTGATGCGTGCGCTCCAGGCGGTGTGCGAAATCGATCTCGTCACCGGCGAAATCAGCCGCGGCCTGCCTTTGCCGGGGCCCTTGCGGATCGGCGCCGGAATCAACACCGGCCCGGCCATCGTCGGCGGCGCCGATTACACCGCGTTGGGCGATACCGTCAATGCGGCCTTCCGCCTCGAAGCCGCCACCAAGGGACTGGGCCTGGCCGTCGTGCTCGGTGAGCGCACCTTCGCCGAACTCGAGTCCTCCCAGATGCTCCCGTTCGTGCGCCGCCAGGTGGAGTTGAAGGGATACGAAGGCCCGAGCACCGCTTGGGCCACCTCCTTCGAGGAATTGCGCGTGTTCCTGGCTGCCGCCGAAACGCGCCGCTGATCCCTACGACTTGCGCTTTCGCTGGCCGCGCGGCGAAGCCGCTACCGGTTCGAGCAGCCGCAACACGTGTTCGCCCGTCTCGACATCGAAACGATAGTCCAAAACCGCGTCGGCGGCATCGAGCGCGGGCGCCGCTTCGATGGTGGGATTGCTTACCGTGATCTCGCCCGAGTTGCGGATGCGCAACTCGCTTCCCACCTGCATGGGGATCCTCGCGAAACTCTGCTGCGGAGTCATATACCCTCCATCTGCTATGTTCGCGCCGCTCGCGCCGCGGGGTCTGTGCGGTTCCACCCCGACCCCGGCCGGACGCCACGGTGATTTGGCGCACCACGTGTACACCAGGACAGGAGTGAAACACCTCACTCAGGTGTTGTTTGCCGTCTTCTGGAAGCTGGGCGGCCCCGGCCTGCTGATCCTCGGCATTCTGGACTCCTCGTTTATTTTCGCCCCCCTGGGCAACGATCTGCTGGTGGTGGCTATGACCTCGCGCCACCACAGTTTCCCGCTCATGCTCTACTACGCCGGAATGTCCGCCATCGGATCGGTCCTGGGCTGTTTGCTCATCGACATCCTGCTCCGGCGGGCCGGCGAGAAGGGTCTCGAGAAGCACCTCCCGCGGCGCCGGCTCGACTATGTCAGGCGCAAGGTGACCGATCGGGCGGGGTGGGCCTTGGTGGTGGCCTCAATCGCACCGCCGCCGTTTCCGTTCACTCCGTTCGTAATGGCGGCGGCGGCCCTGCAGTACCCTCGCAAGCGCATGCTGCTCCTGGTGGGCGCCGCCCGCATGGCCCGCTTCACCGCCCTCGGCATCCTGGCCTTCTACTTCGGCAAGCGGATTCTGAAATGGGCCGATAACGAGGTGGTGCAGGCCGTGCTCATCGGCTTGGTCGCCCTCTGCGTAATCGGCAGCGTCATTTCGGTCTACGGCTGGCTCAAGCGGAGCCGCAGCTCCGGTACGCGCGCGCCCCAACCCGGGCGCGGACCAACCCCGCAAGCGCACGGATGAACGCGGGCGAATCGTTCAGCCCCGGCATCATCCGGTACCGCGCGATCCCCAGGCTTTCGGCCTCCCGCCGGTGTTCCACGTCGATTTCGTGCAGCGTTTCCAGGTGGTCCGAAACGAACGAGACCGGCACCACCAGCATGTTCCGGCCGCCGTGCGCGGCCACCCGCCGGATGGTCTCGTGCATCGACGGCCGCAGCCACTTCGACGCCCCCACCTTGCTCTGGTAGCACAGGTGCCGTCGCGCCGGCCATCGGCCGCGCTGCCATACCAGTTCCACCGTGCGCTCCACCTGCCGCTGGTAAGGATCGCCCTTCTCCACGACCGCCATCGGCACGCTGTGCGCGCTGAACACCACATCCACCTCCGCCCGATCCGCGAACTCGCCCAGTGAGCGATCCACCCCTTCCACTACGGCATCGAGGTAGGCGTCATCCTCGTAGAACTCGCGGACGAAGTGCACGCGCGGATTCCAGCCGTTCGGCCGGAACCGGCGCTGCCACTCGTGCAGGCTGCTGCCGGTGGTGGTTTTCGAGTACTGCGGATACAGCGGCAGCAGCACCACTTCGTCGCACCCGTGCTGTTCCATTTCGCCGATGGCCGCGGCTGTGAACGGATGCCAGTAGCGCATGGCCACCGTCACCCGCGCGTCGAAGTCCTCCCGCAGCACGGCCTCGAGCGCCGCTGCCTGCTGCATCGTGTATGCGAGCAGCGGGCTCCTTCCGCCGATCTCCGCGTAATGCCGCGCCACGTGCCGCGCCCGCCGCGATGCGATGAGGCGCGCCAGCGGCTGCCGCGCCACCCGCGCAAACGGAAAATCGATGATGTCCGGATCGCTGAAAAGATTGTAGAGAAACGGCTCGATTGCATCCAGGGAATCGGGCCCACCCAGTTGAAACAGCACCACCCCAAGCTTCACAGGGTCTCAGTGTACACCAGTGGCGTGGCGCCGCGTCCTTGGCCGGCCGTCGCCGCCTCCCGCCGCGCGCCCCCTGAATCCACCGATGCCTGACGGCGTCAGCCCCGGCGGTGGACCGCGGCGCGCCCGCGCGGGCTCTACTTCGCGATGGTCACGTTCCCGGTCGCCGCCCACTCGGTTCCGCGCCGCAGGGTGGCAATGAAAATTTCGCTCTTCATCGCCTCCGCGTCGTGGCCCAACGCGGTGGTGAACACCCGGCCCTTGCCGTACTCCACGGTCCACAGCATCGGCTGGTGCAGGCCCGGGCCGGGGACCGGCTGCTTTTCGCCTGATTTGTAGAGCGTGTGGTCGTCCCACGCGGTCGCCAGCACGTGGTACGTGCCTTCCGGTTGCCAGCGCAGGTTGGCGTACAGCTCGTCGTTCGGCTGCGGGTAGGAAGCCGCCAGGCCGCGGGTGATGGGATGCTCCCGGTCCTTGATTTCCACTTTGAAATCGTGCCGCGCGGAATGGTGGCCGTGCCCCGGGCGCCAGTTGCCGGCCGCCATCTTCTCGAATTCCGTCCAGCCGTCGAACGCCGCCGTCGAGAAATGATAAACCACCAGCCCCTTGCCGCCGCGCACGTACTCTTCGAGCGCCTTCTGCGCCCGCTCCCCCCAGCGTTGCTCCGGCCGCCGGTCGTAATAATTCAGAATCACCACGTCGTAGGGCGCCAGGGATTCCGCCCCGGCCCCGCGGAATTCGTCCGTCACCCGTACTTCGAACTTCCCGGTTTCTTCGAGCAGCGTGCGCAGAACCGGCGTGGTAGCGCGCCAGTCGTGGCCGTTCTGCCCGGTGATGATCAACGCCTGGATCTTCGGCGCCGGCGCCTGGGCAGGCGCGAGCGAAACCGCTCCCAGCAGGAGCGCACAAGTCGTCAGCGGCTTCATGAAGCGCGATTGTAGCGCGCGGCGCCCCTACCAGTTGGTGATCGATCCGTCCGGCCGGAAATACGTCTGCGCCCGTGCCGTCACCGGCTGCGTGATTTCGGCAATCTGGGTGAGCGGCTTCATGTCGAGTTCCACACCCAGCCCCGGCCGCTCGCTCGCGTACAGTTTGCCTTCTTTGAAATCGAGCCCCACCGGCATATGCGGAATCGTGCGGCCGCCGTAGTTGTACTCCATCAGCACCGGCCCCGAGAAGGTGCCCAGCGAGTTCACCAGCGCGGCCGTCGCGATCGGCCCGGTGAAATGCGGCACGATCCCGATGAAGTGCGTCTCGCAGATCGCCGCCACCTTCATCATCTCGGTGATGCCCCCCACGTTGGGCAGCGTGGCCCGCAGGTAGTCGATATCGTGGTTCTCCAGCAGCTTGTTGAAGTCCCACCGGTTGCCCCACTCTTCGCCTGCCGCCAGCGGCACTTTCACCATGCGCCGCAGCATGGGCAGGTCCTCCTGGAACGCTCCGGTGCGCACCGGGTCTTCCACGAATAGCGGCGCCAGGTCTTTGATCAGGTCGCAGCCGCGCATGGCATCGGCCAGGTCGAAGCGCTGGTGAAAATCGATGCACCACTCGCCCTCCTTGCCCACGCCTTCCCGCACCTGCGCGCACTCGTCGTACATCTGGTTCAGCTTCTGGCGCGTGTTGTAGGTGGTGTTGGCGGGAGTGTCCGCCGCGCCGAAACGAAAGGCCCGATATCCCGCCGCAATGGTCGCCGCGGCCCGCTCTTTCAGGCTCATGCCCCGCTGGATGCCCGGAACGATGCCGGCCGTGTTGTAGCACTCGCAGTAGTTGCGCACCATCCCGCCCAGCACGGCGTGTACCGGCCGATCGAGCGTCTTTCCGCGAATATCCCACAGCGCCAGGTCGAGCGCGCCCAGCGCGTGCATCTTCTCCCGTCCCGGCGGGTAGAAGAACGCCCGGAACATGTCCTGCCACAGCCGCTCGATCTGCGCCGGGTCCTTCCCGATCAGCCTCCCGGCGCACTGCTCCAGCGTGTCTTTCGAACCGCCTTCGCCGATCCCCGTGATCCCGCGATCGGTCTCCACCGTCACCACCAGGTCGCTCTGGTTGAACAGCGGATTGCGATTGGGCGGCGCATACACCCGCACCCGCGTGACCTTCGATTTCGGAACCGCCGCCCCCAACGGCGCTCGCGATGCCGCCCCGAGCGCCGTGCCGGCCACTACAGACTGAAAGAACGATCGACGCTTCATCGCTGCACTCTACCCGATCCGCCTCCTTTCAGCAACCCCTTCACTTCGTCCAGCGTGATCCGCGTGAAATCGCCCGGAATCGAATGCTTCAAACAACTCGCCGCCACCGCGAATTCCAGCGCCTCGCGATGGCTGGGCAGCTTCTGCCAACCGTAAATCAGCCCCGCCGCGAAACTGTCGCCGCCGCCCACCCGGTCCACGATGTGCGTGATATCGTAATGCCGGCTCACCATGAACTCGGCCCCGTCGTTCAGGCACGCCGCCCAGCCGTTGTGCGAAGCGCTGTGCGACTCGCGCAGGCTGATCGCCACCGCCTTCAGGTTCGGCACTTCGTGCATCACCTTGGCGGTGAGTTTCTCGTACTGCTCCCGGTCCAATTGGCCGGAATGCACGTCCACCTCGGCCTGGATGCCCAGCGCCATCTGCACGTCCTCTTCGTTGGCGATGGCGATATCGACGTGCTTCACCAGCTCCCGCATGACCTCCGCCGCCGGTTTGCCCCACTTCCACAGGTTCTTGCGGTAGTTCAGGTCGCACGATACCGTCAGCCCCATGGCGCGGGCCTTGCCCACCGATTCGAGCGCCAGGTCCGCCGCCGTCGCGCTGATGGCGGGCGTGATGCCGGTGATGTGGAACCATGAGGCTCCCGCGAAGGTCTGGTCCCAATCGATATCGCCCGGCTTGGCCACCGCGATGGCGCTCCCGGCGCGATCGTAAATCACCTTCGATGCGCGCTGGTTGGCGCCGGCCTCCAGGTAGTAAATGCCCAGCCGTCCTTTGCCGCGCACGATCATCGAGGTGTCCACCCCGAGCCGGCGCAGTTCTCCCACGCAGGCATCCGCAATGGGATTTTCGGGCAGCACCGTGACAAACGCGGCCGGCAGGCCGAACGCCGCCAGCGCGACCGCGACGTTCGCCTCCCCACCCCCGAAAGTCGCGACGAACTGGGGGGTCTGCAAAAAGCGCTCGAAGCCCGGAGGCGCGAGCCGCAACATGATCTCTCCGAAAGTAACCGTGTTCTTCGACATGGAAACCGTATTATAGCGGCGCGCAAAATGCATCGCCGCGCACAAATCTCCTTCTCCGCTCGGTCCGGCCCACCGCCTCACACTACACTAGGGTTATGAGCTTGCGTTTGGCCGCCGTGCTGCTCGCTGCCCTGCCTTCCGCGCTGGCAGCGCAGGCCCCGGCCTCCACCCCGGCCCCGTCGCCGTGCAGCAACACTCCGGCGTATTCCACCTGCGAACTGACCTTCGAGTTGAGCGACCAGGACGCCGCCGCGCACCCCGATCCCTACGCCACGGTGGAGCTGCGCGTGGAGTTCCGCTCCCCCCGCCGCCACACCTATGCCATGCCGGCCTTCTGGGACGGCGGGCGCAAACTGGTGGTGCGCTTTTCCCCCACCGAGGCCGGCGATTGGGACTACCACGTCACCAGCAACATCGCCGCCTGGGACGACAAGACCGGTTCGTTCCCCGCCGCCGCCTCCGAATCTCCCGGCTTCCTGCGCGCCGCCAACATGCACCATTGGGCCTACACCGAACGCAACCAGCTTGGCCTGGACCAGGCTCACCTGTGGATGGGCGCCACCGAAATGCCGTTCGCCACCGAGGACGACGCCACCTTTCACGCCATCGCCGATGCCCGCGCCGCGCAGAAATTCACCCACCTCCGCGGCCTCGTGCTGCCCTCCGGATCGAAGCCCGCCTACACCTCGCCCGACGCTCCCGACCTGTCGTTTTTCCAGCGCCTGGATGCGCGCTTGCGCTACCTCAATCAGAAGGGCCTCATCGCCGATCTCATCCTCGCCACCGAGCCCGCCGCAATCGTCAAGGCCTTTCCCACACCGCAGGAGCGCCGCCGCTTCGTCCGCCACATGGTCGCGCGGTACGCGCCCTTCCACGTCACCTGGCAGGCCGCGGACCGGTTTGAAGACGATCCGGACGCCCGTGCTCTCCTCGCCGAGATCGGCGGCGAACTCAAAGAACTGGACCCGTACCGGCACCCCCGCACCTCCGGAGCGAAATTCACCTCCAGCTTGCTGCTACCCGATCACTGGATGGATTTCGCCGCCCAGGGCACGTTCGACGACAACCTGGGCGCCATCGAACATCAGCTCTATGCCGTGCCGTTCGTCAATCTCGACCTGGGGCGCGAGGGCGATATCGATGCCGCCGTCCTTCGCAGCCGCATTTGGAACGCCACCATGGACGGCCAATCCGTCACCTATGCCGCGTCCGCCACCACTCCCGATACCCCCGGCGCCAAAGCCATGACCGCCTGGTTCGACTTCATGTCCGGCACCCGTTATTGGGAGCTCGAACCGTATTTCGACGTGGATGGCGGCCGTGCCGTGGCCCTCGAAGATGTCGAGTACGTGGTCTATGTCGAGAAGCCCGGCCCGGTCGAGCTCACCGTCCAAAAGCACGGCTACGATGTCTACTGGATCAACCCCATCGATGGCGAGGCCTCCCCCAAAAAGAAATTTTCCGGCGAGCATTTCACCGGCGAGCCGCCCGACCAGGCCCACGATTGGGTGCTCCATGTCGTCCGCGAAAGCCAGTTGGCGAGCATGGCCAAATCCGTGAAATTCTCCTCGCGCGACCAGGACCTGGTGCTCCAGGAAATCGAAGCCAATACCCCCAAGGTGCCCTTTGCCATCGAGCAGCCCACCGGCGACCTGTCGGCTTCCAAACCCAACCCCTTCGCCGCCAAAATCACCCGCGCCACCCGGGCCACCCGTGCCATGCGGTGGCTGTGGATGGGAGATGTCGCGGCCGACCACGCCGGCTACCGCGTGCTCGCCACCGCCCAGCAAGGCACCTTCCGGATGCCGCCCGGCATCGCCAAAACCTTCCCCGCGCTGATGCACGTTCGTCTCTACGGCATGAACGCCAACGGCAAGGTCTACGAACTGGACGCCGCGTGCCAGATCAACCCCTGAAGCCGCTCGTCCTCGCCGTCGATACCACCCGCGAGTTCGGCAGCCTCGCCCTGGCCCGCGGCCAAACCGTCCTCGAGGAACTGCCGTTGCACGAGCCCTCCGGCTTCGCCCACGTGATCTATTCCCATCTGGATGCCCTGCTGCGCCGCCACCGCGTTCAGCCGCGCGACATCGACTGTTTCGCCGCCGGCTCCGGCCCCGGATCGTTCACCGGAGTCCGGGTGGGCCTGGCATGCATCAAGGGACTCGCGGAAGCGCTCGGCAAACCCGCCGTGGCCGTCTCCAATCTGCAGGCCCTGTCGTGTTTCGGCCGGGCGCCGCTGCGCGCCCCCGTGCTCGACGCCCGCCGCGGCGAAGTCTACGGAGCTGTCTATGACGATCGTGCCAACCTCGTCATGCCCGAAGTCGTCGCCCCGCTCGATGCGTGGTTCGCCACCCTCCCCGCCGAAGTCGAGTTCGTCGGCTTGCAGGCGATCCCCCGCCTGCACCTGACCCTGGCGCCCGCTGCCCATGCCGGCGCCATCGCGCGCCTCGCCGGCCGCCGATTCGAGCGCGGCGAGGCCTCCGACCCCGCTGCCCTCGATGCCAATTACGTGCGGCGCTCCGACGCCGAGCTGTTCTGGAAGGAATGATTGCCGCGCGCCGGCCATCCCATGGCCGTCAGGATGCGCTACTGCGCGACCTTGATCACGAAGTACGTGAACTGCTTGCCGGGCTCGAGCTTTACCTGGTGGACCACCTTGGCCGGAATCGTCACCACGTCCCCCGTTCCCAGCTTCTTCTCCGTTCCGCCGCTCACCGATGGCGCGCGCATCTCGTTCGGCGCCGTCGTCTTGCCGTCCACCAGCTTGCCCCCGACTACCAGCGTCGCCTCCCCGCTCTCCACCACGAAGATGTCCGCGGCCTTCTCGTGGTACTCCGCCTCCCCCGGACCCTCGCGGTGCGCCACCATGAACGTATAGTTGGCGAACCCGCCCAACTGCTGCGTGGCCAGCTTCTTCGCATCGATCTTGGGCGCCAGGCTCTTGCTAAAACCCTTCAACTCGGCCGAACTCCAGTGTTGGAACCCCGGCGGGTCCGCCGCCTGAACGGCAAATCCGGCACATAGCAGCGCTGTCAGCATGATCTTCCGTTTCATGTATGCTCCTATGGTTCCTCACAATATCATGCTTCCGGCCTACCACCGCGGCGCCCACCGGGCATCCTGCCCGCGCGTCGCGCGAAAGCGATTGCTGGAAATGCGGGGAGAGTCTAGCGAACCGTCAGCATCACCGGCAGGCTGGCAGCTCCGTCCACCACCACTGCCAGCGCTACCTGCCTGCCGCCGAACGATTGCGTGACGTTGACCTGAAGCTGGAACAGCCCCGTCGCCGTCTGCGTCACCTGCATCAATCGCATCGGCACTCCGGCGATGGTCACCTGCACCCGCTCCGGCGTGTTCAGCACCGCCGGGTCGAGTCCCGCCACGGTGACGGTCAGCGTATCGTCCTTGCCTGCCGAGCTGCCGAGCAGCAACTGCCCCGACTGCGAACTCACCGCCAGGATGACCGCCGGCGGCGAATCGATCTGTACCTGAACCGCGAACGCGCTGGCGGTGCCGTTATTCAGCTTGAGCGTGGCGCTTCCGGTGGGGAAGCTCGAGGGCACCTGGAACGTCACCTGTGTGGCGCTCACCGAAGCCGACATCGTTACGTCGTTGAGCGTCACCACCGTGTTCCCCGCCGGCGAGGTCAGGTTCTGTCCGGTGAAGGAAGCCACGCTGCCCGGATAGATCCTCGATTGCGTGGCATCCGCATTCGTCACCGGCAGGTTGATCGCCGGCAGCCCCGCCTTCCCCGCGATCGTCTGAAATCCCCCCGGTTGTGTGATCACCCGGAGTCCGGAGAGAATGCTGATCTCGCTCGCGCCGAGCGCCGCGTTGGGTGCCACCACCACGTTGGCGGTCAGGTGGGTCGGGTCTGGCACCCATACGCGGCGAACTGTTACATCATCCGATCCGAAACCGACCGTCACCTGGCCTTCCACGAAATTCGTGTTGGCCGTGGTGATGGTAATCGCCGCCGTCGCGCCCGCCGGCAGCGAGGACACGTTCATCGACCGGATCTCGGGTGCCGGCGCGGCCGGATAGCTGTAGGTCGGCGGATTCTGCGACTGCAGAATCATCGAACTCTGCCCGTCGGGATTGTACGCCGTCACCGTGGACACGGTCGGCGCGGCTCCGGACGGCGGCCTCACGGTGATCGATCCGTCTGCATCGCTGCCCTGGAACGGCTCTGTCACGGCGGCCTTCACGCCATCGAAGTAGATGCCGCTTTCGCCGCTCAAACCGGCCCCCGCTACCGTCACCGTGCCATCGCCGTTGGGCGTCACCGCGGTCACCACCGGAGGGCCCTTCTGCACCAGGTTTACCCCTCCCGGCAGGACGTAAATGTCATTCCCGAAGTAGAACACCATGTGCCGCGGGCCGACCCCGGCGCCGGCCACCGGCGGCGCGAAAAACGTCCAGATGTGCCCCGCATCCGAAGAGGGCCAGATCACCGGTGCAAACCGTCCCGCCGGGTTCCAGAACGCGGGAGCAAAACCGCCCAGGATTGCCGCCGATACCGGGTTCGGCAGTTGCGCCGGTGCCTGGGCCGTCACGTCGATGAAGTTTACGTCCTGCGTGGTGTTGATGAATGCCGGTGTGACCCAGGTGTCGCCGCCCGTCGTCACATAGTTCCGCGCCGTCGAATTCAGCCAGGAATTGGTCACCACGTCCCAGGCCGCCGGAGCCGCCAGCGGCGTCACCGTGAAATTGACGCTGGAAATCGTGGCCCCGGCCGCCGGCGCGGTGGAGACCGCTTGCAGCGGATCGAGCGTCGAGGAAAGCCCGCGATAAAACGCCGTCTGAAACGCTCCCGCCGATGGCCCGAACTGCTGCAGGTTCTCGTCCACCGGCAGCCTCAGTCCTTCGCCTCCGGCCACCGCGTCTGGCGGCAGCGGATGCACATACACCAGGTAGTTGAAATTCGCCGGCAGCCCCTCGATGCGGTACGTGCCGTCCGGGTTGGTCAGTGTGCTGACCGCCGGCCCGTTGGGCGCAATCGCTACCACCGAAGCCAGCGCCACCGGCGTCCGGTTGGCGAACGTCACGCTCCCCGAAATCGACCCGTAGTTGGCGGCCCAGCCGGGCTTCCCATACAGGACGGAAAGCCCGGCGATGTCGTCCGCGTCCAAAGGCCGTATGCGGGAGGTGTTGCGAATCACTCCCTGAGACATGGCGCTGCCGGTCCACGTGTGTTGGAGCCCCAGCCCATGCCCGATTTCGTGCACCGCGGTCGTGAAAAACGCTTCCAGGTAGCTCGGTCCCGCTCCCAGCGTGGTGTCGCGCGAAAGCATCACCGTGGCGTGCAGAATCGGGTAGAACCCGTTCGTGGGCGTCGTCGAAACCACCGGCCCGCCGAGCCCCAGCACTCCCGGCGCCAGGTCGACAAAGGTTACGTCGCCGCCCGGCGTGTTGAACGCCTCCTCCTGGCTCGGAGCCTTGAGCCCGCCGAACGATAGCCGCAGATCCGCGTACGGTGGCGTATTCCACGCCGCCACCGCCAGCCCCACCTGGTTCAGCAGGGCCCCCTGGCTGTCGTTGGCTGCATAGGCCAGATCGCTCTGGTCGCTCACAAAAAAGGTGACGGTCTTATTGGGAAGGCTGGCAAGGTCGAATTTCTCGTAAACCGGTGCCGCGAAATTGCGCCCCACAAAGTGGATGTAGTGGTAGTAGGCTTCCGCCGGCAGCGCCAGCGCCAGCGCGACAGCCGCCGCCGGAACGATGCGCCTCGCCATCCTCATTTCGCGCTCGCCTGCCGGTTCCCGAGCGTGTTCGCAATCCGCGTGCGAAGGTCGCTCAAATGCATCGCCAGCGTCGTATCCCTCACCGGCCGGCCCGTCTGCCGGTCCAGCATCAACTCCTGACTGGCGTGCCGCGTCGCCAGCGGATCGGTTGCCGCTCCCGCCGGTAGCGAAAACAGCCCCTGCGTCAGCCCAATGACCTGCGTAACCCCCGCCCGGCTCGTCCACAGGAAGAAAACGTATTCCTCCCCGGAATGGAAAACCGGCGTGCCGGCAAACACCTGCCGCCGATTGTTCAACGTCCCGCCCGGCACCGCTACTTCCACCGAATTGCCGCCCGTTCCCTTGAACCGCTCCGTAACCTCGATCGTGTACCGGGTATAGATGACTGAGCCGGAAAACGCCGGCCGCCCGCCCGATACCTTGCCGCGCACGATCGACGTCGACTGGGTGATCATCTCGTCGAGCGAGAGCCGCTCCAGAGTGGCGCACTGGAGCGGCGCAGCGCAGATGACCAACAGCAGCGCATCTAGCAGGTGGCGCTTCACGGTTCTTTGTTCCAGCACCTTCCGTTCCAAGAGATAACCTTCATACCAAACAGGTTAATGCCGGTTTTCGAACAAGCCGTGGGTTACGCCGACACGCCCTTGAGACACAATGTCTCAGATCGGGATCAGGTTTTCCCCGGACGTACGATCAGCATCGGCACCGCCAGATCGTGCCGCACCGGATTAATGGTCGTTCCGAACACCAGGTCCTTCCAACCCCCATGGCCGTGCGCGCCCATGATGATGAGATCGGGGTGGATCTCTTTGGCATATCGAATGATAGACTTACGGGGAGAATTGGAATGAGAAATCGCGGTTTCCACTGTAACTCCCTGATCCCGCAGGGATTGTGCAATCCGCTCCAGGTATTGCTGGCCCGCTTCTACTTCCGCCGTGGACGATTCGCGGCCGTATACCTGGCTCGTAACCCCCTCTTCCACATGCAGCAGATACAGTTTCGCCCCGTACAGGTGAGCCATCGCCGCGGCGTGGCTCACCGCCAGCCGGTCCAGCGTCGTGTGGTCCAACGGAACCAGAATGCGGTGGTACACGGGAACCTGCTCCGCGGCGGCTCCCGCAGTCTCCGGTAGCACCACCACCGGCGCGAAGCCGAACCGCCGCCACCGCCGGATCATCGGCTCGAACACCACCCACAGCAGCAGCGCGAAAAGCGCGGCGGCAGCCGGCACCGTCGCCAGCCATATCACCGTCTTCCACTTGCCGGCCTCCGCCAGCCAACCGGCGATCGCCAACCAGGCCAGCCGGAAATTCAGCCCCACGATCACCCCCGCCGTCGCCCAAGCCAGCGCCCGAACCCATCCCGCATTCGCGAACTTTCCCATGCGGGACGGATCGTTGGTGAAGTGGATCAGCGGAACGATAGCGAACGGCAGCTGCATGCTCAGCACCACCTGGCTCAGAATCAGCAGCTTGTAGGTAGCCGCGTCGCCCGATATCGCAATCGCCAGCACCGCCGGAATCACCGCCAGCGACCGCGTCAGCAGTCGCCGCATCCACGGCCGCATGCGGATGTTGAGGAACCCTTCCATCACCACCTGGCCGGCCATCGTCCCGGTCAGCGTCGACGATTGCCCCGAGCACAGCAGCGCGATCGCAAACATGATCCCCGCCAGGCTTGTCCCCAGTAGCGGCGCCAGCAGCAGGTGCGCCTGCTGGATTTCGGTGACGACGATCCCGCGTTTGAAGAACACCGCCGCCGCCAGCACCAGGATCGCGCCGTTCACCAGCAGCGCTCCGTTCAGCGCCACCACCGAATCGATCAGGTTATAGCGGCACGCCATCCGTTTGGCTGGCTCCGTGCGGCCGAAATCGCGCGTCTGCACCAGTGCCGAATGCAGGTACAGGTTATGGGGCATCACCGTCGCACCCAGGATCCCGATGGCCACGTACAGGCTGTCCCGGTTGAGCCGCGGCATCAACCCGCTGAGCATCTCCCCGGGCGAAGGCTTGGCCCAGAAGATCTCGATCAAAAAGCAGGCCGCGATCACCGAGATCAGCGCCAGCACGAACGCCTCGATGGTGCGAATGCCGAAGCTCTGAAACCAGAGCAGCAGCAGCGTGTCCAACGCCGTCAGCAGTACCCCTGCCAGCAGCGGAATGCCGAACAGCAGGTTGAGCGCGATCGCCGCCCCCAGCACTTCCGCCAGGTCGCACGCCGCGATCGCCACCTCGCACAGTCCCCACAGCGCCAGGTTGACCTGCCGCGGGTACGTCTCCCGGCACGCCTGCGCCAGATCCCGTCCGGAGACGATTCCCAGCCGCGCGCTCAGCGTTTGCAGCAGGATCGCCATGGCGTTGGACATCACCAGCACCCACAGCAACTGGTACCCGAAACGCGCCCCGCCCTCCAGGTCGGTAGCCCAGTTCCCCGGGTCCATATACCCTACGCTGATCAGGTATGCCGGACCCGAAAACGCGAACATCCGCCGCCAGAAGGAAACCTGCGAAGTGCCGACCGTCGCATGCACGTCTGCCAGCGAGCGCCCGGCCTGTCCCGTCACGGCCATAGTTAACTATAGTTAAGCAGGTATGCCCTCCGCTGTCAACCGTATCCCGTCGAACCAGAAGCTTTTCAGGATGTCCCGCCGGTGGCCAGGCTAACTGATTGCCGGCATCGCCGCGCGCAGCCGACCGGCGAAGATCTCGCCGAAAATCTCCAGTACCGGCTCGTGCAGCGTGCCGTTGTCCGCCAGCAGGTGTTCCGACGTGCGCACCCCGTGCGCCTGCCCCTTCATGTCCGACACCCGGCCCCCGGCCTCCTCCACCAGCAGGGTTCCAGCCGCCATGTCCCACGGCTTCAGCCCGAACTCCCAGAAGAAGTCCAGCCGCCCACAGCCCACGTACGCCAGGTCCAAAGCCGCCGACCCGGTCCGCCGCACCCCGTGCGACGCCATCGCCAGTTGGTAGTAGAAGTGGATGTTGACGTTGTGGTGCCGCTTCCGGCTGGGAAACCCGGTCGAGGAGAGGCTGTCCCCCAACTGTTTCGTCGCGGAAACGCGAATTCGCCGGTTGTTGAGGTACGCGCCCGCCCCCCGCTCGCAGGTGAACATCTCGCCGCGCACCGGATCGTAGATCACCCCCGCCACCAGTTCCCCCGCCCGCTCCAGCCCCAACGTTACATTGAACATCGGAAAGCTGTGGGCGAAGTTGGTGGTGCCGTCCAGCGGGTCCACGTACCAGCGGTATTCCGAGCCGCTCTCGTGCCCCCCGCCTTCTTCCGCCACTACCGCGTGAGAAGGAAAGTGCGATCGCAGCCGTTCCACCACCAGCCGTTCGGAAGCGCGGTCGGCCTCCGTGACCAGGTCGAACTCGCCCTTCAGTTCGTACGCCACGTGCCGCTCGTAATGGCGGGCCAGCAGCGCGCCGGCTTCGCGCGCGATTTCTACGGCGGTCTCCAGGTACGGCATCGCAGGCGCCGGCCTACCTCTCTTCCTGAAGGTACTTGATGTCGTGTTTGAAGATGAACAGGTTCGGCTCGCCTTCGCGAGTCAGGCGGATGAAGGAGTGATCGTAGTATTCAATGATCCCGACCACTTCCTCGCCATCCACCATCTTGACGCGGACCGGCGTCGCGGTCTCGATCAGTTGTTTGAGATACTTCGCCTCTTCAAAGGTCTGTTCCGGGGCGCGCCCGGACTTTCCGCCTTGCTGTAACGTAGCGACTCTCCTATCGGCTCTTCTTTTTTCGCTCGGGGGTTACCGAGATGCGGTCTTCCGGCGTGCCGGAAGCACCCTCGGAATCACCATAATAGCCGTTGCGCGCGGAGACCCGCAATTCCGGCGATTTCACCCGCACCTCCAGCGTATGAAACGGGTTCTTGTTGGGCGGCACATTCCGCGGGTAAAACCCTAACTGGTATTGCGTGCGCAGCTCCAGAATGATCTCCGCGAACGTCCGGTCCAGTTGCGTCGCATTCACCTGGAAAAACGGCCGCCCCCCCGTCCATTCCGCCATCAGCGTCATGGCGTTCTCCCCGCCGATATTGCGGCCGGCGTCGTTGGTGATCGGCATCACCACCACCGGGTAGATCACCGCGTCGGCGAACTGGGCCGCTTTCACCCCTTCCTTGAGATTGCGCGCGCTGGTGGTATCGCCGCCGTCGGTCACCAGCACCATCACCTTCCGCCCCTGCCGCCTCTCCAGGTCGCGCGCCGCAAAGTACACCGCATCGTACACCGACGATCCTCCCTCGCCGTGCAGCAGCTTGAACTGCCGCTCGAGCGACGTATAGTTGCGCGTGTAGCCCTGCAACATGGTCACGTCGTAGTTGAAGGCGTACAGCGCCACCGCGTCCTCCGGGTTCCCTTCCGACAACAACGCCCGCAGAAAACCGGCCGCGGCCGTCACCTCGTAGCGCATTTCCTTGCCGGTCGACCCGCTGGTATCCATGATGAGGGCCACCGAGAGCGCCTGCTCGGTGCGGCGATTGAACACCGCCACCTGCTGCCGCACGCCGTTGTCGTAAATCTCGAAATCCTCTTTTCGAAGCGTTCCCACCAGCTCTCCGGCGCTGTTCTTCACCGTCGCGATCACGTGAACCAGGTCGACGTTCACCTTGATGACCGGCATCTCCTGGGCGTCCGCCGGACGAAATCCGCCGAACAGGGCCGCCGCCAATGCCGCCCTAGCCAACCACCGGAACATCGCGGTCCCACTCTCCTTCGACCCAGACTTCGCCGTCCACGAAGTGTTCTTTCTTCCAGATCGGCACCAGCCGCTTCAGCCGGTTGATGCCCTCCAGCGCCGCCTCGAACGCCGGCCGGCGATGGGCCGCCGTGACGATCACCGCCACGCTGGTCTCCCCCACCAGCATCCGCCCCAGGCGATGAACCATCGCCACCCGCTCGATCTCGAATGCGCCGGCCACTTCCCGCCCGATTCGCGCCATCGTCTTCAATGCCATCGCTTCGTAGCATTCGTAGTCGAGGCATAGCGTCTCCCGGCCGCGGGTATGGTTCCGGACCGTGCCTTCGAACGTCACCACCGCTCCCTCGGCTCCGCTCATCAGCCGCTCGATCAGCAACCGCGTCACGATGGCGTGCCGCGTCAGTGCGAAATAGTGGCCGCTCTCGCGGACCTCCAGCGGATCGCACGCGCCCCCGCTCACCGGCGGCAGCAGGGCCACCTCGTCGCCCTCCTCCAACCGCGTCGACGGTGGGGCGAACTCCTGATTGCGCGCCATTACGATACTGCCGGCCATCTCCCGCAGCCGCGCATGCCGGCGCGCGTAGTGCTCGAACACCGCGCCCAGCTCCGTTCCTTCGGCGAACTCGGACTCCTCGCCCGCACTCCCCACCAACTCCCGCAACATCCCGAAAAAAAGTACACGTACTCGCATGAGGCGCAGCTGATTGCCAGTCTAACAGACGGTTCCGGACCTCCCCCCGTTGCGTCCGCCTCACCGCGCTACAATGCCCTTTCCATGACCCCATCCGCCGAGACCCGCCTCCGCGTGCGCTACGCCGAAACCGATCAGATGGGCGTGGTCTACTATGCCAACTACCTGGTTTGGATGGAGGTCGGACGCGTCGCCCTGTGCAAGGCGTGCGGCTTCAACTACCGCGACATGGAGCGCGACGACGGCATTCTCCTGGCGGTCGCCGAAGCCAACTGCCGCTATTCTTCACCCGCCCGCTTCGACGACGAGGTGGTCGTCAAAGCCTGCATCGGCAAGGCCGGCAGCCGCATGGTGACCTTCGATTACGAGATGCGGCTCTCCGGGAACGGCCGCCTGCTGGCGACCGGCCACACCCGTCACATCTTCCTGACGCGCGAGCTGCACCCCACCCGGCTTCCGGAGAAGTACTTCCGCCTGTTCGGTATCGATCCGCCGGTCAGGCCACCAGCTTCGCCTTCAGATGCGGCGCATACCGGAAGTCCGAACCCTTGATGTGCTTTTCCAGCCAGCCCTTCAGGAAGGTCAGAAGCTGCACCGTGATCACCGCTCTTCCGCCGAGGAAGTCCGCCCGGAATTTCACCACCTGCTGGGTCAGCGCCGCATGCTCCGCCTGGTGCTGCTCCAGTTGCGGATACTGATGCAACCGCATCAGCCGTTCTTCGTGCGCAAAGTGCATCGTCGTGTACTGCACCAGCCGTTCCAGTATCTTGGCAAGCGAGCCTTTCGCCTGTCCCGCCGCCATGGCCGTATGCAACTCGTGCGCGATTCCAAACAGGGTCCGATGTTGGGCGTCTACCGACCCGATGCCAGTGCTGAACTCCTCGCTCCATTCAAACATGTACAGATCATCGGCGGGATCGGCCGCGAACTTTAGCCGCGCGCGAACCCGCCGGTTCGCGAACCGGAACCCGCCGGTTCAGTCTCCCCGTCCAGCTACGCCGAATCAATCAGTTGCATGCCAAAACGCGTTGGCACCCGGGATGCCTCTCTCCCTGCCATATCGGGACGTAATCCAAACGGACCCGACGAGGAGGGTGAGAAATGACGAACTTTGTGAAAACCACGATGCTGGCGGCCGTTGCCCTGATCGGGACCGGCGTTGCCTCGGCCCAGACGCAGTTGAAGGCGGAGATCCCATTCGCTTTCCGCGCCGGAAACAAGACCATGCAGCCCGGCACCTACCTCATTGGCCAGGCTAGTGGTCTGGGTGGGAACCGCCTGATTCGGTTCCTGAACTCCAACTTGCGCGAGTCGGCCATCTTCCTGCCCCAGGCCCCTCATGATGTCGACAAGGCATGGCGCGCCGACGGCCGGGCCCGGCTGGCATTCACCTGCGGCTCGGACCATTGCGACCTGTCCGGACTTTGGGTAGGCGACCCGTCCGCCCCGGCCTATCGTTTCGCGGCTCCCCGGTCGCGCGACGAAAGCGTTCACGTCGCCATCATCATGGCCCAGCCCGTGAAAGCCGAGTAAGTTCCTCTTTCCGCCTCCGGACTCTCCGGGCGGAGCGACCGGCGCCATACCGAGCGGGTGGCGCCGGTTTATTCTTGCTGCTAGGGTTCCGGCGACGGGGCGCGCGGTCCGGCCCGTCCTGGGACATTGTGCTCGATCACCCGAACGCAGCTAACCTGCCATTCCCCGGGCCGTCATGCTATCCCAGCCTGCCCGCCGCGTTCCCCCCACCGCCCACGCCCCGCGGCTTTCGTCCTCAGTCTGAATCCTCAGTGTGATACCATGCGCTGTGGAGCCCCGCTCCGGGCGGAAGCACGTCCTTTCCTGAAGCGAATCACCATACATGAACTTACGTTCACTCTTTAGCCTGTTTTCCTCCGATCTCGCTATCGATCTCGGCACGGCCAATACCTTGGTTTATGCCAAAGGTAAAGGCATCGTGGTCAACGAGCCGTCCATCGTAGCCATCAACAAGAACACCGGCGAAGTCGAAGCCGTCGGCAAGGAAGCCAAGGAAATGCTGGGCCGCACCCCCGGCAACATCGTGGCCATCAAGCCCATGAAGGACGGCGTCATTGCCGACTTCAAGGTCACCGAGCGCATGCTGAATTACTTCATTCAGAAGGCGCACGGCCGCAAGATGCTGGTTCATCCCCGCATCGTCATCGGCGTCCCCAGCGAAATCACCCAGGTCGAAAAACGCGCCGTCATGGACTCCGCCTATCGCGCCAAGGCAAGCGAAGTGCACCTCGTCGAACAGGCCATGGTGGCCGCCATCGGCGCCGGCCTCCCCATCACCGAACCCTCCGGCAACATGGTCGTCGATATCGGCGGCGGCACGACCGATGTCGCCGTCATCTCGCTTTCCGGCATCGTCTACTCGCGTTCGGTCCGCGTCGCGGGCAACGAGATGGACGACGCCGTCATGCAGTTCCTCAAGCGCAAATACAACCTCCTCATCGGCGAGCGCACCGCCGAAACCATCAAGATCGAAGTCGGCTCCGCCTTTCCGCTGGACAAGCCGCTCACCATGGAAATCAAGGGCCGCAACCTCATCGAGGGCGTCCCGCGCACCATCGCCATCAACGACTCCGAAATCCGCGAGTCGCTCTCCGAGTGCGTGGCCACCATCGTCAATGCCATCCGCGTGGCCCTCGAACGCACCCCTCCCGAGCTCAGCGCCGATATCAGCGACCGCGGCATCGTGCTCACCGGCGGCGGCGCGCTGCTCAAAAACCTGGACAAACGCATCCGCGAAGAGACCGGCCTGCCGGTTTCCATCGCCGACGATCCGCTGGCCTCGGTCGTCCTCGGCACCGGCCGCATGCTCAGCGATTTCCGGCTCCTGCGGAAGATTTCGATAGACTAGGATTGGGCCGCTCGAGGTCCTCCCCATGGAAAGTTTTCTCAACCGGTACCGGAACATCACCGTTCTGCTGCTGGTGATTTTCGCCCAGTTGCTGCTGCTCGGCGTCCAGGTCAAGAATGCCCAGGACATGCGCATCATCCGCGTGTGGACGGTAACCGCCGTGACCCCAATGGCGCGGCTGCTCGAAGGCCTGCGCGGCGGTGGACTCGGCTTTTTCCGCAACTATATCGCCCTCCACAATACCGGCGAGGAGAACCGCCGCCTGCGCGAGGAGAACGGCCGCCTCAAGCTTGCCAACATCTTCCTCAAAAACGAGCTCAACCGCGCCGACCGCGCCAAGGCGCTGGAGCTGTTCCAGTCCAAAACCCCTTCCAGGATGGTGGCCGCGACGGTGATCGCCGCCGGCGCCGGCTCCAATTCCAAGGTGGTCTTCGTCGATCGCGGCACCGTCTCCGGCATCATGCGCGGCATGCCCGTGGTGACGCCCGATGGCATCGTCGGCATCGTACGCGCGGCCTATCCCACCGCCTCCGAGATCCTGCTGGTGACCGATGCCGATTTCGCCGCCGGCGCCGTCTCCCAGAAAAGTCAGGTGCGCGGCACCGTCAAAGGCCAGGGAACTCCTTTATGCCGCCTCGACTATATCCCGCCCGAGGCGCAGATCGAACCCGGCGAATGGCTCTACACCTCCGGCGAAGATCACGTGTTCCCGCGCGGCTTTGCCATCGGCGTGGTGAAATCCGTGAAGGCCGGCGAGCTCTTCAAAGACATTACCGTCGATCCGAGCGGCCTCCAGCACGGCCTCGAAGACGTGCTTATCCTCGTCGAGGGCGTTCATCACGACATCCCCGACGCGCCGCCGGCCAACCAACCCGTCTACATGTCCCCGCTGCCCCCGGCCACGCCGCCCGCCGGGGCGCCGGCCGTGGCCGAGCCCAACCAGGCCGATCCCCCTCGGGCCGCCACCACCGAAGCCGACAAGCTGCGCTCTGTGTATAAAGCCGCCGCCGAGGCTCAGGGATACACGTACGGCGATGGTGGCGTCGGCTCCAAGGCGGCTGATTTCACTCACCTGCCGGCCCCCGGCGCGCGCGGCGCTACCGGCGCGCCCGCCGCGCAACCTCCGGCCGCTACGCCCGGCGCGCGCGGCGCTACCGGCGCGCCCGCCGCGCAATCTCCGGCCGCTACGCCCGGCGCGCGCGGCGCTACCGGCGCGCCTGCCGCGCAATCTCCGGCTACCGCCACCCCGCCTCCCAAAGCGCCCGAACCGGCCCGCAAACTCAACCCCGCCGGCGGCGCCCCTGGAGGCCCGCCCCGTCCATGAGCTATTCGAGCGAACGGATTCTCCTCAGCAGCCAGAGGGAAGGCCAAGTCTCGCGCTTCCGCGCCTGGGTCATGCTGGCCGTGCCCCTCGCCGCCATCCTGTTCCAGGTCTATGTCCCCCTCTTTTTTCAGTTCCTGGCCTTCCTCGAAATGCCCATGCTGGTGGTGGTCTACTTCGCCATCATGCGCCGCAGCCAGGTCAACGGCCTGCTCATCGGCGCCGCCGTCGGCCTGGCCCAGGACTCGCTGTCCAAGAACCCCCTGGGCATGTTCGGCATCGTCAACACGCTGGTCGGCTATTTCGCCGCCTCGGTGGGCCTCCGCCTCGATGTCGACCACCCCTTCATGCGCCTCGTCCTCTGCTTCTTCTTCTACCTGTTTCATCAGTTCATGTACTGGGTCCTCGCCCGCGCCCTGCTGGGCCACCAACTCGCCATGGAGCTTCAGAAAACGGTGATGCTGGGCGCCATGAACGCCGTCGTCGGCATCTCCCTTTTCCATTTCCTGGACAAGTTGCGCGAGCGCGCCTGACCCGCCGCGGCCGCCCGTCCCACCCCCCGCGCTAGCATGGGAATGTGGAGCCCCCGCCCGCCCGCGCCTACCTCCGCTTCTATGCCGAACTCAACGATCATCTCCCCCGCGAGCGGCGCTACCAGACCCTTTCCAGGTCGTTCGTGGTGCCCGGGCCGGTCAAAGACCTCATCGAGAGCTTCGGCGTGCCCCACACCGAGATCGAGCTGATCGCCGTCAACGGCCAGTCCGTGCCGCTCTCCTACGTCGTCCGCGATGGCGATCGCATCGCCGTCTACCCCATGTTCGAATCGTTCGATATCACCGCGGAATTGAAACTGCGCCGCGAGCCGCTGCGCGAGCCGAAGTTCGTCCTCGACGTCCACCTGGGCAGGCTCGCCGCCTACCTCCGCATGCTCGGCTTCGACACCCTCTACCGGAACTGCTACAGCGATCCGGAGCTGGTCCGCATCTCCAGTGCCGAACGCCGCATCCTGCTCACCCGCGATCGCGCCCTGCTCCTCCATCGCGACCTCACCCACGGATATTATCTGCGCCAGACCGACAGCCGTTGCCAGCTTGCCGAAATCGTGACCCGGTTCGACCTCGCCGGCTCGATCCAGCCGTTCACGCGTTGCATGGCTTGTAACGCCCTCCTCGCGGATGTCTCCCGCGAAGACGTCCTGGGCGAGTTGCCGCCGCGCGTCGCCGCCTCCTGCCAGGAATTTCGCCGCTGCCCCCGCTGCCGAAGAGTCTATTGGAAGGGGTCCCACTACCGCCGCATGCAGCAGTGGATCGAACAACTGGCCCCGCGCCCATGACCATCGCTGCGATCCTCCTTGCCACTTTCCGCTTCCTTCTCTGGGAAGCCCCGCTGCTGGCCGCCGGCATCCGCCTCGCGCGCTTTGCCGGCCTGCGCGACACCGCTTCCCAGTGGCTCGCCATCCTCGCCGTCAACGTCACCCTGGAAGCCTCCATCGCGGGGGCGCTCTCCTTCGCCGGCTGGAATACTCCGTGGGCCTACTGGGTCTTCGCCGCCATCTGCGCGCTCTCCGCCATCGGCCTGCGCAAATGGCCGGTCGCGCCCCTGCCGCCCCTCGGCCTCTACGCCGCCCTCACCGCGCCGCTCATCCTGCTTTCCTTCCGGCCCGTCGAAGAGATCGATTCCATCAATTACCTGCACTACCTCATCGACTGGATGGCCAACCGCGCCACCCCCTACGTCTTCGCCACCAACTACGTGGCCTTCTGGGAGCTCTCGTTTCTGCCCGCGTGGATCGTCACCCGCGTCGATCTTTTCTTCCCGCTGCTGGCGCTCAAAGCCGTGGCGATGCTCGGCCTCGCCCTCTGGCTCGTGGGGCGCGAACTCGGGCTCCATGGACGCCTGCTCGGCACCGCCGTCTTCGGCGCGCTCCTCATGCGCCACTATTGGGTCGAAAACTCGGGCGTGCCCACGCTGAAGAACGACGCGCTGCACGGCGCGGGCTTCCTCCTCCTCACCCTGGTGCTGCTGCACCTCGCGCGCCGCCCGCTCACTCCGGGCGACCTCGCTTTTCTGGCCTTCGGCGTCGCCTTCGCTTCGGTCAAATACACCGGCATTTTCTTCGCGGCGCTTGTGTTGGCCGTCGTGTGGTGGCGCGCGCCGGGCTCCCGCCGTGCCGTGCTGTTCTGGCCGGGCCTGCTGTTCCTCCTCACCAGCGGCCACTATTACCTCCACAACCTGCTGCGCTACGGCAGCCCCTTCTACCCCTTCCAGCTCAACTTCGGTCCTCTCCACCTGCCCGGCGCCGCCGACCTCAGCTACAGCTCCATCCTCTACAACCTCCACGACCCGCGCCTGTGGCGGGCGCTGTTCCTCCCCGCCGGCGGCATCTCGCCCGCCGGCGTCCTGTTCCCGGCCATCCTGGCCGGTGCGCTGCTTGCCTCGGCCGCCCACCTCGCCCGCGCCCTCCGCCGCCGTGCCATGACGCCCCCCGCGTGGACCGCCTTCGCCCTTCTCTGCGGCTGGCTGCTCTACTTCCGCTCCGTGTACAGCGCCTGCGCCGCGCCCGGCGATCTCGCCTTCCTGGTGAACAACCTCAACAGCATTCGCTACGTGGATGGCGTGCTCGCCCTCAGCGAGCTCCTGCTGGTCGCGCTGCTGGCAAGCCGGCCCTGGCTCGCCGCCGGGCTGATCGCCCTCAACGCCGCCAGCCGCCTGTGGCTGCTCTACCGCCGCGAGACGCTGCCCCTGGCGATGCTCCTGGCCGCGGCCGCGCTGGCGCTGCTGATCTTCACCCTGCCGCGCCTGCGCACGCTCCCGGTGGCGCTGCTCTGTCTGGTGATCGCCGGCCCCTTCCTGGTGGAGAGCAACCGCCCGCGCTGGACGGTCTGGTGGAACGATCTCAAGCCCGCTCTCGCCCGCGTCCGTGGCCCGGATCTGGCCACCCTCGCCGTTCCCGAAGGCGGCTACTTCGCCGGCCATGTCGTGGCCGCCGGCAACCCCGTGGACCCGCGCGTCCGTTCGCTCTCTCTCGATGAGGTCCGCCTGGCCCGCCCCCGCTACCTCGCCCTCCTGGTCACTCCCGGCGCCGATGCCGCCGCCTGGCGCGCCCGCTATCTCCCCACCCTTTTGAAATCGGGTTACAAGCCTGTCATCGAAAGTTCCTCGGGCGAACTTTGGGAATTCCCGAAGCTTCCGCTACAATAAGGAAAGAGCCTGCAAGGAAAGAGCCTGCTCAAGCTCCTGTTTGTGATCCCTCCGCCGGTTGATCCACAACTCGAAAGCCAGTCGCAGATCCCCGAAAAACCGCCTTTGCGCGACGACGCGCACTTCGCGGCCGGTAAGATCGCCGTCTTCCAGTACCTCACCGTCGCCATCTTCCTGTTCCTGATTTCGGGATTCTGGAAGCTCCAGGTCCAGAACCCCGAGTATTACGACGAGCGCGCCCAGGGCAACAGCATCAAGTCCGTCCCTATCCTCGCCCCCCGCGGCCGCATCCTCGATCGCGATGGCCGCGTGATCGTCGATAACCACGCCTCCTTTACCCTCATCCTCACCCGCGACACGCTCAAAGAGGAGCACCTGCTCCCCATCGCCCAGGGCCTCGATCTCGACTACAACGACCTGGTCGCGCGCGTCAAACGCTTCAAGCAGCAGCCCAAGTACGTGCCCATCGTGGTCAAGCAGGAACTCACTCCGGGCGACCTGTCCTTCGTCGATTCGCACCACGAATTCTTTCCCGAAATGGTCCTCATCCAGGCGCAGCGCCGCCTCTATCCGCAGAACGGCATGCTCGCCCACGTCATCGGCTACACCGGAGAAATCAGCGAAACCGAGCTCGACTCGCCGGACTTCGCCAGCTATGATCCCGGCGCCGTCGTGGGCAAGTTCGGCATCGAACGCGAGTACAACGACCTGCTCACCGGCGTCGATGGACAGCGCCAGGTGATCGTGGACAATCGCGGGCAGGTCCACCGCGTGCTGGCCACCAAGAAGCCCGTTCCCGGCAAAGACCTCCAGCTCACCATCGATCTCGACCTTCAGGCAGTGGCCGAGCTGGCCATGGATAACGGCGTCCGCGAGATGCACATCGATCACAAGAACGGCGCCGTGGTGGCCCTCAATCCCCGCACCGGTGAAGTGCTGGCCATGGTCAGCCGCCCCACCTTCGATCCCAACCAGTTCCCGCCCAAATCGAAGGAGTGGAAGCAAATCCTCGACAATCCCGATCATCCGCTCATGAACAAGGCCATCCAGGCGCAGCAGGCCCCCGGCTCCACGTTCAAACCGTTTGTCGCCCTGGCCGGCCTGGAGTCCGGCGCGATCGACGACAAGTTCGGCGTGCATTGTTCGGGCGGCGTCAGCCTCTACGGCCACTACTATCATTGCTGGGTCAAAAAGGGGCACGGCGGCATCACCCTGCACAACGGCATCGTCCATTCCTGCGATACGTACTTCTACACCATCGGCGCCAAGATGGGCATCGACAACATCGCCTTCTATGGCGACCTCGTCGGCTTCGGTCACCCCACCGGCATCGACCTGCCGCATGAAAACTCCGGCATTATGCCCTCCGCCGAATGGAAGCTCCGCACCCAGCGGCAGAAGTGGTACGCCGGGGAAACGCCGTCGGTGGCCATCGGCCAGGGTGCGGTCACCGTCACGCCCCTGCAGTTGGCGCGCGCCATCGGCGGACTCGCCATCGGCGGCACCTGGCACCAGCCGCACCTCGTCAAAGCCGACGATGGCAAAGACAAGCCCGTCACCTGGTCCCTCAATCCGGACAACGTGAAAAAGGTGATCGACGGCATGTGGGGCGTGGTCAACGAGGGCGGCGGCACCGGCGGTCGCGCCCGCCTGCCCAACCTCGATGTCTGCGGCAAGACCGGATCGGCCCAGCTCGCTTCCAACGAATACCTCAAGGGTGTTGGCGCCTCCAACGCCAAACACCTCAAGGACAACGCCTGGTTCGAGGGCTTCGCCCCGCGCGACAATCCCGAAATCGTGGTGGTGGCGCTGTTCGAACACGGCGAGCACGGCCAGTATGCCGCGCCCATCGTCAAGGACATCATCAAAGCCTACTTCGACAAAAAGGTGAGGGTCTCGCTCTTACAGCACGAAAAGGCCGCCGAACAGCAGAAGCTCGCCGCCTTGAGCGGCCTGGGCCTGCCTCCGGCATCCGCCCCTCCCGCCGTTCCCGGTCCCGCCGCGCAGAATTAATTATGGCCAAATACCTTTCTCCCCGCGATATCGATTGGCCGCTCTTGCTCATCACCCTCGCCGTCTGCGGCGTGGGCGTCCTCCAGATCTATAGCGCCACCCTCGATACCGATTTCCACGGCGCCTGGTGGAAGCAGCTCGTCTATGTGGCGGGCGGCATCTTCCTCATGTGGCTCATCCTCGCCCTGGACTACCACGCGCTCCTCCACAACGTGCCGGTGCTGTTCGTTGGTAGCGTGCTGGCCCTCCTCGTTACCTATGCCATCGGCGAATCCGCCTTCGGTTCCAAACGCTGGATTCCCCTCGGCGGCGGCCTCCACTTACAGGTATCGGAATTTGTCAAGCTCGTTATAATATTGTTGGTAGCCCGCTATCTCACCGACTACGTCAAGACGGATGAACTGGAAATCCGCGAAATGCTGATGCTGTCGGGGATGGTGCTGGTTCCCGCGGTCCTGGTTTTGAAACAACCGGATCTGGGGACTTCGCTGACGTACATCGCGGTATTGATCGTCGGTGCGTTCATAGCGGGACTGCGTTGGAAGTATGTTGCCGTGATCGCCATCATCACGGTCTTCGTGCTTCCGCTGTCGTGGATGTACGGTCTGAAAGACTATCAAAAGGCGCGCCTGGTGAGCTTCATGGACCCCGACCGGGACCCCCAGGGGACCGGCTATCAACTCATCCAATCCCAGATTGCCGTGGGAGCGGGCGGTATGTTGGGAAAGGGTATCTCCAAGGGCACCCAGACGCATCTCCGGTTTCTCCCCGTTCCGCACAAGGATTTTATCTTTTCGGCGTTCGCCGAAGAACATGGGTTTGTCGGTGTAATGGTCGTCCTGGCCATGTATTTTGTCATGATCATGCGCATCGTCCAGAATGCGCAAACGGCGCCCGATCGCGCAGGTATGTATATCTGCATGGGAGTGGCCGGCCTGTTTCTGTTCCACATCCTGGTGAATGTCGGAATGGTGGCGGGCATGATGCCGGTTACCGGCATTCCGCTTCCTTTCATGAGTGCCGGCGGTTCAAGTGTCTGGTCGAGCTTTTTGGCATTGGGGCTGGTAAACAACGTCCGCCTCAGAAGATTTGTGAATTAGGCGCGCGCCGGGCCGGGCCCATGCCCGCGGTCGGCGCGCAGAAAGGTTTTGGGAGCCGGTAGAGACCCTCGGGACGGTGGCGCGCAGGCGCTCTCCCGATGTTTAGGAAGGGGTTCCCGGCCGGGTGGTGTTTGAGGTTCCGACTCCGCCTCCGGCCAGCGTGAGTTTTTGAAGTCCGTTTTCGCCGCCGGGGCCTTCCCGGACGGCGCGAACCACGCAAGGCGCTCACCTCCCCATCGGTTTCTCCTCTATCCGCTCCTCTGGAGGTGTCGATGTCAAAGGAGTTGGTAATCTCGGCGGGCCGTCACGAAACCCGCGTGGCAATCGTCGAGGATGACCAGGTAGTCGAAGTCTACCATCAACGCGAAAACGAATATTCTCTCGCCGGCAGCATCCACAAGGGCAGGGTCACGCGCGTGCTGCCAGGCATGCAGTCGGCCTTCGTCGATATCGGCCTGGATCGCGACGCGTTCCTCTACGTCTCCGATTTCTTCGAAGACAACGAGGAATACGACAAGATCGTCACCAGCGTCGAGGATAAGGTCCTCAAGCTGGATCGGCCCGCGCCCGTGACCGCCGCGCCGCCCGCCGCCGTCACGGTCGTGACCCAGGCCGAACCCGAAGAGATCGCCGACGTGCCCGGCGAAGAGGCCGCCGTCGTGGCCGAAGCCGCCAGCCCGGTAGCCGCCCCCGCGCCGTTCGCCGATCCGCGGCGCGACGATCGCGACCGCCGCGGCCGCCGCTCGCGCCGCCGCCGCAGCCAGAAACCGTCCGGCGCACGCGGACTGCCCGAATCCAAGTTCTATTCCCCCACCGGCCGCCCCGAAGCCGAACCCGAGCCGCCCCCGCGCCGCGCTCCCCAACCCGAACCCGCCACCGCCGAAGCCCCGGCACACCCCGAAGACTTCTTCGTCCTGCCCGGTGAATCGCTGGCCAAGTATACTCAGCCCGGCTTCGAAGAGGACGAAGTCCCGGGTGCCGGCATGGCTCCCGAAGCGCCCGTCGGATTTGACCCCGCCGAAGAAGAGCCCGACGAACCCGACGTTTTCGAGGACGAGCAACCGCCCGCTCTCGCCGCCGAACCCGCGCCCGAGCCGCCGGCTGAACCCGCCCCGGTCCCCGAACCGCGCGCTGCCGCCGCCGCTTCGGCCGCCGAACGGGAACTGCCCTCCTCCGAACCCGCCGAGGCCCCCGCCGCCGCGGAAGCCGAAACCGCCGAAGACACCGATGTCGTCTCCACCGACGCCGCCGAGCCGCTCGAGGATGCTCCTGCCGCCCGGGAACTCGAGCCCGCGAACGCCGCCGGCGAACTCGACGCCGAACCCGCCGCATCCTCCGAACCCGCCGAAGGGACCGAAGCGGCTCTCGCTCCGGATGCCGCCGGGGAATCCGCCGTCGAAGTGGACGAAGGCCCCGAGCCTGCGCGCATTCCCACCAGCCTCACCGCCACCCTGCGCGAGCAGGGCCCCCGCTACCTGCACCGCGTCTCCCGCCGCATGCGCCGCCGCGGCCGCGATAGCCGGGACCCGCGCGAAGGCCGCGGCCCCGATGGCCGTGAGCCGCGCGAAGGCCGTGGCCCCGCCGCGCCCGCCGAGCCCCGCGTACAGGAACTCCGCACCGCCGCCCCGCCGTCCGCGCCCCCTCCCGCCCGCTCCGAAAAAGCCGCCGCTCCTTCCATTGCCGACCTGCTGCGGGAAGGCCAGGAAATCATCGTCCAGATCGCCAAGGAGCCCCTCGGACAGAAGGGCGCGCGCATTACCTCGCACATCGCCCTCCCCGGCCGCTTCCTGGTGTACATGCCCACCGTCGATCACATCGGCGTCTCCCGCAAGATCCCCAGCGACGAAGAGCGCTCCCGCCTCAAACGTGTCCTCCAGTCCAACCGCACCGGCATCCCCGGCGGCTACATTGTCCGCACCGCCGGCGAAGGCCGCTCCGAAGAGGAACTCCGCGCCGACATGATGTTCCTTTACAACCTCTGGCTCGACATGCGCCAGAAGGCCGAGCGGCGCCCCGCGCCCGTCCTCATCCACCACGACCTTAACGTCGTCGAGCGCGTCCTCCGCGACCAGCTCACCTCCGCCTTCAAAAGCATCTGGGTCGATGGCGAAGATGCCTACGAGAACGTCCTGCGCTTCGTTCAGCGCTTTCAGCCCGCCCTGGTGAACCGCGTCAAGATGTACACCCGCAGCAATCCGATCTTCGACGAGTTCGGTATCACCGCCGAGCTGGAGAAGGCCCTCCGTCCCAAGGTCTGGCTCAAATCCGGCGGCTATATCGTCATCAACCAGACCGAAGCGCTGGTGGCGGTGGACGTCAACACCGGCAAGTTCGTAGGCAAATCGAACCGTCTCGAGGACACCATTGTCCGCACCAATACCGATGCCATTAAGGAGATCGTGCGCCAGATCCGCCTTCGCGACCTGGGTGGCATCATCGTGGTGGACTTCATCGATATGGACGAGCGCAAGAATCGACAGAAGGTGATGCAGTCGCTCGAAGAAGCCATGCGCAGCGACCGCGCCCCTTACAAGATTCTCCAGTTCAACGATTTCGGCCTGGTGGCCATCACCCGCAAGCGCGTCAAGCAAAGCCTCGAGCGCACCCTCTGCACGCCCTGCCCCTACTGCGAAGGCGCCGGCTACGTGAAGAGCCCGCAGACCGTGGTGAGCGAAATCCTCCAGGAAGCCCAGAAGATTGCCCGGAGCCTGGAAGGCAAGGACGTGATGCTGCGCGTCGCGCCCGATATCGCACGCCTGCTCAAGTCGAACCAGAACAGCTTCCTCCAGGAGCTGGAGGAAATCCTGGGCCGCACTGTGATCGTCAAGAGCGACGTCCAGCTTCACCAGGAAAAGTTCGACCTCGCCTAGCCCGGCCCAGGCGCCGGCACGCGCGCTGTACCCGGGCGGCCCGTTCCGGGTGGGAGGCTCGCCTTCCGCCCGCCGGCCGTCCACGGTGTGCTAGAATCGCCCACGATCCGAGAATGGAACCGGCGCCGTCATTTTTCTTCCGCTCCCGCAACGCGGTCCACCTGGCCGTGCTGGCGGCGACGCCGCTGGCCTACCTGGGAGCGATCTGGCTCGGCTCGCGGCTGCCCCGGCAGGATCTTACCGTGGTCCAGCGCGACACCGCCCTCGCCGCCGTCACCCGCTTCGCCGCCGCGCGCCACATCGATACCGCCGGGTGGCGCCCCTACCTGGCAGGCGTCCATTCCGAACGCGACGAACTGGCACTCGTGCTCCGCCATGCCCCTTCGCCACTGCTCGAGAGCGTGGCCACTCCGGTGCCCCTGCATGTGCTCATGCAATCGCCCGACTCCCGCCGCTGGCTGCGCGCCACGGTAACCCCGCGCGGTCGGGTCGTCGATTTTCAGCAGAACGATCCCCCCGGCGAAACCAGGCCGGTGGACGAAGCCGCCGCGCGCACCATGGCCGAAGGCATCTTGCGCCAACGCCTGGGGCCCGACACGCGGTTCGCCCTGGCGTACAAGAACGTGCGCTCCACTGGCGCCGGGGGACAGCGCCGCACCTTTACCTGGCAGTCGCGCGTCCCCGGCCTGAACCAGGCCCGGGTGGAGTTCTTTGTTCAGATGTTCTCCAGCCAGGTGGTGCACGAAGGCGCCGAAGTCACTTTCGACGACGACTACCTCGCCAGTCTCAGCCCCTATCGCCAGTGGACCCAGGCTCTGTCCGCCTTAGGCGCCATTTATGTCGCCATCCTCGGCGTCTATGCGCTCATCCGTTACATCCGTCGCGCCACCGAGAAGGAAGTCTCCCACCGCCGCACCCTGCTCATCGCGCTGGGCTTCGTCACCCTCGCCGGCGTCACCATTTATGGCGACCCGGGCGCGCTCTCGGCCAACCAGTCCGGCCAGCCGTTCCAACCGGCGCAGCTCGTCGCCACCATCGTCGTCATGGCCTTGAGCATGTCGCTGGTGGGCGCGTTCATGGGGATTGCGTATGGCGCCGGCGAAGGCGCCCTGCGCGAGGCCTACCCCGGAAAGCTGACCTCCCTCGACGCGCTGCTCGCCGGCCGCGTCTTTTCGGCCAACGTAGCCCGCTCGATCCTGGTGGGCGGCTGCTTTGCCGGCTGGGCTCTGCTGGCGCAGAATGCGGCCCTGCTGGCGGCCCACGGCGCCCGCGAGGTCACCCAGCAGACCCTCACCCGCGCCGCTTACTCGCCCGTGCCGCTCCTCTATATGGTGATGGACATCGGCACCGATGCCCTGCTGCTCATGACGTTCGGCCTGCTGCTGCCCTTCGCCTTCCTCCGCCCGAAGATGCGCCGCCGCTGGCTCTTCTACGCCCTGCTGGCGGGGGTGTCGGTCCTGTGCGCCGCGCTCGTCGCCTCCGGGCTCACCGCGCAGAACTTCGTCATCGGCCAGGTGGTCCTCGTGGCGGTCACCTATGCGCCCTTCTTCTATAGCGACCTGCTGGCCGCCACCGCGGGCATTTTCGCCCTCCGGTTCGTTGGCACGCTGGGCGGCTTGAGCGCCGTTGCGGAGTCCTGGAAAGCCACCACGTTCTGGATCGGCGCGGCGGGCCTGGTCTTTCTGGCGGCGGAGTTGTATTTCGCCCGGCGCGGCCGCGTCTACCACGAGTGGGAAGTCCGCCCCCGCTATGCCCGCTTCCTCGCCGAACACCTCTCCATGCAGGCCGAGATCGGCGCCGCCCGCCAGGCCCAGGTGCGCCTCCTGCCCGACGCTCCGCCCCATATTGCCGGCCTCTCCATCGCCGGCTCCTGCGTGCCGTCCCGCGAAGTGGGGGGCGACTTCTTCGATTTCTATCCGCTCGACGATCACCGCCTCGGCGTCTTCCTGGCCGAAGGCGGCAATCGCCAACTGGGCGCCGCCATGACCATCGCCCTCGCCAAGGGATACCTGCTCTACGCCACCCGGCTCGATCACAGCCCCGCCGAGATCCTGCGCCGGCTGCGCGATCTGCTGGGCGTCACCTTCCGCGGCGATGCTTCCGAAGTCTCCATGCTGTACGCCATTGTCGATGCCCGCGCGCGCATCGTTCGCTACGCCCGCACGGGCGTGTCCCCGCGCATGCTGATCAACGGCAACGAAGCCGCCGAAGAAACCGCCGGCGGACACTCCGCCGAGAAGAGCTTCCGCCTGGGCGCCGCTACCCTCGCCCCTAACGATGCGCTGGTGTTCTACAGCGATGGCTTCGAAGGACAGATCGCCGCCCGTAAGCGGCAGCCCGTGGGCCGCTACCTGGCCAAAATCATCCGCGACATCCGCTCCGGCAGCGCCGCCGACCTCCACGCCGTCCTCCTCCAGGACGCCATTCGCAAGAAGAACGAACAGCCGCCCGACGATGTCACCGCCGTGGTCGTGCGGCTCCGCCGCGAGGCGGAACAGGCCATCGAGGTGGTGGCGTGAAATCGCTCCTGGCCGCGGCCGGCGCTGCGGCCGCCGGCGCCGCCCTCCTGGCCGTGCTCGTCCCCCGGCTCGATCCCACTGCCGCGGTGCGCTCCCGGCTCGACCGGCAGGGCGCCATCGCCCGCGCTCGCGCGCTCGCCCTCCGCTACGGCGTGGACACCGCCGGCTGGAGTGCCTCCGTCTGGGACCAGGCCTCCGGGAAAGATCGCGCCTACCTCGCCGCTCACCCCGGCGACCCGCCCGGCCGGCTCTTCGAACCGCTCACCATCACGGTAGTGCTCCGCGAGCCGAACACCAGCCGCCGCGCGACGCTGGTCCTGTTTCCCGACGGCCGGCCCACCGAATGGCGTTGGGAAGCCGGCGGCGGTCCGCCCGCCAAGCCGCCGGCCGTGCCCATCGACGAAGTCCTGAAAGACTTCGTCGGACCCCGTCTGAGTTCGTTTGCGCCGCCTTCCACGTCCACCCACGAGGGAGTCGTGCACCGCCGGTGGGAGTGGGCCGGCCCCCCGCCCTCCCTGCTCACGGCCACCCTCGATGCCGAAGAGAAGGACGGCGCGCTGCAAGCCGTGAACCTGGCGCCGGTGTATGCCGACCCGTTCAATCGCCAGTACAGCCCCGGCCTCCTGCCGTCGCTCGCCGAACGGGTGGGGCGTTGGGCCCGCGGCCTGTTCCTGATTCCGGCGATGCTGTTCTGCATCTGGCACGTGGCCCGCGGTCGCTTCCAGTTCCGCATCCCCGTTTTCCTGCTTTTGGCCCAGCTAGCCTGGGCGCTGGCTAGCCTGTGGGGCAGCACCTACTTCGCTCAGCTTCGCGACATGTGGCCGGGCGGCGGCCGCAACCTCAACATCAATCCCGGACTCGCCAATTACGGCTGGAGCCCCTGGGCGGCGATCGCCTTCCTCTGCCTGTTCCTGTTTGCCGGCGCCGGACGCGTCATGCGCGTCGCCGCCAACGGGGAGAAATGGTTCACGCTCGACCTGCTGGCCCGCGGCCGCCTCCGCAACCGCGCCGTGGGACGGTCGCTCGCCCTCGGTCTCTCCGCCGGCGTCGCCATGGCGGCCTTGCCCTACGCGGTCGCGGCCCTCTCCCGCATCCCGCTGCCGTTTCACTCCGTCGATGCCCTGGTCGCGCCGGTATCGCTCACCGTGGCGGTGCGGCTTTCCGCCTTAGTGCTTCCGCTCGAACTGTTCGGATTCCTCTTCCCGTGGTCGGGCTATCTGCCCAAGCCGGTCCTGCGCTGGGCCGTGTTCCTCCCGGTGGCCGTGCTGGTCGCCTCCGCCGCCGGACCGCCCGGCGCCCTGCCCGCCTTGCTTACCGCCGCTCTGCTGGTGGCCGGATACGGTTTGCTCTACTTCCACGCGGACCTGCTCGCCGCCATGGCCGCCGCGCTGGCCGCCCGATTCGTCGTGGTGCCGGCGGTGCTCTTGTGCCAGGCTTCGGGCGCGCTGCGCGAATCCGCCGTGCTCCTGTTCGGCATCGGCATCGCCGTCCTGGCCTCCGCCGTGCACACCGCCCTGCGCGCGCCCGAGCGCGACCCACTCGCCGACGGGGTTCCCGCCGGCATCCCCCTCGGGCCCGACGAGAGCGACCGCGAACGGCTCGCCGCCGAGTTCGAAGTGGCCCGCAAAGCCCAGCAGGCCGCGCTCCCCGATGCCCCCCCCGCGATCGCCGGCTATTCCCTCGCCGCCTCCTGCGAGCCGGCCCAACAGGTGGGCGGCGACCTCTACGATTTCTTCCACCTCCCCGATGGCCGCCTGGGTATCACCGTGGCCGACGTTTCCGGCAAAGGCGTGCCCGCCGCCCTCTACATGATGGTCACCAAGGGACTGCTCGCCGCCGTCAGCCGCGACAGCGCCGAACTGCCGCACATCCTCCAGCAGTTGAACCTGCAACTCTATCGCGCCTGCCGCCGCAGAGTCTTCGTGACCATGGCCGCGGTGGCGCTCGACGGGCCGCGCCGCCGCCTCCAGTATGGCCGCGCCGGACACAACCCCCTGGTCTGGCGCCGTGCCGCCCGCCGCGAAACCCTGCTCGTCAAGCCGCGCGGGCTGGGCCTTGGCATGACCCCCGCCGACCCCTTCCAGCGCAACCTCGACGTCGATGAGCTCCAACTCGAACCCGGCGATGCCATCGTGCTCTACTCCGACGGCGTCACCGAGGCCGTCAACCAGTCCATGGATCAGTACGGCGAGACGCGCCTCCTCGAGCGCATCGGCCAGACCGACGGCCAGACCGCCCCCGCCACTCGCGACGCCATCCTGGGCGACCTGTCGCGATTCATGGGAGCCGCCCCCGCCCGCGACGACATCACCGTGGTCGTCCTCCGCGTCGAGCATCTCCCCGCCGAAGGCGTGGCCGCGCACCCGCCGGCGGTACCATGAATCGATGCAATACGTCAGGCTTGGTTCTTCCGGATTGAAAGTCTCCCGGCTCTGCCTCGGCACCATGACCTACGGTTCCAAACAATGGCGGGACTGGGTGCTCGACGAGGACGAGGGGCGGCCGTTCTTCCGCCGCGCCCTGGAACTCGGCATCAACTTCTTCGATACCGCCGACATGTACTCCGTGGGCGTGAGTGAAGAGATCCTCGGCCGCGCCATCCGCGATTTCGCCGCCGGCCGCGACCGCGTCATCCTCGCCACCAAGGTCTTCAACCCCATGGGCGACGACCCCAACCAGCGCGGCCTCTCCCGCAAGCACATCCACCACGCCATCGATGACAGCCTGCGTCGCCTCGGCACCGACTATGTCGACCTCTACCAGATTCACCGCCTCGATCCGGAGACCTCCATGGAGGAAACCCTCCAGGCACTCGACGATATCGTCCGTGCCGGCAAAGCCCTCTACGTGGGCGCCTCTTCGATGTTCGCCTGGCAGTTCGCCAGGATGTTGTACCTGGCCGAGCGCATGGGTCTGCGCCGCTTCGTGAGCATGCAGAACCACTACAACGCGGTGTATAGAGAAGAGGAGCGCGAGATGCTGCCGTTGTGCCACCAGGAGGGCATCGCGGTCATCCCTTGGAGCCCGCTGGCGCGCGGCTTCGTCTCCGGCAATCGCCGCCGCGAGGATCGCGGCGAGACGGTTCGCGCCCGCACCGACACCTTCGCCCACGGACTGTATTACCAGACCTCGGACTTCGACATCGTGGACCGTATCACCGAAGTGGCGCGCCGGCGTGGCATCTCCAACGCCCAGGTCGCGCTGGCGTGGCTCCTTGGCCGGCCCGGCGTGACCGCGCCCATCATCGGCGCCAGCAAGATGAAGCACCTCGAAGAGGCCGTGGCCGCGCTCGACGTCACCCTGGACGATGCCGAGGTGAAAGCCATCGAGGAGCCCTACCAGCCGCACCCGGTCCTGGGTCACGCCTGAAGCGGAGGCGCCTCAGTGGGCGGGATGATAGCCCACAACGTGCTTGTACTTCTCGATGGCGTTATACAGGATGGGGCAGAGCGACACCCACCGGCACACCGAGGATAGCCGGCTGCCGAGCGAGTGCGTGCCGAACGCCACGTGCGGAAACTCGCGGCACGTCTTCGGCCGCGCCTCGTACACCATGCACAGCGTGCCGTCAAGGAAGATGCAGCCGTCGCGCGTGGTGCGCAGGGTCCGCAGGTGCGAGTTGTCGGGATCCGGTTCGGTGTACTGCCGCACGACGTCCTCGGCCGACAAGCCCAGGTGTGCGGCGATAGCCACGATTTCGGCGCCGCTCACGCTGACCACGGAATACCGGCAGCAATTGGCGCACGCCGTGCAGTCCACCTCCCGCCGGACCTCATTGGCCAGAATCTGAAACGCCTCGACCGGCTGGTGGTGTCCGGCGAGATAGCGGCGGAACCCGATATTCTCCGCTTTCTTTGCCGCTCCGAGCCGACGGATTTCCGCCAGATCAGTGACCACGCCCGCCAGCATACTCCCCTGGTGTGCCGAAGAAAAGGGGCCGTGCCCGCGCGGCCCCGTGCGCCGCTCCGCCGCGGCCCGAAAAGCCACCCGAACCCCTCAAAATATCGCTAAACTTCGTGGCCGTGCCACGTGCTATACTCGCCCTAAGTTTAGGAGTGTCTAGTCTCATGAGAAAAAGGTGCATTACGCTTTTGCTTTGCCTGGCCCTAGCCGCGCTCACGGGCTTCAGCCAGGATACGCGCGGAACCATCCTGGGCCGCGTCACCGATGCCAGCGGTGCCAATGTCACCGGCGCCGAGGTTCTGGTCAACAACGCCGAAACCGGCGTTACCGTGACCGCGAAGACCAACGATTCCGGCAACTACACCGTGCCTTACCTGCTTCCGGGCATCTATACGGTGACCGCCGAGTTGGCCGGCTTCAAGAAGTTCGTGCGCGATAACGTGCAGGTGCGCGTCAACGACACCGTCGAATTGAACATGGCTTTGACGGTGGGCGACGTGGCCGAGTCCATCGAAGTGACGGCCGAGACTCCCCTCCTTTCCACGGCCGAGGCCTCCCTCGGGCAGGTCGTCGACGAACGCCGCGTCATGGAACTGCCCCTTTTTTCGGGCAATGCCATGGAATTCACCCTGCTGGCTCCCGGCACCGTGAACGGCACCGACATGCGCCTCCGCAAGGCGCCCTTCAACAACGCGCCCTCGCAGTTCTCCACCGATGGCAGCGGCCTCTATCAGAACGAATTCAGCATCGACGGCGTAACCAACACCTTCTCCGACAGCAGCAACGTGCGCGTGGCCTTCTCCCCGCCGCAGTCTTCCATCGGCGAGTTCAAGGTGCAGACCTCTTCGTTCGACGCCAGCAGCGGCCACACCATGGGGTCCGTCGTCAATGTCAACAGCAAGGGCGGAACCAACGATATCCACGGCACTGCCTACTGGTGGCTGCGGCATTCCGACCTGGATGCGCCCACCATCTTTCAGAATCGCAGCGCGCTGCCCGGCGCCCGCAAAATCGCCGTCTACCAGGACAACCGCTACGGCGTTTCGGGCGGCGGTCCGGTGGTGATCCCGAAAGTCTATAACGGCAAGAACCGCACCTTCTGGTATTTCACCTGGGAAGCCAACAAGTTCGGCGATCCGAACGTAGGCGCGTCCACCTCCAGCGTGCCCCGCGCCGCCTGGCGGAACGGCGACCTCTCCGACCTGTTGAAGCTCGGCGCCAACTACCAGGTCTATGATCCCTCCACCATCAAAGCCGCCTCCAACGGCACTTTCACGCGCGATCCCTTCCCCGGCAACATCATTCCCACCAGCCGGCTGGATCCGGTCGGCAAGGCCATCCTGAATCTGTACCCGCTGCCCAACCAGACCGGCAACGCGGACGGAACGCAAAACTACTTCCTGTCCGGGAAGGCCATCGAGGACTACTGGTCCACCATCGGCCGCGTGGATCACACCTTCAGCGACAAGAACCGCATGTTCGTGCGCTTCCACCGGGACTTCTGGCAGGAAGACAAGAACCGGTCCTTCGGCAACGATGTGAACGGCATCATTCTGAACCGCGTCAACCGCGCCATCGCCCTGGACGACGTGCATGTCTTCACCCCATCGTTCCTGGTCAATTTCCGCTACGGCCTCACCCAGCAGGATTTTCCGGAACACCGCGTCAGCCAGGGTTTCGACCTCGGCTCGCTGGGCTTCTCGAAGAACCTGCTCAACCTGATCCCCGCCGGCCAGTCGGTCATTCCGAATGTCCAGATCGGCTCCCTGACCCAGTTGAGCCAGTCGGAATCGGGCGATGGCGTGGCCTCTTCGCTGGTGCACACCTTCGTCGGCAACTTTACTTGGGTGCACGGCAACCACAGTGTCCGCTTCGGGCCGGAATTCCGGCTGTTCCGCGTGTTCAGCGACCGCCACTCCACCGACGACGCCCCGCAACTGGCCTTCAGCAATCTTTGGGGCAAGGGTCCCAACAACACCTCGTCGGCGCCTCCCGTCGGTGGAGAACTGGTTTCGGCGCTGCTGGGCATTCCCGGCGGCAGCATGAGTCGCAGCGGCAGCTTCGCCATCCAGGACAAGTACTTCGGACTCTATGTGCAGGATGACTGGAAGGTCTCCCGCAAACTGACGGTGAACGTCGGTCTCCGCATCGAAAAGGAATCGCCCGTGACCGAGCGTTTCGACCGCTCCGTGACTGGGTTCCTCGCCAACCAGGCCAACCCCATCGCCGCGGCGGCCACCGCCAACTACGCCGCCGGCAAGCAGGTCCCCGAAGTCCCGCTGGCCAGCTTCAAGGTGAACGGTGGACTGACCTTCGCCGGTGGTAGCAACCCCCGCAACCTGTGGAACGGCATGGGCATCACCTGGCTGCCGCGCATCGGCCTGGCATACCAGGTCACCCCCCAAACCGTGATTCGCGCCGGCTACGGCATCTTCTACGGATCGATCGGTTCGTTCCGCACCGGCGCGATCCTGACCGGCTTCAGCCAGTCCACCCCGATTGATGCCAGCAGCGACAACGGCCTCTCCTTCAACGCCACGCTGGCCAACCCCCTGCCTGACGGGCTGCTGCCGCCGCTCGGTCCCGCCGGCGGCATGAAGACCGCCTTGAACCAGAACGTCACGTTCTTCGCCGGTGACCGCGTACAGCCGTACGCGCAGCGCTGGTCGCTGGGACTCCAGCAGCAGTTGAAAGGCGGTTTCGTAGCGGAAGCCAGCTATGTGGGCAACCGCGGTTCCCGGCTGGGCGTGAATCGCAATCTCAATGCCACGCCCCTGAACTACCTCAGCACCACCCCGTTCCGCGACACCGCCAATGTCACCTACCTGGGCACATCCTTCCCGAGCCCCTTCTACGGGCTCGACCCGCTCTTCACCAGCAGCACCATCTCGCGCGAGCAGATGCTTCGGGCGTACCCGGAATTCGGGTCGGTAACATTCAACGACCCGGTGGGCTACTCGTGGTATCACTCGCTGCAAGCCCGTCTCGAAAAGCGCATGGCGAAAGGTCTGACCCTGCAAGTGTCGTACACCTTCTCCAAGGCCATGGACGCCTCGACGTTCCTCAATGCGGCCGATCCGATGCCCTATGAATCGCTGGCCGACATCGATCGCCGCCACCGCATCGTCAGCAGCGGCATCTATGAGCTGCCCATCGGTAAAGGCAGAAGGTTCGGGTCGAGGATGCCCGGCATTCTCGAGTTCTTCGCCGGCGGATGGCAATTGAGCGGCGTCCACCAGCGGCAGAGCGGCCAGCCCATCGGTTGGGGACAGATGCAGTTGATCGGCGACCCGAACACGCTGGTCCTCCCCAGCGATCAGCGCAACGCCGACCACTGGTTCAACACCGCCATTTTCAACCGCAACAGTGCCACCCAGCTCGCCTCCAACGTGCGCACGTTCCCGCTGCGGTTCGCCAATGTTCGCCTCGATTCCCAGCGCCGCTGGGACTTCTCGCTGAACAAGACCTTCCAGATCCGCGAGCGGGTGAAGACCCGGTTCCGCGCGGACGTTTTCAACGCCCTCAACGAGCCGGTGCTCCGCGGCCCGAACACTACCGCTACTGCGGGCTCGTTCGGCCAGATCACCGCGCAGGAGCCGCCGCGGTCGCTCCAGTTCTCGCTGCAATTCACGTTTTAGCACTCCCGCAGCGCAGGGGACCGAATCGGGTCGCCTGCGCTGCTTTGTTTTTGGGGCAGGCGCGGCAGCGGCGAGTGTCCGCCCCACCCGCTGCGCGGCGGGGTAGGATAGTCAGACATGCGTATCCTGCTCGGGCTCGTGGCACTGGCCGCGGCCTATGCTCAACCCTACGACCTGGTTCTCGCCAATGGGCGGGTGATGGATCCGGCGTCCGGACTGGACGGCATCCGGCACGTGGGGATTCGCGGCGGAACGATCGCCGCCGTTTCCGCCACGCCGCTTCAGGGCCGTCACGTGGTGGACGCCGCCGGCCTCGTGGTGGCGCCGGGATTCATCGACCTGCACTCGCATGGGCAGACGCCGGAGAACTATCGCTTCAAGGCGCGCGACGGGGTGACGACGGCGCTGGAACTGGAGGTCGGCGTCTCTCCGGTCGCGCCGTGGTACGCGGAGCGCGAAGGGCGGGCGCTGGTGAATTTCGGCGCCACGGTGGGCCACATCCCGGCGCGCATGGCCGTGCTGCACGACAGCGGCACCTTTCTGCCGCGCGACAAGGCCACCGGCCCGGCCAATGCCGCCGAGCGGCGCCAGGTGCTCGACCTGCTGCGGCGCGGCCTCGACGAGGGCGCGCTCGGCATCGGCATGGGCATCGCCTACGTCACCGATGCCACCCGCGCGGAGATTTACGAGATCTTCCAACTGGCGGCGGAGCGCAAGGCCACCATCTTCGTCCATATGCGCAACGGCGGCCCGGTGGAGCCGGGCGCGATCGATTCCCTCCAGGAAGTGCTCGCCGATGCCGTCTCGAGCGGCGCGTCGCTGCACATCGTGCACATCACCAGCACCTGCCTCAGCGAATCGGCGCTGTGCCTCGCGATGATCGGCGGAGCCCGGCAGCACGGGCTCGACGTGACCACCGAAGCCTATCCCTATACCGCCGGCATGACCGACATCGCCTCGGCCATTTTCGCGCCCGGTTGGGAGCAGCGCCTGGGCGGCATCCACTACAACGACCTGCAATGGGCGCTCACCGGCGAATGGCTCACCGCCGAGAGCTTCGCCCGCTATCGCAAGCAGGGCGGCATGGTGGCGGTCCACGGCATCCCGCAGGAGGTGGTGCGCACCGCCATCGCCAGCCCGCTGGTGATGGTGGCGAGCGATGGCATCATGCAGGAAGGCAAAGGCCATCCGCGCGCCGCCGGTACCTACGCCCGCGTGCTGGGCCGCTACGTCCGCGAGCAACACGCGCTAAGCCTGATGGAGGCGCTCCGCAAGATGACCGCCATGCCTGCCGCGCGGCTTGGGCTGCGCACCAAGGGCCGCATCGCCGTGGGCGCGGATGCCGATATCACCGTGTTCGACCCGGCGCGCGTGATCGACCGCGCCACCTTCGAGCAGCCCGCCCAGTACTCCGACGGCATTCCCTTCGTCGCCGTCCACGGCGTGCTCGTCGTGAACCAAGGCGAACTGGTCGAGACGGTGCTGCCCGGACGCGCCGTGCGCCGCTAGATCCTCCTTCAGGCCGTCATCGATTGCGCCACGTTGTCCGGGTCGTGTGCGATGCTCCATTCAGTCCGGGCTTCGGTCGAACTCCAGCTTGGTGACGAGTACCGTGTTGGCCATCCCGTTCACCGGCAGGTTGCGCAGCCGCAGGTAGGCCTTCTGCTCCAGGTGGTCGCTGGGGGCCATATCGACGGCGAACTCCACGGGGCGGCCGGTGTTGAGCAGCGTGGCGCGCCGCGGGGCGATCGCGAGCGGCTTGAGCTTGACCGCGGCGCCCACCGGATCGCGATGCTGGTGGACGTACAGCGTATTGCCCTTGCGGGTGAGCAGCACGTTGCGGTTGGCGGTGAGGTGGGACGCAGGTACGGTGCCGTCGAACGCCTCGGCCACCGAATGATACCAGGCGCCGATCCGCCGCAGGATGTCGGCCGGCTCCGCGGCAATGGTACCATCCGCCTGCGGTCCGACGTTGAGCAGGTAGTTGGCGTCCCGCGCCCGGTATTTGTCGATGCCGCGCATCAGGTGGCGGTCGGCATAGTAGTCCTCGTCTTTGCGATAGCCCCAGCTTTCCATGCCGGCGGACTGGCAGGCTTCCGTGCGGCGGTCGAAACTGAGGGCCTCCTCGCCGCCGGCGTCGTAGTCGCGCTCCGGGGTGCCGAAGTCGCCTTCATCGAAGCCGCGATTGTTGATCACCGCCTGCGGCTGGAGCTTGCGGATCATGTCGTTGATGGACGGGTCCACGTGCTTGTCCACGTTCATGTCCCACCAGAAGCCGTGGATCTCGCCGTAGTTGGTGCAAAGCTCGCGCACCTGGGCCTTGAGAAATTCCAGGTACACCCCCAGGTCGGGATGATCGCCCGGCTGCGGCGGCAACTCGTGCGTGCGGCCCTGGTTGGGATAGCTGGGCTCGTGCCAGTCGGCGATGGAGTAGTACAGGCAGAGGGGGACGCCGCGCCGGTGGCAGGCGTCGGCGAGGAGGCGCAGCACGTCCTTCCCGTAGGGCGTGTTCATGGTGTTGTAGGCGGTCTGCTTGGTGTTCCACAGGCAGAAGCCGTCGTGGTGCTTGGTGGTGAAGCAGAGGTACTGCATGCCCGCTTCGGCGGCGAGGTCGAGCCAGCGATCGGGATCGAACTTCACCGGATTCCACTGGCGGGTCAGTTTGACGTACTCGCTGCGCGGCACGCGGGCGCGCCACTGTTCCTGCTCGTGGAACCCGTGGATGGCGTAGATGCCCCAATGCACGAACATGCCAAAGCGCTTCTGGAACCACCAGTCGCGCGCGTCGCCGAAGCGCGGCGCCAGGCGCGGAGCGGTGGCTGCCGCGGCGGCGCCGGCGAGGGTGGCTTGCAGGAAGAGTCTGCGATTCATTCTGCCTCCGGCGCCGCGCAGTCCCGCTGCCACAGGCGGCGCCGCTGTTATGGTAGTACATCGTCCGCGCGGAGCGCGGCCCCGCCGCTACTCTTCACGCAGGGCGATGCCCGGGTCGATGCGGGCGGCGCGGCGCGAGGGCAGCAGGGCAGCGGCGATCGCCGAGAGAATCAGCACCGCGCCGGCCAGGCCGTAGGCCATCGGGTCGGCCGGCGAAACGTGGAACAGCAGGCTGCGCAGCGAGTGCGTCGCCGCGGCGGCGCCCGCCACGCCCACCATCACCCCTCCGCCGGTCCAGCGCAGGACGTCGCCCAGGATCATCCGCACGATGCCGGCCGGACGCGCTCCCAATGCCAGGCGGATGCCGATTTCGCGGGCGCGCTGCGCCACCAGGAACGACACCAGTCCGTACACGCCAAACGCGGCGACCAGCAGTCCGATGGCGGCGAACAGCGCCAGCAGCACCGCCTGGAAGCGCGGGCGGGCAGCCAGCGAGCCGACGTGCTCGCTGAAGGTGCGGACGCCGGCCGGCAAGGCGGGATCGAGCGCGGCGATTTGGCCGCCGAGCAGCGCTTCCGTGCCGCCCCGCACGATCACCGACGTGGCCTGCGGCGCATCCTGATAAGCCGCCGCGCCATGCCGCCGCACCACGTAATATTCGGGATCGTTGTGGTCGGTCAGCCCGGCATTACGGGCATCGGCGGCCACCCCGACGATGGTGTACCAAACCTTGCTGCCCGGAAATTGCGCCATGCGGCGGCCGATGGGGTCGGCGCCGCCGAACAGGAGGCGGGCGTACGCGGAGCTGACGATGAGCGACAGCTCGTTGGGGCGGCGATCGTCTTCGGTGAAGGCACGCCCGCGCACAATGGGGATACCGAGCGTGCGGAAGTAGCCGGGAGTCACGGCGCGCCACACCACGATGCCCGGAGTGCCTGTATCGAACGGCGGCTTGCCTTCGACCACCGGCGCGAAGATGGGCTGCGAGCGCGGGATGCCGCCGGGCGGCAGGGAATCGCTGAGCGCGAACGATTCCACGCCGGGAATGCCGGCGAGGCGGGCTTCGAGACGTTCGTAGAAATCGCGGCGGGCGGCCGGTTCGGCGTATTTCGCGCCGAGCACCACCTGCGCCGCCACCACCCGATCGGTGCGCATGCCGAGCCATACCGACTGCTGCTTCCAGAGGCTTTGGAGCAGGACTCCGGCGGAGATCAGCAGGACCAGCGAGACGGCCAGTTGCCCCGCGACCAGCACCGTGCGGACCGGAGAGGTGGCCGGCTTGCCGAGGGTGAGTGCCGGGGTGCGCAGGGCGGGCGCGAGGCCGAATGCCAGGCCGAAGACGAGCGACAGGGCAATGCCGAACCCGAGCACGCGCCAATCGAGCGAAGCCAGATCGAGCGGGGGGATGCCGGCCGGCGCGATCCACACGAACAGGCGCAGCAGGGCATAGGCCAGGCCACAGCCGGCGAGACCTCCGGCAACGCTCAGGGAGAGCGTCTCGGTGAGCGCCTGGCGGGCCAGGCGCCAGCGGCCCGCGCCCAGCGCGACGCGGATGGACAGTTCGCGGCGGCGCACCATCGAACGGGCCAGGAACAGGTTGGCGGCGTTGGCGCAGCCGATGGCAAGCATGGCCAGCACCGCGCCGAACAGCGTCCACGACGCGGTGCGGAAGCCGGCGCTCTGCACGTCGCGCAGACCCTGCATGTGAAACTGGACCTGTTTGCGGACGTGGGGCGGAACCTCGCTGAAGAGGTCCTGGGCGCGCGCCAAGATAGCCTGGCGCGCCGGTTCGATCGTGACGCCGGCTCGCAGGCGGGCGTAGATCCGCAAGGGGCGCGTGCCTTGAGCGACGTTCGCCGGCAAGGCCTGGGGCACCAGCAGGTCGGCGCGATCGAGCGTGGGAAACTCGAAGGCGGCGGGCAGCACGCCGATGATTTGAACCGGCTGGCCATCGATCGTGAGCCGGCGGCCGATGGCGCCCGCATCGCCGCCCAAGCGGTTCCGCCACAGTGCGTGCGAAATCAGCGCCACGCGCGGAACGCCGGGTTGATCCTCCTCGCGGGTGAAGTCGCGGCCCAGCGCGGGAGCGAGTCCGAGCACGGCGAGGAAGCCGGCCTCGACGCGGGCGCAGACCAGGCGCGCCGGACGGTCGCCGGTGAGGTCGCAATCGGCCACGCCGCTCCAGGAGGTGAGGGCGGCCAGCGGGCCGGGATCGCGGCGCAGTTGGAAGTAGCTGCCGGCGGTGAGGAAATCGTACTCCAGCCACGGAATGCGGATGCCCAGCGTGACCAGCTCGCCCGAGCGCGCATAGGGCAAGGCGCGGAACAGGACACGATCGACGACACTGAAGACCGCGGTCGTGGCGCCGATGCCGACGGCGGCGAGCGCGATCACCGCAAGCGCGAAGGCGGGCCTGCGGGAAAAGCTGCGGAATGCGTAGCGGAGGTCTTGGCCCACACCGGTTCGACACCGGCGCTACAGCTTGAGTTCCCAGCCTTTGCGAAACACGGGCTTCACATACTTGTTGGCTTCGGGGCTGTTGGTGAAGCGCAGGTTTTTGCTGTCCCAATCGAGACGGCCGGGCACGCGGTAGGCAATGGCGATGAGCGACAGCCACTCGGCGTAGGGAGCGGTGATGCTGAAGTCGGAGCATCCGGGGTCGCCGCCCTTGCAGGCGCGAATCCAATCGAGCATGTGGCCGGGGGAACGGGTGAGCAACTGCGGCGGGAGCACGTATTCGGCCCAGCGGGAGGCGGGCAGCAGGTGGACGCCTTCGCCGCGATCGCGCGTGGCCATGATGCCCTTGGTGCCGATGAAGACGGCGCCGTTGCCGGTGAGGATGCCGGGATGCGCGGCGCCGGGAGGATCTCCGAAGACGCGCACGCCGGGGCCGCCGGCGCCGGTGCGCTCGCGGGGCGGTCCGCCGGGGGCGCGTTGAGCCGCACGCCGGTTGGGACCCCGCCCGCCGGCGGAGCCGCGTCCCATGGGCCGGCCTTTATCGGTGAGATTGTTGGGCGGCGGCAGAATCGTTTCGTTTTCCATGCCGGGCACATGGTAGGCCTCGGGGTCGCCGGGGCGCGCGGAGTCGTGATAGAAAACCTTGACCGGAGCCATGCCGCCGCGGGCGGGGAAATCGAGCCGCACGATGCCGCGATCGGGATAGGTGATGGTGCTGTGGTGCACCTGCGAGATGCATTCGACGCTGGCGGGCGCGCCGAGCTGCAGCGCGGTCTGCACCGGGCCGGCGGTGTGGGTGGCCCAGTTGCCGATCTGGCCGGTGCCGAAATCGAGGAAACCGCGCCAGTTGTAGGGGACGTAGTACGAGCTGAAGGGCCGCATGGCGGCGCCGCCCAGCCAGAGGTCCCAATCGAGCGTGGCCGGCACGGAAGTTTCGGGAGGCTGCTCCTGCATGCCGGTGGGGTGGGTGCCGGGCGAGGCGGAGATGTGGGCCTCGGTGACATCGCCGATGGCTCCCGACCAGACGATTTCGGCGGCCACCCGGTTGCACTCGTGGGAGAAGCCCTGGTTGCCCATTTGCGTCGCGACCTTGTATTTGACGGCGGCTTCCTGGAGCAGGCGCGCTTCCCAAGGGGTGCGGGTCAGCGGTTTCTCGAGATACACGTGCTTGCCGTGCTGCATGCAGGCGAGCGCGACCGTGGCGTGCATGAAATCGGGGATGCCGATGGTGCAGGCATCGATGTTCTTGCCTTCCTTGTCGAGCATGACGCGGAAGTCTTTATAGTGGGGAATCTTCTCGTAGCGTTTGAGGTTGGAGGCGCCGCGGGCGTCGTCCACGTCGCAGAGCGCCACGATGGTTTCGGTACGTGCGGCGGCGCTCAGGTCGGCACCACCCTGGCCGCCGACGCCGATGGAGGCGACGTTCAATTTGTCGTAGAAAGGCTTGTAGCCGGCCGCGCGAAGCGACGGCACGCTGCCGTATCCGCCGGAAGGCACGGCTCCGGCCAGCAGGGATCCAAAAAAGAAATGCCGTCGGGATACACCGTTGTGGGACATAGAATTGGCTCTTCACCGTGTTATCTGGAGAACAGGGCGGTTGTCAAGTTGTGGGGAGAGACACGGAGAGACACGTGTGCCGCAGGTTGGGGTAGGAAGGCGTTGCGGGCGGCCGGGGCTTCGCGGACTTATCGCCGTGCGTATCCGGCCGCCAATGGTTGGAGCCCGATCTCTCCGGGGGCATTGGAATCGCTTTGTGGCGCTACGTTTACCCGCCAGCTTCGATCGCTTGGGCTCGCCGATATCAGATGGGACGGCGACACGCGCTATCCGCTCTCCATCCGCGGTTACAGGTTCGAACCTGAGATCTCCCCGCCGGCCCCATACGTATAGTTGGCAACCGTGCAGGCGTTAACGGCCCTACAGGGAGTTCGTTACCACCGGAATGCAACGCTTCCTGGCCAGGAAGAAAAACAGTTGGGCCGGCGCGGTGGGGCGCAAGCTCTATCCTCGATTTCAGAGTAACCGCGGAGTCAAGGGGATTTCGGATCGGGTGCCGGTAAGTGGTGGAGAGGGTTGGGACGATTCCGGGCGTTCGCGCGTGACTCACCGCCGCGGCCACGCCAAAACCCGGGCTAATCGGCGGGGCCAGGCTGCAGGGCGGGGAGGACATGCGCCAGAAGCTGCTCGCCGGTGTAAGGCTTCGGCAGAAAGCTGTGCACCTCCATGCCGCTGAATTCCTGTTTCACTTCGGCGTCACTATAGCCGCTGCTGACGATCACGTGAATGCCGGGCCGCATCCCCCGGATGGTGGGAAGCGCCTCATGGCCGTGGAGCTCGGGCATCGTCATATCCAGCAGGATGGCCCGGATGCAGGCGCCGTGCGCGGCCAGGCAGTCGATGGCCTGACGGCCGGTGGCCGCTTCAAAAACGGGGATGCCGCGCTTGGCGAGCATGGCCGCCGCCAGCTTGCGAATCGCCGGCTCGTCATCGACAATCAACACCGCGCCAGCCGTGGTTCCGCCCTGACTGGCGACGGCGGGTTCGGGTAAGGATTGCATCCGGGACACGGGGATCCGCACCTCGATCCGGGTCCCGCGGCCGGGAGCGCTCTCGACGAAGATCTGTCCGTTCAGCGATCCGACGATGCCCTGCACGGCAGAGAGTCCCAATCCGCGGCCGAAGAACTTGGTGGTGAAGAAGGGATCGAAGATGCGCTTTTGCATCTCGTCATCCATGCCGCACCCGGTATCGGCGACCTCGATGCGCACGCCGTGATCCCCCTGGCTCGTCCGCACGGTCACGATGCCGGCCTGTGTTTCTCCGATGGCCTCGGCCGCATTGCGGATCAGGCTGGTGAGGACCAACTGCATCTGGCTGGGGTCCATGGGGATCGCGGGCAATCCGGCCGCCAGTTCCGTGTGCAGCTCGACGTTCTTCGAAAGAGAGGTCCGCACCTGCCGGACGGCGGTTTCCGCGGCCGCGGACACGGAAACGGGCTGGCGGGTCAGGGCGCCTTTGCCGGCATAGGCGAGCAATTGGCGGGTGAGAGTGGCGGCGCGCTGCACGGATTCGATGGCGATGTTCAGAACCGACTCTACGTGGCAATCCGGACAAAGATCCTCGAGGGCCAGGCTGATGTTGCCGCTGACAGCGGTCAGAATGTTATTGAAGTCGTGGGCAATGCCGCCGGCGAGCAAGCCGATACTTTCGGCGCGCTCGGCGTCGCGGAGGCGCTCTTCCATGCGCCGGCGTTCGGTGATATCGCGGTTGATCTCGAGGATTCCGACGCCGCTGCCGTCGGGATCGCGGAGGAGCACCTGGCGGCTTTCGACGCGCACCTGGCGGCCGTCCCGGCAGGTGTGAAGGAGTTCGCCGTCCCAGCGGTCCTGCCGCTCCAAGACGTCATCGATGTGCTCCACCGAAACCACCGAACCGGTATGGAAGAGCCGGTGCATGACACTGCCGATGGCCTCCGCCGCCGTCCACCCGTACAACTCTTCGGCGCCGCCGTTCCAGCCCGTGATGACGCGGTGGGAATCCGCGGTGATGATGGCATCGTGGGAGAGATTGACCAATTGCGTCTGGACTTGGAGGGCTTCCTCGGCCTGCCGGCGCCGGCGGCGGGTTTGGGCGTCGCCGATCTCACGCTCCACCGCCGGGACGAGGCGCGCCAGATTACTCTTCAGCAGGTAATCGTGCGCGCCGGACTTCATCATGGCGACCGCCGTGTCCTCACCCATGCGGGCGGACACCACGATGAAGGGAAGATCCGGTCCGGTCTCGTGCAGGATGCGGAGGGCGGCCGGGGCGTCGAACTGGGGCAGATGGTAATCGGCGATGAGGACGTCCCATTCCTGGCGGGCCAGCGCGGCCCGCATCTCGGCGGCGCGTTCCACTCTCTCGGCATGGACGGCATAGCCCGCCTTCTCGAGCAGGCGCACGATTATGGCGGCATCGCTTTCGGAATCCTCGATCTGCAAAACGCGCAAGGGCTCACTCATAGTCGAAGTCATTTCAGCGGGGGAGGCGGCTCGTTCAGGACCAGCCAATACAAGCCGAGCTGTTCGACGGCAGCGGCGAATTGCTTGAAGTCTACCGGCTTGCGAATGTAACTGTTGACTCCGAGCTCGTAACCACCGGCGACATCCTGCTCCTCCTTGGAAGTAGTGAGGATGACGACGGGAAGCCGGCGGGTCCGCGCATCGCCGCGGATCTGGCGCAACACCTCCAGCCCGGGAACTTTAGGGAGCTTGAGATCGAGCAGGATGAGCGCCGGCATTTGAGAGACATCGCGGCCGGCGTGCGCGCCCGCGCCCCGCAGATAGTCGAGCGCCTCCTGTCCATCCTCGGCCACCACGAGGTCGTTGAGGATCTGCGCTTTCTCGAGCGCCCGCCGGGTGAGACCGACATCGCTAGGATTGTCTTCGACCAGGAGTATGCTTTTGGAATCGACGATCATTGGCCACCCAGGGTGAAATAAAAGGTCGCGCCGTGATCGGGCGCAGCCTCGGCCCACACGCGTCCGCCGTGGCGGTGGATGATGCGCTGCACGGTCGCCAGGCCGACGCCCGTACCCGGAAATTCCGACGCTTTGTGCAGCCGTTGAAACGCCCCGAACAGCGTGCCGGCGAAGGCCATATCGAACCCCACGCCGTTGTCGCGGACATAGAACGGCCGCCCGTCCTTGGACGCGATGCCGAACTCGATGCGGGCCCGGGCGCGCGGGCCGGTGAACTTGACGGCATTGCCGAACAGGTTCGTCAGGGCGATATCGAGGAGCCTGGCATCGCCCAACCCGGTCAGTCCGGCGCCGATCACAAATTCGATTTGCCGCTGGTGATGGGCCTCGGCAAGCCGCGCCGATACGGTACGGGCCAACGACGTCAAATCGACCGTATCGCGCTCCATGCCGGCGCGGGTAATGCGGGAAAGCTGCAACAGGTCGTCGATCAGCATCCCCATGCGCTGCGTCTCGCCGCGGACGCGGTCGAGGTACTGGCAGGCGCGTTCATCGAGGGCGCCGCGGTAATCTTCGACGAGCGCCAGGCTCCAGCCGTCGATGCCGCGGAGGGGCGCCCGCAGATCGTGCGAGACGGAGTAGGCAAACGCCTCCAGTTCCTGGTTGGCGGCTTCGAGCTGAGCGGTGCGCTGGTGCACACGACTCTCCAGTTCGGCGTTGAGCGTCCGAAGGGCCTCGTCCGCCTCTTTGAGGGCGGTCACGTCGCGACCTACCACCACCGATCCGACGATGGTGCCGTCCTTGTCGCGAATGGGGCTGAAGCTGTAACTTCCGACCCAGGTCTCACCGGTATCCTTGCGGCGCAGCCGGTATTCGGCGTTGGTCACCGTCTCGCCGCGGAGCGCGCGCGGGACGGCCCACATCGGCACCGGCGCGGGAGTTCCATCCGGGAAGAACATATCCAGGATGCCGGGATATTCGGCAAAGGTCCTGGCGCATTCGTCTTTACTGGCGAAGCGGTGGAAGGTGGCGAAGGCGTGGTTGAACTCGACGAACCGGCCGTCGAGATCGGAGATGAATACCGCGTCGCTCATGCTTCCCAGGGCGGCTTGCAGCCTGGCCTGGCTTTCGGCGACGGCCGCCTGGGCGTGTTTGCGCCCGGTGATGTCAAACTCGATGCCATCCCAGGTGGTAGAGCCATCGGGATTGCGGGAGGGCGTGGAGCGCATCAGCGACCAGCGGATTTCGCCGGTGGTGCGATGGCGGTGGCGGACCTCGATTTCAAACCGGCTCAGGCGCTCGCGCGAGGTCGAGATGGCGGCATGCAGCCGGTCATGGTCTTCGGGCAGGATGTTGCGCTCGACCGCCGCGGCATCGCTCCGATATTCGGCCGCCGGCACACCGGTCATGCGCTCGATGCCGGCGGTCATAAAATCGATGTGGGGCGTACCGTCGATATCCTCGCGGTAGCGGAAGAGGGCGGCCTCGGGCAGGCTGTCGGCCAAGGCGCGCAACCGGTCTTCGCTTTCGCGGCGGGCCTCCTGCGAGCGCCTCTGGAGAAACACCTGCACGATGGCGGAGGAAAGCGCCTCGACGGCCTGCAAGTCCTGATCCCGATAACCACCCTGGCGGTTGGCCAGACCGACCATGCCGATAGTCTTGCCGCCCTCGACCAGCGGAGCCCCCAGAAAGGCGGTTAGCGGCGGATGTCCCTGGAGCGTGCCGATGCGGTCGGGGTGCGAGGCCGGATCGTTGGTATAGAACCCTTTTTCATCCAGGAGGACGCGGCCGTAAATGCCGTGGATGGCGAACCCGGCGGGTATTTTTCGAGGGCTGCCGAGGTCCAGGCGGCATGCATCCCAGCCGAGGTCGCTGATGGCGATGTCGTCCAGGCGGCCGTGGGGGCCGAGTTTGCCGATGAAGCCGGCCTGGCTCGCGGTGACTTCTTCGGCGACGGCCAGGCACGCCAGGCCCAGTTTCTCCTCGGTGTCGCAGGACAGGGCCTCGCCGAAGATCCGGTTGATGCCCGCGAGGACGGCCATCTGCTGCCGGACGGTGTCGGCGCTCCGCTTGAGCTCGGTAATGTCGATGTTGACGCCAGCCATGCCGATGGCACGGCCGGATGGATCGTACGAGGCGCGCCCGCGGTCGGCCAGCCAGCGTACGGTCCCGTCCGGCCAGAGCACGCGATATTCCACGTCGAAATCGCGTTGGTTGTCGGCGGCGGTGTTCAAGGCGTGGAGGGCGTGGTCGCGGTCGTCGGGGTGGACCGCAGCGCGCCAGGTTTCGAAGGTGACCGGCCCGTCCGGCGGCACGCCGAAGAGTTGTCTCCAATTGCCGCTGACGACGACGTGACTGGTTCCCGGGGTCCAGAACCAGACGCCGATTCCCGCCGCCTGGGTGGCGAAGTTCAGCCGCTCCTCGCTCTCACGCAGCGCCCGCTCGGCCCGGCGGAGTCCGGCATTGTCCGGGCCGGCCGGGGCTGCGGGGGGCGTGGCGTCATCGCCCTGGTGGTGGCGAATCTGGCCGAAGAGGACGCCGGCGACGGCCGCCACCACCGCAAACAGCGCCAGCCCCACGGTCGCATCCGGGTCCGGCGGCAGGAAGGAGTGGCGCGGCTCGAGGAAGAAGTACCAGATGCCGGCGATGCTGAAGGCGCCGGCCGCGAGGGCCGGCCCCAGGCCCCCGAAGCGGCCCGCCACGATGACCGCCAATGCGAATGGCAGATACATGCCCTGCCGGCCCAACGCGGGGCCGAGCGCGAGCCCAAGGCCCAACGCCGCCAGTGCCGCCGCCGCTGCCATGGCGAACGGCGTGACGGCGGGTCGAAAGGAAGGGGCGGACTGGTAGGTGGAAGCCATGGACCGCTCCCGCGCCGGGCGTGCGAATCGGGTGAAAAACGCGGGAAGTGAGCTAGCAGCAACTGTGGCACCAAACTCAGGTGTTGCCACAGACTACTGAAACTGGTGCAGTTAAGGCCTCCAAAGCACCGGATTGCCAGGGTCAATTCCAGGCCTGATTTGGGTGAAATGGCTCAACTCGGGAGCGGCTGGGGGAAAGCCGGGGCGACGCGGCGCTCCCGCTGTTGCATTCCGCGCGCGCCGGTCCTACGGGTTTGGGGGAGCCGGCCTTACCGCTTCGATATCCTGCACGCTTTGGCGACCTGGACCGTCATAAACTAGGAGTGAACCGTATGCGAAATCGCAGACTGCGCCGTGGCTTCTCCCTGATTGAGCTGCTGATCGTGATTGCGATCATCCTGATCATCATCACGATTGCCGTCCCGAAGTACAATCGAACCCAGATGTACATGCGGGAAACCGCCGCCATCAAGGCGATCCAGACGATTCACCAGATGGAGGTCCAGTATCAGTCGCAGTACGGCAAGTATGCGACTTCGCTGGCCGAGTTGGGCCCGCCCGCCAGTGGCGCGCCCACACCCGCCGCCGCGGACCTGATTGGCCGGGACCTTTCCGAAGGCGTGAAGCAGGGCTACAAATTCTCGCTTACCGGGATTCCCGGCGGGTACCAGGTCAACGCCAATCCGGAAACCTACAACAGCAGCGGCAGCCGGACTTTTTATTCCGACCAGACCATGGTCATCCACGAGAACTACGGACCGGAGCCGGCCACGGCGAACAGCAAAGAACTCGGCATGCACTAGGCCGCGGAATTTTGCAAACTCTATACAATTGGGCAACACAAGCTGCGGTGGGGTGCGCGTACCATGGAAGACGTGCGGACCGCCGAGCACCACCCGGAAGCCGATGAAACCACTCGCCGGAACTTCTTTACCGGCGCCATCTACGCGCTCTGGGCGGCGATTGCCGCGGCGCTGGGGGCACCGGCGCTGGGGTACCTCCTGCTGCCTCCCAAGATGCGCAAAACGGATGAGTGGGTAGAGGTCGGCGACATCTCCCGGCTGGCGGCGAATGATCCGGTGGAGATGACGTTCCGGCGCAATCGCACCGACGGCTGGAAGATCACCAGTGAGAAGAGCACGGCCTGGGTGGTCAAGCGGGCGGACCACGGGCTGGTGGCCTTCGGACCGCAATGTACCCACCTGGGGTGCGCTTATCACTGGGAGGAGGGCAAGCAGGAGTTTCTTTGCCCGTGCCACACGTCGCTGTTTTCGATTGACGGCAAGGTGCTTTCGGGCCCGGCGCTGCGGCCTCTCGACCGGTATGAGACCCGCGTGGAAGCGAACCGGCTATGGCTGGGCCCCTTGCGCCGCTCCGGGGAGGGCCCGGCATGAGGCGGCGCTGGGACTACGTCGCCGGGTGGCTGGACCATCGCACCGGCGTGCAGAGCGCGGTGCGGCAGTTTCTCTACGAGGAGATCCCGGCATCGAGCGGCTGGCGGCAGGTGTTCGGCAGCGTGGCCGTGTTTCTGTTTCTGGTGCAGGCGTTCACCGGCGCGCTGCTGGCCTTCAACTACGCCCCCACCCCCGGGGACGCCTACAACAGCCTGCGCTATATCCTGACCGAAGTGACCGGCGGGCGCCTGATCCGGGGGCTGCACCACTGGGGCGCCAGCATGATGATCGTGGTGGTGGTGCTGCACATGATCCAGGTGTTTCTCTACGGGGCTTATAAAAAGCCGCGCGAAGCGACCTGGATGCTGGGCGTGGTGCTGCTGCTGATCACGCTCGCCTTCGGGCTGACCGGATACCTGCTCCCCTGGGACAACCGCGCTTATTGGGGCACCGTAGTGGCCACCCAGATCGCCGGACAGGCTCCCGTGCTGGGCCCCTACCTCACCCGCCTGCTGGGCGGGGGCGGGGCGGTGGGAGTGGTCACGTTTGCGCGGTTTTACGGCATGCACGTATTGCTGCTGCCGCCGGCCACCCTGATCCTCATCGGCCTTCACGTCTACCTGGTTCGCAAGCACGGGGTGGCGCCCGTGCCCGGAGACGAACTGGTTCCCCGCAAGAAGTTCTACCCCGCGCAGGCCTTCAAGGACACCCTGGCGATCTTCATGGCGTTCCTGGTGTTGTTCCTCCTGGCGGCGGCGGCGCGCGTGCCGCTCGAGCAACTGGCGGATCCCACCGATACGTCCTACATACCGCGTCCGGAATGGTATTTTCTGTTCCTGTTCCAAATGCTGAAGCTGTTTGCGGGGCCGCTCGAAGTGCTGGGGAGTGTGGTGCTGCCGACGCTGGCTATCCTGGCGCTGGTGCTGGTGCCGTTTCTCGACCGCAGCAAGATGGTGAAGGTGACCGGGCGTACGGTGGCCTTCGGGTGCGTGGCGCTGGCGGCGATCGGCTGGACGGGCCTCACCGTCGCGGCGGTGAGGAGCACGCCGCCGCCCCAGGGCGGTATGCAGATCGACTACTCGGCGCCCACCGACTGGATGCAGCTCTCGCCCGAAGAGATGGCCGGAGTGGCGTATTTCCGCGAGGAGAACTGCGTGAGCTGTCACGCCATCGGCGGCCAGGGAGCGACGATCGGCCCGGACCTGACCACCACTTCCATTCACAAAGACGCGGCCTGGATGATCCAGCATTTCAAGAGGCCGGCGGCCATGCGTCCGGGAAGTTCGATGCCGGCCATTCAGCTCAGCGACCCGCAATTGAACGCCCTGGCGGCGTTCCTGTTGAAGCTCAATCCGAACAACGCCACGGCGCTCGAGAATGCTCCCGATTTCGCCGCGGCCGGCGCGCTGGTTTACCAGGCGAACCACTGCGGAACCTGTCACGTCGTGAACCACTCGGGGGTCCAGGTGGGACCGTCCCTCAACGGCATCGCCAAACGCCAGAGCCGGAGCTGGGTAGAGGCGCATTTCGCCGCTCCCCAGAAGCTCTCGCCGGGTTCCATCATGCCGGCGTACAAATTGTCAGCCAAGAACCTTGCAGCGCTCACCTCCTATCTGTTCGCCTTACCGGAGTAGCCGGTTCCGCGTGTCTCCCGAGGCGCGACCGCTTACAGCGCCTCGGCGGAATGAATGCCTTCCTCCTGGAGCGTCACCGCCATTTTCTTCAACGCCGTCTTGTGGATCTGCGAAATGCGGCTCTCGTTGACGCCGAGCAGGTCGCCGATCTCCTTCATGGTCATTTCGTTGGTGTAATACAGGAAGACCACCTTCTGATAGCGCTTGGGCAGCCGTTCGATGGCCCGCGCGAGAGTGGAGTGAAGCTGCCGGCGCTCGGCGATGCGGTCGGGCTGAAAATCGGGTTTGGCCGGGAAATCCTGGGCGCGGTCGTGGTCCTGGTCGGGGTGGGCCGACGGCGAGACCAGGCCAACGGTTCGCAACTCCACCAGCATGTGCCGCCAGCGGTCCATGCCGATGCCCATCTCTTCGGCCACTTCGGCCTCGGTGGGGGTCCGGCCGAGCTTCAGGGCGAGGTCGCGGGTGATGGTGTCCACCTGTTTCTGTCGCTTGCGCATATCGCGCGAGGCCCAGTCGAGCTGGCGCAGGCTGTCGAGGATGGCGCCCTTGATGCGGTGCTTGGCGTAGCTGGGGAATACCACGTTCTTGGTGGAATCGTACTTCTCCACGGCATCGAACAGACCCAGCACGCCGGCATGGATGAGGTCGTCGAGATCCACATGGACCGGCAGATTCTCGTGGACACGAATCGCGATCGCTTTCACCAGGGGAAGATGGTCGAGCACGATCTGATCGCGAACCTGTCTGGTTACTCTCTGACGCCCGCGTAAAGACACACGTTGCACCTGCATCGCTTTGTTCCTTTTTTTGGGATTTTTGAGGACCGTGTCCGTTGTTTCGGACAGCACCTAAGTGTGCACCCTTAGTGCCAAGCGATATTGGGGTATAAAGCTCTTATTATCAGTAAGTAGGAGCCTCTACCCGTGTTTCGGAATGGAACCGTGTTTCAAGTTGAAACACGGTAGTGTTCCAGGGTGGGGTGGAGCGCCGTTTCACCAGCCCGCGCGGTATGCGATGTAGGTTTTGAGCGCCAGACCGGCGAGCAGAATCCAGACGGCGTTGCGCAGCAGGCCGCCATCGAGCGTGAATCCGGCGAGCAACGCCAGGACGGAATAGGCGGCCAAGGCGACCAGGAGCTTGCGGTGCATGAATACACAATTTTCCCATGCGGGCGAGCGGCGGCGCGCGGCGATGCGAATAGGAAAACAGCGGGTTCCGGCGCGGTTGCTATACAATAACAACCGGAGGCGGGCGACGACCCGCCCGGAGGGAGCTGAATCGACAAGGATTATGTCCGATCGCGGATGGCTGTTTCTCTTCAGTGTTCTGATCGTGCTGGGCGGGCTCGGTGCGGCCGCATGGCTGCTGGCATCGGGACAGGCCGGGACGGTAGACGGTCTGTTCCTGCTGCTGACGGCCCTGCTGACGGCGCTATGTTTTGCGCTCTACGTGGTATTCATGATCCGGCGGGCCATGGAACCGTCTGCCAAGCCGGCCGTGCAGCAGGCCAAGGCGGGTGTGGCGGCCTCGGCCGCCAAGTCGGCGCCGGCTCCGGTAGGGCAGCCGTAAGGGCTGACGAATCATCTCCTCCACCCCGGACAACGGTGGACCGTTGGCAAGCTTCGTGCGGCGCGCCGTAGGGTTGCGTCACCGCCGCCCGACTGGCAGGGCGGCTAGTTCTTCCTGGATTTTGGCTCGGGTCCCTCGCGCACGATCGTGACACGAAGCAGTTTCACGGGCGGGTCCGGCCGTTCGTCATGCGTCGGGACGCGGTTGATCCTGGCGACCACATCCTCCCCTTCCACGACCTGGCCGAAGATTGTGTAATGCCCGTTCCACGCGGTGACCGGCCCTTCGGTGATGAAAAACTGGCAGCCGCCCGAGTCCGGAATGCCGGTATTGGCCATGGCCAGCACGCCGCTGCGGTCGAAGCGCAGCCCGGGAAGAAACTCGTCGCGGAGGGTGATGCCGCAATTGTGCCGGCCGGTGCCGGTGGGGTCTCCGGCCTGAATCATCTGGCCGCGCAGCACGCGATGGAAGGTGATGTTGTCATACAACGGCCGCATCACTTTGCGGCGGCTTACCGGATCGTTCCAGGCCTTCGTCCCGCGTGCCAGGGCCACGAAATTTGCCACGGTGGCGGGAACCTCTTTTTCGTAAAGTCGGGCGGCGAAACTGCCGAATGAAGTGTTGAACACGGCGTAGAGCCCGGGCGGGCGAGGCTGCTGGCCCGCGGCACAAGTGGCCAACAGGAGGAAGCAAACGATGGTCTTCATACGAATGCCGCATTGTAGCTCGAAGATGCGGGCAGGACAGCACTTTGAGTATAATCGGGCCTGATGAAGGCACTGCTGATCGTTTTCCTTTCCGGAGCTGCGGTTCTGGCTCAGACGCCTCCGGCCAAGACGCCCGCGGCTAAAGCGCCGGCCAAGACGCCCGCGGCTAAAGCGCCGGCCAAGGCTCCGGCGAAAGCCCCGGCGACGGCTCACAAAGCGGCCGCCGCAACGGCGCGCACGAATCCCGCCCTGCTTCACCCAGCGAGTTTCCGGGCGACGGCACCGGAGTTGTTCCGGGTAAAATTCGTGACCACCCACGGCGATTTCGTCATCGAGGTTCATCGCGACTGGGCACCGCTCGGCGCGGATCGCTTTTACAACCTGGTACGGGGCCGCTTCTTCAACGATGTCAGCTTTTTCCGCTTCGCGCCTGGATTCATCGTACAATTCGGTGTTTCGCCCGATCCCAAGGTGACGGACGCCTGGTCGAAGGCCAAAATCAAAGATGACCCGGTGAAGCAACACAACGTGAAAGGCACGATCGTCTATGCGATGGGCGGCCCCAACACCCGCACGACCCAGTTTTTTATCAATTTGAAGGACAACACCACCAGCCTGGATTCGCAGGGCTTCGCCCCGTTCGGCACCGTCACGGAGGGCATGGACATCGTCGAAGGGCTGTACAGCGGATATGGCGACATGGCCGAGATGGGCGGCCGCGGGCCCAGCCAGCAGACCCTGAGCGAACAGGGAAAGCCGTACCTGGACAAGAATTTCCCGAAGCTGGACAGTATCCGGACGGCGACCGTAGTCTTCCCCGAGGCGGCCGCGCCCGCAGCCAAGAAGGCGGCTCCCGCGGCCAAGAAGGCGGCTCCCGCAGCCAAGAAGGCGGTTCCCGCGGCCAAGAAATCCGCGGCTCCGCCGCCGGCAAAGAAGTAAGAGACCGTGGGGCGATGACGCGGCTCTGGTTGTTTCTCCTCTTCGCCTGTCTCGCCCGCCCGGAGCAGGTGGTGGTCTCCGTACTGGCGACTACCGATCTCCATGGAAACGTACTGGGCTTCGACTACGTCGCCGGCGCACCCGCCGGCCGCGGGCTGGCACGGATCGCCACGCTGATCCGCGCCGCCGAGGCCGACAATCCCAACCATCTGCTCATCGACTGCGGCGATACCATTCAGGGCACGCCGCTCGAGTACGTATACCAGTCGGTGGTCCGCACCGGTGCCGGCCCGCTCGGCCTGAAGCCGCAGGCGCCGTTCGCCGGCGACCCGATGATGCTGGCGATGAACCGGCTGGGATATGACGCCATGACCGTGGGCAACCACGAGTTCAACTTCGGACTGAAGAACCTGGATCGGGCGCGCTCGGATGCCGCGTTCCCGTGGCTGTCCGCCAATACGGTGGTAGCGCCGGGGGGCAGCGAGCGCCCGTTTGCGCCCTACCTGGTGAAGACCGTCGCCGGAGTGAAGATCGCGATCATCGGTATCATCACTCCCGCCGTTCCGAGCTGGGAGAAGCCGGAAAACCTCGGATTCTATCGTTTTGAGCCTCCTTCGGCGGCGGTCGCCCGCGCGGTCGCCGCGCTGCGCTCCCACGAACAGCCCGATCTCATCGTGGTGGCGGCGCATGCGGGGCTGGGCCGGAATCTGGAAACCGGCGCGCCCGAATCCCCGGAAGAGGACGTGGTGTACGAGGTGGCCACGTCCCATCCGGAAGTGGACGCGATCGTTTTCGGCCACTCTCACCGCCAGCTTTCGGGCAGGCTCATCGGGAAGGTGCTGGCGGTACAGCCAAGAAACTGGGGGATGTCGCTCGCCCGGGTGGACTTCACGCTCGAGCGTCACGGGGACCGCTGGGTCGTGCTGGAAAAGAAGAGCCGGCTGATTCCGGTCACTGCCAGCACTCCGGAGGCGGCCGATATCGCGGCGCTCGGCGCGCCCTATCACCGGCTGGCGGAGCGCTATCTGGACATGCCCGTCACCACCACGCCGGTCGATCTGGATGCGGCACTCGGGAGGGTCGAGGACACCCCCCTGGTGGACGCCGTCGAATACGTGCAACTCGCACTTTCCAAGGCGGATGTTTCGTTCACCGCGCTCTTCAATCCGACCCTGCGGATCGCGCGGGGCCGGGTCACCGTGCGCCAGATTGCGGCCCTCTATCCGTACGATAACGAGCTCTACCTGGTCGAGGGGAATGGACGGATGGTGAAGGATGCGCTGGAAAATGCGGCACGCTATTACCTGACCTGCGAGGGGGGCCGCTGCTCGGAACGACCCCTGGTCAACCGGCAGGTGGTTGGGTTCAACTACGACATGGCGGAAGGAGTCGAGTACGAGATCGACCTCACCCATCCGGAGGGCGACCGCATCCGCAACCTGCGCTGGCAGGGAAAACCGCTTGCCCCGGAGCAGAAGCTGCGCATCGCCATCAACAACTACCGGGCCGCGGGCAGCGCCGGATACGCCATGTTCCAGGGGGCCGAACTGCTGTGGCATTCCCAGGAAGAGATTCGCGACATGATGGTCCGTTACTACATTGAAAACAAAACTCTTCCCATCCGCGCCAGCGGGAATTGGAAGATCGTGCCCGAGGCCGCCCGTCAGACCCTGAAAAAGGAAGCGCTGTCGGAGGCTCGCAGGCGCCAGCTCCAGTGACGTCCCGGGCGGGCACGCGGCCCCGGCTCAGTTCTTCGACAGTTCGGCCTGCAGCTGCCGGTAGGCGGCTTCCTCGTAGTTGGTTTTCAGTCGTTCGCGCGTTTCAGTGCGGAGCTCACCAGGCCGGGGCCCGTCGTTGCGCAAGGCGCGCCCCAGCAGCGCCGTAGCCTCCGCGTCGTTGGGGTTGCGGGCCACAACCTCGCGAAAACTGTCCACGGCTTCAGGGAAGCGGCCGGTGCGCCAGAGCGTGTATGCCAGGTTGAAGTGGTAGTCGGGGTCGGCCGAATCGCCTTCGAGGGCCTTCTGAAAGCTGGCGATCGCCGCGGCGGGATGGTTGCCGCGAGCCTGCGCGGCGCCCAGGTCGTTGAACACCTCGTTCAGGGGCACGCTGGCGGAGACCAGTTGGAACGCCTGCTCGGCGAGGGCGAAATCGCCGCTCGAATACCGCGAAAGTCCGAGGAAAAACTGCGCTTCCAGGTAGTGCGGGTCGGCGGGCGCCACGCGCTCCAGCCAGTCGGCGGCAATCTTAAAGTCTTTCTTCTCCCAATAGATCTTACCCAGTTGAAAACAGGGCTGTGAGTAGTGCTCGTCCAGGCGCGCCGCCTGCGTGAAGAAGCGGTGGCGCTGCTCCGGGGACGTGGCCAATAAACCACGGATATAGCTCTCCACTGCGTCGATGCGCACAGGCGGGCGCGCGCGCGCGAATTTCTGTTCCGAAGGCGCGCTTTTCGGCCGCAGCGAGGCCAGCGCCTGCCAGCCCAGATGCACTTCGAGCGGCGCCAGGTCTTCGAGCGCCCCGCCCTCGCTGAAGGGAGGTCCCTGGCGCAGGTTCTTCAAGTCCAGCACCCGAGCGGTGATGCGCAAGGACCGCTTCCCGGATTCCGTCCCACCGTCCGCGGGGAGCACTTCGTACGATCCGTAGATCACCCGGGAGGCATCAAGCACCACGCCCAACTTGATAATCGAGGCCCGCGTCAACTCCGCGCCGGGGCGCAATGAAAGCCGACGGTAGCCCTCCAGCCGGTCGTCGCGGTCGAGCACCAGCAGGCCCTCGGAAGTCAGGGAATCGCGCACGCTTTCGGCGATGCTCTCGCCGATCCAGTCGAGGTTGGGGGACTGGGAATGGTTGGAGAAGGGGACGACCAGGACCGTCGCTGCCTGGACCGCGACGGGCACCATCACGGCCAGGGCTGACCATCTGCGCATCAATCTCCAGTGTGGCACACGGGGAGCGGTGCGCGGGTTAAAGGCCTACCGGCCCCGGCCGATAAGTGCTGCGGAGCCAATGACGAACGCCAGCCAACGCGGCCAGTTCCTACCCACGATGGCGGATCTTTTTCTGGGAGCGGTGGTGCTGGCGGAGTTTGGCCGCAAAGAGGCGTGGCAGTCCCTGCTCGCCGATGGCGATACCGGCTGGCACATCCGCACCGGGGAGTTCATTCTCAACCACGGGACGGTTCCCATGCGGGACCTGTTTTCGTTCTCGCGCCCGAATCAGCCCTGGTTTGCCTGGGAATGGCTGGCGGACGTGGGGTTTGCCCTGGCCCACCGCTGGCGCGGCTTGGAGGGGGTGGCGGTGGTCGCGGTGGCCGTTCTCAGCGTGGCCGCCGCCTGCCTGTTTTCCTGGCTGTTGCGCCGCGAAACCGGCCTGATCCCGGCGATCGCGGTGACGCTGGCCACCGTCAGCGCCTCCACCGTTCATCACCTGGCCAGACCACATATCTTCTCCCTGGTGTGCCTTACGCTGTCGCTCTGGCTTCTCGATGAAGACCGCCGTCGGCCCGGGCGGCGGGTATGGCTGCTGGTTCCGCTCACGGCGGTCTGGACCAACCTGCACGGCGGTTTTATCGCCTGGCTGGCGATTCTGGGGGTGCTGGTGGGCTGCGAAGCGATCGGCAGCCGCTGGGTTGCCGTCCGACGGTATGGCCTGCTGGCCACGCTTTGCGGCGCGGCGACGTTCCTCAACCCGTACGGCTGGCGGCTGCATGGGCATATCATCCGCTATGTCGGATCCTCCTGGATTCTGGAGAACGTGCAGGAATTCCAGTCGCCGCGCATCCGTTCCGAGAACATGGTGGTATTTGCCGGGTTGCTGATCCTGGGGATCGCGCTGGCTTCGCGGGCGTTCGCGAGGCGGGACTGGTTCGCAGGCGCCCTGGTGCTGGTGTGGGGATTCGCCGCACTGCGCTCGGTGCGGCACGTGCCGCTCTATGCGGTGGCCGCGGCGCCGCTGATCGCCTCCGAGTGCGCCGGTGCCTGGGAGGCGCTTTCGCGGCGGCTGGGACCGAAATCTCCCCTCCGGCTGTGGTGGGATTTCTCGCGTGACCTGGGCAGGTCGCGCCGTCTCGGCCCGTGGAGCGTGCTCGTCCTCGGCTCGGCCCTGTGGATGGTGCTGCCTCGCGGAATGGTCCTGGACTTCCCTCCGTCGCATTTTCCCGTTGCCGCGGTGGCGGGGAACCTGGATCTTCTGCGTCCGGCCGGCGGGATGCCGCGCATCCTGACGTCGGATCAATGGGCCGATTACCTGATCTACCGGCTTTATCCGCGCCAGCGCGTCTTTTTTGACGGCCGCAGCGACTTTTACGGTCCCACCCTCGGGCGCGACTACCAGGCCTTGCTGAGCGTTCGGCCGGAGTGGGGCTCCGTCATCGATCGGTACGGGTTCGAGGCCGCCCTGCTGCCGCTCGATTGGCCTCTGGGCGTGGTTCTGGAGCGCGAACCCGGGTGGCGGCTGGTGTACCACGATTCCACTGCTCGTCTCCTGGTGCGCACGGGCACCACCCTAAAGAGATCCAGCGGAGCCGCCGATTGTATACCCGTGAGTGATTGACTGATGGACGCACGGATTTGGATCGGGGTCGTGCTGGGATTGCTGGCCGCCGCCGATGACCTCCGCCGGAGGGTGATTTCAAATTGGATCAGCCTGGGGGCTCTCGCCGTCGGTGTGCTCTATCCACTGGTCCTGTACGGACCCAGGAGCTCGCTGGTGGCACTCGCCGGCGCCGCGGTGGGGTTCGGCGCGTTCTTCGTCCTCTATTGCCTGGGCGGGATGGAAGGCGGGGATCTCAAGCTCATAGCCGCCTTCGGATCTCTGCTCGGACCTTGGGGGATCCTGGTGGCGGCGTTGTTTACCAGTGGCATCGGCTCGGTAATGGCGGCCTGTTGTTACGTGCTGAACCGGAGCCGGCGCGCGATGCCGTATGCACCTGCCATCGTGCTGGGCGCCTGGCTGGTGCTGCTCGCGGAGATGAACGATGCGGTTCGACCGTAGATTCTGGATTGTCGTGGGGTGCAGCCTGGTGTGGGCGCTGCTGGTGGCGGGAGTGTTTTACCGCGTCGCCAGCGCCGGCCGGCAGCGCCGCAACGAACCTCAAAAGCCTCTGATCGTCGCGGTGCAGCAACTGCCGATGGGCAGCATCATCTCCGCCGAGTCGGTGAAGATCATCGCGGTTCCCGAAAGGCTGTTTCCCAAAGGCGGGTTCTCCCGCACGGAGGATGTGCTCGACCGGCCGGTAGTCAGCGCCATCGAGCCCGATGAGCCGGTCGTGGAGGCGCGCATCGCCGCCAAGGGCAGCGGCGTGGGGCTTGGCCCCATGATCCCGCCCGGCATGCGGGCTCTTTCCGTGCGCGTCAACGATGTCGTCGGTGTAGCCGGGTTCGTCCTTCCGGGTATGCGTGTGGACGTGCTGGTTACGGGCCATCCACCCGATCGCGAGGACACGGTCACTACCACCGTCTTGCAGAACATTCCGGTGCTTACGGCCGGGCAATCGATCCAGGCGGATGCCAAAGGCCAGCCCATCAACACGCCAGTGGTGACGCTGCTCGTCAGTCTCCCGCAGGCCGAGGCGCTTACGCTGGCCAACAGCGAGGGCCATATCCAACTCGTGCTGCGCAACTCCACGGATCAACAGATCGCCGCCACCCAGGGCCGCCGCCTGCGTGAGCTGTACGCCATCGACCGGCCCGCGGCGGCGCCGCTTCCCAAGGCCGCGCCCGCCCCGGCACCGCCACGCCGCCCGCCTGCCCCAAGCAGGAGCGAGCCGGTCGTCGTGCCGGCCCCGGTGCCGGTCTCCGAAGATATCGTCGTGATTCGCGGCAACCAGAAGACCGTGGAGCGCGCTCCCAAAATGGAGGTCCGATGAGAGCTCTTCGCACGCACCGCCTTGGCTGGCTGTTTTTGCTCGCGGCGGCCGCGCCGGCGGCGGCTCTGGAGGGCGTTCCGCCCAAACCGGTAGACCTTACCGTCACCGTGGGCAAGGGGGTGGTGGTGGATTGCCCGAACGGGATTGTCCGCGTCGCCACCAGCAGCCCCGAAGTTGTGGATCCAGTCACGGCCAGCGGACGCGAGGTACTCCTTCATGCCAAAGCATTGGGACAGGCGACGCTCTTCATCTGGTCCAAGACCGGCGAGCGCTCGGTTTACGAGGTAACGGTCGAGCCGAACCTGGAGCCGTTTCGCAGAATGGTGCGTGAGACCTTTCCCGACGAGAAGATCGATATCCGGGCCGCGCGCGATTCCCTGGCGCTGGTCGGACGGGTCAGCAGCCAGGCCGTGGCGGACCGCGCGCTGGCGCTGGTTGCGGCGTCGGTCAAAGGTGCCGTCAGCAATCTCTCCGTGGCGCCTCCGCCCGTCGAGAAGCAGATCGTGCTGCACGTGAAATTCGCCGAGCTCAACCGCACCGCGGTGGAGGAATTCGGAGTCAGTCTCCTCTCCACCGGCGCCTTCAATACGCCGGGACGGATCACCACGGGCCAGTTCCCGTCGGGCACATTGCCGACGTTGAGCGGCACCATCGGGAAAGGGGTGGCCGGTACCCCAAGCCAGTTCTCGTTATCCGACATGCTCAACATCTTCGCGTTCCGGCCCGACCTCAACCTGGGGGTGCTCATCCAGGACCTGCAGTCGCGCGGGCTTCTGCAGATTCTGGCAGAGCCGAACCTGGTGGCCACCAACGGCAAGGAGGCCAGCTTCCTGGCGGGCGGCGAATTTCCCATACCGGTGCAGCAGAGCGGCGCCAACGCCGGGGGGATCACGGTTATGTTTCGCGAATACGGCATCCGGCTCTCGTTCCTACCGGTCGTGACCTCGCACGATACGATTCGGCTGCACGTCAAGCCGGAGGTCTCCACCATCGATTCCGCCAACGGCGTGACGGTCTCGGGGCTGACGATCCCGGCGCTGTCCACCCGGCGTATCGAGACCGATGTCGAACTCGGCGCCGGGCAGAGCTTCGTCATCGGCGGGCTCATCGACGACCGGGTGATCGAAAGTCTCTCGCACATGCCCGGGTTGGCCCATATTCCGATCCTGGGGGCCTTGTTCAAATCGCGGTCCACCACCCGGACCAAGACGGAACTGGTGGTTGTGGTCACTCCCGAAGCCGCTTCACCAGTAGCCGGCCCTCTCCCCCTGCCGGTTATGCCCGCGCCCTTCATGGCGCCGCAGGATACGCAGAAAGAGAAACCGGAATGATCGAAATCCAGAGCGAAGCCCTCGGCGAAGTCACCTGGGAGCAGAGGCTCCTGCGGAATGCCGCTCGCAAGACCGGGTTCAACCCCGAATACCAGGAACTGAAGTTCACGCTGCACCGGAAGCTGCTCGACCGCATCAACCTGGATGCACTGGCGAGCATCGACAACGACCGCATCCGCGCCGAGGTGCGCCAGGCGGTGCTCACCATTGTCGAGAGCGAGCCCACCTTGTTAACGGCGCCCGAAAAGCAGCAGATCAGCGACGAAGTCCTGAACGAGGTCTTCGGACTGGGACCGCTCGAGCCGCTGCTTCAGGACACCACCATTTCGGACATCCTGGTCAACGGCGCGCGCCAGGTCTACGTGGAGCGCCGCGGTCTGCTGGAAGTCACCAACGTACGCTTCCATGACGATGGCCACCTGCTGCGCATCATCGACAAGATCGTGTCGCAGGTCGGCCGCCGTGTGGATGAATCGAACCCTATGGTAGACGCTCGCCTGGCGGACGGTTCGCGCGTGAATGCCATTATCCCTCCACTGGCGGTCGACGGACCGCTGCTTTCGATCCGCCGTTTTGGGACCGACAAGCTCATGCCCGCCGACCTGGTCGAGAAATTGTCGCTGACTCCGGGGATGATGAAGCTCCTCGAAGCCGCCGTCAAGGCGCGCCTGAATATCATCGTTTCCGGCGGTACGGGCGCGGGGAAGACCACCCTGCTCAATGCGCTCTCGGCTTATATTTCAGCCAAGGAACGCATCGTCACCATCGAAGACGCGGCCGAACTCCAGCTCAAGCAGCCGCACCTGGCAAGGCTGGAGACGCGCCCCGCCAACGTGGAGGGCCATGGCGCCGTCCGCCAGCGGCAACTGCTGGTGAACAGCCTCCGCATGCGCCCGGACCGGATCATCGTCGGCGAAGTCCGCGGGGAAGAGGCGCTGGACATGCTGCAGGCGATGAACACCGGCCATGACGGTTCTTTGACCACGGTTCACGCGAACAGCCCGCGGGACGCCATCTCGCGCCTCGAGGTCATGGTCTCGCTGGCCAACGCGAACATGCACCTGACGGCGATTCGCCAGCAGGTCGCCTCCGCGGTCCACATCCTGGTGCAGGCATCCCGTTTGAGCGACGGCAGCCGCCGCGTCACTCATATCACGGAAGTCACCGGCATCGAGACCGACATTGTGACCTTGCAGGACATCTTCGCATTCGAGAAACGGGGTGTGTCGCCTGACGGGAAAGTGCTCGGCCGGTTTGCGGCCACAGGCATCCTTCCGAAATTCAACGAAAAGCTGGTGGCCGCGGGCATACGCCTGCCGGTCGACCTCTTCGATGAAGTGGTCATGGTTGGCCCGGCATGATCCGATCGGTCTTCCTGTTCGCGTTTTTCGCCGCCATCGGCGGTTATGTGCTGATCACGCTGTGGCTCGACCGCCGGGTCCACCTGGCCGCGCTGCGCCGCCTCACGGGCAAAGAACCCGCCCTCTCGGCGGTGCGCCGCGCCGCTCAGCCGGCGCTCATGCAGGTGGCCGACGAGGTTCGCGGCCGACTCGCCATCCGCCTGTTGGAACGGATTCGCCTGAGGCAGTCCGCCGTCCAACTGCTCGAGACCGCGGGGATCAAGTGGGGCGCTGCCGGCCTGCTGCACCGTTCCACGACCCTGTTTCTGGCCGGATTCTTGCTGTGCACGGTGGTCACCCGCAACCGGCACCCGGGCCTGGCGATCCTGGCCGGATTGCTCGGCGCATACCTGCCTGTGGCGTACGTGCGGCGCAAGGCGGCCGCACGCGTGCGGAAATTCGAAGAGCAATTCCCGGACTGTCTCGAGTTCATCTCGCGCTCCATGCGCGCAGGGCATGCTTTCTCGGTCTCGCTCGATATGGTGTATCGCGAGTTCAGCAATCCGCTGGCCGGCGAATTCCGCCGCACGTTCGAGGAGCAGAACCTGGGCCAGCCGCTGGATATCGTGTTGAAGAAGCTCACGCAACGCATTCCGTCGATGGATGTGCAGTTCTTTGTTTCCGCTGTCCTGCTGCAGAAACGCACCGGCGGCAACCTGGCGGAACTGCTCGACAAGCTGGCGCACATCATTCGCGAGCGCTTCAAACTGCGCGCTCGCATCCGGGCCATCAGCGCCCAGGGACTGATGTCCGGCCGCATCCTGGCCGCGATTCCCATGGCTGTAGCGGGGCTGATGTTCGCCGTGAACCCGCAATATGCGCGATTCTTCGTGGATGATCCGGTGGGGCACCAACTGGTGGGGGGCGCGGTCGGCCTGCTCGCGGTGGGCTACCTGATTATCAAGAAGATCGTAGTCATCGAGGTCTGACGTGCTGCTGCTCTCCACCCTCGCGGTCTTCCTCGCCGTCGCCGGTGTCACCATTTGGGTCAGCTTTCGGATGTGGGACTGGCGGGTGCGCGCCGCGGATCGGATTTCTCCGCGCCCAGCGGCGGCCATTCCGCTGCTTCCTTCTCCGTCGCTCATCTGGCGGGACCTGGTGAAGCGAATGGGCTTTTTCGTTCCGGCCTCGCCGAAGGATCTGCCGCGCCTGAAGCGTTTGCTGGTCCGTGCCGGATTCCGGAATCCCGCGGCGTACCGGGTCTTCTACGGGGCGCGGGCGCTCTCGATCCTGGTTTTTGCCCCAGTGGGTGCAATCCTGGGGCTACGCTCCGACCACCTCCTGCTCTACAGCGGCATCGCGATGATGGTGGGTTACATGCTTCCGATGCAGTATCTCACGTTCCGCATCCGCCGCCGCCAGCGGGCGATCGAAAAAGGGCTGCCCAATGCGCTCGATCTGATGGTGGTTTGCGTGGAATCGGGCCTGGGGCTGGATCAGACCACGGTTCAGGTCGCCAAAGAGCTGCAATCCGCCTACCCCGAGATTTGCGACGAATTTGTGGTCATGAATCTGGAGATGCGGGCCGGCAAGCGACGCGCCGAGGCGCTCCACAACCTGGCGGAGCGCACCGGGGTGGAAGAACTCAAGAAACTGGTGGCGGTACTCATCCAGACCGACAAGTTCGGTACCAGCATCGCCCAGAGTCTGCGCGGCCACTCCGACTACATGCGCGTGATGGCCCGCCAAAAGGCGGAAGAACAGGCCGCCAAGCTGGCCGTGAAGCTGGTCTTTCCGATTTTCTTTTGTGTTCTGCCGTCGCTGTTCGTGGTGACGGTGGGCCCCGTTCTGACAAGGCTGGTACGGGATTTGTTACCTATGATCGAAAACATGTGATCGGCCGATAAGAGGCAAGAAAGGAGTAGTGTGCGATGGATGGAACGACGGTTCGAGTGATCTGCGCGGTGCTGGCGGTGGTAATTGGAATTGTCATTTTCCTGCGGCGCCGCAGCCGGAGCGTTGAGTAGGACAGAATGAATCGGACAAAGGCGCGGCGGAATTCCCGATCCGCGCCTTCGCTTTTTCTAACGGAGAGGTAACGCGAGCCGGTTGCTTTCCACCTCTCCGGCGCGGACCGAAATGGCCGCGGGTGCTGCGCCACCCAGGTCGTCGGGAATGCGAATCGCCACCGACTGAAGTCCCAGGGTGCCGGCGATGACGGTAGTGGCATCCGGCGCCAGCACGCGATCGGCCACCAGGATCTCCACAGGATCTACCAGCGCCGGAAGCGGAGCTGTCTGCAGGCGGAAGCCGTCCGGGGGCGGCGGTGTGAGCGGCCCAAAGCCGGTTCCGTACAAGACGATGCGTTCGCCTGGCGCGGCAGGCGCCTCCGGAGTCACCGGAACGCCATCGGCGTGCGCCGCCAGGAACAGCCCCGGGGCGTTACGCGCCACTTGAAATTCGACCCGAACCATAGCCGCGCCCGAGCGAAGCAGTTGCAGTTGGTAGGCTCCCGGCTCGAGGTCGCTCGGTACCTGGAAATTAATCTGCTGCGGCGACACGAACAGCAAAGGCAGGAGGTGGCCCGCGCACCGCAATGTCGCTCCGGCCAGCGTCTGCGGCAACGGATCCGTGGTGGCTTCGGCGGTGTCGGTGGCAAGGTCGGTACCCAGCAGGGAAGCGATCGACCCTGGGGCAACCGCGTCGGTGCCGGTCTGTCCCGCGGCATTCGCGACACTCGGAGGGGGCGGAGGCTCCGGCCGGCGGTCGAACCAGGCCAGCACCGCGCGCGGCCCATCCATCGCCAAAGGCGCCGGATTCGCAGTCCCGTTGAGATCGAGACCCCAGGCGCGGAATCTCATGCCGGCGGCCGGGTCTACCGCCACGTTCACTACCGTGCCCGCCGCGTAGAACCCGTCCGCAGTGGGAGGCGAGAATCGCCAGGTGGCCGCATCGGCGGGATCGCTGCTCGCGGTCAGCCGGTAAGAGGTTCCATAACGCGCCGTAATCTTGTGGTACCCTGCCGTCATCATCACAGCGGTGCTGCCGGTGCCCTCCCAGCCGAGCAGGTCGAGCCGCACGCCGTCGCCGGCGCTGATCGCCGCCGGCGCCGAAAGCTCCACCGTGTCGCCGACGGGCCGCTCCACTTCGCAGGGCGTGCGACAGTCCGCGCCCGCCACCGACAGGACCAGCCCGCTCGGAATGCTGTCCACCCGCAACCGGCTGAGGGGATCGTAAGCCGCGGTCAGCCGGATTCCCGAGTCCACTTGCGTTTCGGTGACGCGAATCGCCAGCGGATTGGCACCACCGGACGACCACGACCGGAAGACCCAGGGTGCTCCCGCCGCATCCACCTGCAGCGCCGGGGCGGAAACCGAGTGGGGGTCCCCCGCCGCCCAAAACAGGTTGCGCGGAGCCGCGGCCTCGCCGCCATCCACCGCCACGCTGAGCCCCGCCGGCGCCGTTTCGATCAGCACCGGAACGGCCCGAACAAACTGCGCCACCAGTTCGACCGGCGCGGCCCCGGGAGGCACTTCATAGGCATGGTTGACCGCTCCACCGTCGCTCCACGACCGAAACATCCACAGCCGCCCCACGCGGTCCCATTGCGGCGAGAGTACGCCCACCGTGTGGACCGTGTTCCAGCCCCATTCGAGCGTAGCCGGCGATCCCACCGGTGCGCGATCGGCGAGCACTTCGAGATTGTCCGGTGAGGTCAGCAAGGTGACGCCGCGGGCCACGGTGAAGCGCGGATACACCGTGGTCGCCTGGTTCACTACCAGCGAATAGAGCGCCGCGGCGGGTCCCCCCTGGGCCCAGCCGGCAAACACAAAACCGGCTCCGGGAACCGCCAGCAGCGAGACCGTCGAGCCAGCCTCGGTCCACACGTCGGCATCCTGCTGGTAGGCGGCCTCGTTGACCCATACCGTGCCCGGCGATGCGCAGGGGGGCGTCTCGCAGCGGAAGAAATTAAGGCTGACGGCATACTCGATGGCCAGGTCGGCGTTGTACCACGGAATACCACCGGCCGTGATCGTCACGAAGTTGGATGGCGTGGGCAGAGGGCCGGATGAGGTGCTCCAGGCCTGGAATACGTAACGCGTCTTCGGCCAGGCGCTGTACTGCACGGCGGGAATCTCCAGGGTGTGTTTGCTCCCTGCCGGCCAGGTAAAGACGGCCGCGCCGGTGAACGACCGGCCGTCCACCAGGAACACCGCCTCCCGGGCGCTCACCGAGATGCGGGTGACCGCTCCGGTATCCTGCGCGGGCAGGGGGACCGTCAACCCCGCAAGCAACATGGTTGCCAGCCATCTTGGACCGTTTTTGCGCATTCGACAGGTCTCCACTCTGTTGGAACTTATCGACTCCGCCGATAAGAATGTTATGCGGCGTCAACGCCTTTTGGTTCTCTTCGCGGCATGGACGGCGGTCCTGGCAATCGCTTCGGCCGGGCTCGCGGCTGCGGCTACCTTCGGAGAAGTGGTATCCATCGGCGGGGAGGCGGCCGATGTGGCGCTCGATGAAGCGCGCGGCGTTCTGTACGTCGCCAACTTCACGGCGGGCCGGATTGACGTGGTTTCCCTCGCGGATCATAGCGTTCGCACCTCCATCCACGTCGCTCCCGGTCCTTCTTCGCTGGCTCTTTCCCGGGATGGGCGCTACCTGGTGGTGACCCACTTCGGCAACGTCGAGCCGCCGGCCTCGCCGGGCAATGCCCTCACGGTGCTGGATCTTACGACGGGCGGACGGCAATCCTACGTCTTGGGCGATCCGCCTCTCGGGGTGGCCTTCGGGTCGGACGGGCTGGCCCTGGTGGTCACGACTGCCGAATTCCTGCTGCTCGATCCCGCCAGCGGGGCCACCAACCTGATCGACACCGTGGCCGAGGTGACCGCCGCCAGCGTACCGGCGGCGCCGGGGACGCCGCCGGTCCAGATCGTGGCCAGCGGGATCGGGGCCTCGGCGGACGGCCGCTGGATTATCGGTCTTACCGACACCTTCCGGTTCACTTACGATGTCTCGCTGAAACGGGTTGTGGTGCGCGGCTACACGGCGTCGCCGCCGCTCGGCCCGCGCGTCGTGAGCGTCGCAAACGACGGTGCTTACTACGCCGCCGGATGGGGGGTTTTTGCGCGGAACGGACCCTTGATGGCCCAGTTCGGCAACGCTGCCGGTCTGCTCTCCGTCGGATCTCTGGCGCTCGATTCGGCCTCCAATACCTTATATGCGCAGATCCCGGAGGCGCAGGGGGACTCGAAGGATACTCCGTCTCAGCCGCCGGTGCTGGGGGTGCTGGATGCGGATAATCTCACTGTGCGCGACCGTTTGCGACTGCCCGAGAACCTGGCCGGCAGGGGCGTGCTGAACGCGGCCGCCGACACCGTATACGCCGTCTCCGAGAGTGGCGTGCTCATTCTCCCGGTCGGGTCGATTCCGGCCCGGCATCGGGTGGCGGCGGACCGGGACGACGTGGTGTTCCAGGGCAACTTCTGCCAGCGGGGAGCGATCACTCGCACGCTGCGCATCGTCGATCCGGGGGGCGGCCAAACGTCCTTCGCGCTTTCATCCGATCTGCCGGGGGTCACGCTCTCGCCGGCTTCGGGGCGCACGCCGGCCACCGTCGAGGTCCGCATCGATCCCGCGGCCTTCGCCGACCGACGAGGCACCACCGTAGGGTGGTTGACAATCTCCTCTCCAGAGGCGATCAACATCCCGGCCTCCACACGGATTCTGGTCAACAATCGCCGCCCCGACGAGAGAGGCACATCCACGGTCGTTCCCGGTACGCTGTCGGATCTGCTGGCCGATCCTTCGCGCGACCGGTTTTACATCCTGCGCCAGGATCGAAACCAGGTGCTGGTGTACGACGGTTCCGGCTTCTTCCCGCTGGCCACGCTGCGCACCAGCAATACGCCTACCCGGCTGGCGATCACGTTTGATCGTAAGTATCTGCTGGTGGGACATGACAATTCGCAACTGGTGTACGTATACGATCTCGACACGTTCGATCTTCTACCTCCGGTGGTTCTCCCGCCCGGACACTATCCGCGATCGATCGCGGCATCTTCGAATGCCATCCTGGTGGCGTCGCGGGTAGCCGGCGCGGAACATACGATTGACCGCATCGACCTGGCGTCCCGTACGGCTACGACGCCACCCAGCTTGGGCGTTTTCAAGAACACGATTGCCGTGGATACGGTGCTGGCGCGAACCCCCAATGGCAGCGCGGTGATGGCCGCCTCGGCCGACGGAATGGTGATGTTGTACGACGCTGCGGCGGACACGTTCACGGTCTCGCGGAAACTGGGACCGGCACTGAGCGGCGCCTTCGCCGCATCGGCGTCGGGGCAGTTTCTGGTCGGCAGCACGCTACTGAACGGCTCGCTGGTGCCGCTTGCGACCTGGAGCACGAGCGATTTTGCCTCCGGTTTTGCTTTTCTGGGCGGTCAGGGGGTCCGCCTGACTGGCCCGTCATCCGGAACCGGCGCGGGAGGTGTGCTGGAACGCCTGGACCTGGAGACGGGCAGCCGGATCCGCCCTACGCGGCTTTCCGAACAACCGCTCGTCGGCGGCGGGGTCTCGGTCTTCACCCGCACCCTGATGCCACTGGCCAACGGCAATGCTTATGTGGCGCTCACCAAGTCCGGCTTCACGGCGGTGCCGTGGGAATTCGATGCCGCGGTGGTGCCCCCCACGATCCAACGGGTGGTGAATGCGGCCGACCTGACCTCGCCGGTGGCCGCGGGCTCGCTGATCACCGTTTTCGGAACGGACCTGAATCCGATCAACGCGGTCACCCGGGAGATGCCGCTGCCGACGGCGCTGGGCGAATCGTGCCTGACGGCCAACGGGACGGCGATTCCGATGATGTTCGCTTCGCCCGGGCAGATCAACGCCCAAATGCCGATTCATCTCGACGGCCGTGTGGTGGTGACGCTGTACACTCCCGGCGGAGTCAGCGATGACTATTACGTGAATGTGCTCCCCGTGGCGCCGGCCGTATTCCTGAGCGGAACCGCCGGCCCGCTGACCGACATTCCGGTCGTAGTCAAAGGTTCCAACCAGCAACTGGTCACTCCCTCCAACCCGATTCATCCCGGTGACGAGATCTCGATCTATGCCACTGGACTCGGGCAGACGTCGCCCGAAGTCGAGGCCGGCATTCCACCGCCATCGTCACCTGCGGCTCTCCTGGTTACCCCTCCCGAGGTTCGCCTGGGCGGCGTGCCGATGGCCGTCGGGTTTGCCGGGCTCATCCCCGGCCAGGTGGGAGTCTATCGGATCGATGCCAAAGTTCCCGACAGGCCTCCGGCGGGAGTCGCGGTGCCCCTCTCCGTTTCCCGGGAAGCAGCCGTCACTACCGTCTCCGTGAGGGTAGTCGAATGAAATACCTGGTACCGTTGCTGGTCGTGACCGGTCTAGCGGCGCAGCAGCGCGAGATCGGGTTTCTGGGCGGCGGCGGGTTTGCCGGCAGCGTTGCCGTTCAGGGAGCGTCCGCGGGAGTGTCGGCGGGCTTTGGCGCGGGTCCCTCCGCCGGGGTGCTGATCGGCCACGACCTCTACTCCTATTGGAGCGGCGAAATCCGCTATCTCGCCGGATTCCGGGAAGCACGGCTCCGCTCCGGGAGCATGGTGGCCGGGTTCTCGGGCCAGACCCACGCGGCGCACTACGACCTGGTGCTGCATACGCGCCCGCGCACCCAGCGGGTTCGACCCTACATTGCCTTCGGGGGCGGGATCAAAGTGTTTCGCGGCACCGGGACGGAGACCGCCTACCGTCCGCTGATGCAGTATGCCTATCTCACCCGCACCCAGGAACTGAAGCCGATGCTCACCGTTGGCGGCGGAGTGAAGTTCCGGCTCGGGCGCCGGCTGCTGGCAAGGATCGATTTCCGGGACCAGCTCACCCGCTTTCCAGTCAAAGTCATCACGCCAGCGCCGGGCGCCGCGATTGCCGGATGGCTGCACGACTTCGTCCCCGTTTTCGGACTGAGTTGGATGTTTTAGCAGAATGTCACATGTTGGCGAAGACGCCGGCAGGTGTCAGACCGGATCAGGTGAGCTGAAGGGCCTGGCGGAGGCCAGGGTCGTGGCGGACGCGCCAGATGCGGCTGTCGAGATAGTAGTGGGTCAGGCCGAAGCCGCAGAAGAAGCCGAAGGCGAGGTCGGAGACCTGCCCGAGGGCGAAACCGGGGATGCGGTACAACAGGCTGAATGCCAGGGCCACGACGACATAGGCCAGAAAGCTGCGGCCCACGGCGGCGGGGATGCGGCCGTGACGCGACACGCTTTCGGCGCCGGCATAACGGTTGCGGTTGTGGAACCAGACGATCGCGTGATATTGGAGGTTGTGGACAATCGTCACCGTGGGGACCGCAGCCTGCCAGCTCATGCACGCGAAGGTGAGCCAGTGCAGCGGGATGATGCCCGCAAGAAGCAGGAGCTTCGGGACGTTCAACGGCTGGCCGGTGCGGCGGCGCATCCACTGCCGGCCGAGCCACCATCCGGCGGTGACGGCGACAACGCCCCATAAGGGGGCTTCGAATCGCGCCAGCGAGACGTGAAGGCCTAATTCTTCGGGATGGTGCACGAAGAAGCGGTCGAACGGCGGAAAGATCATCATCACGCCCAGGAAGGCGCGGTCTAGCCTGTTGTCGATGGGGGCCAGGTCGCGGTTCTTCACCTTGTACAGCACCATGAAGCCGTAGTGCTGGCGGACTACGTGATAGTAGGCCCAGATGCCCACCAGGAGCGCCAGGTAGCCCTTGCCGCCGGCGAGAACCATCGCCGGACCGAGGGAGAAGAAGATCAGCGCGCTGCCGAAGAGGAGCTTGCGGTCGCGCGCGCGCGCCTCCTGATCGAAGAAGGTGCGCGAGGCGGTCCCGAAGATGTGGGTGCCGTCAAAGCCCACCGACCAGAACCACCAGAGCAGTGAGATCGGCACGTGGGCCGCAGTGTACAGCAGAAGGTAAACATAACCCGCCAGGGCACTGCCGATCACCAGCCACAGATCGACTCCCCGGCCGACGATCCAGCGTGAAGAGAAGCGCGCGCCGGAAGGCGGCGCTGTCTGGGCAACAGCGGCCATGCCCAACCAGTTTACGCGAAGTGGTACTTGTTGGCGGCTTCGTCCCAGATGACTTTCTTACTGTTCTTGAACGAAATGGTGGCCATGTGCCCGGAAATGGCGGCCTGCTGGCCGACGGTCGGAGGCGCGATGGGTTTTTCTTTGCCGAGGATCGACTGGATGAAGTTCTTGAAGTGATTGTTCACGCCATCGACTTCGTTGAAATCGGCCTTGCCGTTGAGGTGGACCTGCTTCCGGGATTTGACGTCGGCGGGCGCCCGGCCTTTGAAGAGCTCGGGAGTGAAATAGAGATCCTGGCGGTTCATCACCTCGATGGTGCCTTCGTTGCCGCACACCTGCTCGCCGTAGCCGTAATGGTCGTTGCCGAAGTAGCAACTGTAGTTGATGTGGAAACCGTCGCCGTATTCGTAAATGGCGCTCAAGGTGTCGGGCACTTCGCGGTCGTCAGTCTTGTCGGTCCAGCGGTAGATGCCGCCGGAGGCCATGCACGACTTGGGGACGGTTTTGTCGAGCATGAAGTTGACGATATCGGTCTGGTGCACCAGGAGGTCGGTCGAGATGCCGCCGGAGTAGTCCCAATAGAGGCGCCACTGGAAGTAGCGGTGCTTGTCCCAGGGGCGCTTCGTCGCGTCGCCGAGAAAGCGGATCCAGTCGGTGTTCTGGGGGTTGGTATCGGCGGGGATGACGTAGCGCCAGGCGGGGTCGTTGGGGAGGGAGTTGCGGTACCAGAAGGCGCGGACGTAATGGACGTCGCCGATCATGCCCTGCTTGATCATCTCCTTGGCTTTGCGGTAGAGCTCGGAGCTGCGGTTTTGCGTGCCGACCTGCACGATTCTGCCGGATTTTTCCCAGGCTTTGATAATGTCCCAGCCTTGCTCGATCGTGTGGGCGAGAGGTTTTTCGAGGTACACATGCTTGCCGGCCTGGAGGGCGGCGATGGCCATGTTGTGGTGCAAGTGCTCGGGCGTCATGATGAAGACCGCGTCGATGGACTTGTCGGCGAGGAGCTCGTGGTAGTCGTTATACGCGGTGGGCGTAGTTCCCCACACGGTAGACATGCGGTCCTTGGCGCGAGCGATGTATCCCTTGTAGGTATCGCAGATAGCGGTGATCTGCACATCGTTGGGTGCGGCATTGTGCATCCATTCCAGCGCCGCGTAGCCGCGAGTGCCAACTCCGATCCATCCGATATTGACCTTGTCGTTGGCTGCACGCCCCGAGACGATGGCTGGCCCAGCCGCCAGCGCCGCGGTCTTCAGGAAATTCCGACGATTGACTTCTTCCGCCATAGGACCTCCAACTCCGATGATATCAGCTTCGAACGCGGGCCCGTTCCTGGCGGCATGATCTCGACCAAGGTGAGGTCAAATTTGGAGCGCGGCCGCCGGCCGGGAGTGCGAAATTCCAGGGGGATCAGTCAGTTCGCGCAGATCATCCACCCAATAGTCGGGCTCCCAGGCGGCGAGCTTCTGAGGGTCGCCGTAGCCGTAGCGTACGGCACAGGTCTTGACGCCGGCGCGGCGGCCGGCTTCCATATCGGCTTGCGAGTCGCCAACCATGAGGCAGTCTTCGGGCTTGGCGCCGAGCGCCGCCAGGGCCGTGAGGACCACATCGGGCGCGGGCTTGCAGGGAAAGCCGTCGGTTCCCTGCACGTGATCGAAGTAGTGGATGAGGCCGAATTGCTGGAGGACGGCGCGGGTGGTGGGAGAGCCCTTGGTAGTCGCGGTGCCCTTGCGCCCGCCGAGGGCGGCCAGAGCTTCCGCCACCCCGGGATAGACGCGGGTCAACCGATGGCCGCGGGCCAGGTAGGTGGTGCGGTAGGCCTGAATGAGCGCGTCAATCTGCTCCTGGGTATAGGCGGGAAAAAGGTCGCGGAACAGATCGATGAGATGGAGGCCGATGTATGTCCTGAGGAACTCGAACGTGACGGGGCGACAACCACCCGTGGCGTCGAGCACCTGCTGGACCGCGCCGCAGATATCGTGGGCGGAGTCCAGCAGGGTGCCGTCAATATCGAACAGGTAGACCGGAAACGCAGGGATCACGCCGGCTGCGGCCGCTCCCCTTCCGAGAGCCCGGGCAGGCGGCGGCCGCCTTCCGGCCGCAAGACCTGCTGGGTGTGGTCGGCCGAGTCCTTCTGGCCGGAGCTACTCATGGGCGCGAGCGGCTGGCCGTTGATGATCTGCATCACCTCGTTGCCATCCAGGATTTCGCGTTCGAGCAGGGTTTCGGCGATCTTCACCAGCGCCTCGGAGCGCTCATCGAGAATCTTCGCCGAAGTGTCGTAGCCGCCGGAGACGAGTTTCTTGACCTGCTCGTCGATGCGGATGGCGGTCTCCTCGCTGTAGTCGCGGTGCTGGGCGATTTCGCGGCCCAGGAAGATCTGCTCTTCCTTCTTGCCGAAACTCAGCGGACCGAGCTCGCTCATGCCCCATTCGCAGACCATCTTGCGAGCCAGGTCGGTGGCGCGCTCGATGTCGTTGCCGGCGCCGGTGGTCATGTGGTGCATGTACTTCTCTTCGGCGATACGGCCGGCCATCAGGATGGCCAGTTGGGAGAGCAGGTAGTCCTTGTTGTAGGAGTGCTTGTCGTCGATCGGCAACTGCATGGTCACGCCCAAGGCCATACCGCGCGGAATGATGGTGACTTTGTGCAGCGGATCGGCATTGGGCAGCACGGCCGCAACCAGCGCATGACCGGCCTCATGGTAGGCGGTGTTGCGTTTCTCGGCGTCGCTCAGAATCATCGACTTGCGCTCGGCGCCCATCAGGATTTTGTCCTTGGCCAGCTCGAAGTCGATCATGGTTACGACCTTACGGTTCTGGCGGGCGGCGTTGAGGGCGGACTCGTTGACAAGATTGGCGAGATCGGCTCCGGCGAGCCCGGGTGTGCCGCGGGCGAGGACGGAGAGGTCGACGTTATCGCCGAGTGGGATCTTCTTGGTGTGAACGCGGAGGATGGCCTCGCGCCCCTGTACGTCGGGACGGCCGACGACGACGCGCCGGTCGAAGCGGCCGGGGCGGAGCAGGGCGGGATCGAGCACGTCGGGGCGGTTGGTGGCTGCCACCAGGATGACACCTTCGTTGGATTCGAAACCGTCCATTTCGACGAGCAACTGGTTGAGGGTCTGTTCGCGCTCGTCATGACCGCCGCCGAGTCCGGCGCCGCGATGGCGGCCGACCGCGTCGATTTCATCGATAAAGATGATGCAGGGGGCGTTCTTCTTGCCCTGTTCGAAGAGATCGCGGACGCGGCTGGCGCCCACGCCCACAAACATCTCGACGAAATCCGAACCGGAGATGGAGAAGAACGGAACGCTGGCTTCGCCGGCGATGGCGCGGGCCAACAGGGTCTTGCCGGTTCCCGGAGGGCCGATCAGCAACACCCCTTTGGGGATACGTCCGCCAAGCTTCTGAAACTTCTGGGGTTCGCGAAGAAACTCAATGATCTCCTGAAGTTCCTCCTTGGCTTCCTCGACGCCCGCCACATCCTTGAAGGTCACCTTCTTTTGCTGGGTGGAGTGCAGGCGGGCCCGGCTCTTGCCAAAGCTGAGGGCTTTGTTGCCGCCGCTTTGCATCTGGCGCATCATGAAGATCCAGAATGCGAGCAGCACGATGAAGGGGGAAGCGTTGACGAGGAGAGAGATCCAGTTCCCGGAACTGGCATCCTTGACGGTTACCTTAACGCCCTTGGCCTCCAGGAGGTCGTAGACTTTGGGGTAGTTCGAGGGAACGATGGTCTGTAAGCCCAGGTTAGGATTCTTGTAAAGCCCGTGGACTTCGTTGCCAGTGATGGTAACTTCCTTGACTTCATCGGCTTGGACCTTCTGCATGAAGTCGCTGAAGCTGATGGTTTGTTCTTTGGGACCCTGGCCGGTGCGGACGACGGCAAACAGCAACACCGCCACGCAGATCAGAACTACCCAGAAGATTAAAGTCTTGATATTAGAATTCACGAAACCTCCGTACACGGCCTCTCATATCGTTAGACGCCGTCCCGCACGATCCGATTCCGAATTCGGATCTCGCGGACGACCAGGAGCACCTGGCTGCCCGCGTTTGCCGCCCAGCGAGCAGCCACGCCAAACCGCCGTGTCCAGAGGATCGATACTCCATCCGTAAGTATCGGCCAAAGGCGGCGTTCCCATGAGGGTACGTGCGCCTCCTGGAAGAGCGTCTTGATTTTCTGCTCACCGGCGCTTTCCACAGGCTGATACTGATCACCCGCACGCCAGTTTCGGAACTCCAGTGGAGGCGACAGGGCACACCAGTCCAAACAGCCTATCTGCTTATTATAGACGATTGCGCACGATTCAGAAGTTTCCTTTTTTTCAATCAGTTCCATGGAAATGGAGAAATCCGTGCCCGGCAGCCGGACGGTGCCGGGGATGGCGGCGGGGATCGAATAGGGGATTGCCGACCGGTCCGCCCCCGGCGTGGAGAAACGAAGCCATTGAAAAGAACGGCGGATGTCGATGCCGGGCACCGCGCACCGCCCGCTGCCTCGCGGGCGGGCGGCGAGCTCCAGGATGGCCGCGACATGGGAAAAATCGACGCTGCGGAGGTCGCCCTTGACGCGTTCGATGGCGCGCCGGACCAGGCGTCGAGCCGCGGCCAGGGGGAGAGCGGCCAGCGCATCGGCGCGAAGGAGCAGCGCGCCTTCGGACTCGAGCAGGTGCTGCGCGGCTAAGCGGCCGGTCTCGGCGGCCCAGTAGTCCTCTTCGGCCAGGGCCCAATCGGCCATGTGAGAGAGGGTGGGGACCAGCGCCGGATTCCAATCGCGGGCGAGTTGGGGGAGCAGATCGTGGCGGATGCGATTGCGGGCAAAACGGGGGCTGCGGTTGGTGGAATCGTCCCGCCAGGCGATGGCACGATGGCGGAGGTACGCCTCGACGTCGGCGCGCTGGACCTGGATGAGCGGGCGGATGACGCCATACGAAGTGATCGGACGGATCGCGGCGAGGCCGGCGGTGCCGGCGCCCCGGAGGAAGCGGTAGAGCACGGTCTCGGCCTGATCGGAGGCGGTGTGGCCGACGGCCACGCGGTCCACTTCGCCGCTGGCGATGGACTCCCGGAAGAAGGCCAGCCGTGCGGCGCGGGCGGATTGTTCGAGGTTGCCGCGAGCGAGCGCGACATCGGCCTGGCGGATGCGAGCGGGCAAGCCCAGGCGGCGGGCGAGGTCGTGGACGAAGGCGGCATCGGCCTGCGATTCGGAGCCGCGCAGGCGATGGTCGAGGTGGAGGATGGAGAGGCGGAGATCCCAGCGGGGCGCCAGTTCGGACAGGACGTGGAGCAGGCAGACGGAATCCGCGCCACCGGAGACGGCCACCCCGACGCGCATGCCGGGAGCGAGCATGCGGTACCGTTCTATCGTGCGCGCCACGCGATCGAGCACGTTCCCATTGTGCCAGCGATAATCAGGGGATGCTCTCGCAGTTCGCGCAGGATGTGCGTTATGGCTTGCGCCTGATGCGGGAGAACCCCGGGATTCTCGGCGGCCGCGGCGCTGACGATGGCGGAGACGGACGGCGAAGATGCGCGGGCGGTGGCGGGCGATCCGATGCAGGCATTGCGCGCCGAGTAGCAGGCGGCTATTCTGTGCCTGTCAGTATGCAGAAGCTCGCCGCGGTGGAAGAGGCCAAAACGTTGTTTAACGAGGCCAAAGAGTGGGGAGTCTGGAAGTGGCTCACCGAAAAATCGAAGGTGCGCAGGACCGCAGACGCCGCATGGGAGGCGTTGGAGGCCTGCGAAAAGAAAGTCAAAGCCGAATGGGGCGACGACCTGAAGAAGGCGTACCGCGAGGCGGTGGCGGAAGCCGAAGCGGCCGTGGACGGCAAGGCGAAAGCGAGACACAAACTCGAGAAGGCCCAGGAAGAGGCCAAAGAGGTCGATCCGAAAATCAAGTCGAGCGCCAAGCAGTTGAAGAAGGCCGAAGACGACGCCGACAAATTGCACTGGCAGGCGGAGGGGACCTTCGACGAGGCCGACCGGCGTTTGAGCACCAGCATGGCGCGGGAGGGTTCGCAGCAGGCCATCGATGCGTGGGAAGCGCGCGAGAAGGTAATCCGCAAGGCGGAGGCGCTGGGCAAACGGTAGGTGTATGCTGGACCTGAAGGCGGGTACGCCTCTTCAATGCTCCGGGGCCATCAGACGATTGCATGGGTATTCGGACTGGCGGTCTGGTGCGCGCCGCTTTATAGCCAGGTAGCCGTCAGCGGGCGGGTTGTCGACGAAAACGGGGCCTCGATCACGGGGGCACGGGTGGAGATCCGGCCGGCCGCGGGGGGGACGGGAGTGGTGGCGGCATCGGACCAGGCCGGGAAGTTCGGCCTGACGCTACCGTCGGCGGGCGAATACACGGTCAAAGCGGAACGGCTGGGGTTCTACCTGTATCAAAGCCGAGGTCAGGAGATGGGGCCCGTGCCGGCGGAGCTGACCATCGTTCTGAACCATCTCCAGGAGTTTTCGGATCGCATTGACGTGACCTACTCTCCTCCGGCGATCGACCCGAGCCAGCCGGAGGAACGCAAAGAACTGGACAACACCGAGATCCAGGCGATTCCGTATCCGGCGCCGCAGGATTACCGCAATGCGCTGCCGCTGATGGACGGGGTGGTGCAGGACAATGCGGGGCGGAATCACATCAACGGCGGCGACACGAATCAGACCAATTACACGCTGGACGGGTTCAACATGTCGGACCCGGTGACGGGGCGGCTGGAGACGCGGCTCAATATCGACACGATCCAATCGGCGGACCTGGCGACCAGCCGGTTTTCGGCGGAGAACGGGCGGGGCTCGGCGGGCGTGCTGGATTTGCGGACCAAGATGGGGGACGACCGGTGGCGGTTCGGCGGCACGAACTTCATCCCGAGCCTCTCGTCGGAGCAGGGGCTGCACTTCAACAAATGGACGCCGCGGCTGGAATTGTCGGGGCCGATCGCCAAAGGCCGGGCGTGGTTTCACGACGGGTTCGACGCGTTCTACAGCGACGACGTGGTGCAGGGGCTGCCGCGCGGCGAGAACCAGACGCGCGGGCTGACGACCAGCAACATGACGCGTTTCCAAGTGAACCTGACCCCGGCGAACATCCTGACCGGAAGCTTTGTCTACAACCTGGGCAACTACGCCAATTACGGACTGAGTTTTCTGAACCCGGCGGAGAGCACGACCAGCCACCGGCAGACGCTCTACATGAGCACCGTGCGGGACCAGCATTATTTCGGGGGCGGGCAGTTGCTGGACGTGGGCTTTGCCGATTCGCGCGGACTGCTGCGCGACATCCCGCAGGGCAACCAGTTATTTGAAATCACGCCGGCGGGAAACCGGGGCAACTATTTCGCCAACCTGAACCGGCACTTCTACCGGCAGCAGTGGATTGCGAACGTGTTTCTGCCGACGCAGCACCTGCGGGGCACGCACCGGCTGAAGCTGGGGATCGATTTCGAACGCGAAGCGTTTCACCAGACGACGCTGCGGCACGATTACGAAGTGCTGCGCAGCGACGGCTCGCTGGCACGGTACGTGACGTTCAACGGCGATCCGTTTCAGGGGCGCAAGAACTTCGAAGGCGCGCAGTACATCCAAGACGCGTGGGCGCCGCGGGACGACGTAGTTCTGGAGGTGGGGCTGCGCGCCGAGTGGAACGAGATTGTGCGCGACCTGGAACTGGCGCCGCGCGTGGCGGCGTCGTGGGCGCCGGGGCGGCTGCACGGCACGAAATTCTCCGCCGGGTGGGGAATCTATTACGACGCGATCAGCCTGGGAATGATTGCGCGGCGACCGGACCAGACCAGCCTGGCGACGTTCTACGGTCCGGGAGGAACGCCGGACGGGCCGGTGGCGAGTACGTTCGTGGTGAGCGACCAGGCGCTGGCGGCGCCGCGATTTCAGAATATCAGCCTGTCGGTGGAGCACCAGCTGCCGCACGAGTTCTATCTGCGTTCGTCGTATACGCGCAGGGCGGGGAACCAGGGGTTCATGTTCGCGCCGCCGCCGTTCGATCCGGGCGGGGCGCTTCCGCCGGTTTTCAATTACCAACTGGTGAACGCGCGCCGGGACCGGTACGACGCGGGGGAGATCGCGCTGCGCCACACCTTCGCCGGGAAATACGAATGGTTCCTGGGATACACGCGATCGAGCGCGCGTTCGAGCGCGGCGGTGGACTACAGCCTGGAGAACCCGGTGTTCGGACCGCAGGGGCCGGGACCGTATGCGTGGGACACTCCCAACCGGGTTCACATGTGGGGTTGGGCGCCGGTGCCCAACCGGATTCTGCCGCGATGGCTGCGATTTCTAACCGCGAATACAACCGCGGCGTACTTAGTGGAGTACCGCACGGGGTTTCCCTTCGGAATCGTGGACGAGTCGGGCGTGTTGATGGGGAGGCCGAATTCGCGGCGGTTGCCATATTACTTCAACATCAATCTGCACCTGGAGCGGCAGTTTCGTGCCTTACATTACTTATGGGCGTGGCGTTTTGGATATAACAACCTGACTGACAATGACAACCCGAATGTAGTGAATAACGTATATGGCGGGCCGCAGTTTCTGACGTACGGAAGAGGACAGGCGCGCGCGTTCAGTGTCAGACTTCGCTTCCTGGGACGAAAGTAAGTAACGCGAGTTACAAGCTGCGGCGACAGTTACCCGGACAGTCAGCCATAATGCCTACAGGAGGTCACTCATGAGAGGGTTGGCAGTCATAGTGTCTTTGGCGATCTCGGGCGGGGCGGCGTTCGCCGATACGGCCCAGGAGCGGCTAAAGGAAGCGGATCACGTTTTTTCAGAGATCATGCGAACGCCGGACAAGGGCATTCCGCAGGACCTGCTGGCAAAGGCCGAGTGCGTGGTAATCGTGCCGGACATGTTGAAAGCGGCGTTTGTGGTGGGCGGGCAGTACGGCCGGGGATTTGTGGAGTGCCGGAAACAGAGCGGCACGGGCTGGGGCGCGCCGGCGGCGATCCGCATGGAAGGGGGCAGCGTCGGATTCCAGATCGGGGGCTCTTCGACCGACCTGGTGCTGCTGGTGATGAACCAGCACGGCATGCAACAGTTGATGAAGGACAAGTTCACGATCGGCGCGGACGCGTCGGTGGCGGCGGGTCCGGTGGGCCGGACGGCGCAGGCGGGAACGGACGTCCGGCTGGATGCGGAAATCCTGGCGTGGTCGCGAACCAAGGGGTTGTTCGCGGGGATCGCGCTGCACGGCGCGACCGTACGGCCCGACAAAGACGAAAATGCCGAGTTGTACGGCAAGCCACTGGATACCAAGGAAGTGATGACGGGGAACCTGGCGACGCCCGCGGCGGCGCGAGCACTGACTGCCAACCTGGACAAGTATTCGGTCCGGCAGGAGAGCAACGCCGACCGGACGGCGAAGTAAGTTCGGGCGCTCCGCCCCGGAGGGCGACGGCCAGCCGGGGCGGGGTGGACGATCAGAAATCCCCTGACGGTGCGCTACCATAAGCGTAGAATTGCATGGCATCGCCACCCATCCCGCCCGCGTTAGAGCACCTGGCGACGCGCCCGTTCTCGTTTTACCCGCCCATCATCCATATTGAACATAACGAATGGCTGTTCCGGAAAGCGACCTGGTCGGAGATCCTGGTGGTGAACTGCCGAACCGGGCTCGAGGTCTGGATACCGCGCCGGTCGATCGGCGAGGTTTCGCGGGTGGACGACCCGGTGCTGATCGTCGGACTGAGCCGCGAACTGGAGTACAAGGCAGGAGCGGTGTGGCCGTATCAGCGGCGGGTGATCGAGATGCCGGTGGCGGTGGGCGGAGCGCACCCCAGCGGTCCACGGGACGCGGATCGCAATGAACCGGCGCCGATTGTGGGAATCCGGCTCGAATCGAGCGACCGGCGGATCCTGAAACTGATCGGCGGAGTGGTGGTGGTGGCGATCGGGTTGTACGTGGCGGCGGTGAGCCTGAACCGGGTGGGCGAAGTGCGGCAGCGGACCGTGACTTTCACCGCGAAGGATGAAGCCTTCCTCAACCTGAGCGGGCACGACGATTATGTTTCGGTGCTGAAGAAACTGGGTCCTCCGGGGACGGACCGGTGGCAGAGCGAGACGGGGAATATCCAGATCCGCGCGCTCGGTTATCCGGACCGGAAGTACACGGTGGTGCTGATGGGCGCGGACCGCGGCAGCGCGGTGTACATCGGCACGCTAGACGACAACTGGAAGACGGTGCATTCTTCGGGCGTGGGGACCTCGGCGCTGCTGCGCAACCTGAAACGGTTTTAGGAGACTTTAGGGCGTGAAGATCCTGGGTCGCGTGTTCTGGGCCGCGGTAGTAGTGGGCGCGGCATTATGCCTGGGCGTGGTGGCGCTCGTCCGCGGCGAACCGATCAACAGCATCTGGCTGGTGTTGGCGGCGGCGTGCAGCTACGCCCTGGGATACCGCTTCTACAGCAAGTTCATCGCGGCGCGGGTGATGGTGCTCGACGACAAGCGGGCCACGCCGGCCGAACGGCTGAGAAACGGGCACGACTTCGAGCCAACCAACAAGTGGATTCTGTTCGGGCACCACTTTGCGGCGATCGCCGGGCCGGGACCGCTGGTGGGTCCGGTGTTGGCGGCGCAGTTCGGGTACCTGCCGGGAACGCTGTGGATCATCATCGGCGCGGTGCTGGGCGGCGCGGTACAGGATTTCGTGATTCTGTTTGCCTCCATGCGGCGCGACGGCAAATCGCTGGGCCAGATGGCGCGCGAGGAGATCGGCAAAACGGGCGGCCTGATCGCGCTGGTGACGGTGCTGATGATCATGGTGATCCTGCTGGCGGTGGTGGCGCTGGTGGTGGTGAACGCGCTGCGGGGAAGCCCGTGGGGGGCGTTCACGATCGCGGCCACCATGCCGATTGCGGTGTTCATGGGGCTGTACCTGCGCTACTGGCGGCCGGGCAAGGTGCTGGAGTGTTCGGCGATCGGGTTCGTGCTGGTGATGGTGAGCATTTTCGCGGGGCGTTCGGTGGCATCGTCGGCGAGCCTGGCGCCGGTGTTCACGCTGGGGGCGATGGCGCTGGCGCTGGCGATCATCGCGTACGGCTTCCTGGCCAGCGCGCTGCCGGTATGGCTGCTGCTGGCGCCGCGGGATTATCTGAGCACGTTCGTAAAGCTGGGAGTGGTGCTGATGCTGGGAGTGGGGATCCTGTTCGTGAGGCCCGAGCTACAGCTTCCGGCATTCACGCGTTTTGTAGACGGCACGGGGCCGATTTTCGGCGGCAAGGTGTTTCCGTTCTGCTTCATTACCATCGCCTGCGGGGCGATCTCGGGGTTCCACTCGCTGATCTCGTCGGGCACGACGCCGAAGATGATCGCCAAGGAATCCCACGCAAGGCCGGTGGGATACGGGTCGATGCTGTTGGAGAGCTTCGTGGCGATCATGGCGATGGTGGCGGCGTGCGTGCTGCAACCGGGGGTGTACTTCGCGGTGAACTCGCCGGCGGGCGTGGTGGGGGCGACGCCCGCGGCGGCGGTAGCGACGATCTCCTCGTGGGGCTTCCCGGTGAACGTGAACGACATGAGCGCGCTGGCGGCGGAAGTGGGCGAGCAGACGCTGTTCTATCGCACCGGCGGGGCGCCGTCGCTGGCGCTGGGGATGGCGCACATTTTCGCGCGGGGCGGCGGCGGCCGGGCACTGATCGGCTTCTGGTATCACTTCGCGATCATGTTCGAGGCGCTGTTCATCCTGACGATTATCGACGCGGGCACGCGGGTAGGCCGGTTCATGCTGCAAGACCTGCTGGGACACGTGTCGAAACCGCTGGGGCAAACCAGTTGGATGCCGGGGGTGATCGCCACGAGCGCGGCGGTGGTGGGCGCGTGGGGATACTTTCTGGTGCAGGGCGTGCGCGATCCGCTGGGAGGCATTAACTCGCTGTGGCCGCTGTTCGGCATTTCCAACCAGTTGCTGGCGGGCATCGCGCTGTGCGTGGCCACCACCATTCTGCTGAAGATGCGCGGGCCGCGGTTCATGTGGATCACCTGCGTGCCGCTGGTGTGGCTGGTGACGGTGACGTTCACGGCGGCATGGCAGAAGATGTTCTCTCCGGTGCCCGCGATCGGGTTTCTGGCGCAGGCGGAACGACTCGAGGAATCGCTGCGGCTGGGCACCGCGGCCAATACGGCCGTGACCCGCACGTTGATTTTCAACGCGCGGCTGGATGCGGTGATCTGCGGCGTTCTGATGGTGCTGGTGGCGGCGATTCTGATGGACTCGCTGCGCATCTGGATCGGCATTCTGCGCGGCACGCGGGAAGCACGGGTGGCGGAAGCGCCGTTCGTGCTGTCGCAGTTGCGGGCGGAGGAGTTATGAAGCGGCTGGGGCGGTTGCTGCTGGCATTGTTGCGGGAACTGGCGGACGAGAATGCCTACCAGCGTCACCTGACGACGCACGGCGTGGCGCATTCCGGTGCGGAGTGGCGGCGGTTCTCGGAGGAGCGGCTGCGGGCGAAGTATACGCGGGCGAAGTGCTGCTGAGGGGCGCGGCGCAGGCTAGTAGTACTAGAGTCCTACGAGTACCCTAGCCTATAGGTACCAGGACTAAAGAGATTTTCTCACCCTGAGATCTTTTTCCAGAGCTTCGCACCTCTCTATTGGAACGATGGCACGAAACTGCTTAGCGCCGGGCATGCTGCTGCTGGCCATGTCGCTCGCGGCCGCAGAGCCGGGGGTGAAAGCGGAGATCGTTGGCGGAACGCTGGTGGGGGTGCCCGCGAAATCGTCGGCACGGCTGGATTTCACCGGGGCGGAAGGGCTGTCGTTCGGTTGCGGCAAAACGAGCCTGCTGATTCCATACAACCGGGTCAACACCCTGGAGTACGGACAGAATGTGAGCCGGCGGTATGCGGCGGGGGTGCTGATTTCGCCTTTGCTGCTGCTGAGCAAGTCGCGCAAGCACTTTGTCACGCTGGGGTACAGCGACGAACAGGGCCAGCAGCAGGCGGTGGTGTTTCGGGTGGGCAAAGGCGACATCCGCTCGGTGCTGGCGGGCCTGGAGGCGCGCACCGGCCGGCGGGTGGAGTATCAGGACGAGGAAGCGCGGAAGTCGGGACGATGATCAAGATGCTACCACTGACTCTGCTATTTGTGGCGCTGGCCGGCGCGATAGACGGGCCATCGGCGACGGCGACGTTGGAAGAGAACAGCCTCCGGCAGTTGTTGAATGTGCAACGGGTGTATGTGGACCGGCTGACCGGGGGGGAAACGGCGGCGCAGATGCGCGACATCCTGATCAGCAGCATGCAGGGGGCGAAGCTGTTCGTGGTGACGGAAAACCAGGAGCGGGCGGACGCGATTCTACGGGGGGCTGCGGAGGACCTGGTTTTCACCGAGACGCACAATTCGTCCGACAGCCTCAATGCGCACGCCAATGCCGGCACGGGACGGACGACGAGCAGCTCGCGCGGGTTCAACGGCGGGGTGAGCGTGGGCGAGAACGAGTCGGACCACTCGACCGAGCGGCGGCACGAGGCGATTGCGTCGGTGCGGCTGGTGAACAAAGACGGAGATGTGATCTGGTCGTGCACGCAGGAGAGCCTGGGAGCGAAATTTCACGGGGCGAGCGCCGACGTGGCGGACAAGATCACCGGGCGGTTGAAGGAGGACTTCGCGAAGGCGCGGCGGCTGGCGCGGTAGGGGGCGGCAGGGCGCTAGGAGGTCAGTTCATCGATCAGGTTCAGGAGGTCGCGGCAGCCGACCGGCTTGACGACGACGCGGGAAACCATGCGCTCTTCGGGCGCGCCGTAAAGATCTTCGGGCCAGCCGGAGAGGACGATTACCGGCATCCGGCGGTCCACCTGGCGGATGCGGCGGATCAGGGCCAACCCTTCGCGGGGATCGGGCTCGCCGCCTGGATTGGGCAGGCGGAGATCCATGATCAGCAAGTCGGGATGCTCGTGCTCGAGGTGGCGGAGGGTGGCGGGGGAACCGGCGGCCAGCGCGACCTGGTGACCGGCCGACTCGAGGAGTTGTTTACGAAGCTCGCGCTGCTCCGGGTCGTCGTCGGTTACCAGAATGCGGGACATTATCGCAACAGGTCTTCCAGTTGGATTTTGGTGTCGGTGCGGGCATCGCGATACTTCACGATGACCGGGGTGTACACCGAGATTCCCCAATCCTTGCCCGGCCCGCTGGTGACGGCGCGCGCGCCGGCGACGATCACGGCTTCTTCGGGAATGACCAGCGGGTCGTCATCGGTGGCGCGATGGACGGTGTGACGGACGAGGTCGTAGACGGGGGTGGAGCGGTTGAGGATGGTTCCGGTGCCGAGGACGGCGCGGCGTTTCACTACGGTACCCTCATAGATGCCGCAATTGCCGCCCACCAGGACCTCGTCTTCGACGATGACCGGCAGGGCGCCGACGGGCTCGAGCACGCCGCCGATCTGGCTGGCGGCGGAGATATGGCAATTGCGCCCGACCTGGGCGCAGCTTCCCACCAGGGCGTGGGAATCGACCATGGTGCCGTCGGCGACGTAGGCGCCGGCATTGATGTACATGGGAGGCATGCAGGTTACGCCTTTGCCAATGTAGCAGCCATCGCGAATGCTGGAGCCGCCGGGCACAAGGCGAACGCCGCTGGCGGCGGAGAGGCGCTTGACGGGATAGGTGGATTTATCGAAGAAAGGCTGGCGGGCGGCATCGATGGACATATCGACGACGCCGCCCATGCGGAAACCGAGGAGGATGCCCTTCTTCACCCAGGGGTTGACGCGCCAGCCGGTAGCGGCGGCGGAGTCGGGCTCGGCGGCGCGGATGCGGCCTTCGTTGAGAGCGGCCTTGAATGCGGCGAACAGTTGAAAATCGCCATCGGTGTAGGCGCCGGGCTTCGCCTCGTAGAGCCGCTCGATCTCAGTTTGCAACCCGCACCTTCCCCAACAGGCCGACCGCGTCCAGCACCGTTTCGATTTTGCGCCGGTTGTCGGCGGAGGGCGGACACATGGGCAGGCGCATCACGGGCGAGAGCAGGCCCATGAGGCCCATGGCGGTCTTCACGGGAATGGGGTTGGACTCGACGAAGTTGGCGTTCATGAGGGGCAGAAAACGGCGCTGCACCTGGCGTGCGGCCTCGAAATCACCGCGCAGGCAGGCTTGGGCGAGGGCGGTCATTTCGGCGGGGATCTGGTTGGAGACCACGGAGATGACACCACGGCCGCCGAGCGCCATGAGAGGGATGGTGATGGCGTCGTCGCCGGAGAGCACGGTGAAGTGGGAAGGCACTTCGTGGAGCACATTGGCCATCTGCGCGATACTGCCGGAGGCTTCCTTGACGCCGACGATGGTTTCGATGGCGGCCAGGCGGGCCAGGGTAGCGGGCTCGACGTTCACGCCGGTACGGCCTTGCACGCTGTAGACCACGATGGGCAGGCGAATCGCGCCGGCGATGGCGCGGTAGTGCTGATAGAGGCCCTCCTGGGTGGGCTTGTTGTAGTAGGGGGTTACCGAGAGGATGCCATCCACGCCGAGGCGCTCGAGCTCGCGCGCCAGTTCGATCACCTCGTGGGTGTTGTAGCCGCCGGCGCCCGCCAGGACGGGGACCCGGCCGCGGGCCTCTTCGAGGGTGATTCCGACGACGCGGAGATGCTCGGCGCGGGTGAGGGTGGGGCTCTCGCCCGTGGTGCCGCAAGGGACCAGAAAGTTAATTCCGGCTTCGATCTGGCGACGGACCAGCTTGCGGAGTGTAGCCTCGTCGAGGGCTTGATTGGAATCGAACGGCGTTACCAGTGCTGTGCCACAACCGGTGAACATGTACCACCTCCCATGCGGACCGCCTCGCGGGCAGCCCGTCAGAATTCGTGAAATCCCTTCTTGCCTATCACCCATTGTGCGGCTTTCAAAGCGCCGCGGGCGAGGCCTTCGCGGCTGCGGGCGGTGTGCCGCAGGGTGAGGGTATCGGCCGCGGAATCGAAGCCGATTTCGTGCGTGCCGGGGTGCGCGCCGGCGCGGTTGGAACCGGTATCGATGGGGCGCGGATAGCCGGACTTCTTCATTTCATTGACGAGTTTCAGCAGGGTGCCCGAGGGCGCGTCCTTTTTCGTGACATGGTGGATCTCCCAGGCCCAGGCCCCATACTCGGGTTCTTCGGCCAGCAGGCGCGCGGCTTCGGACACCAGGCGGAAAAACACCTTCACGCCGATGGAGAAGTTCGGGCTCCACACCAGGCCGATGCCGCTGGTTTCCACGGCGCTTTTTACGGCGGCCAGATGGTCCAGCCAGCCGGTGGTGCCCACCACCTGGTTGACGCCGAGGGCCGCGATGCCGGCGACATTGCGGGGCACGGCGGAGGGGATGGAAAAGTCGATGGCGACATCAACGGCGCGGAAGTTCTCCGGGGTAATGCCCTCGAAGGCGGCGTTGTTGAACTCATCGAGCTTGAGCGCGACGGCGAAATCGTATTGGGGCGCCAACTGCTCGACCAGGCGGCCCATTTTGCCGTAGCCCACGATGGCCAGGCGGCGGGGCTCAGACATGGGCGACCTCGCTGCGTTCGAACACGGCGGAGTCGAGCTCGGCGAAGAACTCTTCGTGGAGACCGGCCACGGCGCGGGCCAGGTCGTCCTCGGCCACCACAACGCTGAGATTGAGCAGGGATGCGCCCTGCGAGATCATGCGGATGTTGATGCCGTCGAGCGCGTTGAAGACGCGGCGGGCCACGCCCGGGGTGAAGCGGATATTCTCGCCGACCAGGCAGACGATGGCGCCGTCCGGCTCGACGCCGACTTCGGCGAATTCGCGGAGTGCGGCGAGGATGGGCTCCAGGTTGGCGGGGTTGTCGATGGTGAGCGAAACGCTGACCTCGGAGGTGGACACCATGTCGACGGCGGTTTCATAGCGGTCGAACACCTCGAAGATGCGGCGCAGAAAGCCATGCGCCATGAGCATGCGCGTGGAGTGAATGTTCACCAGGGCGATTCTGCGCTTGCAGGCGATGGACTTGACCACGTTTTGGCACGGGACGGTGTCGGCGATGATGCGGGTGCCGTCCACTTCGGGGCGGCGCGAATTCAGAATGAGGACGGGGATGTTTTTTTCGATGGCCGGAACCACGGTGGCGGGATGGAGCACCTTGGCGCCGAAGTAAGCCAGCTCGGCGGCCTCGGCGAAGGAGATGGACTTGACGCGGTGGCCGCCGGGCAGGATGGTGGGATCGGCGGTCAACATGCCGTCGACGTCGGTCCAGATCTGGATCTCTTCGGCAGCGATGCCGGCGCCGACGATGGCGGCGGTGAAATCGGAGCCGCCGCGGCCGAGCGTGGTGGTCACGCCGGCTTCGGTGGAGGCGATGAAGCCGCCCATCACGATGACGCTCTCGAGGGCCAGGGGGGGAATGCCGGCGGCGAGCCGGGCGTAGGTTTCGGGAAAAAGCGGCGCGGCCTGGGTGTGGCGCCGGTCGGTGACGATGAAGTTACGCGAATCCAGGTGCGCGGTTTTCATGCCGAAGTGGCGGAAGGCAAGGGTGACAATGTAGCTGGAGAGACGCTCGCCGTAGCTGGAGATGGCGTCGATGGAGCGAGGGGTCAGCTCGCCTAGCACGGCCAGGCCTTTGACGAGCTCGGTGAGCTCCTGAAAGTGCTCGTCGAGGAAGCGGTCGAGCTCGGCGCGGTCGGAGAGGGGCACCACCAGGCGGGCCTCGCGGGAATGGAAATCGCGCAGGTCGTGAAGCTGGGCGATGTACTCTTCCCGCCGGCCGTCGATGGCGGCAGCGGCGATGGCGAGCAGCTTGTTGGTGGTCTTTCCCATGGCCGAGACGACCACCACCGGGCGGCGCTCCCGGCGTGCCTTGACGATGCCGGCGACGCGTTCGATGGCGGCGGCCGATTCCACGGAGGAGCCGCCGAACTTCATGACAATCATCAGTCGAGCATCCCTTCGGAGTGCATCAGCTCGGCATTGAGGACGGCCGCGCCGGCGGCGCCGCGGATGGTGTTATGGGAGAGCACCACGAAGCGGTAGTCGAGCACGTTGCAGGGACGCAGGCGGCCCACGAAGGCAGCCATGCCGCGCTCGCGTTCGGCATCCTTGCGGGGCTGCGGGCGGTTAGTCTCATCCATATAGATGACCGGGGTGGGCGGCGCGCTGGGAAGGCGGCGCTGCTGGGGCACGCCGGTGAACGTGGCGAACGCCTGGCGGAGGTCGGCCTGGGAAGGCTTGGCGGACAGTTCCAGCGACACGGTTTCGGTGTGCCCGTCGACGACCGCCACGCGGTTGCAGTGGGCGCTGACCTGGGCGGGGAGCGGCTCGATGCGGTCGCCGCGGAACTCGCCCAGGATCTTCTGGGTCTCCTGCTCCATCTTCTCTTCTTCGCCGCCGATGAAGGGGATGACGTTGCCGACGATATCCATGGAGGCCACGCCGGGGTAGCCGGCGCCGGAGATGGCCTGCATGGTGGTGACGATGACGCGGGTGATACCGAACGGCTTCAGCGGCCCAAGCCCCATGGTAAGGCCGATGGTGGAGCAGTTCGGATTGGTGACGATCTGGCCTTTCCAGCCGCGGGCGCGCTGCTGGAGCGGGACGATCTTCAGGTGGTCCGAATTCACCTCGGGCACCAGCAGGGGCACGTCGGCGTCCATGCGGTGGTTCTTGGAATTCGACACTACGATGTGGCCGGCCTGGGCAAAGGCCCGCTCGATTTCGGTGGCCACGGAGGCGTCCATGGCGGAAAAGAGCAGCCGCGGAGCGTTGCCGGGCTTGCAGTCGTCCACGACGATATCGGCCACCGAGCCGGGGACGGGGCCGCCGGGGTGCCAGGTCATGGCGTCGGCATACTTCTTACCGGCGGAGCGGTCGCTGGCGCCGAGCCACTTGAGGTGGAACCAGGGATGGCCCTCCAGGAATCGGATGAAGTTCTGCCCCACCATGCCGGTGGCGCCCAGGATGCCTACTTCGATGCGCGTCTGCATAAGTTCCTCACGATTTGTTGATAGATGGAAACGGCGGCGGTGAGTTCTGCTTTGGGCACGCGTTCCTCGAGGGTGTGGGCCACGTGGATCGACCCGGGTCCGATCAGGAACGGCTCGCCCCATTGGCCGCCAAACGCCGGAATATCGGTGGTGAACGCGACCACGGTGGTTTCGATGCCGTCGATGGCGTTCAGATGCAAGGCGGGAATTTCGATGACCTCGCGCAGCTCGGCGCGGCCGGCGACGGCGCGGGCGAGGGCGGCTTTGGTGGCGGCGGAATCGCCCACCAGCCGCACCATGATATCGGCGCGGGCTTCATCGGCCACGACATTGGGGGCGCGGCCTCCGGAAAGCGTACCGATATTGAGGGTACTGGGACCGAGCAGCGGGTCCACCGGCAGCGGGAGGCGGCGGATTTCAGCGAGCGCGTCGATGAGTTTGTGAATGGCCGAATCGCCCAGTTCGGGATACGCCGAATGCGCCATCTTACCAGCGGCGACTACTTCGTAGCGCAGCGCGCCCTTGGAGCCCAGCGCCAGCCGGTTTTCGGTGGGCTCGCCATTGATGAGGAAGCGCGACCCGCGAGCGGTGCGGGCGGCGCGATAGGCGCCCGCGCTATTGCGCTCCTCGCCCACCACGAAGAGAAGGCCGACGCCGCGCTCGCCCGATTCGAGCAGGGCCTCGACGGCCTTGATCATGGCAGCGATGATGCCCTTGGTGTCGCACGCGCCGCGCCCCCAGATGTGAGTGGCATCCTCGCGGGAGGCAAAGAACGGCGGCACGGTATCCATGTGGGTGGAGAGCGTCACCGCGAGGGGTTCACCCCACTGCGCGAAGACATTGAAGCGGTGCGGCTCCACGTCCATACGTTCGATGTGCCCGTCGAAGCGGGCGGCCAGTGCGGACAGCCGCTCGAAGAGGTAATTGCCGACGGGTTCTTCGTGGCTGGTGATCGATTCGATATCGACGAGTGTGCGCGTGAGTGCAAAGACATCCATAAGCAACACCCGGGGAGAGAACGATTGAGAAGGAAAAACGCCGGGACTGCCGGCGTGTCTTCATTCCCGATAGCGCTCCACCCGCCGGAGGAAACGGGTGACAGTGAGCAGGTATTAGCCTGACTCCCCAACCGGAAGGAGTTGTGCTCTCCAGCCGGTTTCGGCGGAACCGCATCGGCCCCGTTCCTCCGGCCTCCGAAGCGCAATCGGAGTTCCAGCCGGACTACTCATGGCCGCCGCACCTCTACCGCGAATTTTCAGGATAGTGGAAGCGCGAAGAGCAAGTCAAATCGCGGCGGGTGCAAGGGCTCGGCGAGAGAGGCCGCGGAGCGCCGATCGTTATTCCTCGTGGAGGGCGACCGTGGGGTCGACGCGGGTGGCGCGCCGGGCGGGGAGATAGCAGGCCAGCAGGGCGATCAGACCCAGGAACAGGGCTACCGCCGAGAAGGTCAGCGCGTCGGTGGCGCTCACCCCGAACAGCAGGGTCGCCATCACACGGGTCAGCGCGGCGGCGCCGGCGAGTCCCGCAAGGATGCCGACGGCGGCGAGGCCCATGCCCTGGCGGACAATCATGCGCAGAATGTTGCCGCGCGGCGCGCCGAGGGCGATGCGGATGCCGATGTCATGGGTGCCCTGCGTCACCAGGTAGGAGATCACGCCGTAGACGCCGATGGCGGCCAGGATCAGGGCGAAGAGCGCGAAGGCGCCGAGCATGGCGGCCGCGAAACGCCGGCGGGCGAGGGAGTCGTGGACGCGCCCGGTCATGGTGTGGATGTCGTAGGCGGGCACGTCGGGGTCGAGAGAGTGGATCTCGCGCACGATGGAGTTGGCGAGCGCGGCGGGGCCGGTGGCCGAGCGCGCCACCAGGTAGAGGCTGCCGGCCGGGAGTTGCTGGTGAGCGGCGTAGACGACCATGCGGCCATCGACGTCGAGCCCGTATTGCTTGACCGTGCCGACCACGCCGACGATGGTCCACCAGGGCTCCTTCAGGCCCTGGCGGACGTGCTTGCCAAGGGCGCTTTCGTGGGGCCAGAAGCGCTGCTTCATCTTGTCGTCGATGATGACGGCGCGCGGGGCGCCGGGGGCATCGCGCGAGTCGAAGAAGCGGCCCTCGATGAGGGGAATCTGCATCGTCTGGAAATAGTCCCCGGCGGCGATGCGCAGATCGACCTGCAGCTCGGGCTGATCGGGAGGCGGGGTGTAGCCTTCGATGCGGATGCCGCCCCAGCCGATGGAGGAAGTGAAAGGCAGGGTAGTCACGGCGCCGGCCGATTTCACGGCGGGCAGGCGGCGGATGCGCGCGGTGAGGTCGCGGTAGAACTGGTACACCGGCTGGGCGGGCGGCGGCTGGCGGTAGCGCGGACCGGAGAGCGCCAGGTGGAGGGAGATGACTCCGTCGGGATTGAAGCCGGGCGGGACGGCGCCCAGGCGGAGGAAGCTGCGCAGGAGCAGGCCGGCGCCGATCAGCAGCATCAGCGAGAGGGCGAGCTCGGCAACGGCGAGAAGGCTGCGCAGGCGTTGGCGCGCGAGCTGGAATCCGCCGGCGCCCCGGGAGGCGCGGCCGCCGGCTTTGAGGGCGGTGTTGAGATCGACGCGGGAGGCGCGCCACGCGGGGGCGAGGCCGAAGAGCACGCCGGTGAGGATGGAAACGGCGAAGGTGAAGGCCAGCACGCGGGCGTCGAGGGTGATATCGGCGAGGCGCGGGATGTTGCCGGGGTTGATGGTGCGCAACGCGTACAGGCTCCACCAGGCGACGACCAGTCCGGCGGTGCCGCCGAGGACGGCCAACAGCAGGGCCTCGGTGAGCAACTGGCGCACGAGGCGCCGCCAGCCTGCGCCGAGCGCGGTGCGGATGGCGACCTCCTTGCGCCGGCCGGTGGCGCGGGAGAGCAGCAAGTTGGCGACATTGGCGCAGGCGATCAGCAGGACCAGGCCGACCGAGCCGAGCAGCACGAGCACGGCGCGGCGCACGTCGCCCACCACCTGATCGAGCAGGGGGACCACGCTGATGGTGAAGGTGCGGTCGCGCTTGTCGAGGGTACGGATGCGGGCGGCGATGACATCCACATCGGCCTGGGCCTGGCGCCAGGTGACGCCGGGTTTGAGGCGGGCGAGCAGGTTGTAGTTTTCGTCGCCGCGGCGGCGAACGGCATCGGCGCCCAGGGGGAGCGGCAGGAAGACGTCCATGCGTTCGGTGCCGGCCACGGTGGGCATCACTTCCGGGTTCAGCAGGAACTCCGGGCCCAGCACGCCGGCGACGCTGTAGGGGTTGCCATCGAGCGTGATGCTTTGGCCGACGATGGCGCGGTCACCGCCGAAGAGGCGGCGCCACACACCGTAGCTGAGGATGACGACGGGCGGCTTGCCGGGTTTGTCTTCGTCGGGCAGCAGCAGTCGGCCGAGGTGGGGTTTGGCGCCAAGGATGTGGAAGAGCGATGAGGAAGCGCGCAGACCTTCGATGCGCTCGGGCTGCTGGCGGCCGCTCAGCACGAAGGTTCCGCCCCGGGCGATCGACATCTCCTCGAAGACGTGATTCTGGGTCTGCAGGTCGATGTACTGGCCGGGCGAGGGCCAGTCCTGGGGGATGCCGATGCCCGGGGAGCGCAGCCAGAGGATGGCGATGCGGCCGGGTTCGGGATAGGGCAGGGGCTTCAGCAGCAGACCGTTGACGACGCTGAAGATGGCGGTGTTGGCGCCGATGCCGATGGCGAGCGAGACGACCATGACGGCGGAGAGCGCGGGGCTCTTGCGGAGCATGCGGAACGCATAGCGGACGTCCTGCATCATCCGGTCATGGTATCGCGGCCGGCGGGGGCGGGCTGCCAGGGGGGCGCCGCGGCGGCCGACGGGGGCGTTGGGGCGGGCAAGTTGGTATAAGGTGGTATGTAATGCGGCCCAGCCGCAGGCCGGTTCGGTTGCAAGAAAGGCTCCGATATGAAATTCACTCGCAGAACAGCGATGGAAGTGCTTGGCGCCAGCGCGCTCACGCCGGTTGCCATGATGCCGCTGGTGGCGGCCCAGGTTCCGGCGCCGCCCGCCGAAGGAAAGGACACCCCGAAGATCGCGCTGGGCACCGGGGATGGCGGGGGATTCGGCGGCGGGCGCGGCGGCCGGGGTGGAGCGGGCGCGGAGAACGCACCGCCCCCCGATCCGATGGCCGGACCGCGGCGGATCAAACAGCTCGGCGTGAATCACGTACTCGGCGGCGGTCCCAGGGTGCCGTGGACGGAGGAGAGCCTCCACTCGGTGATGGAGCGGTGGAAGGCGATGGAGATCGCCGTCGGCAACCTGATGATCAACCTCTCGCCGGACATTCTCTACGGCAAGGCGGGCAACAAGCGGGACGAGGACATCGACCACATTAAAGAGTCGATCGTGGCGGCGGGGAAGGTGGGGCTGCCGGTGGTGGAGTACAACTTCTACGCGCACCGCGCGATGGAAGGGTATTTCGAAGAGATCGACACGGCCCGCGGCAATTCCGGCTGGACCGGCTTCGATTACGAACTGGTGCAGACCGCGAACCAGCAATACCAGACGCGGCCGGAAGAAAAAGGGATGAAGTTCAAAGACCTGCCGCCGCTGGCCAACGAAGGCGCGCACAATCTGGACGAGATGTGGAACAACATCACCTATTTCCTGAAGGCGGTGATTCCGACGGCGGAGAAATCGAACGTGCGGCTGGCGCTGCATCCCAACGATCCGCCGGCGCCGATCAGCCGCGGCTCGCAGCAGATCATGGGGACGGTGGCGGGATGGAAGAAGCTGATCTCGATTGTGAACAGCCCGGCGAACGGCATCACGTTCGACTGCGGGGTGACGCGGGAAATGGGCGAAGATCCGATCGAGGTATGCCGCTACTTCGCCTCGCGCGACCGCATCAACCACGTGCATTTCCGCAACGTGCGGGTGATGAAACCCTACGAGCGCTACACCGAAGTGTGGATCGACGAAGGGATGAACAACATGTTCGCGGTGATGAAGGAACTGGTGAAGGGCAAGTACACGCACGAGATCTATCCGGAGCATCCGCGGCGGCTGGATTACGATGCCGAACACGGCCGGATCGGCGGGTACCCCGGAGGCGGGGCATATGCGGCCATCGCCTTCAACGTGGGCTACGCGCGGGCGATGCTGCAAGCGGCGATGTCGTAGCGGCGGGCGTGTCCGCGCCGGGAGTTGAGGCGGGTCAGACCGGGATGTAGTCGGTGACCGGCCGTACCCAACCCAGGTTGGGCGGCAATTCCTGCATGGGGCCCATCCACTTCAACTGAAGCTCGATATCGGGGTGCAGGCGGTACTTCTTCTGCACCGCGGCAATCGGGGTGCCGCGCACATCGATGCGGGAAAGGTCCCACTGCCCCACGCCCACTTCGCCGCAGTATTTCATCCAGCCGAGCCAGTTGGGGTCCACGCCCATGATTTCGGAGCCCACGCGGTCGGCGGCAATGAAATCGGTGGAAGCGACGGCGGCGCGGGTGGGTACGGGCGTGCCGCCGGCGCCGAATCCGCCCTCGACGCCTTCAAACCCGTCGATGACGGCCGCTCCCCAGAAGGGCTGCATTCTCTGGGCGGTGAGATAGATGTTGTAGAGGCTCTGGCGGATGCCGGCGTGGTAGCGGCGCTTATCGCTCCAGCGGGCGGTTTCGCCGGGAGCCTGGTGCAGGGGCGCGCCCAGCACCATGTTCTTCACCGCCAGGCTCACCACGGCGATATTGTGGACTTTCATCACGGCCGAGCAGATGATGAAGGCATCCGGGTCGAAACAGCGTTGGGCGAGCCGCGTCGGGACCACGTGCAGGTCGAAATCGAGCAGCGTCATGATGACGTACTTGCCTTCCCGGTTGAAATCCACCAGGCTGACCTTCTGCCGGCGGTATTCGGCGGCGAGTGCGTTGTATTTGAAATTCTCGAAGCCCTGCAGGGTGTCGCCGGCCGAGGACTCGCCGATCACCACCGGCCCTTTGAAGCGCGGCGCCAGGTAATCCAGGATGCCGCGAATGGCGTCCACATGGGTCATGCCGAGCTGGCTGACGGTGCCGACGTTGTTGGGTTTGATGAGGACGTACTTCCTGGTTTTCAAATTCGGCCGGATCTGGTCGTCGATGGCCACGAGCGCGTCGTAGACGTTCTTACGGCGATTGTCCCCCTGGATCACTCCCACCGCCGCGCGCTTCTCGAGCGCCGGGAAGGGGTCCGGATGGGGCGCGATCATGCGCGGCCGCTGGCGAGCCTCGCCTTGCAGGTTGGGCTGTAGCTTTTTCATATCCGGCGGAGTCGCGGTCTGTGCGTCCGCACGCCGGCTGGAGAGGATGGCGCTGGCTGCCATACCCGCCCATTGGAAGATGGTTCTGCGCGACTGGTTTCGCGGCACGATGGACCTCCTAATCCGCGATCTTGTTGTACAAGCAGAATATCGGATGTCTAACTCGGATTCAAGCGGCAGGGGAAGGGAGAGGCTATTGGCCGGTCGGGGTATCGTTGGCGGGGCGGTTTTCCTGGGCGGTGTCGCGCAGCCAGTCCTGCAATTTCCGGCGAGACAGGATGATCGCCCTGCGCGAGTAGCGGATGTATCCTTCCCGTTTGAACCGGGCCATCCAGTGAGTGACGATCTCGCGCGAGGTGCCTACGTACTGAGCCAGCAATTCGTGGGTGAACGGCAGCATGCGCACCATGTCATCCTCTTCCGGTTCGCCCAGGCGTTCGGAAAAGCGGATCAGGGAGCGGGCGAGGCGGCGGGCAATGTTGTCTCCGGTGAAGCTCTCGATGCGGTGCACCGAATCGATGTTGCGCCGGACCGCCATCTGGAGGAGGGCGATTCCCAGGCGCGGCTGCCTGAGCATCAACTCGGCAACGTCAGACGCCAGCCACGTCATCACCTTGGTGTCCTCCAGGGCAACCGCCTGCTCGGACCGCTGGGGCAGGTTGAGGAACGACGATTCGCCGAAAAACTCGTCCGGCAGGTAGATGTCGATGATGACGTGGTGGCCGGTATTGGCCACCCTGGCGATTTTTACTTTGCCATCGATGACGAGGAAGATCGAGCCCGGGGCATGATGATGGTCGTAGATGACGTCACCCTTCCGGTGGGCAGCGATACTGGAGCACGGCAAATAGGCGAGCGCGTCTTCCAGAAAAGGGGCCGGTTCCATCGGCGGATCGCACCTCTGCGACACTCGACCATATCATCAGAGAGCACGGATGTCCAAAATGAACAGTACTATTCCGGTCCTGGAACAAAAGACTGAATCCGGCCCGGTCCAAGGCCGTGGGCTCCGCTGTGCTGTTCAGACTTGTTACATCTGCGGCATCATCGGCTGGCTGGACGCGGTGAACGACGATTGGCAGTTGAGACTGCCTTCAATTGTGTTTCAGATGGGCGATGAGTCCGGCCGGGTCGTCGGTGATGATGGCGTCCACGCCCGCGGCGGCGAGGCGGTCCCACTCTTCGGGACGATCGGGGGTCCAGGGGATGACGGCGAGGCCGGCGGCGTGCGCGGCCTTCACCTGTTCCGGGGTGACGAGGTGATACTCCGGCGAGACGATTCCGGCGCCGGCTTGGCGCGCGATCTCCACGAAATCCTTCGCCGGACCGCTGTACAGCGCTGCGCGGCGGATCTCCGGGGCGAGTTTCCGCATGGCGTGGAGGGTGCGGAAATCGAACGATTGGAGAATGACGCGGCGCTGCAGCTTGTGGCTGCGGACCTGGTCGAGCACCATTTGCGCGAACACCTCCGGCGACGGCGTCAATTGGGGCCGGTCGGCGAAGATCTTGGTTTCGATGTTGAAATCGAAATCTCCCCGGGAGGCCAAAGCGAAGACCTCGTCGAGAGTCGGCATGCGGGTGCCCGGGATCGTCTGCTGGCGGGGGAAGGCGGGATTCTGTCGGGCGCCGCAGTCCCATTGCCGGACTTCGGCCAGGGTCAATTCGTGGATCACCGCTTTCGGCTGTGGTCCGGAGCAAACCGGCGGCTCAAGGTAGGGATCGTGGGAAACGACGATCACGTGATCGCGGGTGACGGCCATGTCGAGCTCGATCGCATCCGCGCCGGCGGCGATGGCGTATTCGAAGGCGGGAATGGTATTCTCGGGCCGCAAGGCGCGAGCCCCGCGGTGGCCCTGGACCTTCACCGGGCGCGGCGCCTCGGCCGCGGCCAGCACAAAAGCAAATCCGAACAACCACAAGACCATCCGGTACCTCATGGCGGATTCAGCATAGCACGAGACCGGCGCCGGACTGCCGGATGGCGAAGCTCCAAAAACAAGCGGCGCCACCCTGTACGGATGGCGCCGGGCGTGCCCGATCGGGCGACTTCAGGGGACGGGTCAGTCCGCCTTGATCGGCCGCGCGATAATCACGGCCACATGCATGGATTCGCGATGGGACCGCGGCGTCCGGAAACTCTGTGCGGGGCTGCTGGAATCGCCATTCCACATCTGGGAGAGGGCGCACTGGGTAGAGCCGCACTCGAAGGCCAGCCTGGCCTTGCCATCGGCCTTCCATTCCTTGGCAGGATCGTGGGCCACGTTGGGTACTGCCAGGGCGGACTCGCGCACGGCCATGTTCAGCAGCCGGATGGTCCGGGCGCCGGTGTTGAGCCGGCTGACCTCGTAGGTGCCGGGCTGCATGAGTTTGCCGGTGACCGTGAAGGCGAACGGGATTTCCGCTTTGAGGGTCTGGGCCGAAGCCACGCCGGCCAGAGTGAGGGCGGCCGCCGCAACCATGAGGGATTTTGTGATGTTCGTCATTTTCGCTCTCCTTTTTCCGGGACCGCCTCTGAGGTACGCTCCCGACTTGGCCGGGATAAGAGCAGCCGGCATGCCATCGGGTTTCCCTGTGTAAGTTGTTGAAAATGCTAGCTCTGCTCGGCACGGACGAACTGGCGGGTTCACGCCGGCGAACCGGCCGGTTCAGACCATGCGCGGTTTTGGGGTGATCCCGTTTTGGGCGGCTGCGCCGGCGGGGGCATGATCGGGAAACGGCGCATCAAGCGGGGCGGCCAGGCCGATCCGTTGCGGATGGTTCGCCCAAATCTACGCGGTGGCGAGGGCGGGCGGGATGAACCGCCCGGTTCACGCCGACGGTATACGGCCCGCCCGGAGTGCACGTACAATACAAGATCGTTATGAGCGCCGAACTCATCGTGCTGAGCGGTTCGCTGCTGGGGGCGTGTTTTCCGCTGGGGGAAAGCGAAGTGCGGATCGGGCGCGCCCCGGGCGCGGAGATCCGGATCAGCGAACCGGAAGTGGCGTGGGAACACTGCGTGGTGCGGCCGCGGGAAGGACGCTACCACCTCTTCGACCGTCGTTCGGGCACGGGCACATACGTGAACGGGATGCGGATTACGGAGCACTGCTTCGAAGCGGGCGACCAGGTGAACGTCGGCGAAACGGTGCTGGTCTACCGCGAGGATGTGCCGGCGCAGCCGGACTCGCCGCAGCACGTGCTGCTGCGGGCCTGCGCACTGCAGTTTCTGTTCCGCGCGCTGGCGATGTCGCACAGCGCAGAGCATCGCTCCGCGCTGGAGTCGCCACTCCTGCGGCTGATTGCGGACATGGTGCCGTCGAGCAGCGGGGCGGTGCTGCTGGGGCGGGACGAAGAGGAGCTGCGGGCGGCGGCCCGCGATCATGCCGGCGGGCCGAACCTGGAAGAGATCGCTGCGCGCACCGTCCGGGAAGGCGGCGTGATCGATCCCGGGCTGGGCACCATTGCCCTGGGGCTGTACGTGCGCGGGGGATTGGCGGGGGTGCTGGCGGCATGCTTTCCGGCCGCGGCCGCGGGAGATCTGGCGGACCATCGCGACACGCTGGGCGCGATCGCGACGTTGGGGGCCGCGGCGCTCGAAACCGTGCGCGACCTGGAACGGCTGCAAACCGAAAAGGAAGACCTGTTGGAACGGATCGGGGCGGGGGAGACGGGCATTGTGGGGGAGAGCCCGGCGATTCGCAAACTGCTCCAGATGATTGCGCGCGTGGCGCCGCAGGACACGTCGGTGCTGGTGCTGGGAGAGAGCGGCACGGGCAAGGAACTGGTGGCGCGGGCGCTGCACCGGCAGAGCCGGCGCGCGGCCAAGCCATTCGTGGCGATCAACTGCGCGGCGCTGACGGAGACCCTGCTCGAAAGCGAACTCTTCGGCCACGAAAAGGGCGCGTTCACGGGCGCGGTGGCGCAGAAGAAGGGCAAGCTGGAGATGGCCGAAGGGGGCACGGTGTTCCTGGATGAAATCGGCGAGCTGGCGCCGACGCTCCAGGCCAAGCTGCTGCGCGTGTTGCAACAGCGGGAGTTCGAACGGGTCGGCGGCACGCACACGTTGACCCTGAACATGCGGCTGATCGCCGCCACCAATCGCGACCTGGCCGCGGAGGTGCGGCGCAATGCGTTTCGCGAGGACCTCTATCATCGGCTCAACGTGGTGGCGCTGCGCGTGCCGGCGCTGCGCGACCGGCCGGACGACATTCCCGCGATCAGCCGGTACTTTCTGAGCCGGGCGGCGGCGCAGTGCCGCCGGCGGGTGGCGGGCATTTCGCCCGAGGCGGCACGATATTTACTGCAGTACTCGTGGCCGGGCAATGTGCGCGAGCTGGAGAACGCCATCGAGCGCGCGGTGGTGTTGGGAGAAGGGGACACGGTGCTTCCGGAGGACCTGCCGGAGACCATTCTGGATGCGGCGGCAGTGCCGGAAGTGCCGGGAGCGCTGCAATCCTCGGTGGTGGATGCCAAGCGGCAGCGGATTCTCTCGGCCTGGCGCGAGGCGGGGGGCGACCACAACAAAGCGGCGGCGCTGCTCAACGTCCACCCCAATTCGCTGCGCCGCCTGCTCCGCGTCCTCAACCTGCGCGACTTGTTGTAAGGGGCGCCGCGCGGCGGGCTTCCCGTCCCGCTCCCATGGAGGCGCCCGGCTCCGAACATGGGCGTGAAAGGAACCGGCGCCTCGCAGCATTACCCGGCTGAAGCGCCAGGCAGGCCACGGAATCCGGTGGCCCGGCCGGCTCTGGAGGCTACCATGTCGCTGCGATTTCCATTTCTGCTGGTTCCGGCTGCCGCCGCCGTTTGCCTGACGGCCGCCGCCGCGTCCCCCGACATCGCGCCGGGGACGCTGCGTTCCCCCAAAGGGCTCTGCCCGCTCAAGCACACCGACGTTCGCGCGGCGATCAGCGGTCCGCTGGCGCGCGTCACCGTCACCCAGGAGTTCGAGAATCCGTTCGCCGAAAAAATCGAGGCGGTCTACACGTTTCCGCTGCCGCCAGACGCGGCGGTGGACGATATGACGATGCGGGTGGGCGAGCGCACCATTCGCGGCATCATCAAGACCCGCGAGGAAGCGCGCAAGATCTACGACGAGGCGCGCCGCACGGGCCACGTGGCCGGCCTGCTCGACCAGGAGCGGCCGAACATCTTCACGCAGTCGGTGGCCAACATCACGCCCGGCGCGCAAGTGAAGATCACCATCAGCTATGTGGAGACGGTCCCTTACGAGGCGGGTTCGTACGAATTCGACTTCCCGATGGTGGTGGCGCCGCGGTACATGCCGGGCCGGCCCACCGGGAAACAGGGCGGCGGCTGGGCGCCGGACACGACGGGGGTGCCGGACGGCTCGCGCATTTCGCCGCCGGTGACGCCCGAAGGCACGCGCGCCGGACACGATATTTCCCTCGAGGTGAAGCTCGACTCCGGGGTGGCGATCGAGTCGTTGGCCTCGAAGACGCACGCGGTGGCCATCGAGCGGCAGGCGGCGAACCGCGCCGTGGTGCGGCTGCGCGACCAGGCGACGATTCCGAACCGGGACTTCATCCTGCGCTACGCGGTAGCGGGCAGGCGCCTGGAGGATGCCGTGCTGACTCACAAATCCGGCAAGGACGGATATTTCACCCTGCTGCTACAGCCGCCCCAGCGGGTAGCGCCGGCGGAGGTCACTGCCAAGGAACTGGTGTTCGTGCTCGACACTTCGGGGTCGATGTCCGGATTTCCCATCGAGAAAGCCAAGGAGACGATGCGGCTCGCGCTCGACGGGCTGAATCCGCACGACACGTTCAACCTCATCACCTTTTCCGGCGACACGCACGTGCTGTTTCCGCAGCCGGTGCCGGCGACTTCGGAGAACCTGGTCCGCGCGCAGGAGTTTCTGCGGTCGCGCGGGGGCAGCGGCGGGACGGAGATGATGCGCGCCATCCGCGCCGCGCTGGAGCCGTCCGATCATCAGGACCATGTGCGCGTGGTGTGCTTCATGACGGATGGCGAAGTGGGCAACGATTTCGAGATTCTGTCCGAGATCCAGCGCCACCCCAACGCGCGGGTGTTCGCGTTCGGAATCGGCAGCTCCGTCAATCGGTTCCTGCTGGACAACATGGCGCGCCAGGGGCGCGGCGACGTGGAGTACGTGGGGCTGAAGGACGACGGATCGGCCGCCGCGCGCCGCTTTCACGAACGGGTGCGCAGTCCGCTGCTGACCGACATCGCCATCGACTGGGGAGGGCTTGCGGTGACGGATGTTTACCCCACCCGGATCCCGGATGTGTTCGCGGCGAAACCGGTGGTCCTGTCGGGCCGCTACACTTCACCGGGCAGCGGCACCGTCCGGCTGCGCGGCAAAATGGCGGGCCGCGATTTCACCCGCGAGATCCGCGTGACGCTGCCGGCGGCGCAGCAGGAGAACGATGTGCTGGGGACGTTGTGGGCGCGGCGCAAGATCGCGGACCTCATGAGCCGGGATTTCGCAGGGCTCCAATACGGCGCGCCCGGCGCGGAGGTCAAAGACGAGATCACCCGGCTGGGGCTGGAGTTCCGCCTGATGACCCAGTTCACGTCGTTCGTGGCCGTGGAAGAGAAGACGGTAACCGAAGGCGGGCAGCCGCGCCGGGTGGAGGTGCCGGTCGAGATGCCGGAAGGGATGAGCTATGAGGGCGTGTTCGGCCGGGAGGCGGACCGGGTAGCGATGAACCGGCCCATGGCGGCCAGCGGCCAGTTTGCCATGGCCGGAGGGGTGGCGGGCGGTGTGATAGGCGGGGTGTTTGCGACTGCGGGGAATCCAGCAGCGGCGCCCAGGCGAGTGGCCGAGGAGACGGCTGCGGCTGGAAACCGGCGGTCGCACGTGGACTTCCGGATTGCCGCGCTGATCCAGCGGGTCAAGGACGGCCGCCGACCCGCGGTGGACGAATCGCGCTTCGTTTTCGGCGGCGAGGCGTACCTGCGGATTACGCTGGTGGACGCTTCGGCGGCCAACCTGGCACAACTGCGGAAGGCGGGTTTGACCGTGGCCGGGCAGCAGGGCAATACCGTGACGGGGCACATCGCGCTGGACAAACTGGAGACGTTGGCGAAGTCGGCGTTCCTCTCGTGGGTTGCGCCGTGGATGAGGCGGTGAACCGTATGGAAACTCACCTTCAGAAGGGCGGAGCCCAATCGCACAGTGTGTAAATGATGCCGTTTCGAGTGTAACGGCTACTTGAGGCTGGCCGTTTTTCAGACGGGAAGCCTGGAATCGGGGAATGGCCCGGTGGTTGCAACAGGAGAGGGCAGTTGAAGTGGCGCGAACCGGTGGTCCGGTTCCAGTTCGCAAAGAATTGGGCCGGTGCCACCGGTTTTACTTTTTTGGGCCGCCTCAACGCGGGTGAAAATCCCTGCCCGGCGGGGCGGAGCGTCACAAAAATCACGCGAGCATCGTTATCCTTCTGGCGGCGGCATTTGGCTGCGCCCAAGTAATCCAAGCAAAGGAGATTCACCCCATGGTTCGAGTCCTCGCAGGGGCCGGCGCGGTGGCCCTGCTGGTGTGCGCGGCGCAGGCCCAGACGGAAGAGGCTCCGGCATTCGAGGTGGCTTCCATCAAGCAGGCGGCGCCCCAGCCCGCCGGAATGATGCGGGTGATGATGCGCGGTGGACCGGGGACGCCCGATCCCGGGCAGCTCACCTTTTCCAACGTCACGCTGAAGAACGTGCTGATGAACGCTTACGACGTGAAGGGCTACCAGATCCAGGGTCCCGGCTGGCTCGATACGGAACGGTACGACATTACCGCCAAAATACCGAAGGGAGCCAGCAAGGAGCAGTTCCGGCTGATGCTCCAAAACCTGCTGGCGGAACGGTTCAAGGTGGGGCTGCATCGTGAGACCAAGGAAATGCCGATTGTATTCGCTGGTGGTGGCGAAGGGCGGGGTGAAGATGAAAGAGTCGCCGGACGAGCCCTCCGCGGACAGTACCAAGGGCGAAGGTCCCGCGGCCACGGGTGGAGCGCCGCCGCCACCTCCGCCGGATCGGCCGTTCGAGAAATCGGCAGGCCATATGAGCGTCGGCAAGGACGGGATGCCGCAACTGCCGGCCGGCGCGCCGAAGGGGGCCATGATGGTGATGATGAATGGCGGCCGAGTTCCGCATGTCTTCGAACGGCCAGACCATGAGCGGCCTGGTGAACATGCTGGCCAACCAGTTGGGGAAGCCGGTGCAAGACGATACCGGGCTGAAGGGAAAATACGATTTCAGCCTCGATTTTGCGCCCGAGGAAGGGCAGCGGATGATGGGGGCGATGGGGCCGATGCCTCCTCCCGCCGGCGCTCCCGGACACGGGGGGGAGGCCGGGGGGCCCGGACCTATGGGGAGCGTGCCGGACTCGCAGCCGGGGCCCAGCCTGTTCACCGCGGTGCAGGAGCAGTTGGGGCTGAAACTGGAACCGAAGAAGGGCCCGGTGGAATTGCTGGTCATCGACCGGGCGGAAAAAGTGCCCACCGAGAATTAGCGAAACCCTGCCCGCAGCATAGGCATCCGGGGCATGCGCGGCGGAGTCTTGAAAGGGCGGCGCGACTCTGCGGGTGAGGCGTGTTAGAGTCGCGTTTCGACAGCCTGCCATGAACCGTCGGAAGTTCCTCCACGCCACCGCGGCAGCGGCGGCGGGAACCGCCGCTGGATGCGGCTCCACCCGGAGTGCCTGGCGTTTTCTTACCAGCGACGAAGCCCGGACGCTGGAAGCGATCTGCGCCTGCCTGATTCCCGCCGATGCCGATGCCGGGGCCACCGGGGCCGGCGTGATTCATTACATCGACCGCCAGTTGACGCGGCGGTTCCGCGAGCATCAACCGGCCTACCGCGCGGGCCTGGCGGCCGCGAGCGCCATGGCGGGAGGCAGTTTTGCGGATGCCGCGGGAGAGCGCCAGGAGCGGATCCTGCGCGAAATGGAGGCGCGCGCGGATACGCGGAACTTCTTCAACCTGGTGGTGACGCACACCATGCAGGGCTTCTACGGGAACCCGCGCCACGGCGGCAATCGCGATTTTGCGAGCTGGCGGATGCTGGGCGTCTCTCCGGTGCAGGTGCGCGGGCGCGACCTGTACGAGCTGACCGAAGGAGCCGCCAGTGCCAAAAGTTGATGCGGTCGTGGTAGGAGCGGGGGCGGGCGGTGGCGTGACGGCGAAGGAACTCGCCTCTGCCGGGCTCAGCGTAGTGGTGCTGGAACGGGGACGCTGGGTGGGGCCCAACGACGACCGCAAGGACGACCTCCGCAACCAGCGCACCTCGATTCTGGGCAACAACAGCGGCCCGGAGGACGAAGGCAATCCGCGCGTGGCGGTGGACCTTGAGGGGCGCGAGCGCATCGTGCGGCCGAGCGAGGGCGGCTACTCCAACAACGCGGCGTGCGTGGGGGGCGGCACCCTGACCTACGGTGCGATGGCCTGGCGCTATCTGCCCACCGACTTCCGCATGCGCACGACTTATGGGGCGCCTGAAGGCAGCACGCTCGAAGACTGGCCCATCGGCTACGACGACCTGGAGCCCTACTACGAAAAAGCCGAGTGGGAGGTGGGCGTTTCAGGCGACGACTCGAACAACGTTTTCAAGGGTCCGCGCCGGAAGCCGCTGCCCATGCCGCCGCTTCCGCCGACCGGCGAGCACCGCATCCTGAAGGCTGCCGCCGAACGATTGCAGCTCCACCCGTTCGATATCCCGATGCTCCGCAACAGCGTGCCGTACGGTGGGCGCGGTCCCTGCATGCGCTGCCGCTGGTGCGTGGGGTTCCCGTGCGAAGTGAACGCCAAATGCGGCACGCAGAATACGGTAATTCCGGCGGCACTGGCCACCGGGCTGTGCGAGCTGCGGACCGGGGCCATGGCGAAGGAGATCCGGTTCGACGAGCGGGGCCGGGCCACGGGGGTAGCCTACTTCGACGAAAACAACCGGCTCCAGGTCCAGGAAGCCGAGTTGGTGGTGGTTTCGGGGGCGGCCACCGAATCCGCCCGCCTGCTGCTCAACTCGAAGCACCGGCTGTTTCCGGCGGGGCTCGGCAACCGCTCCGATTGGGTGGGGCGCAATCTCCAGGGCCATACCTATACCGGCGCCATCGGGTACTTCGCCGAAGAGGTTTACGACGATATCGGGCCCGGCGCCGGCATAGCCATCTGCGACTTCAATCATGGCAATCCGGGCCTGAGGGGCGGCGCGATGCTGGCCAACGAGTTCATCCGCCTGCCCATCCAGTTCTTGAGCATGCTTCCGCCGGGCACGGCGCGGTGGGGGCAGGCGCACAAGGACGCCATGCGGAAATACTACCGCCGCACGATCGCCGTGCAGGGCCCCACGCAGGAGATGCCGCTCTGGGATTCGCGGGTGCAGCTGGATCCCAAAGTGAAAGACCGCTGGGGCATTCCCGTGCTGCGCATCTCCGGCGACAAGCACCCGCACACGCTCGAAATCGGCCGGGCGATGTCGGCCAAGGCGGCGCTGTGGCTGAAGGAAGCCGGCGCCATCGAAATCTGGCCGAAACTGCCAGGGCGGGGAGTGAGCGGCGGACAGCACCAGGCGGGCACCTGCCGCATGGGCGACGACCCCAAGACCAGCGTGGTCAACTCCTACTGCCGGGTGCACGATGCCGATAACGTTTTCGTGATCGACGGCAGCGTGCATGTGACCAACGGCGGCTTCAACCCGGTGCTGACCATCATGGCGATTGCCTATCGCGCCTCCGGGCACATTGTGAATACGTGGAAGGGCACGAGGTTGCGGGGATGAGAACGGGCGTGAAAGTCGGCATCGGGCTGGGCTCGGTTGCCGCGGCGGCGCTGCTGAGCCTGCCGGCGGCGGACCTTTATTACCAGTCGTCGTGGGGGCAAGGATGCGCCCGCTGCCACGAGATTCGCATCGACTACGACGCGTGGCGCAACTCCGCCCACCGCAAGATCAACTGCGTGGAATGCCATGCCGGGACGCTGGCGCGGAACCTGCGGCGGGTGAAGGCGCATTGGACCGGCGCGGTCCCGGAGCAGATTCATCTCGGAACCGGGGACGTGTTCGATATGCAGGCGGCATGCGAGAAGTGCCATGGCGCGGAGTTCGCGCAGTGGCGCTCGGGTCCCCACTCCACAACCTACGCCCGGCTGCTGACCGACCCCGCGCACAACCGCAAGCGAGCGCTGATGGACGACTGCCTGCGCTGCCACGGGATGCATTTCGAAGGCGGCATCGGCGACGTGGTCACTCCGGTGGACACGGCCGGGCCGTGGAAGCTGAAGGATCCGGGCTTCACCAACCGCCCCGCCATTCCGTGCCTCGCCTGTCACTCCATGCATCGGGAGGGCCAGCCACTGATGAAAGGCGACCAGCGCGCCGGGACGCGCCAGGAGATCATGCGGCCGTCGCTGGGGCTGTTCGACCGGCGGACGCGGATGCACGTCAGCGCCGCCGCGCTGCCCATACCCGGGGTGCGGCAAGGCACGCGAGCGGTCAAGATGAGTGCCGACCGTCGGCAGGCGCTTTGCTACCAATGCCACGCGCCGCTGGCTTCGCTGCAGGCGGCCAGCGGAGACGACCGCACACCGCTCGGCGTGCACGAGGGATTGAGCTGCCTGGCCTGCCATCAGAAACACGGCCAATGGACGCGGCAGTCGTGCAGCGACTGCCACCCGCGCCTCTCCAATTGCGGGCTCGATGTTGAGAAAATGGACACTACGTTCTTCAACCTCAAGAGCCCCCATGACATCCACCGCGTCAAGTGCCTGGACTGCCATCCCAAGGGTGTGCCGCGCAAGAAGGTCCCGTAGTACGGAAGCGGACCGATGGTAGTACCGGCCCGTGAGCCGACCCGATTCAGAGCACCCGGGTTCCGTTGTTTCGCAGTACGTCGTATGTTATGATCCGGGCCTAAATGGCTCCCAAACCCGAGCGCCGCTACGAAATTCGGGAAGCCCTGGGACAGGGCGGCATGGGCGTAGTTTACAAAGCTTTCGACACGCTCATGAAGCGGGAAGTCGCGGTGAAGACGATCATCGATGTCGAGAACCGCGAGGTGCTGGACCTGTTCTACAAAGAATGGGCGGTGCTGGCGTCCATCATCCATCCCAATATAGTCGAGATCTACGATATCGGCGAACTGGAGCGGGACGGAAAACCTCGTCCCTACTTCGTCATGCCGCTGCTGCCCGGCAAGACGCTGGAGGACTTAATCCGGGAATCCAGCCACCAGCTCACCGTGGAGCGGGCGGTCGAGATCGTGATACAGGCGTGCCGCGGTCTGCAAGTAGCCCACGAGCGCGGGCTGGTGCATCGCGATATCAAACCGAGCAACCTGTTCGTCATGGAGGACAACTCGGTCAAGATCATCGATTTCGGAATTGCTCACCTGGTGGACACGCATTCCGTGACCGGGATGAAGGGAACGCTGGGGTACATGTCTCCGGAGCAGATTCTGATGAAGCCCCCGTCGGCGGCTTCGGACATCTTCTCTCTGGGGATTGTGGCGTACGAGGCGCTGACGGGTCGCCGGCCGTTCGGGGGCGGCAACGAGAATGAACTGGCGCGCGCGGTGCTTCAGCACATTCCCCCGGCGGCCTCGGAAATCAACCCCAGGGTGAGTGCGGCCATCAGCCAGGTGGTCCACAAAGCCATGGCGAAACAGCCGTGGCACCGGTTCGCGAGCGCGCGGGAGTTCGGCGATGCCTTGCGGCAGGCGCTCCACAACGAGCCCATCGCGTGTTTCGATGCGGCGCACCTTCAGCCGCGTATCGACCGCGCCGCGAAAGCCTTCCAACAGGGCGAAGTCCGTTTTGCCTCGGAGGTTTTGAACGAACTCGAAGCGGAGGGCTATACCGACCCGCAGATCACCATGCTGCGGCGGCAGATCGACCATTCGGTGCGGCAAACCACCATCCGCCAGCTTCTGGAGAGCGCCCGCCGGTGTCTCCAGGAACAGGAGTATCCGCTGGCGCTGCGCAAGATTCAGGAAGCGCTGGAGCTGGATCCGGAGGACACCGACGCGCTGGCGCTCAAATCGCGCGTGGAGAAACAGCGGCGCGAGCAGAAGGCGGACGAGTGGAGCCAACTGGCTCGCCAGCACCTGGCGAACTGCGCCTTCAGCCAGGCGCGGCTGGCGTTACAGAACCTGCTGGAGCTCAAGCCTACCGATACCCAGGCCCTGCACCTGGTGATGGAAGTGGACCGCTGCGAACAGGAGTACGTGCGTGCGCAGCAGGAAATCTCGCAGTTGCACGAGGCTGCCGTGGCGGACTGGCAAAAAGGCCAGGTGAGCTCGGCGTTGGGAAAGCTGGAGCGGCTGCTCGATCTCGAAAACCGCACGCGAAACATCGATCCCAAGCAGAGCGGCTCGTATCGGACGCTGTACGACCAGGTGCGGACGGAGCACGACAGCATCAAGAATGCGTTCGAGACGGCGCGCCGGCACGTGGCCTCCGACAACCTGGCGCAGGCCATGGAGATCTGCGACCAGTATCTGGCCAAGTATCCGGGCCACGCTCTTTTCCAGGCGCTGCGGTACGACGCCGAAGAGCGTGAGCGGCAGAAGATGTCCGCGTTCATCGCCGAAACCGATCGCAAGGTGGACAAAGAGCCGGACCTGGACCGCCGCTACAGCATTTTGGAAGAGGCGCTGCGGACGTATCCCGGCGCGGCCCACTTCGAGCAGGCACTGCGGCTGGTGCGCGACAAACGGGAACTGGTCAATTCCATCGTCGGCCGGGCGCAGTTCTACGAAGAGCGGGGCCAGTTCAACGAGGCGGTGGACCAGTGGAAGATCCTGCAATCGGTGCACAGCCAGTACCCCGGCCTGGAGTTCGAAATCGAGCGGCTGATCAAGCGCCGGGACCAGCAGGCGCGGATCGAAGCCAAGGCCAGCTGGGTGCAGCAGATCGACCGGTGCCTGGAGTCCGCCGACTATACCCGCGCCATCGATGCCGCATGGAAAGCGCTGGCCGAATTCCCCGAAGACGCGGAACTGGGCGAGCTGTTAAAGCTGGCGAGCGAGGGAGCGGAGCGGGCGGCTGAAGCGGTGGCGCTGCTCGACCAGGGCCGGGAGCTGTGCGCCCAGAACCGTTTTGACGAGGGAATCGAGCTGCTACGCAAGGCTCGCACGCTGGATGAGCGGAACGGCGCCGTGCGCGCGGTGCTGTTGGATTCGTTGCTGCAACAGGCACGCTCGATGCTGGATTCGGACTGGCGGGCGGCGGAAGAACTGGTGCGGCAAATCCTCGACCTCGACCATGAGCAAGTGGCCGCGAAAAGCATGCTGACGCTGATCTCGGACCATAAGCAGGACGAGTTCGTGTCGCAATGCACCGCGCAAGCGCGACGGCTGCAGGCATCGGGTGATCTGGAAAACGGGCGGGCAGTGGTGGAGCAGGGGCTGAAGACCTACCCCAACGATCCGCGTCTGCAACAGCTCCAGGCGACGCTGATCCGGGCCTCGCAGGAAGTGAAGCGGGTCGAGGCGAGACGCACCGACTTCGAGGAGATGAAACGCCTCGAGCACCACCTGGAGGACAAGCCCGAGTTGACGCCGGCGCAGCGGGACGTACTCCTGCGCAGAGTAAGGACCGTCGCAGGGCAGTATCCGGGCGATTCCGAAATCCAGCCGCTGACCGCGTTGTTGGAGAGGACCCTTGCCGGAGACGAGGCGGCGGCAGTGCCTGCTGGCGGCGTGGAGCCGGCGCCGATGGCGCGTCCCGCGGGTGCGAATCTGACCGCGACGGTGTTACTCGGCACGCGATCCGAACCCGGCCCCAGCGCGCCGGTCGAGGGTGTCCCGGCGCCGGCCGTTCCGTCCGCAGTACTCCCCGCGCCGGCTGCGGCCGCGACACCCGGGCGGGCGCTGCCACTGTGGGACCGGCTGCGCACGCACCCCGCCATCGCCCCCCTGCGCACGCATCTCGCCGCCGCCCGCTTGGGCTCGCGCCTGGGCCCGCTTGCCGCCAACCGCAACGCCATGCTGGGAGTGATCGCGGTTCTGGTGGTGGCGATTGTCGGCCTGATGTCCGTGGTTATCGGGAAGACGTGGCAGCGGCACTCGCGGCGCGCGGCGGCCGTGGTCACCGTGCCCGTGCAGGTGGCGGTCACGCCCGTGGGAGCCTCGATCCAGATCGATGGGGAAACGCGCGGCACCTCCAACGTGAGCCTGCAACTCGCCCCGGGAGTACATCGGCTGAAGGCCACGCTGGACGGTTATCGGCCCGGGTATTCCGAATTCGCCATCAGGCCCGGCTCGGCCCCTCCGTTGCATCTCGCGCTCGAACCGCTACCGCTGATGCTGCGGATCACCTCCGATCTGGATGCCGGACAAATCGTGCTCGACGAGCAGCCGGCCGGAGAGCTGGAAAATGGCGAGTTCATCTTGAACGAAGTGCCCGGCGGCAAGCACACCGTCAAACTCGCCGGCAAGGGCGGCGAAGCAACAGTTGCTTTTGAAAGCACACCGGCAGATCTTCCGGGCTTGGATGGTCCGTTCGCGGCCAAAGACCTGATGGCGATAACCGCCGGCAGCTTTCGAGGTACGGTTCGGGTACAGTGCACGTGCGGACCCTCGGGTGTGCTGATCGATGGCAAGGCGCCGGCCGCGAGCGGTCCGAACGGGATGGAATGGACCGGAATCGGCCAGGGGGTGCACGAGCTTGCGGTGGGGGAGGGCGACAAGGCGCGCAAGATGACGCTCGAGGTGGGAGCGGCTCCGGCGTTGAGCGTCTTCCTGAATGCCGATCGCAATGCCGGAACGCTGGTGGTGAGTACCGGCGAAGACGATGTGACGGTTTTTCTCAACGGGAAGGCGATGCCGCGCCATACCGTGATGGGACGCCTCCGGCTCCCCAACCTTTCGATCCATGCCTATTCGGTGCGTGTTGCCAAAGATGGATTCGAGGCCGTGCCGGAGCAGCGCGTGGAGATTCACAAAGGGGAGGAAAGCCGGCTGGAGTTCGCGCTGCATCCGGTGGTACAGATGTCGACGCTCGAATTCGACGCTGGGCCCGCCGGCGCGGAAGTGCTGGTGGACGACAAATCGATGGGCCTGGTGCAGCCGGACGGCACCTTCTCCGCCAGCATCGTCAGCGGCGTACACAAAGTCGAGATGCGGAAGAGCGGCTACGTTTCGAGAATCCTGTCGAAGGATTTTCCGTCAGGCCAGCCGGTGCACTTCAGCGCGGCGGAAACAGCCCTTCAACCGGTCACCGGCACCTTGCAGATCGCCGTGGCGCCCGCCGCCAGCGTGGTCACTCTGCGGCGGCAGGGAGAGGAAGCATCGCGGGCCCAGACGCTGAATGAGCGCGAGTTGCATCTTCCCGCAGGCATGTACGTGGTGAGCGCCAGCGCTCCCAAATATATCGAGCAGACGACCACCGTGTCGATTGTCGCGGGCGTGGTGCGGTCGCTGGATATACGGCTTTGGCCGCAGCAGGAAGCGGAACGGAAACGTGTGCCTCCGGCCGGTCTTCAGGTCCTGACCGACCCCGCGGGATGGGTTGCCGAAGGCGCCTGGCTTTTCCGGCAGGGCGGCAACTTCGTGCGTTTCCGCATGGCCTCCACCGCCGGCCGGTATAACTTCGCGGTGCTTTTGCGCAAAGGCAAGCGGGCGCGGTGGATCTTCAATCGCACCGACGATCGCAACTACGCCCTGTTCGAAATGGACAAGAAGTACTTCTATCGCAGCCTGGTGACGAACGCCGGCAAGCCTACCGAGCAGGCCAAAACGCTCCACGGCGCGGGCGACTCCGGGCCGTACCTTATCCAGGTGGACGTTTCCGCCAAAGCCATCGTGCACAGCATCAGCAAGGCGGGGAACTGGCAGCAACTGGATGAGTGGCAGCCTGGCGGACGCGACGTGTCCGCCGGCCAGTTCGGCTTCCTGATTCCCGGACGGGACGAAATCGGCGTGTCGGGCTTTGCCTTTCAGGCGAAATAGGCGGCGGCTTCAGTTCCTGCCGTCGCGCGCGCAACGGAACCCGATGTCGTCGTAGCGGTGGCCATAGTTCACCGAGATTCTAAAGTAGCTGGCGACCCCGATCAGCGGTGCGGGGGCTTTGCCGGGGCCGGCCAGGATGTCCTCACAATCCACCCACGAGCCGCCGCGGCGGTTGGCCATAAGCTCGCCTTTGACCGGCTCGGACAGGCTCCATTCCCAGACATTGCCTTCCATGTCATAGAGGCCCCAGGCATTGGGCTGGCGGGTGGCGACCTTCCGCGGCCGATCGCCGGAGTTGGCGCGATACCAGAGAAATCTCCCGTCGATGGCGTCGCCCCAAAAGTGCCGGGTCGTGGCACCGGCGCGCGCGGCATACTCCCACTCGGCGTCGGTCGGCAGGCGCGCGCCGATCCACGCGCAATATGCCATCGCGTCTTTGGGAGTGACGTAGACCACGGGTTGATTGCCGGATACGCGGAATCCGGGCGACCGCCAGGTACGCTCCGCGCCAGCTTGTTCGGCGGTCGTGCGATAGCCGGCCGTTTTCACGAACGCCTCGAACTGGCGCACCGTTACCTCGGTCCGGCCCATCCAAAAGGGCTTCCCGGAGAGCGGGCTTTGGGATGAGCCCGGGGGTATCCGCACGAACCGGGGCTGCGCCAGGGCCACCGCAGCAAACAGGATCACGCCCCATGCCGGCCGCGTCATGCACTCCGCTCCAGCCCGATTTCGAGGACGCCGCCGGCCAGACGCACGGGATACGTCCGCAGGTTGCCGTGAGTGCGCCCGTGGAGAAGGGTTCCGTCCAACTCATATTCGGCGTGGTTAAGGCTGGTGCATCGCAGCGTGTGCCGCTTGGGATTGTACGTGCACTGCGCTCCGCCGTGGGTGCAGGAGCGGTCGAGCGCGACGAAGGAGCCTGTCGCCGTGTGGACGACAATCAGGTTCAAGCCGCGCCCGAGATCGACCACCGCGCCGGAGGCGCCGACGCGCCGCAGCGCCGGCCATTTTCCGAGATCGATGCGCACCGCATCGCGGCCGAACGTAAGGCTCTCGCGCGGGATCTCATCGCTACGGCAACAGAGCGGCACGACTCCGAGGAGTCCCATGGATCCCTGCAGGAGCTCGCGGCGATCCAGGACGGCGGAGCCAATTTCAGATGTCCGGATCTGGTTTGCCATGCTTGCAGCATAGCAGTTTTTCGCGCTATTTTCCCAGGCCCTTCACCGCTTCCGTGGCCCCCTGGGACAAGTTCTTCATGGCATCCGCGGCACTACTGGCGTAGCCGCGCACGGTGTCGGCTACTTCATCCGCCGTACCGGCGATACCATTGCCGTGCGGATGATAGGCGAGCACGTAGCGCTTCAGTGGAAACTGGTACCAGCTCATGCCGTACTCGCGCGCTTCGTGCAGGGCACGGGCATTATCCCATTGGTCGTGCTGGATGCGGTAGCAGGCCACGACCGCGCCGGTGCGGTCGGCGCCGCGCTTGCAGTGGACGAAGACGGGAGTCGCGGAATCGCTCTTGAGGATTCGCAGCGCGCGGGAAATCTGCTTGTCGGAAGGGGTGTGCATGCCCTGCATGGGGATGTTCACGTACCGCATGCCGAGCGATTCCACGAGCTTCTTCTCAGCTTTGGACCGGTCGTCCTGCTGCCGCAGATCGACGACGGTCTTTACCCCTCGGACGGCCAGGCTCCGGAAGCCCTCCTCCGACGGTTGGCCACCGCGGAGCACATGCTCGTTGACGGCCTGGAAATTGGGCACGCCTTGGACGGCCGGGTCGGCCAGGGCCAGAGGCGCCAGGAGTGCGAAAACAGACACGGCGAAATGCCGCCTGATGAATGATTTGCGGGTTTCCATGAGGATGGTTCGTAGGACTGACTGTAGGTGCTGCACTAGCAACGGTGGGGACGAGCACCGAAATATAAGACGGACGGCAGGGGCGGGCGGTTTCAAAAACGGCGGCTGTTCCGATCGGTGCGGGCGCCGAATAGTACCGGTTTTTCCGTGCCTGCTTGAGTTTTCGCGTCGTGCTGCCGTACACTACCGGACAAGTTCTGGCCGGGCCGTCCGGGCATGTCCGCACGGCGCCGGTCCCCCAGCCTCGGAGAGGGGAAGCCGATATGGGCAGAGGCAGATTGTTTATCAATTACCGGCGGGACGACAGCCGCGCCGATTCCGGCAGGCTCTATGACCGCCTCGCCGCCTGCTTTCCCGGCCGGGTGTTTCGTGACGTGGCCTCGCTTCAGCCCGGCGTCGAATGGGACGACGCGATCGCCCGCGTGCTTGGCCAAAGTGACGCCTGTATCGTGGTCATCGGCAAGGACTGGCTGAGCATCACCGACGCTCTGGGGCGCCGGCGGCTCGATGATCCCCGCGACAGCGTCCGCCGGGAGATCACGGTAGCCCTTCAGCGCCAGATGCGCGTCTTTCCCGTGCTGGTAGGCGGAGCCAGGATGCCGGCCGAAGAGGAACTGCCGGCGGAGTTGCAGTCGCTGTGCCGCCGTCACGCCATCGAACTCACCGAACAGGATTGGGACGAAGACGTTCGCAAGCTGGTCAAAGGGCTGGAGGCCGTGCTCGGCCGATCTTCCGAGCCTGGCGAAAAGCGCGGGTTTTTCCGCCGCGGCTGGGTGATCGCCACTGGCGGCGCGCTGGGGGCGGTGGCTGCCCTGGCCATGTACGGAACACTCTACAGACCCGCTCCTTCCGTTCCACAGGGCAAGGTCAATCAAGTGGCCGCGCCACCCGCCCGCGAAAGACCGGCCCGGCAAACGGCGCCTGAGGCTTTGGAAACCCGGCTTCCGGACCCGACACGCCGGCCAGCTTTCAATCCCGCCAACCTGCCCGGCAACTGGGAGGCCACGGTGAGCAGCGCCGGCCAGCAACTGGATGAGTCCGTCGAAATCTTCCGCGATCACAGCTATCGCGTGCGTTTTCAGGGAAATACGGCTGCCGTAGGGCGGTGGACGTACAATGCGGGTGCCGATGCGCTGGAGGTGAGCGACTCCACCAATTTCCTGAATAATGGGGTCAAATTCAACTGCGCCTGGAGAACCGCTGGCGCGGCTCACGACACGTTTCTGGGGAACTGCGCCGACCGGATGCAGAATTCCTGGTCGGTGAGGCTGACGCGCTCCGGCGGCGAACCAGACGAACCCGACTACGATATCCCCCGGGTGGATGTCTCCGGCCTGACCACCGCCGAGCGCGCTGCCTTTGCCGAAGTGCTGGCGGCCCAACGATGTACCTGCCCCTGCGGCATGAATGTCCACCTTTGCCTGCGCAAAGATCAGAGCTGTCCGTATAGTCCCAACCTCGCCAGAATCAGCCTGGCGGTGTTTCTGCGCCTGATCCGGGCCTGAGCCTGGACGCTCGTCCTTCCCTGATTCCGTACTCCGTTCCTATCGATGGGCCTGCATCAGTGTCGCAAGAGCCGCGAAAACTCGATACCTACCCCTAAAGGATCCCGGCAGACCGCCGATAGTTTGGTTTGAGCACTAAGGTTCCATACGGCAACGGAGTGCGTGAATCACAGGTGCCGGGTGTAAGAGTGTTCGCCGGAGGAGTTGTGGCCGGCGGTTCGCCGCCGCGGCAGTTTTCCTGGCTGTGGCTGCTGCCCCCGTGCCCTGTGGAGAAACACAGGTGAAGGAATGTCAGCTTTGAAAACGATGACCCTCGTGATTTTCTGTGCGGCACTGGCACAACCGCAGGGGCGCGGCGCAATCGAGGCGGACCGGATCGCCAACCTGCCCGCGCAAAAAATCGGCCCCCGCGACCTGATCGCCGTCCAGGTCTATGACTCTCCCGAACTGACACGCACCGTGAGGGTGGGGAGCGATGGGATGGTTCGGCTGCCGATGCTCAAACAGCGCCTGAAAGCGGAGGGTCTGTTGCCGGCCGAACTGGAGAGTGTGGTAGCCAAAGCCTTCTTGGACGAAGGCATCATCGTTGACCCTGTGGTCACGATCACGGTGGCCGAATATGGTAGTCGTCCGGTCAGCGTCGCGGGCGCCGTCAAGGATCCACTCACATTTCAGGCCAGCGCTCCGGTCACACTCCTGGAAGCCCTCACGCGGGCCGGAGGGTTGACCGCCGAAGCGGGCCCGGAGATCCTCGTGACCCGTCACCAGCCAGGCTCCGACGGCGCAACCACCCAGCTGATTCAGCGGGTGTCCGTCAAGTCGCTGATCGATCTTGCCGACGCCGAATCGAATCTGAGGCTGAACGGAGGAGAAGAAGTGCGGGTACCCGGGGCAGGCAAGGTATTTGTGGTCGGCAATGTCCGAAAACCAGGGGCTTATATGGTTCAGGAGGGAGCCGAAACCAGCGTCCTCAAGGTGCTGGCCCTGGCCGAGGGCCTGGCTCAGTTTTCGAGCAAGCAGGCTTACATCTACCGGCGCGAGGCGTCCGGAGCGAAAAACGAGATTCCGATCGAGTTGAACAAGATCATGGAGCGCAAGGCGCCGGATGCCACGCTGCTCGCGGACGACGTGCTCTACATCCCCGACAACCGTGGCAAACGGCTTGGCTTGGCGGCTCTCGAGAAACTGCTGATGTTCGGTTCGACTGCCGGTGCAACAGCCCTGATTTATGGACAGACAAGGTAGGTTACAAATGGCCGACAACAATTTCCTCCCCTCCCTGACCAACTCCGCCGAAGATACAACCGGCCGCGGGCTCGCGCTGTCAACGGACCACTATCGGCCGCCTGCGGTCGCGCCGGAACTGGTGAACCCCGCCGGAGCGATGCCGGTGTCGCACTATCTCTGGATACTCAGGCGTCACTGGTGGAAGATCCTGCTGTTCGTCTTGGGGTCGGTGACCGCGGCCACCGTGCTATCGAGCCGCCTCGTTCCTATCTACGAATCCACGTCGACGGTGGACATTGACCGCCAGACGCCCAGCGGAGTCATCGGCCAGGAATCCACGCGTTCCATGGTCAACGATTCCGAACAGTTCCTGGCCACTCAGGCCAAGCTCATTCAGTCCGATTCGGTGCTGCGCCCCGTTGCTCAGCAGTACAAACTCGTCCACAACGAGGGTGGTGCCGAAGGGGATTCCGCGCAATCCGCCGAAGATGCTCCAGTGCTGTTGAGAGACCTGAAGGTTATCCGGCCGCCAAACACTTACCTGCTGCTAATCAGCTATCGCTCGGCCGACCGGAGGCTGGCGGCGGATGTCGCCAACGCCATCGCGCGGTCTTATCTCGAGCACACTTATACAATCCGGTTCAAATCGTCGGCGAGCCTGTCGGCGTTCATGGAAAGGCAATTGGAAGAGCTGAAAGCGAAGATGGAGCGGTCCAGCGGCGCGCTGTCCCAATTCGAACGCGAGCTCAACGTTATCAACCCGGAAGAGAAGACCAGTATCCTTTCGGCTCGGCTGTTGCAGCTAAATACCGAATACACGAACGCCCAGGCGGACCGGGTCCGAAAGGAGGCCGCCTTCAATTCCGTGGCCGGCGGTTCACTCGAAGCAGCTCAGGTTTCCAATCAGGGTGACGCCCTGAAACGGCTGTCGGAGCGACTGGATGAGGCGCAACAGAAGTTCGCTGAAGTCAAGTCGCATTACGGTCCCAACCATCCGGAGTTCCGCAAGGCCTCGCTCCAGGTATCCGAGTTGCAGCGCCAGTTGCAGAGCGGAAAAGAGAACACCGGACATCGGGTCGAGGTTGAATACCGTGAGGCCTTGAATCGTGAAGCCATGCTGAACCGGGCCGTCGCCGAAACCAAATCCGAATTCGACCGCTTGAATGCCCATTCGTTCGAATATCAAGCTCTCAAGCGAGAGGCTGAGGCCGACAAATCGCTCTACGAGGAACTGGTCCGCAAGATCAAAGAAGCAACCATCAATTCCGGCTTTCAGAACAACGCCATCCGCATTGCCGATCTGGCCAGGCCGGCCAACCGGCCGGTGTTCCCAAATACCAAACTGAATGCCCTCATCGCGTTTCTGCTCTCTTCACTTATCGCGGTAGCGGTCGCGATTCTGTCCGATCTCTTGAATAACACCGTCAGGGACCCGGAACAGGTGGCCCGGGCCATGTCGACGGAAGTGATCGGCAGTCTCCCGGCGGTTAAGGAGTGGCAGGGAAGGATGATCGCCACGGCCGAACCGGGAACCGCCCTGGTGCCGTACGACCCGGCCAACGCAACGGGAGTGGCCGCCTTCCAGGAGGCTGTGCGGACGTTGCGCAATTCGATCCTGCTGACGGATTTCGACCGCAACATCCGTAGCCTCATGGTCTCGAGCTCCGGCCCGTCGGAGGGAAAATCGACGACCGCGGCCTATCTGGCCCTGGCGCATGCCCAGCAGGGTCGGCGGACGTTATTGATTGACGGCGACTTGAGGCGCCCGAGCATCCACCGCCGCTTCGGCGTGCGGAGCACTCCGGGTTTATCGAACGTCCTCACCTCTCACGTCCCGTGGCAAAGTGTGGTGGTCCACCAGGATTCGGTTCCGGCATTGGACATCCTCCCAGCCGGACCGCCTTCGCGCCGCGCCGCGGACCTGGTGGGGGTCGAACTCACCGAGCTGCTCGAAAACGCATGCGCGGAATACGATCTCGTCGTGCTCGATTCTCCGCCGTTGCTGGGATTCCCGGAGCCCTTGCAGATGGCCGCCTCTGTCGATGGCGTGCTGCTGGTTGCGTTGGCGGGTCGCACGAATCGCAAAGCGCTGGCGTCAGCAGTGAACACGTTGAGGCGTCTACGCACCAACATCGTCGGCGTCGTGATGAACGAGGTACGTGCCGACAACAGCGACAACTACTATTACTATCACTACCACCCCAAGTACTACAAAAACTACGCCGTGGAAGCCGAGTCAGACGCATAAGGGGCCGGATGTGAGCACGAATCCGTACTTCAGCATCGTGACGCCAGTATTCAACCGGGAGCGCGAGATCCGGCGAGCGATTGCGAGTTGTCTGTCACAGACTTTCCGCGATTTCGAGGCAATTGTCGTGGACGATGGCTCGACGGACAACACTGCGAAAGTGGTGATGGCTTGCGCCGATCCGCGAGTGCGCCTGATTCGCTCCGCGCGAAACCGAGGTGTGTGCCCGGCGCGCAATGCTGCTATTCGCGAGGCCAGGGCAGAGTGGATCATTTATCTTGATAGCGATGACGAACTGCTCCCGGACTGTTTGAGCCGGATCTTCGAAACACTGTCTCAGGGGGCCACCGGGATCGGTCGCCTCGGCTTCTTGTATCAGTTCGATGACGGCCGCCGCTCGCCATTTCCCATGTCCCCCGAGGGCGTGCTGGGCTATGAGGACTGGCTGAGATTCATCGAAACCGCCCGTTTGAGCGATGCCCTTTGGGTGACCCGTCGCGACAGCTTCGAGCAGTGCATGCTGCCCGAGAGCTTCGCGCCGGAATTCAAGTACAACCTCGACTTTTCGAGACGCTTCCGATGGCGAATCGTACCGCATGTTCTGGCCCTCGAGCATTCCGACTCACCCGTCCGTCTCACCTTTTGTAGCCCCTCCGAAGATCCCGCCAGGGAACGTCAACGGGAATCGGACCGGTTGGAGCACTGGAATTCTGTCTTGCAGGAGCACGGCGCGGCTCTTCAATTTCTCGCCCCCCACAAATACCAGGCCGTGTTAAGGGCCAGGGCGGTGTCGTACATGCTGACCGGGCATCGGTGGCGGGGCCTAGCCGCCGGCCTGGGGTGTCTCTGCCGACATCCGGAGTCTCTCGTGAACTGGGGGCTCATTATTGCTGCCCTGATCGGAAGTGGCGCTACGCAACGGGCCCGCGCCTGGAAGTCGCGCCGGATTGCTCTTGCGACCCATACCGCCGGCGTACGTCAACCCGCTTCCTTTTGTCCATCGGGCGGGGCATGGCCCGAGATCGGAGAATCGCGGACATGTGGCAACTGAAGGAATTCGTCCCGGAGTGCATCAAGGATTACATTCGACTGGTCTCGGCAAAGCTGCGCTATCCAGAATGTCATATAGGGTCCCCTGCGATCGCCTCCAATGTACGTTTGGGAAAGCGCTGTTCCATCTCCAGGGGGGTCGAACTCGCGAGCGGCGTCGTACTCGGTGACGCCTCGTACGTGAACTTCGGGACGATTATCGCCTCCGGCCGCATCGGCAGCTACTGCTCCATAGGACCTTACACCCTGATCGGCCCGGCCAGGCATCCGGTGGACTATCTCTCCACGTCCCCGATGCTGTACGGCCGCAAGAACCTGTTTGGGCGCCCCTCGGCGTGGAACGATTTCCCCGATCCGCCGGTAATCGGGAACGATGTCTGGATCGGTTCTGGTGTGTTCGTAGACCAAGGCGTCTGTATTGGCGACGGTGCCATCATCGGGGCCGGCGCCGTGGTTACCCACGACGTGCCGCCCTACGGCATCGTCGCCGGTGTTCCGGCGAGACTGCTCCGTTACCGCTTTCGGGCGGAGCAGGTCGAGCAGATTCTGCAATCGCCGTGGTGGGAACGGAGTATCCAGGAGCTGGGCGCGCAGGCCGACTCGTTTCAGCAGCCTTGGACATCCCAGCCCAAGGGCCGGCCGGCCGGCCGCAGCCATACCACCGAGGAGGTAGCCTCCGCTTGAAGGACCGGCCCAAACGCGTATTGCACGTCGTCCGGGCGATGGACCGGGCCGGGGTAGAAAACTGGCTGATGAACGTTCTGCGCCGCGTAGATCGCGGGCGCGTCGAAATGGACTTCCTGGTCCACACCCGCAACGCGGGCGTGCACGATTCCGAAATCGCCGATCGGGGCGCCCGTTTGGTCCGCTGTACCAGTCCCTTGTGGTCGCCCTCCTACCCGCTCCGCATCGGCCGAATCCTCCACCGGTTCGGTCCATATGATGCCATCCACAGCCATGTTCATCATTTCAGCGGTTACCTAGTGGCCTTGGCCCGCAGATCCCAAGTGCCCATTCGCATCGCCCACAGCCACAGCGATACGACCAGGCTCGACGCCGGTGCGGGGCGCTTAAGAGCGGGATATCTGAACCGGATGCGGCGCCTGGTCCGACGGGACGCTACCAGGCTGGTCGCGGTGAGTCAGCGCGCGGCTCATTCGCTGTTTGGAGAAGGTTGGGCCAGCGATCCGCGAAGCCTCGTCATGCATTGCGGGATCGATCCAACGCCCTTCCGGCAAATTCCCTCGTTATCGCCCCGAGCCGCTTGGAACCTGGCCGATGACGATTTTGTCGTCGGCCACGTGGGACGCTTCGATACGCCCAAGAACCATCAATTCCTGGTGGAGATCTTCGCGGCGATTCTCCGCGCCCGACCCCAGGCGCGTCTGGTTCTCGTGGGAGATGGCGCGTTGCGTGAGGCCATCGAGGCTCGGGTCCGGTCGCAGAACATCGCCGGAAGAACGGTGTTTACCGGAGCACAGGACAATGTGGCCCAGCTTCTGAGGGCAATGGACGTGTGCGTCTTTCCGTCGTTGCATGAGGGCCTCCCGCTTAGCGTGGTCGAGGCCCAGGCCGCCGGCGTCCCCTGCGTCCTGTCCGATGGAATCACCGATGAAGCGGACGCTGTTCCGGGCCTGGTACATCGCGTTTCCCTGTCGCAACCGGCGGCCCGGTGGGCAGCGGTCGTGCTGGCAGCGAACCGGATTCCGGCCCCGAACAAAAGGGAATCCCTCCGTCTCATCGAAGAAAGCAGTTTCAACATCGCGCGTTCCATGGAGCAACTGTATGCACTCTACAACGCTTGAATGGGCGCACCAGCCTGCCGCCGTGCCTCGGGCTGACAGCCTCGCGCCGGAGGAACGACAAAGCGTTCTCCTGTTGATCCATCTGACACTGCTCGGCGTCGTTGTCTGCGCCGGCATGATCGAATCCGCGGTCCCACTTGACGCTCAGGCGCTGCTCTACGCCGCATGCCTTGGATTGACTCTGAGCTTTGTCTGGATTCTGGCAAGTTGGTTCTGGCTGCGCGGCACTCTCTTCGAGCCCTATTCACTGTTCATGCTTGCCGCCGGCCTCTTCAACGGCGGCCAGGCGCTTCTGGAAGTCTTCGGCCTCAACGGCACCGGCATGCTGGGCGGCCGAGCCTCACCCGACGTTTTAATCGCCGGTCTCTATCTAGTCACCCTCTGCTTGCTGACGACCCATGCCGGGGCCTTGTTTGCCGCCGGCCGGATGGTGGAACCGCCGGCGTCGGCGCGCCCGGACGATGCGGACCGGCTCCGTGCCACCCGAACGGTCGGGTGGATGCTCCTGGCCGTTGCCGCGATTCCGGCTTTCATGCTCCTCTGGCAATCTGTCGCCATCGTCATGGACTATGGCTACCTGGGACTGTATCGCCGCGACGACTCGATCTCGGTGATCTTTGCCCTCACTGGTCTGCTGGTCCCGGGCATCCTGTTTCTTCTGGCGGGTGCCAGGGGCAGGCGCTGGCTACAGGCTCTCTGCTTAGCGCTCACGGCGGTGTATGCAGCCATCAACCTTTTCCTGGGCGCGAGGGGCACGGTAGTGATCAGTGGCGTAGCCGTGGTGTGGATGTTCGATCGTTCGATACGGCGCCTTCCCAGGAGCCTGATTGTGGCGTTATCTCTCGTCGCGCTGTTTACCGTATCTTTCATCCGGGAGGCTCGGAGCGCTGGCGGAATCTGGCGTCTGGCGACGGAGGATCAGCCCGCAACGTTGTCCAATCTGCCAAACCCGGCGGCCTTGGCGATCTCCGAAATGGGGTACTCACTCGTCACCGTGACCCACACCCTGTCGCTGGTTCCCACGGTGCGCGAGTTCGATCGCGGTACCAGTTACATCTACGCAGCTTCGACCATTGTCCCCAATCTGGGGTGGGCCGTTCATCCCGGAAAAGCCCATGGCCTTCTGTCGGATTGGCTGGCGCAAACAGTGGACCCGGTTGTCGCCGCGAATGGCGGTGGACTCGGCTATTCCTTTATCGCCGAAGCCTACTTGAATTTCGGCTGGATCGGCGGTCCGCTGTGGCTGGCTGTCGTTGGTTATCTGTTCACGCGGGTGTTCCTGATGGCGGATAGCATGGATCCCGCCAGGCATGCTCTCGTGGCCAGTTTCTTGTGCTCCTTCCTGGTCTTCGCCCGTGGCGAGTCCGCCACGGTAGTTCGCGGTGTGGTTTGGTACGCCCTGATCCCCTACCTGCTGGTACTGGCCATTTCGATTCACCGCGACAGGAGGCAGGCACCCTAATGGTCATCGCGGTCACTACCGAGCATCGCTTCTTCCGAACGCCGGACGGGGCCATATGGACGGACGGTCTCAATCCCCTCGAATTCTGGGAGCGCTACCTGGAAGTTTTCACTGGGGTGAAAGTGATTGCCCGAGTTCAGGATGTGCCGTCAAGGCAATTGCATTACCGGCGCGCCGACGGCCGGGGAGTCACCTTTAACCCCGTACCCAACTACCTCGGCCCATGGGAATACCTGGGCAAGGCCGTCCGCATCCGCCGGGCTCTTCGCAGGGCAGTGGCTCCCGCCGACGCAGTGATCCTGCGCGTAAGTTCCCATCTGGCCGGCTGCCTCGAGCCTTTCCTCACCCGCACCGGTCACCCTTACGGTGTGGAGGTGGTCAACGACCCCTTCGACGTATTCGCCCCCGGAGCGGTTCGCTACCGGATGCGGCCCATCTTCCGCTGGTGGTTCACCGGCCAGCTGCGCCGTCAGTGTCGGGCGGCGAAGGGGGCTGCGTACGTGACCGAGCGGGCCTTGCAGTCCCGATATCCGTGTGATGCGTTCTCGACCGGTCTCTCGGATGTGGAGATCTCACAAGACGCCACCCTGGAAGCAGACGCCGGATTCAGAGCGTACGCGCGTCCCGCCGAAGCCCTTGGAACGCGACCCCGTTTCCACATCGTGACGGTCGCCTCTCTGGCGCAGATGTACAAGGCTCCAGATGTGCTGATTCGGGCCGTCGCGGATTGCATCCACACTGGCTGGCAGCTGACACTCCACATCGTCGGCGAGGGCAGGCATCGGAGCGAGCTCGAACATCTGGCTTCGACTTTGGGCGTTCGCGATTCGGTTGAGTTCCTGGGGCAATTGCCGCCCGGGGCAGCGGTCCGCGAACAACTCGACCGGGCGGACCTGTTCGTGCTGGCTTCCCGCTGCGAAGGCCTGCCGCGGGCGATGGTGGAGGCCATGGCTCGGTCGCTCCCGTGCATCGGCTCCCAAATCGGCGGCATACCGGAGTTGCTCGCTCCGGAAGACCTCGTAGCGCCGGGAGATGCCACGACGCTGGCAGAGAAGATCCGTGAGGTTCTCGGGTCTCGGCAACGCCTCTCTACCATGTCCGCGCGAAATTTCAGGAATGCCTGTCGGTATCGTGACAGCATGCTGGGGGAGCGGCGACGGACATTCTTCGAGCACATCCGGAGGACGACATCGGAATGGCTGCAACGTCCATGCCTAACGAAATCGCACGAAACTGCCGAAGTAATCAGTGGGGGATGATGGAACACGTTCGGCTGGATGCGCGCACAGTGGGCCTGCCAGGGCCAAGCCCCTTTTCAGGGCTCCTGCGGGTGCTGATTCGCATGCAGACCAGCCTCGCGATTTGCTTCGACCGGTTGCTTCCGGCCAAGCTCCGGATCGATGGGAATCGCGACTTCATCGATAACCTGGTTCCCCAATACCTGGCGTCCGGAATGACCGTCTACGATGTCGGCGGTGGGAAGAACCCGCTCATCGATCCGGAACGCAAATCGGCCCGCGAACTGAGGGTGGTCGGGTTGGACATCGACGCCCGCGAGCTGGCGGCGGCCCCGCGGGGTGCGTACGACCAGACCATCGCCGCTGATATCTGCACCTTTCGGGGGGAGGCTGAAGCCGATTTGGTGATCTGCCAGGCGCTGCTGGAGCATGTTTCGAATGTGGAAAGCGCGTTGCGAGGGATTGCCACCATTTTGAAACCCGGAGCGCGCGCCCTGATTTTCGTCCCCTCCCGCAATGCAGTGTACGCCCGCATCAACCTGCTTCTGCCGGAGGCGCTCAAGCGAAAGGTCCTGTTTGTGATTTTCCCCGACATGCGACGCGGGCACGGCTTTCCGGCGCGTTACGATCGATGCACCCCGGCCGCGCTGCAGCAGATCGCTGCGGCCGATGGCCTGATCGCCGAGCAGCGGCGCGTGTACTTCGAAAGCTGGTACTTCCGCTTCTGTTTCCCGCTCCACGTTCTGTGGCGGACATGGGTGCTGCTTTTCCGCCTGGTGGCGCGTGACAATGCCGCGGAGACCGTCTCGTTCGTCTTCCGGAAGGCCCGGTGATCAATGGCTCCGAAATCACTTCGCAAACCCGTGATCGTCTTCGGCATGAACACCGGTTTCGCCGTCCGCCAGTTTCTACCGGAGGTCGTGGAAGTGGCCCGCCGGAGCGGCCTTCTTCCGGTCGTTCTGGCCCCCGGGGGGCCCCCGTGCGGAAACACTGGACGCGCGTTCTCGCGGATCGATTTCCGTTCGGTACCGATCCGGCGAGAAATCTCGCCGCTGTCCGACCTTTGGTGTCTATGCCGTATTTGGGCAATTCTGATTTCGCTCAAGCCCGCCATCACGAACATGAGCACTCCGAAAATGGCGCTTCTGGGCGGATTGGCGGCATGGCTGGCGCGGGTACCTCGCCGAATCTACACGCTTCGCGGGCTGCGGTACCAAACCACGCGGTCCTGGAAACGTCTGCTGCTGATCGTTTGCGAACGCATTTCCTGCGCCTGCGCCCACCAGGTGATCTGCATTAGCCTCAGCGTCAAACAGGCCGCCGTTCACGACCGGATCTGCCGGCGCGAGAAACTCGCCTTGCTGGGTGAAACGGTCAGTGAAGGCATTTCCGTTGGGCCACCGACAGAGTCCCCGCTACGACAGGCTTTGGATCTCCGCCGCCAATGCGGGATCCCCGACGGCGCCCGAGTAATCGGGTTTGTGGGGCGGCTGACCCGGGACAAAGGCATCGCGGATCTGGCCGCCGCCTTCAAGCTGCTCCAGAAACAAGGGCTGCCGGTTCACCTGTTGCTTGTCGGCGATTTCGAACCGGGCGATCCCGTGGATGAGGGCACGGTATCGTGGATCCGCTCCAGCCCCGCTGTCCACTGGCTGGGATATGTGCCTCAGCCGCGCCCCTACTACGAACTGATGGACGTGTTTGTATTTCCCACCCACCGCGAAGGCCTTGGGCGAGTGCTGTTGGAAGCGGCCGCCGCCGGAAAACCGGCCGTCTCGACATTCACCACCGGCGTCGTCGATGTCGTGCGCGACGGCATTACGGGAATTCTCGTGCCGCCCGGGAATCCCGAAGCTCTTGCCGAAGCCACCACAAAACTACTCTGCGACGGTGATCTGGCCCGCCGCATGGGCGACAGTGCCAGGGCACTGGTTGTACGGAGCTTTGACAATTCCGTGTACCTCGAACGACTGGGAAGAATGCTGGCATCGTTGACTTCCCCTCGGCTGGACGCGATGTCCGAGTGCCAGGCACGCGGGCACGTGCCGGCACTGACACGGAGGCATTGACATGTATTCACTTTGCATCCTCGCCGGGACAGCGTTCCTGCTCAGCCTCGTATTGACGCCGCGGGCACGTCAGTGGGCGATTCACCTGGGGCTGGTCGATCGGCCCGATGGCGGCCGCAAGCGGCATGCTCGCGCCACTCCGCGCGCCGGCGGACTCGTCATCCTGGCCTCCTGCCTTGGTGCGTATGCACTTCTGCTGCTCCTTCCCATGCATGGCGGAGAATTCCTCGAAAGCCAGCTAGGCGTGGTCTGGCAGCTCATGCCACCGGTAGCTCTGATCTTCGTCACCGGCCTGGTCGATGACTGGCGCGGGCTCAGACCCTGGCAGAAGCTGCTGGGGCAGATCATGGCCGCCGTGTGGGCATCCTCCGCCGGTTTGCGAATTCTGAGCGTCGGGGACTCTTCGCTCCCGGACTGGAGCAGGTTCCTGCTGACGGTCGGCTGGCTGGTCTTGTGCTCCAACGCCTTCAACCTGATCGACGGCATGGACGGACTGGCGGCCGGCATCGGTCTTACTGCCACGTTGACCACTCTCCTGGCGGGAGTCCTCCACGGCGATATCAGCCTGGGGCTGGCGACCGCCCCCCTGGCCGGCTGCCTGATTGGGTTCCTGCGCTACAACTTCGCGCCGGCATCCGTCTTTCTGGGCGATTCGGGCAGCCTGCTGATCGGATTCCTGCTGGGGGCCTATTCCGCCATCTGGAGTCAGAAGTCCGCCACCATGTTCGGTATGGCCCTGCCGGCCATGCCTCTGGCGCTACCCCTCCTGGAAGTAGCGTTGTCGGTGGTGAGGCGATTTCTTCGCGGGACGCCGATTTTTACGGCCGACCGCGGCCACATCCACCATCGTCTGCTCGATCGCGGTTTTCAGCCGCGTACGGCGGCCCTGATGCTCTATGGCTTCTGCGGAGTTGGCGCGATGCTCTCGCTGCTCGGCAGCTTTGTCCAAAGCCGCCTGGCAGGGCTGGTGATCGTGTTGTTCGGTGCTGGTGCATGGGTGGGGATTCAGCTGCTCGATTATGTCGAACTTCAGGCCGCCGGGCGTTTTCTACGTTTTGCGTTCCGCCCCACGTTGAGCGCGCACATCAATCTTAAGATTCTCGAGAACTCAATTCACTCCGCCGGGAGCGTCGATCAATGCTGGCACGCCGTGGAGAGCGGAGTTCATCTGCTGGGCTACAGCCACGTTACGGCCATGCTCGCGGGCCGGCAATTCACCACGGCGCCGGACCGCACTCGTGACTCCAGCTTCTGGCAGATGCGATTGAACCTGCCCGGCCGGGATTATCTCAATATCACCCAGCGCGAACACTGTCCGGAACAGCCGGTGCTCCTGATCCCATTCATCGAGATGATCCGCCGCATTCTGCCGGAGAAACTGGCCGAGTTGGCGCGCGCGCAAGACCGGGGCGCCGAGGAACCACAGCCATTTCAGTCGGGTTTCCGGAACTCCAGCACCAGGACAGTGATATCGTCGGATTGCGCGGTGCCTTCCGTGAATCCGGCGACTGCGTCCTGAATCGCATCGTGAATGCTACTGCAGGAATCCGAGGCCCTCGCTACGAGGATCTCCCGTAACCGTCTCTTGCCGAAAAACTCCTCGTCGGCATTCTGGGCTTCGGTAACACCGTCGGTGTAGATGACGATCTTGTCACCCGGCATTAGTTGGACTTCCGCCACTACGAACTCCGCCGGATGGAGGAGTCCAACCGGCATGCCGGTCGTGTCCAAGGTAGACAGCTCGCCGCCGGGGCGCACCACGATGGGCGGACAGTGGGCTGCATTCACGTAGCTCATCTGTCCGCTGCTTTGCACGAGAGCATAGAACACCGTTGCATACTTTTCCCCTCCGGTGCGTTCCCGTAAAAAGCCATTCAGTCTCCGTATCCGGCGCCCTAAAGCCTGGGGATGTTCGGTCGCCGTAATCAGGGCACCCTGCAAGAATGAGGCCAGTAAGGCCGAGCCGACCCCCTTTCCGGAAACATCCGCTACCACGGCCGACCAGCACTCCGGACTCACCTGCATCACATCGAAGTAGTCGCCGCCTACCTCGAGCGAAGCCACACTGCTGCCGCACGCCAGCAGCCACCCTCCGGAGGGGAGATTGCCCGGCAGCAGGCTCTGCTGGATCGTCCGGGCAATCCGAAGTTCCTCCTCCATCTGGCGCTTCGAGTGTTCCTCCTCGAGCAGTCGCGCGTTCTCCAGCACCATGGAAGCCTCAATCGCCAGCGCCTGCAACAGTTCGCGGTTCCCGCCGGCCATGTCGGCAGCCACGGCACGCGAATCCATATAAAGCACGCCCACCGTCTCGCTTCCTGCAGAAAGGACGCTGGTCGCGTCGCCCTGACCGGTGCGTATCCGCACCAGCGGCACGCAAATCACACTTCGCAACTCCAACTCCGCCAGACTGTCCTGCGGCCGTACTCCTTCCGCTCCCAACGGGTCGAAGTTCATGTACAGAAGCTCGCGACGCCGCTCGAGAGCGCGGTGAATCACCTCCCGCGATACACGCAGTTCGCGTTCATCCAAGTGGTACCCCTGGCGATGCCGAGCGACACGCGTCTCCAGCCCCTTGGTGCCGCGTACCATCAGAAACCCGCGTTCGGCTCCGGTGATCGCCAACGCCGTGTCCACCACCGACACCAGAACGTCTTCGGTCGAAAAAGCGCTCTGCACGGTCCGCGCCAGGTCCAGGATGGCGCGCAGTTTCGCGAGGTTGGCGCCGATTCCAGACGGGTGAGGCGTCTCCGAAGGGCCCAGTTGCTCAAGCAGACGCTTCAACTCCGCCCCATCGATCGCAAATACCAGTTGATACGAGTCCTGGGTACCGAATTCGATCCGGTCCGAGTTGCGCAGCGCCTGCCGCACGATCCGCTCGCCGTTCACGTAGGTGCCATGGCGGCTGCCGCAGTCTTCAATGAAGTATTGGCCGGCCTCGACCGCGATGCGGGCGTGATTCCGCGATACCCGCGTGTCTCGGATCAACAGCTGGCTATCGGGCTGGCGCCCGATGTGAAAAGGCAACGGTTCGATGGCAACCCGCGTCCGTCGTCCGTGCGGGTCAATGACCACCAGCGACGCGGCTTCGGCGTTCGCCGGTCGAGCCGAACTTTGCCGCATCAGCCTCGCCGCGAGCGCGGGTGCCGCGCCGGCGTTCGCTTGGGCTGTTCCGCCGGGCGCTTGCGCAGTTCTTCCACCTCGCGCGCCCGTAAGGTTTGGCAATGGGCGCAATACCCACCCACTTCCGTGCGCGCCAGCAGCACCTGAAACCCGAAATGGCTTTCGATCTGCTTCCGCAGACGCTGCAGCGGCTCACCGAAGAACTCTTCCACTTTGCCGCAGCGCAGGCAGATCACGTGCGCATGCTCCTGCTTCAGGCGTGTTTCGTAGTAATGCTGATCGCCTCCATAGTGCATGAGGTCCAACTCATCCACCAGCCCACCCGATTTCAGCATCTTCAATGTGCGGTAAACCGTCACCCGGTTCAGCTTCGGATCCCGCTCCTTGGCCAGTTGATACAACCGCTCGGCGTCCAGGTGTTCTCCGGTCTTGTCGATCAGTTCGAGCAGTATTTGGCGCTGACGCGTCAGGCGGACGCCTCGTTCCTTCAACGATCCTTCAATCGACTCGAGGGCCATAGTTGGACCTTCCCAATTCTAGCAGGGAGGTGATGCCTTCCCGCCGCGCTCCACACCGTGGTCGGGGCACGGGGCCGCGCCGCCCGCCCTGCTACAATTCTGTCTGCATGTTCCGCAAAGTGCTGATCGCCAATCGCGGCGAGATCGCCGTTCGTGTAATCCGCACTCTTCGCGAGATGGGGATCGCTACCGTGGCGGTCTTCTCCGACGCCGATCGCACTTCGCTTCACGTGCGCATGGCCGACGAGGCCGAACGCATCGGCCCGCCTCCCTCCTCGGAGAGCTACCTCCGCATCGATCGCATTCTCGATGCGGCCCGCCAACACGGCGCAGAAGCCATCCACCCGGGCTACGGCTTCCTGAGCGAGAACGCCGATTTCGCGGCTGCCTGCGAAGAGGCCGGGCTGGTCTTCATCGGGCCCTCGGCGGAGTCGATCCGCATGATGGGATCCAAGACCGCCGCGCGCCGGACCGCGGTTGCCGCCGGCGTTCCGGTGGTTCCCGGCACCCAGGACGGCGTCACCCTGGAAGGAGCGGTCGCCTTCGGGCAAGCGCATGGGTATCCCCTTCTGCTGAAGGCCGTGGCCGGCGGCGGCGGCAAGGGCATGCGACGCGTAGAACGGGAGTCCGACCTGCCATCGGCCTGGCGCGATGCCGCCAGTGAGGCCGAGCGCGCCTTCCGCAATCCGGAAATCTATGTCGAAAAACTGATCGACTTTCCCCGCCATATTGAAATCCAGGTGCTGGGCGACCGACACGGCAAGCTTATCCATCTCGGCGAGCGCGAGTGTTCCATTCAGCGCCGCCATCAGAAGGTGATGGAAGAGTGCCCCTCGCCGCTGGTCGCCCTGCATCCGGAGATGCGCTCCGCGATGGGCGAGGCGGCGGTTCGCGCGGCATCGGCCGCCGGCTACCACAACGCCGGCACGGTCGAGTTCCTGGTGGACCGCGACCGCCGGTTCTACTTTCTCGAGATGAACACCCGTCTCCAGGTGGAGCACCCCGTGACGGAACTCGTCACCGGCCTGGATCTGGTCCAGATGCAGGTCGAGATCGCCGCCGGCGCCCACCTCCCGCTCAACCAGGAGGACGTGTCGTGGCGGGGTTGGGCCATCGAATGCCGGGTATATGCCGAAGATCCGTATAACAGTTTCCTGCCTTACCCCGGCAAGCTCACGCGCCTGACGCGGCCCCTCGGTCCGGGCATCCGGCTGGATGGTTGCGTCTATAACGGCTGGACGGTGCCCCTCGAATACGATCCGCTACTCGCCAAGCTGGCGGTTTGGAGCGGCACGCGCGACGAGGCCGCCGCGCGCATGGTCCGCGCTCTTCGTGAGTACGACGTCGGCGGCATTCGCACCAACATCAGCTTCTTCCGGCAGATTCTCGAAGATGCCGAGTTCCGAGCCGGCAATCTGCACACCGGCTTCATCGAGTCGTTTTTTGAACGCCATCGTCCCCCGGAGCCGCCACCCGATCTATTTGCCGTGGCGGCGCTCGCCGCGGGGCTTCACGCCGACTCGCGGACGCGGGCCGACGCGGGTGGGCGCGCCCCGCGCGCCGGCCGGTGGCTCGATGCGGGCCGCAGCGGGTTGCTCCGATGAAGCTTGCGCTAACCATCGATGGAGCGGAGAGTCAAATCGAAATCCTCTCGCCGGCGCCCCTCTGCCGTTTTCGCGTCGGGCAGGGACCCGAACGCGAAGCCCACGTCGAGACTCCCGAACCCGGGGTCTATTCGTTCCTCATGAGCGGCCGCAGCTATGACGTGCATGTCGAGGAAGATCCGGCGGGCGGCGTTGTGGTGGTAGTCGACGGATTCCGCTTCTCCATTCAGGTGCGGGACCCGCGGCGCTGGAGCTCCGAGAGATGGCGCCGCGCCGGAGAGGGCGTGCACACCCTCGGGGCTCCCATGCCGGGCAAAGTCGTACGGGTCCTGGTCTCTCCCGGCGATGCAGTCGAAGCGGGCCAGGGGCTCCTGGTCGTGGAGGCCATGAAGATGCAAAACGAGATCAGGGCCCCTCGCGCCGGACGAGTGCTATCCGTTCCCGCCGCGGAGGGCGCTACGGTGGCCGCCGGCGAAGTACTGGCTACGATGGAGTAGCCTTCGAAAACGCCATACCGGCGAAACTCACCACGCTCTGCTCGTCGATGTTCCACTGTTGGTAGTGCAACAGCTCCCCGCGGGCTTCCGGCACGGCCTTCAGGAACGTGTAGAACGGCGCCGACCCACACCACTTGAGGTCGTCGCGGCTCTCGGTCACCAATTCCCAGAATCCATCCGCATCGGCGGCGTTGATTCGCGTCATGCGCGCCTGGTCGCGTGTGGCCACCGCTTCCATCAGGCCGCAGTTGGCTTCGGCCTGGAAGCGATCGCCATAACGCGCGCCCATATGCGCCATGTCCACACCCAACACCCAGAACAGCCTTCCCCGTTCGCGGTCGTTCAATTCGCCTAGCGCGTCGAGGAACTGCCTGACGCCATCGTCATCTTCCGGCCTGCCGCCCTGTTGCAGACTGCGGCCGTAAGGACCGCACAGAATCGGCAGAATGCTTACCTCCGGACCCAGCAGGTGTTGCAGAAACACCACTTGAAACTCCACCGTGTGCTCGAAAGAGTGACAGTAGTCCTCCATTTCGACCGCACTTCCGCCGCGCTCCGCCAGCCAGTTCACCAGTCGGTGGTCGCAAGTGGCTTGCCCCAATGGCGTCGCGTAGTTCTTGTGGGTCAGGCCGAAGCGCTCCGATTCACCATAGTGCGACGTCCCCAGAATCACGAAGGTCCGTTCGCGCAACTCCGGACCCAGCATCCGGAACGCGGCGCGGTACGATTGCCAGCCGCCCTCGGGGCTTACGTGGGGCGCCGCGATACCCAGCAGCCCACCATTCGCGGGAGAACGCCTGCCGTCACCCGACAGGTACCTGCCCATCGTTTCCCGCAACGCATCCGGATCGGCTGGGTATGCCGAACCGGCGTGCATCGCATCGCGCACCGGCCCCTCAGCGAACTCGCGACGCCGTTCCGATCGCATTTTCGCGAAGGTCTCGTCTTCCAGAAAGCCCGATTGGCTGAGGGTGTCCACCAGGTGCTGCTGGAGTACCCCCACCTCCAGGTCTCCCGTCAGGCGGACCAGCGCCGACCTGAGGTCCAGGTCCGTCTGCCGCCCGTCGAAGCACTGCAAGCACTCCACCAGCACCGGGGGAATGATGAGCATGGCGTCCGAAAAACGATAGGGGTCGCGAATGAACAACCCGGGGTGTTCCGGCGAAGGAGACGGCATGAAATCCAGGTTGAGGCGAAGGCGTGCCAGCGACTGCGACAAATCCTATCGTAGCGCAGGCGCGAGGGACGCGTACTTGCGCAATAGTTCGTAAATCACCACACCGCCGGCGGTGGCCACGTTCAGGGAATGTTTCGTCCCCAGCATCGGGATCCGCACGTGGGTGTCGCACAGCGCCGATACCTCGGGCCGGATGCCGTCCACCTCGTGGCCGAAGACGACGCACACCGGGAACCGCGGCGCCCATTCGAACAGGTCCACGGCGTGAACAGTGGTTTCCACCGCCGCTATCTCATAACCCCTTTGACGCAGCCCGGTCACCAGCGGCACCGGCTCCCACTGGTGTTCCCACGCCACCGTGTCTTCCGCTCCCAGCGCTGTCTTCGAGATGCCCCGCTTCGGCGGTCGACCGGTGATACCGCACAAGTACAGTCTTGCCACTCCGGTGGCATCCGCGGTGCGGAAAAATGCGCCCACGTTGTACAGGCTGCGCACATTATCGAGCACAACGGTCACCGGCAGCGCGCCCATCGATTCGTACGCGGCGCCTGCGGCTGTAGCCAGAAAGGGGAGCCGATCCATGATGTTACACTAATGTTTGCATGGCCATGCTGTCCATCGTGATTCCCATTCACAACGAGGAGCATTCCATTCTGCCGCTCTACGACCGGCTCACGGCGGTGCTGGACCAGGTCCAGCGGCCGTACGAGATTCTCTTCGTCGACGACGCATCCAGCGACCGCAGCTTCGAACTCCTTGCTAACCTGGTCGAAACCGACGGTCACCTCAAAGTCATCCGGCTGCGCCGCAACTTCGGACAGACCGCCGCGCTATCGGCCGGATTCCACGAAGCCAAAGGGGATGTCATCATCGCCATGGACGGCGACCTTCAGCACGCGCCGGAGGATATCCCTACTCTGCTTCAGAAAATCGATGAGGGCTACGATATCGCCAGTGGATGGCGGAAGGACCGCGTGGACAATGCCTTGATGCGCAAGATTCCTTCACGGATCGCCAACTGGCTTATGGCCAGGGCATCCGGTGTCGATCTGCGCGACTTCGGCACGACTTTCAAAGCATACCGCTCCGAAGTGTTGAAAGAGGTCAACCTCTACGGTGAGTTGCACCGCTTCATCCCGGCCCTGGCCAGTTTCTACGGCGCCCGCATTGCCGAGGTGCCCATTCGCAACACGCCCCGCGCTGCAGGCGATTCACATTACGGCATTGGCCGCACCTTCCGGGTGCTCTTCGACATCCTGACAATCCGCTTTCTGCTGAAGTATTTCACCCGCCCCATGCACTTCTTCGGCGTGTTGGGACTCACCGGCACCACCTTTGGCGGCGGCATCCTGGCGTACCTTGCGGTCAAGAAGCTGATGGGATACGAGATCGTCATGGAGCACGGGCCACTCATGATCGCCGGCGCCTTGCTCCTGCTGGCCGGCCTGCTGATGTTCAGTACCGGGCTGATCGGCGAAATGATGATGCGGACTTACTTTGAAAGCTCAGACCGCCGTATCTACGCCGTTCGCGAGATTCTCACCCGCAAGCAGCGCGGCGTGGCAGGCGGAACGCGCTGATCCCCGAGGCTCCCTGGGCGCCGGCAACCTGACGGATCACAAGCTCCGGCCGCGCCCCCAGCGATCTTCGAACAGGCCTTTCATCGCCTCACCCATGCCTTCGTGATCAAACACTACGGCCGTCCACATGGGCCGCGTGATCACCGGATCGAGTAATGCCACCATCCCGCGCTGCCCGTCGAAAACGGCCAGCTTCATTGGGAGCGAATCCGCAATCCGCACCTCCACGCCTGCCGCGATATAGTCGCTTAGCCGCTGCCGGTGTTCATCATCGAGCGTGGATGCTTCGAGCAGCAGCCGGCAGGCGACACCGCCCGACCCCGCCTGTTTCACCAGCTTCTCTTCGAGGGGATCGACCGCGTACGGCGGGCGCGAAAACTCGAGGTATTCGGATTTCACTTCGGAGAGCATTCTGCGGTATTCCGCGGCAGTCTGCGCCGGTTCCGTCACGATTCGCAAGAAATCCAGCGTTCCGCGCCCTCCCTGGCCCTCCGAATACAGATCTTTCAGATCGTCAATCAGGGCCGTGCCGGCGCGGCCGTTGTCGGTTAGTTCCTGTTCCATCGTCTGGCGCTTGCGGCCGAGATAGCCCGGAATCGAGAGCGTCGGTTCCACGGCCGAGAAGAGCTTCGTCTTCTCCTGCACTACTTGCGCAAATCCCTTCTCCACCAGGCTGTCCAGGACTTCGTAGATCTTTTGGCGTGGCACGTGCGCCCGGGCCGCCAGTTCCAGTGCTTTGAATTTCGGGTGTCCCAGCAGCACGAGGTACGAACGCGACTCGTAAGCGTTGAGCCCAAGTTGTTGCAGTCTGCGCCAGAACCGTTGAAAGTCAACTTCCGCCAACTCTTCGCTCATAACTCTACACCTTAGCAAAGCCAGGGCGGAAAAATCCGGGAGAATTGCGCCTGTCGTCTCGCCGGAAGCCAGTCCAACCAATGGATGGACTTGGCGAGGACGCGGGCCTTTCCGGGGGGCGGGACCCGGGCCGGGAGCGCATAACCGGCGCGTCCGGTGCGCGAGCCGGCAGTCCTCGCGGCCAACCGCGATTCCGGGCTCGCGGGCAGCCCTCTCAACCCGCGCCGACATCCGGGCAGCGCAGACTTGAGTGGTGTTCGATGGGCGGCGACTCCGCGGTCCCTAGCGGGAAGCTGTAGCGGCAGGTGCGGTTGAGCTATCGCGGGTAACGTCGTCGGTAACCAGATTCTCGATCCTCTTCCACTTCAAACCGTCCGCCTGCCGCAGGATACCGAGCTGGCCGACGGCCCAGAGCGAGCCGTTCACATTGATCAGCTGAGCCAGAAACAGGCGATCTTGAACTGCGATGGTGCGCCAGGTTTCGCCTCCGTCTTCGCTGACCAGCAGGCTATCGTCGGATGTGATCCAGCCGCGGTTGGCGTTGTCGAAGGCAACCGAAGTGAGCCAGGACTTGATCGGGCTCTTGAGCGCGGTCCAGGTGATGCCACCGTCGCGGCTGCGCAGGATCTGCCCCCCGAATCCGACGATCCAGCCGTTGTTGAGGTCGCGGAAATAAACCGAGGTGAGGGACCAGGATGCCTCATCGGTTTTGACCTGCCGCCAGGTTGTTCCACCGTCCGCCGTGACCAGGACCGTGCCCGCCCATCCAACCGCCCAGCCGTGATCGGCATCGACAAAGTACACGCTCTCCAGGGCCTCCTTAGTGCCGGTCTCCTGCCGCGACCAGGTGACGCCGGCGTCGGCGGAATGAAGGATCACGCCGTCGTAGCCGACCGCCCAGCCCGATTGGCCGACGAACTGTATCGAGGTGAGATTGTGCTCCACACCGGTCTTGCGGATCTCCCATTGTCTGCCGCCGTTGTTGGTGGCAATGAGCAGCCCGCTGTCGCCCAGCGCGAATCCGTGATCGGCATCGATGAAGTCGAGATTGCGAAGATGCCCCGCCGCTTTGGTGTCACGGCTGGACCATGTCGTGCCTCCATCGGAGGTGACCAGCATGCCACCCTGTTCGCAGAGCAGGTAGACCAGGGAGGGAGCCGGTGAACTGCCATCCCGCAACCAGCAACTGCCATCTTTTTGGGCCGCGGCAACACCGGGCCAGATCAAGCACAACGCGAGTACTGAACCAACGGACGGCTTCATGGCTGCCTCTTCTGCGGGACACACGACAGACTTCGCGAGCCTGGATGTATGTGCTCCCTCCGAAATCCCGGTTTCGTCAGGAAGGGCGTTGCGCGTGTGCGTAGAGTTACCGTTGCCGGGTCCGCCGGAACCAGCCATTTGTGGCTAATGAACAAACAGATCGAAGTTCTGTGAGGATTCGCACCCGCGAAGAGAAATTCCGGCAGCGATGGCTGCGGACGCAATTACCTTCGCATGCCGGGTTCGACGCCTGCCGGATTCGATTGCTTCGCCTGATGAGGGGGAGTATTCTAATTTCAGACCGCAGGATCCCTTTGCAGGACGCGTGGATCCCGCGGACCTGGAGGTTGCGATGTTTTGGGTTGTTCTGCTTTTTCTGGCTCAGGCCGCTGGTCCGTCACAGACTGACCGCGGCGAGACACTGTTCTTCGAATCGCCCGGCGGTTGCGGAACCTGCCACATGATGAAGGGCAAAGGCACGGCAATCGGACCGGACCTCAAAGGGATTGCCCGCCTGAGTCCCGGTGGGATCGCCATGGCGATCCGCTCCACCGTCACGCAATATGTCCAGGTGGCAAAACTGAAAACGGGCGAGAGTTTTCCGACCGTGCCGCCCACCGGCGACAGCAAGAAACTGTATGACCTTTCCAAAATGCCGCCTGAACTGCACGAAGTGGACAAGAGCGAGATCGCTTCCTGGAGCGCCAACAGCACCTGGAGGCATCCGCCCAGCGTCCGCAAGTATACCAACGAGCAGATCGCCGATCTGGTGGCGTATATCCGATATGCCGGCGCCGGCATTAAGCAGGCGATCGATCCGTCGGACGTACAGTAGGCGGGCGTGGCTCGACGATGCCTCCACGCGGGGTATGATCGAAACTTACGCCGATGCCACGTTCGCTACTTCTGCTGTTGATCGCGCGGTCGCTCGTCGCGGCCGGCACCACCGTCATCTTTGACCCTGCCGCACCGTCCGGCGGGCCGTTTCCGACCGACTTCCTGACCACACCCGATCCTTTTCAACAGACCCGCCTGCGCCTGAACCTTCCGCTGCCGGACTGTGACGCCGAGTATACCGCATGCCAGGAGACCGGACTGCTGGAGCAAATGGATGGTTTCAGCCTCCGAGCCCGCGCGCGCGTGCGGTTTTCCGGACCCATCGACACGGCTACGCTCCGCGAAGGCATTTTCTTCGTAGCACTGGATAACCTCACGCAGGACGAACCGGGAATCCACCAACGGGGTGACCGGATTGCGATCAACCAGGTGGTATACGATCCCGCCACCAACACGGCCTATGCCAAGCCCGATGGTGTGTTCGACCAGCATCGCCATTACGCGCTGGTGGTAACGGATGCGGTGAAGGATGCCACGGGCAGCAGGGTGGCGCCCGATGCCGCGTTTCAGGCCTGCGCGGCAGGTTCGACGCCCTACTGCGACACGCTCGCACAGGCCTTGAGCACCATCCATATTGCGTCCGGCACGGTAGTAGCGGCGTCGGTGTTCACCACCATGAGCGCCACGGCCTGGCTGGAGCACGCCCGCAAGATACTCGACTACGTTCCGCCGGAAACAGCGCTCGTAGAAACGCAGAACACGTTCCGGGTCGCGGACCTGGCCGGCGTTGCGCTGCACGAACAGATTGGGGCCAATCCATCGCGGTTCGCGGATGTGTCGCTGCCGCTGGACGCGACGCTGCTCTCCGGCCTGGACCGGCTGGTGATCGGCTGGTACTTTTCTCCGAACTTCCTCGAGGGCGATCAAACCATTCGTCCGGGGCCGACTTTGCCCGATCTCGAAGTGCCCGCGGGGCGGAACCAGGTTTACTTCAATGCGCTGCTGCCCTCGTCGCCCAAGCCGCCGTCCGGCTACCCAGTCGTGATCTTCGGGCACGGGTTTGGCGACAGCCGCTTCGGCGGGCCCACGGCGGTCTCGCCCGTGCTGGCGCGCGCCGGGCTCGCGGTGATCGCGATCAATGCCGTCGGTCACGGTTTCGGACCCGAGAGCACCGTCACCTTCCTGGACAAGAGCGGCAATCGAACCACCCTGAACGCGGGCGGCCGCAGTATCGATATCAACGGCGACGGTTTCATCGAAGCGAACGAAGGTTGCGCTGTGGTGACCCCGGTGGCGTATGGGACGCGCGACTGCTTCCGGCAGACGGTCGTGGACCTGATGCAACTAGTCAAAGCCATTCGGCTGGGGATCGACCTGGACGGAGACGGCCAGCCCGACCTCGATGCCGCGCGCATCTATTACGCGGGGCAGTCGCTCGGCGCGATTTACGGCACAATGCTCACCGCCATAGAGCCGAACGTGCGCGCTGCCACGCTCAACGTGGGCGGCGCCACCACCGTGGACATCGCGCGGTGGAGCCCGTCGTATCGCGACCTCAGCACGCAGGTCCTGGCGTTGCGGGTTCCGTCGCTGCTGAATCAAGGGCCGAACTATGACGAGGACTACGTCCTGCCCGACCAGCCCGTGAAGGTGATCTCGGTGGCGGGCGCGCTGGCCATTCAGGATACGTTCGAAACCTTGGAATGGCTCGGCATGCAGGGGGATCCCATCGCATTTGCGCCCCATCTGAAGCTGTCGCCGCTGGGGAATTCCGGCGCGCGTCCCGTGCTGGTGCAGTTCGCGCGGGGAGACGAAACGGTGCCGAACCCGGCGAACACGAACCTGGTCCGCGCCGCCGGATTGGAAGGCAGCACGTGGATGTACCGACACGACCTGGCCCGTGCCAAAGCTCCGGATCTGCCGCTCAATCCACATCCGTACCTGGTGCTGTTTGTCAGCCTGAGCGGCGACACCATTCACTTGCCGGGACTGGCGGGGCTGGCGATCAGCCTGGATACACAACAACAAATGGCGGGTTTTCTGGCGGGAGATGGGGCGAGCATTCCTGATCCCAACCTGCTGTCGAGACTGCTGTTGGGCATTCGCGTGTTCGAGATGCCGGCGACACTGCCGGTGGATCTGGGGTTTTAGGCGAGGCGGCGGGCCTTCAGATTCCGAACTGCGTCAGATGATGGTGTGAATGCAGGTATCCCCAGCGCAGCCATTGGCGGTCGCACATGTGGCCGAAGATGGGGTGGGGATGCCATTGAAAGCCGCGGTTCGGTTCGGAAAATGCCTCGATGAGGCGAATCAGTTCTGTCCGGTCGTGAACAAAATCAGCGGGGGGCGTGCCACCCCCACACTGATCGACCTCCGGCCGGGTGGGCACACCCTTCGGCCAGGGCAGTGGAACGTAAAGCGCGAACCATTTCACGGCGGTTCGCTGGAGGAGGCCGGTTGCCGGGCTGACTTTTTTGCGACCCATGCAGACGCGAAAGGAGTCGCTCAAGTGACATAACATCTGGTGGGCATTCATCCTGCCCCAGCGCGGCGGCGCGTCCGGCTTCAACGCTGCGAATCTCCGGAGTATCTGTTGCCGTATGATCGGGTCGCCTAAGTGGTTCATCTCTCTACCTGATTACGCGTACTGGCGGCCGTGAAAGGCTCATTCGCCACGCACGGCTTCGCCCTTTTGTGCCACCCTGAATGCATGCGGCACATTCTTGTTCTGACCTGTACGGCCACACTTGCCTGTGCACAGGCCGTGCTGAAGTCGCCGGATGGAGCGCTGGAGATGACGATCTCGAGCGACGGCGGGAAACTGACCTATTCTGTCAAGTACCGGAGCAAGCCGCTGATTCTGCCTTCCGGAATGGCCCTCGAGATCCAGGATCAGGAGAACCTGGGGCCCAACGTGCGCATCGTCCAGAGTCGTCCGGGATCGGTCGACGAGACCTATAGCCTCCCTCACGGGAAAGCTAACCCGGTTCGCAACGTCTGCCAGACTCTGGCCGTGGACGTGGCAGAGACTGGTCGCCAGGCCCGCAAGATGACTGTGGAAGCCCGCGCCTACGACGACGGCGTCGCCTTCCGCTACGTGGTGCCCGATCAACCCTCGTTGCACGAGGTCCGCCTGTCCGGAGAGCGCACGGAGTTTCGGCTGGCCAAGGATGGCATGACCTACCCCATGATCCTCAACGGCTGGCGCACGTCGCACGAGGACAATTATCATATTGTTCCGCTGGGGGGCATTCATCCCGACTGGCTGCTGGAGACTCCGTTCCTGGCCGAGATTCCGGGCGTCGCCTGGATTGCGATTGCCGAAGCCGACATCGATAACTATGCCGGAATGGCGCTCTCGAGGTCGGGCAACCCGGCGAATTCCCTGTTTACCCGGCTGGCTCCCTCCATCGATGAGCCCGGAATTGCCGTGCGTGCCGCGGCGCCGGTGCGGTCGTCGTGGCGGGTCATCCTGGCAGGGCAGCAACCCGGCCGCCTGGTCGAATCCAACCTGATCATTAACCTCAACCCGCCCTCCGCCATCGCCGACACCTCGTGGATCAAAGCGGGCAAGACGGCTTGGGACTGGTGGTCCGGAAGCTTTGCCGAGGGCGTTTCGTTCCGGCCCGGCATGAACACCGATACCATGAAGCACTACATCGATTTTTCGGCGGAAGCGGGCATGCCCTATATGCTGGTGGACGCCGGATGGGCGGCGCGCGGCAGCGGGCCCAACGATTCGGGCAGCGATCTCACCCGCACCAGCCCGAATATCGATATGCCGGCCATCCTGGAGCATGCGAAATCGAAGAACGTGCGGGTCTGGCTGTGGGCGCACTGGAACGACATTTCGCGGCAGATGGACGAGGCGTTTCCGCTGTTCGAAAAGTGGGGTGTGGCCGGCGTGAAGATCGACTTCATGGACCGCAACGATCAGTGGATGGTCAATTTCTACCGACGGGTGGTGAAGAAGGCGGCGGAGCACCACCTCATGATCGATTTCCATGGCGCGTATCCGCCCGATGGCCTGCGCCGCACCTATCCCAACCTGATGACCCGGGAAGGAGTGATGGGCGCCGAGTACAACAAGTGGAGCGGCCGGGTGACGCCCGACCACAACGTGATGCTGGCCTTCACGCGTATGCTCGCCGGACCCATGGACTACACGCCCGGCGGTTTTAACAACGCCACCAAGGAGCAGTTTGAGCCGCGCAATCGCCAGCCGATGGTGCAGGGCACGCGCGCCCACGCGCTGGCGCTGTACGCGGTTTTCGAGAGCGGTCTCCAGATGGTATCGGACTATCCGGAGATCTACAAAGGCCAGAAGGATTTCGATTTTGTGCGCGCCGCCCCGGCGAATTGGGATGAAACGCGCGTCGTGGGAGGCAGCCCTGGGGACTACATCACCGTGGCCCGGCGCCATGGGCGTGAGTGGTTCGTCGGCAGCATCACCGGTTGGCACGCGAAGGACGTGGACGTTCCGCTGGAATTCCTCGGCCGCGGCGATTTCATCGCGGAGATCTATTCCGATGCACCGGACGCCGAGACCAACCCCAAGCACACCATCATCGAGCAAAAGCGGGTGAACGCGACCACGCTGCTCCATGTGAAGATGGCGCCGGGCGGCGGACAGGCCATACACATCCGGCCGGCGCAGTGAAGCCCGGCGAGAGTGTGCACTCCGCGCTTGCCGAAGCCGCGCTGTTCCTGGTTGTGGCCGCGGGCGGACCGAACACGATATTTTCCGCCACCCGCGCCCTTCGCGCCCGAATCGGCCAATTCGCCGACGTCCGGTAGTTCACAGAAGGCGCCGGCGCAACCCCTCGGCGTCGAAGCCGGCCGCGCGGTAAATTTCGTCCGGCTTTCCGGAGCGCGAGAAGGTGTCCATGCCGTGCACGCGGCTCTCGTAATCGCCCGGCAGCAGAAACGGATACAGAAACCCGCGCCAGCCGTTGTGTAGGGTGACCACGTATTGACGCTCTTCGTCGGAGAGGACGAGGTGCGCCCGCCCCGGGTCGGTCCGGCGCATCTCTTCGTAGAGCTGCGGCGCGGTCACAGCGACGATCTTCACGTCGAACTGTTCCTCCAACTCCGGCAGGATCCCCAGGGTGTTGGCCATCACCTGACCGCCGCTGATCACCAGGACCTTCTTCGGCTTGCCATTTCGGCGGAACGGCTTAAACACGTATGCGCCGTGGATCGCCTCGCGGGCGGCAGGCACTCCGTCGCCGCGTTTCAGCACGGGAGTCCCCGGGCGCACCGCCGAGAAGACCACCGGTTCGCCGCGGCGTGCGGCGTGAAACAGCATCTCGATGGCTTCGTTGGCGTCAAGCGGCTTGTAGACTTTGATCCCGGGATACGCGGTGAACAGCGACATCCAGAAGAGACCGTGATGGGTGGGGCCGTCTTCGCCCGTCTCGGGCCCGTCGTGCGCTGCCAGCATGATAAAGAAGCTGGAGGACGTCGGATTCAGCGCGGTGTTAATGAGGGTCATGCGGACGCCATTGGCCATCATGGGGGTAAAGACGCCGTAGGTGGCGAAGGCCGTCATGGGGCGGAAGCCGCCCGGGAGGGTGTCCTGGCCGATGGCGGCGGACATCATCGCCATGTTCTGTTCGGCGATGCCGAACCGCAATCCGCGGCCCAGCGGATTGGCTCGGCTCTGGACGCCGTAAACACTTTCGGCCTTCCCTGTGAGGATCGATTTCATGAGGTCCCCGGCGCCCACGTAGAAGAACGCGTTGTGCTTCATGGCCCAGGCAAACCAGGCCTCGGTTGCTTTACGGATCGGGACCGACTCCCCTTCGGGAAAAGTCAGCTCGGGCGGCAGAATCGAGGGTCGTTCCATATCGCGGTAGTCGGCGATGGGCCGGCCAGCCAGCGCGGTATGCATCCGGGCGACGAGCGCCGGCTCGGGTTGGATGCGCCCGGCGGATTCCCGCAGGCGCCCGGCGAGATAGGCGCGCGCGTCGGGCGCCAGAGCCTCCATCACCACGCGGATATCGGCGGCCGTGTCGCCCGCCTGACCGGGAATATCGAAACCGAGGGCGTGCATCGCCGCGACGTATTCGTCATGTTTCAAGGGCATGCCGTGGGAGTCCGGGGTACCGTGCAGGCGGCCGTAGTGAGTGCCCTTGGTGGTGTGGCAGATCACGACCGTGGGCTGCCCGGCGGCGAATCCGTCGGCGGCCAGCCGGTAGGCATACGCCAGTTCGCGCACATTGTGGCCGCCGGCTTCGATCACGTTCCATCGCAGCGCGAACCAGTGGTTCTGATAGGCGCCGGGAAGCACTTCGGTGATAGGGCCATCGATGCCGTAAGTGTTGTAGTCGAGGGCGACCACGAGATTGCGCGTGCCGAGGGTGGCAGCCAGGTTGCGGGCTTCGTAGCTCATCCCCTCTTCGGTCTCCGCGTCGCCGGCAATCACGAAGGCCCGGGTATCCAGACCGCAGGAGCGGTGCAGCAACGCAAAGCCGAGCCCCGCAGAAAAGCCATGCCCGGAAGAGCCGGTGGATGTGTCCGCCAGGGCATAGTAGGACTCCACGTGCCCGCTCGGGCCGCCCCAGCGGCGAAAGCGCGAAAGCTGCTCGGGATACACCGCCGCTTTCTCCGATCCGGGCGGCAGGGTTTCCCCCGCGCCGCGGAGCGTATCGTAGATCAGTGCCAGGAGCGCATGAAAAAGGGGCGTGCAATGGCCCGCGGACCACACGATGCGGTCGCGGCCGGGATGCTTGGGCGCCAGCGGATCGAAGACCACCGCACCGCTGAGCAGCAGCGTGAGGGCCAGCTCCGCTTTGGATGATGAGCCGCCGGGATGTCCCGACTGCCCGGCGTCAACCGCCGCAAACGCCAAGCCACGCACAATCCGGCAAAGCGCGGCGATCTTCTCTTCATCGATGCCCGGCAGTGGATCGAGCGCCAGGCCCCTCAGATCGAGGTAAGCGCTCCCCTCCGCGCGGTATTGCAGACGTTCCGGCTCGCTCGCGGCAAGCGCTTCCCGTCCGTCCGGGTGGAGCAAGTTATAGCTGGCTACGATGGTGGACACGGGCAACCTCCGACAGTGTGAATTGGAGACTAAAGGTATTTTATATCCTTTTATCGATAGATGGCCCGGTCGCCGGAATTGGCCGAAAAAGAGGGTAGAATTTGGCGAGGGAGTCCAACTGCGGCGACGGTGGCCAAGGCACCTAAAATCGAATGGGACGAGCGGGCCTCTGCCGCCCGGAATGCGCGGCGTCATCTGCCCGAACTGATGTCGTGGTACTTCGCGCTCGGGCGCGATCTACTGGCCCGAAACGCCTCTCCTCAGGAACTGCATCTGCTCCGGCTCGCGACCAAACGCCTGCGCTACACCCTGGACCTGTTTCGCGAGGTGTATGGTCCCGCTCTCGAGGAACGCATGGGCGAACTACGGCATTTGCAGCAACTGCTGGGAGAACTCAACGACACCGTTGCCGCCGGGCCGTTGCTGACGCAGGCGGTTGCCGGGCGGTTGCGACCGGGGATTGCCAAGTTCCTGGAACGCCGTTTGAACCTCAAGCTGCAGGAATTCGGCTCCTACTGGTCCGAGACCTTCGATGCGCCGGGCCGGGAAACCGAGTGGATCCGGTTCCTGGGAATCGCCGCCGCAGCCTCCCCGCGTGTGTAAGCGCACCACTGGGGCCCGCCGGCTGCTTGGCCGCGCGTTTTTGGCATGATCGTTGCTCATTGGGACGGACGTGGTACGGCACCATTTGACCGAATGGGCAGATCGGATTCCCGATAATCAGTGGCAAGTGTACCGGGAGGTGATCGACGAGGCACTGGGCCGCGGCATCCACTTCGCTTTGGGTGGCGCCTTTGCGATGGCCGTCTATACCGGTTCCTGGCGGAATACCAAGGATATCGATTTGTACGTGTTGCCCCAGGAACGTAACCGGATGGTGGATGTGTTGACCACCTGCGGGCTGTCCGACTACTTTGAGACGAAACCGTACGATCGCTGGTGGATCCATCGCGGCACGCGGGATGAAACCATCGTGGACGTCATCTGGGCCATGGCCAACCACCGCCAGATGATCGACGACTTGTGGATGTCCGGCCCGCGCATTGACGTGCGCGGGCGTATGCTGAAGGTGTTGCCCGCCGAAGCGATGCTCTGGGACAAGCTCTACATCATGCAGCGAGACCGGTGCGATTGGCCCGATCTTTTCAACCTGTTGTACTCGATCGGTCCGGAGGCGAATTGGGAGGAGTTGCTGTGCAGGATTGGCGATGATCTGCCCCTGATCACGGGCGTTCTCTCGATATTTCGCTGGATCTCCCCTGGGCGCGCCGGGGCCATGCCGCGTTGGATCTGGGAGCGCGCCGGGCTGCCACCCCCTCCCCCCGTGCCCCTCACCGAAATCGACTGGCGCCGTGCGAGCCTGTTGGACACGCGGCCCTGGTTCGGACCGAGCCGGGGCGAGAATCCCCGCGCAGCCTGAAGGAGGACGACCGCATCGAAATGTTGATCGGAACCATGAACCATCCCGCCAGAGACGTGCTCGAAGAGATCGAATGGATGGCGGAGATGGGGATGCAGTTCATCGATCTCACCCTGGAACCACCCGCCGCCGCCTCCTGGCGAATCGATCCTCATGCCATCCGCGCGGCACTCGACCAGACCGGGCTCGAAGTGGTGGGGCACACCGCGTTCTACCTGCCGATGGGCAGCGCATTCGAAGAAGTGCGCCGGGCGTGCGTCTGCGAGCTGCGGCGCTGCCTGGAAGCCCTGAGTATTGTCGGAGCCCGCTGGATGAATCTCCATGCCGACCGCCACGCCCCGATGCACGACCGCAGCTTCTTCATCGAGCGCAACATCCGGACGTTCGAGGATTTGCTTCCCGATGCGCGGCGGTTGGGGATCGGGCTGATGATTGAAAACCTGCCGGGGGATTATAATTCCGCGCCGCAGTTGGCCGAGTTGCTCGATCCGCTGCCCGAACTGGGTCTCCACCTGGATATCGGCCACGCCAACCTGTTAGTGCCGCACAACACCACCGAGGAGATCCTGGCGGCGTACGGCTCTCGCTTGCGTCACGTGCACCTGCACGATAACAAGGGAGGGCATGCCGACCTGCATCTGCCCTTGGGCGCCGGCACGGTGGACATCGGCTCGGCGCTGTGCGCTTTGAAGAAATGCGGCTACGACGGCACCATCACCCTGGAAGTGTTTACACCCGACCGGCACTACCTGGCATACAGCCGGGACTACCTGCGAAAAATGTGGGATGAACTGACGCCGGATTCTCAGGCGACAAGCCGTTGACGGCCGCGGGACCGGTCTGCTCCCCAATGAAACCGGCCCGCCGGTCCTGCTAAGATGGGAGTTACCTACTCCCCGGGAGGAACAGCCCACATTGAGTTCTGCGATTCTCGCCCTGGAAGACGGCTCGGTCTTCGAGGGCAGGAGTTTTGGTGCGTCTACCGAGCGCTCGGGAGAAGTCGTCTTCAACACGGCTCTCACCGGCTATCAGGAGGTTTTCACCGATCCTTCCTATGCCGGCCAGATCGTCATCCTCACGAACCCGCAAATTGGCAACTACGGAACCAATGTCGAGGACAGCGAGGCAGCGAAGCCTTACATCGAAGGACTGGTGGTTCGCGAGTTTTCGTCCATCGCGAGCAACTGGCGTTCGGATGCCGGGGCTAGCGCGTTTCTGGGACGTGCCGGTATCCCGGTGGTTTCGGATCTCGATACGCGCGCGCTCGTCCGCCATCTGCGCAGCCGCGGCGTGATGCGGGGGGTACTTTCGGCCGCCGGTTCCGATCCCCAGAAGCTCGTTGAGAAGGCCCGCTCCATTCCCAGCATGATTGGGCTGGACCTGGCCAGCCGGGTCACGACCCAGGCGCCTTACGACTGGAATGAGCCCGTGGAGGCGTGTTCCCCTTCCGAACTGATCGCCCGCCGGAAAGAGCCGACGTTCCACGTGGTGGCGTACGATTACGGCATCAAGCGGAACATCCTGCGGCGCCTCTGCCAGGTCGGCTGCCGCGTCACCGTGGTTCCGGCGCTCACCCCGGCCGAAGATGTTCTGGCGCTCCAACCGGATGGGGTGTTTCTGTCCAACGGTCCGGGCGATCCCGAGCCGCTCGAGACCCAGGTGGGAAATATCCGCAAGCTGATCGGACGCAAGCCCATCTTCGGCATCTGCCTCGGCCACCAGTTGTTGGGGTTGGCGGTGGGCGGCAAAACGTTCAAGCTGAAGTTCGGCCACCGGGGCGCGAACCACCCCGTGCGTAACGAGATTACGCGCAAGGTGGAGATCACGTCTCACAACCACGGCTTCGCCGTGGATCCGGACTCACTCAATCTGAACGAAGTGGAGGTGACCCATGTGAACCTCAATGACGGGACTCTGGAGGGTTTCCGGCACCGAAATCACCCGGTGTTTTGCGTGCAGTATCATCCCGAAGCCGCGCCGGGTCCGCACGATTCGCATTACCTGTTCGACGAGTTCGTGAAATTGATGAGCGGGGAATAGGATGCCCAGACGAAACGACCTTCATCGCATCCTCATCATCGGCTCCGGGCCGATCGTCATCGGGCAGGCCTGCGAGTTCGACTACTCGGGCACCCAGGCGGCCAAAGCCCTGAAGGCCGACGGTTACCAGGTGGTGCTGGTGAACTCCAACCCGGCCACCATTATGACCGATCCCGATCTGGCCGACCGCACGTATGTCGAACCGCTGACCGCGCCATACCTGGAAGAGATCATCCGCCGGGAGCGCCCCGACGCGCTGCTTTCGACGGTGGGCGGGCAGACCGGTTTGAACCTCTCGGTGGAATTGGCCGAGGCCGGTGTTCTGGAGCGGTACGGCGTCGAGTTGATCGGCGCCAAAATCGTCGCCATCAAGAAAGCCGAAGACCGACTGCTGTTTAAAGATGCCATGCGGAAGATCGGGCTCGAGACTCCGCAGTCCCAACTCGTGAACAGCATACCGGCCGGGCGGGAATTCGCCGACCGCATCGGTTATCCGTGCATCCTGCGCCCCAGTTTCACGTTGGGCGGCACCGGCGGCGGCATCGCTTACAACGAGGAGGAACTGACCGAAATCCTGGAACGCGGCCTGGCGTATTCACCGGTTCATGAGGTGCTCATCGAAGAGAGCGTGCTGGGGTGGAAAGAGTTTGAACTCGAGGTGATGCGCGATCTCGCCGACAATTGCATCATCATCTGCTCGATCGAGAACTTCGACGCCATGGGCGTGCACACCGGAGACTCCATTACGGTGGCGCCCGCGCAGACACTGACGGACCGCGAGTACCAGATGATGCGCGACGGCGCCATCCGCTGCCTCCGGGAAATCGGAGTCGATACCGGCGGCTCGAACGTGCAGTTCGCCATTAACCCGTTGAACGGGCGCATGGTGATCATCGAAATGAACCCGCGCGTGTCGCGCAGTTCCGCATTGGCATCCAAGGCTACGGGTTTTCCGATCGCCAAGATCGCCGCCAAGCTCGCGGTCGGCTATCGCCTGGACGAAATCCGCAACGACATCACCCGCAAGACGCCGGCCTGCTTCGAGCCCACCATCGATTACGTCGTCGCCAAGATTCCCAAGTGGGCCTTCGAGAAGTTTCCCGGCGCCGATCCGACACTCGGAACGCAGATGAAATCGGTGGGTGAGGTCATGGCGATTGGCCGCACCTTCAAAGAGGCGTTGTGGAAAGGCATGCGCAGCCTCGAAACGGGCAGGGCCTTCGGCTCGGAGCGGTTCGAAAAGGGTCTGATCAATCACAAGCTCATCACGCCTACGCCCGATCGTCTGAACTACATCCGCTTCGCCCTGGCGGAGGGGCTCAGTGTGGAGGAGATTCACGAGCTCACGGCCATCGACCCGTGGTTCCTCGAGCAGATGAAAGAGGTGGTCGATTTCGAAAGGGAACTGGCCGGCGCTTCGCTCGCTACCGCCGGCCGGGACACGTATCGGCGCGCCAAACGCTACGGCATTTCCGATATTCAACTGGCCAACCAATGGGGCACGAGCGAAACCGCCGTGCGCGAGCGGCGCAAAACGCTCGGCGTTGGCGCGGTGTTCAGCCGCGTAGACACCTGTGCCGCGGAGTTCGAAAGCTTCACGCCGTACCTCTACTCATGTTACGAGAGTTCCAGTGAAGCCGATCCTTCCAACCGCAGGAAGGTGATGATCCTCGGCAGCGGGCCGAACCGCATTGGCCAGGGAATCGAGTTCGACTACTGCTGCTGCCACGCGTCGTTCGCCTTGCAGGAGATGGGAGTCGAGTCGATCATGGTCAATTGCAACCCGGAGACCGTTTCGACCGATTACGACACCAGCGACCGCCTGTATTTCGAACCGCTCACCCTGGAGCACGTGCTGAACATCTGCGACACCGAGAAACCGGATGGGGTGATCGTGCAGTTCGGCGGCCAGACACCGCTGAATCTGGCGTTGCCGCTCCAGCGCCTGGGCGTCCCGATCATCGGCACCGATCCGGAGAACATCGACCTGGCCGAGGATCGCAAGCTGTTCGGCAAACTCCTGGATGATCTGCGCATTCCCTGCCCGCCAAATGGTACCGCGACGAGCGTCGAGGAAGCCTGCGAAGTCGCGGCGCGCGTCGGCTACCCAGTCCTGGTGCGGCCCAGTTACGTGCTGGGCGGTCGCGCCATGGTGATCGCTTACGAGGAAGAGACGGTACGGGAGTACATGCGCGAAGCCGTTACTTTTTCCCAGGAGCGCCCGGTGCTCGTGGACCGGTTCCTCGAAGACGCGACCGAAGTGGATGTGGACGCGCTCGCCGATGGTGACGATGTGCTGATCGCCGGCATCATGGAGCACATCGAAGAAGCGGGCGTTCACTCGGGCGACAGTTCGTGCGTTTTGCCTCCGCAGTCGCTCGCGGCGAAATCCGTCGGGACCATCCAGGACTACACCATACGGCTCGCCAAGGCCCTGCACGTGATCGGACTGATGAACGTGCAGTACGCCATTCAAAACGGCGTGGTCTACGTGCTCGAAGTGAATCCGCGCGCCTCACGTACGGTACCCTACGTGAGCAAAGCTACCGGCGTCGCCCTGCCGAAGATCGCCGTAGGGCTGATGTGCGGCCGCAAACTCAAGGACTACGATCTTCCCACCGGCACGCTTTCGGTGACGCAGCACTTTGTGAAATCGCCGGTGTTCCCGTTCAGCAAGTTCCCTGGCGTGGACCCGGCCCTCGGTCCGGAAATGCGATCGACCGGCGAAGTCATGGGGGTGGGCGTGAACTTCGGCGAGGCGTTCCTGAAGGCGCAAATCAGCGCCGGCAGTCCGCTTCCCGAGAAGGGCACTGTCTTCATCAGCGTCAACGACCACCACAAGCCGGAAGCGGTCGAGGTGGGCCGCCGCTTCGTCGAATTGGGCTTCCAACTGGTCGCGACGCGCGGAACCGCTTCCGTGCTTCGCGCCGCGGGCCTGCCCTGCAAGATCGTCTTCAAGGTGAATGAAGGCCGCCCCAACGTAGTAGATCTGCTGAAAGGCCGGTCGATCCAACTGGCGATCTACACCACTGCCGGCGCGCCCGCGTTCCTGGATGAAAAGGCGATTCGGCGCAGCGCGGTCATCTACCGCGTGCCCTGCATCACCACCATGAGCGGCGCCCGTGCCGCCGCCGACGCCGTGGCGGCGCGGGTGCGCGACCCCATCCGGGTATGGAGTCTCCAGGAGATCCACGAAAGCCGCAACCGCGTGGGCTCGAGCGCAGACACGGCCGACTAACGACCGAACCCAAAAAACAAAACCCGGCGGGAGTTTGGGCTCGCCGCCGGGCCGCGTCGTTCTGATTTGACCCTGTATTTGTAACTTCCTGGTCCCCTTCGAGTCGGGGCAGAGCCTACTCCACTATATCACTCAATGGTGGCCTTTTTGATGTAATCCAGTCGCGGGAAACTGGCCGCCAGGTATTCGTTCCCTTGCGTTTCGATCTTGGAGGGATCCGGGCCCTGGCCGCCCATCGCCGGCATGTCGCCGTACGAACTGTACAGCTTCTCCACCACATCCATGCCCTCCACCACCTTGCCAATCGGCGCAAAACCGTCCTTGTCGAGGGCGGCGTTGTTCCTCAGATTGATGAATAACTGCGTGGCGCGTGTGTTCGGACCCGCCGTCGCAAACGACACCGTGCCTTTGACGTTGCTCCACTTCACGGGATCGTCGGGCAGGTTGGCGTTCATCCACAAGCGGTTCAATTTGGGGTCGCCGCTGATGCCGAACTGCACGATGAAGTTGCGTACGTATCGGAAAAACCGGTCGCCATCGAAGAACCCCGTCTTCACCAGTTCGTAAAAATGGTCGGCCCCGCGAGGCGCCCAGTCACGATGCACTTCGATGACGATCGGGCCTTTGGAGGTGTCCAGGTTCACGCGATACAGGTCCGGCGCCTGCTCCTTCTTGGGCGGAGCCGGTGCCGCTTCTTTCTTGGCTTCTTCCTTCCTGGAAGGCTCGTTGGAGGAACAGCCGATCAGCGCCAGGCAAGCCGCGCCGACGGTCATGACCAGAGCTCTGCGCATTGTCCACTACAGTATGCCATTCTGAGGTCAGGCGCAATACAGATGGCAGCCTACGACGAGTTCGCCTGGTTCTACAACCGCTATTGGAATGACGAGTTTCACGGTTTTGCCTTCCCCATCCTGGAGCGGATCTGGCTGCAGCGCGTCGCGCCCGGGGCCCAAATTCTGGATGTCTGCTGCGGGACCGGCCATCTCGCCGGACTCCTGGTGGCGCGCGGGTTTCGTGCGACGGGTATCGACGTCTCTCCCGCCATGATCCAGTACGCCCGCGAAAACGTGGGTTCGGCGGTGTTTCACGTGGGGAACATCGCTGAGTTCCAGCCGGAGCAACGGTTCGATGCCGCCGTTTCGACCTTCGACAGCCTCAACCACATCCTCACGACGAAGGAGTTGCAAGCGGCGTTTCGCCATATCGGCGCCGCGCTGAAACCCGGCGCGCTCTTCGCTTTTGACATGCTGCTCGAGGACGCCTACCAGACGCATTGGGGCGAGTCCTTCGCGCTGGTCCGCGAAGACCACGTCCTCACCATCACCGGCTCGGGGTTCGATTTTCGAACCGGCCTGGCGCAGTGCACCATCACCATGTTCCGCGTGATCGAGAACGCCTGGCGCCGCTCGGACGTCGTCATCCTGGAGCGCTGCTATACTCCCGACGAGATTGACAGCGCGCTTCGTCCGGCGGGATTCGGCGAAGTCCTCTGCTACTCCGCGGCCGACCTCGGTATGGCCGGACAACTCGGCGAGGGCCGAACTTTTTTTGTTGCCACCCGGCTTTGATTCCCGGCGCTACGAAGCTACAGATTGCAGGCGCTCGTAGTTCCGCATATGCGCGCCGAACATCCGGTCGGCCAGCCCTACATGGCCCTTGACCCAGTTCGACAGGTACTCCGCCATCTGTTGCGGCGCGGCGGCATCGCCTTGCGCGATGGCTTCCTCGAATTGCCTGATCTTGCGCCGTGCTCCGTCGTGTTGCTGTTTGTGCCAGGTGTATATCGTGTATCGCGAGGCGCGCATCAGCCGCTCCTCGTGGGAAAAATGATCTTCGAAACCCGCGACCAGTGATTGCACAATTGGGCGCACCCGCTCCGGAACGGCGCCGGTCTGGAGGGCTTCCTGCAGTTCATCGCCCAGGCGGAACAGGTTTCGGTGTTCGGCGTCGATCTCGGGAACAAAAGCCGCGTGGAGCTTGGTCCACTTGAACAGTCGCATACCTTGATTTTAGCGCTTTGCGGAGTTTAGGAACTGAATAAACTCTACCGCGTGCGGCGCTCACGGGTAGACCGGCTCGAAGGCGGCGCTGGGGCGTCCGCCTACCCCACGCTTGCGGGTTGCGGAGCGGGTTGCTTATGTTTGCACTCGCTATTCGGACACTGCCACACCGGGCCGGCCTTGAGCCACTTCTCCACCATGTACGGACTTCCGCATTCGGGGCATTTTTCGGCCACCGGCTTTCCCCATGCCACGAATTTGCAGTCGGGATAGCGGTTGCATCCGTAGAAGGTCTTGCCTTTCCGCGAACGCCGCTCGATAATTTCCCCTTCGGAGCATTCCGGGCATTTCACGCCGACGGTTTTCTGTTTCACGTACTTGCAGGTCGGATAATTGCTGCACGCCGTGAATTCACCAAAACGCCCGCTCTTCAATACCAGGTGGTTCCCGCATTGCGGGCATATTTCCTCCAACGCCTGGTCCGGTTTTTTCTGCTGCCCGCCGATGGGTTTGGTGGTCTTGCAGTCGGGATACCCGGTGCACGCGTAGAACGTGCCGAAGCGGCCCTTCTTCAGGACCATGGGCCTGCCGCAGTTTTCGCAGTACTCCTCCTCGCCCTGCTCGGCCAGGTCCACCTTGTCCACATCCGGCAGATCCACAGTCAATTCGCGGGTGTAAGTGCAGTCGGGATAGCCGGTGCACGCGATGAAGCTGCCGTGCTTTCCCCACTTGATCACCAGGGGCTTCCCGCACTTCTCGCAGATCAAGTCGGTGGGCTTCTCCATCCGCTTGATATCGGTCATGTGCTCTTCGGCGTGCTTGAGGTCACGCTCGAATCGCTCATAAAACTCCGACATCGCCGTCCGCCAGTCCAGCTTGCCCTCTTCGATCTCGTCCAACTCTTCTTCCATCCGCGCGGTGTACTTCACCTCGAAGATGTCGTCGAAGCTCTCCAGCAGCAGGTCCGTTACCACCATTCCCAACTCGGTCGGTATGAAGCGGCCGCCGTCCTTCCGGACGTACTCCCGCTCCTGAATGGTGGACAGGATGGACGCGTAGGTGGAAGGACGGCCCACCCCGTCCGCCTCCAGCCGCTTCACCAGCGTGGCCTCGTTGTAGCGAGGCGGGGGCTCGGTGAAATGCTGTTCGGGGCGGAGCGCCTTGAAGCGCAGGCGCTCACCCTCCGACACGGTGGGCAGCCGATGCTTCAACTCTTCGTCTTCTTCGTCCGCTTGGTCTTTGCCTTCCTGGTAGACCTTCAGGAATCCCTCGAATTTCAGGACGGATCCCGTCGTGCGGAAAGTATAATCGATGCCGTTCTTCCCCTTTGCCGAAACGTCGATGGTGGTCTGGTCGTACAGCGCCGGCATCATCTGCGACGCCACAAAACGATTCCAGATCAGCCGATACAGCTTCATCTCGTCTTCGGCCAGGTAATGCTCCACCACCTCGGGAGAATACGCCATCGAAGTGGGCCGGATCCCTTCGTGTGCGTCTTGCGCGTCCTTCTTGGACCGATAAACGTTCGCCGACGAAGGCAGAAAATCCTTGCCGTACCGCTCGGTCACATAGTGTCGGACATCGGCGATGGCATCGGTGGAAATGCGGGTAGAGTCGGTGCGCATGTAGGTGATCAGACCGACCGCGCCTTCTTTGCCGATCTCCACGCCTTCGTAAAGCCTCTGCGCCAGCACCATGGTTCGCTTCACGCTGAAGCGCAGTTTGCGCGCGGATTCCTGCTGCAAAGTCGACGTGATGAACGGTGCCACCGGGTTGCGCTTCTTTTCCCGCGTCCCGACCGACTTCACCACGTAATCGGCGCCATCGAGCTGCGTCACTACATCGTCGGACGCTTCCTGCGAGCCGACTTCCGCCGCCTGATCGCCGATCCGGAAAAGCCGCGCGGTCAGCAGCGGCGGCTTCCGGGCGTGCAGATCGGCGTCGTTGCTCCAGTATTCTTTGGGGATGAACGCGCGGATCTCGCGTTCACGTTCCACAACCACCCGCAGGGCAACCGTCTGCACGCGTCCCGCGGAAAGCCCGCGCCGCACTTTATCCCAGAGCAGCGGCGAGATCTTATAGCCAACCAGCCGATCCAGCACGCGGCGCGCCTGCTGCGCATCCACAAGGTTGATGTTCACCTGGGTCGGCTTCTTGAAAGCGTTCTCGATGGCACGCTTGGTGATTTCGTTGAACATCACCCGATAGATGTGAGGTCCGTTCTTTTTCCCGTCCCGCAATTCTTCCTGCAGGTGATAGCAGATGGCTTCCCCTTCGCGATCGGGGTCAGCCGCGAGGTAGATGTCTTCGACCTTCCTGGCGGTTTGTTTCAGCTCCGAAATAAGCTTTTTCTTGCCTTCGATGACTTCGTACCGCGGCTCGAAGCCGCGATCCACATCCACCGCGAGATCTTTCTTGGGTAGGTCTTTAATATGACCGAGCGAAGCTTTGACCACGTACTGCTTGCCCAGGTATTTGTTGATGGTCTTCGCCTTTGCAGGCGATTCCACGATTACCAGAGCCTTTGGCATATGAATATTCAGAAATTGCGGCTCCCTCGGCCGCACGATATCAGGATTGCGGTTTTCCCAGTTGAGAAGTTACCACACTTTAACAAAGTTCTTGCCCGGAAGTTGCTTCACGAGGCCCAGCATCTCCAGCTCGAAGAGTGCGGCAATCAACTCGGATGGCGAGATATCTTCAATTTTTTCAAGTAGATCGTCCAAATGTATGGCGGCGTCCACCCGTAGGACCTCGAGCGCCCGGCGCGACGTCGCGCTCAGTTCCGGACGATTTACTGATGCCCGGCCGTCTGCTTCGGTCGCACCGCCCTCCGCCAGGATCTTTTCCCGGCCTCTGTCTATTAGATGCCGCCGGGATTCAGGTGGCAGCTCGGCGATCACGTCGTTCCAGTCCTGTACCAGCTTCGCACCCTGCTTTATCAGCAGATTAGGCGCCCAGCTCAGCTTTGAAGTGATGTTTCCCGGAACCGCGAACACCTCGCGCCCCTGGTCCATCGCCAGCTTGGCCGTGATCGCCGAACCGCTGTACTGGGCGCCTTCCACCACCAGCACTCCGACGCTCATCCCGCTGATAATGCGGTTGCGGATCGGGAAATTCTGCGGGAACGCGGTGGCACCCATCGGGAATTCCGAGACGATCAGGCCTTTGCCGGCCAGCTCCGCCGCGAGCTTGCGATTTTCCACGGGATACACCACGTCCACCCCGCAGCCCAGCACAGCCACCGAGTCGCCGCCCACCGAAAGAGCACCTTTGTGCGCCGAAGTGTCGATGCCACGTGCCATCCCGCTCGCAACCGTCAGCCCGGCGTGCGCCAGATCGGCCGCCAGCCGTTCCGCCACCGCAACGCCATACGGTGTGGGCCGGCGCGTGCCAACCACCCCCAGCATGAGCGACTGGAGCAGCTCGACCCGCCCGCGCACAAACAACACCGTGGGCGGATCGAAGATCTCGCGAAGCCTCTGCGGATATCGCCCGTCGCCGATGGTCACCAGTTCCGCGCCGGCTGCGAGCACTCTCTCGTGTTGCGCCGCCGCATCCTCGAACGTGCATCCGCTGGCGATCGATTGCGCCACGGCGCCGCTCATTCCGGCAGCTTCCAACTCCGTTCGCGACGCGCGAAAGATGGCCTGCGGCGTTCGAAAACGCTCCAGCAGTTTGCCCGATGTCCTGGTGCCAAGACCCGGCACCATCTTCAGAGCCAGCCAGTAGAGTTCCTCTTCCCGGCTCAGAACAGGTGAATGCATGAAGTGAGGCTAACTGCCTTCTACGCTAGCATAGTTGCAGGGGTGGTCGCCCCGCAGCAGCCCGCCGAGCCGAGCCGAGCCGATGAAACAGGATGCAGCCTTCTTTGAAGGCCAAGACCCGACTCTCATCTACATAGCCAAACGACTGAAGGACGCGTTGCGTCTCGAAGAACTCCTGGCGGTGGCCGGTGTGGATTACGGTGTCGAAGCGGACGAGTATCGTAGCGGGGTCCTCTTCCGTTCGGTGCGCGCCGGGGCTTTCTTCTATGTGCTTCCCCAGTCGGTGGACGCCGCGCTCGATGTCCTGCGCCGCCATGGCTACAAGCCTTACCAGGGCCCGCAAGGCCCGGGCATGCCCGACCTCTGACGTAATTCCCCTTACTGTGGCACGGTGCTTGCACGCGTTTGCTTGATGCCTACGCGCGCGGTCTGCTGGTTCGTGCAGTTCGCGGTGTTTCTGTCGCTCTGGCTCCTCTTCGTGGCCAGCTTGGCCGGGAATGAGTTCGTCATCGGAATCGCCGCGGCTGCCGTTGCGGCCACGGTTGGCGAGGCTGTGCGCGGAGCAGAGCACCCGCGCTTCCGTCCGCAAATCCGCTGGCTCCTCGAGTTCCGGCACATCCCTGCTGCGATCCTCGCCGATTGCGGGCGCCTCACCCGCAGCCTGGTACGAACGGCGTTCTTGGGAGACCGCCGCACCGGCCGTTTGCTCAGCGTTCCCTTCCACGCAGGCGACCGAGGCGCCGCTTCCATCACGCGACGTGCCCTCGCCACGATGTACAGCACGTTCCCGCCAAATACCATCGTCATCGGCATCGACCGGAAGCGGGGCCGCATGCTCCTGCACCGCCTCGAACCGGCCGCTCCGCCCCTGGTATCGGTGAAGCTCGGTGGACGCCAATGAACCCATGGCTCGACGCCGCCGGCGCGATGCTGTTGTGCCTGATACCGTGCGGTATCGCCTGTCTGCGGCATGACGCGGCGTCGCGCCTGGTCGGCCTCGAGGCGGCATCGCTCATCGCTACGCTGATGTTCCTGCTGTTGGCCGAGGGAATGCATCGGGCGCCGTTCATGGATCTGGCCCTGGCCCTGGCGCTGCTCAGTTTTGGAGCCGGACTGGTGTTTGCCCGCTTCCTGGAGAGGTGGATGTGAACCTCGCCGTGGTGATTCTCCTGGTGGTGGCCTGCGCCGCCGTCCTGCTCACGGCTCTCGGCGTGGGGCTCTCCCGCTCGGTCTATCAGGCCCTGCATTTTCTGGCGCCCACCGCTACCGTCGGCGTGGCTGCCGTCGTCCTCGCCGTGATTCTGCGGGAGGGCTTCGGCGCCGCCGGTATCAAGGCCATCCTCGCCGGCGCGATTCTCTTCCTGATGAACCCCGTCCTGACCCATGCCACCGCGCGCGCAGCCCGCGTTCACCAGCGCGGTCATTGGGAGGAGGATGAACCTTCATGATGTGGCTGCAAGCATTGGCCCTTGCCATGGTGGCGCTGGGAGGCGCGGCGGTCGTCTTAACGCGCGATCCGCTGAGCCAGGCCATTGTGGTCAGTTTCTACGGCATTCTGCTGGCGCTCCTTTTCCTGCTCTTCCAGGCGCCCGATGTGGCGCTCTCCCAGATGGTGGTGGGCGCCCTCGCCCTGCCGATGATGATCCTGCTGGCGATTGCCAAGATCCGCCGACGACACGAAAAACAGAAACCGCACGAGGGTTCGCGGTGAAACCACGAGCACGCCTGGTCCTGTTCATCGCAGCGGCCGCCGTCTTCGCCGCCGTGTTCCTTCGGGGGCTCGCCGGATTGCAGCCGATCGGCCAGGTGCAGGGTACCGCGGCGGTCTATGGCGCTTCGATCAACGCCTTGACCGTTCCCGAGCGGCATATCACCAATGCCGTCTCGGCGGTCAATTTCGATTTCCGCGCCTTCGATACGCTCGGCGAGGAGTCCATCCTGTTCGCTTGCGTGATGGGCGTGCTGGTCCTGTTTCGGCCGCAGAAGGGGGAGGGCACGGGCCGCGTGCGCGACCATGAGGCCGGTCGGGAGATCACCACGGCAAGCGATGCGATCCGTCTCCTCGGAGTGGCCCTGGTGGGTCCCACAACTCTTTTCGGACTCTACATTGTGGCTCACGGGCAGGTCACCCCGGGAGGCGGTTTCCAGGGCGGCGTCGTCCTGGCGAGTGCGCCGTTGCTCATCTATGTGGCCGGCGAATTCCGTGCGTTGCGAAGAGTGGTGCCGCGGATGCTGGTGGAGATCGGCGAAGCTCTCGGAGCTGTCGCGTTCATCGCCGTCGGCGTTGCCGGAATGGCTGGCGGCACCCCATTCCTCACCAACTTCCTGCCCCTCGGCCGGCCGGGCGACGTCCTCTCGGGAGGCTCGGTAGTCCTGATCGGTCTCGCGGTTGGTCTGGAAGTCGCCTGTGGTCTGATCCTGCTGCTGCTCGCCTTTCTCGAGGAGACTCTCGTCCGCAAGGACCCTGTATGACCCATCTCCCTTACTTCGTCGCTCTCTGGCTGTTTCTGATTGGCCTGTACGGCGTAGTTACCAGCCGCAATCTCCTCCACCTCGTCATCTGCCTCACCGTCGTGCAGTCCTCCACCTACGTGCTGCTGCTGACGATCGGCTATCGAACCGGTGCCGTGGCGCCCATCTTTGTCGATATCCCGCTGAGCACGCCCGCGGTCGATCCGGTCGTACAGGCCCTGATGCTCACCGATATTGTGGTCGAGGTGACCGTGACGGCGCTGCTCCTGGCGCTGGTTGTGCAAGCTTACGAGCGTACCGGCAAGCTCGATCCGCATGCCCTGGGTATCGTTCGGGGATAGCGTGTTCAGTACACCCATCCCCGTTGCGCTGCCGCTGTTCATGGCGGCCGTGCTGGCGGCCCTCAATCGCCGTGTGCGGCGCGAACTGGCGATGTCGCTGGCCATCCTCACTTCGGTTATCGTTGCCGGGGCGGCCGTATCGCTGGTCGTGAACTCGCGCTACGATCCCATCGTCTACTGGTTCGGCGGATGGGTCCCGCGCGGCGGAACGGCCATCGGCATCTGCTTCGTGGTCGATAATACCGGCGCGATGCTGGTTCTGGTCGCCGCCATTCTGGTGACCGCCGCGCTGGTCTTTTCCTGGTGCTATTTCGATACCGCCGGCTCGCTGTTCCAGGTCCTCCTGCTTATTTTTCTGGGCGCCATCGGCGGGTTCAGCCTCACCGGCGACCTGTTCAACCTGTTCGTCTTCTTCGAACTGATGAGCGTCTCCGCTTTTGCCCTCTGCAGCTTCAAATCGGAATCGCCCGGACCGCTGGCGGGCGCGCTGAATTTTGCCGTCACCAACACCATCGGGTCCTTCCTCGTGCTTTGTGGCATTGCCCTCGTCTACGGCCGCACGGGCGCGTTGAACCTGGCCCAACTCGGCAGAGTCCTCGATAGCACTACCGATGGGCTGCTGGTCGCGGCGTTCGTGTTCCTCGCCTCCGGCTTCTTCATCAAGGCCGCCATCGTTCCGTTTCACTTCTGGCTGGCCGATGCGCATACCGTGGCTCCCGCGCCGGTATGCGTGCTGTTTTCCGGAATCATGGTCGAGCTCGGCCTGTTCGCCGTCGTGCGGATCTATTGGGCCGTGTTTTCCACCGCCATGGCGGCCCATCAGAACGATCTGCGCAACATCCTGGTGGCCTTCGGTGCCGTCACCGCCCTTCTCGGGGCGCTGATGTGCTACGCCCAGCGGCACCTGAAACGAATGCTGGCGTTCTCGACCATCAGCCACATGGGGCTGATGCTGGTGGGCGTCGGACTGCTGACCCGCGAAGGCCTTGCCGGCGCCTCCATCTACGCCATGGGACACGCCATGATCAAGGGCGCTCTTTTTCTTGCGGCGGGCATTCTGCTCCACCGCACCGGCACCGTGGATGAAATCGAGCTGACGGCGCGCGTGCGCCACCTTCGATGGACCGGCGCGATCCTCTTTCTAGGCGCGGCCGGCCTGGCCGGAATTCCGCCGTTCGGCACCTTCTGGGGAGAAAACATGATCAGCGCCTCCGCCTGGAATCTCGGCTACGGCTGGACGGAGTGGGTGTTCTTCCTGTCGGGCGGCGCCACGGCTGCCGCGCTCTTCCGCTTCGCGGGCCACACCTTCCTGCGCTGGGGACCGGCCGGCGAACAGGTCAAGGTGCGCGGTCTGAAAATCCGCGATGTTCGCGACACCGAGGGCGGACACTGGCACACACCGGCCTCCATGTATGTTCCCGCCGCCGCTCTCATGGTGGCGGGCGTGCTCGTGGGCCTCGCGCCGCGCCTTACCGGCGCTGCCGAATCGGCGGCCATTCAAATCCAGGACCACGCGGCCTATGCCGGGCGCGTGCTCGACCTGCTCACTCCCTACCCACCTACGGTTCATGAGCACCCTGCTACCGGATCCGACCTCAGGCGGGCCTTCGCCACCGTGCTGGCCGCCGGCCTGCTGGCCGCTCTCACGCTCGGCTCCGCGCGGGTCCGCAGGGCATTCCGCCGGCGCCGTTTCCTGGTGTCGGCGATCGGCGCCCTCCGCCACCTCCACAGCGGCATCGTTCCCGATTACGTCACATGGCTCCTGTTCGGCGTGGCGGCATTTGGGGCCGCGGCGTTCTTGTCGTTTCGATGATGTGATATACCTTTCCCCATGCGCGCTGGCATCGGCATGCGGATTCACTCCGGTTGGGCGGCCATGGCTGCCGTGGTCGAACCTCTCGAGGTGCTCGACCGCCGACGCCTGGTCTGCATTGACGATGCAGTTCCGGGAGCCCGGCAGCCTTACCATTTCGTGGAAGCGATGGAGCTGGGTGCCGCGGAACGTCATCTCGCGCACTGCGCGGAGATTTCCGGCAGCCGCGCCGTGGAACAGCTTCAGGCCGCCGTGCGCGACCTCACCAGCCGTGACGTCACCGTCTCACGCGCCGCCATCCTCGAAGCCGGCGGACGGCCGCTGCCGGAACTGGCTCGCATTCTGGCTTCTCACGCGCTCATCCATGCGGCCGAGGGCGAGTTCTTCCGCTCTGTTTTTCGCCGCGCGTGCCAGACCCTGGGGATTCCTGTAACCGGGATTCGCGCAGCGGAACTGGTGGCAGCGCCCGCTGAGCTCTGCGAGACCGTGAACCACCTGGGGCGCCACCTCGGTCCTCCCTGGACGCAGGATCAAAAACAATCGGCGCTGGCCGCGTTCCTGGTTCTTTCCGCTCATAGGGCGGCTTTACTGTAAAACAACGCACAGTGCCTCCTGTTCTGATTTCGTTAGACTGGAACGACGTTTCCGTATGCGTATCCAACCCGCAGTTGCCCAGGCGCTGGCGCTGGCTCGTGGACGCACTGACGCCCTCTTCGGTCTGGTCAGTCCCGATTCCGTGTATGAGCGCCCCATCCCGGAGCGCCACCGCATCATCTTTTATATCGGCCACCTCGAAGCCTTCGACTGGAATCTGCTCGGCCGCTACGCCCTGGACATGCGTTCGTTCCACAACGAATTCGACCGGCTGTTCGCATTCGGCATCGACCCGCCGCCCGGCAATCTGCCGTCCGACCAACCCTCGGACTGGCCGGGGATCGCCGAGGTCGAGCGCTACAACCAGCGCGTCCGCGACGAAATCGACGCGGTGCTGGATGACGTGCCGGAACAGTTGTTACAAGTGGCCGTCGAGCACCGGCTGATGCACGCGGAGACGTTTGCCTACATCCTGCACAATCTCCCCTATGAACGGAAACGGGGGGCTACCGCCGGGCTGCTTGAGAACGGCCAACGCGACGCCGCGCCCCGCATGATCGACATTCCCGCGGGGACAGCCCGTCTCGGACGGTCCGCCGCCGATGGGTTCGGCTGGGATAACGAATTTCAGGCCCACGCGGTAGAGGTCGCGGCATTCTCGGTCGCTAAATACAAAGTCACCAACCGCGAGTACCTGGATTTCGTCGAGTCCGGTGCCGAAGCGCCGTTCTATTGGTCCGAACGCGCCGGCCGCCGCTTTTATCGCGGCATGCTCGCCGAGATTCCCTTGCCGCTCGATGCTCCGGTCTATGTTACGCACGATCAGGCTGCGGCGTATGCCCGCTGGCGCGGCAAGTCCCTGCTCAGCGAAGCCCAGTTTCACCGCGCGTCTGACTCCGCGCCGGCGTCGGCCAATCACGATTTTCGCCACTGGGATCCGGTATCGGTCACAGCGGACGATCGCGACGATCTCGGCGCCGTCCCGTCCCAGATGATCGGTAACGGCTGGGAGTGGACCTCTACCGTGTTCGCCCCCTTTCCTGGCTTCGAACCATTCCCGTTTTATACCAACTACTCCGCTCCGTTCTTCGACGGCCGCCACTATGTGCTGAAGGGCGCCGCCCCTGCCACGGCCGCCTGTTTCCTGCGGCCGTCGTTTCGCAACTGGTTCCGCCCGGCGTATCCGTATGTCCACGCCACCTTCCGGCTGATTGAGTGCTGATGTTCGGACGCGCTCTCGATAACGAGTTCGCCCGCGAGGTTCGGTCCGGACTGACCCGCACCGAGCAGAAGACTCTGCCCTGCCGCTATCTTTATGACGATGTCGGCTCGGCGCTCTTCGAAGCCATCACCTTGCTTCCCGAGTACGGGCTGACACGCGCCGACGCCCGCCTGCTCCATACCCACGCCGCGGATCTGGTCGATCTCCTGCCGGGAAATGTCATTGTCGCCGAGCTGGGCAGCGGCACCGGGTCAAAGACAAGGCCCGTTCTCGAGCAGCTTCACCGACGCCAGGTCGTAGTCTACTATCCCATCGATCTTTCGCGCATTGCGCTATCCCGCTGCGCGCAGGATCTCGCCGCGCTGGGGGCCGTCTTCGCCCTTGAGGCCTCCTACCTCGAAGGCCTCCGGCAGGTCGCCGCGCGCCGCGCGCCCGGGCAGACCCTGCTCATCCTTTTCCTCGGCAGCACCATCGGGAATTTCGAACCCGAAGCGGCTATCGATTTCCTGCTCGCCATTCGCATGTGTCTTGCTCCCGGCGATGCCCTGCTGCTCGGCGCCGACCTGGTCAAGCCGGTGAATGACCTGCTGGCGGCATACGACGATCCTCCCGGCGTAACCGCGGCTTTCAATCTCAACCTGCTGGCGCGCATCAACCGCGAACTCGACGCCGATTTCGACTTGCGCCAGTTCGAACACCTCGTGCGCTACGACGCCGGCGCGCAGCGCATCGAAATGCACCTGCGCTCCCTGGTCTACCAGATTGTCAATATCAAACAGGCCGACCTGATCGTAGATATCGTGCCCAACGAAACCATCTGCACCGAAGCCTGCCACAAGTTCCGCCGCGAGCAGATCTGGGACCTGGCGGGCACCGCCGGTTTTCGCCTGGCGGCGCAGTGGGTGGACCCGGAGTGGCCCTTCGCCGAAAGCCTGCTGGTAGCGGCGGAATAGTCAACCTCAATCCAGATCGATATCGCGTTTGGGCGGCGTCAGATCGGGATTTTCCTTGGCGCGTTTGAAGAGTTCGTCGAACTTCTTCTCCAACACCTTGCCGTGAGTCTTCTCCGCCTCGAAAGACTTGCGGAATACCTCTTCCCGCCGCGCCCCCTCCCCCTTTAGCTTGGCTACCTCCGCCGCCAGGTCCTCAATCGGCAGGGGCCTTTCCGGCACGGTATGAGCGATCACGGCTCGGGTCTCGGGATCGATCGTGAGAATCGCTTCACAACACGGGCACTCGACCTCGAACATACCTTTGAGCATAAATCCATCCTACCCCGTCATCGGGGCAAACCACCGCCTTTAGGGTTCGTCGTGGAGTTCTGGACGGTTTTCATTGCCCCCTCGTACAGCGTGTACGCCGCGGCGGGCGGCGTCCGATCCGCGCTTTGGGCCACGCTCAACGCCGTTCTCAGCCGGTTCAGGACGTCGCTCATGTTCCTGCCTTTGCCCATCGCTTCCGTCGCCTGCCCGATCGCCAGCCAGCATTTCATGCTGAGCTCGAACTGCTTTGCGACATCGTCCGCGGTGGCCGTCGATCGTGGATCGAGCTTCACTGTCAGCTTTTGCGTCTGCGTCCGGCCGTTTGCCGTCAACCTCACCTGGTACGTCCCCGGTATTACCTGTGGTCCTCCTGTTCCATAACGCAGGTCCCACACGAAACGATTCATGCCGGCTCTCCCCGTGAACTGCGGCAGCGCGGGAATCCACACGTCCGCAATCGCCTGCGAGCCTCGCCGCGGCCCCGCCTGAATGCGCTGCGCGGTCGAATAGCGCCGTACCAACTCCCCCCGGGCATCGAAAATTTCCAGCCGCACCTCGCCTTGGGGCGCGCTCCGAAGATAGTAGTCGATGATCGCGCCCTCGGGCGGGTTTTTTGCCTTCGGCTCTTCCACCGGGAATGGTGTTCCCGTGAAATTCTCGGGGTTCATCCGGATCGCGGTTGTCGGTTTGAAGAGCAATTCGTCGGAACCGGCAGCATGCTCATCCATCTGCCGCAGGGCCGTTATGTCGTCCAGGATCCAGAACCCCCGGCCGTGAGTGGCAATCACCAGGTCGTCGCCGTGCACCACCAGGTCGCGGACCGACACCGCCGGCAGGTTCTGTTGGAGGGACTGCCAGTGGTCCCCGTCGTCGAATGACACCGAAATGCCGAGTTCCGTTGCGGCGTACAGCAGGCCCTTCCGCGCCGGGTCCTCGCGGATGCCATTTACGTATGCCGGCCCTTGCAAGCCATCCACCACCAGCGCCCACGTCCTGCCGTAATCGCGGGTACGGTAGACGTACGGGTGGTAGTCTTCCATGCGATGCCGATCCACGGTGGCGTAGGCTACCGCCGGGTCGAAATGCGACGCCTCGATCTGGGTCACCCGGCTCCAGTCCGCCAGCCCCTTCGGCGTGATATCGGTCCAGTGCGCGCCTCCGTCGCGAGTGAGATGCAGAAGCCCGGTGTCGCTGCCCACCCAGATCAAACCGGCCCGCAGGGGCGAAGGCGCGATCGCATAAATCACGCCGTAGCCCAGTGCCCGCGCGTTGGCCGGTGTGGCCTCCGGCCCGCTCGCGCTCTTGTCCGTGCGCGTGTCACCCGTCAGATCCGGGCTGATCTCCTTCCAGTTCAGCCCTCCATCCGTCGTCTTCAATAGATACTGCGAACCTAAGTAGAGCGTGCTGTCCACCTTGGAATACACCAATGGCGCGGTCCACGGATAGCGGTACTTCTGCGTCGCAATGGTGCCTCCGAAGGCGCCCCGCAGGGGCCAGGGCGTGATGTTCTGCGCCTGCCCCGTCCGCCGATCGAATCGGGACAGGCTCCCGTTGGTATTGCCTACGTAGAGAATGTTGTCGTCCTTGCCGTCGATGGCGATGTATCCGCTCTCTGCTCCGCCCACCGAGAACCAGTCGCGCGCGTCGATCTGTCCGTGGTCGGTCCGGCTCATGACCGCCGCCGTGCCGCTATCCTGCTGCGATCCGTAAACCGCGTACGGGAAGCGCTCGTCGGTGATGACGTGGTACATCTGCGCCGTCGGCTGGTTGTACCACGTGCTCCACGAGGCGCCTCCATCCACGCTGATGGTGGTGCCCTGGTCCGCGCACAGGATCATTCGTCGCGGTTCGGTGGGGTCGATCCACAGGTTCTGGTAATCGTCGCCTCCGGGCGCGCCTTTCAGCACGGTGAACGTCTTTCCCCCATCCGTCGAGCGGTAGAGCGCCACATTCGGTATGTACACCACGTCGAAGTTTTTGGGATCGATCACGACGCGGCCGAAGTACCACTCGCGGCTGGTAAGTCGCGCCTCGGCGCTGGTGCGCATCCACGTTTCTCCCCCATTGTCGGAGCGGTAAAGGCCCCCACCTCCCTGCGCGTCCACCACCACGTACACTCTCCGTCCGCCGGACGCCACCGCCACGCACGAGCGGTGCCAGGAGCCCTCGGGCAGTCCGCGTCCCGTGATCGGGCTCCAGTGATCGCCGCCATCGGTGGAGCGCCACAACCCGCTGCCGCGCCCCTCGATCGGTGCGTAGGTGCTCCAGGGCGGACGATGGGCGTTCCACAAGGTCGCGTAGATCACCTTGGTATTCGCCGCGTCCCAGGCCAGGTCCACCGCACCGACGTCGGGACTGGTGAACAACACCTTCTGCCACGTCGCTCCGCCGTCGATCGACCGGAACACTCCCCGTTCCTCGTTGGGACCGTACACGTGCCCCAGCGCCGCCACGAACACCCGGTTCGGGTTGGCCGGATCGATGAGGATCTTTCCGATGGCGCGTGTGTCGCGCAGCCCGGCATTCTTCCAGGTCTTGCCCGCGTCGGTCGATTTATACACGCCATCGCCGAACGCGATTTGCGAGCGGATATCGGTCTCGCCCGTTCCCGCGTAGATCACCGCCGGATTCGACGGCGCCACCGCCAACGCGCCGATCGAAGCGATTCGCTCGCCATCGAAAATCGGTGTCCAGACCATGCCAGCATCAGTCGTCTTCCAGATCCCGCCCCCCACCGAACCGAAATAAAATGTGGTGCCCTCTCCGGCCACTCCGCTGACCGCCACCGCCCGGCCGCCGCGAAACGGCCCGATCAGGCGCCACTGAAGCTGATCGTAGAGGTTCGGTGGAACGGTGGCCGCTGCCACGGCTGCCGCACACCACAGCACGGCTGGAATCGTCTTTTGCATATTGCTTCCGAGAATCATATATTACGCTGTATGCGTTCCTTCTGCCGCGCGGGTGGCGCCATCCTGGCCGCGATGCTCTCGGTCGCTCTGGCCGCCTCGCTGGGCCCCTCGCGCGGGACTCTCGTGATTGTCGGTGGAGGCCAGCTTGGTCCGGAAATCGTGAACCGGTTCATCGACCTTGCCGGCGGTAAGGACGCGCCCATGGTTTTCATTCCAACCGCGGAAGAGGGCACGCCGCGAGCGACCGATGCGGACAACTTCCTGGCGCGTGCCGGTGTGAAGAACGTCGTCATCCTGCACACCCGCGACCGCCAGGAAGCCGACTCCGAGGCCTTCGTCGCGCCGCTGAAAAACGCTCGCGCGGTCTGGTTCGAAGGCGGGCGCCAATGGCGCTTAGTCGATTCCTATCTGAACACGCGCACCGAGAAGGAGCTTTTCCGGGTGCTCGAGCGCGGCGGCGTGATCGGTGGAAGTTCCGCCGGCGCTACCATTCAAGGCTCCTACCTGGTCCGCGGAGCGAGAGAAGGGAACACGATCATGATGGCGCCGGGCTATGAGACGGGCCTGGGCTTTCTCCGCAACGCCGCCATTGACCAGCACGTCATCACGCGCCACCGCGAGGCCGACCTGGACCCCGTGATTGCCGCACACCCTGAACTGCTCGGCATCGGCATCGACGAAAGCACCGCCATCGTCGTCCACGGCAACACCTTCGAAGTGATCGGCAAGAGCAAAGTCTTCATTCACGATTCCCAATACCGTTCCGCTTCCGACGGCAAACAATACTACGTGCTCTCGCCGGGCGATCGCTTCGATCTGAAAAAGCGCCGCAACGCTCTGATATGCCAAAGCGGGCGGCGCCGATTTCCGTCCGCTCCGCGCGCCGCGCGCCGCCGATGCTTGCGGTGGACCGACACCAGAGAATCAGCCCACCTCCGAGCATGGCCGCGCTGGCAGGTTCCGGCACCGGTGCGTCCAGAGACACTGCCAAATCCGTAGGCGTGAACCCGGAGGGCAGCGTTTGTTGCAGCGTCAGGCCTGTCCCGTTGAGATTCTCCGACCAGACGCTGGAGCCATCGATCCAGTACACTCGATCACCCGCAATCGTTAGTGCGGCAACGTTGTCGTTGGCGGCGGCGAACACTCGTCCGATCGAGTTTGGAGTCAAGGGATACTGTGCCAGCAGCGGCGGCAAACCAGTCGATGACGCGCCCAACAGGTACGTCTGGGTAGCCGGATCGATGGCGAGGTCGCTTAGCGAAATACCCCCGAACGGAAAATTCTGCACCAGGGTCTTCCCGGTGCCATCCAGATTCTGCGACCAGACGTTGGTTCCTTCGAACCAGTAAGCCGTATTGCCCACCACCGTCAATCCCTGCACCGGAGCCGACGAGTTCACGAAGATATTGAAATTACCCGGGGGTGTCAATGGATACTGAGCGATGAACCAGCCGTAGCCGGGTGCGATCCAGCCGACCAGGTACGAGTTTGTTGCGGGATCTACCGCGAGGTCGCTGATGGTCACTCCGCCAAACGGAATACTGGGCAACGCGGTCTTTCCCGCTCCTCCGGTCTGATCGGCCAGGCTGTCAGCGAGTATCTGCGTGCCACTTACCCAGTACGCCGTTTGGTTCGCGACGGTCAGTGAAGTGACCGGGGCGTTTTCTGAATCGAACACCGTTCCCGCCGACTGCGGCACCAGCGAAAACAGGTCCACTCCGCCTCCACCCGCTGTGGATGTGTACGAAACCAGCAAGCTGCTTGCTCGGCTCACTGGCTGTAAGGAGAACACCGCCAGCGTCACGCAAAGGATTTGGAACGGCATCCTGACCGCTTTCTGCCGCCGCCGGACCTTCTTACGTCCCACCAGAGAAATACCAAGCAGGGCCGCGCCGACCAGCAGGTTCAGCGAGGGTTCGGGAAGCGTTGCCACACGGATGGAAAACGCCTGGGACGCCACCGGGTCGAAGTTGAATGAGTTGGCTGTGCCCACGCCACCGAGTACCTGGTAAGTGCCGCTGAGCGTACCGGCTGCATCGGGCGCCACGTCGAAATGGAACAGTTCGAGCAGCGGCGACGTTTGACCAGGGTCGAGTAAGAACGGCACGTTCGCAAAAAACTCATCCGTGACAATGGTCCCGCCCGGCACGCTGATGTTATCGCCGTTGAGAAATGCCGGGTTCAGCGGATCGGTGTTTGTCAGAGTCGCAAACGCTGCCACATTGGTTTGTCCGGGCAGCACCGTAAATACGGGCTGACTGAAATCGATGGTGATGGTGCCTGCGCGGGCAGGTAGCCCCGCCGCGACAGCCAGACACGACGCCGGATTTACCGCCAGCGCAACGGCCCGCACGAAACCTGTTTTGGCCGCGTTACTGGTGAGGATGGGGGTGTTGGTTCCGCCGTCGAGCGAGATCACGCCGTTGTTGACCGTGCCGTCCACCGAACCGTTTCGGCTGGAACCAGCGAATCACCGCCTCCTGCGGGACGATGCGCCGGTGCCGCTGGCTCCCAAAGCGTTCGACACACTCGTATACCTGGTGGAGCACCACGGCCGGCTGGTGACGCGGGAAGAGTTGATGCAGGCGATCTGGCCCGATAGCTTTGTCGACGGCTCGAACCTGACCGTTTATGTATCGCTCCTGCGCAAAACACTGGGCGAGGAAAACGGGCCGTACATCGAGACCGTGCCGCGCAAGGGCTGCCGATTGAATGCCGAAATCCAGGTCATCGAAGACGGCGCGATGCCGGCGACGGTGCCCGAACCGGAACCGGGCGGCCGCGCATTCGCGGGGTGCCGCTGTGGGCGGCGGTCATCGGAATCGTGCTGGCGGGCGTAGCGGTGTGGCTGGTCACAGTCCGGCTCCCGCACGCCCCGGAAGTTCGGCGCACGCGCCTGACGAGTTTCGGCCCGGACCTCGCCGTGACTGCCTCGGCCATATCGCCGGACGGAAAACTGGCCTCGTACGCCAATGCCGGCGGCGTCTTCGTCCAGCAGATCGAGACCGGCGAGACGCATCCCCTGGCGATGCCCGCGGCGTCGTTCACGGCGCTCAGCCTGAGTTGGTTCCGCGACGGAGCCAGGCTGTTGGTCGGCGGATTCGCCGCCCAGGCGGACACCCCGGGACTGTGGATCATGCAGGTGATGGGCAGCAACCCGCCCGTCCAACTCGGCGATGGCCTGGATGCGGCGGTCTCCCCGGATGGGGGGCGGATCGCAATGAGCGGCGGCCCGTGCTGGAGCCCTCCCGAAGCGGCGAAGGTCATGGCGCCCGAAATCCGGCTGATGCGCTCCGATGGCGAGGGGCTTCGAACGCTGGTGATCGGGAACGTGGGCGAAACATTCGGGCCGGTTGCGTGGAGGGACGGCGGGCACCTGATGTGGGTCCGCTACCGGTGGAACCCGCAGCTTCGGCGAAACACGGGTACGATCGACGGCTACGACATCGCGAGCGGCAAACGTTCCGTGATGCTGAGCGGGTCGGATTTCAGCGGTGATGTGGTGAGCGCCGGGGGCCGCGTGATCTACGCGCAGCTACTCGGCGCGAATCCATCGAGCAACTATGGCGGCCGGCTTTTCGGCATGGATTCGACCTCGCGGACGACCCTGATCACTGAATTCTCCGAGCCGGTCGCCGGCCTCGGTTCCGCCGCCGGCACGCTCCTCATGGTCCGAAACGCGGTCGTCGAGCACAGCGTTTTTGTGGCCGATCTGAACGCCGGGGCGCCCAATTTCGAGAACATCCACCGCCTCACGCTCGGGCTGGGCCGTGAAGATTTTCCGCGCGCCTGGATGCCGGACAGCCGGGCGGTCGTGTTTGATTCCAACCGAAACGGCGCATGGGAGCTGTTCAGGCAAAACCTCGGGTCTGTGATGGATGAGCCTGTCGTCCATTCCGCCGACGATTCCTTTTCGCCGCGTCTGAGCCCGGATGGCAGGTGGCTCCTTTACATCGACCGGCCGAAAAACTGGCTGGCTTCAAGCCCCGTCTCGGTGGTGCGAATGCCCCTCTCCGGCGGCCCCACCGAACTGGTGCTCCAGGCGGCCGGCATTTCGGAGTGGGGACTGCACTTTGCCTGTGCCGGCGTGCCGGGCGGCCCTTGCGTGCTCGCGCAGCAACAGGGGAATCAAATCGTGTTCCGGACATTCGATGCGATGCGCGGCTTCGTCGGCCGGGCCGGCGAGATCGCCCGCATCCCTGCCGACCGGGCGCATCCGGTCTCCTGGACGATCTCACCGGATGGTTCGCGGCTCGCTTGGGCGCGCTGGGAAGCCGAGCGGGCGCGCCTCCACGTGATTCCTCTCGCCCCCGGGATCTGTCTCCGCGCGGGAGCTCGTGGTGAGCGGCTGCTCACACCTGCATTCGCTCAATGCCCCGGCGGACGGCAGAGGATGGTTCCTGACCTCCGAATGGCCCGTGAATTGGAAAATCTCTTATGTAGACGGCGATGGCAACTGCCGGGTTCTGGCCCAAGGTTCTGCCAGGCACGCGCCGGACGTATTTCCGTCGTCCGATGGACGCCGCGTCGCCTTCTCGCAGCGCATCTCGTCGAGCAACGTGTGGTTGTTCCAGAATTTCTGATCGGCCTATTGGTGGCGCCGACTCCCGCCGCTCCACGTTCATAAAAACTCCCCCACGTTCTCCTTTGTGACCAGCCGGAACGGGATCATCCTCTCCTTCTCATACGCCTGCTTGCGCACGATCTTCACCGCCGTCTCCACCGCGGCTCCGCCCTGCCCCTTGGCGTCCTGAAACACCGTGGCATCCAGCCTCCCGTCGCGCACCGCCTGCAAAGCGTCCGCGATGGCGTCCACCCCCACCACCAGCACCTTGCCCTTGCGGCCGGCCTGCTCCAGCGCGATCAGCGCTCCCATGGCCATCTCGTCGTTCTGGGCGAAGACCGCGTTGATACGGTCGCCATACAATTGAATCCAGTTTTCCATCAGCGCCATGGCGCGGGCGCGGTCCCACTCGGCGGTCTGATCGGCCAAAAGCTTCAGGCCGGGATGGGCGGCCAGCACTTCGCGCGCCCCCTGGTTGCGCTTGATCTGCGCCGCCTGCCCCATGTACCCGTGCATCATCACCACGTTGCCCGACCCGTGCAGCCGTTGGGCGATGTAGCCCATGGCGATGCGCGCGGCCTCCTCGTCGCGCGAACCGACGAACGCGGTGGGCGCCGACCGGGTTTCCGAATTCACGTTGATTACCGGGATGCCCGCCGCCAGCGCCTTATCCACCGCCGGCGAGCTCGCCTCCACCTCGCACGGATTCAGAATGATGGCATCCACCTTCTGCGCCACGAACGACTCCACCTGCTGCACCTGCCGGTCGGCGCTGCGCTGCGCGTCGTTGACGATCAGTTCCACCCCCAACTGCCGCGCCTTTTCGTCCATCGACTTGTTAAGCATCACGATGAACTCGTTCGAAAGGTTGAGCAGCGAGACGCCGATCACCATGCCGCGCTGCTTCTGCCCCGAACAGCCTGCCAGCAGCAATACGGCCGCGGCCATGGCTGTCACCTTGGTCATTTGTTCTTGCTCCTGTCCAGCCAGACTGCGCCCACAATAATCACGCCCTTCACGATCTGCTGGTAATACGAGGATACATTCATCAGGTCGAGACCGTTGTTGATGACGCCGATCAGCAGGGCCCCCAGCACCGTGCCGGTCACTCCGCCGACGCCGCCGTTCAGGCTGGTGCCCCCGATCACCACCGCGGCGATGGCATCCAATTCGTAACCGATGCCCGCGTTCGGCTGCCCGGTGGTGATGCGCGAGGCGAGCACGACCCCCGCCAGGCCGGCGAACAGCCCACAGACCGTGTAGGCGGCCATTTTCACGCGCCGCACCTTCACGCCCGACGCCCGGGCCGCATTTTCGTTGCCGCCTACCGCGTAAATGTACCGGCCCATCCGCATGTGCTTCAGAAACACATGCGAGAGCAGCGCCACGGCGAGGAAGATGGCGATGGGCACGGGAATTCCGAGCGCGCTCCCGCCGCCGATCTGTTCGAAGGCGCCGCTGAGGTTCGAGACCGGCCTGCCGCCGCTCACCAGCAGTGCCAGGCCGCGCGCGGAGGTCATCATGCCCAGCGTGACGATAAACGGCGCCACGCGTCCGCGTGTCACCACCCAGCCGTTCACTGTCCCGCAAAGGGCTCCCGCGGCAATACCCATCACCACCGGCATCGGCACGGGGTATTGGCCCGGGTGCGCGAATCCGGCCGCCACCACGCCGGTGAGCGCGACCACGGATCCGAGCGAAAGATCGACGCCGCCCGTCAACAGCACGTAGGTCACACCCACCGCCAGGATCCCGTTGATCGAGATCTGCCGGACCAGATTCACCAGGTTCGCCACCGTCAGGAAATTCGGCCGCGCCACCGAGAGCGCGGCCATCAGCGCGGCCAGGGCCAACGCCAGGCCCAGCTGCGCCGGCCATTTTCGCTTCTTCATGAGGGCATCGCCCAGCGCAGGATCTCTTCGGGCGTGGCCCCGGCGGGCCGGCATTCGGCCACCACCGAGCCCTCGCGCATCACCAGGATGCGGTGGGAAAGGGTGAGGATTTCGTTCATTTCCGAAGAAACCAGCAGAATGGCCTTGCCTTCGCCGGCCAGGCGGGCGATCAATCCGTAGATATCGGCTTTGGCAGCGACGTCGATGCCGCGCGTGGGCTCATCCAGAATCAGGATCGCCGGTGAGGCAAGCAGCGTCCGGGCCAGCACAACCTTCTGTTGGTTGCCGCCGCTCAGGTTTTTCACCGGCTGCTCGGTGCCGGCGCTGCGTACGCCGAATTCGCGAATCTGGCGGACGGCGGCGGCGGTCTCGGCCGCGCGGTGAAGAAACGGCCCCGCGAGGTAGCGGTCCAGGCTGGACAGCGTGACGTTTTCGCGAATCGACATCTCGGGGATGAACCCGTATTGGCGGCGATCTTCGGTCACCATGCCGATTCCATACGCCAGGGCATCGGCGGGCGACTCGATCCGCACCGGACGACCGTTCACCAGAATGGCTCCGCGGTCGGCGGGTGCCAGGCCGTAGATGGCGGCCGCCACGTCGGTCCGGCCGGCGCCCATGAGTCCGGCGAGGCCCAGAATCTCGCCGCGCCGCAGGGCGAAGCCGACGTCGTGAAATCGCCCACGGCGGGTCAGCCCGCGCACTTCTAGCACCACCTCTCCGGGCCTGGCGAGCGGCCGGGGCGCGGCGCTTTCAAGCGCCCGTCCAACCATCAACGCAATCAACCGCGCCTCGTCGAGTCCGGCGGCGGGCTGAGTGGTGATGTGGCGGCCGTCACGCATCACCGTGATGGTGTCCGCAAGCCGAAAAATCTCGGCCATGCGATGCGAGATGTAAACGATCGTCACGCCGCGTTGCCGCAGGTCGAGCATGATCCGGAACAGCATCTCCGATTCGCGTTCGGAGAGCGCCGAGGTGGGCTCGTCCATGATGAGCAGGTCCGCGTCGCGCCCCAGTGCTTTGGCGATCTCGACCGACTGCTGTTCGGCGAAACTCAAATCGCGCATTCGCCGCGTCGGGTCGAACGCCATGCCCAGACGGTCCAGCAGCTCGCGCGCGCGGCGGTCGATAGCCCGGCGGTCGAGCCACCCGGGCAGCCACCGCGCCGGTTCCTGTCCCATGCAGATGTTTTCGGCGGCCGTCAAATCGGGAAACGGCAGCAATTCCTGGTGGATCATGGCGATGCCGCGCCCGTGGAAGCGGATGCGTCCGGCATCGGGCTGCTCCAGGCCCGCCACCGTCCGCATCAGTGTGGACTTGCCCGCCCCATTCTCGCCCGTGATGGCGTGGACCTCTCCGCGAGCCACCGATAGATTCACGCCCTCCAGTGCCCGGATGCCTCCGAACGATTTGTGCAGTCCCTCCACTTCCAGAATGGCGTCCATGGCTTGAAGCTTCTCAAGTCTGGAAAGGTATATCACGGCCGCCGCATATGTCAAACCCGGGGCGCGCACAGCGCCAAAACATGCTACAAGCGGAGGTGGAGATTCCATGAAACTTCGCAACCTCGCGCTCCTGACCATCGCCCTGGCCGGCGGCTTCTACTTCTCCCGCGCCGCCGCCGGACCCAAAGCGCTTTCCTCCTTCGATCCGCAAGTAAAAGCGCTCCTCGCGCGGATGACTCTCCAGGAAAAAATCGGCCAGATGACCCAGCCCGAACAGGACGCCCTCAAGGATCCGGCCGACCTCGAAAACCTCTTCATCGGCTCGGTCCTCAGCGGCGGGAGTTCCGACCCGAAGGCGGGCAACAGTCTCGAGGCCTGGACCAGCCTCTACAATCGCATTCAGGAACACTCCGCCAAAACCCGCCTCCAGATTCCGATCCTCTATGGGATCGATGCGCTGCATGGGCACAATAACGTGATCGGCGCCGTCATCTTCCCGCATAATATTGGCCTGGGCTGCACGCGCAATGCGGCCCTGGTGGAGAAGATCGGGCGCGCCACCGCCGAGGAGGTCCGCGCCACCGGAATCCAGTGGACCTTCGCTCCCTGCGTGACCGTGCCGCAAGACATCCGCTGGGGGCGCACCTACGAGGGCTTTTCCGAGGATCCGAACATCGTCCGCCCGCTGGGCGAAGCGGCCGTCCGCGGGTTGCAGGGGCCGGACCTGGCCAATCCGCTGGCCGTGCTGGCCTGCGCCAAACATTTCATCGGCGATGGTGGCACCACGTACGGCTCGGTGCGCCGCCAGAACCGCGAAGGCATGGACCAGGGCGATACGCGCGTGGACGAAGCCACCCTGCGCAAGATCCACCTGCCCGGATACCTGGCGGCCATTCGCGCCGGCGTGGGCACCATCATGCCCTCCTACAACAGTTGGAACGGCGTGAAGTGCTCGGCCAGCAAGCGGCTGATGACCGAGATCCTCAAACAGGAGCTCGGATTCGAAGGTTTCCTGATCTCCGACTACAACGCCGTAGACCAGCTCAACCCGAATTTCAAGGAAGCCGTAGCCACATCGATCAATGCCGGCATGGATATGGTGATGGAGCCCACGCGCTACCGCGAATTCATTGCCGACCTCAAGGCGCTGGTGGACGAAGGCAAGGTGCCGATGACGCGCATCAATGACGCCGTGACGCGCATTCTGCGGGTCAAATTTGCCATGGGCATGATGGATGGCAGGAAGCCCCCGCTGGCCGATCCGGCGGTTCAGAAGAGTTTCGGCTCGCCCGAGCATCGCACACTGGCGCGCCAGGCGGTGCGTGAATCTATCGTGCTGCTCAAGAACGACCACAACGTGCTGCCGCTTGCGAAGAAGGCCGCCCGCATTCACGTGGCCGGCAAGAGCGCCGACGACATCGGCATTCAGTGCGGCGGCTGGACCATCGACTGGCAGGGCAAAGTGGGGCCGATCACCACCGGCGGGACGACCGTGCTGGCCGCCATTCAGAAGACCGCCGACAAGAACTCCAGGGTCACCTATTCCAGGGACGGCGCCGGCGCCGCCGGAGCGACCGTGGCGGTGCTGGTCATCGGCGAGCGGCCCTACGCGGAAATGAACGGCGACCGCGCCGACCTCTCGCTCGACAAAGAGGACCTGGCCGCTTATCAGAACCTGAAAAGCGCCGGCATCCCGATTGCCGTCGTGCTGATCTCGGGCCGTCCCATGATTGTCAATGACGTGTTGAACGGCGTGGATGGCTTCATGGCTGCCTGGCTGCCGGGCACCGAAGGGCAGGGCGTGGCCGATGTCCTGTTCGGCGACTACAAGCCCACCGGAAAGCTCTCCTACTCCTGGCCCAAATCCATGGCGCAACTTCCGCTGAACATCCACAGCGCCAATTACGATCCGCTGTTCAAGGTCGGTTATGGGCTGAAGTATTGACGGACTATCATATTACTAGTGCTCCCTCGCCCGAATGTCACACTGGTTCTGAGCAGCCGGCTGGTGTTGATGGGCGGGTTCGGCGGCCTGCTGCTGCTCATGGCCTTCTCCGCCGTCGATGGCATGCAGGCGTTCGAACAGATCCAGAAGTCGAACGCTAACATCCGCGAGGAGTTCCAGTTGCGGACGCGCGTGTTGGACCGGATTCGCGCCGATGTCTACATCTCGGGCACCTACGTTCGCGATTACCTGCTGGAAAAGGAGAGCGGCAAAGCCGAAGGCCACCGCTACAGCCTTCTGGAGACGCGCAACGATACGGATTCGGCGCTGCAACAGTACCGCAGTCTGTTGAATCCGCAGGAATCGCAACCGTTCGAGGCGCTCAGCGACAAACTGGCGGCTTATTGGCGCGTCCTGGAGCCGGTGTTTGAATGGACCACCGAACAGCGCCAGCGGAACGGCTACGCTTTTCTTCGCGATGAGGTGTTTCCCCGGCGGATGTCGATGCTCGCCATCGCCGACCAGATCGGCGCGATCAACGAGTCGCAGCTCCGCGAGGGAAAGTTGAAGGTTGACGAAATCTTCCGCCTGTCGCGCCGCCGGCTGGCCATTACCGTCGGCCTCACCATCGGACTGGGGCTGTTGCTGGCTTCCTTCAGCATTCGCAAGATCCTCCGCCTCGAAAGCGTGACCGCGGACCACTACCTGGAAATGGCGGAGGCGCGCGCGGAGCTGCAGCAGTTGTCCGCCCGCCTGGTGGAGGCCCAGGAGAACGAGCGCCGCTCGATTTCCCGCGAACTGCACGATGAAGTGGGGCAGGCGCTGACGGCGGTTCTGGTGGAAATGGCGAACCTGTCCACGCTGATTGGCGCCAGCGGCTCGGAGGCCGTAGTCGGGAAGGCCGTCGAAATCAAGCACCTGGTGGAGGCCGCCATCAGCACGGTGCGCAACATGGCGCTGCTGTTGCGTCCCTCCATGCTCGACGACCTTGGACTGGTGCCGGCCCTGGAGTGGCAGGCGCGGGAGGCATCCAAGCGCAACCGAATCCGCATCCGGGTGGAGGCGGACCAGGTGTCCGAAGACCTGTCCGAAGAACACAAGACCTGCGTCTATCGCATCGTTCAGGAGGCGCTCCACAATGCCGTTCAGCACGCCGAGGCACGCAACGTGAAGGTCGTGGTCCAGCAGCAGCGCCATCGCCTGCTGCTCTCGATTGAAGACGATGGCAAGGGGTTCCACGCCCAGCGCGAGCGCGGCATGGGGTTGCTGGGAATTCAGGAGCGGGTGAGCCATCTCGGTGGCACGTTCGCCATCGATTCCGAACCGGGGCGCGGCACCATTCTGAAAATTGTCCTGCCCCTGGACTTGCCCTCGCTGGCGGGCGCGCGGCACATCGCATGAAAACCATCCGCATTCTGCTGGCCGACGACCATACCGTAGTGCGCAAGGGATTGCGCCTGCTTCTGGAAAGCCACGCCGGATTCGAAGTGGTGGCCGACGCCGCCGATGGGCGGGAGGCGGTCTCGCTCGCCGACGCGCACAAGCCGGACGTAGTGGTGATCGATGTGGCGATGCCGAACCTGAACGGGATCGAGGCCGCGCGCCAGATTGCCGCCCGCGCCCCGCAGACCGCGGTGGTCTTCCTGAGCATGCATTCCGACGAGGGCTACGTGCTGAAGGCGCTCAAAGCGGGCGCCCGCGGATACCTGCTCAAGGACTCCGCCGAATACGACCTGGTGAGCGCCGTCAAAGCGGTCAGCGAGGGCAAGGCGTTCTTCAGCCCGGCCATCAGCAAGATGCTGGTCGAGGATTACATGCGACGCATGCAGGAACAACAGGTGGAGGACAGTTACGAACTGCTCACTACGCGCGAGCGCGAGGTGCTCCAGTTGCTGGCCGAAGGAAAGAACAATAAGGACGTCGCCAACCTGCTGAATCTCAGCCTGTACACCGTCGAGACCCACCGCAGCAACATTTTTCAAAAGCTGAACCTGCACAGCAGCGCGGAGCTGATTCTCTACGCGATTCGTAAAGGCGTAATCAGCTGACGCACTTGGTAGCGCAGCAGTGAGTGTCTGTGCCGCGGAGGCCCCGTCAAATGAATCGTTTGACGGGCACTGGTACGGTACTCCGAAATTCGCGTGACAAAATCTCACCAATTCCATAGACAGTCGCGTTCCGACGCGATACAGTCTCTAAACACACGGGCGCGCCCCGGGATTGGACCGGGCGCGGCCATTCGGAGGATTTGGGAACATGGGGGACGCGCACTCGACGGTTTCCGATACCAGGCCGGGCTCGGCGGCCCGCGGGCTGGCGGAACTGCTGAACTATCCGCTGCTCACCGCGATCTCCGAACGGCGTACCAGGCGGATCTGCCGGGGGACGTCCGTCGATGCCGGCGCGTTGTCCCACACCAGCATCAATCCGCCAGCGCCGCTTACGGCGCTCGAAGAGGCGATCCTGATCGTCTCCACCGGGCTGGCCGGCATCAGCCTGCACGATGTGCCGTTGAAACGCCCCGATGGCAAGTTCATGGACGGCACCCCGCAAATGGCGATTCCTTCGCGTGCCGCCAGCAGCGCCGATAACGCCGGCGCCACCCACTTCATTCTGATCAACGATCAGGGCACGTGGCTGCTCCAGCACAAGCGTGGCCGCGAGGCCATCGAGTGGATGAAGCAGTTTCCGCCCAACCGCGCGCAGTGGACCGAAGCGATGTGGCTGGAGGCGGCCGCCGGAGTGAAGCGCAAGCTCTATCCCGAGCGGCTCGATTTTCCGCGCCGCTGGCCGTACTACTTCGCCTGGAACAAAGTGATTTCGAACAAGCCCGGCACAAGCCTCTTCATGCCGCTCGTGGATACCACGCGGCAGATGATCAACGTGCTGTTCATTCTGCTGTCGGAGCCGGATGGCGAGAGGCCGGTGATCCTGGACGACTGGTCGAAATTCCGCCCGCGGACGCTGCTCGAATGGCTGGCCTGGGCCGGCAGCCTGATCGGGGCCGTTCCCAAAATTCCCTACCATCCGGTGGCCGGAATCGAGCGGTTGCAGAAGAAATGGCTGCAATCGGACTCCCCCGTTCCGCTGGGCCTCGCCTCCACAATGCGCACCGACTACGAGGCGTTCTTTCATCTGCAAAACCTGATGCTCGTCACGCACGCGATGGGGCTCGGCGGGTGGATCCATGCGGCGGTAGGCGCGCCCTACGTGTTCGAGCGCGATGCTTCGAAGGGCACATACGGACTCGGGTTTCGCATGCAGGAGCCCAGGAAGTGGAATCGCTGGCCGCCCCTGCCCGCGCCGCTCGCCAACCCGGTGGGCCTCGACGGGGTGCTCGAAGCGCTTTGCCCGCCGTACGTGAAGTCGATGAACGACGCGGTGGACCAGGTGTACGAGGAGAAGTTCGGTGCGCATGGGGTCTATGGCGATCAGCAGGTATTCGCCGCGCCATACCGTTCGCCCCAATCGGCAGCGGACTTTCTGAAGGTGGCCGAGCGCCCCTCGGCCGCCACGGTACAGTACGTGAAGGACGTCTGCAATTATGTCTACGACACCTACGGCCGCTTCCCGGCGCATGTAAATTCGTTTCATGTGCCGGGCGTGTGGCTTCAGGTATCGCACCTGGAGTTGGAATACTACGACAAGTATTTCGATCCGGGCCTGTACCACTGGCAGGCGCGGCATCACGAGATTTGGGGGGCCCACTAGGCGGATGCTGGCGGTTTGGATCCTCGCCGGACTGCTCGCCGCGGTGGCGGTGCTGTGGCTGGTCTCGCCCCTAGCGATCCGAATCCTCGATCGGGCTCCGGGCAACGATCGGGCGCTGCTCGCCTCCGCGTACGAGTTGCCGCGGTTCTTCGCGCGCTCCCGGGACGGCGGCATCGACACCGCCGTGCCCTGGCCCGGCTGGGACGCGTGGACCGTCTGCGCGCTTCCCGAGGATGCCGACCTGCCGCCGCACATGATCCGCGGCACCCTGATGACCGGCCTGTACGGTCTCGAAGGCGCCGACAATTACGAGCGCCTGACCTATCGGCTGGACGATTGTGAAGCCGTCGAGCATTTGTGCCTGGTCCCCACTTCCTACGCGCTGCCCGATGGTGGAACGCTGGTGCTCGACAACCTGGCGCAGCATTATCTACCCCGCTCGACCGACCTGCGCATGGCCGATGCGGAACTCGACGTTCGGGTGCTGGGGGCGCGGGTGCGCGACGAGGCCACCGACGTCGCCTATGGCCACATCACGGGCATGTGGCCGCACTACCGGATTCACCTGTTGAACCCCGAAGCCGAGATTCGCGTGCGCTTGGATTTCACCGGCCGGCGCATTTTGTGGCTGACCGACCTCCCCGGCGTCTACACCCACTTTGCGGCATTCGGCGATTTCGAAGCCACGGTCTTGTACCACCGCGGCACCCGCATCGAAGACGCCCACCGGCCGCTGCCCAATCCGGAAACGTTGAAATTCCGCGCTCGCGGTGCGGTGGAGCACGTCTCCGCCGCCAACGCGCTGTGGCTGCCGGTTCGGCCGCGCCGCTGGCTGCACTATCACTATGAGGTGCTGTTCGGCGACGATCTCGAAGGCGGGTTCGTACACGCCCGCGCCTTCGGTATCACCTGCCGGAACCGCGGCGGATTGTTCGTGGACGATGCGTGGCACGAAATTTCGGGCGTTCGGGTACACTACACGGAAACTGACCCGGTGGACAACTGCGGCGGCCTCGGCGGCTTCACGAAAGTGCCGCGGCAGTGGCGCGTGGAAGCCGTCACCAATCGCGGGACGCTCCAGTACACCGCCTCGCGCACGCATCCGCCGGCGATGACCGGGGCCAACACCAGCCAGTACCATTTCGAATGGCACGGCACCTGGGGCGGACGCCCCGCGGGGGGGCGCGGTTACGGAGAATACGCCCAGCTCTGAGAATATGCCGATGCAACGCGCCTACGATTTCGTCATCATCGGTTCCGGCTTCGGCGGCTCGGTTTCCGCATACCGGCTGGCCACCGAACAACGCCGGCTGGGCAAGCCCGCGTCAGTCTGCGTGATCGAGCGCGGCAAGCGTTACCACCGCGGCCAGTTTCCGCGCGACATCGGGCGCTCGAAGGAGTTCTTGTTCCGCGACGAGGGACGCAACGGCTGGCAGGGGCTGATCGACTTCCGGTACGGCGATGCCATCGGCGTGATGTGCGGCGCCGGGGTGGGCGGCGGCTCGTTAGTGTACCTCGATGTGCAGGTGGATGCCTTCGACAGCACGTTCGATATTGTCGGTCCGGAGGGACGCAAACGATGGCCGGAAGCGGTGGACTGGCATGCGGAGATGCCCGAGTATTATGGGCGCATGTTCCGCATGCTGCGTCCCTCGCCCATTCCGAGCCCGCTGCTGAAGACGCTGGCCCTGCGTGAGGCTGCCTGCGGGGGCGGCATTCCGGAGCGGTTCAAGCTGCTCGACCTGGCCGTCTTCTGGGGCAAGAACGGCGGGGAGCAGGGCGTGCTCTTCGACGACCCCTACGAGCGCGGCGGCCCTCCCCAGGCCGCCTGCCAGATGTGCGGCGAGTGTTTCCTGGGCTGCAACACGCATTCCAAGAACACCCTCGATTTGAATTACCTTTGGTTCGCCGAACGCGCCGGGGCCGAGGTGTATCCGCTGCATCAGGTGAGCCGGCTGGCGCCGGAGCCCGGTGGCGGCTACACCATCCACTACGACGATTTTCGCGGCGGCGGCTCAGGTACGGTCACCGGACGCAGGGTGATTGTGGCGTCGGGGTGCACGGGCTCGACCGAGCTGATGCTGCGCGCCAAGTACGGCTACCGGCGCGGCCGCAAGGAGTTTGCCCCCACCCTGCCACGCCTCAGCGACATGCTGGGCCATCATTTTTCGGGCAACGGCGATTTTGGCGCCGTGGCGTTTCAATCGCGGCGCGTCACCGAGCCGGCGGTTGGCCCCACCATCACCGCCGCGCTCGATTGCCGCGACGAACTCGACGGCCACGGCTTCTTCATCGAAGACGGCGGTGTACCCGATATCCTCCGCGCCAATTTCCGGCGTTGGCCCGGTGGACTCTCCATGGGAAGCCGCGTGACGCGCTTCCTGCGCAATCTCCTCAGCCGGGGGGAAACGGCGGGTCTCGCGGAACAGATTTTCCAGCTTCTCGACCTGGAGGCGATGCGCAATGCGCTGGTGTATCTGACCATGGGCATCGACGCCGCCGATGGCGTAATGTCGATCGACTCCGCGGGCCGGCTTCAGATCCACTGGGACAGCACCAACAGCATGCGCTACTGGCGAACCGTGGAAGAAATGCTGCGGGCCATTTCGGAAACGCCCAGGCCCGGAACGGATGGGCCCGGCATCGCGGCCAACCTGATGCTGAACCCCACGTGGTCGTTCCAGAAGCGCCTGATCACCCTGCATCCGCTGGGCGGCTGCCCCATGGGCGACGACGCGACCCGCGGCGTGGTGGATCCCAATGGCGAGGTGTTTCACTACCCGGGGCTGTACGTCGTGGATGGATCGATCATCCCCTCGGCGCTTGGCCCGAATCCGTCCAAAACCATCGGTGCGGTGGCCGAGCGCGTGGCCGATCACATCATCGCGAAGGGGATATAGATGCTTGCCTGGATCCGCCGCCATCCCTTTCGGCTCGCGATCTATGTGCTGCTGCTGGTGGCTGCCGGGTGGGCGGGCATCGCGTCGTGGCGCGATCCGTTGGGACTGCTTGCGCGCGCGGTCGAGTCCACGTGGCTGCGCAATGCGGCGGAACGCCAGTTCGGGGTGCGATATGCCGTGGACCGGGTAACGCTGGCGAGCGGCTGCGCGTCGGTAGTGGGGCTGGATATCGAGTTGATCGGCGCTGCGAAGGCCCGCCTGGAAAACGGCAAAGCGTGCCTGGCAGGCAACCTCGAGGTGGGAGGCATCACGGTCGGCGAGCGCGTCATCCAGGTCCAGTCGGTCCGATTCGAGCCGCCGCTTTCGGTAAATGGTGAGGCTTTGACGTGGCGCGATCAGGCGGGAGAACTCGTTTCGGTGAAGCGCTTCACGGCCAGCGGGGTAGAGGGACTCGCCATTCCGGATCTCGCCACGGTCCAGTTTGCCTCCTACACGCCCGCGCGGGTCGAGATCATCGGAACCCACGCCATTGTGGATCGCGCGGCGCTGGCTCCGGTGCCGGCGCGCTTTCAGGCGGCTGCCAACAGCCTGCTCGCCATGGCTGCGGCCGTGCTGCCGTTTCCGGCGCGCTGGAGCGCAACGGCGTGGCGGTTGCTGGTGCGGGCCCTGATCGCCGTCACGGCGTTCCTGTTGTTGCTGAAGGCGCTGGTGACGCGCACGCCGTTATGGGCGCTGGTCGCGCCGTTCGCCATCTTTCCGCTGCTGGCGTTGATGGCTTCGTGGGTAGTGATTCTGGTGGCGGCGCCCGTGATTGCCGGCGCGCTGTGGGCGCTGGCGTATCGCCACAAACCCGAATGGCACCAGCGCTGGGAGCCGGTGCCCCTCGATGTGCTCACGATCCTGCTGGCGCTGCCGATGCTGTTATTATTCGGGTGGCCGGCGCTGCTCCACTGGCAGCTTCCGTCGATCGGCCGGATCGTGCTGCCGGAAATTGTGGTCCGCGACACCACCGCCACGGTTCGCGAGCCGCAGTGCGGAGCGGGCGACCTGGCGGTGGTTTCGATTCCCCAAGCGTCGGCTACAAATGTGCAAGTGGAAGGGACCCGGGTGGATGTGGAGCGAGCGTCGGCGTCGGGTGAGGTTCGGGCGCGACAGCTCGTGGTTCCGTTCCAGGTGGACTATGATGCCGGCCGCGCCCAGTTCTCGGCGGAGTTGCCGAACCTGGTGGCGGTGAAGGGCTCGGCCGACCTCACTGCCGCACGGCTGGACGAACTTCGTACGCTGCCCGGCGCGCCCGTGCAGGTCGGCAAGGCGACGGCGCGGCTGACATGGCCGGGCGACCTGGTGGGCAACGCACACGTGCAGGCCATCGCCGCGGCGGGCGCGACCATCGACTCCCTGTCCGCGGATTTCCGTGCGGGCCTGCCTTGCGGTGGCTCGAACCGTCTTAGCGCTTCGGCCACGCTGGGCGGCATTGCCGCGAGTGCCACGGGGGTCAGCGTGACCGTTCCGCAAGCGGTCGTGACGCTCTCGGGCGCGCTGGCCGGCGAACGATTGGAAGCCGAGGCGGGGGTCGCAACCGAGCGTCTTTCGATTCCCCCGGTCCACTTCACGGCCGACTTTCCGGGCGGGGAATTCGAGATTCCCAAGCAGCACATCGCCCTGGCGCAGGAGATCACTGCGCGGCTGCCGCGGTCCATCCAGTTCGACCTCGAAGCATCGCGCGGAGCCGCCCATGTGTTCCTCCCCCGGCTCATTCCAGACGTCGCTCCGGCGGCCCTGGAACTCACGGATTTGAAGATCGACGTCGATTCCAACGGTCCACGGTTCGCCATCGGCGGGAACAAACTGACGCTGCCCGAACTCCCCACGGGCATCACCGTACAGCGGATCCCCAATTTCCACGTGGAGACTCGCGGCGAGCTGGACCGGGCGCCGCTTTTGGAGCTTCCCGCACTGAAGCTGCCCTCCTTCGACATGGCTCAGCTCGTCACGCGCAATCTGCGCGTTTCCCTGCCGGGCCTCAAGCTCGAATCGATCGATCTCGAAACCGAGGGCCCCATCCGGGCGCGCGTGCACGTAACCGACACCACCGCCGAGGCGGTCGTTTCCCAGCCGGTGGCGGCGCGAGTGTCCACCACATCGGATGCCGTCCGTGCAGCGCTCACCGCTCCGCTCGACACGGCACTGTTCGGCATTCCGGGAACCGTGACCGAGCTGCAAGCCGGCGTGGAATTCGCGCAAAACCGCCTGGCGGGATTCGACGTTGCCGGAACCGTGGAAGCCGGGCCGTTGACCGCGCCCGCCACGTTCCACGCCACCCATACCCACGCCACCTTTTGGGCGCCCTCCATCACGCTGCTGCCGCGGCTGTGGGTCGCGGCGGCGGGCGCGATCGATTTCACGCTGACGCCGCCGCCGGCCTACCCGGTGGCCGACCGGATTGCCGAAGCCGCGGCCGGATTGCGCGAGCATATCCGGAACGCCGGCCGCGTGTTTGGCGACCCCGCCGCGTCGCTGTTCCCGATCCGGTGGGACCTCGACCTGGACGCGACCAATGCGACCCTTGCGCCCGAAAAACTGTCGGCCGACATTCATAGTGCGGTCCGCACGCTGGAAGTGGCGCAACAGACGATCGATGGTTCGCTAACTCTGGCCGCGGGGGCGGCGCTGAGCGGCGATCACCTTGTGGTGGACCTGGCCGGGCCGGCCGATATCGGCGCCCTGGGCCGCCGCTGGAGGATGGACACGCCGATTTCGCTGGCACTCCGCAAACAGCTCCGCCCTGGAACCAACGGCTCGCTGTACGACAGTGCCTGGTACCGGCCCTTCACGCTGGCCCTGGGCTATGGCGAGCCGCTCCAGTTGCACACCGCGCTGGACACCCCGCTGCTGTACGGCACCGCCGCCGGGGTTGCGCAGGCCGCCATCCATTGGGAGCCCGCCGAGGCGGTGGTAGACAGCTTCGGCGCCTTCTCGTTTGCGGGCGTGACGCCGACCCCGTACCTGGAAGATCGCCTGGATGGCGAGCTCCGTTTCGGCACGCACGCCATGCCGGTAGATCGGCTGCTGGTTCCGCAGCTTCAGGCCGATGCCTCGCGCATCGCGGGCCTGGACAAGCTGGACCTGTCGCTGGCCGTACGCCGCGCGCGAGAGACCGCCTCGCTTTCGGGCATCGTGCAGATCGCCCTGGGCCTCGATGTAAAGCCCGCCAACGAGCTGCTGCGACGTATCACCGAGCAGCTCAGGATCGACTTTCCGCCGAGCGCCCTCACCTACCGCAACCTGGCGCTCGACTTTCAGGTGGCGCGCGGCCGAGTGCGCACGTCGCCCGCCCTGTTGACCCTCAGCGGCGTGCAGATGCAGGGCGTCAACGGGCTGGTCACCGATACCGACCTGCGAATCTTTCTGGGCGGGAGCGGCAGGCTGCGCGACCTCATTTATAATTTCCAGCGAGCGTTTCTGCAATGAGGCGATCCTCCATGGCGGCCGCGGTTCTGTTCAGCGCGTTCCTTTGCTCGTGCCAGAAGAATGCCAAGTTAGGCACCGTGGCGGTGGACCTGTATGTCCACCCCGAGTCGGCCAGCTCCGAAGATCTGCTGCTGCAAACGGCCATACGGCGCAAGCTCACCGCCGACCCGCTCACCGCCATGCACGTGCAGGCGCGGGTCTCGGGCCTGGAAGTCGTGCTCACCGGCAATGTGGCCAAGAAGGACACTTCGGACCGCGCCGAACAGATGGTACGCGCCACCCGGGTGGTGGTGGACAACGACGCGCCCATCGTGGCCGGCGCAATCAAGAACCTGATCAAGGTAGGAAACCAATGACTCCGCCTTATGCCTTCTGGTATGCATACGCCAGCAACGGAACCGACGGGTTCCTGCTGGACCTGATTCGCCGGCCGGAAACCGCCGCGGCGCGGCTGGCCGTGTTCCATGACGGCAGTCCGCCCCGCATTCTCCGCCGGGGCTTCGCAACCGCCGAAATGCATGGCACCGCCGGGGAACTCGGCGTCCGCGTTGGCAATTTCTGCCTTGACGCGCTGGGTTGCGCGGCATCGATCGACGACGTGAGCCTGGAGGCGCAATTCGCGCTGGACGGCCGGCACATGCGCTTCGTCCCCGCGTGGCTGCCGGTGGTGGCCAACGACGTTCCCGATTTTCGATCGAATTACGGCACGCTCCAGAACGCCTCGTGTAATGGCGTCGCGTATGCGGATGTCCCCGTGGTGTGTTCCAGCTACGCCGTCGAGGACCTGGCGCCGGCGAAGTGGGTGCTCATGTCGGCGCCGCGATTCGCGGACACGGACCTGGCCTTCGAGATCAGCGCGGCGCACCTGTTGGGCCGCTGGCAACCCACCGCGTGGGTGTACTACGGCGGCCAGGAGTACCAACTCAATTCGGAATTGGATTCACTCTTCCACGTTCACATTCAGGCGGCCGGCGACGTCCAGAGCCAGGAGCGCATCTTCACCGCCTCGATTCAAGCGGGTGATCTGCGCATCGCCATTGAGGGCCGCGGGCCGGTCGATCAGTTCGCCCTTCTGGAGGTCGAAGGCCAGACCGAAATTCACACTACGCTGCTCGGCTCGTGCCGCGCCACGGTGGGCCCGCGGAGCTTCACCGCCGAACGGACCTGCCTGCTGGAGCTGAAGAATTGATATGGCTGACATCATTTTTCAACCGCTCGCCTTTCGCAACCTGACGGTGAAGAACCGGATCTTCCGCTCCAACATCTCGGGCCGTTTCGACAACTACGACGGCTCGGGCAGCTTCGCCCGCATCAACTGGGAAGAGAAGTTCGCGCGCGGCGGTGTGGGCGCCATCATCTCGTCGTTCGTGCCGGTGAATATCCACGGCCGCATTCTGCCCAACTACGCCACCATCGATGGCGATGACAAGATTCCGTTCTGGCGGGAGGTGGGCAAGCGGGTTCACCAGTACGACTGCCGCTTCATCATGCAACTGAGCCACTCCGGCCGGCAGCAGGACGTGCCGGGCATCGAGAACCAGTTCCGCAAGCCGCTGAGCGCCACCGGCACCATCGAGTCGTTTAACGGCTTCGTGCCGCGGATGATGAGCCGCGAGGATATCCGCCGGACGATCCACGATTTCGGCCAGGGAGCGCGGCGCGCCCGCGAAGCCGGGCTCGACGGCGTGGAAACGCACAGCGCCAACGGCTACCTGTTCACCCAGTTCTTGAGCCCGGGGATCAACGATCGCAAGGACGAGTACGGCGGCTCGCTCGAGAACCGCGCGCGATTCCTGCTGGAGGTGGTAGCCGAGATCCGCAAGCAGGTCGGCCGCGATTTTCACCTGCAATCGAAAATCAACGGCGCCGATTACGGCAACGCGGTGTTTCCGTGGGAAGGGAAGGGCAACACCGTCCAGGACACGATTCAGATCTGCCGCTGGCTGGAAGAGGCCGGCGTGGATGCGGTGCACGTCTCGAGCGGAAGTTCCTTTCCGCATCCGTTCAATCCGCCCGGAGGCTTTCCGATCGACTGGGCGCTGAAGACGTTCGACATTATGCTGTCGAGCGGCGTGTTCACGCTGCAACGCTATCTGGTATTCCGGTATCGGCCGCTGCGGCCGCTGTTTAGTTTTTTCTGGAACCGCAACAAGCCGGCGATCGTGGAGGGCATCAATGCGGATGCGGCCCGCGAGATCAAGCGGCACTTGAAGATTCCCGTGCTGTGCACCGGTGGGTTTCAGACGGCCTCGCTGGTGCGGCGCTTCCTCGCGGAGCGGTACTGTGACGGCGTCAGCATCGCGCGGGCGCTGCTGGCCAATCACGACCTGCCGCAGATCTGGGCGGCCGGGAAGGATCTGCCCGACCGGCCGTGCACGCATTGCAACAAGTGCCTGGTGAATGCCATCAAGAATCCGCTGGGCTGCTACGAGCTTTCGCGGTTCGATGGCGACTACGACCGCATGGTGCGCGAGATCATGACGGTGTTTCACCCCTCGCCGTACGATCCGGTGGGGGAGCCGACGGCGGCGGTGTCGGGAGGCAAGTAATGCAGCGGGACGCGAATCGGCGCCGCCAGGATCGAGGGTATGGCCGTGGCTGAACCTGAAGCGGTGACTCCGGTCGAAGAGGTCGAACGAAGGATGGCGGCGATGATGGTTTCCATCCTCGTGATCGTGGTGTTTGCGGTCGGGCTGTTTCTGTTCCGGCGGTTCAATCCCGATTTTCCGGTGATCCAGTCCGGCATTCAGGACCACTTCAAATACGGCTCCATCGGCAGCGAGCCGGCCAACGGTATTCCCTATTGGATTTGGGCAGTGCTCCCGGACATGTTTCCGGAGAAACTGCCGGGCAAGGGGTACGCTTCGCTCGGGTTCGTCTACGAGCCGGGGCGGGATACGCCGATCGGGTTCGGGCGCCGCAAGGTGATTATCGACCGGCTCGGGATGAACTGCGCCATCTGTCACACCGGGACCCTGCGCGAGACGCCCGGGTCGGCGCGGCGCATCTATCTCGCCATGCCCGCCAACACCTTCGACCTCCAGGCGTACCTGCGCTTTCTCATCGCCTGCGTCTCCGACGGCCGGTTCACTTCGGACAATGTCCTGCTCGCGATCCAGCAGCGCAAGCGGCTCGATCCGCTGGAACGCCTGGTATACAGCCAGGCTGTCTACCAGACGCGCGAAGTGCTGTTGACGCGCGCCCGGCAGACGGCATTCATGGCGTCGCGCCCGGAGTGGGGCCCTGGGCGGGTCGATACGTTCAATCCGTACAAGACCGTGCAGTTCAACTTCCCCATGGAGAACGACCACTCGGTGGGCGCGACCGACCTTCCTTCCATCTGGAACCAGGGACCGCGGCGAGGGCTCCAATTGCACTGGGACGGCAACAACGATTCCATGGAGGAGCGCAACAAGAGCGCCGCGCTGGGCGCCGGCGTCACGCCCGCCACCATCGACCTGAAATCCATGAAGCGCATCGAAGACTGGATTCTGACGTTGCCGCCGCCCAAGTATCCGTTCGCCATCAATGAAACGCTTGCCGCGCGCGGCGCACCACTCTATCAGCAGCATTGCGCCCGGTGCCACGATTTCGGGGCGCCGAAAGTGGGGACCGTTTTGCCCATCGATGAAATCGGCACCGATCGCGGCCGGCTGGACTCCTTCAACTACGCGTTCGCGTCCAATATGAACCTGCTGTATGCCGGCTATCCGTGGCGCTTCACGCACTTCCGCAAAACCAACGGTTATGCCAACATGCCCCTGGACGGGGTGTGGCTGCGCGGGCCCTATCTGCACAATGGCTCGGTGCCGAACCTCCGCGACCTGCTGGAGCCGGTGGCCTCGCGCCCCAAGACCTTCTACCGCGGCTACGACGTCTACGACCAGAAGAAGGTGGGCTTTGTGTCCGACGTGGCCGAGGAAGGCGGGCACAAGTATTTCCTCTACGACACCACGCTTCCGGGCAACGGCAACGGCGGCCATCACTATGGCCTCGGGCTCGCACCAGCCGAAAAGGATGCGCTGGTGGAATTCATGAAGAAGCTATGAAGCGCGTCATTATCATCGTCGTGATTGTGGCCGCGGTGGCGGGGTTCTTCGTATGGGACCGGCTCTTCCGCGAGGTCGCCACCGTTTATAGCGATCCGGCCGAGCATTTCAAGTACGGTTCGATTGGGGTCGAGGTGCCCGCCGGCCTCCCGTATTGGATCTGGGTGGTGCTGCCGCGGGTGTTCGCCGATAAGCTTCCCGGGCCCGGCGGATACGTGGCGCTGGGGGCCTCGTGGGAAATGGGCAAGGAACTGCCCATCGGCTTTACCAAGGAGCGGGTCGGCATCCAGCGGGTGGGCGTGAACTGCGCGGGCTGCCACACGACCTCGGTCCGCGCCAGCGCCACCGAGGCGCCGCGATTCTACCTGGGCGGCCCTTCGAATCGCTTTCAGGCGCAGGCATACGTGCGGTTCCTGTTTGCCTGCGCGCACGATGACCGCTTCAATTCGACCACCCTGATGAACGCCATTCTCGGCATCTACAACATGGGGTTCATCGACCGGGTTCTGTACCGCTACCTGATCATCCCGTACACGCGCAGCCAGCTCCTGAAAAGCGAACGCGACGACTACTACTGGATGCCGGAGCGCCCCGACTGGGGTCCCGGCCGCACCGACATGAACCCGTTCCAACGCCAGGTGATGCGGCTGCCGGACGACCACACCATCGGCAGCACGGACATCATGCCGATCTGGAACGAACGCGCGCGGGAAGGCATGCTGCATCACTCCGATGGACTCAACACCACACTGGTGGAGTCCGTGCGCAGCGCGGCTCTGGCCGCGGGCGCCACCAAAAGCTCCATCGACATTCCGGCGCTCGATCGGGTGCAGCAGTTCCTGATGGATCTGCCGGCTCCGAAGTACGCTTTCGCTATCGACCAGGCGCTGGCGGCGAAGGGCCAGCCGATTTTTGAGCAGCGCTGCGCCTCGTGCCACGCGTTCCATGGCGCGCGCACGGGCAAGGTGGTGCCGCTGGCTGAAATCGGCACAGACCCGCACCGCAACAAGCACTGGCCGCAATCCTCGGCCGACGCGTTCAACCACTGGGCCGACGGCTACTCGTGGGCGTTTCATAACTTCCGCGCGTCCGACGGGTATCTTTCGCCGCCCCTCGATGGCTTGTGGCTGCGGGCGCCTTATCTGCACAACGGTTCGGTGCCCAACCTGCGCGAACTGCTGTTGCCGGTAGAGAAGCGGTCCGTCACCTTCTTCCGCGGCTACGACGTGTACGACCAGGCGAACCTGGGCTTCGTTTCTTCAGGGCCCGAAGCGCAACAGGTAGGATTCTGCTACGACACGCATGTTCCCGGCAATTCCAACCAGGGCCACACCTATGGAACCGACTTGAGCGAACCCGACCGTCAGGCACTGATCGAGTATCTGAAGACGCTCTAAAGGAGACCGCATGCCCAGACCGTTAGACCAACAGGTTGTCGTCATCAGCGGCGTCGGCTCGGGAATCGGACGCGCCACCGCGCTTCGGTTCGCCGCCCGCGGCGCCAGGCTGGTGATTGGCGGGCGCAGTGCCGATGCCATCGCCGCCATCGTTCGCGAGATCCAAAGCGCCGGCGGAAATGTGGTTTCGATGCAGGTGGATGTGTCGAAGCGCGAACAGGTGCAGGCACTGGCCAGGCTGGCGATGGACACCCACGGCCGTATCGACACGTGGGTGAACAACGCCGGAGTCTCGATTTACGGCAAGTTCGACACCATCCCGGAAGAGGAGGTGCGGCGGCTTTTCGATGTCAACCTGTGGGGCACGACTTACGGAATGTGGACCGCAGTGGCGATTTTCCGGGCGCAGGGCGGAGGCACGATCATTAACCTGGCTTCAGTGGTCGGCAAGCGCGGGCTGCCGCTCCAGAATTTCTACAGTGCGTCGAAGTTCGCCATCATCGGGCTGAGCGAAGCGGTGCGCACGGAACTGAGGACGGAGAAGAGCAACATCGCGGTATGCGCCATCTGCCCGCCTTCGATCGATACGCCGTTCTACGACAACTCGGTGACGCGCATGGGATTCGCGCCGCGGCCGCTGCCGGTGGTGCTGCCGGCCGAGAGGGTGGCGAAGGATATCGTGAACTGCGCGATCCGCCCCAAGCGGGAAGTTTGGGTCGGTTGGGTGGGAAAGGCATTCGTGGGATTGAGCGTGCTGTTTCCCTGGTTCATGGACTGGTTCATCCTCACCCTGGGGTTCCAGGCGCAGTTGACGAACGAGCCGAAGAAGCCGGAGAGCGAGGCCGCCCTGTTCCGGCCGACCGCAGCCACCACCATCGACGGCAACTGGACGGCTTGGGGACAGCGAAGGGCCGCGAAATCATAGGAGGACGCATGGGTAGCGAACGTTTCTGGAAGATTCACTGGGCCATTGCCGTGTGGCACAACATCATCGGCGGTGTGGGGCTGATCTTTCTCGGCGACTGGGTGTACGCGCGGGAAGGGCTGCATCCGCCGGTGCCGGGCGTGAACTATGTCCGATGGATGCTGCTGATTCTGGTCTTCGCATACGTCTACTACCTGGTGTACCGCGACCTCTACAACACCGAAAGGCTGGTGCGCGCCGGCATTGCGGGCAAGATCGCGTCAGCTTCGCCCGATTTGTATTTTCTGCTGTTCAAAACGGGCGTGGCGAAGATTTTCTGGATCACGGTCTGTACCGACTACACGTTCGCGGTGACCTTCTTTCTGTTCCTGCGGTGGGTGGCGAAACAAAAGGCGATGATGCCTGCCAAGGCAGCGGCCGCGGGGTAGGGCAGGCCGGCAGCCGCGCTGCCCGGTCAGGATGGAAGCACGCGCGCTATCACCAGGGTCATATCGTCGTGCTGGGGGGCGCCGGCGGCAAAGACGTCGGCGGCAGCCATGATGTGGGTCACCGCTTCAGCCGGTGGCAGGCTTGCGCAGCTACGGGCGGTTTCGACGAGCGCGTCTTCGCCCCATTCGTCTTCCCGCGGGTTTTCGGCTTCGCTGATGCCATCGGTGAAGAATACCAGCAGGTCGAACGGCTGTAGCTGGATCTCTTCCTGGTCATAGCGGGAGAGGCGGAACAGCCCCACGGGCGGGCCGCCGCTTTCGAGGCGGATCACCTCGCTTCCGCGCAGGAGGATGGGCGGATTGTGACCGCCGTTGGTGTAGACCAGGCGGGCCGTCGCGGGATCGAACTGCGCATAGAAAAAGGTGGCATAGCGGTTCTCGGGGGTGGCGTCGCACACCAAACGGTTCACGTTGGTCAGCAACTCCGCCACGTTGCCCGACACGGCTTGCGATTGTCCGCGCACCGAGGCCTGGAGGCTCGCCATCAGCAGCGCGGCCGGTATGCCCTTGCCCGAGACATCGCCGATCGCCAGGCCCAGCCGGCCGCTCGCCAGCGCGAGGAAGTCGTAGTAGTCGCCGCCTACGCCGCGGGCGGGGCGGCAGTAGCCCGCATATTCGAGGCGCGGGACGTCGGGCATGCTCTGCGGAAACAGGCGCTGCTGCACTTCGCGCGCGATTTCAATTTCGCGGCTCAGCAGCTCGCGCTGGGCCACTTCGGCGGCGATGACTTCGGTCAATCGGGTATTCTCGAGCGCCAGGCCGGTCTGCACGGCGACCGATTGCAGCAACTGCCTGTCGCTGGGGGAGTAGGGCTCTTCCGATTTCTTCGGGCCCAGGCTGATGAAGCCCAGCAGCTCCTTGCGCGACGACAGCGGCAGCACCAGCCGGGCATCGAGCCTTTGGCGCACGGCTTCTTCGGGTGCGGGGGACTCGCGTGGAATCGCGACATCGAGCGCTGCGGGATAGCCGGTCGCCAGGGCCGGGCGGAAGTCGCCGCCATCCTGGAGTAAGACGGCCAGGCGCTCCACGTGGAGCGATTCGGCAATCTTCCGCGAGACGGTCTGTAGCAGCGCGTCGCGATCGAGGATGGAGCCCACCTGCTCGCTCAGGTCGCTCAGAATCTGCTCGGCATGGTAGGCCTCGCGGAAGAAGCGCCGGTCGAGCCAGCGGCGCACGCGCTCGCCCAAATCGCCAATGCGCAGCGCGAACACCGTGCCAACGGCGATCAGCGCGTAGCGCTCCGGCCGGGACACGCCGGCGTTGCTCACGGCCGTGGCCGCGAGGAACACAACGGCCATCATCAGCAGCGCCTGCACCACTTTGATGCCCCTTCGGGCCAGGGCGTACTGCACGCCCTGGCGAATCACCATGCGCACGTCCATAGCGCGCTGCACCACGATGGTATAGGCGAGCGTCAGCGGAAACAGCCCCATCATGGCGAGCGACAGCGTCGCTACCAACCCGTACGACGGCTGGCGGTGATAGACGATGGCGGAGAACAGCCACAGCACGAAGGAAGGCGTCATGGAAAGGGTGCAGCCCCAGTAGAGCAGTCGCAGGCGGCGGCGGTCATCGACGGCTTCGGCGGGATCGTGGTATTTGCTGGCAATGGCGGTGAAGAACAGGCCCGCGCTGGTGAACAGCAGCGTGAGCTGCTCCCAATCCGGGACGGGGAACGGAATCGAGGCGGCGGCGCGGAAACTCACCGTCTCGACGGCGTCGTGGAAGCCTTCCCAGATCCCGAGCACCACCTGCGGCACGATCAAGATCCATTTCGCCCAGGGGAAGCGGCGGTCCACGCTCCAGCGCTGGGGAAAGTAGATGCCAAACAGCATCATGCAAATGGCCCAGCCACGGGTCGCGGCTTCGCGATAAAACAGCAGCAGGGCCGCCAGCGGCGTCGGCCATCCGCGCGCATCGAGCAGCCCGGTTCGAGCCAGCAGCGCGAGGCCGGCAAGCAGGCCCAGCATCATCCAGGCGCGGTTGTCACGCGGCCGCAGAGCCGTGACCCAGAATCCCAGCGCAAGCGACAGCCATGGGGTGAAGAGCCAGGTCACCACGGCGATCACGGGACTGGTCATGGTATTGGCCGGAGTGAGCACGATATCGTGCGATTCGGCGCGGCCGTTCCGTTCGATGACGACGGGCAGCACGTCGCCGGGGTGCCGCGCACGGACCGGCTGCACCAGATCCGCGGTTCCTTCAGGGGCGCGGCCGGCAATGGATACGAGACGGTCGCCGATCCGCAGTCCCGCCTGGCGTGCCGCCGCATTCACGAAAGTGATAACCGGCTCCGGACCGGTGGCGGCGAAGGGCTTTTGCGGATAATCGCCGCGCAGGTTGCGGACCACATCGATGGTATAGGTGATCTGACTGGTCACGGCGAAGGCGAACAGCGCCGCCAGGGCAGGGTAGAGGCGCGACATTCGATTCGGGTCAGCCCGCTTGCGGCAGGAGGATGATCAGCTCCAGTTGCGGATTCGGCAACTCCGAGGGCACATAGGCCGCCAGGTTGCGCGCGCGCTGAATGGCTTCCCAGGCCACGCCCGTCTGGCTGATGCTGAAGTACTGGTAGTTCAGTTTCATGGGAATCACGCTCGGGGGTGACGCCACGTACGTCAGGGGCACTCCCGGCAGGGCGTGACGCACGAGGTGCTCCAGGTGGTTGGCCGAGCAGACCTTCACCAGGGCGGGCGCCTTGCCGGCGATTTCGGCCTGGCTGGTTTCCGCGCTCATGGCCAGGTACATCTTGGTATTGACCAGGTATTTGTCGTTGTCGATCGGCGTGGCATAGATCGAAGTCTGCACTTGTTTGAGAGGCAGCGAGACGAAGTTGCTGGGCACGACGGTTTCCAGCAGCAGGCGCAGCTTCTCGTCGAGTTCCGTGAAACACGCGCCGAGGTCGTCGTGATCGTAGGGAGGCAGGTCGCGCGGGTGGATATTGGTGGAAAAGGTGGTGAGGGCGCCGGCCAGCGACAGCATGGCGGAATAGAGCGTTTCCGGATGCCCGCGGCGGGTCTCGAAAAGATGGCGGAAGAGCGGAAACGAAGTGTTGATCGTGTACAGCAGCCAGAAATTGGCGATATCGGCGGCGGTGAAGTCGGCGAGGCTTTGATTTTTCTGCCGGCGCACGCCGGCAATCGAGCTGGAGCGTGCGCTAAGGATTTCCACCAGCCGGCGGGCGATCGCGGCCAGGTAGTCGCTGGCCTGGAAATCGAGCAGCGGCGGGACGAAGTGCGGATCGAGCTGGAAGGTGTTGGTCTCGGTGCGCCGGACGCGCGCGACACGCAGGCTGGAATAGCCTTCCAGGACCTCGCCCTCCACCAGGATGCGCAGGTTCTTGCGCGCGATCTGCACCGGTTTTTCGGCGAGGCCCGTATTCTCGTCGCGGAACAGCTCGATTTCCGCCCGATAGCGCGCGGCGCCCTGACGTGCCGAAGTAGCGACATTCAGGCCGCGATCGCGATACTGCGGCACGGCCAGGTACAGTTCGAGCGTAGTCTGATCCGGTTCGAAGCATTCGGCTAGCTGCTTCAAGGGCGGTGCGCTGTCCGAGTTGGGAATGTCGAACAGGAGGCCGTCCGGAAGAATGCCCGACGCGCTGGTGATGTTGAACGTCCCGGTATCGAGGGCCTCCTGGCTGATCAGTAACGAACGGAAACCGTACGGCCGGAAGGACAGGTTCTCCAGATGAAACTGCAATACGTTTTCCAGAAACCGGTCCTGAAGCTGGAGATATTGCGGGCTGAGGAACGTTCCCTTGGTCCAGATCACGGGCTGGAGTTTTTTCATTTGGAATCACAGTACCAGAACTGGGCCTGATCGCCAAGCGCCGCGCGGGCGCCTGGTACCATCCTGCGCCGCCCGCCATGACGCGGAGCGCGGGCCGGTGTATGCTCTGAAAATGACCGCGACCGCAATCCCAACCACCGCTTCTCCCTGGCACCGGCAGGTGCCGCGCCTCGGGAGTGACGAAGAGCTCGACGGGCTCCGGCGCCTGCTCGAGGAATCGGGTTATTCCTACGAGGGCCTATGCCGCCGGCTGGGAGTGGACGACCTGGACCGGTACTCGCCGCCGCCGGCGGAGGAGATGATCGCCCGGCCGATGGAGACCGCCCTCGATGCGCTGATGCGGCTGTTCTACCATTCGGTGTACGCCGGGGAAAGCGCCCTGGCGCGCGCGCTGCCGGAAGGAGCGCCGGCGATGCTCGATGCGCTCGGACTGTTGGGGCGGGATCCGGCGCGTCCCGGCATGGTCTTCGGCGCGTCGGCGATCTTGTCGGCGGCCGGCATGCTGACCGTGTGCGATCGTGGAAACCACGCCCCCGACGGCACGCGCTGCGAACTGCCCGGAGACGTGGTCTACCCGGCGATTTTCGACACGACCCGCCGGTTCCTCGAGGGATTGCCGGACGGGCCGTGCGACGCCATGCTCGAACTCGGTACCGGTACGGGAATCGCGGCCATGCTGGGCACCCGCTCGGCGCGCCACGTGTGGGCCACCGACATCACCGAGCGCTCCGCGCTGTTCGCGGAGTTCAACCGGCGCCTGTACCGTCTCCACAACATGACGGTGCTCGCCGGCGACCTGTTCGCGCCCGTGGAGGGGCTGACGTTCGACCGGATCGTCATCCATCCGCCTTATGTTCCGGCCAAACAGTCGAAGCTGGTGTTTCGCGATGCGGGGCAGGATGGTGAGCAGATCATCCGGCGGACGATCGAGGAACTGCCGCGCTTCCTTCGCCCCGGCGGGAGGTTCTACTCCCTGCAGATCGCCACGGACCGCGAAGGCGAGTCATTCGAAGACCGCATCCGCAAATGGATTGGGCCCAATCAGGCGGATTTCGACATTGCCGTCGGCGCGCGCAGCATGCAGACGCCGCGGGAGTTTCTGGCGCAGCTCATCAGCCTGGGCCGCCTCAATATGGCCGAGCTGCCCAACCTGATCGAGATCTGGAACGAGACGAAAACGGTGATCGTGGTGTATGCCGCCGTGCTGATTGAGCGCCATGCCGGGGAGCGGCGGGCCATCACCAAGCGACTCCTCACCGGGCCGGGGTACCGCGGAAGGCATCTCGAGCAGTTGCTGGATTGGGAGAAGGCCAGCGGGTCGCCCGAGTTCACCGAAATGCTACTGCGTGGCCGCGCCGCGTTGGCGCCCGATTGCGAGTTGCACGTGGTGAGCCGCATGCATGAGGGGCGGCTCACGGCCGGGGAATTCACCTTCGAGGGTAAGGGCGCGTTCCACAGCCGAAACCGCTGCGATGCCGGCCTGGCGCAGGTGCTGATGGCGTGCGACGGCACGAAATCCACGCGCGAGCACTACGAGGCGGCCAAAGCCGGCGGCCTCATCCCCCCGGAGGCCACGGCGGAGGAGTTTGCCGGTGTACTGGGCGGGTTTGTAGGCGACGGGATTCTGCGGCTGGAGTAACGCCACCAGGCCGGAACGCTGAGCCGTTCCGCGGCGGCCGGGCCCCGACGTAACATCTCTTGCCGCGAGTGGTAGCACAAGCAAAAAGAGACGTGTTACCGGCTGATTCCGGGGGTCGCATCCGGGATTCTCTCGAAATTTCCCGCGTCGGGGCCGGCAGAGTTGGTGACTTTCATGACAAGCGGCGTATATAATGTGGCGGTGTTCAAGGCAGGTGTGAGGAGGCAACGAACAGCGGGGACTGGTACTACTTTTTGGGGCAACCCCTCTCCCGCCCGGGCGGGCGGCGTATAATCCCTTCGAGGAGCACACAGAGACCCTGGTCGAAAGTGGTTCCGATATCTGCTACTGACGGGCGGCTGGAAATTCCCGCCGTCATTTTTCTACTTGGGGGTAATTGATGGCAAGAGAGAGCACGCAACACAAACTGGATCGCGTGCGATCGCCGCGCGTCCAGATTACTTACGACGTCGAAATCGGCGACGCAATCGAAGTGAAGGAACTTCCGTTCGTGATGGGAGTTCTGGGGGACTTCACGGGCCAGCCTACCGAACCGCTCGCGCGCTTGAAGGATCGCAAATTCGTGGAAGTCAACCCGGACAACTTCGACACGGTCCTCGAGAGCATGAAGCCGCACCTGGCGTTTTCCGTGGAGAACAAACTCAGCGAAGATCCGGATGCTGGAAATCTGAAAGTGGATCTGAATTTCAAGAGCCTGGACGATTTCGCGCCCGAAAACGTGGCGCGGCAGGTGGGACCGCTGCGCGAACTGCTGGAACTGCGCGGACGGCTTTCCGACCTGCGCGGCAGCTTGCAGGGCAACGACAAGCTCGAAGAGCTGCTGCGCGACAGCGTAACCGACAAGAACAAACTCGCCAAGCTGCGTGAAGAGATGGGGATGAAGGGAGATTCCAATGAGTGACCCTCAAAAAGCAACAACGGCGCAGGCAGCGGCGGAGCAAACCCTGGAGCAGCCGAGTCTCCTCGATCAGATCGTGGAGCAGGGGCGGCTCGCTCGCGACCCGGCATCGAAAGAGCGCGGCAAGAACCTGGTGAAGGATTTCGTGGCGCAGGTGCTGGATGGCGCCATGACGGTATCCAGGGACGCCGAGGCCATGATCACGGCGCGCATCGCGCAGATCGACCACCTGGTTTCGATCCAGCTTAACGAGGTCCTGCACCACACGGCGTTCCAGAAGCTGGAAGCCAGTTGGCGCGGCCTCAAGTACCTGATGGACCAGAGCGAAACCAGCTCCATGCTCAAGATCAAGGTGCTCAACGTCAGCAAGCGGGAGCTGCTTCGGGACTTGCAGCGAGCGCCGGAATTCGACCAGAGCGCGCTGTTCAAGAAAGTCTACGAAGAAGAGTACGGCGTTTTCGGCGGCGCGCCCTTCGCTGCCATGATTGGCGACTACGAATTCGGCAAGGGGCCCGAAGAGATCGAGCTGCTCGAGAAGATCTCCAACGTGGCGGCGGCGGCGCACGCCCCGTTCCTCACCGGAACGGATGCGTCGATGCTGAATATGGACAGCTTCACCTCGATCGACGCCCCGCGCGATCTGGGGAAGATTTTCGACACCACCGAGTATGCTAAGTGGAAGAGCTTCCGCCAGAGCGAGGATTCCCGCTATGTCGGGCTGTGCCTGCCGCACATCCTGATGCGGCTGCCGTACGGCCGGGATGGCGCTTCCGTGGACGCTTTCAACTACGAAGAGGGCGTGGACGGGACCGACCACTCCAAGTACCTGTGGGCCAATGCAGCCTGGTCGTTGGGCGCGCGCCTGACGAATGCCTTCGCCCGTTACGGCTGGTGCGCCGCTATCCGCGGCGTGGAAGGCGGCGGACTGGTGGAAGGACTGCCCACCCACAACTTCACCACCGACTCCGGTGAAATCGCCCTGAAGTGCCCCACCGAATCGCCGATCACCGACCGGCGCGAAAAGGAACTGGCCGACCTCGGCTTCGTTCCGCTGGTGCACTGCAAGGGCACCGACTACGCCGCGTTCTTCAGCGTGCAATCGGCCCAGAAGGCCAAGATGTACGATAAGGATGCGGCCAACGCGAATGCCCGCCTCTCGACGCAATTGCCGTACATTTTGGCAATTTCGCGTTTTGCGCACTACTTGAAGGCCATGATGCGCGACAAGATCGGCAGCTTCATGTCGCGCAAGGAATGCGAAGTTTTCCTGAACCAGTGGATCCTGCAATATGTCGTCGGAAACGACGAAGTCGCCGCTGATGTGAAAGCCAGGCGGCCTCTGCGCGACGCCAAGATCGAAGTGATGGAAATCCCGGGCAAGCCGGGAGCCTATCGCGCGGTGGCGTTCCTGAAGCCCCATTTCCAACTGGACGAGCTCGCAATTTCGCTGCGGCTGGTCGCAGACCTGCCGATCAAGAAGTAACCTTCGGAGCCGCCGGCGGGTCTCTTCTCGAAACCCGCCGGTGAGAAAATTCAACCAGACAGACAAGGAGGAGACGTTAATGGCGTATGATGCGTTTTTGAAGTTCGAGTCGCCGGCCGTGGCCGGTGAATCGACCGATGAGAAGCACCCTGGGGAGATCGAAGTCTCGTCGTTCAGTTGGGGCGTGGTTCACGCACAGACCGTAGGCTCGGCGACTGGCGGCGGCGGTTCCGGCAGGGCGGCGCTGCAGGACATCCACTTCACCAAGGACGTGGACAAAGCGAGCTCGGTGCTGTTCCAGCACTGCGCGGTGGGCACGCACTTCGACAAAGTCACCCTGAGTGTGCGCAAGGCCGGCGGTTCGCAGATGGAATACCTGAAGTTCGTGATGCAGACGGTGTTCGTCTCGTCGTACCAGGTGGGCAGCGCGCATGGTCAGGAGAACGCTACCGAGCAGTTCTCGCTGGCGGTGGGCAAGTTCGCCTACGACTACACGCCGCAGAAGCCCGATGGCAGCCCCGGCGCCAGCGTGCACGGCGGTTGGGACGCCCTGTCCAACAAGAAATTCTGACAATGTTCGCCCCTTTCCCACCGGCCCTGGCCCTTCCGCCGGGCCGGCGGGGAACCGGCTTTGACTCGTTGGGGACCTTATGATGACTGCCGCTGAACTTTATCGGAATGGCCGCCTGAGCGATGCCATCCAGGCGCTGGGCGTGGAATTGCGGGACAATCCCACCGATGCGAAGCGCCGCACATTCCTCTTTGAGCTGCTGTGTTTCGCCGGCGAATACGACCGCGCGGAAAAGCACTTGAATATTCTTTCGGACGCCAACCGGGATGCGGCCACGGGGGCGCTGATGTATCGCGCCGCCCTGGCGGGCGAACGCACGCGCAACGAGCTGTTCGAAAAGAAAGACTACCCCACCGCGCCGGCCGAGCCGGTGACCGGAACGTTGAACGGCAAGCCGTTCGAATCGCTGGAAGATGCCGACCCGCGCATCGGTCCGAGGCTGGAGATCTACGCCGCCGGCGATTACATGTGGCTTCCGCTGGCGCACATCGCCTCGATCCAGCTCCAGGCGCCGCGGCGTCTGCGCGATCTGTTGTGGGCGCCCGCGCTGGTGCGCACCGGTCCGAAGTTTCGTACCCTGGAGTTGGGAGAGGTGCTGGTCCCGGCTCTTTCGCCGTTCAGTTTCCGACACTCCGACGATGCGGTGCGCCTGGGACGCGCGACCGTGTGGGAGGAGGACGGTGCTGAGGTGGTTCCATTCGGCCAGAAAATGCTGCTGGTGGACGGCGAGGAATTCCCGCTCCTGGAGTTGCGCCAACTGGAGATAGCCGGGGCTGAAGAAACCTCGCAAAGCCATGCCTCTGCGCAATGATCTGTTGAATCCGATTTCGCCTAATCAACCCAGCGGCGAAAACCTGCGCTACGCTCCGGTCTACGACAAAATCAAAGATGCCCGCCGCGAAGATGATGACGCGCCGCAGGGTGACTGGAAATTTGAGCGCAAACAAGCCGATTGGCCGCTGACGATCAAACTCATCAGCGAGGCTCTGGCTACCAAGACCAAAGATCTGCAACTGGTAGCGTGGCTGGGTGAGGCGATGCTGCGCCGGGAAGGCGTGGCGGGGCTGCGCGAGGTGCTGGATCTCGCGCGCGGGTATCTGGAGACCTTCTGGGATACCGTGTACCCCGAGCTGGAGGACGGGGATGCGGAATTTCGCGCGGCTCCCCTGGTCTGGCTCGGCGAACGGCTCGAGCTTTCGATTAAGCGATCGCCCATCACCAAGGGCAAGCTCAGTCCGCTCCAGTATGAAGAAGCCCGCAAAATCGGCAGCGAAGCCGAGGCGGCGGAGAGCTACGAGAAACTGGAGGCGCGTCAGCAGGCACTGGCGGAAGGCAAGATTCCCATCGAACAGTGGGACAAGGATTTCGAGAGCACGCCGAAGCAGTTCTATAAGGATCTGGAAGCCACTTACGACGCTACGCTGGAATCGGTCGGCCGGCTGGCGGAAATCTGCGACGAGAAGTTCGGCGATGTCAGCCCCTCGTTCCGGCCGCTGAAGAATGTGCTCGAAGAGGTCCGGCAGACGGTTCACATTCTCCTGATTAAGAAGCTGGAGCAGGATCCCGACGAGCCCTCGCCCGATGCCGTGCCCGATGTCGAAGAAGCGATTGCCGAGCCGGAGTATGTGGCGCCGGTCGCGACCGGTGGGGCGGCGGCGGCCGCAGCGCCCGCGCGGATCCCGGCGGGGAAGCTCACGGCCGAGCCGCAAAGCTGGGAGGACGCCATATCGCGGGTGGTATCGGCGGCGAAGTACATGCGCGCGCAGGACAACACGAATCCGGCGCCGTACCTGCTCCTGCGCGGTCTGCGCTGGGGCGAACTGCGCGCCGCCGGAGACTATATCGATCAGACCAAGCTGGGGGCTCCGCCATCGGAAATCCGCCAGGCGCTCAAGAAAGCGTCCCTCGAAGGCAACTGGGCCCAAGTACTGGAGACCGCCGAGACGGCGATGGGCATGGAATGCGGGCGAGGCTGGCTCGACCTGCAACGCTTCGTGGGCCGGGCCTGCGAGTCGCTGGGGTACGATGCCATTCGTTCGGCGGTGGTCGCCGAGCTGAAGTCGCTCCTGGCGTGCTATCCGCAGCTGCCCGAATACACCATGATGGACGACACGCCCACGGCGAACGCGGAGACCCTGGCCTGGATTCAGGAGGTGATTCCTCCGCCCGCGCCGGAGCCGGTGGCGGCCGCACCGGAGCCGGAAGTGGAATTGGAAACGGTCTACCGGTACGTGGACCATGAGGCCGAGGCGCCGGGAGACGCATCCGAACCGCCGCCGCCGGATGTTTTTGATCTGGCCGTGCAGGCCGCCCGTTCGGGGCGCACCGCCGAGGGCATCGAACTGCTGATGCGCGAAATGATGCAGGAACCGAGCGGCCGCGGGCGCTTCCAGCGCAAGGTGCAGGTGGCGCAGCTTTGCCTCACTACCGGCAACGAGGCCGTGGCCCTGCCGATCCTGCAAGAGGCTGCCGCCGAGATCGAGCATCGCAAACTGGAAGACTGGGAGACGCGCGAGATGGTCGCTCACCCGCTGGCCATGCTCTACAAGTGCCTGGCCAAGTCCGATGGCGCCGGCGAACTGCGGCAGAAACTGTATGCCGCCATCTGCCGGCTCGACCCGCTGGCCGCCATTCAGATAGCGAGATAACCTATGCCACGCTGGGAACCCGACCAGACCGTTTCGCAATCGCTGCTCGAACGATTGATCGACCGAGACCCGAAGAACCAGGCGCCGGAGACGCCGCTGACCCGGGCGCAGTCGGTCCGCCAGTTGAAATCTTCGGTGCGGCGGGATCTCGAGTGGCTGCTGAATTCGCGGCGCAATCCCGAGCCCGCGGGCAACGAGTACCAGGAGCTGGCAGAATCGCTTTACAATTTCGGATTGCCGGACCTGACCTCGCTCAACTGGCAGTCGGCCCGCGACCGCCAGAAGCTGTGCCGGCTGCTGGAGCAGACCCTGGCCACCTTCGAGCCGCGCTTGCGGCGGGCCAAGGTCATTGCGCTCGAGGCGTCACAGGGTGCCCAGCACGTGGTGCGGTTTCAGATTGAAGGCATGCTGGACATGGACCCGGCGCCGGAGCACATCTCCTTCGACACGGTCCTGCAACTCACCAGCGGCGAGTACCAGGTGAAGGGAGACCCGAGTGCGGGATGATCTGCTGCTCTACTATGAGCGCGAGCTGAGCTTTCTTCGCCAGATGGGCGCCGAATTCGCCGCCAAGTACCCCAAGATCGCCTCGCGGCTGGTGCTGGAGCCCGATAAGTGCGAAGATCCGCATGTCGAACGCATGATCGAGGCCTTCGCGTTTCTGGCCGGCCGGGTCCACCTGAAGATCGACGATGAGTTTCCCGAAATTACCGAGTCGCTGCTGAGCATCCTGTATCCGCACTACCTGCGGCCGATTCCGTCGATGTCGATCGCCCAGTTTCACGTGGATGCGGACCAGGTGACGCCCGAAACGGGGCTCACGCTCGAGCGCGGTTCGGTGCTGAATTCGCGCCCGGTACACGGGATCCCGTGCAAGTTCCGCACCTGTTACGACGTGACATTCTGGCCGGTGGAGGTGGCGGAGGCCGAGTGGAAAACGCCGGACCGCCTGCAACCGGCCATCAAGTTCTCCGATGCCGCCGCGGCGGTGCGGATCGAACTGCGCTGCCAGGGCGACCTGCCGTTCTCGAAGATGTCGCTGGACTCGCTGCGGTTTTATATCAGCGGCGAAAGCAACTTGACTTACACGCTGTACGAAGTGCTGATGAACAACTGCGTGCAGGTCATCGTGCGCGACCCCACGCCGCGTTCGAAGATCCAGCCGGTGTACCTTTCGCACGACTCGCTCAAAGCCGTGGGATTCGGCGAAGACGAGGGCATGCTGCCCTATCCCCGGCGCTCGTTTGTGGGATACCGGCTGCTCCAGGAGTACTTCTGCCTGCCGCAGAAGTTCTTCTTCATCGATTTGACCGGGCTCGACGAGATCGCGGCGGCCGGGTTCGGGAAGCGCGCCGAAGTGATTTTTCTGATTTCGCCGTTCGAGCGCGGCGACCGCCGGCAGGCGCTCGAGCTTGGGGTGAACGCCCGGACATTCCGCCTGGGCTGCTCGCCGATCGTGAACCTGTTTGCCAAGCTGGCCGAGCCCATTCTGCTCGACCACACGCGCTACGAGTACCAGGTGATCCCTGATGTGAGCCGCCGCAAAGCGATGGAGGTGTTCGAGGTCACTGAAGTGACCAACGTCAACCCGCAAACTCAGGAGGTGCTGCGCTTCGAGCCGCTGTACTCGTTCCGCCACGGCGCGGGGCGCTCCAAGGTGCCGGCGTTCTGGCGCGCCGCCCGCAGGCCGTCGGGCCACCGCGACGATGAGGGTACGGAAGTCTTCCTGTCGCTGGTGGACCTCTCTTCGCGGCCGGTGAAGCCGAACGTCGATTCGCTGATGGTGCGCACCATCTGCTCCAATCGCGACCTGCCGGCGCGCCTCCCTTTCGGCAACGAGATGGGAGATTTCGAACTCGAGGGAGCGCTGCCGCTCAAGCGCATCGTGGCGCTGATCAAGCCGACCGACGCGCTCCGCCCGCCGCTGGCCAAGGACTCGCAGTGGCGGCTGATTTCGCAGCTTTCCTTGAATTACCTGTCGCTGGTGGAGGAGGGGCGGGAGGCCTTGCAGGAAATCCTGCGCCTGTACAATTTCACCGGCTCGACGCATTCCGAAAAGCAGATCGAAGGGCTGGTGTCGGTGGCCAGCAAGCGTCACTTCGCGCGGGTGATTTCTGAAGACGGTATGGCTTTCGCGCGAGGCACGCAGGTGGATATCGAATTTGACGAAGAGCAGTTCGTGGGCGGCGGCGTGTACCTGTTCGCCGCCGTGCTCGAATGCTTCCTGGGGCTCTACACATCGATGAACAGCTTCAGCCAGCTGCGCGTGCGCACCCGGCAGAGAAAGGAGACGCTGAGACAGTGGCCACCGCGGGCCGGACGGAAAATCCTGCTTTAGGCGACAATCCGGGCAAGGCACCGGTGGACCTGGAGCGCTGGCCGATTGCCGACCTGCTCGACAACGAGCCGTTCTGCTTCGAGTTCTTTCAGGCGGTCCGGCTGTTGATGCGCATGTCGCCCGAGCGCCAGGTCGTGGGACGGTTTACCAATCCCGCCGATGAAGTGGTGCGTTTCGGCGCCACCCCGTCGGTGGCGTTTCCGGCCAGCCAGATTCAGCAACTGGAGCGGCCGGCCAACGCTCCGGCGCAGATGCAGGTCAACTTCATGGGGCTGACCGGCCCCTCCGGCGTGCTCCCGCTGATGTACAGCCAGATGGTGCTGGAGCGGCTGCGCGAGCGGGACCGGACGCTGCGCGATTTTTACGACATTTTCAACCACCGGATGATCTCGCTGTTCTACCAGGCGTGGGAGAAGTACCGGTTTCCGATCCCGTACGAACGCGGCGAGCTGGACCCGTTCTCGTATCACCTGCTGGCCCTGTTGGGGCTCGGCACGCCGGGACTGCAGGACCGGCAGGCCGTAACCGACGATGCGCTGCTGTTCTACAGCGGGCTGCTGGCGATGCATACGCGTTCGGTGACGGCGTTGCGGCAGGTGTTGTCGGAATATTTCGAAGTGCCGGTGGAGGTGGAGCAGTTCGTGGGGGCGTGGTACCCGGTGGAGGTGGAATCGCAGTGCGCGCTGGGCGACGGTCTCACCTACTCCGAGCGGTTGGGGCTCGGGGCCGTGGTCGGCGACGAAGTGTGGGACCAGCAGTCGCGGGTGCGCATTCAGCTGGGACCTCTGTCGCTCGAGCGGTATTTGGAGTTTCTTCCGGGCGGCGATGCCTACCGGCATCTCAAGGCGCTCGCCAGCTTCTTCGCAGGTGAGGAATTCGACGTCGAAGTACAACTCATCCTCAAGCGCAAGGAAGTGCCGGTGTGCGAACTCGAGCCCGAAGACGGACAGCAGTTGGGTTGGACTTCCTGGATCAAGTCGGCGGACTTCCGGCGCGATCCGGGCGACGCGATTCTGGAGCTGTAGGATGCGCGGACGGCCTGCCGCTTGCCGCGCGGATCTGTGGGAGCACAGAACCGCGGCGAAGGGAACGGAACGGGGCTGGAGCACTTAGGATTGGCAGGGTTTAGGGAGATTCTTTATGGCGATCAGTTTGAAATCGATTGTTTCCAAGTTGAACGACACGACCAGGAAGGCGCTCGAGGATGCTGCCGGGATTTGTCTGGCACGTACCCACTACAACGTCGAGATCGAGCACTTCCTGACCAAGTTGATGGACGCGACCGAGTCGGATTTCGTGCGCATCCTGAAGCAGTTCGGCGTCGATAAAGCGCGGTTGGCCGGAGAGCTGTCGCGCAGCCTCGACCGGATTAAGACCGGAAATGCGCGAACGCCCGCGTTCAGCCCCAGCCTCTTTCGCATGTTGACGGAGGCATGGACCATCGGCTCGCTCGAGTTCAACGGCGGACAGGTCCGCACCGGGTTCGTCGTGCTGGCGTTGGTTTCCGACGAGGAGTTGTCGCGCATCCTTCGCGATGTCAGCAAGGAGCTGCAGAAGATCGAGCCGGAAGCCCTGCGCAAACAGTTGCCGGCGATCCTGGCCGACTCGCTGGAGTACGCTGCCGAACCGGCTGCCGCCGCGGCCGCGGCGGGTTCGCCGGCCTCGGGCGGCGTTCCGAAGATCGGCGGCAAGACCCCCAATCTCGACCAGTTCACCGTCAACCTGACCGCCAACGCCAAGTCCGGGAAGATCGACCCGGTGCTCGGGCGGGATTTCGAGATCCGTCAGATCATCGACATCCTGACGCGGCGCCGCCAGAACAACCCGATCCTCACCGGCGAGGCGGGCGTGGGCAAGACGGCGGTGGTGGAAGGCTTCGCCCACCGCATCGTTTCGGGAGACGTTCCCCCGGTGCTGCGCAATGTCACGCTGCGCACGCTCGATCTGGCTCTTTTGCAGGCCGGCGCCGGCATTAAGGGCGAATTCGAAAACCGGCTCAAGGGGCTCATCGAGGAGGTGAAGTCGTCGCCGACGCCGATCATCCTGTTTATCGACGAGGCGCACACCATGATCGGAGCGGGCGGACAGGCCGGCCAGAACGACGCCGCCAACCTGCTCAAGCCCGCACTGGCTCGCGGCGAACTACGTACCATCGCCGCCACGACCTGGTCGGAATACAAGAAGTACTTCGAAAAAGACCCCGCCCTTGCGCGCCGGTTCCAGGTAGTGAAAGTGGATGAGCCGACCGAGACCAAATGCGAGCTGATGCTGCGGGCCACGCTGCCGTTCCTGGAAAGCCACCACAGTGTGCGCATTTTGGATGACGGACTCAAGGCGGCGGTGAAGCTGTCGCACCGCTATCTGCCCGATCGCCAATTGCCGGATAAGGCGGTGAGCGTGCTCGATACGGCGTGCGCGCGGCTTTCGCTGGGGCAGAACGCCACGCCGCCGGCGGTGGAGGACGCGCAGCGCGAGATCGACGATTGCGCCACCCAGATGCGCATTCTGGCGCGGGAAGCCGCGCTCGGCGCCGATCACGCGGAACGCCTGGAAGCGCTGAAGAGTCAGAAGACCGCGGTCGAAGAGCGGCTGGCGACCCTGACGGCGCGCTGGGAGAAGGAACGCGACCTGGTGACCCGCATTCGCGAAATCCGCGGCAAGCTGGAACAGACCGCCGCGCCCGCCACCGCGACCGCCACGGCAAGCGCAACCGCCACGGCGAGCGCCGCTGCCGCAGCCGTTCCCGCGGCGGGCCAGGTGGAGGCGCCGCCGCCGGATGCCGACGCGCTCCGCGCGGAGCTCCACACGCTCACTACCGAGCTCGAACAACTCCAGGGAGAAACGCCGCTGATGCGGGTGTGCGTGGACAGCACCATCGTCGGCGACGTCGTATCCGCCTGGACCGGCATCCCGATCGGCAAGATGCTGCGCGACGAGGTCGAGACCGTACTTTCGCTCGAGAAGCACCTGGGCAAGCGCGTGATCGGCCAGGACCATGCGTTGCTCGCGATCAGCGAACGCATTCGCACGTCGAAGGCCAGCCTCGAGGATCCCAGCAAGCCGATCGGCGTATTCCTGCTGGTGGGACCGAGCGGCGTCGGCAAAACGGAAACCGCTCTTACCCTCGCCGATATGTTGTATGGCGGCGATCGCAACATGATCACCATCAACATGTCGGAATTCCAGGAAGCCCATACGGTTTCGACCCTCAAGGGCTCGCCCCCCGGATACGTGGGCTACGGCGAAGGTGGCGTGCTTACCGAAGCGGTGCGCCGCAAACCGTACAGCGTAGTGCTGCTGGACGAGGTGGAGAAGGCGCATCCCGACGTGCTGGAGCTGTTCTTCCAGGTCTTCGACAAGGGCATGATGGAAGACGGCGAAGGCCGCGAGATCGATTTTAAAAACACCATCATCATTCTTACGTCGAACGCCGGCACCGAGACGCTCATGAAGCTGACCGCCGATCCGGAAACCATGCCCGGACCCGAGGGGCTGGTGAAGGCGCTCAAGCCCGAGCTGAACAAGACGTTCAAGCCGGCGTTCCTGGGGCGCCTGGTGATCATTCCGTACTTCCCGATTCGCGACGAGTCGTTGAAGGTGATCGTGCGGCTGAAGCTCGGTAAGATTCAGCGCCGCCTGCATGAGACGCACCGCGTGTCGCTCACCTGGGACGACGCGCTCATCGAAGAGGTTGCCAGGCGCTGCACCGAAGTCGAGAGCGGCGCGCGCAACGTGGATAACATCCTGACCAATACCCTGCTGCCGGAGGTGTCGCGCCAGATATTGGGCAAGCTCGCCGAAGGGCAGAAGCTGGGCCCCATCCAGGTGACCATCGGCGCGGATGGAGCGTTCGTATATAACTAGCGGACCACCCCTGGGGCGGGCCGTCTTCTGACGGCCTGCCCCGCACCCCGCTTTGGAGGAGACCGTGCCCAAATACACCCAAGTAGACCGGCCCCTACAGATTCATACTCCGCTTCCCGACGACAGCCTGCTGCTGACGGAGATCCAGGGGAGGGAAGCCCTCTGCGAGCTGTTTCACTTCAACCTGTCTACTGTCGCCGAGCTTGGCACCCCGGTGCCGTTCGAGCAGATGCTCGGCAAGAAGATCACGGTCAGGATCGAGTCCATTGCCGAATCCGGAGATTATCGCTACTTCAGCGGGATCTGTAAGCGAATCGCGCAGGGCGAGCGGACCGAGGAGTTCACCAACTACTACCTGGAGATCGTGCCCGCGTTCTGGCTGTTGACCCGCAGGATGCGGAGCCGCATTTTTCAGCAGAAGACCGTAAAAGACATCCTGCAAGACGTTCTCACGGGTCTCGAAGTCGAGTGGCATTTGCAGGGTGCGTACAAACAGCGCGACTACTGTGTCCAGTACCAGGAATCGGATTTCAATTTCGCCTGCCGGTTGATGGAAGAAGAAGGCATCTTCTGGTTTTTCAAACATACCGCGGACAGCCATCAACTGGTGGTGGCCGATACGCCGCAGGCCCATCCGGACCTGCCCTACGGATCCACGGTCGTGTTCGAGGAATTTTTCGGGCACAGCCCCAAAGACGACCGGGTTTACGAATGGTCCAAGGGCCAGGAGATCCGTTCCGGCAAGTACACGCTGTGGGACGAACATCATCAGTTGCCGGGCAAGCACCTGGAAGCGGAAAAGACCATCCAGTCCAGCGTGCAGGTGGGCAGGGACACGCACCAGCTTGGAGCCGGAGGAGGGCCGGACTATGAAGTGTACGAATTTCCCGGCGAATACTCCCGCCATTTTGACGGCATAAACAAAGGTAACGGCGACCAGGCGTCGCACCTGAACTGGATCTTTGAGGAAAACGGCAGGATGGCGGGCATCCGCATGCAGCAGGAGGCCGTCGGGGCGCTCCTGCTGGAGGGCAAGAGCGGGCTGCCGGCTATGACCGCGGGGGCCGCCTTCACCCTCACCAAACACTTCTCGGACGATGGAAAGTACATTTTGACCTCACTCGAGCACGAGGCGAAACAGGCCATTGGCGTACAGGGCTCCCCCGACAATTTCATGTACGCGAACCAATTCAGCTGCATTCCGTCGGCCCTGCCCTATCGTCCGCAGCGCGTCACGCCGGTGCCGTCGGTGCGGGGCGTGCAACTCGCCACCGTGGTGGGTCCGTCGGGCGAAGAAATCTACGTGGACAAATACAGCCGCGTCAAAGTGCAATTTCACTGGGACCGCGAGGGGCAAAGCGATATCAGCAGCTCGTGCTGGATGCGGGTGGGAACATTCTGGGCGGGCAAGAACTGGGGTGCCATCCACATTCCGCGCATCGGCCAGGAAGTCATCGTCGCGTTCGAAGAAGGCGACGTGGATTACCCGATTATCGTCGGCAGCGTGTACAATGCCGACATGATGCCGCCGTACACGCTTCCGGACAACAAATCGCAGAGCGGCGTCAAGAGCCGCAGCACCAAGGGTGGCGGCCCCCCCAACTACAATGAGATCCGTTTCGAGGACAAGAAAGGCAGCGAGGAACTGCTGATTCACGCCGAGCTGGATCTCACGCGCGAAGTCGAACGCGACGAAAAGCTCACCGTGGGCCGCGATCTTACCGAGGACATCGGGCGCAGCCAGCGGACGGAGGCGCAGAAATCGATTGAGATTATCGTGGGCCAGAGCAGCATCAAGCTGGAACCAACGCAGATCACCATCAAAACCGTAAAGTTGACGGTAGAGACGCAGGTGCAAACGCAAATGAACAGCAAGATGACCAACATCGAATCCACAGGAATCACCGTGATTAAGGGCGGCATGGTGCAGATTAACTAGATGGGTGGCGCGGCACAGATCGATTCTCAGGTTGCAGCTATTTTTGAGGTGGCGGAGATGGGCGACGAGTCCCAGTCCCTCGTCAAACCGGCCATGCACCCGGTGGACTACGTCTCGCTGCTGATGGAAAAGAAGCTGTATCCGGATGCCGTGCGCTTCCTGGCGCACGCATTACCCAAACGGGAAGCCGTGTGGTGGGCGTGGATGTGCGCGCGCCGCACGACCGGCGAGAGTGCTCCGGCAAAGATCAAGGTATCGCTTTCGGCCACCGAGAAGTGGATCGCTCAACCCACGGACGAAAACCGGCGTGCGGCGATGGAAGCCGCCGAAGCAGCCGATTTCGGCACCGCGGCCGGCTGTGCCGGCTTGGGCGCGTTCTTCAGCGGAGACAGCCTGGCGCCCGCGGGGGCGCCTGCGGTGCCTCCCGGCGAATACCTCACCGCCAAGGCCGTGTCCGGGGCGGTGATCTTCGCGGCTATGGGGGGCGAACCGGAGGAAGCACCGGAGAAGTTTCGGAGCTTCGTCTCGCAGGCGCTCGAAGTGAGCAACCGGATCCAGTTGTGGAAGAGGGCCTGACATCCAGGTGGAATCTATGAAGCGAAGGCAGTTTCTTACCAGTGCTGCGGCCGCCGGGCTCGCCAGCGCTGCTCCGGCCGATACGCCGAAAACCGCGCTGTATCTCCTGAACTATTTTTATCTGCGGCAAGGCTCGCAGATGGAGCGCACCTCGCAGTACCTGGGCAGCGTGTTCCTGCCGGCCGCCAAACGGGCCGGCCTGACGACCGGGTTTTTCAGCCCGGTGATTGGAGAGCACAGCCCTTTCATCCTGTCGCTGATCAGCTATCCTTCGTTGGCGGCCATCGAAGCCGCGCACGACAAGCTCGCCGAAGACAAGGAATTCCTGAAGGGCTGGGACGAATACAACAACATCGCCGATCCCGCCTATGTCCGCATGGAAAGCTCGCTGCTCCGTGCCTTCGACAGCGTGCCGTCCATCGAGGTGCCTTCCCTCGAAGCCGGCCACGGGCCCCACATCTTCGAAATGCGCACCTACGAATCGGTAAACGAGAAGGCCTCGCGGCGCAAGATCAAGATGTTCAATGCCGGGGAAATCGCCATTTTCCGCAAGGTGGGAATGAAACCGGTGTGGTTCGGCCAGACGCTGGTGGGCCGCAACCTGCCGAGCCTGACCTACATGCTGGCGTTCGACGATCTGGCCGCGCGGGACAAAGCTTGGCGCAGTTTCGGGTCCGACCCCGACTGGCAGAAACTGCGCGCGCAGCCCGGCTTGAGCGACGCGGAGATCGTGAGCAATATCAGCAACACCATTCTGCGCCCGCTGGCGTTCTCGCCGATTCGATAGGAGGTGCCCGATGCCGAAAGGACCGGCAGCCAGAATTACGGACAACGTGGTGCACCCGCTGCCGCCGGTATTGACACCGGGGCCGGGAAGTCCCACCGTGCTGATCGGCAAGCTGTTGGCGTGGCGCGGTATGCCGCTGGCGGCCGTGGCGGCGCTCCAGGCGGCCAAGACGGCTTCCGACACTGCCATTCAGACCGCCGAGGCGGCTACCATGGCGGCGGCGGGAACTCCGGGCGCGCCCGCTGCCTATGCCGCCGAACAGGCAACCAAGGCAGCTTGCCTGGGAGCTATGAGCGGCGCCATCAGCGCGGCGTCCGGCGGCGCCGACATTCACATGTGCACGACGCCTCTGCCGGTACCGCCGCACGGCCCCGGCGTGGTGATCGACGGGTCGGCGACGGTGATGATCAACAATCTCCCGGCCTGCCGCTTGGGTGACACGGTGCTGGAAGCCGCCGGTCCGCCCAACAAGATCGTCAAAGGCGAATTCACCGTCATCATCGGGCCGTAAGGGCCCGCCGGGAACCTGCTCCGCCGCTCCGGTCGAGCGGACGCCGGATGGCATTTGGCCCCGCCGCGGATACAATTAATAGGTGCAATCAAGCCTGAGTTCCATGAGTGCGCGCATGGCGCTGGTGGTGGGGTTCGTGTTTCTGGGCGCGCTCGTCAGTTCCCAGCCCGCGCCCAGGGAACAGGTCGGTCCGCTTCCCGGCGGCGGCTATTTGCTGAACAGCGGATGGCGCCTGGATCCGGTAGGCCGGCAGGTTCCGCTGGATACGCTCCCTATGTCCACGGCCCTATCGCCCGATGCCAAGTACCTGCTGGTGTTGAATGGCGGGTACAATCCGCCCAGCATCAGCATTGTGGAAACCGCTACCGGGCGCGTTTCCGGCAGCACGCCCGTTCCCGACGGCTGGCTGGGGCTCGCCTTCGCTCCCAACAGCGACCGCGTCTATGTGGGGGGCGGGTCGCGTGCCGCCGTGTTCGAGTTTACCCTGGCGGACGGCGCCCTTCACCCCGGCCGCACCTTCGAGGTGACTCCGCAGGCACGGCGCGCCGATCACGATTTCGTCGGCGATGTGGCGTTCTCGCCCGATGGCCGGCTGCTCTATGCCGCCGAGTTGTACAACGACACCATCGCCGTCATCAATCCGCAATCGGGGCGGGTAATTGAACGTTACAAGACGGGGCGGCGGCCGTATCGCATTCTCTTCCAGCCAGACGGGAAATCCTTCTACGTGACCCACTGGGCCGACGGCACCTTGGGCCAATACGACACCGCCACCGGGGGGCTGCTGACCACGGTACGCATCGGCGCCCATCCGAGCGACATGGTATGGCGCCAGGGCGGACCCGAGGAGGTGGCGCCGGGCGAACCCACGTGGGCGGCGCGGCTGTTCGTCGCCGCCTCGCATACCAACAACGTGTACGCCGTCGGCATCAACCCGGGTCAGGAACCGTCCGTGCTGGAGAGCATCAACGTCTCCATGACGCCGCGGCAGCCGCTGGGGATGACACCGTCCGGGCTGGCGCTCAGCGCCGACGGCAAGCGCCTGTTCGTCGCCTGTTCGGATGCCAATGTGGCAGCGGTCCTGGATATCTCGTCCGAACGCAGCCACGTCGCAGGGTTCATCCCCACCGGCTGGTATCCCACGGCGGTGCGCGCGCTGTCCTCGGGCAGCCTGGTGGTGCTCAATGGGAAGGGCTTGCGATCCTATCCGAACCCTCAAGGGCCCAGCCCGGTGCGGCGGCCCGAGCCACTCCACCAGGGCGTGCACAACATCGAGTATGTGGGCCGCATTCAGACCGGCACGGCTTCGTGGATCGATCCGTTCACGCTCGACCAGCTCGATGCCTGGACCAGGAAAGCCATGGCCAATTCGGCCTACCGCGACGAGAAACTGGACGCGCCCTCTACCCTGCCGCCCATCCAGCACGTGATCTACATCGTCCGTGAGAACCGCACCTACGACCAGGTGCTGGGCGACCTCAAACAGGGCAACGGCGACCCTTCGCTAGTCCTGTTCGGCGAAAAGGCCACGCCCAATGCGCATAAGCTGGCGCGGGAGTTCGTCCTGCTCGACAACTTTTACGTCAGCGCCGATGTCAGCGCCGATGGGCACAACTGGTCCACCGCCGCCATCGCTCCCGATTACGTGCAGAAGATGTGGCCCAACAAGTACGCCAACCGGCGCAAGACCTACGATTTCGAGGAGGGCGATCCGCTGTCGCTGCCGCCGGCCGGCTACCTGTGGACGAATGCCGCCGCTGCGGGTGTCTCGATCCGGAATTTCGGCTACATGGTGGACAACAAGGTCCATGCCCCGAGCGGGGGCGAGCAGATCACCGGCGTGCGCGACCCGGTTCTGGCCAAGGTGACTAACCGCCATTACCGGGGGTTCGATCTCGAGTACCCGGACGTGGAGCGGGTGAAGGTGTTCCTCGCCGAACTGGCCGACTACGAGAAGTCCGGCCAGATGCCGCGCCTCATCCTGATGCGTCTCGGCAACGACCACACCTACGGCACCGCTGCCGGCAAAACCGCGCCGCTGTCCTCGGCGGCGGACAACGACTGGGCGCTCGGCATGCTCGTCGAAGCCGTTTCGAAATCGAAGTTCTGGAACAGCACCGCCATTTTTGTGCTGGAGGACGATGCGCAGAACGGCCCCGACCACGTGGACTCGCATCGCTCGCCGGCCTTTGTGATCTCTTCTTACTCCAAACGCCATGCCGTGGACGGCACGATGTACAACACTACCTCGATGTTGCGCACCATGGAGTACCTGCTCGGGCTCCGGCCCATGACCCAGTTCGATGCGGCTTCGCGCCCCATGACCGCCGCATTCCAGAGCACGCCCGACCTCACCCCCTATGCCGCGGAGAAGCCTCGCATTCCGCTGGACGACCGGAATCCTCCCAACGCGGCGGGAGCCGCCGCCTCCAATCGCATGGATTTTGCCGAGGCGGATCAGATCGACGATGACGAGCTGAACGATATCTTATGGCGCGCCATCCGCAAGGATGCGCCGCCGCCACCGGTTCGCAGTTACTTCGGAAGATAGAGCGCCTACTACTTACATGCCGCAAATCTACCTGTGCTTTCTCTGGCACATGCACCAGCCGTTTTACAAGGACCTGATCTCGGGCGAGTACAAGCTGCCGTGGACCCGCATGCACGCGCTCAAGGACTATTACGGCATGGTGCGCATTCTCGAGGAATTTCCGAAGGTGCGCCAGACCTTCAATCTTGTCCCGTCGATGATGGCGCAGGTGGAGGAGTACGCTTCCGGAGCCGCGGTGGACCCGTTTCTCCAGGCGGCGCTCAAGCCCGCCGAGAATCTGACCGCCACCGAGCGCGCATTTCTGCTGCGGCACTCCTTCTACTCCGACTCGCAGCGCATGATCTACCGCTATCCGCGTTATGGCGAACTGTTTGACGCCTGGCAGGCGCAGAAAAGCTCGGGAGCTCCCAGCCTTTTCGGCGTTCCGGAATACCGCGATCTGCAGATGTGGTCGCAACTCGCCTGGTTCGATGAGGAATTCCAGGTGAACGACCCGGAGGTCCGCGAATGGGTGACGCGGGGCCGGAACTTCACCCTGGCCGACCAGCGGCGGATGGGCGAAAAGCAGCGCGCCATTTGCGGCATGGTGGTGCCGGTTTATCAGAAATTCGCGAAAGCGGGGCAGATCGAAATTTCGACGACGCCCTATTACCACCCCATCCTGCCTCTGCTCTGCGATTCCAATATCGCCGGCGTCTCGCACCCGGGCGTGCCCCTGCCGGAGCGGTTCTGCTATCCGCAGGATGCCCGCCGCCAGCTCGCTCTTGCCAGGGAATATTGCCAAAAGGCGTTCGGTGCGGCGCCGGTCGGGCTCTGGCCCTCGGAGGGCTCGGTTTCCGACGAGGTGTTCGGCATTGCCGCCGAATTGGGTTTTGCCTGGGTGGCGACCGATAGCGGCGTGCTCAGCCGCACCCTGGCGCGGGACCTTCCGGTGGGCGATCTGTACCGCCCGTATGAATGGCGGCAGGGCGGCCGGAAGCTGAGCGTGATCTTCCGCGATCATTACCTGAGCGACCTGATCGGCTTCGTCTATTCCAAAATGGACGCGCGCGAAGCGGCCGAGGATTTTCTGCGGCGCATCCGCGACAACGCCTCCGGGAGCCTGGCTGCGGGACGCGACGCGCTCGTGCCGATCATCCTCGACGGCGAGAATGCCTGGGAATACTACGACCACAACGGCCGGCCGTTCTTCCGCGAGCTCTACGGCCGGATTTCGGGAGACCCGCAAATCAGCGCCATTACCGTGGGCGAGGCGTTCCGCCGCCTGAAACCCGAGCCGCTCGACCACATCTTTCCGGGCTCGTGGATCGGCGCCAATTTCGATGTGTGGATCGGGGCCGAAGAAGACAATCAGGCCTGGACACAGCTTTTGCGCGCCCGGCGCACCTACGATGCCACCAAGAACGTGCCGGAGGACCGGCGCGCGCTCGCCTTCGAAGAGCTGCTCATCGCGGAGGGCAGCGACTGGTGCTGGTGGTACGGTCCCGAGCACGACTCCGCCAACCGTGAGGAGTTCGACCAGCTCTATCGCAGCCATCTGGCCAACGTTTATCGCTTTCTGAACCTCGCGCCCCCCGAAGAGCTTTCGCGGCCCATCCTGCGGGTGGCCGCGCCGGAGATGCACATCGAAGCGTCGGGCGCGATCTCGCCGCGCATCGACGGCGAAGTGACCTCTTATTTCGAGTGGATGGGAGCGGCGCTCTATCGCGTGGACGAGCGTTCCGGGTCCATGCACGGCAAGCGCGCGCTCCTGAAAGAGGTGCACTTTGGTTCCGATGGCGTGAACTTCTTTCTGCGCGTGGATTTCCACCCCGGCCACGAACCCGAACTGCCGGGGCTGGAGGCGAGACTGACGGTCCAGTCGCTCGACGCCGCTCGCAACTCGTTTGCCGCGGTGGGGTTCACGGCCGGTGCGGTGAAGCCGATCGAAACCCGGTTCGCCGAACCGGGAGGCAGTCTGGAGTGCGCCCTGGGCCAGGTTCTCGAGTGCCGCATGCCCCTCCAGGGCATGGGCATTGCGGCGGGTGGTGGTTTGCGGTTCCAGTTGTCCCTCTGGGAGGGCGGGTTGCCGGTGGATGCCGTGCCGCAGCAGGGCTGGCTCGAGATGCGGACCACTAGCCCGGTGGAAATGGCTGGATAAGGCCTGCCCGCGGCTCTGCCGGGCTTTCAGGGTGCTCAGCGAGAGGTCCCGGGCCCATGCTAAACTAAGTCAAGTTATGGCAATTCCGAATGTCAAGCGGTTCCGGCCCTTCTGCCCGACCTGCAACGATACCTTTACCGTGATGGCGGTCCTTCCCAAGGATGTCGATGTCGATAAGTACCTGAACGACGTCGTGGCGCGCCATGACCATAAGGCTTTCCAGGAGTCCAAGGTCGCGCATTTCAAGATCCGCGTTGGACAGCAGAAGCAGAAGAAGGCCAAGTAGCAGGAGTACAGGTGTTCGCGCCTGTCTCATCCTCTGTGGTTCCCAAGAGAAAATGTTCGGTGTACGGGCGCCAGTCATTCCAGAAACAGGATATCTGGCGCCGGTGGCCGAATGATCTCGATTAACATCCCCGTTTAACATCAGTTAACCCGCAGTTATCGGTGAATTACTCCTCTCTGGCGGACGCCGGCAGTAAACTGACTCCGTCCGGCTTGACGCACGAGTTATCTACTCGTAGTGCGTCGGCTTTTGGGGGTGAGTCAATGCGAGCGGGCGTATTCTCTTTCTGTACGTTGGTTCTGTTATCGCCGGCGGCGTTTACGCAGGTGACGGGCACGGTTTCCGGCTCCGTAGTCGATGCCACGGGCGCGGGTGTTCCGAACGCGCAAATCAACCTGAGCTTGCCGGGCGGCGCTACGGCGGTACTGAAGGGCAATACCAACGGCCAAGGTCTGTTCTCGTTCGCCGGAGTTCAGCCCGGGACGTTTGACCTGACCGCGGAAGCCAAAGGGTTCGTCACGTCGGTAATCCGGGCCGTCCGCGTGGAACCGATCCGGGAGACTTCGCTGCCCGCCATTCGGCTCGAAGTGGCCGGCGTCATCCAGACGGTGGAGGTAAGCGCGGACGTGGGCGTCGTGGAGACGGCCAACGCCGAGGTGTCCACTACCGTAACTTCGATGCAGATCGGCAAACTGGCGCTCCTCGACCGGGATGTCATGTCCCTGGCGCAGACCCAGCCCGGGGTGCTCAACGCCAGTCCCATCAGCCTGTCCAACGGCAACGACACGGTGATCAACGGCTTGCGATCGACTTACACCAACGTGACCCTGGACGGGATCAATGTCCAGGACAATTACCTGCGCGAAAGCGGCGTCGGCTTTACGCCGAACCTGCTGAAATCGAGCCAGGTGGCGGAGATGACGGTAGCTACCTCGAATGCCGGGCCCGCCGTGGGGGGCGGCGCGTCGCAGATCAGCATGGTCAGTCCGTCCGGCACCAACCAGTTGCACGGCGAGGCGCTGTGGTACAACCGCAACAATGCATTCGCGGCCAATGAATGGTTCGACAACCAGAACGGGGTGGACAAGCCGTTCCTGAACCAGAACATTTTCGGCGGCCGGGTGGGCGGCCCCATCCGCAAGGACAAGCTGTTCTTCTTCGGGGCATACGAGGGCACGTTCGACCGCCAGCAACTCTCGCAGGACACCCTGGTGCTCACGCCTGCGGCGCGCAACGGGATTTATTCTTATTTCGACCGCAACGGCGCCTTCCGGCAAGTGAATGTCCTGGCCGCCCGCGGCGTGGGCGTCGATCCGTTCGTCGCGCAGAATGTTCTGGCGAAGATCCCCACTACGATCAACAATTTCGGATTCGGCGACAGCAGCCCGGACCTGCTGCTGAATACCGGCGGCTACTCGTTCAACCAGCGCGCCAACGACACGCGCCAGGTAGTGACCGGCAAGATCGACTACATCGTTTCGCCGCGTCATATCTTCACCGGAGCGTTCCACCTCTCCAGGGAAAATGAAGACCGTCCCGACGCGGCCAACAGTTTCGATCCCGTACCGCCGGTTTCGCTGGACGCTCTGCCCAAGCTGATTTCGGCCACCTGGCGCTGGAACCCGCGGCCAAACCTCACCAACGAATTGCGCGGCGGGGCGAATCTGATTCCGGTACACTTCAACGCGGCCGGCCCGCAGCCGCCGTTCTTCGAGGCCAATTCCAGCGTCATCTGGAGCAGCCCCACCAACGAGTTCCTGTCGCAGGGCCGCAACGCCAACACCTTCACTCTCGGCGATACGGCCAGCTACCTGCGCGGGCGGCACACGCTGCGTTTCGGGTTCAACTTTCAGGTGAGTCACATCCGTAGCTACAACGACGGCGGGATCATCCCGCTCTACAGCGTCGGCATGGGCACGGGTCAGGACGGATTGGCGGGGGCCGACCTCCCGGGCGCCTCCTCCACCGACATGGCCGATGCCAACCTGCTGCTGGCCAGCCTCGGCGGGTTCGTCGATTCCTACAGCCAGACGTTCAACGTCACCAGCCGTACTTCCGGTTTTGTGAACGGCGCGACGTACGCCCGCAACTGGCGCTACAACAACTACTCCGGCTTCGCGCAGGACCAGTGGAAAGTTAAACCGCGGCTCACCCTGGCGCTGGGCCTGCGATACGAGTACTTCACCCCGGTGAACGAGGCCGACGGGCTGGTGCTGATGCCGGTGGTGCAGAACAACGATCCGATCGGCACCCTGCTGTCGAATGCCACTCTGGACTTCGCCGGAGGCGGCACCGGCCGCCCGATCTACCAGCCGGACCGGAACAATTTCGCGACCAACCTGGGGCTGGCATGGGATGTATCGGGCGACGGAAAAACCGCTGTGCGCGCCGGATACAGCGTGAACTTCGTGGATGACAACAACATTCCCACCGTGAACAACAGCTCCACCACCAACAACGGGCTTCAGTTTACGGTAGGCGCCGGCGGGTTGAGCGGCCGGTTGAGCTCCGGCCGGCCGGCGATTCCGGTGCCGCCGTTCCAGGTGCCACTCACCGCCGCCGACAATTACGTGCTGGCCCCGGCCAGCAATGCGCTGGGCCTGGTGGATCCGCATCTGCGCACGCCCTACGTCCAGCAATGGAATCTCTCGATCGAGCGCGAGATCAAGGGCACGCTGGTCACCTTGCGGTATGTGGGCAATCATGGCGTGAAAGAGCTGCGCGCGATCGACTACAACCAGGTCAATGTCAACGCAGGCGGATTTCTGGCGGATTTCCTGCGAGCCCGCAACAACGGCAATCTCGCGCGCGCGGCAACCGGTTTTTTCGACCCCAATTTCAACCCGAACCTGGCCGGCAGCCAGCCCCTCACGGTGTTTCCGCTGCTGGGACGCGGCGGCAATCTCGCGAGCGCGTCGGTGCGCACCGCGATCGACCAGGGCCAGGTAGCGGTATTGGCCAACAGCTACCAGACCACCGGACTCACCCGGGACACACCGATCAGTTTCTACGCCAATCCCTATATTCTGGGCGGCAACATGATCACCAACTACAGCAACTCCAGCTACAATGCGCTCCAGGCGGATGTGCGCCGCCGCTATCGCAATGGGTTCCAGTTGCAGGTGAATTACACCTGGTCGAAAGTGCTGAGCGATGCCCTCGGCGATCAGCAGACGCGTTTCGAGCCCTTCCTCGATATTCGCAACGCACAGGGCGAGCGCGCCCGAGCGCCCTACGACCTTACCCACGTGCTGCATGCCAATGGCACCTACGAACTGCCGTTCGGCAGCGGTCACACCCTGCTCTCCGGGAACCGCGTGGTGGCACGGCTGGTGGGCGGCTGGACGATCGGCGGAATCCTGACCTGGCAGTCGGGCTCGCCGTTCTCCATCCTCTCGCAACGGGGAACCATCAACCGCGGCGGGACGCGCTCGGCGCAGAACACGGCGACATCGTCACTGACCAAAGCCCAACTCGACCAGGTCGTGGGTTTCTACATGACCGGCAATGGGCCCTTCTTCATCAATCCCGCCAACCTCAACCCTCGGGACAATCGCGGCACCACGCAAGAGGGCCAGCCGCTGTTTGCCGGCCAGGCGTTTGTCAACCCTTCACCAGGATACGCCGGTTCGCTCCAGCGCCGCATGTTCAACAACCCTTCCGTTCTCGGCTTGGATGCCAACCTGGTGAAGATCACGCGCATCAACGAGCGGCAATCCATCGAACTGCGCCTGGAGGCCGTGAATGCGCTGAATCACCCGTCCTTCTACACGGGCGCGAACTACGGCTTCGGGAACACGGCCGGTGCGCCCGATTCGCGGTTCAACATCAACAGCGCGTCATTCGGGCACATCGGCTACACGTTCTTCGGGTCGCGCGAAGTGCAGTTCGGAGTGCACTACCGGTTCTGAGTCGGCGGCGTCGTGGGCTCGATGCCGATCGGCTCGCCCGAGACCACCAACTCGACGCGGCGGTTCTGCTGGCGTCCGGCTGCCGTGTCGTTCGTCGCGATGGGGCTGGCTTCGCCCAACCCGACGGCGGTCACTGAGGCTGCCGGGACGCCTTGTACGGCCAGGTAGTCCCGCACCGCGTCGGCGCGCTGTTCGGAGAGTCTCTGGTTGTACTCATCGCTTCCGATGGAGTCGGTGTGCCCCTCAGCCTGAATCTTGAGGCCGGGATAGGCAAGCAGGATGCCGGCCACCTTGGCCATCTTCTCGCGTGCGCCCGGTTTCAACGTGTACTTGTTGAAATCGAAGAGCACGTCGGAGATGTTGACAATCAGGCCGCGCGCCGTCTCCCGCGTTTCGAGGACCAGGTTGAGCTGCTGACGCAGGCGCTCGCGAAGCTGCGATCGATCGGATTCCGCCTGCTGCCGCGCACGGTCGGCCTCCTGCCGCTGCAATTCGGCCTGCTGGGCCGCGGCGCGTGCCCGTTCCGCCTCGAGTTGGGCCTGCTGCTGCTGACTCAGCGCGGCCGCGCGTGCCCGATCGGCCGACGCCCGTTCCTGGGCGGCCCGCTCTGCCGCCGCTTCGGCTTCCCGTTTCGCCTGCTCCGCGGCCAGGCGCTCCGATTCGGCTTGCGCGCGCCGCTCCTGTTCCAGGCGAGCGCGCTCGGCGGCCTGCTGCGCCTGCTCCTGAGCGTGCGCCTCGCGCGCCGCGGCGGCTGCTCGTTCCGCCGCCAGCTGTTCTTCCTGAATCTTGCGGTAAGTAATGATTCGGGCATCCTCCGCCATCTGCGTCGCCTCGCGGGCATTGGTTTCGGATCGCTTGCGATCATGGCTGGCGCGCAGGAAATCCTGCGCATTTTGCAGGCTGTTCATGGCCTTCTGAAAGGTGTCGGAGGCGTATTTGTCCGCGCCGGCGAGCCGCGCGATTTCCACCGCGTTCTCCGCCTCGGCCAGTTGCAGCGGCCCTTTCGGCGTCCACCTTCACCGGGTGATAGGTTGTCCGGTTCAGCACATACTGGCCGCGCTTCAGCAACTCGTACTTGGCGTCCACTTCTTCAATTGTTCCGGTGGTGTCGTGGCGGACGAAGTTCTCGGCAACAACCACATCGCTCGGCTGGGTTACGGCGAAATAGGGCTCCGCCGTCACGATCAGGCCGAACGTCTGAAGCTCGGTCGTGGACAGCAGCTTGGCGTGGTCGCCCTCGAGCACCACTTCGCCCAGGTTACTGGGCCGGCCTTCCGGTGTGATCGCCCACAGCACGTAAGTCATATACTCGGGGCCGAACTGCGCCGGGGGCGTCATGTGGTCGAGCCTGGTCTCGACCTTTGTGGAGCCCATCCGACTCTCGACTTTCGCTTCACCGCGCGCCGCCGGCATCAGCTCCGTCCCCCGAAAATCGATGTGTGTGGTGCCGGTTCGGTGATGGTAGTTGATAGCCTTGGTGGTGCGCGAAACCACCGTCACCCGAAAAATCGGCGCTGGCTGGCCGGTTTCCGCGGGCGTCAAAGCCTTCTGCTGTTGTGTGGGATTCGGCACCTGCGCCGCCATGGTCCCCAGCGCAAGCAAAACCAGCCATGCCTCTTTCATAACGAATACTCCTCCCTGGAGGTGGTATTGCACACCAACTTCCGATGTACCGCGCGGCACAACGCCAGGTCGGCAAGGGCACCGCGGAGCGGGCGAGCGTGCCTGCTAGAGCCAGCCGCGCTGCCGCGCAATGCGCGCCGCGTCGGTGCGGTTGCCGCGCCGAGCTTGCTGATTGCTTCGGAGAGGTAGTTGCGCACCGTCCCCTCCGAGAGATTCAACCGTGCCGCAATCTCCGCGCCGGTCGAGCCTTCGCCGGCATAACGCAGCACCTGGCGTTCGCGGTCGGTTAGGGGATCCGCCTCGGTCCACGCTTCCGCCGCCAGTTCGGGGTCAATCACTCGGGCGCCGGCGCGAATCCGTCGAATGGCGTCCGCCAGCGTGGCAGCGGGCGCATCCTTCAAAAGGTAACCCGAGACCCCGGCGTCGAGCGCCCGCCGCAGATATCCCGCCCTCGCGAAGGTGGTGAGGATCACCAGCCGCCCAACGCCTCCACTCGCTCCCGCATTCCCGCCAGCCCGCTGCCTTCCTCGAGCGGTCCCCCGCGGCCGTTGTCGGCGATCTCCAATTCGCAGTAGGCGCCGTCATGCCGCAGGGTCACCCGGCAGACTGTCGCCTGGGCGTGCCGTACGACGTTGGTCACGCCCTCCCGCAACGCCATGGCGAATACGCTCTCCTGCGCGGGCGAAAGGGTCGCCGGCTCGACCGAGGTCTCCACGCGGATGCCCGCGGTTTCGAGCGCGTCGTGCGCCTGGCGCAGTTCACTGGCAATGCCCGCCGACCGATACCCCCGCACCGCGCTCCGCACCTGTGCCAGCGCGTCGCGCGAGATCTGCTCCACGTCGCGGATCTCGGCCACGGCGCGTGTCACATCCTTCTCCGCCAATCGCGACGCCAGCTCCGATTTCAGAATGATCAGCGAGAGGGTGTGGCCCAGCAGATCGTGCAGATCGCGCGCGATGCGCTCCCGCTCGGCGATCTGCGCCATCCGCTCCGCCTGTTCGCGCGCCGCCAGCAGGCGGTTGGTCAGCCGCTGCCGCTGGCTGAAGTGGATGACCAGCGAACCTACCAGCGCGGAAAACACCATGGCCGAACCCCACGTGGACAGGTTGAGCCGCAACCACCATGACTCCAGCGCCACCAGGCAAAGCAACCCGCCGAGATAACGGAATGCCACCGGCGGCTCTCCCACTTCGCCCAAGAATGACGCGGCGTAGACGAAGAGCACCGAAGCTCCCGGGTTGATGCGGCAGAACAGCGTGGCCAGCGCCAGGAACCCGGCTACCGCCCACAGCACGCGTTTGCCCGAAAGCCAGTGCCCCCAGAAGTAAAGGGCCAGCGCGGCGACGGTTCCGACAATCGTGGCCACTCGCTGCCACAACGGCGTCCCGTAGTGAAAGGGGAACACCACGAAGTCGGTCAGGTACACCAGCCAGAGGTATGGCGTCCAGTCCTCGTGGGGCGGCAGCAGGCGGATACGGCGCAGCGCGATCATCATCTAACCGTACATTTTCTCGCGTTCCTGACGGTGGCCGATCCACGCAATCCCGGCGAACACCAGGGCGAACGCGGCCAGCGCCTCGACGTGCTGCCCCATGGCGCCATGCGAGGGGCACTTCTGGATTGCCAGCGCGATCTGCCCGAGGTGATACGACGGCAGCAGAGGGGCGATTGTTTGAATGGTATGCGGCAGATATTCGTAGGGAATCCACAGCCCGCCGCAAAATGACATGGGCAGGTAGAGCAGGTTCACCGTACCCGGGGCGGAGTTGGGGCCGGCGAAGTTGCCGATGGCCAGGCCGATGGCGCAGAAGGGGATCGCTCCTGCCACCAGCGCTGCGCCCATCCCCACCCATTGCAACGCCGGCATGCGCACGCCCCCGAACGCCGCACCCAGTCCGAACAGCAGCACCACCACAGTCGCGCCGAACGCGACCGAGACCACTCCCTTGGCCACGAAGTACGCCGGCGGCGGCATCGGGCTGGCGCGCTTCAGTTGCAGCCACCCCAGCCCGCGCTCCACCGCCACTCCCACGCCAAAGGCATAGAGCGTGGCACCCATGACCGAGAATGCGCCATAGGTGGCAAGCAGGTATCGCGCCATGGGGGCGGCGCCGGACGGCATGTTCTGCCCCATCGCCAATCCGAAACAGACGTAGAACATCAGCGGGAACGCCACGGTTGAGACCGAATACGCCCGCATTCGCAACAGCTTCAGAAACTCCGTTTTGATCTCCATCCAGTAGACGCGTGTCATTGGTTCACCTCGATCAGCGACAGGAATGCATCCTCCAGGCCGGTTGACGCGGTGCGCGCCTTAATCTCGCCAGGCGTCCCTTCGGCCACGATCAGGCCGCGATGGATCACCGCCACGCGGTTCGCCAGTGCGTCGGCCTCCTCCAGGTAGTGGGTAGTGAGCAGCACGCTTCCGCCCCGGGCGATGAAGCCCCGGATGCGTCCCCACAGCGCGCGCCGCGATTCGACATCCAGCCCCACGGTCGGCTCATCCAGAAACAGCAGGTCGGGATTGCCGCAGATCGCCAGGGCGAACAGCACCCGCTGCTTCTGCCCTCCGGAGAGTTCTCCGAACAGGCGATTCTCGAGTCTGTCCAGCCCCGCCGCGGCGATGCTCTCGCGCACCGGCAGCGGATTCGGATAGTAGCTCGAGAACAGCTCCACATGCTCGCGCACGGTGAGCGTCTCCGGCACCTTCGCCACCTGTTAGAGGGCTCCGCGCCGGAGCCGCGCTTCCTGGCTGCCGGGAGGCCGGCCAAAGATCGACGCCCGCCCCGACGTGGGCTGTGCCAGGCCGAGCAGGATGCGGACCGCGGTCGTCTTCCCCGCGCCGTTGGGTCCGAGCAGGGCCACCAATTCACCCGGCTGGATCGTCAAATTGATTCCGCGAAGCGCCTCGACCCTACCGTAGTGCTTCGCGACCGTTCGTAATTCTGCGACTGCCATGAACGCCTCCAAGCCGTATGGTGCCCGAAGTGGGAACCGGCCGCCAGTGCGGATTGTCAGTGGGCCGGCGTTACAAACGTCATGTCTTTGGGCGGCCCGCCGGCCGGCCCGGGCTTGCTCGACCTTCCAGACGGCGCTGGGCCGCCCCATCCGTGCGGAGGTTCTGGAGTCGCTGCGCCGCGCCAGCAGGAGCTGCCACTTCGTCGCTACAATGGCCTGATCCGCGCCGCCGCGCGGCTACAGCACGTGGTAGTAGCCGCCCCGTTCCAGCATTTCGACCGGGATTCCGAACAGCGCCGAGAGCGGGCCGGCATCCAGCATCCGCTCCTTGGGCCCGTCGCCGAAGACCCGCCCCTGGCGAAACAGCACCACCCGGCGAATCTCCGGAATGATGTCGGGCAGGTGGTGCGTGACCATGATGATGCTGATGCCGCCGGCGGCGAGCTTGCGCAGGATGCCGCGCAGTTCCCAGGTGGCATGCAGGTCCAGACTGGTGGTCGGTTCATCGAGCACCAGCGCCTGCGGGTCATGCACCAGCGCCCGCGCGATCAGAATCCGGCGGGCTTCTCCCGACGACATGGCGTTGGTGTCCCGCTCGGCCAGATGGGAGATCTCGAGCAGTTCCATGACCTCGCCGGCCTTGCGCCGCATGGCTTCGGTCACTTCGTGGTGCGGCCAGATACCGGCGCTCCCGAAGAAGCCGGAGAGCACGATTTCATAACCGGCGAACTCGCGGGTGCACATCTGCATCCAATCGTTCGATACCAGCCCCAGGTGGTTGCGCAGATCGAACAGGTGCCAGCGGTCGCGGCCGAGGATGCGCAGCGACCACGGCTCCTCTTTCAGGCGCGGATAGAGTTCGCGCGCGATCAACTTGATCAGCGTGGATTTTCCCGAGCCGTTGGGCCCGAGAATGGCCACGTGCTCCCCCTCGGCAATCGTCACAGTGACCCCGTCGAGAACCAGGCGCCCTCCGCGTTCGACCGTCACGTTCTGAAAGTCGATCAGCGGGATCACGGCCGGCCCAGGAACTGACGGATGCCTTGGGCCGCCTGCCCCATGGCGCGCGCGAGCGAGGCCTTGGCCAGGTTGTGAGCATACAGGCTGCTGATGTAGTCCTGCTCTGCCGCGGCGACCGACTCCTGTGCCTGGACGGTCTCGAGCGAGTCCGCCACGCCCGCGGTGAAGCGGTCGCGCGCCTGCTGAAGCGTCTCGGCGGCGAGCGTGCGATTGCTGTCAGCCGCCCGGACCCGGGTGGCCGCGGAGGTCAGGTCCAGAAACACGCGGCGGATGTCGGCGTCCACCTGCCCCCGCAAGTCCTGGTACTCGGCGCGGCGCTCGTCGAGCGCCGCATCGGCCTGCTGCAGTTCGCCGCGAATCCGTCCACCCTCGAACAGCGGAAACCGCACCGCGCCGGTTACGCCGAACGTGCCGTGCGAGTTGGTAACCGTCGGCCCCAAGACCCCGTAATCACCGGATATTTCGATGGTGGGGTAGCGCTCCGCGGCGGTCGCACGCCGTGCCAACTCGGCGGCACGGAGGCGCGCTTCGGCAGCTTTCAGGTCGGCGCGGTTGGCGTAGGCGCGAGCCAGCGCCTGCTCCAGTGTGATACCCTCGACGGGCGCGTAGGGCAGGGTATCGGTGAGCACGAAATCCTGGCCCAGCGAAAGACCGATGCCGCGCGCCAGGTCGAGTTTCTGCTTCCCCAACTCGTTTTGCACCTGCGTGAGGCGCTGCTGCTGGGTGATGAGCTCTACCTGGCTGCGCGTCACATCGATGCGCGGCGCCACGCCCGCGTCGAGCCGGTCGCGGGCCTGTTGGTACGTGGCCTGCGCGGTGGCCACCTGCGCCTTCGCGGAATCCACCCGGGCGCCCGATGCAATGATCTGCAAATACGCTCCGGTCACGGCCAACACCACCAGGTCGCGTGTATCCTCGGCCGATAACTCGGTGGCGCGCACATTTTCCCGCGAGGCGCGATAGTTGCGCAGGCGGGTGAGGTCGAACGCGCTCTGCGCGAGGCCCGCCCGCAGATCGAAATAGTGGTACGGACCGACGATCTTGGGAACACCCGGGAACCCCGAGAATCCGAGCGCCGCCAGGTTCGTCTGCTGCTCGGTCACCAGCAGATCGCTCGCAATGTAGGGCAGCAGGGCGCTCAATGCCGTCTGCCGCTGCCCCTGGGCCTGGCGAACAGCGTTCTGCAGGCTCACCGTCCCCAGGTTGTATTGCAGGCCGCGGCGCACTGCTTGATCCAGGGAAAGCTGGATGGTCGCGATGGCAGTCTCAGAAGGCGGAACGCTTCCCGCAACGGCTGCCTGCGATTGGCCCGTCCGCCCCGAAAGCGGCAACTGGATGCCGCGGCTTACCGGCGGGACGCTCTCCGGTGGCACAGTCTGTGCAAAAAGGCACGTGGTGAACAGCGTGAGTAGTATGGTCCGGTGCACGATTTCAACGTGCGGGAACCGGGCGTGGTTTGTCAACCTGCTAGGGTCTGATCTGGCGCACCACCCGGCCGTCCGGAGCGAAGACCGTCACCAGCATCGCGATGGTGCCATCGGCGTGGGTGGAGCAGCTCAGACAGGGGTCGTACGCCCGCACGACCGCGGAGACGCGGTTGAGCATCCCCTCTTTGATATGTTCGCCGTCGATGAAGTGCCGCGCCACCTGTCCCACCGCGCGGTTGATCGCAAGGTTGTTGTGACCCGTGGCGACAATCAGGTTGGCCCAGCGGATGGCGCCCGTCTCATCGACTTTATAGTGGTGAATCAGCACTCCGCGCGGGGCTTCGATCATGCCCACACCTTCGAGCGCATTCACCGCGGCGCGCGCACGCACGTGCGTATCGACAATGGCGGGATCGTTCAGCAGCACTTCGATTTTCTCGAGCCCGTGCAGCAGTTCGATGAGGCGCGCGTAATGGTAGTGGAACGAGCTGTGCGCCACCGCGCCGCAGCGCTCGCGAAACTCGGCCAGTTCTCTGTCGGCCACGGACGTTCCCAAGGCGGCGGATACGTTCAGGCGCGCCATCGGGCCCACCCGGTACACCCCGGCGGGATAGCCGAGCGGCTTGAAGAAGGGCGCCTTCAGGTACGAGTCGCGCTGCGATGCCTCACCGATAAAGTTCTGGTAATCGCGCGCTCGAACGCCCTCGGCCACGGTCTTTCCGTCCTCATCCGCGAATCGCAGGCGGCCTTCGTACCATTCGAGGCCTCCGCGATCGTTCACCATGCCCGCGTACATGGTGGGCACCGAGCCGAAGTTGGCGATCTCCTCCGCAAACCGGTCCAGCACGCTCTTGAAAAAGGCCAGCGTGCTTTCGGCGATCTTCCGGGCGCCCGGCAGTCCGGCGAGGACCCGGTCGCGCACCTCCGTCGTAAGCGGAGCGTTCACGCCGCCGGGCACGATCCACGATGGATGCACCCGCTCCCGCGCCAGGCCCTCGATGATCTCCTGCCCGAACTTGCGCAGCAGCACCCCCGATTTGGCCAGCTCGGGGTGGTCTTCAATCAGCCCGAAAATGTTGCGGCGCGCCGGGTCGGAATCGAAGCCCAACAGCAGGTCCGGCGCCGACAGGTGGAAAAAGCTGAGGGCGTGCGATTGGACGAATTGCGCGCAGTGAATCAACTCGCGCAGCAGCACGCCGGCTTCCGGCGGCGACACGGCCATGATCCCATCGCAGGCTTTGGCCGAGGCAAGCAGGTGGCTCACCGGACAGATGCCGCAGATCCGCGCCGTGATCGAAGGCATCTCGTAGAACGGCCGGCCCTCGGTGAATTTCTCGAAGCCGCGCACCTGGGTGACGTGGAACTGCGTATCCGCGACCTTGCCCCGGTCGTCCAGAAAAATGTCGATCTTGGCGTGCCCCTCGATGCGGGTCACAGGGTCGATTGTGATCTTCTTCATGCGCGCCTCCTACCCGAATTTCACCTTGGCAGCAAGGTTCGGCATCCGGCCCTCCAGCAGTTCGCCGAGGACAAATGCGATGGACTTGGCGGACGGCGGGCAGCCGGGAACGTGCAGGTCCACCTTCACTACCTCGTGCAAGGGAACGGCGTGGCGCAGCAGCGGGGGCACGCCATCCGACGGCACCATTTTGTTTTCCTGCGCGCCTTCGATATAGATCCGCTCCAGCATTTTGCGCGCCGGATGCGGGTTGCGCATCGCCGGCACGTTGCCTGTGACCGCGCAATCGCCGAGTGAGACCAGCACCTTGGTGCGCGCGCGGATATGCCGCACCTTTTCCAGGTCTTCCTGGGAGCTGACCGCGCCTTCGACGACCGTCACGTCCACGCTCTTGGGAAATTCCTGCGCATCCACCAGCGGCCCATACACCACGTCCGCTTTCTTGGCAACGTTCAAAATCAGCTCGTCCATATCGAGAATCGACATATGGCAACCCGAGCAGCCATCCAGCCACACGGTGGCCAGCCTGGTTTTTTTCATGAATGGACTCCCCGCCTGGAAGCCAGGCGTGTAACGGTGCGATCCTGCTTGACCATCTCTTCGACCGCGAACCCCTTCTCGGCGAGCGCGCCGGTGGGACACACCTGCACGCATTTGCCGCAACTCGTGCAGCTCCGCGACTCGCCCCACGGGCGGTTCATGTCCGACACCACCATGGAGCGGATGCCGCGCGAGCTGACGTCCCAGACGTGCGCTCCTTCCACTTCCGCGCACACGCGGACGCAGCGCGTGCACAGGATGCAGCGGTTCTGGTCGAGCACGAAGCGGTCGTGCGAAACGTCCACCGCCAGCCGCGGGTACAAGTATGAGTAGCGGATGCTGGTAACGCCCAGCTTCTCTGCCATTCCTTGCAGTTCGCAGTGGTTGTTGGATACGCAAACGGCGCACTGGTGGTTGCGCTCCGAAAAGAGGAATTCGAGCGCGATCCGCCGGTAGTGGGTGAGCTTCTCCGATTGGGTGGTGACACTCATGCCGTCCTGCACCGGCGTCGTGCAGGCGGGCAGCAGCCGGTTGATGCCGGACACCTCGACGATGCAGAGGCGGCAGGCGCCCACCGGAGACAGTCCCGCCAGCCAGCAGAGAGTCGGAATGTACTTGCCGCCGGCGCGCGCGACCTCCAGGATGGTCTGCCCCTGCACAGCGGGCACATATTCGCCGTCGATGCGGATGGAGATTGTATCGGCCATGGGTGCTCCTAGTGGTGGTCCTTGATGTCGCAGCGCAAGCAGCGCCCGGCTTCGTCACGGGCCTCTTCGCGGCCGAGACCGATCATGATTTCTTCGAAGTTCTCGACGCGCTCCGCCGCCGGCACCTCTTCGAGCGTGTGCCGCCGGCTGGGAGTGGGCTCTTCGGGGGGAACATGGCTGTACGCGATCTGCGGGTTGATGCGATCCCAACGCCACGTGCCCATCAGCCGCAGGTCGATATTGCGCGCGGCCTTCTTGCCGTATCCCATCGCGTTGGACACGTTGGAGGCGCCGCTGATCACGTCCCCGCCCGCATAGAACTTGCTGCGGCTGGTTTCCAACGTGTAGCGGTCCACCTCCAGCGTGCCGCCTTCCCTGATGCGCAGGCCGTTGGCACGGACAAAATCCAGGTCGACCGCCTCGCCCACCGCCAGAATTACCGTGTCGCATTCCAGCCGGCGGATCTCCTGCGTGGGCACCGGGCGCCGGCGGCCGGAGGCATCGAACTCACCCAGCCTGGTCTTGACCACCTCGATGCCGCGCACCGTGCCCTCCTCGTCCCCCAGCACCCGGTGCGGCGTGGCCAGGAACACGAACTTGGCGCCCTCCGCCTGGGCGGCATCGGTCTCTTCGCGGATGGCCGGCATGTCTTTGCGCTCGCGCCGGTAAATCACCGTTGCTTCCGCGCCCATCCGGATCGCGGTGCGGGCCGAGTCGATGGCCGCATTGCCGCCGCCGATGATGGCCACCTTGCGGCCTAGCCGCACCGGCTCCTGCTTGGCCACCGCTTCCAGGAAGAGCAGCGCGGGCAACACGCCCTTGAGCTCGGTCCCCGGCAGATAGACCCAGGCCTCCTTCCATGTGCCGATGGCCAGGAAAACCGCATTGAACTGGTTGTCGAGATCGTTCAGCGTAACATCCGTTCCGACGTTCACGCCGCACTGGATATCGACCCCCAGGCGCCGGATCAGATCGATTTCCTTGCGGATGACCTCGCGCGGCAGCCGGTACTCGGGCAGCGCGTACCGCAGCATGCCGCCGGGTTCGGGGTTGGATTCCAACACCGTGACTTCATGCCCCAGCAGCGCCAGGTAGAACGCCGCGGCCAGACCCGTGGGGCCGGCACCGACCACCGCCACCTTGCGATCGGTCGCCGGCAGTTTGCGTGCCGCGATCCGCTCCGTCATCGCTTCATAGCGGTCGGAATTGTATATGGAATCCGCGATGAACCGGTGCACTTCCCGCATGTTCACCGATTGGTCGAGCGAACGCCGCCGGCAGCGATTGTCGCAGGGATGCTGGCACACCCGGCCCGTGGATGCCGGCAGCGGGTTGTCGAGCACCACGGCTTCAAAAGCGTCCTCCAGCCGGTTCTCCTGAAGAAGCTGAAGGAAGCGGGGAATGTTCATGTGCAGCGGACAACTGTTCTCGCAGGGCGACAGCGCCAGGTCCTCGCACACTCCCGCGCGGCAGCGTTTGGCGCGGATGTGGTCTTCGAACTCGTGGCGGAAGTGCCGCATGGTGGTCAGCAGCGGGTTCGGCGCACTCTGCCCGAGCCCGCACAGGGACGTATCGCGGATCATCCGGCCCATCTCGTCCAGGCGGTCGAGGTCCGATTCCGCGGCGGTGCCCCGGGTGAACGCATTCAGGATGCGCAGCGACTGGTCCAGTCCGACCCGGCAGGGGACGCACTTGCCGCACGATTCCGAATGGGTGAATTCGATGAAGTAGCGGGCCACATCCACCATGCAGTTGTCTTCATCCATCACCACCATGCCCCCCGAACCCATGATCGAACCCAGTTGCACGAGCGTCTCGTAATCCACCGGGGTATCGAACATCTCCTGCGGAATGCACCCGCCGGACGGTCCGCCGGTCTGGATGGCTTTCACCGGCTTGCCGTCGGAGCCGCCCTCGCCCACGTCATAAATAAACGTCTTTAGCGGCGTGCCGAGAGGCATCTCCACCAGGCCCGTGTTGGTGACCTTCCCGACCAGGGAAAAAACCTTGGTGCCGGCGCTCTTGGCGCTCCCCGTTTCACTGAACCAGCCGGGACCTTTGGCCACGATGGGTGCGATGTTGTACCAGGTTTCGACGTTGTTGATGTTGGTGGGCATGCCCCAAAGGCCCTTTTCGGCGGGGAACGGCGGGCGCGGGCGGGGCCGGCCGGCGAAGCCTTCAAGCGAGGCGACCAGCGCCGTTTCCTCCCCGCACACAAACGCCCCGGCGCCTTCCACCAGTTGAATGTCGAAGCGGAATCCGCGGCCCATGATGTTGTCCCCCAGCAGGCCCGACTCGCGCGCCTGCTGGATGGCGCGGGTCAGGCGATGCACGGCCAGCGGGTACTCCGCGCGGACGTAGATGATGCCTTCGGTGGCTCCCATCACGTAGCCGCCCACGATCAGCCCCTCCAGCAGCGAGTGCGGGTCGCTCTCGATTTCGTTGCGGTTCATGTAGGCGCCGGGGTCGCCTTCATCCGCGTTGCAGACCACGAATTTGCGTTCGGCCACGGCCTTGCGCAGAAAGCTCCACTTCAGGCCCGTCAGAAAACCCGCTCCGCCGCGGCCGCGCAGCTTGGCCGCCTTGACCTGCTCGATCACCAGTTCCGGATTGGCGTCGATCAGTACCTTATATAGAGCCTGGTAGCCGCCAATGGCGATGTACTCTTCGATATCGTCCGGGCTGATGAGCCCGCAGTTGCGCAGAACGATCTTCTTTTGCGGCTTGAAGAAAGGCACGTCCTGCCACGAAGGAATCCCCGGGTACCCGGTCCCGTAACTGATGTGGGCGGTGAGATGGTCCCACTCCTCGATCTTGCACAGCGCCAGGCCCTCGGTGACGTTGCCGGCGGCCAGGTCGTCCACAATCTGCCGAACATCGCGGACCTGCACCCGCCGCAGGATCACCAGCGGTTTCCCCGGCAGGCGCACGTTCACCAGCGGTTCCTGCGCGCAAAACCCGAAGCAGCCGACCGCGGCCAGGTGGGCATCGCTGCCCTGCTGGTTAATGGCTTCGGCGAATGCGTGGTAAACACCCTCGGCACCGTTTCCCGTGCCGCAGGTGCCCATGCCCACCCCAATGCGCGGACGCGGCGGCAGGAGTTTGGCCATACCCGCTTCGCGTACGGCGCTGAACGACGAGATGTCCTGAATGCGAATCACGATTTCCTCCCGTTGAGGTGCTCGATTTCGCGGTGCAGCGTCTGCTCGTTCATGTGCCCGAAGATGGCATGGTCCACCTCCACCACCGGCGCCAGCGCGCACTGCCCGAAACAGGCGACCGTGCGCAGCGAGTACTTCCCATCGGCGGTCGTGACGCAGACCTTATCGGCGCCATCCTCGCTCTCTTCCGGCAGCCCCAGATCGAGCCGCAAGCGCTGCAACAGGCTCCGCGATCCGCGGGTGTGACACGCCGTACCGCGGCAGATGCAGATGCTGTGCTCGCCCTGCGGGTCCAGGTTGAACAGCGCGAAGAAGGTCACCACGCTGTAGATCCGCGCCAGCGGGATGTCGGTCTTCTCGGCGACGTACTCGAGAACCTCAGCCGACAGGAATTTCTGTGGATGATGCTCCTGGATGCGTTCCAGGATCCCTAACAGGGCGCCGGGCCGATCGGCGCTTTCGGCGATAGCGCGATCCGCAAAGGCCTGCTCTTCCACCGGGAGTGCGGAACGGTTCACTGCGGTTGCCATGGTGTCTCCAAAAGCGGACGAGTTTCAGGAAATTCAGACTCTTTTATCTAAATTGTATCTAAATGAGTCGCGCCGGGAAAGTCAAGAGGGGTTGAACCGGGGGAAGCCGAACCTGGACGCGGCGCCGCGGCCGCAGGCCTGCGCGACCATGCCGGCACCTATTTGCTGCGGTTCGAAGCCGGCAGCAGGCGGTATTCGATCTTGCGCAGCGCGCCGGTGGTGCCGTAGGAAGCGAAACCGAACGGGGCGGAAAGCTCGGTCTCCCCGAAGCGCAGCCCGACCGAGCGGCCGCCAATATCCACCTGCACGATCGGCTCTTCGTCAATCCAGGCCATGATGCGGTCGTCGGTCACCCGCAGGCGCATCGCATACCAGCGGCCTCTTTCGAAGTTGAAGTAGGTACGGGTTTCATTGTCCGACGCGTCCCAGCCGTCCAGGCTCGACAGTCCGACGATGTCACCCCCCCAGCCGCCGGTGATCCAGGTGCAAAACGAATCCCGCACCGGAAACGTCAGGCTGGCGAAGAAATCGTTTCCCGCCAGACGCGCGGCTTCGAATCGAACCTCGTAGTTGGAGCGCGGGAAAGCCGTGGTCCGGGTTACCCCCGTCATGGGTTTCCCGGCGGCCAGGATCAGCGTCTGGTCCTCCACACGCACCTGGCCGTGGCCCGAAAACTGCGTCTCGCGCCAGCCCTGTAGCGACTTGCCGTCGAACAGCGGCTGCCACTCACCGCCCTTCGGCGGGGCGTCCTGAGCCGCCGAGCCAAGCGCCAGAACCATTCCCGCCACCAGCGGAGTCAACCGGCCGGAAAGCATTTCGCTATGGAATATATCACGCGTGCGGCCTCGCACGCCCGATCGGTGCCTTTCTTCACAAACTCCAGGCCTTCCCGAAACGGTGGGGCCGGCCCCGACACTACAATCATGAGGTCACGATGCAGACGAAACAGGCGACGCTCCACTCCGTTCCTTTCATCACGCGATTCGAGTTCCACCTCTCGCGGTCGGCCCCTGCATCGGATGTCGGATGAGGACTGTCATGTATCAAGCCATGTCTTCCGGAGCCGCTCCCCACGGAGGAGGAGCGGCGCAACCGCGCACCGGTTCCGATGAATTCGCGTTCAGCCGGGGAGGACTGAAACGCGACTCCTTCGACCTGGAATATGTGCGCCGCCTCAAGGACGGCGATCCCGAAACCGAGCGTCACTTCGTCGCCTATTTTTGCGAACTGCTGTTGATCAAGCTGCGATCCCGGTTGCGCGATTCGCAGCTCATCGAAGATCTTCGCCAGGAAACGCTCTTGCGGGTATTGACCGCGCTGAAGGCGAAGAACTGCCTCCAGTCGCCCGAGAGGCTCGGGTCGTACGTGAACTCGGTCTGCAACAATCTGCTGTTCGAAATGTACCGGCGGAACTCGCGGCAGCAGCCGGTCGAAATGGACGACCAGTTCGACGCTCCCGACCATCGGGCGAGCGTCGAAACGGAAATGGTGACGGAAGAGCGGCGGCAGCAGGTTCGCAGGGTATTGGCCGAGTTGCCCGCCAAAGACCGTCAGGTGCTGCGCATGGTCTTTTACGAAGGCATCGACCGGGATGAAATTTGCCGGTGCCTTCACGTGGAACGCGAATACCTGAGAGTGCTGGTGCACCGGGCCAAGGCGCGGTTCCGCGAGTGTCTGATGAAACACGGTTCGGGTGGCACACAAGCGAACATGGGGCAGGCACAGGCCTGAACGGGAGTCTCGAACATGGATCACGAAATGAGTATCAAAACCCAGGCGGCGGAAAGATACCTGTTGGGCGAACTTCCGCCAGGTGAACGGGAGGCCTTCGAACAGCACTACTTCGACTGCTCGGAATGTGCCGACCACGTGCGCCTCGCATTTCAGTTGGGCGAGAACGCCAGGGCGGTCTTTGCCGAGGAAGCGCGGCGCCCCACCCAGGAGAGAGCTTCCGGATTTTCGAACTGGCTCGCATGGTTTCGTCCCGTGTTCCTGGTGCCGGCTACCGCCTGCCTTGTCGCTTTCATGGTGTACCAGAACGCTGCCCAGATCCCTGCGCTGCGGGCCCGCGTGACCCTCGTGGAGAAACCGCTGGTGGTTTCCTCGGTGCTGCTCGCTCCCTCGGCCCGCGCTGCCGTTCCCACGGTCGCCGTTGCCAAACGGGCGCCGTTCTTTCAACTGAGCCTCGCGGTAGGCGCGGTTCGTTCGGCGGACCGCTTCGAGTTTGTCCTGCGATCGGATTCGGGCAAAATGCTGTGGACCCTGCCGGTGTCCAGGGTCGAACCCGACTCCAATGTGACCCTGCTGATTCCCACCGCCGGCGTGCCCGACGGTTACTACGATTCGGTGCTGGTGGCCATCACTGGAAACCATGCCGCCGACCTCGACCACTACCGCTTTGCGGTGCGGCGCCAGTGAGCCCGGGAGACAAGGCATGGAACGATTTCTACCACCGCAGATGGCGATTCTGCGGTCCGATTACCGGTTTTGCGAATACCGGCTGCGGCTGCTCGAACGGCACCCCGCCGTGAACCAGGCCAGCATCGCCGCCATTGTGGCGCGCATGGCGCGCATCGCCGCCGAATGTCCCGACATCCGTACCCATTCGATGGGCGAGCCCTGACGCTCGGAGGAAACACCCGAGCCCATCGCTCTTGACCCCGGCAGCCGCCCCGTAAGAAAATGCAGTCTAGCTGTTTGGGACTCGGAATCATGCATTTTCGGAGGAGGGGAGCCCGGAGTGAAGAGTACCATCTCATTGAAGTCCCAGAGGAACACCGAGTTTCTGTACCGTGGGGATGCGCTGGCCGCGGGAGGGTTCCTGACCAGGCTGCGGGGTGAGCCCGTTGATTTGGACCCCAAGTTTCCCACCACCAACGGCGAGAGCCGGCTGCCGATGATTGGCGGCATTTCGCACGCCGTCGTGGAGGAGCCCGCTCATCGCTTCCCGGAATTTCTCAACTACGGCCGGTGCGAGACGTTCGTCCAGGGAGCGCCGGCCGGCGCCGATACCGTCACCACCTTGCGCGCCTCCGTCGATAAGGTGCAACTCACCACGTCGCCTTCGCCGGAGGACGATGTCGCCGGCGTCAGCTCCATCTCGTTTCGCGCCGACCGCCTGGCGATCGAAGTTCGCTCCACGCACCCGCAGATCGGCCAGGCCCGCTTTGAAATCGTCGGCGCGCCCGAAGCACTGGGCACGTCGTTGACCGTCACTTGTCCGGATGGCACCGCCACCACCTATCCGATCCGGCTGGTGTTCGACGAACGGCTGCTGGCGCTCACCACATTGCACGATCTCGATACCGAATTCCAGACCAACCGGGAGTTTTTCGACGAGCACGCCCCGCGCTTTCCGAAGTTGCGCCGGCCCATGTTCGGCAGGAGCCGCATTCCGCGGACGCGCGAGGGATACGTTCTGCATTCCATCGTGAAACAGATCGCAGTGGGCGACGAAGTAATCCCAGGCAATGTGCTTTCGAAGAAGGGGTTCGGCTCGATCACCTTCGGGCTGCTGCTGACCGATGCTTCGAGCCGTAGAATCGCCATGGCGCACGCCAGGCTGGGTTCGGATCCCGGTCTCTCGGCCGACTTCTCGTGCGTGTCCACCAACGGCATCTGGAAATGAGGGACTTTCTTGTGGCGACTGACAGCGGCCCTTGCCGGCGTCCTGCTCTCGGCGGGTTGCCATCGACGGCCGGACGCCGAAGCGTCCCTGCACAACGCGATCCTCGCGTTCCGTAATGGGAACGCGAAGCAGGCGCTCCAACTGGCGCGCGCGTCGGCTGCCGGCTGCCCTCCCCGCACCACCTGCTTCTGGGCGGCGCGCCTGCTCGAAGCCGAAGTGCTGGAGAGCGACGGGCAATTGGCGGCCGCCGAATCCGTGATCTTCGCAGCTCTGCCGGGAGGCGCGGAGTTCGCAACCCTCGCCGCCCGGCGCACCTGGCTGGCAGGCGATCTTCAACTTCTGCATGGGCATCCCGATGCCGCCGAGCCGCTACTCGAGAAGGCGGCCCGCATGGCAACCTCGGCGGGAGCTTGGGACGTGGTCCTCGAGGCCAACGCCAGTCGCGCCAGGCTGCTCTTCATCTTCCGCAACGACGCCGAAAACGCCGACGCCCTGTTTCACGAGATTGCCGGACAGGCGGCGGCGCATCGGGATGCCTACTACCAGGCCGTCGGCCTGAACGGCATCGGCATGATCCGTCTCAAACAGTCGCGCTTCGATGAGGCCATTCCCTGGTTCCAGCGGACCATGGATGCCGCCCGGCGCGGCGGCGTCCAGCGGCTGATCGTCGCCGCCGGCCAGAATCTCGCCATCTGCTATTCGCAACTCGGCAGCTTCGATGAGGCGCTGACCGCGCGGCAGGCCGCCATCGACCTCCTGGGCGGCACCGGCCTGACCCCCTATCGCATGGATCTGCGCGGCGAGATGGGCAGTACCCACCAGCTTCAAGGCGATGCCGCCGGAGCCATTGAATATTACCGCCAGGCCGTGGCCCTGGCACGGACCGAGGCCGGCGCGGCCCGCTGGTACCTCGCCCTGGCCGAAGCCTACGTGGACGAGCGCGATTGGAAACGGGCGGAACAGAGCAACAACAAAGCCATGACTTACTCCGCCGACGACCAGTCGCGCGCCTGGGCCGAGAGGAATGCCGCCGCCATTGCCGCCGGAACCGGCAACTTCACCGAAGCCTGCGCCCGCTACGGCAAAGCCATCGCATACGGCGATCCGGTCGTGCGCTGGGTATCGCACGCCGAACTGGGCGAGCTCTACGCCGGGATGGGGAACTACCGCGAGGCGGACCGTGAGTTCGCCAGGACGGTCGAGATCATCGATCGCAACGTGGACCAGGTTTCCGCGCAGGACTACCGCCTCAGCTACTTCGCGCGCCTCATCCATTTCTATCAGAACTACGTCCGTTCCCTGGTGGCGCGGCACGCCTTCCAGCGAGCGCTCGAAGTGGCCGATTCGAGCCGTGCGCGCATCCTGCTTCAGCGGCTGGCGTTGAAGCAGGCGCCCCACAAGCCCGGCGCCGACTACCGCACCCTGGCGCGGGCGTTGAATAGCACGCTGCTGTTCTACTGGATCGCTCCCGGCCAGTCGTATCTTTGGGTCGTGACGCCCGAGCGCATCTACCCGCCCTTCGAGTTGCCGCCGGCGGACCAGATTCGCGGTTGGGTGGACCGCTATCGCGCCTTTATCGAAACGCAGTTGGGCGATCCCATGAAAACACCCAATGACGCCGGCCGCCATCTGTACGACGCGCTGATTGCTCCCGCCGCCCGCCTCATTCCCACCCACGGCCGAGTCATCCTGTTCCCGGACGACGCGTTGAACTGGCTCAGTTTCGAGACGCTTCCGGTCTATGCTGCGTCGGCCGACCAAAAGCCGCACTATTGGATCGAAGACGTGCGCCCCACCATCGCTCCTTCGCTCAGCGTGTTGGGTGCTGCCAGCCGCGCCGCGGCGCGCATTCCGGATTCCGTGCTGATTATCGGCGATCCCGTGCCGGCCAGCCCCGAGTTTCCGAAGCTCACTTTCGCCGCCAACGAAATCGCCGCCATCGAAAGCCGCTTTCCGGCCGCCTCGAAAAAGAAGCTGACCGGCGCCCTCGCTCTTCCAGGGGCCTATCGGAGCGCCAATCCGGGCCGCTATTCCCTGCTGCATTTCAGTGCGCACGCCGTCGCCAATCGGGAGAGCCCCCTCGACTCGGCGATCATTCTGTCGCCCGAAGGCGACCATTTCAAGCTCTACGCCCGGAACATCCTCGACACCCCGCTGCATGCCGACCTGGTGACCATTTCGGCCTGCCGGGGCGCCGGCGCGCGGTCCTATTCCGGGGAGGGACTGGTCGGCTTCGCCTGGGCTTTCCTGCAAGCGGGAGCGCACAACGTCATCGCCGGGTTGTGGGATGTGACCGACAGTTCCACGCCCGTAATCATGGACGAATTGTATTCCCACATCGCCGCCGGTATGAGCCCGGCCGACGCCCTGCGTGAGGCCAAACTGAGCCTGATCCACTCCGATATCGGCTACCGTCGGCCCTACTACTGGGGCCCGCTCCAAATCTACACGCGTTGATTTCCAGGCGCCGGAGTGCACCTCCGGCGGCAATGCGGCGCGTTGAGCCCCGCTCTCAGTGGGTCATCGAATACACGATGTAGTTCACGCCCAGCCGGATCGCCAGGTTCGAAAACCGTTCCGGATACCACGCATCGTCGGCATATTCCCACGCGTCGCCGATATCGGAGTTGTATGAGATGGCCATCATGATGCGCCCCTTCTCGTCGTAGATGCCGCGCCAGTGGGCTCCCCTTCCGCTGCCCGGCGTGGAGCCGATGCCGTCCTTGTAGCCGTAGCGCAGGTGCGCCTGTCCCGGAACCTGGTATTTGTCCTTCAAGTCGTACACCAGTTGGAAAATGGGGTCGTCATCCGGAATCTCCACGATCTGCTTTTCCGGAAATGCCTTTTTGATGCGGCTCTCGAACTCGTTCCATTCCGAATCGCCGTGGAGATCGTCGGCCATGAAGAAGCCGCCCCGCAACAGGTATTCCCGCAGCGCCTTGCCCTGTTTCTCGGTGAGTCCCCACTCGCCCACCTGCACCGCGTAGAGCCAGGGCCAGTCGTAGGCATCACCCTCATCCAGGTTCACCACCTGTTCCACGGAGCGAACGTGCAGTCGCGTGAGCCGCCGTACGGCCAACGCGAAATGACGATCGGCGCGCGGAAAATCCTGGCTCCATAGCGAGAAGCCCGTGTGCCAGTCCGCATCCCGGCCGCGATACCCGTTCAGTGGCCCCGGCGGGAACATCAGCCGCGCAAACGCCCACTCACAGGGTTGGTTGTAATCCGGCGGCAAGGGGATGTCGCCGAGCCGGTATTCGATGCCTGGAAACTCGCGGAACGGCCGCTGGAACGCCCACAGCGCGCCCAGAAACAGAAAACCCCATGCGGCTCGCCACACCACTGTCCCCCGCAGCATCCATCATCCTCGATAACCCGAGCATACCACCAGCCGGCTTTCACGGAGCGTTCTTCGCGCGCGGCTGCTACCGGGGCGCACCCGCCCTATCGGCCGAACTCGGAGCCCGCCAGGTAAGCCGGCACTCCCCTCAGCCAAACGACAAGTGGCCGCTTGCCATCTCTCCTGCTATCCTTCCGTTTTGGTACTCAATAGCAGACTGCTGCTGAGCCTGTGGTGGGAACCCGCCGCGGCCATGAGTGCGATTCTCGATCGCGGGAGCCTCCTGTACGCCAGCCTGGCCGTGCTGCTCACCACCTTTCTGCTCCAGGCGGGAATGGCACTGCCCTTCAGCTTCTATACGCCGCTGCTGGTCCTGGCCATCTTCTACGTGCCCGGTACGCTGCTGCTCGGCAGCCTGCTGGGCCGCATCGGCACGGTGAGCGTGGCCTTCGAGCGCGACTACACGCCGCTGCTCACCTGTACCGCCATGGCCTGGAGCGCCGCGCAACTGCCGCTCTTGCTGGCCGCTTGGACGGCGCCGCTTCCGGTATTCCTCGGGCTGGCCGCGCTCGCCCTCGGCTTCTTCCTGGTGCTGATGTTCTTCGCCGTGCGCTCGGTCTTCGGCACGGAGAACGGCGTGAGTGCCGCCATTGTGGGGCTTTCCTGGCTGCCCCTGGTAGCGGCTGCCCTTCTGTGGGCTCCGCTGTCGTTCCTGTTCCGCTGGATCGCCTCTCCGTTCTTCCTCTTCTACATCATCTATTTTCTGCGCGCCGACTTCGGCCGCCTTGGCTCCGGCCTGCGCAGCCGGCAGAGTTTCCGCCGCATGTTGGAGGCGGCCGCCATCAACCCGCACGATGGCGAAGCGCAGTATCAACTCGGGCTGATCCACCAGCAGCGCCGCCAGTACACCGAAGCCATCCGCCGCTTCCAGGCCGCCGTGGCCATCGATCCCACCGAGACCGATGCGCACTTTCAACTGGGCCGAATCGCGCGCGCGCAGGGCCGCCTCGACGATGCGCTGGCTCACCTCCAGACCGCCCTGGCCCAGGACGAAAAGCACAGCCTGGGCGAAGTGCACCGCGAAATCGCCGCCGTGTACCTGGCGCTCGGCCGGCCCGAGGAAGCCCGCCGCGAACTGGAAATCTACACCGATCGCCGCGCCTACGATCCGGAGGGACTGTACTACCATGGCGAGGCGTTGGCTGCCCTGGGCCATCCGGCGGAGGCGCGCGAGATGTACACCCGCGCCGTGGAGGCCGCCCGCACCGCCCCGCGCTACCGCCGCCGCTTCACCGCCAGGTGGAGCCGCCTGGCCCAGAAAAAGCTGCGCTCCCATTAACCGCTAGCGGCGCAATCCCGATCCAGCGTACCAATGGAATCCCGCCGGGTTCGGCCCGTCCCTCCTTCGAATGTCGGGCCGGCAGCGATGAAAAGCCGGCCGGCATCAGGCGCGGGCTCTCGCCAGCACCCACTCCGCCACTTCTTCCATCGTGTCCGCGAGCACGTCCGGAACCGGGTCGGCCAGCGATTCCGGCTGGAACCCGTAGGTCACACAGCAGCACGCAATGCCCGCATTGCGCGCGGTATGCACGTCCACGGAACTGTCGCCCACCATCACGGTCGCTTCGCGGCCCGCCCCCGCCTCCTGCATGAGTGTCTCTACGCCGATCGGGTGCGGCTTCTTGAAATCGAAACTGTTTCCGCCGTACACCCGGAAGAAATGCGGCCCCACGCCGAGTCCCTCCACAATCGCGCGGCTCACGTTGACCGGCTTGTTGGTCAGCACCGCCATCCGCTTTCCTGCCGAGCGCAGCCGGTCGAGCGATTCCCGCACGCCTGGATAGAGCACCGTGCAGTCGAGCTTATGCTCCCGGTAAAACTCGAGAAAGAATTCGAGGGCTTCTTCCACCTGCGTTTCCGGCGCATCGGGACCGAGCGCCCGCCGGATCAACACCGGCGCGCCGCTGCCCACGTACGAATACACTCTCTCGTTGGTGAGTGCGCTCAAGCCCATATGCCTGCGTGTGGCGTTTACGGCATTGGCAAGGTCGAGCCTGGAATCGATCAGGGTGCCGTCGAGGTCGAAGATCAAAAGGTCCATGAGTCAGGCGGCGCCCACGGATCTCTTGCGCGCGGCTCCGGACCGGGCTGCCGGCTTGCGCCGCGACCGGCCGCGTCCGTTGGTGAGCCCGTATTCGGTCAGTTTTCGTTGCAGCGTGTTGCGATGAATCCCCAGTTGCTTGCTGGCGGCGCTCTGGTTGCCGCCTGCGCCTGCCATGGCCCTCTGAATCATGCTTCGTTCCAGAATCTCGATCGCTTCCGGAAGAAATACGTTCCCGTCGAAAAGCTGATCCACCAGCCCGTCAAATTTCTCTTTCATGTTGTCCCTTTGCTATGCCGGGCACGCCCCGTATCCCCTTGCCCAACGCCTTGTCCCAGGCGTCCTTCACTCCCGCATACGTCTTGTGGAAGCTGTCCTTGAGTTCCCGGGGCGCCATCAGGACCACCACGCGCGCCGCATCTACCACGTAGGGCGCCGTGCGCGAATGGATCACCGCGGCAGGCGGCCGCTCACCCGGCGTAAACGCCATGATCCCGAGAATCACCGCCACCGCCACGAGAATCCCCCGCACCAGCCCGAACCCTGCGCCCAGCGCATGGTCGAAGATGGAAAGCCCCGTTACCCGCAAAAACTTCCCTACCACGAAACTGGCGGCGCCTCCGATCAGCATCACCCCACAGAACACCAGAAAGAAGCCCACCAGGTTGGCCGCCGATCGCGAACTGACGTAGGGTAACAGAAATGAGCCTGCCATTCCATAGAACCAAACGCCCATCACCAAAGCCAGTACGACTGATACCAGGCCGATCACTTCGCGCGAAAAGCCCTTGCGAAAGCTGGTTAGAATCGATGCGATCAGAATCAACAACAGTACTATATCGAGCCAGTTCATAGTTTCCTTCCCGTGATTGCGCGGTAGGCCTGACGATATTTTTCACTCGTCTTCTCCGCCACTTCAACCGGCAATACGGGCGCGGGAGGCTGTTTGTTCCACCGGATGGATTCCAGGTAGTCGCGGACGAATTGCTTATCGTAGGAAAACTGCGCTCCGCCGGGCCGGTACGTATCGGCCGGCCAGAATCGCGAGGAATCCGGCGTGAGCACCTCGTCGCCGAGAATCAGCTCGCCCGCGGCGAACCCGAATTCGAATTTGGTATCCGCGATGATGATGCCCCGCGTCTCGGCATAGTGCGACGCCCGCGTATAGATCGCCAGCGTGAGGTCCCGCAGCCGCTTCGCCAGGTCCTCGCCGATCAGCGAACACACGTGCTCGAACGAAACATTCTCGTCGTGTCCGGTCTGCGCCTTCGTCGCGGGAGTGAAGATCGGCTCGGGCAGTCGGGCGCTTTCCTCCAGCCCGGCTGGCAGCGGAATTCCGCAGACCGTCCCCTGCTGCCGGTACTCTTTCCATCCGGAGCCCGCCAGATAACCGCGCGCCACGCACTCGATTTCGATCATCTCCGCGCGGCGAACGAGCATCGAACGGCCTTCCAGCTGCGAGCGGAATCGCGGCAGCGGCTCCGGATAATCCTCGATGCGCGCGCCCAGGAAATGGTTCGGCGTCAGGTCCTTCAGGAACTCGAACCAGAAAATCGAAAGCTGCGTGAGTACCCTGCCTTTGTCGGGGATGCCGGTGGGCAGAATATAGTCGAAAGCGGAGATCCGGTCGGTCGCGACGATCAGCAGCTTGCCGTCAACGCGATATACGTCGCGCACCTTTCCTCGTGCCTGACGCTCGACGCCTTCGAAATTCGTTTCTAGAATGATGCCGTTGGTGGTGGGTTGCACGTTACCTTCGGTCTTTATCGGGGGAGTAAAGAAAGATGATAACCCCGGATGATCAATCCGGCAACCCGCGATGCGTGTTTAGCCAGGACAACGTGTCTCTGGCTGTGGTCTCCAGCTCATTTCGCGCTTTGGCCCATTCGCTGCTGCTGGTTTCGGCGGGCCGGTTTTCAGGCCTGAAATAGGCCTCCACGGCTTCCCGTAGCGATCGTGCCGCGGCGCCTCCTGTCGCGTGCTGGACTGCTGTCACGTGCGCCAGCTTTTGCAAATTCTTGGCGGTGAGATAGCAGGCCAGGATCATCTGCCGCGGATCCTGAAACGCAATATCCGCCGGCGAGACCAGCAGAAGTCTGGCGGAGTCCACCACTTTCACCGGCTGTCGCACGCCATCGAACGCAATGATGTAGTAGTAGCGGCGGTCGTCCTGAAAATCCGAGCTGGGATAGCGGTGGCTCCACAGGTCCAGGCTGGCAATCGCTTTTGCGTAGCTGCCCCCGTTGACCTCGGCAATCGCCACGCTGGCCAGCCGTTCCTCCCGGGAGTCCCGGAACTTCTTCTCGCGGCCGCCGGCGGGCACGCGGGCCTCCCGGGGCCGCGGGCTGGTCGAGGGAGCCGCGCCCGCGAGGTTGGTGCCTTTCGCCGCCGGGATCGCTGGCGCTCCTGTTGCCGCGGCATGACTCCGCCGGTCGCGTTCCCGTATCACGATCCCGGTGTACACCGGCACCGGGTAGGGCACCACCTCGGGTGGGGGCGGATCGGCCGCCGGCTCGGTGACCACCAATACCGGCGCCGGCGCGGGAGGAGGATTCACCACCACCATCGACGGGCTGGCGTTGCTCACGAACGTAACTCCATCCACCAGCGGCAGCACCCGCTGGCGCATCGCATTGCGCAGCGGGCGGACTGCGTCCAGCCGGCTGGCGAACAGGGCGGGCGAGGGCAGCGCCGTCACAAACGTGGCCGACCGCAACGGCTCCTTCGGGCGCGCCGTAAACCCCGCCGGGTCGATCACCGCGGCGTCCGCTTCCAACGCCGCGAACGTGGTCCAGGCATCCAGATACGCCTGGCCGGTGAAATACGCCAGCCCCCGATCGAGCGACAGCATGGTGATGCGCTGCCCCGTGGACAGCCGCGAATAGTCCGAGATCTCGCACTGCGAATCCGCTCCCATGCGCCACGCGGAGCCTTGATCGAGCTCGATTTCCACCCGCGATGAAGCTCCGGTCCGCACCCGGGTAGACTCCGGCAGCGGAAGATTGCGTGCCGAGGACATCCAGTCGTCGGCGGCGGTGAGTTGCACCTCCACCGTGCCGGCCAACTCCCCCAGCCGGGCATAGCGGGCCTGCGCTGCCACCAGCGCGGCCGGAATCAACAGCAGCGTAAGGCGCCTCATGGCAATTCCGAGCCTACCTGAAAACCATGACGGCGGGGGAACTCCGCCCGTTGTAAGTAAAATCGAAATATATGATGGATGCGGCCCTGCTGGATCACATTGCCCGCCTGCCGCACGCCCGCGGATCCTTCAAACAACTGGTGCGCGAACTGTCAGCCAGGGGCGAGCGGCGCGTTGACCTCGAAACCGCCCTGGCCCGACTCGCCGCGCGCGGCGACCTCATCGAGTTGCGGTCCGGCCAGTTCGCCGTCACCGCCCGCAGCCGTGAATTCGCCACCGGACGCCTCCACATGCATCGCGACGGCTACGGCTTTCTCATCTCCGACCACCCTATCGATGGCATCTCGGGCGACATCTTCATTCCGCCCGAGTCGGCCGCTAAAGCCATGCATGGCGACCGCGTAGTGGTCCGCATCGCGCGCATCGAAGCCGATGGCAAGGCCGACGGCGAAATCGTTAAGGTCCTGCAGCGCGCGCACCCGACCGTGGTCGGCGAATTCCGCATCGGTCGCCGCGGACAGTACGTCGTGCCCCACGACGATCGCATCCAACAGTGGATCGATATTCCGGACGGCCTCGAGATCCCCGCCCCGGCCCCGGAGTTGGACCGCATTGGCGTCGCTGCCCCCCAGGTTGCCTCGGTGGAAGAGCTCGACGGAATGGTCGTCAATGTCGAATTGCTGGAGTACCCGCAGCGCGGTTCGAGCCCCGTCGGCCGGGTCATCGAGATCCTCGGACATCCCGACGATTTCGGCGTCGATGTCGAAGTCGTCATCCGCAAACACCACCTGCCCCACCGCTTCCCGCCGGAAGTCGTCGAGCAGGCACAGGCTATCCTGAACGTCATCACCACCGCCGAGCTCGAAGGCCGCCGCGACTTCCGCGCCATCGATATCGTTACCATCGACGGCGAAACCGCGCGCGATTTCGACGATGCCGTGTGGGTGGACCGCCTCCCCAACGGCAACTTCGCCCTCCACGTCCACATCGCCGACGTCAGCCACTACGTCCGCCCCGGTACCCCCATCGATCTCGAGGCCCGCCTGCGCGGCACCAGCGTCTACTTCCCCGACCGTGCTGTTCCGATGCTGCCCTTCGAGCTGTCCACCAACATCTGTTCCCTCAACCCGCGTCAGGACCGCCTGGTGCTCTCCGCCCTGCTCGAAATCGATCACCAGGGCCAGGCCGTGGCGCAGACCTTCACGCCCGGCGTCATCCGCAGCGTCGAGCGCATGACCTACACCGATGTGCACCGCCTCCTCGAAGGCGATGCCGGCCTGCGCGACCGCTACCGCCCGCTGGTGGAGCGCTTCGAGCTGATGCGGGAGCTTGCGTTGATCCTGAACCGCAAGCGTGTGCGCCGCGGCTCCATTGATTTCGACCTCCCCGAGCCGCTCATCGAATTCGACCAGTGGGGCGCTATGACCGGCGTCACCCGCGCCCCGCGCAACATCGCCCACCGCCTGATCGAGGAGTTCATGCTGGCCGCCAACGAGGCCGTCGCGGCCCACCTCGAGCACACCGTGGACACTTCCATCTACCGCATCCACGAGAAGCCCGACCCGAAGCGCGTGATGGAATTCGAAGAAGTGGCCGCCCACTTCGGGTACTCCCTGGGCGTGGGAGCTATCCCCGTGAAGAAGTTTCGCTACACCGACAAGCATCGCGACGGCACTAAGAAGGGCCGCGACATCGTGCTGGCCGATTCGGGTCTGCGCCTCTCCTCGCGGCAGTACCAAAAGCTGGTAGCCAGGATCGAAGGCAAGCCCGAGGAGCGCATCCTCAGCTACCTCATGCTGCGTTCGCTCAAGCAGGCGCGGTACAGTACCGCCAACGTGGGCCACTTCGCCCTGGCCGCCGATGTGTATACCCACTTCACCTCTCCCATTCGCCGCTATCCCGATTTGATCGTGCACCGCCTGATGCGCGCGTCGGCGCCCTCCGATCTGCCCCGCATCGCCGACGAGTGCTCCGAATCCGAGCGGCGCGCGAGCGATGCCGAACGCGAATTGGTCGAGTGGAAAAAGGTGAAGTTCATGGCCGCCCGCGTGGGTGAAGATTTCGCGGCTCTCGTCATCAGCACCGCCAGGTACGGGCTCTTCGTGGAGCTCTCGGACCTCTTCGTCGAAGGCCTGGTGCCCATCGACACCCTGCCCGGCGATCAGTACGTCTACCACGAGAACGTCCGCAAGATCGTCGGCAAGCGCACCCGCCGCGAATTCTCCATCGGTGACCGCGTGCGCGTCCTGCTGGACCGCGTCGATGCCAACGAACGCAAGCTCCAGTTCTCGCTCTACCAGGAGGAGCCCAAACCGTCGCGTCCGCGCTCCCGCCGTAAGTCTCCTGGCGAGGGTTTCACCAGCTCCACTTGATCCCTGCGGCAGCCGGCTCGAGCCGGCGGGCCGCCGGTGCGGGGGTAGAATGAACCCGTAGACGGATGACCTCGGACGACCTCGTGCTCATTTCCGGCGGCGAATTTCTCATGGGACAGGAAGACGGCCGCGATGAAGAACGGCCGGTCCACCGGGTCGTGCTCGCGCCCTTCCGGCTGTGCCGCTTTGCCGTGACCAACGCCGACTTCGCGGCCTTTCGCCGCTTCGACTTCACCTGCCCGAACCTTCCGGTCACTTCGGTGAGCTGGTTCGATGCCGTGGATTACTGCGCATGGCTGTCGAAGCGATGGGGCTCCCGGGTGCGCCTGCCCACCGAAGCCGAATGGGAATTCGCCGCCCGCGGCGGCATGGAGCAGAAGCTGTACCCGTGGGGCAACGACCCGGTCACTGCGCGCGCGGGTTACGCCGGCCGATGGCTCCAGGGCCCCGAGCCGATCGCCACCTCCGCGCCCAATGCCTACGGTCTCTATGACCTCTGCGAAAACGTCCACGAATGGTGCGCCGATTGGTACGACCCGCGGTACTATGCCGTCTCTCCGCTGGAGAACCCTCGCGGTCCCGAAAGCGGCACACGCCGCGCCTCCCGCGGCGGGGCCTGGCGCCATCACATTAAGATTGCGCGCTGTGCCGCCCGCAGCAGCATCCCGCCTGAATTCCGCTACGCCGATTACGGCTTCCGGGTAGCCGTATAGGCATGCGCCCGGACCCGACCCGTTCGCTGCGTCCCAACGCCGGCGACCGCCTAGAACGTGAAGCCGAGCCCGATTTCGAGTTGGTTCCGCGGCGAGAACGTGGAATCGGTGGCGAACGTCGAGCCCGCCCACCGCGTGTACCGGATTTCCGGCGTCCAGTTGATATTGAAGTCATCGACAATTCGGAAACCGACTCCCACCACGGCTCCCAAAAGATTGCGCTTCGACAGCGGGGCCGCCGCGGTGACGGTGGTCGCCGAGGTGTCCGGAAACGTCGTCTGGATGGAGCTCTTCACGTTGACCACCGTGCGGATCGCGCCGCCGAACGCGAAATAAAGCCGCGACAACGGGCCGGACGAGCCGATCGCGCGGTAATGCACCAGCACCGGCAGATCGAACAGGCTCGCCCGCGTGTCCTCGTTGCGAAACATGTGCGTCCGCTCGTCTTCCGTGGTGGTGGGGTTGTCCGTCCCCCACGCAATCGATGTCACCTTGGTGTACTTGAGCTGGTTGAACATGATTTCCGCGCTCACCGTCCAGCGGTCGTTGGGCGCGAACTCCACCGCCAGTCCCGCTCCCCAGAAGGCGGAGCGCGAATTGGTTGTGAAATTCCAGTCGCGCACCGGGCCCGTCGCCGGGGTCGTGGTCGCCAGCGTCGTGCGGGTGTCCATCACGCTCATCGAGTGCACCGGAAAATCGCGAGCTCGCAGCCCGACGGACCAGAGTTTTCTCCGCGCGGGCGGGCTCGGCCTGGTCGCGGCCGGCGCGGGGGTCTGAACGGATTCCGCCGCGGGCGGATTCGCCGGCGCCGTCTGTCCGCTCATCGGGGAGATCGCCGCCGCCATCCCCGCACACACCAAGACTGCCGCCCAACGGCTAGTGGTAGGTCGTTTCATTGCCAGTAAGCTTCAGTTTGCCCAAAAACACACCGTTTCGTCAAAATCGTCGGACGAGGCATTCCGTTTGCCAAAGGCAGATGGCACCCTCCGCCGCCACGCGCGACGTTCCTGCCTTGGGCGGGATTTCACCCCGCTGCCCGTTTCCAATCGGTCCTGCGGCGGGCTCTGCGACTGTCTCTCGGCTCGCCGCCGCCTTCGCTGCTGCCGGATGCCGCGCCCGGCGCTGCGCCTGCCGCCTTCGTGCTGGTGCGCCGCCCGGCCACACCTGGGCGAAATCGGCCCTCTTGAAAATCGTGCTACAAGTTTTCTATTAGTGGAAGTTACCGGTTGCCGGGAGCGGCGCCACCTGGAATGCTGTCAGGGAAACTATGCCGAGACACATGAACGAGATTTTCACGCCGGCGAGGGCCGTGCGGCTTTCTTTTCTTCTGTTGTTCTGTTCCGCCCTGGCCTGCGCACAATCGGAGACGGCGACCTTGCGGGGCACCACTCGCAACGCTGCGGGAGAGCCTTTACCCGATGTTACGGTCGTAGTGACCGAGGCCAATACGCTCGAAGTGCGCCGCGCCGTCACCGGCAAGTCCGGCAATTACGAGGTCCCCTATCTTCTGCCGGGAATGTACAGAATCGACATCGAAGAACGCGGCTATCAGACTTACTCTGCCGACGGCATCGGGCTCGAGCCCGGACAGGTGCGGCGCGTCGATCCCGAATTGACCGCGGGCTCGGCCGAAGACACCGTCGAGGTGCACTTCGGCACCGCCCTCATCGATACCCAGACCGGCGTCCTCCGCTCGGTGATCGACAATAAGCTGCGCTGGGAAGATGCGCCCGTCGTCAATAAGAGGCCTTCGCCGTTTCCCTTGATGACGGCGACGCCCGCAGTCCAGGGCAACGGCCGCGCCATCGTCATCTCCGGTCTGTCCGACCGCAACCGCCAGACCTGGCAGGTGGACGGCGTTCCCGACGACGTGACTCCCGGCCTGTACAGCCATCCGGGGCTCTACGAATTCATGCAGGTCACCGCCGCCGATCCTCCTCCCGACATGTACCGGGCCACCGGTTTCAATCTCGTTTCCAGGCGCGGCACCGACGACTTTCACGGCGAAATCTACTACAAGTACGGGTCCTCCCGCCTGGATGCCAAACCGTTCTTCGGCCCCAGTAAATCGTTTACCATCCGCCAGCCGGGAGGCGAATTCGGCGGGAAGTTCTTCAAAGGCTACACCTACTTCTTCGGTGGGTGGCTGTATCAGTCGAGCACCTATTCGGAGACCTTGTTTGCCAGCGTTCCGACCGCCCAGATGCGGCTCGGCAACCTCAGCCAGTATCTGAATCCCCAGATCTCGCCCACCGGCCAGGTTACCGTCATCCGCGACCCCCGAAACGGTGTGCCGTTTCCCGGCAATCAGATCCCTTCCAACCGCGTCGCCCAGGTGTCCACCAATATCCTGAACAACTACTACCTGGCTCCCAACACCGGCAACGAGGATTCGGTTTTCCAGAACTACGCCTGGACTCACCTGTTCGGCCCCGACCTGTACACCGGCAACTGGCCCTTCCTGCGCATCGACCAGAAAATCACTTCCGGAAACAGCCTTTACGTTCGATATCTGAATGACCTGGTCTCGAACATCGCTCCCGGCACGATCGGCGAGGTGATGAACTCCACCCAGGCGCGCAAGTACCGCAGCCTGGTAGTGTCCGATCACGCGGAGTTCACGCCCCACGTGATCAATTACTTCACCTTCGGGCGCATCGGCGACCTCGTCCGGCAGGGTGAGCCGGAAGGCAAGTTCACGCCGTTGCGTGCCGACTCCATCCTCAATACCAGCGGAATTCAGGGCACCAATCTCAACGGCTTTTCCACCATGGGCTTTCCGCAGGTCGACATCAACGGTTTCACCGGTCTCGGCACGGCCTACACCGGCGGTTACAGCAATAACCGCGCGCAGAACGACGGCTTCTACACGATCCGCGAGGGCCTGACCTGGAGCAAGGGCCGGCACGCCGTCCAGTTTGGCGGCGACTATACCCGCTACCACTGGGTGCTGGGTACGGTTCCGGTCACCAACTACGGCGCCTTCACGTTTAGCGGGGTGTTCACCGGCGTGCCGTTTGCTGACTTTCTGCTCGGCCTTCCCGCCACCAGCAGCCGCGTGTTGAATCCGCGAATCGACGACAAGATGCACCAGCACTGGGCCGGTTCCTATCTCACCGACAGCATCCGCATCAATTCGCGCCTCACCGTGGATGTGGGCGTGCGCTGGGACTATTTCGGTTCGCCGGTCTACGACGATGGTTACATGTACAACTGGGATCCGGCCACCGGCAGCATCATCGTTGCCCCGGGCACCATCACTTCGGTCAGCACGCTGCTGCCCAAGAACGTGCGCGTTGTGGTCGGCCGCGTGGTGCCGCGCCCCAGGACCACCAACATCCGCCCGCGCGGCTCCCTGGCGTACCGGTTGACCGGCAATACCGTGCTGCGCGCCGGATACGGCGAATTCACCGACAGCGGTGGGTTCGGGCCCAACGGCCGGATTAACGATCCCAACGGTCCCTACCGCGTCGTCGAGACGTACATCAACACCAACATCAACGGGATTCCCGCCTTCTCGTTCCCGCGGCCGTTTCCCTCCACCGTGCCTTCCACGCTCGCCACCAACGAAAGCGTCACCGCCCTTCCGGAGAAAACCGACGAGGGCAGGATTCGCCAGTACAACGTCACGCTGGAGCGCGCGTTTAAAGGAATGGACCTGCGCCTCTCCTATGTCGGCGGCCGCGGCGACGGCCTCAACTATCGGCTCGATATCAACAAGCCGCGCCCCAGCGCCGTTCCCTTCGCTGTATCCCGCTTGCCGTATCCCCAGTTCGGCAGCACCTTCGTCACCCGCACCGACGGCAAATGGCACTACGATTCCGCGCAGGTGCAGGCCCAGAAACGCGTGGGTGCGGTCCTGTTCGATACCAGCTTCACCTGGTCCAACGATGTCGCCAACTACCTGAACACCTACGACCCTTACAATGTCACCAGCCAGTGGACCCGCGATGCCGCCGCCCGCCGGAAGTATTTCGTCGCAAGTGCCATCTGGGCGATTCCCATCGGCAAGACCGGCAGCGGTATCGCGGACAAACTGCTGCGAAGCTGGACTCTCCAGGCCATCGCCACCGCCGCGTCGGGCCAGTATTATTCACCGTTGTTCACCGGACCCGATCCGGCCAACGCCAGCCCGACCTTCGTCACCGCGCTGCCGGATTGCATCGGCGACCCTGCTGCCGGCGCGCGAACCGTGAACCGGTGGTTCAACCCGTCGGCGTTCTCCGTTCCTTCACCCGGGGCCGGCCGCTATGGCACGTGCGGCGTCAACAGCCTCCAGAGCTATCCCATCCACGTCGTCCACGCCAGCCTGGCGAAACGGATCCGTATTACCGAGGCGCTCTCCGCGGTATTTACCGCGCAGGTCTCCAACGTATTCAACATCACGCATTTCACTTTCCCGAACAATAATCTGTCTAACCCCGGCGCCGGAAGCTTCTCCGCTTCGTCGCTGGTGCCCGATTACTACCCCGAACGGCAAGGGCCGCGTCAGATGGATCTCAAGCTTCGGTTCCAGTGGTAAAGGTCAGAATCTATTTTTCGCTCGGGCTGTCATCCGCTTTCAGGTCGCCAAGCGCGTATTGAATCCCGGCCAGCATGTGAGCCACAAAGGGCCGCAAGTAGTAAACCTTTTCATCGTGACCGTGTGCCTCATAAAACACGCGGCCGGCGCCTACCCGCTGAATGTAACTCAACGCGTAGTCTCCGTCGGTACGCTTGGTTGCCGCCGGTTCCTTGGCTTTATCCTCCGCGCTCATCTTCGCGTAGTTGATGCTGGTCAGAACATGAACCCGCTTCCGGCTGAATGAGTCTTGTGCAAACGTGTAGGTCTCGTCCACGATGTCGAAGCCGCGCGGCGGAAACATGACGGTCAGTGGGCTGTGCGGATCGTCAACTTTCACCGGGATCAGGGTCGGGTACACCCAGTGGAATTTGAAGAAGCCGCCGATCATCTCGTTAAACTCGGGCCATGTGCCCGTCAACGCGGGGCGGTTGCTGTGATAGCTGTCGGTGGCGGCGTGGATGCCGGCCAAACCCTTCCCCCCTTTGACGAATTCGAGAAGCGCCCGCCTGCGCTCGTCCGTCGCAGCCTTGTCGTTCGGGTCGTCCAGGAATTCGCCGGTCGTGTTGTCAAGGAAGATGGCGTCATATTGCTTCAGGTTCTCCGGCGTGATCGCCGCCGCGTCGTAGGTGATGGTCGTCATCCACGCGCCCGTCTTGTCTCCCAGGTATTCGACCATCTTCGCTGCCAGCGGGATGGACGTGTGGACCCAACCAATGGCCCGGGCGAGGACCAGCACGTGGCGCAGGCTCTGCGGCGTGGCGTACGCCTTCTCAGGCAGCGCGGCCATCAGCGCCGAGATGTCGGCGGGATTGGCAAACTGTTTTTGCGGACAGCCGCGGCTGAAGCCCCCGCTGAATCCTTCCGGCGGACACTCCGCGGGTTTCGCCGGCGCAGCCGCGCGTTGTGCGTAACTCGCCGGGCCGCTCAATCCCATCGCGAGGAGCGCCGCGCCAATTCCAAATGCTTTCAGTTTCATAATCGGAAATTCTCTCATGCTCACGGCCTGAAATGAACTACGTAATTATATCGCCGTCGTTTCTTCTGGCGGTCGCCCCGCTTGTCGAAAGTTACGCCGTCGGTTCGCCGATAGAGAACCCCTGCGGCGCTGCGGAATCTGGGTCGGCAAACAGTGACGGCGCCGTGAGGATCTTCCGCCTGTGTCCAGCCAATGTCAGTATCGCGCGTTACGCCTCCACCGTTACGCCTCCACTTGACGTGAGGCGGACTTCACGGGAGCAATCGCGCTCGTTTCTTGCGCAATAATTCCCCATTTGCCGGCCGCTAGCCCCGCCAATTGGTCCATACTGGAAAGGAGAATTCCATCATGGAATTAGCGGCATTTATCCGGTCAAACGAGGACGTCATCGTCGAAGAATGGGAAGCATTCGCGCACGCATATGTGCACTCCGCCGCGCATATGGACCGGTCCGCGCTGCGCGATCACATTAAAGGCCTGCTTCGGTTCATTGCAGACGATCTTGAGACCCCCGAAACCGAACGGGAGCGGAGCGAGAAAGCCAAGGGACAGGGCCCGAAAGCGGGAGGAGCGGTTGACAGCGCCGCCGAAACCCACGCTGCCCTTCGGTTTACGGGAGGCTTCGATACGATCGAGATGATCTCCGAGTTTCGCGCCCTGCGTGCAAGTGTGATCAAGCTGTGGAGATCTGAGTGGGCTAAGGCCGACGCCTCGGACATCCTTCCGGACTTGCTGAGGTTTGACGAAGCCATCGACCAAGTCATGACTGAATCCCTTGGCCGTTTCACCCAAAAACTCACTCGTTCCGGAGGCCTGTTCGTCGGGACGCTTGTTCACGATTTCCGCAATCCCCTCGCCGCAGTACACAACTCCGCCCAGGCGTTGTTAGCGAGACGCAAGCTTGACGACGAGCAGGTCGGCCTGGTGTCCCAGATCGAAACCAGCACCTCCCTCGTCAACCAGCTCGTTTCCGACCTGATTGATGCCGTCCGCATCCGTCTCCTCGAGGACCTGCCGATTGCGTCCGCGCGGATGGATATAGGAACCGTTGTCCGGGAGGCCGCGGAGGAAGCTCAGGCGGCGCACCCCGACCGGAGAATCTCGATCGAAACGTCCGGCGACCTTGAAGGGGATTGGGACCGCGCCCGCGTCGGGCAGGTTTTGTCAAACCTGATCAGCAACGCGGTCCTGCGCGGATTGAAGACCTCCGCGATTGACGTTGCGGCGAAAGGCGCGGTTCACGAAGTAGTCCTTTCCGTCCGTGTCGAGGGCGCTATTTCCCCCGACGCTATCGCCACCGTTTTCGACCCGGTGCCGCGTGGTGAGGGGGCAGACCTGCCCCGTGCGGATGAGAATCCGATCCAAAGCCAGAATGCCAGGTTCCTCCTCGGACTTTTCATTGCCCAGGGAATCGTGACCGCCCACGGCGGCAAGATCACCGTGACATCGAGTCAACAGGAAGGAACCACCTTTGCCGCGCATCTTCCCCGCAAGAAGGGTAAACGGTGAAGGTCGGAACCGGTCCTTTTTTCAGGCGCTCAGCGTACGTTGAACTTGTGAATCGGAAAGCGGCGAGCAAATGAACTCTTTCGCAAGAGACTTTCCTATCGTTTGTGTAGGCGGCTCGGCCGGCGGCTCCGTCGCCTTTGTCCAGGTACTAAGACACCTGTCGCCCGAGACGGGGGCTGCAATAGTCGTCGTTAATCACATAAGAAAAACGCCCGCCAGGCTCCACAACATCCTTCCCTACTCCACAAAACTGCCGGTGGAGCTGATCACGGAAGGCTTGCCCATTCAGCCCAATCATATCTTCATCGTCCCGGCGAATTGCGACCTGCACCTCCTGGGTGGAATGTTCCGTCTGACGCCAATATCAAAACCCAATGGGTGGCCCGTCGTGATTACAGTTTTCCTGCGTTCTCTGGCGCAAAACTGGGGCGGAAAACTAGTCGCTGTCATTGTCTCCGGCCTGGATGCGGATGGGGCAGGAGCACTGAGAGAAATCAAGGAAGCCGGCGGCATTACCATAGCACAGGCACCCGACACAGCCGAGTGGTCGGATATGCCTGCGAGCGCCATAAAAACCGGGTATATAGATTATATTCTCCCAGCCGAGGATATCGCTCAGAAGATTGCGCAGATTGCGAACGAGTTCCCGGGGAAGACAATGTGAGCGTCCGGTTCGGATTATAGCTACGGAACAACTCATCGGCGGTTTGCACCGCTTCCGCGGAACACGAGTTCTGTTTTTCGTATAGGTGAGTCAGCCGCGACGGTCATGCGCCGTGCCCCTGCCCCGATTTACCCGAAGTGGCCATTACGGGAGCCCGAACCGGACCGGCGGCCCGAATTCTACGTTCTGAGCAATAGTCCTCCCCGGTCGCTACGGTCCTGTCGAAAAACCCGGGCAGGACGTTCGCGTCTGCGGCTCACTCGCCGGGCGGTGTGAGTAATGCCGCCAATAGAGGGTGAAGCGTCCTAGCAAATGGGTTGGTTACGGTGACGCCCCGCCACGTAAAGCCTTCCGGGAGATCCTCCGACAGAAGCAAGCGACACTCGGCTTCCGCCGACGCGGCCAACACAACTGAGTCCCAAATCGTAAGACCATGATCGGACGCCAGAAAGTTATGGTTTAAGTCATAGCCCGCAGTTTGGCGGCAAATTGCTTGCGGAATTTGCTCACTTTGGGCGCGACTACGAAGGCGCAGTACGGCTGCGTCGGGTTGTCGCGGAAATAATTCTGGTGGTAGTCCTCGGCCCGATAGAATTCCGCGGCGGGGCGCAGCTCGGTCACGATCGGCTGCGGCCAGATCTGCTCCGCGTTCAACTCCCCAATCAACTCTTCGGCTTGCGTCCGCTGGCCGTCGTCATGATAGAAAATCACCGAACGGTATTGCGGGCCTGCGTCGTTGCCCTGGCGGTCGCGGGTGGTGGGATCGTGAATCGCGAAGAAGACCTGGAGCACTTCGCGGTACGACGTAACCGCCGGATCGAAGGTCACCTGCACCACCTCGACATGGCCCGTGCGGCCCGTGCATACTTCCTGGTAGCTCGGGTTTTCCACGTGCCCGCCCATGTAGCCGGATACCGCCGAAGCCACTCCCTCCATCCGGCTGTAGACCGCCTCCAGACACCAGAAGCAACCCCCACCCAGTGTTGCCGTTTCCTGTTGCGCCATGCCCCTATTGTAAAAGCTGCACGTTCACGGTGACCGACGCGGTGACGGTGACCTGGCCGGTTTGGATCGGGGTTGTGCTTCCGCCCCCCGTCGGCCCCGCCACTCCCACCGGCCCGTACGAGACGCCCTCCTGCGCCGAAACCACGGCGCCCGTCTTGCCGCCCAGTCCGGCGGCGATCGCGGCGGCGTGCGCCAACGCCTGCTTGGCGGCCTGTCCCAGCGCCTGCTGCACGAACGGCTCGTTATTGCGCAGGCCGAACGTCACGCCCCCCACGTTGTTGGCGCCCGCCTGGTTGGCGGTATCGATCAGACTGCCGATCTTCGACAGGTCATACATGGTGACCAGCACGGTATTGCTCGCGGTGTAGCCGATGATGGCCGCGGGCTGCGCGTTGTTGTAGCGCGGCGTCACCGAATAGCTGATGGTCTGCACGGTTCCGTTCGTGCCCAATACCGACTGAATGGCATTCTGCACCGTCGTGGACAGGGTAGCGTTTTGCTGTGCCGCATCCTGCGCGGTGGCCCCCTGGGTCACGACCCCGACGGCCAGGGTGGCCTGGTCCGGATTGGCGCTGACGGTCGCGCTGCCGTTGGCCTGCACCGTGCCCGAGCTCGCGGTCTGTGCCACAAGCTGGGCCGCGCCGAACACCAGCGAGAGAAGAAGTGTACGGTTGAGTGGCATGATTCAACTATACTCCGCGCCCTTCACCGCAACTCGGTGCCGCCGAGCCGAGTTTATGAAATGATGAGGTTGAGCATGCGCAGGACCGCATTCGTAGCGCTGGTATCTCTGGTGGCGGCGAACCTGCCCGCCATCTCCGCCGGCCCGGACCGCCGCTTCTCCCGGCAGCTATCGAAAACCGATCAGATCGCCCACGCCTTGAACCGGCTGACCTTCGGCCCGCGTCCCGGCGATGCCGCGCGGGTCCGGACCCTGCGCCTGAAGCGGTGGATCGATCTCCAACTGCACCCCGCGCGGATTGTCGAGAACCCCATCCTCGCCGCGAAATTGCAAACGCTCGACAGCCTGGCGATGTCGAGCGCGCAGCTGGTGGAAAACTATCCGCCACCGCAACTGGTGCGGCAGATGCTGGCCGGAACGGTGCCGTTCCCCTCCGATCCGAACCGCCGCTTCTTTCTCGAGCGGCTCGCCGGCGCCTCGGCGCCGGACAATCCGGCGGTGCCGCCGCTCGCCCGCGCGCTCCGCACCGGAACCGCGCCCGACCGCCTGTCCGCCTTTCGTTCGCTCCCCCCGGCCCAACAGGACGAGCTGATCGTCAGCCTCCCGCCCGCGGCTCGGCAGGCCCTCTTTCGCGTGAGCACTCCCGAGATCCGCCGCAGAATCGAGCTCGCTTCGGGCCCCCCGCAGGTGCCGGCGCGCGACCTCGCGGAGGCCAAACTGCTCCGCGCCGTGTATAGCCATCGCCAACTCCAGGAAGTCCTCGTCGATTTCTGGTACAACCACTTCAACGTGTTCCTCGACAAGGGCGCCGACCGTTACCTGGTGACCGCCTACGAGCGCGACGTCATCCGCCCGCATGTGCTGGGGACGTTCCAAGACCTGCTGGAAGCCACGGCCAAGAGCCCCGCGATGCTCTTCTACCTCGACAACTGGCGGTCGGCCGGCCCGCCCCCGCCGGGACGATCCGTCAACCCGAACCGGACGCGCCGCGGCCTCAACGAAAACTACGGGCGCGAACTGCTCGAACTCCACACCCTGGGGGTGGATGGAGGCTACACGCAAACGGACGTCACCGAGGTGGCCCGCTGTTTCACCGGCTGGACCATCGAACAGCCGCAGCGCGGCGGCGCCTTCACCTTCAACCCCCGCCTGCATGACACCGGCGGGAAGAAGGTGCTCGGCGTAACCATACCCGCCGGCGGCGGCATGGAAGATGGGCTTAAGGTGCTGGACATCCTGGCGCATCATCCTTCCACCGCGCACTTCCTTTCCTGGAAGCTCGCCCAGCGCTTCGTCGCCGACGATCCTCCGCCGGCGCTGGTCGACCGCATGGCGCGCACGTTTCTCAAAACGGGCGGCGACCTGCGGAAGGTGATGCATACCATGCTGGCGTCGAAGGAATTCCGCTCGGTGGCTGCCTTCCGGTCGAAAATCAAATCGCCCCTCGAACTGGTGGCGAGCGCGTTGCGCGCCTCGGGCGCCGAAATCGACTATGCGTCCCTCCTGGTGAACCAGGTGGCCCGGTTGGGGCAGCCGCTCTACCGCAAACAGGAGCCCACCGGGTATTCCAATGCCGGCCGCGAGTGGATGAACTCGGCGGGCCTGCTGGCGCGAATCAATTTCGCCGTGCAACTCGCCGGGAACCGCGTCGCCGGCGTGAAAGTGGATGGCGCGATTCCGGCCACCGAGCTGGGCTCGCCGGAGTTTCAAAAGAAATAACCGAGGTTCCCATGAATAGCCGCCGCCTGTTTCTCCGTAATTCCGCGCTGGCGATGGTCGGCATGGGCGCGGCTCCGCTCTGGTTGCAGCGCGCGCTCTACGCCGCCGGCGCCCCTTCGCCGAGCAGGAAGATTCTGGTCGCCATCTTCCAGAGAGGCGCGGCCGACGGCCTGAACATCGTCGTGCCGCACGCCGAGAAGGCCTACTACGACCTGCGGCCCACCATCGCCATTCCCCGGCCTTCCGCCGGCGGTGAGTCCGCCATCGACCTCGACGGACGGTTCGGCCTGCATCCTTCCCTCGCTCCCCTGAAGCCGCTGTTCGATCAGCGGCACCTGGCGATCGTGGATGCCGTAGGTTCCCCCGACCCGACGCGATCGCATTTCGACGCGCAGGACTACATGGAATCGGGCACCCCCGGCCGTAAAGCCACCCCGGATGGCTGGATGAATCGCGCGCTCCCCAAGGCCGAAGGCAGCCTCTCACCGGTGCGGGCGATTTCGCTGGGGCCGGTGATGGCACGCTCGATGGCCGGCCGGAATCCCGCCATCGCCTTGCAAAGCGTAGCCGCATTTCAGGTGCGCGATGCCGCGGTCGCGCACGAATTCGAAACCATGTACCGCGACACCGGCGACCCCGACCTGCGCGCGGCCGGGCGCGAGACCTTCGAGGCCGTATCGATGCTCGAGGCCGTCCGCAAGCGCCCCTACGGGCCTTCCGGCGGCGCCCAATATCCACGCGGCCGGCTGGGCGACAGCCTGCGACAGATCGCGCAACTCATCAAGGCGGAAGTGGGCGTGGAGATGGCGTTCGCCGATATAGGCGGATGGGACCACCACGTCAACGAGCCGGCGCAGTTGAGCAACCGCCTGGGCGAGTTCGGCCTGGCCCTGGCCGCTTTCTGGCGGGACATGGGCGACCGCATGGCGGACGTCGCCCTGGTGACCATGTCCGAATTCGGCCGCACCGCGCGCGAGAATGGCAACCGCGGCACCGACCATGGCCATGCCAACTGCATGTTTGTGATGGGCGGGCCGGTGAAAGGCGGCAAGATCTACGGCCAGTGGCCCGGCCTTCAAAACGAGCAACTCCACGACTCGCGCGACCTGGCCCTCACCACCGACTTCCGCGATGTGCTGGGCGAACTCGTCGCCCGTCATATGGGGAACCCGGCCTTGCCGGGAGTATTTCCGGGCTACCAGCCCAGCTTCCCCGGGCTGATATCGCCGGCCGATGCGGTTGTGGCTGCTTGAGACGCGCCGCGCGCGCGCTCCGCCGCTCCCGAATAGTTGTTGACTTCCGGGACGGTGTGCCCAATAATCACCTCAACCACTTCGCCCCACCGCTGCACAAGGAGGGTGGACATGTCATCACCAACGCCGCGCGATCAGACTCCGCCGAAAACCAAGGGCCAGAAGGGGTCCGGGATTGGCGCAACCGAAGACCAGATGGATATCCGCGGGACTATCCCGCAGCGCATCGATCGCAAGGGGTCGAAAATCGAGGACCTGGCGGGCACCGGCGAGCACGACTCGTCCGGCGGCTGAGCCCGAGTGTCCGGGCTACCCCGAAGTAGCCCTCCGCCCCTTGAGCGGCGCCCGCAATCGCCGCTCCTCAACGGTATATGAGGTACTGCTCGCGCATTTTCACGAACGCCGATAACTGGTCCAGATAGCTCTGCTGGATAATGCGCGGATCTTCGCCCGCACTGAGACGCCGGATCACCTCGTCGCTGCCGATCAGCCTCCGGTCGAGCGTCAGGTCGAGTTTGCCCGGATACAGGTGCTCGATGGCCGCCGCCAGCTCCAGCCCTAAGCGCGTGGAATCGAACGACTCGCGATGGGTGATCTGAAATCGCACGCCCTGGATGTGCACGTCTTTGAAGCGGGACTCCTGCGGCGTGAAACTCGTGGGGTAGGCGCGCACGCCCGGAATCAGCCGCTTGTTCAGATACGATGCCAGCTCGCGGCCCCGAATGAAATCGGCGCCAATCTGCTCGAACGGGGCATCCGTGCCGCGCCCCACCGAGTAGTTCCGGTTCGACTCCAGCAGACAGAGTCCTGGATAGAGGATGGCGGCATTCAGGCTGCGCATGTTGGGCGATGGGTTCACCCACGGCAGGTTCGTGGCGTCGAACCAGTCTCCGCGATTCCAGTCCTCCATGGCTATCACCGTCAGGTCGGCGCCGATTTTATTTTCGCTGTTGAACATGCGGGCCAGCTCGCCCATCGTCATCCCGTGGCGCACCGGGGTCCCCGCCAGATACCCCACAAACGAAGTATTGGCCGCATCGAGCAGCGGACCTTCCACGTGCGTCCCGGTGATGGGGTTGGGCCGGTCGAGCACGAAATACGGAATGCCCGCCTTGGCGGCGGCCTCCATGCCGTACGCCATGGTGGTTTCGTAGGTGTAGAAGTGCACGCCCACATCGGCGATGTCGTAAACCAGCGCGTCGATGCCCTTCAGCATTTCCGGCGTGGGCCGCATCGTCTTCCCGTACAGGCTGAAGATCCGCACGCCGGTGGCCGGATCGCTGGAGTCCTCCAGCCCGGGGCGGTCTTCGGTGCCACCGAAGCCGTGCTCCGGCGAGAAGACCGCGGCCACGGTGATGCCGGCCTGCCGCATCAGGTCGAGGTTGCGCCGGCCTTCCTGATCGATGCCCGTGTGGTTGGTGATCAGCCCGACGCGCTTGCCCGCAAGCGGGGCGAATTTCTGGCTCTCCAGCACGTCCAGGCCGGTTCGCGTATAGCCGCTGCGCTCCACTTCGCGGCGCCCTCCGGCTCCGCTCAGCGTTTCGTTATAGCCCGTGAGCGTCACACCCTGGGTCGAGATGCCGAGCGCGGCGGCAGCGATGGTGGCCACCTTCGAACGCAACGGCGTGAGCGCCGGGCGCAGTTCCGGATGCACGCTGTTGGCAAGCAGGATCACGAACGACTTGTCCGCCCGGTCGATCCAGATGGACGTCCCGGTGAAGCCCGTATGCCCGAACGAACCGATGGGAAACAGCTCGCCCCGATTGCTGGAGTAAGGCGAATCGATATCCCAGCCGAGGCCGCGCAGGATCGGCTGATCCGGCGGCGTCTGCGGTTCGGTGAACTTCTCGACCGTGGCGGCGCTGAAGATCCGGACGCCATCGAGCTCGCCGCCGTTGATCATCATTTGGGCGAAGCGCGCCAGGTCGTCGGCGGTCGAGAACAGCCCCGCATGGCCCGCTATGCCGCCCATGGAGCGCGCGGTGGGGTCGTGTACCACCCCGCGCAGCGGCGGTCCGGCGTGGTTTACGCGCTCGGTCGGCGCGATGCGCGGCACCAGCGACGCCGGCGGCTGGAACATGCTCTCCTTCATGCCGAGCGGCAGGAACACGTTCTGCCGCGCGTAATCGGAGAGCATCTGGCCGCTCAGGCGGTGCACGATCTCGCCCAGCAGGATGAAATTGATATCGCTGTAGACGTGGCGCACGCCCGGCGGACCGGCCGGCTTATCGGCGCAGGCCAGGCGGATCCCGGTGTCGTAGCCCGTCCATGGCGGGTCCAGCGTAAGGTCCGGGCGCAGCCCCGAAAAGTGCGTCATCAACTGGCGAATCGTGATATCGCTTTTGCCGCCCTGGAATTCGGGGAGGTACTGGGTCACCCGGTCGTTCAAGCGCAGCTTGCCCTGCTCGAACAGCTTCATGAGCGACGACGTCGTCGCAATCACTTTGGTGAGCGAGGCGCAATCGAAGATCGTGTCGGCGGTCATCGCCTCCGGTTGCGGGATCAGCGCCCGTTTCCCGTACGCTTTGCGATAGACGATCTTCCCGTCCTGCCCGACCACGAGCACGGCCCCGGGCAATTGGCCATGCTCGATTCCATCCTGGATGGCACGGTCCAGTGCCGGCGCGCCGGGGAACGACTGCGCGCACACCGCGGCCGCGGAGAGTGCGGCGCACCACAAAAGCTTCATATGCTTTCATGATATCGGACGTTTCGTTCCGCATCGCCCGCACCGCTTCGAGCCGCGCGCCCAACGGTCCGCACCACGCGGCAAAGACCCCTGAGCCGACCGCAGCTTGCCGGCCTTGTCGGCCTCAACCCGCGGTTGAGAAGTCCAGCCTGAGCTGGTCGCCGAACTCGCTCACCCGCCGGTAGTCGAGCGCCCGGGCCTCTTCTACCCGGCCCCAGCATTCCAGGATCCACACCATTTCCCGGGCCGACTCGTCCTGGATGGCGCGGTCGCCGCGGGTTTCCGCTTCGGCCTGCCACTGCTGCATCAGTTCGAAACACTCGGCCATGCGGCCTTGCTCGTGCATGAGCCGCCGGCCCAGGCGCGCGAGGTCGCACAGCGCGCTCCAGTTGCTGGTGGCGTCCGCTTGGGCAAACGCGGCCTGTGCGCGCGCCAGCGTGTCGTCGCTGGCCGGCACCCCGCCGCCCCGCGCCGTCAACGTGGAGCACCGCCCCCCGAACGTCAGCGCCTGGATCTGGCCCGGCGCCGCATTCGCCAGCACCACCAGAAACCGCCGCGCGGCACAGAAGTCGCGCAGCCGCGCGAGATTGCTCTTCAGAAATCCGTCCAGCCGCAGTCCCAGCCGTGCCGCCACATCGCCCGACAGCGCGGCCAGGCTGCGGCCCGAACATTCCAGGGCCAGGACGGCGTCGAAATCCTGCCGAAACGCCTCCGCGAACGCCATGGCTTGGACCGCGCTGGCCGCGGACGCGGTGCCGGCACGATCGGCAAGCGCGGCTCCGAGTGCTTCCAGTTCCGGTTCCGCCGTGATGGCCTCCGGCGCCTGCCGCGTTCGCAGCCATCGCTTCAGCCCGCGCAAACCCGCAATCGAGGTGTCGAATCGCGGTCTCAATACTGCCGGCGGACGGCAATCGTCGCACGTCACGAAAGCGATCCCCACCCCGTTTTCGGCGGGCTCCTTCACCAGCGCCCCTTCCCACTGCGCCCGCGTCCAGCGCGCCGGAAGCGAATGGTGCGAGAAAATCACCAGCGCGACATCCGCGGTGCGCGCGTCGCGCGCCTTCGACACCAGGTCTTCGCCCGCCCGCATCTCGCCATCGTCCAGAAAAAACCGCACGTCGGCACCGGCCTCCAGGAACTCCGCGATCCGCGTCGCCGCGGCCCGGTCGGCCGCCGCATAGCAGGGGAAGACGGAAGGGCTCACAATTTATAAGCTAGCGAAAGTCCGTCGCCCAAGGGAACCAGGCTCAACGCCACGCGTCGATCCGCGTGCAGGCGGCAGTTGAATTCCCGAATGGCCTCCGTATCGGGCGAGTGGTCGCCGTCATCCACCACATTGCCCTTCCAGAGCGTGTTGTCCGCCGCCAACAGGCCGCCCGGCCGCAGCAGCGCCAGCGCGCACTCGTAATAGTTTCCGTAGTTGCCCTTGTCGGCATCGATGAAAGCGAAATCGAAGCTGCCCGCCTGCCCCTCGTCCAACAGGCTCCGTAACGTATCGAGCGCCGCGCCGAGCCGCAAATCGACGCGCTCCTCGACCCCCGTCTCCCGCCACGTCTGGCGCGCGCGCCGCGTGTATTCTTCGCTGCGGTCGCACGCCACCACGCGCCCGTCCGCTGGCAGCGCCAGCGCCACCCAGGCGGAACTGTAGCCCATGAACACGCCCACTTCGACGGTTCGGCGCGCCCCGCACAGACGCGCCATGAGATGCAGAAACTGGCCCTGTTCGGGCGAAGTCTGCATGGAAGCCTGCGGGTGATCTTCGGTTTCCTCGCGCAGCCGGCGCAACGGCTCCGGCTCCCGCAGCGTGACGTCGCGCAGGTATTGCGCCAGTGGATCGGTGAGGAGAGTGTGAATTCGCGACATGCCGGGAACTCAATTCTACTCCCCGAAAAACGGCGGCAGCCGCTCGCCGCCCGACCCGCTGCCGCGGACCCCCACGCCACAGTGAGTTTGCACACCGTTTCGCCCGCCGCCTCCCCAGCCTGGCCCCCCGGCGGAGCGGAATCGCGGTGCAGGCGAGGCTCAGTACCCGCAGATCAGGAAACCGCGAGGGTCTTCCAGAAACGGATCCGGCAGAAAAAACTGCCAGTACGATCCGAACAGGCTCATGGGACGCCGCCGGGCTCGCCCGACCGCCCCTATCCGCTTTCGAGCCACTGGAAGTACTTCGCGTGCATCTGCAAAGAACTGCACTTTGTCGTCTTCGGGGACCTGCAACTGGGCCGGACCGGCGGCGATCGGTTTCGACGCCGTCGCCTCTACTCGTACCGCAGCGCCTGGATCGGGTCGATCGTGCTGGCCCGGCGCGCCGGCAGAAAACCCGCCGCCAGGGCGACCCCGCCCAGAATCGCCAGCGCCGCCGCCGCCGTCGTCAGGTCGTTCGGCTTGACGCCGAAAAGCTGCGACGCCACATAGTGGTTCAGCAGAAAAGCGGCCGGAACTCCTGCCGCAATTCCAATAGCTAGCATGTACAGGGTTTCTCGTAGCATCATCCAGACCACCAGCCTCCGGTCCGCTCCCAGCGCCATCCGCAGCCCGATCTCCCGGGTCCGCCGCGCCACCACGAACGCCATCACACCGTACAACCCCAGCGCCGCCAGCAGCGTGGCCAACACCCCGAACGCCACCGAGAGGCTCGCGATCAGCCGTTCCGTGCCGAGCGTCTCGTCCAGTTGGTGCTCCAGCGTGCGCATCTGGTACACCGGCAGGGCGCGGTCGAGTTCCTGCACTTTCCTGCGCACCGCCCCGAACAGGCTGGCCGAGCCGGCCGTGGTGCGCACGTAGAAAGCCGCCGCGGACGGGAAACCCGATTGCTGCATGGGGACAAACACCTGGCGGTGCACGCCCTCGCGCGGGCCCTCGTACAGCGTGTCCTCAGCCACACCGACGATCTCGATATTCAGTTTCGAATGCGGTCCTCCGCCGAACCCGATATGCCGGCCGATGGCGCTCTGCCTCCCAAAGAAATGGGTGGCGAATTTGCGATTCACAATGGCGGTCCGGATCTGCTCGCCGCCCGCGTCCCGCCGGTCGAAATCCCGGCCTTCCATTAGCGCCACACCCATCGTTTTGAAGTATCCCGGCGATACCGCATTCATGAACGCCTGCATGTCTTCGCCATCCTTGGCGCGATGCCCTTCCACCGACATGGTGGAATCCCATTCCCCGCCCATCAGCAGGGGCACGGCGGCATAGGCCGCCGATTTCACCCCGGGCAGTCCCGCCAGGTTTTCCTGCGCCCGCTGGTACAATTCCTTGAGCCTCTCCAGGCTGTACCCGTTGAGCGCGGGGTCTACCTGGAAGGTCACCAGGTTGCTCAGGTCCTGGAACCCCACGTGAGTGTTCTTCAGATTGGCCAGCGTGCGCACGAACAGCCCGGCCCCGGCCAGGAGCAGAAACGAAAACGCCACCTGCGCCACCACCAGCGCCTTGCGCACCCGTACCGGGGCCCCCCCGCCGGCGATGCCGCCCACCACTTCCTTGAGCGTGCCCCACAGATCCAGCCGCATCGACTGCCACGCCGGCACCAGCCCGAACAGCAGCGCCGTCACCAGCGCCAGCACCGCATTGAATGCCAGGATGCGCAGGTCCGGCTCGGCGCGCAGCGTCAGCGGTGTGCTGCTCTCCGGCATGAACCCCAGCAGCAGTTGAATCGTCACGCTCGAGATCAGCAGTCCCACGGCGGCCCCGGCCGCCGACAGCAGCAGGCTCTCCAGCATGAGCTGGGTCACCAGATGCCGGCGCGACGCGCCCACCGCCAGCCGCACCGCCACTTCCTTCTGCCGCGCCGCCGCGCGCGCGATCAACAGGTTGGCCACGTTGAAACACGCAATCAGCAGCACCAGCCCGACCATGCACATCAGCACCACCAGCGCCGTCGCGTAGCTCCGCCGCAGCTCCGAAAAGCCGTTGCCCGCCGATTCCACGCGCACCTGCCGCTTCAGGAATTCGGTCCGCGTATACGCGTTCGTATCCTTCATTTCCGGGCGCGTCAGTTCGTACCGCAGGATCTGGATGAACAGCGGTTGCAGGCTGGCGCGCGCCGATTCCACCGTGAAGCCCGGCTTGAGCCGACCGAACACCTGGATCCACTGGCTGCGGCGGTCCCCGATATCGTCCCACCCCGGCGTCATCAGCGGCTTCATCTGGATCGGAATGCGAAGCTGCGGGGCGCGCGACGGATCGAGGCCCTGGAAGCCCGCCGCCGACACGCCCACGATGGTCATCGGATAGTCGTTGACGATGATCTTCTGGCCCACCACGCCCGGATCGGCCGCAAAGCGCGTGGCCCAGTATTGATATCCCAGCACCACGTACGGATGACCCTTGTATACGCGGTCATCCTGTTCCGGCGAGAACACCCGGCCCACCGCCGGCTTCACGCCCAGCGCCTGAAAGTAGTTGCCGGAAACCAGCTCGGCCGAAACGCGCTCGGTTTGTCCCCCGAAGCTCACCGCGGTGTCGGCTTCGTACCGGCAGAAGACATAGGAGAATGCCTCGGCCTTTTGCTGAAAGTCCTGGTACATCGGGTACGACGCCATGCGCGTCCCCCGATTGCTGCCCACGTGCGGCCCCGTCGACCAGATCATCACCAGTTGCTCGGCATGCTCCACCGGCAACAGGCGCAGCATCAACTGGTCGATGAGGGTGAAGATGGCAGTGTTGGCGCCGATTCCTAAAGCCAGCGAAGACACCGCGACCACGGTAAACAGCGGGCTGCGGCGCAGGTTCCGCAGAGCGAATCGAATATCGGACACAATTTGAGCCATTGGTTTATCGACGCGGTACGGCGGCCTGCGTTAGGTCAGACGGTGCACAGCTCCACCGCCTGCTTCAGCGAGGCGATCGGGTCTTTCACCGGCACGAACTCATGTGCGAAATATCCCTGAAATCCGAGGTCGGCGATGGCCTTCGCTACCGTGCGCCACTGCAGCTCCTGCGTTTCATCCAGTTCGTGGCGGCCGGGAACGCCCCCGGTATGGAAATGGGCGATGTGGGCGATGTTTTCGCGGATGGTGCGGATGATATCCCCCTCCATAATCTGCATGTGGTAGATATCGTACAGCAGCTTGACGCGCGGCGAATCCACTCCCTTGATCACGTCTACGCCCCATTGCGTGTGATCGCACTGGTAGTCCTTGTGGTCCACTTTGCTGTTGAGCAGCTCCAGGCACAGGGTCACGCCGTGGTCCTCGGCCAGCTTCTTCACCCGCCGCAGTCCCACGATGCAGTTCTCCTTGCCCTCTGCATCGGACAGCCCGCGCCGGTTGCCCGAAAAGGCAATGACGTTAGGCACCTTGGCAGCCGCCGCGTGGGGGATGGTTTCGGAGAGTTCCTGCTCCAGGCGGTCGTGGTTTTCTTTGCGATTGAAGCCGCTCGGAATGGTGGCTTTGCCTCCCGTTATGGCGGGCACCAGGCCGTATTTCTTGAGCGTCGGCCAGTCTTTTTCTTCGATCAGGTCGAGGCCGCTCAGTCCCAACTCCGCCGCCTGCCGGCAGAGGTCGTCCAGCGGAATCCTGGCGTAGCACCAGCGGGCGGCGGACTGTTTCAGCCGCCCCGCGGCGCCCCGTGCGGACGCTGCCAGGGTGAGCGAGGCGCCGGCCAATAATGCGGATCGTCTGGTCATGATCTGGTCATGGTATCCCAATCCGGTCGCCGGCGCCGATGAGCGCGCGGTAGCTGTCCCAGGCGCCGCGCGCAATGGCAGTCCAACTGAAGCGCGCCTCGGCGGTGCGCCGCGCCTCCGCCCCCATGCGCGCCCCGCGGGCCGCATCGGAAAGCGCCTCGCCGATGGCATCGGCAAACGCCTCCCACTCGCCTGCAATGAAGGCGTCCTCCCGGTGGCGCAGCCCGAGCCCGGCGCAGCCGATGGGCGTCGTTACGATCACCTTGCCGCAAGCCATTGCCTCCAGCACTTTGATGTTGGTGCCGGCCGAGACTTCGAGCGGCACCACCACCACCCTCGCCCTCGCGTAGAGCGGCCGCAGGTCTTCCACAAAGCCGTGGATCTCCACCCGCGCATCGAACCCCGGAGGCCGGGCGGACGGCGCGAAGCGCTTCCAGAACTCTTCGTGCTGCGGCCCCGCCACCACCCGCAGCCGCGCCTCCGGAAATCGGCTCCAGACGCGCGGCATCACTTCCTCGCGCAGCTTTTCGAAACCGAGGATGTTGGGCAGGTGGCGGAACGAACCTACGTAGAAGATCTCCGCGGCCGCCGTCGCTTCGTCGCCCGGCACGAAGCGCTCGATATCCACGCCGTTGGGTACCGGGTAGGTGCGCGCGGGGTCGCGCCCGCTCTCGCCGATGGCCGCCTCGCGGTCCTCCGCGGACATGGTCCACACCGCGTCGTATGCTTTGAGCCAGTGCCGTTCGAACTCCACCCACCGCCGGTATTCCGCCTCGGCGCCCGCTGCCGCGTCCTGCTTTTCCGCCAGCTGACGGTAGAGGCTGAAGGTGAGATCGTGCTCCACCAGGACCGCCGGAAGCGAGGGCGCGGCGTCGCGGTAGGCGGCCATGTGGGTGTACTCGATTTGCAGCAGGTCCGGCCGCCACCGCTCCGCCAGCTCCACGATCAGCGCCCGCAATCCGCTCGAAACGTATTGCCGGACCTGGTCCGGAAGACGGTCCTCGGCGGGCGGCCGTTCGTCGCGGTCCACCACGTACACCTCGCGGAACACTTCGCGCAGCTTTTGATAGTCCACCGCATCCTGCGCTTCGCGCGTGGCGGCCAGAATGAATTCGACGCGGTCGGCCAGGGCGCGGCAGAGGTTCCAGATGCGCACCGCCCCGCCGTGCGAGAGAGGATAGGGCAGGAAGGGCGAAACCAGCAGCACCCGGGGCTTGTCGGTTCCGGCCGCGGCCGGCGCGCGCTCGACCGCGAAGGCGATGTTGCCGCGCGCGAGGTTCGGTTCGGCGGGGCCGATACGTCCGATCGCTTTCTGAAACAGGACGCGCAGCAGTAGCCCGGTTTCCGGAATGGGCAGGTCCGGCTGCTCCACCAGGGGCTCGCCCCCGCCGACGCTGTAGGAGCGCCACCCCGCCGCCGCGGCCTTCCAGAACAGAATCATCCACGCCGTGCCGGCCAGACCGCAGCGCGGCACGCCCAGCCCCAGCAGCTTGTTGCGGTCCACCAGAATCGTGGTCGATAGCGGCGCGAGCACCTGCGAAGCTTCGCCCGGCTGGAGCGTGCGGAACGGGGCGGTCGGAATGAGCTGCGGCTTCCACGCGCGGAAATGCGTCTGCCGGGCAACCGCGAAGGTGCGCTCGTCTTCGAACAGCGGGAGCAGGTCCTGGACGCCGCTAGGGCAGCGGCCGTCTTCGAGCCACAGCAGCCAGCGGGTGCCGGTGCCGCGGAGCAGGCTGTCCAGCGCGAACGGGCTCCAGTGCGTGCCTTTCTGATAGAAGCGCAGCACATCTCCGCGGCGGCTCGGGAGGTACGACGGGCGCAGCGGCTCGCTTCCGTGCGCCCTCCGAAACATCCGGTGAAAGAAGGGCCCGTGCAAGACCGACACGGCGCGCAACAGCAGCGACGCTAGCCACAGGGAGATCCCTTCGGCCTCATCCTTCGCACGCGTGACCAGAGAAGAACGCCACATGTGGTAGGACACCAGGCGCCAGTAGAAATGGAGGCGGCCGCGCGTACGGTCGCGCAGCGTGCGGCCGGCGTGGCGGAGGATTTCTGCGGGTGTTCCGCCGAAAAACTCGCCGCGTTTGTTCAACACCAGCACGCGAAACGGCGGGATGAGGAAGGGCGTCAGCTTGATCGCCCAACGGCCGCGCTCCCCGGTCCAGGTGGCGACCCCCAGCGCCAGCCAGTACGGCCAGAGACGCCGCTCGGCTTCGAGCAACAGTCCGAGCGGGCTGGCGTTCACGTAGACGCGTTCGCACAGCGCCGCGGTTTCGGCGAACGGCGGTGTCTGGCAGAACACCCACACGGGCACGCCGGGAGCGCCCCGGCGCACGTGCAGCACGGCGGTATGGCAGCCCTCCCTTGTCAAGCCGAAAATCGCCGCGATCTTGGTGTCGCTTTTGCCGGCCAACCGGAGGACCGATCGAAGAACCCCTGTCATCGACCCAATCGAATACAGTACCAGGATCCGGCACCGGTGCGGGCGGTGGAGATTGTAAACACATCCGGCGCCGGCGGCGTGCCCTGCGTGTTTCCGGCAGGAGCAGGCCTCCGCCGTCCCTGCGCCACCGGCCCAAAAATGCGACAGTAGAAATACTCGTGAGACGGCTCTTTTATTGGAAACTGAAACAGCGGGAAATCCAACTGGGCGAGCGTACGGTGCTGATGGGAGTGCTGAACCTCACGCCGGATTCCTTTTCCGACGGCGGCAAATATGCCGACCCCGACCGTGCCTTCGCCCGCGCGCTCGAACTCGAAGAACAGGGGGCCGATATCGTCGATATCGGCGCCGAATCCACCCGGCCGGGTTCGGCGCGCGTCTCCGCCGCCGAAGAGATGCGCCGCCTCATTCCCGTACTGAAACGGCTGAAGGGACAACTCGGCGTCCCCATCTCCGTCGATACCTACAAGGCCGAGGTGGCCGAGCGTGCCATCGAACTCGGCGCGGAGATCATCAACGATCCTTCCGGCCTCACCTTCGAGCCGCAGTTGGCGCGCGTGGCCTCCAATCATGACGCCGGGCTGGTCATCAACCACATGCGCGGCCGCCCCGAAACATGGGCCAAGCTGAGCCCCATGCCCGACGCCATGGGCGGCATCGTACGCGACCTTGACGCCGCCGTCAGCCGCGCACGCCACGTGGGCATCGACAAGACCAGGCTGGTGATCGATCCGGGCATCGGGTTCGGCAAGCGCAAGGAACAGAACTCGCTCATCCTCGGCCGCCTCGCCGAATTGGCGGCGCTCGAGCTGCCGGTGATGGTGGGCCCGTCGCGCAAACAGTTCCTGGCCCACGCCAGCGCCGAGGAAACGCGCTGCGCCACGGCCGCCGCGGTGGCCGCCTCGGTGCTGGCCGGGGCCCATGTGATTCGCGTGCACGACGTCCGCGAGATGCGCGCGGCCGCGGATGTGGCTGACGAGATACTTCACGCCCTGGCCACGTGAGCAATATGTGGAACGCGAACGCGAGCAGTTTTCGTCTAAAACTGCGATGAAACGAGCGGTTTGGGTCCTCCTGCTGCCGCTGCTGGCAGCGTACGGCCAGACGCACAGCCGGCTGGCGGATTATGCTCTCCTGCTCGAAGACGCTCCCGTAGCCAGGGTCCCGGCGGGGGTCGCGCAAGCCCACCTGGCGCGCGTTCGCCGCGCGCAAGCCGCCGTGGCCGCGGCGCTCGCGAGCCGCAAGGTAGAGCTGACTGGCGCGAACCAGGTGCTGGTGAACGCAGTCTTCGTCTATACGACGCGGGATGCCGCGCGCGGGTTGCGAACCATCCCTGGGGTGGCGCACGTGGTGCGGGTTCCGCGCCTCAAACCCGACTTATATCGCGCGCTGGACCTCCAGAACGTCAAGGCGGCGTGGAGCGCCGTAGGCGGCGACGCCAACGCCGGCGCCGGCATCAAGATCGGCATCATCGACTCGGGCATCGATATCGACCACCCCGGGTTTCAGGACCCGTCGTTAACGCCGCCCGCCGGCTTTCCCAAAGGAGACGCCGCGTATACCAACCACAAGGTGATCGTGGCGCGCAGTTACGTACCCCTCGATTCGGCGGGGTACGATCCCAACGACCTGGTGGCGAGCTCCCATCCCGATGACAATTCGCCGCGCGATCATATGGGCCACGGCACGGCCATTGCGATGATCGCCGCGGGCGTGCAGAACACCGGCCCGCTGGGCGCCATCGAGGGCGTGGCTCCCAAGGCGTTTCTCGGAAACTACAAAGTCTTCGGCTCGCCCGGCATCAACGACACGGCACGATTTGCTGCGCATGCATTCAGGCACTGCAGGATGCTGTCGCGGACGGAATGGACATGGTGACGCTGTCGTTGAGCGAAGGGGATCCGGCGTTCTACGCTCCGCTGGATGAGGATCCGGATTGCGGCGGGGCCTGCGACATCGTCTCGCAGGCAGTGGAGAGTGCGGTAGGAATGGGGCTCGTTGTGGTTGCGTCGGCCGGCAACGATGGCAACATCGGCCAAGGGGTGCCTACACTCAATACGATCCACTACCCGGGCACCGCACCATCGGCGATCACCGTGGGCGCGGTGATGAACGCGCACACGTTCTATCAGTCGGTGGTAGTCGATGGCAAAGCGTTCACGGGAACACTACGGGCGCTGTTCGGCGATGGGCCACACATCGCTACGAAGCTGACCGCGCCGCTCAAGGATGTTTCGCAGACGGGCAATGACGGCCTGGCGTGTTCTTCCATGCCGGGCGGCGCGCTGACGGGCACCATCGCCTTGATCCAGCGTGGCACGTGTTCCTTCAGCGACAAGATCAACAACGCGCAGAACGCCGGAGCCATCGGCGCGATCCTCTACCAGTCGAGCGGCCAGGAGACGCTCTTCAGCAACTGGAACGCGCAGGACACGGGCATTCCGGCAGTGATGATCGGCAACAGCGATGGCGTTGCGCTGAAGGGCGTTGCGTCCGGTGACGCGGCCACGGCGACACTCGATCCCTCGCTCACGGAGGTGCAAAGCACGGCGAATGCGATGTGGCCGGCATCGTCGCGCGGACCCTCTCCCGGAACGTTCGGCGCCACGCCGACCAACGGGATCAAGCCGGAACTGGTCGCAGTGGGCGCGGGCGTCTACACCGCCACCCAGAAACTCGATCCCAACGCCGACATCTACAGCTCGTCCGGGTACACCAGCGTGAGCGGCACGAGTTACGCCGTGCCGATGGTGGCGGGCGCGGTCGCCCTGGTGAAACAGAAATTTCCCGGCTTCACTCCGGCGCAGTTGAAATCCGCGGTGGTGAACACGGCGAGCCAGGACGTGACCGAAGCCAGCGGCGAAGCGGCCCGCATCGATTCGATGGGCGCGGGCAAACTGAATGCGGGAGATGCCGTCGCGGTGGCGGCAACGCTGGAACCCGCGACGATCGAATTCGGGCCGATCGGCGCCGGGTCGCTGCCCATCAGCCGCACGTTGACGATCACCAACGTGAGCGGTTCCTCGCTTACCCTGAATCTCGACCCGGGCGGTACGGTGAGCTCGGCGGCGAGGGTGACGGTATCGCCGGCGACGCTCACGCTGGCCCCGGGTGCGCGGGACAGTGTCACGGTGAGGCTGGAGGGGTCGCAGCCGACTGCCGGCTCTTACGATTCGTTCATCACCATTACGGGCGGCGGCCCCACACTGCGCGTTCCGTATCAATATCAATTCCTGGTGAGCGACAGTACCCCGGCGGACGCCTTTCCCATCGGCAACGGCGGCTTTGTAGGCGGCACGAACGACCAGGGGTGGGAACTCGACCTGCGAGTGATCGACCAATTCGGCGTTCCGGTGGTAGGCACACCCTTGCGCTTCAACGTGCTCCAGGGCGGCGGGAAAATCACCGCGGGGGACCCGCAATCGTTCCGCCTGGGCAATGCCGCGGCTCTGGTCGATCTCGGGCCCAATCAGGGCGACCAGCTTTTCAGCGCGACGGTAGGCAATCTTACCGTTCCGTTCAACGGCTATGCCCGCGCGTATCCGGCCATCACTCCCGATCGCGTATTGAATGCCGCCAGCTTCGATGTCGGCCAGGGCCTGGCGCCGGGCTCGTACATCGCGATCTACGGTACGGCGCTTTCCGATGCCACGCAGGTGGCATCCACGGCGGAACTGCCGGTGTCGCTGTCGGACGTCAGCGTCAGCTTCGATGGCGGCGGAATGAGCCTTCCCGGACACCTTCACTTCGTCAGCCCGGGGCAGGTGAACGCGCAGATCCCGTGGGAGTTCGAGGGGCAGACCTCGGTGTACCTGAAGGTCACGGTGAGCGGGCTGCCGAGCGAGCGCTACCTGGTGCCGCTGGCCCGCTATTCGCCGGGGATCTTCGCCATTGTGGACGCCAACTCGGGAGCGGTGGTCACCGCCGGAAGCGCGGTCAAACCGGGTGACACGCTGATGATTTATGCCAATGGCCTGGGGCCGGTGGAACGGGCGCAAGTCTCGGGCCAGCCCGCCCCGACCGAATCTCTCGTGAAGACCAGCACGCCGGCCACGGTCACCATCGGCGGAATGAACGCCGCGGTGCCGTTCAGCGGGCTGGCGCCGGGTTTTGTGGGGCTCTACCAGGTGAACGCCGTGGTGCCCCAAAACCTGCCTTCGGGCAACCAGCCGCTGGTGGTGAGCATCGGTGGCGCGGGGTCCAAACCCTTCCCGGTTCCCGTACCGTAGCGGACTGGAAAAACGCAGGAAAGACGCAGGAAACACGCAGGAAACACCTGCTACTCCGCTATAATGTGACGGTGAGGGTTGTCCCCGTTTCATGATCGAGATCAAGAAAAAACTTCAGGATGAGATTGCCGCGCTCGAACACGAGCTGCATGTGGAACTGCCGAAAGAGATCCTGAAAGCGCGGGCACACGGGGACTTGAGCGAAAATGCCGAATATCACGCCGCCAAAGACCGGCAGGGCTTCGTCAACGCGAGGCTCAACCAGTTAAAGAAGCGGCTGGCCGAGATGTCCATGGTGGATTTTTCCAAAATTCCGCACGACCGCGTGGGGCTCGGCTCGACCGTAACCGTTCTCGACACCAAGCGCGACGAAGAGGTGACCTACAACCTGGTCACGAGCGAGGAGGCCGATGCGGCCAACGGAAAGATCTCCACAACCTCGCCGATCGGCCGCGCGCTCATGAACAAAGAGGTAGGGGACGAAGTAAAAGTGCAGAGCCCGGGGGGGATCAAGCACTTTGAAATTCTGAAGCTCACGACCATTCACGATGCAGTCGAATAAGAAAAAGTGGACTTACACCCGTGTCATCGGGATCGTCTTCGGCGCAGCGATCGATCGGATTGTCCGCTGGCTGGCGCTGTCCCGCATCCATCCCAACGTGCTGACGTTCATCGGCCTGCTGATCAACGTCTGGGCGGCGTGGCTGTTCTCGCAGGGCAAATTCCGCTGGGCCGGGCTGGTGGTGATCGGCGCCGGGCTGTTCGACATGGTCGATGGCCGCGTGGCGCGTGCCAATAACCAGGTGACGCGGTTTGGCGGATTCTTCGACTCGGTGATCGACCGCTACTCGGACCTCGCGCTGTTTGTGGGACTGCTGGTCTACTACGCGTCGATCAACCGCTTCTTCTATATCGTGCTGACCGCGGTGGTGATGACCGGCTCGGTCATGATCAGTTACACGCGCGCCCGGGCGGAGAACGTGATCCCGCGCTGCAAGGTGGGCTTTCTGGAGCGGCCGGAGCGGGTTGTGCTGATCATCATCGGCGCACTGTTCGACCGCATGGCGCCGGTGCTGTGGGTGATCGCGCTCTTTGCCAACCTCACGGTGATTCATCGCATGATCTACACCTGGCAGGAAGCCAGCCGCCTGGAGGATGCGCAATTGCGCGCCGTGAAAGAGGAAGCGGTGATTCCGGCCCCGGGGCCTTCGGGCGGGAGCCGGTAGGGCGCCTCAGTTGCGGATGCGGGTGCGCGGGACCGGGCCGGTTTCCAGGTCGGCGGTGGCCAGCGGGGACAGGTCGAAGATCGATTCCACTTCGCGGACGGTCTCTTCGGTCTGCTCGACGTCCTTGACGAGGTTGTCGAGGTGGTCGCTGATCTCCTGCGGGTCGCGCATGGTCACCGACTGATCGCGAATGAGCTGGAGCACATCTTCGACGGCGGCGCACTGCGCGTCGATGACCTGGCAGTTCACCCGGACCTTCTCGTACTTCTCCACACGCTTGTTGAGGATCTCGATGCGCTTGCGGTTGATCTCCTGCACCTTGGCAGGTTCGCTGTCGAGCTCCTTCTGCAGATGCGCCAGCTCCTTGCGGATGTTGTCGGGGCTGGTGCCGCGCAGGTATTCGCGGTGATGGAAGGCCGAATTCAGCAGCCGGATGTAGGAGTGCGCGAGGCCCTGGAGCTTGGACTCCATCTGGTCCACGAACATCTGCGAGGTGGAGGTGAGGCGGCCATAGCTGGCGCGGATGGCATTGGCGGTGGCGTCGAGCGTTCCGTAGCGCGCGCGCATTTCGGGGGGCAGCTCGTAGAAGAGGGCGCTCAGGCTTTTTTCGCGCTCGCGCTTTTCGTCTTCATATTTCCAGGAACGGACCAGGCGCTGGAAGCGGGGATGGTTGGGCACCAGGCTGAGGTATATCAGCTCGATGCCGGCACCGAGGAGAATGGGCAGGAAGCTCCCCGAGACGAGGGCAAAGGCCACCGCGCCGCCGAGGGCGATTTTGTTGTACTGCCACTGGAACGCCGCTTTGAGGTAATCGCTGCCGCCGGGTTGCTTCTCCTCCGCCATTAGACGCTCACTCGTACCTGTCCCTGGCCGGGCGCGCGCCGCAGGGAGGCGAGCACATGCTGCTGCAACTCGTGGAATTCGGCTCGCTGCTTCACCGAGGGATCGCGCGGCCGGCCGAACGGCACCGGCACATCTTCAATGATTGTACCGGGTCGGGCGCAGAGCACGTAGATCCGGTCGGCCAGGTAGAGCGCTTCGTCCACATCGTGGGTGACAAACAGGATGGTGCTGGCGGTTTCCCCCCAGATGCGGAGCAGCAGTTCCTGCATGTCGGCGCGGGTCTGCGCATCGAGCGCCCCGAAGGGCTCATCCATCAGAATGACCTCCGGGCGCAGCGCCAGGGTTCGGGCGATGGCGACGCGCTGCTGCATGCCGCCGGAGAGAGTGTCGGGATAGGAGTTCTCGAAGCCGCGCAGGCCCACGTCGTCGATGAGGCGGTTCACGGTGGACTCGCGTTCGGCGCTGGGGACGCCGTTGATCTTGAGCCCATAGCCGACATTTCCGGCGACGGTGAGCCAGGGGAACGAGGTGTACTTCTGGAAGACCATGCCGCGGTCGCGGCCGGGCCGGGTGACGCGCTTGCCGTTGACCAGGACCTCGCCCGTGTCGGGGCGATCGAGGCCGGCAATGAGGCGGAGGACGGTGGATTTGCCGCAGCCGGACGGGCCCAGCAGGACGCGGAACTCGCCGATGTCCTTGCCGTCGGAAGAATAGAGATCCTCCACTTCGAGATTGATGTCGCGGATGGCCTGAATGGGCTCACCGGCGGGAGAGACAAAGCTGCGCGAGACGTTGCGCAGGGAGATTCGGTAGTTAGCGGGCATCGCTCACCTTGGGGCGAGACTGGCACGACGCTGGGTGGTTAGCGGACGGCATTCCTTTGCACCTTCGCGGTTACGGCGGCGGCGACGGCGGCGGCGGGCGCGGCTCGCAAGCCCGGGCGGCGCCAGGGGAACAGCCAGCGCTCCATCAGGGTGAGCAGCCAGCGGAACAAAAACGCGGCGATGCCGATGGCAATGATTCCGGCGTAGACGCGGTCGAAATCGAGCACCTTGCGCGCCGCCTCCACCATGTAGCCCACGCCCTTGCGGGCATTCACCATTTCGGCCAGGATCACGTAGGTCCAGCCGATGTCGTAGAGAATGCGGAAGGATCCGAACACGGCCGGGAAGGAGGCGCGGAACATCATCCACAGCACATTCGAGCGCCGGGCGCCGAGGGTGAGGGCGGTTTCAAGGAGCGCCTGGTCCACGCGGTTGGCCTCTTCGACGACCACGGCCAGCAGGTAGAAGAACATGCCGAACCAGAGGAAGGCGACCTTCATCCCTTCGTCCATGCCGAACAGGGCGATGAACGCCGGCAGGAACGCCGTGATGGGCATGGAGCGCATGGGTTCGGCAATGGGGTTGATGAGATCGTGCAGCCAGCGGAAGCCGCCCATCAACAGGCCCAGCGGAACGGCCACCACGGCCGACCAGAGGAAGGCCTGTGCGATGCGCCACCAGCTTTTGAAGACATTGCCGAGCAGGTCGTACTCGGTCCAGAGGCGAAAGAACGCCGCCACCACGCCGGCGGGTTTGGGGACCGAAAATGGCGGCAGGATTTTGGACTCGGTGAGCGCGAACCACGCCAGCACCACGGCGGTCCACGCCGTAATGGCAAGGGCCACGCGGGTACGGCGCGAGGTGCTCCGGCGGATCTCAAACAGGTGATCGAGGGTCACGATTTGGCCGGGTTCGGATAGACTTTGATATCGGTGCGCCGGTTCTTTTCCCGGCCCTCGGGCGTGGCATTGGTCTCCAGCGGCTTATCGGGGCCGTTGCCCACGGTGCGCATGCGTTCGGGCGGGAAGTGATATTTCTCGACCAGATAAGCCTTGACGGCTTCGGCGCGCTGCTTGGAGAGCGCCATGTTGAGCTCGCGCGAACCGGTGGAATCGGTATTGCCGTCGATATCGACGACGGTGTTCTCGTAAGCCCGCATGAAATCGCCGACCTCGTCCACGACGGCGCGCGAATCGAGGCCCATCCTGGCCGAATTCGGTTCGAAATAGATGGAGCGGCGCTGGGTGGCGATGGGGGTGGCGCCCTTGGGCGGTTCTTTGTAAGCGATGGGCGCCTCGCTGGGAGTGCTGGGGAACTTGCCGCTGAGAGCGGCGATATAGCGGCGATCGACGCTGTTTTCCACGTCTCCGATGCGTTTGATGAGGCGCAGCTCGCGGTACATGTCAGTGGCCATGCGGAAGATGTTGGCGTAGTCGGAATCGGAGCCGGCGGAGCCGAAGAAGGACTGGTTGTCGGCGTAGTCGGAGAGCTTCACGCCTTCCAGCATGGTCTTGGCGAGGTCGCTCGGGATATTGAAGTCCTTGATGGTGCCGATCAGGGTGTAGGCGCGGGAAGGCTGGGAGTGGATGAACTGGACGCCTTCGAGCCAGCCCTGGACGAACTTGATGAGGGTGTCGGCGTTATTGGCGGCGAAGCGGTCGCTCACCACGAGCACATCGGCGATGAGGCGGTTGGCGATGCGGGTGTCGTAGATTTTCTTCGCGCCGGGACGTTTGGCGACGGCATCGCTCATGTCCGGATCCCAGGCCACGGCGGCATCCACTTTCTGCTGGGCGAAGAGGGTGGCGGGCTCGATGCCGTCCTTGGTGTGCACGGCCTTGTTGAAGATCTCGTTGCGCTGCTCAGTGGAAAGGCCGGAGCTTTTCAGGCCGTTCCAGAGCAGGAAGTGGGAGGGGGTATAGGGCGCAAAGGCGACGGTTTTGCCCGCCAGATCCTCGATGCTGTTAATGCCCTGGCGGCCGATGACGCCATCGGCGCCGCGCGACCAGTCGACCATGTAGAAGGCGCGGGCGTTGACGCCCTTGTCGAGAAACTGGCCGAAGTCCTTGGCCCACACGTCGGCGGTGGTGAGCATGACATCGACGTTGCCGGTGGCCAGCGCGGCGGCGCCTTCGGTCCAATCGTCGATAATTTTGAAGCTGACCTTGAGCCCCTTGTCGGCGTAGATGGAGCCCTGCTGGGTGTCGAGGCCGCCGTTAGCCACCAGGCCGCCGACGCATCCCACCCAGATGTTGACCCGCACGCGGACTTCATTCGTGCCTTTGCTGGCAACGGGGGTGAGCGGCTGCGTGGGATCGACTTTCACCCCGGTATCGGGAGACTTCGAGGAGCCCGAAGGCCCCAGGAAAGGAAGGCTGATTACACCATACCTGTTCAGGCCGTAGCCTACCAGGCCCAGCCCGATAACAAACATCAGGATCCAACCGCCCCGTTCAATCTTAACGGCCATGGCTCACGTTCACTCCGGTCAAACCGTCTTCTGCGCTTCGGTTCCGCCGATGGTTTTCTGCACCGGCGCGCTGGCGGGCGCCGGCGAGATGAGGCCCATCTCGGCTTTGAACTGTTTGACCAATTCGTTGGCCCGCAACTGTTCGGCCTCTTCTTCGATTTTCATTTTCTGCTGGTCCACATTGCCGAGGGCCATCTCCATGCGGGCTTCGTTGATGGCGGTCTGCTCTTCGATTTTGTGGACCATTTCGTCGTGGGTGGCGCTGATGCCGGCCACTTCAAACGTCTCCATGGTGTCGGCCACCCTTTTCTGCCATTGCGCGCGGCGATACTCGCGAATGGCGTTGAGGGCCTCCTGGGTTTTGCGTTCCTTTTCGATCATGAACGCCTTTTTGACGGCCAGGGCCTTGTCGAACGCGGAGCGCGCAGTGGCGAGCTGGCCCTGGGTGCGGGCAAGGGCGCCGCGGAGCTGCTCCAGGTGGACGGCAAAGCTGCTTGCCAGGTCGTCGCGGCCGGCTTGAATGGCGGCCTTGACTTTGGCGGTGACGCCATTGAGATCGTTCTTGTACTTGGCCTCTTCCTTTTCGAGCAGGGTGACGTTGGCCTTGACCATGGCGATGCTCTCGTTCATGCGCGGCACCTGGTCGTTCATGTCGCGGATGTTCTGCTCGAGGATCAGTTCCGGATTTTCGCCGACGGAAATAAAGAATCCGAAGAACGAACGGAACATACGGGACAAGCGTCGAAACATAGTAAATCTCCCCTTGAGCGGCTATTTTTCAGTGGAGCGGGGAGGGGCCGGGGCAGCCGCAGAGCCGCCGGTTGTGATCGGATTCTCCGTAACGAAATAAGATACGGCATCCGAGATTTTTTGTTCCTCCTCCTGCTTCTTGAGGCGCCAGGCGAAGAACTTTTCGCGCTCGCGGGCCACCTCGTCGTTGTTGGCTTGCATGCGCGACCGGTGGTCCGCGACGATGCGATCCAATTCCACCTGGATCTCTTGATTTTCCTTGGTTTTGCGGGCTTCGAGCTCGGCCAGGGCATTCTGCTGCACACGCTCGAAGGTGTCGAGGGCGCGGTCACGACGGACGGCATCTTCGATGACCGACTGAATGGGCGCGCCGGAGGCTTCGAGCGCTACCAGGACGGAGCTTTTTTTCACATCCCGGGGCAGGTTGCGGATGTGCTCGCTGTGCAGCATCTCGGACACTTTGGTGATGCTGAAGCCGTGCGGGGGCGGCTGGATTTCGGCGGCCTGATAGATATCGTCGAAGGAGGCGGGGTTGGCTACGGGCGCGGTGAAACGAGGTTCCGGAACGATAGCGGCGGCGATGTCGGCGACCGCCTGGGCGGCGCTGGCGGGAGCTGGCGCCCCGGTGCTTTCCGTGTCTGCGTCAACCGGTTGATTCACGGAAACGAAGAGGTTATACCACTTCTTATTCATCGAAGCTCATTCGCAAGCGTATGACAGGAGAGGGGGGGAGGTCAAGGCAGAGGGGTGAAACAGGTGGGACACTACGGCCGAGCGAGCGGGAAATGGACTGCGTTGCGGGCGGCCGGGGCTTCGCGGACTTATCGCCGTGCGTATCCGGCCGCCAATGGTTGGAGCCCGATCTCTCCGGGGGCATTGGAATCGCTTTGTGGCGCTACGTTTACCCGCCAGCTTCGATCGCTTGGGCTCGCCGATATCAGATGGGACGGCGACACGCGCTATCCGCTCTCCATCCGCGGTTACAGGTTCGAACCTGAGATCTCCCCGCCGGCCCCATACGTATAGTTGGCAACCGTGCAGGCCTTAACGGCCCTACAGGGAGTTCGTTACCACCGGAATGCAACGCTTCCTGGCCAGGAAGAAAAACAGTTGGGCCGGCGCGGTGGGGCGCAAGCTCTATCCTCGATTTCAGAGTAACAGCGGGGTCAAGGGATTCAGGCGGGGCACGGCGGGAACTGGTTGAGCCGATTCGGACGATTTTGTGCCATGCGGGCGTGACTGGGAGGCGGACGGGCCGGCGGTGGTGACGGTTGCCCGGGTGCGACCGATTGACTATGATCCGTAAATGTCCAGCGGGATTGGTCATCGCGCGAGTCTGTTGGCCTTGTGGATGCTGACCGGTCTTCCGGCGCACCCGCAGGTCGTGATCAGCCAGGTATACGGCGGCGGCGGCAATAGCGGGGCCACGCTGCGCAACGACTTCATCGAGTTATTCAATCGCGGGACGGGGGCGGCGAGCCTGGAGGGCTGGACGGTGCAATACGGGTCCTCGACGGGAAGCTCGTGGCAAACCACCAACCTGAGCGGCGCGATTCCGCCGGGCGGCTACTACCTGGTTCAGGAAGCGCAGGGTTCCGGGGGCAGCGCCAATCTCCCGGCAGCCGATGCCACGGGCACGATCAACATGAGCGGCACGGCGGGCAAAGTGGCGCTGGTGAATTCGACCACCGCGGTGGCGGGCGCGTGCCCGACCGGAGACGGCATTCAGGACCTGGTGGGGTACGGCGGGGCGGCCAACTGTTCGGAAGGCGCACCGACGGCGGACCTGTCGAGCAGCACCGCGGCGATCCGGGCGGGCGGGGGCTGCGCCGACAGCGGGAACAACAGCGCGGATTTCGCCACCGGCGCGCCGGATCCGCGCAACAGCGCCACCGCGGCGAAGCCGTGTAGCGCGGTTTCGCTGGGCATCACGACCGCGTCTCCACTGCCGGGGGCCACGCTGGGCATCGCATACGCGGTGACGTTCACGGCGACGGGCGGGAGCGGCTCGGGCTACACGTTTCTGGTGACATCGGGCACGCTACCTCCGGGCTTGACGCTCGCCGGGGCGGTGCTTTCGGGCACTCCCACCTCGACCGGCGGCTCGCCGTTTGGGTTCGCCATAGAGGTGACCGACAGTGCGGGCGGCACCGCTGCGAAGAGCTTTCAACTGGCGGTGACGGCGCCCTCGTGCACGGTGACGGCGACCATCGCGGCCATGCAGGGGCGCGGCGACACATCGCCGATGAATCACTCGACGGTGACCACGAGCGGGATCGTGACGGCCCGCACGACGGACGGCTTCTTCCTCCAGATGCCGGCTCCGGGCGACAACGACGCCGCCACATCGGACGGGCTGTTCGTGTTCACCAGCGGGGCGGCGCCTTCGGCGGCCACGGTGGGCAATGCGGTGTGCGTGAGCGGGCCGGTGCTGGAGTATGCGCCCTCGTCGGACGCGGCTAGTCCGACGCTTACCGAGATCAGCAGCCCGACCAGCATCACGGCACTCTCGCAAAACAACGCGCTGCCTCCGCCGGTGACCCTGACGATCACCGATACCAATCCGGCGGGGCCGATCGACCAGTTGGAAAAATACGAAGGCATGCGGGTGCAGGTGAACACGCTGATCGCGTCGGCGCCCACCCGCGGTTCGGTGAACGAGAGCGCGGCCACGGCGACGAGCGCGGGGGTATTTTACGGCGTGCTCCCGGGGATCCTGCGGCCGTTTCGCGAGCCGGGGATCGAACTGCCGGATCCGCTGCCGGCGGGCGCGCCGTGTTGCGTGGCGCGCTGGGACAGCAACCCGGAGATCCTCGCCGTCGATACGCGCGGGCAACCGGGCGCGCGGCTGCTGGATGTGACGGCCGGCACGACCATCACGAACCTGATCGGGCCGCTCAAGTATGAATCGCGCGCTTACACGATCTATACGGATGCCGCGTCAACTCCCTCGACCAGCGGCAACGTAGCGGCCACTCCGGTGCCGGAGAAGGCGGCGGACGAACTGACGATCGCGTCGTTCAACATGGAGCGGTTCTTCGACACGGTAAACGATTCCTCGACCAGCGACGTGGTGCTCACGGCGACGGCCTTCGCCAACCGCTTGAACAAGGCGTCGCTGGCGATCCGCGACGTGATGCGGACGCCGGATATTATCGGCGTGGAGGAGATGGAGAACCTCTCCACGCTCGAGGCGGTGGCCGCCAAGGTGGACACGGATGCCGAAACGGCGGGCGCTCCCGCGCCGCACTACCAGGCCTACCTGGTGGAGGGCAACGATATCGGCGGCATCGACGTGGGTTTCCTGGTGAAAGGCAGCGTGAAGGTGATCGACGTGACGCAGATCGGCAAGGACGCCACGTACACCAATCCCACCACGGGCAACCCGGCGACGCTGCACGACCGGCCGCCGCTGGTGTTGCGGGCGAGCTTCGGGAGCGACAGCGCGGCGCGTCCGCTGCCGGTGACGGTGATTGTGAACCATCCGCTCTCCCTGACCAGCATCGACGACCCGACCGATGGTCCGCGGGCGCGGGCCAAGCGGGTGGCGCAGGCCGAATTCCTGGCGAACTACATCCAGTCGCGGCAGGCGGCCGATCGCGGCGAGAATATCGTGGCGGTGGGGGATTTCAATTCGTTTCCGTTCAACGACGGCTACGTGGATTTCATGGGCATCGTGGAAGGGCACGCGGCGCCCGCCGACCAGGTGGTGGCGTACGGCAGCGCGACGGTGAACCCGGCGCTCACCGATCTCGGGGAGGTGGCGCTGGCGGCGGACCAGAAGTACACGTACAACTTTAACGGTTCGGCGCAGGTGCTCGATCACGTGGTGGTGAACCGGAATATGCTGCGGCGGCTGAGCCGGTTCGCGATTGCGCGCAACGACGCCGATTTTCCGGAAGTGTATCGCAACGATGCCAACCGGCCCGAGCGCATCTCGGACCACGACATGCCGGTGGCGTACTTCCGGTTGAGCGAGCCGCACCTGCCGGTGAAACGGGACCGCGGCCGGTGAGGGTTTTGCAGTATGCTGGTGGGTTGTTCCGGGTGGGCCGGGGGGCAGACGTTATGACACGGCAAGAATTTTTGAAGATGTCCGCGGCGGCGGCGGTGGCCGGGACGGGGGCTGCGAGCGGCCAGCAGCAGAGCAATCCCGATCTGGGCTTCACCGACACGCCGATGCTGCCGAATCTTCCGTGGCACGTCCACGATCCCAACCGGCCGCATCCGAAGGTGGTCACACCGGCCGCCGATCCGGGCGGGGCTCCTTCCGACGCGGTGACGCTGTTCGATGGCAAGAACCTTTCGAAATGGGTGCAGCGCGGGCGCGGCGACAATCGCGGAAAGATGACGGACGCGCAGTGGAAGGTGGAGAACGGGTATTTTGTATGCGGCGGCGGCACGGGCGACCTGTTGACGCGCGATCGGTTCGGTGACTGCCAGTTGCACGTGGAGTGGTCGTCGCCGGTGCCGGTTCACGGCAACAGCCAGGGGCGCGGCAACAGCGGAGTGCTGCTCATGGCGCGGTACGAAATCCAGGTGCTGGACATGTGGGACAACGCCACGTACGCCGATGGCGGGGCGGGTGCGATCTACGGGCAGTGGCCGCCGCTGGCCACGCCGGCGCGCAAGCCGGGGGAGTGGAACACCTACGATATCGTCTTCGAGGCGCCGCGCTTCGAGGGCGAGAAGCTGGTGAAGCCGGCCTACTTCACGGTGTTCTACAACGGCGTGGTGGTGCACAACCGCAAGGAGTCGATGGGACCGATGGTGTACCGCCAGGTGGCGCATTATACGCCGCATGCCGCGGAAGAGCCGCTGATGCTCCAGGACCACAACAACCCGGTGCGGTATCGCAACATCTGGATCCGCCGCCTCGGCACGTACGACCAGCCCGAGAAGTAGCCCGCGCCGGGGCGGGCTACTATGGACGTAGAGGTGTCACTTTGCGCATTGCGCTTCTGTTCGTAGCGGCAAGCTTGTCGATGGCTGCCGACAGCAACCCGCTGGTGGATCGGGTGGGCTCCACCGGATTCGTGCAACTGGAGGCGGAGAGCTTCAAGACGCTGACGCCGCGGGAGCAGGGGCTGGCGTATTGGCTGGCGCAGGCATCCATCGCGATCGATCCGATTATCTACGACCAGGATTCGGCGTTCGGGTTGCGGCAGAAGCGGCTGCTGGATGAGTTGGTGCGGCGGGCGGACAGCCTGGACCCGGGGGTGCGCCGGAAGATCGTGGATTTCACCAAGCTCTTCTGGGCCAATCGCGGGAATCACAACGACATGACGGCGCAGAAGTTTCTGCCCGAGTTTTCCTATGCAGAGCTGAAGGCGGCGGCGGGCAGGGTGCTGCGGGCGGGCGGGTTCAAGGGCCGCGGGTATGGTGCGGCGATCCGGAACCAGGCGGACCTGGACCGGGAACTGGAAGCGCTGCGGCGGTCGCTGTTCGACGCGGCCTTCCAGCCGATGATCACGGCCAAGAGCCCGCAAGGGAGCCTGGACATCCTGCAAGCGAGCGCGAACAACTTCTATCGCGGGGTGAGCATGGCGGACCTGCAGAATTTCCATGACACGCACCCGCTCAATTCGCGGCTGGCGAAGACGGGTTCGGGGGCCCTGGTGGAGGAGATTTACCGGGCGGGGACGCCGGACGGCAAGGTGCCGCCGGGATTGTACGCCACCTACCTGGCGAAAGCCAACGAGTACCTGGAGAAAGCGCGCGCCTACGCCGAGCCGGGGCAGGACCGGGTGCTGGCGGCATTGATCCGCTACTACCAGACGGGCGACCCGGCGACCTGGCTGGAGTTCGACGCGGATTGGGTACGGAACAACCCGAGGGTGGATTTCGCCAACGGGTTCATCGAGGTGTATCGCGATGCGCGGGCGGCGAAAGGCACCTCGCAGAGCTTTGTCAGCATCACCGACCAGAAGCTGAACCAGCTGATGTTGAAGCTGGCGGCCAATGCGCAGTACTTCGAAGACCACGCGCCCTGGGCGAACCAGTATAAGAAGCAGGGAGTGCAGCCGCCGCTGGCCAAGGCGGTGGAGACGGTGATCGAGACCGGCGATTTTCACGTGAACACGGTGGGGGACAACCTGCCCAACGAAAACGAGATTCGCGAGAAGTACGGCAGCAAGAGCTTCCTGTTCACGGGCAGCTCGCGGACGCTGCAAGCGGCCACGGGGTTCGGACCGCTTGAAGAGTTCGCCGCCTCGCCCGAAGAAATTGCGGTTGGGAAGAAGTACGGCCGGGAAGCGGCGGACCTGATGACGGGGCTGCACGAGGTGATCGGGCACGGGTCGGGCAAGCTGAATCCGCGGCTGAAGGGCGGTTCGGAAGGGTATCTGAAGGAATATTTCTCGACCCTGGAGGAAGCGCGCGCGGACTTGATGGCGCTGTGGAACATCGGCGACCCGAAGCTGCGGGAGCTGGGGGTGGTATCGAGTCCGGAGGTAGCCAAGGCCATGTACTACGCCGCGGTGCGGGTGGCGCTGACGCAGTTGTACCGCATACCGGAAGGCAACACGATCGAAGAAGACCACCAGCGGAACCGGCAACTGATCGTGAACTACATCATGGACAAGACCGGCGCCATCGAGAAGGTGAATCGCAACGGGAAGACGTACCTGGTGCTGAAGGATTTCGAGCAGATGCACAAGGGTGTGGGCATGCTGCTGGCGGAACTGATGCGCATTAAGGCGGAGGGCGACTATGCGGCCATCAAAGCGCTGGTGGACCGCTACGGGGTGCATTTCGACCCGGCGCTGCGCGACCAGGTGGTGGCGCGGTATCGCAAGCTGGACGTGCCGACGTACTGGTGCGGGGTGTATGCGGAGCTGACGCCGAAGTTCGACGGGAAGGGAGCGGTGGTAGCAGTGGCGATCTCGTACCCGCGTGATTTCGTGAAGGCGCAATTGGGTTTCGCCGCAATGTACGGGTTACAATAGGCAACGCCATGGCTGCCCGGCAGCATCCGGCCCCGAACCAGTCCGTGGAACTGATCGACCTGAGGCGGCTGTCCGCGCGGGACCTGGAACCGCTGCTTGGCGAAGAGACGGCGGCGTGGCGGCGCGAACTGGAGTGGGATTTCGAGAAATCGGCGGACCTGGTGCGCCGGTTCGTGGACCTGCGGGCACTGAACGGCAGCGCGCTGGTGGACGATGGCGAAGTGATCGGCTATCTCTACTACGTGCTGGAGGACACCAAGGGGCTGATCGGGGATTTGTATGTGCGGCGGGAGTTCCGTTCGGTGGAGCGAGAGAACCAGTTGCTGGCGGCGGCGCTGGGGCCGATCATCAGCCACACGCAGGTACACCGCATCGAATCGCAGTTGATGATGGTGGCGCACGGGCCGCGGGAAGGGATGCCGGGCGCCGATTGCCTCAGCCTGTACGAGCGCAATTTCATGCGCATCGACCTGGAGCACGCGTCGCTGGACGAAGGCCGGGTGCGGCGGCCCATCTACGTCGAGAAGTGGTCGGACCACTACCAGGATGCGGCGGCGCACCTGATCGCGGCGGCATACGCAGGCCACGTGGACGGCCGGATCAACGACCAGTATCGGACCGCCTCGGGTGCGCGGCGGTTCCTGTACAACATCGTGCAATACCCGGGGTGCGGCATGTTCTACCGGCCGGCGTCGTATGCGGCGTTCGAGGCCTCCAACGGGCACTTATGCGGCATCTCGCTGGCGAGCCTGGTAGCACCGGCATGCGGGCACATCACGCAGATCTGCGTTTCTCCGGGGGTGCGCGGTACGGGGGTGGGGCACGCACTGCTGCGGCACTCGCTGGCGACGTTGAAGCAGTTGGGGTGCCGCTCGGCGAGCCTGACGGTGACGGCAGCCAACGAGGACGCGGTGAATCTGTACGAGCGGGTGGCGTTCCGGACGGTCAGACGGTTTTCGGCCTACGTGTGGGAAGGCTTCTGAGGCCGACCAGGAGCAGACCGCCGGCGAGCAACAGGAGGGTGCCCGGTTCGGGAACGGCGGAAGGCGTTACGGACGGATCGTCGGAATCGTCGTGCACGCCCTTGAGGGACGGAAGGCTCTGGTGGCCCTGCTCGTTTTCCTGCTGCTCGTTATCCTGCTCATTGAGGACCGGGCTATGGAAGTTCACCGCGATGGCACCCGAGAACCGGCTCCCGAAATTCAGGGGGGTGGAAACGATCGAGTTGCCGAGGCTGGGACCGCAATCGGAATAGTTCAGCGGGCTGCGAATCACATTGGCGAACAGGGGCGCCGCAAGCAGTACGATCCAAAGGAACAGCGGGACGGGCTTAACCAAGTTTCCTCCGAGCAATCTTCGCCAACTATAAAGGAAGAAGGCTCGAAAGACCGCGCGAAATCGTTCAGTGGGAAAACCCTGAATTGCGAAATCGCACAGAATGGGGGCCGGCATGTACGCTACTTCACGCCGGACATGAGGCGGACGGTGGGTTTGGCGAGGAGGAATAAAACCAGGGCGGCGGCGAAGGTGAACACGGCGAGCGAGCCAAACAGGGTCGGCAAGGGCAGGGAACTGTAGAGCGAAGCGGCTTTGCCGGCCATCCAGTTGCCGATGCTGATGGAGAGGAACCAGATGCCCATCATGAAGCCGGCGGCGCGGGCTGGGGCAAGCTTGGACATGGCGCTGAGGCCGACGGGTCCGAGGCTGAGCTCGCCCAGGCCTTGCAGCACGTAGGTACCGACCAGCCACCAGGGGCCGACGCGGGTGCCGTGGGAGGCCAGCATGGCGGCGGGGACGAGGAGGGCGAAGGCGGCACCGCCGAACACGAGACCGAGGGAAAACTTGATGGGGCTCGAGGGTTCGGTGCGCCTGCGGTTGAGCGCGAGCCAGAGCCAGGCGAAGACCGGGGCCAGGGAGACGATGATGATGGGTTCGCAGAACTGGTACCAGCTTGGGGGGAAAACGAAGCCGAGAATGTTGCGGTTGGTGTTGCGGTCGGCAAACAGGCTGAGGGAGGAGCCGGCCTGTTCGAAGGTGGCCCAGAACAGGGAAGAAGCGATGAACAGCACCAGGATGGCGGCGGAGCGCTGGCGTTCCTGGACGGACCAGCCGCGGCCGAAGATCAACCAGATGAAGACCGCGGCGGAGATGGCGAGCAGGCCCCAGCCGAGGGTGTTGGAGATGAGGGTGGCGGTGAAGGGGATGACGCCGGTAGCGCCGAGCACAGCCAGGAGGGCGAAGACGGCGAGGCTGCCGCCGACGGCGAGGGCGGCATTCCGCTTCTGGCGGCGGTCCTCGGCGGGATTGCCGGTGCCGGGGGGATCGAGGCCGGCGGTGCCGAGGTAGCGACCGCCGAAGACGTATTGGACGAGGCCGGCCAGCATGCCGACGCCGGCGACGGCGAATCCGAGGCGCCAGCCGTAGCGGTCGCCGATGTAGCCGCAGATGATGGGCGAGATGAGGGCACCGAGGTTAATGCCCATGTAGAAGAGGGAAAAGCCCGAGTCGCGGCGGGGATCGCCGGGGGCGTAAAGCTGGCCGACGATGGTGCTGACATTGCCCTTAAGGAGGCCGGTGCCCATCATGAGCAGGACGAGGCCGGTGTAGAACGAGGTCTCGGCGGGGACGACCAGGCAGAACTCTCCGAAGGCGATAAAGACGCCGCCGATCAGGACGGCGCGGCGCTGGCCGGTGATGCGGTCGGCGATCCAGCCTCCGCCCAGGCAGAGCAGGTAAACCATGGCGGTGTAGAGGCCGTAGATGGCGCCGGCCTTGGTGTCGCGGAAGCCCAGGCCGCCCTCGGCGATGCGGTGGGTCATGTAGTAGATGAGGAGGGCGCGCATGCCGTAATAGCTGAAGCGCTCCCACATCTCGGTGAAGAAGAGGGTGGCCAGGCCGCGGGGGTGGCCGAAGAAGGTGGCGCCGGCGCGGGTGGGGTCCAGGGACTGGTCGAGTTCGGGGCGGCTGGCCATGGGTTTACCGGCACCGCCAGTTTAGCGGGTTGGGCGGGCGGGGGGCAAACGCGGGGGAGCGGCCCGGGTGGAGGACGGGCGGCAGGGTGCCACTGAGGTCCGGAAGAGCGCCTGTGGAGGGCCGATTTCCGCCTTTCGGGTCTGATTGAGTTGAAAAGACAACGAGTTTCGGTGAGACTGGATGGAAATGGGCATCAATATCGGTCTGGACATTGGGGCCATCAGTCTCAAACTGGCCGCGCTGGGCCGACCGGGCGACCGGAGCGCGCTCGAGGCGTTAGAGGCGGCGCATCCGGAGTTCCGGCTCACCACGCTGGGCGAGCGGCCGCTGGTGCTGTCCGATTACCGGCGCATCGCGGGCAGCCCGATTCAGTCCACCTACGATCTGCTGCGGGAACTCTACGAGACGATTCCGGAGGCGAGGGTGGAGGGCATTCGGGTGACGGGGTCGGGCAGCCGCACCATCGCCAAGGTGCTGGGGCTGTTTTTCGAAAACGAATTCAAGGCCATCGCGCGGATGATAAGCGAATGCTACCCGCAGATCCGCACGGTGTTCGAGATCGGCGGGGAGAGCTCGAAGTACATCCGGCTGGACGGCGGCGGCATTGTGGACTACGACCGGTCGGGGGAATGCGCGGCGGGGACGGGGTCGTTTCTGGACCAGCAGGCGCTGCGCATGGAGTACTCGGTGGAACAGGTGGGCGAGGTGGTGTGCACGGCCACCTGCGCGGCGCGCATCGCCGGGCGCTGTTCGGTGTTTGCGAAGAGCGACATGATCCATGCGCAGCAGAAGGGATACTCGCCGGCGGAGATTCTGCGCGGCTTGTGCGACGCGGTGGCGCGCAATTTCAAGAGCTCGATCGTGAAGGGGCGGCCGGTGGAAGCGCCGGTGGCGCTGATTGGGGCGGTGTCGCAGAATGCCGGCGTGACGGGCGCGCTGCGGGAGGCGTTTTCGCTTTCGGCGGACGGGCTGATGGTGCCGGCCGAGTACGCGTGGTGCGGGGCGATCGGCACGGCGATCCTGGAAGCGGAAGAGACGAGGAAGCGGTCGATTCTGGAGATTCACCGGCTGCGCCAGCACGATGCCGAGGAGCGGGTGGAAGACACGCACCCGCTTTCGACGGAGAACGTGGTGCAGTTACGCAGCCGCGTGGGCGTGTATGTGCCGCCGGCGGAGGGGAAGATTCCGGCGTACCTGGGGCTGGACATCGGGTCGGTCTCGACGAACGTGGTGGCGATCGACGAGTTCGGCACGGTGATTCACGATGTGTATCTGCGGACGGCGGGACGGCCGATCGAGGCGGTGCAGCAGGGGCTGGCGGAAGTGGAGCAGAAGTGGGGCGGGCGGCTGGAGATCCGGGGTGTGGGGACGACCGGGTCGGGGCGCGAGCTGATCGCGGAATTTGTGGGCGCCGACGTGGTGAACGACGAGATCACGGCGCACAAGACGGGGGCGATCCACATCAGCAAGACGCTGGGCGGCGAGCCGGTGGACACGATTTTCGAGATTGGCGGGCAGGATTCGAAGTTCATTTCGATCGAGCACGGAGTGGTGGTGGACTTCGCCATGAACGAGGCGTGCGCAGCGGGCACGGGATCGTTTCTCGAAGAGCAGGCGGAGAAGCTGGGGATCAGCATCAAGGGCGAGTTTGCGACGCTGGCGCTGTGCTCGGCGAGTCCGACGCGGCTGGGCGAACGGTGCACGGTGTTCATGGAACGGGACGTCACGGGATGGCTGCACAAGGCGGAGACGGTGCCCAACCTGGTGGCGGGGCTGGCGTATTCGATTGCGCTGAACTATTTGAACCGGGTGGTGCGCGGGCGGAAGATCGGCAACGTGATTTACTTCCAGGGCGGGACGGCGTACAACGACGCGGTGACGGCGGCGTTTGCGAGTCTGCTGGGAAAACGGATCACGGTGCCGCCGTACAACGGGGTGATGGGGGCGATCGGAATGGCGCTGATCGCGCGGCAGTGGCATGAGGCGACGGGGGGCGCCACGCGGTTCCGCGGCTACGACCTGCACAAGCTGCAACTGGCGACGCGCGATTTCGTATGCAAGGCGTGCTCGAATCTGTGCGACATGAAGGAATTCGTGATCGAAGGACAGAAGAGCTACTGGGGCGACAAGTGCTCGGACAAGTTCCGCAAGCCTTCGGCGACGGGGCGCAAGCCGGTGATCGAGGACCTGTTCGCGTATCGCGAGCGGCTGCTGGAGGCGCTGCCCGCCGCCAGTGGCAGCCGTTTCAAAGTGGGGCTACCGCGGGCGATGACGATGCTGGAGCGGATGCCGTTCTGGCGGCGCTATTTCGCGGAGCTGGGGATCGAGACGGTGCTTTCGCCGGTGACGGACCCGCGCATTTCGGCGGCGGGCGTGGACCTGGCGGTGGCCCAGCCGTGCTACCCGGTGCAGTTGGCGCACGGACACACGCAGGCGCTGGTAGATGCGGGCGTGGATTACATCCTGCTGCCCAACATGGCGGACGCGGAAGCATGCGGCGATGGCGGGCCGTCGCACTACTGCCCTTGGAACCAGACGCTGCCATGGGTGCTGCGCGCGGTGCCGGCGCTCGAAGCGCACCAGCACAAGTTCCTGATTCCGACGCTGCATTTCAAGCTGGGACCGCAGCAGGTGCAGAAGGCGCTGGCCGAGACGATGCGGCGGGTGGGTGTGGCGCGGCGGGCGAGCGATCGGGCCGTAGAAGCGGCGTACGAGGAGCAGCGGCGATTTCAGGAGCGGCTGCTGGAGGCGGGCAGGCGGGCGCTGGCGGTACTGGAAGAGACGGGCGAGCCGGGGCTGGTGCTGGCGGGGCGCTCCTACAACATCTATGACCGCGGGGTGAACTGCGATATTCCGCGCAAGCTGCGGCACCGCTACGGGGCCAACGTGATTCCGTTGGATTTCCTCGTGACGGGAAAGGACACTCTCGACGACATCCACCAGAACATGTTCTGGATTTCGGGGCAGAAGATTCTGGAAGCGGCGCGCATTGCGGCGCGGAAGCCCAACCTGCACGTGGTATACATTACGAATTTCAAGTGCGGGCCGGACTCCTATATCAAGCATTTCGCGCGGGAGGCGGCGGGGGCGCCGCTGCTGGTGCTGCAATTCGACGGGCACGGCAACGATGCCGGCTACATGACGCGCTCGGAAGCGTACCTGGACAGCAAGGGGATTCTGCGATGTTACCAGCAGTCGAACCGTATCCACTAAAAGGCAAGCGGATCTACATCCCGCCGATGGCTTATGGGAGCGCGCAGGCGTTCGCGTCGGCGTTCCGGGCGATCGGGCTGGAGGCGGAGCCGACGCCGGCGTCGGACCACCGGACGCGGGAGTTGGGCGCGCATTACACGTCGGGGGACGAATGCTATCCGGCGAAGGTGACGGTGGGCGACTTCATGAAAGTGCTGGAGCGGCCGGAGACCCAGCCGGAACGGGTGGCGTTCTTCATGCCCACGGCGGAGGGGCCGTGCCGTTTCGGGCAGTATGCGCCCTACCTGCGGCAGATCCTGAACAGCAACGGATACGGGAATGTCGAGATCCTCTCGCCCAGCAGCCAGAATGCCTATGACGGGTTGGGGGAGCTGGCCAAGCCGTTCGTGCGAACGGGATGGCGCGCGCTGCTGTGCGCCGACCTGCTGTCGAAGCTGCTGCTGATGAACCGTCCGTACGAAGAACGGAGCGGCGACAGCGAGGCGGCGTACGAAGCATCGCTGAAGGACCTGTGCGCGACGCTGGAACAGACGCCGGTGGAGCCGGGGGTGCAACTGCTGGCGCTGCGCGACGCGATGCTGCGGAGCCGCGACCGGTTTCGGAAGCTGGCGATTGCGCGGCGCTCGCATCCGCTGATCGGGATTGTGGGTGAGATTTTCTGCCGGCTGAACACGTTTTCAAACGAAAACCTGGTGGAGTGCCTGGAAGGGTACGGCGCCGAGGCGTGGCTGTCGGACATTGTGGAGTGGATCTGGTACACGAACTCGGAGCACTTCCGGAAGCTCAAGCTAGAGGGGCGGCTGTGGACGCTCGAAGCGTTGGGGGCGTGGGTGCGGCAGCGGGTGCAGAAGCGTGACGAGCACGTGCTGCTGGAGCCGTTCGAGAAGGATTTCGCGGGGCGCGAGGAGCCGGACATTTACGAGATTCTGGAGTGCGCCCGGCCGTACCTGCCGCGGGAAGGGGCGTTCGGCGAAATGGTGCTGAACGTCGGAAAAGTAGTGTACCTGGCGAAGAAGGGCGCGGCGGGGATCATCGACATCAGCCCGTTCACGTGTATGAACGGCATTGTGTGCGAGGCGATCTATCCGCGGGTGAGCCGGGACCTGGGCGGGATCCCGATCCGGAACTTTTATTTCGATGGCACGCAATCGGACCTGGATCGCGATCTGGGGGTGTACATGGAACTGGCGCGCGGCCATCGGCGCCGGCTGGGCTGACGGCACGGCGGATAGAGCGAGAGATCCAGGACTTCCATGACTGCCAGCGAACGGGAGTTCGGCGTGGGTGACGCCGGAGGGCGCGGGAGCGATGGCGGCGGGGATTACAACTTCTTGAAGAGCTTGTCGAAAGCGTTGCGCGCGTCTTCGGGATTGCGGGGAGCGGGCGGGCCCACCGGCGCGGGCGGCGGCGCGGCGGAATTGGAGGCAGTGCCCTCGCGAGCAACCGTGACACGGGGCGTGAAGAGGCTGCATTCGTTGGCCTTGTCCTTGCCGGCAATGCGCACGGGAATGGGCTTGAGGCACTGAAAACGAGTGGACGGTTCGAAGTGGGAACACTGTTTGCAGCAGTGCAGGGGCGAGTTGCACTTGGGGCAGACGCTGTTGAAATCGGTTCCCGGCGGAAGGGTCACAGAGCAGTTGAAGCAGCGCGCGGCGGCTACATGCTGGACCAGGCGGGGGAGGCGGGGGCCGGTCACATCGATGGGTAAGCGGGGACCCTGCTGTTTGGGCCGGTCTTCGCGATAGCCTTTGCCATCGCGTTCGGTATCCATGTACCCAGGTTGTTTGTACTTGCGATCGCTGTCCATGGTGGGAAAGATGCTCCGTTTGAGGGACGAAAGAACGTTTTAAGAGACACTCCGCAGCGCCGGGCTCCAACGAACTCCTACGGACGCGTCGCAAGCGAGACGATGCAACGGCGGTTATCGAGGAGTGAACCGAAGGAAGGCGCCAGCAATGCCAGGTTCGGAACCCGCCAATGCTTCAAATTCATATGTACCACGGAACCGGTCAAGTTTGCACGTTTCTTTTTGATGACCGGCGCGGGGCAAGCCAACGGGTATGTTTGCGCGCAGCGCCGGACCGACGAACGATTAACCCACGGGACTCCATTTGAGGAGACTGGTACAGGGGCGGGTCAGGGGATCATCGAAATGATTCGGGCTGACTCGCAAGGAATAACCGAGGCGGCCGGTTTTCTCGGGAACGACGTCTTTACCAAAGACATCAATCGCACCCTGCCGTTCGACATGGGGAAGTACCATGACCTCGGTGTCTTCGAGGTGGCCATTGCTGTGCACGCGGCCGAGGACGATTTCGACGCGCACGTCGCCGGGGGTCAAGCCGGCCAGATCGATGGCGGCGCGAACCGGGACGGGCCTGCCGTTCATGACGGAACCGCTCGGACCGGGGCCGGCGTCGACGAAGCGGACATGGTCCCACACCTCGCGGATGCGCGCGTTCCACTGAGCCTTCTCGCGGACCATCTGGTAATCGTCCTGGACGGTGCGAACGAACTGGCGGTGGGCCGGTTCGTAGAGCTCGGTCATGTATTCGCGGAGCATGCGGCGGCAGTCGAAGTTGGGGCTGATGTAGCGCAGGGACTGTTTGACGCGGCGCATCCACTCGCGCGGCGTTTGCTCGCGGCGCTCATAGAACATGGGCACGATTTCGTTCTCGAGGAGGTAATAGATGGCGCTGGCATGGAGGCCGTCCTGGTCCTCGGAGTACGGCTCACGCTCGCCGATGGCCCAACCGCCGAGGGATTCGTAGGCTTCGTCGAACCAGCCGTCGAGGATGCTGAGGTTGAGCACGCCGTTGATGGCGGCTTTCATTCCGCTGGTGCCGCAGGCCTCTTCGCCGCGGCGCGGGTTGTTGAGCCACAGATCCACGCCCTGCACCATCTCGCGGCCTACCTTCATATCGTAGTCTTCGATGAAGACGACGTGTTTCCAGAGATCGGGATCGCGCGAGTATTGGATCACGTCGCGGATGTAGCTCTTGCCGGGCTGGTCCTTGGGATGAGCTTTGCCGGCGATGACCAACTGCACGGGCATATCCTTGTTCAGCAGAATGCCCTTGAGGCGCTCGATATCGCGGAACAGCAGGGTGGCGCGTTTATAGGTGGCGAAGCGGCGGGCGAAGCCGATGGTGAAGGCGTTCGGATCGAGCACTTCGCTGGCGCGGTGGACCTCGGCGGCGGGAGCCTGGCGGCGCAGCGCGGATTCCTGCTGGCGCACGCGGACGAAATTCACCAGACGGCGTTTGCGGCGCCGGTGCACTTCGTGCAACTCCTCGTCGGGAATGTCTTTGATCTGGGTCCAGATGGTGGGGTCGTTGAAGCGTTCGCGCCAGTCGATGACGAGGTACTGGTCGTAGAGGGCGGCCAATTCGCCGTTGATCCAGCTCGGCAGGTGGACCCCGTTGGTAATGGACGTAATCGGAACTTCCCAGATGGGCAACTGGGGCCAGAGGTCGTGAAACATCTCCTGGGAGACCTGGCGATGCAGGCGGCTGACGGCATTGCGGTAAGAGGACGTCTTCAGTGCCAGGACCGCCATCGAGAAGCGTTCGTCGCGATTGTAGGGATTGCGCCGGCCGAGCGCCATGAGTTGCTGGAAATCGATGCCGACTTCGGCGCAGTACTCGGAGAAGTAGTGATACATCAGGCCGGGGTCGAACAGGTCGATGCCGGCGGGAACCGGGGTGTGGGTGGTGAAGATGTTGCTGGTGCGCGACGCTTCCAGGGCTTCTTCGAAGTTCAGCTTGTCGTCGCGCATGTGGAGGCGGATCTGCTCCAGGGCGAGAAAGGCGGAGTGCCCTTCATTCATGTGGAACACGGTGGGCCGCAACTCCATGGCCCTGAGGGCGCGCATGCCGCCGATGCCGAGGACGATCTCCTGGCGGATGCGGGTGTCGATATCGCCGCCGTAGAGGGAATCGGTGATGTCACGATCCTGGGGGAGCAGGTTGTCGGGGATATTGGTATCGAGGAGGTAGAGGGTGATTCGTCCGACTTCCAGCTTCCAGACCTGGATATAGACGTTACCGGCGGGGAGTTTGACGGTGACTTTGAGATCCTGGCCGTCGGCGGTTCGGGCCGGCTGCAGGGGCAGGGTGTAAAAATCATTGGTCGGATAGCGTTCCTGCTGCCAGCCATCCGGGTTGAGGAGCTGGCGAAAATAGCCCTGCTGGTAGAGCAGGCCCAGGCCGATCAGGGGATAGTCCTGGTCGCTGGAGGATTTGAGGTGATCTCCGGAGAGAATTCCGAGGCCTCCGGAATATACCGGCAGGCATTCAGTGAGTCCGTACTCGGCTGAGAAGTAAGCGATCAGCTTGCCATCGGGGGTGGAGTTCTTGCGCACCCGGGCATCGAAGGCTTCACAGGCCATCCGGTAATGGGTGAGATAGCGGGGGTCACTGCCGGCCTTTTGGAGGGTCGACTGGGAGACCCGGCCCAGCATCAGGACGGGATTGTAGCCACATTCGCGCCAGAGGGCAGAGTCCAGGCGGCGGAACAGCGTCCGGACGACAGGTTCCCAACTCCACAACAGGTTATAGGCAAGTTCGGACATCCGGGAGAGCGATTCGGGGAGCGCCGGCCGAACCAGAAACTCACGAATGGGCTGAATATGAAAGGGCATACAACAGCGCTTCCTCCAATGTAACAGATCGGTGGGGGGAAGCCTGGACATTAGGGTAACAGGACCGGGCGCGGCGGCGGGTTGGGGCCGAGCGAGTCGATCGAGGGGGGACTTTACAGAGAAAAGTACTTGATATAAGATAAATGGGATGGCGATCCCCCGCCCCCTGCCCGTCGAACTGCACGAGCACGCGATGGACAACCTGCGGTACATCCGCAGGACCATCGAGCGTGCGGGCTCGTTCACGGCCGTTCCGGGAATCGGCGGCATGCTGATGGGTTCTACGGCGCTGGCGGCGGCATGGCTTGCGGAACGCCAGTCGCTGAGCGAACGGTGGATGGCGGTGTGGCTGGGGGAGTCGCTGGTGGCCCTGCTGATCGGGGTGGCCGGAGTGGCCGTGAAGTCGCGGGCGGCCCGGATGCCGCTCTTCTCGGGTCCGGGTTACAAGTTTGTGGCCGGCTTCGCTCCGGCGATGCTGGCGGGGGCCATCCTCACCGGGATCCTGTTCACGCAGCACCAGGTATCGCTGTTGCCCGGGGTGTGGCTGCTGCTGTACGGGGTGGGGATCGTCTCCGGCGGCGCCGCCTCGGTCCGCGTGGTCCCGCTGATGGGCGCGTGTTTCATGATCGCGGGCGCCCTGGCGTTCCTTTTTCCGGCCGCGCCCGGGGATATCGTGCTGGCCGCCGGTTTTGGGGGCATTCATATTGTGTTCGGTACGGTGATTGCGGTGAAATATGGCGGGTAAGCAAAATGCAGCCAGGCGGGAGCGTGACAAGAGGCCCCAACCGGTCGCGGAGGGCATCGCTACGGCGGCCACGGCGCCCAAGCTCGACCGCCTGATCCACGAGCGGTTGCGGCTGGGCATCCTGAGCGCGCTCTCGGTGAACGAATCGCTGACGTTCAACGAGCTCAAGAAACTTCTCGACACCACCGATGGCAACCTGAGCGTGCACGCCAGGAAACTGGAGGAGGCCGGCTACGTCTCCTGCACCAAGTCGTTCGAGGGCCGCATGCCGCGGACCGATTACAAGCTGAGCGGCACCGGGCGGCGGGCCCTGGAGCGTTACCTGGACCACATGGAGGCGTTGATCCAGGCGATGCGCGATCGCTAAGGGGATTTTTTATGGCTATCGACTTTGAATTTCAAAGTACTCTGCACGTAGGGATCATCATGGACGGCAACGGGCGCTGGGCGATTTCCCGGGGGCTGCCGCGCGTCGCCGGGCACCGGGCCGGGGTGGAGACGGTGCGCCGCGTGGTGGAGGCCGCCCCGGAAGCCGGCATTGGCGTGCTGACGCTGTTTGCGTTCTCCTCGGACAACTGGCGCCGGCCTTCGACGGAGGTGGAGGCGCTGATGAAACTGTTGCGCCTGTATCTCGATCGCGAGGCGGCGCGCTGCCTGGAACAGGGGGTGCGGGTTGAAATGATCGGCCGGCGCGACCGGCTGGATCCGGCGCTGTGCGAGGCCATCGCGGGCGTGGAGGCGGCAACCGCGCGGGGCACGCGGCTGCGCCTGCGGCTGGCGGTGGACTACTCGGGCCGCGACGCGATTCTGGCCGCGGCCGGGGCGGTGCAGGAACTGTCGCGGGACGCGCTCGGCCGGGCGCTGGGACCGCCAGTGGACCTGCTCATCCGCACCGGCGGCGAGCGGCGGCTCAGCGATTTCCTGCTGTGGGAGTGCGCCTACGCCGAGCTGGTGTTCTCGCGGACGATGTGGCCCGATTTCGGCGCCGCGGATCTGTCCGCCGCGGTGCGCGAGTTCCGCATGCGCGAACGGCGTTTCGGGGGTGTGCCGGCGTGCGCCGTGCCGCGGTTGCGCGAAGCCTGGCTGGAATAGCTGGTGGATGGTTTCCGCCGGCATCAGTGACGCGGCTGGAGATCACGCTGGCGTGAGGGCGGTTCGACGGCGCGGGCTCAATGCATCCGCTCTTTGAAATCGCCGATGGATGCATCGATATAGATCGAAAAACTCGATGTGCCGAGCGATTCTCCCCAGATTACCCGCCACACCGGGTCGGGGTACTTGTTGTTCTTCTCGAGGAGCCAGGTAATCGGTTTCCCGGGGTACTTCTTGTCGTAATCTGCCGCGTGCTCGAGCGCGGTTTTGTAGGCGGCGTCGGTATCGATCTTGACCGCGGCCATGAGAAACGGCGTGTTCAGGCCGCGCGGGCCGGACCAGCCTTCGTCGGGGCCGGCGAACACACCCTTGTGAAGGGTGGGCAGCGATTCGATGGCCGAAAAGGTGTACGACCGCGCCTGACTCTGCGCCGCCGAAACAAAGGTCGCGTCCCAAGCGGCCGCCTTGCCGCGCGGCACGTCGGGCATCTCGGAGACGAGGAGACTTTGCATCTTCAGCACCTGCGCGTCCGGCGCCCAGGATCGCGCCACCTGGTACATCCGAAACAGCGCCGTCTGTCCGGTGACCGGCTCGGGTGGTTTCGGGGGCTCCTTCTTGGCTGTGGCAGTGGTATCGGAGCAACTCGTCAGGGTCAGTGCCGCGAGGACCGGCAAACAGAGCTTGTTCATGCGCATTTGGAGCCATTCTAACAGGCAGCGAAAGGAGCCTGGCGAGTCGGCGGCGGGTGGATTTTTTCTGAGATTCGGCGACGGCGGATCGTACTACGGTTGTGACACCCGCGCAGTACAGGGGGACACTCGCAGTAAGCAGACAAGATCCGAATGGCCCAACTTCCGATTTCCCTCGCGCCGCTCCCCGTGCCAACCGGGGAAGTGGCGGACGGCTCGCCGCCATGGTTCGGAGTCCACGTCAAATCGCGATGCGAGGCTCGCGTACACGCCGAACTCGGCATGCGCGGATTCGTATCGTTCCTGCCGTTGCGCCGCGTCAGACGGCAATGGTCGGATCGCATCAAGATTCTGGAAGAGCCGGTGTTCCCAGGCTATCTGTTCTGTCGAATCGATCTGTCGCACCGGCTGCGGGTCCTCAACGCTCCGGGAGTGGCACAGATCGTTGGGGTGGGAAGATCTCCGGTCCCCATCTGCGAGACGGAGATTCGTTCGATACAGACTCTGGTGGCCTCGCGTCTCCATCTCTCGCCCTCGGATTACATTTCGGTGGGACAGCGGATCCGGATCGATCGGGGACCGCTGGCGGGGGTGGAAGGGATCGTCACGCAGGCGGAGAATGGCAAACCTCGCGTGGTGGTGGCCGTGACGCTGCTCAATCGGGCCGTTTCGGCGGAAATCGAACGGGACTGGATCGCGGTTTGAGGGCGTGCCCGGGGGGCGCAAGGCTCGCGGCTTGACATTTCGGGCTCCGCGCGGCCACCGCGGCGGCGGGCTGCCGCGCCGGGTTTTTGGACGGCGGACTCCGATACAATAAAAGCCGCTATGAGTCGATGGTCAGTTCGCCTCCTGTCCCTGGCAGCCGTTTCCGCCGGAGCGCTGCTGCTGCTGGCACAGGCCGATCTCAGCGGAGTCTGGGTGCTCAAAGTGCCGCGCGGCGACGGGACGTTTCGCAAGACCTTTTATGAATTGAAACAGGACGGTCAGACCGTGAACATGACCGTGATGGGTACGAGCCGGGGGCCGGCGATGCCGCCGCCCGGCGGCGGGCCGCGCCGGGGGAGCCCGCCGGCGGGACGCGCGGGGGGCCGCGGACCGGCAGCCCCGATTGCCGCCTCCTTCACGGGCGGGCGCATCCGTTTCGAGATGCCCGGTTTCGGCGGCTTTGGCCAAAAGAAGCAGCCCGCGGCGCCAACGGTTTACGAAGGGCCGCTCGAATCGGGCAAGTTCGCTCTCACCATCACCGGCGGAGGCGGAGGCCGCGGCGGCCCGGCGCCGACCAGCGCGGTGCTGGAGCGCTCAACCCGCGAAGCGTTCGAACTCCCGCGCCTTGCCCTGCCCGAGTTGCACACGGTCAAGAGCAACGGCCTCGCCAGGACGCCGCCGATGGGATGGAATAGCTGGAACCTGTTCCGCGGCCGGGTGGACGACAAACTGGTGCGGGAGATGGCCGACGCGATGATCGCGAGCGGCATGAAACAGGCCGGCTACGTGTACGTCAACATCGACGATACGTGGGAAGCCGAAAACCGCGACCCGCAAGGCAACATGTTGACCAACAGCAAATTTCCCGACATGAAGGCGCTGGCGGACTACGTGCATTCCAAGGGACTGAAGATCGGCATTTATTCCTCGCCCGGTCCCACGACCTGCCAGCAGTACGAGGGCAGCTACGGACACGAAGAGCAGGACGCGAGGAGCTTCGCCCTCTGGGGCATCGACTACCTGAAGTACGACTGGTGCGGCGCGGCGCGGGTGTACACGGACGAGGATATGCGGGCGGCGTATCAGAAGATGGGCGATGCGCTGCTCAAGGCCGGCCGGCCGATCGTCTACAGCCTGTGCCAGTACGGGCGCGCGAAAGTATGGGAGTGGGGGCCGCTGGTGGGGGGAAACCTCTGGCGCACCACGGGCGATATCAGCGACCGGTGGCAGTCGCTCGAGAACATCGGCTTCGGCCGCTCGGTACCGGGCGGCATCCGGGAGCCGAACCAGGCGGCGCCGGAGAACCTGAGGCAGCTCGATATCGCGTCGTATTCGAATGCCGGACATTGGAACGATCCGGACATGCTCGAGGTGGGCAACGGGGGGATGACCAACGACGAGTACCAGACGCATTTCACGCTGTGGTCGATGCTCAGGGCCCCGCTGCTGGCCGGCAATGACATCCGCAGCATGAACCAGGAGACCAAGGACATCCTGCTCAATACCGAGGTCATTGCGATCGACCAGGATGCCGCGGCGCTGGCGGCGAAGCAGGTATCGCTCGAAGGAACGAGCCAGGTGATGGCACGGCCGCTGAAGGACAAGTCGACCGCGATCGCGTTGTTCAACCGTGGGGAGCAGCCCGCCAGGATCGTCGTGAAATGGGATGAAGTGGGACTGGGCGGAAAGAAGCTGCGCGCGCGCGACCTGTGGAAGCACGTGCCGGTGGAGTTGTCGGGCGACAGCTATACGGCCAGCGTGCCCAGCCATGGCGTGGTTCTGCTGAAGGTCTCGGCGCGGTAGCGGGAAGCCGGGCGACAGACTCGACAGGAGTTCATGTGCAACCAGACGATTCCGTATGCAGCGGCGATGGCGACGGCAGGCGGGCGGGCTGGCGCAGGCGCGAGGCGCTGAAGGCCCTCGCGACGTTCGCCGCCGCGCCCCTGGCCGCCCAGGAGGCACAGAACGCCGGCGGACCAGCGACCGCACGCGCCGGCTCCGTTGCGGCAAACGGGCGCAACCAGCCATTCGACGACAACTGGCGCTTCCTGCGTGGGGATGCAGCGGGGGCCGAGCGTCCCGAATTCGATGACGGCGGTTGGCGGGTGCTGGATTTGCCGCACGATTTCAGCATCGAAGATCTGCCGCCGAGGGCGGCGGACGCAAACGGGTTGGGATCCGTCTGGGGCGCCACTCCTGTGCCCATCCGCGTAGGGCCGTTCGACACTGAACTGAGCGCGGGGAAACGGGACACCGGCTGGTTCGTGGGCGGGGTGGGCTGGTATCGGAAACACTTCCCGGCGGCGGGTATCCCGGCCGAGGGTCAGGTAGAAATCGTCTTCGACGGCGTCTACATGAACAGCGACGTGTGGCTCAACGGCAACCTGCTGGGAAACCATCCCTACGGGTACACCGCCTTCGCCTATGACCTGACGCCTCATCTGCGGCGCAGCGGGGACAACGTGCTCGCCGTTCGCGTCCGGAACGAAGGCCGTAACAGCCGCTGGTATTCCGGTTCGGGCATTTACCGGCACGTATGGCTCAACACGACGGGGCCGGTGCGCGTACCGCTGTGGGGAGTGTTCGTCACGACCCCCGAGGTTGACGCGGGCCAGGCGCTCGTCAAGGTAGCCTGCCTCATCGAAAACCGCGGCAAGCAGGACCGGGAAGCGACGGTGCGGATCCGCTTGTTGGATGCGAAGGGCGCCGCCGCCGGATCCGGGGAGGCCAAACAAGCCGTACCGGCGGGCGGCAGCGCCGCTGTCGAACCAGTCATCCGGGTGACGAATCCGCAGTTGTGGTCCACAGCCACGCCGCGGCTGTACCGCGCCGAGGTCGAACTGGTGGCGGGCGGCCAGCCGGTAGACAGGACCCCGGTGTCCTTCGGAATCCGCAAGGTGGAGGTGGATGCCGAGCGCGGGTTGCGGGTCAACGGCGAACCCGTAAAACTGCGCGGCGGCTGCCTGCACCACGACAACGGCCTGCTGGGCGCCTGCGCCATCGACCGGGCGGAGGAGCGGCGAGTCGAATTGATGAAGGCGCACGGCTTCAATGCCATCCGCACGGCGCACAACCCGCCCTCGCCGGCATTCCTGGATGCGTGCGACCGGCTCGGCATGCTGGTGTTGGACGAAGCTTTCGACCAATGGGAACGGCAGAAGAATGCGCAGGACTACCACCTGTATTTCGACGACTGGTGGAAACGCGATCTGGATTCGATGGTGATGCGCGACCGCAATCATCCCAGCGTCATTATATGGAGCATCGGCAACGAGATCCCGGAACGGGCGCAGCCGCGCGGTGTGGAACTTGCCGGGCAACTCACCGGGTACATCAAGAGCCTGGATCCGACCCGCCCCATTACGGCGGCAATCAACGGCGGACGCGGCGGCGAGGCACTCGATGACGCCTTTCAGCACCTGGACATCGGCGGCTACAATTATCTGCCCGCGGCTTACGAAGCGGACCATGCCCGTTTTCCGAAGCGGATCATCATGGGGACGGAATCGTTTCCACGGGCGGCATACCCGAGTTGGGCGCCGGTCGAACAGTTCCCGTATGTGATCGGCGACTTCGTCTGGACGGGGATGGACCATCTGGGGGAATCGTCGATCGGCAGCGCACAATTGGACACGCCGCAACGGGCCGGCGGGTTTGGCGGCGGCGGACGGGGAGGTGCGGGGGCGGGAGCCACCGGCGGGCGCGGCGGCAATGCGGGTCCCGGGATGGCCGGCGCGGGTGGGCCGCAGGGGGCGGCGGCGCCAGGGAGTTTCGGTGCAATGGGATTCGGAGCCGGCATCAGCCTGCCGTTCCCCTGGTTCAACTGCTACTGCGGCGACATCGACCTGATTGGCCAGGCCAAGCCGCAATGGCTGTACCGGCGGGTGATCTGGGGACTCAGCAAGCTCGAGATGGCGGTTCAACGCCCGGTCCCGGAAGGGCGGCACGAATTGATCAGCCCCTGGGGCTGGTCGGATGAATTGTGCAGTTGGACATGGCCCGGGAGCGAAGGCAAAGCGGTGAGGGTGCGCGTCTATTCGACGGGAGACCGCGTGCAATTGCTGCTCAACGGGAAAGAGATCGGGTCCAAGCCGGTCTCGCCCGAAACCGAGCGGAAGGCCGAGTTCGAACTCGCTTATGCGCCCGGCGAACTGAAAGCCGTGGCTTTTTCCCAGGGGGAACCGATCGCGGAGTCGGTGTTGCAGACCGTCGGCAAGGCCGCCAGGCTCCGCCTGGTGGCGGACCGCCCGCGGATCGGGCGAAAGCGGAACGATCTGGCATTCGTAACGCTGGAGGTGCTCGACCTGAAGGGCCAACTCGTGCCCGACGCGACGTTGGCGGTCCGTTTCAGCATCAGCGGTGCGGGCGAGCTGGCGGCCACCGGGACCGCCAACCCCAAGGACGTCGAGAGCTTCCGCCAAACGAACCTGAGGACGTACCACGGCCGGGCTCTGGCGATTGTCCGTCCGAAGGGCGTGGCCGGAACAACCACCGTGCGCGTCCAGGCCGCGGGATTCGCGCCGGCCACCGCTGTCGTGCAGGTGAGCTAGTCCGGCCGGGACGCTATCGCAGGGGGACGCCGGTCAATCCGTCAGGCGGGGCCTCATTTGCGGGATCCTCCACGAATTGGGGGTCGATGGCTTTCTTCAGCAGCTTTTGGAAACGTTCGAACCTCACATCCATGCCCGCGCCCGGCTCGCGGCCGCCGGGAATGAGGAGTTGCATACTGGCAGGGGGCTCTTCCAACGTAAGCGGCTTGAGATTCCGCAATTGGTCCCACGTCTGCGCGGTGTAGAACACGCGGACCAGATGCTCGCCGGAGGTTCTCGACTGACGGAGTTCGAAAACGAGCGCGCCCCCTGGCGCACAGAAGTCGGGCTGATAGCCGGGCAACTGCCAGTGCAGGCCGAGGAGGCCCGCCAATCCGACGAGGTAAGCGTCGGAACTGATGACCACATGCAGGCGAGTACCGGGGCGCCCGAAGGCGCCGGGAATGGCATCGCCGATGACCGCCTGCTCCATGGAGCGAAGCACATGCGAGGCGGCGTTGGAGCTCTGCACGCGGTCCAGATAGGGTGTGGTAAGTCCAATATTGAATGCCAGAGTGATCAGCCGGGTCTGTTGGGACAGGGTATCGGGCGAGAGATGGCCCCAGGCTACGTCGGAGAGGGGCAGTCCGTTCGCATACTCCATGACAAACGGGTCCGCGGCGACGAGCGTGGCCAGGATGGCTCCCAAGTCAACCACATTACCGGTAACGAACGCCGTCTTGACGGGTTCCAGGGGAATTGGCAGGGCGGTTGGATCCAGGACGCCCGCCGGCGCGGGAGGCGGGGGCTGAACGCCGTCCGGATAGTCGAATAGCGCGCTGCGGACGAGAGCGAACTCGCCGCTGTAAGCGGATGCCAGAGCGGCTCCGCTGTTGTAAACCTGCCGGACTTCGGCGGCGGCGCGTTCCGCATCCACGGTTGCGACCTTGGCCGCGACAGGATCGAAAACGGGGTCGGGTTGTCCCAGCGGGTAGGAATGCACAGGCACGGCGAGGCCGGTAAACAAGCCCGCCGCCAGGGCGGCCGCGGTGACATTGGAGCGCTGGATGGAATTGGCGCGAAAATACGAGCGCGAAGCATCCCACCTGACATTGCCGGTCAGGAGCCGTTCATGCAGCAGGTAGTCGCGGTAGTAGGCCCCGAGCAGGGCCGCTGCCTGCCACCCGTGCGGCGTCAGATAGCCGGGAGGAACTCCAAAATCGGGGTAGGGTCTTGGTGAAAACCTGGCGTAGTCGGCGGGAGAGATGGTCGGCGAGCGCACGCTGTGGCGGCCAAAAATGATGATCTGGCGGAGGTCCGTGTCATCGTCGGCACGGTTCACGGTCTGCGCGCTGAGAGGCACAAACAGGCACGAAGCAAGAAGCAGGCAGGAGAGGCCGTTGGTACGGCTGGAGAAACGCATCACATACTTACATATCGGACCGATACGGCAATCTGACAGCGGGTTTTGGGAATGGCGGTTGGGGGGCGCGATGCGAAGATGGTCGTCATCCCGCGCGAGCGCGCGGCGGGGGTGCGGTATCATGGGCAATCGACTCATGCCCGTTACGCTGCCGCGCGTGTACCCGATCCTGGATACCGAATCGCTGGAACGCCGCGGAATCGGCGTGCCGGCGGCGGCGTCGGCCTTTCTGGAGGGCGGCGCGGGGATTTTACAGATCCGGCACAAGGGACACTGGAGCCGCGGCATCTTCGCCGCCGCGCAGGACGTGGCGCGGCTGTGCCGGGAAAACGGCACGCCGCTGGTGGTCAACGACCGCGCCGATTTCGCCCTGCTGCTCGACGCCGGGCTGCACGTGGGACAGGACGACCTTTCACCCCGCGATGCGCGCCGCCTGATGGGCTCCGACGCGGTGATCGGATTCTCCAGCCACAACGTGTCCCAACTGTGCGCGGCCGGCGGCGAGCCGGTGGACTATGTGGCGCTGGGACCGTTGTTCGGCACCCTCTCCAAGCAAAACGCGGATCCGGTGGTGGGGGTCGAGGAAGTACGGCGGTGCCGGGCGCTGCTGGAGAAACCGCTGGTCGCCATCGGCGGCATGCGGTTGGAAAACGCCCGCGCAGTGTGGGCCGCGGGCGCCGACTCGGTGGCCGTGATTGCCGGACTGTTACCCGACGCGGCTTCGCCGCGATCCCTGCGCACGCGGATGGAAGAATGGCAACGACTCGTGAAAGCGGGCTGGTAAAAGGTCTCGGGCTGGTCGATGCCAGCACCCTGGTGATGGGCGGCATGATCGGCTCGGGAGTGTTCATCGTGGCGGCGGACATTTCCCGGCAGGTGCAATCGCCAGGCCTGATGATTCTGACGTGGCTGGTCACTGCCGCGCTCACGCTGATCGCGGCACTGAGCTATGGCGAACTGGCGGCCGCCATGCCCCAGGCCGGCGGGCAGTACATCTACCTGCGGGAGGCCTTCGGCCCGCTGTGGGGATTCCTGTACGGCTGGACCCTGTTCCTGGTGATTCAGACCGGCACCATCGCGGCGGTGGCGGTGGCTTTCGCCAAGTATACGGGCGTGTTCGTGCCGTGGATCTCGACCCAGAACTACCTGGTGGGCAGCGGCAAGGTGGGCATCACCACGCAGCAGCTTCTGGCGATCGCGATGGTGGCATTCCTCACCTGGTCGAACACGCGCGGCATCCGCACCGGAGCGGTGGTGCAGAACGTGTTCACGTTCGCCAAAATCGCGGCGCTGCTGGGCCTGGTGGCGTTCGGATTTCTGGTGGGCCGCAACAGCGCGGCGGTGGCCAGCAACTTCACCGATTTCTGGCGCAACGGGGGGTGGAACCTGGCGACCGTACGGCTGGTCGGAGTAGCCATGGTGGGCGCGCTGTTTTCCTCCGATGCCTGGAACAACGTGACCTTTACGGCCGGAGAAGTGCGCAATCCGCGGCGCAACCTGCCGCTCTCGCTGGGGCTGGGGGTCGCGGTGGTTTCGGCGCTGTACCTCGCCTCGAATTTCGTGTACCTGAACGTGTTGACCTTCCCGGAAATCCAGCATGCGGCCGAAGACCGGGTGGCCACCGCCGCGGCGGCGCGGATGTTCGGATCGGTGTCGGTGCAGTTGATGGCGGCGGCCATCATGATCTCGACCTTTGGCTGCGCCAACGGCCTGATCCTCTCCGGCGCGCGGGTGTACTATGCGATGGCGAAGGACCGGCTGTTTTTCGCGAAAGCGGGCGAGCTCGACCCGGTGCGGCACACCCCCGTGTTCTCGCTCGGCGTGCAGTGCGTGTGGGCGGCGCTGTTGACCCTCAGCGGCCGCTACAGCGACCTGCTGGACTATGTTATCTTTGCGGTGCTACTGTTCTACATACTGACGATTCTGGGACTGTTTGTGCTGCGGCGCACCCAGCCGAACCTGGACCGGCCCTATAAGGCGGTGGGCTACCCCGTGCTGCCGGCGGTCTACGTGGCGGCTGCCGGGCTGATCGAAGTCCTGCTGCTGTTGTATAAACCGAGTTACACGTGGCCGGGACTCATCATCGTTCTGCTGGGGCTGCCGGTTTACGGGATCTGGCGAAGGAAATCGAACCTATGAGCCTGTTTGTAACCAAGCCGCTCGACCAGCTGGTGAAAGAAGCCGAAGATACCGGCGAGCTCAGCCTGAAACGGACGCTGGGACCGTTCCAGTTGACGGCACTCGGGGTGGGAGCCATCATTGGGGCGGGCATTTTCGTCCTGGCCGGACTGGGCGCCCACTATGCCGGACCCGGCCTGACGCTTTCGTTCGTGCTCTCGGGCCTGGGCTGCGCCTTCGCCGGACTCTGTTATGCGGAGTTCGCGGCCATGATCCCGCTGGCGGGAAGCGCGTACACGTATGCGTACGCCACGCTGGGCGAGCTGTTTGCGTGGATCATCGGTTGGGATTTGACGCTCGAGTACGCCATGGGCGCCAGCACGGTGTCCTCGGGATGGTCCAATCACTTCATCGAGCTGTTGAACATATTCAATATCAAGATGCCGTTGTGGCTGGCCTACGACCATTGGACGGCGCTGCGAACCGCGGAGAACATCGTGGCGCGAGAGATGGCACAGGCGGCGGACCCCAGCCTGGTTCCCGGCACACAGCCGTTTCTGAACCGGGTGACCGAGATCATATCGGCCCAGTCTTCGGTTCTGGTGGAACGGGCCAGGGCGCTGCTGGATGCTCCGCGCCTGTTCGGGGTGGAAATCGGCTTCAACCTGCCGGCGTTCGTGATTGCCCTGCTCATCACCGGCATCCTGATAATCGGAATCAAAGAAAGCGCGCGGTTCAATGCCACCATCGTGGTGATCAAAGTATCGGTGGTGCTGTTCGTCATTGCCATCGGGGTGCGCTACATCAACACGGTCAACTGGGGCCACGACTGGAGTTCGTTCGCACCGAACGGGTTTTCGGGAATCGGCGCGGGAGCGGCCTACATCTTTTTCGCGTATATCGGATTCGACGCCGTATCGACGACCGCGCAGGAGGCGAAGAATCCGCAGCGGGACCTGCCGATCGGCATCATCGCATCGCTGGTGGTGTGTACCGTGCTGTACATCGCGGTGGCAGCCATCCTGACCGGGATGGTGCCGTGGCGCGAGGTCAACATCGAAGCACCGATTGCGCGAGCCTTTCTCGACCGGGGCTTGACGACGGCTTCCCACATCATCACGATCGGCGCCCTGGCGGGGCTCACCAGCGTGATGCTGGTGATGCTGCTGGGGCAGACGCGGGTGCTCTACTCGATGGCCAAGGACGGTTTGCTGCCCAGCCGGTTTTTTGCCGACGTGCATCCCAAATTCCGCACGCCGTGGAAGAACACCATGCTGGTCGGACTGCTGGCGGCGATCGTGGGGAGCGTGACGCCGATCGACGATATCGGCAAGATGGTCAACATCGGGACGCTATTGGCCTTCGTCATCGTATGTACGGCGGTGATGGTGCTGCGGAAGACCAACCCCGCTCAGCCGCGGCCGTTCCGCACGCCGTGGGTGCCGGTGTTGCCGATTCTGGGTATCATTTTCAACGGATACATGATGTACGAGCTGGGCTGGCTGAACTGGGCCCGGCTGATCGGATGGCTGCTGATCGGACTGATCGTTTACTTCACGTACAGCCGGCACCACAGCCGCCTGCAAAACCGCCGTTAACGAATTCCGGCTGCGCCTGCCGGTGTGGCTGGCTATGGGAGAAGGACGCGCCCTTTCCGGCTGACCAGGCAGAGGGCGAAACTGTGCGACGAAACACAGACCTCCGAATGCCTCCAATTCGCCCCAGATGGTATACTCTTGGCGCGGCGTAAATCCATGGCTGTAAGAGTCAGGTACGTGCTCACCCTAAGGGGGTATTCTCTTGCTCGATCTAGCTTTAGTCCGCGGTATATTCATACTCGTTCTCACCATTTCTGCGTTTTTCCTGCACCCTGTCAATCCGCCGATCGTCAGCGCGGCGGGGGGACTGGTGCTCGGAGCCTGCATTATTTTCTTTGAAGTCCGGCTGGAACAGGTCAGCCTCAAGCGGTTGATCGGGGCGGCTACGGGTTCGGTGCTGGGAATCGTCGGGGCGTTCGTGATGTCGCTGGTTCTCGGCAAAGCTACGGACCAGCCGTTTCTGCACGTAAGCCTGTTGCTGTTCATGACCTACGTGGGCCTGATTGTCGGCGCCAAGAAAGGCGACATGCTGAACCTGGCGGCGCTCGGCGGTATTTTCGGCGGCGAAAAATCGTCGAAAAAGAGCTTCAAAATTCTCGATACCAGCGTGATTATCGATGGCCGGATCGCCGACATCGCCGAGACCGGGTTTCTGGACGGCGTCCTGGTGATTCCGCAGTTCGTTCTGCGCGAGCTTCAGCTGGTGGCCGATTCGGCCGATTCCATGAAGCGCAACCGCGGCCGGCGAGGTCTGGATATCCTGCAGCGCGTGCAAAAAATGGTCCACCTCAACGTGCAGATTGTCGAGGAGGACTTCCCGCACGTCCGCGATGTGGATATGAAGCTGATCGAACTCGCCAAGATTTACGACTGCAAAATCATCACCAACGACTTCAACCTGAACAAGGTTGCGCAACTCCACGGGGTGGAGGTGCTGAACATCAACGAACTGGCCAACTCGCTGAAACCGATCGTGCTGCCGGGTGAGACCATGCGCGTCTTCATCCTCAAGGAAGGGAAGGAATACAACCAGGGCGTGGCGTATCTCGATGACGGCACCATGGTGGTGGTAGACAACGCCAAGCGCATGATTTCGAAGACCATCGATATCTCGGTGACCAGCGTTCTCCAGACCACTGCCGGAAAGATGATCTTCGGCAAGTACGACGAACGCATGCATGTGGCTGCCGGGGCCGAGCGCCACGACCGGCCGGCGCGCAAGAGCGATCCGCAGCCGGTGACCAATCTCGGGACCGAGAAAACCACGATAGAATCGTAAGCGAATGAGAGTTGCCGTGATTCTGCCCGCGGCGGGCCTGGGTACCCGTATGGGGAGAAACTCCGCCGAAAAAACCGGGACCAGCCGGAAGCAGTTCATGCTGCTCGAAGGCTCGCCGATCCTGATCCATACGGTCCGCAAGTTCGCCGCTTCCGATCGCGTCAGCGAGATTCTGGTGGCCGTCCGCCACGACGATCTGGAGTGGGTGAGCGAGATGCTGGTGAAGGAGTTCCCGGCTTCGCGGGTGCGCGTGGTGGAAGGAGGGGACAGCCGCCAGCAATCCGTGGAGAATGCCTTGAACGCGGTCAGCCAGGGGACGGACCTGGTGGCCGTACACGATGCGGTGCGGCCGTTTATCGACCTGGAGACCATCCACCATGTGCTCGATGAGGCCGCCGCGGTGGGGGCGGCCATCGTGGCGGTTCCCGCCATCGACACGGTCAAGCAAGTCACCCGCGGTACGGAGCACGTCCGCGTGCGGTCCACCCTGCCGCGCGAAAAGCTGGTGATGGCGCAGACGCCGCAGGTGTTCCGCTACGAGCTGCTGGTGCGGGCCTTTGCCGCCGCACGGCAGGACGGCTTCATCGCGACCGACGAATCCAGCATGGTGGAGCGGATGGACGTCGAGGTCAGCGTGGTGGCCGGCAGCGACCGCAACATCAAAATCACCAAGCCCAGCGACGTCGAGCTGGCACACGTGTTTCTTCGCGAAGAGTTGGCCCGGGAAACCCGGCCTTGAGCGAGTGGCGCGCGGGCCTGGGTTGGGACGTGCACCGTCTCGCTCCCGGCCGGCCTTTGATTCTGGGTGGGGTGCGGGTGGAGTGCGAATTCGGCCTGGAAGGCCATTCCGATGCGGACGTTCTGGCGCACGCCATCACCGACGCCATTCTGGGAGCGGCCGCGCTGGGCGATATCGGCATGCATTTTCCGGATTCCGATCCGCGCTGGAAGGGCTGCGACAGCCTGATGTTTCTGAAGCGGGCGCAGGAGCTGGCCCGGGAGCGCGGGTTTCGGATCGTGAACGTGGACTCCACCGTCATCCTGGAACGGCCCAAGTTGAAGGATTACCGGCTTGCCATCCGGGAGCGGCTAGCGGAGACACTGGGGGTGGCCGTGGACCGGGTATCGGTCAAATTTAAGACAGCCGAGGGCGTCGGTCCGGTCGGTGAGGGCCGTTCGGCGGAGTCTCAGGCGGTGGTGACCCTGGAGAGGGCAGGCCCGGGTTCGTCCTGATTCAGCTTGCCTTGAGCAGGCACAGGCGGCGGGCGGCGCGACGTGCCTTCAGGCGTTCATTAGCCTTTTTCTGCTTCTCGGCGGAGACGATGGTCTGACATCCATCGCAACGTTTGCGGATGCGCGACCGGGTGACGAATTCAGCGCCGCAGCGTCGGCACTTCTTCGTCATGGTTTCTTCCAGCGGAAGAATTCCCGGCTTCTTTGGTAGCAGATGAGAATAATGGAAATCGCAATGGTTCATGTCAGGCACCTCGCGTCATTCGGCGGCCATTCCGGTTTGGGACCCGAAACTCTGGGTGGGTCTTATAGCGCATGGGTGTCCCCCCCTGCATAAAAACCCGACACCCCACAACTCACGCGCCCGCTCCTTCCCAGGACCCCGACCGCCGTCGTATGTGCTTGTCACAACTGGAGTTGCATCCGAGGATGCATTTGTTTCGGGCCTTGGGTTCGTTACTGAGTAGTCCGCAAACTGTCATGGTTCATACACATCTATGCACGCGGTGAGCCGAACTCACGCCGCGCTCGGAGACGCTGGCACGTACACGTCCGATGCACCCAGCAACTCCCACCTCAAGTGGTTGATGTAAAAGGCGAGAACCGCGTCCGTATAGCTGTTATGAAATCTTTCGTAGACGCGCGTCTCCCATCCTTCGCCGAAATACGGCTTGGGATCCATATCTTTGGCGAAGAACCCGTTTTCGTGCGGCACGCCCAGGAAGTCCAGCACCGCGGTGATCATATCCAGGTGCGTCACCAGCACGGCCTGGGCGAGATCCTTGCCAAAATCCTCGTCACGCTCCTGAATTCGGGACCAGAATTTCGTGACGGATTTGCGCAGAATTTCGGTGTTGAGTTTGTGCAGGTGGGCGCGGACCTTGAACCCCTCGTAAATCTGGTAGGTTCTCAGCTTGCCGATCGAGATGCTGCGAATGAGCTTTCCGAACACATCTTCGCCAAGGCCCAGGTAGACATCCGAAATTTGCATTGACTGTTTAGATTATCACGAGCGACGTGCTGTGCAGAGGTGTAGGTCCTGAACTCCCTGAACTCTGATGCGGGTAGCCACGCCCCCGCAAATGGGGGTTTCGCCGCCGAGACTCTGCTATGGCATCGATGCGCCGTTCCGCGGTAGCCCGGCGGAGGCAGGGTGCGATTGCGTTGGGTGGTGGGTGGGGAGAGCTCCGGCCCGGGTGGTAGTGGTGCCGACCGCTGGCCTATTACAGGGAGTAGAAGGCGGCACCGCTACGACACGTCCCGCCGGGTAAGCGGCGGAACCTCGCTGAAAAAAATTCTACGCTCCCGCTGCGAACGGGACCAGCGGGTCGTTGAGGAGGTTGTTTCGGTAGCCGGCTTTTACGCGCTTGCCGCGATCGGCATTGCGGCAACAGCCGAATCCACCAGGAAACGATGCGAGTTGACCCGAACCCCGAACTTACCGTGCTCGGACCGGACGATGAACCCGGTCACTTGCAGGTCGATGGGATACTGGTCTCCACTGCGGGATGGCCAGTCTACGGTGAGCTCGATGTGCGCTCCCACGGGTAGCGCACGGCGACACCGGAAACTGAGGCCGGTGGTACTCATGTCGCACGTCATCCCAGAACCAGCATAGGGCGGTGCGCCTCTTTCAGAAATGCGATAGTGAACCGGCAGGTGCAGGCGGTACCGACGGTTCATGCGACGGTCCGCGACAGCGCTCATCTCAACCATGCATATCTCCGTATCCACCCCTTTTTCGCAGTAACAGAAGAGTTCGGTTATTCAGGGGCTATTATTGACTTCGAGGATGATGTGCAATCGGTTATCCAATTGATAAACCGATGAAAAATCACGCTGAGGGCGTTTGTTTTCGCACGGTTGTAGAAGTTTTTACTTTGTCAAAAGTACATGACAAAGGGGACCTCCCTGGTACAGGGCCACCCGGTTGAAGAGGTGAGGGTGGCAAACTGCCACCTCCGAGTGCTTGCGGCACCCGGTGTGCGCCACGTGATCGTGCGTCTGTTACGATAATAAATCTCCCGCACCCATGGCGCTACGCTTTTACAACACGTTGACCCAGCAGACCGAACTGTTTCAGCCGGAGCGGGACAACACGGTGCGCATGTACACCTGCGGCCCGACCGTCTACGACTTCGCCCATATCGGCAACTTCCGCACGTTCGTGTTCGTGGACATTCTGCGTAAGTGGCTGCGCGCCAGTGGTTTCCGGCTGAACCACGTGATGAACATCACGGATGTGGACGACAAGATCATCCGCAATGCGGTGGCCCAGCACAAGTCGCTCGCCGAGTACACCGCGGGGTACACCGAAGCCTTCCGCCAGGATTGTGAAGCGCTGCGGCTGGAACGGCCCGAACATGTCACGCCCGCCACCCAACACATTCAAGACATGGTAGATGCCATCGAGCGCCTGAACGCCGGCCGGCACACCTATACGAGCGACGGCTCGGTTTACTTCCGTATCTCGACCTTCCCGGGCTACGGCAAGCTCTCGCACAACGATTTCAGCGGCAACCTCGCCGGCGCGCGGGTGGACGTGGACGAATACGAGAAGGCGGACGCCCGCGATTTCGCCTTGTGGAAAGCTCCCAAAGAGGGTGAGCCGGCGTGGGAAACCGCCCTCGGTCCGGGCCGTCCGGGCTGGCACATCGAGTGCTCCGTGATGGCCATCAAATACCTGGGCGCCACGCTGGACATCCACGCCGGTGGCGTGGACCTGGTGTTTCCGCACCACGAAAACGAAATCGCCCAGTCCGAATCCCTCACCGGAGAACCGTTCTCGCGCTTCTGGCTCCATTCCGAATTCCTGATGGTGGAAGGCCAGAAGATGTCCAAATCGCTGGGGAACTACTTTACGTTGCGGGACGTGATTCAGAAGGGTCACCAGCCGGAGGCCATCCGCTACCTGCTGGCTTCGGTACCCTACCGCAAGCAGCTCAACTTCACCTTCGACGGGTTGAAATCGGCGGCCACGGCCATCGACCGGTTGCGCAATTTCAAACTGCGGCTGGCGACGGAGAAGTTCCCCGAAGGGCTCGAGCAGCGGCTGGAAGCGCGCACGGGCGCCGCGGTACAGGCGTTCGTCGAGAGCATGGACGACGACCTGAATACGGCAGAAGCGCTGGCCGCGGCATTCGAATTCGTGCGCGAGGCCAACAGCGCCATGGATGCCGGGGAATTCCGCGCCGGGAATCTCGGCTCCGCATTGGACTTTCTGGTTCGCTTCGACGCCGTGTTCGACGTGCTGCGGCCCACCACGCAGGCCGGCCACATCTCCGATGCCGACGTGGACGCGCGGATCGCCGAACGCGCCGCCGCCAAGAAGGCCAGGAACTTTGCGCGCGCGGATCAGATCCGGGAGGACCTCCTCCAGGGGGGCATCATCCTCGAGGACACCCGCGCCGGCGTGCGCTGGAAGAGGAAATAGCGTTGAAGATCCACACGCAGGCGGTGCATGCCGGCGACCGCAAGAAAACGCCGGGGCCGCATACGCCGGTAACCACTCCCATTCATACGGCGGCGAGCTACTTCTACGACTCGATGGAGCAGCTCGACCGGGTATTCGCGCGCGAAGAAGAGGGCTACTGCTACGCCCGCTACGACAACCCCACCAACGCGGCGCTCGAAGAACTGCTGGCTTCGCTCGAAAACGGCTACGGCGCCCTGGCCTGTGCCTCGGGCATGCTGGCGGTGCAGATGGCGGTCACCACGGCCCTGACCGACCGCCGGAAATCAGTGGTGGCCGCCGAAGCCACCTACGGCGCCACGGTGGGCATGCTGCTGAACGTCTTCGAACCCTCTGGAGTAGCCGTACGGTTCGCCGACATCTGGAATCTGGACGCGTTGCGCGCCGCGGTGGCGGAAGCCAGGCCGGGCTGCATCATCGTCGAGACCATCTCGAACCCGCTGCTCCGCGTGGGACAGATCGATGCCATCGCCCAAATCGCGCGCGAGGCCGCGGCGGCCCTGATCGTGGATAACACGTTTGCCACGCCGCTGATCGTCCGGCCGCTCGAGCTGGGCGCCCACTTCTGCGTGCACAGCCTTACCAAGTACCTGGCCGGGCACGGCGATGTGATGGGGGGCGTGGTGGTCACCGACCGCGAACATTTCGACACGCTGCGCCGGCTGTCGCGCACCATCGGTCCGGTGCTGGGGCCGTTTGAGAGCTACCTCGCCATGCGCGGCATCAAGACCTTCCCGCTGCGCATGGAACGGCAATGCGCCAACGCCTGCCGGGTGGCCTCATGGCTGGGAGCGCACCCGAAAGTGGAACGGGTCTACTTCACGGCCGATCCGGCCCATCCCGATGCCGCCGCCATCCGCCGTCTGTTCCCCGCGAACCTGTATGGCGCCATGGTGAGCCTCGAGATCCGCGGCGCCGGCCGGGAGGAAGTCTTCGCTTTCATGAACCGGCTGCGGCTCATCGTGCCCGCCACCTCGCTCGGCGACGTACACAGCATGATGCTCTATCCCATGATGAGCTCGCATCGCGAGATCTCCCCGAAGCACCGCGAGCGGATGGGCATTCGCGACAATCTGGTACGCCTCTCGGTAGGCATCGAAGCCCCGGAGGACATCATCGCCGACCTGGAACAGGCGCTGGCGTAGCCGTTGGGAAGGCCGCCGGCGGGCGTCGGGCGGTCGTGCGGCGCGTTATAATTCCGTCGAAGCATGCAACTGTCTGCCGGGACCGCGTTTCGCGTGACGGCGACGCTCCTGTGCGCGTCGCTGCTGCCGGCCGTCGAGCCGGTCCGCCTGATCTTCGACACGGATATGGGTAACGACGTGGATGACGCTCTGGCCCTGGCGATCATTCATTCCTTCGAGTCCCGGGGCGAAGCCCGGCTGCTGGCGGTGACGGTCACCAAGGACAACCGCTTCGCCGCGCCCTTCATCGATATCGTGGATACCTTCTACGGGCGCGCCGGGATCCCGATCGGCGTGGTGAAGAACGGTAAGACTCCCGAAGACAGCCCCATGATCCGCGTGCCCTCCGAGCGCAGGAAGCCTGACGGGTCGTTTGTCTACCCGCATCGTCTCACCGACGGCACGAACGCTCCCGACTCGGTAACGGTGCTGCGACGGGCGCTGGCCGCCGAACCCGACGGCTCCGTGGTGATAGTGCAGGTGGGCTTCTCCACCAACCTGGCCCGGCTGCTCGCCGCCGACCCGGCCCTGGTGGCGCGGAAGGTCCGCCTGCTGAGCGCCATGGCCGGCGCCTTCCCGAGCGGCAACCCGGAATACAACGTGAAGACCGACATCCCTTCGGCACGCAAGGTGTTCGACGAGTGGCCTTCGCCGATCGTGTTCAGCGGCTTCGAAATCGGCGAGGCGCTGCTGTTTCCTGCCAAAGCCATCGAGAACGACTTCGCGTGGACCCCCGAGCATCCGGTGGCCGACGCCTACCGCAACTACAAGCGCATGCCCTACGACCGCCCCACCTGGGACCTCACCGCGGTCCTCTATGCCATACGCCCCGGCCACGACTACTTCGAGCTCTCGGCTGCCGGGCGAGTGACGGTAGACGACCAGGGCCAAACCCATTTCACCGCCGCTGAGGGCGGCAAACACCGCTATCTGATCCTTGGCCCGGCGCAAAAGGCGCGCACTCTGGAATCGTTGATCCTGCTGGCCAGCGAACCGCGCCAGGCGCCGCGCTAGCAGGGATGTCGGGCGGCGACAGGCGGGCGAAGCGGACCGGACGACGGTCAGCGCGCCGGCATCTGCTGATCGTACTCGCCGATCTTGCCGGTGGCCGCAAGCCGCGACTGGATATGCCCGACGATCTCATAGAGCTCGTCGCGCGACGTCCGCGCTTCGGCCACTACCACCAGGGAGGGCTTGTTGGAGGAGGCGCGCACGAGGCCCCAGCTATCGTCATCCAAGGCGAACCGGATGCCATTGACCGTGATCAGTTCGCGGATCGTACGTCCGGCGATGGTGCGATGAGCGGCGTAGTCGTCCTGATACTGCCTGGTGATCTCGTCCACCACCTGGTATTTCTCGCCATCGGCGCAGAACACGCCCAGGGTGGGTGATTGCCAGCTCCGCGGCAGATGGTCAATGCGATCGGACAGGGTTTCGCTGCCCTGGCTGAGAAACCGCAGAACATAGACGGCCGAGAGCAGGGCGTCGTCATAACCGCGTCCGAACGGCGCATTGAAGAACCAGTGGCCGCTCTTCTCAAATCCGGCGAGCGCGTTGGCCTCCGCCACTTTCGCTTTGATGTAGGAGTGGCCGGTCTTCCAGGTGACGATGGCCGTCCGGTTGGCCTTCAGCACGGGATCGTCGTAGAACAGCCCGGTGCTCTTCACATCGATGACGATGCTCCTACCGGGTTCCTGCTGCGACAACCATCGGGCCAGCAGCAGCCCCAATTTGTCGGAGAAGACCTCCCGGCCGCGGTCGTCGACAACTCCGATCCGGTCCCCGTCGCCATCGATGCCGATTCCGATGTCGGCTCCCGCTTGAACCACGGCGTGGCTGATGCCGTGGAGGAAGGCGAGGTCTTCCGGATTCGGATTGTGGTTGGGAAACGTCCAGTCGGGGGTGCAGTCCACCTGGATGACTTCACATCCGAGGCGGGCCAGCACGCTGGGCGCGAAGCGTCCGGCGGTCCCGTTTCCGGCCGCGATCACTACCTTTAGTGGGCGGCGGAGCGGCTCCCCTTTGAGCAGATCGTCCGAATAGTGTTCGAACAGATCGTCGATGGCCCGGTACTCGCCACGGCCGCTCGGGAAACGGCCGGCCAGGACCGCGTCCCTGAACTTCTGGATGCCCTCGGGTCCAAACGTGGCGGACAGGCCGCTGGCCAGTTTCAGGCCGCACCACCCGTTCTCGTTGTGGCTGGCCGTCACCATGGCGGCTCCCTTCACGCCGAACTCGTGTTGCGCGAAGTACACCATGGGGGTGAGCGCCAGGCCGATATCGATGACTTCGATGCCCGTGGAAAGCAGGCCGACGGTAAGTGACCGGCACAACTCCTGGCTGTACTGGCGGAAATCGTGACCGACCACGACGCGCGATTCCCGATATTGTTCCCGCAGCAGGGTCCCATAGGCTTTCCCCAGCACGACGAAGCCATTGGGGTTGATCTCTTTCCCCAGGATCCAGCGGACATCGTACTCTCGAAATCCATTCGGGGTGATGAGGGTTCGCTCGAAATACTGATAGGAGTTGAACGGAACTTCTTCCGATAGCGTCCAGCGCATTATTCCTCCGCAATCATGATGTGACACAGTTTCCCGATACGTACGGAATTCCCGGTGCGACATCAGCCGCGGCGCGCGCCGTGCTGCCGCAGGCTTCACGATCGCCCCGAGTTTCCGGGGAAAGGCCGCCACTCCGGGCCTGCACGCGTCAGTTGCCGCTCACGACGGATTGACAGTTCATCCTAGCATCCTGACTGCCGGGATGGCGGCCGCAAACCGCTCCGGATGCCCCGTATCCATCGGCCCGCGGGGCGCGCCCGCCGGCGGGTTCGTATGCCGCGAAACGAGGGGCGGGAAGACGGAGCGTGCGTTTCAATTCTCACCATGTTTGCGCCGGGTATGTACCTGTGGCATATAATGCATACGTCAGTTGCTTCGAGAGCCCGGGACCGAATCATGAAACGCTTCCTCCGCATAGGGCTGGCCGTCCTTCTTCTGTTTCCGGCCGCGTATGGCAAGGATAAGGCGAAGAAGAAGGGCCCGGACGATATCGGCAACAGCGACGTCGGCAAAGGCGTCAACTTCTATTCCATCGAAAAAGAGATTGCGCTCGGTAAGCAGATGGCGCAGGAAGTGGAGCGCGAGGCGCGGCTGGTGAGCGACCCCGCCGTGACCGAGTATGTCAACCGGCTGGGCCAGAACCTGGTGCGCAATTCCGACGCGAAGGTGCCCTTCACCATCAAGGTAATCGATTCCGACGAGGTGAACGCATTCGCCCTGCCGGGCGGGTTCATGTTCGTGAACACCGGGCTGATCCTGAAGGCCGACAGCGAGGCCGAACTGGCCGGGGTGCTGGCCCACGAAATTGCCCATGTGGCGGCGCGGCACGGCACCAAGCAGGCCACCCGCGGGCAGCTCATCAACTATGCCAGCATTCCGCTGATCTTTATGGGCGGCTGGGCCGGCTACGCGATCCGCCAGGCCGCGGGCCTCGCCATCCCGATGGGATTCCTGCAATTTTCGCGGGGCATGGAGGCACAGGCCGATCAACTGGGGCTGGAGTATCTCTACAAGACCGGTTACGACCCGCTCGCGTTCGTCGATTTTTTCGAGCGGATTGAAACTATCGAGAAGAAAAAGCCCGGCGTGGTGGCCAAGGTCTTTTCCACCCATCCCATGACCGCGGACCGCATCAAGAAAGCCCAAAAAGAGATTCAGGACGACCTGAAGCCGCTGCCGGAATACGTGATGGACACGTCCGAATTCCACGATGTGCGGGACCGGCTGGCGATGATCGAGCGCCGGCGCAAGGGCGGCCTGCAAAACGACAGTTGGCCCACTCTGAAGCGGCGCACCCCGGTGAACGGCGATCCGAACGGGGACGGGACCGACGACGACCGCCCCACCCTGAAGCGTCGCGACAATTTCAACTGACCGGCTTGGCGTGCGGGTGGTAGGCTGAAGGGGAGTGTCTGCGGTTCGCGCCAAAGAGGATCGCGAGAAACAGTCCGCTGCGCTGACTTCGCTCCTCGCCGCCGTTGGGCTTACGGCGATCAAACTGGTCGTCGGAATTCTCACCGGAAGCCTTGGCATTCTGGCGGAGGCGGCTCACTCGGGCCTGGACCTGGTGGCGGCTGTGATGACTTTCCTGGCGGTGCGCTTCTCCGGACGGCCGCCCGACCACTCCCACCTGTACGGTCACGGCAAGATCGAGAACCTGTCGGCCCTGTTTGAAACGCTGCTGCTGCTGGCGACGTGCGCGTGGATCGTGCAGGAAGCGGTGCACCGGTTGGCGGCGCACCGCGGGGACGTCGAGGTCAACTGGTGGTCGTTCGGCGTCATGGCGGCATCCATCGTGATCGATGCGTCGCGTTCGCGGGTGCTGTCCCGCGCGGCCAAAAAGTACAACAGCCAAGCCCTCGAAGCGGACGCGCTCCACTTCCAGACGGACATCTGGAGCTCCACGGTGGTGATTCTGGGGCTGGCGGCGGTGAAGGCCGCGGAGTGGTGGCCGCGGTTGGGCTTCCTGCGCAGCGGCGACGCCGTGGCAGCCCTGGGGGTGTCCGCGGTGGTGGTCTGGGTGTCGGTGCGGCTGGGCCGGCGCACGATCGACGCCCTGCTGGATACGGCGCCGGCGGGTATGGAGGAGCGCATCGCCGCGGCGGTGGAAGCCGTGCCCGGCGTGCGCAACTGCCACCAGGTCCGCCTGCGCTACTCCGGCCCGGCCCTGTTTATCGACCTGCACGTGCTGGTGGACGGGAGCCAGACCCTCGCCCAGGCCCATCACCTGACGGATCTGATCGAGGGAGCCATCCACACCATTGCGCCCGCGGCCGATGTGACCGTTCACCCCGAGCCGGATTGAGCTCGATTGCGTCGGCCGTGCCGTGTGGTGTGTACTGCAAGAGTGAGGCTCCTGCTGCTGGGGACGATGCTCTGCGCCGTAATGGGCTTTGCACAGCAATATGAAATCGGGGCCACGATCGGATACGGCATATACCGCGACGTGAGCGTGAACTCCGCGGCCGGCACCGCGACCGCCGGCATCCGCAACCGCTTCACCGCGGGTGCCGTGGTCTGCGAGAATCTCTACGATCATGTCTCGGGCGAAATACGCTATCTCTACCAGGATGGCGACCCGTTCCTTGCGGCGGGCAACCAGCGCGGAAACATCCAGGGCCAGTCCCACGCGTTCACCTACGACCTGCTCTTCCACCTGCGCGACCGCGACGAGAGACTGCGGCCGTACGTGGCGTTGGGAATGGGCGCGAAATACTATCGCACGACCGGTCCGGAGCCCCGCCCCCAGCCCGCACCGGAGATCGCCGTGCTGTCCGAGGTGAACCAGTGGCGACTGCTGGTGGATTGGGGTGTGGGGGTAAAGTACCGGGTTCAGCGACACGTCATCCTGCGAGCCGACTTCCGGCAGGGCATCACGCCGTTTCCCAAAAGGCTGTTCGTACCGGCCGATGGGGCCACGGATCGCGGACTGTTTCAGATGTTCACGCCGATGGTCGGCATATCGTACGCGTTTTAGGAAGCGCGCGCGCCCCTTACATATACATGCCGCCGTTCACCGCCAGGATGTGCCCGGTAATATAGGCGGCATCGTCGCTGACGAGGAACTTGACGGCGCCGGCGATGTCTTCCGGCTGGCCCATGCGGCCCATCGGCACCGAAGCGAGAATCTTCTGCTTCACCTCTTCGGGCAGCACCGCGGTCATGTCGGTAGCGATGTAACCCGGCGCGACGGCATTCACGGTAACACCGCGGCTGGCGATTTCCTGGGCCAGGGCCTTGGTCAGGCCGATGAGCCCCGCCTTCGACGCCGCGTAGTTGGCCTGACCGGGGCTGCCCGCCTGGCCCACCACCGATGCGATATTGACGATGCGGCCCCAGCGATTGCGCATCATGCCCGGCATCACCAGCTGCGTGCAATGGAACGCTCCGTGGAGATTGATCTTCAACACCAGATCCCAATCGGTCTGTTTCATCCGCATGGCCAGCCCGTCACGCGTGATTCCGGCGTTGTTGACCAGAACATCGATGCGGCCCTTCTCCTTGAGGACCTGGCCGAAGACTTCCTTGATGGATTCGGGGGAACTGACGTCGAGATTCATGGTGACCGCCTCACCACCGGAGGCGCGGATCTCCTCGGCCACCTTCTCGTTGTTCTCGATTTCGGGCGAGGCCACCACGATGCCGAATCCCGCCCGGGATAGCGTCAATGCGATCACACGGCCGATGCCGCGGCTGGCACCCGTAACGAACGCGACTCGATCGGACAATTTTTTCTCCTCAGGATGTACCGGTATTAAATACAATCATAACTTATGGCCTATCGCGACCTTCGCGAATTTCTGCGCGCCCTGGAAGAAGGCGGCGAGTTGAAACGGATCACCTGCGAGGTGGATCCGATCCTGGAGATTACGGAGTTCGCGGACCGCGCCGTGAAACAGGGCGGCCCGGCCTTGTTTTTTGAAAAGCCGACGGGTTATCGCATTCCGGTGCTGATCAACGCGTTCGCGTCCATGCGGAAGATGGAGATCGCACTCGAGGTGGACTCGGTGGAGGAGGTCGCCCGGCGCATCGTGGAGTTGCTGGAGATGCGGATGCCCGCGGGCCTCCTCGGTAAGATCAAGATGCTACCGAAGCTGGCGGAGATGGGCGGCTTCTTTCCGAAAACCGTGTCGAAGGGGGCCTGCCAGGAAGTGGTGCGCACCGAAGGATTCTCGCTGCTGGACTATCCCGTGCTGCAGTGCTGGCCGGAAGACGGTGGCCGGTTTATCACCCTGCCGCTGGTGTTTTCGCAAAACCCGGACACGGGAAAACGGAATTGCGGCATGTACCGGATGCAGGTGTTCGACGACCGCACCGCGGGCATGCACTGGCAGACCCACAAACAGGGCGCCGAACACTACCGGCGCATGGGACATCACGGCCGCAGGCGCATGGACGTGGCGGTGGCGATCGGCGCGGACCCAGCGACCATGTACTCGTCGATTCTGCCTCTGCCGCCGGATCTCGATGAAATGGTGATCGCGGGCTTTTTGCGGCAGAGCCCGGTGGAGATGGTGAAGTGCCGGACGTCGGACCTGGAGGTGCCGGCGAACGCGGAAATCGTGCTCGAAGGCTACGTGGAATTGGGCGAATTGCGTACCGAGGGCCCGTTCGGCGATCATACCGGATTTTACTCGCTGGCCGACGAGTACCCGGTGTTTCACGTCAGGTGCGTCACCCAGCGCGCGGATCCGATCTATACAGCGACGATCGTCGGCCCGCCGCCCATGGAGGACTACTACATGGGCAAAGCGATCGAGCGAATTTTCCTGCCGCTGATGCGGCTGCAACTGCCCGAGGTGCGGGACATCGCTATGCCGCCCGAAGGGGTGTTTCACAACCTGATTCTGGTCGCGATCCGCAAATCCTATCCCGGCCACGCCCGCAAGGTGATGCATGCGATCTGGGGAACGGGCCAGGCGATGTTTTCGAAATGCATCGTGGTAGTGGACGAGGACGTGGATGTGCAGAACTATGCCGAAGTGGTCTGGAAGGCGCTCAACAATATCGATCCGCAGCGCGACATCGAGTTCGTATTGGGACCGGTGGACTCGCTGGACCACTCCAGCCGGCTGCCGGACTACGGATCGAAGATGGGGATTGATGCGACGCGCAAGTGGCCGAGGGAAGGCTTTACGCGACCATGGCCGGGAGTCATCGAAATGTCGGCCGACGTGAAGCGGCGGGTGGATGAGTTGTGGAAGTCCGCGGGGCTCTAGGCGGCGCCGATGGGCAAGGGGGAGCGATTTGCCGCGCTTCGGCCTGCTTGATACGATAGAGGCGTCGATTCCCTCATGGTGGGTGTAGCTCAGTTGGTAGAGCGCTGGATTGTGGTTCCAGTGGCCGAGGGTTCAAATCCCTCCACCCACCCCACGCGTTCCGTTCAACCGGTCGCGAGCGTTAGCGAGGCGGCGATTTTGAAAATTGGACGGCGCCCGGACCTTATTTTGTGCCGGCCCGTTTGGCTTCCTGGAGCCAGGCGAGGTCGAACCGGGCGAACGTGATCCGCTCGTACGCGCCGCGGTCGCCATTTTCGAAGAGCAGGCCGGCAATCCCGCGCCGCAACATGGCGAGCGACGAGTAGGCTGACGGACCTTCATGCAACAGCCGCGATGCAGGCCAGGTGCGCCCTCCATTCTCGCTGAGCCGCACCGTCATTCGCGTGCGCGTGGTGGCGGCGGGATTCGCAAACAGCAGCCGGCCGTCGGTCTTCCGCCCGGGTGGCGCCGCGGCGATCAGGCTGGCCTGGCACACCGGCTCGATCAGGGCCTCGTCGAACTCGAGCGGCAGCCACGTGAGTCCGCCATCGCGGCTGCGCTCGACCGCACGGCGATTCCGTCCGTGATAGCTGCGCATGTTCAGCAGCAGGGTGCCGTCGCGCAGTTCGGCCACGGCGGATTCATTGGTGCGGTCCTCGGCCACGCCGCCGATGTGCCAGGTCTCGCCGCGGTCGTCGCTGAAAATCACGTGCGAGTGCCGCTCGTTGTTCTCCCGCCGGTTGTGATCGCAGGGAATCACCAGCCGTCCGGTGCGCGTTTGAATCCCGTTGCCGGGCCCGGTAGCGTACCAGGTCCAATCCGGGCGCTTTACCTGCGAAGTAATCTCCACCGGCGCTCTCCACGTGGCGCCATTGTCCGCGCTGCGCATGATCCACACGGTGCGCGTGCCCTGTCCGCTGCTGATCTGCCGTTCCGTTATCGCGCCAGGGTTCCTGGTCAGCAGCAGGAACACCGTGCCGGCTTTTCGCTCCACCACCGCAGTCGGATTGCCGATGGTGTCGTCTCCCACGTCGGCTATGGTTTGGGCGGGCGTCCAGGTGCGGCCCAGGTCTGCGCTGCGCCGCAACACGATGTCGATATCGCCGGAATCGCCCGCCGAGCCGCGCCGGCCCTCGCAAAAGGCAAGCAGCGTGCCGTTCGGCGCGACGATCAGAGCGGGAATCCGATAGGTATGATAGCCGCCTTCCCCGGCGCGAAACAGATCCACGCGCACCGGTGATGCCGCCCACAAGACGGCAGCGGTTGACAGCACCGCCAGCACCATCCGCGCGAGCGTCATTGGAACAGCAGGGGGGCGAACTCGCTCAGGCAGAGCCGCCAGACGGGCCAGGTGTGAGCCCCTCCCTCGATGATTCGCAGCGTATGGCGGATGCCGTGCTTCTCCAGCACCGCCGCGAACTGCTGCACGCGGGGAAACTGCACCGTTGTGTCCTGGTCGCCGCAGGCGATCCAGATCAGGCCCAGCTTCGCATTCGTGCCCTTGGCATCCGCCAGCACTTTCTCGAAGCGGGTTTCGAAATTCTGCGGGATGCCCGGGCTGAAGATCCCGAGCGCGCCGAACAGTTCCGGATGGCTGAAGCCCGTGCCGATGGTGAGCCCGCCGCCCATCGAGAGCCCGGCCAGGGCCCGTTTCTTCGCGCCCGCCGCCACGCGGTAGCGCGACTCCACCAGCGGGATCACGTCCTTCAGCAGGTACTGATCGAACAGCTCCGCGTTGTTGCCTCCGGAACGTCCCGCGGCATAGGGCGCGGCGTGCCCGGCAGGCATCACGACGATCATCGGTTTCGCTTTGCGATCGGCAATCAGGTTGTCCAGGATCAGGTTCGCGTTGCCGGCGTTGGTCCATGAATCGGGAACATCGCCGCTGCCGTGAACCAGGTACAACACGGGATACCGCGCCGCTGATTTCCCGTAGCCCGGCGGCAGATACAGGAAGATCCGCTCGGTGCGATTGAGCACCGCCGATTTCTGCCACTCCTCAACCACCACGCCGTGCGGCACATCGCGAATCTCCCACGGCGCGGGCGGCGTCGCCGCCACTTCCACAATGCTGGCGGATGTCCGCTGGCGCAATTTGACTTTCGGATTCACCGGATCGGCCATCACGATGCCGTCCACGTTGAACCAGTAGAGGTGGCCCGTCGCCTCGATTGGCGCCGTGGTCAGGCTCCAGACGCCCTCGGCGGAACGCGTCATGGGCTGCAATTTCCCGACTGGCATCCAGTCCCCGTAGAGGCTTACTTCCGATGCCTTGGGGGCCCGAATGCGGAACGTCACGGTTCGGTCGGGGTGGACTTCCGGAGACACCAGCATGTCGGGTGCGGACCGCGATTGCGCGAACGCCGCGGCGGCGGCCACGACCCAGATCCCGAGCTGCCATCGATAGCGCACCAGTTTCTCCTATTGGGGTAGTGTATCGCGCCAGCGATACAGATCCGTCAGCAACTCGTCGACGATCTTCGGCTGCTCGCGCCGCAGGTTGCGCGTCTCGCCGGGATCGTCATCCAGGTTCGAGAGCCACACCGCATCCTCACCGGTAAGGGGCTGGCCGCCATCGTCGCGGCGGTCGTACAGCCGGCCGTTGACCACCAGTTTCCAACCGGCCCGCCGCGTGGCTAGCTGGCCGCCCTGGGACCAGTACAACGCACGGTGGGGTGAAGGCCGACCCTCCACAATTGTCCCGAAAATGTCCAGTCCGTCCACCTGGGCGGGTGCCGCAACGCCGGCCGCGCGGCAGGTGGTGGGCAGAATATCCATGGACATCGCCAGTTCCGGGGTCCACCCGCCCTGGCGGATGCGGGCCGGCCACGAGACCAGGCCCGGCACGTGCATGCCGCCATCGAACAGGCTGAACTTGAACCCCTTGAATCGGCCGTTGTTCCCGGCGGTCGCGAAGTTGCCGTTCAGGCCGCCGCGCTTCTCGGTCGTCGCGCCGTTGTCGCCCACCAGGAACAGCAGCGTGTTCTCCGCGGCTCCCGCCGTCTCCAGGGCGCGCTGGATCTGCCCGATGCCATCGTCCACGGCCGCGATCATGGCGGCGTAGGTCTGGCGCTCCCGCGCCAGGCCGGGAAAGCGCGCCTTGTACTTCTCGGGCGCGTGCATCGGGTAGTGCGGCGCGTTGAAAGCCACGTATGCGAAGAAAGGCCGGCCGCGGCTGCGCCCGATAAAATCCACCGCCTCCTCGGCGATGCGCTCGGTCAGATACCGACCATCGTCGAAAATCTCGGTGCGGTTCCGCCACAGGTCGTGGTAGTTGGGCACGCGCGGCTCGCCCCAGTAGTAGCGCTGCGAGAAGTAGTCGACGCAGCCGCTGTGAAAGCCGTAGAACGAATCGAACCCGTGTCCGGTGGGCGCGGTGTCGTCGGCGCTGCCCAGGTGCCATTTGCCGATGCAACCGGTCCGGTAACCTGCGCCGCCGAGCAGCGAAGCGATAGTCGGCACGTCGTGCGGCAGTGCCGGACCATTGTTGGGCACTCCGGCTTTGGCCGGAAACCGCCCGCTCAGAATCGCCGACCGCGCCGGCGCGCACACCGGCGCGTTCGAATACCAGTTGCGGAACTTCAGCCCGCGCTGGGCCAGCGCATCGATGTGCGGAGTCTTCAAGTCTGACGCGCCGAGATAGCCGAGGTCGTGACAACCCAGATCGTCCAGCACCACCACCAGCACGTTCGGGCGCTCCAACTGCGCCGCCCGCAGCAGAGGCGCGGCCAGCGAAGTACCCAGCGAGTTGGCCAGAAACCCGCGGCGTGTAGGCATCGCGTCAGATCTTCTGTCCGGTCGGCCCGGGTCCGAAATCGTGCAGGGCATCCTTGATGCTCAAACCCGCCACTTCGATCCGGCTCAGGTCGGTGGTGCCCACGCCGGCAGCTTCACACAGTTTCAGGGTATTGTCGCCGCGCAGGAACGGCTTGGCGCCGCGGCCGGCGTGCGGGTCGTAGCCCATTACCGCCATCGACACGGCATCCAGGCAGACCGGATTCCGGCCCGCCAGCATCACTCCGGGCTGGATCATCTGCACGCCCGGGTTCCAGGCGCCTTCCCCGCCTCGGATGGATTCCACGCCGTCCACGATGGCCAGATCGATCGGCCGCGCCCGCACCAGGTCGGCCACAATGCGCGGAATGCGATAACCGGGATCGCGCGGGGAATCGGGATGCAACTCCTGCTCCACACCCGCCGGGGGCCGCACCGTGCCGTTGTGACACACGCCGCCGCGCTCCTGCCGCGGGTCTTCGTTGCCGCTGGGGCCGCAGTCGCTGCCGTACAGCGAGCACGGTGTGATGCCGAAGTTGTTCTTCAGCGACATGGTGACGCCCGCCAGCCAGTGGTTCTTGAGCTTCGACAGGGACACGTAGACGTCGCAATCGCGAAACGAATGATTCAGGTCGTAGGCCGGATACATGTAGGCGTCCGACACCTTTATCCGCGCATACTGCCTGGCGCGGCCCAGGTTCTGCCCGTTCTCCCACTCCACCGGGCAGCCCACATTGTTGATGGCGTCGATGTCGAGCCGGTACCGCGCCCAGAGTTCCATGTCCTGGCGCGCCGGGAAGAACGTCTCGATGATGCGGATGCGGCGCGCCCCCGCCCGCGCCAGCAGGTGCGCGGTTGCCAGCGCCGTGGTGGGCTCGGTGCGATACGGCAGGTTCGGATCGATCGGGAACCGTTGCGGTTGCCCGGTCAGGTTGAGTTTCAGTGCGACCGTCTTCCCCTTCACCAACGACCCGATACCGCCGATCTGGTCCAGCAGCGTACGCAGGGTACGATCGATTGCATCGCGCTGGTAATCGCGGCAGCGCGCGATCGCCACCGTCGAAGCGGGAGCGCTCGCCCTGCCGATTCCCCCCAGCGCCAGATTTCCCAAAACGGCGCCGCCCGTTGTGAGCAGATGGCGACGCGTCAGGCTCCGATGTTCCATGCGGCCCTCCTGGTGCGTCATTGTAACAACGGGCGGCGCGCCCGGTTCGCGAGTCGTCTCGCGCCGATCAGAACTGAACCATCAGGGTCAGGTTCATCAGCGGCTGGCCGCCCAGCGACGCCGTGGTGGGGTCGCTCGACACTTTGCCGAATTGCGATACGTTGCGGAAGTTGACACTGGTAGTCGGGGCGTTGAAGTTGTAGCGCTTGAAGACATTCTGCATGTCCCAGCGCAACTGAACCTTGTAGCGCTCCTTGATCTGGAAATTCTTCTGCGCCGAAACCTGTGTCCAGCGCAGCGGCAGGCCGCTGATAATGTTGCGCCCGGCGTTGCCGATGCGGAAATCGCACTGCGTGCGGTCGAATCCCGCCGGTATCGTTTCCGGGCAGCCGCCGGGGAGCGTGAAGTTGTCGAGGCCGTTGCGGTTGCCGGTGTAGACGGAGTTGATGTTGCCGTTGTTGAAGCGGTCGCCGCCCAGGTCGTACCAGTTGTCGCGGATCTGGATCGGTCCGATCCGGTCGGGCCTCGCGTTGCCGGCGAATCCGGGGTAGTAGTTGAACGGGCTGCCGGCGTAACTGAAGGTCAGCGGATTGCCGCTTTCCTGGGTTTGGATCCACGACAACTCGAAGCCCCCGATCGCCCATTTCTTCCAGCCGCTGGCCGCCCATTTCTTGCCCGCGCCGAACGGCAATTCGTAACTCACCACGCCGATGATGCGATGCGTGCGGTCAAAGCCGGCCCGTGCCTTCTCCAGGCTGCGATTCTGGATCGGCGCCACGCCGCCGCCGTCATTGTTATTGTCCTGCGAGTCGATGGCCTTGGCGTAGGTATAGAACGTCGAGAAGTACAGCCCCTTCGACATGCGCTTTTCGACCTTCACGGTTCCCGAATGGAAGGTGCTGTGCCCGAAGTTCGAGCGCAGCCGAATGTCGCCGAATTGTGGAAACGGCCGGTAATTCTGCGCCGCCGCCTGTACCGCATTCTGCCGCCCCGGGTTGCCGGCGAAATAGTCGATCGGAAAGGTATTGTACTGCCACCGCTCGAGCAGTCCCACGCCGGACGAGCCCTGGTAGCTCACTTCCAGCAGGTAGTTGCGGATGAACTCGTACTGCGCGCTCACGTTGAAGTCGACCACGTAGGGGTTGCGCAGCTTGGGGTCCCACCATTCCACCGTGCGCGATCCGTAGTTGGTGCCGAGAAACGGAGACGTGCCGTTGGGCCGCAGCCGGAATTCCACCGGGTCGGGCCCGTGGCTGATCTGGAAGACCGGCGTCGGGATTCCAGGCGCAGGCTGCTGGTTGGCGGTGGCCACATATTCATCGAACTGGCCACGCGTCTGTGGGAACTTCACATCCACCGTATACATGCCGACGCCGCCGCGCAGCACCCATTTTTCCACCGGATGCCACGCCAGCCCCACGCGCGGGTTGAAGTTGTTGTTGTCCCTGGCGTTCAGTCCGTCGGTGGGGTGGATGATGGCGCCCATCTGGCCCGTCAGGTCGTCACGCACGTTAGGGTCGAAGCTGCTGGCCATCCCGTACTTGGTCTGGAACGGGCTCTCGTTGGAGTACCGCAGGCCGATATTCGCGGTCAGGCGCCGCGTAATCTTCCAGTCGTCCTGCACGTAGAAACTGTGGATGCTCGAACGCGGCAGCCAGCTGGTGAGTTCGGCGGTGAAGGTGGCCTGGCGCACGTAGCCGGTGAGGAAACCAGCGAAAGTGATGCCGGTATTCGAGATCGATGCGCCGTTGGGCTGGAGGCCGGAGGTGACGCCATCGAAGGCGAAGACCGCGGGCCGCGCGAAGTTGGCGCTGTTCAACCGGTACCGAAGGATTTCGTACCCGAACTTCACCGCGTGGGACCCGTGCATCCAGGTGGTGTCGTTGCGGAACGAAATGGTTTCGTTGATCGTCTTGCCCGGAGTCGCGCCGGTAATGTTGTAAATGCCGAACGAGGGCATCAGCGAGGGAGCGATATTCGGAATGCCCAGCTTGGCCGGCCAGTCGCCGCCGTAGGAAGGAACGCTGGTGTCGTTGCGTCGGCGGTAGTAACCCACGCGGGAGTCGTTGACCAGGGTGGGTTTTGCCACCCAGGTGTAGCCCACCGATGCGTTCAGCTGGCGGAACGGCGAGTAGTTGCCTTCCGCCGCATCGAACACCGTTAGGTCCGGCTTGATCAGCTTGGGCCGCCCGAAGCCGCTCTGGTCGTTTTCCGTCAGGCTGCCGTAGAGCTTGAACGTGGGTGAGAACTGGTGATCCATGCGGAGGTTGTAATCGTTGAAGAAGGTCCGCGCGAACTCATCGGCCAGCAGGTTGTTGCTGGGTCCGGTGGTGGTGTAAGAGCCGGGCTGATTGGGGAGCACCCACGGGTCATAGCCGAGCACCTTGCGCGCCACCGGATCGAAACGCGCCAGCGGAATGCGGTTCCCCGGGAACGGGTCGCGCGCCCAGGTGCCGTTGGCATTTTGGCGGGTTGTGGCCGGGTCGTAGATGGCGTTCGTCGCCACGCCCGGGAAATCGAAAATCCCCTGGAGCATGTCCGGGGTGGGCGTGGACTGGAAGATCTGCGCGACCTTCTTCTCGTGCAGGCGCTGATAGCCGAAAAAGAAAAACGTCTTGTTGCGTCCGTCGTAGACCTTGGGGATGTACACCGGGCCGCCGATATTGGCGTCGGGCTGCATGAAAAACACCGGCAGGCCGTTGGGACGCCCGGGGTACGGATCGCTGCTGCGCTGGCCGTCGAAGTAGCGGCGGTGCTGCATCATGCGGGTGCGGCCGAACCAGGAGAGCATGCCGTGCAGCTCATTGGTGCCGCTCTTCTTCACTACGCTGATCACGCCACCGGCGGAGTGCCCGTACTCGGCCGGCGGCAGCGTGGTAATGACGTCAACTTCCGCCACCGAGTTTTGCAGCGGCTTGATGGTCTCGGTGCCGCCCGCCTGATCGTTGCCGTTGACGCCGTCTTCGAAGATCCCGATGGAGCCGTTGCGTTGGCCCGCCAGGTGATAGCTGCCCAGGCTGCCGCCGTATGCGAAGCCCCCGCTGGACATCCCCGGAACCAGGTTGAGCGTGGAGTTCACGTAGCGCTGATAGAGCGGCATCTCGTACAGCACGTTACCGCTGACCACCGAACCGCTCGCCGAGGTCTCGGTCTGAAGCAATTGCGCGGTGCCGGTGACCTCGATCGATTCCGTGATCTGGCCGACCTGCATGACCATATCCACCGCCTGCGTGTCGCCGGCGCGCAGGTCCACATCGTCGCGCAGGGCGGTCTTGAATCCGGGCGCCTCGAAGGTCACCCGGTACGCGCCGGGCTGAAGCGAGGGCACCCGGTAGATGCCGTCACTATTCGTTACCGCCGAGTAGGTGAAGTTGGTCGCCTTGTGAACGATGCCCACCTTGACGGTCGGTACCACCGCTCCCGAGGAGTCGCTGACCCGCCCGGTAATCGTGGAAGTTCCAATTTGTGCGAGTGCCGCGCACGAAAAAATACAAATCCCTGTTACAACTTTCAACACGACAAACCCTCCAGTGGCCGCGGAGTATATCACATTTGATTGGTCCGGTTCGGTAGATGGCCGCCCGAGCCGCCGTTTCGGAAGTGTTGCGAAGCAGGGGTCCGGCGCTGTGGAGTGGGTTTGAGTTGGGGAGGCAGGGGGTTTCTGGGGACCTTCGACCGACGGCGGGCCTCTGGGCGGGATGACTCCACGGCAAAGCGATCGAGTTGTCAAAGAGCAACGGAGTGCTGCCAGCCGTCCGCACGGCGTCGGTTTCAACCGGTGTCGGGCGGGTTGCGGCCTCCGAGGGTCAACCAGAGATAATCATGCAACTGCATGGCGGAGCGAACGCCGTGGTCACCGCGATGCAGATAACGCAACCGATAGAGGCGTTCGATCACCAGGGCCAGTGCGATCAGCAGCCATACGATCAGGATGCTGTTGGGCTCATGGTGGCAGATGTGCTCCATGCCATAACGGTTCTTGCCGTCGTTGAAACCCCTATTCTCGATCTCCCAACGGCTCTTGGCCATGCGATAGAAACTCAGGCTGCCCAGTTTGGCGACGGTGAAGTTGGTCAGCCATTCGGCTTGGACCACCGTGCCATCGCGCTTGTGTTGGTGGTAGCGCAGCACGCGCACGGTGGGCCAGTGGAGGGTTTCCCAAGGGGCGAAGTCATCAGCGTCCCAGACCTCGACTCGGTCATTGCCCTCCTGGAACACGGCTTGGGGCGGCTGACCATCAAAGCGAGCGCGTACGTCGGCGGCCAACAGGGGCAGGTTCTCCTTCAGGCGCGCCACCACGGGTAGTCCGACATCCTCGGTGGTGTGCAAGAAAGGAGCTGTGGCGTAAGCGCCGTCTCCTACCACGTAGTCGGCGAAGCGTGGTCCCAGGTGCTCTACGGCGCGCCGCAGCAATCGCTGTGCGGCGGCATACTCGCTGTCGCCTGGCCCATAGGGCTCCACATCGATCGGCAGCGTTAAACCAGCGCCCACCACACTGACCAGCACAAAATGATGCAGGCAACCGTGCACTTCGCCTTTGGCGTCCTTGATGGGATCACACAACGAGCAGGGTTCCCTATAGGTGCGGCCTGCGCCGGTGCCGTCCAGAGCCAGACCGATAAAGCGGCTATTCTCGAAGGCCTTGTTCCGTTTGGCCTGGTGCAGTGCTGCCGCTAGAGCCAGTCGCGTCGACTCGGGGTTCATACGTTCGGTGCAGTAGGCCAAGGCATCATCGCCGAAGGCCGCTCTCACGCCTAACCCAATTCGTGCTGCGGAGTGGACTAACCACTCCAGGCGCAAAAAGCTGGTGATTCGCAGGATCCGGCTCATCACCACGGCCCACACGATGTCCGTCGCGGGAATGTGTGGCTGGGTACGACCATCGCCGGGTTGCTGGAAATAGTTCTTCAAAGCCAGACCATGGCAGGCATAGTTTTGAATCTGTCGAGAATGCGGCCCCTTCAGCGGGGTGGCTGCTGTTTGCGCCAGAGGACCAACAACTCGGCATTGGCCGTGAGGACCTCGCGCAGAGCGTCCTGAAAGGCGCGGCCAGCTTCAACGCGCCGGCGGACGTCGTCTACCCACTTGATAGGAATTCGTTCCACACGACGCTTTCCCTGCGACATGAAAGTGAGAAACCAAATCGGATGGCCCTCGCCAGACGCGCAATGACAAGTGGGTTTGCCACAGCGGCGGTGAGTGAGGGAGAGCGAACCAGGCAGCAGGTCATCGGGGAAGGGGAACTGACGGAGACAACTGAACTTGCGTTGCCGGAGGCGGGCGGCTTCGGGACCTTTTGGGCTAACGTCCATCTGAAAGCAATTATGCATTCAGAATTGAACGTTAGTCAAGCCTTTCTGCGAACGCGAAAATAGAAACGATTCAAGTGGCTATTCGGCTGAACGATTCACCCGTGCCTTTTCATCGCCCTGGCGTCTTCTGTGGAAATGATGTTGCGAGACGGCTGCGCCCGAGCCGCCCGAGATGGCCGCCCGAGTGCGCCGGGCACCCAGGTGCGTTCCGATCCATGGTATCCGGGGTTGCGAGGCGGGTGCGCGCGCCGCGGACCGGTAGCGCGCCGGACTGCTGTGCGAGGAAACGCGATACAAAACGGGCCGGCTGTGATTGAATATCACCGATGGCCGAGGCACTCGTACAAGTCTTGCGGGCACGCAAGCTCACCGCGGTTCGAGAGGCGCTCAAAGCCAAACCCGAGCTGGCGCGCCACCCGCGCGCCATCGTCGAAGCCGCGCGGCTGGCTTTTCAGAAGGCGATCGAGTTGCTGCATCGGCATGGCGCGGACCTGAACGCATCCTGGCACCACTACCGGCCGCTGCACGCCCTCATCCAGGAAGAGCCGCACGCGGTCTCCGAAGCCACCACGGAACGGCTCGACTGCCTCGACTGGCTGCTGAATCATGGCGCCGACCCGAACCTTCACGCAGCCTGGCCCTCGGCCCGCGCGATCATCGTGGCCGCTTTCGCGGGCCAGCCGCAATATGTCATCCGCTTGCGTAAAACCGTGGATGCCGGCGACGGGTTCGCCGCCGCCGCATTGGGCGATCGGGCCGGGGTGGAACGCGCCCTCCGCGAACGGCCCGGGTTCGCCCAGGAACGCGACGGCGGCGGCCTCACCGCGCTGGCCTGCGCCACCGGTTCGCGCATGCCGGGCATCGGGGCCGTCGAAATCGCCCGGATGCTGATCGACGCCGGAGCCGATGTGAGAGCCAAAACCAAGTCGTGGTCCCACGATATCGACGCGGCCTACCTGGCCGCCGGCGCGCCGGACAAGGCGCTCTTTGTCCTGCTCCTGGACCACGGCGCGGACGCCACCGAGGCGCTCAGCCACGCAGTGTGGGGCAAGCATTACGAACACGCCGAGGAGGCGTTGGCGCATGGCGCCAATCTCGACGGCGCCACTTCCAACGGCAAGCCTCTGCTGAACGACCTCGTGCGCTGGGGACAGGTTCCCCAAACCCTGTGGATCCTGGCTCACGGCGCCAGTCCCAACATTCAGGACGCCGACGGATGGACCGCGCTGCACCAGGCCGCTTCGCGCGGCAATGCCCGGCTCATGGAAGCGGTGCTCGCCGCCGGCGGTGATCTCTCCGTGCAGGACCACAAAGGCCACACGCCCAACCAGATCGCCGAAATGGCGCAGCACGCCAGGCTGGCCAGGCTCCTTCGTCCGTGAGCGCCGCCGGCGCATGATAGGCTACCAGGAAGAGCTTCCGCATCGGAGTAACGGGCATGGGTAAGGGAACCTGGACAGAAGAGAATCTCACATATTATCCGGCGGAGAAGATGGTGGCATACCAGTTGTGTACATTGCTTACCGGACTCCTGCCGAAAGAAGGATCCGCCGACAGCACCGAGTACGGCGCTGAGATGTTTCGCTGGCAAGACCAGTCGGCAGGAGGATGGAAGTACGCCTTCGCGCCGATCACTCCGGGAAAGGGCGAGGGCGAGTGGGAGCCGGTCGGGAAGCTGCCCGAATTCGAGCTGGAACAGGTCGGGTTCGCGCACACCCACCCCAATAACAGCCCCCACAGCACCATCGACCGCCTCAATGCGCTCGGCAAGCACGGTTTCATCAAGCAGCGAAAAATCGTCTACGTAGTCAACCGCTCGGGCGCGTTCTGGTTCGACGGGCGTAGCGATCTGCTCGGCGGCGACGACCGCTACGGCGCGCTGTGGGGCGACTTGGAGGCGTACCTGAACGAAGTGCACTCCGGTAAGTGGAAATGAGGCCGCGGCCGGCGGCGGATCGGCGTACCCTGCCGAAGCCGGCCGGCCGGCTCGGGCTGTTCGACGCCACCATGATCGTCATGGGCGGCATCGTGGGCTCCGGCATTTTTCGCAATCCGTCCGTGGTCGCCCACCAGGTGCACAGTCCGTTCCTGATTCTGGGAGCGTGGGTGCTGGGCGGCGCGCTGGCCATGGCGGGCGCGTTCATCTGGGCCGAACTGGCCACGCGGCTTCCCGGCGCTGGCGGGCAGTACGCCTATCTCCGCGAGGCCTATCATCCGGCGGTGGCATTTGTCTACGGCTGGGTGCTGCTGCTGGTCACCCAGACCGGCGGCATGGCCGCCGTGGCCGTCACGTTTGCCGCCTACTTTCGCGAAATCAGCGGTGTGCCGTGGGGCGACAGCGCCATCGCATCGGCCGTGCTGTTGGGGCTTACCGGCATCAATTGCCTGGGGGCGCGCGCCGGCAGCAACGTGCAAAGCGCGCTCATGCTCATGAAGACCGCGGCCATCGGGGCGCTGGTGGTGCTTGGCATGACGCTCGGCGGCGGCGCCATCCACCCCTTGCCGCTGCTTGACCCGGCGCCCGGATCCGGGCTCCTCCGCGCGGTGGGCGCCGCCATGATTCCGGTCGCTTTCGCCTACGGCGGCTGGCAGACCGCCACCTTCGTCGCCGGCGAAATGCGACACCCGGCGCGCGACCTTTCGCGTGGCCTGGTGCTCGGTGTCATCGGTGTGGTGGTCCTGTACCTGGCAGTAAACGTGGTGTGCCTGCGCGTGCTGGGCCCGGGCGGACTCGACCGCACCGCCACCCCCGCATCGGACGTCATGCGCGCCGCTATGGGCGCGCGAGGCGCGTGGTGGATTGCTGTGGGCATCACGGTTTCCACCCTGGGCTTCCTGAGCCAGGGCATGCTCACGGCCCCCCGCGTTTACCACGCCATGGCCGCCGACGGCCTGTTCTTCCGTGGGGTGGGCTGGCTGTCTCCGCGCACCGGCGCCCCGGTGGTGGCCATCGCCCTGCAAGGCGTCCTGGCCACGGCTATCGCCTGTTCCGGCAAATACGAACAGATCCTGAACTACGATGTCGCCGTGGACTTCATTTTCTTTGCCCTCACGGCGGCTTCGCTGTTCGTCTTCCGGCGGCGGGCGGTTGTTGCCGGCGCCGCCCGTCCCGTGTATCTGGCGCCCGGGCATCCTTATACTACGGGGCTGTTCGTTCTGGTATCCGCCGGAATCGTAGCGAGCACCATCGTCACCTACCCCGCCAACAGTGCGGTGGCCTTGGGCATCCTATTGACGGGCATTCCCGTATATTTGTATTGGCGCCGCCGATGAGACACAAGCAATCCCCATACCTGCACTGGGCCAAGACCCAAAGCCGGGCCCGCTATAACCTGGCGACCAGCGGCGTAGGCCCCTTCCCCTTGCGCGAGCTGCCCTTCGATTTCCGCACGCTCGAAATCAACGGCGACAACAAGTACGGCTACGCGCCGCTGGTGAACGCCATCGCCCGCAAACAGGGCGTGGAACCGGAGTGCGTGGTCGAGTGCGCGGGTACTTCCATGTCGAACCACCTGGCCATGGCCGCACTCCTCGAGCCGGGCGACGAAGTGCTCATCGAGTATCCCGCCTACGGCCCGTTGCTCGATTGCGCGCTCTATCTGGGTGCCGCCATCCGGCGCTTTCCCCGCCACGAGCAGGATGGCTTTCGCGTGGACCCGGAGGAAGTCCGCCGCGCCCTGACATCCAAGACCAGGCTGATCGTCCTCACCAACCTCCACAATCCCTCGAGCGTCAGGACCCCCGATGCGGTGCTGCGCGAAATCGGCAGCCTCGGCCCGCACGTGCTGGTGGACGAAGTCTACCTTGATGCCGTTTTTGATGGAACGGCACGCACCTCGTTTCACCTGGGACCCCGCTTCGTGGTGACCAGCAGCCTGACCAAAGTCTACGGCTTGAGCGGGCTCCGCTGCGGCTGGATTCTGGCGCAGCCCGAACTGGCCCATCGCACGCGCCTGCTGAACGACGTCTTCGCCGCCACCCCCGCCCACCCCTCCGAGCAGCTCGGCGCGGCCGCCTTCGCACACCTGGACTCCATCCGCGAGCGCGCCCGCCGCGTGCTCGAAAGCGATCGCGGCCGCCTCGCCGCTTTTCTCGCCGCCCAGGCGGCGGTTTCCGGGGCCGCCACCGACTGGGGCACCACGGCCTTCCTGCGGCTGCATCAGGGCGGCGCCGGCGAGTTTCTGGAGCGGCTGCGGCGTGAGTTCGAGACCTCCGCGGTCCCCGGGCACTTCTTCGAAATGCCCGATCACTTCCGCATCGGCATGGGAGTCGACTCCGAAATGTTCGCTGAAGGTTTGCGCCGCCTCGAACTCTGCCTGGCCGCCGTCGCAACCTGACCGGTTCCGCCGTCGCCGGCGCTGTCATTCCTGCCGGAATGCGAGTGCCGGATCCACGCTGGCGGCGTTTCGCGCCGGTATCCAGGCGGCACCGGCGCCTGTGGCAAGCAGGACCAGCGCGACTGTCGCGAACATGACTGGATTCCAGGGGTCCACCCCGTCCGGCAGGATGTCCGTCAAAGGCCGAATGGCGGCAATGGCCAGCGGAAGGCCCACTGCCACGCCGCAGGCGAGAACGGCCAGGCCGTCTCGAATCGCCGTCCACAGAATCGTTGCGCGCGTGGCTCCTACCGCGGCGCGGATCGCCATCTCGCGGGTGCGCCGTCGCGTAGCGTAGGATACGGAGCTGTACAGGCCGCTCAACACCAGCAGCAGGCCGAGGACGCTCAACCCTCCCAGGAACCCGGCGGCCGCCCGCATCGGGAAGATGGCTCCCGCCGCGGCTTCGGACAGCGGGCGGATCTCGATGGCGTCGGTCGCATCCACCGCGGCCAGCGCGTCGCGCAGCGGCCTCATCCATGGGCCCGGGTTCCCGGCCAGCCGAACCAGCATCTGCGCGTCCTCATAGGGCGTGAAAAACATTGGCGCATGCCCCTCACCAAGAGTGCGCATCCGGGTGTCCGCGATGACGCCGACGACCTCCAGAACACGCTCTTTTTCGCGGCCCACCACGAGGCGCGCACCCACTGGATCGCCGTCGCCGAACAGTCGCCGTGCGAGCGCCTGATTCAGCAGCGCAGGCATGGGCTCGCGGGTGCGGTCGCCGATTTGGAAGTCGCGGCCGCGCAGGATCGGGATGCCGAGCACCTGGCAGAACTGCTCGCCCGCGCCCATCGAGTACGCGTCCACCGCCACCGCAGCCGGGTCGCCCTTTCGCCGCAAGGCGTCCTGCGGCAACTCACCCATGAATGGCAACGTGCCCACCGAAGTGACGCCCCGCACTCCGGGAACCTCCCGCATCCGCCGAACCAAGGCGTCGCGCCAGATCCAGCGCTTTTCGCCCGTATGCTCTCCGGGAAAGGAATGTACCTGCGCGACCATCGTGTGCGAGACGTCGAACCCCGGATCGATGCCGGCCACCCGCGAGAAGCTCCGGAAGAACAGCAGCCCGAGCGCCAGCAGCACCATCGACAGCACTACGTGAAGCGCTACGAGCGTATTCCGCAGGTTCCATCGCCGGATGGAGAACGCCGGCTCTCCCTGTTTCATCGCGAGCCCGAGGTCCACCTTCGAGCCGCGCAGCGCGGGCACGAGCGAGGACAAAAGCAGCGTCACGAGCGCCGCCGCCACGCCGTACAGAAGCAGACCGCGATCGTTCGGAAAGTGAAACTCGACGGGCAGATTGTAAGCCGATGGCCAGTGCACATCGCTCAGCCAATGGCGCAGCGAGGCATCCACCAGGAGACCGGCGCACGCGCCCAACGTCACGAGCACCACCGCGTCCGCGAACAGCTGCCGCGCCACCTGAAGCCGGTTGGCGCCGAGCGCCTGGCGGATCGCCAGTTCCCGCTGCCGCGCGATGTTCCGCGCCAAGAGCAATCCGGAGACATTGCTGCAACCGATCAAGGCAAGCATCGCCGAAGTGCCGAACAGCATCGCGAAGAACAGGAAGAACCGCCGATCGTCTCCCGTCGCGGCGGCATTGGCCACCAGCCCTCCCATAGGCCGCAGCCGTGCGATCCGCCGTGCGAAATCGGGGCCGCCGATGACGCGGGCGGCAGCGGCGAACGCCTGCTGGGTCTGCGTCCTTGTGAGACCGTCACGCAGCCGTGCGAACAGATGGTACCGCCGACGTGAACCCGGCTCGCCGATCAGGTACAACTCCGGGGCGACGCCGTGGCCCAGGATGCTGCGATAATCCCGCGGCAGCACTCCCAAAACCGTATAGAGCTTGCCATTCAGAGCCAGCCCGAGCCCCACCGCGCGCCGGTCGGAGTGCAGCCGCTTCCGCCAAAACCCGTAGCTCACGACCGCCACCGGACGGCCCTCGTCGCGTTGCGAATACAACCGCCCGGCCGACGCCCCCACGCCGAGCACATCGAAGAAATTCGCGCTGGTCGTCATCCGCCAAGCCACTTCGCTACGGCTTCCGGACCGCCAACTCACGTCGCCCAGACCGGTTTCGAAGGCCACGTCCTGGAACACCGCTGCCTGGCGGAGGTCGCGATAGCTGGCGTCACTCACGTCCGCGCCGACACGCACCAGGCGGTCGGGCTGGCGGGCGCTGAAGTCGTCCAGGATCATTTCGCGGACGACGCTGTAGACGGTCACATTGGCGCCCACCCCCAGCGCCAGTGATGCAATCCCGATTACCAGAACGCCGGGGGACTGGCGCAGTCCCCGCAGGGCGTGGCGAAGGTCGTCCAGTATAGGTAGCATCCCTCTATGTGACGATTCAGTCACATGATACCCATGAGATCCAACGCGTCACCATTTGGTATAGGTGGCATCCGTTCTATGGTGAAGCCGTACGGCTCGTGCGGGGCAGGGCGGGGTCCGACTGCCTGCGTTGCGAGTTTCCGGATGGAACAACTGCCACCATACCCGTTTGGATGACGGACGCTGATGTCTGCGCCCGGATGTCGCTGGGTGAACCAACAATCAGTCTGACTGCTTTGGCAGAACTGCGCGCATTCCTGGATTCCGCGCTCCGGAGTCAGGACCACACGACGGAGCATGCGGACGCGCAGGCGGGCCTGGAATCGGGTTCACCCAGCCATGCCGCGCGCGGTGCGACAGAATCTCGTTGGGAGGCCCCGGAATGAATCGGAGAACGAAATCTGACGAGAAACAGCGCGAGCTGCCTTTGTTAATCGAGGACCGCATCACCGTGCCAACGGAAAGACAACTGGAACTGGAGGGCGCACTCGCGGAGCTGCTCCTGGATGCTGCAAACACAAACAAGCCGGCCGGCGCGGACGGAGGCTCGCTGTGAATCAGAAAATTACTGAGGAGCATCTTCGGCGGCGGGCAATCGTGTATGTCCGGCAGTCAACGCCAATTCAACTGCTTCAGAATCGGGAAAGCCAGCTTCGGCAGTACGGGCTCACGGAGCACGCTCGGAGTCTCGGCTTCAGCGATGTCGAAACGATCGATGCGGACTTGGGACGTTCAGGATCCGGGCTAGAAGAACGGCCAGGATTCCAGAGACTGGTAACGGAGGTGTGTTCGGGACAAGTCGGCGCCGTCCTGTGCATCGAAGCCTCCCGTCTGGCGCGGAACGGACGGGATTGGCACCAACTGTTTGAACTCTGCGGATTGGTAGGAGCGCTGGTCATTGAGCCGGACGGCGTGTACGATCCTCGCCTGATCAACGACAGATTGTTGCTCGGGTTGAAGGGCATCATGAATGAGTTTGAGCTGACGCTCATGCGGCAGCGCTCTGTGGCGGCGATCTGGCAAAAGGCGCGGCGCGGAGAACTTCAGTGCCGCATACCGGTCGGTTTCTGTTGGACCGAAGACGGACGTATCGAGCTGAATCCAGATCGTCGGGTTCAACAAGCAATTCGTCATGTGTTCGACAAGTTCGGCGAACTGGGAAGCGTGCACCAGGTGTTCTTGTCGTTTCGTGAAGACGGCATTCTGGTTCCGTTTGCGCGCGTCGATCGCCCCGGAGAGACGGTTGAATGGAAACCGCCCGTTTACAGGAGTCTGCACGCAGTGCTGGGCAACCCAGTCTATGCTGGCGCGTACGTTTACGGAAAGTCGGAGTCCCGAACCGTGATCGTCAACGGGCAAGCGCGGAGAACCGCCAATAATCCAAAGCCGCGGGAGCAGTGGTCGATTGTGATTCTGGACCACCACCCGGGGTACATTACATGGGAGCAGTTCGAGCGGAATCAGAAGTTGATGGCCGAGAACAACTACGTCAGATCGGCGGAAGGGCGAAAGGCTGGCCGCGGCGGCAACGGCCTGTTGACCGGTTCTGCTGCGGTGTGGCCGATGCGGCCGGATGATGCATGTCGTCTACGGTGGTAGAAAACGCGGAATCGTGCGGTATCGCTGTCTGGGAGTCAAGGATCAGGAGCACACGCGGCAATGCCTGGCCTTTGCCAGCGCCCGGCCGGATGAGGCCGTTGCCAAAGCCATTCTGAAAGCCATTGAGCCCAACGCGATTGAGGCAGCAATTGCGGCCGCGGAGCGCTGTGCTCACAAACCTCTGGAGCGACGCGAAGCGTTATGCCTCAAATTGGAACAGGCTCGATATCAAGCCCGCCTCGCAGCGAGAAGGTACGAGGCTGTCGATCCCGACAACCGGCTCGTGAGTGCCGAACTCGAAGCGCGCTGGAATGCAGCGCTCCAGCAGGTTGAGGAACTGGAGCGCAGTCTGAAAGACCTCGATTCAGTGCCGCGGCCGACGCCCATGCCAGACAGAGACGTGCTGCTGAGTCTTGCCCAGGATCTGCCGACTGTTTGGAATACATCGGGCGACATGGGGTTGAAGCAGCGGATCGCGCGGATCTTGATTGAAGAGATCGTGGCCAACGTGGATAAGGCAACGAATGAAGTGAAGCTGATAGTCCATTGGGCGGGCGGTCGACACACGGAGCTTCGAATACGGCGGGCGAAAAGCGGAGAACACGGTCGTCGCACGGCCGCCGAGGCGACGGAGCTCATCAAGCAGATGGCGGGCCATACTCGCCAGGGGTGCAGGAACAAGTGCGCCGGATCAAGGAAGGTGATAGGGCGCGGCGGCCGATCATCATCGACACGCAGACAATGGTTTTGCCCGGCATCGAGTAGGGCCGGAGTAGTGGCTCGCGAATAGCGGTAAACACATCGCGACTACTCGCGGGAAAATCCGCTTGGCGCTACAGATGAATCGGCATTGCCTTCGAGCATGCGGACAACTCAACTGTGCCGCAACGCTTCTGCAGGTTCTATGGCCGACGCACGTCGCGCCGGCAGCCAGGCACTTACGAATCCGGCCAGACAGATTATCGCGGCTCCCATGAGGTAAATCGTGGGATCGCCCGATTTCACTCCCCAGAGCAGCGAATCCGCCGCACGCGCAGCCATCAGGGCAAGCGGCAGGCCGGAAAGCATCCCGGCTGCAAGCACGATTCCGCTCTGCCGCAGCACGTCGCCCGCGACGGTCGAGGGCGATGCGCCCAGCGCCATGCGAATGCCGATCGACTGGCGCTGCTGCCCGATGCGGTAGCTGAGCACTCCGTACAATCCGACCGACGCCAGAATCATTGCGAGAGCGCCGAATGCGGTTGCCAGTCCGGAGAGAAGCCGCTCGGTCAGCAGCGTGGCGTCAATTTGCCGCCGCATGGAGATCACCTCCGAAATCATCAAGCCGGAATCGACTTCCGCCAGCTTGCGCCGGATGGGTTGCAGCAATGCCGCCTCCACGAATGGCACTACGGAAGCAACGGACAGCGTAATCCGTCTGTCCGGGGACAGCGGCTGACGCAGCGGCAGGAATGCGAACGGGGCGGACGGCTCGCGGAGGCTGTTGTGTTTCGTGTCCCGCACTACTCCCACAATCCGGTACTCGACTTGGTCGACTGCCAGAAGCTGCCCCACCGGATCGCGACCGGCGAAGAACTTTCGGCCGGCGGATTCGTTGATTACCGCGACTCTCGGCGCGCCGTCCGCATCCTGAACGGTAAACAGCCGCCCTTGCAGCAGCGGGATTCCGAGAGTCTCGAAGTACCCTTCCGAGACGTGATCGATGTGGACGATGTCGTCGCCATCGCTCGCGGGCGCGTATCCGCGAATGGCCACACGGGCCCGGCGATCCCTCCCCGAGAGCGGTGTGTAGTTCGCGAGGCTCGCCGATTTCACACCAGGGATTTCCCGGACAGCCGTGGCGACGTTGTTCCAGACGGCCGCCGATTTGACTGCTTGCCCGCCGTCTCCCGGCAACTCGACCGACATGGTCAGCACCCGGTCGTTGCGGAAGCCGGGATCGAGATCGTGCAGGTTCGCCAGTGTCCCGGCAAACGTCACCGCGCTAACCAGGAGAACCAGCGATACGGCAACCTGAAATGCCACCAGGGCCTGGCGCAGCATTGAGGAGGCGCGCGATTCACTGCTGCGGGCCTGTCCCTCGCGGATCACCTGCTCGAGGTCGCTGCGAAACACGCGCCACGCCGGAAACAGAGCCGCGAGCAGACCCGCTATCAGAGTCACCGCAACTGCGCAGCCCAGCACCCGCCAGTTGAGCTCCGCCTGTATCGTAATCGCGCGGCGTCCGTCGGCGAACATGCCTTCGATGACCTTGACTCCCGCCCGCGCGAGGACGACACCCGGGACCGCTCCGCACGCGAACAGGAGCAGCGTTTCCGCGACGAGTTGCCGAACCAGCCGCATGCGGCCGGCGCCCGCGGCCAGCCGGATCGCAAACTCGCGGCGGCGCGTGAGTCCGCGAGCCAGCAGCAGATTCGCGATGTTGGCGGCTGCCAACAGCAGCACCATGGCGGCGATCCCCACCAGGGCGTAGAGCGGTTGTGTAAAACGTCCGCGCAGGGTGTCCGCGCCATGTCCCGCCGGCCGCAATTCCACCTTGCGGAAGCGCTGTTCGATGAGGTCCTTGGGAAAGCCCGATTCCGAAAGCGCAGCACGCAGCGCCGCGGCCGATTCCGCCTCTGCCCGGCCGTCCGGGACCCCCGGCTTCAATCGTGCGACGATGTCATGCCCTCCCAGCGATTCCATTTTGCGCCCGATCGGAAGGGTAACGTCCACTGCAAATCCGGGCCGCAGTCCCGCAAATCCGGGCGGGGTTACGCCAACAATCGTGAAGGTCCGTCCCCCAACGGCAACCGTTTTCCCGAGGGCCGCGGGATCGCCGAGAAACCTCCGCCGCCAATACCGGTCGCTGATGACCGCGATCGGCGGATCCATGTTCTCGTCACTAGTATCCATCAACCGTCCGAGGGAGGCTTTAACGCCGAGCAGCGAGAAGTAGTTTCCGGTTGCGATCTGGCCGTTCGCCGGCTCGGGGTGGCCGTCGATCTCGATGCGGATCTCATCGGTTGCGAAAGCTGCCATGCCGGCGAACGCGGACGTTTGTTCCTTCAATCGGGCGAAGGCCGGATATGGCGGAGCAGCCACCGCTCCGGAATTGCCGGCTGCCAGCACGAAAACCAATCCCGCAGGATCCCGCACCGGGAGCGATCGCAGCAGCACCGCATCGATCAGACTGAATACCGCCGTATTTGCCCCGACCCCGAGAGCGATCGTCAGAGCCGCGGCCGCCGTGAAGGAGGGAGTCTTCGCCAGCGACCGCAGACCGTATCGCAGATCGCGGCGCAACTCGTCCCACCACATCCATCGCTGCGATTCGTAGAATCTCTCGTGAGCGATACCGATATTGCCGAACGCACGCCGTGCAGCCGCCTGCGCGTCCGCTGGCGGCATCCCCTCGGCGATAAGTCGATCCGCTTCCAAGCGAATATGGGCTTCGATCTCAGAGTGAAAGTCACTGTACTGACGTCTGCGGAACCCCATGGCTTGCTCCTTATCCGGCCGGGAGCTCAGCCGCCAAAATCCTTCCCACGGCGGCAACTATCCGCTCCCACTGCCTCGTTTCGGATGCGAGTTGTTTCCTGCCACCTGGCGTGAGCTTATAGAATCGCGCCTTTCTGTTGTTGCTGCTGGCGCCCCATTCCCCCGCCAGCCAACCCTTGTCCTCCAATCGCTGCACTGCCGGGTATAGCGACCCATGATCGACAAGAAGCTCATCCCCACTCATGGACTGAATCGCGCGTGCGATCCCCTGTCCGTGCTCCTTGCCGAAAAGGAGAGTCCGCATGATCAGCAGGTCCAGCGTTCCCTGTAACAGGGCAATCCGGTCGTCTTCGGGTTTTCGTGTCGGCATTCTACCCGAAGGTAATCTTTCCTGGGTCGAATGTCAACAGGAGACCTGCGCCGCTCACATTGCTCATTCCTGACCGCACTGGAATCGCTGGCTACAGAATCCTGGCCGGTGTGCCGACCGGAGACGATTTGATGCCGCGCCAGGCCAGTCGGTCCTCCCTGACGCGTAGTGGCGACCCAACGGAGCAGTGTTGCAGACTGCCATCGCTTGCGCAAAAGTGGCTCCGACGAAAGTGGGGGATAAAAACCGAAGGAAACAGCGCGCCGATGAGCGACCACATCTTGTAGAATCGACCATAGTGTTGAGGAGCTAATGCCGTCGCCGCCGATCCCGCTTGAGGCACTTTTGGAACTGCGGAGGCTCTTGGATTCCATGCAGGCCGCCGAAACCAGGTGCGAGCGGGATCCACTGGTTCCTGCCGCTTCAGTTGGGCAGCCTGAGCGTTGCCAGTGTCAGCAACTCGAGGCCGCCGACAATCCCCGCAAACAGAAAAACCGACAAACGAGCTTCCATTCTTTCAATAACATACCGAGGTAGATGACCATGTCACGGTACCGGACGCGATTCGCGACGGAAACGCGCAAGTGCATATTACACGCGTCCCGCCGCCACGGCAGCCGTCTCGCAACATCATTTCCACAGAAGACGCCAGGGCGATGAAAAGGACGGGTGGATCGTTCAGCCGAATGGCCACTTGAATCGTTTCTATTTTCGCGTTCGCAGAAAGGCTTGACTGACGTTCAATTCTGAATGCATAATTGCTTTCAAGATGGAGTTCAGCCCAAAAGGTCCCGAAGCTGCCCGCCTCCGCCAGCGCAAATTCGCGCTGCTCCGCCAATTCCCCTTCCCCGATGACCTGCTGCCTGGTTCGCTCTCCCTCAGCCACCGCCGCTGTGGCAAACCCACTTGCCATTGCGCGTCTGGCGAGGGCCATCCGTTTGGTCTCTCACTTTCATGGTCGCAGGGAAAAGCGCGTGTGGAACGAATTCCTATCAAGTGGGTGGACGACGTCCGCCGGCGCGTCGAAGCTGGCCGCGCCTTTCAGGACGCTCTGCGCGAGGTCCTCACCGCCAATGCCGAGTTGCTGGTCCTGCGGCGCAAACAGCAGCCACCCCGCTGAAGGGGCCACATGTCTCGCCAAATCCAAAACTATGCCTGCCATGGTCTGGGCTTTGAAGTACTATTTCCAGCAACCCGGCGATGGTCGTGTCCATCCCCATATTCCCGCGACGGAGATCTGGTCTGGGCCGTGGTGATGGGCCGGATCCTGCGAGTCGCCAGCTTCTTGCGCCTGGAGTGGCTGGTCGCACTCCCGGTGCGCGCCGGGTTGGGCGTGAAAGCGGCCATTCGGGGATGATGCCTTGGCCTACTGCACCGAGCGCATGGACCCGGAGACGACGCGACTGGCTCTGGCGGCAGCACTGCACCAGGCCAAACGCAACAAGGCCTTCGAGAACAGCCGCTTCATCGGTCTGGCTCTGGACGGCACCGGCGCGGGGCGCACCTACAAAGAACCCTGCCCGTTGTGTGATCCCATCAAGGATCGCCAAGGGCGAAGTGCATGGTTCGCCTGCATCATTTTGTGCTGATCAGCGTGGTGGGCGCTGGTTTAACGCTGCCGATCGATGTGGAGCCCTATGGGCCAGGCGACAGCGAGTATGCCGCCGCCCAGCGTTTGCTGCGGCGCGCCGTAGAGCACCTGGGACCACGCTTCGCCGACTACGTGGTGGGAGACGGCGATTACGCCACAGCTCCTTTCTTGCACACCGCCGAGGAGGTCGGACTGCCCGTGGTGGCGCGCCTCAAGGAGAACCTGCCCCTGTTGGCCGCCGCCGTACGCGCTCGCTTTGATGGGCAGCCGCCCCAAGCCGTGTTCCAGGAGGGCGATGATCGAGTCGAGGTCTGGGACGCGGATGACTTCGCTCCTTGGGAAACCCTCCACTGGCCCACCGTGCGCGTGCTGCGCTACCGCCAGCACAAACGCGATGGCACGGTGATCCAAGCCGAATGGCTGACCGACTTCTCCATCGCCAAACTGGGCAGCTTGAGTTTCTATCGCATGGCCAAGAGCCGCTGGGAGATCGAGAATCAGGGGTTTCAACGACGGCAAGAACCGTTATGGCATGGAGCACATCTGCCACCATGAGCCCAACAGCATCCTGATCGTATGGCTGCTGATCGCACTGGCCCTGGTGATCGAACGCCTCTACCGGTTGCGTTATCTGCATCGCGGCGACCACGGCGTTCGCTCCGCCATGCAACTGCATGATTATCTCTGGTTGACCCTCGGAGGCCGCAACCCGCCCGACACCGGTTGAAACCGACGCCGTGCGGACGGCTGGCAGCACTCCGTTGCTCTTTGACAACTCGATCGCTTTGCCGTGGAGTCATACCCGCCCAGAGGCCCGCCGTCGGTCGAAAGGCCCGCAGAAACCCCCTGCCTCCCCAACTCAAACCCACTCCACAGCGCCGACCCCTGTTTCGCAACACTTCCGAAACGGCTGCCGCCACGGCAGGCCTTCTTGGCGGAGTCCGATGCTCGTGCCACAATCGAAACTGAGTGCCGCAACTCGATTTCATCTTCTTCGACGCCGGTGGGGGGCACCGCGCCGCGGCGGACGCCTTGCGCCAGGTGATCGAGCAACAGCAGCGGGGGTGGGAGATTCGCCCGGTCAATCTCCAGGAACTGCTGGACTCGATCGATGTGTTCCGACAGCTTACCGGCCTGCGCCTCCAGGACCTCTACAACCTCATGCTGAAGCGCGGCTGGACGCTCGGCTCGGCGCAGCTCACCGCCGGAATGCACGTGGTGATCCGCCTCTTCCACTCCCGCCAGGTGCGGGCGCTCGAAGGGTTCTGGCGGCCGCGCAGGCCCGACATGGTCGTCTCGCTGGTGCCGAATTTCAACCGCGCGCTGGCGCAGGCGCTGGGCAACACGTGGCCCGGCGTGCCGTTCGTCACCATCCTGACCGATATCGCCGATTACCCGCCGCACTTCTGGATCGAGCGGCAGCCGCAGCACCTGATTTGCGGGTCGGACCGGGCGGTGGAACAAGCGCTCGCCATGGGCCATCGGGCGGCGGAAGTGCATCGCGCGTCGGGCATGATCTTGAACCCGCGCTTCTACGCGATGGAGCCGTTGACCGGCGCCGGGCGCGCCCAAGCCCGTGCCGCCTTGGGGTTCGACGACGCTTCGCCGGTGGGGCTGGTTCTGTTTGGCGGGCAGGGCGCCGCGGTGATGGAGGAGATTGCGGCGCGGCTTCCCGACCGGCAACTGTTGCTCGTTTGCGGCCACAACACCCGGCTTCGCGCCAGCCTGGAGGAGGCCCCCCACCCGGCTCCGATTTTCGTGGAGGGGTTCACGCGGGAGATTCCACGGTACATGCAGTTGGCCGATTATTTCATCGGCAAGCCGGGCCCGGGAAGCATCAGCGAGGCGGTCCACATGCACCTGCCGGTCATTGTGGAATCGAACGCGTGGACGCTGCCACAGGAGCGCTACAACGCGCAGTGGGTCCGGCAGCAGGAAGTGGGACTGGTGCTGCCCGACTTTCGCGGCATTGCAAGGGCCGTGGAGGCGCTGCTCGATCCCTCGGCCTATGCGCGCTTCCGCGAGGCCACGGGCCGCCTGAACAACCGCGCCGTGTTCGAAATCCCGGAGATTCTGGAGCGCATCCTTACGGCGCCGGCGCCGATCGCTTCAGCTCCTCGAGCCAGTTGACTACCACCACGGCGGCGGCCGGGACCTCGGACGATAACGCTGCGGCTCAGGGGAGTGTGGGCCTGCCTGACGGCGCGAGTCCGCCGGTGGGGCGCCGGGGCGCGGTCCGGCGGGATGTTCCTGCGGAAAAAAACCGCAGCGTCGGGCAAAAACCGGGTAGAATAGAAGCAGGTTGTCAGTCCAGTCACGCAGGAACTTCCTCAAACTAGTCACGGCCGGAGGTATGTCGATGGCGATCGAAGCGGCGCACGCCTCCTCATCCCCTCCGCGTGCCGCCAGCGACCACCTGCTCGATGAGATCCAGCGGCGCTCGTGCCGGTATTTCTACGAGATGGCGGATCCGAATACCGGCTTGGTCCGCGACCGCGCCTCGGCCGACGAACCGTACGCTCCCAGCGCGGCCAGCACCGCCGCGACCGGGTTCGGTCTGAGCGCGTTGGCCATCGGCGCCAGCCGCGGCTTTCTCGATCGGACCCTGGCGGAAGCGCGGGTGAAGGTCACCCTTCGGTTCCTGTGTGAGCGCGCCGAGCAGGAACACGGCTTCTTCTATCATTTTCTCGATTCGGACACCGGCAGACGCATCTGGCGAAGCGAGGCATCTTCGGTGGATACCGCGTGGCTGCTGTGCGGTGTGCTGCACTCGGCCGCGTTCTGGGAAGATGCGGATATCCGGAAGTTCGCCGAGGAGTTGCTGAACCGCGCCGATTGGCAGTGGATGCTGAACGGGAGCTGTACCCTGTGCCACGGCTGGACGCCGGAGAGCGGTTTTCTGCAATACCGGTGGGATGCCTATACCGAAGTGCTGGCCATGTACTTGCTGGCCATCGGATCGAAGAAGCACGGCATCCCGGCCGCATCGTGGAAGGCCTTCGCGCGACCCATGCGGGAGTACGAGGGCATCTTCTTCATCGATGCCGGAGCGCCGCTTTTCGTTCACCAGTATTCGCACGCCTGGTTCGATTTCCGCGACCGGCGCGATTCCTACGCCAACTACTTTCGGAATTCGGCGCGTGCCACGGAAGCGCATCGCCTGTTCTGCCTTTCGTACGCGCGAGAATACCCCTGGTACGGTCCGGACATGTGGGGCGTGACGGCTTCCGATTCGCGCACCGGATACCGCGCCTGGTGTTCGCCCAGAATCCCGCCCGACGGCACGCTGGTGCCTTGTGCGGCAGGCGGATCGCTGGTCTTTCTTCCGCAGTTGTGCGGCGCGGTGCTACAGAACATGTTCGACCGCTACGGAGACAAGATCTGGACGAAATACGGTTTTCTGGACGCGTTCCATCCCAAAGAGCACTGGTATAGCCGCTATGTGCTCGGTATCGACCAGGGAATTATGCTGCTGATGGTCGAGAACATGCGGAGCGGGGCGGTGTGGAAAGCGGTGATGTCAACGCCTGAAGCGCGCACCGCCATGGACGCGGTCGGGTTGGCTGCGATCCCCGCCTGAGGACGTCGCGCCGACGTTCGGCGATTCAACGTAGACTACCGGAGAGCATCAGTTCGGAGAGTGGACTCTTGGCGGAAGCGTCCGGCGGGCCGCGCCGCGGGTAGGGCGAAATCGCGAACGTCCGGACCAATCCATCCGCTGCGCGCCACCAGCCGCAGAAGGGGCGGTCGTCGAAGCGGGCCCGCAAGGGGTGCCACGAACCTCGGGAGTGGAGGATCGGCTCCACTACCACGGACCGCGTATCGAAGCGCAAGCCCACCCGCAGGGCTTTGAGCACGCTCTCCTTGGCGCTCCAGAGGAGGGTGACCAGGCGAGGCCGCTCTGCGGGCGGCGCTTCGGCCACGAGGGCCTGTTCTTCCGCCGTGAAATAGTCGGTAAGAAACCCGCTGGAGCGTTCCTCCACCACTTCGAGGTCGCAGCCCAGTCCGGTGTCAGGCTCCGCCAGGGCGCAGAGCGCAACGCCGGCGCGGTGGCTGAGGGAGATGGTGAGCGGCGCGGGCGCGTCGGCAATCCACACCTCGGGAGCGCCCGAGGGGGCGGAGCGAATCTCGATGACGGGCATGGCGGTGCCGAGGTAGGCCGCGACGGCCCGTTTGGCCGTCCAGCGGCCCAGCCGCCAGTCGTCGCGGCGCTTGGGAAAGCGCATCGTGTGCAGGCGCTCGAGTTCGGGCGCCGTCAGCCAGTCGTCGGCCGGCGGAATGCCGGCCAGCGTCTGCTCGAGCCAGTAGACGGGAGTCATGCGGTCATCGCGCTGCCGTGCAGGGCGCGCAGCGGCTCGGTATCGACGGTGCCGGGTAGCGCGACCGTCCGGTAGCCGTGGAGCAGCGCGAAACAAGTGCCCTCCCGGTCCACTACCGCGGCATCGAAGCCGGCGCCTTCCGGAGTAGGGATCACCACGGCAAATAACGGCGCTTCCGTGGCCGGACGCAGCACCGAGACGCGATCGATGTGTTGTGGCAGCGCCAGCCGGTCGTACATGCTCATCTCCCAAAGCCCCGCGGTCTGCAAGCACAGCTCGATGGCGCGCGGCTCCATGACCAGGGGCAGTTCGGCCGGCTGGTGATGGGCGGGCAGGCCGTCGGCGAATTCGCCCGTAATCCGCGCCCCGTCGAGCCATGCCCGCTCGACAACCCGGTACGCGGGGCCGTGGAAGAAGACGCGATAGATATCCTCCGACAGAACGGCGCTGGTAACGGCAGGCGGGGGCGTCAGCGACATGGAATCGGGCTCCCGCCTTTGCAGGCGAACACGGCCGGTGAAATGCGTGGTGAGTTGCGGCTCGGCCTGACCCGCCAATAATCGCCGGCCGATCAGACGGCATTCGGCGACTATGCCGTCTCTTTCGGGGTAGAAGACGGCTTCGATGGTCACGGTACGGGGCTCGTGCCGGTAGAATTTGAGCGGCGCAAGGAAGTTGACGTCCTCGACGGTTTCCACGTGCCAGCCCGGCAGCATCCACAGGGCGGCTTCCGCAAAGGCCTCGATGCCCATGACGCCAGGCAGGACGGGCGTGCCGTCAATCTGGTGATCGCGGAGGAAAGCTTGCGCTTCCGGGTCGAGCGTGGTCTCGATGACGAGCCCGTGATGCAGGCCCACACTCGAAACGACGCCAATCATCGGACCCGTGGGGCCACTCTTCGCGACGGGGTCCAGGCCCCCGGTGGCATCCCATTCATTCAGCAGAACGCCGAGTCTATGGGCCACGACCACCTCACCGCGGCGGCCGCCGGCGGTCAATTCGCGCCGGATCCAGGGAATGCCGGCTTCGGCCGGTAGCATGTCGATGCCGGCCAGTTCCATCATTTTCGGAATGGAGCCGCGGGTGGCCATGCCGATGCCGCCCCATGCGGTCCAGTCGAGGGCGATGGCGCGCGTGGCAGGCCGGGTGGTGCGGAAGCTGGAAGCGATCTTACAGAGAAGGTCGTTGGCGGCGCTGTAGTCGGCCTGTCCGGCGTTGCCGAAGCGGCCGGCCACGGAACTGAACGCGACCGTGGCGGCGAGCGGCATGTCGCCGATCGCGTGCATGAGGTTGAACCAGCCGTCGCTCTTGACGTCGAAGACGAGGTCGAACTCGCGCGGGTCTTTATCGGGCAGGAAGTGGCTGCGCTCGATACCGGCGGCGTGCAGCAGGACGTCGATGCGCCCGCTGCGCTCGCGCACCTGCCGGATCACCGTGGCCACGGCGGCGGCGTCGGTCAGATCGAGGGCGAAATAGTGGGCCGTGCCGCCGGCCGCCTTTACGGCATCGATGGCGGTCCGGGCCGCGTGGGCGCGTTCGAGCCCGGCCAGTTCCTTTTCGACGAGCACGGGCGTGGCGCGCTCGCCACGAGCCTGAATGCGGGCGAACAGATCGCGCTTCAGTCCGTCCTTATCGGTGACGAACCGCGCGAGGTCGGGGCTATCGGGGTCAGGCTCGGGACACAGGTCGAGCAGGTAGAACGTGCCGCCCGAAGCGGCGGCGAGATCGGCGACGATGGCCGATACGATGCTACCAGCGGCACCGGTCACGAGGAAAACGGTGTTGCGGTCGAGCGTGAGGCCGGGGCCGCCATCCTCGACCGGCTCTTCGCGCAGGCTGATGGTCCAGCGGAGGTCGTCCGGGTAGCCGATCTCCACGGCGCCGGGATCGCGCAGGGTTTCCTCGATCAGGATGGCGGCGATTTCATCAGCCGGGCGGAGGGCAGCGAAATCGACGGCTTTCACCAGGGTGTCGGGCCGTTCACGCTTGTAGGTTTTGGTGAACCCGGTGACGGCGCCGCCGAGCGGCGCGCAGGCGCCGGCTTCGTCGTAGCCGTGAAGGCCGCCGAGCCGTGTCGCCGAGACCAGGAAGGGTTGCTGTTCAAAGAGCGTGCGCATGAGCCGATAGAGCGATTTGACACGGATGCGCAGGGCTTCCCGCCAGGCGGGCAGGTCGAGATGGGCGAGGTCGCCCTCGTGGTCGAGCGCGGGCAGCCAGTAGACGCCATCCACGGGAGCGGTGACGGGTTCCGGGGGTAGAACTTCTACTCCCATGCGGCGTAGCCGTTCGGCGAGCGCGGCACCCACGCCTCCTTCGTCCGGAACGACGATCACGCGGCGGCCCGGTCCCAGCACCACGCCGGTCTGCTTGCACACCGACAACGCGGGGCGCAGACTCGGCGCGGGCACGCGCCGCGGCACCCGTTCGGCCGCCCTCAGGCTGGCGGGGATCGGGCGCGCGGGGGACGGGGCCGCCGCTGGCGCCTCGAGCGGGGCGCCTGCACCGGCCAGGCCCGACCGCTTGGCCAGCGCGAATTCGATGACGTGAGCGAGCGTGGGGAAATCGCGCAGCTTCAGATTGGCGTCGCGAGGAATGTCGAACGCCGCGCGCACGGCTGCCAACATTTCGGCCTGCTTGACGGTGTCGATGCCAAGATCGGCTTCCAGGTCCAGATCCAGATCCAGCATGTCCTCGGGGTAGCCGGTTTTTTGGGAGACGATGTCGAGGATCGTTCGCCGGACGGGGTCCTCGGCGGCGGGCGCCGGAGCGGGCGGGGTAACGGGTGGGGGTGGCGCGAGCGTTGGGGGTGGCGCAACGGCTGCGGGGAGTGGCGCAACGGCTGCGGAGGCCGAGGCCGGGCGGCTCTCCTGGACGAAGCGGATGACGTGGGCGAGCGTGGGATAGTCGCGGAGCTTGCGGTTCGGATCCGGAGAGAGGTGGTAGGTTTCGCGGACGGCGGCGAAGACTTCCGCCTGTTTTACGGTATCGATGCCAAGATCGGCTTCCAGGTCCAGATCGAGATCCAGCATGTCCTGCGGGTAGCCGGTTTTTTGGGAGACGATGTCGAGAATGGTTCGCCGGACGGCTTCCTCGCCGGCGACCGCCGGAGCCGCCGGCGCGGCGGCCTCGGGCTCGACGAACTCGGGCGCCGGTGCAACGGCGGGGACCGCATCGGCCGGACGTCCCTCCTGGACGAAGCGGATGACGTGGGCCAGCGTGGGGTAGTCGCGCAGCTTGCGGTTCTCGCCGCGGGCGATGTGGTAGGTTTCGCGGATGGCGGCGAAGACTTCCGCTTGCTTCACGGTGTCGATGCCGAGGTCGGCTTCCAGGTCGAGATCAAGGGCCAGCATGTCCACCGGGTAGCCGGTCTTTTCGGCTACCAAGGCCAGGACTCGTTCTTTGACGGGGTCGGCGGGTGTCGGTGGCGGCACCGGTTCCGGTGCTGGTGTCCGTTCCGCTGCCGGTGGCGGCGTGGCGGGTAGGGAGACGGAGGCTAACGGCACGGGCCGCGGCGACGTGTCCTTACCATTACGCACGCGCAGCGTCCGCCGGACCACCTCGAGTTCGGCGGAAGGGCAGCCGGCGATGCCGGTCAGCCACCGGCTCCAGACATCCGGGTCGGCAATGCGATTCTGATATCCCAGCGCATGGGGACTCGGCCGGGATGCCTCGCCAGCCCCGGACCGGCGCAACAGCGTCAAGCCGATTTGCGAGCCGAAGCCGGCGGCCAGGCGGAGCGCATAGTCCACCGGATAGTGGCCGCCCTTGGACAGGTTCAACTGGCCCAACTCGGGATCCACGTCTTTGAAGTTGGCTACGGGCGGGACGCAGCCCGTCTCCAGGGCCTTGACGGCAACCACGTCTTCAATTCCGGCGGCCATGGCGTGGCCGGTGAAACCCTTGGTATTGCCGATGACGATTCGGTCGGCGTTTTCGGCGAAAACCTGCCGCAAGGCATGGATTTCCGCCGACGCGCTGCCGCCGCGCGCGGGGGTATAGGTTTCATGCGAGACGAATACCATCCGGCCGGCCAGTTCGGCGCGGGGAACGCCGCCGCGCTTTTCGGCCTGCGATACCAGCGACTCCATCAATTCGTCAATATGCTCGACATCCAGGCGGGTGCCGTGGAAAGCGCTGTTGGCGGTCACGGCGGCAAGCACTTCGCAGATGGGGCGGATGCCGCGTTCGCGTGCGGCGGCGGCGCTCTCCACCACCAGGGAACCGGCTCCCATGCCCAGAATCATGCCGTGGCGGCGCCGGTCGAAGGGAAGCGCGGCTTGTTCCACGACGGCGTCCGTGGCGGCGGCACCGCTGGCCAGGAAGCAGGAGGCCATCCACTCCATGAGATCGTCCGAGGTGGCGTCGTCGGCCGAGATGATGACCACGCGGCGGCAGCGTCCGGCGCGGATCCAGTCTTCGGCCAGAGACACGCTGTTGGTGGTGCTGGCGCAGGCTGCGTTGACCTGCGTGTTGGGACCGCGCGCGCCAATCAGCTCGGCGAATTGCGAATGACCCATGGACAGGATGCGGAAGATGAAACGTCGGTCGAAGCGGTAGGGCTGCTTGTCGATTTCGACGCGCAACTCTTCGATGCGCCAGTCCAGCTCCTCGATCATGGAGCCGTGGCCGTTGCCTTCGACGGCCTTGGCGTGGAGATCGAGCAAGGTGGCCAACTGCTGCCGGCGGGCGCGGTCCTCGTAATAGCGCTTCAGTTCGCCGGCAAACGAATCGAAGCCGGGAAAAGCCGAAGCGAAGATCACGCCGGTCTCGCCGCGCATACCGTCGGGCAAACCCCAGCGGTCCGGCAACCGGCCGCCGAGGGTGGTGTTCTTGTAGCGCATTACCAGCGGGATGCCGGCATCGCGCAGGGCATCGATGCCCGCGGCGATCGCCAGGCGCGCGCCGCGATCGAGCGCAAGCAGGCGCTCGGCGGGAACGCCGAATTCCGTTTCCAGGTCGAAGGCGCCGCCCCGTCCCGCGAGTTTAATCACATCGGCGAGGTTGTCGATGGATTCGAACGTGGGGTCACCGTTGTCGCTCTTCAGCAGGCGGGTGATGTGCTTTTCGAGCATGGCGCGGCGGAAGCGCGTGGGGACCACATCAATGAACTGCTCGCCGCGCAGGATGCGGGCGATATTGCCGTCGTCGAAGACTCGTTCGGCGCCGGGTAACCCCAGGGCCGCCCCGGTAATGACGACCGGTTCGAGGGCTGTGCGGCGGGAGGAGGTGGCAGCGACGTGCGCAGCGGGAGCCTCGATGCGGGGCAGGGAAGCGGCGGCGGGCGCACCCAGGCCCGCCGCATAGAGTCCGCACAATGCCTGGTTGAAGGCGGCCGCGTCCTCGAGCTTGGGGTGATTGGTGAACAGCGCGAGCACGTCGTGGCGGCCGCCCAAAACATCGTCCACGAAGCCTTGCAGGGCCTTCTTCGGCCCGACCTCGACGAACACCCGGGCGCCGGCCGCATAGAGCGTATCGAGACCCTTGACGAACTGCACGGGCGATGCGATCTGCCGCCCGAGGATATCGAGCATCGCGGGCCCGGCGGTGGGATCGGTGGGGTAGAACTCGCCGGTGAGGTTGGCGACGACGGGAAGCTGGGGCGGAGTGAGATGCAGACGCTGGAGCGTGCGCACCATCGGTTCGCTGGCCGGAGCCACGATGGAGGTATGGAAGGCGTGGCTTACCGGCAGGGGCACGGCGTTGAAGCCCGCTTTTTGGAATAACTCAATGGCTTGGCCGACTGCCTGGCTCGCTCCACCGATGACCGCCTGGCTGTGGGAGTTGATGTTGGCGATCACCACGTAGCCATCGATGGTCTTCAGGAGGCGTTCGATATCCGGCAGCGGTGCGAACACGGCGGCCATGCGGCCGTTGTCGGCCATGGACACGCACGTCATTTCGCGGCCGCGCGCACTGACCGCTTCGAGCGCGTCGGCGAAGGGCAGCGCGCCCGCGGCGACCAAGGCTCCGTATTCGCCCAAACTGTGTCCCATGGTCATGTCGGGCCGGACGCCATGCGCGGCAAGGAGGCGGGTGATTGCGATATCGGATGTGAGCACCGCCGGCTGGGTGATGGCGGTCTGCCGCAGCGCTTCCTCCGCCTGGGCTACCAACCGGGCGTCCGCCGGGTCGACAAAGACGATTTGGCTGAGGGGCTTGCCGAGCAGTGGGGTGAGCACGCGATCGGCTTCGGCGAAGGTTTCGGCCACCACGGGTTCGGCAGCGCGAAGGCCGGCGAGCATATTGACGTATTGCGAGCCCTGGCCGGTATAGAGGAACGCCACCTTGGGGGCCGGGCCGTGGCCGCGGAAGATACCCTGCGCGCGCAGGACCTTCCAGGTGGCCGGCTGATTCGCGGCGATCGCCTTGAGCGCCTTGGCGCACTTATCGGCAAGGTCGGCGGGGCCGGCATAGTCGATGGCGACGCGCTCGGCGGCGCGAAGGTCGGATTCCGCCGGAGCGGTGGAGGACGGAGCGCGGCCGGCCGCGGCGGTTTCCTGTACGGAGCGCAGACGGCTGGCCAGATCGGCGTCGGAGGCGCCGCCGACCACCAGCGCCCCGCGCGTCGGCGCCGGCGAAGCGGCCGGCAATCCGGTCATGGCTACCGAGTGTTTGCCGTTACCGTTCAGGGCGTGCGGAATGTACTCCTCCATTACGATGTGGAAGTTGGTTCCGCCAAAACCGAAGGCGCTGACGCCGGCGCGGCGGGTGCCGCCGGAGGGCGTGGTCCAGGGCCGCAGTTCCGTGTTCACGTACAGCGGGCAGCTTGCGAAGTCGATATCCGGATTAGGCCGCTCGAACTGCGCGCTGGGCGGCAGCACCTTTTCGCGCAGCGCCAAGGCCGTTTTCAAGACGCCGGCCGCGCCCGCGGCCCCCTTGAGGTGGCCGATGTTCGATTTGACGGAGCCGAGGGCCACCGCGCCGGTGGGCAGATGGAAGCTGCGAAGCACCTCCGACATACTCCCCACTTCCACCACATCGCCCACGCGGGTAGACGTGCCATGGCCCTCGATAAGCGCGACGGTAGCGGGCGAGAGCCCGGCGCTCTGCCACGCGCGCTCGATACAGAGTTTCTGGCCGGCCGGATTGGGGGCGGTGATTCCCTTTCCCTTGCCATCGCTCGATGCGCCGATGCCGCGCAGCACGGCGTAGATCTGGTCGCCATCCCGCTCGGCATCGGCGAGCCGTTTGAGAATCAGAATCGCCACGCCTTCGCCCATCACGAATCCGTCAGCGCCCTCGGCATAAGGCCGGCTGCCGGTGGCGGAGAGGGCGCCGATCTTGCTGAACTTCACGAAGGTGGGCGCGCCCATGTTGCGGTCGATGCCGCCGGTGACCGCCACGTCGAATGCGTTCTCCACCAGTCCCTCCACGGCGGCGTTGATGGCCGCCATGGCGGAGGCGCAGGCGGCGTCCACGACGTAATTGGGACCGTGGAAATCGAAGACATTGGCGATGCGGCCGGCAATGCAGTTGGCGAGCTCACCGGGCATGCTGTCTTCGGTGATTTCGGGGAGGCGGCGGCCCATGCGGAAGTGCAGCTCGCGGTTAATGTCGCGGCGCACCGCCTCGGGAAGGGCGGCGAAGGAGGGGCTGGCATCGAGCTCGTGGGCGTATTCGGGGAAGTAGACGCGGAAAGCGGTGAGGTAGTGGCGTTCGCCGGCCATGGCATTTCCCAGGATGACGGCGGTGCGGCCGAGGGCCAGCGGCCGCGCGGGATAGCCGTAATCGGTGAGGGCTTCGCGCGTGCAGGCGATGGCCCACTTCTGCGCTTCATCCATGGCATCGACCACGCGGGGCGGTACGGGCAGGCGCCAGCCGACCGGGTCCCACACGAAGCTGCGCACCCAGCCGCCGATTTTCGAGTAGGACTTATCGGGCGTTTTGGGATCGGGGTGATAGTATCGGGCCGGGTCCCAGCGGCTGGGCGCGACCTCCGTGATACTGTAACGTCCGGCTTTCACGTTTTCCCAGAACGCCGGGACGTTGGGTGCATCGGGCAGCACCGCGCCCGCACCTACAATGGCGATGGCTCGATTTACAGGACTCTCCATGATGACACTCCCACTCACTCAGAACTCACACCGCGACCTCAGCCCGCGGGCGTGATGCAGCGGTTTGACAACCGTTCGGGTCAGTTCCGTTCGAATTACGTGCCGGAAACAGAAACCGGCTTGCGGCCGTACAGCACGTCGGCGATGAAATCCATGTCGGCGAGCAGGCCCGCCTGCGCGCGGTGGATGGCAGGCAGTTGCAGGGCGGTTTCAAAAGCGGTCATGTCGGCAACGGCCACACCGCCGGCCCCGGCGGTCCATGCAAGGCCCTCCTGGGCGACTTTTTGTGCCGCTTCGCGGGCGAACACGCGGCTCAGTGCGCCCAGGGCGGCGGCATCGAAACGGCGATGGGCTTTCTCGCCCAGCTTGCCGGCGGAGGCCAGGGCGGCGCGCCGCGACAGGCTGGCCGCGCATTCGGCCCAGGCGATCAGTTCGCCCATGCGGAGCAGAATATGCTGGTGGCGGGTCAGGCGCGCCAGCCGGATTCGTTCGAGCACCTCGGCCAGGGCATGGAGCCCGAGCGCGGCGATATCGGCGCCCACCTCCGGATGGGCGGCCGCGAGCGCTTCCAACTGCCGGGCTTGCTCATGATAGTGCTGGCCGCGCGTTTTCAGGTGCAGTTGCCAGCGGTCGCGGCCGATGGTCATCTCCATGATCTCGGAGGTTCCCTCGTAGATGGTAGTGATGCGCACGTCGCGCTTGATCTTTTCCACCATGTACTCGTGAGTGTAGCCATAGCCTCCGAAAGCCTGAATGGAGGCTTCCGCGGCGCGGTTGCCGGCTTCCGAAGCCAGGTACTTGGCGATGGCGCCTTCGGTATTCAGACTGCCTTCCCCGGCGTCGATGCGCGCGGCGGTCTCTTCGATGGAGGCGCGGGCGGCTTCGAGCCGGGCGGCGTGGGGCACGATGAGCTTGTGGGTGTAGCCCTGCTTTTCGGAAAGGGGCGAGCCGGCCTGCATGCGTTCCTTAGAATAAGGAAGGGCGCGGTCGAGCGCGGCCCAGCCGGCGCCGAGTCCAAACGCGGCCACCATCAGGCGGGTGTAGCCGAAGACGGCCTGCGCCTGCGCCAGGCCCTGCCCTTCGACGCCGCCGATGAGGCGGTCGGCATCCACGGCGACATCGTCAAACGAGAGCGCCGCGGTGTTGCTGGTGCGGATGCCGTGCTTGTTTTCGGGCTTGTCGTGGCGCAGCCCGGGAACGCCTTTTTCCACGACGAACCAGCTCGGGCCGCCCGGCGCGTTGGCCAGAACGGTGTAGGCGTCGGCCACACCGCCATTGCTGATCCACTGCTTGCTGCCGTTGATGCGGTAGCCGGTGATTTCGCCGTCGCGCAGGACGCGTTCGGCGGTGCTCCGCAGCGCGGCCAGGTCGCTGCCGGCCTCGGGCTCGGTGGCGGCATAGGCGAACAGCAGGCCCTCTTCGGCGATGCGCGTCATCCAGAAGCGCTTCTGCGCGGGAGTGCCGCCGACGGTGATGGGATCGCTGCCAAGGAAGGTGGCCAGGACGGCGGTGGCGATGCCCAGGTCGATGCGGGCCATCTCCTCGCAGACGCGATAGACGTCGAATGCGCCGCCTCCCATTCCTCCGAATTCTTCCGGAATAAAAAGGAGCTGAATTCCCAACTCCTCGCCGCACATGCCGCGCACGATATCCAAAGGGCATTCGTCGCGAGCGTCCAATTCCAGGAGCTTCTCGTCCGGCAACCGGTCCCTGGCGAAATCCCTGAGCGATTTCAGGCTCAGTTCCAAGGTCGAACGGTCGAGTCCGGTAATTTCAGTCACCATGGCAGTCTCTGGAAATTATGGTGTGCTTTACATCGCGGCAAGCACGGTATCCACGGTTGCCCGTTCGTTCAGGATCAGGCGCCGGAGCATGCGCAGATCGTTCAAGGTCCGGCGGCTCTTCTGGACGTAACAGGTAAGCATTTTCAATTTGTACAGCGCCAGCTCGGCGGCCTGTGCGCGGCGTTGCTCGCTGGCCTCGAGCGCGCGATCGCGTTCGCAGTTCAGTTCCTTCATGGCGTCCAGAATGGTTTCGGCCAGAACGTACAGGAAATCCTGCGCACTTTCGATCGAATCAAACGGTTCACCGAATTCGTCGGTCATGACACTCCTTCACCCTCGGGTGCGAGGGCCCCGCTGCCCTTGCCCAATTGTCATTCGCAAATTTCGCCGTCGTGTTGTGTCGTTCGGTCGCCGCCCTGCGCGCCACGGGAATGCCGGGGCTGCGCCTGAGTATTTCACGCAGGGTGAACGTCCGTGCGGAACAGAACGATCAAAAAAGAAGACCGCGTGTTGCTCCGCTTACCAGCGCCACTGGATGACCGACAGCCCGCCTTCAGTTTGAGGGGAGTGAGTACGGTTAGCAGGTTTGGGCCATTTGTCGGTTCATGATTAATATACCTGAATATCTTTTTTAAAATACAACTTTATTTTTCCGAAAGAGGCGGGCCTGTCTCTTATTGTGGAAAAAAGCACAAGGGTTCGCGCTCTGGCTCGGGCACTTGCCCGCACAGCGGCTTTCGCGACCGGATTTCACCACTTTCACTCCGGTTTGGACAGGGGATCGAGCGGAAATCGATGAGGCTCCGACGGCAGGAAATTCAGCGCTCGAATTCCACCAGCCACACGTCCGCTTCGGTGGTGCTCACACTGAAGTAGACGCGGCGGTCGTCCGGGCTGATGGCGAAGCCGCGGCGTGCGATCTCCTCGGGCAGGATGGACAGCAGCTCGCGCGTGGTTCCGGACCGGCTGTCGAGGAGGTGGATTTGGCCATCGTAATGGAAGAGCAAGCGGCGGCTGTCGCTGAGCCAGACAGGGTCCGAGCCGTGGTCGGTGAGCCGCTGGAAAGTGCGCGTTGCCAAGGAGTACAGCGCGATGCCATCGTCGCGGTTCAGGAAGCCGGCCAAGAGGCGGCCGTCGGGCGACCAGGCCCAACCGTTGAACAGTTGCCCCTGGCCGGGAAACGGCGGGAGTTTCTCGGGGGTTTGGGAGGCCCAGGGCCGGGCGATGTCGAGCAGATAGGAATTGACGCCGAAGACGGTGTAGGCGAGGCGCTTGCCATCGGCGGACCAGACCGGCCAGGCCACGTTCTGGCCGCCGAGGTTGGTGATTTGGCGCAGCTCGCCGCCATCGGCATCGGTGGTCCAGATTTCCCAGTCGCCGCTGCGGGTGGAGAAGAACGCAATGTGCTTGCCGTCGGGGGACCAGCGGGGACCGCGATTGCGGCTTTCGCCGTTGGTGAGCTGGCGCAGGTTGGAGCCATCGGCGCTCACCACGAGCAGATGCTCCTCCTGTTCGCTGGAGTTGAACGCCAGCCATTTGCCGTCCGGTGACAGGGCGGGCCGGGCGGCGCCGTTGGCACTGGCGAGGACGTCCTTGGGCTCGCTGACGACGGCCTCGCGCTCGGGATCGAAACGCACCGTGGACAGGCGTCCGTTGGTGAGTTGCTGCACATAGGCCATGTAGCGGCCGTCGTGGGAGAAGCTCAAATGCGCGGGATAGGCCGCGGGGGTGCGAATGGGTTCGGGCCCGCCGCGCGGCTCTCCGGAACTCTCCTTGATGGGCATCCGCCACACGCCCATGCTGCCGCCGCGGTTGGAGCAAAAACAGAGCCAGGCGCCATCGGGCGACCAGACCGGGTTCCAATCCAGGTAATGGTCGCGAGTCAGGCGGATGGGCTGGCCGCCGGCGGCGGGCATGGTCCACAGGTCGCGATCGCCATCCAGATCGATGGCCCAATAAGCGATGAAGCGTCCGTTGGGGGACCACTGCGGCTGGACGGCATCTTCCCGGGTCAACAGACGTTTTTTCCCGCTGGCCAGTTCCACCGCCCAGAGATGGCTCAATCTCCCGGAGCGGTCTTCCGGACGGGAAATGCCCTCTTCGGCGTAGATCAACTGGCGTCCATCCGGAGACCAGGCCGGGTTGAAACCGGCCTCGGCGACGCGGCGGACGCCGCTGCCATCGGCGGCCATGAGGAAGATGCCGCCGCCACTGCGCTCGGAGCGGAAGGCAACCTGGCGGCCGCTGGGCGAGAAGGTGGGCTGAGTGTCGTCGGCACTGGAATCCCGCGTGAGGTTGACGGATTCGGCGCTGCCTACGCGGCGGAGGTAAATGTCCCAATTGCCGGAAGACTTGCTGGCATAGAGGAGCGCCTTGCCGTTCGCCGACAGGCTGGGGAACACTTCCGCGCCGGCGTCGTCGGTGATCTGGGCGAAGACGCGGCCATCCACCGAGGGGTGGCCGCCGCGACCGGCGAACAGGAAATACGCCAGCAGCACGCCCAACCCGGCGGCGCCGAGAAGGGCGGCGCACCAGGCAACGTAACGGCGCCAGCGGTTCTCCGCGCCGGGCGCGAGCGCCACCGGACCGGCGCTGGAACCGGCTTCCAGTGCAAAGCCGATGTCGCGGGCCGATTGGAAACGATCGTCGGGCGTTTTCTCGAGGCAGTGCAGGATCACGCTCTCGATGGCGTACGGCACGACGCGGCTATCGCTGGAGAGAGCCGTCGGATCCGCGTTGAGAATGGCATTCATGGTCTCGACGGCGGAGCCGCGATCGAACGCATCGCGGCCGGTGACCATGCGGTAAAGGACGGCGCCGAAAGAGAAGATATCGGAGCGGTGGTCGAGCGTGTCGCCGCGCACCTGTTCGGGAGACATGTACGCCGGGGTTCCGGCGATCTGGCCCTCCAGAGTCAGGGTGCCGCTGCCGCCGGCGCCGAGGCGGGTTTTGCGGGCGAGTCCGAAATCGAGCAGCTTCACCAGGCCCTCGCGGGTGATCATGATGTTGCTGGGCTTGAGGTCGCGGTGCACGATGGAGGCGGCGTGGGCGCCGGCCAGGGCGCCGGCAATCTGGATGCCATAAGCGAGAACCTGGCGCGGTGCCAGCCCGCCGGCAGGGATGATCTCATCGAGGGATTTGCCCTCGATATGCTCCATGGCGATGAAGTCGATATCGCGTTCGGAGCCGATGTCGTGGATGACCACGATATTGGGGTGGAGCAGGCTGGAGGCGGCGCGGGCCTCGCGGATGAAACGCTGGCGTCGGGCGGGATCGTTCAACTGGTCGGGGCGCAGGATCTTGAGGGCGATGCGGCGGTCGAGGCGCATGTCCCAGGCGCGGTACACAACACCCATGCCGCCGCGGCCGATCTGGGTTTCGATGCGATAGGGTCCGAGCATCTCGCCGCGGTTGAGCGCCGGCACGGCTTCCCGGGCGAGTTCGCCGATCACGGGGTTTTCGAGGGGGCCGGGTTCGGCGGCGAGGAGCCCTTCGATTTCCAGCCGCAGTCCGGAATCGGTGCCACACTGTTCGGCGAGGTAGGCGGCGCGCTGCTCTTCAGGCAGGTCGAGCGCGGCGCCGAAGATCTCCTTGATGCGGCCCCAGCGCTGGGGGCTCATGGCTGTTTTCCCGACGAGATTTCCACGCGCAGCCACGCCTTGGCCATGGCCCACTCGCGCTTCACGGTACGCGGCGCGATGGCGAGCGCTTCGGCGGTCTCTTCGACGGTGAGTCCGCCGAAGTAGCGCATCTCGACGACCCGGGCCTGCTGCGGATCGAGAACGGTGAGGCGGGCCAGCGCTTCGTCGATAGCCAGCGTCTCTTCGGACTGCTCGACGGCCATGGAGGCCTCGGAGAGGCGAAGGTCGGAAGGCGTAACGCCGCCTCCGCGTTTGGCGGCGATGTGCTGACGGGCGTAATCGACAAGGATGCGGCGCATGACCTGGGCGGCGACGGCCATGAACTGGGCGCGGTTGTGCCACTCGGCGCGATTCTGGCCGGCGAGCCGCAGATAGGCCTCGTGAACGAGCGCGGTGGGCTGGAGCGTGTGACCTTCGCGCTCGTCGCGCAGAAAGTGTGCGGCCAGGCGGCGCAGCTCGTTGTAGATGAGCGGGATCAGCTTCGGCAGGACGTCGTTGTTGCCGCGCTTCATCTCCGCCAGCAGCAGAGTGACGTCGCCGGGGGAATCAGGCATGAAGATTCTCTGGACGGAGCCATTTTAACTTCAAATGCGGGGGCATGCACCGGGGGCGCCGCTCAACTCGAGCGGCCGAAGCTAGACTGGATGAAGGGAGGGGTCGCCGCCCGGCTGGTCGAATTCCACGGCTTTGAGCAGGGTTTCGATGAGAAGCCGGCGTTCGAACGGCTTCTGAATCAGCGGGACCCGGTCGAGGGCGGGATGCGGCTCTTTCACGTGGCCCGACATGCAGCAGACGGGGAGTCCGGCAAAACGCCGGTGGGTCTCTTCGATGAGCTCGGCGCCGTTCATTTCGGGCATCACCACATCGGTGAGGAGGGCATCGATGTGATGATGGTCGAGGAGCGTGAGTGCCTCGCGCGCACTGTTGGCGGCCAGCACGGTAAAGCCGAATGGCTCAAGCAGCTTACGCACAAGTCTGAGAATCGCGGGTTCGTCGTCAACTACCAAAACGGTTCGCTTTACTGAGGCTCTTTCGTTCCGACTTGCCAGTCCCGGGAGTGGATCGGTCCGCATCATGGAAAAACCACACCTATTCTCATCTACGATAACTTGGAACCGGACCGGCTGCACGTGGTCTTTTGTGGCTATCACACGGATGCCCCCAACAGTGGGTGGTGGGGTCCTGGTACCTTTCACCCAATTGGATGAACGCGGACACCTCCGGCATATGCCGCCTCACCGGTTTACCCGTGCAACATCAAGCATTCCAGGGATGTTGTCCGTGCGGGTTCGGACCCTACCCTGAAATGTGGGGGGAATCCGTGCCAGCCTGCCAAATCTCGTCGCAATGCGATCGAGCCGGGGCGTGTCCCTGGGTCAGATCGCTGCGTCGACCAAGATCCGCGTCTATTATCTGCGCGCCATCGAGAACGGAGAAATAGAGAAACTGCCGGAAGGAGTCTACGCTCGGAGTTACGTGCGGCAGTATGCGAGGGCGATCGACTACGATGAATACGATCTGCTCGAGCGGTGCGGCCTGCTTTGCGCCGTGCAGGATCCGGTCCCGGAGCCGCGACAACCATCCGGGGGACTGAGGCGGCTGGTTCATTTTCTGACGCTGCGATTCCACCCTCACGGAACCGCCAGCGGGGCCAAGCGGACCGGCTGAGGCCGTTGCGCCGGCCCGGTTGGCCAACCGCTTCGACTCCGCACGAGTAATGAGATAGTAGACACGAGTAATGAGATAGTAGAACTGTTGAGGGCGAACAGGCGCAATGCAATGCGCGCTCGATGGATGATTGTTGCCGCCGTGCTGGTGATTCTGGCAGCGGCGGGTTGGGCCGGCAACCGGCTCCGCGTCCGGAAACTCGAGTTCCGGCCCGTGGCGCTGATTCCAGTCTGGGAGCGCCGCAACAACACGTCCGTCGTCACCATGCCCGAAAGGTCCCTGGTTGCCGAAATCTCCAGGTATGACGACGAATTCTTCGCGTACCTGATGTTCACTTACTTCCGGGGCGTACCCGAATTCCGCGGCTCCGAGGTCCTGTTGACTTACACGACTGCCAAAGGCGGCCTCGCGTATTCGGTTCAAGTTCACTTACCCAACGACCTGCTGTCGTCTCTCTCGCTGATCCGGGACGCGAAAGCGCGGGGCATCATCGAAGATCAGGACTGGCGGTTTGTGACGGACGACGCGCTCAACCGGTTGCGCTACCAGACGCAGATCTTTCTGACTGCGTACAACCTGCCGGCCCGGCGGAAATTGGAAGACATGTCGCACCCGCAGTTGATCGCCTATATCCGGCGATTTGTTCGATTCAAGTCGCTGACCGATCCGCGCATTCGCCGTCGAATCGAACCGTTGCCGCAGCCACTGACTTCGGTTGCGGCCCACCAACTGGCGGAAGATATTGTGGCGGTGGCGGACTTCTATACCTTGCCGTTGGACTTCTTCCTGGGGATCGGCGCCATGGAAAATAACTACATGAATGTAGATGGCGACTTACAGCACGCTATCTGGAAGCGCCGTGCCCAAAAGGACGATGTGATCCTCAAGCGAAAGCGCGGCAGGGTGCTGGTGGTCAATTCTTCGACCGGCGTCTGGCAGATTACTCGCGAGACGCTGCGTTATGCGCACAGCCTGTATCTCAAGGACCATCGGGATTATACGTTGCTGCCGGCGCGCCTGCGTCCGGCGAAGGAACTGGATCTCAAGAACCTGGACTCGGAAGTTCTTACCACTTATGCGGGCCTGCTGTTTCGGGACTTGCTGGACCGCTGTCACAGCGATGTGACTACGGCGGTGGGAGCCTACAATGGGGGACTCGGCCGGCCCAACCCGCAGTACGCCGAGGGAGTGCAAACGGTCGCCGAGTACGCGCGGCGCATTATGGAGCACGCCGCATTGCTGAACGGGCCGGCGGCGGGACGGCACTTTCTCTCGGCCGCGCGGTGAAAGAGTGTCCCGCAAACCGGCCGGCCGCAAATTGACGGCTCAGTCGCGGCGTTTGAGGGTGGGGCGCTCGTCATCGCCTTCGGTGCGGCGGCGCAGCGTGGGCCGATTGTCGTCGTGCCGTTCGCCTTTCCGGCGCCGTTCCAGCATCGCCAGGCGGTCGCGGACCTCGTGGAACTCGGAAGTATCCAGCACGTACTCCGGCAGAGGCTTCAGCTCATTTTGAATTTCCGCCTGCGCGCGCTTGATGCGATCGCCGGTCGGCGGGTGAGACGAAAAGATGGCCGCGACGGTTCCGGGTTTTCTTTTTTCGAGCGATTGAATGCGTTCGAAAAAATCCAGGAAGGCGAGAGGATCGTACCCGGCCTTGTACATGTAATCGAGCCCCAGGTGATCGGCCTGCCGTTCCATGCCCCGCGAGAATTTCAGGAAACCGAGTGGTACCGCCAGGCCCGCGGCCTGACGGATGGCGACGCCCGCCCAACCGCCGAAGAAGATGAGTGGAATACTCGCGATATTGACGAGTTGTCCGCGCGTGGCCTGCTTGGTGCCGTGCCGCGCGGCGACATGAGCGATCTCGTGCGCCAGGACTCCCGCCAGTTCGGCCTCGTTTCCGGCCCGCAGGATCAATTCGCTGTTCACGAACATGAAGCCGCCGGGAAGAGCGAATGCATTCACTTCGCTCGAATCGAGCACCTTGATGGTGAACGGCACTTTCGCGTCGGAGTTGCGCACCAGGTTCTGTCCCAGGCGATTGACGTATTCGGTCACTACAGGGTCTTCGATGAGTCTGGCCTGGCGTTCCACCTCCTGCGCCATCTGTTTGCCGAGTGCGATTTCTTTCTCGATGGAGTAGAAATTCACACCTTTCCCGGGATCGGTATTGCCGATCTCATCCGGCCCCTTCCGGTCATCGGCGGCGGACAGACCGAATGTCACCAACGCAAGTGTCAATAAAATACGAATGATTGGATGAATTCTCCGCGACAGCAAAGTAAGCCTCTCTTTCAGTCTCTGTCTGCCACGTGGAGCGGGGCATCCCCCAACGACATGAGTTCGCCCGCGGATCTTCCGTAGAGCGTGTCTCGACGGTCATCCCCGACACGGCAGCGAGCAGGGTCTGTATGTTGACGCCCGATATCCTGTAGTGACACTATCTCCGGCCGCGTACGAGTGCCGCTACGATGAAGTCAGGCACGGCAGGTTTATGCCGCCGCCTGGATATATCGTGAAATCACATTGTTCTACTTTGGTTCGGATTGTCTTTATCGGGGCTGGGCTCACCTGCCAGGCCCACCTGCTTCTGTCGCAGGCCGCACTTCGCCTCTCGGCAGGCGCGGTTCTTTTGCCATCCGATAAGGCCGCACTTTTCAGCCGCGACGACCGGCACGATCTCGACTGCAAAGTGGATCGTGTGAAACCGCAGATGGAGCTGGATCTGCTTTTTCATACCGGCTACGTCGCCAGGGTTCCGCTCAAGGAGATCGCGGGGCCGGGTGCGAAGTTGTCGATCCTCACGCGGGTGGTACCACTCGCTGCCGCCGGCAAGGAGACGGTCTTCTCCGACACCGTTTCGGTGCCGGCAATCAATCCCCGGAGCGGGGGCGAGGCGGAGTTACCGGGAGAATACGTGGTCGGTCCCGGAAAATACCAGGTGGACTGGCTGCTGCGCGATGGGGCCGGGCGCATGTGCTCGTCTCACTGGAAGATTGAGGCCAAACTGCATCACGAGTTTGAAAACGTGCCCCTCTCAATACCCGCCGATACGGCGCGCGAAAAGCCGGCGGATCCGTTCCAGGATGCCGCTCCGATCACGCGTGCGGGCTATCACCCGCTGTATGCCAAGGTGCTGGTGAATTTTTCGCCCGGCATGGGAGCGGAGCCGGTCCTGGACGACCGCAACGTACGCGCCATCCTGTCGATTCTGCGCGGTGTCGCCCGCGAGCCTCGCTTCGGCCGTTTCAGCGTGGTGGGCTTCAGCATGGACGAGCAGCGCGTCTTTTACCGGCAGAATCCCGCGCCGCGCATTGATTTCCCGGCCATTGGAACGGCGGCCGCGGGCCTGCATCCGGGCACGGTGGATGTACGGCAGATTGCGGACCCCGACAGCGCTACGGATTTTCTCGGAAAACTGCTGGTGGGCGAGTTTCAGCCGCAAGACCCTTTCCCCGATGCCGTGGTGGTGATCAGCCCGAAGGTAATGCTGGACGGGAAGGTTCCCACCCGCCTGCTGGCTTCGAACGGGCACCCTCGCTGCCCCATTTTCTACCTGAACTATAATTCCGACCCACGGGGAAACCCGTGGCGCGGCGCGCTCGGTTCCGCGTTGAAAGTCTATCGCGCCCTGGAGTATTCCATCACCCGGCCGCGAGACCTCGGGTCGGCGCTGCACGACATGGTGTCGAAACTCAATTCCGGGAAATAGGCGAAGATTGTCCGCGGCCGGCGAGGGCTTCGGCTTCGATGTAGATGCGTTGGATTTTGGGGTATTTGCGGCGGACTGCTCCTTCGATGCGATCTACCGTAGCGGTCAACTCGGTGGAACTTAGCCGCGATGAGAACTCTACTTCGATGGCGAGCAGAATGAAGTCGGGTCCGAAGTACAAAGTGAGCGGCCGGTTGGCGGCTGTTACTCCTTCGCACTGCTGGGCGATGCGCCGGATGTCGTCGCTGGCCTGAGGGCCCATGGCTTCACCGAGAAGGAGCCCTTTGCTCTCGCGGGCGAGTATTATCGAGACGATCCCCAACAGACCGCCGATGGCCACTGACGCCGCGCCGTCGAATACCGGATTGGCGGACTGCTGGGCCAGCCAGATGCCGACAAAGGCAATGGCGATGCCAACCAGAGCGGCGCTGTCTTCGAGGACGACGCTGAACGTCGGCGGGTCCTTACTCTCGCGCAAGGTTCGCCACAACGATCGGCCACGCGCTTCGCTGCGGAACTGCCGGTAGCCGATCCACAGGCTGGTGCCCTCAAACACAGCCGCGAGGCCGAGCACGATGTAGTTCCACAGGGGGTCCTCGAGAGCGCCGGGATTGAGGATGCGCGATATTCCTTCATAGAGCGAGAACCCCGCACCGACGGCGAACACCAGGATCGCTACAACGAAGCTCCAGAAGTACAGCTCCTGGCCGTATCCCAACGGATGATCTGTGTCGGGAGGGCGCCGGCTGCGCTTTCGGCCGAGTAACAGCAAGGCGTCGTTGCCGGTATCGACCACCGAATGGAACGCTTCGGCGAGCATGGCGGAACTGCCGGACAGGCCCGCGGCGGCAAATTTGACGGCAGCCACGGCCAGGTTTCCGCCAATAGCCGCGTACACGGCTTTGTTGGAGTTGGCCACGGGGCGAGACGTTGCATCCGAACTGCCGAAATCTACACGGATAGCTGGGCGAGCGCGCAGTGCTGGGTTTTGGCGCGCTTCCGTACGGCCATCCCATGGATAGGGGATTGGCATCCCCGGGGTGGGCTTTCAAAATAGTTGCAGGAACTGGCTCTCCTCGGGTCATTTCGACCATCGGTTCGCGCCTATCGCCGGACTCGGCGACGCCCCGGTGAAAAGGAACGGGGCAGCCGGACCCGGGCCATGGTCCTGCCGCCCCGTTGGAAGTTCCGCGTGCCGCTGGAGAGCGGGTACTGTGGTCCAATTAGCGGAATCCGGCCCGGCCACTCCCGTCCCGATCGCCTCGTCGCGACTTACAATGTCGGTTGATGAAACAGGAGATCCGGCATCCGGAGAAGCGCGCGCACACGGGGTCGTACTCGGCCGGAGTGCTGATGGACGGATGGCTGTTCATCAGCGGACAGGGGCCGCTCGATATGGCCACGGGCGAAGTCGTCGGCACCGGGATTGAAATGCAGACGCGCGTGACCATGGAGCATATCGGCAAGATTCTCGTTGCGGCCGGAGCCGGTTTCGAGGACGTTGTGAAGTGTAGCTGCCACCTGGCCGACATCGCCGATTTCCACGCGTTCGATCGAGTGTACGCCTCGTTCTTTCCCGGGGTCCGGCCGGCGCGGACGACGGTGCAGTCGGTCCTGGCGGGGATCCTCGTAGAGATCGACGCGATCGCGCGGGTGCCGCGATGAGGTGGCGTGCCACACTGTTCGCCGCCTGTGCGGCGTGGGCCCTCGCCCAGGCACCGCCGGTTCACTGGGTTCACCTTTCCAGCCGCACGGGCTGATCTGCCGGTTCCCGGCGAGTCGCGGCAGCAGACCGGCGCGCTCGTGGTGAAGGTCGATCCGAAGGGCGGCACGGATTTCATCTTGAGTTTTCGTCGGGTGGCGCCGGCGCTGGTGTGGTACCGGCGACAGGGCAACGGCTGGCGCCGCTATGTGATCGAGAAGGAGTTCCTGCCGGTCGAAGCCGGCGGCGCGGCATTCGATATCGACGGCGACGGGGACCTGGACGTGGTGTTCGGCGGCGATTACCAGGGCCACGCGCTGTGGTGGTGGGAGAACCCCGCGCCGGAATTCGATCCGCAGGTTTCGTGGAAGCGCCACGTCATCAAAGACGAGGGCGCCAGGCAGCATCACGACCAGATCTTCGCCGACCTGAAAGGGATCGGTCGGCCACAACTGGTCTTCTGGAACCAGGGCGCGAAAACGCTGTTCCTGGCGGAGATTCCCAAGGACCCGCGTGCGGCGGAGTCATGGCCGCTGGAGACGATTTTTTCGGGCAAAGCCGGCGAGGGCGTGGAAAACGCGGCGGCCTATGCGGAGGGCCTGGATGCCATCGATGTGGACGGCGACGCGCGGGCGGATCTGCTTGCCGGAAACTACTGGTTCAAATATCTCGGGAATGGGAAGTTCCAGCCGACCCGCGTGGCTCCGATCGGCGGGCGCATTCGCGGCGGCCGTTTTCAGCCCGGGAAATATCCGCAGATCGCGATCGCACCGGGCGACGGCAGCGGTCCGCTACGCCTCTACGAGACCAAAGGCGATCCCGCGGTTTCCGCTTCATGGGTCGGACGGGACCTGCTCGACCGCGACATGGTCCACGGGCATACGCTCGATTTGGGCGACATCGACGGCGACGGCAACCTCGATATTTTTGCCGCGGAGATGGCGAAATGGAATGACCGGTCCGAGGCCGTGGACAATCCGAAAGCAACGTCCTGGATTCTGTACGGCGACGGGCGCGGCCACTTCCGGCGGACCGTGTTTACGACCGGCGACGGATGGCACGAGGGCAAACTGGGCGATTTCGACCACGACGGCCGGCTGGACATCCTGAACAAACCGTACACGTGGGACACGCCCCGCGTGGATTTGTGGCTGAACCGCCGGTGAGCGGGCGCCCCCGCCCGGCGCCCTTTGGCGGCACCTTGATGGACGGCACGGGCGGTCCGCCGATCGCGGCTTATCCGAGAAGGGAGGCCGCTGGCCGGTCCAAAAACAGCGTTGCGGCGGGATGCCGGCGCAGCGCCGATGCGGGACAGGCCTCCTCGATAGGGCCTTCGAGGGCGGTGCGCACGGCCGCGGCTTTCCGTTCGCCATTCACGAAAGCCAGCGCGCGCGGGATGCGGCGGAAGAAGGGAACGGTGAGCGAGAGGGCGCGGCGGGGAACATCTGCCAGACTCGCGAAGGCGCCATCGTGCACCTGCTGCATGCGGCACACGTCGTCGAGATCGACCATGCGTACGTCGCGCGGGTCGTCGAAGCGGCAGACCGGGGGATCGATAAAAGCGAGATGGCCGTTTTCGCCGATGCCCATGATGACGAGGCAAGGCTGCGCTTCGCGAAGCAGCGCGGCGTAGCGGTCGCATTCGACCTCGGGGTCGGGGGCTTCGCCATCCAACCCGTGGAACGCGGCCACGGGTACGTGATCGAAGAGCCGCTCCTGGAGAAAGCGGCGGAAGGAGGCCGGATGGCTCGCGCTCATGCCGGTGTATTCATCCATGTGGAATGCGGTGATGCGCGGCCAATCGACGGGTTCGGCCCGCAGCGCGGCGAGGAACGGATCCTGGGAGACGGCGGAGGCGAAGACGACGGCGGCCTTGCCGGCGCGCGCGATCTGCCCGCGAATCACCGCCGCGGCCAGACTCGCACCGGCGGCGCCGGCCTCTTCACGGGCGGCGTAAACTCTCAGTTCGGTTTGGGAGGAACGAATCAGCATAAGTTCAGCTCAGCCACCGGTCCAGGCGGCTGCTCACGAAATCGTTGTCGGCCAGTTGGGGATAGGCGGCGGTGACGCGGTCGATTTCCGCCAGTTGGCCGGGGGAGAGGTCTTCGGCCGGGTCCAGGCACCAGCGTCCGGCCAGGAGACCCTGGCGGCGCAGGATCTCGTGGATCCCGGCGATGCAGCCCGCGAAGCGGTTGCGGACGTCGAAAAGCGCGGCGTTGGCGTCGGTGAGCGCGGCGGATTCGGCCAGGATCGCGGCGGCGCCGGCACCGCCACAGGCGTGGATACGTTCCAGCAATTCCACGGCGCGGCGGGTCCAGACCGCCCATTGTCCAAGCAGGCCGCCCCGGAAATGCGCGCTGCCGCCGCCCAGGCGGAAATCGGCAAGCAGATCGGGGATGATGTTGTCATCGTTGCCGGTGTAGAGGGCGATTTCGCCGGCCCGGCCGCTGTCCACGACAGCGCGCACGACATCCAGCGTCTGGTAACGATTGAACGGCGCCACCTTGATAGCGGCGACCGCTTCGATCTCGCAGAAGCCCCGCCAGAACTCATACGAGAGGAGCCTGCCGCCGACCGTCGGCTGCAAGTAGAAGCCGAACAGCGGAATTTCGCGTGCCACGGCGCGAGAGTGATCGAGCAGTTCGGCATCCGTCGCGAGGGGTAAGCCGGCCAGGCTGAGCAGGCCCGCGTCGAAGCCGCATTGGCGCGCGATCTGCGCCTCCGCCACCGCTTGCAGGGTCGCCCCGCAGATTCCGGCGATCTTCACGAGCCGCTTGCCGGCGGTGCGCTCGAATTCGGCAGCGGCCTGCGCCGCCAGACGGAGCACCGGCTGAAACAGTCCGAACCGCGGTTCACGAATGGCGAACTGGGTGGTGTGAACTCCCACGGCGATGCCCCCGGCGCCCGCCTCGCAGTAGTAGCGGGTGAGGGCTACCTGCCGCCGCTCGTCCAGGTGGCGCTGCGCGGTCAGCGCCAGCGGATGCGCCGGAATCACTACGCCTTTGAGCAGCACGTTTCGAACGGTTGCGTCCATCGATCAGAACCTCGGGTTGGCAGCAGACCGCCATTCGTTCATAGGTTCATAGTATGCTGCGCCAGCCTGCCGGTGGGAAGACCCGGCCGCCGGCTGTCCGACTGATCGGATGGGCGCGTCCAATCCCAGGATGGCCGATACCGGGCTCGAGTGCGCGCTCAGTGCCCGTTCGAGCGCCCGAGCGGGCCGCGCACGAGCCCGCCTACCAGGGAGCGTGAAGCCCCGGCTACTCGCGGCAGATGCCGCGCTCGCTGCGACGGATGAATGCGACCAGGTGCAGGGTTTCGGGAGTAGGGATCTCGGTTTCGATGCGTGCGAGGGCGTCCTGGAGTTTCAGTCCGGAACGGTAGAGGATCTGGTAGGCCTTTTTGAGCGCGCTCACATCGGATGCTTTGAGGCCCGCGCGTTTGAGGCCGACCACGTTCAGACCCTTGGGTGCAACATTGAAATCCGTATAGAGAAAGAAGGGCGGCACGTCGCTGTTGACCCTGGTGTTGCCGCCGATCATGGCGAGGCGGCCGATTTTCGAGAACTGATGAATCACCACGCCGCCCGAAATGAACGCCTGGTCCTCCACCTCCACGTACCCGGCCAGGAGCGCGCAACTGGCGATCACGCAGTGGTTGCCGACCGTGCAGTTGTGAGCCACGTGGCCGGAACTCATGATGTAGTTGCCGTCGCCCAGGGTGGTGACCGATTCGGGAGCCGTACCGCGCGAGATGGTGTAATGCTCGCGGATCTTGTTGTCGTTGCCGATGTGGAGATAACTGCGTTCGCCCGTGAACCCTTTGTCGAATGGATCGGTGCCCAGGACCGTGCCGGCGGAGATTTCATTGCGTTCGCCGAGGGTGGTCCAGCGTTTGATGTAGACGTAGGGTTCGAGCATACAGCCGGCGCCGATCCGGACGTCGGACTCGATCACGCAGTACTCGCCGATGCGAACACCGGGCCCCACCCGGGCATCGCAATGCACACGGGCGGTCGGCGCAACTACAGCCGAGGGGTCGATGGCCATGAAACCGTATCATACGGCATCGCAGGCGCGCCGTACCGAGGCCGGGCGCCCGTTGCAGGCCGGTTTGCCCGTGCGGCAAGGTGTGAGACGATACCGGCATGCGAGTTCGCGAACTGGCGGATTGGCTGGGCGCTACATTCGAAGGCGACGGCGAACTGGAACTCAGCGGGGTGGCGCCGCTCGAAACGGCGGGCCCCCAGGAGGTGGCATTTGTGGCCACGCGCAAAGCCGCGGCGCAGGCGGAAGGCTCGACGGCGGGATGCCTGCTGGTGGCCATGGAATGGCCCGGCCCGAGCGAACGGACGGTGATCCGCGTGCCGGAGCCGCGCACGGCATTTGCCCGCGCGATGAGCCGGTTCTATCCGACGGCGGAACTGAAACCGGGGATTCATCCCACTGCGGTGGTGGGCCATGACGTGGAGATGGGCGCACTCGTGCACATCGGACCGCACGTCGTGATCGGCGATGGGACGCGCATCGGCGTGGCCTCCAGCGTGGGCGCGGGCTCGGTGGTGGGTAAGCGGGTGCTGTTGGGGGAAGGATGCGTGCTGCACCCCAATGTAACGGTCTACGATAACGTCGATATCGGCCGCGGGTCCATTCTGCATTCGGGCGCGGTGGTGGGGGCGGACGGGTTCGGATACGTCATGGAGCACGATCGGTGGCACAAGTTTCCGCAGGTGGGCCGGGTCGAGATCGGCGATTTCGTCGAGATCGGGGCGAATTCGTGTGTGGACCGCGCCGCCCTGGGCGTGACCTCGATCGGCGAAGGCACGAAGCTGGATAACATGGTGCATGTGGGCCACAACTGCCGCATCGGGCGACACGTGGTGGTCGCGGCGCAAACCGGATTTTCGGGCGGCGCGGTGGTGGGGGATTATGCGGTGATTGGAGGCCAGGTGGGCATCGGCGACAAGGCGCGCATCGAATCGCGCGCCGTGCTCGGTTCGGGATGTGGGGTCCTGACCTCGAAGATCGTGCGTCCGGGAGAGACCGTGTGGGGAACGCCGGCGCGGCCCCTGCGGCAGCACCTGGAGCAGCTCGCCAACGTGGCGCGGCTGCCGGAGTTGCGGCACGAACTGGCCGAGCTCAAGCGTCGCTTGGGAGAACTGGAGAGGAAGGCCTGATGCTGGTGGTAGTGGGCGGGCATTCGCGCAATATCGGCAAGACCTCGGTGGCGGCCGGGCTCATCCGGAAATTGCGCAGCCGCAAGTGGACGGCGGTGAAGATCACGCAGTACGGCAGCGGTGTGTGCGCGCACCGGGGTAGCGCATGCGGCTGCGAGGCGGAGCCCGACCATCCGTTCGCGTTGAGCGAGGAGTACGAAGCCAATGGCACCGACAGCGGGCGGTTCCTGGCCGCCGGCGCGGAACGGTCGTTTTGGCTGCGTACACCGGCCGGTGACCTGGCCTGCGCGGCGCAAACGCTTCAGAAGATCCTGGACCACAGCGAGAACGTGATTGTGGAGTCCAACAGCGTGCTCGAACTGCTGCGTCCGGACGTGTTCCTGATGGTGCTGGATTTTTCCTGTGGCGACTTCAAGCCTTCCAGCCTCCGCTTTCTCGATCGCGCCGATGCCTTCGTGGTGATCGATCGCGGTATGAGTGCGCCGATGTGGGACGACATTGCGCGCGGCCTGTGGCATACCAAGCCGCACTTCCTGGTCAAGCCGCCGCGCTACGTTACGGCGGCGGTCGCGGATTTCGTGAACTCCAGGCTGTCCCCCTCCGCGGTGCGCTGAACGGCGGGACGGGCCCGGGTTCTGGCATCCACCAGCAACCGCGAGGCCAGGGCGACCTGCCGTTCGATGAGCTGAAGTTGTTGCCGCACCTCGGGAGGAGCCTGGGGCAGCAGCGAGCGCAGAATGAACGCGCTGGTTTCAATCGTGCTCAATGGTTGACGGAGGTCGTGGATGATGTCGATCAAAACTGCTTCCGCGGGTGGATCCATGTTCGAAGCTCGGCAAGCTGGATCAGTATAGCGCAATCAAGTCCGGACCGGACAGTATCTTTTGGGGATACCCGCAACGCCTGGGTCGGGCTCAGTGCGTCATCGAGTAGACCAGGTAATTGATACCGTAGCGGTAGGCCAAGGCGGTCATGGCCTCGGGATAATCGGGAGAGTCGGCGTATTCCCAGGCGTCGCCCACATCGGTATTGAAATTGACGGCAACGACCAGGCGGTGCCGGTCGTCATAGATGCCGCGCCAGGCGGGCGAAGTGCCCTCGGGCTGCCGCACCACGGTCTGACCGCCGGGGCCGCGCCATAGATGACGGGTCCCGGGAATCCAGGTGAGGTCCTTCTCCTCGATATCGTAGAGACAGTGCATGACGGCATCGGACATGGCGATGTCGGTGATGGCGTGGTTGGGCAACACGCGGGCCATGGTCTGGCGAAAGACTTCCCACTGCTCCGCGCCCCAGAAATCGTCCACTACCAGGAAGCCGCCGCGCCGAAGGTATTCGCCCAGGCGGGCCGCTTCGACATCGTTGACTCCCCACCAGCCGGTCTGCGTGGCGTAGAGCCAGGGGTGATCGAAGAGGCGGTCGTCGGTGAGGCGGAAGTGGAGCGGCGCGCCGGCATCGATGCGGGTCAGGCGGCCCACGCCCAGCGAGAAGTGATCGTCGGAATCGGGCCAATCCACCATCCACCAGCCATCTCCGGTGGCATTGCGGGAAGCGAAGCCGAAGTAGCGGTGGTACTGCGGAAGATCCGTGTACTCCACGCGGATGAAATGGAATTCTCCCCGGGCGGGAAACTCGGGGCGCGGGCCTTCGCGCTCGCGTTGCAAGCGGTACCGCTGCCCGAGGGCCGCAGTCACCAGGCAGAGCGCCACGGCGATGCTCCACGCCAGGCAAAGGCGGCAGAAGGAGGGTCGCGGCATCACCCTATTCTAAGGCGTCGTTGTTGGGGCAGTTCAGGTGTCGCGGCCCGCGGCCGCGCGGCAACGCCATGAAAAATGTGCACTACCGGCAGTTATGTTCGGTCAAATACAACGTAACAGGTGAATGGCAACCGGAGTGCAACTTGTAGCTCTCCGCAGAATGCCACACTCGGGCACACACAACAAATCGACGAATGAGAATTCCCGAACGTTTTGGGGGAGTTGGCAGGAACGCATTGGCGCGTTGAAGAACATTCCTCCGCTCCTCTCGATCGTCTGGAAGGCGGGCCCTAAGGTCGTTGCCGGTGCCTTGATCTGCCGCGGGCTCGCGGCGGCGATCCCGATCTCGATGCTTGCGGTGTCCAAGCGGATCCTCGATGCGATCCAGGCACATTTTGCCGGGCAGCCGCTGCCCTCGTTCTTTTGGTATCTGGTGGCGGGTGAGTTCGGCTTGGCCGTTCTGGGATCGATGATCGGCAAGTCAACCTCGTACTTCGACGCGCTGCTGGCGGACCGGTTCGCGCGATACGTCAGCATCCGCGTGATGGAGCACGCGTCGCGGCTCGACCTGAGTTCGTACGAGGATCCCGTCTTTTACGATAAACTTGAGCGCGCGCGGGTGCAGGCCACCGACCGCATTGCGATGGTGCAGGCAATGGGTACGATGGGCCAGCAAATCCTGGTAGCCATCAGCCTTTCCGCCGGGATCATCTGGTTTTCGCCCTTGCTGCTGCTCCTGCTCGTGCTGGCGGTCGTGCCGGCCTTTCTGGGAGAGAGCCACTTCGCGTTTGAAGGCTACTCCCTGAACATTCGGCAGACCCCGGTTCGCCGGCAGCTCGATTACCTGCGTACGCTGGGCGCGAGTAAGGAATCGGCCAAGGAGCTGAAGCTGTTCGGGCTGAGCGGCTTCCTGTCGGGCGAATACGCGCGGCTGGCCAATCAGCTTTACGACCAGAACCTGCGGCTTGCGTGGCGCCGGTTGTGGGCGGGCGGCCTGCTGTCGCTGATCAGCACGGGGGCCTATTACGGCGCGTACGCCTTTGTGATCTATCGCACGGTTACCGGCGTGCTGACGTGGGGCATGCTGCAATTCATCGCGGGCGCGCTCGCCGGGGCCAGCAGCAATATTCAGAGCGTCTTCGCCACGTTCTCGAGCATCGCCGACCAGTCCCTGTTCCTGACCGACCTGGTGGAGTTTCTGCGCGTCGAGCCGAAGATCCGATCCAAGCCGGACGCGCTGCCCGCGCCCAGGCCGATGCGCGACGGATTTCGGTTCGAGGACGTGACCTTCTGCTATCCAGGAACCACGCGGCTGGTGCTGGATTGCCTGAACCTGCACATCGAGCCCGGAGAACGGATCGCGCTGATTGGAGAAAACGGACAGGGCAAGACGACCATCGTAAAGCTGCTGACTCGTCTGTACGATCCCACGGCGGGGCGCATTCTGCTCGATGGCGCGGACCTGCGGGATTACAACATTGAGGACCTGCACCGGCAGATCGGCGTGATCTTCCAGGATTTCGTGCGTTACGAAATGACGGCGCGGCAGAACATCGCCACCGGCCGCCTGGAGGCGGCGGAAGAGCTTTCCATCCGGCACGCCGCGCAGAAGAGCCTTGCCGATGAAGTGGTGGGACGCCTGCCCAACGGCTACGAACAACTGCTGGGCCGCCGTTTTGAGGGAGGTGTGGACCTCTCCGGCGGCGAGTGGCAGCGAATCGCGCTGGCTCGCGCGTACCTGCGCGACGCGCAAATCCTGATCCTGGACGAGCCTACCGCCTCGCTGGACGCGCGCTCCGAATACGAGGTGTTTGAGCGATTCGCGGAGCTGACGGCAGGCCGCATGGCACTGTTGATCTCGCACCGGTTCTCGACGGTTCGCATGGCGGATCGAATCGTCGTGTTGGAGGGCGGAAGGATCGCGGAACAAGGAAACCATCAACAGCTCATCGCCTTGCGGGGCCGCTACTCCGGGATGTTCGAGCTGCAGGCCGCGAGTTACCGATGATGCAATCGACGCTATCCGATCACGCCGGCCATTCCATCGGCGAATCCGAACTGGCCGCCATTCGCTCGGCGGGCCGCGCCCTGGCGGAATCCATCTCCGAAACCCTGCCCCATGGCAAGCGGACCGCCAAGCCGAAGAAAGGGCGAGCGGAGCGGATCCTGGCGAACGCTTTTTCCGCGCCCGAGAAACTCCGCCCCTGGCTGTTCGACAACGCCCGCCTGCTGCATACCGCCGAAAAGCAGGCTATCGAGTTTTTGGGTGGACTGCGCCAGTTCCCGGTGGCGGTGGGCACGCGCGGGACGGCTCCGCGGGTTTGTGTCATTGCCCGTGCCTACCTGGATTGCGTCCGGCTGATTTTCGACGAAGCGACCTGCACCGCATTCCTGGACGGATTCCAGGAAGTTGCCACGCTCGAGATGGGCGAGGTGTGGGGCATCAAGCCGGCGCTCCAAAGTGAAATCCTCAGCCGGATCGAGACCGCCGTCTCCGGATGGCCCGAACTGGTGACCAGTCTGCGGCACGTCGGCGAGACCGCCTGGAAGGATCTGTTCGAAAGCGTCAGCGTGGTGGAGCACGCCTTGGGGCGGGATCCGGCGGGCGCGTACCGGCGCATGGATTTCGAAAGCCGCGACCGTTACCGGAGCGCGGTAGCCTCGCTCGCGAAGCATAGCCCATTGACGGAAACCGAAGTGGCCGAGACGGCGGTGGAGTTGGCCCGTGCGATCACCCCGGGAGTGGGTAATCTGCGCGCGCAAATGCGGCGCCGGCACGTGGGGTTCTACCTGGTCGATGCCGGGCTGCCCCGCCTGAAGAAGCGCATCCAATACCGGCAACCGGTCCGCGGGTGGATCACCGAAAAGGCGCGCCGCTTTCCCACCCCGTTCTACCTGATCGGCATCGAACTGCTGACGCTCCTGACGGTGGCGCTGCTGATCTCGGGCGCGGGCCGGTTTACGCCAACCTTGGCCGCGCTGCTGCTGCTCCTGCTGCCGGCCACCCAAACCGCGGTCGATTTCATGAACCACCTGGTCACGTACCTGGTCCCGCCGCGTGCCCTGCCCAAGCTCGACTTCTCCGAGGGCGTGCCTGAGGAATGCGCGACCATGGTGGCGGTCCCGACACTCCTGTTGAACGAGCCACAGGTGCGCGACCTGGTGCTCGATCTCGAAATCCGCTTTCTGGCGAATCGCGATCCCAACGTGTATTTTGCGCTGCTCACCGACGCACCCGATTCCAACGAACCCGTGGACGAGCGCGAGGCGCTGGTGGGCGTTTGCAGCGAACTGATTCAGGGGCTCAACCGGCGCTATCCGGGGTCGCCCTTCTTCCTGTTCCATCGCCACCGCATCTATAACGATGCCGAGGGCCGCTTCATGGGTTGGGAGCGGAAACGCGGCAAGCTGTTGGATCTCAACAAGGTCATGCGCGGCGGCTTCGACGCATTTCCAGTGAAGGTGGGAAACCTCGATGTCCTCCCGGGAATCCGCTATGTGATCACCCTCGATTCCGACACTCAGCTCCCGCGCGACTCGGCGGCGAAGCTGATCGGCGCCATCGCGCATCCGCTGAACGCTGCCGTGGTCGATCCCGCGCGGCAGGTGGTGGTGGAAGGATACGGCATCCTCCAGCCTCGCATCGGCATCAGCATTCGATCGGCGGCACGCAGCCGCCTGGCCGCGCTGTATTCCGGTGAAACGGGCTTCGATATTTACACCCGCGCCGTTTCCGACGTGTACCAGGACCTGTTTGCGGAGGGGATTTTCACCGGCAAGGGCATCTACGAAGTGGACGTGATGCGGACCGTCCTGGAGCGCCGCTTCCCGCAGAACGCCCTGCTCAGCCATGACCTGATCGAGGGCTCGTATGCCCGCGTCGCACTGGTCAGCGATATCGAATTGATCGACGACTATCCCTCCCACTTCAGCGCCTACAACCGCCGCAAGCATCGCTGGGTACGGGGCGACTGGCAGATCATGCGCTGGTTCTGCCGGCGCGTTCCGGACTTCTACGGCCACATGATTGCGAATCCCATTTCGCTCATCTCGCAGTGGAAGATCTTCGATAACCTGCGCCGCAGCCTCCTCGATCCGACGCTGCTCCTCATGCTGATCGGGAGCTGGCTGGTTCTGCCCGGCAAGCCCGCGTACTGGACCGCGGCCGCCGTGGTCCTGCTGTTCCTGCCGGTTTACTGCGATCTCTTTTTTGCCGTGTTGCGCGCGCCCCGCAGCCGGCGCGCATTGGCGGCGTGGCTCCGCGATACCACGCGCGCTTTTGCCAATGGCCACGCCATCGCCGCGTTCGGCCTCATCTTCCTGCTGCACCAGGCGTTGCTTTCCATCGATGCGATTACCCGATCGGTGTTGCGGGTCTTCGTGACCAAGCGCAAGCTGCTCGAGTGGGAAACGGCGGCCGAAGCCGAAGTCGCGGCGCGCAGCAAAGCCACCGTGGACGTGTACCTGGAATGGACTCCCGCCATCGCCGCGCTGATCGGGCTGGCGGTGTGGCTGCTGCGGCCGGAGGCGCTGCCGGCCGCCGCGCCCGTACTGGCCCTGTGGATCGCGTCGCGAGCGTTTTCGCCCTGGTTGAATCGCGCACCACGTACCATGAACCGGGCACTCGAACGCAAGGACCGGGATTGGCTGCGCGACCAGGGAGAAATGATGTGCCGCTACTTCCAGGATTGGAGTTCCACCACGACGAACTGGCTGATCCCGGATAACGTCCACGAAGACGGCGCCGCCGCGCTCCGCTTGTCGCCCACCAACCTGGGCGTGCTCCTCAACGCCCGCATCGCCGCGCTGCACTTCGGCGTGATGAGCCTTGGGGAGTTTATCTACCAGACCCGGCAGACGTTGGATCGGGTCGCCCTGCTGCCCAAACATCGCGGCCACCTGTTCAACTGGTACGACAGCCAGAGCCTGGAGCCGCTCGAACCGCTGTTCGTTTCCACCGTGGACAGCGGCAATCTCGCGGCGGCCCTCTGGACGTTGAAACAGGCGGCCCTGTCGTTTGCCTCCGAGCCGCGCACGCGCCGCGGGCTCACCTCGGAAATGGCCGCGGAGTTGAAGGAGATCGCGTCGGTTGCCGATGCGCTGGTGCGCAAGATGGACTTCCGCTTTCTCTACCATTCGCGCAAGAAGCTGCTGTCGGTCGGGTACAACGTTTCCGCCGGGCGGATCGAGCCGTCCTATTACGACCTGCTCGCATCGGAGGCCCGTATCGCCGTGTTCATCGCCATTGCCAAGGGCGATATCTCCCAGGAAGCGTGGTTCCATCTGGGGCGCGGCCACACCCTGGCGCGTGGCGAGCGGATCCTGCTCTCCTGGACCGGGACCATGTTCGAATACCTGATGCCGGCCCTTTGGATGCGGCACTATCCGGGGACGATCACCGAGCAGAGCGTGCGGGCCGTCGTGCGCGCGCAGCGCGATTACGGCTCGCGCAAAGGCGTGCCTTGGGGTATCTCCGAATCCGCGTGCGCGGGCTTTCAGGGCGGCGAGCCGGGGTACGGTCCCTTCGGAATACCGTCGCTGGGGCTCAAGCGGCACGATCCGGAGTCGCTGGTGATTGCCCCGTACGCATCCCTGCTGGCGGTGATGGTGAACCCCGCGGCGTCTCTGAAAAACCTCCGCCAGATGGAAGAGTTCGGCTGGACTGGCCGGTACGGCTTCTACGAAGCGGTGGATTACAGCGGCGGCAGCGGTGCCCAGGTCATCCGCTTGTGGATGGCGCACCACCAGGGCATGGCCCTGCTCGCCGTCTGCAACCTGTTGTTCGACTATCCCATGCAGCGCTATTTCCACGCCGAGCCGCAGGTCCTCGCCACCGAGTTGCTGCTGCACGAGCGCCTGCCGTCGAGCGTGGTGGCCGAAGCCGAGCCCGCGCCGGTGGCGCCGGTGCCGGTCCCGGCCGAGGGTTGAACGCGCCCGCCATGCCTGGCGAGTAGACTAGCGCAGGTCGATTTCGCCCGAGACCCCGTGTGCGGCATCCGGGGAGATCCAGATCTCGACCCGTCCCGGTTCCGTGACCAGCCGCATATCCTCGTTGTAGAAGGCCAGGTCCGCCGGGGTGACTTGGAAACTGACCCGCCGCGCCTCTCCCGGTTTCAGTGCCACGCGTTGGAATCCTCTCAGCTTGCGGACCGGTTGAACCACGCTGGCCACTTTGTCGTGAATGTACAGTTGGACCGTTTCCACGCCCTCGCGGGAGCCTCGATTGGCGATCTGGGCCGACACCGTCACCGACTCGCCCGGGCCCAGCGCGGAAGCCGAGAGCCTGAGGTCCGAATATTCGAAGCGCGTGTAGGTGAGGCCGAAACCGAACGGGTACTCCGGGGTGAAATCGACATCGATGTACTTGGAGGTGTAGCCCGTCGGCTGCTCCGGATTGCCGAGCGGAATCCCCAGTTCGCTCGCCGCCGCGGGGCGCCCGGTGTGGAGATGCTCATAGTAAATGGGAACCTGTCCCACGGTGCGCGGAAAGGTGATGGGAAGCCGGCCGGAGGGCGCGGCGCGGCCCAACAGCAGCTTTGCCAACGCGGGACCGCCCATCGTGCCCGGGTGCCAGGCATAAACCACCGCACTGGCCTTGGATGCGACGTCGTGAAATGTCAGCGGCCGCCCTGCCAGGATCACCACCACCATCGGCTTGCCCGCCTCGCGAAGGGCATCGACCAGCGAGTCCTGGGCGCCCGGCAGATCGAGGAAGGCCCGCGAGCGGGCCTCGCCCGAGAGAATCTGTTCCTCGCCCAGAAACAGCAGCACGACATCGGCCTGGCGGGCGGCCGCGACGGCCGCGCCAAATCCCTCGCGCGCGCGGTCGCGGCTGTTGCGCAATCCGGGCGCGTAGACCACGCGCCGCTCGCCAAGCAGTTGCCGTAATGCCGCCAGCGGCGTTTGCACGTCCTCCATGCGCGCGTCCATGCTCCACGTGCCCACCTGGTCCAGCCGGCTGTCCGCCAGCGGACCGATCACCGCCACCGTCCGCACCGCGTCGCCGATCGGCAGCACGTCGCGCTCGTTCTTCAGCAAAACGAAACTGCCGATGGCTGCCCGTTCGGCCAGTTCCAGGGATGCCGCCGTGGGAGTGATTTCCTTCGGCGCGGGAATGGCCTGGTCAAACAGCCCCAACCGGAATTTCAGGCGCAGAATGTTGCGGACCGCCCCATCGATCTGCCCCATGCTCACCGTTCCGCTCTGGACCAGTTCCTTGAGGTGGTCGAAATAGGTGGTGCTCACCATCTCCATGTCCACACCGGCCGCGAGCGCCCTGCCGGCCGCCTGTCGCGCATCGCCCGCGAAGCCGTGCGGGATCAGTTCGGCGATCGCCGTGTAATCGCTGACCACCAGGCCATCGTAGTGCCACTCGGCGCGCAGCACGTCGCGAAGCAGGAAACGGTTGCCGGTCGCGGGCACGCCGTTCAGCGTGTTGAACGCGGTCATGAAGGTGGCCACACCCGCGTCGCGCGCGGCCCGGAACGGTGGCAGGTAGACTTCGCGCAGCAGGATTTCCGGAATCCAGGCGCTGTTGTAGTCGCGGCCCGCTTCGGCGGCGCCATACCCCGCGAAGTGTTTGGCGCAGGCGGCCACCGCGTCCGGAGCGTCCAGCGAGCCGCCCTGAAAGCCCCGCACCATGGCCGCGGCGAGCGTGCCGGCCAGGTAGGGATCTTCACCGAGGCTTTCGGCCACGCGTCCCCAACGCGGATCGCGAGCGATGTCGATCATCGGCGCGAACGTCCAGCGGATGCCCTCGGCGGCGGCCTCGCCGGCCGCTTCCCGGGCCGCCCGCTCCACCAGTTCCGGTTGCCAGGCCGCCGCTTGTCCGAGCGGGATGGGGAAGATGGTCTTATATCCGTGAATCACGTCCCGTCCGAACAGAAGCGGGATGCCGAGGCGGCTTTCCCGGACCGCGATGCGCTGTGCTTCGGCCCGGTCCGACGGGCTGCCGGCATTCAGGAACGATCCCCACCGGCCGTGGCGGATCTCCGTTTTGATGGCCTCCGACAGCGGTGTGGCCATGGCCGTCGATTGCGACATTTGGCCGATCTTCTCATCCAGGGTCATGCGCGCGAGCAGCGCCTCGACGCGGCCCTCCACATTCGACCCGGGCTGCGCGCGCAGGACGGTGGCCAGGAGCCCAATGGCCGTGGACCAGAAAAGGCAATGCATACGTGATTCCAGTGTCGTGTCCGGCGCGCGAATTGACAAGCGCCACGTGCCCTGCCGCTCTAGGGGGATCGCCGCGCGCTCGCCGGCTGCGATTTCCTACGGCTTGGGAGGGCGGGAGGCGCGCAAAACGGCGGCCACGTTGAGGGCGGGTCGGGTCGCCGTTGGCGAAGCCATCGCGCGTCGCAAGATCAGGCTGGGGAAGGAGGGGAAAAAGCGAGGAGGAGCGAAACGCACAGTCTCCTGCGGGCTCCTCCTCATTCTAGAGGGTTGACACACAGATCAGCACAACGCGGACATGAGGGCGCCGCGCGCCGTCGAATTCAGCGCGTCGGACGAAAGCCGCACCTCGGAAAGGCGCAGCGGGAATTCGGCGATGCGGAGCGCCTTGCCGAACTGCTCCACGAAGCCGCGGGGCATGGCGGTGCCGCCGCTCAGCACCAGGGGCACCGACTGGTCGAGCCGGGGCATCCGCTGGGTGGTCGCCACCTGCGAGCGAAGCGCCTCCACGAGGTGCTCGATCATCTCGCGGTAGTACACCGTGATCGCGTTCTGGATGCGGTCCGAGGACATGCCGTTGAGGCAGAACGACTGCTCTTTCTGTACCCGGATGCGGGTAGCGATTTCGGCGGTCACCTGGGCCGCCTGCGTGTCAATGAAATCGCCGGCCTTGGGGATGCTGAAACTGACCACGGGAACCGACAGCACGGCCAGGCATACATTGCACAACCCGCTGCCGCAGGAGACGCCGATCCCGGTGTAGTTGGCGTTACCCAACTCTCCGAAAATCACCGCCAGGCCTTCCTCGATGGGCGTCGGATCGTAGCCCAGTTCCTGCAGCATCTGCCGGATGGTAGCTTCGTGGTAGGCATTGTTGGAGCGCTCGCTGAGGGGCGGCGCCGGAACGCTGAAGTGGACTTTCTGTCCCTCGATCGCGGCTTTGCCCACCAGTTTGCCGATGATCGAGCGGAGCACGGCGAGCGCATGCGGTTCGTGGGGGTTGATCACGCCGTTGAGCATCGGCCGGCGCGTTTCGGCATGAAAGACTTCGGCGAACCGGAGCGCGTCGTTGCCCGCCACCAGGATCTCCTGGCCGATCACTTCGTGAAAAACATTCTCGCGTTGCAGCAGGCTGGCCGCGAGCTTGGAGTAGGGCAAAGTCAGGAAGGCGTTCAGTTGAGCGTCGTACTGGTAGCCTCCCTCGGTATTCCGCGCCACGACGATGCGGCTCGTGCCTACGTCGAGCCCCAGCGCCTGCGTGTATTCTTCAGCGGTATTCATGGTCTTCTCCTTCGTCCTGATCCCAGCCCCACGGCGCTTTCCGCCCAGGCTGCCTGGTCGGGACACCGGACCGGTTCCCGAGGTAGCCTCGTCGGGCGCGGTCAGGGCGGTGTCGCCATGGTCTGCCTCACAAATTGGTTCGTGCATGGGTGGTGTATCACCTTGGTAGTACATTTGACAAACCAAACCTCTCAAGAGACTTTGCACCCCTTTCGGATGAAGATATCGGGAATTATCCGGATAGCCGTACCGCGATCTGTAGCAACGCCTTTAGAACGCGTAGTACTCGAAACCCATTGATTCCCCGGCGTAAGGGGAGTTAGCATCCTTAGTAAGACAAAGGTTAATAGCGCACTACTCATTTCGCTCCTCGGGGGGCAGCCGGACTCCAGAATCCGCTGCCCCTTTTTCATTGCCGCGCTGTTGCCTGCGACCGTCGCGCCATCGCGCCCCTTCGTCCGCTAAGCCCTCCGCCCTCGTCTGCGAGAATGGGGAAGGCCGATGTCTTCCGATCCCCGTGCCATCTATTCGCGGCTGCTCGATGAGCGCCGGGCTGCCATCGCGGTCGAGAATCGGCATCACCGCGTGCTGGGATATGTCCGCCTGGCGGTGGTGCTCGCCGCGGTGGCCATCGTGTGGACGGCGCTGAGCTCGGGTCTCCTCTCCGTGGCCTGGGCGCTGCTGCCCGTGGTGGTGTTCGGCGTTCTGGTGGTCGCCCACGATCGCCTGTTGAAACGGCTCGATCGGCGGCAGCGCGCCGCGCGGTTCTACGAAAACGCCCTGGCGCGGCTCGACGGCCGGTGGATCGGAAACGGCGCGGCCGGCGACCGTTACCTCGACCTGGAGCATCCCTACGCGCAGGATCTGGACCTCTTCGGCAAGGGCTCCGTTTTCGAGCTGCTGTGCACCGCCCGGACCCATATCGGCGAAGAGACCCTGGCGCGCTGGCTGCTCGCCCCTGCCGCGCCGGAGACGGTGCGCGCCCGGCAGGAGGCCATCGCCGAGCTGCGTCCGCGGGTGGACTTGCGGGAGGACCTCGCCGTGGTCGCCGAAGAGGCGCGGACGGGGGTGGACCCGGTGTCGCTGGCCGCCTGGGGAGAATCGCCGGCGCTCGCCGGTTCGCGCCGCCTGCGGGTCATGCTGTGGATCCTCACCGCGCTCGGCGCTCCGGCCCTGATTGCGGGCGGCGCCGCGTTTTTCGAGTCCCTTGGCCTGCTGGAGCTCTCCGCGCGCGTCTCCCTGCTGTGCCGCGACTTGTTCCTGCTGGTGCTGGTGGTCAACGTGACCTTCCTCTATCGTCACCGCCACCTGACCTCCCGCATCGTGGCCGCCGTGGACGAGGCGGCGCACGAGTTGGCATTGCTCGCTGAAGTGTTGCTCCGGCTGGAACAGGAGCGGTTCGCGTCGCCCCCGCTGGCCGCGTTGCGGGCGTCGCTCGACGCCGCCGGCGAGCCGCCTTCGCGGCGCATCGCCCGCCTGGCCCGCCTCATGGAGCTGCTCGATTCGCGCGACAACGTCTTTGTGCGGGTCATGGAGGCGTTCGTGATGTGGACGCCGCACCTGGCGCTGAAGGTGGAAGACTGGCGCCGCCATTCGGGGACCGCCGTGCGCCGATGGCTCTCGGCCACCGGCGAGATCGAAGCGCTCTGTTCCCTGGCCAGCCACGCCTTCGAGCATCCCCTCGACCCCTTCCCGGAATTTACCGGCGGCGCCTCCCTGGAAGCCGCGTCCATCGCCCACCCGCTGATTCCCGAGGATCGCGCCGTGCGCAACGATGTGCACATCGGCGATGGCGCGCCGCACGTGCTGATCGTCAGCGGCTCGAACATGTCCGGCAAAAGCACCTTGCTGCGGACCCTGGGGGTCAACGCCGTGCTGGCCCAGGCGGGGGCTCCGGTGCGCGCCTCGAGCCTGCGCCTTTCCCCCTTGGCGGTGGGCGCCTCCATCCGTGTCACCGATTCGCTCCAGAGCGGCGTCTCGCGGTTCTACGCCGAGATTCTGCGGCTGCGCCAGATCCTCGATAAGACCGCGGGAACCATGCCGGTGCTATTCCTCATCGACGAGTTCCTCCACGGCACCAATTCGCACGACCGCAAGATCGGCGCCGAGGCGCTGGTCGCAGGACTGGTGCGCCGCGGCGCCATCGGGCTCATCACCACTCACGACCTGGCCCTTGCCGACATCGCCGTCACCCTGGGCGACCGCGCCGCCAACGTTCATTTTGCCGACGAGGTGGTGGATGGACGCATCCAATTCGACTACCGCATGCGCCCGGGCATAGTACGCAAGAGCAACGCCATCGAGCTCATGCGCAGCGTGGGGCTGGAGATTTGACGGCCGGAGAAATCCGCGAGCTCGCCGCCGGGTGCGGCTTCGAATTGGCGGGCGTGGCGCCGGCCGAGCCCGTGGACGACCGCGCCAACTATCACGACTGGGTGGCGGCGGGCCACGCCGGCGAAATGCGGTATCTGGTAGACCGCCGCGCCGGCATTCGCGACGATCCCCGCCGGCTGTTGCCGTCCGCCCGTTCGATCGTCTGCGTGGGCAAACTGTACCACACTCCCTGGCCGTATTCGACCGAATTCGACGCCGAGGATTGCGGCTGGATTTCGCGCTACGCGTGGGGCGGCGATTACCACGACGAAATGCGCAGCGGGCTGGCGCGGCTCGATCGGGCGGTGCGCGAACGCGCCGCGGCGCCCGTCGAATCGCGCATCTGCGTGGATACGGCGCCGCTGCTCGAACGTTCCTACGCGCGCCTGGCGGGCCTCGGCTGGATCGGCAGGAACACCTGCCTGATTCATGAGCGCGCGGGCTCCTGGTTCTTCCTGGGCGAGCTGCTGGTATCGCTCGCCATCGCGCCCGATGCGCCGCCGCCCGACCGCTGCGGTACCTGCACAAGGTGCATCGAAGCGTGCCCCACCCAGGCGATCGTCCCCGCCGCGGGGCATTTTGCGGTGGATTCGCGGCTCTGTATTTCGTACTTTACGATCGAACTGCGCGGCCCCGTACCGGTGGATCTGCGTCCTGGTATCGGCGCTCACGTCTTCGGCTGCGATATCTGCCAGGATGTGTGTCCCTGGAACCGGCGCGCGCCGGTGACCGGGGACCCGGCCTGGCAGCCGCGCCACTATGCGCCGCCGCTCGAACGGCTGGCGGCGCTGAGCGAAGAGGAATTCCGGACCATGTTCCGCGACAGCCCAGTCGCACGCGCGCGCTACGCCGGCTTCCTGCGCAACGTGGCTATCGCCATGGGCAACCGCCGGCTGGAGCGGTTTCGCCAACCGCTGGCGCGCCTGGCCGCCTCGCCCGACCCGCTGGTGGCCGAATCTGCGCGCTGGGCGTTGGGCCGACTACCATAAAGGTGTGATACCGGCGTTGTTGCTACTGGCGTTCGCCGGCCAGAACAGCCTCGTAGACCAGGGGTACGACCACTTTTACAACCTGGAGTACCCCGAGGCTATGGCCACGTTCCAACACGCCCTGGAGGGCAATCCCGGCAGTCCCGACCTCCACAATCATCTCGCCGAGACCATCGTGTTTCAGGAAATGTTTCGCGATGGCGCGCTCGAAAGCGAATTGGTCTCCGGCACCAATTCCTTTCTGCGCCGGCCCAAGCTGAACCCTTCGGCGGCGACCGAACAGCACTTTCTGGGCGAGATCGCCAAGGCCATGACGCTGGCGCGGGCGCGCCTGGCCGCCAATCCCGACGATGCCGCCGCGCACTACGCCCTGGGTATTTCCTACGGGCTGCGCTCCAACTATTACTGGGTGGTCAGGAAAGCCTGGCGCGACTCCCTGCGCGATGCCACCGCCGCGCGGCGGGAGCACCAGCGAGTCCTCGAACTCGAGCCCCAAAACGTGGATGCACGCCTGGTGGAGGGACTCCATGAATACATCGTCGGCAGCCTGCCGTGGAGTTTCCGCATGCTCGGTTTCCTGGTGGGGCTGCGCGGGAACAAGGCCGATGGCATCCGCACGGTGGAAGCGGTGGCGCGCCGCGGCACCCTGAACCGTATCGATGCCACGTTCTTCCTGTGCGCCCTCTACCGGCGCGAGAAACAGCCGCAAAAGGCCGTGCCGCTGGTCGCGGACCTGATCCGGCAGTTCCCGCGCAACTGGCTCCTGCGACTGGAACTTTCGCAGATGTACAGCATGGCGGGCGACAAAGTCCATGCCCTCGAGGCGCTGCGCGAACTGGCGGCCCTCAAAACCAGGCATGCGGCCGGCTTCGACCGGATGCCGTGGCCGGAAGTCTTTTTCCAGGAGGGAACGATCCAGTTCTGGTACCGCGATTTCAATCAGGCCCTGGAGAATCTCTCGAAGGTAACGTCTGCGGCCGAAGAGGTGGATCTCAATACCGGAGCATTGGCATGGATGCGCATCGGCCAGATTTACGACCTGACCGGCCGGCGCACCGACGCCGTGGAAGCCTACCACGCGGCGATCGCATTTGCGCCACAGGCCGAAGCAGCCCAGGAATCCAAAAAGTACCTGGCTTCCCCCTACCACCGGTAACGCACGCGCGATCGGCCGATCACTGCTCGTCGATGGTGACTTTCACCGGCTGCTCGATCAGCTTGGGCTCCTTTCCTCCGGTGAGCACCATCAGCGCGAGGCGGCCGGCCTTGCACTTGGCGGGAATCTTGAACGTGATCGAAGTGGCGTTCTGTGCGGTGATCTCGACCTGCGTGTCGTTGGTTCCATCGGTAAGATACAGCTTTGTGACTGCATCTTTTTGCAGGTTCTCCCCGCTCACGACCAGAACGTCTCCCCCCTTTCCGTTTTGTGGTTCCACCGTGGCCAGGCGCGGCATTGCCTGTTGGGCAAACGCTGCGAAGCTCGCGGCGACGAAGAGCGAAATGGCAAAAGACAGTTTCATCTGAATTCGGTCCTTTGACTTCAATGCTATGTCCATTAAGGTTCGAATTCAAGCTCCCTGTCGAGAAAGTGGGCAGATAGGCGTGCCCGGCCGCGCTGGACGCGTCGCCGTCTGCCTCAGTCGATCACCCGCCGCAGGATATCCCCGTAGGCATCGATGCGCCGGTCGCGCAGAAAGGGCCAGTTGCGGCGCACCTCTTCGATACGGCGAGGGTCGCACTCCACTACCAGCGTTTCTTCGCGATCGTGCGAGGCTTCCGCCAGCACCTGCCCGAACGGGTCGGCGACGAACGACGCGCCCCAGAACTCCAGGCCGTGCTGCGGAGGCCCCTCATACCCCACCCGGTTCACCGCCGCGATATACAGGCCGTTGGCGATGGCATGGGCCCGCTGAATGGTGCGCCACGCATCGTGCTGGGCCGTGCCCACCTGCGCCTTCTCCGCCGGGTGCCAGCCGATCGCGGTCGGGTAGAACACCACCTGCGCGCCGCCCAACGCCGCCAGCCGCGCGGCTTCCGGATACCACTGGTCCCAGCACACCAGCGGCGCGATCCGGGCATATCGCGTGTCGAAGCAGCGGAAGCCCAGGTCGCCCGGAGTGAAGTAGTATTTTTCGAAGTACAGCGGGTCCTCGGGAATGTGCATCTTGCGGTAGGCGCCCAGCAGCGATCCATCGGCATCCACCACTACCGCGGTATTGTGATACACGCCCGCCGCCCGCCGCTCGAATACCGATCCCACGATCACCACCCCCAGCTCCCGCGCCAGCGAAACCAACCGCTCCGTGGTGGGCCCGGGAATCGGCTCCGCCAGGTCGAACAGCGCGGCGTCCTCCTCCCGGCAGAAGTACTGCGAACGGAACAGTTCCTGCAGGCACAGGATCTGCGCGCCCTTGCCGGCCGCCTCGCGGATGCGCCACTCGGCTTTGGCGAGATTCTCGTTGGGATCCTTCCCGCAGGCCATCTGAACCAGGCCCACGCGGAACTTGCCATGCCGCACAGAACCATTGTAGCGACCGCGCGGGGCCGCGCCGTATCATGGCTTTTGACCTACCGCTCGCTGGTCCTTTTCGATATCGACGGCACGCTGGTGCGGCGCGCCGGCCCGCATCACCGCCAGGCGCTGGTGCATGCCGTCCGCAAAGTTACCGGCCTCGATTCCACCACCGACGGCATCCCCGTGCAGGGCATGCTCGACCCCGATATCCTCGCCATCATGTTGCGCCGCGCCGGCGCCCCGGCCTCCCAGGTGCGCCGGGCCTTGCCCGAAATCGTGTGGTCCGCCGAGCGCTACTACCTGCGCGTCTGCCCGGGTCTCGAGGACAAACGCTGCCCCGGCGCGGCGCCCCTGCTGGAACGGCTGGCGCGGAACGGCGCCCTGCTGGGCCTGGTCACCGGCAACCTCACGCGCATCGGCTGGCGCAAGCTGGAACGCGCCTGCCTGTCTGGCCATTTTCGGTTCGGCGCCTTCGGTGAAATGGCCAAGACCCGCGCCGGCCTGGCGAAGATCGCTGTCCGCCAGGCGCGCCAGAGCGCGTGGATTGGCCCCGACACGCCAGTCTCGCTGGTGGGGGATTCTCCCGCCGATGTCGAGGCCGCGCGCCGCAACGGCATCCGCTCCATCGCCGTCATGACCGGCATCACCCCGCCCGAAGAGCTCATCGCCGCCCAACCCGATATTCTGCTCAAGGACCTCCGCGAGATGCGCCTGAAGATGGTACGTTAGATTCTTACGTCAACAACCCAGTCGCGGACCCCATGATGTTCAGGCCTCTCGCAGTCCTCCTTTTTCTTCTGGCCGGCACTTCCGGCCGGGCTCAGAATTTTGTGATCTCCACGATTTCGGGCGGCGTTCCTCCCCTGACTCCCGCGCCGGCCAGCTTTGCCTCCATCGGCGATCCGCCGCGCGTCGCGGTGGATGCCGCCGGCAACGTCTATCTCGCCGGCGTCCATTCGGTGTTCAAGGTCGATTCCGCGGGCATGCTCTCCCGCATCGCCGGCAACGGCCGCTACGGCAATACCGGCGATGGCTTCGCGGCCACCAGCGCCCAACTGGAGTTCCCCGAAGGCATCGCGGTGGATAGCGCCGGCAATATCTACGTGGTGGATCACGACGCCAACGTGGTGCGGCGCATCGCGCGCGATGGCACCATCGGCACCTGGGCCGGAACCGGCACCCCGGGATTCTCGGGCGATGGCGGCCCCGCCGTGGATGCGCAGTTCCGCAACCCCACCGGCCTCGCCATCGATAGCGCCGGCAACCTCTATGTTGCCGATACGGACAACAACGCCATTCGCCGGATCTCGCCCGCGGGTGTGATCACGACCTTTGCCGGCAATACCCAAAGGGGCTTTGGGGGCGATGGCGGCCCTGCCACCGATGCCTTCCTGAATGGCCCGGAAGGCATGGCCGCGGACGCCGCCGGCAACCTCTATATCGCCGATACCTTCAACCATCGCATCCGCAAGGTCGCGTTGGACGGCACCATCTCCACATTTGCCGGCAACGGGTACCCGGGATTTTCCGGCGATAACAATCCCGCCGTGGAAACCACCCTGCAACTCCCCATCGATGTGTCCGTGGACCGCCAGGGGCGGGTCTATATCGCGGACCTCGGCACCAGCCGTATCCGCATCGTCACCGCGGGCGTGCTCGACACCGTCGCCGGCAGCAGCAGCGGAATCCAGCCGCTGGAAGGTGCGTCGGCCACCTCGGTACGGCTCAGCGGTCCTACCGGCGTCGCCGTCGATGCCGCCGGCAACGTGTACTTCGCCGAAAGCTCCATCGGCTCCGGCTCCGGGCTGGACGCGGGCGACTTCAAGGTCTGGAAGGTTTCCTCTGCCGGCAACATCTCGACCCTGGCCGGCACCGGCGTGCGCAGCTTCTCCGGCGATGCCGGCCCCGCGGCGTTGGCGCAATGGGACCTGCCCTCGGGCATCGCCATCGCCTCCGACGGCAGCGTCTTCGTGGCCGATACCGCCAATAACCGCGTGCGCCGCATCTCACCCGACGGTACGGTGATCACCGTGGCCGGCAACGGCATCGCCGGATTCGCAGGCGATGGCGGAAGCGCCACCACGGCCCTGCTCAATGGCCCCATGGGACTGGCGCTGGCCGCCGATGGCACGCTCTACATCGCCGATACCGGCAACAATCGCATCCGCCAGGTCTCTCCCGCCGGCGATATCGGCACCTGGGCCGGTAACGGCAACGCCGCCTTTTTCGGCGACGGTAGCCGGGCCACCCTCGCCGCCCTGCGCGGCCCGCGCGCGATCGCGCTCGATGCCGATGGCGTGCTCTATATCGCCGACTCCCAGAACCACCGCATTCGCCGCGTCCTCAACGGCATCATCGACACCGTCGCCGGGCGCGGCCAGGGCTTTGGCGGCGATGGCGGCCCGGCCGTCGATGCGCTCTTCAATTTCCCCTCCGCCCTGGCCATCGATGCGCAAGGCAACCTGTTCATCGCCGACCAGGGGAATGCCCGCGTGCGCAAACTCACCCCCGCCGGAATCGTCACCACCGTCGCCGGTGGAGACGATTCCCTTGCCGCCCCGCGCGCCCTCGCCCTCGATCACGCCGGCAATATCTATGTGTCCGACTCCGGCTTGAACCAGGTGCGCCGCGTGGCCGCCGATGGCGCCCTCACCACCATTGCCGGTACCGGAACGTGCTGCTACGCGAACGATGGCGGCCCGGCCCTGGAAGCGTCGCTCAACGGGCCCTGGGGGATCGCCGCCGATGCCTCGGGCAACCTCTATCTGGCCGATACCGGGAACGACGCCATCCGCCTCCTGCAACCGGCGCCCTCGGGCGGCGCGCCGGGCACCGTCGCCAACGCGGCCAGCAACCTGCCCGCCCCGATCGCGCCCGGCGAGATCGTCGTCATTTTCGGCACCGGCCTCGGTCCCGCCCAGCCGGTACAGTTCCAGTCGCTCAACAGCCTCGGGCTGGTCTCCCCCCAGCTTGCCGGCGTGAGCGTTCAGTTCAACGGCACCTTCGGCCCGGTGCTTTATGCCTCCTCCACGCAGGTCACCGCCGTGGTCCCCTACGGCGTCAGCGGCTCGCCCGTGCAGGTCGTGCTTCAATACCAGAGCCGCATCGTGCTCACCACCTCCGCCACCCTGGCCTCCACCGCGCCGGCCCTCTTCACCGCCGATTCTTCCGGGAAGGGACAGGCCGTGGCGATCAATCAGGACGGGTCCGCCAACGCCACCGCGCATCCGGCACCCGCCGGCAGCACGGTCACGCTCTATGCCACCGGAGAAGGGCAAACTTCGCCCGCGGGCATCGATGGCAAGCTTGCCGGCACCTCGCCGCCGCGACCCCTAGCCATGGTGAGTGCGACCGTGGGCGGCCAGCCGGCAACCGTGCGGTCGGCCGGTGGTGCGGCCGGCGTCGTCGCGGGCTTGATGCAGCTGACGGTGCAGATCCCGGACGGCCTTCCGCCGGGCCCGGTGCCGGTGGTGCTGCAGGTTGGCGATGCCTCCAGCCCGGCCGGCGTTACGATCGTGGTGGGCGGCAGCTGATCCCGATCACCGCCGCCGGCCCGGGCGTCCTTCGTCGCTCGCAGCGCCATGCCCCACGAAGCCCGTTCGCACCGGCGAGCCGTCATCGAACAGCACGTACTCCGCCTGCGCCTCCAGCCGCGCCGTCTTCACGGTCCGCAGCGCATCGTTGCCCGCGATCACCAGCGCCATGTGCGCCGCATCCAGCGGATTCTTCGCCGCCAGCACCAGCCCTTCGCGCTCCGAACCGTGCTTTCCGCCATCCACATCGAATACCGCCCCGTCGTACTTCAGACCGAGCCGGGCCGACCATGCCGCCAGCGCCGAGTTGGTCTCGGGCCGGCCCACAAACACCACGTCGTGATGCCGCAGCAGATCGTCGGAGACTTCGAAGTCCTTATAGACCGGCACCTGCTTCTCGTAACGGTCCTGATACCGCCCCTGCAACTGCTCGGCGGCGTAGCGGTTCGCGCCCGCTTCCCGCACCGTGCCGTACACCAGCACCGCCGACGACAGGCGGCGCGCGATATCGCCCGCCAGGTAGGCCGGGCCATCCTCGGGCTCCTTGAAATCGCCCGTGACGCCCGCCTTTTCGAGAAACGAAGCGGCCGTCACCCTCCGCGTGGTGTTCGCCGCGAAGTACTCCTGCATCAGCTTCAGAAAGGCGTCGTCGCCCATCTTGCGCCGCAGCCCGTCCAGAAACAGGACGCCTCTCGCCGCCTCCAGCCGCAGTTGTTTCTCCGTGCTGTCCGGCGCCAGTTTCAGGCCGCGATACGCCGCCCGCTGCGCGCGAACGGCTTTCTCCACGTCGTCGGCTTGCAGCACACGGTAGTACCCCGCAATACCCGCCACCAGCCACCGATCCGCATCCGCCGCCGGCAGAATCCAGCCCTTCCAAAGCCGGTCGCGGAACGATACCGCCTTGGCCGGCGCCTTGCGCTCCCCCGGGTTCTCCGCCCGTCGCGCCGCTTCGTTCTCCCGCACTGCCGAGGCGAGCGCCTCGGACGGCTCCGCCCGCAGTAGCGTATACCCCGACGGGTACAGTCCCGCATTGCCCGCATAGCCGTAAGGCCCGGGCACCCACTCGCGCTGGTTGGGCCGGCCGATTTCCGCCCACACCATCAGCCGCGAAGCCATATCGGACGTGGCCACCTTGGCGTCCATCGTGCTTGCGGCTACCAGCGGCGCCGTGCGGAACGCCAGAAATCCGAATTGCTCGTCGATCTGGCCGTGGTATTTCCCATACATCTCCTGCCAGGCCAAGTCGCGAGGCTGCGGCGCGTACGGCACATAGTCCGGCGTGCCCTGGGGGTCGGTGTAGTTCTCCAGACGCACCGTCAGATCCTTGGCATTGTTGTCGCCCCAGTAGAACCCCGGCGTGTTGCCGAACCATTCGTTCTTCGAGCTGCGCCACAACCGCGTGTGGTGGGTGCCCAGTTCGTACATCGCGATCTCGTTGTTCTTGGCATCGCCGATCAGCCATTCGTTGGTGTAGAGGCCGTTGTTGCGCGTGCCGAGCTGGGCGACCACCTCGTCGATCGTGCCGCCGTACTGGATCGCCATCCGCGCGCGAAATGCCACCGGCGTCCCCTGCGCGTTGAACGGCGACTGCCGGATCGTCGTCTCCGTAAGCACGATGCCCGCATCGTTCTGATACCAGTCGGTGCCGCTCTCGATGGCCCCGGGATAGCCCTGGATCAGCATGCGATGCCCGGTCGCGGGCCGAATGTCGAGCATCACGTTGGTCTGCTCGGCCAGCGTCAGCGGCCACCAGGTGACGTGTCCGATGACCATCTTCCCGTCCCGCGTCGCCGGCCCGGTGGCCGCGAACGCGCTGCAATGCTCCATCACCGAGTCCCGCTTCGCATAGTCGGGCTTATCGAACGTCAGCCCTTCCAAACCCGTGGGCGTGGCCGAAACCGCCGCCCTCAACTCGCCCAGTTCCACCGTCACGTTGGCCACCACGATGTCCAGCAGGTCCACCCGCCGGTTGAGCCATTTCGCTCCCGCATCGGCCGCGCCGTCGGCGATGCCGCGCATCTCTTCCAGAATCTCGCGGTCGAAGCCGCGCAGAAAAAGCGCGTCGGCCGTGGTGCGGTACTGCTGCCACTGGTCTTTCGAGCCGAGATCCGCCGCGCATCGCTCCAGGTATTCCGGAATCTCGCGCGCCATCAGGTGCCCGTGCTGGTAGCCCCGCTCGTACGGCTTGCCCTCGATGTGCAGGTAGATCCACCCCGCGGACGGGTATCGGTACGCCGGGCCGAAGGTCTGTACCGCCTCGCGCGCCGGCCATTCGTCCTTGCTGGAAACCTCGTCCAGGCTCACGCCCTCGAACCAGGCCTTGCCGTGGAACGCGCCGCCGTTCGCCGCCGTCAGCACCACCTGGTCTTGCGCGCGGCTGGCCACGAAACGCAGGGTGAGCCGCGTCCAGGGTTTGGTGCCGCCCACCGAGGCGGACTGCACATCCCACGGCATCGAGGCCATGGTGAGCGCCGCGCCCGTCGCAATGGGCGACCGGCCCGCATCGCGCACCGTGAGCCCTTCGGTGCGCACCCATCCGCTCAGTTCATACCGCTTGCCGATGGTCAGCGAGACCGGCGCCAGACGCACGTAGGCGTCACCCCCCGAAGTCCCCGCCTCCACCCGCAGCGATTTGCGGTTTTCGTGCAGCACGGTCGAATCCGCTGCCGCCGATCCCCGCACCGCGGTCCAGCCGTTGGGCTGGTCGAGCGAGATCTGGTACAGCGGGGACGCGGCCTGCGCCGCTGCCGCCAAAGCGAGACAGCAAACCACTCGGAACATTCGGCTCTCCTTGTCGAACCAGCATACCGCGCCAAATGCGGCGCCGGGCACTGCCGGCTGCCCCGCCGGAGCCGTGGCGTTGCCTACGCCGCGCCGAATACCCGCGCGAAAATCTTGTCTACATTGCGCAGTTGGCGCTCCAGCGAAAATGCCTCGCCCAACTGGTCTGGCGTGAGCACGGCGCGAATCTCGGGGTCGCCTTCGATGGCCGCGCGGAAGTCGGTCTCCTCTTCCCAGGCGCGCATGGCGTGGGCCTGCACCACGTGGTAAGCCCGCTCGCGGAGCATGCCGGCGGCCGCCAGGTCCAGCAGCAACTGCCCGGAAAAAACCAGCCCCCGCGTCATCTCCAGGTTGCGACGCATCCGCTCGGGATAGACCAGCAGGCGATCCACCAGGCTGGTCGTCTTGCTCAGCAGGTAGTCCGTCAGAATCGTGGAATCGGGCAGAATCACCCGCTCCACCGAGGAGTGCGAAATATCGCGCTCGTGCCACAGCCCGATATTTTCAAAGGCCGCCTGCACGTTGGCCCGCACCACTCGCGCCAGCCCGCAGATCTGCTCGCAGGTGACCGGATTGCGCTTGTGCGGCATGGCCGAGCTGCCTTTCTGGCCCCGCGCGAAATACTCTTCGGCCTCGCGCACCTCGGTGCGTTGCAGGTGGCGCACCTCGAGCGCGATCTTCTCGCACAGCGCGGCGGCCAGCGCGAGGGCGGCCACGAACGCCGCGTGGCGGTCGCGCTGGATCACCTGCGAGGCCACCGGCGCGGCCTTGACCTTCAACCGCGCACAGATGCGCTCCTCCACTTCCGGACCGATGTGCGCAAAGGTTCCCACCGCGCCCGAGATCTTGCCCACCCGCACCTCGCCGGCTGCGGCGCCGAGGCGGCCCAGGTTGCGACCCGCCTCTTCGTACCAGATGGCCAGCTTCAGCCCGAACGTGATCGGCTCCGCGTGCACGCCGTGTGTACGGCCGATCTGCACCGTGTGCTGGAATTCCAGGGCGCGGCGGCGCAATACCGCCCGCAGCGCTTCCAGATCGCGCAACAGGATGTCGGATGCCTGCCCCAGCATCAGCGCTTGCGCGGTATCCACCACGTCGTTCGAGGTCAGCCCGTAGTGCAGCCAGCGGGACGCTTCCGCATGCCCCGCCGCGGCCATGCTCTCCGCTACCGCCGTGGTGAAGGCGATCACGTCGTGCTTGACTTCCTTCTCGATTTCGAGAATCCGCGCCACATCGAAGCCGGCGTGGACCCGAAGCAGCCGGGCGGCTTCCGCCGGAACCACCCCCAGCTCGGCCAGCGCTTCCGAGGCCGCCAGTTCCACCTCCAGCCACTGCTGAAAACGGTTCCCGTCAGTCCAGATCCGGCCCATTTCGGGCCGCGTATATCGGGCGATCATGGCAGTTCAGAATTGAAAAACCTGCGAGGGCGCGTGCTGTGCGGCAATCGACACCTGCGGCCGAAGCCCCCGCTGCCCCAGCGCCTCGGCCGCCATCATCTGCACGATCGCCGGATGGTTGTTCTGCTCGCTCAGGTGTCCCAGAACCACGTGCGCCGTACTCGAGCTGAGATCCTGCGCGAGGTAGTCCGACGTAACCAGGTTGGAAAGATGTCCGACCCGGCTCATTACCCGCTGCTTGACCGACCAGGGATACGGGCCCACTTTCAGCATGTCGAGATCGTGGTTGGATTCGAGCAGCAGCAGGTCGGTGCGCCGCAGGTGATACTTCACCGATTCGGGGATGTAGCCCAGGTCCGTGGCGATACCGATCCGCACCCCTTGCGCTTCGAAACAGTACCCCACCGGATCGATCGCATCGTGCGGAATGCTGAAACTCTGCACTTCGATGTCGCCGATCGCAAACGAGGCGCCGGCCTGGAACGGCTCCAGCCGCGGTTCGTGCCCGCCCCAGTCGATAGCGGGCGCAGTGAGGCGCGTCATGTAGATGACCGCCCGCAGCTTTTTGTTGCGCGCCAGCACCGGCAGACCGGAGGCGTGGTCGGAATGTTCGTGAGTGACCAGAATGGCGTCGATGGCGCTCAGGTCCTCATCCGCCGCCGCAAGCCGCTTCCCGATCTCGCGCATGCTCAGGCCGGCATCCACCAGGATGCGCGTATTTTCCGTCGCCAGCAGGGCGGCATTTCCGCAACTGCCGCTGGCCAGCACGCAGAACTTGACGATAGCCGCCTCCCCAGAACACTCCAGAATACAACGAATCCGCCGAAAACAAAACAATTCTGGAATGTTTTACGTGTGGGCGGCCACTATGCCACGTAATGGCGCACCGCCCGGCGCACCAGCTCGGTCGTCGTTCCGTACACCAGGTGCGACGCCAGCGCCGTGGCATGCACCCTTGCCGGATACGCCGTCGGCCCCCGCGATAGTCCCAGCGCGGGCACCGCAATCTCGTCGGAGACCAGCCAGAGAACCGAGCCGAACAACGTGCCCAGGCCGGCGCGCGCGGTGGGCACCTGTTCCGCCAGCGCCCCGTAGACACCGCCCGAAATCGTTCCGAATAAATAATGCACCAGGTTGCCGGCCGGCTCTCGCTGTTCCGGCCGCATCTCGCGATCCACCGTCTCCGCGATCGCGGCAGCTACTCTGACGGTGGCCGGCTCCTCTCCCGTATGCTGCCGTTTCTGCTGCTGCGCGCCGTGGCTCGATGCGCTCTCCGGCGGCTGCCCCTCCGCCTTCTCCTGCTCCTTCGCCTTGCTGATTGCCGCCTGGAACCGATTCATCACGAACGAGGCCGCCAGGCCGCCCAGCAGGCCTGCCAGCGCGCCCTTTCCGAGATTGGGTCTTTGCCGTTTCCACCGCATGTGACGACTCCTCACTGGCAGCGTGACAGACGCCGCGCGCGCCGGATGTGGGAAAAGAGCCGGATGCCCCCCGCGGCCGCGCCAAAGTGTACGTTCCACCCCCCGCGGAGTTTCCTCACGGCCACCATGCCTTACTCGTACCGCAGCGCCTCGATCGGATCCAGCCGCGCCGCCTTGATCGCCGGCAGCAGGCCCGCGATCAGTCCCACCGTCTCCAGCATCAGCGTCGAAGTCACTACCGCGAAGGTTCTGCAGCTCCGCCGCCACGCGCTTCACCAGGTAACACTCCGTGCGGATGTCGTTCACATCTACGATATCAGTGCCGGATTTGTTCCCGGTTTGGTTTTCGTAACATCCGGGTCCTAAAATAGGGTTCGTGACGGAGCCATCCACGGCGGCGCGCGGCACGCGCCTGCGCCTGCCCGGACTTTCGCTTCGCGCCAAGGGCCTTGGCGCGGTCGTCATACCGATGGCCGCTCTGTTTGCGGCGCTGTTCGCCATTGTCTGGGCGCAAGGGGAATTGGCCGGCTCCGACGATGTCACCATGCGGGCCGGCCAGACCCGCGCCGAGCTGCTCCAGCTCCGCTTGTCCCAGCGCGATGCGGAAACCGCCGTCAGCTACTACCGGGCCAATGGCGGCGCCGGGCACCGGGCCGCCTTCGATGCCGCGCGCGCCGCCGTTTCCCGCTCCCTGGCGCGCCTGTCGTCCCTCACCGCCGGCGATCCGGACAGTTCGGCGCCCCTCCCCGCGCTGCGCGACGCGCTCTCCCGGGAGATGGCGATGCTCGACGCGGCCCATCCGGCCGCCGCCGCTCCCCCAGCCCTGGAACCCGCCCAGGCGCTGAGTGCGTCGGTGGAGAACCCGCTGGGCCAAATCAACCGCGCCCAGGACCTCCGCCTCTCCCGCGCGCGCGCCCAGCGCGACCGGGCTCGCCGCCGCCTCTCCCGCGCCGTCCTGCTGTGCGGCATCTTCGGCCCCCTGGGAGCGCTCTTCGTCCACCTGGTCGTGTTCGGCAAGCTGGTGCGGCGTTTGAAAGTCGTGGGCGAGAACGCCCGCCGCCTGGCGCACGGCCTGCCCCTCGAACCCCAGCCGTCGAGCGACGACGAAATCGGCGCCGTCGCCGCTCAGCTCGAAGACAGCGCCAACTTCCTGCGCGTCCGCGAACAGCAGCTCCGCGAAAGTGAACAGCGCTACCGCGATCTGTTCAACCAGGCGCCCGTTCCCTACGAAGAGACCGATCGCGAAGGCATCGTCACCCACTTCAACCAGGCCGTCTGCGATCTCCTCCAGTGCCGCCCCGACCGCATCGTGGGCAGCACCGCCTGGGAATTCGCGCCCCCCGAACGGCAGGACGAGTTGCGCGCCGCCATGCTCGAACGCGTATTCAAGGGCCAGGCCTCCGGCCCCTTCGAGTGCGAATACCTGCTCGACGACGGTTCCCGCCTGGTGGTCGAAATTCGCGAGACCCCGATTCGCGGCGAATCGGGCGAAGTCACCGGCATCTGCCGTTCGCTCGTCGATGTCACCGAACGCAACCTCGCCGCCATTGCCGCCCGCAAGGTGGAACAGTACGCCATCGAGTTGCGCAACCGCAACGAACAGCTCGCCCGCGCCCTGGCCGCCGCCCGCTCCGCCACCGAGGCCAAAAGCCGGTTCCTGGCCGGCGTCTCGCATGAGCTCCGTACCCCGCTCAACGGCATCATCGGTTTTTCCGAGGTCATGTACGACGGCAAGGCCGGCCCCGTCTCCGAGCTGCACCGCGAGTTTCTCGGCGATATCCTCACCAGCGCGCGCCACCTCCAGCAGCTCATCAACGACGTCCTCGACCTCTCCAAAGTCGAGGCCGGCCGCATGGAGTTTCGGCCCGAGACCTGTCAGGTTGCCGGCCTCGTGCGCGAGGTCTGCGAGGTCCTCCGGCCCCTTGCCGACAAGAAGTCCATCCTGCTGGCCGCCTCCGTGCCTCCCGGGTTCACCGCGTTCCTCGATGGTTCGCGCTTCAAGCAGGTGCTCTACAATTACCTCTCCAATGCCGTGAAGTTCACCCCCATCGGCGGACAAGTCCAGGTGCGCGTCTCGCCCGAAGAGCCCGGCTGTTTCCGCCTGGAAGTCGAGGATACCGGTGTCGGCATCGCGCCCGAGGAACTGGCCCTGCTCTTCCAGGAGTTCCAGCAGTTGCCCAACAGCCGCAAGGCCGGCCAGGGCACCGGCCTCGGCTTGGCGCTGACCCGCCACATCGTCGAGGCCCAGGGTGGCAAGGTGGCGGTGCGTAGCACCCCTGGTCACGGTAGTATTTTTTCGGCAGTACTCCCAGTCCGTACTTCTGGCACTGGTACCGAGGATGCAAAACAGAAACCCTAGGCTAGAATCAGATCGATGGCGGGCGAACCCATCCTGATCGTCGATGACACACCAGTCAATCTGAAGCTGACGCGACTCCTGCTGGTGAACGAAGGATTCCAAGTACTGACCGCAAGCAGCGCCGAGGAGGCTCTGGACCTGCTTCGCGGATACCGCCCCCAACTGGTGCTTGCCGACATCCAGTTGCCGGGCATCGACGGGCTGGAACTCACCCGCCGGCTCAAACGCGACAACCGGACCAGCCACATCGCGGTCGTGGCGCTTACCGCCTTCGCCATGCGAGGCGACGAACAGAAGGCCATCGATGCGGGCTGCGACGGCTACATCACCAAGCCGGTGGACACGCGCACGCTGGGCGCGTCCATCCGCAAGATCCTCGATCAGCGCGCGGAGACCTGCGGAGGACCCGTTCCTCCCCCCTCCGCCGCCCCCGAGGCTGACATTCCGCCATCCGAATTGCACGCCTTGCGTCACCGTTTTCTGGAGGAAGGCCAGGCCGAGGTGCGTCATTGGCTGCTCAATCTCGATGGGGAGCTCAACGCCAATGACGCGGCCCGGGCGGTCCATCAGTGGATCGGCGCCGCGGGGCTGCTCGGCTACACCGCCATCTCCCGCCTGGCCCGCGAAACCGAGGCCGTGCTGGTGGCCCGGCCCATCGATCAGAACCAGCTTCGCGAGTCGCTGACCACTCTGGCGTTAGCCTTCGGCAGCCCGCGTGACGCGCGGGACCTGCCGGTGCCGGAGATGATCCGGCGGTCGCTCGGAGGACGACAGATGGCCCTGGTAGGGCTCTCCGCCAGTGACGGACAGCGACTCGCGGTATCCCTGGAGCGGGCCGGCGCCGCCGCCACCCTCATCGATCCCGGCCAGCCCCTCGAAGCCGGCACGGTGCGCGCCTATGACGCCGCCGTCGTGCAGTATCGCCCCGATACCGCGGGTTCGCCCTGGCTCAAGCCCTGGGTGGCCGAAACCCTCGCCCTGGTGCTGGCGGGCACCCGCGATCACCTTCTCGAGATGGCCTCCTGGACCCAGTCGGTCGCCCGCGAACTCCTCATGGATCCGTGGCAGGCCGACGAAGCCCTGCTGCGCCTCAGCCTCGCGCTCCACCAGGAACGCGGCGCGACCTGTCCGGACTCGCCCGCCCTCTCCCAGGCCGGGCGTGCCCAAGTGCTGGTTGCCGATGACGACCCCACCGTCCGCGCGCTGGTCGCCAATGCCATCCGGAATTTCGGCATGGATTGCGAGACCGCCGCCAACGGACCTTCGGCGGTCGATGCCGCGCGCCGCCTGCGGCCCCAGGTGGCCGTGCTGGATGTCAATATGCCAGGCATGGACGGCTTTGAAGTGCTGGCCGCCATTCGCGCCGAACAGATTCCGGTTCGGGTGCTGCTGCTCACCGCGCGCCAGCAGGAGACCGATGTGCTGCGCGGGTTCACCCTGGGCGCCGACGATTACGTGGTGAAGCCCTTCAGCCCCCTCGAACTCGTGGCTCGTCTCAAACGGCTGCTCCAGTGACCCTGTCCTCCGCATTCTGGGCCGTATTGGCGCTGCTCGTCGTTTATGCGCTCGTGCTCGGCGTCATCCTCGCCGGCACGCTCTTGCGCGGCATGTCGCGGCGAACGAAAATCGATGCCACCAACCGCGTCCTGCCCCAGGTGCGCGAGGCCCTGGTGGACTACCTCTCCGGCAGCAACGACCGTTCCCGGCTGGACGAGTTCGCGCAACGCCACCGCGCCGCGCTCGAAGCCGCCCTGCTCGCTTTCCAGGGCTCCGCCGGAGGCAGCGCGCGCGACCGGCTCTGCGCCTTGGCCCTCGATGTGGGGCTGGTCCGTCAATGGACCGAAGGCACCCGCTCCCGCGATGTCATGCGCCGCCGCGCCTGCTTTGCGCGGCTGGCGTTCGTCTCCTCCTTCGAGCCGTGCCGCCGCATCTCTGCCGAGGTCCTTCAGCAGGCGATTGCGGATCCCGATGCCGAGGTCCGCCTGGCCGCCGCCCGCGGGCTGCTGCACACCGGAGACACCAGCCTGGTGGAACGCGTGTTTCACATGGCCATTTCCGAATCCCTGTTAATGCGCGTCCTGTTGACCGAGGATCTCCGGCGGCACGCCGTCACCCTCAGCCAGAGGGCGATTCCGGAGGTGTTGCGCGGCGTCGATCCCGGCCGCCTGGCTGCCGCCCTGGAAATGCTTGCGGCGTGGGAACGCGTGATTCCGGTGACCGACCTGGGCGACCTGCTGGAGCACATCGATCCCCGCGTCCGCTTGCAGGCGATCCGCTTGGCGCCCCTGGTCGCCGCCCAGGCACGCCACCAGCGCTCCATTCTCACCGCGCTCGACGACCCCGACCCGGAGCTTCGCCTGGCTGCCGCCCACGCCAGCGCGCGCATCTCCCTGCTGGCGGCCATGCCCGCGCTCGCGCGCTCCCTGCGCCTGGGCCCCGCGCGCTCGGCGCGCGCCGCCGCCGCGGCGCTGGCGGAGATGCCTCCCCGCGGCTGGGAGACGCTCGAAGAGTTGAGCGCCGGCCCCAACCAGGTCACCGCCGCCGCCGCGCGCGAGGCGCTCGCCCGCATTCACCGGCGGGTGTTGGTATGAATCCGATTTCGATCCTTCTCGGAATCCTCGTGGTGCTCCTGTTCGCCGCCGGTGTAGCGAATTTCGTGGCGCTCTTCCGAGGCTGCTCCGCCCTGCGCTCCCTGGCCCGGAAGAGCGCCCCGTTTGACGCCGCATTGCTGCTGCGCTCCCCCCTGGTCCCCGGCATCTCGATCCTCGCCGTACCACCCGATTTCTCGCCGCGTTCCCGCGCGTTCATCCGTCGCCTGCTCGATCTGGAGTACGGCAAGTTCGAACTGGTGCTCGTGCTCAACGGCCCCTCCGAAGCCGAGCTGGAATCCTGGAAACAGGAGTTTCGTCTGAACCTCATTGTTCGCTGCGCGGCCGAAGATCTGGCCACGGCCGGCGTGCGCGGGGTCTACGACTCGGTGGGCGCCTTGCGCCTGGTGGTGGTCGACAAAGCCGCGGCCGGCGAGGCCGACGCCCTCAACGCCGGCGTGAATGTGGCCACTTTTCCCGTCGTGGCGGTCGTCCAGGAAGCATGCGAATTCGATTCCCGGCTGCTGCTGCGCCTGGTCGTTCCCATGCTCCAAGACCCCGTCCGTACCGCCGCCGTGGTTACCGGCGGACCGGCGGCCCCCGCCGCAGGCCTGCTCGCGCAATGGGGTACGCTCGAGTCATGGCGCGCCTGGCTGGGACGTTCGGCCGCCTTCGCCGCCTCGCGGCTGGCGCTGCCCGTGCCGCCGTTTGCCGTGGCGTTTCACCGCCAGGCGGTCCTCGATGTGGGCGGATTCCGCGCCGGACCCCTCGAGCTCCTGGTGCGCCTGCAAGGGTTGGTGCATGCCGCCGAACAACCGTTCCGTATCGTGGCCCTGGCCGAAACCGGCACCAGCTCGCGCGCGGTGCGAAGCCTGGCGGAATTGCGCGCCCGCATCGAGCGCGATCAAGCGGAGCTTGCCGGCCTGTGCCGCCCGCGCCCGTCCCTCCCCGGAGGCCGCCGCGCGCCCGGGTGGCGGCTGCTCGCCCTGATGCGTCTGCGCGGGGTTCTTCCCGCACTCGAAACTGCCGCGTATGCGCTCGCGGTCGTCGGACTGGCGGCAGGCTGGGTACGCCCCGCCCTGGCCGCTCTTGTGCTCCTGGCGACCGCGGGCGTTGGCACCATCGTATCCATGGCCGCGGTGGCTTTCGGCGAGCTCGCGGACCGGCGTGGTTCCGATCCCAGGTTGCTGGCAGGCCTGTTCCTGGCCGCCGTTCCCGAAAACTTCGGCTACCGCCAGCTTCGCAATCTGTGGCTCATCGCCGCGCAGATACGCGGCCCACAAAATGGTCCGTCAGAAGTACGGCCCGTCGGTAAAATGCCGCGGCATCACGCGGGAAACCAGGGCGGTTCCTGACGTGGGTGTTTCCCTTGGGAGTGGAGCATGCGCTCTTTCCCTCCCTGCGACGTAGTTCATCGCGAATGGAAGGCGTCCGGCCCGGGCGAGCCCGGCGGTTCAGGGCTCTCAATATTCAGATTCACGACCACCGGTTCCTGGCCGCTGCGGACGACTACTACCTCCACGGGCTCATCCTGACTGGCATTGATTTCCTGATGCGGCACGTAGGGCGGCACGTAAATGAAATCGCCCGGACCCGCCTCCGCTGCGAATTCGAGTCTCTCACCCCAACGGAAACGGGCATGCCCGCGAACGACATATACCACGGTCTCCAACGCCCCATGATGATGCGGTCCGCTGCGGACATCGGGCTCAACGACCACCGTTCCCGCCCACAGCTTTTGTGCTCCAGCGCGTGCATAGGTGATGGCCGCGGCGCGTGTCATACCGGGAGTCTGCGGCGTGTTCCGATCGAATCCTCCCGAGCGCACCACACGAATGCCTTCGTGTTCCCAATCCGGCGCCCGGCGCAGTTTTGGTTCGCTCATACCTTCAGGTTAACGCCGTCCACGAAACCTGGATCCGCTCCAGCCCCGGTCGCCAGCCGGATCACTCTCCCTTGGCCGGCCAGAGAGTTGGCGGCCAGATACGATCCACCCTGCGCCCAGCAGGGCCAAAGCGTGCCGTGTCACCATTCCCAGGAGTTCGTGCCGCATCGCCCCAAGCGCCAGTCGTATGCCGATTTCGTTCGTGCGCCGGACCATGGTGTAGTTCAGTAGCCCGTACAACCCGACAGCCGCGAGCAATGTTGCCAGTCCTCCAAACAGGCCCGACAGGTTCGCAATCAGACGCTCCGGAACCAGGGAGACGTCTACCTGCGCGGCCAGGGTCGTGATCCGGCCGACTGCCACGGTCGGCATCTGCTCGCGGATGACGCGCCGCACGTCTCGGGTCACGGCGGCGGGATCGACCGACGTGCGGATCAGAAGTTGCCAGCCGGCGCTGCGGTTGGATGCGAAGGCGCTCAAGAAGACCGTTCGCGGGATCTCCTCCCGAACCTCCATGTACCGCGAGTCGCCCACCACGCCCACGATCTCCAGGGTGTCGCCGCCATCGAAGCCGATGTGGCGGCCCATCGGGCTCGCGTTTCCGAAATAGCGGCGGGCCAGCGATTGACTGATGATCGCGGTGCCGGGTAGTTCGTCGGCGCGGAAATCGCGGCCGGCGAGCTGGGGAGTGCCGAGCGTCTCGAAATAACCCGGCGCGACCCAGTTGACGTACATCGTTTTACCCTCGCCGGGCCGGAAGGTGTAACCCTCGATGGATTTCGGCGAGCGGCTGACCCCGCCTCCCGAGATGGGTGGGATCCACGCCAGGCTGGCCGAGCGCGCGCCGGGGATGGTCCTGAGACGGGAGAGCACCTGTTGGCAATTCCGCGCCAGGGCATCCGGCTGGTAGCCGCTGTGCGAGAGATCGAGCGCTACCAGCAGGACGTGGTCGCGGCGAAAGCCGAGGTCGATGCCTTCGAGCCCTGCCAGGTTCTGCACGAAGAGTCCAGCCGTTCCCAACAGGACGGTTGACAAGGCTACCTCCAGCACAACCAGGGCGCCGCCGAACCAGTGCCGGCGGCGCGTCGCGGTGCCGCGGGCGTACATGGCTGCCGCGAGCCCGCTCCCGGCAGCCCGCGCCGCCGGTGCAGCCCCGAACAGAACGCCGGTTATTAAAGCGGCTAGCGCGGTGAACGCCAGCACGCGGACGTCCGGCCGGACGGTCAGTTCGATCGGCAGCCGCCCGCTCTTCAAGATCGCCACCAGGAAATCCACGCAGCAGTACGCAAGCGCGATCCCGAGCGTGGCGGCGATGATCGAGAGAATCAACGATTCGGTGAGCAACTGCCGCGGCAGGCGCAGGCGTCCCGCGCCCAGCGCCGCGCGCACCCCCATCTCTCGCTCGCGCGCAGTGGCCCTCGCCAGCAGCATGCTGGCCACATTTGCCCCAGGCAATCAGCAGCAGCATGCCCACTGCGCCCATCACAATCAGCAGCGGCTTCGAAAACTGATCGCGAAGGCGCGCCAGGCCCGCGCCGGCGAGCTCGACCTCGATGGTCCACGCGGGGCGGCGGTGATCCTCTCTGACCTGCGCCTCCTGATCGAGCGTCCACTGAAAGAGCACGCTCATCTCGGCGCGGGCCTGCTCGATCGAAACGCCCGGCTTGAGACGGCCGAGCAGACGAATCCATTTCGACCCGTGATCGTCGGGCCGGAAGCTGTGCCGGACCAGCGGCGCCGCCGCCAGCGGGATCGAGATTTCCTGACGGCTGCCGGCCTGGATGCCCGTGAACTCCGGCGGTAAGACGCCGACAATCGTGAAGGGGGTGTCTTCCAGAGTCAGCGAAGCACCGAGCACCGACGGGTCTCCTTGGAGGCGCGTCTGCCAATAGGTCCAGCTCACCACTGCCACCGGTGCCGGCGCGCCCAGGCGGTCGTCGTCGGGTGTGATCAGACGGCCGAGCGCGGGCCGCACCCCGGCGTGCGCCGCATGCCGCGCAGTGCGTAGATTACATCCTGCTTCAGCCGGTCCAGGAAAACCCAGGTCCACACTTCGCGTACCTCCTCCGCTACCAAAGTCGGATTGCCGAGTGCCCGCCGGGCAGCGGCGATTGACGCTTCTGGTGTCAGCCCGTTCGCCTGCTGTTCCTCGGCTTCCAATTCCAGGTCGGAACGGAGTTCGCGCTCGAGATCCTGCTCTCGTCGTTTCCGCCTCCGCCAACGCACTTCAGCCCCCCTCGGCCGGCCACATGACGCGCCCGATCGCGCCGGCCAGTTGCTTCCATTTGGACTCCTCGACGACCAGCTGCTTCTTGCCCGCTGTCGTCAGCCGGTAGTACTTGAACTCGCGATTGCGATCCTTCGCCGTCTCCCATTTCGAGGCCACCCATCCCTTCCTCTCCAGACGGTGGAGGGCCGGGTAGAGAGAGCCGTGCTCGACTTGCAGAACCTCCTCGGTGGTGCTCTGGATGTGTTTTGCGATCTGGTGCCCGTGAGCGGGACCAAACCGCAGCGTTCTTCTTCCGGGTAGACATTCAACTTTCGCGAGCCGGCTTCCGGCGAGACCCCCCAAAGAAATGGGGACCGGCGCCCCTGCGGGCCGATCCCCAATTTTCTTTGGATGCGAGAGAAAGCGATTACGGGTTGAAAACCAGCCTCGTCCTGGTGCCGCCGATTCGAATCTCGGAAATGCTGGCCTTGCCGCCTTCTTCCGAATAACGGATCGCCGTACTATCGAACTTCTGTTCCGCGGTTTCGACCTTCACCGGCACTTCCACCGACTGTTTCCCGTTGACGATTGTGACCTTGTCCGTGGCAAGGTTCAGGCGGTACTCTCCCGCCTTCAGTTCCTTACCCTTCACGACCGAAGGCTGGAGCAATGTGATCTTATAATTCCCCAAAATGCCCGGAGCGGTGCCGGCGACAGCCACGGCCAGCGCCAGGATGGCAAAAGTCACAATCAGTTTCTTGAACATGAGTATCTCCCGAGCCGGTTGGCTCAAATCTTGGTCCATCGGGCTGGTACGCCCAAACGGAGTTTAGCACCACTTTATCGTGGATCGCAATGCCGTCAGGAGTGATCGGCGCCCTCCCGTGCCCCTCCGGCCTCCGCAACTCCCCGTCGGCGCGCCTCCGCCGCCCCCGGGTCCCCCCAATCGACAGCATCGCCACCGCCGGCGCCTCGAACCGCTCCGCCGCGTGTACACTGGAGGTTCATGGCCGTCCCGTTCCGCCACTCGATTTGTAATGAAGCATTCCAAGGCTGGCCCTTTGCCGGCGTTTGCCGTGCCGTCCGTAAGATCGGCTACACTGGACTCGAAATCGCCCCCTTCACGCTCGCCGCGGACCCCGCCGATATCACCGCGGCCCAGCGGCGCGAATATCGCGATACCCTCCAATCCGAAGGACTCTCCTTCGTCGGCCTGCACTGGCTCATGGTGAGCCCTGAAGGACTCCACGTCACCGGCCCCGATGCCGGTCTGCGCCGCCGCAGCTGGCAGCACATTCACCAGCTGATCGATCTGGCGGGCGACCTCGGCGAGGGCGGGGTGATGGTCTTCGGCTCTCCCAAACAGCGCGGTACCACCGGCGGCCTCACCCGGGAGGAAGCCACCCGCCACTTCATCGATGGCATCGCCTCGGTGGCCCCACATGCCTGCCAGCGCGGCGTCAACGTGCTCGTGGAAGCGCTTCCCGGCGCCCAGTGCGACGTCGTGCTCACTCTCGCCGAGGCGGCGGCCATCGTCCGACAGGTCGATAGCCCCGCCATTCGCACCATGTTCGACGTCCACAACGCCATCGACGAGGTCGAGCCCCACGCCGCCCTCGTAGACACGTACTTCGACCTCATTCGCCACGTCCATGTCAATGAATTGGACGGCCGCCATTGCGGGGCGGGGAGCTACGATTTCAAACCCGTGTTCGAAACCCTGCGCCGCCGCGGGTACTCCGGTTGGATATCGCTCGAAGCGTTCGATTTCACCCCCGGCGCCGAACGCCTCGCCGCCGAAAGCCTGCGCCACCTGGAAGCGGAGATCGCCGGACTCTCATGAGCCACTACGTCGTCACCGGAGGAGCCGGCTTCATCGGCTCCGCCATCGTGCGCAAGCTGCTGGCCGAGGGCGCGGGCCGCGTCGTCGTCATCGATAACCTGCTCACCGGCCGCGAGGAGAACCTTGAAGAGGTGCGCGCCCGCATCGAATTCGAGCGCGCCGATATCCGCGATTTCGCGGCCATCCGCCCCCTCCTCCGCGGCGCCGCCGTGGTATTCCACGAGGCCGCCATCCCGTCGGTGCCCCGATCCATTTCCGACCCCGTACCCTCCCACGAGGTCAATATCGATGGCACCTTCAACGTGCTCCGCGCGGCAGCCGACGGCGGGGTCGGCCGCCTCGTCTTCGCCGCGTCCTCCTCGGCGTATGGCGATACCGACGTGCTGCCCAAGGTCGAGACCATGTTGCCGCTGCCCAAGTCGCCCTACGCGCTTCAGAAACTGGCCGGCGAGCACTACTGTCGCGTCTTCTCCGAAGTGTGCGGTCTCCAAACCGTTTCCCTGCGCTACTTCAACGTGTACGGCCCGCGCCAGGATCCGTCCAGCCCTTACTCAGGCGTGCTCTCCCTGTTCATGAACGCCATCCTCGAACGCCGCGCCCCCACTATCTTCGGTGATGGCGAGCAATCCCGCGATTTCACCTATGTCGAGGACGTTGCCGAGCTGAACCTGAAAGCCGCCCGCGCTCCGGCCGTCGCCGGCGGACTTTACAACGGCGGCAACGGCGGTCGCATCACCCTGAACCAGGCCTGGGCCCTGTTGCAGCAGATCGAGGGCATCCGCATCCCCGCGCAGTACGGTCCCCCCCGCGCCGGAGACGTGCGCGACTCCCAGGCGGACACCACCGCCGCGGTTCGCGATCTCGGCCACGCCCCGCGCTACTCCTTCGAAGAGGGCATGCGCCTCACCCTCGACTGGTACCGCCGCCACACCCCGTCGATTCGCAGCCAACCCTAGTGACCGGCCGGCCGGCGGCGCGTTCGCCGCGGAGATCTTTCTGCCGCCAACCGTAATGTTCCGGCCACGCTCTACCGATAGATCAGCAAGAGCACTGGGATTCCAGTGAATGCGCGGGCTGAACGGTCCGCGGCAGCAACAGAATGAAAGTAGAGGACAAGGCTTTGATGCAATCGATGACGATTGGCAGAAAGCTCTTCCTGGGTTTCGGCGCCGCCTTGACGCTGACCCTGCTGGTGAGCTTCGTATCGTTGCTGGGCATGGGCCGCATCGGCGCCAGCCTGGACAGGATTATCGGGACGAACGCCCGGGGGATGTACCTGGTGGGCGATATCGATGCTGCTGAATCGGACCTGAACGCCGCGGAACGAGGCATCATCGCCCGCACGTTCATGAAGGACAAGGCCACGGCACAGCAGTACCACCGGGACTTTGGCGCGTCCGCAGCCAAGGTGAGAAGAGATCTCACTGAGCTTGCGCCGTTGATCGAGACGACCGAGGGGCGCCAACTGATTGCCGGGCTGCAAAGCGAGATCGGCAAGGCGGCCCAGTCTCACGAGGAACTTTACCGGCTGGCGGACAACGGCCAGATCGACGAGGCCGTCACGGTCCTCCAGCAGAAGTCGACGCCGTCTCTCCTCAAAATGGGCGAAATCTGTGACCGCCTCAGCTCGCAGGAACAGGAGTTGATGGCTACCGTGGGCAAGGGGGCGGAAGGCTCCGTGTCCCAGATCCGCTGGATCATCATCCTCCTCATGGCCTTGGCGCTGGCGGTCGCCGGGTTGTTGGTGTTGCTCGTGCACCGGATCAATCGCGGCCTGCGGCAAACCGTCGCCGAACTGAGCGAAGGCGCCCGGCAGACGGCCAGTGTGGCAGCCCAGGTGTCCTCTTCCAGCCAGTCGCTGGCGCAGGGGTCGTCGGAGCAGGCGGCATCGCTCGAAGAGACTTCGGCCTCGAGCGAGGAGATCCACTCCATGTCGTGCAGGAACACCGAAAACTCGCGCGGGGCCGCGGATTTGGTCGCGCAGTCGCAACAGAAGTTTGCCGAGGCCAATCAGTCGCTGGAACAGACCGTCGTGGCCATGGCCGAGATCAACGCGCAGAGCGGAAAGATCTCCAAAATCATCAAGGTGATCGACGAAATCGCGTTCCAGACCAACATCCTCGCCCTGAACGCGGCCGTAGAGGCGGCGCGCGCCGGCGAGGCCGGAATGGGCTTTGCCGTGGTTGCCGACGAAGTCCGCAACCTGGCGCAGCGTTGCGCCCAGGCGGCCAGGGATACGGCCGCTCTCATCGAGGAATCGATCGCCAAGTCCGACGACGGCAAGATCAAAGTGGACCTGGTGGCCGGCGCGATCCGCGTCATCACCGGGGATTCGTCCCAGGTGAAGACCCTGGTGGAGGAAGTGAGCGTGGGCAGCCAGGAGCAGGGCCGCGGCATCGAACAGATCGCCAAAGCCATTGTGCAGATGGAACAGGTGACGCAGAGAACGACGGCCAGCGCCGAGGAGAGCGCTGCCGCGGCCGAGGAGTTGAACGCCCAGTCCGCGGCGCTCAAGGCCGTCGTCGAACGTCTGAGCCAGATGGTCGGAGGCGGGGAATCGGTTGCTGCCCGACATCCGGGTACCGCCCGCAAAGACCCGGCTCTGGCGCCCACCGCGGCCTCGGGCAATTAACCGCTCGTTTTCCCCTCGCTTACCTCTTCTTCGCCGGCGGCGTCTCTTCCGGCGCGTCGAACGTGATGTTCACGTCGCTCCCGAACCGGTTGTAGCTGTGATAGCTCACCTGGTTCCACACCAGGTAGCGTCCCTCGCGCGACCGCACGTCCGACCGCTGCGGCAGGACATACTCCCGCCCGGCGATCTCCACCGCGTCGTATTTCAGGTCCAGCGTCACATCCTGGATCGGAAAATCGGGTGGAATCTCGTCGCACCGCAACTGCACCAGGCGCACCGTGTGCGAATCGCGGTCGGCGAAAATCAGGCCGTGAAAGCCCACCAGGATCGACTGCTTCGAAGCTTCGTGGGTAATCCCGTAGCGCCGCTGCCGTACCTGGAAGGCGAGCACGTACGTGCGCAGACCGTCGAGCGTGGCCCACCGCTCCCAACCGAACTCGGTCCCGGTTTCCGGGTCGAACACGGTGCGCAGGATGCTGCCGAACTCGCCCGACGATTTCGCGCCTCCCAACTGATCGTGCCGCATCGGTGTGGTCACCGGCCGGTCGTTGATCATCACCACCTTGTAGTCTTCCTTCTGCTCGAAGAACGTGAGTTTCTCGACGATCGTGTCCACCAGCCTCCACTCGCCGCTTCCCGTCGCATCCACGCGCCGCCGGGTCACTTGCGCGCAAATATAGTTCGGCAGGTTCCGAAGGTAATCGAGCGCGGTTTCCCGCACTTCGGCGATGATCTGTTTCAGTTCCGCCGGAGCGGGCGGCGGGATGGCGGGCGCCGTCACTGCCGCCGGCGCCGTCGCCGCCGCCGGCAGTGTGGCCGACGCCTCCGCCAGTTTGTGCAGCGCCGCCACGGTTTTCGGGCCCGCCCCCGCGTGCTGCAAATCCTCCACCCTCCGCGCGTCCAGCCGATTGCTCAGGCGGATCTTCAACACCTCGTCGGCTACCTTGCGGTCGTCCTGCTTCAGCCGGATGGCCGATCGCACGAAGGCGGCCAGTTCGTCCACCGTGCGCTTACCCTGCGCCCACGCCGCCGCCGTGAGCACCAGCAACAAGCCCCCGATCGCCAACCTCTTCATGGGTCTATTTTAGATGGCGCAGACCCTCGTGTCTGCCCCGCCGAGACTGCGGGGCGCCGCGCCAAATGGGCACACCGTGCCCATCCGGGGCCCAGTTTCTCTTTTGAATCAGTGAGTTGCCCAAACACAAATGGACACACTGTGCCCATTCGGCCGCGCCCGGTCACGAAACGGGAAGACACTACACTAGAATATGACCATGTTCCGAGTGCCGGTCCTGCTCTCCCTTACCCTCGCCTGCCTGATCGCTCAGACCATGCCGCCCGAGCCCGAGCGGCAACTCGCCCGCGACATCTACAAGGAGCTGGTCGAGATCAAGACCGGATACACCACCGGCGCCACCACCCCGGCCGCCGAGGCCATGGCCGCCCGCTTGCGAGCGGCCGGATTCCCCGATGCCGACATCTTCGTGGGCGGGCCGGTCCCCAAGAAGGCCAACCTGGTGGTCCGCTATCACGGCAGCGGGCGCCGCAAGCCGCTGCTGCTTCTGGCCCACACCGACGTGGTCGAAGCCTTGCGCGCGGACTGGAGCATGGATCCGTTTCAGTTCATCGAGCGCGACGGCTACTTCTACGGCCGCGGTACCGGTGACGACAAGGCCCAGGCCGCCGTGTGGATCGCCACCCTGCTTCGCTTCCGGCGGGAAGGCTTCCGGCCCGACCGCGATCTGATCGTGGCGCTCACCGCCGACGAAGAGGGCGGCGGCCCTTACAACGGCGTCCAGTGGCTGCTCAAGAATCACCGCCCCCTGATCGACGCCGAGTTCTGCCTCAACGAGGGCGGCTGGGGCGAAATGGCCGGCGGCCGCAAGCTCTCCAACGACGTCCAGGTGAGCGAAAAGTACGTGATCAACTTCCGCCTGGAAGTCCGCAACAAGGGCGGCCACAGCTCCATTCCGGTTGCCGACAATGCCATCTACCATCTGGCGGGCGCGCTCCAACGCCTCTCGGGATTCGGTTTTCCGCTCAAGACCAACGAGGTCACCGCGGCCTACTTCGGGGCCATGGCGAAGGTCGAAAAGGGCGAGATTCGCACCGATCTTGCCGGCGCCGCCAAGGGTACGCCCGCGGCACTGGTCCGCGTCGCCGCGGCCTCCCCGGCATGGAACGCCACCTTGCGCACCACCTGCGTGGCCACCCAACTGGAAGGCGGACACGCCCGTAACGCGCTGCCCCAACTGGCCGCCGCCAACGTGAATTGCCGGGTGTTGCCCGAAGATTCGGTAAACTACGTGAAGTCCACCATCGAAAGAGTGTTCGACGATAAACAGGTCAAGGTCAGCATCGTCGGCGAGGTGAGCCAGGGGCCGCCCTCACCCCTGCGCGAAGACCTGTTCCGCGAGGTGCGGCGCATCACCGACACCCTCTGGCCGGGCGTGCCGGCCGTCCCCATCATGGTCATGGGCGCGACCGACGGCCTCTATCTTCGCGCCGCCGGCATCCCCACCTATGGCGTGCAGGGATTCTTCATGGACCGCGACGACATCCGTTTCCACGGCCGCGACGAACGCATGCCCGTGCAGTCATTTTACGAAGGCCAGACGTTTCTGTACGAGCTGGTGAAGGGCCTCTCCCAGTAAGCCCGGTAGAACTATTGCTGCCCCTGCCCGGTGGTCGCCATGCCGAGCAGTTCCCTTACTTTCCGGGCCAGCGCGGTCGGCGTAAACGGCTTCTGAATGAAGTTCGAGTCGTCGTTCAGGCGATCCTGCAAACGGATGCTGCGGTCGGTGTAGCCGGACATGAACAGCACCTTCAGCCGGGGGCGTATCCGGCCGAGTTGGTCGGCCAGGTCGGGACCGTTCATGCGCGGCATGATGACATCCGTCAGCAGCAGGTCGATGGTGTTGGCGGGCTCGGCCGCGATCGCCAAAGCGGCTTCACCGTGGGCGGCCTCCAGGATCCGGTACCCCTGTCTCTCCAGCATGCTTCGCACGAACTTGCGCACGCCGTCTTCATCCTCCACCAGCAGGATGGTTTCGCGCCCGGCGAGCGAACTGGGCGCCGCCATCTCCTCTTCTTCCTTCGCGGCGGAAGGCCCGGCCACCGGCAGAAGAATCTTGAACGTGCTGCCCTTGCCGGGCTCGCTATAGACGAAGATCGATCCTTCCATCTGCTGCACGATGCCATAGACGGTGGCCAGCCCCAGGCCCGTGCCTTTGCCCTGCGGCTTGGTGGTGAAGAACGGTTCGAAGAGGCGGGTTTGCACTTCCCGGCTCATGCCGGTGCCGGTGTCGGTCACCGCCAGCATGGCATGGGGCCCGGTTTTGACCGACAGGTGCGCGCCGATGTATTCCTTGTCGAGGAAGAGGTTGGCGGTTTCGATCATCAGCTTGCCGCCTTCCGGCATGGCATCGCGGGCGTTGATCGCCAGGTTCATGACGATTTGTTCGATGAAGCCCGGGTCGGCCTGAACAGAGTCCAGTTCCCCGGTGGTGGCGATGATCAGCTCGACGTCTTCGCCGATAACCCGCCGCAGCATGTTCTCCATCTGCGCGATCACCGTATTGAGGTTGAGGATCTTCGGCCGCACCACCTGCCGGCGGCTGAACGCCAGCAACTGGCGGGTCAGGGCGGCGGCGCTGGCGGCGGCTCGCTCGATCTCTTCGAGCGGCTCGCGGAACGGATTGTCCGGCTGCAATCCATCGAGCGCCATGCCGCTGTAGCCCTGGATCACGGTGAGCAGGTTGTTGAAGTCGTGCGCCACGCCGCCGGCCAGTTGGCCCACCGCTTCCATCTTTTGCGACTGCCGCAGTTGCTGTTCGAGTCGGATGCGCTCGCTGATATCGGTGATGAAGCTGAGCGCCAGTGCCTCGCCGCCCACCTCCACGTAGTTGAGGCTGATTTCGATAGGAAACTCCTGGCCGTTCTTGCGCCGACCGGCAAGGTCGAGACCAATGCCCATGGGCCGCGCCCGGGGCCGGGAGAAGTAGTCCCGCCGGTGCCCCACATGCTGCTGCCGCAGCCGCTCCGGCAGCAGCATCTCCATGGACTGTCCGATCAGTTCATCGCGGGAATAGCCGAACAACTCCTCCGCCTTGTTGTTGACGACCTGGATAAGTCCCTTGTGATTGATGGCGACGATGCCTTGCGAGGCCGATTCCATGAGGGCCTGAAATTTGACTTCGGCCTCGGCGCGCGCGCCGCCCGCCTCGAGCAGGCGGGTGATCTCTTGCCGGACGTTCAGCTCGTGCATCACTACGTTCGCCAGGTCGGTGAGCGTGGCGCTCTCCTCCTCGCTGAGAAGAGCGCGCGGGCGGGTGTCCATGACGGCCAGGGCCCCGATACGGAGGCCGTCGGGAGTGATCAGGGGCGCGCCCGCATAGAACCGTATGCGGCAACTGCCGACCACCATCGGGCCATTCCGGAAGCGCTCGTCCTTGAAGGCGTCGGGGACCACCATCACATGGTCGGACAGGATGGTATGCGTGCAGAAGGAAATATCGCGCGGTGTTTCGGCGATGTTCAAACCGAAATGGGATTTGAAAAACTGACGGTCCCGATCGACGAACGACACCACCGCGATTGGCGCCTGAAAGACGCGCGCGGCCAGTTCGGTGATCCGGTCGAACGCCGCCTCCTCCGGTGTTTCCAGAATCTGATAACGGGCGAGTACCGCCAGCCGCTTGTCTTCGACCTCGAAAAACCCAGCCCCCAGACTCTCCATGTAGTGCCCCCCAGTTGGCCTGATTGTAGCAAATCAGACGCTTTCCCAGCAGGTCGAGACAGTGATTATTTCGACCTGGGGCGGGCGGGTTGGGGACAACGAAGAGGTTCCCGGCGACCGGTGCCGGAGGGCGGGGCCGCCACGGGTGCCGGGCGGGGCCGCCACGGGTGCCGGGCGGGGCCGCCACGGGTGCCGGGCGGGGCCGCCGGGGGCGCGATGCGGTCGCCACTACTCTTCGCGCAGGGCGACGGTGCAGTCCACCCGCGTGGCGCGGCGCAGCGGGACGAAAATCGCAACCGGCGAGATCAGCAGGATCGCGGCGGAGGCGATCAGCAGCGTGGCCGGGTCGCGGGGATGCACCTGGAACAGAAGGGACTCCAGAAAGCGCCCCAGCACCAGGCTGCCCGCCAGCCCGACAACCAGCCCCGCCGTCACGGGCGCGAGACCCTGGCGCAGCACCAGCCGGCCGATCTCGGCGGGAGAAGCGCCGATGGCCATGCGAATGCCGATTTCGTGAACGCGCGATGCCACCAGGTTTCCCAGGACGCCGTAAATCCCCATCATGCCCAGCACCAGCGCGAGGCCGGCAAAGATCGCCAGCAGCAGCGTGGTGAATTTCCGCTGAGAGAGCCACTCGTCAACATAGTGCTGCATGGGCTGCACCTCGGCCGCCGGAAGTTCCTTGTCGGCCGACCAGATGACATTGCGAAGGGCGGCGGCCAGCGCCCCCGCCGGCATGGCCGAGCGGACGACCAGGGTGGCACTGGGGACGCGAAGGGAAGACCAAAAAACCGTCGGCCGGGTACCATTCTCGATGCCCATGGCCCGATAGTCGGAGACCACGCCGACAATTTCGCTGGTCTCCTTCTTGTCCGAGTTCAGCAGGTGCTGCCCCAGCGGATTTTCACCAGGAAAGAACTTCTTCGCGAAGGACTGGTTCACCACGGCTACCCCGGTGCGGTCCGCTTCGGTGAACAGACGGCCGGCCTCCAGGCGCAGGCCGATCACGCCGAAATAGCCGGGGCTCGCATGCACCATATCGGCAATGGGAAGGGCCGATACGGGCGGCTCCGGGTGACCGGCAATGAAAAAATTCCACATGGTGATGCGGTGCAGCGGCATGGCATCGGTAATGGCGGCGGCGGCGATGCCGGGAGCCGACCGGGCGCGATCGAGGAGATCGCGGAAGAAGCGGGCCTGGGCGGGACCATCGGGATAGCGCTTTTCGGGGAGGTCGATATCGGCGATACTGACCTGCTGCGTCCGGAAACCCACACCGACGGAAAGGACCGATTGAAAGCTGCGGATCATGAGCCCGGCGCCCACCACCAGCATGAGCGCCAGGGCCACTTCCAGGCCGATGAGGAACTGGCGGCTGCGGAGGCGCACGGCCGAAGCGCCCCAGCCGCCGCCGCTCTTCAGAGCGGAGTTCAGATCGAGGCGGGAGGCGGCCATCGCGGGAGCCAGTCCAAACAGCATGGTAGTGAACACGGCGGCAACGGCCGCAAACGCGAACACGGAAGCGTCGATCGAGACCAACTCCGGGCGTTGCAGGTCTTCGGGATGCAGCGAGACCAGCCAGCGTACGCACCAATTCGCCAGCAACAGGCCCGCCGCGGCTCCCGCGAAAGACAGCAGGAGCGCTTCGGAGGCCAGTTGCGCGACGATGCGGGTTCGCGATGCCCCCAGCGCCAGGCGCAGGGCAATCTCGCGCGACCGCAGGGTGGCGCGAGCGAGGGTGAGGTTGGCGAGGTTGGCGCAAGCGATCAGCAGCAGGAAACCGACGGCGCCCATCAGTATGAAGAGCGCGACGCGCATCTGGGGCGACACATCTTCGGTACGAACGGAGAACACGCTGGTGGCCCAGCCCTTATTGAAGTCCCCGCCGGTGGCGGCGAGGCGGTCGGCAATGGCGGCCATCTGGCGGCGCGCCTGCTCGACCGAAACGCCGGGCTTCAGGCGCGCCATGACGCGCAACTGGCGGCTCTGCTCGTCGGCAGCGGAGTAGAATAAACCGGTGAGCGGCACCCACACGTCGGCTTTCACCTGGTCGGTGCCCTCATACGTGGCGGGCAGGTGAAAGCGCGGCGGCAGCACGCCGATGACGGTGTACGGTGTGCCGCCCAGCACGATGGATTGGCCCAGAGCCGCCGGCCGGCGGCCGAAGCGCTGTTCGAAATAGGTGTCTGCCAGCACCGCCACGCGGCCCTGCCCGGGGCGGTCTTCGGCTGCTGTGAACAGGCGGCCGAGACGGGCCCGGACGCCGAGCATGGCGAACAGGCCCGGCGAGGCGAAACCGGTCGAGACATGCCGCGGATGCTCGAGGCCGGTTTCCTCGAGCGGCGTCGCGCGAAACGCGGCCATGTCGCGGAACACCGTAGCCTGCCGTTTCCATTCCTGGAAATTGCGGCGGGCTACATCCATGCGCTTGTCCATGGGCGGCGGCATGGCCGGGAAGCGCTCCCAGACGAAGACCAGGCTGGCCGGATCCGGGTATGGGAGCGCGTCGAGAATCACCGAGTCGAGCACGCTGAAGATGGCGGAATTGGCCCCGATTCCCAGGGCCAATACGCCGATCGACAGAAGCGAATAGCCGGGACTTCGGCGCAGTGTGTAAACGGCATGCCGAAGGTCGCGAACCAGGTTCGTCATTGGTGGGGCAGCGGTTGGAACAGTGCGAACACGGCGCCCTGCGGGTCGGCGATCACCGACCAGCGGCCGACACCCTCCATGGTCATGGGCGGCATGTGGACATTGGCGCCGGCTTCCTTGGCTTTGGCGGTAGACGCGTCGCAGTTCTCCACCAGGAAATAGGCCAGCCAGTGCGGCGGCGCACCCGGCGGCATGTGTTGGGCGGGGGGAATCCCGCCGACGAACTGCTCTCCGTTCTTGATGTGCAGATATCCGGAGTCGTCTTTGCCGGTTTCGAATTTCCAGCCAAGCACCTGTTCATAGAACGGGACGGCGGCGGACGGGTTCGGCGTCATGAGATCCGCCCAGCAGAGGGTGCCGGGGATGCCGTTGACGCCGGTGCCCTGGTGCATCTTCGGCTGCCAGACGGCGATGTGGGCGCCGGTGGAATCCTGAATCACGGCCATGCGTCCGAACTCCATCACGTCGAACGGCGGAGCCTCGAGTTTACCGCCGGCGTTCTGAACTTTTCCGGCGGTCTCGTCGGCACTGGCCACGGATACGTACAACATCCAGTGCGGCGGAACGCCGTGCGCCCGCATTTCGGGTCTGAGGGTGTAACAGGCGCCGGTATTGCGCCCGCCGAGGTTGAACATCGTGTATGATTCGCTCGGGCCCATCGGGAAATCGGCCGGGCTCCAGCCGAAGAGCGAACTATAAAACTGCTTGGCGGCATTCTGGTCGGTGGTTCCAAGCTCGATCCAGCAGAAAGTACCGGGTGCGTGAGTGTCGACTTGTGCCATACAAGCCGCAGTATATCCGAAGAAGGTGGAAGCCGCGCGACGGAACGGGAATCTGCCGGGGCGGCCAGGCGGGCATGGCGGAAACTTGCCGCAAAAGCGCGTCGATACGGCTTGTCGCTGTGAACCAGGCTACGGTGGCACCGGCCGTGCAATGCTTTCGGCGATTGTGAAATTCCGACCGTTCATTCTGTTGCTGCTGCCGGTCCTGGTGGTGGGGGGCGAGGACTGCCGGCAGCGGGTCGCCGAGGATTTTGTGCCTATGACGATCAGCGAACGGCTGGTGAACGGGTTGGACAGCGTGATCGGCCCGCGCGCGTTCCTGGAGGTGGGCATGCGGGCGGGCGCGGACTCCGGCGCCGGCCGCCAGCGGGAGTGGGGTGGCGGCGGGGAAGGCTTCGGGCTGCGTCTGGGCAGCGTTTGGGCGGAGCGCTTCATCGGCCACGTGGTGGAATACACGGCCGGGTACAAGCTGCACGAAGACAATGGCTACTTCGCATCCGGAAGCCATGGCGTGGGGCACCGCCTGGGCTACGCGGCGGCGAGCACCCTGCTGGCACGCCACGACGACGGCTCGCGGCATTTCTCGTACTCGGTGGTGGCGGGAACGGCGGTGGGGGCATTCGCGGCGCGGGCCTGGCAGCCGCGCAGCACCACCTCGGCGGGCGACGCGGCGATTTCGTTGGGACTGAACCTGGGGATTCGCGCCACCTTGAACGTGGTCCGCGAGTTCTGTCCGCCGTGGTTGAGAATCGTCCTGAAATGAGCCGGCTGCTTGGGTACGTTCTGCTGGCGGCGGCGTTGCCCGCGGCCGAGCCGCCGCCGTTGTTGTGGCAAGCGCCGCCTTCCATGACGGGGGAGGAATGGAGCTGCGGCGCTGACGGTTGCGCCGGGGCGCCCGCGCCGCCTTTTCACTTTCTGAGCGAGGATTCGGGCGGAACCTCGCCCAAATTTTCGGTGGCCGACCGCAAGGGCCGCACGTGGAGCGCGAAATTCGGCGCGGAGGTAATCCCCGAATGTTTCGGCGCGCGATTCGTGCGCGCACTGGGATATTTCACCGAAACGACCTACTACGTGGCCAGCGGGAGCATCGACGACGTCACCCGGATCCACCGGGCGCGCCACGTGGTGCAGAAGGACGGCACCTTCCAGCGGGCGCGCTTCCAACTACGCAATGCCAGGGAGTTCGAGTTTCTCAAAGGGCGGACGTGGGCTTGGGACGAGAACCCGTTTCGCGGCACGCATGAACTGGCGGGCCTGAAGATCGCCATGATGCTGCTCTCCAACTGGGATGCCAAGGACGCCCGCGACGGCGACGAGTCGAACAACAATGTCTTCCGCGGCCCCGCGGGCCTGCTCTACAGCGTGTACGACTGGGGCGCGTCGCTGGGGCGATGGGGCAGCGTGGTGCGGCGCGACCAGAGCGACTGTTCGGCCTTCGTGCGGGATTCGGCGCGCTTCGTGGTGGGCGTGCGCGCAGGCGGCATCGAGTGGGGCTTCAGCGGGAAGCATGGCGACGACCTGAAGACCGGGATTACACCCGCCGATGTGCGCTGGCTGCTGCCGTACCTGCTGCGCATCACGGCGGGCCAGCTTCGCGCCGGGCTGAAGGGCTCGGGGGCGACGGAGCGGCAGGCTTCCTGTTGGGCCGCGGCCATCGAAGAGCGCATCCGGCAGTTGCAGGCGATTGCCCGGTAGGGCGGCGGCCGCGCGCACGCGTAGCGGCGCGGGTGGCACTTATAATCAAAAGGTAGATGACGAAGAAGCGCCTGCTGCTCATTTCCGGCGCGGTGTTGCTGGCGATCTCCACCTTGCTGGTAGTGGTGCAGGGGTCGTTCGACCTGAAGGGATTCGGTCCTTCGAACCCGGCACAGACGTTCATTTTCTGGGCGGTTTCGAGCCTCATCTTCATTTTGATGGTGACGCTGGGGTTCATTCTGTTCCGCGAACTGGTGAAGCTGTACATCGCCCGGCAGAGCGCGCAGATGGGCTCGCGCATCCGCACCAAGCTGGTGCTGGGCGCGCTGGTGCTCAGCTCGGTACCGGTGTTCTGCCTGGTGCTGTTCAGCTACGAGGTGTTGGGGCACAGCCTGCAACGCTGGAATACCAAGCCGGTGGACGAGCAGATCGGCCGGTACATGGATGTGGCCAACCTGCTGCGCGAGGAGATGCGGGACGAGGTGAAGGCACAGGCGGCGCTGCTGGCGGCCCAGCCGAAGACGCGGCAGGCGCTGGTCTCGGGCGTGGCGGTGCCGGGGTTCCTGGAGCAGTTTGCGAAATCGGTGGACGCCGATTCGGCGGCGCTGTACCCCGCCGCAGGCGACCGCCCCCTGGACAGCTATGGCAAGACCCCCGCCCAGGACGGCATTCGGGTGCGGGCGCCGGTGCCGTACGGCAGCGCCACAATCGGCTATGCCGAGGTGGCGACCACCATTCCGGTGAACGTGGCCGAAGAGGTGCGGGCCATCAACAAGTACAACACGGAGTGGACCGCGCTGCGGGACTACCTGCGCAATGCGAAGCTGTTCTACACGGAGTTGATGATCCTCATCACGCTGTTCGTCCTGTTCGTGGAGGTATGGATCGCGTTCTTTCTGGCCAAGCAGATCAGCGTGCCCATCGCGGCGCTGCTGGATGCCGCGCGGGAAGTGCGGAACGGCAATTACAAACACGTGGACGTGCGCGCGGTGGACGAACTAGGGGCGCTGGTTCACGGCTTCAACCAGATGACCCAGGAGCTGGAGACCAGCAGGGGCGAACTGGACCGCCGGCAGCGGTTCAGCGAGGCCATTCTCGAAAGCATCCCGACGGGGGTGATTTCGATCGGCGGCGATGGATCGATCCATCGCGTGAACCGCGCCATGGGCAAGATTTTCCCGGAGGAGGCGGTGGCGCGCGCGACGCGCCTCGAAGACCTGTTCTCGCGCGAAGATACAGCGGAGATCCGGTACCTGATGAAACGCGCGCGGCGCACCGGCACGGCCACGCGGCAGATGGAGTTGCGCACCCCCAGCCGCAAGTTGCAGGCCGCGGTGACGGTTTCGGCGCTGGAAGAGAGACTCACGTCGGGCTTCGTGGTGGTGCTCGAAGACACCAGCGAACTGCTGCGCGCGCAGAAGTCGGCGGCCTGGCACGAGGTAGCGCGGCGGGTGGCCCACGAAATCAAGAACCCGCTTACCCCGATCGCCCTGTCCGCCGAGCGGATTGCACGGCAGATCGACCGGCTGGAACCGGCGGCTCCGCAGGGGAAGATTTTGAAGGAGTGCGCGACGATCATCTCCAAATCGGTGGAGTCGGTGAAAACGCTGGTGGACGAGTTCTCGCAGTTTGCGCGGTTCCCGGCGGCGCAGCCAGTGCGCGCGGACCTGAACGAAGTGGTGGAGCAGGCGCTGGGCGTCTTCAAGGGCCGCCTGGACGGCATCACCATCCAGACCCGCTTTGCGCCGGGATTGCCGCCGGTGAACGTGGATCGCGAGCAGTTCGGGCGGGTGGTAATCAACCTGGTGGACAACGCGGCCGAGGCCATGCAGGATGCGCTGGTGAAAACACTCTATATTGCCACCCAGCCCGGGACGGTGGAAACCGTGGAGCTGGTGATTGCCGATTCCGGCTGCGGCGTGAGCCAGGATGAAAAAGAGAAGCTCTTTCTACCGTATTTTTCGACCAAGAATCGCGGCACGGGGCTAGGCCTGGCCATCGTGAGCCACATCGTGGCGGAGCACAACGGCACCATTCGGGTGGAGGACAATCAGCCGGTGGGAGCGCGGTTCACGGTGGAGATTCCGGCGCTGGTGGACCAGGATGCGGAGGCGCCGGCGCGCGTCACCGCCAAAGTATGAAGCAGCGCAGGATTCTGGTGGTGGATGACGAGGAAGGCATCCGCCAGTCCTTGAGCGGCGTTCTCGAGGACGAGGGGTACGCCGTCGCGGCGGCGGACAGCGGAGAGGCGTGCCTGGAGGCGCTCCAGGCGGAGTCGTTCGAATTGGTGCTGCTGGACATCTGGCTGCCGGGAATGGACGGCATGGATGTGCTGGAACGGATCCAGGAGATCGTCTTCGCGGAACGGCCGGTGGTGGTGGTGATTTCGGGACACGGGAGCGTGGAAGCCGCGGTGAAAGCCACCAAACTGGGCGCGTTCGACTTCCTGGAGAAGCCGCTCTCGATCGAGAAAGTCTCGGTGGTGGTGAAAAACGCGCTGGCGCACCGCAGCCTGGAGCTCGAAAACAGCCGGCTGAAAGCGGACCACTCCTCGCGCTACCGGATCATCGGGGAGAGCGTGCCGATGAAGGCCTTGCGGCAGCAGCTTGCCCTGATGGCGGGCACCAACGGACGAGTGCTGATTTTCGGCGAAAGCGGCACGGGCAAGGAACTGGTGGCCCACGCCATGCATGCGTTGAGCCCGCGCGCGGCGGAGCCGCTGGTGGAGGTGAACTGCGCGGCCATTCCGGAGGACCTGATCGAAAGCGAAATGTTCGGCCACAGCAAGGGGAGCTTCGCCGCGGCGCACGAAGCCAAGATCGGCAAGTTTCAGAAGGCCGACGGGGGCACGCTGTTCCTGGACGAAGTGGGCGACATGAGCCTGCGCACGCAAGCCAAGGTGCTGCGCGCGCTCGACGAGCAGCGCTTCGAGCCGCTGGGAGCCTCCGAGTGGGTGCAGGTGGACGTGCGCGTGGTGGCCTCGACCAACAAGAATCTGGAAGAGGAGATCGAGCGCGGGAATTTCCGCGAAGACCTGTTCTACCGGCTCAATGTGATCCCGTTCGCGGTGCCTCCGCTACGCGAGCGGCGGGAGGACATCCCGCTGCTGGCCGACCATTTTCTGCGCGAGTTCACGACGGCCTACGGCCGCAAGCCGAAGGAACTGACTGCGGAAGCGTACCGGGTTCTGAGGGAATACCACTGGCCGGGCAACGTGCGGGAGTTGAAGAACCTGATCGAACGGCTGGTGATTCTGAATCCGCAGGTACGGGTGGATGCGCGGCACATTCCGCTGAATGCCACGCGCCGGCAGCAGGATCGCCCGCTCGATCGCTTCGGCAGCTTGCAGGAAGTGCGGGAAGCGGCCGAACGGGAGTACATCCTGAAAAAACTGGAAGAGACCAACGGCAACATAACGCGCACGGCGGAGCTGCTGGGGCTGGAGCGCAGCAATCTGTACCGCAAGATGAGGACGCTCGGCATCGGTCCGAAAGAAGGCTGAGCGCGGCAGCGGCTTACGGGGCCGGGGCCGGTGGATGATCACGAGGTTTTCTCGCCTGCCTGTCCGTGTGCGTCCAGCAGCGCCTCCAGACGGTCGTCGGGGATCTGGGCCTTCTCCCGCGCGACGTCGCGGATCGTGCGGCCGGAGCGGTAGGCCTCCTTCACCAGCTCGGCGGCGTGATCGTAGCCGATCTCGGGGGCGAGCGCGGTCCCCATGGCGAGCGATTGCTCGACGAACCCCTCGGCGCGGGCGCGGTTGGCCTCCAGGCCATTGACGAGTTTAGCGGCGAAGTTGCGGGTGCCGGCGGCGAGCAGCTCGATGGCATCGAGGAGGTCGTACGCCATCACCGGCATCATCACGTTCAGCTCGAAATTGCCGGCGGCGGCGCACCACGCAATCGTGGCATCGTACCCCACCACCTGGGCGCATACCATCAGCAGGCTTTCCGCGATCACCGGGTTCACCTTGCCGGGCATGATGCTCGACCCCGGCTGCACCTCGGGCAGCTTCAACTCTCCCAGACCGCACCTTGGACCCGAGCCCAGCCAGCGAATGTCGTTGGCGATCTTGGTGAGCGCCACGGCGTAGGCGCGCAGCGCGCCGCTGAGGAAACACACGGCGTCGCGCGCCGCCTGGGCTTCGAAATGGTTGGGCGCTTCGACGAACGGCAATCCGGTGCGGCGGGCGATTTCTTCGATGACCTCGCAGGCGAACCCCGCGGGGGCATTGAGGCCCGGTGCCGATCGCCGTGCCGCCGAGCGGCAGCTCGTAGATGCCGGGCAGGGCCGCCTCCACGCGCCGGCGGGCGGCCTCCACCTGCCGCGCGTACCCGCTGAACTCCTGCCCCAGGCGCATGGGCACGGCGTCCTGCAAGTGCGTCCGGCCGATCTTGAGGACGTCGTCGAACGCGACGGCCTTGCGGCCCAGCGACTGCGCCAGCCCGCGCATCGCCGGAAACAGGCGCTGTTCGATCCGTTCCGCGGCGGCAATGTGCATGGCGGAAGGAATCACGTCGTTGCTCGATTGGCCGCGGTTGACGGCATCGTTGGCGTGCGCCTTGGCGAGCCGGGCGATGACCTCGTTGGCATTCATGTTGGTGGAGGTGCCGCTGCCGGTCTGAAAGATATCCACCACGAACTGATCGTCGTGGCGGCCGGCGGCCACTTCCTCGGCCGCCGCTTCGATGGCTTTGGCACGGTCTTCGGGAAGATGGCCCATGCGCCCGTTCACCGTGGCCGCCGCGCTCTTGATCAGCCCCAGGGCGCGGATGAAGGCGCGCGGCAGGCGTTTCCCGCTGATCGGAAAATTCTCCACCGCGCGCGCCGTCTGCGCCCCGTACAGAGCTCCATCCGGAACCTGCATCGCCCCCATGGTGTCGCTTTCGAGTCGGAATCCGTCGCCCATACTTTATTTTCTGCTCTCGGCCGGCGGGCGCCGCGCGCGAGAGGGCGCAAGCGTGCCGGGACTTACGGTTGGGAAACGGCGGCGGCCCGCGTGCCGGTCACGGTACCATGGAAGCGTGCCCGAGCTGACCCTGCGGGGAATGATCCCCGCGCTCGTTACGCCGTTTCGGGATGACGAGCGAATCGATTACGCCGCCTGGCAGGTGATCATCGATACCCTGATCGACGCCGGTCTCGACGGGCTGTTCGTGGGGGGCTCGCAAGGGGAATTCTGCACGCTGGATTTCGAAGAGCGCCAGGTGTCCATGCGCTTCTGTCTGCAGGCGGCCGCCGGGCGCGTGCCGGTGTACGCCAATGTGGGCAGCATCACGACCGCCGAAACGGTGAGGCTGGCGGACCACGCGGAAGCCATCGGGGTGGACGCGATCGTGATCATCACGCCCTATTACCTCAAGCCCTCGCAGGACGAGCTGGTGGAGCACTACACCGAAGTGTGCCACTCCGTACGGCTACCGGTGCTGGCCTATAACTTTCCGCAGCACGGCGGAGTGGAAATTCTGCCGGAATCGGTCGCGCGCATCGGCGCGCGGTGCGAAAACCTGGCCGGCATCAAGGACTCCGGCGGCAGCCTGGAGCGGGCCGCGGCCTACCGGACGTGCCTGGCGGAACGCCCCATGGCGGTCTTTGTGGGCCCGGAACAACTCGCCCTGGCGGCCCTCGACGCCGGCTGTGCCGGTTGTGTGGCCGCCTGCGCCAATGTCGCCCCGCGCGTTTTTGTCGAACTCTACCGCGCGTTCCGCGAAGGCCGCAGGGCCGACGCCGAGCGATTGCACACACTGGTTGCCCGCATGTCGGAGTGGCATGCGTTGCACACATTTCCGAGCCCCGTGAAGGAAGCGATGCGCATGATGGGATTGAGCGCCGGCCCCTGCCGCAAACCGATCGGGCCGATGCCCGCGCCGGCGCGCGCAACGCTCTCCGCCGCCGTGGGAAAGCTCGGAGAAGAGGGGTGGTTAGCTCATGCATACGAACCGGCTGGCGCACGAGAAAAGTCCGTACCTGCTCCAGCACGCTCATAATCCCGTCGACTGGTTTCCCTGGGGGGAGGAAGCCTTCGAGAAGGCGCGGCGCGAAAACAAACCGATTTTTCTTTCCATCGGCTACTCCACCTGTCACTGGTGTCACGTCATGGAGCGGGAGTCGTTCGAAAACGAGACCATCGCCGAGCTCATCAACCGGGAGTACGTCCCCATCAAAGTCGATCGGGAAGAGCGCCCCGATGTGGACCACATCTACATGACGTTCGTGCAGGCCAGCACCGGCGGCGGCGGCTGGCCCATGTCGGTGTGGCTCACTCCCGAGCTGCAACCCTTCTACGGCGGCACGTACTTCCCGCCGGAGAACCGTTACGGGAATCCCGGGTTCGATTCGATCCTTACGCAGATCGCCTCGGCTTGGCGCAGCAATCAAGATCAAATCGTGGAGTCGGCCGGCGATATCGTGCGGCAGCTCCGCGAGGCGGCGGCCATCCAGCCGGGGAGCCTGGCCACCATCGACCGCGGCCTTCTGGACAGCGGCTTCTTCGTGTTCCGCCGCACGTTCGACAGCCACAATGGCGGCTTCGGCGGCGCGCCCAAGTTTCCGCGGCCCTCGGTGTTTCACTTCCTGCAGCGCTACTATGCCCGCACCGGCAACCGCGAAGCCCTCGACATGGTGCTGCTCACGCTCCGCGAAATGGCGAAAGGCGGGATGAACGATCAGCTCGGCGGCGGATTCCACCGTTACTCGGTGGACGAGCGCTGGTTCGTCCCGCACTTCGAAAAGATGCTCTACGACCAGGGCCAGCTCGCGGTTTCGTATATCGAGGCGTTCCAGGCCACGGGGGACCCGCAGTACGCCGAGGCGGCGCGCCGCACGCTGGACTACGTACTGCGGGATATGACCGCTCCGGAAGGGGGTTTCTATTCGGCCGAAGACGCCGACAGCGTGATCGACCCGGAGGAACCCTCGATCAAGGGCGAAGGCGCATACTACATCTGGTCGGAAGAAGAGGTTCGGCGCACGGTTCCGGGGCCCGAAGGGGACTGGTTCTGCTACCGCTTTGGCGTGGCTGAGAGCGGCAATGTGGCCAACGATCCGCACCAGGAATTCACCGGCCGCAACATTCTGTACCAGGCCATGACGCTGGAGGAGACGGCGCGGCAGTTCGATCGGACGGTGGAAGAGGTTGCTTCCGGCCTGGCGCGGGCCTCGGCGGCCCTGCTGGAGGAACGTTCGCGACGGGTGCGCCCCCACCTTGACGACAAGATTCTGACCGCCTGGAACGGCCTGATGATCTCGAGCTTTGCGCTGGGCGGGGCGGTGTTCGGGGAGCCGCGCTACCGGGAGGCGGCCCGGCGGGCGGCGGAGTTCCTGGCCGCGCGCATGTACGACCCTTCCACGGGGTTGCTGCTGCGGCGCTATCGCGGCGGCGAGGCAGCCATTCCCGGTTTTCTCGAGGACTATGCCGGGTTGGCCGAGGCCCTGCTCGATCTGTACGAAGCCCAGTTCGATATCCGGCACCTGGAGTTGGCCGTCAAGCTCACCGAAAAGCAGCTCGCCCTGTTTGAAGACCGGGAGCGCGGCGGCTTCTTCAGCACCGCCGGCGATGCTTCGCTGGTGCTGCGCGCCCGCGAGGAGTACGACGGCGCCGAACCGTGCGGCAACTCGCTGGCCCTGCTGAACCTGTTGCGACTATCGCAAATCACCGGCCGCGCCGATTTCCGCGAGGCGGCCGAGCGGACCCTGGCCGCTTTCGCGCCGCGACTGTCGGGGGCCCCGGTGTCCCTGCCGCGGATGCTGTCGGCGTGCGAGTTTCTGCTCGGGGACCCGCGCCAGATCGTCCTCAGCGGGGATCGAAACGCCGCCGATACGGCGGCGCTGCTGCGCACGTTCTACTCACGGTTTGTGCCGAATCGCGTGGTGCTGCTGGTCGATTCCCCTGCGGTCCGCGAAAAGCTGGCCAAGGGCATCCCCGCCATCGCTTCCATGCTGCCCGAGAATGGCCGCGCCGCCGCCTGGGTTTGCCGGAATTTCACGTGCCAATTACCCGTGTCGGAAACGGAGAAGTTCGCCGAATTGCTACAATAACGATTCACCCAAACAAAACAAAACTGGAGGATCGCAAACGTATGGCGTGGCGTCGCTGTCCCAAGCTCTGTACCGGGGCCGCACGGACAGCGTAGCCGGTTGCCGTGCTATGCGAGACTCGAAACTGGAGGAGTAATGGAACGACCAGGAGCAACCACCATGAGAGGCAATCCTCTCACCTTGATCGGACCGGAGCTGAAGGTGGGAGACATGGCTCCCGACTTCACCGCCGTGGATGGCAGCTTGAAGGATGTCAGCCTGCGCGAGACCGGCAACAAGGTGCGCATTATCAGCGTCGTGCCCTCGCTCGACACGCCGGTTTGCGATGCCCAGACCAAGCGCTTCAGCGAGGAGATGGGCAAGCTCTCGGGGGTCGATGTCATCACTGTCAGCATGGATCTCCCCTTTGCCCAGAAGCGCTGGTGCGGCGCCTTCGGAGTGGACAAGGTCAAGATGCTCTCCGACCACAAGAGCGCTTCTTTCGGAGAGCACTACGGCACGTTGATCAAAGAGTTGCGGATCGAAAGCCGGGCCATTTTCGTGCTCGATCCGCAGAACCGGATCCGGCACGTGGAATACGTGAAGGAAGTCGCCGATCATCCCGATTACGAAGCGGCGCTGTCGGCCGCCCGAAACGCGGGAGCGGCCACGGCGTAACCGTGTGAAGTTGTTGGAGGCCATTCGCGACCAAAGGGCAGCCACCGGCGGTCTCACCCGCGTGGTGGAAAGTCCCCTGGTGCGTGGTGGCCTCACCCTGGTGGCGGGGGTGCTGACCGGCAATCTCCTGGGCTTCGGCCGGGTGGCCCTGACCGCGTACTTTCTGGGCACCCACAGCCGTGCCGATTCCCTGGCGGTGGCCATCGGTCCCATCGATACCCTGAATTCGATCCTTATCAACTCGCTGGTGTTCGCGTTCGTTCCCATGCTGGCGGCGGCCAAGGGCGGCCAGCGGACGGCGCTGTTCCGGGAGCTCAGGCGATGGTATCTGTGGGTGTCGTCGGCGATCACGGTGGTGGTGTTTCTGAGCGCGCCGGCGCTGATGCGGGTCCTGGCGCCGGGCCTCGATCCGTTGTATTTCGACACGTCGGTCGCGGTGCTGCGGATCCTGGCGTTTTCCAGCATGGCCGCCGGTGTGGGCGCCGTCCACTGCGGGCTGCTGTACACGCAGCGCCGCTTCGCGCCCACGGCGTTCTACCAGGCCGCGCTCAACCTCTTCACCATTGCGGGAGCGCTGTGTCTTTGGAAGTGGCTCGGCGTTTTCGCTTTTGCGGTGGGCTACACGGCGGGCGCGTGGGCCCAACTGGGAATCGTGTATTTCGCCGCGCGGTCGGAGATCGAGCCGACGGAAAACGCGGAAGCCCGGCTCCAGTGGACGGATATCCTGGGCCGCCCCATGTTCTTCATCATCTATGCCGCCGGGCTGGGGCTGAACATCACCTTCACGCGCGCCTATGCCACCCATGCGGGGCCGGGGATGGCTGCCGCGCTCGACTACTGCATGCGCGGCGTCGGCGTGCCCCTGGCCATCCTGGTCACGCCGATTTCGAACTCGCTCCTTCCCGAGATCGCCCGGCTGCGCAGCCTCTTCCGCATGCGGGAAGCGTTTCGCCTGATCGACCGCACCATCGCGCTGGCCGCCCTGGCGGCGGTGGCGGGCTGCGCCTTCGCGATCGTGTTCCGCCACCCGGCCATCGAGCTGTTCTTCGAGCGCGGCAGCTTCACCGCCGAGTCCACCAACCTGGTTTCGGCGGTGTTTCTGGGGCTTGGGCCCAGCCTGATCGGCTGGAGCCTGATCGAAATCGGCTCGCGGTCGCTGTTCGCGCTCGACCGGCCGTGGCCCCCGGTGATCGCCGCCGTGATCCCGGTGGTATTCAACCTGTGCTTGACCCTGCGTCTCCAATCGGTTCGTCCCGAACTCCTCGGTGTCGGCTCTTCGGTGGGGCTGCTGGCCGGCTTCGCGGTGTTGTTCGCGGCCATGCGCTGGCATCGCGTTCGCTGGATGAAACAGAGTTGACGTCAGGTTTTTCCGTACCAGTTACACCCTGTCCACCCGTCGTCCCGGAACGAGTAACCAGCCTCGGAAGGCGAGCCGCCGGGCCGGTCCGGCTGAAGTAACTTCCCGCGTCTCAACCTACTACGCCGCCGGCCATTCTTACCGGACGGGCGGAGATACGCGGCGCGAAAACTGTCATTGCAATGCACGGCCGTGAAAGGTATAATTTCGAACCACACGGTCCGATTGCCCTGTGGGAATTGGAAACGAGGCTAGTGGAGATTTCCGGAGAAACGGGAGGTCAATCATGGCGGCTCGGCGCGCGACGTTTGTACTCTTGACATGGATTACTCTGTGCGGCTGTATCTACGGCCAGTCGACAACGGGGACGTTGCTGGGAATTGTGGTGGATCCCGGCGATGCGGCGGTTCCGGGGGCCCAGGTAGAGTTGAAGAACACGGCCACCGGGGTGGTCACCAGGACCCAGACGGGGACCGAAGGTATCTTCCGGTTCAACAGCCTGGTTCCGGCAACCTACATACTTACCATCAAAGCGGCGGCGGGCTTTCGGACTTACACGCAGTCGGACATTGCCGTTACGGCCAGCGAGGTCCGCGACTTGGGGAAGATCGCGATGGCGCTGGGCACCTTGACGGAGCAGGTGTCGGTAACGGCGGCGACCACGCCCATCCAGACGGCCTCGGGGGAAAATTCCAAGCTGATCGACAAAGACCAGTTTGCCAATATTACATTGAAGGGCCGGGATATGTTTGGCATCATGGTGACGCTGCCCGGGGTGAATCTTACGCAGCGTGACACCACCAGTGAGAACACGGTCGGGTCGGTCCGCATCAACGGGGCGCCGTACGCCAGCGCGAACTTCACGGTGGACGGAGTGACCAACCTGGACACCGGCTCCAACGGGACTTCGCACTTCGAACCGAATATGGATTCGATCGCCGAGATGCGGGTGCTGACCAGTAACTACCAGGCCGAGTACGGGCGTAATTCGGGCGGCGTAATCAGCGTGGTGACCAAGAGCGGAAGCACGGAGTTCCACGGCAGTGCCTGGGCCAATAAACGGCACGAGATGTTCAATGCCAAGAGTTTCTTCCAGAACTACAACGGCCAGCAGAAGAGCTTGTACCGGTTCTTCGTGTGGGGCTACTCGGTAGGCGGCCCGGTGTACATACCGAAGGTATTCAACACCCAGAAAAGGAAGCTGTTTTTCTTCTTCTCCCAGGAGTACACCAAGCAGAAGCCGGGCACCCAGTTCGGTTACTACAATATGCCGACGGTGGCGCAGCGGGCGGGCGATTTCTCCGGCTACACCGATGACAATGGAGTACCCTATCCCATTTACGATCCGACCACCGGAAACCCGGTCCCGAACAACAACATTGCCAGCCTGGCGAACCTGAATCCCGCCGCCGCGAAGGCGGGCCAGGCGATCCTGAACGCGTTGCCGCTGCCCAACATTTGCGGGCACTCCGGAGTCGATGCCTCGAACTGCATCCAGGATGGGCAGTACGCCTCACAACGGTATGCACGGAACTATTACTGGAGCTTTAACGAGACGCATCCCCGGCGCAACGACACGCTCCGGGTAGACTACAACATCACTTCGAAGCTGAACACCTGGGTGCGGTATATCAATGACTACGACCTGGATACCGCCGCGCCTACGTCCAGTACTTTCGCGCTGAAGAACTCCGCGGGCCAATTTAGTCCCTTTGCCTTCGACCATCCCAACCCCGGACACGGTTACGCGGTCGGGATCACTTACACCATCAACTCAACCATGGTCAACGAGTTCACCTTCGGCAAGAGCTACAACACGTGGGACTATTATGCGCACGACCAGTCGCAGCTCGACCGTCTGACCATGGCCAACCCGCCTTCCTTCCTGGATTTCGCAAACGATCCCAAATTCAAGGCCGACCAGAACAAGAAGCGGCCGGGTCTCGCGGCGGGGAGCCAGAACTTTCAGATGGGAATCCCGAATCTGGCCTTTGGGGGCGGGCAGGAGTCGAATGAGGCCAGTTTCAGCGATCCGTGCAGCGGCCAGTGTCCGTATACCAACTGGAACGATATCTACAGCTTCAACGACAATCTCAGCAAAGTATGGGGAGCGCACAACCTGAAAACGGGGATCTATATCGAGCGGACCGGCAAAGTGGAGCAGAACCAGGCCACCGGGGCGGGGTCGTACCTGGGGGCGTACAGTTTCGCCAGCGCCACCGCCATGCCGAACAACACCCAGGACGGGTATGCCAACGCCTTTCTCGGTCAGTTCAACAACTACACCGAAGGCGGGCGTATCGTCGGCGACTACTGGTACACGGACATTGAAGCGTTCGTGCAGGACAACTGGCGCGTGAACCGGCGGCTGACGCTGGATGTGGGCGTCCGTTTCTACCATCAGCCGCCCGCGGTGAATTACGACCATACCACCACGGATTGGGTTCGTTCCTCGTACAATCCGGCCCAGGCGATGCGGCTCTACCTGCCGGGCTGCACGGTTTCGACGGCCACCCGGGCTTGCCCGACGGCCAACCAGGTCGCGGTGGATCCGGTGACCGGGTACACCACCTTTTTCTCGCTCCAGGGCACGTTCGTGCCGGCTTCGGTGGGCGGCTATTCCGCCACGCCGACGCCGTTTCCCGGGATGGAACGGGCGACTGGAACTAATGCCAATCTCCCCATGACGCTGTGGACTTTCCCGAGTGTGATCCCGGCGTTCCGTTTCGGCCTCGCCTGGGACGTATTCGGCAACGGGAAGACGGCCATCCGCACCGGATTCGGGCAGTTTTTCAACCTGGGTTCGACGCAGATCAGCCAGAACTCCTCGGGCAATCCGCCCGACACGTATAACCGGGCGGTGTACTACTCCAGCATGGACCGGATACCGGGGCTGGGGAACAGCGCCGGGATCACGCCCATCGCGCCGGACGGCACGGTCGGGTCGCAGAAGGTGCAGGGGACGTACAACGGAAGCTTCATGATCCAGCAGAAGCTGGGGTTTGGAACGGTACTCGAAGCGGCCTACGTTTTCAATCTGACCAAACACAAGCCGGTGGGGCACCTGCTCAACGCGGTGCCGATGTTTTCGCAGTACGACCCCGCCAACTACAACCCCAATGTGGCGTACCTGCCCCCGAACGTCAACGGAAAGACGCTGAACGACAATTACTTCCGGCCGCTCGCTGGGCTAGGCAACCTGCGCTCGGTGGATTTCGCGGGGAGCAGCAATTACAACTCGCTGCAAGTCACGCTGCGCCGCAATATGACGCAGCACCTGTCGTATGGCCTGGCGTACACCTGGTCGAAGAGCATGAGCGCCTTCGGCACGGCCGAGACGGTGAACGCCAGCCCCTACTTCCCGGATAAACTCCGCAACTACGGGCCGTTCTACCAGCCCACGCCGCACGTCGTGGTCGTCAACTACATTTATGAAGTGCCGAACCTCGGGCAGAAGTGGAACCTCAGGCCGATGGGGTGGGTCACGGACCACTGGACGGTCTCGGGAATTACGCAATGGCGGAGCGACATCCGGGTGGCGGTGCCCGGGATTTCCTTCTCCGGGACCACCTCTTCCAACCCGCAGATGAACTGGACCGGCAGCTACTCGAGCGGGACCGAAGCAGCCCGGATGATGGTGGTGGGCAACCCGCAGCTTCCTGCGGGGCAGGTGTCGTTCGCCGGCAATACTCCGCTGGTACAGGCCCCGGGCGCGAATGGAAACGGCACGCCGGGCAACCAGCTCCTCAACGAGAGTGTGTTCGTGATTCCGTTCCCGTGCAGCTGGACGCCAGGGCCGACTCCGCAGCAGGGCATCGGACAATCGATGGCCTGTTTCGGCAACGCCGGACCGGGGAGTCTCATTCCGCTGCCGGGCACGCGGATGTTCAACTGGGACATGACGTTCGGCAAGGCGTTTCCCTTGGGGCGCGAGGCGAAGCGGCAGTTGCTGTTCCGGGCGGAGATGTACAACATCTTCAATCACACCCAGTTCACCAATGCCAACATTGCCCCGCAGTACTCGTGGCCCAACTGGCAGAAGGGCATCCTGGTGCAGACCAACGCCAACCTGGGGCGGTACACGGCGGCGGCGAACCCGCGGCAGATGTCGATGTCGCTGCGGGTTCAGTTTTAGGCAAGCAATCCGGGGCTGCCGCGCCGGGATTCCGGATCCGCGCGGCGGCCTGGCCGGATACCGGCGCGACTCTCGGGCGGCAGCGTCATGATCGCGTTGGCGGCGCGCCGGGCGTCAAGCGCGCCAGTTGATGCCCACGTTCAGCTTCTTCCGGGCGTACTCGAAGCTGCGTTCGAGATCGAGTTTCTGCTGCTCTTTGAGCGCTTCCGCCATCGCTGCGGGGCGCTGGCCGGCCACATCCTCGATGACCATGGCGCCCATGAACGGGTGGCCGGTTTTGGCCAGGGCCAGGAATCGGGCGAACTCGGCCGCCGGCATGTGGGGATAGGCTTTCCAGAAATCGGCCTCGAAATAGGGCAGCACGGTGGGCGGGCGGCCGGTGATGATCTCCAACTGCATGGAAGACTGCGGGCAGAGGCGGCGGAACAGCGCGACGAAGCGGACGAAATCGACGTTGCCGTCGCCCAGCGCCACCCATTGCGCGGCGGCGCCGCGCGGCACCTCGAACACGCAGGAATCGCGCAGGTGGGTGGTGACCACGTAGGGTGCCAGGGTTTCGAGCGTGACAAACGGGTCTTCGATGGTCAGCACCGGGTTGCCGGAGTCGAGGCAGGACGCCACATAGTCTTTACCCGCCTCTTCGATGATGGTCTTGACCTCGCGCGCCTGGAGGTCGCCATTGTGATTTTCGAGTGCGATCTTCACGCCCATGTCGAGCGCCTCGGCGCGCACCGACTGGAACACCTTGACGGTGTTCTCCATGTGGGCCTCGATGGGCAGGGAACCCAGGCGGTCCACGCCGGACCCCATGTAGCAGCGCATCACTTTGGCCCCCAACGCTTTGGTGACGCGCATGCCGGCCAGCATGCGGTCGCGCGCCGGCGGGCCGTCTTTGGCAAACGACCGGCTGGAAGGACAGATGCAGCCCATTCCGGCGTCGATGGAAATGTGGAGGCGAGCGGCCTGGTCGCGGATCTTGCCGAGGTAGTCCGGATCGTGGCTCTCGAAATCGTCGAGGCTGGAAAACTGAATCGTGTCGAGTTTCTGGGCGGCGGCGTATTCCAGGAATTGCGGCGCCTTCCAGCGAAAGGCACGGACGGAGTAGGTGTCAAAGCCCAGTTTGACCGGCACTTCCGCGGCCGGCGAAGAGGCCGCGGAGACGGCCGCGGCGGCCGCCGCCGTTTGCAGGAGTCTGCGGCGAAGCATGTTGCTACTGTATCGCGGAACCGGGGCTTGGCGCGTCGAGCACCCGCCGTACCGCCGATTGAAGGCCAGCCGGGGTGAACGGCTTGCGCAGGAACGCCGAGTTGGTCTGCACATCGCGCTCGGTGTAGCCCGAGACGAATAGGATACGCAAGGTGGGGAAACGCCCGACCAAGCGCTCGGCCAGCTCGGGCCCCCCCATCTGCGGCATCACCACGTCGGTCAGCAACAGGTCGATGCCGCCGGTATGGCGTGACGCCACTTCCAGGGCGTGATGCCCGTTGCGGGCTTCGAGGACGCGGTAGCCGGCGTCCTGGAGCGCCTCCACGATCATGGTGCGGACCAGGTCTTCGTCTTCGGCGACGAGGATCGTTTCGCTGCCTTCGCCGGCGCGCATGGACTCTTCCCGCGCCCCTGACCGGTTGGCGGATTCGGATGCGGCGGGCAGGTAGATGCGAAACAGCGAGCCTGCGCCGGGGGTGCTCTCGACCGAGATGGACCCGCCGGCCTGCTGGACAATGCCGTACACGGTAGCCAACCCCAAGCCGGTACCGCGGCCGACCTCCTTGGTGGTGAAGAACGGCTCGAAAATGCGCGAACGCGTCTCCGCGTCCATGCCGATGCCGGTGTCACGGACCTCGGTGAGCACGTAGCGGCCGGGCGGGATGGGGATGCGGACGTCGCCCGGGGAGGTTGCGAGGAGCACCGCGCGGGTGGCGATCTCCATGGCGCCGCCGGCCTGCATGGCATCGCGCGAGTTCACCGCCAGGTTCATGATGAGCTGATCGAACTGGCCGGGATCGATGCGGACGGTGCCGGCATCGGCGGCCAGATCGGTGTGGAATTCGATATCTTCGCCGATCAGCCGGCGCAGCATTTTTTCCATATCGGCGATGGCGCCGTTGACGGCGGTCACGCGGGGCTCGATCATCTGTTTGCGGCTGAAAGCGAGCAACTGGTCGACCAGGGCTGCGGCGCGCTCGGATGCCTTGACGATCTGGGCGATTTTCCGGCCGTCGGACGGATTGCCGGCCAACCGTTTGACGAGCAATTCGCCATAGCCCTTGATGACCGTAAGCAGGTTGTTGAAATCGTGGGCCACCCCGCCGGCAAGCCGTCCGATGGCCTCCATTTTCTGGGCCTGGCGGAACTGCTCCTCGAGCTGCTTACGGGCGGTGATGTCGCGGACCACGCCCACCACGTGGCGGGGCTGGTCCCGAGCGTCGCGCGCCACCGAGGCGCTGATCTCCGCATGGAAGGTGGAGCCGTCGCGGCGCGTCAGCTTGAGTTCGGTGGAGGGGACCCGTTGCATCGCCAGGAGTTCCGCTTTGAGCCGGGCAATCCAGGCGGGATCTTCGTTCCGCGCCAGCGTGGTGGCGTCGGTGCCGATGAGCTGCTCGGGGCTTTCGGCGCCGAACAGTTCCAGGCTGCGGCGGTTCAGCATGGTGATGAGCAAGTTGGAATCGGCGACGATGATGCCGTCGGGGCTGGTTTCGATGAGGGTCCGGTAGAGTTGCTCGCTCTCGCGCAGGGCGCGGTTGGAGTCCGACAGCTCGCGGGTGCGTTGGAGGACGCCGCTCTCGAGGTCGGCATGGGCGCGCATCAGGCTCAACCGGGTCTGGCTCTGGCCGATGGCGGCGCCGATGATGCGGGCGGCGGTCCGTAGTCCTTCCAGGCTCGGACGGGACCAGGGGAGGGAAGAGGAGCGGCCAAAGGCGATATCGCCCCAGCGCGAGTCGCCGACGAAGAGCGGGATCATGACCAGGGACTGAAAGCCGCACGACAGAATGACTTGCCGTTCGTCAGGGGGGCAATCGCCAGCCGGGCATACGATCATCTCGCCCTGATCGAGGAGGCTTTCCCAGCGCGCGAGTCCCTGGGACGGCTCCAGACCGAGCGTTTTCAGAACCGGCTCGGACCCGTGCAAGCCGGATCCGGAGGGGGTCCAGAGGCTGTGCATGCGGATCCGGTCCACCCCATCCTTGCCGCGGACTTTCTGCACCAGCATCACGGCTTCGACCTCGGCGGCCTGGGCCAGACGCTCCATGGCGGCCGGCATGGCGGCCTCCCAGTTGTTGCCGCGCAGGAAGCGCTCCGCCACGAAGCTCACCGCGTCCAGGACGGCCTCGCGGCGCTTGAGGTGCCGCAGCATCTCCAGATTGTCGGTGACGTCGACCAGCGTGCCGCAGGTTCCGGCGACTTCTCCGGCATCGCCGAACACCACCCGCGCGGTGACCTCGACCCAGCGCAAACCGCCGGATTGAGTGGTATAGCGGACCGCGTGACGGCAGGTTTCGGCGCACTGCTCAACCAGGGGGCGGAATCGCTCGAGATTGGCCGGCCGGTCGTCGGGGAACACGTAATCGAGGAATGGCCGGCCCAGGCACTGTGCTACCGGAAAACCGGTCATGTCCTCCCAGGCGGGATTCAGAAAAATCCACCGCCCTTCCGCGTCGGTGCGGAAGACCACGTCCTTGAGTTCGCGCACCACGGTGCGGAAGACATCCTCGTGAAGCGGGGATACGGGATCGGGGTTGATCGTTGAGGTTGCGCCCAAAATCAGTCTCCAGCCGTCTATCGGCTGGATGGGAGGATTTCATTATCCCTGGGTTTGGCAAGGAGGCGCTCGACGATGCCTACGATGGTCGCGGTGGAGAACGGCTTGCACACCGTTTCGCAGGCGCCCAGGAGGCGGGCGGCGCGCAGGTAGCAGCCTTCCCCCGCGCCGCTGATGGCGACGATTCCGAGGCCGGGCCACTGCCGGCGCATGGCGGTGATGGTCTCGATGCCCTCGACTTCGGGCATGATCAGGTCGGTCAGCACGAGGTCGATGGGACCGCGGCGCAGAGCCTCCAGGGCGGCGCGGCCGTTGCAGGCTTCAACCACCCGGTAGCCCCGGTCTTCCAGAATGTCGCGCAGCAGTTCCCGGATCTCCGGGTGATCGTCGACTACGAGGATGCACTTGTGGGGCATGGCTGTTTCCTTACCTCCTTCCCCGTAAGGCCGTGGGGCGGCCCTCCCGGCTCGGGCAATCCGAGGGGGCCGTGCCCATGGCGGGGGTGCCGTGGCGCAGCGCCGGAAATACTGTGCCGGATGCGCCACCGCGGGGAGGAGGCTTCATGCCGGTAGCCGGTGCAGGCCGGGTGCCATTCACCAGAGAGCATCGAAATGGCAGAGCGGGGCGGGTTAGCGGCTAAGGCGCCCGGGTTGCGGGAGCGCGAAGTTCGCTCTTGCGAACTTACGGGTCCGCTATGCGGAATTGGCGAACTTCTGCCGATAAGCAGGCAGTAGAGAGAATGCACGCGACAACACCGGAATGGACCGATCGGGTCCTCGTCGTGGACGACGAGGACGCAATCCGCGAGCTATGCTCGGATGCCCTGGCGGACGCGGGATTCGGGGTGGAGGCGGTGTCCTCGGCCAGCCAGGCTCTGCGCGAACTCGACGGCGGCCGGTTCGATATCGTGGTGACCGATCTGCGCATGCCGGAACTGAGCGGACTGGATTTGCTGCGGGCCATCAAGGAGAACCATGCGGAAGTGGACGTAGTCGTGATGACCGGCCATGGCACCATCGATACGGCGGTGGAGTCTCTGAAGCTGGGCGCATACGATTTCGTAACCAAGCCGTTTTCGGTGGACGACCTGACCAGCCGTCTGCACCGGCTGGCCGAAAAACGCCAACTGGCGGCCGAGAACCGCGTCCTGCGGCAGCAGTTGACCGCGCGCGGCGGTCCGGGCGGCATGGTTGGCCGATCGCCGGTCATGGAGCGGCTGTACGGCATGCTGGGCAGGCTGGCGGGCCGGTCGCAACCGGTGCTGATCCTGGGCGAAAGCGGTACCGGCAAGGAACTGGTGGCGCGCGCGCTGCACGAACTCGGTCCGCACCCTCGCGAGCCGTTCGTGCCGGTGGACTGCGGCGCTTTCAGTTCGGGTCTCATCGAAAGCGAGCTGTTCGGGCATCGGCCCGGCGCGTTCACCGGCGCCACTCAGAACCGGGTGGGGCTGATGGCGGCGGCGGGGCGGGGAACGCTATTCCTGGACGAGATTGGGGAACTGCCGCTGGAACTTCAGGCCAAGCTGCTGCGGGTGCTGCAAGAGCGGGAGTTCCGTCCCATCGGCGGCAACGATCGCATGCGGCTGGACGCGCGGGTCGTTGCCGCCACGAACCGCGACCTGGAGCAGGCGGTTCGCGAAGGCAAGTTCCGCGCCGACCTGTACTACCGGCTGAACGTCCTGCCGATTCCGCTGGCGCCATTGCGCGACCGCGGAGACGACATACCCCTGCTGGCGCAGGCTTTCATCGACCGGGAATGCGCCGCCAGCGGGAATCGCACGGTCACCGGCATCCGTACGGATGCCTTGCGGGTGCTCCGGGCTTACGCATGGCCGGGCAACGTGCGCGAGCTCCAGAATCACATCCACCGGGCCATGGCAATCAGCCCCGGACCGTTGATTCGTCCCGAGGACCTGAACGCCCTGGGGAGCCGGCAGGGCACGGCCGCCGCGGCGGGGGGACGGGCGCTGACCCGTCTGGAAGAAGCAGAACGGCAGGCGATCCTGCGGGCGCTGGAATCGGCCGGCGGTCATCGCATGAACGCGGCCCGGCAGTTGGGAATCGGCAAAACGACCATTTACAAAAAGTTGAAGGAGTACGGGCTGGACGCCTGAGGCAGCCGGGAAAGCCACTGGTAGAGCGGGCGGCGCGTTGGGAGGCGGGCGGCCCGCTGTGTTACTGATGAAGGGATGGTGGTAGCCGGACGGCGCAAGTCGATCGCGTTTTTCATCGCCCTGGGGGCGGGGCTGATTACCGTCACGGTCCTGCTCTACGTGGGCTGGGTGCTGCTCAACTGGCGGCACGGAATCCTGCTGTTTCTCGGCGCGATCCTGCTGACCATGATCATCAGCGGGGTGGTGATCAACACCATCTTCCTGGTGCGCGAGATCCGCCGCAACGAACAACACGATGCCTTCATCAACGCGGTCACGCACGAGTTGAAGACGCCGGTGGCCTCCATCCGGCTGTACCTGGAGACGCTGCAAACCCGTCCCGTCGATGAGCCCAAGCGCAGCGAGTTCTACCGCATCATGCTGGAAGACAGCAACCGCCTGATGGCAACCATCGAGCAGGTGCTGCGCGCGGGAAGACTGGGCGCCAGCCGCAAGCCCAACATCGCGCGGTTTGAGATCGCCAGCGCGATTGACGAGTGTGTAACGCGGGCGCGCACGCTGCACCGCCTCGGGCCGGAGGCGCTGGTGTGCCTGCCGGGTCCCGCCGCCACGATCGCGGGGGACTACGACGAGGTGCGGGCGGCCATCTCCAATCTCATCGACAACGCCGTGAAGTACTCGGGTGGGAAGGTGAGGATCACCGTGGAAACAGCGCCGGTAGATGGAGGGTTCGTCGCCGTGCGGGTGAGGGATCAGGGCGTGGGACTCCCGAACACGGAGCTGAAGCGCGTCTTCAAACGGTTCTACCGAGTGCCCGGGGTGTTGGGTTCGCGTGTGAAAGGTACGGGGCTCGGGCTGTACATTGTGCGGTCGGTCGCCAAGCGGCATGGCGGCCGGGCCTGGGCCGAAAGTGAGGGGCCCGGGCAGGGAAGCACGTTCGTGCTGCAACTGCCGGTGGGGCGATGAACCGGATCCTGGTGGTGGAAGACGAGCAGCACCTGGCCGACGGGCTGCGGTTCAACCTGGAGGCGGAGGGCTACGAGGTACAGGTGGCCGACACCGGCGAGGCCGGTCTGGAACTCCTGGCCGGCGCGTCTCCGCCATTCGACCTGGTGGTACTGGACGTGATGCTGCCGGGTAAGGACGGCTTTCGAGTCATGGCCGAAATGCGTGAGGGGGGGCAGTTCGTCCCCACCCTGATGCTGACCGCGCGGGGCCACCCCGACGACATTCTACACGGGTTCGCGGCGGGCGCCGACGATTACCTCATCAAGCCGTTCGAGCTCTCGATTCTGATCGCCCGGATCCACGGGCTGCTGCGGCGCAGGGAATGGATCCGGGCCTGGCTCGAGAACGGGACGGCGGCCCCGGAACCGAAAGAGACGTACCGGTTCGGCGACAAGTCGGTGGACTTTGAAAAGCTGGAGCTGCGCGTGCGCGAGAAAGTCTTTCCCCTGACCCTGATGGAGGCGAACCTGCTGCGCTATCTGATCCAGCATGAAGGCAAGCCCGTGTCGCGCAAGAACATGCTCGAAGAGGTATGGGGGCTGCACGAAGATACCGACACCCGGGCCATCGACAATTTCATCGTGCGGCTGCGCCGGTACATCGAAGACGATCCGACCCACCCGCGGCACCTGCTGACGGTGCGCGGGGTGGGATACCGGTTTGTCGCGGACGATAATTAATCAGCGGGGGACGGGAACTTCGCCCCGCACGGCCCAGGCGCGGGCGCGCAGCGTGAACGGCGAGCTCTCCGCGGAGGCCGCCAGGCGGCGCCGAACCGCGGCCCTCAGGGCGGACACCCGATCCTTTCCGATGCGGCGGACGTGGGCGCCGGCGGGACCTTGCCCGAGCAGGAACGGGTCCCAGCAGTCGGCGAACGAGGCGAAACGGATGTCGATGTCGAGCGGCTGTTCGCGGACACGGTCGAGGCCGCCCTGCGTCCAGAGCCGCCCGAACGTGGCATCGGGGAACCGCAACTGCTGCGCATCGCCGGTCTCGCAAACGACGCGGGCGGGGAATTCGTTCCGATGGTTGGCATAGGCCACGTACTCTCTGGAAGGGTCGATCCCGAGCACGGTGGATCGGGGCTTGCTTTGGGCGACGGCCGAGGCGGCTCCACCGCCCCATGAACCGCTCATAGGCTTCCGCATCGCCGAACATCGCCGGCCGCCCTCCTGGCCGCACAGGGCAGGAATTGCGGAGGCCGCGAGTGCATCCCGCCGAGACAGCATCTCTCGATTGTAGTGTGCGCGCGGGTGGCGGGTTACGGGTTTGAACTGTCGAAGCGTACCGCGCTGGTGTTGCCGCCGCACACCAGTACTCCCACCCGCTCGCCGGGCCGCGGCCGGTAACGGCGCGAAAGCAGCGCTGCGAACGCGGCGGCGCCGCCGGGTTCGGGCACCACCCGAAGAATGTTCCACAGCGCTTGCTGCGCGGCGGCAATGGCTTCGTCCGGCACCAGCACCACGCGCTCGACGTGGGCGCGGGCGAGGGGAAACATCAACTCGCCGACACGGCGCGGCGCGAGCGAATCGGCGGCGATTCCGCCCGCCGGCGCATCCACCGGGCGGCCCGCCTGGAGAGCCATGGAAAGGGTGGGGGCAGCTTCCGGTTCCACGCCGAGCAGGCGCACCCGGCCCGCGTACCAGGCCGCGATGCCGCCGATCAGGCCGCCGCCGCCCACCGCTACCAGAAGCGTGTCGATCGCCGGAGCCTGCTCTTCGAACTCGAGGCCCACCGTTCCCTGGCCCAGCAGGGTTTCGATCTGCTCGTAGGCGTGCACCGGCAGCGCGCCCGATTGGGCGGCCCATTCGCGGCTGGCGGTGAGCGCGTCGTTGTAGCGCTCACCGGTGACGATCAGGTTCGCGCCGTAGGAACGGATGCGGTCCATCTTGGCGGGAGCGGAGACGCGCGGAACGAAAATGGTGGCCGGCTTGGCGAGTTTTCGCGCGGCGTAGGCCACTGCCACGCCGTGATTGCCCCCGGAGGCCGCTACCACGCCCGCGGCCGGCACCTCGCGCGTCAGCAGGTTCGTGAAGGCCCCGCGGGTTTTGAACGAACCCGTGTGCTGGAGCAATTCCAGCTTGAAGACCAGAGCCGTGGGGTCGAGTCCGAATTCGGCTGCATCCGTCTCGATCACCGGAGTGCGGCGGATATGCGGCCGGATGAGGGGATAGGTGAGCGCGATGGCGTCGCGGCAGACGGCGGATGCAGGCGGCATCGGTCAGGCGGCCGCGGACCGGGAAGCCAGTGCCTCGAGTTGGGCCAGGTGGTTCAGATCGTGCCCCGCCATGGTTTCGACCAGCACCCGGAAGGTCATTTCACCCCGCTCCGGGTGTGCCAGTGTTTTCGAAAGCGCCTCCGGCGGGACGGTGGCGAGCAGGGCCAGGTTCCAATTGCGCACCGCGGTGAAGGCGGCCAGGGCGGCCTGCGGAGGCAGCGATTCGTACGCCGTGGCCCAGGCATCCTGGTCGAACGGTTGGATCACATGATGCGGTTGGGCCAGCGCCTGGCGCAGGCGAAATGCAAAGACCGATTCGCAATCGGCAAGGTGGCAGAGGATGGCGCGAGCCGGCCACTTGCCGGGAGCCAGCCGCCGTTCCAGGCCTTCCGTGCCGAGCCGGTCGTGGAGCACGGCCAACCGTTGCGCGGTGGCGGCGATGACCTCGCCGGCATCGCGATCGCCGAGATAAGAGGCGTAGGGATTCATCGCGCTATTTTACCCCGCTCGGTGACGGGCGTTAACGGCGCCACGATAACCAAGGCGGATCTGGAGTTCCGCGGCCCGTTATGGCGAAGCTGGAGATATGAGAGTGTCACCCAAGTGGCTGCCGCCATTTCTGCTCCTGCTGGCGGTGCGTCCGTCGGTGGCGGCGGAACCGTTCGCCGAATACCTGGCGCCGTATTTGTCGCCCGAGACCAAGGTCGTGATCGGCATTCAGGTGCGCACCCTCGCACCAGCGCTGCCCGCTGATCTGGGGCCGGCACTCAGCGCGCAAATGAAGTTCGCCGGGTTCGATCCGCTGAAGGACCTGGACGAGGTGATCGTCACCGCCAACGGCACGGGCGACAACGCCCCGGTGCTGGCGGTGCTGCGGGGGAGGTTCCAACTGGAGCGGATGGGCCGCGGCGCCAAGCGCTACGCCGGTGTGCCGATGATCGAGGGGCAGGCGCAGGCCAAAGGCGTGATCGCGCTGCTGGACGCGGGAACGGCGATTGCCGGGGATGCCGTGCTGGTGCGGGCGGCCATCGACCGGCGGCTGAACGGTGTGCAAGGCACCGTCACCTGGGCCGACCAGATCGACGAACTACGCTCCAAGTACGCGGTATGGGGCATCGGCGAAGCGGTCGACTCGGTGGACCGGTTTCAGTTCGGCGCCGAATTTCAGGATGGGCTCGACCTGACGGCCGAACTGCACGTGGCCTCGCCGGCCGAAATGGAGAAGCTCACCTCCGGTCTGCGGATGGTGGAAGCGATGGCCAAGGCGAGCGAGGGCAAGCCCAACGCCGCGCACCTGGAAATGAAGTCGGAAGACGGGACGCTGCGATTGGCGTTGCGGGTCTCGGCCGAGGAGCTGAAACAGGCATTCACGGCGCAGCGTGGCATGCTGGAAGCCGCCGTCAAGTCGCGGCTGCCGATGGGCGGCGAAGCCGCGGCGCCGGAGTCGCGCATCGTCATTAACGAACAAGGCGAGACGCTGACCGTCACCCTGCCGGGAGCCCGGCGGTAGCGGGTGCCCGGTCAGCGGCGCGGCAGGTATTTTTCGGCGAGGGCTTCGTACTGCTGGGGGCGAATCAGCCGGAAGCGCGGTTCCAGGTGGGAGAGCGCGGAGAGTTCGCGCAGCACGGCGCGGGAGGGGACTTCGGGGGTCAGCACGTGGAGTTCTCCACCAACTACACGGCTGGGAATGATCTTCCAGCGGCGCGCGATGGCGGCGGGGAGGACCCGGGTGGCGCGGCGATCCACTTCGCCATCGAGGTTGGCGAGGCTCAGCGGGATGCCGGCCTGAGAACTCAAGGCTTGGTAGAGGTTTTCCTCCGTAATCTTTTGAGAATAAATAAGGTGCTCGCCTAGGCGCGTGCCCGCTGGGAGGGTGCGGAGGGCATCCTCCACTTCATCGCTGGAAACGAAGCGCATGCGCACCAGAATTTCGCCCACCCGCGCCCGGGTGCGCGGACCGGTGAGCTGGCAGGGGTAATCGTGGTCGGTCTTGAGCCAGGCCAGGGTGCGGCGGCGGCGCCGCGCGATCCAGAACTGGTGCAGCGCGCCGATGGTGGCGGCGCTGTTGACGACGTTGCCCCAAAGCATGCGCACCGGCACACCCAGGGCGAAGCGCCAACCGTAGATGCTGGCGCAGCAGGCGGTTCGCAGGGAGCCCTGGATGGCGGAGAGCCACATGGTGGCGGCGCAGCATTGTGCCAGCCAGTGGGGCAGGTAAGCATCCAGATGCCAGGGCTGTCCGGCCTGCATTCGGGACAGCCAAAAGGCGCCGCCGCAAAGAAACAGCAGGTTGGTAACGGGCGAGAGCAGGTTTCCGAGCAAGCCTTTGCGGTCCCGCCAGAACCAGTAAACCTGGGGCCAGGGGCCGCGCCAGCCGTGCATGGCCCAACCCTGGAGCGCGATGCCGGCCACCCACCGGCTGCGCTGCCGGATGGCGGCGCGGAAGCCGCGCGGAAAGTATTCGCGGGTAGCCACGGGGCCGTTTGCATCGAAGCGCAGGGGCACGAAAACCTGGCGGCAGCCGAGCGAGTGCAGGCGGTAGCCGTTGTCGTAGTCCTCGGTGAGGCACTGGGGGTCGAAGATGCGGCCCTGCCGATGGGCGGCCAGACGCTCCAGGGCGTCGCGGCGATACCCCGTCCCGACGCCATTGGAGGGCAGGAACCCGCCCAGGCGGCAGCGCACCGGAATGTCCTTGTTCTGGAACTCGGCGAATTCGTCGCAGTACAGGCCGTGGGTAATGTCGTGAATGGGGGTGGGCAGGGGCAGGACAGGAACCTGCACCATGTCGTACTCGCCCGCGAACCAGTTGATCAGGCGGAGCGAATCGGGGTGGATGAGGTCTTCGGCATCGTGCGTCGTGATGATCTCGTAGCGCACGCCGCAGGATTGTTCGAAATGCTGAATGCCGCGGAAGGTCCAGTTCAGACAATCGCCCTTGGATGTGGGCCCATCGTGCGGCACCAGGATCAGGTGAATGCGCGGATGGCGGCGGGCGGCTTCGGTGACGGCGCGGAGGGTGGGCTCGTCATTGGGATATACGCCCACGAACACGTCGAAGTTCTGGTATCGTATGACGGAGAGATTGCGCTCCAGCATCTGGCCGATGACGCGGTGCTCCCTCCAGAGGGGCACAAAAACCGCGATGGGACGTTCCGGATTGGCATCGAGCGCGGCATCGGACGGCGGTTCCGTGCGCCGGCGATGGGGCAGGCAGAAGACCAGGGCGATGAAGAGGTCATCCAGGCCGCTCACCAGAATCCAGACGGCCAACGGGACGAGGGCTGCCAAAGCCAGGTGATCTAGCGACACGATTCGTGCTCTTCAGAGAGGCAGTGCGCCGGGCGCCGGGGAATTCTCACGAATAAGGGGGCGGCCCGCCGGGAACGCGCGTGCTACCTTAGCAAGATAGGCACGGCGTATGCGGATTCTCTCCGTCCTGGCGGTTCTGGCGGGTTCGATGGCGGGGCAAACGCCGGCGTCCCCGCCGGCGCCTGCGAAAGCCGCCCCCCCGGCGCTTACCAGGGGCGTTCTGCTGGAGCGCGACTTGCAAGCCGCGTCGGGCGAGTTGAGCGTCCGCGCCGCCGATAACCAGGTATTCCGCTACCAATTCGACCGCAAAACGTACGTGGAGCGCGACGATCAACTGGTGGACGTGCGGCGGCTTCAGCCGGGGGATCGGGTTGAGGTGGTGTCGGACGTGGTGCCGGGGTCGGTGTTGCGTTACGCCCGCACGATTCACGTGATCGGGGAACAGCCGTCGCGGCCCAGCCTGATGGGACGGCCCCATCCGGGCCGGCCGTCCTACTCCGCCGACCGCGCGCTGCCCACCGGCAACCTGACCTACTCCGGCGTGGTGTTTCGACTGACGAACGAGCACCTGGTGATCCACACGCGTGCGGGCGACCATTCCCTGCTGCTGCGGAAGGACACCCGATTCATTCGCAACGGCGAGATCGTAGAAGCCGCCGAACTGAAGCCCAATATGCGGGTTTTCGTGCGCGCAGGCAAGGACCTATGGAACCAGGTGGAGGTATACCAGGTGGTCTGGGGAGCCATCCTGGACCCCCGCTGAACGCGCAACGCGCCTCCCCTACTCTGCTACACTCAGAAGAAAATGGCCAAGCAAAAGGAACAGAAGCAGCCGATGCCACCGCTGGGCACCTGGGTTCCCGCTGTGGCGCTGGGTTGGCTGGTGCCCGGCGGCGGCCACTTTCTGCTCAAGCGTACCGGCCGGGGCACGCTCCTGCTGGTCTCCATCACGGCCATGTTTTTGTGCGGTCTCATGATGCGCGGCGCCATGTTCCAGCCGCAGACCGGCGATCTGCTCACCACCCTGATCAACACCGGCGGCTTTATCGGCGACATCTGCTCGGGCATCCTTTACTTGTTGAGCAACTGGCTGGGCTACAACCAGCCGGACGTGGCCGGGCACGTGCACGACTATGGCACGAAATTTCTGGTGACGGCGGGCCTGTTGAATCTGCTGGCGATGGTAGACGCGTTCGAGATTGCCGCGGGGAGGAAAGACTGATGCCCAAGATGACGCTTTCGCATTTCGAGGCCGCTTTCCTGTTTTCGCTGTTCACCTCGGTGGTGCTGGGTGTGGTCACCAAGCGCACCGACCGCGATCGCCTGCACTACGGTGTGTACACGTTCCTGTGCTTCCTGGTGGCGCTGTTCGGCCTGGGGTGGCTGATGTACTTCGGACACGGATAGCCTGCTTCCGCGCTGCTGACCGACAAGTTTCCCGCTATCGTTTCTGACCGTACGTGACGTTTACGGTAGTTCCATCCGCCGATCCACCGACAATGACGGTGAGCGATCGATCGCCATTGTCCTCGCTCGCGATCACCGTGCCGCCCTCGTCGCTGGTGGCCGTCAGGTTCACTTTCATGCCGCGTTCCCGGGCCTTATCCTGGTAAAACTGCATGACATGGGAGGGCGAGTCTTTGGTGGTAAAGACGAAGTTGCCGCCTTCTCCTTCGGCTGCGTTGCCGTGCATCGAAAAGGTGCCGGTCGAGCCGGGATAGTCCGGAACCCACGCCGGCAGCGATTTCACCGCCCCACCGAACTCCACCGACGCGGTCTTGCCCCCCTCTTGTTCGGCGGTGAAGCGGAGGCGGCCGTGACGCAGCTCATCGAAGCTCAGGGTCACCTCTTTGCCGGTGCGCCGATCGCGCACGGTGATGGTGCCGGCGTTATCGTTGTGGCTCACTTCGCTGATATCGGGATTCATGGCGACGATCATCTTGGCCGCCGCGTAAGCGGGGTTGCGGCGGGCGAGCTCGGGATCGAGCCCGGCCTGGCGCGCCTTGTGAACGAAGAACAATCCGGTGCCGACCAGCGCAGCCGCTCCCAGCACCATCACTCCCAGCACCACCACCAGAATCCACACGATGGGACTGGTTTTGCGGCGCACGGGGGCCGGACCCGGGACGGGCTGCGGCACGGGAGGGGGGGCGGGCATGGCTTGGCCCGAGGACGCGGCGGGGGTTCCGCACTGCGTGCAGAAAGAGCCGTTCAACTGGGCTCCACAAATCGTACAGAATGCCATAAGGATGTCGTCCGTTTCCTGGCGGTGCGCGGAACGGCCAAGCGGCAGGACGGCTTTTCGGGCCGCCGCCGGTCGCGCCTAACGCAGCTTCACCACCGCCTCATCATACAGCAGCTCGGCGGACTTAATCGAGGCTACCTTGCCTTTGTACGGAAAGTAGAGAAAGCCGCTGACGGGACCGGCGAAGGTGCCTTCCGGCAGCGCCACCTTCACCACCAGCTCTTCGGCCGTGAGGCGGGGCTGCGGCGCAAGGCCGCCGGGAGGGTCGGGGTCGGGGACGCGCGGGAGGCGCGGCGTGCCCGGGTCCTGCTCGCCGGGGACGCGGCTGGGCCGCGGCCTGCCGAGAATCACACCCACCGGGCCGGACCCCGCCGAGCCTTCGAGCCGCGGCCGCGTGCTCCAGTCCGGATGTTGGAAGTCCGCGGCCAGCAGGGTCGCCGGGGCGGGCTGGATCGGCCGTTTGCCGTTCACCCGCAGCGAAAACTCGGGCGCCTTCACCAGTACCGTATGGTCTTTGGGCGGGTACAGAGCCACCTCGACCACGAGGTAGTCCGGGGCGATGTAGGTGGCGCCCTCTCCCGAAAAACTGTGGATCATGAACTCGGCGCCGACGGAGGCGTGCTTCGCCTGCAGGTGCACTTCGTAGTCGGCGGCCTGCGGCTTGGGAACGGTTCCGGACTGGCCAAACGCCAGGGCGACACAGCCGATGCACAGCGGTACGAAACGCACACCTCATCTTACCGCCGCCGGCCGGCCCGGCGACTATTCCACGCGCAGGGCGTCCATCGGATCGACGCGCGAAGCGCGGCGGGCCGGCGCGTAGCTGGCAACGAGAGCGACCGCCGACAAGAGCAGCGCCGCCCCACCCAAGGCCAGCGGATCCCACGATTTGAGGCCGAACAGCATGGTGCCGGCGGCGCGCCCGGCCCACAACGAGAGCCCGATGCCGATCGCCAGTCCCACCGAGAGCACCAGCACGGCTTCCCGCAGGATCAGACGGAGCACGCGCCCGCCATCGGCGCCCAGCGCCATGCGTATGCCGATTTCGTTCTGCCGCCGGGCCACCATGTAGGCCATCACGCCGTACAGGCCGAGGGTCGCCAGCAGGCCGGCCAGCAGGCCGAACGCGCCCGCCAGCGTGGCCATCAACCGGTCGCGCGTGAGCGATTCTCCCAGTTGCCGGCTCAGCACGGTGAAGTGGATCCAGATCTGCGGGTGTACCTCGGCTACCGCCGCCTTGACCTGGCGGAACACATCGCCCGCCGGCGAGGCGGTGCGCACCACGAAGGTGGCGCCGGGGCCGGGGTCGTCGTCCTGCGTCATCGGCAGGAAGGCAATCGGCAGGAAGTCTTCGCGGATCTCGTAGTATTTGGTATTGCGGACCAGGCCGACTACCTGGAATACGCGGTCGCCCTTGCCCGGCGGCCCCGGCAACTGGTAGGTGCGGCCCACCGGGTTGGCGTCGCCGAAGAACTTCCGGGCGAAGGCCTCGTTGACGATGGCGACTTTGGGCGAGTTAAGCGTGTCACGCTCATCGAAATCGCGCCCGGCGAGAAGAGCTGTTCCCATGGTGTGGAAATAGCCGGGGCCGACACGATTAAAAAAAGATTCCCGGTAGGCCTCGCGGGAGCCCGGCGTCCGCACCATTTCGTTCCAGCCGGAGCCGCTCACCGGGGTGAAACCCACCTGGGCCGCGGAGATCACACCGGGGCGGCCGCGCAGGCGCTCGAGGAGCTCGCGATACAGTTCCGGGTAGCGTTGCTTGGCGAACTGCGGTTTGCGCAGGTCCAGCTCCGCCACAACGACGCCTTCGGAGCGGAATCCCGGGTCCACCTTCAACAGCTTTTGCAGGCTGCCCACGAACAGCATCGCGCCCACCAGCAACACCAGCGACAGCGCGACCTGCGCCACCACCAGCGCGCGGCGCAGGCTGAACCGTTCGCGACCGGCGGTGAGCCCGCGGCCGCCCATGCGCATCGCCGCGGCCGGCGCAATCCGCGTCGCGCGGAGGGCGGGAAGGAGTCCGAACAGCAGACAGGTAGCGACCGCGATTGCCGCGGTGAAAGCCAGCACGCGCAGATCGAGCCCGAGGCCCAGGAACAGCGAGTCGCCGGGCGTGCTGAGGAAGGCGATCAATCCCCGGCTCAAGGCCTGGGCCAGGAACACGCCCAGCGCGGTCCCCAGGATCGACAGCAGCAGACTCTCCGAGAGCAGTTGCGCCACCAGCCGGCCGCGCGACGCGCCGATGGCCTGGCGCACGGCGATTTCACGCTCGCGCACGCTGGCTCGCGCGAGCAGCAGGTTGGCCAGGTTCGCGCAGGCGATCAGCAGCACCAGCCCGGTGGTGGCCAGCAACAGCCACAACGGCTGTTCATACTCCCGCCGCAACTGCGACACGCCGGTGCCTCCGGCGGTGGCGGTGAGCTTGTTCGCCAGGTAGCGCTTCGCGTCATCCGGCCGATACGTGGGCGGAAGCGACTCCTGAGTGATTCCGGCAGAAATGGCCTGAAGATGCGCCGCGGCTCGCTCGATGGACCAGCCCGGCTTCAAACGTCCGATGGCCGAGAGCCACCACGCCTGGCGGTTGGGAATACGGGAGGCGTTGTCCTGCGACAGCAGGCTGTCGGCGCACAGCGGCACGGCGACATCGTAACGATTGCCGACCTCGACGCCATAGAAAGCCGGCCCGGTCACGCCGACCACCGGGAACGGCCGGCCGTCGAGCATCACGCTGCGCCCGAGAACGCCCGGGTCGCCGCCCAACTCGCCCTGCCAGAACGCGTAGCTCACCACGGCACCTGGGGAACCGCAGCCCACCTGGTCGTCTTCCGGCGAGAAGCCCCGGCCCAGAATTGGCGGTACACCGAGGACGCGGAAAAAGCCGCCGCTCACATACAGGCCGGCGGCATAACGCGACTCGCCGCCGTTCGCCAGGTTGAACCGCGTGGCGCTCCAGGCGAGGGTTCCCGAAAACGCCTGCTGCTGTTTGCGGATGAGGTCCCACTGGGTGTACGTCAGCCGCGCGCTGCGCGTGGAAAACCAACCGGAGCGCATGGAGCCGCGCGCGAAATCGATGTAGGCGAGTTGCTGCGGGTTTTCGACCGGAAGTGTGCGCAGCCGTACGGCGTCCACCAGTTGGAAGATCGCGGTGTTGGCGCCGATTCCCAGTGCCAGGGACAACACCGCCACCGCGGCAAACGCCGGATTCAGCCGCAATTGGCGCGCGCCGTAGCGCAGGTCGTTGAACAGGTTCATGCGGGCCTCTAGCAGTATACGCGTGGAGAGTGCAACGGTTTGCAACGATCGGCCCCGCATCGGGAAGCGCACCCTACTCGATGCGCATGCGCAGGACGGAGCCATCGGCGCCGCCGAAGTAGACGCGCTGGGTCGCCTTGACGAAATCCGCCGCCCGGGCCTTGGGAATGTCGAGGAACTGCTGCGGGTTGCGGTCGGTCAACGGGAACCAGGAACTCTGGATCTGGACCATGATGCGGTGGCCCGCGCGAAAGGTGTGGGCCACGTCCGGCAGATCGAATCCGATCCGGTCGGGCTTGCCCGGTTGGAACGGGACCGGCTTCTCGAAGCTCTTGCGGAACTTGCCGCGGAACGGTTCGCCGCGAATCAACTGCTGATAGCCGCCGACGGGCCCGGGCGCACCACCGCGTGCGGTGGCCCCGGCGGGCGCCCCCGCGGCGATGGCGTTGAAGTCGGGGTACTCACCCGGAAAGACGTCGATCAGCTTCACGTCGAAATCCGCGTCGGTGCCGCTGGTCGAGACCTTCAGGTCCACCGCGATGGGACCGTAGATCGTGACGTCGCGGTCGAGCAGCTCCGTTTTATATACCAGTACATCGGGCCGCGTGGCGGCGAAGCGCTGGTCCTCGGTCATATACGTGTTCAGCACGTTCAAAGCGATCCGCCCCACGTAGGGTACCGGCTTGTTGGGATCGGAGAGATACTCGTCGAACCCGGCGTGTGCGGGCCGCTGCCACGAGAGCCCGCCTTTCGCATCGAGAAAGATTTCGCCCGGCCTGGCGGTCGCGGGCGGCCACTGCTCGAACCGCCGCCACTGGTTCATCCCGGTCTGAAACACCCAGGCCTTCGGGAATTTTCCGTCGCCCTTGCCCTTGAGGTAGTACTGAAAGAACGGGAACTCGATCTTCTCGCGATAATACTGCGCCGTCTTCGAACCGAAGTTGATGTTGCCCAGGCGGTCGCCATCGCCCCGCGAGAATCCGCCGTGATTCCACGGACCCATGACCAGCATGCTGGCCGGCGGGCTGTGCTTCTCCATGAAATCGAATTGCCGCAAGAGGCCCTGCGGGTCTTCGGTATCGTACCAGCCGCCCACCAGCATCACCGCCGGTTTGATATGGGCAAGGTGCCGCCAGATCGCTCGCGACTGCCACACCTCGTCGTACGTGGTGTGCTCGATATTCAAGTTCCAGAACGGCTGCCGCTGCTTGAAGTACTTCTCGTTGGCATTGGAGAGTGGGCCGAGATCGAGGTAGAACTGGTAGCCATCGGGAGTGCCGTACTGGAAGGGAAGGCGCGGCTTGGGCGGCTCGGGGTCGCCCTCGCGTGGCTGGAACCCGAGATAAAAGCTGAAGCGGTGCGCCAGCATGAAAGCGCCGTTGTGGTACACGTCGTCGCCCAGGTAGTAGTCTGTCACCGGCGCTTGCGGGGAGACCGCCACCAGCGCCGGGTGCGCGTCGATCATGCCGGCGGTGGCATAAAAGCCCGGCTGCGAAATGCCCCACATGCCCGCCTTGCCCGTATTGCCGGCAATGTGATGAATCAGCCAGTCCACTGTATCGTAAGTATCCGTACTCTCATCGGTGTCGCTGGGGCCGGCCTTCACTGCCTTGTGCGGACGATTGACGGTGTACTGTCCCTCGCTCATGTACCGCCCGCGCACGTCCTGGTAGACGAAGATGAACTTGTCGCGTGTAAAGAACTCCGAGGGGCCGAGGATTGCGGGATACTGATCCACGCCATACGGAGAGATGCCGTAGGGGGTGCGCACGATCATCAGGGGATATGTCTTGCCGTCGCTGAAGACATCCTTGGGAACGTAGACCGCGGTAAACAGGTTGACGCCGTCGCGCATCGGGATGCGGTATTCGAATTTCGAATAGTGCTCGCGGACGTAGAGGACTCCGGGCATTCCCCCCGGATTGGCGGGGGCAGCCGTCTGTGCTCCGCGGCCCTGGGCCGGCGCGGCCTGCGCGGCAAGCAGGAAGACGATCAGGAAACGCATGGATGACGATTTTAGCAGCGGGCGGGTTTTCGGGAGAAGACGCAGTACAGCATAGTCGCGCCGCAGCGGGAAAGGTTGGCAAGGCGCGGCGGCGCGATCCGGTTCTGAAGGGAATGGCTAGCGGGCCGCGCCCGCCGCGCTCTCCACCCGGCTTTCCGACCTTACCGGCCGGGCCACAGCTCTAGGCTCGGGCCGCACAATATCGATACTGCCCTTGAAGTAGGCGCCGTCGTCGATGCTGATGCCGGCGGTCTTGATATCGCCTACCAGGCTGCCCTGATCGCGGATGGCAATCTTCTCGACGGCCTCCACGTTGCCGCGCACCGAGCCGTACACCACGACTTCCCGGGCTTTGATGTTGGCCTCCACTTTCCCGTTGCGGCCCACGGTGAGCAGGCTGTGAGATTCGAGTGAGCCTTCCACCTCGCCGTCCACCAGCAATTCCTCGTCAGTGCGGATCTCGCCGATAATATGCATCGATGGACCGATGACGGCCGACTGTCTGGGTGCCGGGGCCGGTTCGCTGCGATGTATGTTCACCGGGGCCGGGGGTGCCACGCTGCGCGGCGGTTCCGGGGTCAGCGGTCTGGGGGCGATGCCTTCGTCGTTGCGTTTATTCCACACGTCCGTACTCCTCCTCTGGGTAGGGCCTTGAGAAAACCGATCCGAGTTGCACTCGAAGGGCCACAGTCGCAGCCCTGCTTTGCAAAACATTCTAGCCTGAATTTGTTTATTTTTTTCGCCTCGAGAGTAACTTTTGCGTGTCAATTTTTCCGTCTTGCCGTAACATGGATTCTATAGCGCGAAGAGGATTCGGACCGGATTAACGGAATATAGGTATGACTCGTTGCGATGAACTGGAAGGAGTGTCACTGGCCGGCGCATACGGCCTGGAACGGTATTTGGGAAGCGAAGGCAACGCTGCGTACTTCCGCACGGCCTTCGGCCCCGACGAGCGCCCCGCCGCGGTAAAGCTGGTACCAGCAGAGGCGGCGGACGGCGAAAATCAGCTTGCATTATGGCGCGACATCAGCCGCCTTGCGCATCCAAACCTGCTGGCCCTGCTCGATTGCGGACGGGCGGACGTGAACGGCGATTCCTTCGTGTACGCGATCTTCGAGTACCCCGATGACAGCCTGGCGAGTGCCGTGGCCAACGGACCGCTGAGCCCGCGCGAAGTGGACGAGGTACTGGTAGCCGCCGAAGGCGCGCTCGACTACCTGCATGCCCACGACATGGTGCACACGGCGGTGGACGTCGAGCACATCGTGGCGGTGGGAGATCTCATCAAGCTGGCCAGCGAATGCCTGCGCCATGCGAGTGACAGTGCCGGCCAAGCCGCCGTGGATGACCGCGCGCTCGAGAGTTTGCGCGAGCATTTGCAGGCGGGCGTGAAGCCGGCGCCGGCGCCGGTCGCGGTCAAGGAGCGAGTCGCCGAGCCGGCAGCGGTTGCGCTGTCGCCGGAGCCACCGGAAGCCGCGCTGCAAATCCCGCAAACACCCACCGCCGCGCCGGTTTCGACCCAGGAGCCGGTGCGTACCGTGGTGACCGGCCCTGAGCTCACCTTCACCGTTCCCAAGCGCTCTCCGGCATTGCCGCTATTGCTGGCAGCTATCGGCGCCGTGGCCATCGCGGTGTTGCTGGCGGTCACGCAGCGCAGTGCTCCCGATACGCCCTGGACTCCCGTGGCCTCCGCCGCTCCGGCTCGCCCGGCGCCGCACGTGGCCGCGCCCAATCCGCCGGTGTCGACGCCGGCCGCGCCAGTTCGGTCGCCCGCGAAACCGGCCTCCGTCGCACCAACCCCCCCGGCCGCCCGGACGGCGCTCCCGGGGCGGTCGCGCGAAAGCTGGCGCGTCATCGTCTACACCTATAATCACCGCGAGCACGCCGAGAGCAAAATACAGGCCCTCAACCGGCAGAAGCTGGGCTTTCACGCCGTGCTCTTCGCGCCTCGGGGGGCGGACCAGGCGCCGTTTTTCGTGGCACTCGGCGACCGCATGACGCGGGAAGAGGCGATTGTCTTGCAGCGCAAGGCGAAAGCGAAGGGATTACCCCGGGACACCTTCGTGCGCAACTTCTCAGAGTGATTGCGCCGCGTTCAGGAAACTGCGGAGGTCGCTCTCTTCGATCACCGGCAGGCCGGGCGCCACGTTGTCGAGTTTGCCCGCGCGCATCCACCCCTCCAGCCGGTCTACCAGCTCGAACAGGTGGTCGAACGAATCCACCACGAAGAGCAGGGGCTGGTAGTGGTCGATCTCGGCGCCCTGGTGGATGACCCATTCCACCTGGATCGGGCTGCGCTGCACTTCAGGCGATTCCAGCGCGTGCTCCAGTTCCCCATAAGAACTCAGCAATCCGCTGCCGTACGCACACAGGCCGCGGCGGCCGCGCATCAGCCCGAACTCCACCGTAAACCAGAAGAAACGCGACATGGCTTTGATGATGTTGGTGAGCCGCCGCGCGCGCTCGCCAGGGTCGCGGATATCGGCCGTAATCTCTACTGCGGTGTGGGCGCAATCGCCGAAACGCACCAGGACATCGGCGAAGGCCCGCTCGGTGTGCATGGGGACGTGGCCGGCTACATCGTGAAAGATGTCCGGCTCGGGCAGGTAGTCCATCTTGTCCTGCGGACGGATGGTGATGGTAGTGGGAAACTCGCGCCTTCGCAGACAGTCGAAAAACAAAAATCCCGGAACGTAGCCGCTCACCGGTTTGGCCTGAAACCCGGTCAGCGGCTGCAATCGGCGGTTGATCTCAGCAAGCCGAGGAACCCGATCAGGCGGCAGATCGAGCGCCTGAATACCGCGTAGAAAATGGTCATTGGCGTAGCGCTCCCAACGCGGTTGGATGCGGGCGTAAAGCCGCCTCCACGATTGGTGATTTTCCTCACTATAGAGTTCGTACGCCTGGGTGATGTACAGTTGGCCGCGCTCGCGAGCCTCTTCCACGAACGGAGCGTGTCCGGTAGTGAGGCCTTGCCCGGCCAGAACGGACGCCATGGTACCCTCCCGGGTCCAAGGTAGCACGTCCCCGGTAAACTGACAACCTCTTGCAGGTGGTGCTATGGACAATTGGCATGCCGGCGGGGTAGCACTCCGCGGGTTTACGGGCGCCGGCTCCAGGCAACCTGCCGGATGGGTCCCACGCCGAAGACGTAGAACGCCGCCGAGCTCAGCAGGATCGCGGTGGCCACCAGGAACGCCAGATAGAACTGGCCGGTGCGCTCCACCAGCCAGCCCGTAAGCCAGGGTGCGATCACGCCGGCGAAATTGGCGAAGCCGTTCTGCAGGCCGGTCCATTTGCCCGCGGCGCGGGGACCGGCCAACGTCTGGGTAATGGCAAACACGTTCGCACTGAAGAGGCCGAAGGAAATCGACGCCAGACCCAGCATCGACATGGCGATGCGTTCATTTTGAACGACGCAGACCGGCAGAATCACCATCGACAGCACCAGTCCCAGGCCGGCGAACGTCTTGCGAACGCGGGTGGGCGATCCGCCGCCGGCGATGAGGCGGTCCGAAAACCATCCGGAGGCGACGCTCGACAATGCGATCAACAGGAAAGACACGGACCCGAACACTGCCATTTTCGCTTTTGGGAAGTGGCGCTCCTTTTCCAGGTAGGCGGGCAGCCAGGTGATCAGGAAATACCAGAAGTAGTTGGAACAGAACAGGCCGAGCGCCGTGAACCATACCGACCGTTCGCTCAGCAGCGCGCCGATTCCCGGCACATCGGCGGTTTCCTGCCGGGCCGCCACGCCTTGGCCGCGCGGCATCCAGACGGACCAGGGCACCAGCCACAGGAGGGTTCCCAAGCCCAGAATCACGAAAAACGCCCGCCAACCGAAGCTTGCCATCAGCAGGCCGCCCAGCAGCGTACCCACGGCTGGGCCGAGTTTGGTCCCCGCGTCGATGAGCGCATTGGCGAACCCGCGATGGTGCTCGGGATAGTTATTGGCCAGGATGCGCGAATACGAGGGGTAGGCGATGGATTCGCCAGCGCCCAGCAGCAGCCGCAGGGCGAACAGAACCCCGAACGCGTTTACCAGCCCCGTAACAGCCGTTGCGGCCGACCACAAGAAAAAACCCCCGGCGAGCACCCAGCAAACGTTGAGACGATCCACCAGCCAGCCGGCAATCGAGAACAGCTGAAACGTAGCATAGGTCCAGAAGAACGCCGAGAGCAGCAAGCCAAGCTGGTAGTCGGATAGGTGAAGTTCGCTCTGAATATTGGTAGCACCCACCGAGAGGTTGGCGCGGTCCACATAGTTCAGGAAGCCGGAGATCACCAACAGAACCAGCACGATCCACTCCCTGGCGGACAGTCCAACTGAATCAAGCCTGCGTGGGGAAGTCACGGGAAGCTATTCTACTCCGAAGGCCGCTCTCTCTGCTGGCGTGGCGCGGATTTCGGCCGGGTTCACCTCTCCATACGGTACTCGCTACGGTTAGGAACGGTTAAAAGCCCGTTGTTACATATAGAATCGGCGCCGGATCTCGGCGATTCCCAACCCATACCCCTTGACACCCGGTTTCGATCGCGCTAGCATTGCCGCAGTCTAAAATCAAGCGATCCGGGCGGGCTTCGGGCGCCCAGTTTTTATTTGTACGGGTTAGTTTGTTTATTCCGGCATCTTGCGTAACAGAGGGAAACATGAGCTTCAGAAGATTCGCTTCCGGGCTGCTTGCCACGCTGCTTATCGGCACCGGAACCATGGTGGGGCAGCAGATTTCCGGATCCATTAATGGTGTCGTGAAAGATAGTCAGCAGGCGACGATTCCCAACGCCAAAATCACGCTTAATAACCAGGAACAGGGGACGTCCCGCGATGGAGTTTCCGCGGCAGACGGTTCGTTCGTCTTCACGCAACTTCAACCGGGGACCTATACGGTTTCGATCGAGGCGGCCGGCTTCAAGAAATTTGAACAAAAGGGCGTAAAGGTCTTCGCCAACGACCGTCTTTCGCTGGGTGAAGTGGTCCTGAGTGTCGGTGCGTTGACCGAGACTGTTACCGTAGAGGCTGAAGCTGCCACTGTACAGACCGCCAGCGCGGAACGGTCTGGAGTATTGACTACCCGGCAGGTGGAAGACCTTGCCGAGAACGGCCGGAGTCTCTTCGACCTGACCCGCGTCGTTCCCGGTGTGGTCTACACCGGTGGCTTGGGCGGGATCATGGCCAATGGCAACCGCGGTAACCAGAACAACTTCACGCTGGACGGGGTTACCAACGTGGATACGGGCTCCAACGGGGGCACGTTGGCTACCACCAACATCGATATGATCGCCGAGATGAAGGTGATCACCAACTCTCAGCCTGCCGAATTCGGCCGCTCCTCCGGCGCCCAGGTGGAGGTGGTGACTAAGTCGGGAACCAAAGATTTCCATGGCACGGGCTACTTCTTCCACCGCCACGAAGATCTGAATGCCAATTCCTGGCGTAATAATGTGGATGGCCGCAAGAAAGACTATTACCGGTATAACACCGAAGGGTTCAACATCGGCGGCCCGGCCTTTATCCCGGGAAAGTTCAACAGCAACCGCGAAAAACTGTTCTTCTTCGTAGGAATCGAGTGGCAGGGACAGCTTGTGCCCCAAGGACTGCACAATGTGACGGTCCCGACCACGGCCGAACGGCAAGGCGACTTTTCGCAGACCCATGACGGCGGCGGCGCCCCGGTTATCATCTCCGACCCGGCTAACCAGAAGCAGCCTTTCCCGGGCAACGTCATTCCCAAGAGCCGGATTAACGCGGACGGCGCGAAGATCCTCAACTGGTATCCGCAGCCGAACGCTTTGGGCATCGACCCGCAGTACAACTACCAGACCAGCAATTCCAACACGTATCCACGCCGTGAGTACATTTACCGCGGCGACTATAACATCAGCGAAAAGTGGAAGGCGTACGCGCGCTTCATCAAGACCTATGACGAAACCAGCATGGCGTACGGGCAGTGGAATGCCAGTTACAACATTCCCTTCGGCCCCATGAGTTTCGGCGCGCCGGGGTGGTCGTTCGTCTCCAACGTGACAACCATCATCAATCCCACGCTGACCAATGAGTTCGTGTTCGGCTCCTCGCGCAACGACCTGCACATTACACCGATTACCGATGCCTTCAATGCCAGCAAAGTCGGCGTATCGTACACCATGCCGTTCCCGGATGCCGATAAGCTGAAGTTGGTGCAGAACTGGAATTTCGGCGGCGTTCCGAACGGTCCCACCACCAATTTCGCGGGCACGCCGTTCCTGAACTTCAATCACACTTACGACATCACCGACAGCGTCGCCAAAGTACACGACACCCACACCTTGAAGGCCGGCATTTACATGCACAAGAGCCTTAAGGATCAGACCGCTTTCACGTCGGTGAACGGGATTATCAACTTCGATCGCGATACCAACAACCCCCTCGATTCCAACTGGGCGTTCTCCAATGCCCTGCTCGGCAATTACGACACCTTGCAGCAATCGAACCAGGTGCTCAACGGTCAATACCGGTCGTGGAACGTCGAGTGGTATGTGCAGGATAACTGGCGCGCGACCACCAAACTGACGTTCGAGTACGGAGTTCGGTTCTACTGGGTACAGCCGCAATACGATAAGGCGCTGCAAACGTCGGCCTGGAATCCGGCTCTGTACGACACTGCTTCCCGGGCTGTGCTGCGGACCGCGGCGGTGGATGCCAATGGGGTTCGTGTTTCGGTGAATCCGCTCACCGGCGAGGTTGGCCCCGCCGCCCTGATCGGATCCATCGTCAATAATGGCAAGGGTTTCGTAAACGGCGTGTACGCGAACGGCATGGGCCAGGCGGGCAAGAACTATCCGAAAGGCCTGATGCAGGATCGAGGGATCCTCTACGCTCCCCGCCTAGGTGTCGCCTACCAGATCAGCCCCAAGACGGTGGTTCGCGCCGGCGGCGGCGTCTTCTACGACCGCCTGCAAGGGAACCCGGTGTTCGACATGCTGCCGAATCCGCCCTCTACCATCATCCCGAAGTTCTATTACGGGAACCTCGGGGCCATTCCGCCCGCATCCGCCGGAACGTTCTTCCCGGCCGGGGTGGTCGGATTTGACGAGGCCGGACACATTCCCACCACCTACAACTGGAACCTCACCGTACAGCGCGAATTGCCGTTCTCCCTCCTCCTGGATGTGGGCTACGTCGGCTCTTCCTCGAACCACAACCTGTACCGCGTGAACCAGAACTCAATCCCGCTGGGTGCCGCGTGGCTGCCCCAGAACCAGGACCCGCTCAACGCCAGCCCAAAGTTCGATGGAACCACCTCTAACCAGCCGAATTTTTACCGGCCTTTCCTGGGCTACACGAACACCACCGACTACGGGTTCGGCGCCAACTCGAACTATCACTCTTTACAGGTCGCCGCACACCGGCGCTTCGGCCGGGACATCACGTTCGACGTTGCTTACACCTGGTCGAAGGTCATGGGTACCGCCAACGACGACGGCGTGAACGTGAACCCGTTCAATGCGCGTGCGGCGGAATATGGTCCCTTGTTCTACGATCACACCCACATGCTGGTGTTCAACTACGTCTACAACCTGCCGAAATTCATCAAGTCCGCCACGGCGGCCGGCAAGGTGGGCGGGTTGATCGCCAACAACTGGCAGATCTCTGGAATCACCACGTTCATGACCGGCCAGCCGGATAACCTCTCGTTCTCGATCAGCGGCATCAGCAACCTGAACGAGCGCTATACCGGGTCGCCCGATGTTGGCCCGCGCGTCGTTTACACGGGTGCGCCTTCCTATCCGAAGGGCTTGTACCAGTGGATGGACTCCTCGATTCTGGCTCTGCCTCCGGTGAAGGGCAGCGCCGGCTTCGATTCGGCGCCGCGCTCGATTCGCCGCCCCGGCGACAACGATTGGGATATCTCACTCTTCAAGAACATCCCGCTGCACGGCGAGCGTTTCCGGCTCCAACTTCGCGGCGAGTTATTCAACGCCTTCAACCACGCGCGCTTCAACGACTTCAACCGGAGCGCGCAGTTCAACCAGGCCGGCCAGTTAATCAACACCCCGGCCGTGTTGGGTGGAACGGGCGGACGGTTCGGTTTCGGAGCCCTTACCGGAACCCTGGACCCGCGCCGGATTCAGCTCGCGGCGAAGTTGTACTTCTAAGCTGCAATCCGGGCGAGGGGTTTATACTGTCCCTGTAATGCGAAAGCTCGGATTACCGGGACTCCTGTTGGCTCTTACTCTGGCCGCTTTCGCGCAGAATCTGCTCGAAAGCGGCCGGACTGCTTTCCAGGCAGGTGATCTCGTTCGCGCCGAAAAGTCGTTCCGCGAATTTCTTGCGGCGCATCCCGACTCCGCCGAAGCGTTATCCAACCTGGCCGCGGTCTATGCGCGCCGCGAACAGTTCCAGCAAGCCGTGCCCCTGTACGAAAAGGCGCTAAAGGCCGATCCCAAACTCATTCCGGTCCACTTCAATATCGCCGTCTCGCTCGGTCGGATTCAGCAATACCAGAAGGCCGCCCGGCACCTCCGCATTTTTCTGAAGTCTTATCCGAACGAACCCCGCGCGCACCAACTGCTCGGCCTTTGCCTGGTGGAAACGGGCGAGCTGCGCGGCGCGCTTTCCGAGCTCGAAACTTCCTACCGGGTGAATCCGAACGATGCCAGCATCGTGTACGCGCTGGCCTACGCGGAAGCGCGAGCCGGCGACGATGGGAGGGCAGCCGAGCTGCTCAGCCGGGCCGAGTCCAACCCGGTCCAGGCCAAGCTCATTCAGGGGCTGATCGAGTACCGCCGGGGCCGTTTCGCGGAAGCCAAGGCTCGTTTCCAGGACGTCATCAAGGCCGCGCCCGATACCGCGCCGGCGGTCGCCGCGCTGGGCCGCCTCGAACTCCTCGACCACAACGACCAGGAGGCCATCCGCCTGCTCCAGCGGGCCATCCAATTGAACCCATCGGACGCCGAATCCACCTATCAGCTCGGCGTGCTCTACGACCGGAACGGGCGCACCCAGGAAGCCATTCCGCTGCTGCGCCACGCGCTCACCTTACGCGCCAATTACCCCGATCCGCTCTATCACCTCGGGCGAATCGCCCTGGCGCGCGGGGATGCCAAAGGCGCCCTCGCCCTGCTCGAGGAGGCGCGCCGCATCCTGCCCAACCAAGAAGCCATCCGCCTGCTCCTGGGCCGCGCCTACCAGGCGCTGGGGCGCGAGGCGGAGGCCAAAGCGGAGTTCGCCGAAGTGCGCCGACTCAAGGCGGAGGTGGTCGAGCGCGACCGCCAACGCGTCGAGTCCGACGAGCTGATGAAACCGTGAACCTCATTCGGGCCAACCTCCTCCTGCTCTCCTCTCTCATCGCATACGGGCAAGGCATGGCGAGCCGGAACATCAAACCTACCCCGCGCTCGCGCCCCTCCGGCCGCCCCTGGATTTCCACGCTCACCAATATCGCCAGGCAGGCCGGCCTCACCGCGCCCACCATCTACGGAGCGGAACGGGACGTGGAGTATATCTCCGAAACCTCCTCGGGTGGGGTCGCCTTCCTCGACTACGACAACGACGGTTGGCTGGACATCTTTCTCGTCAGCGGGACCCGTTTCGGCGAAGCCCCGCCCGGCGCCACCAACCGGCTTTACCGCAACAATCACGATGGAACCTTCACCGATGTCACCGAAAAAGCCGGCCTGCAACATACCGGGTGGGGACAGGGGGTCGCCGTAGCCGATTACGACAACGACGGCAAGCTCGACCTCTTCGTGACCTACTGGGGCGACAACGTGCTGTACCGCAACAACGGCGACGGCACCTTTACCGACGTGACCGCCCGCAGTGGTCTGTCGCCCAAAATCAAGCCGAAGTATCCCGACTGGTTCTCCGGCGCTACCTTCCTCGACTACGACCGCGACGGCTACCTGGACCTCTATATCGGTACGTATGTAGATTTCGATATAGCCCGAGTGCCCAAGCCAGGCGCCAACCCCAACTGCAACTGGAAGGGAGTGCCGACGCCCTGCGGCCCCCGCGGCCTCCGCCCCGGCCGCCGCGTGCTGTACCACAACCGCGGAGATGGCACCTTTGAGGATGTTTCCGCCAAAGCCGGCATTGCCCACAGCGGCACCTGTTTCGCGCTGACGGCGATTGCAGCCGATCTCGACGACGACGGCTGGCCCGACATCTTCCAGGCGTGCGATTCCACGCCGGCTCTCTATTACCACAACCAGCACGACGGCACCTTCAGTGAAGAGGGCATCGAGCGGGGGGTCGGCCTGAACCCGGATGGCATGGAGCAGGCGGGCATGGGCATCGCTCTGGGCGACTACAACGACGACGGCATCCTCGACATCTTCAAGACCCATTTCGCCGACGACACCCATGCCCTCTACCAGGGCCTCGGCAAAGGCCAGTTCCGCGAGGTGACACTGGCGGCGGGGCTCGGTGTCGAGACCCGCTGGATCGCCTGGGGCGTCGGCATGCCGGACCTCGACAACGATGGTTGGCCCGACCTGTTCCTGGTCACCGGCAACGTCTACCCCGATACCGAACGCGACCTGCCGGCGTATCCCTATCACATGCCGCCGCTGCTGTTCCGCAATCTCGGCGACGGCCGCTTTGAGCAGCTTGTCCAGGAGGCTGGTCCCGCCCTCTCCGAATGGCACAGCTCGCGCGGCGCCGCCTTCGGTGACTTCGATAACGATGGCGACGTCGACATTGTCATCTGGAATCGCAATGAGCCGCCCAGCCTGCTGCGCAACGATCTCAAGCCCGGCCACCACTGGGTTCAATTGAAGCTCGAAGGCACGCGTTCCAACCGCGCCGCCATCGGAGCCGTGGCCACTGTCGAATTTGGCGGCCGCCGCCAGTCACAGGCAGTACTCAGCCAGACAAGTTTCACTTCCGCCTCGGACCTGCGCCTTCACTATGGCCTGGGCTCGGCGACCTCGGCCGAGGTCACGATGAGGTGGCCTTCGGGACTGCGCGAACATTTCACCGCGCCCAAAGTGGATTGTGTGCTGGTGCTGAAGGAAGGCGCCGGGAAAGCGGCCGGGCCGTTGCAGAAGTAACGTCGCCGAGAGCCTGGTGGCGCCGGGATCAGGTGTGCAGGCACGGGCGGTGGGGGTCGAATTTCCAACCGGGCACCAGGTACTGCATGGCGATGGAATCGTCGCGGCCGGCCAGCCCCACCTTGTGATACAGCGCGTGGGCGGTTTCGATTTGCGCGAGGTCGGGTTCCACACCGAGGCCGGGGCGATCGGGAACGGTCAGCCGGCCGCCCTCGATGCGCAGAGGCTCGCGGGTGAGGCGGTGCCCGTCCTGCCAGATCCAGTGGGTGTCGATGGCGGTAATGGTGCCGGGCGCCGCCGCCGCCACGTGGGTGAACATGGCGAGCGAGATATCGAAGTGATTATTGGAGTGCGAGCCCCAGGTGAGGCCGCAGTCACGGCAGAGTTGCGCCACCCGCACGGAGCCGCGCAGGGTCCAGAAGTGCGGGTCGGCGAGCGGGATATCGACGGCATGTAGCTGGATGGCGTGGGCCAGTTGACGCCAGTCGGTGGCCACCATGTTGGTGGCGGTGGGCACGCCGGTGGCGCGGCGGAACTCGGCCATCACTTCGCGGCCCGAAAAGCCGGCTTCCGCGCCGCAGGGATCTTCGGCGTAGGCCAGGAGTCGGCGGCCGCGGGTACACAGCCGGATGGCCTCTGCGAGACTCCACGCGCCATTGGGATCGAGCGTGATGCGTGCGGCGGGAAAACGCTCCGCCAGTGCGGCGATGGCCTCCATCTCTTCCTCGCCGCGGAGGACGCCGCCTTTGAGTTTGAAATCCTCGAAGCCGTAGCGGGCGTGCGCGGCTTCGGCCAGGCGCACGATGGCCTGGGGAGTCAGGGCCGCTTCGTGCCGCAGCCGCAGCCAGTCGTCTTCGGCGTGCGGAGCCGCGGCATACGGCAGATCGGTACGCCCGCGATCGGCGATATAGAAAAGGTAGCCGAGCGTGCGCACCTGCCTCCGCTGTTGACCCTCGCCCAGCAGGGCCGCGACGGGCAGTCCCAGAAACTGGCCCAGGAGGTCGAGCAGGGCGGCTTCGACGGCGGTCGCCGCGTGGATGGTCGTGCGGAGGTCGAAGGTCTGAAGTCCGCGGCCCCCGGCATCTCTCCCCGCAAACTGCTGCTGGATGGCGGTGACGATGTTCAGCCAGGCCCCGACGGACTGCCCCAGCACGAGCGGACGCGCGTCTTCGAGGGTCTGACGAATGCGCTCGCCGCCGGGGACCTCGCCCACTCCGGTGTGCCCGGCGTTGTCTTTCAGCAGGACGAGATTGCGCGTGAAGAACGGGCCGTGGGCGCCGCTGAGGTTGAGCAGCATGCTGTCGTGTCCGGCCACTGGGATGACGCGCATCTCGACGACGCCGGGCGCGCCGGACGGATTCAACGGTTGCATGGAGTGCCCAGGATATCACCAGTGGTAGCCGGCACCCAGGGATATGCGAGTGTCTACGAACGGGGCCTCGATGGCGACCTCGAAGCGGCGGCCGCCTGGAACGAAAGGTCCATATCCACTGACAACTGGATCGATGGCGCCCGGCGGAGTACGCTGCTAGTCGAGGAGCCGCACATTCACGCAAACACGGAATCGCTGATCCGTTTTCGCGATGGCGAACTGGCCGAAGGGGAGCGGAAGCCGCTGGAAGCGCATCTGTCACAGTGCGCCCGGTGTCGTGCGGAATACCAGCGCTTATCGGTCGTGCCGGATGGCCCGGAGCCGGATGGCGCCATGTTCTCGGGGCTGCTGGCGAACATCGAGCGATGGGAAGCGGCCGAATGGCAGCCGGAGCGCAACGGCAGCGCGGTGAAGCAGCGCGTGACGTCGGATATCGAGCCGTACCTGGGGAGCGTCGCGACCGGTCAGGTGCTGGCGCCGGTATCGGGTGAAAACCTGTTAACTCCGGTGGAATCGGTGTTAACGGTATTTCTAGGCAAACGGGCGGCAGCGCTCCTGGTGAACGACGTCGTGGACCACGCCATTTTTCTCAAGGGCAGCTTTCGAAAGGCGGCGGGGCTGTGGAACGAGCCTTCGCCTCGCGACCTGACGCGGCAACTGCCACGGGTATGGGCCTGGCTGATTCTGCTGGCGGGTGGTTGTGCCGCGGGGCTCGGGCTGGCCGCATTCGCCGCCTGGGGCCGCACTGGCGATCCGTCGTGGGTGGGCACGTTCTTTCGGCTGCCAGGCACGCTGGCCACCGTCGGATTGGCCCTTCTCGAAGTTTGGTTCTGCCTGCACGTGGTGCGCGAATTTGGGCGGGGCGACGCCTTGCGTCCGGCATGGATGCTGATCGTCGGATCGGCCGTCTGCAACCTGGCCAGCGCGCTGTTCCCGGAAGTTTTGCGAGCCCATCCACCGTTGACCTTTGCGGCGGAATTGCATCCGGACCTGGCACGGGCGGTATCCGACTGGCAGCAGCTCGGCCTGACGCTGGGCGGCACCTGCCGCTTCGCGCTGTTGGCGGCAGGGCTCGTCGCGGTGCTGAGGGTCTACGGCCGGCTGGGATTCCTGAAACGGCTGCGTGCTTTCGACTGGGTCCTGCTGGCGATACCGGCGGCCTATGTCCTGTACGATGCGGGCGATCTCATCACGGCGGGCCGGCCGGGCGCACGAATGGATTTCTGGCTGGCCGCGCGCTGGCTGGTGGACCCGCTGCTGTGGCTGCTGTTGGGGCTGGCGCTGTTGCTCTTCCGCTCAGTGCGGGGCATGGGCCGCGGCTGGGTTTCGCGGTGCTGGGCCTGGTACAGCGCGGGCATATTTTTGACTTCCCTGGGCGATATCGGACTGTGGGCGGCCAATCACGGCTGGCTCCCGCGACACCTGCTGGCCCTGACGTGGTACGCGTGGCTGCCGGCCGCCACCGCCTTTGCGCTGGCCCCCGCTTTCCAGTTGGAAGCGGTCCGCCATGCCACCACGGCGAGGAAGAAGACGGATTGAACCGGCGCTGCCGTTTCAATGGGGCCCCGCTGTGGACCGGCGTGCTGCACAGAGAAGAATGGGGGAAGGGAATTCGGGAGACCCGGGCCGGCCAACCGCAGGCCGGCCCGGACCTGCCTCATTGGGCGAGTCGCAAGAGAGAGGATGCTACCGCATCGAATGCCGCGGAGAGCTGGTCGGTTGTGTTCACCTGGTAGAATCTGCCTTTCGGCTGTGTGGCCACGTAGGACGTCGAGTCCGACGTGTTGGCAAGCCGTTTCAACAATCCGACATCGGTTCCCGGGGAGTTGCCCGTGTAGCCGATGGTGAAGATCTGGATCTGGTTCATCGAGTTCTGGCTGCGAATCCGCTTGCCGATGGCATCGGTGGCGTTCCAGCAAGCCGCCGCGACATTGTAACCGGTGGTGGGCGTGTCCCAATCCGCCGCACCGGTATTCGGATACCACGTCGTCGTCCCATCGCTGATCTGGGAGTTGGTGTATCCCAACCCGGTGGTGGAGTTACCGTAGATATCGAACGCCGGGACAATGTCGAGGTCCTTCAGATAGTAACCACCGCCGCCGCCCGAACCCTCGTTGTTCAGGTAATAGCAGCCTGACACGGCGCTGGACGGTTTGCTCGGCGAGAGGTCGCCGGCTCCGCTGCTACCCAGCCACCAGCTGAGCGTGTGCGAGGTATCGTAAGCGCCAGTCAGAAACAAGCCCATGCTGGTCCCCCATCCCGGATAGGAGTTATGGGGACCTGGAGGGCTGTTGGGAGCCGCAATCCAGCCTAGCATTTGGGTGCTGGACGAGCTGCCGGCCGGGTTATAGGTGCATTTGGACTGGCTGCCCGCGCTTCCCCGTGGTTTGAGGGCATTGTTCGCGGGATCGTTGGGATAGACCGAGAGACCGCTGGGGACGCCATCGGTAAACAGCACGATCGTGTTTAAGGTGTTGTCCACGCCATCCCGGAGCAGGTCGCGGTTGTGCGCCTTTTGCATTTCGAGGTAGGCAAGCGAGAGCGCCTCGGACATATTGGTTCCACCGCCTTCCTGCATGGCCCGGAGCTGGTCGAAGATCGCACCGGTCATTTCCTTTGGATTGATCGCGAAGGTCTTGTCCGGTCCCCCGGCGCTGGTCGGGTTGGTGTCGTCACGGCCGTGCGGGGGTGGGATAGGCGACGATACCGCTGCCAGAAAAGACCACCAGGCCGACCTGGTCGTACCCGGGCGTGAACTTCGATGCGAACCATAATGCGCCGTTCTTCATGGATGTGAATACGTCGTCTCCGGTTACGGGGTCATCATGATGCATCGAGTGCGAACGGTCGAGGACAATGACGATCCGCGTGACCCTGCGGGTAGCCACGGCATTCGCGGTGATCGTGGACACGGTGGAACCGATGACGCGAAGAAACGTGAGTGGTAGGGTCACGCTGGCTGCCACCGAAATCGTTTGTGCGCCCAGGTTGTTGCTGTATTGGATGGTCCGCTGGACGGCACTGGCACCCCAGAAGCCGGTGGGGAAGTTGGCATTGAGAAAATCGCCGGCAATTTCTTCGGTGTTCGCGCTGGTGCCCAGCAAACGGCCCGCGCCGAGGGCGGCGCCATCGACGGCGGAAGACAATTTGGACTGCACGATCGAGATCCTGGTGGCATCAATCGCCAGGCCCACCAGGGGAATCAGTACCAGGGGCAGCAGCAGCGTCATGAGGACGATGGTGGCACCGCGCTGGCGACGTCTGCATGAAATAGGACGACGCAACATTTTCTGTTTCCTCCAAGCCGTCTAAAAGAACGCGAACGAATAGGTTGGGGCTCCCGAGGCAAACGGGGGCATTTTGAACCCCTGCGCCGCGGCTTCGATCAGATACAGTCTCTGTCCGGAGGGCAGGCCCGAGACCTGGTTATTAACTACGCTGTAGGGGAGAATGCCGTTGGCGCTGGTAAACGTAGCTACCGCTCCGGCCTTCTTCACATAGTCGTTCATCGAAATCCGGCCCGCGGAATCGAAGGTGACTCCACTGGGCGAGCCGAAATTGCTGCTGCGGAGACTACTCTTGCCGATGACAATTCTTTCCGTGAATACCCACTTGTTGCGGTTGGTGCAGGCGCTGGTGGGATTGCCGTTGACGTCGGCCGCCCCGACTGCCACACAGGCGGCATTATCGACGTAGGTCAGGGCGGAGAGGATCACGACCGCGCCGCCGCTGTCCGATGTCGAGACCAGGCCAAGATTGGATCCGAGCTTGGCTAGGATGGCCTGGCTTCCTTCCTGTGCAAAATCCACCCCGCGCGCCCACATCTGCCCGGCATCCCGCGCCAGTTGGATGGTCTGCATGGTGTGGATCATGTTGATGCCGATCGCACCCGTGCCGAGCAGCAACGGCACCAGCACGAGCAGGCTGAGTGCGAACTCAATGGTCGATACGCCTCGTGTCGAGTGTGATCTCATGGCAGACTCCTATGGGGCCGACCCGATGGGCGGGATCACGGACGTCGACATCGGCTCAATCACATCCGCGGCAAAAACGGTGATTCCCGTCGCCCCCTTGTTATCACCCCCACTGCCGAGATCGACCGTGTGGCAATCGACGCCCGAAGCCCAGTCGAAAATGCGGGCCATGAGCGGTGACAGCGGGTAGTTCTGAACCGAGACCTGCATGATGTTGCCAGGCCGGTTGCCCGACGGCTGGGCGGAAACGTCCACGGACGGATTGTCCTGGTCGAAATAGTTGACCTTGATCCGGCTTAGCCCGGCGGTGCCGTTCAACATACCGACCGCGTGCTGCTGAACCAGGGATTTCACCTCATCGGTGAGATTGCCATTAACCTGGGATGACGTGAGCGTGACACCGGTGCGGACCGCCAGGCGGACGGCCTGCTGTAGCGTCGCCTCCGCAAAAATGGTCCACGAGGTGTCCACCACCACGATGATCATCGCCAGGAACGGCAGGAAATTGAGCGTGAACTCGATCAGCTCCGCACCCCGCGTCCTGCGCCGGCGGCTGGTGCGGAGTGGTGCGGCCGGAAAGGCGGCCTGTGGCATGAACCTGTCCTCCCGATGCGGAGAAGGACAAGAGGGTCTTTTTATGGACAAGGCCGACTGGGAAAACCCCCCATTACCGGCCTAATACACTGGATTAGTAGGCGCCGGCGGCTTCCTCGATCGGGGCGAACGGGCTGATCAGGTTCCCCTGGCCGTCGAAGTCGAAATCGATGGCGGATTCGATCTCGAGCATGGGGTTCTTTTCTACCTCGCCGCGCAGGTTTTCGCTGATGGCCAGGCGGCCGATCTCCATGGTGTTGCGGATCCAGCCGTAGGTGACGGCAGCGAGATCGAGCCGGCCCACCGTGGGAGCGATCCGCTCCAGGCACTCGCGATCGGTGGGAAAGTGAATCGGCGTGCGGATGGCGGCAGGGGTGTTCGCGGTCAGCGAGTTGATCCAGGTGGGCTCCCAGTTGATGCGCTTCACCAGGCGATCGGTGACAACGTCGGCCATGCCCATGCCGACCGCGCAGTTGTAGGTCAGTTCGCTGAGATCGCGGACGAAGACGCGCTGGAACCGGGGCGTGTCGGGCCACGGGTTGTACTCGCCGTTGACGCCGCGGTTGGCAACCTTCGTATCCAGTCCCGCCCCGCTGATGTTCTTGCCGATTTCATCGATGATGAGGATGTCGAGGTCCATCGGGATGCGGGCCATCCACGACTTCACCAGTGCCAGGTTCTCCTCTTCGCGCTGCTCCATCATTTCCACCGGGACGGCGTCGAGCTTGGCGGTGTTGTGGCAGGCGTCCTCGAGAATGGCGAGGCCGCCCAGGATTTTGCCGGACTTCAACACTTGGCGGCCGATACTGCGGATGACGGCTTCCAGACCCAGCGCCCGGGCGTAGGCATGATATCGCTGGGCGCCGTCGAATTTGCCGAGCCCGATAGCCATCATCTTGAAGAGGCCGCTTTCGATCTTGCCGGCGAAATCGGTATGCCATTTGACGCGGCCCACCAACATGACCCCGTCGGATTCCCACGCCACGCGATCCATGAAGCATTCGATGCCCTCGGCGGTTCTGCCGAGTGAAACCGTGGAGAGCTGGCTGACGATGGGGCAGCCCACGGTTTCTTCGGTGATGCCGTAGTGCGCCAGCACGTCTGCCTGTCCCTCGGCGGTGGCGGCCCCATGGCTGCCCATGGCGGGAAAAATCACCGGCTGCATGCCCTCGTCCTTCCAGTACTGGACCACGTTACGGACGATAGTGGCGATATGGTGAATGCCGCGGCTGCCCACACCGATGGCGACTCGCGAGCCGGGATTCAGACGGCTGGAGAAGCCCGAGTCGGCGAGGCGGCGGCGGACTTCGACGGCAACATCGGGGATGCGGCGATCCGGAAACTTCTGGCGGACGACGAGCAGGCGGGAACATGGCATATTCACATTTTAGCGTGCGAGTCTGCAATGGGTTTGAACCGGGGGCTTGGGAGCGTCGGAAGCGGGGATGGCGGGGCGCTGGATTAGAGGTATTCTCGATAAAGGCTATGGCAATTCGCGCCGATTACCGGAAGTACTACGACGCCCGCTGGCGCAAGTTCCGGCTCGCCGTGCTCGAGGCGGCCGGGAATGTCTGTGAGCGGTGCGGCAAGCCGCATCGCCTGCTAAACGTGGCCCACCTTCGCCACGACCCGGCCGACCGGAGTTTTCTGGCGGTGCTCTGCCCGAGTTGCCACGCGAAGCACGATACTTCGCAACGGGTCGCCATGACGCGCCGGACGCGCGCGCAGCGGCGGGGCCAACTCTGGCTTACGGACGAAATGCGGCTGGCGCCCTATCCCGTGCGAACGTGGCCGCCGGCGCTTCGGCAACTCGACCTTTTTTTTTTAGCCGCCTGTCAACTCGAGCCCCATTCGGTTTCGAGCAGGCGCGAGTATTCGCCGGAGGCGTACAACTCGAAGCGGAAATTGGCCGGCACCAACTTCCGGTGCGGATCGGTCTCCATGAAGCACTGGAACAGATAGTCCGCATAACGGTGGTAGTTGCGAAGGAGTTCTTCGTTCAGATGGGCGAAGTCAGGCGGCTCCGCGAACATGGCGTTGAGTCCGATGGCACGGGAAAAGATGGACGTATAATCGACCACTCCCCACCGAATCAACTTTTCCCTGACGTTATCCGGCGGACTGCCGGTAAGCAGGCCGGCGAAGCTCTGCCGTCGGATTTCGGCCTCCGCGAGGTCTGGAATGCGTGCCACCGACTCGAGGCACTGGTCGAGCCAGCGGAACACGTCCTTGCCAAGATAAAAGAGCATGCGGATTTCGCCGTAACGCCCGGAGAGAAGGCGACGCTTGAGTTCGTCCTGATTGGAACCATCGCTCGGGATCAGTCCGGACAACATCAAGGCCGCCTTGGAGTTTTCCAACAGCGTGGAGGGAGGCACACGCTCGTTGAAGGGGTGCAGGATCAACGGCGGCAGCACCCACACGGTCTCGCCTAGAGTGGTCATTTGACGTCGGTATTGTACTCCCAATCCCTATATCGGATGGATCTTCAGGGAACTTTAGCGGCCCCGCGTTGGAAGTCGCAAATGGCTCGACGCGGGCCATGCCGGTTCCATTAATTGACTGATTCTAAAGGATGGCATCCGGTACGTCTGCCCGACCCGGGTCACCGACAGGAACGACTTGGCGGGTACTCAACCGGGTATGGTACCGCCTGTAGCCATTACTTTTGCGCCTGGTCGTGTGCGGAGTATTGCTGTTGCGGCGGATTGAGCGTGATCGGGATGGTTTTTTCTTCCTCGGTCACATCGAAGATCTGGCCGAACGTCTGGTAGCCCTTGGCAATGACCTGGATACGGATTTTCCCTTGGGGGATGGCGGGGACCCGCACCTGCCCTTCCTGATTGGTTCGCAATTCGAAGGTAGTGCGGACATGCTTGCCGAGTTTAGCGATGGAGCGCCCTTCCATGAAGCGGACGATGACGCTGGCGCGGTCGATGGGACGGCCGGACTGGGTCTTGACGGCGATATCCAGCTGGGTCATGGGTGCATCCGCGCGCGCCGCAACCGCCATGGCGAGCACACCGGAAAAGAGAACGGCCACAATAGGAACGCCCCGAGTACGCATACCTCGATTCTAGCGCGCTCGCGCCAGTGCTAGAATGGGAGTGTAGTACCCACCAAAGGGCTTACCTGAGAAAAGGGGGCGCACCGGATTCGACGGGATTGAATCGTGGTGGGGAGGCGTGCCGGGTTCCGAGCTCCCGTAAAACGATCGGAAAACATAACTGCCAACACGCAGTTTGCATACGCTGCCTAATTAATTAGGTGGCCGCTCCAGCCGCTGAGCCCGCGCGGCGGTGAGTGAGCGTCATCTTGCGGGATAGATCGAAGGCTTCGGTCCGGAGCCGGCAGGTCGAAACTCAATCGGGCTAGGCCGCCGCCGCTCTCGCCGGTTCTGAAGCGGTGGTCGAAACTTCTGAGCCGGCTACGCACGTAGGCTCTTCATTGCGGGCTTTCTCGGACGGGGGTTCAATTCCCCCCGCCTCCACCAATTTAAGTCGTGACGGTCACTGCCGGGGTGCCTCTGCCCGACGGAAAAGAACGCGGCAACATGGCATTCCGCGCGCGGTGCTACGATGGCGCAACGGGTGAACGGCTACAGCATGGCGGCACGAAGGACCGGCGGATCGCGCCGGACCCAGCGCTCGAGCGCCGCGACGAGATCCGAAAAATGGACGGGCTTGGCCAGATAATCGTCCATGGCCGGAGGTAAGGCATTTTTCGCGGTCCCCTTCGATGGCGCTGACGGTCATAGCCACCACCGGGGTGCGGACGCGATCCCGGGTCGCGGATTCGAGGCGGCGGATTTCGGCAGTGGCTTCGTAGCCATCGATGCCTGGCATCTGGCAGTCCATCAGCACCAGGTCGAAGCGGCGTGCGCGCAGTGCTTCAATTGCCTCACTCGCGCCCGAGACGACCTCGCCCATATAGCCGAGTTCGCGTACGGCCCGCAGCGCTACAACCTGGTTCACCGGATTGTCATCGACGATCAGAATATCGCCTTTATCGCAGGCCGTTCCCGGTAGTAAGGGGCCGCTGGGGTTTCCGGCGGGTGGACTTTCGGCCGCCGGTTGCCGGACCGCCGACCGGCTTTCAACGCCCATCGTGCTGCCCATCAGCGCGACCAGGCGGGGGCGTAAACAGGCGATTGAGGCTATCGAGAGTAGCGGGCAGGTCGAACGCGGAATTCGCGCGGACGGCGACCCGCCGGGCCTGGCGCACTCGAGCCATCTGCCACAGGACGAGGCCGGCCGAGCCGTATCCCAGCAGTCGCGAGAGGTACTGCATGACGCCCAGCCGGATCGCTTCTTCGGGTCTCTCGGGCGAGTCGATCCACTGGAGGCGCACCCCGGGCGCGGCGTGATTGCGGATACCGACACGGCAGACCCCGCCGGGCGGCGAGCGGTGGCTCCAAACCCGGGTTGAGGCCAGGGCGATCACCACCAAGCCTGCCGCGACGGCCAGGCGTCTGCTGGATAAACGAGCGAACACGATACTGATAGACACATCGGCCGGCGTGGCAAATTGCACTAGGGCGTTTCGCAAGAATGCCTCCGGGAACCGGCGAAGGAGCGGGGCAGGGAACCCCAGTTTTTGCATTCTGCCGCCCGGGCCGAACGTTCTAGGAGATATGAAGCGGTTGCTGGCGGTGTGCCTGGCCGGGTTGGCGTGCTTCGCGCAGACCCAAATCCATGTCGATGTCCGATTGGTCAACGTCGGCTTATCGGTGCGGGATGCCCGGGGAAAGCTCGTTTCCGACCTCAGCCAGAACGACTTCGAGGTCACCGAAGACGGCGTCGCCCAGAAGATCTCGTTTTTCGCGCGCAGCGAGGACGTGCCTCTCAACCTGGGGCTGGTGGTTGATATCAGCGGCAGCCAGGGCGCATTCATCAAGCAGCACCATCATTCATCAAGCAGCACCATAAGGATGTCCGAGCCTTTCTTGCCACTGTGCTGCGCGTCCAGGACCGGGCTTTCCTGGTCTGTTTTGCCAACCATCCCCGGCTGGTGGCGGAGTTCAAATCGCCGGCTGCCGCGTCCCTTGCCGATGCGCTCGAGGGTTACCATGGAGCGAGGGACAAGTCGCTTTATCCGATGCTCGGCCCCCTCGAAATCCGTACCGCCGGCACGGCTTTCTACGATGCGATCTACTATTCTTCGGTGCAGATGATGCCCCAGGCCGAAAAAGGGCGGCGGGCCTTGATCGTCTTCAGCGACGGAGAGGATAACGCCAGCGCCCACCACATGATGGAAGCCATCGAGGCAGCGCAAAGTAACGATGTGCTCCTTTTTTGCGTCCGTTACACCGATGAGAGAAACGGCCGGCTTACAGGAAGGAACAAATACGGCATGGGCGTGATGCAGCGGATCGCACAAGAGACCGGTGGAGCCGATTTCGATGCCGTGCAGGCGAGCTTGGCGGAGCACTTCCGCGAAATCGGCGATGAGCTGCGGTCGGCGTATTCGCTGGCCTACCACTCGACCAGTCCGGAGCGCGACGGCACCTTTCGCAAGATCCGGATTCAGGCGAAGCGGCCGGGGCTGGTAATACGGGCGAAGACGGGGTATTACGCGCGCGAGTAACATCGCCAGAGAGCGATCCGCGCCAAATCGGGTTCTTCTCACCTTGCGGTAGATAGGGGGCAGTATGAGACTGCGGGTCTTCGGGCTCCGTAGTTGGATCTTCTTCGCAGTGGCCGGCGTGTTGTGGTGCCAGGACCCGGCCGATCCGCCAGCGCGCGTCGCGCGCCTGGGCTCCATGAATGGTTCGGTTTCGCTGCGGCCCGGCAATGAAGAGTGGGCGCCGGCGACTCTGAACTATCCCCTCACTACCGGCGACCGCCTCTGGACCGATACGGATTCGCATGCCGACCTGCACGTCGGCACCACGGCGGTCCACATGGCCCCGGAAACCGCGTTCGCCGTGCTGTATCTGGACGATCGCACCACCCAGTTGAGCGTTTCGCAGGGCGCCATCAATCTGCGCATTCCGCGCATGGATGATGACGAAGTATACGAGGTCGATACGCCTGCGGCGGCGATCACGCTGTTGCGGGTAGGCGATTACCGCATCGATGTGACGCCGGATGGCAACGTCACCATGCTCACTGTGCGCTCCGGCGAGGCGGAAGCCGCGGCCGGCGGGCAGCGGTTCCCGGTAGCGGCGGGGCAGATGCTGCGCCTGTTCGCGGGTGAGCAGGTGAGCGCCGAATTTCTGCCCGCCCCAAAGCCGGATCCATGGGACGAATGGTGCATGAGCGAGGACCTGCTGGCCGAGCGTTCCATACAGGCGTCGGAACCCTACGTGCCGGCTGAAATGACGGGCGTGGAAGATCTCAGCATGTACGGCGACTGGTCGGTGGACAGCGACTATGGCGCAATCTGGACTCCGCGGGATATGGGAGTCGATTGGGCGCCTTACCGGTATGGCTGCTGGGTGTACCGCGCGCCGTGGGGGTGGACCTGGATCGACGATGCGCGCTGGGGCTTCGCGCCGTTCCACTATGGACGATGGGTTCTGTTGGGATCGACTTGGGTGTGGGTGCCGGGTCCGCGGATCGTGCGTCCGGTGTGGGCGCCCGCGTTGGTGGTGTTCGTGAAAAATCCGGGGACCGGGCACGTGGGTTGGATTCCCCTGGGGCCGCACGAACCGTTCCGGCCGCCTTATCGCGCGAGCGGCACGTATCTGCGCCGCGTGAATCCGGGCGCCAGCAGCGCAGAAGCGCCGGCGAGCTATATGAACCGGCGGCACGTAACGGCGGTATCGCGGGAGATCTTCGCCGGTGGCCGGCAAGTCGCGCCCGCACGGATACGGCAGGCAGACGCCGGATTGGCCGGGGCACGCCCGGCAAACAGTCCCGACGTGCAGCCCGGGCGGGACAGCTACGTGGCGCGCCGCGGAGGCCAACCGAATCGTGTGGTGCGTCCGCCGGAGCGGCTGGCGGAGCGTCCCGTGGTAGTGCGGCGGGACCTGCCTGCCACGGTGACGCCGGTGGCGCCGGTGATTGGCGCCGACAGCCGCCCACGCAGTGTCCGCCCCGAATCACGCCCGGCGGAGTCACGGCCGCTCGAGTCGCGGCCGCCAGATTCCCAGCGCCGGCAGGACGAGGTCCAACGCGCCGTCGATGCCCGCCGCCGGGAGGAGGAGCGACGCGCAGAGGAAGCCCGCCAGTCGGATGAGGCACGCCGGGCCGACGAGCAGCGCCGCGCCGAAAGCGCGCGGCGGCAGGAGCAGCAGCGGCAAGCCGAAAGCCAACGGCGCCAGGAACAGCAGCGGCAAGCCGAGAGCCAACGCCGCCAGGAAGAGCAGCAGCGGCAAGCCGAAAGCCAACGCCGCCAGGAAGAGCAGCAGCGGCAAGCCGAAAGCCAACGCCGCCAGGAAGAGCAGCAGCGGCAAGCCGAAAGCCAACGGCGGCAGGAACAGCAGCGGCAAGCCGAGAGCCAGCGGCGCCAGGAAGAACAGCAGCGGCAAGCCGAAAGCCAACGGCGCCAGGAAGAGCAGCAGCGGCAAGCCGAAAGCCAGCGTCGCCAGGAAGAACAGCAGCGGCAAGCCGAGAGTCAACGGCGCCAGGAAGAACAGCGCAAACAGGACGACGCGTCCCGCGACAGCCCGCGCAAGAAGCAGTGAAACCCCAGGGGCTGGCGCGCCCCATATGGTGCGCCAGACCTCCGGCTTTAGCCGCCAGGTCCTTAGTCCCGCTCGAACGCCGCCGTCTGCGTGGCGAAACCACCACTTTCGGGATGTGCGTGGCGCCGCCGACAGGTTACACTCTGGATGGAGGCATAATGGCCGATCATACACAGGGCCACGGCGACGTGAGGCCACGTACGGCGGTGCTCACTCGCGGATTTGACCCGAGCCTGTCATTCGGTTCGGCGCGCCCGGCGGTTTTTCGCAGCTCTACTTACGTATTTGCCAGCCCGGAGGCAGCGGAACATGCGTTCGCTATCACCACGGGCAAGATCAAGCCGGTCGAAGGGGAACGGGCGGACCTGATCTATTCGCGCTTTTCCCACCCCAATTCGGAGATTCTGGAGGACCAGATCGTTCCGCTCGAACCCGGCGGGCGCGAGGCTGCGGTGTTCAATTCCGGCATGGCCGCGATCATGACAGCGTGTTTCGCCTGCATGCGGCCCAACAGCACCATCGTGTACACCACGCCGCTCTACGGCGGGACTACCGGACTGATCCATAGCTTCCTGGAGCCGTTCGGGGTGCGCGGGATAGCGGTGCGGTCGGGCGATTCGGCGGCCATCGACGAGGCGATCCGTACGGCGGAGAACCTGTGCATCGTCTACCTGGAGACGCCGGCGAACCCGACCCTGATCATGACCGACATCGAGCGCGTGGTGGAGGCCGCGACCAGGCACCCCGACAAGCCCGTGGTGATGGTGGATAACACCTTCCTGGGGCCCACCTTCCAGCACCCGTTGCTGCTGGGCGCCGATATCACCCTTTACTCCGCCACCAAGTATTTGTCCGGCTTCAGCGACATGGTTGCCGGTGTGGCGATTACCCGCACGGCGGAGCTGATCCACCAAATCCGCAGCCGCCGCGGCATGTTCGGCAACATCCTCCAGCCGGACGAGTGCTGGATGCTGGATGGAAGGCTACCCACGGTGACGCTGCGCATGAACCGGCAAAGCAAGAACGCGCAACGGGTGGCCGAAGCCCTGGTCGGCAACCGTCACCTGAGCCGGGTGATCTATCCGACGCTGTTCACGGACGCGGAGCAGAAACGTATTTTCGAGAAGCAATGCGCCTTCCCGGGCGGGATCTTCTCGATGGAGTTCGCCGGGGGTAAGCCGGCCGCGTTCGAGTTCCTCCGCCGCGTGCGGATCGCGCGGAACGCCGTGTCGCTAGGCGGGGTGGAGACGCTGACGTGCCATCCGAAGAGCACGACGCACTCGGGAATGAGCGCCGCGGAACTGGCCGAATCGGGCGTCACGGATGGGCTGGTCCGGGTGTCGGTGGGCATCGAAGACTGGCGCGACCTGCTGGCCGATTTCGAACAGGCGCTGGCGACGCTGGCGTAGGTCCAGGAGCTCAAGGAGCTCAAGCCTCGAGTCCAGCCAGGCTGGCGCGTGTGTTATACTCGCCGCACTGCGCAGCAGTGGAGCTATGACACCCGCCGATGAAGCGTACCTAAGCGAAACGTGTTCGCTTTCGCTGCAACCGTGGGGCAGGACATCCACTACGCCCTGCGGGCACTCGCGAAGAATCCGGGCTTCACGGCAACGTCGGTAGCGGTACTGGCGCTGGCCATTGGCGCCAATACCGCCATGTTCAGCGTGCTGAATGCGGTCCTGCTCCGGCCGCTTCCTTACAGCGCCGCGGAGCAACTTGCGATGTTGTGGAGCGAGAATCCGAGCCAGGGCGTGCGCGAAGGACGATCCGCCTATTGGAAGGTCGAGCAGTGGCGTCGGCAAAGCCGGAGCTTCGCCGATCTGGCGGTCTTCGATCCCGTTTCCGTGACGCTCACCGGCGCAACCGAGGCGGAACATATCAGCGTCGGCAGGATCTCCCCCAACTTTTTTTCCTTGCTTGGCTTTCGACCATTCCAGGGGCGCACGTTCTCGTCCACGGAGGCGGCAGAGCGGCAGCGTCTGGCTGTGATCAGCTATCGTTTCTGGCATGCGCGCTTTGCCGGCTCGCCCGATGCCATTGGCGCGACCATCGTGCTTGACGGCGCTCGTTCCCAAATCATCGGCATTCTCCCGGCGGGTTTCCAATTGGAGCCACTCCAGGCGGACGTGTGGGAGCCGCAGACGCTCTTTCCGGATTGGGAAACGCGCCGCGGTGTGCGTGGCGGAGATACATGGTTCGTGGTCGGGAGGCTGCGGCCGAAGGTGACGGTGGCGCAGGCCCAGGCGGAGATGAGCGCGATTGCGCGGCGTCTCGACGAGCGGTTGCCGGCGGGCGACCGGAACCGGGGCATCAGCGTGGTGCCGTTGAGCCTCCAGTTGACCGGAACCCGCCCGCGGCTGGCATTGTGGATGCTCACCGGCGCGGTTTTTCTGGTGCTGCTGATCGCCGCCAGCAACGTCGCCAGCCTCACGCTGGCTCGCAGCACCGGCCGGCAAAGGGAAATGGCGATTCGAGCGGCGCTCGGAGCCAGCCGTACGCGGATCGTAGGCCAGCTACTGGCGGAGAGCCTGACCCTGTCGGCGGTGTCGGGAGTGGTGGGGTTGTTGGTCGCCCTGGCCGGCATCCGCCTGGTGCTGGCCGTCAAGCCCGGGAACCTGGCTCGCCTGGACGAAGTTAGCCTCGACGCGCGCGTGCTGGGTTGTGCTTTGGCGCTTTGCCTTCTCACGGGAATCCTGGTGGGACTTGCGCCAGCCATCATGGCACGTCGGAAGCCGGCTTCCGCCGGTCACCCGGGTGGAAGAGGCATCGCGGGCGGAATCGCCGCGCGCGGGGTTCGGCGGGCGCTGGTGGTGACGGAATTCGCGCTGGCGATCGTTCTGCTGGTGGGGGCCGGGCTGCTGATGCGGAGCTTGTGGACGGTGGAGCGGGTGGATCCTGGATTTCGCCCCGAACGGCTCCTCTCGATGCAGCTTGCAAGCCCAGCCTTCCCGCTACCCGCACAGCGCACGGAGTTGTATCGGCGCGTGATCGAACGCATGGAAGCACTTCCCGGCGTGGAGAGCGCCGGCATGATCGACGATCCTTTTCATTGGGGGAAACCCGGAACAGAACGTCACCCTGGAAGGCGACTCGCGAACGGCCTCCGAGGGCCTGCGGTTCCGGAGGGATGGCGTCAGCGAGGGGCTGTTCAAAGCCCTCGGAACGGCTTTACTGAGGGGCCGGTTCTTCTCCGTCGAAGACGGGCCGGATGCGCCGCACGTAGCGATCGTCAACGAGGCGATGGCCCGCCGCCTGTGGCCCGGGCGCGATGCGCTGGGCCAGCGATTCAGGCCCGGCGCCGGGGATACTGCCGGAGGGTGGTTTACGGTGGTCGGAGTGGTGGGGGACATGCGGCGGCAGGGACTGGAAATCAATCCAATTCCGCAGATGTTCGAGCCGATGGCGCAGAATCCCTCGCGGCTGGTGACCCTGCTCGTAAGAACGTCCACGGAGGATCCATTGAAGATGGCGGGGACGCTTCAGGCTGGCGTGCGTGACGTGGACAAGCGCGTGCCCGTGTATGGCGTGACCACGCTCGAGATGCGGCTCGATCGCTTCCTCACCGAGCGGCGGTTCCAGACCTCCCTCCTGATCGCCTTCTCCGCAATGGCGCTCCTGATGGCCGCCATCGGCATTTACGGGCTGATCCAGTATTCCATGGCGGCACGCACCCACGAGATCGGCATCCGCATCGCCGTAGGCGCGCAGGCCGGGGCGATTTTCCGCATGATGATCGGGGAGGGGCTGAGGTTGAGCCTGACGGGCCTGGGGCTCGGGCTGCTCGGAGCGTTGTGGCTCGGCCGAGCCGGTGCGAGCCTTCTGTATGGCGTTGCCGCCAGCGATCCGCTGACGTTCACGGCGGTCTCGCTGCTGCTGACGGCGGTCGCCATGGCGGCCTGCTACTTCCCGGCGCGGCGCGCCATGAAGCTCGATCCGATGGTCGCTTTGCGGCACGAGTAACAGCTCGCAAGGGAACCTTTGGCCTGCCCTACCCGCTACAATTGTATTGACTCCACCTTCTGAAGGAAACTCCGTGACAGGTCACGAAATCAGACAGCGCTTTCTCGACTTCTTTGCCGAAAGGGGCCACCGCGTGGTGCGCAGCTCCTCGTTGGTGCCGGTCAACGATCCGACCCTCTTGTTCACCAACGCAGGCATGGTGCAGTTCAAGGATGTCTTTCTGGGCCTCGAGAAACGCGACTACACGCGCGCCGCCAGCTCGCAGAAGTGCGCGCGCGCCGGCGGCAAACACAACGACCTGGAAAACGTCGGTTACACTCGCCGCCATCACACGTTCTTCGAGATGTTGGGGAACTTCTCGTTCGGCGAGTACTTCAAGGCGGAAGCCATCGAGTTCGCCTGGGACTTACTCACCAAGGACTACGGACTGTCCAAAGACCGGCTCTACGTCACCGTATTTCGCGACGATGACGAGGCCGAGGCGCTGTGGCAGAAGGTGGCCGGTATTCCCAAGAGCCGCATTTTCCGGCTGGATGAAGCGGACAACTTCTGGCAGATGGGCGAGACCGGCCCCTGCGGGCCGTGTTCCGAGATCCATTACGATCTCGGGGTAGAAGCGGCCGAACCTGGCCGGGAGGGCGAGGCGTTTCCGAGCGATGCGGGCGGCCGGTTCGTCGAGATCTGGAATCTCGTGTTCATGCAGTTCGACCGCGATTCCAAGGGAATCCTGACACCATTGCCGCGGCCCTCGATCGATACCGGCATGGGCCTGGAGCGCATCGCGGCGGTGCTCCAGGGTAAGTTGTCCAACTACGATACCGACCTGATCTATCCCATCATCGTGCGGGCCGCGGACCTGTTTGGAGTGGCGCCGGGCGCCGACCCCCGCGTGGATACCGCTCTGCGCATCGCGGCTGACCACGCCCGCGCCGCGGCGTTTCTGATCCACGACGGCGTGCTGCCCTCCAACGAGGGCCGCGGGTACGTGCTGCGCAAGATCATGCGCCGGGCCATGCGCAACGCGCGGCTTAACGGGGTGGAGGAACCGTTCCTCTACAGGCTCACGGGCTTTGTGGCAGAGCTGATGCAAGGCCCCTACCCGGAGATGATCGAGAGCGTGCAGCGCGTGGCACGCGTGGTGAAAGACGAAGAACATCGCTACGCCACCACCTTCCTGGAAGCCGAAAAGCAGTTCAACGAGGCGGTGAAGCAGGTGGCGGGCCGCACGCTGTCCGGAGCCGTTTCCTTCAAGCTGTATGACACCTACGGGCTCGCGCTCGACGAGCAGGAAGATATGGCGCGCGAGCACGGCCTCACTATCGATCGCGAAGGCTTCGACCGCGAAATGGAGCAGCAGCGCGAGCGCGCGCGGGCGAGCTGGAAGGGCGGCGAGAAGGCCGGCGTGGTCCCGGCCTATCAGAAGTTGTTGGAGTACGGGCGCACGAAGTTCCTGGGGTACGGGGACCTGGAGAGCGAGTCGCGGGTGGTCGGGCTGGTGGTGGACCGGCAGCCGGTCGAAGAGATCTCCGCCGGCACCAGGGCCGAGCTGGTTTTCGACCAGACGCCGTTTTATGCCGAAGCGGGCGGACAGGTAGGCGATCGCGGCGCCCTGTATTCCGCGTCGCGCGAACAGGTGGCCGATGTGGAGACCGCGTTCCCCGGCGTTCCCGGCCTCACCGTGCACCGCGTTTTCACGCACGGCCCCATTCGAGTGGGCGATGTGCTGTTCGCCGAGGTGGCCGGGCCGCTGCGCGATGCCACTCGCCGCAACCACACCGCCACCCACCTGCTGCACGCTTCCCTGCGGCGCGTGCTCGGGACGCACGTAAAGCAGGCCGGCAGCGTGGTGGAGCCGGGACGGCTGCGCTTCGATTTCACCCATTACGCGGCCATGGATCGCGCCGAACTGGAGGAGGTCGAGCGGCTCATGAATGAGCAGATCCTGCGCAACACCGGAGTCGAAACCAACGTGATGCCGCTCGACCAGGCGGTTGCCACGGGTGCCATGGCACTGTTCGGCGAGAAGTACGGCGAACAGGTGCGGGTGGTCTCGGTGCCCGATTTCAGCCGCGAACTGTGCGGCGGTACGCACGTGCGCCGCACCGGCGATATCGGCATCTGCAAGGTTGTCTACGAGGGCAGCATTTCGGCGGGTGTGCGACGCATCGAAGCCGTCACCGGCGAGGCGGCGCTGCGGCAGTACCAGGAATCGACCGATGCGCTGCGGCGGGTCGCCGAACTGGTGAAGGCCTCGGAGCCGGAACTGGTCGAGCACATTGAAAAACGGTTGGCCAGTGAACGCGAGCTCACCCGCCAGGTGGAACACCTGAAGGAAAAGCTGGCGCATTCGGCCGCTGGGGCGCTCGAGGCCAGGGCGCGCACCGTTAAGGAAGTGAAGGTGCTTGCGGCCCGCATCGAGGGAATGGACCGGCAGCAGATGCGGTCGCTGGCCGATTCCCTGCGCAACCGCTGGAAGACGGCGGTGGTGGTTCTGGCCTCCACGGAGAGCGGTAGCGTCGCGATCGTTTCGGCGGTGACCAAAGACCTGACTGGCAAAGTGCATGCGGGAAAGCTGGCGGGGTCGCTGGCGCAGGCGGTCGGCGGCAAGGGCGGAGGACGGCCCGACATGGCGGAGGGCGGCGGCAAGGATCCGGCCGCGCTGGATGCCGCGCTGGAAAGCATCTATCGCGACGTGGAGAGCAAGCTTTGATGGAATCCTTCGACGCGCTGGTGGTGGGAGCGGGCCCTACCGGGCTGGCGTGCGGCATCGAACTCCAGCAGCGCGGCGTGCACACGGTGCTGGTCGAAAAAGGGTGCGTGGTGAATTCCATTTACCACTACCCCACCAACATGACCTTCTTCACCACGCCGGAGCTGCTGGAAATCGGCGACATCCCGATGACCAGCCTGAATGACAAACCGAACCGGCACGAAGCGCTGAAGTATTACCGCCGGGTGGCGGATCATTTCCGGCTCGATGTCCGGCAGTACGAGCGCGTCGAGCGCATCGGCGGCGAAGACAACGCATTTCAGATCGCAACCATCGGCCGGTTGGGGTGCCCGCATACCTACCTGGCGCGGAAAGTGGTGTTGGCTACCGGCTATTACGATGTTCCCAACATGCTGAACGTGCCCGGTGAGGAACTGGCCAAAGTGTTGCACTACTACAAGGAGCCGCACCCCTACTACAATCACGACGTGGCGGTGGTCGGAGCCAAGAATTCCGCTGCCATCGCGGCGCTGGAGCTGTGGTGGACCGGCGCCCGGGTAACACTCATCCACCGCGGTTCGGGCATTTCCGACCGCGTGAAATACTGGATCAAGCCCAATATTGAAAACCGTATCAAGAACCGCGAAATTCCGGCTTATTTCCATTCCAGTGTCATGGAAATTCTGCCGGAGTCGATTCGTATCGCGACGCCCGAGGGCGAAATCAGCGTAAAGAATGATTTTGTTTTTGCCCTAATCGGATATCAGCCGGACCTGGAATTCCTGAATGCCACGGGAATCACGCTGGAGCCCGACACCCTACGTCCGCGCACGAATCCGGAAACATTGGAGAGCGAACGGGCCGGCGTGTACTTGGCCGGCGTAATCGTGGCGGGCATGCACACGAACGAGATTTTTATCGAGAACGGGCGATTTCACGGCCATGCGATCGCTGGTGCCATTGCCTCCAAGCTGCACGGCTGACGCCGCTTTGCGGTACGAGCAAGTGCGATCCGCCGGGGTTCGCCCCGGCCCGGAGCATGGTGACAGCAGGAAGTACGCGCCCCCGTCCTGACTTCGCACAATCGATGAGAAGAAATTTTTGACCGGGCACTAGTGTTCAGTCCGGCAGTTCCCGGTCAGGCCCCCACTTTATTCGGGGGCTTATTGCCTCGCCGCCGCTCGTTGACAAGTCGAGTGGGAGGCCGTTACCCATTTCCTCCAACAAAAATCACCGTTCATGGAGATATCGGATCTGTGTTGTCAAATCATTCCACCGCCCCACCACGCAGAAAGAGCCGCGGCATTCGCCGATCCATGCTCTGGCGCCTGTGTCTTGCATCAGGCGCGGCTGTTCTGGTTTTACGATTAGGACTGGGCTTTGCCTTAGCCCAGGATTCGGGCAATAAGGAAGCCAATTCCAGCCCTACGTCACAACGCAAACTGAGCCGGATGCGGAGCATGACGCAGGCGCAGAGAGAGGCCGCGGCGGAACGCGCCGCAATTCGCCGCGCCGTGGGAAAAGACGGTCGCGGGAGCAGCGAAATCAAACCGCAGGTCACCGCGCCGGGTTCGACCAGCCTCGCGCCCCCCACTCTATTCGGCGACGTTCCGAACTGGGCGTACACCCCGGCGCTGCGCAAGTTCGTGGACTCGCTGCCCGGACTGGGCTCCAGCAACGCCAATAACCTGGGACAGTTCATTCCAATCGCGGTGCCGGATACGTTGACCTATCCGGGTTCGGACTACTACACCCTCTCGCTCGATCAGTACGCACAGAAACTGCACAGCGATCTGCCGCTTACTGCGCTGCGCGGTTACCGGGACATGAACCCGGCGGCCGATGGTGGAAACACCAATCACTATTTCGGGCCGGTAATCGTCGCCCAGACGAACAGGCCGGTTCGCATCCTGATGCGGAACAATTTGCCGACCCTGGGCAATGCCCGCGGGACGGTGGGCCCGGGCAGCAACGGCGACCTGTTCCTTCCGGTGGACACCACGATCATGGGCGCGGGCACCGGTCCCCTTGGCGGTTCCGAGTTGTATACCCAGAACCGGTCCACCGTGCATCTTCATGGAAGCGATGCGCCCTGGATCAGCGACGGCACGCCGCATCAGTGGATCACGCCCGCCGGCGAAATCACGAATTACCGCAAAGGGGCGAGCTTTGCCAACGTGCCCGATATGATCGGCCCCGGCAAGTCCATCCCTGTGGACCAAGTCCCGGCTGACGGCCTGGCCACGTATTACTACCCCAATCAGCAGAGCGGCCGGCTGATGTTCTACCACGATCACGCTTACGGAATCACGCGTCTGAACATCTACGCGGGCATCGCCGCCGGTTACCTCCTTCATGACAGCGTCGAGGACGCGCTCATTAATAGCGGCGTGCTGCCGAACCAGGGTGGCGGCGTGAATAAGTGGGGAATCCCGCTGATCATACAGGACCGGACGTTCGTTCCGCAGACCGCCGCGCTCATGGCACAGGATCCCACCTGGGACACCACGCGGTACGGTGGCTTCGGCGCCCTCTGGTTCCCTCATGTATACATGCCGAATCAGAATCCCGAAGATTTGGAGGGTGCGAACGCCATGGGCCGATGGGATTACGGTCCCTGGTTCTGGCCGCCGCAAACTGTTGCCACCATGACGCATGGGCCTATTCCCGTGATCAATCCCCTTCCCGGACAGCCGAAAGAAGTCCCGGCGATTCCGAATCCGTCACTGGTGCCCGAAGCCTTCCTCGATACACCACTGGTCAACGGCACCGCGTACCCGTATCTGAATGTCGGGCGGCAGGCATACCGGTTCCGTATCCTGAATGCCGCGAACGACCGTTATTTCAACTTTCAGCTTTACTATGCGTCGGATCCGAACGGAAACATCTGTAAAGGGACCCCATCGAAGACCAACTGCACCGAGGTGTCCATGGTTCCTGCGTTTCCGCGCTGGGATCCCCCGCCGATCACGATCCCGGCGATGCTCCCGAATTGCCTCGTGAATACGGACGTTCAGCCTGGAGGGCTCGCCACGGGCAATCTCGCGCTCAGCGCCTCCGGTCTTCCCCCGAACTGCTGGCCATCCACATGGCCCACCGACGCCCGCGCCGGCGGCGTACCCGATCCGAGCGTCGCGGGACCCGCGATGATCCAGATCGGCACCGAAGCGGGCTTACTCCCGGCACCGGCAGTAATCCCACCTACTCCCGTCGGCTACAACTACAACCGCCGCGATATCGTCGTCCTTAACGTGGATAAGCACGCCCTGTTCCTGGGGCCCGCGGAACGCGCCGATGTCATAGTCGATTTCTCGTCGGTCCCCAGCGGATCCACGCTCATCCTGTACAACGATGCTCCCGCTCCCGTTCCCGGGTTCGATCCGCGCAACGACTACTACACCAACGACCCGGACTTTCGCTCCACTGGGGGCACCGGGAAGACAGCGGCTGGATTCGGTCCCAATATCCGGACCATGATGCAGTTCCGCGTTACGGGAAATACGGCCGTTCCCTTCAATTACAATGCGCTGGCAGCGGCTATGCCAGCTGCCTTTGCGCAGTCGCAAAAGCAGATGGTGGTCGGCGAACCCGCGTTCAATCTGGCTTACGGAAAGTCCTACACCGACGCTCACGCGCGCATCTCCGATTCAACCATGACATTCACTCCGACCACGCCTGCAGGCCAGCCGATGGCGGCACCTGTTACCGTCAGCATGCAGCCCAAGGCCATCCAGGAGCTTTTCGATCCCGACTACGGGCGTATGAACTCGACTCTGGGCGTCGAAATCCCGAATACGAATTTCCTGAACCAAACCACGATTCCGTATTACTATATCGATCCGCCGACGGAAGTGATCCACGACGGGGAACGGCAGCTGTGGAAAATCACTCACAACGGGGTGGATACACACGCCGTACACTTCCACCTGTTCAATGTGCAGTTGATCAACCGGGTAGGTTGGGATGGCGCGGTGCGGGCGCCCGATGCGAATGAAATCGGGTGGAAAGAGACCGTCCGGATGAATCCTCTGGAGGACGTGATCGTGGCATTGCAGCCAAAGGTTCCTTCCTTCCTGCCCTTTGCGGTTGGCAACAGCATACGGTCGCTGGATGTAACCAAGCCCGATGGAGTGCCTTCCGGGTTCACCAATGTAAGTCCCAACGGAAACCCGATCGTCCCTCCGCTCCTCAACCAAAAATACAATTTCGGCTGGGAGTACGTGTGGCACTGTCACCTCCTCGGTCACGAGGAAAACGATATGATGCGCCCCATCGTGATCAACGTCACCGCGGGACCGCCGGCTCCTACGAACCTCACCGCGCAGCCGAACGGGACTCTGGTCACGCTCACCTGGACCGACAATGCGGCTAACGAAACCGGCTTCTACGTACAGAGGGCGACAGATGCAGGTTTCAACAAGAATTTCATGCAATACACCGTGGCCGCCAACGTCAACGCTGTGCCGTCACAGGTTGTTTCGCTCGATCCGAATCCGATTCCGAGTCCGCTCACCGAGTCGTATTACTACCGGGTGTGGGCATTCAACGCCGACGGCACCTCGCTGCCTTCGAACGTGGTGAACTTCGGTCCGCCGGCAGCGCCCACCGGGCTCACCGGGGTAATTGGAGGAAATGCGGCGGCGCCGCAGGTGACGCTCCAGTGGACTGACAACTCGCTCAACGAGACTGGCTTCGTCCTGCAGCGAGCGACTGACCCCGGCTTCACGAGCCCGACGGAATTCCTCCTCGCGGCGAACCCGGGAACATCCGCGAATTGGGTCGACGTTCCGGTGCCGGTTGGCGGAACCTATTACTATCGGGTCATGTCCTACAACCTGGCCGGACGTTCCCTGCCGAGCAACGTCGTCGGACCCTTGTCCTTCTTGCCTGCGGCTCCGAGCAATCTGGTAATCTCCGCGACCGGCCGCGGGTACACTACTCTGCAGTTCACGGACAATGCAACTACTGAGACGGGCTTCGTCATCCAACGAGCCGTTCTTACGGGAGGTATTCCAGGGACATGGCAGACTCTAGCGACGCTTTCCGCCAGAGCGGGTGTTGGTACGAGGGTGAGCTACAGCGACACCGAACTGAACTCGCGATCCACGTATACCTATCGCGTGCAGGCCATCAACGGCTTCGGTGGAAGCGCCTGGTGCCTCTTGCAATAAGGTTGAGCACAGGCTGTTACGGTGGCCGCAACCCGGATCGTGGTTCGGACGGCTGCTCGAAATCCCGGGGAGGGCCGCATGGCTCTCCCCGGCTTATGGTTTTTACGTACGGTTCCGGCCGATGTGCGTGGGCAGATCGGACCGGCACTTGGTGCATGTCTGTTTTGGGGGGCTTGTGAGTAAGAGAATAACTCTCATCCGGCGGACCTGTCTGGCTCTGTCGGTGCTTTCGTTTCTGAACCCTGCAAGTAGGCTCTGGGGCCAGCAATCCTATACATTTACGAAGGTGCTGGACGGCGCAACCCAGCGTCCGGACAATCTGGGGACATTCAACCTGGCGATTGGTTCCGCGACGCCTGCTTTCGACGGACGGTACCTGGTATTTCGCGACCCGGGCCCGCTCAATGATGGCGGGAGTCACGCCGCGATCTGGTCGTTCGATACCCAGGGCAAGACACTGCGGAAGTTGATCGATTTTCAGACGCGTGTTCCCGGTGCCAACGCTACCTTCAACGACATACAGATCCGGGACACGGCACCATTAGTCAATCGGGGTTCGGTCGTCTTCGTCGCTCGCGATACGTCAACCGGACCTTACAACCAGGGACTGTACACAGTTCCGGCAAGCGGCGGCGCAATCGTGAAACTGGCCGATTACGCCACGGCGGATCCAAGCGGCGGCACCTTCACTGTTTTCGACTCATACGCACGTCAGGCAGGTGCCTTTTCGTTTGATGGCGCCACGGTCGCCTTCAATGCCAACGGCAGTTCGCTAACGGTTGGAAATTACCTGGTTAAGCCGGACGGCTCCGCTCTTCACGTCATTGCCGACAATCTTCAGCCATACGCCGGCCAAGGTGGTGCCGTGAACGTTTTCAGCACGCCAATCGTCAGCGGCAACAACGTAGTCATGCTCGGCAGCGACGGTACCGACCCGGCCGCCGGTTACTCCGGACTCTATCTTGCCCCGGTGAACGGGAACGGTGCTGGTCTGACGGAGCTTTTCCATTCGCTGCAGGCTTTGCCCGATAATCCGGCAACGGCGTTTCACACCCGGTTCGACGCGCCCGCAATCGCAATGGACGGAACACTGTTGGCCTTTCGCGCCGACGATTCGGCCCACAGCCCCGGCAACTTTGGGCTGTATGCCATCGACGTCCCTGCGCGCACGATCACCAGGATCGCCGACTCGAATACATCGCTGCCTGGGCTCGCGAAGCTGAACGCGATCGCTAATCTGGGGGTGGCCGTCAGCCAGGGGTCGGTTCTGTTCAAAGCGTCCGACACCAACGGCGGCATGGCGCTCTATCTGTGGCGGAGCGGCTCGATCACTCGTGTCATCGGCAAGGGCGACCGAGTGGACGGGCAGACCGTGGAGGATCTCGAGGAGCCCGGGCCGGGTGCCCTGAGGGGGCAGGACCTCGCGTTTACTTCCACGTTTGCCGGGGTATCCGGCCGTGCTTTGTATCTGGCGTCGGCGGCCTCGCCCGCAGGTTCGAGGCTCGTTTCGGTGGGCAACGCCGCCAGTTATGCCGCTTCGTCGCTTGCCCCCGGCGAAGTAGTGACAGTTTTCGGCACGGGCATAGGACCGCCCGCACTGGTCCGAGCGGCCTTCGACGCGAGCAACCGCCTGGCCACGATCCTGTCCGGTACCCGGATTCTGGTGAACGGCGTGGCCGCCCCGTTGCTCTATGTCAGCGAAAAGGCGGATTCCGCCATCATTCCGTTCGGGGTCGGCGAGAACGGGCCTGCAACGATTCAGGTCGAGTATAACGGCACCACTTCGAATTCGATTACCGTGCCGTTGACACCGACGATGCCGGGTGTGTTTTCGGCGGATCTCTCCGGATCGGGACCGGGAGCGATCACCTATCCGGACGGCAGCTCCAACTCTCCCGATAATCCCGCGGCTCCCGGATCGGCGGTCGTTCTCTGGATGAGTGGGCTCGGGCCCATCGACCCTGCGCCTGCCGACGGCGCGATAGTCTCCGCTTCCGCACTGCGATATCCCGCTTCGGTCACCATTGCGGGCGTGCCGGCGACGATCCTCTATCAGGGCCCGGCGCCCGCTGCAATTGCCGGTCTCTATCAGATCAACTGCCTGGTACCCGAAAAGATCGTGCCCGGCAACGCGGATGTTGTGGTGACGATCGCAGGCAGGCAGAGCCAGCCGAATCTGACGGTGGCCGTGAAGTAGAGACAACACCCGCAAGTCTTCTCCGCGAAAACGCGGGAAACCACGCTTGGAAGCGTTACCGCGTCAAGTCATCTGCACCACGAACGTGCACCGGCACATCTCGTTTCGCAATCCCTACCGCTTCATCGCGCCGAAATACGCGTTTTCGGCACCTCCGATTGCTTCGGTTTTACCCTTTAGTGCCGCACGCAGACGGGGCGCCCCGACGGATGAATTCGTGCTCCAGTGTCGATTATTCCAACGTGTTTTTCGGGGTGTGAGAAACCGATGCCGTGTAGCCTGTTTCCTTTCCGCGGCCAGCTGGAACCGAACGGAGGGTGATGGCTGTAAGCGCTTGAAAAGACAGTTGCCGGCGATGGAATTGAATCCCCGCCAGTCGCTTTCGTGCGGCATGCTCTGCCGGGCCCTGGAATTTACGGTTATGTGCGGTCGTAATCTAATCTGATGTCGTTATTGTGTGCACACAAACTGCAACGAACGGTGCCCATGTTGTATCTAATCATCGAGGGGCCCGACAATGCTTCAATCCATTCTCAACACGTTATTCGGTTGTTCCCACACGAATACGACGTTTCCATTGACACCAGGCGCCAGGAAAAACGCGGTTCGCGGCGAAACTTATGTAGTTTGTCTCGATTGCGGGCGGGAATTCGCGTACGATTGGGACGGAATGCGGATCGGCAGGCCGGTGGTCGCGCCGGCGCCCGTCGTGGAAGCACAGGCGGTGGTCCGGTAGAGGCTCACTCAATACGCCGGCGGTAACGTCTGCGGCGCCGCCGATCCACAGGACCACGGCGGTGCCTTGGCGAGATGTGCCGACCTGTTTTGGCCGGCCGGCCCGGGCAAACGCAAAGTGAGTGTCGGGCCAGTCGTGAGAGTGCTCCGTCGCTATCGTCGAGCGGCGGCGACAGCCACTACCACGGGTACCGCTAGCTGCAGCCGCTTGTGCCGCCGCAGTTGCCGCATTTGTAGCAGCTTCCATTGCGGGTCATGATCGATCCGCACTCGGCACAGAGCGGGGCGTCCGCGGTCGCCGGCGTGAAGGGCAGATCCTGTTGCGGATCCGGCTCGGTGGGACGCAGGTTGCCGGTTTCACCGGCTTCGGTTACCGCGTACTCCGCGCTCAGGAACTTCGCACCAAGCCAGCGGAAGATGTAATCCATGATCGACTTGGCGTACGGGATCTGCTGGTTCCCGGTCCAACCGCTCGGCTCGAAACGCACGTGCGCGAACTTGTCCACCAGGAACTTCAGCGGCACACCGTATTGCAGGTTGAAGCTCACCGCGGTGGCGAACGCATCCATGAGCCCGGAGATGGTTGAGCCCTCCTTGGCCATGGTGATGAAGATCTCGCCGGGCGAGCCGTCATCGTACATCCCGACGGTGATGTAGCCTTCGTGTCCGCCGATGGAGAACTTGTGGGTGATCGACCGCCGCTCATCGGGAAGCTTCCGGCGCACCGGCCGATATACCACCTTCTCGACCGGCGCGGCAGCGGTTGCGGCACCTGCTGTTTTCTTCTCTGCTTTGCCCGACCCGGAACTGAGCGGCTGCACGCGCTTGGAGTTGTCGCGGTAGATGGCGACGGCCTTCAGCCCCAGCTTCCAGCTTTCGATGTAGGCGTCCATCACGTCTGCCACGGTGGATTCCTCGGGCATGTTGATGGTCTTCGAAATCGCGCCGGAGATGAACGGCTGCACGGCCGCCATCATCCGCACGTGCCCCATGTAGTGGATCGATCGGGTGCCGTTATGGGGGCGAAAGCTGCAATCGAAGACGGTGAGGTGCTCCGGCTTCAGGTGCGGCGCGCCTTCGATGGTGCCGGTGGCGTCGATGTGGCTGACGATCTTCTCCACCTGCTCGGGCGAATATCCGAGCTTGATGAGTGCCGCAGGCACCGTGTTGTTGACGATCTTGATGACGCCGCCGCCCACCAGTTTCTTGTACTTGATGAGTGCCAGGTCGGGCTCGATGCCGGTGGTGTCGCAATCCATCATGAAGCCGATGGTGCCGGTGGGGGCAATGACGGTGACCTGCGCGTTGCGGTATCCGTTCCGGCGGCCCGATTCGTAAGCGTCGTCCCAGCACTGCTGCGCCCCCTGGTAGAGGGCCAGCGATACGTTGTGCCGATTAATCCGGGCCACAGCGTCACGGTGCATCCGGATCACTTCCAGAAACGGCTGCTCGTTGATCGGGTACCCGGCAAACGTGCCCACGGCTTCTACTACCCGTGAGCTGGTCAGGTAAGCCTGGCCGCACATGATGGCCGTGATGGCGCCGGCGACGTCGCGGCCCTGGTCGCTGTCATATGGAACGCCCATCGACATGAGCAGCGCACCCAGGTTGGCAAAGCCCAGCCCCAGCGGCCGGAAGTTGTGCGAGTTCTCGCCGATCTTTTGGGTGGGGTAACTGGCATTGTCGACAATGATCTCCTGGGCCAGGATCATGGTGTCCACCGCGTGGCGGAACGCTTCCACATCGAACTGGCCGTCGGGGCCCACGAACTTCAGCAGGTTCAGCGACGACAGGTTGCAGGCCGAATCGTCCAGGAACATGTATTCCGAGCAGGGGTTCGAGGCGTTGATCCGGGCGGTGTTCTTGCACGGGTGCCAGCGGTTCACGGTGGTGTCGAACTGCATTCCGGGATCGCCGCACTGGTGGGTGGCTTCGGCGATCTGGCGGATGATCTCCCGCGCCTTGTATCGCCTTACCGGCTGCCCGGCGCCCACGCTCTTGGTCCACCAGTCGCCGTCGCGCTGAACGGCTTCCATGAAATCATCGGTGGAGCGGACGGAGTTGTTGGCATTCTGGAAGAAGATGGAACTGTAGGCTTCGCCATCGAGCGAGGCATCGTATCCGGCTTCCACGAGGGTGTACGCTTTTTTCTCTTCCTTGGCCTTTGACCAGATGAACTTCTCCACGTCGGGATGATCCACGTTGAGGATGACCATCTTGGCGGCGCGGCGCGTCTTGCCTCCCGATTTGATCACTCCCGCAAAAGCGTCGAACCCCTTCATGAACGATAGCGGACCGGAGGCGCGGCCGCCGCCGGAGAGCACCGCATCCTCTTCCCGTAGGGGCGAGAGATTGGTGCCCGTGCCCGAGCCCCACTTGAAGAGCATGCCTTCCGTCTTGGCCAGGTCAAGGATCGACTCGAGCGAGTCCTTTACCGACACGATGAAGCACGCCGAGCACTGTGGACGCAGCACACCCGACTCGAGCCGGGTGACGCGGTCCGCCGGCCGGTCATAGATCCAGCCGTAGCCGCGCGTCTCCTTGACGCCGACATTGAACCACACCGGCGAATTGAAACAGGCCTTCTGGGTGAGCATCAGGTGGGCGAGCTCGGAGCGAAAGTTCTCGCCGTCGGCATCGCTGCGGAAATATCCGTCCTTCTTGCCCCAATCGGCGATCGTGTCCACCACCCGCTGCACGAGTTGCGCCACGCTGGCTTCCCGGTCGGGCGATCCGACTTTGCCGTAGAAGTATTTGCTGGCTACGATGTTGGTGGCCGTCTGGGACCAGTCCACCGGCACTTCGATGTCGCGCTGTTCGAAAATGACGGCGCCCTTGTCATTGGTGATCGACGCTGTGCGGGTCTCCCACTGAATCTCATCGTAGGGGGTCTTGCCCGCATCGAGCCGGGCCGTGAAGTAGCGGGGGAAGGATACTCCCGCTGTCGCCTTCGTATTGGTTTTGGTTTTCAAGGATTCGACTTTCGCACTGAGGTCTACAGACAATTGTCCCATGCCGCTCACTCCTCTGGATCTCTACAGGAGAAACACCTCCGTAAGTTTGCCCCAATATGTAGTGGCGCGTCAAGAATTTTATCTATATGAAGGGTGTTGAGGTTACGGATCCGCCGTACGAAACTTCACTTGGCGGGCGATGAGCACCACAGTAACCTGCTGGTTCCAGGCCTGTTTGCGCCGGGTCTGTCAACTGATTAAAGCCGCCGCCGGAGCGTCCAGAAACCAGGCAACGCCCTGGCCCTGTGACGCGATTTGCGCAGGATATCGGGAGGGATCGTACGGCTCCTGGAAGACCGCGCGCAATACTTCGGCCTTGTCCGCGCCGGCCACCAGAAACACGGTGCGTTTGGCAGCCATTAGCGCGCCCGGAAGCAGCGTCACGCGCCACTGGTTGAACTGTGGGGCGAAGACGGCGTCCGCGATCCCCTGGTGGTCGCTGATGAGCGGACTACCGGGGAAGAGACTGGCGGTGTGGCCGTCCGGGCCCATGCCGCGATGGACCAGGTCGAACTGCGGCAACTCACCGGCAGCCAGGCCGAAGAATTCGCGGATTTCGGCAGCGTAACGGACCGCCGCCGTTTTTGGCGCGATTTCCCCAACGATGCGGTGCACGTGAGTGGCCGGGATGTGCGCCGGTTGGATGAGCGTCTCGTCCGCCAGTTTGAAGTTACTGGCGGGATCGCCGGGAGGAACCGAGCGCTCGTCTACCCAAAACAGGTGCACGCGATCCCAGGGAAAGCGGGTCCGGGCGAGGGTTCCGAACATGAGCCGCGGCGTGGATCCGCCGGAGATGGCAAAAGTGGCAAACTGCCGGCCGGACAGGGCCTCGTCGAGGACGGTGATGACGTGGCGGGCACAGGCGTCGGCGGCCGCCGCCTCATCCTGCGAAGTATGCCAATGGGCACTCATTGATTTGTAGGATACGCGAGCGCTGCGGCGGATACCAGGGTGCGCTCAAAGACACGATCGCGCGTGGTGACGCCGAGTTCTTCACGCATGAGCAGGTAATCGGTGGGAGTGGACAGGCTGGTGCAACTGGCCAGGTCGTTCACCCCGACGACCAGTTTTTCTGCATCGCGCGCCAGGCGCACCCGGAACCCTTTGCCGGAGAGTTCCACTTCGACCATCACGCGCGCATCGAAGTGGGGATCGGTCTCCCAGGTAACGGCGGCGGATACTCCGGCGTGCGCCAGGGAGTCGCGAATCCAGGCAGCCAGGTAGAGGCCCATGAGCGGCACCTGGCTGCCGCCCGAGCGGACGCGCACGCGGGAAATCGACCCCACCTCCTGCAAATAGCTCGGATTCTCGAACACCTGCGCCAGGGATTCGCGCCAGCGCGTCAGCCGTGTCCAGGCGAGATCGCCCAGCAGCGTGCCCTGGCGCGTGAATCCGGTCATGCGCTGCGCGGCGGCTTGCGGGTCCGCGAAGCCGGAGCTGTCCAGCACCACCTTGCGGGCCATCCCCGCGATTGCGGAGAATTCAGGCATGGCGACCAGCCGCGGGCTGCGGCACCAGAGGACCACAGGCAGGTCGGTGGCCGCCAGCGGCAGGACGACCGAAGCGAGATCGCCCAACGCCGCGTCGGTTGCGGTGATTTCGATCTGCTCGCAGCAGATCTGCCGGCGCTGCCCGAATGGCATCCAGCACTGCGCGTACACGCGATCCGCCAGGGTAGCTTCTCCCGGCCCGCGGAGGCGGATCAGAACGGTGCGGGCGGGGTGTTCCGGCATGAGGGCGGCGATGGTTTCGCCGAGCCCGCCGGGGTCGTCGGATTCCTCCGAGACCACCACCAGAGTCATGGTGCAGGCACGCAGCACGCCCGCGCCGCTTTGGCTGTGTCCCTCCTTGCCGAGGTCGGCCCACAGGTTGTTCAGGTCGCGCAGAACGCGGTCCGGTGAAATGGTGGCTGCCATTTACGGTTGCCTCCAGACGTGGCCCCGGCGAGCCAACATCTCGTCGGCTTCTTTCGGGCCCCAGGTCCCTGCCGGGTAGTTCGGAAAATTGAGTTTCGATTCGCGCCAGACGTTGTGGATTGGCTCCACCACGGCCCAGCTCGCCTCGACCATGTCCTGGCGGGTGTACAGCGTCGCATCGCCCACGATCGCGTCCAGCAGCAGCGTCTCGTAGGCCGAAGGCGAACGCTCGCCGAAACTGGTGCCGTAGTTGAAGTCCATGGATACCGGCCGCAGTTTCATTCCGGCGCCGGGTGTCTTGGAGAGAAACTTGAGCGAAATCCCTTCCTCGGGCTGGATGCGCACGATGAGCAGGTTGGGGGCGCTCTCGGCTCCGGCGTCATTGAATATGGCGAGCGGCGCCTGGTTGAACTGAATGGCGATTTCGGTGACGCGTTTGGGCAGGTGTTTGCCCGTGCGGACATAGAAGGGAATTCCCGCCCATCGCCAGTTCTCCACAAAGAAAGTCACGGCGGCGTAAGTTTCGGTCTGCGATTGCGGGTCCACGCCGGGCTCCTGGCGGAATCCGGGCACCTCTTCGCCGCCAATGCGCGCAGGGCCGTATTGCCCGGGCACGCTGTCGCGGCGGATCTCCTCCGGCTTCATGGCGCGGATGGAGCGCAGCAGCTTGGAACGTTCGTCGCGTACCGAGGTGGCCCGGAAGCTGGCGCTGGGTTCCATGGCGATGGTCGCCATCACCTGAAGCAGATGGTTCTGGATCATGTCGGCCAGTGCGCCGGCCTCCTGGTAATAGGCCCCGCGGCCCTCCACGCCGATTGATTCGGCGGCGGTGATCTGCACGTGATTCACGTAGCGGCGGTTCCACAGCGGTTCAAAAATGCCGTTGCCGAAGCGAAATGCCAGGATGTTCTGCACCGTCTCCTTGCCCAGGTAGTGATCGATGCGGTATAGGTCGGCCTCGTTGAATACTTCGTGCAGCCGGTCGCTCAGCTCGCGCGCGCTGGCAAGATCGTGCCCAAACGGCTTTTCAACCACCAGCCGGCGCCACCCGTTTCCTTTTCCGAGCCCCGCGGCGCCGACTCCCTGGGCGGTGGGCGCATACTGGCTGGGCTGGGTCGAAAGATAAAAGAGAACATTCCCGCCGGTGTGGCGCGATGTTTCGATTTCGGTCAGCTTGTCGCCGAGCGTGCGATAGAGCTTCGGATCGGCGATATCGCCGGCGATATAAAAGAGTCCGGCCGCAAACGCGTTCCACACGCCTTCATCGAACTTGGTGTCCTCGGAGAACTCCTTGACAGCCTCGAGCATCTTCTCGCGGAACGCGTCGTCGGAAAGCCGGGTGCGGGAGATGCCCACCACCGCGAACCCGGGCGAAAGCCGCCGGTCGTAGGCGAGGCGATAGAGCGCGGGCATGAGCTTGCGCTTGGTCAGGTCTCCATTCGCGCCGAAAATCACCACCGCGCATTCAGGCGCGCGCCTCTCGAACCGTAGCGAATCCTGAAAAGGGTTTTCGGTGGGCATTGCTAGAAGTTTAGCGCAGCTTCTGCAATTCCCACGCCGCGCTTTTCAGCATGCCCGTGCGGTCGGAGAGCTGCCGCACAAAAAAAAGGCCGCGGCGAATGCTGCACCGCGGCCGTCGTCATGAGAAGGACGGTCTGCTCTAATATTGGTAGCCGATCGACACCATGGGTACGAAGTCGTGCTGCAGCCTTCCGAATTTCGCGCCGGGAGCCGGTGCGATGATCTCCTCGGGAAAGAGAATCAGGTAATCGCGGAATTCCACCCGCAGAGACAGGCGCCGGCTGAGGGAGTAGCGGATGCCGGCGCCGAAATCGGCCATCGGCTTCAGCGTCTGGGTCTTGGTGAAATAGCCGAACTCCGACAACGGCTGATAGGCCGCTTCCTTGCCGGTGCCGCGGATGATCTTGAGGCCGCCGCCCACCGCGGCGAACGCCTGCGTGCGCGAATCACCGCGATTGGTCTTGACCAGAAGATCGTAGTTGATGATGTGGGTCTGGCCGGAGAAGGTCGCCTGACTGCCGCCGCTTTCCAGCTTGAGGTTGCTCTGCAGGAAGCCATAGCGCACTTCGCCGCCGAAATGGCGCGAAATGCTCTGACCCAGAAAAGCCCCAAAGGCGGCGCCGGATTGGAATCCTGCCGTGGCCGAGCCGGGCGTGCCCGTCACCGGCACTCCCGGAAGGAAACTGAATCCCGCGCCGCCGCCCACCTCCCACTGCTGCGCCGCGCAGGCGAGGGCCGCGCCCAGCACTACGATCGTCATTCGGATGGTTCGCATCGATATCTCCTGGTTGAAATACCGCTTCCTTGCGGTAGCGGTTCAGAACCGGGGCGCGTTTCCGGGCACGGCCGCACGCGAACGGCCGTGGCGGAGCCCGCGCCTTTTTATTTCACTACCCGCACGTCGAGCGTGGTGGTCGAGCCGCCCTGGTTGATCACCAGCGGAATGCTCATGCCCTGCGGAACTTTGAAGGGCACCGAGGCATTGATCTGGTACACCCCCACCTCGCCGGGCACGAGTCCGGCATAGCTCACCGTCAGCGGCGTACCGCCCAGCGTCACGTCAGGGGCGATAATGGCGTACGGCAGCGGATCGGCCGGAGCGGGCAGGCCGGCATCCACGGCCGGATCGGTCCGACCGAGGCCGGTGGCGTAAATCACGATGGAGTCGTTCGGGTGCAGCGGATTGCTGGGGGTTACCAGTTCGTTGTTGTCGGAGCGCACCACCGTGGCCAGGCCCGTTTGCGGTCCCGCCGTTCCGGAGCGGAAGATGCTCGGAGCCGCGGGGTAGATTACGAAATAGAAGTTGTCGCTGATGCCGCCGGGCGTGCGCAACGTCATGGTTGCGGCGCCATCCACGTTGAACGGCAACTGACCGTTGATCTGCGAACTGGACACGAACAGCATCGGTACCGGCACTCCGTTGACGGTGAGGCACGATTCGCCCAACGCCGTGGGCAGCGGAATTTCCCGCGTGGCCATGTTCACGGGGCTCATCTGCTCGCCGCGGATCAGGATCAGTCCGCCCGGTGCGACCGGCGCGGTACCGTCGGCAAGGTTCACCACCGAGGCGATCTTCGGCGGCGCTACCGCCGCGTCGTAGCCCCACGGCAGGACCGTGAATCCGGAGACGGTCAGCGCGATGACGGCGCTGCGGTCGCGCACCGGAGCCAGCGTGCGGGTGAAGGGCAGGGTCGTGGTGGGCGCCAGCGGAGCTTCCACCATGCGGGTCGGCTTGATACCCAGGCTCTGCGCCGGATCGACGCGCTGGATGACGCCCGGGCTGCTCGCGCCCGGCACGGTGGTGCGGAAACCCCACTGGTCGACAAACGCGAACCCCGACGGCTTGCCCGACGAGGATTCGAATGTCGCCTGCGGCACCAGCGACGCATTCAGCAAGGTGCTGCCCACCACGTAGGTGTTGTAGCTCGAGGCCGCCACGGCGCCCTGAAGGCTCGATGAATCCTTGCGCGACACCGTGAACGTGTCGGCGTTGGCGTCATACAGCATCAGGTTGCCGTCGGGGTTGGCTGCCAGAATAGTCGCCCCGTTGGGGGAGGGAATCAGGATTCCGTCCATGCTGACCTTGTTGTTGTACACCCCGAGCGTGGGAAGTTCGGTGGCCCGGCGCGCCAGGAAGTCGATCCGGTCGATCTCCCCGGGGGCTCCTTCGCCGACGTTCCGTACCAGCGCCAGCATGGATTTGCCCGATTCGGCGATCGACCGCGGATAGTGGCCCGGCGGGAAATTGATGGGAATCTGAGGCGTCAGCGTGTCGAGGTCCCAGACGTAGGCCTGTTGCGAATTGTCGTGGCCCACTACAAGGTACTGGCGATCGAACGTCATGGCCAGGCGAGTGGGCGTTGCTGATGTGCGGAGCGCGGCCACCTGTTTGTAAGTGGAAGCGTCGAACGCCAGCACCATATTGCGATCCTGCTGCACCACGTAAAACCGGTTGCGCACCGGATCGGACAGGATGTCCGTGATCGTACCTGGAATGTTCACCATCGTTCCACGCTGATCCGGATTGCGGTTGTTGATCAGCAGGCGCACCGGCGGCGGCACGTTCACGGCCGAGGACGATGTGATCGTCAGAGGCACCGTCACCGTGCCGTTCTGGTTCTGAAATGCGCTTGGGTCTACGCGAACCTGGACCGTTGCGGGAGTGAGTCCGGAAGCGGGCGAAACCGACACGCCCGTCACGTTGACATTGATCGCGAAATCGGTATTCCCGCCGCCCGGATCGGTAATGGTGAGGCTCTGGGTGATTACGTTGCGATCGCAGAAGTTGCCGGCGGCCACAATGTCGTTTTGCGACGCAGCCACGCGGTGAAACTGCTTCAGGCGGCCCACCGGCATCACCGTCACGCCGCTGTCCGTCACCGCGTACATCACGTCGGCGGCTTCGTTCAGGATCGCCCGGCCCACCATGTTCTCCGGCAGCAGCAGCGTCTCCCGGACATAAAGGTTGTCCGCGTCCAGAATTGAAAGCACCGGCGGCCCGGCCGGGGCCGCCGGTGTCGGAGAGGAGGACGAAGAGGAGCTGTCTGCGGTGGTTCTGGCGGGATCGGCTGTGAGGATCTGTGCGTAAATCAGGCCGGCTTTCGAATCGACGGCGCTGCCGCCCACATTGGTGGAAGTGATCGAATTGGGGAACTGCGCCAGGTCGACGGCCGTCGGATCGAGCTTGTACTGGCCGATGAGCGCCCAGCTTCCGTCGGCGGCTACGCTTATGCGCGGCAGCGGCTTCGGCAAAGCGACCACGCCGATGGCGTAGAGGCGCCCGCTGCGGGCATCAAAGCGGATGAATGCCTGAAAACTGCCGTCGTCGGCAATGCCGTAGACCACGGTGCGGTCCGGATTGGTGGACAATGCCGCCAGGATCACCTGCGAGGGAAACGTGGCCGGATCGGCCGGCAGGGTCTTGGCCAGCATGTCGAATGTGGATACTACGTCCATGGCTCCGGTGATGGGATCGAACAGCAGCACGCCCTTGCTGGTAATGATCATGGCGCGGCCGTCGGCCACGAATGCCACGCCGAGCGGTGCATCCCCCGTGCTGAAGGTCTGCCTGGTGTTGTCGTTCAGATTGATCAGCGTGACCGCATTCCGGCTGGTGTCGGGCGCGGTGAAGTTGCCGAAATGGGCGACCAGCAGAAACTGGTTGTCCGGCGAAAGCGAGAGGGCGCCGGGCTGCGCCGCCACGTTCATCGACGAATGGATGGAATAATCCGCCGTCGACATCACTTCAATGCGGTTGGCGGTGAAATTGGCCACGTACAAAACTCCCCTCGATTCATCCAGGGCGATGTCGGAAGCGTGGCCGCCAATCGGAACCACCGTCCCGAACGTGGCAGCGACCGAGGGCATGGCGGCGCTCACAAAAGCCGCGGCCATCCAGATCTTGATCAGCAATCGGTTCCAGCGCATATAAGTGGTCTTCGAACGCTTATGATTTAAAGCCGGAATGAACGTGCTAATCAATGATCGAAATGGCTAATAACACTCGCATTACCAAAGTTAGCCGTGCATTTTCGTGTATTTACACCTATACTGCGTTCGGTGAGAAAGCACCGATGGGCGCTCTTGCCCGTGCCACTGCCATGAAGAAATTCTGTTTGAAAATCGCTCCTATTACTATCCTTTCAATTGCGGTCCTGGCGGCCTTCGCGCCCGTCGTCCATGCGCAGGATCTCGGCATTACCGTCAGAATTTCTCCGACGCCGGACGGCGCCTACTATAGCGTCGACGGCATGCACTACACTCATGCCAGCAGCGCTGTCTGGCCGGTGGGCAGCAAACACGTGCTGGCCGTGGATGCCTTGATCCAATACGGTTTGGGTAATAAGACGCGCTACACGTTCCAGGGTTGGAAGGCCGGCTCGATGGGACTGCCCGGCGGCAATATCGTGACCATTACGGCCGACCCGGCCATGACGGACATCACGGCATCCTTCACGCTCGAGTACGCCTTGAGTTTGAATTTTTATTCCTGCCCGGATCCGACTTATTGCTCGAGCCCCGGGGTGATTTATCTCGGTAACACGGCTTATAATTCCAACCAGGATATTTATGCGGGTGTGGGGTCGACGGCGACCCTGCTGGCGGTGCCTAACAGCGGATTTGTTTTTACCGGATGGGAGCCCGGGCCGGGTCAGTCGATCCAAGGTTCCGTCAACACGGTGACGATGAACGGGCCGGTAACCGTGTATCCGCGCTTCCAGGTGGCGCGCCGCATCACGCTGAACTCCGTACCGGACGAGCTGGTGCTGCTGGCCGACCGCGCTCAAGTGCCCTCCGGCACCACGCTCGAATGGGCCTGGGACAGCACCCACAGCGTCGGCGCTCTTTCTCCGCAGCAGGACCACTACGGGGTGTGGTGGGTCCTGTCGTCGTGGAGCGATGGCGGTGCCCTTACTCACGCATACAAGGTCGGGCCGTCGAACATGCCCGGCTCGCTCACGGCCACGTTCGTGCGCGGCGCGGCGGTGGCGTTCAACACGTCCCCTCCAGGCCTGAAACTGAGTATCGACGGGCGAGAAAACTGGACCTCGTACGGCTTCCTGTGGGGCGTCGGCGAAACCCACCAGGTGCAGGCGCCCGCCAGGCAGACCGACGGGCAGGGGCGCATCTGGACATTTAGTTCGTGGTCCAACGGCGGCGACGCCGCGCAGGAGATCAACGTGCCCTCGACCGCCGCCGACAGCGGCATGCGCTTTACCGCGACTTACACTCCGGTTGGCCACATGATCGTCACCAGCGCGATTAACGGCCTCAACGTGCAGGTGGATGGCGCCGATTGCAGCACGCCGTGCGACGTGGAACGTCCGGTTGGTTCCACCGTTCGCGTAACTGCACCCTCGAGCGTCGCGTCGGGCGAGGGCTCGCGGCTGGATTTCAGCGGCTGGGCCGGGAGCGGCAGCGGCAGCCAGGATTGGAGCTACACGCTGGGCGCCGACCCGGTCACGCTGAGCGCCGATTACCGGCTCATGAATCGCCTGGTCTCCGCCGCGGATCCGCCGGAAGGGGCGTCCTGGAGTTTTGAACCCGCATCGCCCGATGGCTTCTACGATGCCAAGGCCACCGTGACGGTTGGGGTTTCGGCGCGGCCGGGTTACCGCTTCCGTTCCTGGAGCGGCGATCTCAGCGGCAGCCGCCCCGCCGGCGTGGTTTCCATGAGCGCGCCCCGCTGGGTGCGCGCCGAGCTCGATCGCGCCCCGTACATCGCTCCGGCCGGCGTGGCCAACGCCGCCGGCAGCACCCCGCAATCGGGCGTGGCTCCCGGCTCGGTGGTGTCCATTTTCGGGGCCAGCCTCGCGCTCGACACCGCTACGGGTCCGGCGAGTCCGCTCGCCCAGACTCTTGCCGGGGTAACGGTGCGGCTCGGCGACATGCTGCTGCCGCTGTTTTTCGTCTCGCCGTCGCAGATCAACTTTCAATTGCCGGACGAAGCGCCGGCCGGTACGCAATTGCTCACGGTCAGCGCGGAGGGGCTTCCCGATGTGCAGGCCAAGTTCGAGATCGTTCGTAACGCGCCCGGACTGTTTCAGCAGTTGATCAACGAGCAGGCGTTCGCGGTGGCCGTGCATGAGGACGGCTCCGCCGTCACCGCCGAGACGCCGGCGCGGCCGGGCGAGTTGCTGACCGTCTACGGCACGGGCTTCGGACCGGCCGACCGGGCGCGCCCCACCGGGTTCGCTGTCCCGCAGTTACCGCTCTTGAACATCACCGATGCTGCCGAAGTTTCGATCGCCGGTCTTCCGGCCGTTTCCGCCGCCGCCTTCGTGGCGCCCGGACGTGTCGGCGTGGATGCCGTGCAGTTCTGGGTCCCGGACGACACGCCGTCCGGCAACCCGGCGTTGCTGGTGCGTATCAACGGGCAGGAAAGCAATACCGTGCTGTTGCCGCTGCCTTAAGCCGTGAACCCGAAGCTTCGCGTCGCGCTGATCTGCCTGGCGCTGTGTGCCGGCGTGCTGCTCGTATACGGGCAACTCGCAGGCGCCGGCTTCATCAATTTCGACGATGACGCCTACGTCTACCAGAACCCGCATGTCCGCGCGGGGCTGACCCGCGCCGGCGTCGTGTGGGCTTTCACGACCTTCGACTTCTTCTATTGGGCGCCGCTGACGTGGTTGTCCCATATGCTCGACTGCCGGCTGTTTGGGCTCGATGCCGGCCGTCACCATCTGACCAGTGTGATCTGGCACCTGCTGAATGTTCTGCTGGTATTTTTGTTGTTCCGCCGGATGACCGGCGCGGTATGGCGAAGCGCGTTGGTTGCCGCCCTGTTCGCGCTGCATCCGCTGCGGGTCGAGTCGGTGAGCTGGATTGCCGAGCGCAAGGATGTGATGAGCGGTTTCTGGCTGCTGGTTACGCTGTGGGCCTACGTGCGCTACACGGACAAACCGTCGAGGGCGCGCTACGGCATGGTGCTGCTGGCCATGCTGATGGGCTTGATGTCGAAGCCGATGCTGGTGACGGTTCCACTGCTCCTGCTCGCGATCGACTACTGGCCGCTCCGCCGGCGCGCCATCGCCGAGAAACTGCCGATGGCCATGCTGGCCGCTTTCTCGGCGCTTCTGACCCTGATCGGCCAGCACCGGATGGGAGCCATGGCCATGCAGGTTTCGGTTCCGCAACGCCTGGCCAATGCCGTGGTCTCCTACGCCCGCTATCTCGGCAAAACGGTCTGGCCGCAAGACCTGGCGATTCTTTATCCCTATCCGAAATCAATTCCAGCATGGGAGATCACGGCGGCGGGAGCGCTGGTTGCGGGCATCACCATGGTGGTTGTGCGCCTGCGCCGCTCGCATCCGTATCTGGCCGCCGGATGGTGGTGGTTCGCGATCGGGCTGCTCCCCACCACCGGGCTGGTCCAGGTGGGTCGCCAGCCGATGGCCGACCGCTTCAGCTACATTCCGCTCCTGGGGTTGTTCGCCGCCGCGGTCTGGGGCGTGGCGGGGCTGTTGGGCCGACGGACACGGTTCGCCGCCACGGCCGCCGTGATCGTGCTGGCCGGCTGCGGCGTCCGCTCCTGGGCGCAGGCGCGTACCTGGCACGACAGCGTCACGGTGTTCTCCCACGCGCTCTTGGTGGTCGAACCCACCGCCACCGCTCACCGCAATCTCGGCCTCGCGCTCGAAACCCGCGGCGATCTGGCCGGCGCCCTGGCCCACTATGACGCCGCGGTCCGCATCGACCCCGCAAATTTCGTTGCGCACTACAACTACGGAGCCGCACTGCTGGCCCAAGGGCGGCTGGATGAGGCCTCACGCCATCTCACCGAAACCGTGCGCCGGTGCCCCACCTGCGCCGAGCCCTATTACCGGCTGGGGCAGGTTTCGCTTCGTTCGGGAAACGCGGTGGAAGGCCGGCGATGGTTCACCGAATCTTTGCGTAGAGGACTAGAAGGAGAGCTTGCCGCAGCGGCGCGCCAGGAACTGGCCGAAGTCCGATAGAGGCGCGGGACGGGGCAGTGAGAGTCGCGGCGCGATGCCGATGGCGCTCAGGCTCGGTCGTCCGGCCGCCAAAACGGCTCCTCGGCGGGGACGAACTGAATGGGGGTGTTGGGGAGGAAGGATTTCAACCACTCCGCACAATATTTCATGCCGGCCTGCTCCGAGACGACGTGACCCATCAGGATGAGGGCCTTCCGTTTTCCCGCCTCGATGGCATCCTGCGCATATTCGACGAGCTCCCATTCCCGGGCCTCCCCGCCGATGAGAAGATCAACGTCCGGCCTGGCCAGCAGCGTGATACCGGGAAACTGGCCGACGTACCCCCAACTCGCCATCACGCGGCTGACCGAGAGCTTGGGATCGCCCACGACGCGCAAGGTGCGGATCTTCAACCGGGCTTGAATTTCGCGCGCCAGTTGGCTTAGCGGCGTCGGAGAAAGCCGGAACAGCCGCGGGTTCTGCGGATCTGCCCGATCCTGCCAGCCGAGTTCCCGCGCCATGCCGAAGGCAATGCCGTCGGGGCGGTGACCGTGCCAGTGATCATGGAAGCGGAACGACACCATATCGTTTTTCCGCAGGAAATCGGCCTTGTACAGGTAGACCGGATCGTCTTTGATCGGATCGATTTCGTCCAGGTGAGAGTAGAACGTCGGCTCGTGGGTGATCACCAGGTTCAAACCGGCGGCGGCCGCGCGCCGCAACACAGGGAGAGTCGCCATCATGGTGGTGGCGATACCTTTCACCGCAGTATCGGGGTTCCCGGCGATGATGCGGTCGACCGTCTGCTCGCGCCAGGGAATTCCCACGTTGGCCTTGATCCGTCCGACTACGTCGCCGGCGGTGAGGGTCGGCGGCGATGCTTGCGCCATCCCGCACCCAGCTGATGCCGCGAGGCCCGCGCCCTGAATGAGGATGTCGCGGCGCGGTATCAAACGGAGACGCATGGGGGACCTCCCGAGAGACTCAAGTATATCCGCCATTCGGGCCGTGCGGGGATGGACGCTGACCCGATCCCTCCGCGTCTCCTTCAATGGTCGCCGAACTCGACGCGGTGTGGGCAGCGCGCAAGTGCAAACGGGTGGAAATGGGCCGGACCGTGATGGACGCCCCGGCCTCGGACCTTCAGTACCGCGTGGCCATGGGGCGCAGCGGGATCGGGAACCGCGCGGGCGGCTCGGGACGTGTCTCTACCGGGCGCTCGAGTACCAGCGACCGCAGCCCGGGCATCGCTCCCGGCCCGGTCCGCTGCCCCTTCTCGTTCACCGGGAGCTGGCCGGTCGTCAGGTTCTTCAGGCCGAACAGCGCCAACTCGAACCGATCCTTCACCCCAACCTTCTGGAAAAGCCGCGAAAGGTAGACTTTCACCGTCCCTTCCGAGATCATCAGGGTGGTGGCGATCTCTTTGTTCTTCAGGCCCTGCGACAGGAGACTCACCAGTTGCCCCTCGCGCTGCGTCAAAGCCACCCGGCGCGCACACAGGAAACTGTCAGTCAGCGCCTTCTCAAACCACAGCTCGCCTGCCTGGACCTTCTGTAGACATTTCACCTGCAGATCGGTGGGAAGGGTCTTGCGCAAAATCCCTCTCACACCCAGGCCCATGGCCTGGAATGCCAGCTCGGTCGAAATCGTGTTGACCCACATCACAATCTTGCAGGCCATCATGGCGTGTTTGAGCTCGCTCAGCACCGCAAACGTGACTTCCTGCGTCAGGTCCAGCAAAACGAGGTCGGGAGCGCCCAACGCCACCTGCTCCAGGACACCCGCTATTGTGCAGCACGTGGGCAGTAACTCGAAACCTTCCACCTGCCGCAGCACCGATTCCAGGCCCTTCGCCAGAATCGGTTCATCACTGTAGAGAAGAATACGCGTCATTAGTAGTTTCCTTTCGAGCCATCTCGCGGTCCAATCCGCCTGCGCGGCGTGGGCTCGCGGTGAGAATGTCGTCTCGCTAAGGGATCTTTAGGGATTTTCCGATGTTTTTGTCTTATTGTCAACGGATATTACGCGTAAATAGCCAGACAATTTTCCATAATTATCTGCTATTTCCGAATTCAATTGGATCGCTATAAATGCATTTGTAATCTTGAAGATACGCTGGCTACCTGGAGATTATGAGAGTACTAGTATTCGCAATACACAGGGTTTACTATCTGTCAATAACCCTACCGGGATATCCCTAGGATCCTGCTGCCGGACCGTCACCTTTGCGGGCGTTTTTCTGCCGCCGGATCGCGCCCGTCGCTTGCTAATAACCTTCGGGAACAAGAGTCTATAGTCCATTTACGATATTGATACCGCTGGGCTTGGGGCGCTAAATTCGCCATGTCGAAGCCAAGCAGATGAAAAACATTAACCGGCGCGAAAGTCCGCGAATTGAAATCAAACTTCGCTGCCACGTCACGTCGCCAGCGCTGTGGGCGCATAACGCAATAGTGACGGAAAACATCAGCAGAAGCGGGCTTTTGATCGGCTGGAGGGGCGATGGGGCGCCTCTGTCCCTGCCGTCGGTGGGGCAGATCGTGACCGTGGAAGTCGAGCTTCCCGCCAATCATGGCTTCGGCCAGAAGTGCATCCATTGCCAGGGCACCGTGACGCGGGTCTCGCAGGCGGACGTGGACAACCCGAAGGTCGCGCTCCAGGTCAATTACATGGACTTCCGCTCGTTCCACGACCGGCTCCGGGCCATGGAGAACGCGCAGCCGGCATTGAACTCCTGGATGGCTTAACCCTATGCAATCGCCACGCGCCCCCTTTCTGCTCCGCCTGCTGCCGTCCCTGGCGGATTTTGCGTTTCTGGCGCCCGTGGTTTTTCTTTTCTGCCGGCTTGACGGGTTAAAGGTCCTCCTTAGCGATTGCGATACCGGGTGGCATATCCGCACCGGCCAGTGGATTCTGGCCCAGCACGCCGTGCCGTCGCGCGATTTCTTTTCTTTTTCGAAACCAGGCGATCCCTGGTACGCCTGGGAATGGCTCGCCGATGTGATTTTCGCGTGGCTGAATGCGCTCGGCGGACTCAAGGCTGTCGCCATTTTCGCCATCATCCTGCTGTCACTGGTCTCGCTGCTGCTGTTCCGTCTTCTGCGGCGGAAGAGCAACGTCTTCGTGGCCTTCGCCATCGCTATCTGGGCCGGGGTCACCTGCTCCATTCATTGGCTGGCCCGGCCGCACCTGTTTACGCTGCTGTTCCTGGTGCTGTTCTGCTCCGCGCTGGAGCGCATGCGTGAAGGACGCAGCCGGGCCGCGGGCATCCCCTACGTCATTCTGCTGCCGGCGGCCATGCTGATCTGGACCAATCTGCACGGCGCGTTCTTCGTGGGCATCTTCCTGGTGGCGGCCTACGGGGCAGGGGAGCTGCTGCCGGCGCTGCTGCTGGCGACGGCCGGCGGTTGCTGGGCGGGGTGGCGCCGGGCGCGCATCTTCGCGATCGCCGCGGCGGGGTGCCTGGCGGCCAGCCTCGTCAATCCCTATACCTATCACCTGCATGTGCACCTGGTCAGCTACTTGCGCGACCCGTTCATGGCCGAGCACATCACCGAGTACCTCACGCTCAGCTTCCGGCATCCCATGGCCACGCTGTTCGAAGCCATGCTGATTCTGTCGGTGGCGGTGATCGCCTGGAGCGTATCGCGGGGCCGCTTCACCGAAGCCGCGGTGATGCTGGGATGCGCCCACGCCGCGCTGTTGGCCAGCCGCAATATTCCGATTTTCATGCTTGCCGCCGCGCCGCTGGTGGCCGCTTCGGCCGAGGAGTGGATCGAACGCCTGCCCGGTTCGAGCGCCGCCCTCTGGCTGCGGCGCGCGGTGAGCGCCTTCCATGCCGCCGCGGCGCGCACCGCCCAAACCGAAGCCGTCGGCCGGTGGCACCTGGTCAGCGCGGCCGGCCTGCTGTTGGTGGTCGCGCTCATCTGGGCCCCGAATCCGCCCGCCCGCTTCCGTGCCGAGTTCGATCCCGCCAGCCATCCTGCCGGCGCGCTGGCCACACTCCGCGGCATGCCGGGCGCTCGCATTTTCACCCACGACCAATGGGGCGGCTACCTTATCTGGAGCCTCTACCCGACCCACCAGGTGTTCGTGGACGGCCGCACCGATTTCTACGGCACCACCTTCGACCGCCAGTACATCGACGTGTTGAACGTGTGCCACGACTGGGAGCGAATTTTGAACCGCTATGGAGTAGACACGATTTTGATGCCCCCGGGGGCGGCCCTCACCGGGGCCTTGAAGGAATCCAGCCGCTGGCGTGTCGTCTATGACGACGGCGTCTCGCTGGTCTTCCGCCCCGCCGCCAGGCCGGGGGATCTAACGGTTTCCGCCGCCGATGTGGACGGCGGAGAAGGCCGTGACCGCAAGGTCACGGGAACTCAGGTAAGTGATCGATCAATCACAGCAAATAACCCGAGAACATAGGAGCGAAACACAATGACGTTTTTGCGCAATCTCTGGAACGATGATCAGGGCCAGGACCTCATTGAATACACCCTGCTCATGGCGTTTGTGGCGCTGGCTTCGGCCGCCCTCTTCCTGGGCGCCGGCGGCAGCATCAAGAGCATCTGGACAACGACCAACACGCAACTGGCAAATGCGGCCACGTCCGCCGGCGGCGGGAGCTAGACGCCAGTAGCGGGCGTGCCGGCTAGCCGATTGTGGTCCGGCATGCCCGGCCCGGACACGGTCTCTCCGGGATGATCCGAGTGTGACTGCGGGACTGTAAACAGAGCCGCAACGCGCAAATGGCGCCTCTCGTTCTGGAGGCGCGTTGCGGCATCACCGATACGCTGGGCCTTCCACCGGCAGCCCCGGTTCGTGCTCGATGGCGTGCGGAATTCATGGGGAACGGAAATGAATAAACGATTTGTTGGGGTTCTGGCTTTTGCATTTGTCGTAGCATCGATCGCAAGCTTGTTGTTGTACCGCTTGCTGATCAATCGCCCACCGGCGGCTAAAGCGGCTCAAGCCTCGGTGCAGATCGCCCTGGCAGCGCGCAACATCGACGTGGGAACCGTCCTCAAGGAAGATGACGTCCGTCTTGCGGACTGGCCCGGCGGCGTCCCGGCCGGTGCCATCGTAAAAGTCCAGGACGCTCTGGGTCGCGGCGTCACCACCCCCATCTACGCCAAGGAGCCGATTATTGAATCGCGGTTGGCGCCCAAGGGCGCCGGCGGCGGACTGGCCGCCACGATTCCCCCCGGAATGCGGGCCGTGGCCGTTCGGGTCAACGAAGTCGTCGGCGTGGCCGGGTTCGTCGTACCCGGCATGCGGATCGACGTCCTGATCTCCGGCAACAAGCCCGGCGCGAGCAGCGCCCAGGGCACATTGACCCGAACCCTGCTGCAAAACCTCGAGGTCTTGTCGGCGGGACAGGACTTCAAGAAAGATGCCGAGGGTAAGCCAGTGATGGTCCAGGTCGTCAACCTGCTCGTCACGCCGGAACAGGCCGAGCAACTCAGCCTCGCCTCCAACATGACTACTATTCAGCTCGTCCTTCGCAATCCCCTCGATCGCGAAATCGCCAAGACTCCCGGCACCGCCTTGAGCTACCTGTTTGCCGGCGGCAGGCCCCAGCCGGAGGTGGCTCCGCGACCGCGGGCCGAAGCTCCCCGGCCGCCCGCGCCGGTGGTCGTGCCCCCCAAAAAGGAGCAGTTCGTCATGGAAATCATCCAGGGAAACAAGAAGGCTGAGCAGAAATTCGAAAGCGCCGGGGAGGGTAAGTAGGTGTCACCTTTTCGTCAAGCTGTAACGATCCTGGTACTGGCAGCCTGCGGCTCGCTGCTGAGTTACCGCCCGGTACTGGCTGCCGACGCCGCTTTGCCGTCCGCGCAGACTCCTGGTGTCAGCCAGGTACAGAGCGGCAGTGGCTCGACCTCCCGCCTGGTCGTGACGGTCGGCAAGTCCCTCATCATCGACAGCCCTTTGAATATCGTGCGCGTGAATATCTCCAATGGCGATATCGCCGAGGCGGTCGCCGTCAATCCGCGGGAAGTCCTCATCAACGGCAAACAGCCGGGCGAGACCTCGCTCATCGTATGGCAGCAGAGCGGCACACGCCTGGTGTATGATCTCACCGTCCGCATGAGCTCCGCCCGCCTCGAAGCCGTGCGTCAGCAGATCGGCCGCGATTTTCCGGATGAGAACATCAATGTCACTTTCGAAAACGAAGCCGCGTTCGTGCGCGGCACGGTCAAGGATGTTACTTCCGCCGAACGCATCATGGCCATCGCCGCCACGCTCGGCAAAGCCGTCAACCTGTTGCGCGTCGAAGTCCCGCCCATGGAGCAGCAGGTGCTTTTGCAGGTCCGCTTCGCCAACGTGGACCGCTCCGCCAGTACCGAGCTGGGACTGAACCTGTGGAACGGGTCCTTCAACCAGCAGACTTCGCTCGGCACGGGCGCCGCGCTCTATCCGGACGACAAGGGCAAATTCCCCGTGGGGCAGGCCGTCAATCTCCTTCTGCTCCGCCCGGATATCAACCTGGTGGCCGAAATCCAGGCCCTGCAAGCCAAACGTGCGCTCGAGATGTTGGCCGAACCCAACCTCCTGGCCATCAGCGGAGAACAGGCCAGCTTCCTGGCCGGTGGGGAGTTCCCGTTCCCCATGGTGCAGCCCGGCCAGAACGGCGCCGCCATCAGCATCATGTGGCGTGAATATGGCATCCGCCTCAACTTCCAGCCCAACATCACGCCGCGCGGCACCATCCGCCTCAAGGTTGCGCCCGAAGTCAGCTCGCTCGACTACACCAATTCGGTGACCGTCATGGGCGTGACCGTGCCTGGCCTTTCTTCGCGCCGCGTGCAGACCGAGGTGGAGCTGGAGAGCGGGCAGAGTTTCGTGATTGCGGGCCTGCTCGACAACCAGGCCACGGAGAGCTTTTCGAGAGTCCCGGGTATCAGCAGCATTCCCGTATTGGGCAAGCTCTTTCAGAGCAAGATCGTTTCCCGCAACAGCGGCGAATTGCTGGTCATCATCACTCCCGAAGTGGTGAAGCCCATCCCCGCCGGCCAGAAGCCGCCGGAGCTTAAATTCCCGTCGCCGTTCTTGCAAACCGGCGTCACCGAAGCGCCGCGCCAGCCGGGCCTCGACAAGACCGGCCCGGTGCCCGTCAAACCGCCGGTAGACAGCGTGCCTTACGAGCAACTGGTGCAGCCCAAGACCGGCCAGCCGGGCATTAACCCGTTGCCGGCCGCCGCCGCGCCGGGAGGCTATTCCAGTGCCGCTGCCCCGCCCGCCCCAAGCCAGGCGCCGCCCGCAGCGGTACCCCCGCAAGGCGGCAAATAATCCCGGAACCCGGAAGAGAACTATGTATCCCCTGACCATCGGGCTGGCTATCGAAAACCGAGACTTGCGGGAACAGGCGCGGGCGTGCCTGGCGAACCTGCCGTTCCGCGTCATTGTGGAGCATCAGGACACCGGAGACCTGAGTCTTTTCCTGGAGCGCCTGGAGCGAATGCGGCCCGATGTGGTCCTGGTCGATATCAGCACCCACAAAGACCCGCTCGAAAACCTCGTGGTTCCGATCCGCAAGGCCATTGGCGATCCCATGATCATCGCCTTGAATGTGACCGCGGATGCCGAGGCGATCCTGCACTCCCTGCGCGCGGGGATTAATGAGTACCTCTTCCCGCCGCTTCAGGAGCCCCTGCGCAAAGCCCTGGAGAAGCGATCCGCCGAGCGCAGCAAACGACGCGACAGCGGCGCCAAGGCCAACGGCAAGTGTTTCGGATTTCTGTCCGCAAAGGGCGGCTGCGGGGCGACCACGCTGGTGTGCCACGTGGCCGCCGAAATCGGCCGCCTTAATCAGAAGGTCCTGCTGGCCGACCTGGATCTGGATGCCGGCCTGGTCGGCTTCATCACTAAAACCAAAGCGGTCTACTCCATTCTGGATGCCTTCAACAACCTCCACCGGCTGGATGTCTCCTATTGGAAAGCGCTCGTGTCGAACGGCATTCCGGGCGTGGAGATTGTCGCCGCGCCGCTCGCCCTGGCTTCCAAACAGCAGCCCAAGGACGATCAGGTGCGGCAGGTAATGGCGTTTGCTCGGCCCCTTTACGACTGGATCCTGGCCGACCTGGGACGCAGCCTCAACCGCCTCTCCATGGCCGCCTTGGATGAGATCGACGAAGTCTGCATGGTCACCACGCTCGAGGTTCCGGCCCTGCACCAGTCCAAACAGATCATTCAGACCCTGCTCGACAGCGGATACGGCAAGGCGCGCATCCGGCTGATCCTCAACCGCTCTCCCAAGCGGCTCGACATCACCCCGGGCGAGCTCGAACGAATGTTGGGCGTACCTATCTTTTTCATGGTGCCCAACGACTATCCGGAATTGTACGAAACCTACGCCGAAGGCCGCATGCTCAACCGTAACTCGGACCTCGGCAAGAGCCTGGCCAAACTGGCGCTCAAACTTACCGGGGCCGAAGAGGAAAAGACCTCCAAGAAGAAGTTCGCGTTGTTTGGGTAGGAGCACGTAGAGATTGGGAAAGAAATCAACGTCGCGAGTCTCCATCGGCGACACACGAAAACAACCGGACAGGCAAGCATGCCTGGCCTAACTGAAAGGGTGCCATGGCCGTTGTGTTGAATTCGATATCGAGGACGGGCGATAACCGGGAGACCGGGTGGGTCAACCGCCTGTTCGACCGCGAGGGATACACTCCCGAATACCAGGAGCTGAAGTTCACGCTCCACCGCAAGCTGCTGGACCGCATCAATCTGGAGGTGCTGTCCTCCATGGCCGGAGAGCGGGTCCGCGCCGAGATTCGCGCTGCCGTCGCCAAGCTGGTGGAGGAGGAGAAAACTCCGCTAAGCCTGGTCGAGAAAGACCGCGTCATCGAGGAGATCCTCGACGAGGTCTTCGGGCTCGGACCGCTCGAGCCGCTGCTCCAGGATCCGACGGTATCGGACATCCTGGTCACCACTCCGCGACTGGTCTACGTGGAGCGCGCGGGCAAACTCTACCGGACGCCGGTCGAGTTCAAGGACGACGCGCATCTGCTGCGCATTATCGAAAAAGTCGTCTCCCGCGTCGGCCGCCGCGTGGATGAATCGTCGCCGCTGGTGGACGCCCGCTTGCCCGATGGCTCCCGCGTCAACGCCGCCATTCCCCCGGTAGCGGTGGACGGGCCGCTGCTCTCCATCCGCCGTTTCGGGCGCTACGGTCTACGCGGCGAAGACCTCGTCGCCAAGCTCACGCTCACCGAAGGCATGCTCGAACTGGCCAAGGCGTGTGTCCGGGCCCGCCTGAATATTCTCATCTGCGGCGGTACCGGTTCCGGTAAGACGACCCTCCTCAACGCGCTCTCCTCCTATATTCCGGAAGACGAGCGCATCGTAACTATTGAGGATGCGGCCGAGCTGCGCCTCATGCAGACCCACGTGGCGCGCATGGAAACGCGGCCGGCCAACGTGGAAGGCACGGGCGCCATTCACATCCGCCAACTCGTCATCAACGCCCTTCGTATGCGGCCCGACCGCATCATCGTCGGTGAGTGCCGCTCCGAAGAGGCCCTCGACATGTTGCAGGCCATGAACACCGGCCACGACGGCTCCCTTACCACGGTCCACGCCAACTCCCCCCGCGATGGACTGGGGCGCCTCGAGGTGATGGTCGGCATGGCCAACTCCAACATGGGAATCCGCTCGATCCGGCAGCAGATCGCCAGCGCCGTCAACCTCTTCGTGCAGGTGGCGCGCTTCAGCGACGGTTCGCGCCGTGTCACCCACATCACCGAGGTGGTGGGCATGGAGCAGGACATCATCACCCTGCAGGACATTTTCGTGTTCGAGAAGACCGGCATCACCGAGAACGGCAAGGTTCTCGGACGTTTCCGGGCTACGGGAATCCGCCCGAAATTCTATGAACGATTGAAGGCCTGCGGCATCGCTCTACCGGCGCAGCTCTTCCAAACGGTTGTGGAGATCAACTAATGCCCGTTGTGATCGCCTGTTTCCTGATCGTATTCTTCCTGATTCTGTTCGCGGTCAGTGCCGGGCTCAAGTTTTTCGAGACCCGCCGCAAGAAGCAGGTAGTGGACATGCTGCAAACGGCGGCCGGGGAGCCCGTCATCGCCGTGGCCAGCCTGTTGAAGGAACTCGAGCCCGAGCGGGAAGCCGGCCTCAAGGGCCTGGTCCGGTCATTACAGTTCTCCCGCCATGCCCAGGAGCAATTGCAGCAGGCGGGGCTGAACTGGCCTGCCACCCGGCTCATCACCATGATGGCCCTGATGACCATTCCCGGTTTCCTGCTGGGATTCCTGTTCCCCATCCTGGTCAGCCCCGCGGCTACCGCCGTCGTTTGCGGGGCGACCTGCGGACTGTTGCCCTACCTGTTCGTCCGGACCAAACGGAAGAAGCGTCTCGAAAACCTGGAAGAGCAGTTTCCGGAGTCGCTCGACTTCCTTTCCCGCTCCATGCGGGCCGGGCATGCTTTCACCATCAGCCTCGAGATGGTGGGCGACGAGATGGCCGACCCGCTGGGCCAGGAATTCCGCGCACTGTTCAACGAGCAGAACCTGGGCGCGCCCCTCGATGTCGCCCTGGGCAACTTCAACGCGCGCGTGCCGCTGCTCGACGTCCGCTTCTTTACTTCGTCGGTGCTGTTGCAGAAGCAGACCGGCGGCAATCTGAGTGAGATCCTCACACGCCTGGCCTATGTAATCCGCGAGCGATTCCGGCTCAAAGGACAGGTCAAGGCCGCCAGCGCCCATGGCCGGCTCACCGCCACCATCCTTACCGTCCTGCCGGTCGTCACCATGGTCGGACTGCTGATGGTGGCGCCCGGATACCTCCAGCAAATGGCGGCCGACCCGGACGGCAAGAAACTGATCGCCGGCGCCATCATCGCCCAGATCCTGGGAAATATCAGCATCAAGAAGATCATAAACATCAAGGTGTGATATGGAACATCCACTCATATTTGCCATTTGCGCGTTTTTGATGTTGATGGTGCTGATGAGTTGGGTCGGCTACCGCCTGTTCTACCTGCCCGGCCGCATGCTCAAGCAGCTTGGCCGGCCGGTCATCAGCGGTGAATTCGGAGGTCAGGCCGCGGCCGGAGACGTCGAAACCCAACCCGGCACGATTGTTACCTTCCTCCAGCAGATCGGTGCCAGGGTGCCTACGTCCGACGTCGATGTCGCCAACCTCCGCACTTTGCTGATCCGTGCCGGTTTCCGCTCCGAACATGCCCTGCCGGTTCTTTACGGCATGCGCATCGTCTGCGTTCTGGCCATGTGCGTGTTGTGCGCCATGGCCGTCGCGCGCATGGAGTCGGGGAACGCCGGCCTCAACCTGATCATGATCCTGTTCGGCGGCGTCATCGGCTGGATGCTCCCGAAGATGCTGCTGGAGAGGAAAGTCAAAAGCCGCCAGGAAATCCTGCGGCTCTCGCTGCCCGACGCCCTCGACCTGCTGGTCGTCTCGGTCGAAGCTGGTCTCGGCCTCGATATGGCCATGCAGCACGTCGCCCGGGAATTGCAGGTGAGCCACCCCCAGCTCAGTGAGGAGCTCTCCCTGGTCACTCTCGAAATGCGCGCCGGCAAACGCCGCGCCGACGCGCTCCGCAATCTCGCCGAGCGAACCGGCGAAGGCGAGATCCGCAAACTGATCGCCATCCTGGTGCAAAGCGACCGCTTCGGCACCAGCATGGGCGAGTCTCTGCGCACGCACTCCGATTTCATGCGCAACCGCCGCCGGCAGGAAGCCGAAGAACGGGCCGGCAAGGTGGGCGTCAAGCTGGTATTCCCGATCTTCTTTTTCATTCTGCCGTCGATGCTAATCGTGGCGGCGGGGCCGGGACTCCTCCAGGTGTTTAAGTACCTCTTCCCGATGATGAAGAACATCCAATCGTAAACGCAAAGGAGAAAGACGATGACCGAAACTTTGATTCAAACGATGATCTGGCTCGGCGCCGGCGGAGCCCTTTTGGTTTTCCTCAAGCGCCGCCGCTCGCGCCGGGCCCAACCCTAGGACAGAACGCGGGTCGACATCGACACACGAATAAGAAAGGAGAAATCCAGGTGCACATCGCAATCCAAGGAACGATCTGGTTGGGCGCGGGCATCACGCTGGTCCTGCTTCTCACGCGCCGCCGCAAGCGCCGTGCACTCCGTTAAGCCGCAGCACGCGGAGATTGGCGTGGCGCCCGGCCCCGGGTCGCCAGCCAATCGCCAGCCAGGCTCACTTATGTCCCTCGAAGCCCTAGCCGGCAGACAGAACCCCGATGGCGGCTGGCCCTACGTGCGCGGCCGCTCGTGGACCGAACCGACCGTTTATGCCATTCTGGCCATGCTGGCAGCCGGGGGCGGCCCTGCCGGCAAGGGCCTGGCGTGGCTGCGCCGGACCCAGGGACCGGATGGAGGCTGGCCGGCGCAGGCCGGCGTCGCCCAAAGCTGCTGGGTGACGGCGCTGGCCGCCCTGCTCCCGCCGGAGCCGCTCGGCTATGCCGGGCACGCGCGCGCGATTGCCTGGCTCGCCGGAGTGACCGGCATGGAATCCACCCTTCCGTATCGCTTACGAGCCTGGCTGCTCGGCAGCAAGATACCTCCCGAACAGCAGCATTCGGGTTGGCCTTGGGTGCCGGGAACCGCCGCCTGGGTCGCCCCCACCGCCCTCGCCATCCTGGCGCTCGATAAAGAACATCGCCGTCGTCCCGCGCGTGCGCTCGGCGAGCGGATCGCATCCGGCAGACACTTCCTGCTCTCCCGCACCTGCGCCGATGGCGGCTGGAATCACGGGGGGACCAACGACCTCGGACACTCCGCCCACGCTTATCCCGAAATCACCGGGATGGCGCTGGCGGCGCTCCGCGGCGCCGAAGATCCCAAGCTCGACCGCGCCCTCGCCGTGGCGCACGCCCGCCTCGGCGACTGCCGCTCGGCCGACGCCCTGAATTGGCTTCGTTTCGGCCTGCTGGCCCACGACGCTCTCCCCGCCGGTTATGGCCCGCCGCCCGAGGTCGCCTATCGGACCGTGCCCGAGATCGCACTCCAGGCGCTGTTGGCCACGGTCGATACCGGCAGGTGCTTTCTGTGGAGTTGACCATGGCGAGGAAATTCTCCCGGCGCGAGCTTCTCACCGCATCCGCTGCCGCCGGCTTGAGCGGTTGCAGTACCGGAATCCCCGTGGTCCCGGCGCTGGTTTCCATCATTCGGGCGCCCCGCTATGACCAGAACCTCTACGACACGATTCGGCGGATCCTGGTCGACAATGGCGTGGGCATTCGCGGCCGCAGCGTGGTGGTCAAACCCAACCTGGTCGAATTCGAGCCCGGCAGCGTGATCAACACCCATCCCCTGGTCGTGCACGCGACCCTCGAAGCGCTGATGTCGCTGGGCGCCGCCGAGGTCCGCATCGCCGAAGGCCCGGGGCACCGCCGCAACACACTCGATCTGGCCGACGCTGCCGGCTACTTCCAGACAGTTCCACAATTCGAAGACCGGTTTGTCGACCTCAATACCGACGATGTGTCCCCCATCCGGCCCCGCCGGCTGATCTCGCGCCTGGAGCAGATCTATCTCCCTAACACCGCCCTCCGTGCCGATCTGCTGATTTCCCTTCCCAAAATGAAGACGCACCACTGGGTGGGGGCCACGCTTTCCATGAAGAACCTGTTCGGCGTTGTGCCGGGCGGCATCTACGGCTGGCCCAAGAACGTGCTGCACTGGGCCGGCATCTCCGAAAGTATCGCCGATCTGCACGCCGTCTTTCCCCGGCAGTTCGCCATCGTCGACGGAGTGATGGCCATGGAGGGCGACGGACCGATTCGAGGTGTCCCCAAGCCGATGGGGATCCTGGTGGCCGGCCGCGACCCGGTGGCCGTGGATGCCACCTGTTGCCGCATCATGGGGATCGACCCGCGAAAGATCGAGTATCTGACCCTCGCCTCGGCCGGCGCCGGAGCGCGGCTCTCCGAAACCAACATCCAGCAAATCGGCGAGCCCATTTCCCGGGTCGCGGCGGATTTCGAGCTGCCGCCCGGCTTCTCGAACCTGAGAATCCCCCAATCAGTCAACGGAAGGATGACCCCATGAGCACCCATCGATTCGGCAATGCCCTCGGCCCCACGGTTCCACTCTCGCAATTCTCCCACCGGGAGTCGATCCCCTGGCGCGAGATCGCGGTGGATGCAGGACTGCTGGCGCTGTTCCTGCTGACCTCTTCCTGGTTCGCCCGCGGCTGAGCGGCAGCAGCACTGGAGGCCCGCGGCTGCCTCACTGTGCTATCGGGCCGGGCGCGGCCAGCATCACCACCAGATTCCAGACCACCAGGCCCGCATACCAGTAGGTGATCCACCGCACGATGTGCAGCTTTCCCATCTGGATGCACAGGCCGCCCAAAGCCAGGGCGAGCACCTTGGACGCAACGACGCCGAAACCGGGCGTGACGTGCATGAGCACGCGGATAAAGGGGCTGGCCTCCGCCGCGCCCATCCGGAAACCGACGAAAGTCGTTAGCAGGTCCAGTAACTGGAGATAAACGAAAATGTAAACAATAGACATCTTCTTTTCCTGCTAATTCAATCGACGGTTACCGGAATTCGTGTAGTGCGAGGCCGAAATTACCCGCTTCAAATCGTACCATTCGTACTGGTCGGACGGCTCTGATTTTTGGGTACTTTCGGATGTCGATTGGCCGGCTGCCAATGTACATCGCCAAAGCTGTCCCAAACGTAGCTACTTCACATAGAGATTCACCCCGCTCGCGCTCTCCCCCGTCCCGATCCGCAGTACGATGGGAACCTTGCCCGACGGCGTGCCGGCAGCAAGCCGTGCATTGATCTGCATCAGACCGACGAAACCGGGGGCCGCGCCGGCGTAGTCGATTCCAGCTTCCACCCCGCCAACCGTGAGCGTCACCGGCAGGATCGGGCGCGCCAGCGGCTCGTTCCGCGGGCGCCCATTCGCGCTCTCGGGATTGGTAAGCCCTTCTCCGGTCGCCCACAACACGAACGGCTCGCCTATCGGCACCGGCCGCTCGGCCGACGACAACTCGCTGCCGACCAGCGCGATCACTTCGTCACTCCGAGGCTCCGGATAGATGAACAGGCCGGGAGCGCTCGAAGCCACCGGAACGGTGAGGGTGTTCGACGCCTGGTCCTGGTAGATCACCTGAATCGTGGCCCGGCTTTGGGCCTGGTACGGCACTTGGGCATTGATCTGCGTCTTACCGGCGTAAAACAATGGTGCCGCGGATCCGTTGATCAACACTCGCGCATCCGCCAGGGCGTTGGTGAGCTGTCCGCCCGACAACTGCGCGCCCACGCCCGCATCGGGCCCGAGATTCGTCCCGAAGATCGCGATAATCTCTCCCGGCGCAACGGCGTCGGAAAGGAAACTGGCGCCGTTGAGCACGGAGGTGATCTGCGGGGGACCCTCGGCATCCTTGCTGCATTGCAGAAGCTGCAGGTAGGGCAGGGCGCTGGGCGCCGAAGAAGTGGTTCCCGCGACCGAGTACGTACCGCTGGCCGCGTACCCCTGCCCGCTGCCGCCCGCCGCCAGAATGGCCTGAGACGGTAGGGTGAGCTTCGCCGAGAACGTGTGGGTGTGCTGCCGTTCTTCGCGAGGCTGTAGAGGCGGGCCGCCGAACGTTCCGCTGGTGCGCGATCCGCCCACCGGAAAACGGCCGTGCGCCGCCGTCACCTCGCTCCACCCCGCCGGGCATCGCAGGCCCTCATAGAAAATCGTGGCTCCGCGCGGAATCGGAGCCGGCTCCGGCGCGGCGGTTTTCTGACACGCGAGCATCTGAACGTAGGGAAGGTTGCCGCCTTCGCTGAGGCCAAATCCCAGAGTGTGTTTACCTCCCTCCGCAAGACTTCCGTTACAGCAGCCGGCAATCGCCAGGTATCCGACATCTCCCAGGTTCAGCGTCGTGGTCAGCGTATGGCGATGCAGGGGAAGACTGCCGCTGGGGAGCGGGGTTCCGACGGCAGCCAGGACGCCGCCTTCGGGCGCAACCGGAACGATGGCGCGTCCGCTGGCCGGCTCGTAGGGAGTCCAGCCCGCGGGACACGATGTGGCATTGAAGTACGACACCGTGAGTGCCGGAAAAGGATCCTGGCCGAACAAAACGGCAGGCAACAGCAGGAGAGTGGCGCGATGGAATCTCATTGCGTGCCTCCCAGCGGCACCCGGCACACCAGGAATTCGTAGTACGGCACGTCCCCGGTTGACGGGCCGATCGTTCCAGCATTGGAATAGCTCCCCACAGCGGCGCCATCCCGGTTGCTGCCGCCGTTGGCGGCTGCGATCTGCTTGGGGGTGAGCTTGATGCTGATCTGAAAATCGTGAGCGTGCGACGGAGGGGTCCGCGGCACCATGGGGGTGCCCACGGTCACTCCGACGTCCCCGCCTTTGGTCACGCCGACAATCATGCGGCCCTGCGCCGCGGTCTCCAGTTCCCAGCCATCGGGACACTGCTGGCGTCCTACGAAAAAGCTCACCATGCGCGGCGGAAGGGCCGCGCTCTTCGGGACGGACGCCGCCGGCGTTCCCGCCGCCTTCGCTCCGTCCGCACCCCGGATGGTGCTTACACTCGCAAACAATACACCCGCGAGGACCAGGGGCCCTCCGAAGCGGGTTCGGCTTTTCATTCGATTTCTCCTCCTCTGCGGGTGACCGCCGGCCGCCCCTTGCACCGGCTTCACCCTCTACAGGTACAATCGACATCGCGAACCGGACACCCTCATCCAAGAGGTCCCGGCGATGTTCGAATTTCTGCAAAGTCTTCGTGTAGGAGAATCCGTCAGACCTTCAAGGCTTGCCGCAACCAAGCCTTCGCCATGCGCAGCTCGCGATGCACGGTGGCTTCCGAGATTCCGGCTTCCTCAGCGATCTCTTCGTACGACAGCCCGCCGAAGTAGTGCAACTCCACCAGCAGGGCCTTGCGCGCGTCCTGGTGTTCCAGGCGGCCGAGCGCTTCTTCGATCTCGAGGAGCGTTTCGTCGGGAGCGCTGATCGCCAGCCCTTCGTCGAGCGTGACCTTGGCGCGGCCGCCGCCCCGCTTTTCCCGCGCTGCCGCCCGTACCGAATCCACCAGGATCATGCGCATGGCGCGCGCCGCCACGGCATAGAAGTGAACCCGGTCCTTCCACTCGACCTCGGCGCCCAGCAGTTTGATATAGGCTTCGTGAATCAACGCCGTGGTGCAGAGCGTCTGGTCGCGCGGGCTGCCGCGCAGTTGGCGATGCGCCAGGCGGCGCATCTCCGCGTAAATCACCGGAGCTAGGAGTTCCCGGGCCTCGCTGCTGCCGTGGCCCGCTGCCACCAGCAGCTTTGTGAACTGTTGCTGTTCCGATGTCATCTCGTCTACACTTCATGATGCGGTAAAATCCAGAAGCAGCGGAGGGGGGTAAGTGGATGCGACCCGCTGGCGGCGGCTGCAACAACTATACGAGGGCGCGGTGGAGCAGCCTCCCGAACACCGGATGGAGTGGCTGGCCGAGGCCTCGGCCGGCGATAGCGAACTCTTCCGGCAAGCCGAATCGCTGATCCAGCACGACGAAAAATCGACCGGAATTGGCCGCGCGATTTGCGAGGCGGCCGCTGGTTTTGCCGTCATCCGCGAGCCCGCTCCAAGCGATCGCATCGGCCCCTATCGCATTCTCCGGCTGCTCGGCAGGGGCGGCATGGGCGCCGTGTTTCTGGCCGAGCGGGACGACGATCAGTTCCGCCAGACGGTCGCCATCAAGCTGGTTCGCGCCAACATCCTGAGCCCGGATACGCTGGCGCGATTCAAAGCCGAGCGTCAGATCCTGGCGAGTCTGGATCACCCCAACATCGCGCACCTGCTCGACGGGGGGGCCGCGCCGAACGGCATGCCGTACGTGGTGATCGAGTATATCGACGGCGAACCCATCACCGAATATTGCCGCAAACGCCATCTCCCGATTCGCGATCGCATCCACCTGTTTCGGAAAATCTGTTCGGCGGTTCACTACTCGCACCAGAATCTGATCGTTCATCGCGACCTGAAGCCCGGGAATATCCTGGTGACCAGGGACGGCGAGCCGAAACTGCTGGATTTCGGTATTGCCAAGCTGCTCGACCCGGCCGTGCCGGCGGCCACCGAAACCCGCGCGCGGTTGATGACCCCGGAATACGGCAGTCCCGAGCAGGTTCGCGGAGAGCCCGTCACCACCGCCTCCGACATTTACGCGCTCGGTGTGGTGTTGTTCGAATTGTTGACCGGCGAGCGGCCCTACGACGTGCCGTCCACCAGTCCCCTTGCCGTCGAGCAAGCCATTTGCATGATGGAGCCGCGGCGGCCATCCACCCTCGATCGCGAAGTGCGCGGCGACCTCGAAACCATTCTCCTGATGGCGCTGCGCAAGGAGCCCGCCCGCCGCTACGCCTCGGCGGACCGGTTCTCCGAGGATTTGGGGCGCTATCTCACCGGCTACCCGGTGCAGGCCCGTCCCGACCGCTGGTCGTATCGCACCGCGCGCTTTCTGCGGCGGAACCGCGCCGGTACGGCCGCAGCCCTCGCGTTCGCCCTGGTTCTCATGGCGGCCGTCCTGACCGTCTCGAGGCAGGCGCGCCGAACCGCCGGTGAGCGCGACAAGGCCGTGGTGGCGCGGGCCCAGGCCGAAGAGGCGCGCGTGCAGGCGGAGAAGGCGCGCCGCGAGGAGCAGCGCCAGCGCGAACAGGCGCAGTCCAGCCAATCGCGTGCCGAAGCCGCCGAACGGAGGGCCCGGCAGTTGACGGCGCGTGCCGTGGACGAGGCCGAAACCGCGCGCCAGATCTCCCGCTTTCTGACCGAGGTCTTTCAGGGGTCCAACCCCTTCGACCGTTCTACCCGGCCCAGCTCGATCCGGGATCTCGTCGATCGGGGCGCGCGCCGCCTGAAGACCGAACTCCGCGGCCAGCCCGCGGTTCGTGCGTCGCTCCAGGACATCATCGGCCGGGTTTACGGCACGGTGGGCGAACTGGACCGGGCCGAGGAGCTGATCCGCGAGGCGCTGGCCACTCGCCGTTCGCTGTTTGGCGCCGACCACCCCGATGTCGCCTCCAGCGAGTACAGCCTGTCGTGGATTCTGAGCCGGCGTTCCGATCTGCCAAGCGCCGAAACGGCCGCGCGCGAATCGGTGCGCATCCGGCGCCGGGGCCAATCGCGCGGCGAACTCGCCGAGGCCCTCGAGAATCTCTGCGGGATTCTGCAAAGAAAGGGCGATTATCCGGCCGCCGAGAAAGCGGCCCGCGAGGCACTCTCCATTCGTCAAAGCCTGTTTGGCGACAACGATCCAAAAACCGCCGAGTCGTACTCCGCCCTGGGCGGGCTGTTGCGCCTCCGCGGCAATTTCCCCGCCGCGCAAGAGTATTTGCGGCGCGCCTACGAGATCTTCGGCCAAGCCTTCGGTGCCGATCATCCCCTGGTTGCCAACCGCGCCAACGACCTCGCTACCGTGCTGTTCCAGGTGGGACGCTACGCGGAGGCGGAGGCGCTGTTCCGTCAGGCGCTGGCCATCTACCGCGCGAACCTGGGCGAACAGGACATGCTGGTGGCCAATGCCCTGAACAACCTCGCCACCGTCCTGGTGCAGAAGCGCGATTTCGATGAAGCCGAGTCGCTGTTCCGCAGTGCCCTGGCGCTGAATCGCAAGCTGGTGGGGGAGTTCCATCGCCAGACCGCGGACACGCTCAACAATCTCGGGCGCGTGCTCATCGCCAAACGCGAGTTCGACGCGGCGGAGTCGGTGATGCGCGAGGCCATCGAGGTGCGGCGCAGAGTGCAGGGCAGCGATCATCCCCTGGTGGCGGTGGCGCTCGACGGGCTGGGCCTGGTGTACCGCGAACAGGGGAAGTTCGAGGCAGCCGGAAAGCTGCACGCCGAATCGCTCGCCATTCGCCGCAAAAAGTTGCGTCCGGACCACCCGGCCATCGCCGTTCCCCTGCTCGGGCTGGCGCAAGTCGATCTCCATTTCAAGCGCGCCGCGCAGGCCGAGCCCCTGCTGCGCGAAGCGCTCGCGCTGCGCCGCAAAGCGCTGCCCGCCGGCCACTGGGAGATCGCCGAGATCGCCTCCGTGCTGGGCGGATGTCTGACCCTGCTCGGGCGCTACGACGAAGCGGAATCGCTGTTGCTCGAGAGCTATCCCATCCTGCGGAAGGAGCAGGGCCAGGATTCGCGCATCGTCCGCGAAACAAACGACCGGATCTTGGCGCTCTACACGGCGTCGAACCAGCCTTCCAAAGCGCAGGCCTTCGCGCGGGTTCACGCGACGGCGCTCGCTACCGGGTCTGTCCGAAAGCCGGACTGGTAGGTTTTCAGTCGCCTTCATCGACCGCGGGCGCGGCGTTTGGGCCCAAGAGCCGCTGCGTCTTTTGCTCTTCCCCCGCCGCCCCAAACACGCTACAATAGCCATGAAGGGTCGACTGGCAAAGTGGGCGAAAGCCCACTTTTTTGTTGGTTTTCACACAATCGACAACAACAACGATGCAGCAAGCGGTGGCATCCAGAATTGAAGAAATCGCGCAACGCGTGGCGCAGTCCGAAGGGATTGAAGTCGTCGAGGTGGAGGTGAAGGGCGGCGGTGCCCATCGCCTGGTGCGTATCTCCATCGATAAGCCTGACGGAGTCACCCACGGAGATTGTGAACTGGTTTCGCACCAGGTAGGAACGATTCTCGACGTCGAGGATGTCGTCCCTGGCGGCCGATACACTCTCGAAGTCAGCTCTCCCGGACTCGAGCGCAAGCTGCTCAAACCCGGAGACTACCAGCGCTTTCAAGGAAAGAAAGCCGTGGTCACACTGCGCGACGCCATCGAAGGACGCCGGAACTGGGAGGGGACCCTGGCTGGCTTTGAAAACGGCGCCGTCTCACTCGAAACCCAACCGGGGAAAATCATGATCGTCCCATTCGACCAGGTGCAGAAAGCGCACCTGAAGTTCGACTGGTAACCTGCCGGGAGACAATCAAAACCAAAACACTCAGCGAGAACGAGGGCACACTTTGGAAACGATCTTTCAGTCTATCGAGATTCTGAGCAAGGAAAAGGGCATCGATCCGCAAATCGTCCTGGACGCCGTGAAGGATGCCATGCTGATCGCGGCGCGAAAGCACTACCGCACCAATGAGGACTACGTCGCCGATATGGACCCGAAGACCGGCGCCATTCAGCTCTACGCCGTCAAGAAAGTGGTCGATGCCGTCGCCGACCCGGCTCATGAAATGACCCTCGCCGAAGCGCGGCGCGTCACCTCCGACGCCGAAGTGGGCGGCGACGTCCGCATCCCCAAGAACACCGACGCGCTGGGACGAATCAGCGCGCAGACGGCCAAGCAGGTCATCTTTCAGAAGGTCCGCGAAGCGGAACGCGAAACCGTCTACAACGAATACTCCGGCCGTACCGGCGAGCTGGTCAACTGCACTATCAAACGTGTAGAAGGTCCCGACTATATGTTGGATCTAGGCAAAACCGAGGCCAAGCTGCCCAAGAAGGAACAATCGCGCCTGGAAAGCTACAGCGTCGGCGACCGCGTGCGCTGCGTCATCCGTCTGGTCGACAAGTCCAGCAAGGGTCCCGGCGTGCTGGTGTCGCGTGCCGCGCCGGAATTGGTCATGCGACTGTTCGAGCAGGAAGTGCCGGAGATCTATGATGGCACCGTGGCCATTCGCGGCTGCGCGCGCGAGGCCGGCGAACGCACCAAGATCGCCGTGCAGAGCCGCGACCGCGACGTCGACAGCGTGGGCGCCTGCGTAGGCATGAAGGGCATGCGGGTGCAGTCCATCATCCGCGAGCTGCGCGGCGAAAAAATCGATATCATCGAATACTCCGACGACTCGGTGGTGTTCGCCACCCACGCCCTCAGCCCCGCCAAGGTCAGCCGCATTACCGTGCTCGACCCCATCGAGAAGCATATGGAAGTGATCGTAGACGATTCGCAGCTCTCGCTGGCCATCGGCAAGAAAGGGCAGAACGTCCGCCTGGCGGCAAAACTGCTTGGCTGGAAGATCGATATCAAGAGCGAGGAAGAGAAGCGCCAGGAAGTGGAGTCGGCCATGGCCGCCCTGGTGGCGCCCGGGGCGCCCGTCTCGGTGCTCATCGATTACGGCCTGCCCGAGAAGACGGTAGAGCGATTGCTCGAATCCGGGGTGGGCACGATCGAAAAGCTGGGCGGGATGACGCCCGAACAGCTGGCAGACATTCAGGGCATCGGACCCACCACCATCGAGCGCATTCAGGAGACGGTGAACGCGTATTACAGTCAGTTTGAGGATACAGCGGCTGGACCCATAGAAGAGGCTGAGCTCGGCGAGGCCGAAGCTCCCGCCGAAGAGCAATTGACGGCAGACGATGTATCGGCCGCCGCGGTCGCGCAGGCGACTGAGGTGCTCGAGGAGCCGTCGGAGCCGGCCACGGCCCCCGCCGAAGAAGGGGAGTCCGACGCCGCCGGGCTGCCGGAATCGGCCGCCGCCGATGTGGCGGAAGGTACCGGTGAACCCCTCGAAACCGAAGCAACCCCTGAGCAGTTTGGTACGATGGAAGACGCAGGCTCCCCCACTCACAATCAGTCGGAAGAAGGTACGGGGCCAGAGGGCACTACGGGCGGCGGTCGGTAGGTGCGCTCGAACAAAGAGAAGTAGATAGCTTTATCTATGAAGAAGATTCGCATAAACGAGCTGGCCAGGGAGTTGGAAGTGAAGGCTCACGAAATCCTGGACCGGCTTCCCGAACTGGGCGTCAGCGAAAAAAAGACGCATTCCAGCTCAATCGATGAGGACGTGGCCATCAAGCTGCGCCGCTTGTACGGGCACGACGTCCCTGACGTCGCGCCCGAACCGGAAGCGCCGTCCGAAGATCATCAGAAAGAGGCGCCGGCGCCAATGGAAGCGCAACCCGCTGTCACGGCCGAGACCCGACCGCAGCCAAGCCGCCCCGCCGCAGGGGAAACCCCGGCAATGGAAGCTACCCATGTTCAGGAATCGACCAGCGCCTCCGCCGGCTCCGCGATGGCGGACAAACCGGCGGCATTGGTCGGGGGGTACACCGCGCCCGTCCGGCCTCCGCTGGCCGGTCGGCCAGTCCACCCGCCGGTGGTGGGTCACGCTGCTCCGCGCCCGGAACCCCCGCCCGAGGCCCCGAAACCGGCTGCCCCGGTAGCGCCGCCGCCGACCGTGCACCCGCCCGCTCCGGCCCATCCGGCCGCTCAGGCGCCCCCCGCGGCGGTCATCGCCCCCGGCCGGCCCGTACCTCCGGCCGCACGGCCGCTTCCCGGCGGCGCTCCGCCCAAACCAGGCCAGATTCTCTCCGGTCCGCGGCAGCCCTTCCCGTCGGCGCCGGTCGAAGGGGTGCGGCCGTCGCCCGGCTCGGCCCCCATGAACCTTCATCGGCCCAGCGTCACGCCGCGGCGCCCCGAATCGCCGGGGCCGCGCCCGGCTGCCGGATCCGCTCCCGGAACTCCCGCGAGCCCCTCGGCTCCCTCCCAGCCCTCCACACGGCCCTTGGCCGGCCAGCCGGCGCCGCGTCCGGTAGTGCCCCCGCGTCCTGATCTTGCCGTCAAACTGAGTGCCCCGAGGCCGGTCATGCCCGCTCAACCGGCGCCGCCTCGTCCCGGAATTCCCAAGCCCGCCGCCACCCCGGTTCCGGGCCAGCCCATCTACCGCGGTCCGATCCGCCCCGGCCAGCCCATCGTGCCCAGACCGGGCGCGCGTGTCAGTCCGTCCGGAACCCGGCCCGGCGGTCCGCGGCCCCAGCACCCCACCTCGCCGCGCCCGGGCGGCCGTATGGGCGGTCCCGAACTGGCGCCGCCTCCGGTGGAGCAGCCCGGCCGCCGTCCCGGAGGCCAGCGCCCCTCGCGTCCCCAACCTCGCGAGCGCGTCGAACAGGAGAGGATCCTTCGTCCCGAGCGGCGCAAGGTGGAGATGGGCCCACCGCCCATCAACCGCGAAATCACCATCTCCGAAGGCATCACCGTCAAGGAACTGTCCGAAAAGCTCGATGTCAAGGCCGCCTTGGTCATGAAGAAGCTGATGGATCGCGGCATCTTCGTGGCCATCAACCAGACCCTCGATTCCAAGCTGGCCACCGAAGTCGCCCGGGAATTCGGCGCCTCCACCGCCACCGTGAGCTACGAAGAAGAGGCCATGCAGGCGGTCGAGATCGCGGAAGACGTGAAGGACCTCCAGAAGCGGGCGCCCGTCGTCACCATCATGGGCCACGTCGATCACGGCAAGACCTCGCTGCTCGACGCCATCCGCGAAGCCAATGTGGCCGGCCGGGAAGCCGGCGGTATCACCCAGCACATCGGCGCTTACCATGTGGAACTCAACGGCCGCAAGATCGTCTTCATCGACACTCCCGGTCACGAGGCGTTCACCCGCATGCGCGCGCGCGGGGCGAAGATCACGGACATTGTGGTCCTCGTCGTGGCCGCCGACGATGGCGTCATGCCGCAGACTCTGGAAGCTATCGATCACGCCCGCGCCGCCAAGGTGCCGATCATCGTCGCCATCAATAAAATCGACAAAGCCGACGCCCAGCCGGAGCGCATCAAGCAGCAGCTTGCCGATCGCGGCCTGCTGCCCGAAGATTGGGGCGGCGACACGGTCATGGTGCAGGTCTCCGCGAAGACCCATCAACACCTCGACCTGATGCTCGAAATGATCCTGCTGGTGGCGGATATGCAGGACCTCAAGGCCAATCCCACGCGCCCCGCCACCGGTACGGTGGTCGAAGCGCAACTCGATCGCGGACGCGGTCCCGTGGCCACCGTCCTGGTCCGCAACGGCACGCTCCATGTGGGCGACTTCTTCATCTGCGGCTCGGTCTTCGGAAAAGTCCGCGCCATGCAGAACGACCGGGGCCTCCAGGTCCGTAAGGCCGAGCCTTCCATGCCGGTGGAGGTCCTGGGTCTCGAATCGTTACCCGAGGCAGGCGACGATTTCCAGGTCGTCACCGACACCGCCAAGGCCAAACAGATCGTGAATTTCCGCGATCAGAAGGCCCGCGAACAGGCGCTCGCCAAGTCGAGCCGCCTCACTCTCGAACAACTGCATAAGCAGATGCAGGCCGGCGAAGTGAAAGAGCTGCCGATCATCCTCAAATCCGACGTGGGCGGCTCCGCCGAAGTGCTCACCGAGACCTTGCAGAAGCTGTCCAACGACAAGGTCAAAGTCCGGGTTCTTCACTCCGGAGTGGGGGCCATCAACGAGAGCGACGTGCTTCTGGCGCAGACCGCCAATGCCATCGTCATCGGATTCAACGTCCGGCCGGAGCGCAATGCGGCTGCCCTGGCCGAGCAGGAAGGCGTGGACATCCGGCTCCACACGATCATTTACAACCTGACCGACGAGATCAAACGCGCCATGAGCGGCCTGCTCGAGCCGGTCTTCCGTGAAGTATACAAGGGCAAAGCCGAGGTGCGCGAGACCTTCCGCATCTCGAAGGTCGGCAACGTGGCCGGATGCCAGGTCACCGATGGCGTCATCACCAGCAAGTCCGAAGTGCGGCTGCTGCGCGACAACGTGGTGGTTTATACCGGCAAAGTCAGCTCCCTGCGCCGGTTCAAGGACGACGTCAGCGAGGTCAAGAGCGGCATGGAGTGCGGCATCACGCTCGAAAACTACGCCGACGTCAAGCAGAATGACGTTATCGAGGCTTTCGTCACCGAACGCGTGGCCACCGAAGTTTTCGCCTGATCGCATGGCAGCAATCGGCGTTGTGACTCTCGAATTGCGGCTGGAAAACTCGCATTCGCTGAAAGAGAAACGTCATGTCGTCCAGGGCTTGAAAGAGCGGCTCCGCCATAAGTTCAATGTGGCGGTGGCCGAGATCGATTACCAGGATCTGTGGCAGCGGGCCGCGGTGGCCGCGGTGACGGTCTCGAGCGACCGCGTGCACGCCGAAAAGGTGCTGCAATCCGTGGAACACGAGGCAGCCGCCCTGCTTGGCGCCGAACTGGCCGGCACCACGGTGGAGTGGCTGTGCTGAGTGGCACAACCCGCGCTACCGTTGCCGGACCGGCTGGCTGGATTTCGAGGTTTGCCCCTGCCTAACCCATGGACGAGCGTCGCACATCACGGGTCTCCGAAGCGGTCCGCGAAGAACTCGCCGAAATCATCGGATTCGAAACGGCTGACCCGCGGCTGCTGGCCGTCGAAGTAGCCGAAGTGCAGGTCAGCACCGACGGCCGGCATGCCCACGTCCGGGTGGCTGTCCGCGGCAATGAACGGGAACAGAAGCTGTCCCTGGATGCTTTGGACCACGCCCGGCATTATTTGCGTCACGAACTGGCCAGCCGTCTGAGCCTCCGGCATGTTCCCGAACTCCATTTCGAGCAGGACCGCTACCCGGATGTCGAAAGCCGGATCGATTTCCTGTTAAAACGAGCGAAAAAATCGCGTGGCCGAACTGAAAATCAATCCTAAACGTGGGATTCCTGTGTTAGTTTTGTGTCTGTTGGGGGCCTTGGTTGCCGCCGCGGCGGCCGGGCAGGCGAATCGGCCGGAGCTTCTGCGGCTGGAAAAAAGCGCCGACGCCATGGGATCCACGTATTCGATCGCCCTCTACGGGGACGATCGGGTGCACATGGAGGCGGCGGTGGATGCCGCTTTCGATGAAGTGCGCCGGCTCGATGACATGCTTTCGAACTATAAGCCAGACAGCGAGTGGAGCCAGGTGAACCGCCACGCGGCCGAGAAGCCCGTCGCGGTGTCTCCCGAGCTGTTTCGCCTTCTCTCCGCCTGTCTCGATTACAGCCGCCGCAGCGAGGGCGCGTTCGATATCACGGTGGGTCCGCTGATGAAGGTTTGGGGATTCTATAAAGGCTCGGGCCATCTACCGCACCGCCCCGAAATTCTGGCAGCCCTTACCCGGGTCGGCTACCGCCATGTGCATCTCGACTCCACCCTTCACACCGTCTGGTTCGACCGCCCCGGCGTGGAACTCGACCCGGGCGGCATCGGCAAGGGTTATGCGGTCGACCGCCTGGTGGAGGTCTTGCGCCAAAAGGGCTTCACCACCGCGCTGGTGGCGGGTAGCGGCAGCAGCATTTCCGGCATGGGAGCGCCTCCCGACGAGCCCCGGGGATGGCGCATCGATATCCGCAATCCCTGGGCGCCCAGCAAGGTGTCCACGGAGGTTTTCCTCAAGGACATGTCGATGTCCACCTCCGGCAGCTACGAAAAGTTCTTCCGGGCCGAGGGCAAAACCTGGGCCCACATCATGGACCCGCGGACGGGATACCCGGCGCGCGGCAGCGTCTCGGTTTCGGTGATCGCGCCGCGCACCCTCGACAGCGAGGCGTGGGCCAAGCCCTATTTTGTGAATGGCCGTCAGTGGGCGGCCCGAAACAAGCCAAAAGACTTTCGCGTGTACTTTTGCGAAGACAGGATGGATCAGCCATGCGCGTGGCTCCAATGAGCAGCCGTTTCTTAGATGCCTGCCGGCGCCGGCCTACTGATGTGAGGCCGGTGTGGTTTATGCGGCAGGCGGGGCGCTATATGAAGCAGTACCGCCAGATTCGCGAGCGTCACGGCATCCTGGAAATCTGCAAGCGGCCGGACCTGGCGGCGACCGTTACCTTGCAGCCGGTGGAACTGCTGGACGTGGATGCCGCCATCATTTTCGCGGATCTGCTTCTGCCCATCGAACCCATGGGTCTGAAGCTTCGCTATGCCGCCGGGGAAGGCCCGGTGATCGACAATCCGGTCCGCACCTCGGATGACGTCGATTCGCTTTCCACCACCAATACCGACGACCTCGGCTACGTCGGCGTCGCCATTCAACACGTGGTCCGCGCGCTGGCCGGCAAGGTGCCCGTCATCGGCTTCGTGGGTGCCCCCTTCACCATGGCAAGCTACATGATCGAAGGCGGTGCTTCGCGCAATTTCATCCGCACCAAGAAGATGATGTACAGCGATGAGACGCTGTGGCGCCGGCTGATGGGCAAGATCGTGGACGTGCTCGCCCCGTTCGCCCATCTGCAGGTCACCGCGGGGGCCCGCACCATCCAGGTGTTCGACAGTTGGGTGGGTGCCCTCGGCTCCGACGATTATGTCCGCTTCGCCGCCCCGTATTCGCGCGCCCTCATCGAGCGGATCCGCTCCACCGGCGTTCCCGTGATTCATTTTGGGACCGGCGCTTCCGGCTTCTTTCGCGAGCTCCACGCCGCCGGCGGCGACGTCATGGGAGTGGACTGGCGCGCCAATATCGACCAGGCCTGGATGGATATCAGCTACCGTTCCGCCATCCAGGGCAATCTCGACCCGGTGGCCCTCTTCGCGCCGCTGCACGAGCTGCGCACCAAGGTGCATGAGCTGCTGAAACGAACCGGTACGCGCCCCGGGCATATCTTCAACCTTGGACACGGCATCCTACCCGAGACCCCGGTCGAGAACGTCAAAGCGGTGGTCGAAATGGTGCGGGAATTTCGTCCATGAAGCAGGCGGTCCTGCTGCTCGCCCACGGGGCGCCGGAACGCGTCGAGGATGTCGAGAGCTACCTCTCGTTCGTGCGCGGCGCCCGGCCCGGCAATCCCCAGGTGCTCGAGGAAGTGCGCCACCGCTACGCCGCCATCGGCGGGTCGTCGCCCCTGCTTTGCTGGACCTGCGCCCAGGCGGAGGCCCTGGAACGGCTGCTGCGAATTCCGGTCTTCTTCGGCATGCGCAACTGGAAGCCGTTCATCCGCGAAACCATGCAGCAAGTGCGCGATTCGGGAGCCGGGCAGGTGGCCGCGGTGTGCCTGGCGCCGCAGTTCTCCGAGCTGAGCGTGGGCCTCTACATCAAGCGCACCGAGGAAGCCAAATGCGAGCTCGGCATGACCGCCGAGTTCTCGTGGGCCAGAACCTACCACGACGAGCCGTTGCTGATCGAGGCGTTCGCCGAGAAACTACGGCCGCTGGTTTCGCCCGCGCGCCGTCTGCTGCTCACCGCCCACAGCCTGCCGGAAAAGGCGCTGGCCAACGGCGACCCCTACGACCGGGAGACCCGCGCCACGGCCGCCGCCGTGGCCCGATCGGTGGGCGCCGCCGAGTACGATTTCGCCTACCAGAGCCAGGGCATGACCGGCGACAAGTGGCTGGGACCGACGGTCGAGTCCTTCCTGGACCGCTACGCCGAATCCGGCGTGCGCGAAGTGGTGCTCGATCCCATCGGCTTCGTTTGCGACCACGTCGAGATTCTGTACGACATTGATATTCAGTTCCGCGAATACGCCGCCCGGCGCGGCATTACCCTGGTGCGTCCCGAATCCCTCAACGACTCCCCCACCTTCACCGCGGCCCTGGCTGAGGTGGCGAAGCGATGCCTGTCGTAGCCATCATCGGCGGCGGCATCTCGGGACTTTCGGCGGCATACTACCTCTCCCGGCGGGGCGCGCCGGCCACCATTTACGAATCGCGTCCGCGCCTAGGGGGCGTGATCCAGACCCAGTCCGTGGAGGGCTGCACCATCGAGGCCGGGCCCGACAGCTTTCTTTCGGTCAAACCCGCCGCACTGGAGCTCATCCGCTCGCTTGGCCTCTCCGACGACGTCATCGGCTCTAACGACCACCTCCGCAAGACCTACGTGCGCCGCAACGGCCGTCTCGTGCCCCTGCCCGACGGCCTGATGATGATGGTGCCCACCAAAATCCTGCCGCTGATCACCACCCCGCTGATCGGCTGGCCCACCAAGATCCGCATGGGCATGGAACTGTTCCGTGCGCCGAAGCCCCGGCCTGGAGATCAGTCGGTCTCCGAGTTCATCGGGGAACACTACGGCCCCGAAGCCGTCGATTATCTTGCCGAGCCGCTCCTCTCCGGGATCTATGGCGGAAATCCGCGCGAGCTGAGCGTGACCAGCGTCCTGCCCACGTTCGTGCAACTGGCGAACCAGTACGGCAGCCTCACCCGCGGCGTGCTCGCGCAGCGCGCCCGGTCGAAATCCTCCGCCAGCCCCGCGCCCCTTTTCCGCACGTTGAAGGGCGGGCTCCAGCAGATGGTGGACGCCGTGGCAGCCGCTATCCGCGGCAAAATCGAAGTCCGGCAGGGCCGTATCGAAGCCGTGGAACGCGCGCCCGATGGCTTCCGGCTGAAGCTCGAAGGCGGCTGGCTCCGGGCCACCCACGTCGTCGCGGCCTGCGAAGCGCACAGCGCCGCGGCGCTGATTCCCGAGGTGGATCCGAGACTTGCGGAGTTGCTGGGCATGGTTCCCTATAGTTCCTCCATGACCATTACGCTCGGCTTCGACGCCGCGGATTTCGCGGTGCTGCCCGATGGCTTCGGATTCCTCGTGCCCAGGAAAGAGCGGAAGCTGCTCGCTGCCTGCACCTGGGTCGGCACCAAATTTCCCCACCGCGTGCCCGAGGGCAAGGTGGTTGCCCGCTGCTTCATAGGCGGCCTCGATGTGGCGCCGATCCTGGCCAGGTCCGACGACGCGATTATCGACCAGGTCACCCGGGAATTGGCCGAGATCGCCGGCGTCACCGCCCGTCCGCGCTTCACACGCATTTACCGCTGGCCGCGCTCCATGGCGCAGTACACCGTGGGCCATCCGCAGAGGCTCGCCGAAATGGAATCGCGGGTGGCCGCGATCCCCGGCCTCTACCTGGCAGGCAACGCGTACACCGGCATCGGCGTCCCCGATTGCATCCGCATGGGACGCGCCGCCGCGGAGAAGATCACTTCGCCAGGCTGATCGTCTTCCCCGTGCGGACCGATTCCCGCGCCGCATCCAGGATTTCGGTGACGATCAGGTTGTTTTCGAGCGAGCTCAGCCCCGCCGGCTTGATACTCCCGCGCGCCACCGCGATCAGGTACGAGATCGAATCGTGCTGGTCCGCGGGAAGCTCGCTGGGCGTGCGCGCCTCTTCGGCGGCCTGGCCCGCCAGCCGCACCCGCAGCGGATTGCCGCCGGTGCCCGCCACGGCGTATCCGGTTTCGCCGTACACCTCGAGATCCTTGCGGTTGAACGGCCAGTTCCACGACGCCTGAATGATGCCCTGCGCCGTCGGATACTCCAGGAGAATGGTGGCTTCATCGTCCACCCGCGGATAGATCTGCGGCTTTTCCGTCTGCGCCAGCGCGGTGACTTTGCGCGGCCGCTGGTTGTCCATCAGCCAGGTCATCAGGTTGGCCCCATAGCAGCCGAAATCGAACAGAGCTCCCGCGCCGTTCTTGGCGGGATCGGTCAGCCACGCAAAGAACTCCGGTTGGACCTTGATCTCCTTGGGCCCCTGGTGTCCATCCATGGCCACCATCCTGCGAATTGCGCCGGCGGCCTTCTGCTCTTTGAAGATGTGCCAGATCTCGTGGTGGTTCCGATACCAGGTCGTTTCGTAGTTCACGATGACCGGGATGCCGCTGCGCTCTGCCGCCTGGCGGATCGCGCGCGCCTGCGCGTTGTTCACCGCGAGAGGCTTCTCCATCATCACCGGGATGCGCCGGGCGGCGCACGCCTCCACCACGCCGGCATGGTCGAACGTGCTGGTAAAGGTGGCCACCGCCTCCGGCTTTACCGTGTCGAGCATCTTGCCCAGATCGGTGAAGACGATGCTGTCGGCGAAATGGTACCGCTGGGCATAGCTCTTTCCGAGCGCCGGGACGGGATCGAAAATCCCCACAATCTGCACGTCGCTGCGCCGCTGGGCGCCGTTCAAAAATCCGGAAACGTGGCCGTGCGCCAGCCCCGCGATCGCCAGCCGCAGCGGTTGCGCCGACGCCAACAGGGGCAGCAGAAGTCCGATAGTCAAACGGGTCATGATGTTTGATAATACCCAACGGGAGATCCCGATGCGCCTTTCCGCCATTCTGCTTGCCGCAGCTCTATCACTTGTTGCCGCCGATGGTCCGCCGCCCACGAAAGCGGTTCCTGTGACCGAAACCCTGCACGGCGTTACGATCACCGATCCGTACCGCTGGCTCGAAGACCAGAACAGCCCCGAAACCCGAAGCTGGCTTGCCGCGCAGAACGCGTACACGCGCGCCTACCTGGAGCGGATTCCCGGTCGGGACGAGCTCAAACAGCGGCTGACGGCGATCGGCCGCGTGGATGCCGTAGGCCTGCCGGCCGTGCGCGGCGGCCGCTACTTCTTCACGCGCCGGCTTGCCAACGAGAACCGCAACTCCATCTGCATGCGGCCCGGCTTCGAAGGCAAGGACGAGGTGCTCGTTGACTCGTCCACGGTGGGCGACGAAACACATTCCATCAACCTGATGGGAGTCTCGGAAGACGGCAAACTCATTCTCTATGGTGTCCGCCGCGGCGGCGAGGACGAGGTGGAAGTGCGGCTGCTCGACCTCGACAAACGCGAGTTGTTGCCGTTCCGCCTGCCGCGGGCGCGGTACATGGGAGTCAGCCTGAAACACGATCGCAGCGGCTTGTTTTATTCGCGGTACGTCAGCGGGCAGGGCGCACGCGTGTACTACCATGCGATGGCGGGCTCCGCAGCGGATCGCGAGATCTTCGGCAGCCAGTATGGCCCGGAGGGCCTGATCTCCGCGGGGCTGACCGAGGACGGCCGTTATCTCGTGATCGGCGTCGCGTTCGGCGTGCCCCCGCGTCGAACCGAAATCTACGTGAAGGACGTGGCCGCGGACGGCGAAATCCGCCCGATCGTCCGCGAGGACGGCGAATTCCGGCCGTTTCTCGAAACGGAGGGCAGGCTTTTTGTTTACACCAACTCGAAGGCTCTCAACCGGCGTATTCTGGCGATCGACCTGGCCCGGCCGGCCCGCGACCAGTGGACCGAGGTCGTTCCCGAATCCGAATGGCCCATCCAAGGCGTGTCCGCCGTGGGAGGGCGCCTTTTCGTCGAGTACCTGGAGAACGTCAAGACGCGGGTGAAGCAATACAGCGCCGCCGGCAAATATTTGGGCGATCTGAAACTCCCCGGTATCGGCAGCGTCTCCGGAATCGCCGGACGATGGAAGGAGGACGAAGCTTTCTTCAGCTACGCCTCGTTCGTCGAGTTGGGCACGGAATACCGCTACCGCGTGTCGAGCGCCCGGCAGGACTTGTGGTTCCGGCCGAACCTTCCGATTGTGGCGGACAACTTCGAAGTGAAACAGGTCTGGTACGAATCGCGCGACAAGACCCACGTACCGATGTTCCTGGTCTACAAGAGGGGCCTGGCGCTGGATGGCAACCGTCCGGTCTATCTCACCGGCTATGGCGGGTTCAACCTGAGCGAGACGCCCGCGTTCAGCCGGGCGGCCGTCATCTGGGCGGAGCTGGGCGGCGTGTTCGCGCTTCCCAACCTGCGCGGCGGCGGCGAGTTCGGCGAAAAGTGGCACCGGGCCGGCATGTTCGAGAACAAGCAGAACGTGTTCGACGATTTCGTCGGCGCAGCCGAATGGCTGGTGGCGAATCACTATACGAAACCCGGGCGGATCGCGATTCAGGGCGGCTCGAACGGCGGCTTGTTGGTGGGCGCCGCGTTCACTCAACATCCCGAACTCTTCGGCGCGGTGGTGTGCTCGATCCCTCTGCTCGACATGCTGCGCTACCAGAAGTTCAAGGTCGGGTCGTATTGGGTGACCGAGTATGGCTCCGCCGATGACCCGAAGCAGTTCCCGCATATCTACAAATACTCGCCGTACCAGAATGTGAGAGAGGGTGTGCGCTACCCCGCCATCATGTTCGTCTCGGGCGACTCAGATACGCGCGTGGATCCGCTCCACGCTCGCAAAATGGCCGCCCTCATGCAGGCGTCGACCGGTTCCGGACGGCCCATCTACCTGGATTACGACACCAACGGCGGCCACAGCGGCGGCAAACCGATCAGCGCTCAGATTGAAGAGTGGACCGACTGGATGAGCTTCCTGCTCGACCAGACGGGGGTGAAGCTGAACTAGAAGCCGGCCTTCTTGTCTACCACGTTCAGCAGCGGCAGGCCCGCGCCGAACCGCCGGATGTTCTCCGTCACCAGATGAGTCAGCCTCGCGTCCAGATTATCGGAGCCTCCGGAGGTGTGCGGCGTGATGACCACGTTCGGGAATTTCCACAATGGGTCCCCCTTGGGCAGCGGCTCGGGGTCCGTGACGTCGAGCCCCGCGCCTGCCAGCCTGCCGCTGTCGAGCGCCTTGACCAAGCCCCCATGGCTGTAGATCTTGCCGCGCGACATAGCGATGAAGTACGAACCGCGTTTCATCAGCTCGAATTGGTGCGCGCCCATCATGCCTTCGCTTTTGGGCGTATGCGGCACGGAGATGAAGACCACGTCGGCCTCGGGCAGCACTTCGTCCAGCATGTCGGGCGGCACCACCCGCTGCACGTTGGTGCTGGGCGGGATATCGCGAATATCGACGCCGATGACCTTCATGCCGAATCCGTTCGCGCGTTGTGCGATCTGGCTGCCGATGCCGCCGACGCCAATAATCACGGCGGTCTTCCCGTTCAATTCAATCATCCCCTCCCGTCCCCGCGGCCATTCTTCGAGCTGCTGTCGGGGAATGGTGACGTTGAGCCTTCGGGTGAGCGCCAACAGGAACGCAAACGCATGGTCGGCGATCTGCGGGCCGTACATGTTCTTGGCGTTGGTCACCACCACGTTGCTGTTGGTGAGTTCCGGGAACAGGCCGTGCTCCACGCCGGCGCTCGAGATATGCAGCCATTTCAGCTTGGTGGCCCGCTTGAAGAGGCTGGGCGTCAACGGAATACCGATGAGGGCATCGGCATCCACAATTTCCGTTTCGAGTGCGCTGCCGCGCGCGGGTACGATGCGCACATTGGGTGCGGTCTTGGCCAGTTCCTGCACCATGTCGGGAGAGAGGTTGGCGATGACTTTCAAGGTCTGTGCCGGAAGCAGCGTGCTGACAACCAGCAGGGACGCCGCACACCGTGCGATGCGAGATTTGTCCATAGTTCTAGCGATTCTACACCGGCCGGGCTCACTTACGGGACACCCGGAGGCGGCAGGTATCCCGAAGGTGTAACTAATTCGTGACCGTGCCCACGGCAGACCGGATTACCCGAACGCCCGGCGTGTGCGGTCGCAAAGCCAGGATCGCGGGCCACCGCGTGCGCGTGCTCGATGTCGTACGGTGGTCGGAACACCAGGGGTTGACGCCCGAGATCCGTGCGGAGATGGAAGCCGAGCGTGATTTTGCCGAACAGATTCGGCGGAAGAACGCGTCTCTGATCGCGTCCAAACGGCGTCCACAGGGGCTGGAAGAAGCATCCTGACCGGTGCCCTGCGTTTTCACCTGGATGAGCACATCTCCGCTCGGTAAAGGAAGGGTTGCGCCGTCAAGCGTTTCTCGTCTGGCTGGCAGGTCCGCTCCCGCGGGCTCTTACTCAACGCCGATGCGCCTGCCAAGATTCTGGAACCGCGAGTCAGCTCGCAGGGGACCGAACAAGTCATTCGCGGAGACGGCGCCGGGCGGACCTGGAATGTGGTCCCACGGCAACCAACTGAATCGCGATTGGTAGGCCTTTTCCAGCCAGCGGAAGGCCTCGTCGTTGTCGCCCAACTCCGTGTAAATCGCCGCGAGACCCCACTGACCCATCGGCGAAGGTTTCGTGGCTATTTCAGACGCCATTTTACGCGCCTGGCCTTTCTGCCCCAGCCGCGCGTAGGTCCGCGCCAGTGCCCATCTCCACGCCGGGTCGGCGGCAGCGGCCTTCTGATGGGCTGCCAGCGCCTCCCGGTCCATCTTCTTGTCTAGATGGATAGATCCTTCGAGCGCCAGCGCCTGAGCGAAATTAGGATCCAACTCGAGTGCTTTGTGCGCCTCGGCGAACGCAGCATCCATGTCGCCCTGGCGCAGGTATTGCCATCCAAGATCGTTGGGGAAAATGGGCACCAGCGGTTCCAGATCCTCGGCGCGTCTCATCTCCGCCAGGCCTTCTTTGCCACGGCCGGCGAGCAGCAGATACCACGAATGGGCCCGGCGCGCCTCGGCGAGATTGGGGTTGAGTTCCAGGGCGCGCTGCAAGTGCCGCCCGCCGGCCGTAAAGTCCCAGTCGTAGTAGAGTTCCACCATACCCAATGCGGCATACGCCTCCGGAACCGGTCCACCAAGCTCTAATGATTTGCGAGCGGCCGCCTTGGCCCGGGCGAACTCGTCAGGAAGCCCATCGTGAGCCATAATGGCATACCCGAGCCCCAGTGCCGCATAGGCGGACGCGTCGGCCGGGTCTTTCTCAATAGCCTGCTGGAGGTAGGAGATCCCTTGCGAAAACCCTAGCGGCGTGAACTTATTCAGGTGGAACATCCCTTTTAGATAGGCCTCATAAGCCTCCGGCTTTACTGAGCGCCTGCCCGCAAGGCGGGCTTTCTGTTCCGGTGTGATGGCCACATGGATTTCCCTGGCGATCGCCAGTGCCAGTTCGCTCTGCATGCGCAGCACGTCCTGCAAATCGCGCTCATAGGTTCTACTCCATAAGTGCATATCCGTGGAGGCCTCGATAAGCTGGGCAACCACCCGCACCCGGGAACCTGAGCGTAGCACGGAGCCTTCCAGCAGCGCATCCACCTTGAGCCGGCTGGCAATCTCCGATGACGATTTCCGGCTTCCCTTGTAAGTCATGGCGGAGGTACGTGAGATTACACGCATGCCCCCGAGTTCGGCCAAATCCGAAGTCAATGTCTCGGTCATCCCGTCGGCAAAATATTCCTGTGCGGAATCCCCCGACAGATTGACCATGGGCAGCACGGCTATGGACCGAATACGCGCGGCCCCGCCGGAAGACGCTCCCCACCTCCAGGTAATGCCCGCCGCGGCAACTGCCAGTCCAGAGATCACCGCCACCAAGGCCCAGCGCAACCGGTTCGACCTTCGGCCACCTTCTTTCTTCAGGCTCTCCAGTGCGGTCTTCAGCTCTTCCGCGGTCTGGAATCGATTCGACGGATCGCGTTCGACGCAACGGGTGACAATTCGTTCTACTGCTTTGGGCAGGTTCACCGGTTTGGGCAGGTTCACCGGCTAGACCGGCGATGTTGAATTCCCACCGTCCTGGAACATGCGGTGGCCGGCGAGCATTTCATAAAGGACGGTGCCAAATGAGAAGATATCCGAGCGGCCGTCCAGTGTGCCGCGCCGGCTCTGTTCCGGCGATGCGTAGGATGGAGTGCCGCCACTCGCCGTTCCGCTGTCACCGGCGGCGACGGCGATCCCGAAATCCATCACCTTGGCCGAACCGCCCCGCGTTACGAACAGGTTGGCTGGTTTGATATCCCGATGTACAATTCCCCGTGCGTGCGCGAACGAAAGTGCCGCAGACACCTGGATCGCAATATCGATCGCCCGATCGAGCCGCAGCGGCGCCGCTGCGATCAGCCTGTCCAGAGACGTTCCTTCCAGAAACTCCATGACGAGACATAACCGCCCTTCATGCTTCTCGATACCATGGAGCGTACAGATGCCGGGGTGATTCAGTGATGCGGCAATGCGCGCTTCGCGTCGCAGGCGCTCCAGAGCAGAGGGGTCGTTGGCGACGTCTTCAGGCAGGAGCTTCAAAGCAACTGTCCGGCCGAGCCGGACGTCCTCGGCCCGATAGACGATGCCCATGGCGCCACGCCCGGCTTCCTCCAGAACACGAAACCCGGGGGCTTCGGGCGTTGGGCCGACCGTCTCCACCCGCTCCCGGAACCGATAGCCTCGCCGCGGCACAATTTCGATGAACCGCGGCGCGCCTCCCGCATCGCCGAGCGCATCGCGAAGTCGCTTCACGGCAGAGTTCACGCTGTGCTCGAACTCGACGACGGTGCCATTGGGCCAGAGGTGTTGGCGAATCTCCTCCCGTCCGACCAGCTCGCCAGGGCGCGCGACCAGCATCGCCAGGATCTCGAAGGATTGATCCGGCAACCGAAGCCGGATTCCGCGCTTGCGCAGCTCACGCTTTTCGAGGTCCAGCTCAAACGCTCCGAACCTGGCGCCTCTAAACACGTTACCGGCCTCAGCATATCACAGATTTACGGGCACTAAATTCTTTAAATATCAGCGGTTTGACCTGTGACATCGATGTAAGATCCGCTGCATCGCACGCGGACGCCTTCCTATTGGAGGATTGGCCTGGAAGGAGAATCAAAGATGTCACGTCGAATCATAGCCAAAACCTCTGTTACTCTAGCCGCGCTGCTCGTTCTGGTCGCGCCTGTCGGCCGGGCCCAGGACAATTGTCAATCGTTCCGGGCCATCCTGCCGATGACCTTCGACATCATCGTTGGATGGTATGGACCCGCTTACACCGTCATGGGCACCGAGGTCCTGTTCGGCAAATGGTCCATCGAGCTACCTCCTCAGACATCATGCGACTCGGTGTCGTGTCAGGACACCGGTGGCCGGTCCCGTATCGATTTCGGTGGGGGCGGTCTCATGAACCCCGGCGATACCCTGACCATCGAACTCCAAACCGCGAAGTATACCCTGCCCGACGGATTCGGCACCTACCGCGCGATGTGGAAGATCGTTGGCGGGACCGGTAGATTCGCACAGGCCTCGGGAATGGCCTTCGAGATGGGCCCGTTTGTGGCCTGGCTCGACGAGAAGGACACTCCTCAGGGGCGGTACATTGGTGAAGTCGATGGCAGTATCTGCGGTGTGAAGCCTCAAATGAACCCTCATTCCCGGTCGTCTGCAAAGCCCGTCACGAGCGTCCCGGCCGCGGCGTTCTCTTTCTATCTGCGGCAGTTCAGTCCGGGAGTACGCAAGTAGATGCAGCATTCGGTTGCTCGATGGGAAAGAAACCTTTGCAGCCGTCTGCGTAGCGCGGCCCGTTCGTTGTTGCCGGACGTGGCCGCGCCTGACCACCGCGGAGAGCGAAGCAAACCGATTATGGTCCAAGGCGGCCATTTCATGATTCAGGTCACAAGTTGCTCACGCGGGAATTGCCGGTTGCCACCAGCAGTCCCCGACGGCCAAAAAGATGCTCCGCAGGTTGATTCTGATACGCGATCTGCTGTCATCCCCGGAGATGGACGGCCGCGGTGAATTCTTCTGAGCGGTTTGCTACTCGTCCCGCAGCGCGGTCACCGGATCCACCCGCGCCGCGCGCCGCGCCGGCCAGAAACTGGCGAACAGGCCCGCGGCGAGAAGCAACACCGTAACCGCCGCGAATGAATACGGGTCGAACGTAGACACGTTTCGCACCAGCCCGGAAAGCACCTTCACCGATACCAGGCTGGCCCCGAGCCCCACCACGATGCCCACCGACAGCAACTTTGCCCCCAGCTTCAGCACCATCCCGATGACCTGCGAGAAGCCGGCGCCGAGCGCGATACGGATGCCGATTTCGCGCGTCTGCTGCGCCACCGCGTGCGAGATCACCCCGTAGATCCCGAACAGCGCCAGCACCAGCCCCAGCCCGGCGAACACGCCGAATAGCAGCAGGTTGAACCGCGGCCGCGCATAGGCGTTTTCGGCCAGCACCGCTTCCATCGATTTCACTTCCGTAACCGGCTGCACCGGATCGACCGCGTACACTTGCGCCTTCAGCGCTTTTTCCAGTGTTTCCGCTCGCCCGATCCCCAGGGCAAAAATGCGGTCGGCCCGGTTGATCAGAGTGTGGGCGAGAAACATCTCCGGCCAGATCTCGTTCGAGGTCACGCGATTGATCGTGTCCCGAACCACGCCCACAATCTGGAAGGAATCGTCATTGAAATGGAAGGACGCGCCCCGCGGCAGCGGGATGCGCACCAGCCGTCCCACTGCGCTGCCCTCCGCAAAGTAGCGGCGGACGAATGTCCCGTTGACCACGATGTTGTGGCTTTGGGTATGCACGTCGCCTTCTGTCAGGAATCGGCCCTGCATCAGCACATGGCCCATTACTTTCAGATAGTCCTCGTCCGTCAGGTGAACCAGCACCGGCCGCGTATCCGCTTGCGCGCTGCCCGGAATTTCCACGCGGACCGTCGGCATGTAGACCGGCGGCACACCCCAATTGATGCTCACCGCCGCCACCCCGGGCACGCTCTTCATGCGCCGGAGCACGTCCTCGAAGAAAGCAGCACGCCGCGCCGGATCGGCATAGCGCTGCTCGGAGAGCGGAACCCGCATGGTGAGAATGCGCTCCGGGTGGAATGCCAGGTTCTGCCCCTGCACCGCCATCAACGTGCGGATCATCAGGCTCGCGCCCACCAGCAGCATCAGCGAAAGCGCCACTTCGCCCACCACCAGCACCCCGCGCAGCAGCCGCTGCCGCCGCCCGCCCGATGAACCGCGGCCGGCTTCTTTGAGCGGCTTCAGGATGTTGCCCCCGGAAAGCTGTAGCGCCGGCGCCAGGCCGAACAGGAACGAGGCCGCCATGGAAACGGCCAGGGTGAACAGCAGCACCGGCGCGTTCAGCGTGATCTGCGCCTCATCCGGAATGGTATTCGGCGGGACCATGGCGATGATGCCGCGCAGCCCGCCGGCAGCCAGCACCACGCCCAGCAGCCCCCCTGCCGTGGCCAGCAGCAGGCTCTCGGTCAGCAACTGCCGCACCAGCCGGAACCGCCGCGCACCCAGCGCCGCGCGCAGCGCGATCTCCCGCCGCCGGTACGCGGCACGCGACAGCAGCAGGTTCGATACGTTCACGCACGCAATCAGCAGCAGCAATCCCACCGCTCCGAACAGAATCCACAGCGCATCCTGAATCCCGCTGGGGAAACTCTCGGCAAAGTCGAGCATGCGCAGTTTCCACTCTTTCGGAAACGCTTCCGGATTCCGCCGCTCCATATCCTGGTAAATCGGCTGCAGGCTGGCGATCGCCTGCTCGCGTGTGATGCCCGGCTTCAACCGCCCCAGCAGGTGAACCTGCCGCTCGCCCTCCACGGTCTGGCCGCGGTGGAACACATCCGGCAGGTAGACATCGGCGCCCCGCCACATGAAGCGCACCGGCATCACGCCGATCACCGTGCGCAGCTTGTCATTCAGCCTGAGTTTGCGCCCGATCACGCCCGGATCGCCCGCGAACTCCCGCTGCCAAAACCGGTATCCCAGCACGGTCACCGGTTCGGCGCCGTCCGCCGCATCCGAAGCGAGCGTGCCCCGCCCGATCAGCGGAGATACCCCCATGACGTCGAACGTGTTCATGGTGCAATGATTGCCGCGCAGGCGGCGCGGTTCGCCCTCGCCCGTCCACGTCACATCCGACCAGGTGGAGGCGATCACGCCCTCGAAAACAGTATTGCGCTCGGCGATGTCCAGGAACTGGTCGATCGGGTAATAGCTGCCATTCCCGCCGCGCTGCCCCTGCACCCAGACTGCTATCAGCCGGTCCGGATCCTTGTAAGGGAAGGGATCGAGAATCACCGCGTGGACCACGCTGTACATGGCCGTGCTGCCGCCAATTCCCAGGGCGAGCGATCCGATCGCAATCGCCGCGAACGACCGGTTTTTCGCCAGGTTGCGCATGCCGAAGCGCACGTCCGCCACAAACTCTTCCACTGCTCTCATGGGGCCACCTTTCCAGTATGGACGCCCGGCGCCCGCGATTCGTTAGCCCTGTCTGATTGCGACGGTGGACCGTGAAGGTGGGCGCCGCGTCCCACCGCTGATTCGCTATGCTGACCCTTGGAATGTCCCTCGTCCAGAAAGCGCCCGCATTCGGAATTGGCGACGCGGTGAGGATTGCCCGCGAGCTCTACGCGCTCGATGCCGAAGCCGAGCCGCTGCCCAGCGAACGCGACCAGAATTTCCGGCTCCGCGATGCCTCGGGCTCGCAGTTTGTCCTGAAGATCGCCAACCCCGAGGAGGCGCTCGAAGTTCTCGACCTGCAAAACCAGGCCATACAGTTTCTGGCTTCTGCGCATACCGGGCTCGAATGGCCCGGCGTCGTTCCCACCCGCTACGGCAACGCGATCATTCCGGTGGCCGCGGAGGATGGCACGGCGTATTTCGTGCGCCTGCTGAGCTGGGTGGAGGGCGTGTGCTTTGCCGCGACCTCGCCTCACCGTCCCGAGCTGCTGGTCTCCCTCGGATGGGCGTTGGGGAAAATGGATGCCGCGCTCGCCCGCTTCTCGCACCACGCGGCGCGGCGCACCATCTGCTGGGATCTCAGGCAGGCACCCCTGGCACGCCGCCATCTGGAACTCCTGCCGCCCACGCAGCGGAGCCTCGCGGAGCCCTTCTTCGACGCCTGGGCGGATGTGAACTGGGAGGCGCTGCCCGCCGCCGTGATTCACGGCGATGCCAACGACTACAACGTCCTTGTCGATGAGAGCGGCACGCGCGTCCGCACGGTGCTCGATTTCGGCGATATGGTCTACACCGCCAGGGTGTGCGACCTCGCCATCGCGCTGGCTTACGTGATGCTCGATCGGCAGGACCCGATCCGGCCGGCGGCCGAAGTGGCGGCCGCCTACCACCAGGAATGTCCGCTTTCCGAACCCGAGATCGACGCCCTCTACACGCTGGCGGCCGCCCGCCTCGCCATGAGCGTCTGCTACTGCGCACGGCAGGCTCGCGACGCCCCCGCGAACGGCTACTTGAATATTAGCAACCGGCCGGCCTGGGCGCTGCTCGAGCGGTTGGCCGCTATGCCCGCTGGGTGGCCTCGTGAGGTCTTCCGGCGCGCCTGCCGCGTCACTGCCGCGCGCACTCCCGGCGACCTCTTGGCTTCGCGCCGCCAGCACCTCGGGCCTTCGCTGAGCATCTCCTATCGGCAGCCGCTGCACATCATTCGGGGCTGGAAGCAGTACCTGTATGATTCCGCCGGCCGCGCCTATCTCGATTGCGTCAACAACGTGGCCCACGTGGGGCACTGCCACCCGCGCGTGGTGCGCGCGGCCGCCGGGCAGATGGCCTTGCTCAATACCAACACCCGCTATCTGCACGAGGCGCTGGTGGAGTACACCGAGCGGCTGGCGGCCACCCTGCCCGAGCCGTTACGCGTGGTGTACCTGGTTTGCAGCGGGAGCGAAGCCAACGAGCTGGCGCTGCGCCTGGCGCGCGCCCACACCGGGAGCCACGCCGTAGTTGCCATGGAGGCCGGCTACCACGGCAACACCAACGCGCTGATCGATATCAGCCATTACAAGTTCGCCGGCCCCGGCGGACAGGGCAAGCCGGCGCACGTGCAGATCGTGCCGTTCGCCACCGGGCTCTGGCCCGCTCTCGAACGGCCGCGCCCTGCTTTCATCTGCGAATCGGCGTTGAGCTGCGCGGGCCAGGTGATTCTGCGCCCTGGATTTCTCCAGGAGGCTTATACCGCGGTTCGCGCGGCCGGCGGAGTCGCCATCGCCGACGAAGTGCAGACCGGGTTCGGCCGTGCCGGCTCCCACTTCTGGATGTTCCAGACCCAGCACGTGGTTCCGGACATTGTCACCCTCGGCAAGCCCATCGGCAACGGCCATCCCCTCGGCGCCGTCATCACTACACCCGAAATCGCCGCGTCCTTCGACACCGGCATGGAGTATTTCAATACCTTCGGCGGCAATCCGGTCTCCTGCGCGGTGGGGCTGGCGGTCCTCGACGTGATTCGCGACGAGCGCTTGCAGGAGAACGCGCGCGACGTCGGCGAGTACCTCCTGCACGGTCTCCGCGGCCTCGCCGAACGGCACTCGCTGCTCGGTGACGTACGCGGCCTCGGCCTGTTTCTGGGATTCGAGCTTGCCGACGCGCGGGCAGCCGGCGAGCTGGTGAACCGCATGAAAGAGCGCGGCGTGCTGTTGAGCACCGATGGCCCGCGTCACAACGTGATTAAGATCAAGCCGCCGCTGATTTTCTCCCGCGCGGATGCCGGCTTGCTTCTCGAACGTCTGGATAGGGAGCTTCCATGAACGAACTCGTCACGTATTCCGCTACCCGGCAGGCGCAGCTCGTGCGCGAGCGGAAGGTGTCGCCTCGGGAGCTGTTCGAGGCCCACCAGGTGCAGATCGCGAAGGTGAACCCGGCCATCCATGCGGCCGTGGAGGTTCTGCCTTATCGCGATCCGCCATCGTCTGAGGGCCCGCTTTTCGGTGTCCCCTTCAGCGTGAAGGATTCGATCGAACTGGCCGGCACCGTCAGCACCGCGGGTACGCTGGGCCGAAAAGACGCCCCGCCCTCGACCGCCGATGCGGAACTGGTCCGGCGCCTGCGAGCCGCGGGAGCCGTGCCCATCGCGCGCACCAATCTCCCCGATCTGCTGTTCTCCTTCGAAAGCGACAACTTGATCTACGGGCGCACCAACAACCCCTACGACCTCACCCGCACGCCGGGCGGCAGCAGCGGCGGCGAGGCGGCGCTGATCGCGGCCTGTGGATCGCCTTTCGGCCTCGGCAGCGATGCGGCGGGCAGCGTTCGTCTCCCCGCGGCATTCTGCGGTATCCCCGGCTTGAAACCCACCTCCGGCCTGCTTCCGCGCCAAGGGCATTTTCCGCCGGCAGGAGGGTGGCTCGAAGCCCTCTGGCAGATCGGGCCGATGGCGCGCTATGTGGAGGACCTCTACCTGGTAATGGCGTGCCTCGGCTTCCCGGTCGGAAAGCCGCCGCTCAAAGACCTGCGAGTGGCTTTCTACGCTTCCCCGGCGGACGCTGATATCGCCCAAGCCGTCCGCAATGCCGCGACCGCGCTGGAATCGGCGGCGGCGTCGGTGACCGAGGACCGTCCGGGCTGCTTCCCAATGGCCTACGACCTGGAAATGAAACTGATCGGCCCCGACGGCGGCGATGCGCTGCTCGACTACCTCTCCGAGCTCGGCTCCACCCGGATCCATCCCCTGCTTACCGCGTGGCTGGATCGGCTCGAGGCCTATCGCACCGACCTGCGCGGGTTTCAGCAATACTGGGCGGAATGGGACCAGTACCGCACCGGGATGTCCGGGTTCCTCAGCCAATACGACGCCATTCTCTGCCCGGCGTACATCCATCCGGCCCTGCCCCACGGAACGTCCGTCGAAGAGGAGAACTTCCGCGGCTTCATCCACACCATGGCCTACAACGTGGCCGGTTGGCCCGCCGCGGTGGTTCGCGTCGGCGAATCCGCCGGTTTGCCGGTGGCGGTGCAGGTGGCTGCCGGCGCGGGACGTGAGGATATCGTGCTCGCGGTGGCGGCGTTCCTGGAGCAGGTGTTCAGCGGCTGGCGGCCGGCTCCGTCATGGTGATCCTCTGGTCTGCCGCCACTTTCGCCTGCTGCTGCCTGGTCCCGCTGGGCCATTCGATTTCCACCGACGCCACCGCGTCCTTACCCAATCCGAACGTTTGCGCCAGGTCGCTCTGCGAGCAGTAGCTCGATCCGCTGCGAACCATGCTCCACTGCTTGCCGGAAGCGCTGGTGACGCGCACCACGGCGCCGATGCCGTCGCGGTTCGATTTCGACCCCACCAGTTTCACCGACAGCCAGTGGTTGCGGTTGCCGCCGTCGTTCCGGTAGAGCACCGCGGGCCCGTTATTGGTCGCGATCAGCACATCGAGGTCGCCGTCGTGGTCGTAGTCCGCATATGCGGCGCCGCGGGCCACCATCGCCCGGCGGAACGCCGTGCTCATATCCCCGCTCACGTTTTCGAACTTGTGGTTCCCCAGGTTGCGGAACAGCAGCGGCGCCTCGCGATAGCTCACCTTGGGTTGCACCCGGCCGATCTCGTCTTCAATGTGGCCGTTGGCGGCGAAGATGTCGGGGTGGCCGTCCAGGTCGTAATCGAAGAAGAACACGCCGAAAGCCAGGCACAGCAGGCTCGCCCGGCCCACCGTCGAGGAGGGCGCTTCGTCCACGAACAGCCCGTTGCCCTCGTTATGATAGAGGCCCAGCATCTGGTTGGAAAAATTGCCGACCAGCAGGTGCGGCCGCCCGCTGCGGTCGTAATCGGCGGCGTCCGCGCCCATCGCCCCGCGCGCCACACCGTCTTCGCCGTAAGCCACGCCGGCCGTCATGCCTTCTTCGCGGAACGTGCCGTTGCCCAGGTTCCGGTATAGCTTGTTGGGCTGCGTGTCGTTGGCCACGAACAGGTCCGGCCAGCCGTCGCCGTTGTAATCCAGAACGGTCACCCCCAGCGACTTGCTCGTCGGGTCGCCCAATCCGGCGCGCTCCGCCACATCTTCGAAGCGCCCGTTGCCCAGGTTATGGTACAGCCGCGACCGCGTGCCCTTGTACGATTCCGGCGTGCAGTAGGATTTCGTCGCGCCATCGAGCGAGCACCACAGGTCGTGATCGCGCGTCCACTGCACATAGTTGGCGACGAATACGTCCAGCTTGCCGTCGCGGTCGTAGTCGAACCAGGCGGCGCTCGTGCCGAAATTCGCGTTCTGAATGCCGGAGCCCTTGGTGACGTCGCGGAATTTGCCGCCGCCTTCGTTGTGAAACAGGCGGTCGCCCTCGAGCGCGGTGAGGTAGACGTCGTCGCGCCCGTCGTTATCGTAGTCCGCAATCGCCACACCCATCCCGTAGATTTCGATGTCGAGCCCGCTGCCCGCCGTTACGTCGGTGAACGTGCCGTTGTGGTTGTTGCGGTAGAGCGCCGGGTGCGAATGCCGGCCGCGCGGCGTCCAGTCCTTGCCGTTGACCAGCAGGATATCGGGCCAGCCGTCGCCGTCGAAATCGAAGAAGGCGCATCCCGCGCCGAGCGTCTCGGGCAGGTACTTCTTTCCGGTCCGCCCCGCGTTGTGCGTGAAGTGAATGCCCGCTTGCGCCGTCACATCGCTGAAGCTGATCGAGGAAGGCGGCATGGTCGCCGCCATGGCCAACACCGCCGCCAGCCCGGCCAGGTATTTCATGGCCGCACCGCGCTTTCGTGATCGTGGATCGGCTGGCGTTCGTTGTTGTCTTCAGGGCTGATCATGCGCCTCTTCCCGGTGATGGCTTGTGACGACTCGTCGGCTTTGAACCGGCGGAACAGTTTCTCCTCGCGCTGCGCGCCCGCCTGGTCGCCCAGTCCGCGGTAGCAGAGCATCAGGGTGTAGTGCATCTGGATGTCTTCGGGATCCACGTCGCACACCTGCTTGAGCACCTCCACCGCCTGCGCATATTCCCGCTTGAGAAACAGAATGCGGGCCATCTGGTTCAGCACCACCCGGTCGCGCGGGTATTTCGAACGCGCCACTTCGAGCGATTTGAGCGCGCCATCGTAGTCGCCATCGGCCTTTTGTACCGCCGCCTGGAAAAACCAGATCCGGCCCAGCGAGGAATCGATCTGCATGGCCTTGGCGAGGAACGGCTTGGCGGCATCCGTTTCGCCCTCCTGAATCAGCGCGCGCGCCACATTGAGCCAGCCGTCGGCGTACCCGGGTTCGGCCTCGGTCGTCTTGCGGAAGGCGTACTCGGCGCCCTTCAGGTCTCCCTGCAGCAGCAGCCCGATGCCCCAGTCGTTCCAGCGCTCGCGGTCCTGCTTGCGCACCACCGGGGTCCAGGAGGGAGTCCCCAGCGGAACCACCGCCGTGGCCTCGGCCAGCGTGATCACCGGCAGATCCGGGATGCGGTCGCGAATCTTGCCGGAGACATTCGGCGGAATGCAATCCGCCGTGAACTGGTATTCGAGGCTGTTGTGATCGGGTCCCAGCAGCGACGGGTCCTGTCCCGGCTTGGCTTGGCCCGCGTAGGAGAAATTCGTGTAGTACCAGGAGAATTTGCGGTAATTCAGTTTGGCGTGGAAGGTAATGGGTCCCTTCGCGTCGCGCGGCACACGCACCAGGTAGTGCCCCACATCCGCTGCGCCCGGAGGAATCAGCCGCGCATATAGCAGGCTGCGCGCCTGCCACGCATTGCGTTTGTTGATCGGGTTGGCCTGCGCGTCAAGCTGGTAGGCCCGGTAGAAATGCGCGCCGGGCTCCACCGGGCCCGTATCGCCGTCCCTCAGGTTGCCGCTCCAGAAGATGACCCGACCTTCGGCATCCCGCGCCTGGAGTTCCAGCCACACGTCGAACGCATCCACCGTGCCGCCCGGGAAGAAATGACCGATCTTGCGCGTGCGCACCACCACATCCACGCGGGCGGTGCTGCCCGGTTCGAGTTTGGCTCCGGATCGATCGATCGGCGCCGCCACCTTGCCCACTTCGCGAATCACCGTGGGACCGCTCTGCTCGGCCTCCTCGCCCACCGCGAAGGTGGTATTGGCCTGCACCGTCTCGGTGCGGCGCCGCATGGCCTGGGCGCCGTGCTCCTCCGCGGGAGTCACCGCGAAAATGTCCACGGTGACGAAGCCCGATTTCAGGAACTGCTCTTCGGCCTCGAGTTGGGCGTGGTCCTGGTTGACGTAGGCGACCGCGGTGTTGGCCGCCGGGAAGCGGTGCGAGTGGATCTTACCGTTGCGGTTGCCGGGGTCGTGCGAATCCATCAGCGGCATGTGGCAATCCGCGCATGCCATCGATTTCGCCGGGTAATAAAAGGACCGCGCCCCCTGCCCGGAGACGCCGCTGGCCTGCCAGTTGTCGTAATCGTTGAAGCCGCGCACCCAGCGGTAGTGGTTCACCGGGACATCCAGGTGCACCTTGTGGCACGCCGAGCAGAACTCGGCCGAGGCCATGAACGGCTTTAGAAACGTGGCCTTGTGCGGCTTCGGGTTGAGATAGGTCAGAAAGTAATCGGCGGCGCGAATGGCGCGGTTATGGCTGCTGGCAAGCTCGTGCAGCGGCGGGTATTCAACGGTGAAATCGTTGTTGCCCATGGTGCTATCGAGGTGCACGATGGCGTGACACGACATGCAACCCAGGCCGGCCTGCGCTTCGGGAGTGTCGATCTGCTCGCGTATCGGCCGGTCGAAACGGCCGTTGAAAAACACCGCGTGATCGTGGCAACCCGCGCACCATTTGCTGGGGCGCGTGCCCACGACATCCTGCATGTATTCGATCGATTTCCGGTAAAACTGGTTGTTGAACGACGCGAAGTGGTGCATCGAGCTCTTCCACTGCTCGTAGATATCTTTGTGGCACTGCCCGCAGGCTTCCGAATCCATGAAGAAGTTCGAAGGGATGATGTTGCCCGTGTTGGTCTGCGCCGAAGCCGGTGCGAAAGGAGAGCCCGCGCCGGCGCCCTCTTCATCCATCGATAGCGGTGGCGATGCCGGGTTGCGAACCGACGCGTTGGGGTCGGGGCGAACTTTGTGGTACAGGGCGGCCGTGGCCGGTAGCAGCACGAGCAGCGCCAGCGCCGCTCCGTAGGCCGGCCGCCACGCGCGATTCCGCAACAGCCGCGCGGCGATGAGCGCCACCGCCACTAGGGCCAGCACGATGTGCAGCCAGAGCACCCACCGGTGCTCGAGGGTGTTGCCTCGCACCGCGATAAACACGGCGGGCAGGCCCGCCGCCAAAAACGCGCCGCACTCGCGTGGATAGCGCTTCGCCCAAAGTGCCGCCGGTACCATCAGGGCCAGGCCGAGCAAGAGGTGCAACAGCACATTGCCCATGTAGAAAACCGTGGGTTGTGGGAACGCGGCGATATACCCCGCGTTGACAAGCAGCAGTCCCAAACCCCAAGCCGCAATGCGGCGCATCATTACCCCCAGGAAATGTCCAGATGACCGTAAGCATACTATAAATCCGCCGGTGTGGCGCAAGGCGCCGCCATCTGTCAGCCGTTTCGGAAGTGTTGCGAAGCAGGGGTCGGCGCTGTGGAGTGGGTTTGAGTTGGGGAGGCAGGGGGTTTCTGGGGACCTTCGACCGACGGCGGGCCTCTGGGCGGGATGACTCCACGGCAAAGCGATCGAGTTGTCAAAGAGCAACGGAGTGCTGCCAGCCGTCCGCACGGCGTCGGTTTCAACCGGTGTCGGGCGGGTTGCGGCCTCCGAGGGTCAACCAGAGATAATCATGCAACTGCATGGCGGAGCGAACGCCGTGGTCGCCGCGATGCAGATAACGCAACCGATAGAGGCGTTCGATCACCAGGGCCAGTGCGATCAGCAGCCATACGATCAGGATGCTGTTGGGCTCATGGTGGCAGATGTGCTCCATGCCATAACGGTTCTTGCCGTCGTTGAAACCCCTATTCTCGATCTCCCAACGGCTCTTGGCCATGCGATAGAAACTCAGGCTGCCCAGTTTGGCGACGGTGAAGTTGGTCAGCCATTCGGCTTGGACCACCGTGCCATCGCGCTTGTGTTGGTGGTAGCGCAGCACGCGCACGGTGGGCCAGTGGAGGGTTTCCCAAGGGGCGAAGTCATCAGCGTCCCAGACCTCGACTCGGTCATTGCCCTCCTGGAACACGGCTTGGGGCGGCTGACCATCAAAGCGAGCGCGTACGTCGGCGGCCAACAGGGGCAGGTTCTCCTTCAGGCGCGCCACCACGGGTAGTCCGACATCCTCGGTGGTGTGCAAGAAAGGAGCTGTGGCGTAAGCGCCGTCTCCTACCACGTAGTCGGCGAAGCGTGGTCCCAGGTGCTCTACGGCGCGCCGCAGCAATCGCTGTGCGGCGGCATACTCGCTGTCGCCTGGCCCATAGGGCTCCACATCGATCGGCAGCGTTAAACCAGCGCCCACCACACTGACCAGCACAAAATGATGCAGGCAACCGTGCACTTCGCCTTTGGCGTCCTTGATGGGATCACACAACGAGCAGGGTTCCCTATAGGTGCGGCCTGCGCCGGTGCCGTCCAGAGCCAGACCGATAAAGCGGCTATTCTCGAAGGCCTTGTTCCGTTTGGCCTGGTGCAGTGCTGCCGCTAGAGCCAGTCGCGTCGACTCGGGGTTCATACGTTCGGTGCAGTAGGCCAAGGCATCATCGCCGAAGGCCGCTCTCACGCCTAACCCAATTCGTGCTGCGGAGTGGACTAACCACTCCAGGCGCAAAAAGCTGGTGATTCGCAGGATCCGGCTCATCACCACGGCCCACACGATGTCCGTCGCGGGAATGTGTGGCTGGGTACGACCATCGCCGGGTTGCTGGAAATAGTTCTTCAAAGCCAGACCATGGCAGGCATAGTTTTGAATCTGTCGAGAATGCGGCCCCTTCAGCGGGGTGGCTGCTGTTTGCGCCAGAGGACCAACAACTCGGCATTGGCCGTGAGGACCTCGCGCAGAGCGTCCTGAAAGGCGCGGCCAGCTTCAACGCGCCGGCGGACGTCGTCTACCCACTTGATAGGAATTCGTTCCACACGACGCTTTCCCTGCGACATGAAAGTGAGAAACCAAATCGGATGGCCCTCGCCAGACGCGCAATGACAAGTGGGTTTGCCACAGCGGCGGTGAGTGAGGGAGAGCGAACCAGGCAGCAGGTCATCGGGGAAGGGGAACTGACGGAGACAACTGAACTTGCGTTGCCGGAGGCGGGCGGCTTCGGGACCTTTTGGGCTAACGTCCATCTGAAAGCAATTATGCATTCAGAATTGAACGTTAGTCAAGCCTTTCTGCGAACGCGAAAATAGAAACGATTCAAGTGGCTATTCGGCTGAACGATTCACTCGTGCCTTTTCATCGCCCTGGCGTCTTCTGTGGAAATGATGTTGCGAGACGGCTGGCCATCTGTCGGGCTCCGCCGAACCGCCACTGATGAGCGGCCCTGGGAGTTACTCCCTGGCCGGCTACGACCGTTTCACCACCATCAGGGTGATATCGTCGTGCTGCGGAGCGGCGCCCGCGAAGGCATCGATGCTCTGGAGCATGGCTTCCACAATCCGGCTGGCCGATTCCTCGCGATTCGCCTTCAACACCTCGACGATGCGGTCCATACTGAACTCTTCTTCATTGACATCCCAGGCTTCCGGGACGCCGTCGGAGTAGAGCATCAGCACATCGCCCGCTTTCAGTGTCACGCGCCCTTCTTCGTACGACGTCTTCGCGAACAGTCCGAGCGGGAGCCCGGTGGTGGCGAGCAGTTCCACGGACCCGTCGCTGCGCAGCACGATCCCGTCGTTGTGCCCGCCGTTGGCGTAGACGGACGAGCCCGTCGCCGGGTCATACGCCAGCAGGAACGCGGTCGCGAATTTGTTGGGCGGCGTACTCGCGTGCAGCAGCGCGTTCACCCGCGTGGTCAACTCCGCGATCGAGGCATGGTTCCCGATGGTGGCGCGCAGCGTGGCCTGGATGTTGGCCATCAGCAGTGAGGCCGGCAGCCCTTTGCCCGATATATCGGCCACGCACAGCAGGTACCGGCTGCCTTCCATAACCAGGACGTCGTAATAATCTCCACCTACCTGCCGCGCCTGGCGGTTGCGCGCCGCGATATCGGTAGCCGGCATGCCCGGGAAAGTGGAGGGGAACAGGCTCTCCTGGATGCCGGCGGCAATCGCCAGCTCCTGTTCGATCTGCTGGCGCGCGAGAATCTCCTTCAAGCGCCAGGCGTTTTCGAACGCCACCGCCGCCTGGGCAATCAGGCCCGCGCCGAACTCCAGGTCGGCGGGGGTGTAACGGAGGCCGCCCGCCCGCGCGCCGCAGAGCACCACGCCGATGGCCGCTTCGCTGGTGCGGATCGGAAACACGACCCCCCCGGGGTCGCTCGCCAGCAGCGAACGGGCGGCGGCCGGAAGGGTGTCGGCGAAATAGGCCGGCTCGGTGAGCTCCGCCGCCGCGCCGCGCAGCGTCTGCGCGTCCGGCAGCAGCATACCCCGTTGCCGGATCACCGGCGGGTGGCCTTCGCGCCAGGCCGCCAGGGCATGTTTCCGAACCGTCCAGCGCCCGGCGAGCGTGAGGGCCAGGAGGTGGGCGATTTCATCGGTCTCGATCTTCGCCGCCAGGCCGCGAGCCAGATCGAGAATCGCGCGGAGTTCCTGCACATTCTGATCCAGGGAGTTGGCCACCTGCACGGTCCGCTCGTGGAGCCGGGCATTGGACAGGGCCGCCGCCGCCAGCTCCAATAATCCGTACAGAAGCTGTTCCTGCTCGCCGCTGATCGTTCCCAGCGCCGGCCGCGCCAGCGCGAGCAACCCCACGGGGCGGTCGGTAGGTCCAATGGGATACAACAGCTCGAGCTTGGCGGAAGCGGCTTCGGCTTCGCCGAGCACCCCGCCCTTGGCCAACCCGGCGACGCCCCGCGCCAACTCCACCCGCATCTCCCCGCCCTCGGCAAGCGCAATAGCGCCGCGCGTCACCAGCAGGCGCCCCATTACCGTGCGCAGCAGGTGGCGCAGCATGTCCTCCAGGCTCAGCGAGGAATTCAACAGGCGAGCCGATTCAAGCAGCGCTTGCAGCCCGGAAACGCTCAGGCTGGAAATGGCCGCTGGCGCGGCTGCGGCATGGGGCGACTGGTTCGGCACCGATGACTAATGTACTACTCTTCCGCTGTGCCCCTGACCGGCTATTTCACGCCGAAATCGACGGGCACTTCCGCGGGAGCGGGTTCCTTGCCGTCGGCCGCCTCGCGGGGGGAGCGGCACACCGGGCAACACTCGTCCGCCCACTCCCGCCACCATCGGCATTCCGGGCATTGCCAGCGCTTCGTCACGCCGTTATCGAAGACCACACGGCCATTCGCCACCAAAAATTTGCCATCCGCGGCCATAAACCCCTTAAACCCTCCCCTGGCGGGGAACTCCCTTCGACTGACCCTTTGCGGGATCTATAACGATACAGGGGCGATCGCCCCCCGCCTTCAGAATGGCACCGGGCGGGGCGTTTGTTCAATCGAGTTTGCTACCTAAAAGTCTGAAACAGTACAGCGCGCTCGGATGTGGCCTGTACAGCCGTCCCAGGACTGCACGCCGCTTCCCGGCTGGTCCCCCGGTGCGGGGCGGGAGTATCGGCGCCGCGATGCCGTTCCTCACCAGCGCGCTGCGGCGGCCACCAACTGGTCGTCGCGGCCCCATGCCGCGGTAAGTTGCAGGCCGATCGGCGGGCCGTCCCCCTCTTGCGGAATGCTGATTGCCGGCACGCCCAGCGCGGTCCATGGCGCATTCCGGGCGGGGTCGCCTGTCGACTCGTAGCCGGCGGGCGCCGGACCGGTGGCCGCCGGGCTTTCGACGATCGGCGTCGCCTCGAAAACTCGCGCCATCTCGCCTCGCATCTCCTCCACGTGCGCCTTGGCGGCGGCGTACTGTTCGGGCGGAATCCGCAGGCCTCGTCTCACCAGTTCGGCCAGCCGCGCGCCGATGCGCTCGCCGTATTCGCGGTACCGCGCCTCATGCGTGCGTGCGCCTTCGTAGTCGTTAATCAGCAAGGCCGCCTCGGTCAGTCGGTCCCAGCCCGCGGGCGCCTCCTCCGGAAATCTCGCCACCCTTCCCTGTGGCGGCTCGGCCCGCCCGCCGCGCAGCCGCGACCACAGGCACTCCATATCTTCCGCGGTCGCGGTGAAGAAGCCGAGCGTGTCCTCGGAGGGCGCGCACGGCAACACGCCATCGGTCGACAGCAGGCCCAGGGTGGGCTTGAACCCGCACACCCCGCAGTACGAGGCGGGACGCAATACCGAGCCCAGCGTCTGCGTGCCCACGGCAAAGGGCACCATCCCCGCCGCCACGGCTGCCGCCGAGCCCGACGAACTGCCGCCCGGCGTATGCCCGGGCACGCGCGGGTTGCGCGTCGGCGCCGGGTCGAAACAGGCAAACGCCGTGGTTTGCGTTTTGCCCAGCAAAATCGCCCCGGCATTTTCCAGCAACGTGATGACCGCGGCGTCGCGCTCGCCCCGCCGGCCGGCGTACAAGGACGAGCCGTATTCGGTGGCCATCCCGCGCGTCTCGATGATATCTTTCGCGCCGAATGGAATGCCGCGCAGCGCGCCTTCCCCGCGGCCCGCCCGCGGCGCCACTTCGACCCACGCGCGCACTTCGCCCTCGGCCTCCCGGATGCGGCCCAGACACAGATCGAGCAGGTCCGCCGGCGTCCGCTCGCCGCACTCGATCCATTCCAGCCACTGGCGCAGCAACGCACCATCCTACCTCGTCGAGGCCCGCCCTGCTTACCGTCTCGACGGGTACGGCGTGTCGTAACCCTTCGCGTCCCACCACAGGATCTTGTTCAGCGTCTCTTCGGGCACGTCGTCGATCTCTTTGAAGTTCATCGCCATCGACTGCCGCGCGCCCCACAGGCGGCGTCCCGCCAGCGCGCGCAAAGGCGGGCTCATCTCGTCCAGCGCCACGTTGGGCACCAGGTGCTGGTAGGGCGCCGGGTCCGCCTGCGCTGTAAACACGCTGGTCATCGCCCGCGACGCCTTCAGAAATCGCGTGCGCTGCGGAATCCGGAATATCTCCTGGATGGTGCGGATCATGCTGGTGTGCGTGTAGTGGTTCGAATCCACCGCACCTTTGCGAATCGAGGGCCCGATGGCGAGGGCCACCGTGCGGTGCCCATCCACGTGATCTACGCCATCCTGCGCATCGTCTTCCACCACCAGGATCAGGCTCTTCGCCCAGAAGCGGCTCTTCGAGATGCCCTCCACGATACGGCCCAGCGCCAGGTCGTTGTCGGCCACCATGGCGCGGGGAGTGGGCAGGCTGGGGCGGGTGCCGTTGGTGTGATCCGAGTTGAGCGTGAGGATGCTCAGGTTGGGCATGCGTCCGCTCTGTTCCCGCTCCCCTAGCTCGCGGAGGTACTCCTCGGCGCGGATCTGGTCCGGAATGATCAGCGAGCTGTACGGGTAACGCTGGCTCGAATACGGCTGGAGCGCCGGCACTCCGCTGCGCGCGCCCACCGCGTCCTCCCATTTGCCCGCTTTGTAGAGCTGCCAGTACTGGCTCCAGGTCAGCGCCTGCGACTCGTCGATGTCCTGGGCCTGGCGCGTGGCGGGATCCCAGCGCGCCGCCAGTTGAAACTCGCCGTAGATGCGCACGTCGAGCGGCTTCTGCGCGCTTTGCCAGAAGAAGCCCGTGGGCGCCACCACCAGCGCGTCGCTCAGGTTCCAGGCATACCCGCGGGGCGATCCCGCAAAAGCGCGCTCCACGTAATCGCTGACGAACGCCTGCATCAGCCAGTCGTGTCCATCGAAGCTGATCGCGCCGCCCGTATAGAAGTTGTCCAGCAGCACGTAGCGCTCCGCCAGGGCGTGGTGGTTGGGGGTGACGTCGCGCCCGTACATGCACAGCTTGGGGTCGCTGTTGCCTTTGCCCATGTCACCGAACACCTGGTCGTAGGTGCGGTTCTCTTTCACAATGAGGAACACGTGCCGGATGCCCAGCGAAGAGAGGTTGGCCACACCGCCGGCCGGCTCGAACACCGGCATGTTGGCAGCGCGCACTTCGCGCGTGCCGGCGGCGATCTGAAGCGGTGTCGGCGCTGGCAGGCGGGCCAGCGAGCCTTCGTACTGGCGGGAATTGAACCCGCCCTTCTTGTTATCCGTGTTGCCGATGCCTTTCAGGTTGAGGACCCGCAGGCCGCCCTCCCGGTCAACCGCAATGGCGGTGGGAAACCAGGCCACCGGCAGCGCGCCTTTCATCTGCCAGCGGCGCCCCGCTTCGGTGAGTACGGCGATGGCGTTGTTGCCCCCGCAGGCCACGTACAGCCGCTTGCCGTCCGGCGCGAAGGCCAGCGCAATGGGCTGGCTGCCCAGCGTGTCTTCGGGATACGTCGGAATTTTGATGTCGGTCCGGGCCAGCGTGGCGGCATCGATCAGGGAAACCGAATCGGAGTGGCCGTTGGCGATGGCGAGAAGTTTGCCGTCGGGACTCAGGACCGTCTGCGACGGCGCGAGGCCGACCGCCACTTCCCGCACCGCCGAGGTCTCCAGGTTCACCACGCTCAGCGTTCCCGAAACCGAGGACCCGGTCACCGGATCGGTCACGATGGCCGAACCGCTGGACGGCGCCGTCACGTCGCCCGCCTGCGGCCTCCGACCGCCGCGGTTCGTCACGAACACCTTGCCGTCCGCCGCCGACACGGCGACGGCGAACGGTGCCATGCCCACCTCGATCTCCTTTTGCACCCGCCGCGATACGGCGTCCACCACCGCCAGCGTGTTGTTGCGGCTGAACGCCACGTAGGCAGTCTTGCCGTCGGGCGAGAACGCGATGCCGGTCGGCACGGGGTGGCCCTTGAGCTCGATCCGGCTGGTCTGCTGCGGCTTGCCGATCTCGGAAAGCTCGGCGATGACGATCCCGTCCGGACCGTTGCGGCTGGCCTCGCTGGCCCAGATCTCGCGATTGCCCGGGCGGAACGCGATGCCCGCATATGAGGTCGTCTTGGCCGCGATCTCCGCCACCCGCGTCCCCGTCGATCCGTCCAGCAGCAGCACGCTGCGCGTGTTCAGGATCGCCAGCAACCGCTTGCCGGAATCGAACGCCATGTCCACGGGACGGCCGGCGATCACCGTCTGCTCGCCCCACGGCCGCAGCAGTTGGCTGGTAGGCACCAGGTACAGTCCCTCGGCCTGCCTGCCGAGCGTGGCCGTGCTCTTCAGAATCGAGAAGACCGGCGTTTCATTCGCGACCAGTGCCGCCCCGGCCAGCAGGATCGCCGCAGTCATGAGCTTGCGCATAGGAAACAAACAGCATAATCCCCGGCATCCCAAACCGCGAGCGATCCAGGGTAAAATGGAAAGATAATGCGTTCTCTTTCCGGCCTGATGCTCCTGGTGTGCGCCGGAGGTCTGTATGCGCAGACCGCCGATCCCGAAGTGGTGCGCGCCGAAGCCGGCATCGAGAGCCTGCGTGCCCTGGTCCAGGCCGGGGCGGCGCCGCGCGCCGAACTGGACAAGGCCGAGGACCGTATCGCCGACGCCAAGGATGCCGCGCTGCTCCGCAAAACCCTCTACGGCCAGGACCTGACCGCGGAACAGTCCGATGCCATGATCGCGGCCGCCCACCGCCGCCTCGAGCGCCGCGAGTCGGCTTTGGAGCAGGCCCGGAAACTGGTCGCCGCCGGGGTGGCTTCGCAAGCGTCGCTCGACACCTTTCTCGAAGAGCTCGACTCCGCGCGGAAAGAATGCGACCTGGCGGAAAGCCGCGCCAGGCTGACGGCCCAGCTCCACGAGATGGCCAAGGCCGAAGAAGCGGTGGAGTCGCGCCTGGACCAGGAACCCGCCGGCGGCGCGATTGCGGAACGATACGACGGCGATGGCGTCTTCAATCCGTCCACCTTCAATACGGTGGAGTCGGCCTTCGTGAGTCACTTCGGCAAGCCCCTGCCGGTGAGCGCCATGGGTGAGACCGCGGTCCACCGCGCCCTCGGTTTCGATCATCGCGGCCGCGTCGATATCGCGGTCAGCCCCGACCAGCCGGAAGGCGTCTGGCTGCGCGAGTATCTCACCGGGAAACATATTCCCTACTTCGCGTTTCGCCAGGCGGTGCCCGGCAAGGCTACCGGCGCGCATATTCACCTGGGGCCTATGAGCACGCGGCTCAAACTCGGCGGATAATGTCCGAATCAGGCCATACCAACGCCCACCTGCCATGACCGATCCCAACCTGCCGGTGCTGATCTCCGCTGAGAGGATCCAGGCCCGCATCCGGGAAATGGGAGAGCAGATCTCCCGCGACTATCCCAACGGCCGCCTGCACCTGATCTGCATCCTCAAGGGCGCGGTCTTCTTCCTCACGGACCTGGCACGCTGCATGCAACGCGACGTCTTCGTCGATTTCATGGGCATCTCCACCTATGGCAAAGGCAAGACCAGCTCGGGCGAGGTGAAGGTCACCAAGGACCTCGATATTTCGCTCGAAGGGGCGGACGTGCTGATCGTCGAGGATATTGTGGACAGCGGCGTAACGCTCAACTATCTGTTGAACGTACTCGAGCAGCGCAAGCCGAAATCGCTGCGCATTGCGGCGCTGCTGGACAAGCCCGAGCGGCGCCGGAGCCCCGTCGTCGCCACTTATGTCGGCTTTCAGATTCCGGACCGGTTCGTGGTCGGATACGGCCTGGATTTCGACGAGAAGTACCGCAACCTCGACGACATCTGCGTGCTCGACGGCTGACGCGACCACGGAAGGCCGGCATCCCACCTGGCGCGTTGAGGGCCGCATTCGGCACGCGCCGGCGGAGCCCCGTGTTCAATCCGTGTGCCGGGAGCTATAGTCTTGGGCGTAGGCTGCGAAGGAGAACCTGCAATTGTTGAAATCCTGTGCGCGGTTGGCCGGCTTCCTACTGGCGTCTTCGCCGGTATGGGCGGCATCCTATTACACCCTCCGCCTGGAGGATCCCAAGGCCGTATACCTCACCCGCGATGCTTTCGCGGTGAAGGGCGACGGCACCGCCGACGACACTGCCGCCATTCAGATGGCCATCGATCAGGTTCAGGAAACTACCAGGCAGGGCATCGTCTTTGTTCCCAAAGGCCGCTACCGGCTCAGCCGCACGGTTCACATCTGGCCGGGCATCCGCCTGATCGGATACGGAACCGCGCGACCGGTCTTCGTGCTGGGTGGAAATACCCCCGGCTACCAGGACCCGAATGACGAGCGCTACCTGCTGTTCTTCGCTGGCGGACGTCCCGGCGCCGGACGCGGCCCGGGTGGACGCGGCGGCCGCGGCGGCCCGGGAGCCGCCGCCGGTCAACCACAGGATGCCGGGGCGGGAACGTTTTACTCCGCCATCAGCAACATCGATATCGAAATCCAGGACGGCAACCCGGGCGCTTCGGTGGTGCGCGCGCACTATGCCCAGCACTGTTTCCTGGCCCATATGGACTTGCGGATCGGCTCCGGCTTGTCGGGCATTCACGAAGCCGGCAACGTGGTGGAGGATGTGCGCTTCATCGGCGGCCAGTATGGCGTGTGGACCCACCGCCCCTCTCCCGGCTGGCAGTTCACCATGGTGGACGTGTCCTTCGAGGGCCAGCGCGAAGCCGCCATTCGCGAACGCGAGGCCGGCCTCACCCTCATCCGCCCACAGTTCAAAAATGTGCCCACGGCCATCTCGATCGACGCCGACTTTCCGGACGAGCTCTGGGTGAAGGACGGGCGCATGGAGAATCTCTCCGGCCCGGCGGTCGTCATCAGCGCCGAGACCAGCGTGCGCACCGAAATCAACCTCGAGAATATCGTCTGCCGCGGCGTGCCGGTCTTCGCCTCCTTCCGCGAGAGCGGAAAGAAGATGCCGGCTCCCGGCCCGATGTATGACGTGAAGGTTTTCTCGCACGGCCTTCACTATGCCGATACCGGCGCCATCCCGGAGATGAAAGACATCTTCGAGTTCACCTCGCTCCGCGCCATGCCAAGCCCGGTACTGTCCGATCTGCCGGACCTGCCGCCGCGCGACACATGGGTGAACGTGCGCACGCTGGGAGCCCGGGGCGATGGCGCCACCGACGATACCGCGGTGCTGCGCAAGGCCATCGCCGAACATCGCGCAATCTATCTGCCCTCGGGCAACTACGTCATCAGCGACACCCTCACCCTGCGCCCGGATACCGTGCTGATCGGACTCCATCCGAGCACCACCCAGCTCGACCTGCTCGATTCCACGGCGGCCTTCCAGGGCGTGGGCGGCCCCAAGCCCATGATCGAAGCTCCCAAAGGCGGAACCAACATCCTCATCGGCATCGGCCTCTACCCCAACGGCATCAATCCCCGGGCACTGGCGGCGAAATGGATGGCGGGCCGGGATTCGATGATGAACGATGTCCGCTTCCTGGGAGGCCACGGCACCAACAAGCTCGATGGCAGCCGCGAAAATCCCTACAACAACACCCATACCGCCGATCCCGACCTGCGCCGAAGATGGGACGGGCAATATCCCAGCCTGTGGGTCACCGATGGGGGCGGCGGCACTTTCCTCGATATCTGGACGCCCGACACCTTCGCGCAAGCCGGCATGCTCATCTCCGACACCTCCACCGAGGGGCGCATTTACGAGATGTCGAGCGAGCACCACGTCCGCAACGAAGTGCTGTTGCGCCATGTCTCCAACTGGCGGATTTACGCTTTGCAGACCGAAGAAGAGCGCGGCGAGGGCGGCTTCGCGCTGCCGCTCGAAATCGAAAATTCGAGTAACATCACCGTCGTCAATTTTCATATCTACCGCGTGATCAGCACCTATCAGCCGTTTCCGTACGCGGTGAAGGTCTCCGGCTCCCAAAACATCCGCTTCCGCAACGTGCATTGCTACAGCAACAGCAAGGTGTCCTTCGACGCCGCCATCTTCGACCAGACCAACCACGTCGAGATCCGCCAGCGCGAATTTGCCTGGCTCACCATGTCGGGCAACCAGCCGCCGCGCCGCCCCAAAACGGCTTCTCCGGTCCTGGCCGCCGGGGCCAGGGTCGAAAAGCTGGCGGCAGGCTTCTACAATATCTCCGGAGGCGCGGTGTCGCCCGCGGGCGACTTCTTTTTTGTGGACGCGCACTGGCAGCGCATCTTCCGCTGGTCGGCCGCCGCGCGCCACCTCTCCACCGTCCGCGACAATCCACTCGATCCCATCAACCTGGCGTTCGACAAGGCCGGCAACCTCATGGTGGTCTCCTATACCGGCAACGGAACGGTGTATGCCCTGAAGCCGGATTCGCCCGGCCTGGATGTGACCCTGCTTCCGCCCGAGCCTTCGGCGCCGCGGCCGGGCATGATCGCCGTGCTGCCCGTCGGCGACTATCGGCTCGACGTTCCCGCCCGCCCCAGGACGCAGCAGTATGTTTCGCCCGATGGCACCACCTTCATCGCCGCCGACCAGGCATTCGTCAGCGGGGCCATGAACTGGGGCGTCAAGGGCAGTCCGCTGCTGCGCAGCTTCGGACTCGCCCCCGTGACTCCAAACCAGCCCTTCTACGTGACCGATGAATCCGAGCTGCGAACCTATCGCGCGACCGTAGGTCCCGACGGCAACATCACCGGGATGGAACTCTTCGCCGAGCAGGGCGGGGAAGGCGTCGCGTCCGACGACCAGGGGAACGTCTACATCGCCGCCGGCAACATTTATGTTTACAGCCCGGCCGGCAAGCAGATCGACACCATCGAAGTTCCCGAACGGCCCCTGCAACTCGTGTTCGGCGGCAAAGACGGCAAGACTCTCTTCATCCCCACGCGCAGCTCGCTTTATGCCGTCCGGACGCGGTTCGGGGGCCGGTGAGCCGGCTACCGTGATGAAGGCAGCTCTTTCTCTGGGCGTGCTGGCCCTGGCGCTAAACGCCGCGCTGCACGCCGGCGCGCCGCCGCCTGCGACGCTCGTTGTCGTGAATGCCCGGGTTTGGACGGGGAACCCAGCCCAGCCGTGGGCGGAGGCCATCGCCGCTGCCGGCGAGCGGATCCTGGCGGTGGGCGATTCCGCGGCAGTGCGCGCCGCCGCTGGCCGCGGCGCCCGCATCGTCGACGGCCAGGGCGGAACCCTCGTGTCCGGGTTCAACGACGCCCACATTCACCTTTCCAGCTTCAACATGTCCACGCCGTTCCCGCCGATCTTCCTTCAGTTTCTGAAGGGTCGTAAAGAAGTGGCCGATCGCCTCACCGGCTACGCGGAACGGCTGCCGAAAGGGGCGTGGATTCTGGGCATCCACTGGAGCGATGCGACCTGGGGCGGGACGCTCCCCGATCGTGCATGGCTGGATGGGCTCACCCCGGATCATCCGGTGTGGCTCGTCAATATCGACGGCGATATCGGCATTGCCAACTCCGCCGCCCTCCGCGCCGCCGGCATGGATGGGCAGCCGAGCGTCGTCCGCGGCGGGCCGATGTGGCAGGTCGAAGCAGCCCTCATCCGCCGCAGCGCCGCGGCGGACGACGCGGCTATCGTCCAGTTGATGGACCAGCTGGCGCGCGCCGGAGTGACCTCGGTGCAGCACAACAACAGTTGGTGCGACCTGCTGATCCTCGAGCGCCTCTATCGCGCCGGAAAGCTGAAAGTGCGCGTGTACGCCACGCCTTCGCTGCCGGGCTGGCGCCGTCTGCGCGACTACATCGCCACTTATGGACGAGGCGATGCGTGGCTGCACTGGGGCGCCCTGAAGGGCTTCGGTGCCATTGACGGCCCCAGCTACTACCGGTGGGTGTCGGGCGCCGCCTCGGCCGGATTGCAGGTCATGGTGCATGTGGGCGACGAGACCGGCCTGCGCACGCTCCTTGCTGTGTTCGATCGCGTCCGCCGCGAGCAGAACCTGCGCGACCCGCGCTTCCGCGTGGAGCACGCGCACGACATGCCGGCCGACGTGATTCCGCTGATGGTCCAGGCGGGGGCCCTGGTCAGTTGGCAGCCGCCCCTGCTGGCGCACTACGCGCAACGCACGGCGTTGGGCGTTCCTCCGCCCAAAAACCTCTTCCCGTGCCACGCCCTGCTCGCCGCCGGCGTGCACATCGCCTTCGGAACCGATGCCCAGCCGGTGGGACTGTACACGACGCCGCTGGAGTCGATCCAGATGGCCCTCGAGCGCGCCGCCCCGGACGGCAGCCGCCTCACGCTCGACGAGGCGCTGCGGGCGTACACCCGCGACGCCGCCTACGCCGAGTTCGCGGAAGCCGAAAAAGGCACGCTCGAGCCGGGCAAACTCGCCGATTTCGTGCTGCTCGACCACGACCTGGCGCGCGTCCCGGTCCACGCCCTGCACGATGTCCAAGTGCGCTTGACCGTGGTAGGCGGCAAAGCGACTTACCAATAGCTCACAGATCCACCTCTTTGTACAGCGTTCCGGACTCCGCGGTGAGCATCCCCAGCCGGTAGCGCAAGGCTCCAGGGCCAGATCCAACGAAGAGAGCGCCGCTGTAACGGGGCTCATCCGCCGCCATCCGGGTGCCGGGCCTGCGCTATAGTACTGGTCGAGATGCGAACGCTCGTCCTCGCCCTGGCCGCCGCGCTGGTCTTCGGCGCCGCCAATCCGGAGCCGCGATGGCTGGCTCTGAATCACGCGGCGCGCCAGGCCATCGAGGCGAAAGATTACGCCCGGCTGCGTGCCACGTTGCTGGAGTTGCGGCCGCTGATGCCCGGAAATCCGCGCATCACCTACAATCTTGCCGCCGCCGAAGCCCGCTTGGGCAATCGCGAGGGCGCGCTGGCGCGCCTGCGCAATTGGGCCGGGATGGGCCTCTTTTACGATCTCGCCTCCGACGCCGATTTCACCACCCTCGAGGGTTCGCCCGAATTCGCCGCCATCCTCGGCCGCGTGGATGAGAGCCGCGACCCGGTGGCCCGCTCCCAGCCGGCTTTCGCGATCGGCGAGTCCGACCTGCTTCCCGAGGACATCGCCTACGACCGCCGTTCCCGCCGCTTCTTCCTCAGCAGTGTGCGCCAGGCCAAAATCGTGACCGGCGATGGCAAGGAGTTCGCCAAAACGGACTGGTCCGTGCTGGCGCTGGCCATCGATGCGCGCCGCCGCCTGCTCTGGGACACCACCGGCTGGCTGCCGCATTGCCAGGCGTGCAAGCCCGAAGACAAGGACAAGACGGCGCTGCTCGCGTTCGATCTCGGCTCGGGAGTGCTGAAACAGCGCATCGATTCACCCGCCAAGGGTCTGCTGGGCGACATGACCATCGGCCGCAACGGCGATCTCTACGTGTCCGAGGGCATCGGCGGCGCGGTCTTTCACCTGCCCCCCGGCGGCCAAGAACTCCAACGCCTCGACACCCCGGGCGAGTTTCTCTCGCCGCAGACTCCGGCGCTCTCCGACGATGAAAAAACGCTCTACGTGCCGGACTACGCACGCGGCATCGCCGCCATCGAACTGGCCACCCGCGCCGTGAAATGGCTCGAGCCCGGCGATGACATCGCCCTGAGCGGCATCGACGGCCTCTACCTTTACCGCGGCTCCTTTGTGGCCGTTCAGAACGGCGTTACGCCGCCGCGCATCGTGCGCTTCTCTCCGGACCTCTTGCACCAGGAAGTGCTCGAGGCCAACACGCCCTCGCTCGGCGAGCCTACCCACGGCACATTCGTCGGGAACGTGTTCTATTTCATTTGCCACTCCGGCTGGAACGCCTACGACCAGAACGGCAAAAAGAAAGCAGGGGCGCCGGCGATTCAATCCGCCGTCGCGAAGATCGTGTTTCCCAAGGGCGAGGGGCGCTAGCTGCTACGGCACCTTCGCCGCCATGGCCTGCGCCAGGTCCGCCGGGCTTTGGTCGCCCGCGGTCACCGTGTAACCGGCAAGGTAGCGGCCTTTGCGGAAGATGCACAGTTTGCCCAGGTAGTTGTCGCTGGCGGTGAACGCTTCGTCCGCCACCTTGGCCGGGGTGGTCTCGCCAAAGCGCGCGCGCAGCTTCTCCATCACCGCGGCGGCCGATTCGGGCGTGGCCTCGAGCACGACGAAGCCCTTGCCGAAATCGTACTGGGCCACGTATCCGCGCTTCAGCAGCCGGATGCCCAGCACGCTCTCCGGCACCAGGCGCGCCGATTGCTGGTGCTCCGCCGGGAACCAGGAAAGCGCCGGCGGAACGGTCGTCGATCCCTGGATGGACTTCTCCAGCGCCGCCGCCCACTCTTTCAAGGCGGCGGTGTAGTCGCCTTCCGGATTGGCGGCGATTTCGACGTAGTATTTACCCTTGGCGAAGATCAACCGGCGCGGCACGATCTGCCCGCCCATGCCGATGGTGGCGAACGGCTGCCGCGGGTCGCGGTTGGCAGTGAACATCCCGTAGGCCGAATCCGCATCGCCCATGTCGGAAATGTCCAGCACGAACGTGGTCTCTCCCTGCTTGCAGGTGACGCCGTGCATGTTGTCGAAGCCGTAGATCAGGTAGCCTTCGGCGTTGCCGTCCATGTATTCGAACAGGTTGTCGGCAGTGTAGCTGCGCGCCGGTCCGTTTTGCGTCCAGCCCGGCACCAGTTTGCAGTCGGGAGTCTCGGCGGCCGCCAGGGCCGCCGCCGCAACGATCGTCGCGATCGCTCTCAGCATGCGAACAGTTCCTGCGCCCGCGTCAGCCGCTGCGCCACCTGGACCCCATGGGGGCACTGGACCGTGCACCCCTGACAATCGGCGCACCGCGTCGAGGCATGCGCCGGCGAAAGCTCGGAGAACCGTTCCCGCGCCAGCCCGAACTGGCCGTAGCCATCGGCGTAGGTCACGAAGCGCAGCATATCCTGCACCGGGAGCCCCTGCCGGCAGGTGCCGTCGCACTGGCCGCACATGTTGCAGTACAGCGGCCGGATGGATTCGCGGTGGCCGGCGAGCAGTTTCTCTTCCGCCGGGCTGAACCCGGACGCCATCGCCTTCAGGTTTTCGTCCAACTGGTCCATATCGGTCATGCTCGGGATGGTCGTATTGACCAGCGGATTGTGCAGCACCCACTTCAGGGCGGCCAGCATGGCGCCCTCCTGCTTCAGCTTTTTGGCGTTGGGATCGTCCGGCCGCAGCCGGCGGAAACCGCCCGCCATCACCTTCATCGCCACGATACCCTTTCCCGCCTTGGACGCCTCTTCGATGAGCGCGTACATGTTCGGTTCCATTGTGAAATTGTAAGCGGTCAGGATCACGTCCACATTCGCGTTCTTCGCCAGGAACGGGAGGAGCTGCGGCTGGCCGCTGTGCGTGCTCACCCCGGCGAAGCGGATCTTGCCGGCTTTCTTGGCCTTCTGCTGCGCCTCGAGCAGGTCTTCGGTCACCTCCGCCGGACTCGTCTTCGCATGCAGGTACCAGATGTCCAGGTAGTCGGTCGCCAGCTCTTTCAGGCTGGTGTCCAGATCGGCCAGCGCTTCGGCGCCCGTGCCGGCGTGCGTCTTGCTCGACAGCACCACGTCCTGGCGCTTCTTTTTCAGCGCCGCCCCCACCATGCGCTCGTTATTCCCGCCCTGGTACCCGCGCGCCGAATCGAAATAGGTGATGCCCAGGTCCGCCGCCCGCTCCACCACGCTGGCGTCGGAGGTGATCATGCAGCCGAACCCGACTGAGGTGACCTTCAGCCCCGTCCTGCCCAGGGTCCGGTACGTGAACCTGGGGGCGGCGGCGGACGGCCGGACCGGCGCTTGCGGCTCGGGCGCATCGGTGCGGGCGGCGGATGCGGCGACCGGCAAAGCGAGCCCGGCCAGAAAATTGCGGCGAGAAGATCCCGAATTCACAAATCCTCCTTGATAAAAAGATCTGAAAGTGTCTTAAAATATCATTTTAGTCCGGGAGGACCGGGATGCAAACTACTTTTTCACGCCGCACGATGTTGCAACTGACCGCACTGGCACCCGCCTTGCGGCCATTGATGGCAGCCACCCCGCCGCCCGCCGAAACGCGGTCGATGGTGGCTCTGGTGAAAGGCGAGGTCCGGCGCAAGAACATTGCCGAGGCCCTTACCCTCATCGACCGGCAGATCCGGCCGGTGTTGAAGACCAAGAAGTACGTGCTGATCAAGCCGAATTTCGTGTCCACCACCAACCAACTTGCCGGCAGCCATGCCGATGCCATGCATGGCATCCTGGACTACCTGGAGTCGCGCTTCAAGGGGCCGGTGATCATTGCCGAAGCCTCCGCCGGCGACACGAACCAGGGGTTCGAGACCTTCGCCTTTACCAAAATGGCGGCCGAGCGCCGCTCTCAGAAAGTGCAGTTGCTCGATTTCAACCGCGAACAGAAATCGAAAGTCATTTCCCTCATCAACTACGACCTGCATGCCGCCCCGGCCCGCCTCGCCGCCCGCCTCTTCGATCCCGATGCCTTCATCATCAACTCGTGCATGCTGAAAACCCACAACACCGTGGTCGCCACCCTTTCGGTGAAAAACATGGCGTTGGGCGCGCCGCTGCACAGCGCTCCCGGCGAAACCCCGCGCTGGAACGACAAGCGCGTCACCCATAACGGCCTTCGTCAGACGCAGTACAACATCTTCCTCAGCGCGCAGGCATTGCGACCTTTCTGGGGGGCCACCGTGATCGACGGCTACGAGGGCATGGAGGGCAATGGACCCTCCTCGGGTACGCCCGTCCCGTCGCGCCTGGCTATCGCGTCCACGGACTACATCGCCGCCGACCGCGTGGGCGTCGAGTGCATGGGAATCAATCCCGAATGGATGGGTTACCTGCGCTATTGCGGGGATTTCGGCGTGGGTCAGTTCGACCTGAACAAAATCATCGTCGAAGGAGCCAGCATCGCCGACGTGGCACGCAAATATCGCCTGCACGCCGATCTCGATCGCGAATTGCAGTGGATGGGCCCGATGAAGGACCTGCCGCCCAAGGTGGGTTAGAAACTCAGCGGCGGCTCAACTCCACCCCCTTGGTGGACACGTAGTACTTGGCCAGCATGTTCGGGTTTTCCCACGCCGGGAACGTCTCCGGGTGGCGCAGGTACTCGAAGAAACGCCTGCTCACCTGCGCGAAGTGCGCTTCGTGGCCCAGCCGATGGCTGTCGGGGATGGTCACCCGAAACGCCCCGCCTTGGTTCTCGATGCCGAGCCCCGCATACCGCGCGGCCAGCGCCGCGACCCTTTCGGGCAGCGCCCCAACGACCGACGGATCCGCCGGAACCACGTACACCTCCGGCCGGTAGTTTTCTGCCTTCCCCTGGCGCACTTCGATGCGCGATTTCGATCCGCGATACACCGCCCGGTGCGTGTCGCCGCTGGGCGATTCCCAGTTCCAAAGCACATCCAGCCGCGTGTGGATCCCGCGCAGGGTGTACGTGACGCTGGTGTTGCAGTAGTAGTCGAGCCCCTCGCCCGCCTCGCCGGTCACCTGCCGGAACTGCGCGGCAGCCAGTTGCGTCGGCCAGCGGCGTGCACCGGTCAGCTCGAGCTCGCTGCGGTCGATGGCCGTGTCCGGAAACAGGGTCCACGCGACCATGTCCACCAGGTGGGTGCCGACATCGGCCAGCGCCTCGCCCTGCTCTTCCACATCGAAAAACCACGCTGGCCGGAGGTTGGGCACCCCCGCCACCAGCTTCAGGATGTGGTGCACGCTCTCCATGGAAACCGCCGGCTCCGCCGCCGTCCCGGGCACGATGGCGCCGAACACCGCCGGATCGTTGATCAGTTCGCGTTGCACCACCGTCGTGATCTCATATCGCTCGGTCATGATGTCGTAGGCCACCAGCCGCTTGGCCGCCGCCGTTGCCAGGGCGTCTTCGAGCGCGGGAAGGTCTTCCGGGCGGATGATCCAGGGCTTGTCGGCAAGCACGTGGAACCCCGCCTCGAGCGCCGCGCGGATGTAGCCGATCTTTACGCGATTGCGGCCGGAGAGCACCACGATGCTCCCGGCCGGCTCGCTCCCGATCCGGCGCAGGAAATCGCCCGAGGTGTGAATGTCGAGCTCCCAGGCGGTGGGATTCTCCGCCCGGTGGTTGAACCGCGCGATCCGGTTTAGGTGCTCGATCAGGTCCCTGCCCAGCGCCGCATAGACGGCAACGCGGGGGGATACCCCGGGGTACATCTCTTTTTGGATCAGGGCGGCGTGGAAGTGCCCGGGATCGACGGTGAGGATCTGGAAGGGCATGGAGAGCCAGTGTAACGCGCTTCAAGTTCGGGTTGTCTCGGCCGATAAGCAGATCGTGAGTCTACGCATTCTACCGGATCGCTTATGGTCGCAGTCATAGGAATAGTGGTGGTGTTCGCCGCCGTGCTGGGCGGATTCCTTCTCGAACAGGGCAATCCCTGGGTCTTGATGCAGCCCTCCGAACTGCTCATCGTCGGAGGCGCCGCCGCGGGCATCATCCTGGTGGCCAATCCCACCAATGTCATTCGCAAGATGGCGCGTGGCGTGATGCTGGCGTTCGGGCCGCCGCTGCGCACCCGCAAATCCTTCCTGCGCAGCCTGCGCATGCTGTACGAGGTCTTCGGATATATCCAGCGCGATGGCGTGGCCGGGTTTGAAATCGATGTCGATCACCCGGCCAAGAGCCAGATCTTCTCCAAGTTCCCGGAGTTCCTCCGCGATCCGGTGGCGCGCGATTTCATCTGCGACTCGCTGCGCATGCTGGTGATCGGAAGCACCACCCCCCAGGAGCTCGATCAGCTCATGGACCTAGATATCGAAGCCCAGCGGCGGGCGCGTCACGAACCGGTAAACGCCTTGACCTCGGTGGCCGACGCGCTGCCCGGCTTGGGTATCGTGGCGGCGGTGCTGGGGGTGGTCATCACCATGGAAGCCATCGGCGGCTCGCCCGAATCGGTGGGCCAGAAGGTGGCCGCCGCGCTGGTAGGCACGTTCCTGGGCATCCTGCTGTGCTACGGGGTCATCGGACCGGTAGCCGCCCGCCTGGAACATATCAGTGAAACCGAGACCCAGTTTCTCCAGGTGATGCGCACCGCCATCGGCGCCTTTGCGCGCGGCGCTTCGCCGATCCTGGCGGTGGAATACGCGCGCCGCTCCGTGCCCGTGGAACTGCGCCCGTCGTTCATCGAGACCGAAACCAACATCCGCCGCGAAGCCAAAATCCCCAGCCAGCCGAAGCCGGAGGCCGTCGCCCATGCCGAAGCTGCTGGTTCCTAAAGACGAGTCGCCCGCCCCGCCCGTTTGGCGGCCGCGACAGAACTTTCACCGGCGCCACCACGGCGGCGCCTGGAAGGTGGCCTACGCCGATTTTGTAACCGCCCTGATGGCGCTGTTCATCGTGCTCTGGATGATGACGGCCAGCTCGCGCGTCAAGCAATCCGTCGCCGGCTATTTTCACGATCCCCGTGGTTATACGCACCGGCTCGGCGCGGGCCCGGCCAATGCCGGCGAAGGGCTCGCCGTGGGCCGCCGCGAACTGTCTCAATTGCGCGACCAGATCGAGCAGGCTCTGCACCGCATCCCCGAGTTCGCCCGGTTCGGCAGCAATATCCGCGTGGGCGCCACCGGCGAAGGGCTGCGCATCGACCTGCTCGAAAACGAGCAGGGACTGTTTTTCGTCAGCGGCCAGGCCGAACCCACCCGCGCGGGCGAGGGACTGCTCGAAGCCCTGGCGGCGGAGATCCGCAAAATGCCCAACCACGTCGTCATCGAAGGCCACACCGACTCCCGTCCCTTCCGCCACGAAGGCGCCTCGGCCCGCTACGGAAACTGGGAGCTTTCTACCGACCGGGCCAACACCGCCCGCCGCGTCCTCGAGCAGAACGGTGTCGCGCCCCGCCAAGTGGTGGAAGTGCGCGGCTACGCCGATCACAAGCTGCTCAATCCCGAAAATCCGGACGATGCGCGGAACCGCCGCATTTCGCTGGTGCTCCGCTTTGCCGAGGATGGCGCACCCAAAAACGAGTGACCCCCCCGGCCGCTACGCCACCGTGATGGCGGCCACTTCGTAATCCACAATCTGCGGAACAGTGAACTCTACGGTGCGGCCCGATTGCCGGAACGAAAGGGCGCGTTCCGCCCGCAGCAGTTCGACCTGCCGGGCGCGTTTGCCCACGGCCACCTGCACCGTCACTTTCTGTGGGCCGATCGGGTAGTACTCGCGAATCCAGCCGCGGTGCAGGTTGGGATTGGTGTAGTTCAGCAGATGCACCGCCAGCCCGGGCTCCGTTTCCCACACGAACGTTTCGATCACCCCCGGGCCGGCGATGGTCGCGGGCTGCTCGCCCCGTAGCACCCAGCGAATCGAATTGCGCAGAAGACGGTCCAGATCGGTATGCCCGGAGCGCCACATCGTCCGCTCCACGTTCCCCGGAAAATACAGCAGGCGGCTGCGGCCCCGCTCGCCAACCACCACCGCCGGTTCGTCCGTCCGCGGTGTGGGCGGGTACGAGAGCTCGGGCGGGTATGCCACGAATCCCGGCACCACCGTGAGCACCGGGTCTTCCACCGGCTTCAACGGTACGCGGTGCTCGGCGCCGGGCAGCCAGTTCGTGCCCGCGAAACCGTTGAGAATCGCGTGTTGCTTTTCAATGCGGGCGTAGAAGGCATTCCCCACCGTACCCTGGATTTCGCCGGCCTTGTGGATCCCGAACACGTCGCTCAAGCCGAAATCGTCGCGGCGCTTGTTCCGCTCGTCGTACAGGCTGGTTTCGAAGGTGGCCAGCAGCGACCCGCCCCCCTCCACGTAGGTGCGCAGTTGACGGCACTGCTCATCGCTCAGCAGAGCAATGTTAGGCAGCAGCAGGGCCGTGTATTTCTTCAGCGTTTCCGGGCCCAGATCGTCTTCGTGGACGAAATCGAAGAGAAACCGGCCCTCCACCAGCGTGTAGTAGAGCGCATCCAGGTATTGCTGCGCGGTGGCATTGCCGGGCGGACGGTAGAAGAGCTGCGTTCGCTGGCCCATCACCACCCCCAGGTTGGCCACCGTGCGCCGGTTGCGGAAATGCCTGTCGTGCCGCGCCAGCCAGTTGAAGTAGTCGCGCGCCGGCGCCTGCCACCGGTGGTCTTCCCCCATCCCCGTCTGTGCCCCGATGAAGGAGTACCAGATGACCATGCCGCTGGCCACCGTCTCGTCGAACCACATGGTCTCTTCGGCCGGTGATTTGGCCGCGTTCCGCCAGCGCACCGCCCCCGTGGACCACCCGCCCGTCACGTTGGTCGTGGTGCGGCCTTTCATTACCGCATGGCACACCCGGCCTTGCAGCGCGCACCCCCAGATCGGAGTATCGTCTCCCCCGCGTCCCTGGTTGTCGCAATTGAACCAGTGGCACACTTCGGCGAGTTTTTTCAGGTTCGGCGTGGCATGAGCGCCCCCGCCCAGGTTGGCGTAAAAGAGATTTTCGGGACGCTTCTCTTTGGCGATCGCGTCATAGAGTTTCCAAAGATAGAGCACCCGCTCGGTGAACTTCTCCCAGTACTCGGGCGAGCGCGGCGCCGGCAGGCGCCGGCACTGTTCGCAGTAGCAGACCGGCAGGCCGCCCAGCGGAGGCCAGGCGTTGGTGTACAGGCCGTCCACGTCATACCGGGAGTTGATCTCGCGCATGATGGCGGTCATGTACTCGGTGTAGTAGCCGGTGAACATGCAGGTGCGGTACAGCCGCGGGTCTTCGGTGTGGTGGCGGGGGTTGCCCTGCTGGTCCCGCTCGAACCACTCCGGGTGGGCCTCCAGGGCGTCCTCCCAGTTCAGGTCGGGACTCATTCGGGCGATCACCCGGATCGCGCGCTTCTTGGCCGCGGCCAGGCACTCCCCGAAGAAATCGCGGTCGCCCAGGAATCGGCCGGGCCTGTGAAAGGGCACCTTGCTCGGATAGTAGGCCACGATCCCGGTGACGCTCACCAGCACCGCATCCACTTTGGCGGCGGCCCAATAATCGGCCCACTCCTCGATGTTCATGTCCACCACGTCGCGCTCGGTCATGTTCACCTGGCCGACGCGGCGGAGGTTCTCATGCCAGGGCGTGCTCCCTCCGGCGGCCATGAGCGGTCCGGCCAGGGCGGCCCCCGGCAGAACCATGAGGCTCCTGCGGGTGAGATCCATGCCGTTATGGTAAGCCCATTCCAGGGTGAGGTCCCGTACACCACGCCTGTCTCCGATCTGTACCGGTACCGCCGCTTCTCAAACCGCGTCGTCCGTATGCGACAATACGGGCAGCAGAGATGACCGCCGAGATCCCCCGGTTGCCCGGCATCAATCCGCACCTGGATGACACCATCAACCGTCGTATTGTCCAATCGGAGATCGAAGGCGGCGTGGACCTCCGCGAGTTGCGCCCCGGCACGGTGCTCGAAGTCCGTACCCAGAACCGCGCCTACACGCTGCGCTACCAAGGCTTGGGCCAGGCGCTGATTTCCGGCCATCCGGTCTTCTGCCCGGAGCCGGTGCTGGTGACCATCCACGGCTCCACCTGGGGCGGATCCATGCTCAAAGAGCGGTACATCGGCCGCGGCATGCACCTCGAATTCGGCCATCCGGTGTACCAGCCGATCACCACTTCGCTGATCGTGGACGTCAGCGAAAAACAGGCCGCCTGAACACGCGGAGTCCCTACACTGCCGCGCTGATGATGTCGCTCAACTCCTCCGCCGTGAGGACCACCGGGTTGCCCTTCATGCTGCTCGCCTGCGCGGCCTTTTCCACCAGGACCGGGATATCCTGCGGGCCCACGCCGTACCGGCGCAGCGGTGAAATCTCCAGCCGGCGGACCAGTTCCGCCAGCCACCGGGCGCCCTCTTCGGCGGTTGCCCGCCGATTGCCGGTGAGCCACCTCGCCACCGTTTCGTACCGCTCGAGCGCCCCGCCCCCGGGCGCCCTCTGCCGCAGAACGCGGATATTGACGGCGACGGCACTGGGCAGTACGGCCGCGCAGATGGCGCCGTGCGGCGCAGGAAACATCCCGCCCACCGGAGCGGCAAATCCGTGCACCGCGCCCAACCCCGCATTGGCCAGCGCCAGGCCGCCCAGCACGCTGGCCCACGCCATATCCCGGCGCGCTTCGCGATCGTGGCGGTTTTCCCAGGCGCGCCCCAGCGCCCCCGCCGCGCGGCGGATCCCCTCCGCGCAGTAGAGGTCCGTCATCGGATTGGCGCGCACCGATACGTACGGCTCGATCAACTGCGTCAGCGCGTCGAGGCCCGTCGATGCCGTCATCGCGCGCGGCAGGCCGTACGTCAGTTCGGGATCGACCACCGCCAGCCGGGGCAGCATCGAAGCGCTCCGCAGGCTGGCCTTCACGCGATGCTCCGGCGAAGCCAGCACGGCATTGCGCGTCACCTCGGAACCCGTCCCGGCAGTGGTCGGTATGGCGATAAACGGCGCCGCCCTGTGCTCCAGCGGCCGTCCCTCCCCGACCACTTCCAGGTACTCGAGCACGTCGCCGGGGTTGGTTAGCATCGCCGCCAGCGCTTTTCCCGTATCGATGACACTCCCTCCGCCCATCGCAATCACCAGGTCGCAGCGTTCCTGGCGCGCATAGGCGGTTCCGTCGCGGATCCGGTCGATCGTGGGCTCGCCTGCGGCCGCAAACGGCTGGCACTCGATCGCTCCCGCCAGCGGTGCCGCGCGCTCCGCCGACCCCCCGGTGACCAGCAGCGCCCGGCGGCCCATCGCCCTGGCCGCGGCCGGTACCTCCCTCAGCACTCCCTCGCCGAAGACGATGCGCCCCGCCGTGGCGAACTCGAACCGCATCGCCCTACCACTCGCCGTCTGCCGGAAACACATTGCCGTAGGCCTGCCGGCTGCGCGGCTCGGCGAACATGGGTGCCACCTTCTCCACCCACGCTGCGTAGTGCGCCGTCTCTTTGTGGCTCACCGTGGCGTCTTTCGTGCGATATACCTCCACCAGCACGAAGCGGGTGGGGTCGTCCACCTGCTGGATGACGTCGAACCGCGCGATGCCCCCCTCCTTGACGCTGTTGCGGGCGTTTTCGATTGTGGCCTTACGGAACTCCTCGACATGCTCCGCTTTGACATGTATCTGCACATGAACGATCCACATATGACGATTATCGGTCAGGCGCCGGTGTAGGTTGTCGGAATTGTTGACAATCCACCCGGAGATCCCAAGAAAGCTCCTCCCAAAACGCTATTTTCGGCCGCTCTACGACAAGCCCGCATATCGGGAGCCATCGCCGGGAAGCCGGCAGAAGATACATCAGCGCTTGGGGCGTCTACGCGCCCGGGTGGATGATTTCCGCATGCGCCGTCGCTCGTCCGTAACGCGGGTCCGTCGCTGCTGGGCTACCGACACCGCAGCGCATCCATCGGTGAGATATGCATCGCCCGTCGCGCGGGCAGCCAGCAGGCCGTCAGTACCACCGCCGAGAGCACGGCGGCAACGGCCACGAAGACCAGCGGATGGGTGACTTCGACGCCCACCAGCAAGCCGGCCAGCAATCGCGCCAGGCCGAAGCCACCGGCAAGGCCGATGACCGCGCCGGCGCCCGCCAGCTTGAGTCCCTGCGCAAGAACCAGCCGGCGCACATCCCGCGAACCTGCTCCAAGGGCGATCCGCACGCCGAACTCGTGTGTCCGCTGTGTCACTAGATAAGAGACAACGCCGTAGAGCCCAAGCATGGCGAAGAACAATGCCGCGGTACAGAAAGCGCCGACGCCTGCCACTAGCGTACGCGGGAAATAGCCGGAGATCACCTCGTCGATGGTCAGCGGTGCCGCAACCCGAAGCCCGGGTTCGAGCGCCCGCAGTTCGGTGCGCAGGCTCATGATGAGCTGCCGCGCATCGTTCCTGGTCCGGACCACCATCCACATCGAGGGAACAGGATCTTGGGCGTGGGGGACGTAAAACTCCGGCGCGACGGCCCGCATCAGGTTCTGACGGACATCGTTGGTGACCGCGATCACGCTGCGCCACTCGCCGCCGCTCAAGCGCACGCGCCTACCGATCGGGTCGAGGTCCGGCCAGAATAAACGCGCGACTCGCTGGTTCACGATGACCACCGCGGGCGCGGCCGCGTTATCTGCCAGGCGGAATGGCCGGCCGCGCTGCAGAGGAATTCCCATGGTCTGAAAGTGCGCCGGCGTGGCTACAGTGTAGTGGCCCTGCAGGTCCTCGACATATGCCCGCCCCTCGATCTCGACCTTGAGGGGGCGGCCGCCGCCAGCCAGCGGCATCGCGCTTACCGCCGCGGCGGATTCAACACCCGCCACGCCTCGGAGCCGTTCGGCGGCCAACCGCAAAAAACGCTGTAGAATTCTGCGAGCCAGCGTGCTCCTTTGGCAACGTGACACTGGCAGTGACCAGATTGTCGGCGCGAAATCCTGTCTCGGCGTGATGCAGTGAAATGAAGGTGCGGACCAGTAGTCCAAGCCCTGTGAGTAGCGTAACCGTCACCGCCATCTCGCCGACAACCAGCACCAATCGCATTCGCCCCCCGAACTTCGTGGGCAGCGTCCCGCCGCCGGATTTCAGCAGCCCGTTCAGATCCGGCTTGGACGCGCTGAGCGCTGGCGAGAGGCTGAACAGTAGCCCCACGGTGATCGATACTAGCGCGGTGAATCCGAGCGCGGCGGCATCCAAGCGCAACTCGGCAAGCTCGGGCACGCTTGCCACCAACACCTGCCTCAAGCCCGCCGCCAGCAGAAACCCAAGCAGGCCACCGGTCCCTGCGAGCAGGATGCCTTCCCCGAGCAGGTGCCGGACGATACGCGACCACGTCGCCCCAAATGCGATTCGCACGGCGATCTCCGGCTGCCGGCCGGACACCCGCGCCAGCTGCAGCATCGCGATGTTCGGGCAGACAATCAGCAGCAGTAGGAGAGTGATCGTGAGCAGGACGAAGTACATGGGAACGGAATGCGCCATAATCTGAGTCATCGGCACAACCTGCCCGCCCCATCCCGCGGCGCCGGGTTCCAGTTCGGCTGCTGCACGTGACATCGCATCCAACTGCGCGCCAGCCTGGACGAAGCCCGCGACCGGTTTCAACAACCCGACCACTTCGAGCCTCCGGTCTTCCCGGCTCGCGCGGTCCATCGGCTGTGCGAGCGGCGCCCAGACCTCATAGCTCGAATAATAGGACCGCCCAATGATGCGCGTCAGCACGCCGATCACGATTGTGCTTTGGCCATCGACGGCAAGCTTAATGCCGATTATGCCGGGGTCGGAGCCGAAGCGCCGCTCCCAGCACCGCTGGCTAATCAGGAGGACACGGGAACCGCCCGGCAACTCATCCTCCGGGCAAAACTGCGGCCCAGCAAGGTCTTCCAACCCAGGGACTGGAAGAAGCCGGCTGTGGCCAGCGCACCGCCGACGCTTTCCGGCTCGCTGCCGCTGCTCAGGTTGAATGCGCGCGGTTCGATGGCGCCCAACTCCTGAAATACTGTGCTCCGATCGCGCCAGTTGGCAAACGCCGCATACGAAGCGTGGGCGCTGAAACCCTTTTCGAGATTCCGTTCGCGGATCAGCGCCAACCGTTCGGGGTTAGGGAAAGGTAGCGGGCGTGTGACGGCTGTCATGACGACTGAGAACGCGGCCGTGCTGACGGCGATGCCAACGGAGAGTACCAGTACACAGGTCAGGGCAACCCCGGGGGACTTGGCCAGAGTGCGGACGGCAAACTTGAATTGGCAGCCGGCTTCCATGAAACTGACTACGAGATATCCAGATCCGAAGTTCAGCGGCGAGGAACCGCGAGTTGGACGCTGGGGTCCAATCTAACGAGGCCCAGCGCAACGGCCGCTCACTGACGGCAGTTAAGGCGGGTGGGTCCGGTGTCCTTCGCGGCGCTGAGGCCGCTTCATATGAGTGTTTTAGAAACCAGACAGGGAAATAGGCCGCGTTCGCTCGGCCGGCGCGCGCTGTTTTCCCGTTCTTCCGGCAGGGGCGATCGGATGCCTGGGCTGTGCGCGGCCAATGGCCTGCGCACAACCTTCGGAGCAGGAGCCGACCCGTCACAGTGGGGTGTAAAAAGCCGATGTGAGGTGGGAAGAAATGTTCCGTTTCGCTTATCAGAAGGACCTGATTCCCGTGCTTAGGGAATTGGGGGCGCAACTCGGGCGTGAGGAATTCGTAGGGATGTTGCGGCGGGCCTCCGAAGAGGCAGTGCGAAAGAAGACGGCCGGGCGTCGGTGGCCATCTCGGCCCCGTAGAGTTCGGTTAGGGACTTCCGGCGATGGATATTGAGGTTGTCCATCACCAGGTGGATAGTCTCAGCCTCTGGGTATTCGAGAGCCAGGCGGAAGAGGACTTGCGCGAACTGGAAGGCCGAACGATCCGGCGTGGGGAAGGTGAAGTGGCGCCCGGCTTTGGGCTCTACGGCGCAGAAGACATTGGCTGTTCCGCAGCGTTCATATTCGTTGTCCCGCCTGGCTTCCCGGCCCGGCATCGCCGGCGAGGACGGTCGGACATCGGCGTGCAAGGTGACTGGCTTCTCGTCTAAGCAGACCACCGGTTGCTGGGCGTTATACGGCTGCTCATACGTTTCCAGCACGTCCTCCATCCTGGCGAGGTAGTCTTCGTTGAGGTCGGCCACGCACCACATTTTTTTCCCGCCACGGCTTGAGGTCGTGGTGGAGCAACAGAATCCGAACGGTCTCCCTTCCTACTTGCGGGACCAACTTGCGTTTGACCGCTTCTTCGGCCACAAGGCGTACCGTCCAGCGTGCGCGACCCTCAGGCGGGTCGCTGCAAACCATTGCGATAATCCGCTGTTTCTGATTGGGATCCAGCGCCTCGGCGGCGCCGGGCCGCTGCCTCTCATAGAGAGCGCCATCCAGTGCGGGCATCCTCATAGCGATGGCCCAACCGTCGGATGGACTGTGGAGTGAGCGGGACTACCTTGGCGATGGCGATCTCCGGCGCACTGACCTGTTCAGCCAACTGCAAGAGTGCCACTGCTCGCAGGACCACGCGAACCTGTTGCACCCCGCCCTTCAGCAACCTTCGCAATTCGTGCTGATCCTTCTTGGCGACATCGATCTTCAGGGGTGGACGGCCCATACCCCGAGTATGCGCCAAAACAATTCTGCATAAAAAATGGTTTTTTGAATAGTTTTAGGCGGTCACAGACCTAGTGGCGGCAGGCGTTGTATCGGTCGTCATGGAGATCCACGATTCAGAAACGTTTCTTGCTTCCGACCAGGAGACTGCCTACGTGAACAACAACGGCACCATCACCATCAGCGGGACAACGGATGGCCGTCCGATCTCGACGGCCAGCATAGCGCCGATCCCGGTAACCGTCCCCATGTCAGACAAGGCGGTGAACTGATGACCTTACTCGACCGTGCCACCAATGCGTACTGCCGCTTTGCCGGAACCATCGCTGCTTGTTCTTCCAAGTTATCGGACGTTGAGGAGCACGATATTGACTGGGAGAACCAGATCCGGGACGGCTCACTCAAACTCGACCTGGATGCCTTCGACGGTGGCTCTTCGGGTCTCATCGGAATTCCTGAAGAACTGGACTGCCGGGAGGAACAGGCGTGTGAGACGACCGATGCCGACATTCCCGGCTGGTACAGGGAAGACCTCGACTCGATCCGCTGTGAATCTGGCATCGGAGCCAGTCCGCAGGGGATAGATCTGTGCGGAATGTGCCATCCCGACCGAGGCGTCCACTTGACGATGATCCCGTTCGCCCGTGCAGGTGACGATGACGCCATTCCAGCCGTCCTGTTTCTGCGCTGCGCCGCCTGCGGTCAAGCCGTGTGCGCCATAGTGCTCCAGGAGATCGCCCCAGTCGAGGACTGTTGCCGGTGCGAGGACCACGGCTTCTCCGTCCGTTATCGCCAGGGCAGGCTCCTGTTGAAGTGCGGCGGCTGTGATCGGGTTGTGGGCGAGGTGGCTGTGAGGGAGCGGCCTGAATCGGATGAGGGTAAGTTGCTGTTTGCAAGCGGCGGCAAGGAGTGATGTGGATGACGCCGATGATGGCAAGGAAATTAGCCGCTGCCACCGGAGGAGTTCAAGAATTTCGTGGCAAAGCCGAACTGAATCCCAACAACCTCCATCGGCCAGTCCAAGCGGCGACTAAGAAGAGAAGTGGTTAAAGATTTCGACGGCTTTAACCACTTGCCCGTCTGCTGCCCTCCAAGAAGTCCGGGTGAAGCCCTACCAACCACGCCTGACGGTTATGGCGGTCTCGCACCGGCTTCCGAACGATACATCCTTTTCCTACTAGCCGCTTCAACGCAGCAACAACTGTGGGATGGCTGAGGTCGGTAAAAAGCTCGAACGTAGCAAGCGAGATCTGGGCTGCGGATACTGGGTCCAGCGCATCCACCGTCATCAGGCGGATCAACTTGACAATTTTGTAGTCGGACTTCAGGCTGACGCCCTTTTCATGCCGAAGGAACAGTGCAAACGCATTTTTCCTTTGGAAGTTGGGTAGCAGTCGCACTGGTGGGATGTCCTCTCTCAAGTTCCTCTTTGTAAGAACCGTCCATCTCTCTTCGATGTCGCATCCCCAATACTCCCGATGCAGCCGTTTCGCTGCCACCAACGCCCACCCTGCGCCGCACATCGGATCGATAACGAGATCTCCGGGGCTGCTAAAAGTTCGGATTACCTGTTCGGGGAAGCTGATCGGGAAGGGAGTTGGATGCTGTTGCTTAACAACTTCTGAATTGAGCGAGACGAAGTAGTCAACCGATTTTGACCTGCCGGTTGTCAGTCTTCCCTTGAGAGTGTCCTTCTGGTAGTCGCTAGGACCGATCCGCCGACTGAAGGCCCCGTTTGCAAAAGGGTCCATGTATGGGTGAGTGGTTTGAGAGAACCAAAGCACTCGTGAGGAGCACTGCCGCCATAGCCGCTTGTCTCTAATGGCAGGTCCATCTGGTTTGATCCACGGCGAGTCGTATTTCAGTACCCATCCGTCATTGATGATCGCCAGAACCGTTTTGTATATGTAGTCCGACATCCTACCGCTCTTCGTGTGAGCGGCAAGTTCGATCACAACGCTGCCATCTGGGGTCAGCTTGGGTCGGATGGCTGCAAAGATCTTCACCATGAACTTCGGGAACTCGGGTTCCGTTGGGCAACGTAACCCGTGCCTTCGGGACGGAAACGGCGGGCTAAAGAGGGCGAGTTGCACACTGCGATCCGGCAGGCTCGGAATGAGCGCCAGCGCATCGCCACATTCGACACGGTTTGCATTAAATCGCCGCATCACCGCAACAAAAAAAGGTCGCCGCTTTTTGCGGACGACCTCAAGGCACACCCATTTCGGGTTCGCCTTAGCAGCAGTGTAGGGCGGATTCTAGGGGCGTGTCAATAGAAGGCGTTCACTTCTTGTGAACACGCCTATTGCGAATCATAGGTAAGTACTGTGTTTTGGATATTTGCTTGGTCGTGTGACTTGAGTCAAGGCCGAGATGCCATGTCAACGAGGTAGCCTACCATCATCAGATCGCATGTGGTGCTATAAGCTGGCTTGACTCAAGAGCGACCCTGGACAAGTCGGTATTGAGAGAAGCAACGTGTAGGTGTACCAACTTTATTGCCACTTGATTTGACAAATTCAGAATTCCGTCGTCATATCCGCAAGTGAGGGAGATCGTGTAATACCCGCCAAAAAGCTCTGGACATTGAGAGTGAAACGAGGGCACGATTGGATTAGATCCGAGGTTGTGGTGGATCACAAACAAATGCTATTTCTGATCTATGGTCTGTTCAGCCTGCCGGATGGCGATGTCGAGGTAGGTCAGGAGTGGCAGCGCCCTACTCAGCCTGCTGAAAACGTTGCTGTTGACACAGGAGCAAAGATGGGTAAAAGATATAACGCTTCACGGGGAGGACATGCTCCCGCAGTTCTGAGGGACGTGCTAATCGAGTGCTTGGACCGTAGCAGATTCAGTAACGAGCATTGGTATCTGGCACTGCCTGATGACATGTCCTTCGACGGCCTGACTGCATTTGGGTGGCGCATGATGACCCCCAGAAGCCGTGGGCGATGGGTGACCGGGCAATTGTGGAATTGTTCCGACGTGATGCCTGGATCATTGTGTGATGACTTAGAATTGCGCCGGGGTAGTACATTTGCCGTCGCCGCACGAACACTTCGGCGGGCACTGGATCGGGAGGTGGCAGTTGTCGAATAGAGCCAAGCGACGCTCTGACGGAGTAGCGTCGTGCGGTAACGATCCGATGATGATGATCGAGGCGACTTCAGAGACATACCCAGGCACAGACCGTAATCACGGTCAAGAAAGAAAGCCGCCCGGAGTCGCTACCTCACCAGGGCCACGCCTGCCGGGGATCGAACCAACGATGACGTTCCGAGAAATCATGGTGGAATATGGGTGGAAATACCACAAGGTCTACCGGTATTTCATCGGTTACCCCAGATTGGGCGTCAAGTTCAAATTTAATCCCGGCAAGCGGCCCAGGAAGTTGTACGACGTGCCGGTTTCAGTAGTGCGGTTTGAATGGGAGATGATGCACTCCGTCAATCGGGATAAGGCTGATGAGTGGGAACGGCGTCACCCCTACCAGAAACCGGTGTAGACCAGAGTCCCTTGTCTTTGAACATGTCCCGCATCATCAAATTTACACGGCGGTTCTGGAGTTTGGCCTGTGGATCGACGTAGAATCGAGCGGCGGTAGCACCAACTTTACCCCGGTCGTTCCGTGCGGCTTTATGCCCCAGAGCCGCCGCCGCATGTTCTATCTTTCCTTGTTCCAGATCCATCAGCCCGCTTGAGTTCGTGTGGCGGAATTGGTGAATGCGTGGCCCGCCTTGATGTCGTTCTGGAATTCCTGCAAGCCGAAATGCCTTCAACAAGTAAGCCGAATACCGCTTCGACCATGACTCCGGGTCACCATTGCCGCTCCAGAAGATGTATTTTCCACTTTTCGGTGTGAGCGCAGTCAGGATTCTGTACACATGTTCGGGTATCCAGGCATCCCTCCATGCGTTGTTTTTCGCTTCCCAGTATACGACCCCGTATTCCGGGTCACCGTTGGGATCATCTGGGTCAGGCGGATCACAATACACGTTGTTGGACTCGATTTGCACGGTCGTCGTGATGCGTGGATTGGCGTAAACGGAAACCTCGAAGATCGCAGCGACGTAGGGACCGATCTTCGTTCCCTTGCAGGCTTCTGTGAAGACAGGTCGTACAGCATTGACCATCACAGGCGTCCACAGTTTACCGTTGCCGTCCGCTTCTTTGAATCTCGGATTGGGTGCTTTCGGTTTCTGGAGTTTGATGGGTTTCAGGCGTTCGGCAGGGTTGCTTTGGATCAGTTCCTCGTCAATATGGAGCCACCGAAAGTATCGCTTCACGAATTCCATATTTTTATTCCACGTGACTTGCGATTGCGGCTTCTGCACCTTCGTAGAAACCCCGTCCACGATTTCGGTAACGACCCGTCCAGGTTGGGAGTCCAAGAATGCGGTCAGATGTTCGTACTTCACGTCCCGGATGTGGCGGATCTTGTGCTTTTCGCAAAAAGCCGGAAGCCGAACAGCAAACAGGAGTTCGACCTTTTCAACAATCTCATGCTGCCGGTCGTCAGGATCGATCTTCAGCCGGTCATGCGTTCGCCGCACGTTGTCTGAAATCTGGACGGATTCGAGCTTACCGAAATGACGTTTCTGTTCCTTGATGTATTTGGAACCGGCTTCTTTTACGGTTGCACCACGATTGATCGCTTCGAGTTTATCTCCCCGCTGATGCTTTTCGATGACCAGGGCGAAGCGCTGGTTTACAAACGTGTCGGCAGCTTCCTTGGTCGTGATGTGAGGCGGGAGAGCACCGTTGAACTCTTCCAACAGAATGCCGGTATGCGGATCTGTGATGGAGTAGCGGGCATATACTCTGCACCCATCGAATCTCTTCCGGGGATGCTTGGCGTTGGCGTTCGGGCAATTCGCCTTGTGGCGGGGATAAATCTCACGCTTCATTTATCCCTATTTACCACCAGGACGCCTACAGTTTCAAGCGGCCCGGCATATTATAGATTATAAAGTACTTAGTGGCGGAGAGAGAGGGATTCGAACCCTCGATAGAGTTACCCCTATACACGCTTTCCAAGCGTGCGCCTTCAACCACTCGGCCATCTCTCCGGTTCGAGAAAAGAGACGGGCAGCTTGCGGCGTCTCAAGCAGCCTCGAATCTCCCCACAGCATACCATGCGTGCTCTTCCGGCGATGGGACCATCGCTGCCCGCGCATCCCCGCCGCCCCGGCTTTTCAGACAAAGAAGTAGAATAAGTCCAGTGCCCCGTTTCTTCTCCGAAAAGCATCCCGCAAGCTGCTCCGAACCGCAGGCGCACACTCCCCCCAGCGTCCCACAAGTGGTCGCCGCAGAGTGCGCCCACGGCGGGTCCCCGGTCCTCTCCCGCCGCGCGCTTCTCCTCGCTTCCACCGCCGTGGCCGCCGGCTGCGGGCGCCGTAAAGCTCGCGCATTCCCCGGTTTCTGCTTTGTCGCCAACCGGCTCGGACGGTCGGTGGCCGCGGTCGATCTCAGCCGGTTTCGCGTTCGCAAACAGATCCCGCTCGATGCCTCGCCGTCCGCCGTCATGGCCCACCCCAGCCGGTCGGTGGTGTATGTGCTGGCACCCGACAACGGCACCGTCTACGAAATCGATGCGGGGTCGCTCGCCATCGCCCGCCGCGCCCGCGCCGGCAACCAGGCCCTGTCCATGCAGATCTCGCCCGACCGGACCGGTATGTGGGTCCTGTATCGCGACCCGTCGGCGCTGGTGGAACTCCCCTTCGACTCTTTCCGCCCCAGCCGCGTGATCCCCCTCGCCACCCTGCCTGACGGTTTCGATATCAGCACGCAAAAGGAGGCCGCCGTCGCCAGCTATCGCGACCGCAGCATCGTGCTGGTATCGCTCGCCCGCTCGGCAGTCGATCGCACCATCGCAGTAGGCGCCGAACCGTCGCTGCTGCGCTTTCGCGCCGATGGCAAGCAGTTGGTCGCCGCCAGCCGCTCCGAACGCCTTCTCAGTATCTTCGACGTTGCGGCCAGCAAAGTCATGGTGCGCCTGCCGCTCGGCATCGAGCCGCGCCATTTCTGTATGAATGCCGACGGCGGCCAACTCTTCGTCAGCGGCGATGGCATGGATGCGGTGGTGATCGTGTTTCCGTACACCACTGAGGTGGATCAGACCATCCTGGCGGGCCACGCGCCGGGCACCATGACCGCCACTTCCCGGGCACCCACGTACCTGCTGGTCGCCAACCCGGACAGTGATGCGCTCACCGTATTCGACATCGACTCGCGCAAACTCGTGGCGGTGGTGGGGGTGGGTCAGGAGCCCGGAGCCATTGTCCTTACCCCCGATGAGGAGTATGCATTGGTGCTCAACGAAAAGTCGGGCGACCTCGCCGTGGTGCGCCTGCTCTCGCTTTCACGGGCGCCGGACGGATCGCAGCGGCGCTACAAAACGGCGCCCCTGTTCACCATGATCCCGGTCGGAGAAAAGCCGGTCAGCGCGGCCGTGGTGTCGTTCGGCTGACCGGCTCCAGGCTACTTCTTTTTGCCTTGGGCCGCCACCGCTTCCATGGCGGCTTTCACTTTTTCCGCATCGCCCAGGTAGTAACGATTCAGCGGCTTCAACTCGTCATCCAGCTCGTACACCAGGGGCATGCCTGTGGGGATGTTCAGCTCGATGATGTCCCTCTCGGAAACATTGTCCAGGTACTTCACCAGCGCCCGCAGGCTGTTCCCATGGGCGGCGATGAGCACCTTCTTTCCTTCGCGGATCACCGGGGCGATGGTCTCGTGCCACAACGGCAGGAAACGCGCCACGGTGTCTTTGAGGCACTCGGTAAGCGGCAACTCGGCCGGCGATAAGCCCCGGTAGCGCGGGTCGCGGCCCGGGAAGCGCTCGTCTTCGGGAGTCAGCGCGGGAGGCTGAATATCGTAGCTCCGGCGCCAGATCTTCACCTGGGCTTCGCCGAACTTCTCGGCCGTTTCGGCCTTGTTCAGCCCTTGCAGGGCGCCGTAGTGGCGCTCGTTGAGCCGCCACGAACGGTGGACCGGAATCCACATCTGGTCCAGTTCGTCCAGCACCATCCACAGTGTGCGAATGGCCCGCTTCAACACCGACGTGTAGGCCACGTCGAAGGTGTAGCCTTCCGACCGCAGCACCGCACCGCCTTCCCGGGCTTCCTGCCGCCCCTTCTCCGAAAGATCGACGTCGGTCCAGCCGGTGAAGCGATTTTCCTTGTTCCACGTGCTCTCGCCGTGGCGCACCAGTACCAGTTTGATCATGGAGTCCGCCTATTGCCGGAATGCCTTGCGTCCCGGGAACTGCGCCGATGCTTCCAGTCGCTCTTCGATGCGCAGCAACTGGTTGTACTTGGCGATGCGATCGGTACGGCTCGCCGAACCGGTCTTGATCTGGCCGGCATTGGTGCCCACCACCAGGTCGGCAATGAACGGGTCCTCGGTTTCGCCGGACCGGTGCGAGACTACGGCGGTGTAGCCCGCGGCGCCGGCCATCTGTATGGCTTCCAGGGTCTCGGTGACGGTGCCGATCTGGTTCACCTTGATCAGGATCGAATTGGCAATCCCGCGCTCGATCCCGCGCTTGAAGATGGACGGGTTGGTCACGAAAATATCGTCGCCGACGAGCTGAAGCCGGCCGCCCAACTCCGTGGTCAGCAGTTTCCAGCCTTCCCAGTCCTCTTCGGACATGCCGTCCTCGATCGAAACCAGGGCCGGATACTGCCGCACCCAATTCTTCCAGAACTCCACCATCTGTTCGGAGTTTCGCTCGCTCTTATCCGACTTTTTGAAAACGTACTTGCCATTCTGGTAGAACTCACTGGCCGCCGGGTCGAGGCAGATGCCGATCTCGGTGCCGGGCTGGTACCCTGCCTGTGTAATGGCTTCCAGCACGCTCTCGATGGCCTCTTCGTTCGACTTGAGGTTGGGCGCAAATCCGCCCTCATCGCCCACCGCCGTCGAGTAGCCCTTTTTGGAGAGCACTTTTTTCAGGGTGTGGAACACCTCCACGCCCATGCGCAGCGCTTCGGAAAACTTCGTGGCCCCGAACGGCGCGATCATGAACTCCTGCACGTCCACGGAATTGTCGGCGTGGGCCCCGCCGTTGATGATGTTCATCATCGGCACCGGCAGCGTAGTGGCGGCTACGCCTCCCAGGTAGCGGTAGAGGGGGCTGCGCTGGGCGGCGGCCGATGCGCGCGCGGCGGCCATCGATACGGCCAGGATCGCGTTCGCCCCGAGGCGGCCTTTATTGGGAGTGCCGTCGAGCACGATCATCGCGCGGTCGATCTCGGCCTGCTGGGTGGCGTCCTTGCCATGCAGCGCGGTGGCGATTTCGCCGTTGATGTGGGCCGTCGCCGTCAGCGTACCCTTGCCCAGGTAGCGCGCCTTGTCGCCGTCCCGCAATTCCACCGCCTCGTTTTGGCCGGTAGAGGCTCCGGAGGGCACGGCGGCCCGCCCCATGCTGCCGTCCGCGAGATAGACATCCGCTTCCACGGTCGGATTCCCGCGCGAATCGAGAATCTCCCTGCCTGTGATTCGTACAATCGTCGTCAATGTATTGCTCCTAGTCCTTTACGCGGGCAGGCCGGGCGGACTGCCGACCCGGTCACGCCACCACGGTGATGCCACACTCGGTGATGGTATAGCCCTTGCTCCGGTCCGCCTCCACGTCGAAACCGATGGTGCTGGACTCCGGAAGCTTGACCCCGGTGTTGAGGATCGCCCGGCGAATACGGCTATAGCGGCCGATCTCTACGCCGGGCATCAAAATCGAATACTCCACTTCGCAGTAACTGTTCACCCGCACCCCCGGCGAGAGGATGCTGTGCAACACTCTGCCGCCCGATACGATCGAACCCGCGCTCACGATGGAATCCACCGCGATCCCCATGCGCCGGCCCTCCTGCGCGAAAACGAACTTGGCCGGGGGCTGCTGCGTCACCTTGGTGCGGATCGGCCAGCGGCTGTCGTACAGGTTGAACTCCGGAACCACGTCCACCAGGTCCATATTGGCTTCGTAATACGCGTCGAGCGTGCCCACGTCCCGCCAATAGCGCCGTTGTTTGGCGTTGATGTCGTGGAAATCGTAAGCCACCACGCGCGCTTTCTCCAGGTTCTTGGGAATGATGTCTCTGCCGAAATCGCGGCTCGAGTCGGGATCCTGCGCATCCTCATGCAGCGCCCGCAGCAGGAACTCGGTATTGAACAGGTAAACCCCCATGGACGCGCTGATCATCTCGGGATCGAACCGGGAGGGATACGCATCGGCCGGGGCGGGCTTCTCCATAAACCCCACAATCCGGTAGTCCGGATCGATCTGCAACACGCCGAACCGGGGCGATTCTTCCCGCGGCACCCGCAAGGTGGCGATCGTGATGTCCGCGGGGTGGTCCGATTCCCAGTCCAGCATCTCCTGGTAGTTCATCTTGTAGATGTGATCCCCGGAGAGGATCAGGGTTTTGCCGGGTGCTTCGGCTTCGATGCTCTGGAAATTCTGGAACACCGCATCCGCCGTGCCCTGATACCAGTCCTCGTGGATCCGTTTCATCGGGGGAATGACCTCGATGTATTCCCCCATTTCGGGAGAAAGAATGTTCCAGCCATCCCGGATATGTCGTGTCAGTTCCAGAGACTTATACTGTGTTAGGATGAAAATTCGTCGAACGTCGGAGTTGATGCAGTTGGACAGGGTGAAATCGATGATACGGTAAACGCCCCCAAAGGGGACCGCAGGCTTGGCGGTGTCCTTCGTGAGGGGGTAAAGACGCTCGCCGGCCCCTCCTGCCAGCAGGATCGCTAATACGTTTTCCACTTCAGTTCAACTTCCTGAAAAGAAAGGGTATTCAGGTATTCTGCGCGGTAACGCCTAGGGGCCGCCGCAAGATTAGACTTGACTTTATCCGTCAACCACCTATGATATCAGGTACCTTCTGTGCGAAGTGTAGGAATTTTGGGGTCGGGCCTCACTCCAGGTGACGCAGGGTCTCGGAAATCCAAAACGAGCATGGGAATTTTGGTCCAGTTGGGAGGTGCAATTCGTTTGGCAGAAGTTAAGCTTCAGGAGGGCGAAACATTGGAAAACGCCCTTCGCCGCTTCAAGAGAAAGGTCCAGCAGGAGGACATCATCAAGGAGGTCAAGCGACACTCCTTCTACTTGAAACCGGGCGAGAAGCTCCGGGCCAAGCAGGCGCTGGCCCGCAAACGAAACCGGAAGAAGAATCGCCGGGAGATTGAGTAAACGCGTGGCGGGGGTAGTAATCCACTACCCCCGTCGCCTTATCCGACAACAGTTCAGGTTGATCAACGGGGCACAGGTGATATGCCGGAGTTCCAGGACCGCGTCCTCAAGTGCGTAGACTGCGGAGCAGATTTCGTATTCACAGCGGGAGAACAGCATTTCTTCCACGACAAGAATTTCAAGAACGAGCCTAAACGGTGCAAAAACTGCAAGACCAAGCGCCAGGGCTCCTCACCTTCAGGCTTTGCGAAGACGGAAACCATGACCACCTGCTCTCAATGCGGTCGGGAAACCACGGTTCCTTTCAAGCCAACGCAGGGCCGGCCAGTATACTGCCGCGAATGTTTTTTGAGCCGCAAAGCTTCCTCGGCGGCCGTGGCAAGCAATCGATAGGACGCGCACTGCGCGTAAAAGGACAGGGTGGCCGCCGCGCCTGCCCACCGGATTTTGAGACCCTCTGTACCGGGCCGAAGCTCGCGCCCGGTACACGGTCGTCCTCATTCCCGCCCGGATGAGTTGCCGTACAAGCACGACTCTCCGTGGCAGGACGTGGACGTGTCGCCTCAGCATCGCCTACCGCAGCATTCCCATCTGGTAATCCACGTTGATGTGTTCCGCCTCGTAGTCGTACTTGGCGCTGGTGTTGGCGATCTGCGCCGACGTCAGATTGAGCTGCGCCTGGCTCAGCTCCACGATCGAACCCAGCCCTAACTCGTACCGATTCTGCGCCAGGTCGAGTCCGAGTTGCGCCTGCTCCAGCATCTCCTGGGTTAGCGCGATCTGGTCAAACGCCATGTTGGCGTTCAGCCAGGCCACGCGCACATCGTGGACCACGCGGTTCTGCATGTCGGTCAGGTCCGAACGGGCCGCTTTTGCGGTCAACTCGGCTTGCGTCTGGCGGGCTTTGAACAGCCCGCCGTTGAAGATCGGAATCGTAACATTCAGGCCGATGGCGCCGTAGCGCCCGGGGACGGTCTCGTAACCGGCGGGCACCAACCCGGCGGTTCCGACGACCCCCAGGGTCGGATAGTTGAGCGCGTGCTCGGCTCTCGCGAAGCGCTGATCGGCACTCTCCCGCAGGCGCAACTCGCGAAGCTCCGGCCGGTTCTGGAGAGCCTGCCCGATCAGGTCGCCCACCCGGTCCGGCAGAGCCGCCGGCATGGGCTCTTCGGCTAACACGAAGTCGGCCTCTCCGGGAAGACCCATGGCGCGGCTCAGTTCCGCCTCCGCGGCCTTCACGCCGCTCTGCGCGCGAATCTGGAGCAACTTGGCATCGGAAAGGTTCACCTTTGCGAAGCTGACATCGAGCGTCGATTTGAGCTTGCTTTGGGCCAGCGCCGAAACCTGGTCCACCACGAGTTGTCGCGCATCCACAGTCTGGTTGGCAACTTTCAGCAGGGCCTGCGCCCGCAGGACGCTAAAGTAGGCGCGGCTGGCGTCCAGCAGAGTCTGCGCGCGGCTGCGCTCGGTAACCTGGTCCTGCGCCTGCGCCCTGAGTTTGGCGGCTCCGACCAGGCTGACCGTGCGGCCGAAGTCCGTGATCAACTGGCTGACCGACAGCCCCGAGCCGACCCGGTCGTACACGACCGGGTTGTTCAAGCCTCCCGCCGCGAGCCGGCTTCCGTTGTCCGCGCCCACGCTGGTGAAGCTCCCGAACAGATTCGGCTGGTAAGTCGAACGATACTCGTTGGGAATCTGGTACGCGGCTGCCGCCGTATACCGGGCCGCGGAGATTTCGGGGTTGTTCTGCGCCGCCAGACGCTGCGCCTCGCCCAGCGTCAGGTGCATCGTCTGTTGCGCGTGCAGCCCAAGAGAAGCTGCCGCCAGAACACTTACTCTCCATCGCATGGCTTAATTCGACCTCCCGTCATAGACCAGGACATAAGCCGCCGGCACCAGAAACACCGTGAGCAAAACCGACACGCTCAACCCGCCCAGAATGGCGCGCGCCAGCGGCGCGTAGGCTTCGCTGCCCGCGCCCAGCTTCAACGCCATCGGCAGCAGGCCGATGATGGTGGCCAGCGACGTCATCAGCACGGGTCGGAAACGAACCCGGCAGGCCAGGGCGACCGCGTCCTGCACGCCCATCCCTTCGCTCCGCAGGTGCCGCGTGAATTCGACGATCAGAATGCTGTTCGAGACGGCGATACCGACCAGCATCACCACTCCCATGAGCGACATCACGTTGAGCGTCGTGCGGGAAAGCCAGAGAATCAGGATCACTCCCGTGATCCCGGGCGGCACCGCCGTCAGAATGATGAACGGGTCGATAAACGACTGGAACTGCGCCACCAGAATCAGGTACAGCAAAACTACCGCCAGGCACAGGCCGAGGGCAAAGCTGGCGAACGACTGCCGCATCCCCTTCACCATTCCGCTCAACCGCACGACCAGGCCGTCGGGCACCTTGGTCCGCGCGATAATCCCGTCGATCGCGTTGGCGATCTGGCCCAGGTCCTCGTTCAGCGGCCGCACATAAATATCCGTCGTGCGGCGTAAACCGTAATGATCCACCTCGGTGGGCGCCTTGACGCGCGTGACTTTGCTGATCATATCCAAGCGGGTGGGCTGGGGAGCGTTTGGCCCGCGCAACGGAATCGCCTTCAGGTCGTTGAGCGACTTAACCTGGAACTCGGGGTATTGCACGGTCAGCATGTAGTCCTGGCCCGTCCGCGGGTCGATCCAGTAGCTGGGCGCGATCATGCTGTTGGAAGTCAGCGCCGTGATCACGTTGGTGACGACTTCCCGCTGGTCGAGCCCCAACTCGCTCGCGCGGGTGCGGTCCACATCGAGATGTAAGGCCGGATAGTCGATATCCTGCGGCGTGAAAACGTCGGCCACGCCATGGATCCTCCGAATCTGCGACGCCAGCTTGAGCGCGGTGGCATGCGATGCTTCCAGGTCGGTGCCCACCACCTGAACGTCGATCGGCGCCGGCATTCCGAGGTTCAGAATCGCGTCTACCAGGCTGCCCGACGAGAAGAACGTGGTCAGCTCGGGCAGTTCCAACTGGATCGCCTGCTTGACGCGGCCGATGTACTCGTAGCTGCCGACTTTGTGGTCCGGCTTGAGGCTCACCTGCACAAAGGCCGTGTGCATCGCGGAGTTGGGCGTGAAGATCGACGAAAAACCGGGCACGGTGCCGATATTGGAAACGATCATCCCCAGGTCTTCCGGCGAAACCACGCGGCGGACCAGGCTCTCCACCTTGGCCACCTCCTCTTCGGTCACCGCGATGCGCACGCCGCTGGGCGCTTTCACATTGATCACGAACTGGCCCGCATCGGTCCGCGGAAAGAACGAGAGTCCCAGCAGCGGAAACAGCGCCAGGCTTGCCGCAAATGCCACCCCGAAGCCCAGCAGCGTGAGTGCCGGCCGGCGAAGGGTCACGCCGACCAGTCTGTCGTACCGCTTCAAAAAGCCCTCAAACCCCGTGTTGAACCACACGTTGAACCGCTCTCCGAACGGACGGCTCCGCTTGGGATGGTCCACCGTCACCGGCTCTTCCGAGGAGGGCGTGCCATGATGCGCCGGCGCCTTGATAAAGCGCGCGCAGAACAGCGGCACCACCGTCATGGCAACCGCAAACGAGGCGAACAGGGAAAGCGCCACCGCCAGCGCCAGAGCCGAAAACAGAAACTTGCTCACTCCGTACAGGAAAGTGACCGGGAAGAACACCACCACCGTGGTAAGCGTCGCGGACAGCACCGGCAGCGCCACCTCCCGCCCACCTTTTTCCGCGGCCACTTCCGGCGTCTCGCCTAGTTCGAGGTGCCGGTAGATGTTCTCCAGCACCACCACGGAGTTATCGATCAGCCGGGAAAACGCCAACGCCAGGCCGCCTAACACCATGCTGTTGATCGAGCTGCCGCCCATCGACAGGGCGATGAATGCGGCCAGCGCCGACAGCGGAATCGAAAAGAACACCGCCACCGTGGCCCGCATGCTGCCCAGAAAAACCAGGATCATCACCGACGTCAGGAACAACCCCAGCGCCCCTTCGTGCACCAGCGTGTCGATGGCCGTCTTCACGAAAGCCGATTGGTCGAACACTACCCGGGTGAGCAGTTGCTTCGGCACGTCGAAGAGGTGCCCCAGCGCTCGCCGGATGCCATCCACCACCGCGATGGTGTTGGTGTCGCCTCCCTGCTTCATCACCGGGAGGTATACCGAACGCTGCCCGTCCACTCGCACCACGTTGGTCTGAATGAGCTGCGAGTCCTTCGCATAGCCGATGTCCGACACCCGAATCGGCGCCTGTCCTACCGTCTTGATGGGGAGCCGGTTGATATCGTCGATCGTGGAGAGCTGGCTGTTGCTGTAGATGTTGTAGTCCAGCATTCCCAGTTGCACGTCGCCCGCGGGCAGAATGAGATTGGCGTTGTTGATCGAGCGGACCACGTCCATCGGGCTCAAGCGATAGGCTTCCAGCTTGTACGGATCGGTGTAGACCATGATCTGGCGGTACCGCCCGCCGAACGGCGGCGGCACGCTCGCGCCCTGGACGCTGGCGATCTGGTTGCGAACCTGAAACTGCGCCAGGTCCCGCAGCCGGGTTTCGTTCAGCCCCTGCCCCTTGAAGGTCACCAGGCACACGGGAAGGCTGGACGCGTCCAGTTTCATCACCACCGGCGGCAGCGTCCCGGGGGGTAGACGGCGCAACTGCGCCATCGCCAGGTTGGAAATCGTGGTTACGGCGGAATCCGAATTGGTGCCGGGCTGAAAGTAGACTTTGATCACGCTGACGCCGGGCAGCGAGCGGGATTCGATATGTTCGATACCGGCGCCGAGCGTGAAGAAGCGCTCGAAACGGCTGGTGATGTCGTTTTCGATCTGCTCCGGCGGCATGCCCGAATAAAACGTGGCAATCGCCACGACCGGGATATTCATCGCCGGAAACATATCCACCGGCATGCGCACCAGGCTGCTCACGCCCACCACGGCGATCATCAGGCAGACGACCACGACGAAATATGGATTACGAATCGCAAATCGGGACATAGATAGTGAGAGAAGAAGTTGTTATTGTGCGGAAGCCTGCAACACCGTGACCTTCGGGCGTACCTGCTGCCCGGCCTGCAAACCGGAGCGCCCGCTCAGCACCACCAGGTCGCCTTCGTTCAGTCCGGACCGGACCTCGACGTTCTGCGAAGTCTCCAGGCCGAGGGCGATCTTCCGCTGTTCGACGCGGCCATTCGGGGTGACCACCATCACCCGGCCGGACTTTTCATCGTCCCGGTCCACCGCCATGATCGGAATCGCGAGCGCGCCGTTTCTCCGGTTCAGCGTCAGGTTCACTTCCGCATACATTCCGGGAATCAGCACCAGCGTCGGATTGGGTACGTCCACTTCCGTGTCCATGGTGCGGGTGGTCAGCGACAGCGTGTCCGCAAACCGCGCCACGCGGCCGGGAAAGCTGCGGTGCAAGGTCGGCACCCGAACCTCCACCTGCTGTCCGATGTGTACCGTGGGTACGGCCGATTCGGGCACGGGAAGAATCAGCCGGAGCAGGCTGTTCTGAGAGATGCGCACTAACGGCATGGCCTGGGTCTGCGAAGCCGTCCCAGCCTGAATCATGGAACCTTTATCGGCGTACCTCCTGGTGATGACGCCGTTGAATGGCGCCACCACGCGTGTATAGTCCATCAGGGTATGGACCTTCTGCACGTCCGCTTCGTTCACCAATACCTGTTCCTTGGCCACCGCCAGCGCCGACCTGGCGGCGGACACCTGGGCCTCGGCCACCAGGTCCTTGCTGCGCGCATCATCGATTTCCTGCTGCGCCACGAGGCCCGGCTTCCTGGCCGATACCGCGGACAACCGCTTGAACGAGAGATCGGCGATTTGATGCGCCGCTTCCGCCCGTTGCAGTTCGTCCTGGGCACGCGCCACTTCCGCGTGGGTCCGCTCGACGGCCGCCCCTGCCCGGTTCAGATCGTCGGCCATTTCCGGGACCTCGAGCGTGGCCAGCGCCTGGTTCTGATTGACCCGGTCACCCACATCCACATTGATTTCCTTCACGTAGCCGGCGACCTTGGCCATCACATCGACTTCCTGGAACGGCTTGAACTCGGCCGTCAGCATCAGGGTATGCGACAAGTCCTGTGTCCCGACCTTCGCCACGGCGACCGTGGAGAGATCGGAGACCGCGGCGGTACGGGCCTCGACCGCCTGGCCACGCACGCACGAGGAACCGGCCAACGCTCCCGCTGCCACCATCAATGCCGCCAAGAAGGGAAGTGCGCGTTTCTGCATGAGCTGTCTTTTTCCTATCTGTTGCTTCGGATCGCTTCCAGTAGCTTCTCTTCCGAGAATTCGCTCGACCGGCACAGGTCGATGATCTTCCGCTCTTTGCGGCGAATTTCGGCCGCCACGCGGGGCAGGTCGGCGGCGATTTCAGCCGGAATGGAGACCACGCCGTGCACGTCGGCGTAGAGCAGGTCTCCCTGGCGAATCTCGAGCCCGCAGATCTCGACCAGGTTGCCGTAATCCACGATGTGGGTATAGGCGTGCGACACCGCCGCGGTTCGGGCGAACATCGGAAAGTGCATTCTCCGCACGCCGGTGAGGTCGCGCACCGCGCCGTTGGTTATCACGCCCTCGCAACCGAACGCTTTGAGAATTGCCGCATGAACCTCGCCCACCGTCGACCCCGCACTGTACTCTGCCTCGAGATCTTCGAATACAGCCACGCGCGGCCTCGGTACGGTTTTTATCCGGCCCCACCAGTCCGTCCGGTCGAAGTAGGACGTTCCCACCATGGGAGGATCGGACGACCGGATCTTGAACGTGGCTGCAAATCCCAGCAACCCCTCGCAGTCTTCGGTCAGGCACCGTAGCCCGGGCCGGGTGAAGCCCTCATTGCGCAATCGCACGCCAAAAGTCTCGATGGCATTGGCGATCGTGCAGGTATCGAACGCGCGTATCGATTCGATCCATTCCTGCGGAGCGGAAGTAGGCATCAGTTTCAGGCGGTGCGACAGCGTGGCGCTCCCATGAGTGATCTGCCTCAATCTTAGGCAGTGCCTCCGCCCCGGATCCATACCAGCAATGGGGTATTTTTGCAGCGCCGCCCCTGGTACGGAATCAATCCTTACCAGAAACGTCCCGCAACGTGCCGCAGACACGGGCACGTCGCCGTGCCACTCATCCCGGCGTCCCCTCGCGTCGGCTCTCGCCACGAAACTCATCCGTATCGTGCATCCGCAAACCGAACCCCCGGGAAATACTAGATGCACGGTATTTCCAGGCCGTCATGGCAGGGGTACTTTGAAGTAGCTGTCACCGTTGGGCTTGTTGGGGGGCCCTCTTATGATTACCGCCTGGCCAAGAGCCGCTGTCGCGCTGGGTCTGGTCCTGTTCGCGATTCCGTCCGCCGGTTTCGCCAGGGACAAAAAAGACAAAAAGAAAGACCCGGACGAGATCGGTAACCGGGATGTCGGAAAAGGGATGAACTTCTACTCCCTCGAGAAGGAGATTGCCCTCGGCAAGCAGATGGCGCAGGAGGTAGAGCGCCAGGCGAAGATCGTCGACGATCCGGTCATCGCCGAGTATGTGAACCGGGTCGGCCAGAACCTGGTGCGGAACTCCGATGCCAAAGTACCGTTCACCATCAAGGTCGTCGAATCCGAAGAAGTCAATGCGTTTGCGCTGCCCGGCGGTTTCTTCTTCGTGAATACCGGCCTGCTGCTCAAAGCCGATAACGAAGCGGAACTCGCCGGAGTCATGGCGCATGAGATCGCCCACGTAGCCGCACGCCACGGCACCCGGCAGGCGACCCGCGGAGAGTTGGTCAATTACGCCAGCCTCCCGCTGATCTTCATGGGAGGATGGACCGGCTATGCCCTATACCAGGGGGCCGGTGCGATCATTCCTCTCGGCTTCCTGCGGTTCTCCCGGGCCTTCGAGTCCGAAGCCGACATGCTCGGCCTCCAATATATGTACAAGGCCGGCTACGACCCCACGGCATTCGTCGATTTCTTCGAGAAGATCGAGTCGCTCGAGAAACGAAAGCCGGGAACCCTGGCGAAGGTGTTCTCCACCCATCCCATGACCGATGACCGGATCCGCACGGTGCAGCAGAACATCGGCGAGAATCTCAAGTCCCGTCCCGAATATGTGCTGAACACATCCGAGTTCATGGACGTCAAAGCACGCCTCCAGATGATCGAGAACCGCCGTCGTCCCGAGCACAAAGAGGACGGCCGCCCCACCTTGCGCCGCGCCAACGGTGGAACGGTCGAGACCGATGCCGACGGGAAACCGGCCAAGCCCGATACCGACGAGCGTCCCACCCTAAAGCGCCGCGACTGACCATGGCGCGATTCTGCTGCCGCCGTGTGCCGTGACGTAGACGGCCTCAATATTCCCAGGGCAGCAGCTCGCAGCGCGGATCCGCGTGCCAATAGCCCCACTGATCGTAGAACCCGCACGCGTAAGGATCGTACGAATAACCGGGCGCGTAGCTGTAGCCGTAGGAATACGGATCATAGGGCGCTCCATAATAACCGTAGGAATCGTGCCGCCGATAGCGATCGTCCCGGTCCCTGTCGCGGGCGCCATGCCGTGCGAATTCGCGGCCGCCGTAATAGCGGTTTGAGCCGCCACGATAGCGGTTCGAGAAAGACCGCCCGGCGAACCCCCGGTTGCCGGAGAAGCTTCTGCCGCTTCTGCCCTGCCAGGCCCCGCCGCCGCGCGAAAAACTGCGGCCGGCAAAACCATGGCCGCGCGAGACGCCGTGACCCTCGCCTCGCCCGCGGGCCATCACCTCCGCCGGACCGGCCATCAGCAACGCGGCCGCCATTACCGCCGCCAGGAAAATCGATTTCGCCATACTCACACCCCCCTGATAATTTGGATGCGGCGGATTCCCCCGGGGTTAACCAGGATCCTTCCCTGGCGCGCGTACGTATGTTAAATCACCTTCGACGCGGTTGCATCGGAAAGTGATGTAGAAGATAATCGTGCCCGGTAGTCTCGATGAGAAAACTCTGCGCGCGGCTTTCGTCGATTGCCTTGGTTGTGCCGTTCTCGGTGATCGCCGCGAGCCCCGCTCCCGATTCATGGATTCCCGCGCGCTGGCAGGGCGGGCCCCTGGAACTGTACCAGCGCGCGCGGGCGAAGACCCTGCCGGCCGGGAGCGCGGCTCACGACGCCATTGCGAACTGGTACGACGCCAGCACCCTCGGACTGCTCGAAGGATCGCCGGTCAATTGTCTGCTGGTTACCTGGAGTGCCGGCGCCGATGCCGGGCTCGAATTCCGCCAGCAGCAGCTCGTCAAAGCCTACACGGCCCAGGCGCATCAGCGTGGCTTCGCTGTCGTCGGGCTGGTGTATTCCGGCGCCGACCCGGCGGTCTTTTTGCCGGCGGCGTCGGACGCGCGCCTCGATGGCATCGCCCTCGAAGGTGAGTTTGCTCACGGCGTGGCCGACCGCGTGGTCGAAGCCCTAGCCGCGGCACGCCCGTCCGGGGTTGTGATATCCATCGCAAAAACCGCCGCTGCTGTGCCGTCCAAAAGCAGGAGCGTGTGGGCCATCGAGGGCGTGTCGCCCAGCGCCCGCAACCTGGCCGACATGGGGATCCGCGGTGCACCCTCGAGCGAGCCGTGGATTCAATCCAACATCTGGCTGGTCCGGTTCCTGCGCCACCTGCCCGCGCGGCGCCCGGTGTGGGTGAGCTATCAACCGGATGGCGGCTCGGCGTCCGACTATGCCCGATTCGTGGCCGATGCGTCGGTGGCGGGCGGCCGCTGGATCGTGGCGCTCGATGACGCGCTGCGGACCGGATTGCGTACCCGTGATCGGGAGGCCCTGGCAGTCTGGCAGCGCATCGGCTCCTGCCTGCGGTTCGCCGAAGAGCACGCGGACTGGCGAACCTTCGACCCCTACGGAGCGCTCGCCATCATCCACGACCCGGCGGCGCCGGACCCCGAGATGGCGGAGGAGTACCTGAAACTGGTGGCGCGCCGCCAGGTGCCGTACCGTTTGATCGCGCGCCCGGAACTCCGCACGGAATCCCTGTCCGGGTTTCGTGCAGTGCTGGCCACGGCGCTCGCGCCGCCCAGCGATGCCGAAAGAAAAGCCCTGACGTCGTTTGCCGAAGGTGGCGGGCTGGTGGTGGCCGGCCCCTCGTGGGGTAATCCTCCCAAGGACGAGCCCTTCCAGGAGGTGGCCATAGGCAAGGGCCGAGTGGCCGTCTACCGGGACCCCGATCCCGAATCGGTCGCCCGGGACATGAAGGAGCTGTCGCTCGCCGAAACCGGCATGATCGCCTTCAATGTCCCCTCGGTGATCACTTATGCCAGCACCGGCGGCAAGCGCCTGCTGGTCCAGTTACTCAACTATTCCAACTCTCCGGCGACGGCGATTACGCTTCGCGTCACCGGCAGGTTCCAGCAGGCGCGCTTGTTCACACCGGATGGCGCGCCCGCGGACCTGGCCCTGAGTGGATCGGATGGCCGAACCGATGTGACGATCCCGCAGCTTGTGTTGTGGGGCGGGTTGCTCCTGGAATAACGGGCACGCAGAAGGAGAATGCTCAATGAAACACCTCAACGACAGTCTTACCAGGCGGACCTGGTTGGCCGCGGCGGCAGGCGCCGTTACTGCGGCGCGCGCCCCGGGGGCCCCGCAGGCCGCCCCGGCGCGGACGCCCCCGGCAGCGCCGGTCGCGATCGCCAGGGTTCGTGGTTATGACGAAGATCTCGTCGCCTGCTTCCGCACCATGTTCGACCAGATCGGCGGCATCGGCAGCCAGGTGAACGGCAAGACCGTCGGCATCAAAGTGAACCTCACCGGGAGCAACCGCTTCGAAGGCTACACTCCCGGCGACACGCACTGGGTGCATCCCAACGTGGTCGGCGCCGTCACCGCCGTGCTCGGCCAACTCGGCGCCAAACGCGTCCGCATCCTGGAGAGCGCCGGCGGGCGGAGACCCGATTACAAGCTTGAGGACAAACTGCTGGCCGGCGGATGGGACGTGAATGTTCTCAAGAACGCCGCCCCACTCGTGGAATTCGAAGACACCAACGGGTTGGGCTACGGCAAGCAGTACTCCACGTTCAAGGTGAAGAACAAGCCGTTGATCTTCCCGGCCTTCCAGCTCAACCATTCTTACGAAGATTGCGATTTCTTCGTCAGCCTGGGAAAGGCCAAGGGACATGAGGAGATGGGCATAACCATGTCCATCAAGAACATGTTCGGCGTGACGCCCACCGCTTTGTACGGCGGGCGGGAGCGGATCTTTCACTACGGCCAGGTGCAGGCTCCCGCCGGCGCGCCGGCGGAACTCGATCCGCAGTCCAACCGTTACGAGGGCTGGCGCCTGCCGCGCATCCTGGTGGATATCCTCGGCGCCCGCCCGGTCGATCTGGCGATCAACGACGCCGTCATCTCCACGGTGGGCGGCGAGGGTCCATGGGTGCTCGGTGCCAAGCCCATCCGCCCCGGTTTTCTGGTCGCGGGTCGGAACCCGGTAAACACCGACACCGTCACCATGGCCACCATGGGTTACAATCCGCGCGCCGGGCGGCACGAAGCCCCGTACCGGCTCTACAAAGGCCCCGGCAATCATCCCAAGGACCAACTCCTGCCGCCGGATGAGACCTTCCAGTATGCCGACAACATGATGCTGCTGGGCGAAGCCGCGGGCATTGGTTCGGCGGATCTGAACAAGATCGACGTGCGCGGAGCGACCATCCGGGACGCGATGTTCGACTACGAGGCCTTCTGGAAAAACCAGATGCCGAAAGCCTGAGCGCCGCATCGCGCCCGCACTCCGCGGAGCCGTGCGATAGAATGCCACCATGCAACGCCGCAGTTTCCTCAAAGCGTCGGGCCTGGGTGTGACCGCGTTGTCGGCATCCCGGGTCATGGGAGCGAATGACCGGCTGAACCTGGGACTGATCGGCTGCGGAGGCCGCGGCCGGGGCGTCGCGCGCACCATGCGCGATGCGTCGCCGAATGTAGCGTATGTCGCGGTGGCCGACGTCTACAACACCAACGCCGACAACGCGCGGCAATGGGCGGGCGCGGATGCGAAGTCGTTCCAGGATTTTCGCAAACTGCTCGAACTGAAAGAAGTGGATGCCGTGCACATCGCCACGCCCGACCACTGGCATGCCACCGCCATGGTGCTGGCCTGTCAGGCGGGCAAAGATGTGTACGTGGAAAAACCCACCTCGCTCACCGTGCGCGAAGGGCGCGTCATGGTCGAGGCCGCGCGCAAATACAACCGCATCGTACAGGTGGGCACCCAGCACCGGTCCGCGCCGCACTTCAGGAAAATTGCCGAAATGATCCAGCGCGGCGATATCGGCCCGGTGAAATTCGTGCGCGTCTGGAACTATACCAACCAGTGGCCCAATGGCATCGGCAGGAAACCCAACCAGGATCCCCCCGCCGGCCTCGACTGGGACATGTACCTGGGCCCCTCGCCCAAGGTGCCCTTCAACCCGCAGCGGTTTCTGGGCACCTTCCGCTACTTCTGGGATTATTCGGGCGGCTACATCACCGATTTCGGCAATCACCGGCTCGACACCATGCAGGAGATCATGGGCGTGACGGCGCCGCGCACGATTTCGGCCGTCGGCGGCCGGTACCTGTTGGATGACGGCCGCGAGACTCCCGACCTCCTCACCGTGACTTACGAATACGACGGGTTCATCGCCACCTACGAAGGCTCGAACCTCAACGGGTACGGAATGGGCGGACGTACGCCCGGCCACCGCTACTACAACTCCCGCGGAGAGTGGGACCAGCCCAACGGCATCGCCTTCTACGGCACGAAGGCGACCATCTTCGCCGAGCGCATCGGATGGGAGATCTACCCCGAGCCCGAGACGCCCGCGCGCAAGTTGCCCGAAGGGGTGAAGCGCTTTTGGGAAAACGTGGAGGAACCGACCCGGGTTCACACCGTCAATTTTGTCGAGAGCGTGCGCGCGCGCAAGCCGCCCAATGCGGATATCGAAATCGGCCATCGCAGCACGACCGTAGCCCTGCTTGGCAATATCGCGATGAAGACCGGACGCAAGCTGCACTGGGACGCCAAGAAAGAGGAGTTCACCGGCGACCGCGACGCCTCCCTGATGTTGACCCGTACCCTGCGCAAGCCCTGGGACTGGATCAAACTCTAGCGCCTGTCGGTTAGGACCGGCCCCAACCCGACCGCAACGCGCCCAGCGGACTCAGCCGCGAAGCCCTTGCCGCGGGCGCCAGGCACGCCAGCAGGGTCACCACCGCCGTCACCGCCGTCACCGACGCCAGCGTCCACCCGTCGGTCGGGCTGATGCCGAACAGCAGCCCGGCCATGGTCCTCGTCAGGAGAAGCGAGCCGGCCAGTCCGCCGGCCATTCCTACCAGCGCGTGCTTCATTCCTTGCCGCACGACGAGCCATAGGATCCCGGCCGGCCGCGCCCCGAGCGCCATGCGGATGCCGATCTCATGCACTCGCTCCCGAGTGACATACGACACCACCCCGTACAAACCGATGCAGGCCAGAATGAGCGCCATCCCGGCCAGTCCCGTCATGAGCGCCATGTTCAAGCGGCGCGGCGCAACGGAGTCCCGCAGCCGCCGGATCATCGGCTGAAAATCGTACACCGGCAGATTTCGGTCGAGCCGATGCAGTTCCTCGCGCACGGCCTGGGCCGTGGGCACACCATGGTCGGAACCGCGGATGGTGACGCTGATGGTGGACAACTGCGCTTCCTGGAAAACCGGTATATAGATGTGCGGCGCGGGCTCCATCTCCATCGCCACGCCGCGCACCTCGCCGGCCACTCCCACCACTTCTCGCGGCGTGGATTTGGAATAGCTGAGGCGCAGCAGCTTTCCTAGCGGATTCGTATTCCGGAAATACCGGCGAGCCAGCCCGGCATCGATGATCACGACCGGAGCCGAACCGGCGCGGTCCCGCTCGCTGAAATCGCGGCCGCGGAGCAGCGGAATCCGCATGCTCCCCAGATACCCGGGCGTGATCCATCGGGCGTAGAAACGCCCGGTTTCGGCCGCCGTCGTATCTTCCCGGGCATCGATGGTGAAGCCGAACCGGTTGTAGCCTTCGCCGCCGGTGAGGGGCAGGCTGCTGATCATCCCGGCCGGGCCGGCGCCCCGCAGCCCGCGCAGCCGGACGAGCGCCTCCTCGAGCAACGACACCCGCGACGCGGCGCTCCGGTAGCGCGATGCCGGCAGATCCATCTTGAACGTGGCCACCGCCTCGGCGTGGAAGCCGGCATCCACGTTCGCCAGCCGCACGAAGCTCCGGATCAGCAGCCCGGCCCCCGTCAACAGCAGCAGCGAGAGGGCGATCTCGCCGTGCAGCAGCAGCCCCCGCAGCCGATGCCCGCTGAAACCGGGCCGGAGCGCACTCCCTTCTTTCAAGGCCTCGGTCAGGTCCGCCCGCGCGAAACGAAGCGCCGGCGCCACCCCGGCAACGGCCCCCGTCAGCAGCGTAATGGCGAACGTGAACGCCAGCACCCAACCGTCCACCCCCACTTCCTCCAGCCTGGGAACCGCGGCGGGCTCGAGCGCCCGCAGCATCCCCAGCAGACCGAAGGAGAGCAGCAATCCCGCCGCTCCCCCGAAGAGGGCCAGCAGAATGCTCTCGCTGAGCATCTGCCGGCCGAGCCGCCCGCGCCCGGCTCCCAATGCCGTTCGCACCGCCATTTCGCCGTGCCGGTGGGCACTGCGGGCCAGCAGCAGGTTCGCGATATTCGCACACGCGATCAGCAGCACGAAGCCTACTGCTCCCAGCAGGACCAACAGCGGCTTGCGTATGTCGCCCACGATCTGTTCCTTGAGCGGCACCACCGTGGCTCCCCATCCCCGGTTGGAAGCCGGGTAAGCATTCGACAGACCCGCGGCCAGCGCATTGAACTCGGCACGCGCCTGCGCCACTGTCGTGCCCTCCTTGAGCCTGCCTACGACGCTCAGGAAATGCGCCTGCCGGCTGGATTGGAAATACGCGGCGGGCATCGCCATCCACAACTCCACCTCGGGAGAAAAAAACTGAAAACCCTCCGGCATCACACCCGCGACGCGGTAGCTCTTCTCATCGATCCGCAGCGTCTTGCCGATCGCGCCGAAATCTCCGTGGAACCGCCGCTGCCACAACCAGTGGCTCACCACCACCTGAGATTCGCCCGCCCGCAAGTCCGTGCCGATCGCGGGATCGATGCCCAGCACGGCGAAAAACCCCGGCGTGACCACGGCGCCGGCAACATGTTCCGGTTCGTCCGCACCGGTCAGGTCGATGCTGGTTTCAAAGAACGCTGCCAGGCCCGCCACGCACCGGGCGCTCGCCCGGTAATCCACGAAATTGGGAGGCGATACGCTGTTCCGTTCGATTCCCCTGGGGTTGTTTTCCCACAGCGCCACCAGCCGGTCCGGCTCGGGAAACGGCAGAGGCGCGATCAGAATTCCATGGACCAGGCTGAAGATGGTGCTGTTCGCCCCGATTCCCAGCGCCAGTGCCACGATTGCCGTCACCGTAAAGCCCGGACTCTTCCTCAGGGTCCGCAGACCAAACCGCAAGTCCTGCCGCAAAATGTCCATATGTGCTCCCGGCGCGGTCCGTATCAGATCCGTCAACGTGCGGAGCGCCGCGAAAAGAAGTCCCGCCAGCCCGGCGCGCCGCTCCGCCCGCCGGCACTCATCGCGAAAGAACTCCACCATCTCGGTCCCATATTCGTCGCGAAACTCCACCGGGTAGAAGCCCAGCGCCCGCCGATAGCATTGCTCCAGCAGATGCGGCAGCCCCTCGGTCCTTTTCATCAGGCCGTTCCCGGATTCGTCAGAAGCTCCTTGGCGCGGGCGACGCGCACCAGGTTCTCCAACCGTTCCGCCTCCGCGCGGGCCAGGCGGCGCCCCAATTCCGTCAACCGGTAATAGCGGCGGCGCACATCGCGGTTTTCCGGATCTGGACGCTCGTCCGTCTCCTCGATCCATTCCTGCGCCAGCATGCGCCGCAGCGTGCCGTAGAGGGTCCCCGGGCCCAGGCTGATCACTCCGCCCGTGCGCAGTTCCACCTCCCGTTTGATGGCGTAGCCGTGCCGCTCCCCATCGGCCAACGCCAGCATGATGTGGAAAACGGCGGGCAGGAGCGGCAACGTGGGTGGCAGGTCCTGCCCTTCCTTAGTCAACTTTCGATACATCAATTGCCGTTATATCACAACTTGATGATCGGCGGGGCCTAATTATCGGCGCGGCCTACCGATTGGACAGCCAAAGCTCGATGCGGCGGCCCGCCGCCGGCGGTACCGGCAACGGCCCCTTGACGTGGATGGCCGCCTTGTCCAACCGCTCGACGATCTGCCGCGCAAACCCCTCGTCGTTGGGATCGTTGTAGCGCAGTTCGTTTTCCGGGATGGGGTTGGTCCAGCCCCGGATATTGAGAAACGAAACCTGGGGATAGAGCTTCCGCACGGGAGCAGGGACTTCCGACAGACGCTGGATGGGCTTCATGATGACAAACACAGGAGGGTTCCCGCGTCCGGTCGGCGTGAGCATTTGCGCGAGGAACTGCCTGGCGTACGCTGCATCCACGCCGGAGGGAGCGAGTTTCACGGCGGCGGTGTAGTCCATGAGCGCCTCCGCCGGCTTGCGCACCTGGATGTACGCGTAGCCGCGATCTTCCAACAGCCGGACCTGATCGGGAGTCGGCGGCACTGCGCTCAGCGCCGCCGTCAGGTCGGCGATGGATTTTTCCCAATCCTGTTCGCGTTTGTAGCAGTAGGCGCGGAGGCTGTAAATGGAGGAAACCAACGCCGGCTCGGGCGCCAACCGAAGGCTCTGGGTCAGATGCGCGATCGCAGCGGAATAGTTCTTCTCCTGCTGCTCGCGATAGGCCGTGGCAAGGAGGGCGGCGCCGGCGGGAGGCTGCGCGGCAGGCCGCAGGAAGAAGAAATACACAGCCAGCGCCGCGAACGCCAGGAGTCCGCCAGCCGCGATGACGAAGGCAACGCTGCGACCCTTCGGGGCGGCAGCCGCCGCGGTGGCCGGCGCGCGCGCCTCGGCCTCGCTGCGATGGATAAAGTCCACCTCCCGCACGGTGAAGTCTTGGGGCCGTTCCGCCAGGTATTGCCGGGCGGTTGCCAACGCTTCGCCGCGCAACAGCGCGCTGTACCGGCCGTGCCCCTGGTCTACGTCCATGGGAGCCCGGAATCGGGCCCTCCAGGTCAGGTAGGAAGCGTTCTCCGCGATCGCCTTTTGCAGGCGCGGCCAGCGCCGCGCCAGAGGGAACAACGAATACCAGCGGGCGCCCTCGATCCCCACCGCCCACCCCAGCATCCGTCTCTCCACCAGTTTCTCGACAGTGGCGCGAAGGGCCTCGGGGATGTCTTCCGCACGGAGAGGATCCGGGCGTACCGCCAGACGGCACAGCAATCGAAGCGCGGGTTGCTGCTCGGTCGCGGTCAGCGCCGCAAAATGAGCCTCCGCCCATACCTCGATCATGTCCCGGATGCCGCCGATCGCATCGTAATCCGCTCTCCGGATCGTCCGGTCGCCGGCCGCGCCCCGCCGGTCGAACCAAAGCCGGGTCATACAGAATTGCAGCAGGGCCAGCACCTCCTCCTGGCCCTCGAACTCGGCCGCGATCCGCGCGGCGAGCCCGGGTTCGAGCGTAGTGCCGGCCCGCAGTGCCGGCTGCTCCATGGCGCGGATGAGATCCTCGCTGGATAACGGCGGCAGCGTAATCTGTCCGCTGCCGGGGCTTTCACTGACGATGACGAAGGACACGTCCGGCGCATCGCGAAAAAGCGAAGTGAAAAGCGCCGGGTCGAATTTCGGACTCCCCGTCTCGAGGATGATGGCGAGCCGGTTGGCCGGAGGCCACGCGCTGAGCACCGACGCCACTACATCCTTGAGGATCCCCGTCCCTTCTTTCGAAAGCCGGCCCATCAGGTCGGCGGTTTCCTTGCGGACCTGCTCTTCGAACCGCGCCGTTCCGCGGGCACGCACCAGTGCGTCCGCCACAATTGCCTGGGAATAGTGTGCGGAGATCGAGACATCGCAGATCACCACTTTCCACACCGGCCGCGGCGCCTCCTGGAGCAGGAGTCGCGGAATGAGGCCGGCCGCGATGGCCGAACTCTTGCCGCTTCCCGGTTGGCCACCGAGCACGATGGCGGGCGCGGTCTGCATCTGCTCTACCAGCTTTTCGATAAAGCCCTCTTGGCCGAAAAATACGGCGGTATCCTCGATGCGGAACGGGCGCAGCCCGGGATAGGGGCATTGCCGGCCGTCCGGCGTAGCCAATCCCGGGTACTGGCCGGCACGGGCGCCTTCGGCCGGCACCACCGTAATCGGGAACGCCCGAGCGCCACCGGCGCGCGCCTGGTAGTCGAACGCCACCGCCAGTTCGCGCTGCTGGTTGGGACCGATGCCGCGCTCGTCCACGATCACCGCCATTGCCGCCGAACGCCGCAGCACGCTCCGAAATGCCTCCAGCCAGGAACCGGTGCGCGGCACGTCCGCGGCGGTCGCCACTTCGGCTCCCCCAGGCACCGCATCGGCCGGATAGGCCGGGCTGCCCATCGCGGGGACGCTGTATTCGTGGTGGCTCACGTACACGAACCGCTTCGGCGCCTCGGCTGCTTTCGGCGCTTCGGCCTTCGCCCACACTCCGGCATAAATCGCCAGGATCTCGTCCCGCCTGGCAGGTTCCGGACCCGGCAGGTTGCGAACATCCACCCGCGACATGCGCCAGGTGAGGCGCTTCATCGACGACAGTACGGCGGAAGGATCGTTGGGCGAATCCCGGAAGTACGCCATCTGTTCTTCGAAGGCGTAAAACGCCACCTGCCGCACTTCCACTTCGTGCCAGTATTCATCGCGAGCCTGCGGTTCCACGGAGGTGTCGCTCATCAGGTGGAGGAACTGTTCTTTGGCGTACTCGCGGACCGCGATGGTCTTCTCCAGTTCCGCGTCCACGACCCGCATCGCCACGGGGAACAAATCGAGCGGCCGGTCGGGGGGACGCTGCTCCAGCATCGAACGGGCGGCCGCCGCCGCGCCGCTGACGCTCTGCATGTTCAAGGTGAAACAGACCACCACCGCGTCCGGCATTTCCACCGTGCAGATGCCCGAGGTGTCGCTCACCCCGGTGCGGCTGTCGATGAGGATGTACTCGTAGTTCTCCCGTAAGCGGGCGCGCGCCTCCTCGAGCACGGCGCGTCCGCCCAGGCGGACGTAAAAATCTTTCCAGTTGAAGGAATTGACGCGGCCGGCGTATGCCCGGCCTTGTTTGCCGGCGGGGATAAAATCGAGCGATCCTCCAGCCGGAAAAGCGTAGTCCAGGGGAATCGCGAAACGCGTGATGTTGGCATACGGGGCGAACCACTTCGGATCGAGGTTCTCGTCCAGTTTCTTGCTGGACGCCTCTTCGGTGTAGCTGATGACGAAATCGATCACCCCTTCCGATGTCGTGAGGGCGGGGTCGTCCAGAAACGGGTGGACATAGCGGTGCAGCCCGGGAGCCTCCAGGTCCCAATCGATCATCAACACCCGTTTCCCGGCCGCGGCCAGCAGCCAGGCGACGTTGGCGAGCGCCATGGACCGGCCGGTCCCACCCTTGTAGGAGTAGAACGTAACGATGCGGCCGGGATCCTTGCGGATTTCCACCGATCTAGCCTTTCAGAATCGCTTGCGCCGGACCGGGACTCTCCTCCGCCGATCGGATCTTGCCGTCCTTGATCATCGCCTCCCGGAACGTGTTGAAGAAGCTCTCGAGTTTCTGCCGGAATTCATCGTTGGTGCGGACAGTGACGATGTACTCTTTACGGCTCTCGCGCGTATCGAATTGCGGGTCGCCGGGAACGTTGAGAAGCGGCATGCCGCCGTGATCGGCGCCGCTCTGATTCCACATCACCAGCAGGGCGGAATTCGGCAGCGGTTCCCCGTCGATGACCGAGGCCAGGCTGTTTAAGGAAGGCACCGACAGACTCCACGGATCGACCACAATGACTACGATGTTTTCGAGTTCTTTCGCGTACCGCAGGCGGTCCAGGAGTTTTTCGCCGGGCTCGATGAATTCGAAACTCTTGCCGGCGCCGGTGGCGAGCGCGCTCGCAATCTGCCCGGCCTCGCGCGTCTCCTCCGGGTAGCAAGGGCGCCAGTCTTTGCGGTCCGCGTAAATGCCGTAGCCGTCCCAATTGGGCCGGCGGTCCTGCATTTCGGTCCGCAGCCCCGCCACGAATACGTAGCGCACGAAGGTCAGCCCGCGCTTGCTGTCAGGTGGAAAGTAGGGCTCGATCTGGTCGTAGGGCGGTGTGGGGTGCACCTTATAGGCGCCCTGGGCGCGGATCATTTCGGCCAGCCGCCGGCCGAACTTCTCGATGAACTCATCGTACAGGTCGGAGCGGGACGTCGATCGCATCATGTAGGACAAACCATAGGTGCGATACACGTCCGGGTATTCCGCAATGGTCTCCTTCTGGATTTTGGGCACCTCTTTGGGAGTGTCCAGGAACTCGGCGGTCCAAAGCACTGGCAGCAGAATATCGGGCTGCCGCACGTCGGGCGGCCGTTTGATTTTGTATTCCTGAAACCGGTCGTAGAACACCTTCCATTCCCGCCCGCAGTGAGGGCTCTTGAAATAGTTCGGAGAATAGAGTGGAACCAGCACATGGCAGGATTCAAGATGTTCGACCAGCTCGTCTCTCCAGTCCACCCCGGCCTCATTGTCGCGCGCGGCAAAATAGCCTCCGCCGAGCCCAAGCCCCACCAACCGCTCCTGCAGGTCGCCAAAGAACCGGTAGATGTCGTCCTTCTTTCCGGGTTTGTAATCGATGGAAGAATAGCTTAAAAAAAAGTCGCGTCCCATTGGGCCACCACCCGCAAGATCATAAGGCAAGAGACTGTATTATGCAACACCGCGAACGAGCTTCGTCTATACTAGTGTGCTGGATCGGGGACTCGTTGCATCTGTCCCTGGTGGGGCGGTATCCCCGGGTCGCAGCGGGCAACCTGGCCGGCACGCCGCCTGAGGCGGACGATCGCCCTCCCCGGCGATTCGACCAGCCCCTTTGGCGGCTGATGGGTCAGGAGCGGCAATGTTCGGTTCCGACGTGCTCGACGTAGTCATTGGGATCTTGTTTATATACCTCACCCTCAGTCTCATTTGTTCGGCCATACAGGAAGCCATCGCCGTGTTTTTCCGGCTTCGCGCTCGCTATCTCTACCGGGGGATCCGTATCCTCCTGGACGATACGAGCGGGCAGGGTCTCGTCCGCGACTTTTACAGCCACCCCCTCATCGACACCTTATTTCCCGGCGAGTACGAGCCGGGACGTCATCGGAACCTCCCCTCGTACATACCGGCGCGCGCGTTCGCTCTCGCGATCATGGACCTGGCGGCGCCCAAGCCGGCATCCGGCGCGCTTTCGGGCGCGGCTGGCGCCACCGCGGTAGGTCAGGCATTCGCCGCGGCCGGGCTTACCGGCATCAGTCCACTACGGGACAACCTGAGCCGCAATTCGTTCGTTTCGCCCAAAGTAACCCAGGCATTGATTACCCTCTCCGACGCCGCGGCGGGGGATGCTGCCGCCATCCGGCAGAACATCGAGCAGTGGTACAACAACACGATGGAGCGGGTGTCGAGCGCGTACAAGCGCAATACCCAATTCACCATCCTGGCGGTCGGATGTATCGTCGCCGCGGCGGTGAACGCCGATTCCATCAACCTTGTTTCGGCGCTTTCCACCAATACCGCGGTTCGGGAATTTCTCGTCGCTTCGGCCGCTCAGGTTTCCGCTGTAAAGGCCGGTTCCCTGGAAACGACCAGCCCGGGCGGTCCCACCGCCGGGAGTTTGCCGGCCGGCTCGGAAACCCCCAGCGCCGCGTCTCCGCAGGAACTGTCCCGCATTCCGGCGTGCCGGGCCGACGCCTCCTCCCCGGATTGCCGCCTCTTGCTCAATCTGAACCGAATTCGCGATTCTGGGCTTCCGATCGGTTGGGTGCCCTACCCGGTGCCCGGCGATCTTCGCGGCGTTCCCACATCTCTCTGGGCCTGGGGGCAAAAGATGATCGGGATTCTGCTGACCATCGCGGCCATCTCCATGGGTGCGCCGTTCTGGTTTGACGTGCTGAACAAGATCACCGTAGTCCGTTCCGCGATCAAGCCCCTGGCCGGCGAGTCCGCGTCCCAAAGCTCCGCTGCCGCGGCCGGTTAATGGCTACCCGTCGCTGCGTTCGTACTCCGCGTTGAACTCGCAGCCGATCAGCGCGATCAGGGCCATCAGGTACATCCACACCAGCAGCGCGATGCCGGCGCCCACTGACCCGTACATCACGTTGTAGTGCGCGATATTGCGGACGTACCAGCCGAAGCCCGAGGTGGCGAGCAACCACAACAGCGTCGCCAGAATCGCACCCGGCCAGACGTAGTGCCACCTCTGCCGGCGGTAGGGGCCGAAGTAGTAGAGGCTGGAGGTGACCAGCACCGTAGTGGCGAATGCCAGGGCATAGCGCGCCAGGCGGCTCAGCCACTCCCATAATGAAGACAGCGGCAGGTACAGCGACTCGCCCTTGATCTTGTCCAGCACGATTCGCTCGAGCTGCGTGCCGAACACGATCAGCAGCGAGGCGCAGAGCAGCGGAACGGCGGCCCCCAGGACCAGCGCCATCGCAAGCGCGCTCTGGTGCAGGAAGGCGCGGCTGCGCGGCACCCGGTAGGCCGCGTGAAATCCTTCCACCAGGCTCTTGATGACCCCCGAGGCCGCCCACAGCGAGATGAGGCCGGCCACCACGAGCAGCGCCAGCGGACGCGCGCCAGTGACGCGAAACTGCTGCACCACGAGGTCCTCCGTGCCGGGAGGTACGATCTGCCACAGCGCATCCTCCAGCGTTCGCGAGACGAACTCCGCGCGCGTCTGCACCAGGATGGTGGCCGCCGAAGTCAGCACCGGGAAGAAGGAAAGCAGCGACGAATAAGCCGCCCCCTTGGCGGTGCTGAAGCACCCGTCGGCAAAGCACGCCAGGAAGCTGCGGCGGAGCAGCCACGAGAATTTCCGGACGGTCACTTCAAAATGACTTTGGCCAGCCCGGTGTTATTGGCGCTGTCGGCGGCGCGGATAACCAGCAGGTGCTCGCCGGGGGCCAGGCCCGTCAGGTCGAGCGTGAACCGCTCGCGCAGTGAATCCACCACCCCGTCGGCCGCCGCCACCGGCACCCAGCTTGCGGCATCCAGCGAATACTCGCAGCGCCGCAGCGCGGAGGCGGCATCGGCCGCCTCGAACTCCACGTGCGCGCTGCCCGCATGGTATTGCACCGGCCCGATGGTCACAGAGGGCGGCGTATTGTCGATCATGATGGGCGCGCTGGTCATCTGTCCCTCCCGCGCGCTCGGCGGCGGGTTGGCTTCGCGGTCCGACGCCACCACCCGGAAGAAGTACTTGCCATCGGCCATGATGTCCGAATCGAAGGTCAGCGAATTATCGTGGGTAGCGCTCTTGAGCACCAGCCACTGCGTGGCATCCTCGCTACGGAAGTACAAGTTGTAGACCAGCCGGTCATTATCGGGGTCTTCGGCCTGCCAGGAGACCGTCATCTGCTGTGAAGAGGTGCGCGGCAGCGTCTGGGTGGGTGTGCCCGCGCCCGCGGAGCTGCTGACGTCGCCCGTATCGGAGACAGTCACCGAATAGGCCGCCGAAGTAGCCGTCGCGGATTTGGCGGCCTGGCTCGCCGCCGAACTGGTAATCACGTTGATGCTCTTCACCACCGGCGGCGAGTTCTGCGGAAGGTACGCCAGGGTGACGCTGGTAAGGATGGGGGTGGTGCCGCCGCTGCCCTTCATTTCGGCTTTCCACTGAATGTAGCGGGCATTGGGGCTGGCGATGCGGCTTCCCGCGGGATTCAGCATCGCCTCGGACCATTGGCTCCAGGTGCGATCCGGCTTGGCGGAGTTTCCGGAGCGGGTCCGGAAGCCCAGCGTGCAGCCCGCGGGAACGTCGCCCCGCCAGCCCAGGCTGCCCCAACGCGATGCGGTGCCGGAATCGTGCACCGGGGCTTCGTAATAGCCGCCCGTGCCGGGAGTTTCGCCGAGCCGGTAGATGCGGCCCAGGTTGCCGGTGGCCGCCAGGACGGAGTGGTTCGAAGGCAACAGCCGCGTGGTCTCGCTTTCGTTGGTCTGCACTACCAGGGTGACGCGGCGGTCGGGCGCCAGCCCATAAATACGGCCATCCACATCGGTCGAGAACAGAAGCTGCCTTTCCAGCGCCAGCAGGTCGTAGACGTTCTCTTCCTTGGAACTCCACAGCGTCTCGACGGTGTTGTCCGGGTTGATGCGGTAGACCGCCGATTTCTCCACGCCGGAGACATCCACCACCGGGTTGAACTGGGTGCTCACCTGCGGCGTGCCCGCGCCGGCGCCGGTTTGCGACTGGACCTGTTTGGGATCGGGCGGTTTGATTTCGTTCGGCCCGGCTTGCGCTTCCACGGTGATGGTCGTCGTGGCGGAGGAGGTGACCATGGGGCTCGAGCCGCCCTGCGCCGCCTGGTTGGCGGTCTGTGCCCGCTTGGCGATGGAGCCGCCGAGCGCGGCGGCATACACCGTGCCGTCCGGCATGGGAACGATGGCGCGCACCTCCGGCAGGCTGGCATCGTACAGCACGAAGGCCTGGTCTTTGGCGCGGATCCGGTAGAGGATCCCGTTCGGCTCCGTGCCGGCTAGCAGGCGGCCTTGCGAATCCACGGCAAGACCCGTTACGTGGGATTGCCCGGTGTCGTAGTACAGCTCGCCCTGGTCCCGTCCATTCACGCGGTATACCAGTCCCTTGTCGCCGGTGCCGACGTACAGCGCCCCATCCGGCGCCACCGCCAGCGACCAGATGTAGCGGGCCTTGGGCGCGAAGTACTCGGTGGCCGCGCCTTTTTCGATGCGATAGACCTTGCCATCGGGCGAGGTGCCGGCGTAGACGACGCCCTTGGAATCGACCGCGATGGCGAACACCTCCGGCTGCTCGGCCGTCCAGAGCAGCGAAGACTTTCCCGGACCTTCGATGCGGTACACGCGGCCGTGATTGCCGGTGCCGGCATAAAGCGTGCCGTCGGGCGCCTGCGCCACGCTCCAGATGACCGCCTGGTCGGAAGTGAAGATGGTCTCGATCTTGGGCGCCAGCGAAAGCCTCCCTTCGCGGCTGAGCGACATGCCCTCGAAGCGCCCCGCCACGAAATCGGCGTACGAGTTCATCTCCCAGGCGGTGGTGCCGCTCGAAAACAAGGCTGGCACGTAAGCGCCGAGGGCCAGCAGCGCGATGCCGGCCGGCAATCCGGCGGCCCGGCGAAGAGAGCGCATCGAACCGGTCATTCCTTGATCTCCACCTGAACCGTTTTGACGCCGGTAATCACCATGTCGCCCCCGTCGAGCTCCATTTCGCCGACTTTGGCGTTGCGCGTCTGGGTGATGCCCGACTGCGCGCCCTGCGCGCGGCCCAGCACCAGCGCCACCGACGCCGGCGGATCCGGCAGGTCGGACCCTTCGAGCTGGAATGCCGGGTCGGCCCGCCACACCCGCACATAGGCTTTGGTATTGGGGTGGAGGTTGTTGACGGTGGTGATGAGCTGTTCGGGGCTGTGCGGATTGGTGGTCAGCACCTGGCGAAAGTCCGCCAGGTTGGTGGTGTTGGCGTCGGCCACGGTGAAGTACAGCGTGCCCGGCGGCGCGCCGATCGGTACCTGGTATTCGAACTGGCGGGTGGCTTCCACCCCGTTCTCGCCGGCCAGCGTAATATGCAGGCGCAGCTTGTCGCCGGCGCGCACTTCGCGGCGCGACACCGAGACGGTATCGATCGTCCACTGCTTCTTCTGGTCGTAGGCCTGGATCTGGAGGGCGACGTTCTTGAGCTGGAGCGGCCCGAAGCTGCTCTGCATCACGTAGGCCACGGGAACGGCCGCCGAGATCGACACCTGCTGGGCCGAACCGTTATCGGCGGCGAACATGTTGTTCAGCCGGATGGGGGAGGCCGCGTTTTGAAATTCGATTTCCCCGCTCACCCGGATCGTGGAAGCGCCTACCGTGCGCTCCGTCTCGTCGATCACGGAATACACCGCCATCTGCAACAGCAACGGCGAAAGCAGCGGATCGTTGACAATGCGCATGTGGTACGAATCGACCGGTTTCGGGCCCCGCGAAACCGCCAGCGAGACCGGCACCATCGGCGCGCGCTGTCCCAGTTGCCCCGCCACGGCGGTATTGTTGTCCTCGTTGATGACGCCCATCCATTCCTTGGCCGAGGAAAGCTTGAACGACGTATTGAGAGTCGGCAGCAGGGTGATGACCTCGGCGCGGGCGAAGGGCAGCGAAGTGGAGCCGACATCGAGGAAGCGGTGGCCGAGGGCGTAGATGCGGTTGCCTTCAATGTGGGTGACGGTGCCATCGGCGCCAACGCTGTAATCGCCCGACATGAGCTGAATGCTGATCATCGAGCCGGGTTTGAGATCCGCGGGATTGCCCATGCCCGGCTCGATTTTGCCGCCGGCGGTGATGCCCTGCCGCGGTTCGAGCCCGAGCGAGCGGAGCTGCGGCGCGAACGCTTCCAGGGTGGCCCGGCTGAAACCGCCAAACGAGACCGGCGTGGCGATATTGACGAGGCGCTCGGACGCGGCCAGCACTGGCAGCGGCCTCGGTAGCGCGCGCGTCAAATCGCCGTCGGCCAGCGCGATGACAGGGTGGCGGGACGGGGTGGACGCGACCGCGGGGTGGCGCACCATGTCCTCGATGGGACGGATACCGGCAATCGGATCTTTGGCGTACGGGAAGGCCATGGCCACGGCCCCCACCAGTTTTCCATCAATATAGACGGGACTCCCGCTCATTCCCTGCAGGACGCCGGTATGTTCCAGCGGTCCGCCGGAAAGCCGTGCCAGAATGAGCGATTCCTTCGGCCCGATGTTCTCGAGCACGCCCAGGATCTCCACCTGAAACTCTTCGATCCGGTTGCCGGAGAACACGGTGCGGCCGGTGCCGCGCATCCCGGGCCGGAGGTCCTTCAGATGGAAGAAGGGAGTCTGTGCGGAAACAGTGGCGGCGAGCGCGAATGCCGCCAGAACTACGAAGCGGTGCACATCTTATTGTAACTGGCAGTCAACTGAATCGCTCGACTGAAAGTGGACTTGAAGCGAGACCGCCCCCCTCCGGACGGTCTCCCTGTCAACGGACTATCTTCCAAAGAAGAAACAGCACCCCGGCGGCAAATCCTGCCCCGGCGTTGAATTCCTTGTTCATGAGATACAACTCCATTTGAAAAGGATTCGAGTTTTTTGGGGAGGCGCCGTGATTGGCGGGCAGGGGATCGCGAGGGATCCGCGGCCATAGGGCCGGGACGCGCTCCGCATAGCCGGCGTACTCGGGAAACAATCGGCGGAGATGCTGTTCTTCGAGCTGAATCACGGGCAGGTACACGAAGACGAACACAGCCGCGAACAGCAGTCCCAATCCGATGCTGCGGGAGGCCACCACCAGTCCCGCCGCGACCAGCAGGGTGCCCAGGTACAGCGGATTCCGGGTGTAGGCGTAGGGGCCCCCCGTGGCCAGCGCGCGGTTCTTGGCGAGACAACCGGCGGCCCACGCGCGCAGAGCCAGGCCGACGAGCGAAACCGGGACGCCCACCGCCAGCGAGCCGGGCGAAGGGTCGGAAAACCACCCGAACACGGCCACCAGCAGGAAGCCGCTGGGCACACGGAGCCGGGCAACCAGGTCGGCGTAGGGCTTGGGAAATGGAATCATCAGGCCAGGCAGAGGGCCGCGCGCAACTCCGCAAACACGGCGTCGGGAGTGATGCCGCGCATGCTGTCCTCGATCCGGACGCCGCGCTTGTAAGTGGTGGCGGCGGAGGGCGTGCGCAGCACTTTCAGGGTGTCGCCATAAGGGCCGTTGCGGGCCGGGTCGGTGGGACCGAAAATGGCGACGCCGCGTTTGCCGAGAGCGGCGGCGAGATGCAGCGGACCGCTATCCACCCCTACCACGGCAGCCGCGCGGCGGGTGGCGTGGATGAGGCCGGAGAGTCCGGAATGGTGAACCAGGACGCCGTCGAGTCGCGGGAGCGCGGCCGTGGCCGGCAGGTTGAGCACCAGCGGAAGGTCCAATTCGCGGAGCCGGAGGGCCAGTGCGGCGTAGTGCTCGATCGGCCACTGCTTGGAGCGCCAGCCTGCCAACGGCGAGGCCAGGACGAATTCGCCGGCGGGAAGGTCGCCTTCGGGCCTGCCCGCGGGCAGGGGGAAGGCGCGCACCACATTGGCGGCGCCGGCGGCGCGCGCCAGGTCGAGATTGCGGTCGACCACGTGGGCGGATTGGCTGAGGGTTTTGTGGGAGTAGAACAGCGCGGCCATGCGCTCGCGAACCTGGGTGTGGTGAAAGCCGAAGATGCGGCTGGCGTGGGAGGCCGAGGCGACCAGCGCGGATTTCAGCAGGCCCTGGAAATCGATCGCCAGGTCGTAGCGGTTCTGGCGCAGTGCGCGCCAGCTTCCCCACAGCGCCCGGAACGATTCGCGGTGCAGCAACGCCACGCTGTCGATGAACGGGTTCTCGTCGAGCAGGGGGGCCCAGCGCGGCTCGACCATCCAGGTGAGGTGGCAACCCGGAAAGCTGTGTTTGAGGGACGCCACCGCGGGGAGCGCGTGCAGGACGTCCCCCATGGCGCCGAGCCGGACGACCAGGATGCGGCGGTCAGGCGGTTTGGCGGCGGCGGACATGCTCGATCAACTGCCGCATCCGGCGGCCGTCCGCGGCCTCCAGGCGGACCACTTCGGCGGACGCGTGGGCGCGGCTAAGTCGCTCCAGATCTTCAGCATCGGCGGTTACCACGTAGTCTACCACGTGGAGCGCCGCGACCAGTTCGGCGCGCCCCGCGGGGGCCAGCGGCGTGGTGGCGGGGGCGGGCAGCACCACGACCAGGAGGCGGGCCGCGGCAGACCGGCTGCGGACCTGTTTGAGCTCGCCGGCGTGCGCGGCGCGGAGGATGTCGAACGTGCCGGCGGCCATCACCAGCGGCCCGCGGAGGGCGAGCGCTTCGGCGAGTGTCAGGATTTTGCTTCGTGTGTCCACGCGCGGGCGGATTCCTCCCAGAGCCGGTGCGCCACCGCGGAGACGCGGCCGGCCGTGATGCGGGTCATGCACCGGTGATCGATGGGGCATTCGCGCAGCAGACAGGGGCTGCACTCGACCGGTTCGCGAACCACGCTTGCCAGAGGTCCGGAAGGGCCGGTCGTGACGTCGTCGGTGGCCCCGAACACGGCCACCGTAGGGACGGCGAGCGCGCTGGCAACGTGCATGGCGCCGGAATCGTTGGTCAGGAAGAGACGGCAGGCGGCCGCGAGATCGATGAACTCGCGGAGGGTGGTTTCGCCGGCCAGGTTGCGGGTCTCGACGTGGCCGCCGCGCAGTTGAGCGGCGACGGTTTCGCAAAGCGCGCGCTCCGCCGCCGAGCCGAAGACCAGGACCGGCAATCCAAACGTGCCCGCTACCTCGGCAAAACGCTCCGGCAGCCAGCGCTTGGCATTCCCGTAAGCGGCGCCGGGGCTGATGCCGATGGGGGCAGATGCCACGCCCAGGGTTTCGAGGTGAGCCGCGCCGGCCGCGCGGGCGGCTTCGATGCCTTCGAGACGGATGGCCTCCCCAGCCGGGAAATGCTCGATCAAACCGGCGCGGCGGAGGAGTTCCAAATAGTAATAACGCTCGTGGCGGGGGATTTCGCCGGTCTCGGGCACCGGAATCGGCTGCGTGAGAAGGAGCCGGCGCGCGTCGCGGCTGTAGCCGATGCGCTGGGGGATCCGGGCGAGCCACGCCAGGAGGGCGGCGTCGAACGCGTTTGGCAGGAGTATGGCGAGATCGAACTGTCCGGCGCGGAGGCGGGCGGCCACCTCGCCGCGGCCGCCGGAATACGGGATTACTTCATCGATCGAGGTTTCCCGGGAGTACAGATCCGCCACCCAGGGGCGAGCCACAACCGCCAGGTGAACATGGGGGAACACCTGGCGGATGGTGCGGATGGCAGGGAGCGACATCACCGCGTCGCCCAGCCAGTTGGTGGCTCGGACCATCAGGCGCGAGATGGCGGACGGGTTCAAACCCACTGACGATCAGGATAACAATCGCCGCGACCTTGACCCATCGGATCCCCCGGACTGCGGTGATTTCTTCCCCAGCCCGCGGGTTCAGGCCTCCTTATAATGAAGGCAGTGGAAATTAACGGCGTGGGGAAATACTTCGTCCAGAATTTCGGCTGCCGCGCCACCCAGGCCGACGGTGCTGCCATCGAGTCGTCGCTCGCCGCCCGCGGATTGGAAGCGGCGGACCAACGTTCGGCTGCCGACCTGGTCGTATTGAATACCTGCACCGTCACCTCCTCGGCGGATGACGACGTGCGCCAGACCGTGCGGCGGGTGCATCGCGAGAACCCCGCTGCGCGCATCCTGGTAACCGGGTGTTATGCCCAGCGTGCGCCCGAAGAACTAGCCGGCCTGCCGGGCGTCGAGTGGGTGGTGGGCAATTCCCATAAGAGCCGGATCGCCGAACTGGTGGCTCTCGGCGGCGGCACCGCCCCGTACCACGGCAACATTCACGTGGGCGATATTTTCGCGCAGCATGACTTCCTCTCCGCGCCCGTCGAAGACGCCGCCGGCGACCGCACCCGGCCCAACCTCAAGATCCAGGACGGGTGCAACAATCGATGCTCGTTCTGTATCATTCCCTTCGTGCGCGGGCGCAGCCGCAGCGCGCCTCCCGGCCAGGTGATCGAGCAGGTCCGTAACCTGGCGTCACGGTATCGCGAGGTCGTGTTGAGCGGCATCAACCTGGGCCGATGGGGCCGCGAGCCCGGCAGCCGGATGCGCCTGCCGGACCTGATCCGCCGCCTTCTCGCCGAGACCGAAATCGAGCGCCTGCGCCTGAGCTCGGTCGAACCGATGGACTTTTCCGATGACCTGCTGGGCCTGATGGCCGAATCCCCGCGCATCGCCGCCCATGTGCATGCCCCCCTGCAAAGCGGATCGGACCGCATTCTCCGGCGGATGCACCGCAAGTACCGGCCGCGCCACTATGCCGATCGCGTGGCGACGGCGCGAGCCCTGATGCCCGACGCCGCCATCGGAGCCGACGTGATGGTGGGCTTCCCGGGCGAAAGCGATGCCGATTTCGACGAGAGCCGGAGCTTCATCGCGTCCCTGCCGTTCACCTATCTGCACGTGTTCACCTATTCCGAACGCCCCGGAACGCCGGCCGCCGCCGACGCCAAGCCGGTCCCGATGCCGGTCCGCAAGGAACGCAACCGCGAGTTGCGCGAGCTCGGCGCGCGGAAGAACCGCGAATTCCGCGAGCGCATGATCGGCCGCACGTTGTCCGCCGTCACCTTGCATGATCGCGGCGCGGCCCTCACCAGCAACTATTTGAAGATCGAACTGTCGGTGCCGCGCGAACCCAATCTGCTCGTCGGGCTCGAAATTGGCGGAATCTCCTGCACGGGCCTGTTGGAACGGGTGCCCGATGCCGGTACAATGACCAAAGCCTGATGCTGAGTGATCGTGCCGATCGTGTCGTCGCACCCTTCGGCAACCTCTCGTTGAGGACGAAGGGAATATTGGTTGTCTGCGTGCCGGTGTGCGCCCTGCTGGCAGCCATGGTGGTCTTCTACCAGTTTCAACAGCAGACCCGCAATGCCGCCGCCCAGGTGGCACACACGTACCAGGTCCGGAGTGCGATCCGCCGCGTCACCATTCGGCTGGCCAATGCCGACTCGGCGCTCTACGGATATTTGCTCACTGGACGGCCATCGTTCCTCGCCGGGTATTGGGAGGCCCGCCGCGAAATTCAGGAACCCCTCGACGCGCTCACCCGCCTGGTCACCGACAATCCCACGCAGATGGCGCATGTGATCCGCGTACGCCGGCTGGTGGCGAATTCGCTGGATGCCATGGATGCCCTGCGCCAGGCCGGCGCTCCCGATCAGACGCCGCCGGAAACGGCCGAACTGGAGCGCGGCAAGGCCGGCACGGATGCGGTACGCAGCGAGCTCGACGGGATGGGACTGGAGGAGGACCGGCTGCTGGTCGAACGCACCCAACGCGAGCACAGCGCGCAGCAGCAGCTGCAGATCGCGATCTTCGCCGGCGGGTTCCTGGGACTGCTGGGTGGAGTCGTCGCCGCGGTGTTGTTTACCACCCGCATTGTCCGCCGCGTTCACCATCTGGAAGACGACGCACACCGCGTGGCCCAGGGTTTGCCGATTCTCGATGAGGTGCGCGGCCAGGACGAAATCGCGCGCCTGCAACGCACCCTGAAGGAAACCTCCTCGCGCTTGACGGCGCAGAGCGAAGAACTGCGATCGGCCCACGCCGAGCTGGAATCGCGCGTCGAGCAACGCACCGGTGAACTGAGTTCCGCCAACGAACGGCTCACGGAAGCCACCGAGTTGAGCAACGCCGTGATCCGATCGTCGCCGCTGGCCATCTGGGCCCTCGATCTGGACGCCAACATTACCTTCTGGAATCCGGCGGCGCAGCGGATCTTCGGCTGGAGCGAGGAGGAAGTGATCGGCCGGCCGCTTCCCGTTGTGCCTCCAGAACAGGCCGAAGAGTACCGCGGCTGGATCGAACGCTTCCGTAAGGGCGAGATGATTTCCGGCGTGGAAGGCACCCGCCGGAAGAAGGACGGATCGCCGATCGAAGTCGTCATCTGGACCGCGCCCCTGCGGGATGCCGCCGGGAGTATCCGCGGCACCATCGCCATCGACAGCGATCTCACCCAGCACAAACTGCTCGAAGCCCAGCTCCGCCAGTCCCAAAAGCTGGAAGCCGTGGGTCGCCTCGCCGGCGGCGTGGCGCACGATTTCAACAACCTGCTCACGGTCATCACCGGGTACTCCGAGATGATCGTTGCCGAGGGCCAGGGCCGCTCCGGCCTGATGGAGTATGCCCAGGAGATCCAGTACGCAGCCAATCGCGCCGCCGCGCTGACGGCGCAACTGCTGGCCTTCAGCCGCCGCCAGATCAGCCAGCCGCGCGTGCTCGATTTGAACGAGGTCGTGACCCATTCGATGAAGATGCTGCGGCGGGTGATTGGCGAGGATATCGAGATCCAGACCCACCTCGATCGCAATCTGGGCCGCGTGAAAGTCGATCCCATCCATATCGACCAGGTCATCATGAACCTGGTCGTCAATGCCCGCGATGCCATGGGCCACGGCGGCAAACTCACCATCGAAACCGCCAACCGGACGCTCGAGGCGGACTACATCGAACGGCACATCGGTGTCCAGCCGGGACACTATTGCATGCTGGCCATCAGCGACACCGGCACCGGTATGGATGCCCAAACCAAGAGCCGCCTGTTCGAGCCCTTCTTCACCACCAAGGAGGCCGGCAGGGGTACCGGGCTCGGACTCTCCATCGTCTACGGCATCGTCAAACAGAACAACGGCGAGATCATGGTCTACACCGAACCGGGGCAGGGCACGACCTTCAAAGTCTACCTGCCCATGGTCGAAGTGCCCGCCGAACTCGCCGCGGCCGAAACGCGCCCCGGTGAGTTGCGCGGCAGTGAAACCATCCTGCTGTGCGAGGACGAAGATTCCATCCGCCGCCTGGTACATGCCATGCTTGCCCGCCAGGGCTACCGCGTGCTCGACGCCGCCACGCCGGAGGAGGCCCTCCGTATCTCCGCGAGCGCCGGCCAACCGGTTGACCTCCTGCTGACCGATATCGTCATGCCGGGCTCGAGCGGTTTCGAACTGCTCCGCACCATGCGGCAGTCGCGGGCGGGTCTCAAGGTCCTCTACATGTCCGGCTACACCGATAACCAGGTGAGCCGCAGTTGGACCGTCGATCCGGGCACTCCCTTCATTCAGAAACCGTTCACCGCGGCCGCCCTCACCCAGAAGCTGCGCGAAGCCCTGGCCGGCCCGGGCGCTACATCTCCCTCCGGCCCTCCATGGCCTTCGAAATAGTCACTTCGTCGGCGAATTCGAGATCGCTGCCCACCGGGATCCCCATCCCGATCCGCGTCACCTTCACTCCCAGCGGCTTCAACAGACGCGCCAGGTACACGGCCGTGGCCTCGCCTTCCACCGTGGGATTGGTAGCCATGATCACCTCCTCGATTTCACCTTGCCCGATGCGCTCCACCAGTCCCTTGATCTTGAGCGATTCCGGCCCGATCCCGCGCAGCGGCGACAGCGCCCCGTGCAGCACGTGATACCGGCCTTCGAACTGGCGCGTGGTCTCGATGCCGATGATGTTGTGCGGCTCTTCGACCACGCACACCGTTTTCGCGTCGCGGTGGGGATCGCGGCAGAACTGGCACAGTTCGCTCTCGCTGATGTTGTTGCACAGGGCGCACAGCCCCAGCTTCTCTTTCACGTCGAGGATCGCGCGCGCCAGGTGCTCGGCATCCTCGCGCCCGGCGCGCAACACGTGAAATGCCAGGCGTTGGGCCGATTTCTGCCCGATCCCGGGCAGGCGCTTGAACTCGGTGATCAGGCGGGCGAGCGGTTCGGCGAAATCGGGCATCGCTCAGAACATGCCGGGAGGCAGGCCCATTCCGCCGAGCATGCCCCCCATCTTGCCCTTGATCTCGTCGTCCACTTTGCGCACCGCTTCGTTGGCCGCCGCCACCACCATATCCTGAAGCATTTCGACGTCACCCGCCACCTCCGGGTCGATCTTGACCGCGAGCAGGTTCTTCTGTCCGTCCATTTGTACCGTGACCATGCCGCCGCCGGCGGAGGCTTCGACCTTGATCAGCGCGATCTCCTGCTGGAGCTTCTCCTGCATCTGCTGCGCCTGGCGCATCATCTGCTGCATGTTGCCGGGTAGTTTCACGTTTACTCCTTCAGATTGCGAATTTTCCGGATTTCCCCGCCGAATACTTCCCGGAAACGCCGGACCTCGGGATTTTCGAGCGCACGGCTGGTCACATCGTCCTCGCGGGTGGGGGCCCCCGTCCCGATCGGCGCCGCGTTGTCCACCGAGTCGCTGATGACGACCTGGATGCGCAGGGCGCGCGGCGAGACCCGCGACAGGGCCTTGCGCAAATCGTCCTCGCGCAGTGCCAGCTTGTACGGCTTGGTTGTCGTGAACTGCAACTCGCCGTTGCTCTCCACGACCCGCGAATTCTCCACGGCATCGGCGGTGAAGGTCATCCCCAGCTCCATCAGCGCCGCGTGGAGCGCTCTCCGCCAGTCGGCCGGATCGGCGGAGGCCGTTTGCCGCGGCTCGGCCGGTTTGGGGGCCGCGGGCTCGGGCGCCGCGGCCTGCGGAGTCGACACCTTGGGCGTTGCCGGAGCGGTCGCCGGCGCGGAAGGCACAGACGGCGACGATGCCGGTAGTGCGGGACGGCTCCCGCTGCCGGCCCCGCCAAGCCCCGCCAACGCCTCCTCGATCGGCTGGAGGCGCCCGGCGTGAACCAGCCGCACCAGCCCGATCTCCAGGTGGAACCGCGGCTGCAACGAACTCTGCATGTCGCGATACAAATCGAGAGTCAACTGGAGATAGCGCGTCAGGTCTTCTTCGGAGAACTTTGCGGCGATCGCGGCCAGTCTCTCCCGTTGCGCCGTCGAAGCGGCCACCAGGCGGGTATCGGCTCCCGCGATTCGCGCCACCAGCAGGTTGCGGAAATACCGCGCCAGCTCGCGGTTGAAATGCTGCAGGTTGTGGCCGTTGCGCTCCAGTTCGTCCACCACTTCCAGCATGCGCCGCGAATCGCTCGCCACCAGCGCCTCCGTCACCTGCTCCAGCGACTCCAGCGAAAACGAGCCCAGCAACGCGCGCACCTCGCGGGCATTCAAGTGCGACCCGCAGCAGGCGATGGCCTGGTCGAGCGCCGAAAGCGAATCGCGCACGCTGCCTTCACCCGCTTGCGCCAGCACAGCCAGCGCTTCCGGATCGGCCTCGATTCCCTCTTGCCCGCAGATCCAGGCCATTCGCGCCGTGAGATCTTCAAAACCCACCGATCGGAAACTGAAGTGCTGGCAGCGCGACGCTATGGTCGCCGGGATTTTGTGGGCCTCCGTGGTGCACAGCACGAACACCACCCACGGCGGCGGCTCTTCGATGGTCTTCAGCAGCGCGTTGAAGGCCTCCGTAGTGATCTGGTGAGCCTCGTCCACGATGAAGACTTTGTAAGGGTCGCGCGCCGGCTGGTAGCGGACGTTCTCCCTCAGCTCGCGCATTTCATTGATGCCGCGGTTGGAAGCGGCATCGATCTCGATCACGTCCACCGTGCCCCCGGTGGTGATTTCGCGGCAACTGGCGCAAACGCCGCAGGGCGTGGCCGTCGGCCCCTGGATACAGTTCAGGCATCGCGCCAGAATGCGCGCCACGGTGGTTTTCCCGGTGCCCCTCTGCCCGGAAAAGATGTAGCCGTGGGCGATGCGTTTCTGGACGATGGCGTTTTCCAGTGTGGTCTTGACGTGTTCCTGGTTGACCACGTCCTGAAAGGTTTGCGGCCGGTATTTCCTGGCTATGACCTGGTACATGGGGAGGGTAACTGCCAGGCCTCGGGTGATCCGCGGCACACGAGCCGCACCACTACCGTTGCTTCCTTCCGGACCTGGCGGGGTTCGCAGCCGCCCGTTGCACGGAGCCCGAGACCTGACAAGTACTTATCCTAGCATGGGGGGCGGACCCCCGCCGCGGAGCCGTCCGGCAGCTCTCGCATCCGCCCCTCGGCGGCGCGTTCTATCGTCGGCCGAACCGTCGCGGAGCGCTCGGCGGGCGGTAGGAGGGCCGGGGCGAAGGCCGGTAGCGCGGAGGCGGCGCGGCGTGCGGCTCTTCGCGGCGCGAGCCGCCGCCAAACTGGCGCGGGCTCCGGTCCCCTCCGGGTGAGGCGTACTTGGAGCCCGAATAGGAACCGCCCTTGGACGCGTACTGCGAATCGCGGAAGCCGCCGCGCTTGGCGAACGTGCTGCCCGAGTAGCGGTCCTGCGTGGTGGTGCCCTGGGTGCCGTACTTGGGAGCGCTCTGGCCGGCGCCGGCATCGCGGCCGTAATACGTCTGGCCGCGGCTGCGGTAGGTGCGGTACTGTTCCCAGTCGTAGCGATCCACCGGGGTGTACCGGTTGTTGAACAGCAGATCGCGCAGCAGCGCGTACTGCCCGTAGAACACCCAGAAATCGCGGCCGTCGCGGTGATCCCAATATCCGTACTGGTTGGAGCCCTGGGAGGGCGGAGCGACATAGGCGAATCCCGGCGGCTGCGCCGTGCGCTCGGCTTCGAGATCGTATTTCCCCGCCGGCTTGTGCGCGATCACCATCCCCAGGTCGTTCTTCTGCGCGTCGTAAGTGCCCCGCGAAACATCCACCCAGTTTTCGTCCGACGAAACCTGGCCGCCCTTGGCATTGGCATCCGCCAGCCGGGTATTGATGGTGCGAATCTTCTGCGCGTACCCGCTACCGCCGCTGCGGGTCTCCATGTCCACCAGGACCTTGTCCCAGGCGTTATAGAGCTGCGCGGTGAGCGATTGGATCTCCCGCGACTGCCGGGGCGCCGCGGCAGCGGCGTTTTTCAGCGTCTCGGCGGCCGAGGAAAGCGCGCCGTAATCGAGGTGGGACAGATCTCCCGCGGCCGCCTGGCGGCGCGCCTCCGCGCTGCTCTGCCAGGCGCTCTCCGCCTGCGACGAGACCGTGCGCAGATTGGCCAGCCGTGCGTCGAGATCGGCTTTCTTCTCCGGCCAGTCGCCGGACGCCTTTTCGACCTCCGCCGTCACCGGCGCCAGGTCGAAGCCGCGCACCGCCTGGTAGTCCTGCTCCATCTGCCGCAGCGCTTCCGGCAGGTGCTGCTTGAAATCCACCCAGTGCGCGGCTTCCTTCTGGATGCCGGCCGCCTGGCTGAGGGCGCTCGCGCGGAGATTGCGCTCCTGCGCCAGCAGGCTTTGGACCTGCGCGCGATCCTGGCGCCGGTTCTGCTTTTCGAGCGCCGTGAGCCGCTCCACGTCGCGGGCCGCATACTGTATGTCGCCGAGCGCTTTCGAAAGCTGGTCCGGCCACTGCCGGCTGGCCTCGATGCCATGAAACAGGTCCGGTTCGGAGCGCAGATCGCCCAGCACTTCGTCCTGCGCCGACTGGACCTGCTTCTGCGACGCGCTCACCGACGTCCGTTCCGAGTCGATCTGCTTGCGGAGATCCCGGGGCAGGTTGTCGAGCCCCAGGAAGGGAACGATCACCACGAAGGTTCCCAGTAAAGCGGCGATGAATTTCAGTCCAGCGCGATTCATGGGATTACGCCCGCGCGCCACGGTACACCGTAACGTTGCCGGCAGGAACGCCCGTGTACAGCGTGGCCGCAAAAGGCTCCCCTTCCGCCTTGCGGATGGCGAGCAGTCCGCTGCCCTCCTTCTCCTTGAATTCCCAGTAGTAGAAGGACGTCGGTCCGCCCGCGCCGCCGCTCACCTGCGCCTCCCGGCTCAGGACGTATTGCCAGGAACGCTTGTCGAATTCGAACCAGTCGCCGGTGTTCTGCCGCTCATCCATATCGGCCAGGTCCTGCTCGGAAAGACCGAAATCTTCGATGGCAAGCTTGCGCGGGTCGCTGTGAAGGTGGACCTGGGTATCGCCCTCGCTGTCGGTGGCCACCCGCATGGCGACGCGGCGTTCGCGGTACGAGCCGCTCACCTCGGACCAGCGGCGGTTGCCCGACTGGTACCACAAGCTCCGGTCGATGGTGAAATCGAGATCGGTATAATCTTCGCCGGCACCCGACACGGAGACCACATCTCCGTCCCGCGCGTCGCCTGGTTTCAGGTTGGCCAGGTCCGGCTGAGCGGCAGTCGGAGCCGTGGGCTTCTTCTTAAACAGATTCATCAGAACGACTCCTAACAGAACCACCAGGAGGACTTCTATGGTTAGGGTGATCATGGGCGCGAGCCGTCAGGCGTTCGCCTTCTCACCTGCCTTGCCGGAAACCAGCGAGCCCCCGGGCGATGGCAGTTCTTTGGGTAAGTGGGGCGGCGCGAGCTTCTGCTGCCGTTCCTTCTTCAGCGCTTCCAGCTCGGAATCGACGCTGTGGCCGCCCAAGGCCGCGAACTGTTTCTCGAGATCTTCGTCTTTCCCGGCCGATGCCAGCTCGTCGAAAGCCTTGGCCGTGGCCTCCTCCTTCGAGACCGTCTCCTCGAACCGGTTCAGCGCGGCAAACGCATTGTCGGCGCTGCCCACCCCCGACATGGCTTCGGCGACCTTGCGCTGCGCCGAGGCGGCGTTCTTGCGGGCCACCAGCGTGGTGGCGGTGCGTTCGCCCTCGTCGATCTTGCGCTTGAGTTCGATCACCTGCTGCTTGAGCTTCTCCGTGGTTGCTTTCGCGGAATCGACCGCCTCCTGCAACGATGCCACTTGCTGGTCCGATTCCGACTTCTTGCCCAACGCTTTCCGGGCCAGCTCTTCATTGCCCGCGTCCAGCGCCTGGCCGGCCCGGTCCTTCCACTCCTGCGACTGCCGCACGTACTTCTGGTACTCGGCATCCAGCCGGTTGTAGTTGCTCAAGGCCACGGCGGAAGCCTGGACCACCCGGTTCAATTCCGTTTTCATGTCCGCCACGGTCTGGCGGACGGTCGTCTCGAACGTGGCGTCCTCGATCGCATCCACGCCCCGGTTGGCGCTACCCCGCGCGACCCGGCCGAGGCGTCCAAAAAAGTCGGGAAAGAATGGCATAGCTACGTTTCTCCGTTAGAGTTTGAGATCGCCCAGCAGGCGGCGCGCGCTGAACACATCGGCCAGAAGGAAGTGCACGCAGGAGAGAATGTCGTCTTCGTCGTCGGCACCCAGGTCCTGGAGCTTGCAGAAGTTGTTCAACGTGATCGCCACTTTCTCCTGGTGGACGTCGTACAGCTGGAACGAGGACGTGGAAACACCGTTATTGGCGTCCAGCATCTTCCAGGCGAGCTCGCGAGTGATGGCAGCTTTCAAAACGGTGGTGCAAACCAGCGAAAAGAACAGGATGTCGCCCTCGAGCACAGCCTGGATGGCCACGCCGCTTTCCGTTTCGAGGATTCGCAGCGTGTCCGGGGCGGGTTCAGAAACTTCGTAGCCCTTCTCGGCGAGCAGGGCATGAATCTGCGGAAGGCGTGAGCCGGTCGTTGCTGTCATAGGCTTGGGAAGGCACTCCTCCTGTGATACGACTTCCACCACGCCGGAGTTCCTCGATTCGGCGCGGCGCACGAAGTCCTTGCGATTCCATTGTACTGAGGATGGCCGATGGCGGGTATCCGCACGAAACCCCGCCGCTCCACCGTAGCGGAACTCACCGGCAACCGGGCACTCAGGTCCGCCGCAGCCGCTCGAGCGCCTGGCGCAGTTCGCGCGCTCCAGGGTAGCGCGCCGCGCGCTCGGGCGCGATCAGGTGGGCGATCACCGGGCCCAGTCCGCCCCCCACCGGCAAGATCGGCACCCCCCGTACCGGCAGCCGGCCGGTGCACATTTCGTAGAGCACGACCCCCACCGAGTAGAGGTCCGCCCGCCCGTCCACATCGCTGCCCAGCACCTGCTCGGGCGCCATGTAGGCCAGCGTCCCGAGCAGCGTCCCCGGCATGGTGACGAAGGTCGCTACCGTAGCCGCCTCCTCGCCGGCGGCCGCGCTCCTCGCCGCCGGCGCCCGTTTCACCTTGGCCAGCCCGAAGTCGAGCACCTTCACCTGTCCCCGCTGCGTGAGGAACAGGTTTGCCGGCTTGATATCGCGGTGGACGATCCCCGCCGCGTGCGCCGCTTCGAGCGCGCCCGCCACCGGGATGGCGATTCCCAGCGCCTCTTCGCACGAGACCACTCCGGCCCGCATCCGTTCCGCCAGCGTGATGCCCTGGAGATATTCCATGGCCAGGTAGGGCCGGCCGTGCCACGTCCCCGAATCGAAAACCGTGCAGATGTTGGGGTGCGAAAGAGCCGATGCGGCGCGCCCTTCGCGCTCGAAGCGCTGCAGCGCCTCGCGATCGTCCAGCCCGCTTCCGGCAATCAGTTTCAACGCCGCGTACCGCCCCAGGAACAGGTCCTGCGCCTTGTAGACGGCGCCCATCGCTCCCCGGCCGATCTCTTCCAGAATGCGGTACTTTGCAATGGTTTCGCCAATCATTCGCGCTCCCATTCTACCTTCCGGCCGGCGCACCGCACGCCGGTAGGATCGGCAAGGACGGAGGTCCGCACCCGCTTCGAAAGTTGGAGGCAGACGCAGCCATACACCCGCCTGAGCTATCATGTTTCTGGCGCCTTCAGAGCGCCGCCGTGTCCGCGGAAAGGACTGCGTCCCTCTGAAAGCCCCTGCTTTACTGGATCCCATCTTCGAACTCTTTTCTGCCCGAGCTAGCGGACACCGGGCGCAACAGAAAGGAGCTCACATGACACGCACCCTACCAACCCGCCGGATGAGCGACCATCCGGATCTCGACCAACTCAAACGCCAGGCCAAGGAACTCCTCAAGGCGTTCCTCGCCGGCGCCCCCGAGGCCTCAGCCGAAGTGAAGGCGCACTACCATCGCGGTGATCCCGCCGCTTTCTCCTTGCATGACGCGCAACTGGTTATTGCCCGGGGCTACGGATTCGAAAGCTGGCCCAAGCTCAAGGCCTACGTCGATGGCGTCACCGTGGCGCGCCTTGCCGATGCCGTCCGCGCCGGCGACATCGCCGAAGCTCGCCGGATGCTACAATCCCGCCCCGAGCTGGCCGAACCTGGCGATGTCCTACGGTGACGAGCACCGCCCCATTCACTTTGCCGTCATGAACCGCTCGCCCGAGATGGTGCGGCTCCTGATGCAGCACGGTGCCGGCGCTCGCGAAGGCATCGATCCGCACCGCCCCGCTACTACCGCGTGGATGCTCGCCAAAGACCGTGGCTACGACGAGATCGTCGCGATCATTGAAGACGAAGAGCACCGCCAGAAGTCGCCGGACGGGGAACAGCAGCAACCGGAAGGAGTCCGAGGCGATGAAGAGTTCCGCGACGCCGTCGCACAAGGCAATGTCGAATGGCTCCGTGCCCGTCACGCCGCGGGCACTTTGACCAACCCCATCCGCTGGCGCGGCGGCGGCCTCCTCACCGTCGCAGTCGAGCACAACCGCCCGGACATTCTCACCCTGCTGCTCGATTACGGCTTCGACCCCAACGAGCGCGTTTCCTTGGGACAAGGCGATTGGGTCGCATACTCGCAAGGGTTTCCGCTGTGGACCTGCGCTGCGCTGGGCCGGCGCGAACTTGCCGAAATTTTGCTGGCTCACGGCGCCGACCCCAATGTCCATGTCGATTCCAGCGGCTCCGCCGTCCACAGCGCCTACAGCCACAAGCAGTGGGAAATGGTCGATCTGCTGCTGCGGCACGGCGGTGCGGTCACGGCGGATACCGCCGCCATCTACAGGCAGACACATCTGATCCGCGAGATGCTCGCCGGCGGCAAGGCCGATCCCGCCGAAGTCCTTCGCTTTGGCGCCGGCGGAGGCGCCCCCGAAATCGTCGGAATGGCTCTGGAACAGATAGACTGGCCGCGCGACGATACACGCTGGTTCCGCATCCTCACCGAACCGCTTTATTTCTGGCACCACATCCCCTGGCTGTACGCCGGGAACAAAGATCTCGATCGCGCAACCTATCTGAACTGTTTCCGACTGATTCTCCAGCGATGCGAGCCGAATGTCACGGGAAGCTTCGGCCGCACCGCGCTTCATGAGGTCGCTGCCATGCGCGACCACATCACCGAAGAAGAAACCGCCTCTTTTGCCAATGCGCTCCTGAATGCCGGAGCCAAGGTCGGCGGCCGTGACGACCTCTTGAAAAGCACCGCCTTGGGATGGGCCTGCCGCTGGGGCCGTGCGAAAGTCGCTGGGCTCATGCTCGAACAGGGCGCCGACCCGGTCGAGGCGGATGCTGAGCCCTGGGCACGGCCGCGAGCCTGGGCGGAGAAACGGGGCCACGCGGAAATCATCCAGCTCCTGCGAAAGTACGGCGGCTGATCTCACGCCCGGGCGCTGAAGCGACCGCCCTCAGGCGATCACCAGCACCTCGTGATCGGCCACCGTCTTCACCGTGAATGCCGCCCATCGCTCCCGCACGCTCATCGCCGGCCTGCCGCCCGACACCAGGCTCTCCACCCCGCGTCCACGCACGTCGTCGGGCAGCTTGATACGCACCTCCAGCGGGCCTACCGGAATGATCTCGTCGATCAACCCGCGCCAGGTGCCCTCGTTGGTCAGGTTGACGAGATGGACCACCATGCGGCCCGCCTGCCGGTATACATGGCAATCGATCATTCCCGGACCGCGCAGTTCAAAACCGATCCGCTCTCCGGCGGCCCACCGCACGAGGTTGGCCAGCAGGTTGCCGTGGTCGGGCAGATTGCTGCGCGCGTACCGCCGGTCGAGATCGGCCTGGAGATACGCCACGCGCGCCTTGCCCGCGGACCGCAGCACCAGCGCGGGAATGTCCGTCCTCGGCTGCCGCATCCACGCCGTCTCCGGCGGATAGGCCGGGAAGGCGGGCACCAGCGTCAGCGGCACCGTCACGCCCGGTTCGGTGCGCAGGTTCTCGAGCGAGCCTCCGAACGGAATGATGTCGGTCTCCTCGAACCCGCGCAGCACCGGGTGCCGCTCTCCGCCCGGCGCCGCATCGTCCGCCGGCTTCGGCCCCCACACGTTTGCGCGCATGCTCGGCGTCAGCCGTAAATAGGAATTCCCGGATGGCCCCTGCCGCTGCCGTCCGAACTCCGGCCCCGGCGCATGTACCCCGAGCAGGCTCGCCAGCGCGAAATCTCCGCGCGTATCGCCCCACTCGTTGTAAAGGCTGGTGGCGCCGCTGGCCACCACCGCGCCGCCGCGCTCCGCGAACTGCCGGATGCTCGCGACCTGCCGGTCGGAGAGCGCGCCCACATTGGGCAGGATCAACACCGCCAGTTCGCCCGACTGCTCCTCGAAATCGTCCGCGTTCACCGGCAGGTACGGTATCCGCGCGCGCAGCAGCGCCTGGGCGAATCCGCGATAGGGCGCGTCCACCATCTCTCCGGCATCGTCACGGCCGTAATAGTCGGTGTTGCGCTGCGACCACAGAATCCCCACCGCCGCCACCGGACGCCGCTCCACCAGGTAGGCCGCGTTCTGTTTGTGCCACTGGAAGATCTTCTCCGGCGTGCGGTACATGCGCCAGTCGTCGTGGTAAGCGCCCACCATGTGCCACCACGGCTCGATACCCCCGGCGATCCCCTCGATCATCCACAGCCGCGCTTCCGGCTCCGGCTTGCTCGCCACCCGCTGCTGGTACAGCGCCATGCTCTCGATGATCACTTTGTCCCACCCGATCAGCCCGTGTACCAGCTTGCCGGCATCGCCGTTCTGCTGGAAGCCGGTGGCGTCGTTGCGCGACTGGTGGTCCAGCAGCAGGAACCGGCTCCGCTTACAAATCTCCCGCATGTCGCGGAAGGAGTTGCTCTGGCTGGTGATGGAGCCGCTGTTCATTCCCAGCCACAGGCAATGCGGCCCCCCGGCTGTTTGGACCACGCGGTTGTTGAGCTCCCAGATCTCCACCCGCCGCGCGTAGCTCCACTCCATCCACCGCCGGTACGTCGTGTCGTTCCAGTCCTTCCGCTTCGGCAAGGCCTGCCCGCTCTTATCGCGGAACTTGCGGGCGCAGTTTTCGCAATAACAAATGCTGTTCCGCCCCAGTCCGCTCCAACTGTTGTCGCCGAACCCTTCCGGATGCGTGCGCTCGATGATCTCCTGGAGAATGCCCGGCAGGTACTCGTCGTAGTAAGGACTGTTGACGCAGGTGACATACTTGTCCTCCGCCCGGTACGGTTCCCCCGATTGCCGCCGTGCGAACCAGTCCGGATGCGCCTGGTAGAAGTCCTCCGCCGTGCGGTTCGAATCCATGCGCGCCAGCACCACCAGCCCGTCTTCGTGCGCCGCCTTGGCCAGTTCCCCGTACAGGTCCCGGCCGTTCAGAAATTGCGCCCGGTGGTGCAGCGGAAACTTGCTGGGATAGTACGCCACGATGCCGCCGGCGTTAATGATGACGCCCTGGACCGCGGTGCGCTTCCAGAACTCGCGCCACCACCCGATGTCGTACCGCAGCGGGTCCCGCTCGGTGATATTCGTCTGTCCCCAGCGCAGCGCGCGCCGGTACCACGGCAGTGCCGCATCCGCCTGGGGCGGAGCCGCATCCGCCGCGAGCGCCGCTCCCGCCATGGTCGTCTGAAGGAAATCACGTCTGGTCACACTCATCTGTGCATTGCCCCGCTCCACAGAAACTATAATGCAATGCGCGCCGCGGGTGCGCTTCCTGCATCTCTGCCGCGTTCGACGGCCCAGCCGCATCCGGTCAGCGCTGCGCGGCAGCCCGCTTCAATCCCGCCTTGCCCCAATCCGTCAGCGCCGTCACGCGTCCCTCGCCGTTCGGCGGCCCCAGTTCTTTGATTTGGAAACGCACCTCGCTGCCTCGCACCTCCACCAGCGCATAGCCGAAGAACCATCCGTCCTCGTACTTCTTCGAGAGCCGCAGGTGCCCGCCTGAGGACGGCATCGAAAGATACTGAACTCCCTCCAGCTCGGCATGAATCAGTTGGTGCACGTGGCCCGCAATCACATATCGGGCGCCGTATTGCTTCGCCAGCTGGTGCAGCCGAAACGCGCCATTGCCAAGCGCGGCATCGAGCAGCCACGAGGGCCGGTGCGACACGATGAACTTCACCGGCCGGGCCGCGTGCTCCTCGAGGTCCTTTTCGAGGAACGCCAGTTCGTCGGCCGGCAGCGCGTCGCTCCGGCTGTTATCGAGCACCGTGAAGTGCGCCTGGCCGTGGTCGAAGCTGTATTCGGGCGCACGGCCCGTGAACTTCCGGAACAGTGCCGCGGAGCTTGGGGACCAGATGTCGTGATTGCCCGCCGCCACGTACAAGGGAATCCGCCGGTACGGCCGCAGCAGCGCCTCCACCGCGGCCCACTCCCCGGCCGCGGCGTGGTCGTCCATCCCTTCGATGGTGTCCCCTACGCTGAGGAGGAAGGCCGGCTTTTCCCCCGCCGCCTCGCGCCAGACCTGCTCGTAGACCCCCGGCTGCGCTTCGCCGGTCCGGTCGCCCACAATCACGAAACGGAACGACTCCGGCGGCGGGGATGCCAGCCCGCCGGCCGCCCACACCATCAGCAGGGCGGCGCCGGCCACACGGGAACGAGGGTGCTCTCTGCGTTGCATCGGGTACCAGGAGGAAAGCGGCGTTCTCTATGATACGATCCCGCCCCTGCCACGCACCATCGCCGCCCGGGGCCGCAAACAGCCGCGGGGTCGGAGCCAGTGCCATCCGCAGGCGCGTTCGTATCGTCCCGCACGGCACGACAGCAGTCTCGGCACTCCAATAACGCAGAATCCGATAAGCCGTTGAGAATGACGGGCAGGGTGGGTCCGGCATAACCGGCCACAGAAGCCATCTATTTTCGCGTTCGTAAATTTGTCTGGCTTTGGTTCAATTCTTGTAGTATAGTTACTCCAAGATGGAATTCGAGCCCAAGGGTCCCGAGGCTGCCAGACTCCGCCAGCGCAAATTTGCGCTGCTCCGCCAATTCCCTTTCCCCCAAGATCTGCTGCCAGGCTCGCTGTCCGTCAGCCATACCAAGTGTGGAAAGCCTACTTGCCATTGCGCCAAAGGCGAGGGGCACCCCGCTTGGTCGCTCACCTTTATGGTGGCCGGTAAGAAGCGGGTCGAACGCATCCCCAAGGACTGGGTGGACGACGTCCGCCGGCGCGTCGCTGCCGGCCACGCCTTTCAGGACGCTCTGCGCGAGGTCCTCGCCGCCAATGCCGAGTTGCTGGTATTGCGGCGCAAACAGCAGCCCCGCTGACCGGGCCACACGTTCGCCAAATCCAAAACTACGCCTGCCACTGCCTGGGCCTGAAGTCCTTCTTCCAACGACCGGGCGATGGCCGGGTCCATCCCCATATCCCGGCGCGAGATCTGGTCTGGGCCGTGGTGATCGGACGTGTCCTGCGCGCCGCAAGTTTCTTGCGCCTGGAATGGCTGGCGCACTCTCCGGTGCGCGCCGAGTTGGGCTTGAAAGGCCAGTTCGGGGATGATGCCTTGGCCTACTGCACCGAGCGCATGGACCCGGAGACGACGCGATTGGCTGTGGCGACCGCGCTGCACCAAGCCAAGCGCAACAAGGCCTTCGAGAACAGCCGCTTCATAGGGCTGGCGCTGGACGGTACCGGCGCGGGGCATACCCACAAAGAACCCTGCCCGTTGTGTGATCCGGTCAAGGATTCCAAGGGTGCAGTACATGGTTCCTTGCATCATTTCGTACTGATCAGCATGGTCGGCGTTGGTTTGACGCTGCCGATCGATGTGGAGCCCTACGGGCCTGGCGATAGCGAGTATGCCGCAGCCCAGCGTTTGCTGCGGCGCGCGGTGGGGCATCTTGGCGCGCGTTTCGCCGACTATGTAGTGGGAGACAGCGCGTATGCCACGGCTCCTTTTCTCCACACCGCCGCGGAGGTCGCTCTGCCCATGGTGGCGCGCCTCAAGGAGAACCTTCCTCTTTTAGCCGCTGCCGTGCGCGCCCGCTTTGACGGGCAACCGCCCCAGGCCGTGTTCCAAGAGGGCGATGATCGGGTCGAGGTCTGGGACGCGGATAATTTCGCTCCTTGGGAAACCCTGAACTGGCCCGCCGTACGCGTCCTGCGGTACTGCCAGCACAAACGCGATGGGACCGTAATACAAGCCGAATGGCTGACCGACTTCTCCATCCCCAAACTCGGGAGCTTGAGTTTCTACCGCATCGCCAAAAGCCGCTGGGAGATCGAGAATCAGGGCTTCAACGACGGCAAGAACCGCTATGGCATGGAGCACATCTGCCATCATCAGGCCAACAGCATTCTGATCGTATGGCTGCTGATCGCACTGGCCATGGTGATCGAACGCCTTTACCGGTTGCGCTATCTGCACCGTGGTGACCATGCCATTCGCTGCGCCATGCAACTGCATGACTATCTCTGGTTGACCCTAGGGACCCATAGTCCGCCGGATACCAGTTGACCCCGGCGCCGCGCGGACGGCGAGCACGGCTCCGTTGATCTTTGACAACTCGACTCTTTTCCGTGAAGCGATAACCCGCCGGAGCCGCCATTGCTCAAAAGGCCAGCAGGAACGCTGCCGACCTCACGATTCAAACCGCTCCACAGCGCCGCCCCCTCCTTCGCGGAACTTCCGAGACCGCTGTTGGATTGGCCCCCCGGTTGCGGGGCGGCCTCCGATCTGCTAAACTCGTGTTGATCCTTCAAACAGCTCAGTGGGAGGTTCGTTTGCCTTGTTGGGACGAACCGCTTGCACCAATGAGGACACATGGCACATAAAACCGGGAAACAGTACGAAGCTGCGCGGAAAAAGGTAGAAGCCAAAGAGTATCAACTCGAAGAAGCCATTCCGCTGGTCCAGAAAATCAAGTTCGCCAAGTTCGACGAGACCGTGGAAGTCCACATGCGTCTCGGTGTGGACCCCAAGCATGCCGACCAGATGGTGCGCGGCACGGTCCTCATGCCGAACGGGCTGGGCAAATCCAAGAAAGTTCTCGTGATCGCCAACGGCGACAAACAACGCGAAGCCCAGGAAGCCGGCGCCGATTTCATCGGCGGCGAGGACATGGTCAACAAAATCCAGTCGGAAAGCTGGACCGATTTCGACGCCGTCGTGGCCACGCCGGACATGATGCGGTCGGTGGGCAAACTGGGTAAGATTCTCGGCCCCCGCGGCCTCATGCCCAATCCGAAAACCGGCACGGTGACGATGGACGTGGCGAAAGCGGTGCGGGAAGTCAAAGCCGGCAAGGTGGAATTCCGCGTCGATAAAACCGGCATCATCCACGCGCCGGTGGGCAAGGTGAGCTTTACTGCCGACAAGCTGGTGGAAAATGCGGCCAGCCTGATCACGGCGGTGATCAAGGCGAAGCCCACGGTGGCCAAGGGCAAGTACGTAAAGAGCGCGACCGTCTGCTCTACCATGGGTCCGGGCGTCCCCATCGACACCACCGCCTTCAGCGTAAAAGCGGCGGCGGCGCAATAGCCCTACAGGTGTTTCCATGAAAAAGAGAGAAGACAAGGAAAAAGACGTCGAGTCTCTGCGCCAGGATCTGGCGCGGTTGAACAACCTGTTCGTGACGGGCTACGAGAAACTGCGCGTGAGCCAGGATTTCGAACTGCGCAAAGCCGTGCGGGCCGCGGGCGGCCGGTACCGCGTCATCAAGAACAACCTCGCCGAGAAAGCGTCGGAAGGAACGCCGGCCGAGCAGGTGCTGAAGGGCCTGCGCGGCATGACGTCGATGGCCTACACCCCCACCGACCCGGTGGCCCTGGCCAAAGCGCTCACCACGTACGCACGCACCAATCCCACGTTCACCTTCAAGGCCGGGATGGTGGAAGGCCGGGTGATCGATGTCAAAGCCATCGTCGACCTGGCGAACATGCCTTCGAAAGAGCAGCTTTTCGCCAAGCTGTTGTACCTGATCAACGCGCCGGCCCAACGGCTGCTGGCGGCCGTGAACGGGGTCGGGCGCAACGTGGCGGTGGTTGTCGATCAGGGGGTAAAAGAGAACAAGTTTCAGGCGTGACGAGCGCCGCAAAACGATTTTGACTACTTAGGAGTTTACGAATGGCGGACATTAACGCAATTGCGGATCAGATTCAAGGCCTGACGCTGCTGGAGGCTTCTCAGCTCGTCAAGATGCTGGAGGAGAAACTGGGCGTTTCGGCGGCGGCAGCGGCACCGGCGGCGGCGGCGGCCGGCGGCGCGGCCGCGGCGGCGGCTCCGGCGGTGGAAGAGAAGACTGAATTCACCGTGGTGCTGACGGCGGCCGGCGCCAACAAGATCAACGTCATCAAGGCGGTTCGCGAAGTCACCAGCCTGGGCTTGAAGGAAGCGAAGGACCTGGTGGACGGCGCCCCGAAACCGGTCAAGGAAGGCATCAGCAAGGAAGAAGCCGAGGCCATCAAGAAGAAATTTACCGACGCGGGCGCCTCGGTCGAAGTGAAGTAACGCGGCGGCGTGCCCGCGCCCTCGTGGACGGGCATGCCGGTTCTTTTTTGCCCCGGGCGGCGCAAGGACGCTGGGCCGCCGGGGCCGAATTTTTGTGAGCGGGTTGACGCAGGGCAATAAGTCCTGATAGAGTGAGTAGTTGGGCTTTCGATTCAGCCGGATTCGATCCCAATTGGTGACTGTGATTCCCGAATCCTGGAACTTCAATTGCTGCTCGGGTGGAGCTGCTGAGAGGGTACCTCTGCGCTTCTGCGAGTCTGCACACTCCATACAGGATTCGTACGCCCGCACTCCCGCAGCTTCCGTCTTCACTCAAAGCATCACGCCGGCAACACGATTCCTGCCCCTGTTTCATAACCATTCGGCGCTCCGCGAGCCCACGCAGCCGGGAGCGCCGTTAGTTTTGTACTGTTGAGCACAGATTCTTTGCTTTGGCTCTTCGGCCGTCAGGAGTAAAAAAATGGATATTCAAAATAACGGCGCCGCCCCCGAGCGAGTCGATTTTTCCAAAATCAAAACCTCCATCCCGATTCCCAACCTGATCGAGGTACAGAAAAAATCGTACGAGCGGTTCCTGCAGATGGACCTTCTGCCCAACGAGCGCGAAGACATCGGGCTCCAGACGGTGTTCAACTCCGTATTCCCGATCTCCGACTTCCGCGGAGTGAGCGATCTCGAGTTCGTCGATTACTCGATCGGCAACTGGGAATGCAAATGCGGCAATTTGAAAGGGCTGCATCACCTCCGTTCCACCTGCCGGAACTGCGGGGCCACCATCCGCACGGACCCGTTCCACGCCGGCGATATTCTGTGCCACCACTGCGGAACCTTCAACAAAAACGTCGTTACATTCTGTAACAAATGCGGCGATCCCGTCGGCCTGCAACTGAAGTACGACATGCAGGAGTGCCAGGAGCGGGGCATGACCTACGCCGCGCCGCTCAAGGTCACCATCCGGCTGACGGTGTATTCCAAGGACCCGGAGACGCAGAAGAAGAGCGTCCGTGACATCAAAGAGCAGGAAGTGTTTTTCGGCGAGATTCCGCTGATGACCGACAACGGCACGTTCATCATCAACGGGACCGAGCGCGTGATCGTCTCGCAGTTGCACCGTTCGCCCGGCGTGTTTTTCGAACGCGTGCCCGCCCAGGGCTATTTTCTCGGCAAGATCATTCCATACCGCGGAAGCTGGGTCGAATTCGAGTACGACATCAAGAACCTCCTGTACGTCCGCATCGACCGCAAACGCAAGTTCTACGGCTCGGTGTTCCTGCGCGCCCTGGGGCTCAAGACGGACGAGCAGATTCTGCGTGCCTTCTACCGCGTCAGCAAGCTCAACATCAAAGACAAGAAGCTGTTGTGGAACGTGGATGAGGGCCTGACCGGCCTGAAGCTCTCCTATGCCATCACCGCCAAGGGCGGCGAAACCGTGGTGGCACAGGGCAAGAAGATCACCTCGGGACTTTTCAAGGAAATCCAGAAGGCCAAGATCGCTCAGGTGGAAGTGGCGCCCAACGACCTCGAAGGCGCGTACGTCGTCGCCGACGTGGTCGACATGTCCACCGGGGAAGTGCTTATCGACGCCAATAGCGAGCTCACCACGGTCACCCTCGGCAAACTGATCGAATCGGGCATCGAGGAATTCGAAATCTTCTTCCCGGAGCGCGACGAGGTCGGCACGGTCATCTCGGCGACCATCCGGAAGGATGCGGTCAAGACGCAAAACGAGGCGCTGATCGAGATCTACCGCAAACTGCGGCCGGGCGATCCGCCGACGCTCGACACCGCCACCCAGCTCTTCCAGGGCATGTTCTTCGACCCGCGCAAGTACGACTTCTCGCGCGTGGGCCGCATGAAGTTCAACATCAAGTTGTTCGACAAGTCGGACGCCACCAGCCTCGACAAGCGCACCCTCGATGGAGAGGACTTCCGGGCCACCATCAAGTACCTGTTGAAGCTGCGGCGCGGTCTGGGCGCCGTCGATGATATCGACCACCTGGGCAACCGGCGCGTGCGCGCCGTGGGCGAACTGCTCGAAAACCAGTTCCGCATCGGCCTGGTGCGCATGGAGCGCGCCATCAAGGAAAAGATGTCGGTGTACCAGGAGATGTCGACGGCCATGCCGCACGACCTGGTGAACGCCAAGCCGGTCATGGCCGCCATTCGCGAATTCTTCGGATCGAGCCAGCTCTCGCAGTTCATGGACCAGACCAACCCGTTGTCGGAGATCACCCACAAGCGGCGTCTTTCGGCCCTGGGTCCCGGCGGTCTGAGCCGCGAGCGCGCCGGATTCGAAGTGCGCGACGTGCACCCGACGCACTATGGCCGCATCTGCCCGATCGAAACGCCGGAAGGCCCGAACATCGGTCTGATTTCCTCGCTCTCCTGCTTCGCCCGCATCAATGAATACGGATTCATCGAAAGCCCGTACCGCAAGGTGCAGAAGGGCATGGTGATCGACGAAGTCAAGATCCTGAATCCCGGCGATACCCACTTCAAGGTGGGCGATATCGTGTCGCGCCCGGACACCGAAGAGTCCAACCGCAAGGTCGCCGGCAAGAAACAGCCGGCCGAGTATGAGGCCCACTGCGAGTACCTGTCGGCCTGGGAAGAAGACAAATGGGTCGTGGCGCAGGCCAACGTGCAGTTGGACGAAAAGGGCCGCATCGTTCCCGAGCTGTGCAACGCCCGCCAGGCCGGCAACTTCGTGCTGAAGCCGCGCGAAGAGATCGAGTATATCGACGTCAGCCCCAAACAGCTCGTGTCGGTGGCGGCCAGTTTGATTCCGTTCCTCGAAAATGATGACGCCAACCGCGCCCTGATGGGTTCCAACATGCAGCGCCAGGCGGTTCCGCTGCTTCGCGCCGACGCTCCCTATGTAGGCACCGGGATGGAGTACGTCACGGCCCGCGACTCGGGCGCGGTGGTGCTCTGCAAGCGCCCGGGTGTGGTCGATTCGGTGGACTCCGAACGCATCATCGTTCGCGTCGAAGGCACGGCCCACGAAGGCCAGCTTTCCCGCGAGGTGGGCGCCGACATCTACCAGCTCACCAAATTCAAACGGTCCAACCAGAATACCTGCATCAACCAGAAGCCGATCGTAGCGGTCGGGCAGCGCGTCGGCAAGAACCAGGTGCTGGCCGACGGTCCCTGCACCGACGAGGGGGAACTGGCCCTCGGACGCAACGTGCTGGTGGCCTTCATGCCCTGGCGCGGCTATAACTTCGAAGACGCCATCCTGGTCAGCGAGAAGCTGGTCAAGGAAGACTATTACACTTCGATCCACATCGAGGAGTTCGAGATCGAAGCCCGCGACACCAAGCTGGGTCCGGAGGAAATCACCCGCGATATTCCGAATATCGCCGATTCGTTCCTGCGCAACCTGGACGAAAGCGGCGTGATCCGCATCGGCGCCACCGTCAAGCCGGGCGACATCCTGGTGGGCAAGGTGACGCCCAAGGGCGAAACCCAGCTCACCCCCGAAGAGAAATTGCTGCGCGCGATTTTCGGCGAAAAGGCCGGCGATGTGAAGGACGCGTCGCTGTACTGCCCGCCCGGCATCGAGGGCACCATCGTCGATTGCAAGATCTTCTCGCGCAAAGGGCAGGAGAAGGACGAACGCTCCAAGTCCATCGAGGAGTCGCAGATCGCGCGGCTGCAGCGCAACCTTCAGGATGAAATCCGCATTTTGACCGACGAACGCGCCAAGCGGTTGAGCGGCCTCCTGGAAGGCAAGCGGCTGTTGGCCGACCTGCACGACGAGAAGACCAACAAGCGCCTGTTGTCGAAAGACACCGACCTGACGCGCGACATCATCGAGAAGATGAAGTCGCGCGACCTGAAACGCATGCGCCTGGCCAACAAGGACCCGCGCCTGAACGAGCAGATCGACGAAATCGAAGAGATGACCTCGCGGCAGATCGCGGTGCTCGAAAAGATCACCGACGAAAAAGTCGGCAAGCTCCGCAAGGGCGACGAACTGCCGCCGGGCGTCATCAAGCTGGTCAAGGTCTACATCGCCATGAAGCGCAAGCTTTCGGTGGGAGACAAGATGGCCGGCCGCCACGGAAACAAGGGCGTGATCGCGCGCATTCTGCCGGACGAGGACATGCCCTACCTGCCGGACGGCACGCCGGTCGAAATCGTGCTCAATCCGTTGGGCGTCCCCTCCCGTATGAATGTGGGTCAGATTCTGGAGACCCACCTGGGCTGGGCGGCCAAGGCGCTCGGCGTACATTTCGCCACCCCCGTGTTCGACGGCGCCACCGAGCGGGAAATCAAGAAAGCCCTGGGCGACGCCGAGCTTCCCAGCTCGGGCAAGACCATCCTGCACGATGGCTTGACCGGCACCGCCTTCGAACAGCCGGTGACCGTGGGCTACATCTACATGATGAAACTGTCGCACCTGGTGGACGACAAGATCCACGCGCGCTCGATCGGCCCCTATTCGCTGATCACCCAGCAGCCCCTGGGCGGCAAAGCGCAGTTCGGCGGCCAGCGCTTCGGCGAAATGGAGGTCTGGGCGCTCGAAGCCTACGGCGCCGCCTACATTCTGCAGGAGCTGCTGACGGCGAAGTCCGACGATGTTTACGGCCGCGCCAAGATTTACGAGGCCATCGTCAAGGGCGAAGCTGCCATCGAGCCGGGCGTACCGGAATCCTTCAACGTGCTCATTCGCGAGCTGCAATCGTTGTGTCTCGATGTGGAGTTGATGAAGAAGCCGCGCGAAATACCGGACACGGCGCTCGCGGCTGATTGAGAACATAGCCGCCGATGAACGCACATACGAACTGGTTTTATCCGCGTTCATCGGCGTTTATCGGCGGCTAATCAGGCTGTTAAGAACTGGAGGCTATTTTGAGATCTTCTCCGTACGATCGAGCGAATTTGATCGCGGATTTCGATTCGATCCGCATTTCTCTGGCTTCTCCGGAAAAAATCCGGAGCTGGTCCCACGGCGAAGTCACCAAGCCGGAGACTATCAATTACCGGACGTTCAAGCCGGAGCGGGACGGTCTGTTCTGCGCGCGGATCTTCGGACCTACGCAGGATTGGGAGTGCCTGTGCGGCAAGTACAAGCGCATGAAGCATCGCGGCGTGGTCTGCGACAAGTGCGGCGTGGAAGTGACGCTGGCGCGCGTGCGCCGCGAGCGTCTCGGCCATATCGAACTGGCCAGCCCGTGCTCGCACGTGTGGTTCTTTAAGGGCCTGCCCAGCCGCATCGGACATCTGCTCGATATCACGCTCCGCGAGCTCGAACGCGTGCTCTACTTCGAAGCCTACGTGGTGGTGGAACCGGGCGAGGTGCCGGAGCTCAGCCGCGGCGAGGTGGTCACCGACGAACGCAAGCGTCAGCTCGACCAGGAGTTTCCCGGCAAGTTCGTGGCGATGATGGGCGCCGAAGGCATCAAGGAGCTGCTCAAGAAGGTCGATGTCGACGCCCTCTCCGAAGAGATCCGCGAAAAGATGAAGACCGAGCAATCGGTCCAGAAAAAACTGAAATTCGCCAAGCGGCTGCGCGTGGTGGAATCCTTCCGTAAATCGGGCAACAAGCCCGAGTGGATGATTCTGGACGTCATCCCGGTGATTCCGCCGGAACTGCGCCCGCTGGTGCCGCTCGATGGCGGCCGCTTCGCCACCTCCGACCTGAACGATCTGTACCGCCGCGTCATCAACCGCAACAACCGCCTCAAGAAGCTGATCGAACTGCATGCGCCCGACGTCATCGTGCGCAACGAGAAGCGCATGTTGCAGGAAGCCGTGGACGCGCTGTTCGACAACGGCCGCCGCGGCCGCGTGCTGCGCGGGGCCAACAACCGCCCGCTCAAATCGCTTTCCGATACGTTGAAGGGCAAGCAGGGCCGCTTCCGCCAGAACCTGCTGGGCAAACGCGTGGACTACTCGGGCCGTTCGGTGATCGTGGTCGGCCCCGAGCTGCGCCTGCACCAGTGTGGGCTGCCCAAAAAGATGGCGCTCGAACTGTTCAAACCGTTCATCTATCACCGCCTCGAACAGCGCGGGCACTGCACCACCATCAAGCAGGCCAAGGAACTGGTCGAACAGCAGGACCCGGTGGTGTGGGACATCCTGGAAGAGGTCATCAAGGACCACCCGATCCTGCTGAACCGCGCTCCCACCCTCCACCGCCTCGGCATTCAGGCCTTCGAGCCGGTGCTGGTGGAAGGCAAGGCCATCAAGATCCATCCGCTGGTCTGCACGGCATTCAACGCCGATTTCGACGGCGACCAGATGGCGGTGCACATTCCGCTTTCGCCCGAGGCGCAGATCGAAGCTTCCACGCTGATGCTGTCGGCGAACAACATTCTCTCGCCGGCCCACGGCGCCCCCATCGCCATTCCGACGCAGGACATGGTGCTGGGCTGCTATTACCTGACCAAGGCGCGTCCCGGCGCCAAGGGCGAGGGCCGCACCTTCGCCTCCACCGATGACGTGCTGATTGCGCTCGAAATGGGCGAGGTGGAAACGCTCACCCCGATCAAGCTGCGCTACACCGGCCGCGTGATCGACCTGGTGCACGCTTTCGACAACCAGAACATCCTGCACACCGAGCCCATCGAGTTCATCAAGCAGTACATGGAGACCACCGTGGGCCGGGTGATCCTCAACGACAGCCTGCCCCAGGACATGCCGTTCATCAACGGCCTGCTGAAGAAGAAAGGGCTGGCCCAACTGGTCCAGTATTGTTACCTGAAGTTCGGACTCCAGGTGACCGTGCAGATGCTGGACGAGGTCAAGTCGCTGGGCTTCCTGTACGCCACGCGGGCGGGCATTTCGATCGGCATCGACGACATGGTGGTGCCGGGCGAGAAAGCCGGCCTGGTGCGCGAGGCCGAACGGGAAGTGGTGAACGTCGAGAGCCAGTATCAGGACGGCGCCATCACCCACGGCGAGCGCTACAACAAGATCATCGAAATCTGGTCGAAGGTCACCGAGAAGGTTTCCGATGAAATGTTCCAGGCGATGGAAGAGGACGACCGCACCGGCCGCTATCTCAACCCGATTTACATCATGGCCGACTCCGGCGCGCGCGGCTCCAAACAGCAGATCCGCCAGCTCTCGGGGATGCGCGGGCTGATGGCCAAGCCCTCCGGCGAGATTATTGAAACCCCCATCACGGCCAACTTCCGCGAAGGCCTCAACGTGCTGCAATACTTCATCTCCACGCACGGCGCCCGCAAGGGACTGGCGGATACCGCGTTGAAGACCGCCGATTCCGGCTATCTCACCCGGCGCCTGGTGGACGTGGCGCAGGACGTCATCGTGACCGAGCCCGACTGCGGCACCACCGAGGGCATCTACGTCGAGCCGATCATCGAATCCGGCGAAATCATCGAGCCTCTCCGCGACCGTATTGTGGGCCGCGTGGCGCTCGAAGATCAGAAGGACTACGAAGGCAACGTGATCGTCGCCGTCAACCAGGAGATCACCGAAGACCTGGCGGCGGCGATTCAGTCGGCCGGTATCGAGCGCGTCAAGATCCGCTCGGTGCTGACCTGCGAATCCAAGCGCGGTGTGTGCGTCATGTGCTATGGCCGCAACCTGGCGACGGGCCGGCTGGTGGAGCGCGGCGAGGCGGTCGGCGTCATCGCGGCGCAGTCCATCGGCGAACCCGGCACGCAGTTGACCATGCGCACCTTCCACATCGGCGGCACCGCCACCCGCGTCAGCGAGCAATCCACCCAGGACGCGAAATCCGACGGGTTCGCGCGCTATATCGGCATCCAGACCGTACGCAGCAAGCAGGCCGAGCTCATCGCCATGAACCGCAACGGCATCATGGCGGTGGTCGATGACAAGGGCCGCGAGAAGGAACGCTATCCGGTGGTGTACGGCGCGCGCGTGCTGGTCGAGGACGGCGCTCCCGTGAAGAGCAACCAGGTGCTGCTCGAATGGGATCCCTACACCTTCTCGATCCTGACCGAAGTTTCGGGCGCGGTGCACTTCCGCGACCTGATCGACGGCATGACTTTGCAGGAGCAGGTGGACGAGGTGACCGGTATGTCGCAGCTCGTCGTCACCGATTCCCCGGACGAGAAGCGCCAGCCGACCATCGAAGTCCGCCCCGATACCCCCGGCAAGGCCGACCGCAAGAAGTACCTGATGCCGACTCACGCGCACCTCATGGTTCGCGACGGCGAAGAGGTTCACGCCGGCGACGTGCTGGCGAAGATCCCTCGAGAGACCACCAAGACCAAGGACATCACCGGCGGTCTGCCGCGCGTGGTGGAACTGTTCGAAGCGCGCAAGCCGCGCGAGACGGCCATCATCGCGGAGATCAACGGCGTCGTGAAGTACGGCGAGATCTCCAAAGGCCAGCGCAAGATCTACGTGGAAGGGGAAGCCGGCGAGAAGCGGGAGTACGCACTGCCGCGCGGCGTCCACATCAACGTGCAGGAGGGCGAAAGGGTCAAGGCCGGCGAGCCCCTCATGGACGGGCCGCGCGACCCGCATGACATCCTGGCGGTACTCGGCGAAAAGGAACTGCAAAAGTACCTGGTCAACGAGATTCAGGAAGTCTACCGCCTGCAGGGCGTCAATATCAACGATAAGCACCTGGAGACCATCTCCCGGCAGATGATGCGCTGGGTCGAGGTCGAGGATATCGGCGACACCGAATTCCTTCCGCAGGAGATCGTCGACAAGTTCAAGTTCCGCGCCGAGAACGCACGCGTCACCGATGCCGGCGGGCGTCCGGCTCAGGGCAAGGCCAAGCTGATGGGCATCACCAAGGCTTCGCTCTCCACCGATTCGTTCATCTCCGCGGCATCGTTCCAGGAGACCACGCGCGTGCTCACCGAGGCCGCCATCAACGGCAAGGTGGACTACCTGCGGGGTCTGAAGGAGAACGTGATCATGGGCCGCCTGGTTCCTGCCGGTACCGGCATGGAGTACTACCGCCAGGTGAAAATCGCGGGCGAGGACGTGGTGGAGGAGCCAGTGGCCGAACCCGCGCTCGACGCCATCCCCGGCTACGACGAGGAGACGCGGCTGCAATACGCCGGCGGCCTCCCGGAGGACACCGGCGAAGGATCGCTCGCCGAATAGACTCTGGTATTCTGGGAGCCGGCATCCGCGTCGCGGGTGCCGGCTTTTTTGTGGCCATGACCATCGCCGGGTATCCGACTACGACCGACCGGGCGGCCGCCGCCCGCGCGCTTTTTGAAGAATGACTTCCTCCCGCCGACCCGGCCGCAGGGCCTACCTCCTCATCACGCTGTTCGCTTTCCTGCTGGTGTTGTTTCCGTTTCTCTTCTGGTACTACACCTGGTTCGGCCGCAAGCTCAGCGATGCCGATATCGACAGCTACTTCGCCGACCGTTCCAAGCCCCGCCACGCCCAACACGCGCTGGTGCAGTTGGGCGAGCGGATGTCCCAGCACCGCGATATCTCCCGATGGTATCCGCAGATCGTCGAGGAGGCGTCCAGCCCCAGGCTGGAATTGCGCCAGACCGCCGCCTGGATCATGGGGCAGGATACCCACTACCCGCCGTTTCATGAAGCGCTGCTGCGGCTGGTTCACGATCCGCAGCCGATGGTGCGGCGCAACGCGGCGCTCGCGCTGGCGGCTTTCCATGATGGGGCGGCGCGTCCCGAACTGGTGGCCATGCTCCAGCCGTACGGCATCACCGCTCCCGCATCCGGGCGGCTGAAGTACCGCCTCAAGCTCGGCGATTACGTCAATCCCGGGACCCTGGTGGCCCGCATCGGCGAAGTCGAAGTGCGCTCCCCGGTCCCCGGCGAGGTGCGTTCGCTCGATCAGAAAGAGGGAGGCGAGGTGCGACAGGGACAGGTGCTCGCCGAGCTTTCCGCCGACAAAAATCATGTGTGGGAGGCGCTGCGGGGGATGTATCTGGTCGGCCTGCCAAGTGATGTGGACGTCGTCGAGCGTTATGCCCACCCCGTGCCCGGCATGCCCGACACCATCCGCCAGCAGGCGGCGCAGACGCTGCAGGCCATTCAGTCCAGGCCGCCCTAGATCGCCGGCCGTAATTTTTATCTCACTGGCGGGCCGTCTGCTGGTTCGTTTGTATGAGATTGATCACCAGATCCATACTGGCCATGCTGTTGTTTGCAGGGCTGGCCGCCGTTTCCGTTCCGGCCCAAACCGCCGGCCAGGATATGAAAGACGCCGGCCACAACGCCAAAGAAGCTGCCAAGGACACCGGCAAGGCGGTCAAGAAGACCACCAAAAAGACGGCCCACCGCGTGAAACGAGGCACGAAGAAGGCCGTCCACAAGGGTGCCGAGGAGACCGGCAAAGCTGCCGACAAAGTCGAGCGTAAGACCGGCCACTGAGCGGTGCGCGGCCGCCGAAACCGCGGCTTGCCGGCTGCCGTCTTCCTTGTGGAATCCGTGGAATCGATCCGCGGAAACGTGCGATATTGTTAGAGAACCTACGGCGCATTGCTCTTTTGCGAGGTCCATTGAAGAAGCCCCTGCTCGTTTGCCTTGGTCTTTTTTTGGCTTTTCAGGCCCGAACCAATCAACTTGCGTTCATCGTGCTGAACACGTCGCAGTGGAACGTCGGCCGTCTGCCTCGGGATTGGCAGGTGAAAGTGAACCATGGCAAGCCGGATATTTCCGTCTGTGAGGGGGCCGAAGGCTCGTGCCTGCATCTCCGCAGCAATAAGGCCTCCTTCGCGCTCGAGCATGGCGTGGATGTGGATCCGGCCCGGTTCCCGTACCTTACTTGGGATTGGAAGGTGACCCAACTTCCGGACGGCGGCGATTTCCGCCGTGCCGCCACCGATGACCAGGCCGCGCAGTTAATGGTCGCATTCGAAGACCGGCGGGTGCTGTCGTACATCTGGGACACCACCGCTCCCAAAGGCGCCGAGCAGAGAGCGGGATTCATCCCGCTGGTTCACCTTTTCGCCATGGTCTGCCAGTCCGGCGGCAACCTGGCGAACCGCTGGATCGCGGAAAGCCGCAACGTGGCCGGCGATTATCAACGGGCGTTCGGCCGGACGGCGCCGCGCGTGAAGGGCCTGCGAATTCAAATCAATTCGCAGCATACCAGCACCTTCGCGGAAAGCTATTTCGGCGAGGTGGCCTTCCGCAGTACACCCCGGTAATGATCCTCGTCACCGGCGGGACCGGCTTTATTGGCGGGCACCTGTTGGAACGATTGTCAGCCGAAAAACTCCCCGTGCGTTGTCTTCTTCGGCGCAAGCCGCGTCGTACTCCTCTGCCGTCTCAACTGGATGCGGTGTACGCCGATTTCACCACCGGCGCCGGGATTCCCGAGGCCCTCGCGGGCGTGGACACGGTGATCCACCTTGCCGGCGTTACCGCCGCCCTCCGCTCCCGGGACTACTGGACCGGCAACGTCCAGACGACCGAGGTTCTGATGCGGGCGCTGGTGAAGTCGAGAGTGCGTCTCGTCCACGTCAGCTCGCTCGCCGCCATCGGCCCCAGCCTGGATGGTCAGCCGGTGACCGAGGACACCGAGCCCCATCCGCTGACCAACTATGGCAAATCGAAACTGGGGGCCGAGCGCGTTGTCCGGCGCCTGGCGCCGGATGCCGTGGTGGTGCGGCCGCCGGTCGTATATGGACCTCGCGATACGGCCGTCCTCGCAATCCTCAAACCGATTGCGCGCGGGATCGCGCTCGAAATCGCGGGCGGCGAGCGATGGTTCAGCGCCATCTACGTCCAGGACTTGGTGGACGGTATCGTCCGGGCTGCGCGTGCCGCACCCTCTTCCGGCGGCACCTATTTTCTCGCCCATCCCAAACCCGCCACCTGGGCCGACCTGGCGGCCACCGCCGCCCGCATCATGGGCCGCCGCCTGCGCGTCATTTCCATCCCTCTGCCTCTTGCCCGTCTCGCCGGCACTGGTGCGGGAATGTGGTCGCGCATCACCGGTAAACCCGGTATCATCTCGCGAGAGAAGGTGAGGGAAGCCGAATGCCGGTATTGGACCTGTACGACCCAACGCGCCGCCCGGGAGTTAGGCTTCGAAGCCACGACCTCTCTGGAGACCGGACTGCGTCAAACACTCGCATGGTATAGGGAGGCCGGGTGGCTAAGTTACTGAAAGCGGGCGAACGCGACAGCACCTCGTTCTGGGCCGTCGATAAGGTCATTCTGCCTTACTTCGGGTTCTCGCTGGTGCTCGTGCTGGCCTGCTGGAACCGCATTCCAAACGCCGCGGCATTACTCGCCTGGCATCTCGCGGGCGCACTCCTCATTATTTATCAGGTGAAACGTCCTAACCCGACCAGTTGGTTCTTCCGGAACTGGTACCCCCTCCCTTACGTAGCTTCCTGTTACAGGGAAATGGCGCTTTTTGTTCGGGCAATCCGGCAAACCGATTGTGACCGATGGCTGGCCGATGTCGATTATCGGATTTGGCATGCCAATCCCACCGTCTGGCTGGAGCGAATCCAAACGCCGGTGCTTACCGAACTGTTGCAGGTGGCATATACACTGTTCGTACCGGCCGTACTATTGGTCGCATACTTACTCTGGAAGAAGCGCTGTTACGCGGAGTTCCAATATTATGCTTTTTTAATAGCTCTGGGGTTTCTCGTCTCTTATATCGGGTATCTCCTGGTGCCGGCGCGCGGCCCGCGATTTCTGCTAAGCCACTTGCAACACATACCCTTACGCGGCCTGTGGCTGTTTCAAACCATGCAATCGACCCTGGACCGCCTGGAATCGGCACATTATGACTGTTTTCCAAGCGGGCACACCGAACTCACCCTGTTGGCGTGGTGCGGCAGCGCGTTGGTAAGTAAGAGGTTATTCCGGATCTATTTCGCTTACACTCCGTTCCTCATTTTTGCTACAGTTTATCTTCGATACCACTATACCGTCGACGTGCTCGCGGGAGCCGGCGTGGCGGGTGTGCTTGTACTGCTTGCGCCCGTGATGTACCGGAGTCTTTCGAAAGGGAGTGTTCGGATTGGGGGGCATCGAGATTGTTGCAGTTGAGGGCAAAAGGGCCCTTCGCGAATTTATCGAATTCCCCTACGTTTTGTACCGCGACGACGCCCATTGGGTGCCTCCGTTGCGGATCGCGGTAAAGGAATTACTCGACCGCGGGAAACATCCGTATTATGCTAACGCTGATGTCGAGTTCTTCCTGGCGCGTCAGGGTGGCCGGACCGTGGGGCGCATAGCCGGCATCCTCGATCCGACCCACAATCGGGTCCACGAGGAGCAAGCCGGTTTTTTCGGGTTTTACGAGAGTGTGGACGACCGCGAGGTGGCGGCCGCCCTGCTGACCCGGGCTCGAGGGTGGGCATTCGATCGCGGCGCGCGTTTCCTGCGTGGCCCCGTCAACCCGTCCACCAACTACGAGTGCGGCACGCTGATCCAGGGTTTCGACTCGAGCCCGGTGATCATGATGGCGTATAACCCTCGGTACTATCCCGCCCTCATGGACCAGGTGGGCTTGCGCAAAGCCAAGGATCTGCTGGCATACTATATCCGTACGAATGATATGGACAGCCGCAAGATCGACCGCGTGGCCGATCGATCCCGGGCAACCAATGGCGTTCATGTTCGTCCTATCAACGTGAAGGACTTTGACGCCGAAGTGGCCAAGGTCTGGGAAGTATACAACAAGGCGTGGGTCAGGAATTGGGGCTTCATCCCCATGTCGCGCGAAGAGTTCTTGGCGATGGGCAAAGAGATGAAGCAGATTCTCAAACCTGAACTGGTGCTCATCGGCGAGGTGGGCGGACAGGTGGTGGGGTTCGCACTGGCCTTGCCGGATATCAATCACGCTCTCAAACCGGCTGGGGGAAAGCTGTTGCCGACGGGGTTGTTCAAAATCCTGTACCATCAACGTTTGATCCAAACTGTACGGGTGCTCGCACTGGGGGTGATCGAGGAGTATCGCACCTCGGGCCTCGCGGCGGCGTTCTATGCGGAACTGCTGCGCGCGGCCAAGAGGCTGGGGTACTACGACTGCGAAATGTCGTGGATCTTGGAAGACAACATTCTGATGAATCGTTCCCTGGAACTCATGGGGGCAAAGCGATACAAGACTTACCGAATCTACGAATGGAACTGAGGACCCATGCGCCTATCGTCTAGCGACATCACCAGCAAGAAGAAGGGCAGCGGATCGAACGACCTGTTTGAGAAGTGCCGCAATTTCACCCGTCCGGGTGATTTGCAGTCCGCCGGCTTGTACATGTACTTCGAAGTCTTCGGCGACCGCGAAGGATGCGGCGCCGGCGAAGTTCGCATGGGGCATCGCAAGGTGCTGATGTTCGGGTCCAACGACTATCTGGCCCTGATCACCCACCCCAAGGTGAAAGAGGCCGCCGTTCAGGCTCTGAAGAAATACGGAAGCGGCTGTAGCGGATCCCGGCTGCTGAACGGCACGCTCGACCTGCACGTCAAACTGGAGAGCGAGCTCGCCGCGTTCGTGCACAAGGAGACCGCCCTCATCTTCGGAACGGGGTTTCAAGCCAACTACGCCACCTTGTCGGCCCTCACCGAAAAGGGTGACGTCATGATTTGCGATCACAACCTCCACGCCAGTCTGGTGGAGGGAGCGTTGCGCTCCGCCGCCCGCACCATGCGGTTTCGCCACAACGACCTGGAACACTTCGAGCGCTGCCTCGAAAACTGCCCGCCCGAAGACAAGATCCTGATCGTCTCCGAAGGCGTTTTCAGCATGGAGGGCGACGTTGCCGATCTGCGCGGCATCATCAAGCTCGCCAAGCCCTATGGAGCGCGGGTCTACGTGGACGAGGCGCACGGCATCGGGGTGCTTGGCCCCACCGGCGCGGGCGCGGCGGAACATCTGGGCGTGCTGGACGACGTCGACCTGGTGATGGGCACATTCAGCAAGTCGCTGGCGTCGGTGGGCGGATTCATCGCCGGCGAACGCGCCGTCATCGACTATCTGAAGCACACCGCGCGGCCGTTTGTGTTTTCGGCCAGCCTGCCGGCCGCCTCGGTGGCCGCCGTGGGTGCCGCTCTGCAAATCATGAAGAAGGAGCCCGAACGTCGCGAACGCCTGCTGCACATTGCCCAGCTTTTGCGCGACGAGTTGGGAACCCGCGGCTTTAACGTGCTTCCCGGTGAGACGGCCATCGTTCCGGTGGTCATCCAGGACGAACTCGATTTGTGCCGCCTCTGCAAGGCGCTGCTCGAAGAGGGAATCTACATCAACCCCGTCCTCCGGCCGGCGGCGGCACAGAACCTGCTGCGCATCTCCTGCACCGCGGCGCACACCGAAGCGCACGTCGATCGCCTGGTCACCACGCTCGAGCGGGTCTGGAACGACCTCGATATTCCACGGTAGGGCGAGCCTCCGTCACCGCGCCGGTTACCGCCGGACGCGAGCGGCACGCCCTGTCATTTCGGTGGCGCCCGTGACGTGCTGCTCCCGGTTGCGCCGATTTTTTGCAGGATCGCCTTCACATAGTCTTGGGTTTCCCGGATGTTGGGCACCCCGCCCACCTGGTCCACCGTTCCCGGCCCGGCATTGTACGCCCCCAGCGCCTGCTCCAGGCTGCCCGCATATTTATCCAGAAGCTGTTTCAGGTATCTCGCGCCGCCGTCCACGTTCTGACGGGCATCGAAGGGATCTTCCACGCCGAGTTGCTGGGCCGTGTCGGGCATGAGTTGCATGAGGCCCCGGGCGCCCTTCGGCGAAACGGCGCAAGGCCGATAGCCGGATTCCTGTTCGATCACCGCGCGGATGAGCTTGGGCGCGAGGGTCTGCGCCCGGGCGGCAGCTTCGATGATCGGTGAGATGGCTTCATCCGCCAGGGGATCGCACGGGATGTCCGATGCCGCCCGCACCGGCGCCGGATCTTTCATGGCGGCCGGATCCTCCGCAACGGACCCCTCTCCGCTCGCCGAGCCGAGCGAAACCCCGAGATTCTCGGCCTGTTTGCGGATCGACTCCGTCTGCTTCCGGGCGGCCTCCCGCTGCTTCTCCATGGCCGCGCGCATCACCTCCCGCGGCGATGCCGCGGGGGTCTGCGCCAGCAGCGGCAATGCCGCCAGGATCCAGATCCATCGCATTCATCGACACTATCGGCGGATTGGCCGCGAACTTTAGAGCGCCACGGCTACATTCGCACCGGGCGCCCCTGATAACAGCGTGGCGGCGAACAGCACCAGCGCAATCCACAGCAGGTCGGCCAGCAGCAGGTGCGCAATTTGCATCCACACCGGAGCCAGGAGCACCCAGTTGAGCCCACCGGCCAGTAGTTGCAGCCCTGCCAGGCCGAGCACCGCCCGGACCCACCGGCGCATGTCCGGACGGCGGCCCGCGCTGACCACCACGTACACCACCAGCCACGCCGCCACCGCCCCCGCGAGCAGGGGATGCCAGATCCGCAGGCGGACGAAAATGTTGGCCGCGGAATCGAAATCCTGGGCGAGTCCGGCTGCCAGCGAACCGGCGGGGAACAACGTATCGCCCAGTGCGGCGATGGCGCCGCTCACCCCCACGAGCAGGAACGAACCCAGCGCGATGGTGGTGCTCCACACGCCCCGGCCACGCGCATCGATAGCGGGCTTCCCCGTGCCCCACCAGGCCGTCAGCGTCAGGCAGGCGAGCAGAGTGAGCGTATTGATGAGGTGCGTGGACAGCGAATACGCGCGGTTGGCCGAGGCGTTCCTGGCGGTATGCTCGAGCAGCACCAAAGCCGCCCCCAGCAGCGCCTCGGTAACCAGGAATACGCCCGAAAGAGCCGCGCCGAGCCTGGCCGGATGCCGCCGTGGGAACGCCCGGAAGGCCCACACCACCAGCAGCGCTACCAGTACCAGGTCCAGGCCGCTGGTGGCTCGATGGGTGAATTCAATCAGCGTCTGGACGCTGGGTGAGTGCGGCGTCACCGTGCCGTTGCACAGCGGCCAGTGATTGCCACAGCCTGCGCCCGAACCCGTGGCGCGCACGTAGGCGCCCCACAAGATCACCCCGACGTTGTACGCCAGCACGGCCCAGGCATATCGCGCGAATGAACCGCCGGGGCGTCCGGAGACGGGCGCCGGCGGAATCCCGGCTTCGGTTTTGAGCATGGGAGGACGCTTTTATTGTAATCCCCCCTTGACACGCCGCCCGTCCGATGCTACTTTTGCAACAGGATGTTGCTTTTGCAGCATACGCCATGCGGAAAGAAGGACATCGCAACCTCAGCCGCCGCGAGCGGCAGATGATGGACATCCTCTACCAGCGCGGGCGCGCCACCGCGGCCGAGATTCAGGCCGCCCTGCCGGATCCGCCCACCTACTCGGCGGTGCGCGCCAAGCTCCGCGTCCTCGAAGAGAAGGGGCACGTGCGCCACGTGGAGGAGGCTCTGCGCTACGTCTACCTGCCGACCGTGGCGCGCGACAGCGCGAGGCGCTCGGCCATGCGGCACCTGGTGAGCACGTTTTTCGAGGGGTCGGTGGAGCAGGCCGTGGTGGCGCTGCTGGATCTGTCGGCGGCGGATCTTTCGCCGCAGGAACTGGACCATATCGCGGGCCTGATCGAGCAGGCAAAAAAGGAAGGAGCTTGATATGACGTGGCTGGCGTTGATGGCCGAAAACGCAGGGAAGGGAACCGTGATTCTGGCGGCCACGGCGGCATGGTTCTTCGTGGGCGCCGCACGCACTTCCCGCCTGGTCGGGCGATCGGCGCCGGCTCCTTATGCGCCCGCCCCCGGCAGCAACCCGCGCGTGCGGGTGCTCCACTCCGCGGAAACTCCCATGCCGCTGACCTGGGGGATCCTGCGTCCGGTGGTCCTGCTTCCCGCCGACGCCGCCCGCTGGTCCCGGGCGCGTCTCTCGGCCGTGCTGCTTCACGAACTGACCCACGTGCGCCGCAGGGACGTGCTGGCGCAGGCCATCGCCCAACTGGCGTGCTGCCTCTACTGGTTTCATCCCGCCGTCTGGTACGCGCTGCGCGGGCGGAAACGCGCGCCGGTGAGCCCGCGCGCCGCGGTGGCCGTGGCCGCGGCGGTTTTCGCCGTGGTCCTGCCCCTGGCCTCGCTCACCGCCTACGCGCAGGCGCGCGGCGCTCTGGCGGGCATCGTGGAGGATGCCAGCGGCGCCCGCGTCCCGCACTGCGAGGTGACCGCCATCAACCAGGATGGCACCAACCGCGAGATCACCCGCAGCGATGCCGCCGGCGAGTACGGGTTCGCCTCGATTCCGCCAGGACGCTACACCCTCGAGTTCCGGATGCGTGGGTTTGCCTTGCTCCGGGCCCAGGCCACCGTCGCGGCCGGCGTTCCCTCCCGCCTGGATGGCAAGCTCGACGTGGGTACCGTTTCCGAAGCGCTGGTGATCAAAGGCCAGCGGTCCACACCGGCCGCGCTTCCGGCCGCCCGCGCGCCCGAACGCATCCGCGTCGGCGGCAATGTGCAGGCCACCAGGCTCATCTCCCAGGTGCGGCCGGAATATCCGGCGGATCTCCAGCGCGCCGGCATCCAGGGCACGGTGCTACTGCGCGCCGTGATCTCCACTGCGGGCGACCTGGCCAACCTGGACGCCGTCAATACGGCCGTCGATCCGGGGCTGGTCCGCGCCGCGCTCGATGCGGTCCGCCAGTGGCGCTACCAGCCCACCCTGCTGAACGGCCAGCCCGTGGAGGTGGTCACTACCATCACCGTCGATTTCCGGCTGGAGTAGCGGCCTACTTCAAACTGCGGTCGAAGAACTCCACCATCATCTCGTTCATCTGCCGCGCCGCCGGCCCGGTCACCCCGTGCGACTTCTGCGGGTAGAGCATGTACTCGAACTGCCGGCCCGCCAGTTGCAGCGCATGTCTACGAAGCCGAGCGAGATCAGGTGAGGCCGCCCTACCAGGCATTGCGCACCGGCAGCGCCACGCCCGGCCCTCCACCGCGACACCCGGCTCGCGCGCCTACGCCGGCTTCGCGAAAGCTGACATGGGCCGTTGGTTCGATCACTTCGGCGGCGCCAACCCGTTCGAGCAGTCGCTGGAAGCGAGAATCGGAACGCAGCGGGTCAAATCTTGGATCTATCGGCAGAAAAAGCAGCCGCGGCGAACGCTCCTCAACCGCCGCCTCCAGGAATGCGAAGGTCCGTGGCTTGTCTCCCAGGCCCAGGAAGGCGATTGCCATATCAAACGAGGAGACGTATCTGCGCGCCGAGAGCTTCTTCAACTCCTCGATTAATTTCAGCGCGTCACGCGTTCTGCCGGCGACTCCGTAAACATGCGCCAAGGAGGCCACGTAAACCGGGCTGCGGCCGGACAGACTCACCGCCCTTTCCAACTCCGCTATGGCTTCCTGATACATCCGCTTCTGCACATAGGCCTGGCCGAGCGTCAGGTGCACAGGCACGAAATTGGGATCCATTTCGGCTGCATTCCGATACTGTTCGATAGCCATATCGTACCGGCGGGCAAAGAAGTACCGTGACCCGACCCAAGTATTAATGATGTTGGAAAGCGGATCGAGGTCCCGAGCTCGTTCCGACTCCCGGATGGCGCTCTCATGTTGGCCGGCCAATGACAGGTATTCGGCATACCAGTGGTGTGCGTTAGCGTAGTTGGCATTTAATTCGATCGCCCGACGGAACTCGCGTTCAGCCCCGGGCCGGTCCCAGTCGTAGTAAAGGGTGATGAATGCCAGAGTAGTGTGGGCCTCAGCGAGACCAGGATCGAGTTGCAGGGCTTTTGTGACCGCCTCCTTGGCGGCGGGGAAAGCTTCCCTGGGTGGCAGATACGCGTACCAGGCCAACGGCACCCAGGCATCTGCCAGCCCGGCGTAGGCCGCGGCATACCCGGGCTCTCTCTCCACTGCCTGCTGAAAGTACTCCACGGCTTTGCGAAGACCTTCCTCGGTCCTCTTGTTCCAATAGAACCGGCCCTTGGCGTAGGCCAGATGGGCTTCCGGAGTCGCTTCGGACGCTTTCGCCAACCGCGTCCGCTCCCTGAGTGTCAGCTTCACCCGGATCTCGTCGACGATGGCCCGTGCCACTTCACTCTGTAAGTCGAGGACATCTCGAAAGTTGCGCTCGTAGGTCTGGCCCCAGATACGCTTTTCGATGGGCCCTTCGATCAATTGCACGCTGATTCGAACGCGATCGCCGGAACGCAGCACGGAGCCCTCCACGACCGCATCCACGTTTAACTCGCGTGCAATCTGCGAGAGCGATTTCCTGGTTCCCTTGTAAAGCAGCGAGGAGGTCTGCGAGATCACGCGTAAAGCGCTCACCCCTGCGAGGTGAGCATTGAGAGCGTCCGTCATGCCGTCGGCGAAATACTCTTGCTCGGGATCCCCGGAGAGGTTCTTGAGCGGGAGCACGACCAGGGACTTGATCGGGCTTGAGGAGCGGCCTCCGCGGATCCAGTCGCGCACGTGGGCGGTGTCAAGCGCTACGGCCGCTGCCAGCAGCCCTCCGAAGGCCAAACAGCCGGCGAGAATATAGCGGCGGCGCTGGGACCGGTGTTGGGGGAGCGCTACCGGAGCTTCCGCTGTAGCGGCCCGGCCAGCGTCAACAGGGGCGATGAAACGGTAACCGCGGCGGGCCAGAGTTTCCACGAAGCGCGGCGCCTCGGCCGAGTCCCCCAGGGCCGCTCGCAACCGTTTGATCGCTGCGTTCAGGCTGTGTTCGAAGTCGACAAAGGTGTCGGCCGGCCAAAGCTTCTTCTGCAGGTCTTCGCGGCTGACGACTTCGCCAGGACGCGCCAGCAACATCGCCAGGATTTCCACAGGCTGCCCTTGAAGCTTGATCTTCATCCCGTGCTTGCGCAGCTCTTTGGAGGGAGGATTAAATTCGAAAACCCCGAACCGAATCGGTTGTGGCGAAGCGGAAGACCCAACCATCGAATTTTATTGATGATACCACCGGCCGATGCCTTCAGGCCGGTATCACCATTCGCTTCAACTCCAATGTATTCCACAAGATAGTGTGTCACCCACATTTCCTCCGAACAGCATTGAAGTACTTCCCGGGTGCTGCGAGCCTGACCCTTGAAGCAGCACTCAGAACCCACAATCAGGAGGTTGTATGAACACGTCCACTATCAAGGCCATCCGGCTCGGGCTCGGATCGGTCGTTGCGGCTCTGGTACTGAGCCCCGTGGTCGCGCGCGCCGATGTCGTTCTCGACTGGAACGCGATCATGCAGGCCACAGTCAGCGGCCAACCGCCGTTTCCTCAGGCACGCTTCGCCGCGATCACCCAACTGGCGGTGTTCGGGGCGGTCAACGCAATTACCGGCGATTACAAGCCGTACCTCGGCACGATCACCGCGCCGGCAGGCGCCTCGGCCGAAGCGGCAGCCATCGCCGCCGCACACGCCGTGCTCAGGAACTACTTCCCCGGGAGTGCGGCGGGCCTGGATGCCGCACGGGCGACCTCGCTCATACCGATTGCGGACGGTCCGGCGAAAAGCGCTGGAATCGCCGTCGGTGAAGCGGCCGCCGCGGCAATCATCGCCGCGCGCGCCAACGATGGCTCGGGGACGCCCGAGTTCTACCTGCCATCTTCGTCCAATCCCGGCGAATGGCAACTGACGCCCAGTTGCCCCGCAGCGGGCGGAATCTTTTTCTATTGGCGCAATGTGACTCCGTTCGGTATCCGAAGCGCCGATCAATTCCGGTTGGATCCGCCGCCGGCACTCACCAGCATGAAGTACGCGATGTACTACAACGAGGTGAAATCGGTCGGGAGCGTCAACAGTACCGAACGCCCGCCGGATCGCGCTGACGTGGCGCGGTTTTACGCCGTCGTTCCCCCGGTACAGGTGTGGAACCAGGTTGCAAGGCAGATTGCCACCGCTCAAGGCAAGTCACTCTCAGAAAACGCGCGTATTCTCGCGCTCCTGAACATGGCCATCAGTGACGCCGGAGTCGCGACTTTCGATACAAAGTATCAGTACAACTTTTGGCGCCCGGAAACAGCGATTCACATGGGCGCTACCGATAACAATCCAAGGACTGACGCCGATCCGTCCTTTGTACCCTTTATTACCACGCCCTGTTTCCCCAGCTATGCGTCGGCTCATGGAGCCGCTGGCGGCGCAGCTCGCGAGGTGCTGGAGCGCATCTATGGCGGCCGGCCCCACAACCTGACCCTTGCGATGCCCGCGGTACCGGGTGTGACCCTGACTTACAGAAAACTAAAGGAGATCACCGATGACGTTGATGATGCCCGTGTCTATGGAGGTATCCATTTCCGCTTCGACCAGGAAGCAGGTGCGGACCAGGGGCGCCGCATCGGTGAGTACGTGTACAAGCACAGCCTTGTTCCTGAGCGACCGCGCAATTTCGAGGAAGAGTAGAATATCTCGAAATAGCGGAATGAGACGCCGCGACTCTCTGCGGTGGGGTGCTCCATTTCGGGGTCCGAACGCCGGAACGCGGAAGACGTGCTCGGCGTTAGGGGTGTGGATAATGCGACGATTCGTAACGGAGTTCGCGGTTGCGCTCACATTGGCCGCCGGCGGCGCCCTCGGCGACCAGCACGATCATGTCAATGAGCTCGGTTCGGTCCACTTCCCCATATCGTGCACCTCCGCGGCGCAGAAGACGTTCGTCCGCGGCGTGGCGCTCCTGCACTCGTTCTGGTACGACGAGGCCGAGCGGGCGTTCTCCGAAACGATCCGTGCCGACCCGGCTTGCGCAATGGGTTACTGGGGTATCGCCATGAGCTTCTATCATCCCATCTGGGCCCCCCCTACGCCGGACGATCTAAGGAAGGGGAGTGCAGCCGTCGCAAAGGCGCAAGCGGCGAAGGCCAAAACCCAGCGCGAGCGCGACTATGTTGCGGCGCTCGATGCCTTTTACCGCGATTCGGATAAACTGCCCCACAGCGTGCGAGCGCTGGCGTGGCGGAACGCCATGCAGCAGCTTTCGGCGCGTTATCCGGCAGACCGCGAGGCGGCCATCTTCTTTGCGCTGGCGCTGATTGGAACCGCGCCTGCTTCGGACAAGAGCTATGCCAGCCAGAGGCAAGCGGCCGAGATCCTGAATCGCATCCTCCCAGAGCAGCCGAACCACCCCGGCATCGCGCACTACCTGATTCACAGCTATGACTCGCCGCAGCTTGCGATTTTAGCCCTGCCGGCTGCGCGGAGTTACGCCAAGATCGCGCCTGCGGTACCGCACGCGCTGCACATGCCATCGCACATCTTTACGCGGCTCGGCCTGTGGCAGGATTCGATCGCGTCGAATCTCGCCTCGGCCGCGGTGGCCAAGGACCACGTGGCGAAGAGCCTTCCTGGCGGGGTATCGCAAGACCAGCTTCATGCGATGGACTACCTCGTTTATGCCTACCTCCAGACCTGCCAGGACGGTGAAGCAAAGCGGGTCATGGACGAAGCGGCTGCAGTCTCGAAGGTCGACCAGGAAGTGTTTCAGGCTGCTTACGCACTGGCTGCGATTCCGGCACGCTACGCGCTGGAGCGCAGGCGATGGTCGGCCGCAGCCGTGCTTGAGGTCCAGCCGGCCGGGTTCCCATGGCCGCGTTTCCGCTACGCCGAGGCGATCACGTATTTCGCGCGGGCTATCGGCTCAGCGCGTAGCGGCAATGCGTCCGCGGCGCGAGCTGAGATTGAAAAGCTGGCCGCGGTTCACGAGTTGCTGGCACAGACGAAAGAGTCCTATGACTGGAGCACGCAGGTTGAGATACAGCGGCAGGCTGCATTGGCGTGGCTCGCACATGCGGAAGGTAACAACGAGTCAGCCTTACGGTGGATGCGCTCCGCCGCCGATCTGGAGGACAAGACCGAAAAGCATCCGGTGACGCCGGGTGCTGTCCTGCCGGCTCGTGAACTGCTCGGCGAATTGCTCATGGAATTGAATCAGCCGGAGCTTGCGCTTCGCGAATTCGAAACAGTCCTGCGTAGTTCGCCGAAGCGGTTCAACGCCACATACGGCGCGGCCCGCGCGGCCGAACTTTCTGGCGATCAGAACCGGGCCAAGGAGCGCTATTCCGAGCTGCTCCAGCTTTGCGTGCAGGGCGCTGAGGAGAGGCTAGAAATCCAGAACGCGAGGGCGTTCTTACAAAACCGGTAGAGGATGCTGTGCCAAGCCGGAATCCGGCGGCCCGGCCAAATTTGAGCGGGCCGAAATTCGCACCAGCCCAGATCACAATTGACGACGGGCAGGAATGTCTGAATCACGGCTGCCAACGGCAAGATTGCCATTAACAGACGATTGCAGAGCGGGTGCACTTTCCGGGTCTCGGCGGCGTAAAAGGCCGGCGGTTTTCGCTCGGCCCAGCCGCTTGCCCTCCTGCCGTGCGTGAGCCAATCCGACCGCCGCCCCAGAATCCCGCGTTCTGGCACGCCCATGGTATGGAGTTGCTCGGACCACCCTTTCGGGTCTGAGATCTCGCCTCACCGCAACGCAGAGCCACGCCGATTAGCTCCTTGATCTCCCGTACCCGCTGCCGCACCTCGGGTGAGTCCCAGGCTTCGACCGGATCTGCCAAGGGGCATACGAAACAAATCTGCTTACCCGGAATCAGCTTCTGTCGTAAGAAACTCATGTACCGTCCGCAAATCGATCCCCAAGCGCTCGACGGCTTGTGCAGCCGTCTCGACCTCGCATAGGAACTCCTCTACTCGGGTGGTTAATTGGCCGCTTTTGCGCGCCGCCGGGAATCGATTAACCGGCCGCGCTCTCGATCGCGGCTACTACGTCGTCGCCCAACTCCTCGGCCCGCCGCAGCGCAGATCGGATGCGGCCAACCTCGAGTTCCCTCGACGCAATCTGGCCCGCCGGTTCTCCGCGGCCCCTGGCTGCATCGAGTTGGCGTTCATGGCTGGCCAACATTCGGCGAAACGTGGGGACAGCACTCTTTTTCGGCTGCGCATGGACGCATCCCAGACAGACGAGGCCCCTCGGGCAGTATTCCCCCGTTGGCAAGGCGCAAAGATGAGTGCCCATATCTCGCAGACTGCAACTCGCATCGAAGGCGGCCCATTCTGCTGCGGTTGGGTTGTGCAAGCTGCCTTCGCCGTGGACGGCGCGATACAGGCCTCGGATTCTCTTTCGGTATTTAGTGTCTGAGGCTGCGGCTTACGGCCGAGATGGCGAATATTGATATCGATGACAGGGGCGAGGGTGCGACCAGAAGAAGCGGGTTGCTCGCCGGAGGGCAGTGCTGCGGGAAGGTGGCTGGCTGCGTTCTTTGCCATGGCCGCAGTATAGGCGCACGGACTTCGCGCAGCAACTTTGGAACTGGGTGGGCAGTTGGGTGGGCTGTTTGCCCGTCTACTGCCTCTAAACTATTGAAAGAATTGGTCGGGGCGAGTGGATTCGAACCACCGACCTCCTGGTCCCGAACCAGGCGCTCTAGCCAGGCTGAGCCACGCCCCGATGCCTCTAGTGTAATCTGTTGCACCCCCAGGAGACAAGCGCGTACCATCAGTGCGTGACCGAAAGCGAAAAGATGCGGGAACTTCCTTCCGTCCACCAGGTCCTCGAACGCCTTGCGCCGGTTCCCGGGCGGTATCCGCATCGCCTGGTCGTGGCTGAGATCCGCCGCGCTCTCGATGAACTCCGCCGGGGAATTCGCGCCGGCGAAGTGGACGAACTACCGCTGGAAACACGTGTCACGGCTGCCCTGGAAGCGCTCGAACAGCCTTCCTTGCGGCGCCTGATCAATGCTACGGGCGTGGTCCTCCACACGAACCTGGGGCGCGCCCCGCTCGGGCCGATCCACCCTCATCCCGGCTACTCGAACCTGGAATACGACCTCGCCTCGGGCCACCGCGGAAAGCGCGACGTCCACGTGTCGGGTCTGCTCGCGCGGCTGCTCGGCGCGCCGGCTATCGTCGTCAACAACAACGCCGCAGCCGTCTTCCTCGCGCTCAACGAACTGGCCGCAGGTGGCGAGGTGGTGGTGTCGCGGGGGGAACTCATCGAGATCGGCGATGGCTTCCGCATTCCCGAAATCATGTCCAAATCGGGGGCCGTGCTGCGCGAAGTGGGGACCACCAATCGCACCCACATCGATGACTACCGGCAGGCCATCACCGACCGCACGCGCCTGCTGCTGCGCGTGCACCCCAGCAATTTCCGCATTTCGGGATTCACCGCACGTCCCGAGCTGGGCGAGCTTGTAACTCTCGGTCGTGAGACCGGTCTATCGGTCTACGAGGATCTCGGCAGCGGCTGCGTGGCCGACCTGCGGGCGTTCGGCATCAATGAGCCGCGCGCCGACGCCAGCCTGGAAACTGGCGCCGACCTGATCTCGTTCAGCGGTGACAAACTGCTGGGCGGGCCGCAGGCAGGGATCCTCGCGGGCCAGCCTTCCCTCATCTCCCGGTTGCGGCGCAACCCGCTCTTCCGCGCCCTGCGGGTGGACAAGCTCATCTCGGGCGCTCTCGAAGACACCCTTCGGGCATTGCTGCTCGAACGATGGGAAAGCGTGCCCGCGCTGGCTATGATCCGGCAGTCGGAAGCCGAAATCCGTGCCCGCGCGCAAGCCCTGCAGGCGCGAATACCGCAGGTTCAGACCGAAATTGTGCCTTCCCGATCCGTCATCGGCGGCGGTGCGACGCCCGAGCAGCCGCTCCCTACCTGGGCCATCGCGATCGTGACCCCGGACGTAGCCGAAACCGAACGGCGGCTGCGCTCGGGCCACCCACCGGTTGTGGCGCGAATCGAAAACAATCGCCTGATGATTGACCTGCGGACGGTGCTTCGCGATGAGGAGGATGAACTGGTGGCGGCTCTGGGTGCGGCCGTGGGTTAAGCCCGTTCCTGGTAGGTGCCTTCCGAGGTGTTGACGCGAATCTTCTCGCCTTCGGTGATGAACGGAGGCACCTGCACCACCAGGCCCGTCTCCGTTTTGGCGGGCTTGGTCACATTGGAAACCGTGGCGCCCTTCAGCCCGGGCTCGGTTTCCACCACGGTCAGATCTACCGTTGCGGGCAACTCCACGCTCATGGGCTTGCCCTCGTAGAATTCCACCGTCACTTTGAGCTGCGGAATCAGATACTGCGTAGCGTCTCCCAACAGGTCCTGCATCAGGTGCATCTGCTCGAACGTCTCGGTGTTCATGAAGTAGTAGTATTCGCCGTCGTCGTACAAATACTCCATCTCCTGTTCTTCGAGCACGGCCTTTTCCACGCGGTCTTCCGACGAGAAGCGGTGCTCGGTCATGCTGCCGCTCCGCAGGCTGCGCATCCGGGCCTGCACGAATCCGCGCAGGTTGCCCGGGGTGCGGTGCGTCACGCTGAAAATGGAGTACAGTTCGTTGTTGAACTTGATGACCATTCCCGGACGCAATTGTGTTGCTGAAATCATGAAACTCCTCGGTAGTCTGTAATTGAACAATCAGTATAGCAGGAGGCCCCGGCCGCCGATGCGTAAAACAACGGCAGCGACGCGGCCGCGCTTCCGGCGGCGGAGGCTCCCGGCGGAGTCCCGGCGGCAGACCGGAGCCTGCGCCACGATGCGTTAGAGGACGCTAGAACGGCTGGATTTCCTCGCGAACCGGGTCGAAATCGATCCGCCGCTTCTGCATATAGGAGATGTTGCCGAGGTGCGAAGCCTGCGCCGAGCGGTGTCCTACCAGTACATCGCCGTTGGGCAGTCGTCGCGATTTGACGCACTCCAGAAAGTTCTGGACATGGTCCATATCGATGTTCGATTCGGCCTTCACCACCGTCGGTTGCGCATTGCGGCCCACGGGATGGAACTCATACCGGCCCCGGTCGATCCACAGGCGGCCCTGGGTGCCGCAGAACTCCTCCGCGGCTCCGGTGATGCCGGGGGCCAACGTGGCTTCAAACGTGGCTGTGAATTCGGACGGATACTCCAGCAGCACGTTGATCGTATCCGGCGCGGTGCGCCCGTCTTTGTAGCAGTAGACGCCGCCCGCTGCCTGCGCCGACGTGGGAATGTCCTTCCCCATGAACATGTGGACCACGTCGATCCAGTGAGTGAACAAGTCGGTCACCTGCCCGCCGCCAAAATCGAGGTAGGCGCGCCAGTTCCAGTATTGCTGCGGATCCCAGTCGCGCCACTTCACCGGTCCCAGGAAATGCGCCCAGTCGAGGTCGGAAGGCTTGGTCTGCAGGGACGCCGGCGCCTTGCGCAGATGGTACGTGTTGCCATGCCACCAGGTCCGGCACAGGGTGATCTTGCCCAGCTTGCCGGAATCCATGTACTCTTTCTTGGCCTCCAGGTAGTGTTTGCCGGAACGCTGCTGCATCCCCACCTGGCAAACGCGGTTGTTCACGCGCGCCGCTTTGACGATGGGCGGCCCTTCTTCGATGCGCAAGGTGAGCGGCTTCTCCACGTAAACGTCCTTGCCGGCGTTCAGGGCGTCGAGCGCGATCTGCGCGTGCCAGTGATCAGGCACGGCGATCAGCGCCACATCGATTTCCTTCATCTCGAGCAGCTTCCGGTGGTCGGTAAACGTTTTTGCGCCGGCGGCGGACTGTCGGGCGCGATCGATGTGGTCGGTCCAGATGTCGCAGAGCGCGGCCACCCCCACCGTGTCGGTCTTGATGAAGTTGCCCATGTCATAACGTCCGCGCTCGCCGCAGCCGATGAGGCCCAGTTGAACGCGTTCGTTGGCTCCCATGACGCGGGAGTAGGAAAGGGCGGTCGCGGCGCTGACACCACGGAGAAACGCACGGCGAGGTACGGCATTTTCAGGCATACGTAGAATTATATCGATAGGAGAGGCTTCCGCGCGCCGCGGTCTCACCAGCCCAGCAGGCGTTCCATCTCCGCCGCCAGCGTTTCGATCTGCGGCAGAATCGCCCCTTCCAGTTGCGGATGGTAGCCGATCCAGGTGTCCAGCGCGCCCACGCGCCGCACGGGCGCATCCAGACTCTCGAACAGCTGGTCGGAAATGCGCGCGGCAAGCTCGGCGCCGTAGCCCCACGAGACGCAGTCTTCGTGGGCCACCAGCACCCGGCTGGTCTTCTCCACGGATTCGCGAATGGTCTCCCAATCGTAGGGCGCCAGTGTGCGCAGATCGATCACCTCGATGCCGGCATCGGGACGTCGCCGTTCCACCTGGGTCGCCGCGGCGAGGGCTTTTTGCACCAGGGCCCCGTAGGTGATCACGGTCAGGCTCTGGCCGGGTTTCACAACGCGGGCGCTGCCGAACGGAATGGTGAAGTCCTCGCCGGGGTGGGGTGAGCGATTGTAGGGCTCGCGATACAGCCGCTTATGTTCCAGAAACAGGACCGGGTCGTCGCACCGGAGAGCGGTGCGAAGCAGACCGCACGCGTCCAGCGCATTCGAAGGCATCACCACGCGCAGGCCGGGAATGTGGGTGAAGATCGCCTCCCCACACTGGCTGTGGTAGACGGCGCCGCCGTTAAGATAACCGCCGATGGCGACACGGATCACGGCCGGACACGCGTAAGTGCCGTTCGAGCGCCAGCGCAGCGTGGCCAGTTCGTTGCGAAGCTGCATCATGGCGGGCCAGATATAGTCAAAGAACTGAATTTCCGCCACCGGTTTGAGTCCCCGCGTGGCCAGACCGATGGCCCGCCCCACAATCGCCGCCTCGGCCAGCGGCGTGTTGAAGCTGCGCGCGGCGCCGAACTCCACCTGGAGCCCGGCGGTAACTTTGAAGACGCCTCCCTTGCCCTTCACTTCGGAAAGATTGGGTTCGCGGGTGCAGTCGGCCACGTCCTCACCGAACACCAGAATGTCGGGATTGTGCCGCATCTCCTCGCGCAGGGTGGCGTTGATCAGGTCGACCATCGTCATCGGCGCCCCCTGGAACCGCGGCTCGCGCACGAATCGGCCCCCGGTGGGATCTACCGCCGGCGAGTACAGATTCGTCATGGCCGACGCCGGCGCCGGCGGCTCATCGCGCAATGCCCGCTGCGTAGCCGACTGCACCTCTTCGTCGATCTCATGAGTGATGCGCTGGAGCATGTGGCGGTCGAGCACGCCCTCATCCACCAGGAATTTCGGAAAACGGAGAACCGGGTCGCGCTCGTTTTCGGCCTGGCGCTCGGCGGGAGTCTTGTAGAGCCGCTCGTCGTCGGAAAGAGAGTGGGAATAGGGACGAATCACGTGCGCGTGCACCAACGCCGGCCCATGGCCCTCCCGGCAATACGCGATGGCATCTTTCATGGCGCGGTAGGAGGCCAGAAAATCGGTGCCATCCACTTCCCCCTGATGGAGTCCGGGGAACCCGGCGGTGAGTGCCGAAACGTTACCGCCGGCGGTCTGGCATTCGACCGGCACCGAGATGGCGTAACCGTTGTCCTCGATGAGAAACACCAGGGCGAGCCGTTTCAGGGAAGCGATATTCAGCGCCTCCCAGAACTCGCCTTCGCTGGTGGCGCCGTCGCCCGCGCACACGAGGGTGACTTCATCGCTTCCGGCATCGCGATACCGCGACGCTTCCGCACACCCCGCCGCCTGCACGAACTGGGTGCCGGTCGGCGACGATGAGCTCACGATGTGCAGCGGCCGGCTGCCCCAGTGCGAAGGCATCTGGCGGCCGCCCGAGGCTGGATCGCCCGCCGCGCCGACAGCCTGCTGCAACATTTCATGGGGGGTGACGCCCAGGGTGAGGCACAGGGCGCGATCGCGATAATAAGGATAGACCCAGTCGCGGCCGGCCTGAAGGCACATCCCCGCCGCCACCTGCACCGCCTCGTGCCCGGCGCCGCTGATCTGAAAATAGATGCGGTTCTGGCGTTTGAGTGCGATTTCGCGGTCGTCGAGCCGGCGCGCCGTGTGCATCAGGGTGAAGGCGCGTATGAGTTGGTCCGGTTCGAGCCCTGCGAAGCGGGCCTGCGCGGCCGTCTGACTGGTCGTGGTGGTCCCCACCAATCCCCTCCCACTTCAGTGTAAACGAGCCGGCACGCCGCACCCTCCAACGCGGCGCCGCGGGTCGCGTTATGCTGGTCCGAGCGTATGCGTCTCGCCCTCGTGTTTGTCTGCCTGTGTCCATTTTCCGCCGCCCAGGTGTGCCGGCTCTCGGTCGCCGGGCTCAACCAGAACCGGCGCGTCTCGGGCGATATCCACACGGAATGTCCCGACGACCCCGTCCACTCCGCGCCTTTCGGCAACTGGGGCGTGACCTCCAATTTCGCTCACAAAGCCGACAGCCACCAGTTCGACGGCTGGTGTCACAATGCCCCCGTCTGCGACAATGCCGGCGCGTGCCGGACCGAATGCACCGATGGCTGGTACGAGTGGAACAGTTGCACCGACAATTCCCTGTACCGGCCGCCCAACTGTACCCTGTTCAACGCCGCGAACTGCACCGAGCAGGTCACTTCCACCGGGATCAATGTGCACGGCACGAAGTATGTGGATCTGCCGGTGAGCTGCCCCCGCGACACCAATGGCGACGGCGTTCCGGACCAGGGAGGATGCCAGGACGTTCGTACGTATACCACCGATACGAATTTCATATCGCTCTACGAACTCGATCCCGTGTGCTGCGATCAACTGGTGCAGACGGTTTACTTTCCGCAGCTCACCATTCCCCTGTCGTGCGATGTTTTCGGCTGCGCGGCCGCAGGCAGCGACTGGGTCTCTCCGGCATCCTGGGAGAGCCCGGCGACGCCCGCCAAGGTATTCGCGCAGTTCGCGGTAGCGGCGAACTGGGGCGGCTTCGTCGATTTGACCGGGGCGTGCCGGCTGTCGGTACCGGCGGTGAATGTGCTTTCAGCCGCCAGTTTCACCGGCCCCAACGTGGCTCCCGATTCGATTGCGACGGTGCTGGGCGAGCAGTTGGCGCCTACTACCGCGCAAGCCGGCGGCGTGCCGCTGCCCACTTCCATCGACGGCTTCTCTGTCGAAGTGACGGACCAGGCGCACGTCGCCCGGGCCGCGCCGCTGTTCTACATCTCTCCCAGGCAGGTGAATTTTCTCATCCCGCCCGGCTTGTCGGCTGGCCCGGCCACCCTGTCGGTCTATAGCGGCACCGTGCTGCGATCGACCGCCCGCTTCCAGATCGAGCCGGTGGCCCCGGCGCTGTTCGCCGAAAACGCCGATGGCAAAGGCGTCGCCGCGGCCATTGCCGTACGTGCCGCTGCGGATGGCACCACCACTTCCAGTTTTGTATTCAGTTGCGGCAGCGGGCCCGGCACTTGCCTGCCGGCTCCCATCGATCTCGGCAGCGCCACCGACAATACCTGGCTGGTTCTGTTCGGCACTGGGATTCGCGGTCGAAGCACCTTAACAGCGGTCAGTGTGACCCTGGGCGGCATGCACGCCCGCGTGGACTATGCCGGGGAGCAGGGTCAGTATGTCGGATTGGACCAGGTGAATGTCCTGCTGCCCCACGAACTGACGGGACAGGCCGCGGTAGACGTCGTCCTTACCGTGGATGGCAAGCCGGCCAACACGGTGCAGGTGGCGTTTCGGTAGTCGCTTATTTCGGGTAGACGCGGAAATCGTCGAAATACGTGATGGAGCCCCCGCCGGTCCACAGGCCCACCCGACCGGGTCCCGAGAAGGTGTCGTCCCGCCCCTGGAGCACGCGTCGATGATCCAGGTACACTTCAAAGCGGTTGCCCCGCGTCCAGATCTTCAGAATGCACCAGGTGTTCGCCGAGATATCGTGTTTGACTTCGGGAATGATGGGCGTACGGAGGCCGTTTTGCACCTTGAAGACGGCCACACTCTTGTCCAGTGCATCCGCCCGGGCGACATAATAATTCTTCTCGTCGCGGTAGCGCCAGATCACACCGCCGGCCTGGTCTTCGTGGCCGGCCAAGGGTTTCACCCGGACGCTGACTTCGCCATCGCGCAGGAACGGATTGTTCAGAATGGCCACAGAAGAGCCTTCACTCGCCTGGGCGCTGGAGACTTGGGCGAGAACATAGGGCTGCGTGGCGGCGGATTGATCTTTGCGGATCTCCCAGTGGGAGGGAGTGCCGGGATAGGCGGTGGAAACGGTCCAGCCGGGCGGTGTCCTACCCAGTTCTTCGGAGTCGAACGTCACCACTTTACTTGTCGAGGCGAACAGACTGAACGCAAACAACCAGCCGACCAACTTCATAGACCCAAAGGCTCCGAAATACCGGCGCAGGAGCACGAGCACCCTTGCTGCTGTCAGTGTAGCGCACGGCGTTACCGGTAGCGTAGCGGGAAAGGCCTTAGCGGCTGGCGCCAACGTGTGATTGGCCCCAAATTACGGCACCAGCACCACGGGCGCCCGCCAGAACGCGGCCTTTTGCGTGGATGGGTCCAGCACCGTCACCTGGCAGTTGTACCTGCCCGTCGGCAGATTGCTCAACGAGAGGCTGAACTTCAGGGGCACGGTTTTCAAGCGGTTGTTCATGGCGTCGGCGACCGGCAGCGGTGGTGTCTCGAACGCCTTGGTGTGGCCGCGGTAGAAGGTCACGAACGCCACGATCGGCTGCGCTGTCTGGGCGCCGGGCTGGTACGCCTGAAGGTAGACGAACAGATCGCGGCTCTTGCTGAACACGCGCGTCACGCTGGGAATCAGCTTCTGTCCATCCTGCACCAGCGGGTTGGCCGCCTGCTCTTTGTCCTTGCCGGCGGTGTAGAGCGCATCGCGGAGGTCCACGCGCTGGCTGCCCAGCACGACCGAGCTGATCGGCACGTGCTGGACTTCCTTGTTCAGATTCGGCACCACGAATTTCGCCTGGTAGGTGCCGATGCGGCCGGTCTCGTTGTCCCGGGCCAGCACCTTGATGGTGTAGGTGCCGGGCAGCAACGTGTAGCCCGTGTCGTACTGAATCGGCCGTTTGGCCAACTGCGCCGCGGTCTCATCGCTGATCCTGATATCCACCTTGTCGCGGATGTTCTGAATGGTGGCGCCGTACTCGTCTTTGATCTCGCCGATGAAATCGATCACCGTCCGCTCGGCGCCGCCGTGCCGCGCCAGCACCAGTTCGCTCCCCGGAATTTTCATCACCACCGGCACGTAGTATTCGGCGCGGTTCAACTGGAAATAGTTCACTTCCATGGCGATGGTCAGCTCGGTGATCGGGTCGCCCAGCATCAACGCATCTTCGAGTTGGCGCTCTTTGTCGGCCGAGGTGAACTTGGCGAACTCCTTGCCTCCGAAATATCCTTGCCGATAGTCCAGCTTGGCGGAAATCTCCTTGAGCGAGATGTTGATCCGCCGGAACTTGCCATCGAGCGCGGTATTGGTGGTGTAGTAGCCGATGACGTAATAGCTGGTGAAGGCCTTTTGCGCCTGCACGATCCCCTGGGAAAGGTCGTTGTAGTCGAATATGGCCTTGCCGCCGGTGTCGGCGGCCAGCGCGTACAAAGTGTCCTGCGAGCGCTGGAAGTTGCTCATCACCGCCATGGCGGCGCCGCCCGAGTACATGCCCACGCCGCCCTGCGATCCGTGGGTGGCGTCCCCCAGGGGCGCCGAAGCCACCAGGCCGCGCGCGTCGATCGGGTAGAAGGAAACGTTGGCACGAATGGCCGCGTTCAGCGTGGCGCGCAACTGCGCCTGGTTATCGATGCCGTTCAGCCGCAGGCCGCTGGCGAAGTAGATCAGCGACTTCTTCTCATTCAGCGTGCCGAGTATCTTGGCCGCGGTTTGCAGCGCGGCCAGTTGCCGGTCGGTATTGAAGATATTGAACTCGGCATCGTCCTGGCCGAAGGCGGCGCCGGTATCGGAGGCGCTTTCGTCGGCGGCGTTCTCGTCCAACCCGGTTTCGGCGAGGACCAGCGTCTGGATGGTCTTTTGCAGTTGATCGCGATCGTCGGTGAAATCCTGAAGTATTTTAACGGCGCCGCCGCTGTACTGCATGATGGCCATCAGGTCGGGCCCGCTCATCTGCGTGCGGATGAATTTCAAGGCGGAGGAAAACGCGCGCAGCTGGTCCTGGGGCGGCATGGCGCTCAAGTCGAAATACAGCACCAGCAGGCGGCGATCGCGATAACGAACTTCGCCGGGCGTTTCGGGCGCGATGCGCGCGGGCGGGGCGGTCTGCGCCTGGTCGATGCTCGAGTCGGCGACCGCCGGGGGCGCGAGCGGCGCCGGCGGCGTGTCCGGCAGCTTCTGGAAATCGCAAATGCGGATGGTCTGCGGGACACCGTTTTCGGTCACTACGAAATCTTTCGCGGTGAGCCCTTCGATCGGCTTTCCGCTCTTGTCGGTCACCGTGACTACCTCGACCACCATCTGAGTAACAGACTCGAACTTCACGGTGCCCGCCGTCTGTTGCGGCGCGGGCGGCGCCTGGGCCTGCGACAGGGCCGCGCAGGCCAGAAGGCCGAGTGCGCACAGGTGCGCAAGTCGTGGCATCTTTAGAACCTCACTCGCATGCTGACGCGCACCGTGCGCATGGCGTTGGCTACCGTAGGCAGCCCGAACTGGGCGCTGGTCACGGTGGCGTTCCAGGTGGGGAAGGTCACGTGGTTAAGGGCGTTGGAGGCATCGAACCGCAGGTCGGCATTGAGCCGGTCGCCTAGCCGGAAGGTCCGGCCGAGCGATGCGTTCAGCGTGAACTGGGCCGGCCCGGTGATGGAGTTTCTACCGGCGTTGCCCCATTGCCCGGGCGCGGGTTTCGCCACCGCCAGAGGATTCAGATACAGCCCGGCGGGCGGGTTGTCGATGGCGGCGCCGGTGTAGTCGGGACGAATACTGCCGGTGACCCCGGTGCCGGCCACCGCCGCCAGGTAGATGGGAGTCAACGGCAATCCCGTGGCGGCATTCACCTGCGTGGCAATGGTCCAGTCTTTGAAAAGCCCGCCGCACCAGCCGCCCAGCAGCGTGCCCCCGCCCAGCCCCATCCCGGTGGAGTATTGCACCAGGAAGTTGACCACGTGGCGCTGGTCGAAATTCGAAAGGCCGCGCTCCGCGGCCAGATCGAGCCAGTTCTGCGCGATCACCGCGCCGCCCTGATTTTTCCCGCCCAGGGCTGCGTCGTCGATCGACTTGGCATAGGTGTACTGGATGCTGGAGGTGAGCCCGTTGTGCAGGCGCCGCCGCAATTGCACCTGGCCGGCGTGGCGCGAGGAGTTGCCATTCGAGGTCAGGTAGGCATAGCCCAGGGGGCAAGCCGGGCACGGGTTTAGGGCGCCCGCCGGAACGGTGTTCGGCAGAAATTGCTGCTGGGAGCGCGTCCCCTTGGTGCCCTGGTAGTTGGCGACAATCACCATGGCGAACGGCAGGTCGCGCTGCACCGAGAGGTTCCAGTTCTGCGCATACCCGGCCAGGAAATCGGGATCCACCGCGAAGGTGTTCGGTGTGACACCGGGGGCGGCCCGGAACCCGTTCGCCAGGGTCAACGGGTTGAGGGCGCTGTTGGGCACGCTCAAGCTCTTCGAAAGCGGCGACTGCTGCGCCATTTGCGTGGCGATGGGCAGGTACACCGAAGTGTCGTAGTAGACGCCATAGCCCGCGCGAATTACCAGCGACGAAGCCAGCAACGGGCGCCACGCGATGCCGATGCGCGGCTGCACCGCGTGCCGGTCGGGCCGGATGAGTGAAGCGGGGTAGGTGCGCCCGGTCAACGGCCCAGTGGGGCTGGTGGCGAGTACGGGGGCTTCGGCGGCGAAGCCAGCCCCGATATCCAGATTCACCAGGCGGCCGTAGCGTTCCGTAATCGGCGAGCCGTACTCCCAGCGCACTCCGGCATTGACCGTGATCCCCGAACCGATGCGCCAGTCGTCGGTGAAATACAGGCTGTAGCCGGACGCGCGGAGATACTTATCCGCGTTGCCGAACGCGATCGAAGCGGTATCGGGAATGCCAAGCAGGAAGCCGGCGAAATCGGAACCGGCAGCCGCGCCCGTGAAGGCGAAGGTGCCGCGGGCGTCCTGCTGTGAAAGCAGGTTGAACTGCTGGCGGCGAAACTCGGCGCCGGCGGTCACGTTGTGCTCGCGGTGCGACCAGAATAGCGATGCCGTGAGGCTGCTGGTCTGGTTACGCGTGTAGGCGTTCTGGGGATCGGACAGCCCGGCGATGCCGCTCGCAAACGAGAGGTTCGGCGGTCCCCAGTTGGCCGACTCCTGGTTGTTGCCGGTAATGCCGGCGTCGCCCGAGACGTTGCGCAGGCCGGCAAAATAGGGTGTGGTGCGCACCGCCAGGCGGCTGAACTGGTAGCCCAGGGTGAGCGCGGAGCGCTGCGCCAGGCGGTGGAACCAGGAGATTCCGGTGTTGAGGCCCGAGGTGCCGGCGGTGTCCAGAAATCCGAACAGGGACGGATTATCGGAGCGCTGGCTCTGCCAGGCAAACGTGCCGTTCAGTTGATTGTTGCGGTTGAGGAGCTTGCCCAGGCGTGCCTGCACGTTGTCCTGGTGGGTGACGCCCAGCAGCAGGGTCTGATAGTTATAGCGCGCGGTCTCGGTGAAGTTGGGCAGCGGATACAGATCGAGCAGGGCCTTGGCTTGCGGCGAGATACGGCCGGCCGGGATGATGTTGCCGGGGAATGGCGACCCGGTGCTCGGGTCCACCACCGGGGTGGGGCTCTGCGAAAAGTCGCCGCCGCGCTCGGCCGCACCGGGCATGAAAGCGGGCTGCGTGGTGGCGGTGCGGTTGCGCGTCCACTGGTAGTTGATCACGAAGTTCGGCGAACTCTGCTTGCCCAGTGCCTTGATGCGCAACGGCCCGCCGAAGGAGGCCATCCCCTGGAAGTGGCTGTAGTCGGGGCGGGGAACCTCCTGCCCGGTGAGCGAAAACGACCGCGCATCCAGCGCCGAGTTGCCGAGGGTGAAACCGACGCCGCCGGTGTACATGGGCCGAAACAGCATGCGGCGGTTGTTGCCGAATGCCCCGGACTGCGCGAACGGAGAAGCCGCGCCGTTGTTCACGCTGCCGTTGATGAGGAAACCGTCGGTGGCATTCTGGCTCTGATCGGCATTATTGTCGGCGTTGTCGCCTTCGAATCGGGCGCCGCTCGACGAGGCATTGACCTCGGCCCGTTGAAAACCGGCCTGCGGCATGGCCGCGGGATTGGAGCTGGCTTTGGCCTTGGTCTTCGTGCCGCGTTTGGGCGTCTCTGCCGGTGCGGACGCAGTGACCGGGGCAGGGGGCGGCGCGGCCGATAGAGGCGGCGCGGCCGCCTGGATCTGTTCCATGGGCAGCAGCTTCAATTCCCATTCCGCCGCCGGCGCGTTGGGGCCGACGCCGATTTCGCGCTTGAGAGGCTCGAAGCAGAGCATCTCCACTTCGACCGTCCACACGCCGTCGGGCAAATCGGAAAACGAGTAGAAGCCCTGGGCATCGGTGACGGCGACGAATTTCCGGTCCCCCTGCGCGGCGGTGACCGTGGCGCCGGGAACGGGAACTGCCCCAAACTTCACCACGCCGTGGTGTTCGGACGCACGGAGCCCGCACACTCCCAGCCACATGAACAAAACGAGCCGGAGAAGGGCCCGACGCCTGCCTGTAACTCGCATCTGTTTATACAACGATTGTGACCTTGAAAATATGACGCCGTCGGCGCCGAAATGTTGCCGGCCGGCGGTCCACGAACGGGGGCCCATTGGTGCATTCTACTACAGTAGTTTGAGATGCTACTACCCCGGTGTTTGCGGATCCCGCGCCGACCCCTACCTGGCCCCTACTTCTTCCGAGCGATGGCCTGGGAGATTTCGTCGTTCTCCGCTTTGACGGTGGCGATGGCGCTGTCCAGTTGCCGGTTCCCCCATTCGAGCGCCTCCACGCCCAGCGCCAGATTCCGGTGCTCCGCCAGCCGCTGCTCCAGAGTGTTCCGGACCTGATCGAGATCGTCCTGCGCCTTGCGCAGATCACCATTGAGCTGCCGATTGCGGGCCTCCAGTTGGTCGCGTTCGGCTCGAAGCCGGGCGGCACGGCTGTCCTCCTCCGATTTCTGGGAAAGCAGCAGGCGGTTGTGCTCGCGAAGCTCCTCGACCGATCGTTTGAGAGTCAGGTTTTCGCGCTCGAGCTGCTCTAACTGAATCTTCAGCCTATCCAGGTTTGGCTCGGCGCCGGCAGGGGCGGACAGCATCGGCGGCGCGTAAATGGCTTCGGAGGCGCTAGGACTCCGTAAGTAATTCTGACCAGAGGTGAGGCGGCCGACCTCCATCGGCAGCATACCGGCCTGAATCGCCGCCTCCCGCAGCTTGCGGTTGGCTTCGGAAAGAGAAGCCCAGGTGGCTTCCCGCGCTTTCTTATCCTGCTCGAGCTGCGAACGGGTCGTGTTGAGGGCCGCGATGCTCTGAGCCTCCTTATCGATCAGGCTTTGCGTCTGCGCCCGATCGTCGCGCGCCCGTTTCAACTGGGTCTCCGCGTTTTGATTCTCCACGCGGAGGCGGGCGATTTCGTATTCGGTGCGATCGGACTGCTGCTGCAGTTGGAGGATGCTCCACTCGAGCTCGCGGTTCTCCTGGCGCAGGCGGACAGCGTCCTCACTGAGTTGGGGATTCGCAATCGTCAGCTCCTGGATCCGCCGTTGCAGACGTTCTTTTTCGGAAATGGCGGCATTGGCGCGCAGGGTTTGGGCGGTGGCATTGGCGAGTTGTGCCCGGGCCTCCGCCCGTTGCGCCCAGGCAAAGGCCGCCACGGCGAAGACCACCACGGCTACGCTTCCCGCGAGCATCGCCCGCACGGCCATGCGCTGCCGGCGGTCGCGGCGATCGCTCGCCTCCAGAAAGCCGAGCGCCGCCTCGAACCCCGGAGCATATTGTGCGGCCCATGCCGGGTTGGGGTGCCCCTCGTCGCGCCATCGTTTGGCCACAGCGAGCTCGGGATTACGCCACAGGCTCCGCTGATGCTTTTGATAGAGTGTGGCATCGCGCGCCAGCGAGCGATAGAGGTCGACGTCGCGCAGTTCGCCGGCGACCCACTCCCGCAGCTTTGCCCAGCGGGTGATGAGGCTTTCGTGAGTGAGGTCGATGATGGCGTTGTCAGGCAGGCGATCCGTCATCTCATCCGGGTAGGAGAGAAAGTTGCGGTCCGGGGCGGCGAAGGCGCGCACCACCGTTTCCACGTTTTCCGGCGAACCGGCTGTGATGGCGCACAGGCGGGCGAAGGGGGTCGGGCGGCGCACCGGCCGGCCGCCCGGGGGTACGTCCGTGAGGGTGCGGAACACCCGCTCGGCCGTGTCCTTGAGCTCCGGTGTGCCGAGCCCGGCGAATACCTCGTCGGCGTGCCGCGAAAGAGCGTGCTCGAGCGTGCCGATGGCCTCGTAATGGCGAACGTCCATCGGTTCGGAATCCCCGTGGCCGTCTCGCCAGGCGAGCCAGGTGCGCATCAGCGCGTGTTGCAGTACCGGCAGCTCGCCGGGGTTGTCGCCGATTTCGTTCAGCAGGCGCACCACCAGGCGGGCCGCGATAGCCGTGCCGGCCACAGCGGCAGGTTCGGTAATGGCCCGGCGCATTTCCTCGCGCGACATCCGCGACACCAGGAACTCGCCCCGGTTGATGGCCTCCGGGAGACCTGCGAACTGCGCGCAATCGCCCAGGAAATCGGAGCGCATCGTGAACATGGCGTGCACCCGGCGGTCGGGTGCGGCGGTGGCCGTGAGCAGAAGGCGCACGAAGGCGCGCGCGTCCTCGCCGGCCCGGGAGAGCGCCCCGCTGTTCTTGAAGCGGAAGATCTCCTCGAATTGATCGACCAGGATAAACAGCTTGTCGTTCGTGCCGAGCCGCGCCTGGCGCACCACCTCGGCCACACCGTTGGAACCCGACCGCAGGGCCGCCTCGATGATTTCCGTCCAGGGGACCGCACTCGGGCCGGCGTCGGGGTCGGGGAGGGCTTGGGCGAGCGCCCGCGCCAGCCGGCCGAGCGGATCCTCACCTGGCTGCGTCACTACGATCCGCCAGGTGCCGCCGCCCGCTACCAGGGCCGGGATCACGCCGGCACGAATCAGCGACGATTTGCCGCAGCCGGATTCTCCGGTGACGGCGAGAAACCGCGATCGCCCGAGCCGGTCCACCACGGCCTGCGTTTCACGTTCGCGCCCGAAGTACAGGTGGGCATTGGAGGCGTCGAAACGCCGGAGCCCGGGATACGGGCATTGGACTTCCGGTTGCGCGGCCATGCTTAGGATCCTCCTGCCGAGGCGGTCTTTCCGCCCGGCCGGGCCGCCCTCAGGAACGGCTCTAGCCCTTCCTCGGCGAAGCCCGCCAATACGGAGAGCACCGGTTCCGGCCGCGGCAGGCCGGCGGCGCGGTCCTTGCGGCGGTTGGCCGGCGGTCCGAAACAGACGGCCGCCGAGAGTGGCGTCTCGCGGCCCAGGGCCTGCCAGTTGCGGACGCCGCTCACGGCTTCGTTGAACCACGCCTCGCCGGCCGCGCCCCAGTACACGATAGCCCAATCCGATTGCGAGAGCGCTTGCGTGTGATCGCGATGGCGGGACGCTTCATCGCCATCGAACACGGGCAGGCGGACCTCGAACCCGCGGCTCGATAGAAACGTATCGATGGGCGCCACCGCATCCTCGTCGGCAGCATCGTAGACGAGGTAGACGCGAACCGGGCGGGCAGGTTGAGCTTCGGCCGACGGGGCTGCCGGCTTGGCCGCGTCCAGCGCGTGACGCAGTACGGCCGCTTTGAACTCCTCGAACGATCCCTGGATCAGGTCCCCCTTCTGATAGGTGGCCGGGTCGTCCTTGAGTTGGGTGACGAAGCGGACGTGGTCCTGATCCTCGGCCGCGATCTCGGGCACGAGATAGAGCAGCCGCCCGAAGCCGGGTCCGGCGGCCTGCCCGCGGCCTATGGCGAGGCGATGCTGCAATTCCACGTAGGATTCGTCCCGCGGACCATCCGGCGCTCCGCCGCCGTATTTGCCGATCAGGTGGACTGCAAGCGCACTGCGCTCGAGCCAGCCGTTCACGGCCGCTTCACAATCCGCTGCCAGAATGGGCAGGGCCTGGTCGGGAAGGACCGCGATGGCATGCTGTTCCAGTTCACTGCGCAGCGCCGCGCGCTGTTCGTTGAGATCGAAGCTGGTGGAGGCCAGGTACACGGTGGCCACCGGCTCGCGCTGGCTCCCGTTGATGGCCTCGAGCCGCTCCGCCACTTCACGGGCGAGATCGTAGAGCAGGCGCCGGTAGACGCGCCGCGAAGCTTCGTCATCCGGGTCCAACTCATAGGGAAGATGGTTCTTCTCATCCACCTCGAAAAACGGATAGCCGAGGGACTTGTTCAGAGGGGGCGGGTGCTGGCGCTCGTCGGACAGGCTGGCGGTGACGACTTTGACGACGCGTTTGTCGTCGCCGAACTCGCGCAGAAACTGGTTCAGCTCGTCGCGGCAATAGGGCGATCGAACGTAGGATCGGGAGACGATGCACAGCAGGATCGCGCTTTGCAGGAGGTGGGTAGTGATGTGGTGGTCGAGGTTGCCGCTGCGCTCGAGCGTAGGGTCGCGCCAGATGCGCGGCGGGTCGCCCGCGGTTTTGCCGAGGTAGGCGCGGAGGGCAGCCTCAAACTGATCTACCCAGCCCTTGTCTTCGGGGGGAATGGGCTGGTTATCCTCATGCGCGTAGCTGATGAAGATGTCGTTTTCGAATCCCATGTGGCGTTGGCCTTTGTCCCTTCTGGGACTGTATTATGCCTCAAACCGGTGGTGCCGGACACTGGTCTCGCGACGGGAGCAAGGGCGGCACGGGCGACCAAAAACGCCCGCGCCGGGCGGCTGCTCTAAAGTAAAGTCGATTTCCGCCGATAAGTCAGGCATGCGCCGTTTATGGCTGCTGGCCGTTCTGGCCGTGATTGTCGGATCGCTAGTGCCGGGTGGATCGGCGCCGCTGCATGCCTTGTCCCTGCTGCGCGTCAACGACAAGATGCAGCACTTCGTCGCGTATGCCGTCCTGGCATGCCTGTCGGCCTGGATGGCCTCGCGCCCCTTTGCCCTGCGTACCGGGCTGTGGCTGGTGGCGCTGGGCGCGCTGCTCGAAATCTTACAGCTTCTGGTTCCGGGCCGTTCCTGCGATTGGCTGGACGGTCTTTCCGATGCGGCGGGCGTGGCCACGGGCGCGTTGTTCGGCGAGTGTTGCGCAGTCCTGCGGGCGAGCGTCTCGCGGACCAAAACGGCGCCGGGCTGATCCCGTCCGCAATCAGCTACACTCGTCGTGAGGAGCGCTGAAAATGTCCCGGAGCGGACTGCTGTACATAGGGATCCAAGGACACGTGCTCGGACTGGATCGGGCCAGCGGCGCCGAAGTCTGGCGATGCCGGCTGAAAGGGTTCGACTTTGTCAACGTCGTGTTTGAGGATGGCGAACTCTACGCCACGACGCAAGGCGAGTTGTTCCGGCTGGATCCGGCCACCGGTGAAATCCGCTGGCAGAACGGACTCAAGGGGCTGGGGCGCGGGCTGGTGGCGATCGCCGGGGCCGGCGACCCGCAGGCCGTTCTGAGCAGCAGGAAACAGAGTCTGGACGCGGAGGCGGCCGCGGCCGCTACGACATAGGCGATCTCCAACTCTGGAGCCCATGGGTGACGCGCAGCCGTCAAGACAGATTCAGTCGCAAGCCCGGCAAGGACCGGCATAACGACGGTAAGGCCCGCCACCCGGGGTTGTCCGCCCCGCGGAGGATCCGGCACGCCCTGGCCATCGCCGCGGTCCTGACCGCCGTCTTTCTCGCGTACTCGGATTCGTTTCAGGCGCCGCTGCTGCTGGACAGCGAGGAGATCATTCTCAAGGACCAACGGGTCCACGCGTTTACCCCGATTCAGTTCCAACGCATCCTGAAAGAGCAATACTGGGAGACCAAGCCGAATGGTCTCTACCGGCCGCTGACCACGCTGTCGTACCTGTGGAACTACGCGGCCCTCGGCAACCGCGCCAATCCCGAGGGCTACCACCAGGTGAATTTCCTGCTCCACGGCTTGAATATCGCGCTGGTGTACGCGTTGGCATGGACGCTGCTCGAAAGTGTCCCGATGGCGCTCGTGGTGAGCGCGGCCTGGGGTCTTCATCCGGTGCTCATCGAATCGGTAACCAACGTCGTCGGCCGGGCCGATCTGCTGGCGGCATTGGGGGTAGTGGCGGCGCTGCTGAGCCATCTGCGAGCGGTGCGCGCAACGGGAGCCCGGAAGGCGGTCTGGCTGACCGCCATCGGGCTGGCGGTGACGGTAGGCATCTTTTCCAAGGAGAGTGCCATCGTCGTGGTGGCGATTCTGCCGCTGTACGACATCAGCTTCGGGCGCGGCGCACGGTGGCGGTCACGGCTGCCCGGCTACGTCGCGGCCGTCGTTCCCTGCCTGATCTACCTTTACGTTCGCGCGCAGGTGCTGGCACAGAGCGCCTATCTGCCGACCCCGTTCGGCGATAACCCGCTCCTCGGAGCGGGCTTCTGGAGCGCACGGATGACGGCCGTGAAGGTGATCGGGCGCTACTTCGCCTTGCTGCTCTGGCCGGCGCGACTTTCCTACGACTACTCGTACAACGAAGTCCCTCTCGCCGGCTGGACGGACTGGCAGGCGCTGGCGTCCCTGGCCGTATGCGCCATTTTGATTGCCGCTGCCGCTCGATCGTACCGGCGGCATCCGGTGGTGTTCTTTGCCATCGGTTTCTTCATCGTTACGCTTTCACCGGTTTCGAATCTGGTGATTCGAATCGGCAGCATCATGGCGGAACGGTTCCTGTATCTTCCGTCGGTAGGTATCGCGCTGGGGGTGGCGGGAGCGTTCGAAGTGTGGAGGCGGCGTGTTCCCGCCGGCGGGGCGGGTCAACGATATGCCGCGGTACTCGCAGGCGTCGTCTTGGTAAGTCTGGCGGCCCGTACCTATGCCCGGAACCTGGACTGGTCAGACGAGAGCCGATTCTGGCAGAGCGGAGTGGCCGCGGCTCCCGGCAGCTATAAGACGCAGATCAATGCAGCCACGGCGGTGGCGCCCGTAACTGCCGGGGATTGGGGCCGCGCGATCGGGGAAGCGGACCGGGCGCTGGCGATCCTCGATACGCTGCCGGACGATCGAAACGCTCCCAATGCGTTCCGCCAGGCGGGCGCCTTGTATCGCAGCGTGGGGGACCATGCGGCCTCGGGCGCCCCGGAGTGGTACCGGAAGTCGCTGCAGGCGCTTTTGCGCAGCGAGCGAATCGAAGGCGCCTGGGATGCCCGCTACCGGCGGGAGAACGCCCGGCGCGGCAAGCCGGGGCTCACCTCGGTGCCGGGGAATTTATACCTGGAGCTGGGCCGGACTTACCTTCGATTGGGCGACCGGCAGCATGCGCTGGCGGCGTTCGAGCGCGGGCAGACACTGGACGTCAGTCCGGACCTCCTGGAGGAACTGGCTTCGGTGTACCAGGCGAACGGCGACCTGCGTCGGGCGGCCCTGGCGCTGGTGGAGGCGCTGGCGGTGGATCCGCAACGGGTGCAGCTCACCCCAAAGCTGGTGGCCTTGTACGGGCAGATCGATCCCGACGGCTGCGCCGTGAGCCCTCAGGCCGGCTCGGTCGGCCTGAATCCGGATTGCCCGCTGGTGCATGGCGATATCTGCACGGCGTCGAAGAACGTGGCGGGGAATTATGTAAGAAGGGGACAACACCTGGAGGCGGCAGCCATCCGGAGGATTGCGATCGAGGATCTGGGATGCGCGGCGCAGCTGCTGGGCCCGGATGGTGCCCCGGGCAGGAACTGAAGCACGTCGCGATTCGGCGCCCGCGCCAGAAAAAACCGCCGGGGAACACATCCCCGGCGGCGGTTCTTGGGTGCTGATGGCTGAAGTTTTTCAATCGCCGAACGAGCCGACCTCTTCGCGATCGTCCGCCGGCTTGACGACGGGAGCGATCTGCACCAGCGGGGCGCCGGGCGGCTCCTTCAGGACGTGCTCGCGGTAGAGCTTCATCATCCGTTCGTTTTCCTGCTGCTGCTTCAGGCGCGCGTCGCGCGCGCGGGTCTTTTCTTCGCGGGCGTTCTTGGCAATGCCAAGGCGGTCCAGATCGTGCTGCTCCTCCGTGGTGATGATGTCATCACGCAGCACCATGGAATGGTCCACACTCTTGAGTGGCACCGCTTTGCCACCCGCGAAGATCTCGTGCCGGCCGTGCTCCTCGTACCACTTGGTCAGCGTGGCGGTCATGTGCATCTTCTCGATAATGTTGCGCCATCCAATTCCGGTGTTGTAGGCGCAGAACGAGATCTCGCCTTCCTGGGTGGCGTACGGAATGATGCACTGCTCGGTCCGGCGGAAATCGTAATTGAAAAGGTCCTGAAACCACATCCCGGCGATGAACAGGAAGTTCCAGCGGTCCCGGCGGCGCTGCTCGATATCCTGGATGGTGCGGTCCTTGCCCACTTTGCCGTAGCTCTTTCCGGTAGCGCCGAAGGTCTTGTCGAATTTGCGGAACAGGTCGGCCAGTTTGAAATGCGTGGGTGCCTGGAACGGGTCGTAGTTGCGCGCCAGCGAGAGCGCCATTCCCGCAATCGAAAGCCACTTTCCGCGGGCGGCATCGTTCACGCGGGCCACGTCGCGGGCCAGGCGATCGGCATTCAGAAACGCGGTGACCGGGGCTGCTTCCCGGGTCTCCTTATCCACCATCACGGCCATGCCCACGCCGCAGTTGGGGTGGCAGCCGCAGCTCAACTGTCCCCAGGTGGCCTTCGGTCCGTGCACCAGGTCGCTCCAGTCCGAGAACGTGGACATGAACGAAATCGGGAACCAGTCGCGCTGCGGTTCGCCCAGTCCCGTCTGGCCCTTCACGTCGTGCGCCAGGTGCGAGAGCGTGTACCGCTGCGCTGCGCGGCGTTCGTCGGTGATGGCTTCGTCGCGCCCGGTAAACGATACCGGCTGGAAGGAGAGGAACGGAATCTTTTTGGGGTTGTCGAGCGCGAACTGGATGATGCGCCCCACTTGCTCGTTATTGATGCCATTGAGAATGGTGATCACCGGGATGATGTCGACCCCGTTGGAGTACAGGTTCTCGATGGCCCGCAGCTTCACGTCGAACAGGTTGCCGACTTTGCGGTGCTGGTTGGCGGCGTTGCCGATGCCGTCGAATTGCAGGTAGGCGTACCGCAGTCCGGCCTCGGCCGCCTGGCGGCAGAACTCCGGGCTTTTGGCAAACTCGATGCCGTTGGTAGCCGCCTGCACGGAGGTGTACCCCACCTCGCGCGCATAGCGTACCGCGTCCAAGAAGTACGGCGACAGCGTGGGCTCGCCTCCGGAGAACTGCACCGACATCTGCCGCTTGGGCTTGATGGTAATGGCGTTGTCGAGCAGGGTTTTGATATCGTCCCAGCTGAGCTCGTGCACGAAGCCCACCTGATTCGCATCCATGAAACACGGATCGCACATCATGTTGCAGCGATTCGTCAGGTCCACCGTCAGAACCGAACCGCGGCCGTGGGTGATGGTGCTCGAACCGTGATGATGCAACCCTTCATCGTTGTGGGCGGGAATATCCCGTCCCGGAAAGACGTCTTCCAGGTGCTTGAAAAAGGCCGTATCGATGGCCATCACGTCTTCGAAATGGCCGTGAATGGGGCAATCCTTCACCATCAGGATCTTGCCGTCGCGCTCCACGACTTGGGCGCGTATCTCTCCAGGCCGTTCGTGGTACAAGGTCTCGAGCGGCTTCTCGCCATCCAGAATCTGCTTCCGGATTTCGGGAACGCAGCGCGGGCACAGCGAGTCGGTCTCGCGCGGCCAGCCCAGCTGGGGCTTCTGCTTCTCCCACGACTTGAGCAGGGGCTTGTCGGACCAACCCGGGATGAACCCCGGATTCTGCTTGATCTGATTCAGTTTGTCGAAAACGTACCAAGCCGCCCCGGCGGCATAAGTAAAGGTCTTTTCCACATATTTGACAGGTTTGTGCATCCCGGCTCCCTCCTGCGCGACACTCCCAGCTCTGAATTCGGAGAAGTGTACCTGTCAGAAAGTATAGGAAGGGCCGCGTGAGCCTTCCACGGATTGACATTAAAATGCTGAAAAGATTGGTTGTATGGTGCAGATCGGGGTTGAACGGACGCTTCCACTACAGGAGCGGCGCCGTGGCGGACGTCACCAGCCCAGCTACCGGGATTCTCTACCCGCTCGCCCGAACGCGGACAGGTGGTGGCGCGAGGCGCGCCGCTGGCCCGGATCACCGACTTTTTCGGAAAGGAGCTCGCCGGCGCCCGGCCGCAGTTAAGTTACAATGGCCGCAACCATGAAAAAAGAGTCCTTTTCGCGCAGATCGTTTCTGAGCACCGCCACCACGGCGGCCACCGCCTTCACGATCGTGAAGCCGGAGCTGGTGCGCGGCGCCGGGGATGAGAAACTGAAGGCCGGCCTGATCGGTGCGGGCTCGCGCGGTACCCAGGCCGTTCAGAACATCCTCACCGGCTGTCCCAACGTGGAAATCACCGCGATGGCGGACATCTTCGAGGACCGTCTCGAAGGCTCGCTGCGCAACCTGGCGCGGCTTGCGCCGGAGCTCTCCAGCCGCGTGAAGGTGGATGCCGAACACCGTTTCGTGGGCTTCGAAGCGTATCAGAAAGTGATCCACTCGGGCGTGGACATCGTCATGCTGGCGACTTATCCCGCCTACCGTCCGATGCACTTCGAGGCGGCGGTGGAGGCCAAAAAGCATATCTTCTGCGAGAAGCCCTTCGGCACCGATCCCGTGAACCTGCGGCGATTCATGGCCGCCGCCAAGAAATCCGAAGAGCTGAAGCTGACGGTCAAATCGGGTGCGCAGCGCCGTTCGCAGGCATGGTACCTGGATCAGTACAAACGGCTCAAGGACGGCGAGATCGGCGACCCGGTGGCGCTGTACGCCTATTGGGAAGGCACGCCGGTGCTGAACTTCAACAACTTCCCCAATCGCAAGCGCGATCCCAAGTGGGCCGATATGGAGTTCCAGCACCGTAACTGGTATTCGTTCGTGTGGGTGTCGGGCGACCAGATCGTGGAGCAGCACCTGCACAACATCGACGTGTGCAACTGGTTCATGGGCGGGCATCCGGTAGAGGTGGTGGCTTCGGGCGGCGCGGCGTGGCGCCCGCGCGAAGAAGAGTACGGCAATATTTACGACCACATTGCCGCCGATTTCGTGTACGCCAACGGCGTTCACATGAGCAGCCGCTGCCGCCAGTATCAGGGACGCGAAATGGCGCAGAACATCAGCGAGCGCATCGTGGGGACGAAAGGCGCCATCGATAGCAACGCGCTCCGCGACGCGCGGCCTGCGGTCGATCCCTACGTGCAGGAGCACATGGACATGGTGGCCAGCATTCAGGGCAAGGGTCCATACATCAACGAGGCCACGGCCGTGGCGGAAAGCACCATGACCTGTCTGATGGGCCGCGAGGCCGCTTACTCCGGCCGCAAGATCACCTGGGACATGATGATGGCTTCGCAGCAGAACCTGCTGCCGAAATCCTTCGACTACAAGGACAGTGTGCCGGTGCCGCCGCTGCCGGTGCCGGGCAAGTACCAGTTCATCTGAGCGCCAGCGGGAGGAGGGCCACCTGCCCGGCCCACTCCTCGCCCGACCAGCACCGGAACTCCGCCATGTTGCCCCGCACCTCGAGGGCGGCGGGCAGCCGGACCGACACCTGGTAGTAACCCGTGAACCCGGGGGCCAGGCCCGCGAACAGCACCTCGACCGGCAGCCGGTTGGAGCCGGCATCGGAGATGTTGCAAACAAGCGGGGCGATGAGCGCCGCCGGCGGATTGGCGGGCGGCGGCGCGCCGTCGGCGACCGGCGGGCTCACGGGGCCAAGCCCGGTCATGTAGAAATGCACCATTTCGCCAGGACTGGCGGGGTTTTCGGACGTTACGAGCGCGCTGAAATCGGCGTGCGCGGCCAGCGCGGACAGCCCCTCCAGGTACACGGGACTGACGAAGCTCGAAAACTGGACCTGAAGTTCGGCGTCCTGCTTGAACGGGGACATGGCGCCGCTCTCCGCGGCCAGCGTGTGGGTGCCGATGGCGGTGTTCCAAGGCACCTGGAAGCATGCCGACGACGGCGTGACGCTCAGCAGCGGCACCGGCTGTCCATCGAGCAGGAGCTGGAGTCCGCCGAGGCTCGTGGGCAGCGGCGGCGCGGCCGACGCCGGCGTCTCGGCGAGACCCGTTCCGCCGGCGCAGAAGGCCGAGCCGGGGACCGCGAACGGCGGGTTCGTGGGATTCAGCAGCGCAACATTGCCCAGGCGTCCCAGCAACTCGGTGGAGGCGCCCGAGGCCACGTCGATTTTCAGAATCTTGCCATCCGCGGTCGTCGCATAGGCCACCGCGCCGCTGCCCGACACGGCGGCCTCGCTGACCCCTGAAGGGTCTTGGGTGAGCTGCCGCGGGCCCGCACCATCCACCAGGAAGAGTTGATGTCCGGAGAGGTAGGTGACCACCGTCCCATCGTTGCTGAGGCCCACCAGGCGCAGGTCATCGGCGGAGACGAGAGTGGTTTCCATCGCGGTCGCCAGATCGACGCGCGCCAGCACCTTGCTGCCGGCATACACGGCGACGCCGCCGTCGTCATCGATCAGGGCCTGTTCCGGCTGCGCGGAGGTCGGGATCTCGGTGAGGCGTTCGAGGTCTTGCACGTACAGTTTCGAGGCGCCGGGCAGGACGACCTTGCCGGTGGACGATACGATGCGGCGCGACGAAAGATCCGGCACCGCGCCCACCAGCGATCGCGAGCGCCCGTCGGAAAGATCGATCAACAACCGGGGAGGCGGCGGCGAGACCGGATCGCAGCAGGTGACCGCGTAACGGCCGTTCCGGCTGATGCGCAGGAATCCGGAATAAATGATTGTGTCCTGCCCGGGCACTCCGTAGACTTCACTGTGATATTTGCTGAGGGCGATACAGCCGCTGCCTCCGTAGCAGTCGGCGAGGGTGAGCAGGACCCTGACCGAGCCGTCGCCGCTGAAGTCCGCGCCCTCCATCCGGTAGGCATTGGTGAGTCGGGAATTGATCTCCTGTTTCTCTCTTTGTGCGTAGAGTCGAAGCCCGGAAGAGTCGATGGCGAACAGCTTGTCGTAGGGCACTTGATCCGTGCCGCGCATCTGCAGGGATGATGAAAATACCAGCAGGCTGCCATCGTCGACCGTCGCCAGGTTGTGGAATTGGCCTATGGCGATGCCGCACGACAGCACCAAAAGACACAGTGGCCGCATGCTGTTTCAAAGACCCGCGGCGGCCCCGATTCCACTACGGCCGGGCTCGAACACCCCGGTTCGGCGTGGTGCCAGTCAGACGGTCGTTCCGGCCATCGCCCGCCGCGGTTCGAAGGTGTAGCCGAAGCCGCGGACGGAATGAATCAGAATCGGATTGGCGGGGTCGCCTTCGACCTTCTGGCGCAGGCGCAGGACATAGACATCGACGACGCGGTCGGTAATGGCGCGGTCCTGTCCCCACACGGCGTTCAGCAACTGCTCACGGCTGAAAACCACGCCGGGGCGGGTCATCAGACACTCCAGCAGGCGAAACTCGGTAGCGGTAAGGGAAAGCGGGATGCCGTCGAGGCGCACCTGGCGGCTGCTGGGATCGAGCGCCAGTCCTCCCAGCTCCAGCAGGCGCGCCGGGGCCGACTGGTTGCGGAACTGAAGCTTGATCCGGGCAATCAGCTCGCGCACGAAGAAGGGTTTCACGACGTAGTCGTTGGCGCCGATTTCGAGGCCCACGATGCGATCGGTCTCCGAACCGCGGGCGGTCAAAAAAATGATCGGCGTGGCAGCGAGGTCCGGGTCCTTGCGGATGCCTTTGCAGATGTCCAGACCATCGGAATCGGGAAGCATGATGTCGAGCAGGATCAGGTCCGGGTGCACCTGGCGGCACAGTTCAATGGCTCCCCGTCCGGTCTGAAGGCCGGTCATCGAGAAGCCCTCTTTCTCCAGGTTGTACTTAAGCAGAGCAAAGAGATCGGTGTCGTCTTCGATGAGCAGAATCTTCTTCATGAGGCGCCGGGCAGGCCCGGCTGTTTCAACGTAACAGGGCTCATGTTACAGGTTCGTTAAGGCGTCGTGAATTCCGGATTAAGCTCGTCGGCATAGGGTACCGGCTCGTCCACGGGGAGCGTGAAATAGAAGGTGGAGCCGCGATCTACCACGCTCTCCACGCGGGTAGTGCCGCCGTGCGCGGCCACCAGGTGCTTGACGATGGAGAGACCCAGGCCAGTGCCGCCCAATTCCCGCGACCGGGCCTTATCGACGCGGTAGAAGCGCTCGAAAAGGCGCGGCAGGTCCTCTTCCGGGATGCCGACGCCGGTATCCCGCACGGAGATTTCGATGAACTGCCCGACGGGGAGAGCCCCGACGGTGATGCGGCCGCCGGAGGCCGTGTACTTGATGGCGTTATCGAGCAGGTTGCTGAGGATCTGCGATACCGCCTCGCTGTCGCACCAGGCTTCAGCATCGGCCGGCGCGGCCCCCAGCTCCAGCTCCACCTGGCTGCGGGCGGCGATCGGGCGCACCAGGTCGATGGCGTCCTGAAGCAGGCCGTGGATGCGCCGCGGTTCGAATTCGAATTCCTGGCGCTTCTGCTCGATGCGCGAGAGCGTCAGCAGGTCTTCGGTGATGCGCGCCAGGCGTTCGGAGTTGTGGCGGATGATGCCCAGAAAGCGGAGGTTGTGCTGGGGATCGTCGATGGCGCCGTCGAGCAGGGTTTCGGTGTAGCCCTGGATGGAGGCGAGCGGGGTGCGCAGCTCGTGCGACACGTTGATGACGAAATCCTTGCGGATGCGCTCCACGCGTTCGAGCTCGGCGTGCTCATGCTGCAACTGTTCCACGGTCTTCTGGAGGTTGCGCGCGGATTCGTTCAGGGTGCGCGCGAGCTGGGCGAATTCGCTGCCGCCGGCCAGTTCCAGGCGGGCGCGGAAGTTGCCGCGGGCAAGCTCCATGGCGTGTCCCATGATGGAGGCAAAGCGGCGTGAAATCCAGCGTGAGAAAATGGCGGCGATGAGCACACCCGGGATAAACGCCAGCGCCGTGCTCGCCAGGATCTGCCGGCGGATGTAGTTGACCTGGGTGTGAACCTGGGCCAGCGGCACCGAAATGCGCACGGCTCCGCCGGGAGCGGGCACTGCCACATAAATGAAATCGATACCGATGGTCGCGCTGTGGCGTTGGATGGAGCCCACCTCGCCGTGAAAGGCGCGGATGAGTTCGGGACGGGTGGAGTGGTTCTCCATGGTGGCGGCATCGGCTTCGGAGTCCACCAGGACCTTGCCGTCGCGGCGCACCATGGTGATGCGCCCGCCCGCCGCGGCCGCCATTTTGCGGGCCTGCTCCGCATCGAGAGACAAGGGATCGCGGCTCGCCGTGACCAGCATCCGGCCTTTCTCGGCGAGTTGCTGCTCGAGGTTCTGCACGTAGGCAGTCTCGGCGACGCGGGTGGCCGAAAGATCGACGGTGATGAGGGCCAGCACGAGCACGGACAGTACACCGAGGATCAGTTTCAGAAAGATTCTGCCGGTCATGACTCCTCAAAACGATAGCCGAAGCCGCGCACGGTGGTCAGATAGCGCGGGGTGTCGGGTTGTTCTTCGATCTGTTCGCGCAGGCGCCGGATATGTACGTCGACGGTGCGCGGCGTAACGTAGCGCTGCTCGCCCCACACCGATTCGAGCAGTTGCTCGCGGCTGTAGGCGCGGCCCGGATGGGTCAGGAAGAATTCCAGCAGGTTGTATTCCGTGGAGGTGAGGGAGAGTTCGCCGCCGCGCAGGTAGACGCGGCGCGCGGTCGGGTCGAGGCGGAAGGGACCGATGACGGCGACGGCGGGACCGGCATCGAACTCTTCGCGCCGCAAGTGGGCCTTCACACGGGCGATGAGCTCGCGCGGGCTGAAGGGCTTGGTCATGTAGTCGTCGCCGCCGATTTCGAGCCCCAGCACGCGGTCCACTTCGTCAGACCGCGCGGTGAGAAAAAGGACCGGGGTGCGTCCCAGCACGGGCGACTGGCGGATCTGCCGGCACAATTCGAAACCATCCATTTCGGGGAGCATGACATCCAGCAGAATCAGGTCCGGCCGGTATTGTTCCAGCATCTTGAGAGTGGAATGCGCGCCATTCAGGACCTGCGTCTGGTAACCGTTATGGACCAGGTTATAGTCGATCAGGGAAGCGAGTTCCGCCTCGTCCTCCACAATCGCGATGCGCTTGGCCATAAGGGAGAGCGATGATGTACCCATTGTAGCGTTCCCGGACGGACAGTTTGTTACACTCACGAATGCGGCAATGAGGCGGCCTGGCTGCCGGCGGCCGCGGTTCGGATACAAGTAGAGGTGCGTCATTTCAGCCCGGTACTGGTTTGCCATCGGTCTTCTGTTGACCATGCGCATCACGGCCCAGTGTGCTTGCCGTGACTGCGCGCAGAGCGGATTCGGAGGTCCCGCCGAGAACCGATTCACCGCCTACGACGCGGCCGCTGCGGGCGTCTGGGTCAATCTCTCGAACCTGACGCTGTACGTGCGCGAGACCGATCTTGCGTTCGGCGGATTCGGGCTCGAGCGCTCCTACAACCAGGACGATACCGCCGCGGGACCTTTCGGCATCGGCTGGACGTTTAACCTGGGCGACAGCCTCACGGTGGATACGGATGGGACACTGGTGGTGCGGCGCGGCGCGGGGCGCATCGACCGGTTCGGCGCGTCTTCGTCGGGCAGTTACTTCGCGTTGACCGGCACGACCGACAGGCTGGTGAAGAACGACGACGGCACCTACACGCTGCGCGCGACGGGCGCGACGGCGGGGCGCGTGTTCACGAGCGACGGCCGATTGCTTTCGACGCCGGCAGCCACGCTGGACTACGATGCGGCCGGGCGGCTCACGGCGGCGCGGTATCGGGGGAGCCGGATCACGTTCACCTACGATGGCGACGGGCACATCGCCTCGGCCGCCGATTCGGCGGGGCGCACGGTGAATTACACCTACACCGGCGGGCGGCTCGAATCGAACGGCAGCAGCACGTATGAGTACGACGACGCCGGCAACCTGACATCGGTCAACGGAACGTCGATTGGCTATGCGGGCGATGCGGATTACACGGCGGTGGCGAGCGTCGGAGCGCGGAGCTACGACGCGCCGCTGGCGCCCTCGCAGATCCGCGTCACCGACGGCAACGGCGATGCCACCTGGTATGTCTCGAACGCCGGGGGCCTGGTGCTCTCGGTGACCGACGCCAACGGCAGCGCGGTTTCGTACGCGTACGACGCGGCGGGGCGGCGCACCGCGGTGACCAACGGCACGGGGCGAACCGCCCGGTTCACCTATGACAGCGGAGGAAACCTGACTGGCGTGGTGGATGCCGCGTCGAACCGATGGTCCGCGGAGTACTCCGCTTCGCGACTCTCCCGGGTCACCGACCCGAACGGCAACGCATGGAGCTTCCAGTACGATGCGGCGGGGAACCTGACCGGAGTCACCGACCCGGCGGGCGGCGCCGCGGCCGCCGCGCGCAACGACGGGGGGCAGGTCACCAAACTCACCAACGCCATGGGGAACGGGACCGCCTACACCTACAACAGCGATGGACTGGTCGGTGCGTTCACCGACGCAGTGGGCGGGCAGTGGACGTACGAGTATGACGGTGCGTCGCGGGTGGCGAGCCGGACCGATCCCGGCGGCACGGTGATCCAGGCGGGCGATGTGCCGGCCGCGGTGGCGCCGTGCCATCCGAACCCGGATTGCGGCGACGGCTTCGGCAACCACATCACCGCCGACGCCAATGGACGGATTGTAGCCTTGACGATGCCGGGCGACAAAACGGTGAGCTACCAGTATGACCACGCCGGCCGGCTCGCCATGGTGTCCGACTGGCTCGGCAACTTCGCGGTGTACCGGTACGATGCCGCCGGCTGGCCGGTGAGCGTCAGCGTATCCGGCGGGCCCGTGACCATCTATCAGTACGATGCGGCGCACCGGCTGCGCGCCATCGTGAGCACCGGTCCGGACGGATCGCCGGTGGCGGGCTACCGCTATACGCTCGATGCCAACGGCAACCGCACGGCGGTGAGCGCGCTCGAACCATCCACCGCGGCGGGAACGGCGGCGAGTTACACCTACGGGCTGGATGCCGCGGGCCACCCGGTGAGCCGCAGCGATGGCGAGAGCTATCAATACGACGCGCGCGGCAACCTGACGGCGATCGCGGGCGGCCGCAACATCACCTTCGGCTACGACGGCCTGGGGCGGCTCACCGGGTCGAGCGGAGACATCGCCACGAGCTACACCTACGATGGGGCGCTGCGGGTGGCGCGCACGGTGGATGGCGTGGAACGCCATTTCGACGTGTTTCAAGACCGCGTGGTGATGGAGAGCGACGGCGACGGCGCGCCCGTGGCATGGTACATCTACGGCCGCGGGCTGTTGTGGAAAGTGACCGCGGACGAGATACCCTACTTTTACCATTTTGATGGCGACGGCAATGTGGTCGCGGTTTCAAATCCGGCGGCGGGCATCGTGAACCGGTATCGGTACGATCCGGAGGGGCGGCTAGTGGCCAGCGAGGAAGGGGTCGAGAATCCCTTCCGGGCGCGCGGCGAGGCGGGCTGGATGGACGACGGCAACGGCCTGCTGTTCACCGGGCGCGCCTTCCGGTTTGCGGAATTGCGGCTGACGCTGCCTGCCGGCGTGGATCTGTCGCCGCCGCCGGCGCGGCTGCTTCCGGCATTGCGTGGTGCGGGCGCATGCTTTCTCGAAGGCGTGGCGAGCTGCGCGTTCGCCAGCGGCGGGAGGGAGCAGTGAGACGGTTCCTTCGCCCCCGCATGGCGGCGCTCCTGGTGTTGCTGGCCGCGGGGGCGCCGGCGCAGACTCTGCTGGACTGCGGGGTGGCGAAGGCCGCCACGATTCCAGCGGCGAGCAACCAGTTCTACAACGTACCCAACGGAGCGGTGGGTGACGCGATGCTGGTCCGGGTGCTCTACACCGGCACCGACCCGGCATTCAAGGTAGGTGTGCTTCTCACCGATCCGGTGAACCGGGTGGTAGCTTCGCGGACCACCATCACCCAACCCGGCCAGACGCCGCCTCCGGCCGAGCCTATCACCAAGGGCGCCGCTACGGCCTTGATTTACGATCTGGCTTTCAACGGGACGCACCAGATCCGGATCCAAAACCTCGGCGCGTCCGAGGGGAGCTATCGGCTGGTCTTTACCTGGCTGAACAAGCCCTGTACGGCATCGGGTACGCTGGCGTGCGGAGGCTCGGCCACGAAAGAAGTCGTGGAGCCGCTGCAACTCGATACGTACCAGTTCGCCGCCAGGAAGGACGATATCGTCAGCGCGCGGCTCCGGCGGATCGGCACGGCGGGCGAAGGCTTCCGCGCCACACTGGTGGCGTACTCGCCCAAGGGCCAGCGGATCGCGCCGCTGACCGGCACGGCGACCAGCATCGACACCTCGTCCGGCGGTTTCGGGCGTCTGGATTTCCGCGCTCCGGGGGACGGGCTGATGACGCTGGTGGTGTTCGATGCGGGCAACAGCACCGGAACCTATGCGGTGGCGGCGGCGCTGCTCAACCGGTCGTGCGGAACGGCGGCGCTGGGGTGCGGCGCGGTGCTGGCGGGGCAGATTGGCGGGCGGCTGGCCATGAATTCGTTCACCATGGAAAAGATCGGCGGAGACGTGGTTTCGATCCGCATCGCGGTGGCCGACGGCAGCGCGGTGGTGCCCGCCCTGGAGGTTTACGATACGCAGGGCAACGCCGTGGCGCTGTCGGCGGCGAAGCTGCCGGTGGCGGCGCGCACGGTGAACACCTGGACCTTCACGGCCACCTCCGACGAACCGTACACCCTGTTGGTGAAGGACGCGTCGTCGCTCCAATCGGGGGGCTACTCCATTGCCAGGGTCCTGTTGAACCGCACCTGCGGGGGCGCGGGTACGTTGGGGTGCGGGACCATCGAAGACGGGTCGATGGGGGGACTGCTGGCCGCCAAGACGTATTCGCTGGCGGCCAACGCCAACGACGTGTTTCTGCTGCGCCTGCTCAATACCACGCCGAGCGGCGTGTTCCGGCCGCAACTGGATATCTACGATGCGCGGGGCAACAACATCCAGACGCTGACCGGCGGGGACCTGGCTCGAGCCACCTTCACGACGCGAGCCGGCGGAAGCTACACGGTGGTGGTCAGCGACGGCTTCGACAATTCCCAGAACGGCAGCTATACCATTTCGCTGTTGCGGCTGAACGGGCCGTGCGCCGCGACGGGCGCATTGAGTTGCGGCGCGGTGGTCGCGGGCAATCTCTCGCATGCGCTCGAAGCGGGGGTGTACACGTACGACGCCGCGGCGGGGCAGTCGTTCACGGTGCGCATGATCGACGACACCGGCGGATTGCAGGAAGCGCTCGAAGTGTACGACGCGCAGGGGAACCTGGTGGGGCAGAACGGGTCGAATCCGTTTGCCGGCGTGGACGTGACGAAGGCTACGGGCGGGGTCTACACGATTCTGGCGCTCGATACCAGCAGGCGGCAGACAGGCGGCCGATTCGGCATCGACCTGCTGCAGACCACCAACGCCTGCGCCGCGCCGGCGCCTCAGGGAGCGACGGTGAGCGGAGTGGTAAGCGCCGGCCGGCCGTTCGCCACTTACCGCATCACGGCCAAGGCGGGCGATCCGCTGCTGGTACGGAGCGCCTCGTTCACGGCCGGGTTCTCGGCGCAGATGGACCTGTACGATCCGGCGGGCTCGCGGGTGGATTCGGCCAACTTCGGGCTGTCGCGCAAGGCGGAAGTGAGCGGCACGTACACGGTCGTGGTGGGCGGATCGGCGCCGCGTACGGCGGGCGCATATGCGCTCTCGTGGCAGTTGTTGAACAGTCCGGCGGGCACGGCGCCGCTGGCCTGCGGCGGCTCCACGGCGGGACTGCTGGGCGCGGGCAGCGAGTTTCGCTATTACACGGCCAACGCCGCCGCCGGCGATATCATGCGCCTGATCTTCACGCGGCTTTCCGACAACTTCTCGCCGCAGGTGGAGTTGTACGATCCGGCCGGAGGGCGGCTGCCCGCGTCGAGCACGGATATCACGCAGAAGGCCGGCGCCGATGGGGACTACCTGGTGCTGGTTGGTCCAGCCGGTGCGAACGCCGAATCCGGCACTTACAGCCTGGCATACCAGCGACCCAACCGGCCGTGCAACGCGCAAACCCTGACCTGCGGGCAGACCAGCCTGCGCACGGTGAGCCTTCCGGGTCAGCTCGACACGTGGAGCTTCAGCGGCACGGCGGGAGATCAGGCGAGCGTCCGGTTGACGCCGCGCTCGGGCGCGTACGTTCCGTTCGGAGAGCTGTACGACGGGGCGGGGAACCGGGTTGCGACGAGCGGATCCACCGGGCTGCTGCGGGCGGTGCTCCCCGCCGCGGGACCTTACACCGTGCTGGCGCGAGACCTGAACGCGGTGAACACGGGCACCTACCGCGCCAGCCTGCAGGACGATACCAACGCCTGCACGGTGAGCGACACGGAGCCGCCGGCGATCGTGCTGGTCGAGCCGACCGGCGGAGATGTGATCGCCGGTGGAAGCTCGTATCGCATCCAGTGGCAATCGGACGACAACGTAGGCGTGGCGGGGCACACGGTGGAGTTGTCCAGCGATGGCGGCACCACGTTCGGAACCACGTTGGCGGCGGGCCTGGGCGGGAACCAGCAATCGTACGACTGGACGGTGCCGCCCGACATTGCGCCCAGCCGCAACGCCGTCATCCGGGTGACGGCCACCGATGGCGCCGGCAATGCGGAGGCGGCGGCCAGCGGGCCGGTATCGATCATCGGCTCGGGCTTCCAGCCCAACCGCACCACGACGCTCACCTACGATGGATGGAACCGGGTAACGCAATCGGCCGGCGACGACGGCCGTATGATTGAATACACGTGGGACGCGGCCGGCAACCTGGTGCAGATCACGATCAGCGGACAGCCCTAAAGCGGCCGTTTTGGTGAGGGCGCGCGCCCGGGCTATGCGGGAACCAGAGGGTTCCGCGGCTTGGGGAACGCTTGCGGGTATTGTGCTGCAACGCACACGCGGGTATGGATATCCCAGATTTTCAGGGGTTAAGATCTTTATATGACAAATATGACTCCGGAGACGGCAATTGTCCCCCTGGGGTTGCTGGCGGGGCCGCGCGAGCCTCGGATCCAGTTGTACGGATGGGATGCCCAACGAAGAGCGTGGCACGGTCCGAATGAACTGGGAGGGGCGCCGGCGGGAAGCCAGCGGCTGGCCGAAGCGCTCCGCAGTACACCGGGCCGATCGTGGTACGGGCCGATAAACTGCACGGCCTCGGGCGAACCACGCACGCGCTTCTTCGCCTTGGCGCACGCCCTGGAAGATTGCGGCATGGCGATGGTCTACGGAGACGAGTCGAAAAGCGGACCGGCAGAGATCGTGGTGGTCATCCCGGCGCGGCGCCGTTCGCGGCTGCGTCCGGAGTTTGCGTTCGGGTTGGTGTCGTTCGCCGGCTTTCTGGGGTCGCTGGGTGGGGTGGCAGCCGACCTGGCGGTGCACGAGCACATCGAAAACGCGCTGGCCGAAACGGGCGGCGGCGACTCGCTGGTGATCTCGATCAGCACGGGGCTGTGGGGCCACGACGGCGAACCCATGCTGTCGCGGTGCGTCGAGAAGATCGCGGTGGCGATGCTGCAATGGCTTTGTGCGGAGTAACGGCCTGGCGGGCAGGGCGATGCGGCACATGATATACCGAAGCCTATGAAGATGCGGGCGGTGGGACTGGTGATTGTGGTGGCGGGCACGAGTTTCGCGCAGTTGACCACAGACCAGCGGATGGCGGACTTCCGCAACCTGGCCGACCTCTACGCCCGGCGCTATGCCGCGCTCGACTGGAAGCGCGCCGCGTTCCAGTACGACGCGCTGGATCTGAAACCGTGGCTCGCCCGCATCCCGTCGCTGCGGAACGACCTGGACTTCTATGAGCTGATGGTGGAGTACGTGGCGCGGCTGGAGGACGCCCACGATCAGTACCTGGTGCCGTCGTACTTCGAAGCGCAGCTCGGGTTTACGGTGGACCTTTACGATGGCAAAGCGCTGATCGACTCGATCGACCGCGGCGCCCTGCCGGAGGCGGAGTTCCCGTTTCGGGCGGGCGATGAAGTGGTCCGTGTGGACGGGCAGTCGAGCGCGGATCTGGTGCAATACTTTTCGAAGTACGTGGCCGGGGGCAACCCGCGCACGGTGGCGAGGCTGGCGGCGGAACTGATCACGTCGCGGGTGCAGGCGGCTTATCCCTACGCTCCCGAGATCGGCGACTCGGCGGCTGTCGAGATTCGGCGGCAGAGCGGCGAAACGTCGACGTACACGATTCCGTGGCACAAAACGGGAACAGCACTTACTGTTTTGGGCTCGAGCCCGGGGCCGAATGGCACCACGTTCGGGCGGCCTCGTTCCGCGCGCCGGATGGCGGACGTGCCGCTGTATCTGCAGGCGCTGCAGCGGCTGCGCAATTTCAAGCTGGCGCGCACGGTGAACGTGCTGGGATTCGACGCCGTGGCGCCGACGTTCGGGTGGCCGTCCGGGTTCACGCAGCGGCTGGGAAGACGCGGTTCGGACGCGCTCTATTCGGGCACGTACGAGGCGGCGGATGGCATCCGCATCGGCTACCTCCGCATTCCCGATTTCGAGTACATCTCCGCGACGGATCTCGACCAGGAGATCCAGTTCTTCCAGGCGAATACCGATGTGCTGGTGGTGGACGTGATGCGCAATCCGGGTGGCGATGCGTGCCAGGCCGAAGAGGTGGCGGCGCGGCTGACGACCAACCCGTTCCAGGGCGTGGTGGCCGAATCGCGAGCGGATTGGTCGGATGTGCTGATCTTCGAGCAGTCGCTCGACGAGGCGGAATATTTCGGCGCCGACGCCGAGACGATCGCGCTGCTGAGGGTGTACCAGGAGGAATACCGGGACGCGTTCATGAACCACCAGGGGCACACCCGGCCCTTGCCGCTGTGCGCGGGCAGCGTGGAAAGAGCGCCAGTGGCGTGGGCTTACAACAAGCCAGTGCTGCTGCTGGTGGACGAGATGAGCGCCTCGTCGGCCGACATCTTCGCGGCGTTGCTGCAGGACAACCACATCGCCACGCTGTTCGGATACCGAACGATGGGCGCGGGGGGCAGTCCGGAGGGCGCGTACGCGGGTATCTACTCGGAAGGCTGGACCACGGTGTCACGCAGCCTGGTGGTTCGGCCGCAGGCGGTGGTCACGCCGGAATATCCGACCAGCGCCTACATCGAGAACATCGGCGTGAGGCCGGAGATCGGGAACGACTACATGACGTCCGACAATCTTCTGAACCACGGGGCGGCCTTTGTGGGCGCATTCACCGAAGCCGCGGTGAAGCTGGCGAAATCCGGAAACTAGCACCCGGGGCGGGAGCGGACCGGGCGGTGCGCGCCACGGTACGATGAGACGGTGCGCGACCCCCTCTACCTCGCCCAGACCGGCCGGTACGACACGATGAGCTATCGCCGCTGCGGGCGAAGCGGACTGCTGCTGCCGGCCATCTCGCTGGGGCTGTGGCACAATTTCGGAGGCGTGGACAGCCTGGAGAACGCGCGCGCCATGCTGCGGCGGGCGTTCGACCTGGGCATCACCCATTTCGACCTGGCCAACAACTACGGGCCGCCGTACGGGTCGGCGGAGGAGACGTTCGGGGAGGCCTTGCGGCTGGACCTGCGGCCGTATCGCGACGAACTGATCGTGTCCACCAAAGCGGGCTACGATATGTGGCCGGGGCCCTACGGCAACTGGGGATCGCGAAAATACCTGATGGCCAGTCTGGACCAGAGCTTGCGCCGCATGGGCCTGGAGTACGTGGACATTTTCTATTCGCACCGGCCGGATTCCGGCACGCCGGTGGAAGAGACGATGTCGGCGCTGGCGCAGGCGGTGCGGTCGGGCAAAGCGCTGTACGCGGGCATTTCGAACTACGATCCGGAGCAGACCCGGCGCGCGGTGGCGGCGCTCGGCGGGATGGGCGTGCCGTGCCTGATCCACCAGTTCAAATACTCGATGTTCCAGCGCGCGCCGGAGGCGGGGCTCACCACGCTTCTGGCGGGCGAGGGCATTGGCGGAATGGCATTTTCGCCCCTGGCCCAGGGGCTGCTTTCGGAGCGGTACCTGGAGGGCATTCCGGAGGACTCCCGCGCCGCCAGCCCGCACGGTTACCTGAAGCGCGAGCAGGTGGACGAGGGGCGCGTCCGGCAGGCGCGGGAGCTGAACGTGGTGGCCTGGGCCCGCGGGCAGACGCTGGCGCAAATGGCGTTGGCATGGGTGCTGCGCAACCCGGGGGTCACCAGCGCGCTGATCGGCGCCAGCCGCGTGGAACAGATCAACCGGAACGTGGAGGCGCTGCGCCACGGCGCGTTCTCGGCCGCGGAAGTGGCGCGGATCGACGAGATCCTCGGCTGAGGGGAAGGGGGCGCAGTCCGGGGCAATCGCCGGCAGCCGGCGGACGGTGAAGAGCGAGTTCTGCGCCACGGAAATCGACTAGCCTTCCACTTGCGTTCGCTCGACCAGCTTGTCGACGTGCATGCTGTAGATGGCGGGTTTGCCGTGGCGGTCGCTTTGAAAATAGACGCGCTGGCTATCGGGGGCGAAGCGGGGGGCGGCAGCGGCGGGATCGCTGGCCTTGTGCTCGCACATGGTGAACTCGCGGCGGGTGACGCGCAGCAGGAGGAGGATGGTGGGGGAGGCCGCATTGCGGCTGGCGCCGACGAAGACGCTGGTGTCGCGGTTGAAGCCGAAGTGAACGAACTGGCTGGTTTTGGCGACGAGGCGATCGGTGTTGGTGTCGGGGGTGATTTCGCGGATGGAGTTCAACTGGGTGGGATCGCCGGGGAAGCTGAGATAGAGGACGGTTTTGCCATCGGGCGACCAATCGGCGGGACCGATGCGTCCTTCCGCGGTCTTGAGGGGGCGGTTCTGGCGGCCATCGGTATTGACCAGCCAGAGCGCGCGGTCGGTCGTGGCGGTAGAGCACTTGAGCGCGGTAGGGGCGAGGCGTGGCGTTGCTGATGACGAAGGGCGCTTCGACGAGGGTGTGAGCGGCGCCGCGGCCGAGCGAAACCATGCGGAGGCGCGACTGTTCGCCGCGCTTTTCGGAGAAGGTGGCATGGGTTCCATCGGGACCGACGGTGAGGCCCTCGGTGCGCTGCCATCCTTCGGGGATGCGGTAGAGCTCGCGCTGCCGCAGGCTGGAGAGGGTGGCGATGGCGAGCGAGGGGCCGGCGAAATAACAGAAAGAGCGGCTGTCCGGGGTGAGGGTGAGGGAATCGCCAGCGAGGTCTTCGACCTCGGTCAACTGGCGGATGGCGCCGGACTTGAGGTCCATGAGGAAGGCCTGCGGTGTGCCGGGGTGGTCGCAGCAGAACAGGAGCGAGCCGCTGTTGTGGGTGATCTCGCGGCCGATGTAGGAGGGCAGGATGCTGGTGTAGGCGGGGTCGGTGAGGCGGAAGACTTCGAGTTCGGTAAGGGGGTCGGCATAGCGGCGCCACTCGGTGGGAAAGGCCGTGCCTTTGCCGGTATCGGCGAACAACGGAAGGGCGGCGAGCCCCGAAAGCAGCACCGAACGGCGGGAGAGTCGCCGGGCGAAACGCGCCATATCGATCATGGTAGCGCCGCTCATCGGCCTCCGGAGACGGCGGCGGAGGTTCCCACCGAGTTGGTCAGGGTAACGGAGGCGGAACCGAGCGCGCTGGTATCGCCGGTGAAGCCGAAGGTGATCTGGACCGAGAAAGCACCTCCGGCAGAGACGCCGGGGGCGGATGGGAACCAGGCGGTGCCGGCGGCGGCGAGGTCGACGGGGTACGTTTGGGTGCCGGTGAGGGTGGCACCGGAGGCCGCGGTAAAGGTCACGTTGGCGCGGGTAATGTCGCGGGGAGTGGAGTTGGCGTCGAAGGTGATCTGAAAGCCGGTGGCGGTGATGGCGGCGATGCGGACCGAACCGGGCGCGATGACCGGGGCAATGCGCGGGACAGCGATGGCGACGTTGGGAAGCGGCGAGGGCAGGGGGATCGACAGACCGGTAGCGAGGTCGGCCAGGGCGGTGAGCCGCACACTAATGTTTCCGGCCACGCTGCCGATTTGGATGGCGGGGAGCGAGACCGGCGCCGTGGAGTTGGCCGGGATGGTGGCCTGGGCGGTGGCGCCGCCGGCGGCAAACTGGACGGCATCGTTGGTGTAGTTGGCGGGGAGGTCGGCGGCGTTCGGGGAGAACGAGAGCGTGAAGGTGCCGCGCAGGGCGACCGGATAGCCCTGGGCGAGGGTGAGTTGGGGGACGGGCTGATCGGCGGGCGTCTGTGGCTGGGCGTTGACGGAGAGCGAAATGGTGGGGACGGCAGGGAAGGTGAAGTTGACGATGTAAGTACGGGTGGCGGAGGCGGGAGTCGGAGTGGAACTGTCCTGCACCTGGACCATGATCTGGTAGGTACCGGCCCTTTGCGGTGTCCCGGTGAGGACGCCGGCCGGGGAGATGTGCAGATCACTGGTGCTGGTGCCGCCGGGGACGAGCGACCAGGTGTAGCTGCCGTTGCCGCCGGTGGCGGTGAAGGTTTGGGCGGGGTAAGCCGTATTGATGGATCCGGTAGGAAGAGAGGCCGGTCCGGTGATGGTGAGGGTGGTGGAGGGGGGGCTCACGGTGTGCGAAACGGCGGAGGAGGAACTGGCGTTGAAGTTGGCGTCGCCGGGGTAGGACGCGGTGAGGGAATGGGTGCCCTGCGCGAGCGCGGAAGTGGTGAGTTCGGCGCGGCCGCCGCTGAGCGGGGCGGTACCGAGCGTGGCGGTGCCGTCGCGGAAGGTGACCGTTCCGGTGGCGCCGGCGGGAGCCACGGTGGCGGTGATGGTAAGGGGCTGGCCCGCGGGAGACGGATTGGGCTCGGCAGACAGGGTGGTGGTGGTGGACGCTCTGCTAACGACCACGGTCACGGTATTGGAGGTGCTGGTGGCGTTGGTGGGATCGCCGTTGTAAGTGGCCTTGAGCGTATGGGAGCCGGGCGCCAGGGTCGATATGGAGGTCGTCGCGGTACCGGAGACCAGGTTGACGGTGGTGAGCGGGGCGGCGCCGTCAAAGAAAGTCACCGTGCCGGCCGCGGTGACGGGGGTGATTTTGGCGGTGAGGGTCACGGACTGGCCGTACGGGGCGGACCCGGGCGTGGCGGCGAGGGTAAGGAGGGTGCCGGGCAGTCCCACCGAAACGGTGACGGAGTCTGCGGTGGAAGCCGCGTAGCTGGTATCGCCGGGGTAGGACGCGGTGACGGTGTGATTGCCGGAGGCCAGAGTGGAGGTGCGGAAGGTGGCGGTACCGTTTTGCAGGGTGCCGGTGCCGATCACGGAGTTGCCATCGCGGAACGTGACCGTGCCGCCGGCGGCCGCCGGAGAGATGGTGGCCGTGAGCAGGACCTGCTGGCCCGGAACGGTGGAGGATGGGGCGGCGGCGAGGGTCAAGGTCGTGGTCCGCTTGCCGACCACCAGCGTGGCCTGGCTCGAAGAGCTGGGGTTGTAGGTGCTGTTGCCTTCGTAGTCCGCCGCGAGGAGGTGGGTTCCGAGTCCCAGGCTGGAAGTGGTGAAGGTGGCTTTGCCGTTGGCGAGGGTGCCGGTGCCGATGGTGGCCGATCCATCGCGGAAGGTCACGGTGCCGGAGGCGGCGGCGGGAGTGACGGCGGCGGTCAGAACCACGGGCTGGCCGAGTTCCGCGGAGCTGGGCGCGGCAGTCAGGGTAATCGCCGTGGCCGTGCGGGCGATGGTGAGGGTGACGGCCGCGGAGACGCTGGCAGCGACGGCGCTGCTGCCGTTGTAGCTGGCGGTGAGGGAGTGGCTGCCGGCGGCGAGACTGGAAGTGGTGTAGGAGGCACTGCCGCCGCTCAGGTTCTGGGTGGACAGGGTGGTGGCGCCGTCGAGGAAGGTGACGGTTCCGGCGGCGCTGGCCGGGGTCACGGCAGCCGTCAAGGTGACGGTTTGCCCGAGGGCGGCGGTGGTGGGGTTGACGGTGAGGGTGGTGATGCTGGATTGCGCAGCGGCGACGAGCTGGGAGACGGCGGGGGAGAGGCTGGCGGCGTAGTTGGGGTCGCCGGTGTAGCTGGCGGACAGGGTATGGGTGCCGGCGGTGGCGAAGGACGTGGTGAGGGTGGCGGTTCCGTTGGAGAGGGCGGCGCTGCCGAGGCTGACCGGGCCATCGGTGAAGTTGACCGAGCCGGTGGCGCCGGCGGGAGTGACGCGGGCGGTGAGCGTGACGGCCTGGCTGGGGACGGAAGGATTGAGCGACGAAGCGAGGACGGTGGAGGTAGCGACCTTGTTGACCACCTGAGTGAGGGCGCTGGAGGCACTGGCGGCATTGTTGGCGTCTCCCGCGTAGCGGGCGGTAAGGGAGCGGGTGCCGGCGGGTAGCGCGGTGGTAACCAGGGTGGCGCTTCCATTGCTCAGCGCGGCAGAGGCCAGCAGGTTGGCGCCATCCAGAAAGGTCACGTTTCCGGAAGCGCCGCAAGGCGAGGTCACGGTGGCGGTGAGGGTCACGTTCTGTCCGAAGGTGGAGGGGTTGGGAGCGGCGGTAAGGGCGGTGGAGGTAGCGGCCTGGTTGACGGTCAGGGTGGTGGTGGCGGAAGCGGGGGACCAGGCGCGATCGCCGCTGTAGGAGGCAGAGAGCGGGTGACTGCCGGCGGCGAGGCTGGAGGTGGAGAAGGTGGCGGAGCCGTTGGCCAGATCGCGGGTGGCGAGAGTAGCGGCGCCATCGGTGAAGGTGACGGTACCGGTGGGAGTGGCGCCACTGCCGGCGGGCGGGGTTACGGTGGCCGTCAGGACGACCGAGCCGCAGTAATTGGAAGGATTGGGGGAGGCGTTGAAGGTGACGGCGGGGGCCGGCGGATTGACGACGTGGGTGACGGCGTTGGAAGTAATGGTGATGCCGGTGGTGCCGATGGTGGTATAGGCGGCGGTGAGGGAGTGGGTGCCGATGGCGAGGACGGAAGTAAAGAAGGTCGCCACGCCGGAGTCGTTGGTAACGATGCCGCCGGTGTCGAGGCGAACGGCACCGTCGAAGAAGCGGACGGCGACGCCGCTGGAGTTGGAAATGGTGGCGGTGAGGGTGACCGCCTGTCCGAAGATGGACGGATTGGGGGATGAGGTGAGGGTGATGGGAGTTTGGGCGGGAGCGATCGACGCGGCCGAGAGCGTCGCCAGAATCAGAGCAGGTAGGTGCCTCATGAGGGAGTCCTTTGCGGTTTAGTTGGGCGGGCCGAGGCTCGATCCGGTGGGACCGGTAACGGATCCGGTGGGCGCGGAGGGTGGGGTTCCGGGCTGCTGATTGCCTCCGCCGCGCAGGCCGAGGGCGACGCCGACGGCGCCGGCGGCAGCGACGGCGGCGATGATGCCGATGGTTTTTCCGGAGATTCCGGTGTGAGCAGCGGGCGGGGCGGCGGCGCCGCCGGCTCCGGCGGCATTGGATTGGGCGATGGCGAGGCTGGCCTGCATGCCCTGATAGGAGGCGTTGACGCGAATCTGGAACGGACCGGTGGCCTGGTTGGGCTGCATGCGGGGCATGACGGCCTGACCGTTGCTGTCGGTGACCAGGGCGGCGGTTTTGGCGCCGCCGAGGAAGGCGCCTCCGGGGCCGTCGTTGGGGAGCATGAAAATGACGGCGGCGCCGGCGACGGGCCGATGGTTTTCGTCCTCCACCTGGACGATGGTAGCGCGCGAGGTACGTTGTTTGATGTTGTTGATGGCGCCTTCACCTTCCACGACGACGAGATTCAAGTGCTGCTGGGCGCTCAACAGCAGGGCCGGAAGGACGAGCAACACCGTCCGGAGGATGAGAGTGAATCGCATGATGACACCCCTCAGGGTCGTCATCATACTTACAGATGCGAGGCCGCGGTTTCAAGTGGGGGAAGCGAGCGGGAGGGCGGGAGCCGGCTGGGGGCGGTGGCGAGGAGTGGCGGAACGAACCCAATTTGGGGAGAAGTAACTGGTTCCTCAATGGGTTGCGGGACGGGCTCAGGAACGGGGGAAGAGCCCTGGGCGGCGCGGAGGGAGCGGAGCCGTTGGAGCTCGCGGAGGGCACGCTGGTAGGAGCGCTGGGTGGCATCGATGCGGCGCTGGAGGCGGGTGAACGTCTCGGACTTCATGGTGAAGACCTGACCGAGGGGCGCATCCTCATGGAGTTTGTGGGCGTTGTCGAAGCCGAATTCCCAGAGTTGGGTGTCGACGCGGGCGAGGCGGCGGAGCTGCCAGTCGTCGCGGATCAGGGTGTTGACGTAGAAGCGCTCTTCGGGGTTGGCGGGCTGAAACCGTTGCAGGTATTCGGCGGTGAGGGTTTGGAGGGAGGCGGGATCTTCGCCGCGGATGATTTCGGATTCCGCATCGATGCCGGATTTCAGGGCATTCATGCGGGAGACGGCCTTGCCCTCGACGGAGCGGGGGCCGGTGGATTTGGTGGCGTTGAGGCGGTTGGCCTGGATTTGCTTGAGAGTTGGCATGCGAAAAAGGGCGGCTCGGGCCCGGTTCCAGGGTAACCGGGTGACAGCCGGGATTTCGGGCGCAGGGACGGTAAGCGATTGAGGGGGAAGGGGCGGATTTTTGGGAAAGCCGGTGAATGGCGGCGGCGGGTGGGTGCGGGATCAGGCGGCTTTGGCGATCTGGCGGTATTCCAGTTCGGAACGGGCGGGGAGGAGGGCCCACAGGGTGTAAACGCCGAGCGCGGTGCCGAAGGGCAAGTCGATCAGGTTGACGACCGCCAAGACAATCGACAACATGCGGGCCCATGGCTGGCGTTCGAGCAAGCCCCAGCCGGCGAGGATGCCGACGGCGGCGGAGCCCAACAGCATCACTCCCAGGAGTCGCATGATGTTGTTCACGAAGAAAGGTACGTCCGGCGGCAGAAATTCGAGGGTACCGCGGTGGCGGAACAGGGCCATGAGGAAGAGGCCGGGAATGAGGCGGAGGGCGGAGATGGCCAGCCACAGGATGCCCAGCAGGCGGACGTGGCCGGCCACGCGGGTTCGCGCGGGAGGCATCAAGGGCACGATCGCCGGCTTGCTGCAGGTGGGGCAGTAACTCTCGGTTTCGTTCAACTTCGTACCACAATGATCGCAATACATGAATGCCTCGATTTTCTTCTCCTTCTGGTATACGGGGCGGCGGAGGCGGATGTTCCCGGGAGGGGGTGGCTGTCGGGGCGGGCGGGTGTACGCGTTCCCGATGGCAGGCAACGTGCACGGTGGGGAGTGTTTGAGACTGAAACGTACTCGCGCACCGGCGGAATGGCGCCACCGACGGATATCGCCCTGGCTGATAGCCGCGGTTGTCGTGGCGGCAGTGGTGGCGATCGCGGCGATGTCAGCCGGCCGGTGGCTAACGCCGATCATGCGGCGGAAGATCGTGCGGGCGCTCGAGGACAAATACCAGAGCCACGTCGAAATCGGATCGCTATCGGTTTCGCTGCTGCCGTTGAGCGCCGAGGGGGACAAACTCGTGTTCCGGCAAAAGCGGCATGAGGGCGGACCGCCGCTGATTACGTTGCGCCATTTCAAGGCAAGAGCCGGGTGGTGGGAGGTGCTGTGGTCGCCGCACCGGGTGCGCGACGTGCGGCTGGAAGGGCTGGTGATCCAGGTTCCGCCGCGCGAACACGAGGACGACGGCGGCGATGCGCCGAAGGCCGGCGATGGGCCGAAGGCCGATCCGCCGAAGGCGGGCGATCCGGCGAAGGCCGCAGACCCGCGGCAAGCGGCGGACACGGCTTCGCGGACGGCGATCGTGGTGGGCACAGTGGTGGCCGACGGAACGATTCTGCGCATTCTGCCCAAGGACGCGGGGAAGGCTCCACTGACGTTCGAGATTCACAAGCTCACGCTGCGCTCGGCGGGCAATTTCCGACCCATGCACTACCAGGCGCAACTGCGCAATGCCAAACCACCGGGACTGATCGCGGCGCAGGGGGACTTCGGGCCGTGGAACAGCGACGATCCGGGGGAGACGCCGGTGAATGGGGCGTACACCTTCCAGAATGCCGATTTGGGCGTGTTCCACGGAATTTCGGGACGGCTTTCGTCGACCGGACGGTTCGAAGGGAAGCTCCAACGGCTCGAAGTCAGGGGACAGACCGACACTCCCGATTTCACGGTGGCGGTTGCGGGGCATGCGATGGACTTGAAGACCACGTTCTCGGCCACGGTGGACGGGGAGAACGGGGACACGGTGCTGCATCCGGTGGATGCGCAGTTCGGGGAGACGACGGTGCACTGCGAGGGGTCGGTGGAGGGCAAACCGGGCGAGCATGGGAAGACGGTATCGCTCGATGCCACGGTGGACAACGGCGACCTGGCGGATGTGCTGCGGCTGGGGGTGCGTTCGGATCCGCCGCCGATGACGGGCCGGATCCATTTCCGCGCCCGCATCGAGATTCCGCCGGGCGAGCAGGACATCGCGGAGAAGTTGCGGCTGGGCGGACGGTTCGGGATCGAGGGCGGCACGTTCACGAAATTCAACCTGCAACAGAAAGTCGCTTCACTGAGCGAGAAATCGCGGGCGAATCCGGATGGCGGGGGGCACAGCGATGTGGTGTCGAACCTGCGCGGCGAATTTCAGCTTCGCGACGGTGTGATTCACCTGAGCGGGCTGGCGTTTGCCGTGCCGGGGGCGACCATCCGGCTGAGCGGCAGTTACGGGCTGCGCGGCGAGCAACTGGATTTTCACGGAACGGTGACGACCGAGGCGCGGCTGTCGCAGATGACGAGCGGCTGGAAATCGTTCCTGCTGAAAGCACTGGATCCGTTTTTCTCCAAGCGCAAGGCGGGCGCGGTGATTCCGATTCATATCGGAGGGACGCGGCAGTCGCCGGACGTGGGGCTGGACGTGGGGCGCTGAAGGGGCGGTTGCGTTGTCCCTCCGCAGACGGTTACGCTGGGCGGGAATGCAGCATTTCACCGGCCGCGAACGGCGTCGGCTCGAGCGCGCGCGGGAACACGGCTACCTGGATGCCAGGGTTCGTAACAATCAGAAACTGATCCGGGCCTACGGGCTGTGGTGCTGGCAACTGAAGGTGCCGATGGTCTGGCTGGAGCGGCAGAGTCCGTACTCGCGGTTTGGCCGGGTGCGGCTGGAGATGCTGACCACGCCGAATGCGCTGACCGGTGGAGGGCGCGCCGTGTTGCAAGGGTTGTGCGCGGGGGCGGAAGCGACGATTTCGCCGCAAGAGGCATGCTGGACGCACGTGCCGCTGGCGGGATAGCCGGGGAACTCAGAGTTCAGGCGGGAGCAGGCGGCGGGTAACGCGAGTGAGGCGGTTGGGGGCCTGGCACACGGGGCACAGATAGCGATCGAAGATACCGGGAATGGAGCGGATGGCTCCGGTGCGGCGGAGGAAGTCCTGGGAGTGAGCGCCTCCACAGCGTACGCAAACGTTGATCCAGGGCTCCAGGACCTTCGGGGTATCGACGCTGCCGAAATAGAATGCCCAGCCATAGTGGCTCAGGCGGGTGCCGAACGCGCGGTCGATGAGCCGCAGGAACCAGGTAAAAACGGCCAGGAAGCGCTCGTTTCCGTAAGCGAAGAGAGCGATCCTGCGGGGCGGCGGGGCGGTGAAATTGCGGGCGTTGAGAAACGAAAGGGAGCTGAACAGGGTGCGGGTGGCGCGGTGGGGGAGGCGGGTGATGCGTTCCACCGGGGCAATCACGTCGCGGGGGGAGCGGAAGGGGTTGACGTGGCCGCCGCCGCGGCCGAGCCAGCGATAGATGCGGTCGGTGAGGGTGGAGGCATCGGGCACGGCGATGTAGAGGGCGCCGGCGGATTTAACAACGCGGGCAATTTCACAAAGGGTCGGTTCGAGGCGGGGGAAGTGCTCGAGGCTGTGATTGCTGACGATGAGATCGAAGGTCGCGGAGCGGAAGGGGAGGCGCGCGGAATCGGCGCAGACGGAATCGCCGGGGCGGCGGTTGGGCCGGATTTCGAGATCGAGGCGGACCACGTGAAGATCGGTGCGGGAGGTAGCGAAGCTGCCCTGGCCGCAGCCGAGGTCGAGGATGCGCGAGGCGGGGGGCAGGGAGCGGATCAGGTGGTCCATGGGCGGCGTGGGTGCGGCTATTGGAGAGCGACGGTGAGGGTGACGGTGGCGCGGATTTCGACGGGGCTTGGCTCGACGGGAGTGGGTGCGGAGGCCATGCGCGCCATGAGGGGGGCGGGGGGGCGGCTGGATTCGGAGGCACCCTGCTCGAGCGAGAGGACCGCGCCGAGTTTCAGACCCAAGGCCGCAGCCATGGCTTCGGCGTTGGTACGAGCCTCGAGCGAGGCCTGACGGAGGGCGGCGGCGCGCGCCGGTTTTTCATCCTTCAAGGTAAATTCCAGGCGCTGCACCTGGTTGGCGCCGCCCTGGACCGCGGTATCGATTACCTTGCCGACCTCAGTCAGATCACCGATGGTGACCTCGACGGTATTCACTGCGCTGTAAGCGGAGATGGTGGGTTTGCCGCCATCGCGCGGATATTGGTAGATGGGACCGACCGTGTAACTTATGGTCCGAATGTCCACTTTAGGACCGAGGGTGGCATGGAGTTTGTCGAGCACGGTTTTGGTCTGGACGGCGTTCTGGGAGGAGGCCGCCTGGGCGGAGGGGGCTTGGCTGACGACGCCGATGTCGATTTTGGCCTGGTCGGGCTTGACCAGGATGGTGGCTTCGGCGGTGGCGCGAACCGAAGGGGGATGGGGCAGGGGAGTCTGGGCGAAGGCGGAAACTGCCAGAAATAGAGAGACGGCCGGATGACGCATCGTCATACTTGCTCCTTCCTTTCATGATGTATCTTTTTTGGCCGGCATCGCGTCTAATGCCTCAGTTCACAACTTGCCCATTCGCCTCGGATCGGGCATGAGACGACCCGGTACTCTTAGGCTAAGTAGGGGGGGAACTCCGAAATTAGGCTTGCGCGCCGGTTCAGAAACCATTTAAGATAACGGAGTAACGTTACTCCGATTTAGCGGGGGATCAGGATGATTTATTCTCGTTCGGCCGAATACGCGATCCGCGCTTTCGTGCACCTGGCTCAGGTGCAGGAAGGGAAATACGCCATGGTGAAAAACATCGCGGAGCAGGAAGACATTCCGGCGCACTTCCTGGCCAAAATTCTGCAGCAATTGGCCCGCAAGGGCCTTCTCCGTTCGAGCAAGGGCCCGACGGGCGGGTTCGCGCTACGAGTGGAACCGACTGAGATCCGGCTGCTGGACATTGTAGAAGCGCTGGATGGGCTGGCACCGTATCAGCAGTGCGCCAGCGGGCTGTCGGAGTGCAACGACGAGATGCCGTGTTCGATGCACGACAGTTGGGTGGCCCTCCGTTCGCGTATCATGGATTATTTAGGGCGGAATACGATCGCCGACCTGGCGAAGGCGCTCGAGCAGAAGAAGAAGTCGCTGGCAGCGACGAAGCAGCGGAAGTCCAGGCGGGCGGTTGCCGCGAAGCGGGCTTAGTCTGAAACTCTAGATAATCGGAGGTACCGATGGCAAATTCGGTGCTTGTCCCGATGGTGGTCGAACAGACCTCCCGGGGAGAACGTGCGTACGACATCTATTCCCGCCTGTTAAAGGAAAACATCATTTTCCTGGGAACACCGATTGACGATCAGGTCGCCAATCTGATCATTGCCCAACTGCTTTTTCTCGAAGCGGAAGACCCGGAAAAGGATATTTCGATCTACATCAACTCGCCCGGGGGTTCGATTACGGCGGGGCTGGCGATCCTGGACACGATGGCATTCATCCGCCCGGACATCGTGACGATTTGCGTGGGACAGGCGGCATCGATGGCGGCAGTACTGCTGGCCAAGGGGACCAAGGGCAAGCGGTTCAGTCTGCCGAATTCCCGCATCATGATCCATCAGCCTTCGATGCAGGGGCTGGCGGGGCAGGCGGCGGACATCGACATCTACGCCCGGGAAATTCTGCGCATGCGTGAGATTCTGAACACGATGCTGGCCAATGCCACGGGGCAGACGATTGACCGGGTAGCGAAGGACGTAGACCGGGACTACATCATGGAACCGGACCAAGCGGTTCAATACGGCATGATCGATCGGGTCATCTCGAGTCGGGACCTGGCGCCGGTCGCGGTTAAGGGATGAACCTGGCAGGCAGGAATGCCTGTATCACTCTGCTGGCAGCCGCGGCGCTGGCGTACTGCCAGGATCCACCGAGACTTTGGTACCGTGAGCCCGCGAAACTATGGGTAGAAGCTCTACCCGTGGGGAACGGGCGCCTGGGTGCGATGGTGTTCGGGGGCATCACCCACGAGCGGATTCAGTTCAACGAGCAGACGGTGTGGACGGGCGCGCCGCACGACTACGCGCATCACGGGGCGTACCGCTCGCTGGGGCGAATCCGCGAGCTGCTGTGGGCGGGCAAACAAAAAGAAGCCGAGGACCTGGCGACGCGCGAGTTCATGAGCGTGCCGCTGCGGCAAAGCGCCTACCAGGCGTTCGGGGACGTGGTGCTGGAATTTCCGGGGATCCGGGAAGGGGAAGTCAGGGAGTACCGGCGCGAACTGAACCTGGACACGGCGGTGGCGGCGGTGGAGTACAGGTTCCACGAGGTCAGGTACCGGCGGGAGGTGTTTGCGAGCCACCCGGCCGGGGTGATCGTGATCCGGCTCACGGCGAGCCAACCGGGGAGCCTCTCCTTCGAGACGACACTGAAGAGCGCGCACGAGCCGGGATCGGCGGTGACGGCGCGAGCGGGGCAGGGGACCGGGGCGGGGCGGCTGCCGCCGGAGATTGCCATGCCGGGGGGAGTGGCGGGGGGAGCGATCCGGTTTGAGGCGCGGCTGGTCGTCCGCACCGACGGCGGGACGGTGGAGCGGAAGGGGGAGGAGCCGGTGTGGGTGGTGAGCGGCGCCAACTCGGCGACGCTGATCCTGGCCGGAGCGACGAATTTCAAGAACTACCGGGACGTGACGGCCGATGCGGGGGCGCGCAACGACGCCACGCTGGCCGCGGTCCGGACGGAGACGATCGGGCGGCTGCGGGCCGAGCACGTGGCCGATCATCAGCGCCTGTTTCGGCGCGTGTCGCTGGATTTGGGAGCGGCGGCACCGGCGGTCCCGACCGATGAGCGCATCCAAAGGTTTGCGGCTGACCGCGATCCGGCACTGGTGGCGCTGCTGTTTCAATTCGGCCGGTACCTGCTGATCGCGTCGAGCCGGCCGGGCGGGCAGCCTGCGAACCTGCAGGGGTTGTGGAACGAGTCGAACCATCCGCCGTGGGACAGCAAGTACACCGACAACATCAACACGGAGATGAACTACTGGCCGGCGGAGGAGACGAACCTGGCGGAGTGCCAGTTGCCGCTGTTCGACGCGCTGAAGGACCTGGCCGAATCGGGGGCGATTACGGCGCGGGAGCAGTACCACGCGGGCGGCTGGGTGCTGCACCACAATTTCGACCTGTGGCGGGGGACGGCGCCGATCAACGCATCCAATCACGGCATCTGGCAGACGGGCGGGGCATGGCTGGCCACGCACCTGTGGGAGCACTACCGGTTCACGGGCGACCGGCAGTTTCTGCGCGAGACGGCGTATCCGCTGATGAAGGGCGCGGCGCAGTTTTTCGTGGACACGCTGGTACGGGATCCGGAATCGGGGATGCTGATCACCGGCCCGAGCAATTCGCCCGAACAGGGCGGACTGGTGATGGGACCGACGATGGACCGGCAGATCGTGCGCAGCCTGTTCGGGGAGGTGATTGCGGCGAGCGGGATTCTGGGGGTAGACGAAGGGTTTCGCGCGCAGCTTGGGGAGTTGCGGCCGCGCATCGCGCCCAATCGGGTGGGGCGGCACGGGCAGTTGCAGGAGTGGCTGGAGGATAAGGACGACCCGGCGAACCAGCACCGGCACGTTTCACACCTGTGGGGTGTCTACCCGGGCGGGGAGATCACGCCGTACGGCACGCCGGACCTGTTCGGCGGGGCGAAGCAGTCGCTGGTGTATCGGGGCGATGCGGCCACCGGCTGGTCGATGGGGTGGAAGATCAATTTGTGGGCGCGATTCCTGGATGGCGACCACGCCTACAAGATTCTGCAGAACCTGATCACGCCGGCCTCGGACAAGCCGGCGCACGCGGGGCTGTACGCGAACCTGTTCGACGCCCACCCGCCGTTCCAGATCGACGGCAACTTCGGCGCGACCGCGGGGATCACCGAGATGCTGTTGCAGAGCACGGACCCCTACGCCACACCGGTGAGCCTCACCCGGTTCCAGAAGGGAGAGGCGGCGTTCGTGAGCCTGCTGCCGGCCCTGCCGGCGGCCTTTCCGGACGGAAACGTGAGCGGGCTCAAAGCGCGTGGCGGGCTTACGGTGTCGATTTCGTGGCGCCATGGAAAACTCCAGAAGGCCACGCTTCGGGCGACGGAAAGCCAACCGGTGAAGGTGCGGTACGGCGGCCGGGAGGTCGAGATTTCCGCCAAGAAGGGCGGAAGCTACGAGGTCGGGCCGGATCTGAAGGTGCGAGGGAACCGGTAAACCCCTACGGGTGCCGATCTCCGGGAGTTCCAGCCGCGGCAGTACTTCTTTAAGGGGTACTCCTTTAGAGGTACTACTTTAGCTTGCCTTTCCGTAACAGTTCGCATACCATGGCACAGATCCGGGAGGAGGATCATTCCATGGTTTATCGAGTTGTGGTGTCGGTTCTGGTTCCACTACTCGCCACTTGCACGATCTGGGGCGAACAAATCCCACCGCCTTCGACACCGGCGCGACTGAGCCTGGTGGTGGTGGAAGGGAACGACGTCATCAACAACATCAAGCAACGCACGTCGCGGGAGACGATCGTCCAGGTGGAGGACGAGAATCACCGGCCGGTGGCGGGAGCGGCAGTGGCGTTTCTGCTGCCCGACAGCGGGCCTGGGGGGGCGTTCGCCGGCGGAGCGAAGAGCGCGACGATTGTGACCAACGCGCAGGGGCGGGCGGTGATGCCGCGGATGACGCCCAATCAGCTCACGGGCCAGTACCAGATTCGTGTGAACGCCTCATTCCGCGGACAGCAAGCCAGCACGACGATCAGCCAGCAGAACGTAGTGGCGGCAGCAGGCGCGGCGGCAGCGGGGGGAGTTTCGACGAAGCTGATCCTGATCATCGCCGGGCTGGCGGCGGCGGGGGCGACGGCGGGGGCGATTGCGGCGACGCGGGGCGGCGGCACGACGGTAACGCCGACCGGCAGCATTACGCAGGCGGGTGCCGCAACAGTAGGCGGACCGCGATAGTTGCGGCGCGAGGACGGGGCCGGCAACAGACGGACGGAGGGAATCAGATGACACGGGTTGGATGGTTACTGACGCTAGCGGCGGCCTCGGCCGTGGCCGCGGAAACGATTGGAGGCCCGATCGCCGGCTATGTGGCTGGGGCGAAACCAGAGCTTCGGGCGATTGGCGGCGTGCCGGGCTCGTTCGTATACAGTGAGCCCGTGACCCTTCCGGAAGGGACGAGGCGGGTGCGGGTGGCGCCGGGACAGGAGTTCGCGGTGGCGGAATTGCGCGAAGGTCCGCCGCAGGCGTTGGTTCTGCGCGGCGGGGCGGTGGACCATGCGACGGCGCTCGACGGGGTAATGGCGGCGGCGGATTGGGTGGCCTTCAGTCTGGGCGCGCGGGCGGCGGTGTTCTATTCGGCAGCGGGCGGGCGGCTCCAAGTGGTCACGGGCCTGCCGGACACGCCGCAGGTAGCGATCGACACGGAGACGGCGGCATTTGCGGAAGAGCCAGTGACGGCGGCGGTGAGCGACGACGGGAGCCTGGTGCTGGCGGCGTCGGCCCGTTCGGTGTTTGTGGTGCGGGCGGGAGCGGCGCCGCGGCTGATTCTGTCGGGGACGCGGATTCGGTCGGTGGCGGTGCTGCGCAACGGCGTGGACGCGGTGGTGGGAGATGACGGCACCGGCTCGGTGCACCTGGTGACGGCGGCGGGCTCGACGGCGGCGGAGCGGGTGCTGGCATCGGGGCTGTACCTGCTGGGCGACCTGGTGCCGAGCGCCGACGGGGCGACGCTGTACGTGGCGCGGCCGGGAGCGCGAAGCATCGCGTGGATCGATCTGGCATCGGGCGCGGTTCAATCGGTGGAAGCGGATGTGCCGTTGTCGGGGCTGACGGCGCTGCGCAACCGCGACACCTTTCTGATTTCGGCGAGGCCGCTTCAGCCGGGATGGGTGTTCTACCGGGATGGCGAGGCGGGACGGGTGGTGTTCATTCCGGCCATCGCCCGCAGGGTACCGGAGAGCGAACAATAGATGAGGCCGCCCATGATGACACTTCGCTCGCTACGCGGGTTGGGGCTGGTGCTGACGCTGGCCGGCGCGGCCGCGGCGCAGACGGTAACGCTAACCGACGTCAGTCCGAATCCGGCTACGCCGCAAGACAACGTCTTTATCATTGCGCAAGTCACGCCGCCGGCGCAGGTCGGGCCATCGGGCGGGCCCATACCGTGGCCAGTCAGTTTCTTTGAGAATGGCAACCTGCTCGGCACGGTGGACGCGGAAACCTTTGGCGGGTTTGCCCAAATCTCGCACGGTGGCTTCTCGGTCGGCACCCACGTGATCACGGCGACGATCCCGTCGTCACCGGCGCCGATAGCGTCGCTTCCCGTCAACCTCGTGGTGCGGCCGAACCTGGTGGTGTCACCGACTCCGAGCACGTATTGCCAACCGGTGACGCTGACGGGGGCGCCGCCGATTTTTTTCGAGGCGTCGTCGATCATTTTTGTGGACACGTTCGCGACTAACCTGACCACGCTGGGCACGGTGGTGCTGGATAGCAGCGGCGCAGCCAGCTTCACGACTTCGAGCCCACTGCCCGCCGGCACTCATACCCTGGGGGCGGCGGTCTTCTCTCCGTTCAGCACGTTCGCGACACTGACGCACATCGTAAACAAGCTGACGCCGGGGGTGACGCTGCTGACGGCTCCGAATCCCTCGGCACTGGGGCAGTCCGTGGTTATGACGGCGACCATCGGGAGCTGCAATGCCACGGGCACGGTGACGTTCCTGGATGGGGGAGTGGCGCTCGGGACGGTGCCGGTTGCGAGCGGGATGGCGGTGTTTTCCACCAGCGCGCTGGCGCTCGGGACGCACCCGATCACGGCGCGGTACGACGGCGACAGCAACAATAATGTGAGCGTCTCGAACACGGTGAACCAGATCGTGACGAGCACGCCATCGATGGTTTTCACGGCGGAGCCCAACCCATCGGCGGCGTGCCAGAACGTAATCCTGACGGCGACGCTGACACCACCGGATATTCCGACGCCACCGGCTTCGTTCACGCGGCGGATTGCGGGGCCGCCGGTGACGGGGACGGTGACGTTCGCGGATGGCAACACTCCGTTGGGCACGGTGCCCATCAATTTGGGAGTGGCCACGCTCCAAACCACGCTGCTGGCGGGCAATCACCGGTTGACGGCGGTGTACAACCCGGACGCGGGCTACAGTCCGACATCGGCGTTCGTTAACCAGGTAGTGAACCCGGCGGTTCCCACAGTAACGCTTACCAGCACACCCAATCCATCGGTTTTGAACCAGGCGGTGACGATGACGGCGATGGTGGTGGGGTGCCGCACGGTGACGGGAAGCATCAATTTTCTGGATGGGACCGGATCGCTGGCGACGGTGGCGTTATCGGGCGGGCAGGCGAGCTTTACGACCAGCACGTTGACGGTGGGGACGCATCCATTGAGCGCGCGGTACGGGGGCGACACCAACAACACGGCGGCGACTTCGAATACGGTGAACCAGGTGGTGGGAAAGAATGCGACCACCACGACGGTGACGGCGGCGCCGAATCCTTCGATCTTCGGACAGGCGGTATTGCTGACGGCAACGGTGCGGATCGCACTGTCATCGCAGATTGCGACAGGGACGGTGACTTTCCTGGACGGCAGCACGGCGCTGGGCAGCGCCACGCTGAATGCGAGCGGAATCGCGACGCTTACGGTATCGACGCTGGCGGTGGGCAGCCACACCATCACGGCCACGTATGGGGGCAGCGAGACGCTGGGGGGCAGTTCGGGGACGGTGGACGTGGTGGTGAACAAGGCGTCCACGACAACGACGATATCGCTTTCGATAACGAGCGCGATCCAGGGCAGCGCGGTGACGGTGACGGCTACGGTCGTGCCGGCGTCAGCCAGCGGACAGGTGACGTTTTTCGACAACGGCACTTCGGTGGGGACGGCGACGCTGTCCAACGGAACGGCCTCGATCTCGATCCGGCCGGGGTTTGGGGCACACGCGGTGACGGCAAGCTACGGCGGGGACAACAGCTTCCTGGGGAGCACATCGACGGCGGCGTCGCTGAGGGTGCTCAATCCGGTGACGATCGAGTTCACGGCGGTTCCGAACCCGGCCGGCTTCGGCCAGGTAGTGACGTTGACGGCGCGGCTTTCGCCGGCGAGCGTGACCGGGGTGGTGACGTTCAAGGAAGGCAGCACGACGCTGGGAGTGGCGGGACTGGCAAACGGAGTGGCGACAGCGACGGTATCGACGCTGGCGGTAGGCAACCACACGCTGACGGCGAATTATGCGGGCGACAGTGCAACCTCGCCGGGCAGCGCCACGCTGACGCTGACGGTGGGCAAGGCAACGACCACGCTGAGCCTTTCGGCCAATCCGAATTCGCTCGAACCCGGGGGGAGCACGACACTGACGGCGCGGGTGACGCCGGCGGGCGCCACGGGGACGGTGACGTTCTCGGAGGGCGACCAGACGCTGGGCAGCGCACAACTGAGCAACGGCACGGCGAGCATCCAGGCGACGTTTGCGACGGCCGTCACCCACATGGTGACGGCCTCGTATGGCGGGGATACGAACTTCAACGGCAGCGTATCGAGCCCGGTGGCGATCGCGGTGGGGCTGCCGCCGACAACGACTACGCTTACCGCAACGCCCAGCAATCCGGGATTCGGGCAGGCAGTGGCGCTGGCGGCGACGGTGAGTCCGGCGGGGGCGACCGGTTCGGTGACGTTTTCCGACGGCGCGACCACGCTGGGGACGGCGACGTTGAGCGGCGGATCGGCCTCGATCACGGTGTCGAGCCTGTTGCTGGGGCCACACGCGCTGACGGCGACGTACAGCGGCGACGCGACGCACGGGGGCAGTTCGGGCAATGCCACGGTGACGGTGGTGCGAGCGCCGACGACGACTTCGGTGGCGGCGTCGCCGAATCCGGCGACGGCGGGGCAGGCGGTGACCATCGTGGCCACGATTGCGCCGGCCGCCGCTACGGGCACGGTGACGTTTACGGACGGCGGGACGATGCTGGGCACGGCCACGCTGACGAACGGATCGGCGTCGTTGACGACGAATGCGCTGGCGGAGGGCGCGCACACGCTGGGAGTCACGTATGGGGGCGACGGGAATTTTCTGGGAAGCTCGGGCTCGGCCGCGCTGACGGTGAATCCGCCCCCGGGGGCGTCGCTGGCAATCAGCGGGCCCGCTTCGATTCCGGACGGGACGGTGGGACGGCCGTATCCGTCACAGACGCTCACGGCGACGGGAGGCACGCTACCCTACACCTGGACGCTGGCGGGCAGTTCGACGACGACGGACCTGAGCGTCGCCAATTCAGGCAACAACGGGGTGCTGAGCGGGACGCCGACCACGGCGGGCGATTTCACGGTGACGGTGCAGGTGCGGGACAGTGCCACGCCGCCGGTGACGGTGAGCAAGACCTACAACGTGACGTTTGCGTTTGAGGCGCTGCCGACGATCAACGTTTCGTCGTCGCAGATCTCCCTGGGGCAGGGGTATCCCATCGCGCTGCGGGGAACACTGACGCTGACGTTCACTCCCAATGCGGCGAACCTGCCGGCGAACTTCGTGAACCGGCAGTTGCTGTTCCAGAACGGGACCAACACGGTACAGGTGGACATTCCGGCCAATTCGACGGCGCCGGTAGGCGATACCGGCGTTCCAGCAGGGCAGCATCGCGGGCACCATCACGGTGACGCTGACCGGGGTGGTGAATGCGCAGACGGGGCAGGCGGTGACGCCGTTCCCGAGCCCGGCTCCGGTGGCAACCGTAACGGTGGCGCGCGGGGCGCCGGTGATCGAGGTGAACTCGGTGAAGATCAGCAATGTCAGCGGCACGGGGTTCCAGGTGATCTTCAACGGGTCGAGCAACACGCGGGATCTGACGCGGGCGGACCTGACGTTTACGGCGGCCAACGGGACGCAGTTGACGGGGTCGCAGACGTTCCAGGTGGACTTGAGCGCGGCGGGGAACGGGTGGTTCGGCAGCAGCGACGGGCAGAACGGGGGCGGTACGTTCTCGGTGACGGTTCCGTTCACGTTCAGCGGCGATGCGCAGGCGATTCCGGCGTCGGTGTCGGTGACGGTGACGAACTCGGCGGGCACGTCGGCGGCGGTATCGGGCGGCCGATAGGCGGGGGCAGAACGGAAGCCCCCGGGGTCACTCGACGCGCAGGGCGGGCAGCGGGTCCACGCGTACGGCGCGCAGGGCGCTCCTTAGCTGGGGACTTTCCCTGGATGCGGAAGCACCTTGAGGAACTTCAACCACAGATCTTTCGGGTACGGATGCCGAGACTTCGCGGGTGATGGGGTAACGGATTCCTGGCCCACCGCGGAATCCATTTCCTCCGGCGGTGTGAAGGCTGCGTACGCATAGACCAGGATACCCACGATCATAGCCAGCCAGGCGGCCAGCGGAACGCATATGACCCACCACGGGATCGGTGCGATCCATTTTACGACGGCCAGAGCGACGGTCATTGCCAATACCGCCGCCACGAGCCGGTTGGCGAGATTGTCCATGCGCCGATACTATCACTTTCAAACAGATTGTCGGGTCCGAAATAGGTACTAGGAAGATATCGTACTAAAGTCTGCTCTTGTTGATCCCTCTTGGGCCTGATCTTCGCTCCAGTGCCCTCCGACGGTGGAGCCGAACTACCGGCTGCGTGTGCGGGGGCGGGACACGCGGCCAGGGGTTTCGCGGTTCGCGGCAGCGCGGACCCAACCTGTATCTATTCGCGCGTATTGGAACGAGCGGCACTGGCACTATGGGAGTATGAAATACGCGATTCTGGGCGGCGGAATGGTAGCGGGCTACGCGGCGAAGGAACTGGTGGAGCGCGGGCTGCAGCGGGGCGAACTCACCATCGTTTCGGCGGACACGGCGCTTCCGTACGAACGGCCTCCGCTTTCGAAGGGCTTTCTGGCGGGGAAGGACAGCGAGGAGAGCATCACCATCAACCCGGAGGCGTTTTACCGGGAGCATGGCATCGAAGTGAGGCTTGGCTCGCGGGTAGCGGCCATCGACCGGGGACGCAAGCGGCTGCAGATGGCCGCGGGAGACGATGTGGCGTTCGAGCGGCTGGTGGTGGCTACGGGAGCGCGGGTGCGGACGCTGAAGATTCCGGGCGGCGATTTGCGGGGAGTGTTGTACCTGCGGTCGCTCGAGGACTCGAAGGCCATTCGAACGCGGGCGGAATCGGCGCGATCGGCGCTGGTGATCGGGGGCGGGTTCATCGGGATGGAGGTGGCGTCGGTGCTGGCGCAAAAGCAGATCGCCACCACGCTGCTGGTGCGCGAAGACCGGATCTGGAAACGGTTCTTTACGCCGGGCATGTCGCGGTTTTTCGAAGGGTACTACGAGGGGCGGGGCGTACGGCTGGTGAAGCAAGCGGAGGTGAAGGAGGTGCGGGGGAGGGGCGGGGTGGAGTCGGTGGCGCTCGGCGACGGCCGGACGATGGGGTGCGAGATGGTGGTGGCGGGACTGGGAGCGGAGCCGGTGACGGAGTTGGCGGCGGGGGCGGGGATCGCGGTGGACGATGGGGTGGTGGTGAACGAGTATCTCGAGGCCAGCGTTGGGGGAGTGTACGCCGCCGGGGACGTGGCCAACTACCAGGACACGTTGTTCGGCAAGCGGCGGCGGGTGGAGCACTGGGACAACGCGGTTTCCCAGGGGCAGCATTGCGCCCGCGTGTTGACGGGCGAGCGCGCGCCGTTCGTGCACGTGCCGTACTTCTTCTCGGACGTGTTCGACCTGTCCTACGAATTCTGGGGCGACCCTTCGGATGCGGGGGAGGTCATCGCGCGGGGCGACGTGTCGAGTCCCAACTTCAGCGTGTGGTGGCTTCGCGAGAAGCGGCTGATGGCGGCATTCGTCATGAATCGTCCGGACGAAGAGCGGGAGTTGGCGCCGCGGTGGATTGCGTCCGGGGAGGCGGTGCCGGCGGAGCGGCTGCGCAGTTCGGGATCGCTAACCGCCGGGTGAAGGAGGGAGCGGCAGATGTATGGACTGTTACGCGTGGGCAGCGGACGTGTGCTTCCGATCTTGTTCTTTGCGGGCGGGGATGGCCGAATGGAAGCAGGAACCTTATGAACACAAGAAGAGTACGGTATGCGGTGGTGGGAATCGGGAGTATCGCGCAGGAGGCGGTGCTGCCGGCATTCCAGAATGCGGCGAACTCGACGGTGACGGCGCTGGTCTCCGGAGATGAAGTAAAGCGTGAAGAATTGGGTAAAACATACGGAATAAAAAAGACTTATAACTACGACCAATTCGACGAATGTCTGCACAGCGGGGAAGTAGACGCGGTCTATATCGCGCTGCCCAACCACTTGCACCGTCCGTACGCGGAGCGGGCGGCGAAGGCGCACGTGCACATCCTGTGCGAGAAGCCGCTGGCGCCCAACGAGCAGGAGTGCCGGCGGATCATCGAGGCGGCGCAAACGGCGGGGGTGAAGCTGATGACGGCGTACCGGCTGCACTTTGAAGCGGCGAACCTGGAGGCAGTCCGGATGTGCGAATCGGGGAAGCTGGGCGACGTACGTGTATTCAATTCGGTGTTCTGCCAGCAGGTGCAGGAGGGGAATGTGCGGCTGACTCATCCGCCCTCGCAGGGCGGCGGCGCATTGTTCGACATGGGAGTGTACTGCATCAATGCGGCACGGTACCTGTTTCGGGACGAGCCGGTGGAGGTGGCCGCGTTCGGGGCGAACAGCGGCGAAAAACGGTTCGAGAAAACGGACGAAATGCTGAGCGTAATGCTGCGGTTTCCGAAAGACCGGCTAGCCAGTTTCACGGTCAGTTTCGGAGCCACGCCGGTGGATCGGTATACGGTGGTTGGGACGAAGGGCGTGTTGACGGCGGACCCGGCCTACGAGTACGCCACGGACTTGAAACTGGAGGTGACGGTGGATGGGAAGACGAAGCAGCAGACCTTTCCGCGGCACGACCAGTTCGGGCCGGAGCTGTCGTATTTCGCCGACTGCATCCTGAACGACCGGACGCCGGAGCCCTCCGGGGAAGAGGGGCTGGTGGATGTGCAGATCATCGAAGCGGCGTACCGGGCGCGCGACTCGCGCAATACGGTGCGGGTCGAGGCGGTCCACCGCAGCCGGCGCCCGGAGCCCTCGCAGGAGATCGACCGGCCGGCGGTGGAAGAGCCGGAGCTGTTGCACGCGCGGATGCCCTCGGGCGCGAAGCGGAACGAATAGGTCACTTCTTGCGGGAGGGAGCCTTTCGTTTGGCGGCGGCTTTGGGAGTGGATTTAGCCGCGTTCTTGGGGGGCGCTTTCCCGCCGGTGGCCTGGTGGTTCCAGTCGTGCTCTTCGGGATGATGGTGGCCGTGGGCCAAATCCTTCAAGTGATGCTTGAACTGAGCGTCGTTCATCGATGAGAATGGGGCAGTTTGGGGGCCATGGTACAGGAAGGCACGAACGAGTTGGCGAGGGATCTTCAGGTGCGGTTGGGGTCGGGGACGGCATAGCGGTTGAGCAGGTTCAGGGCGGCCGGATCGCCGGCTTGCGCGGCGGCGCGGGCATGGTGCCAGGCGGCGGCATAGTCTTCGCGGACGATGTAGATTTGGGCCAAGGTCAGGTGGGCCTCGGCGAAGGCCGGGTCGAGACGGACCGAATGGAGGAGGAGGGCCAAGGCTTCGTCGTGGCGGTTGTCCAGGCGATACAACTGGGCCAGGTGAAGATAGGGCCGCGGGTTGGCGGGTTCGCGGGCGATCCAGGCGCGCTGGTCTTGGACGTGGCTGTGGGTTTCCCGGTCGAGAGCCGGCTGGATGACTTGTTTGCGCCAAAAGCCCAGGTTCGCCTCCGCTGTCCAACAGGGTGGCGCAATCGGGAGGCCCAGCGCAAGGGGGAGGGGGCGGTGTATTCGGTGGGGCGGCGGCGGAATCAGGGAATCACTGCAATTCGGCGCAGGACGGCCGATAAGCAAGGGCGGGTACCTTTATGATGACCGCTGCCGAATTCACGATCTACCAGCGTCCGCTGGCGGAGATCCTGGCCTCCCACGTCCGGTGGACCGAGGATCCGGACTGTGGACACCGGTGCCGGCTGGCGCATGTTGCGCTCAACGACGTCGATCTGCGCAACGCCAACCTGCGGCAAGCCAGCCTCGACGGGGTGATGCTCATCGAGAGCGACCTTTCGCAGGCGGACCTGGGGGGCGCCACGCTGCACTCGGTCAGTTTTGCGGGGGCGCTGCTGCGGGGCGCGGATTTTTCCGGAGCCCAGATTCAGCACGTGGATTTCCTGCGGAGTTATGTGGCGGCGGCGTATTTCGCCGATGCCCGGATCGACGGCTCGAACTTCCGGCACGCACGGATGGAGAAGGCGGGGTTCCACGATGCCACGGTGATGCTCACGGACTTCGTGGGCGCCGAGCTCAAGGGGGCCGTGTTTCAGGGCGCGAAGGTATCGTCGTGCGATTTTACAGGTGCCGATCTGGAGGGGGCGCAACTGCCTCGGGTGCGCGCGCAGCGGTGCCGGATGCCGGGCGTGAAGGGCGCCGACGCCAACTTCTCGTCGGGGCAACTGGACCAATGCGACCTGTCGGGGGGCGACTGGTGTAACGCCCGGTTCAGCGGCGCGACGCTGCACTCGGTGCAACTGCTCCATGCCGATCTGAGCGGGGCGGATTTCCGGGGAGCCACGCTGGGGGGGAGCGATTTTAGCGGGTCGAGCCTGCGTAATACGCTGATGGCGGGGGCCAACCTGTTCGGGGCGAATTTTTGCGGAGCCGATTTGAGCGGGGCGCGGGAACTCACCCAGCAACAACTGCTGCAATCGCGGACCGACACGGCCACCATTCTGCCGAACGGGAGCCGCGGCCCGTACCTTCGGTTTTCGGGGGCGGAGAGGCCGTCGGGCCGCTCTAACCGCTGGGAGTAATGCCTGGCGGCGGTGGCGGAGGGAAGGCGGCCGTCGGGCGGCGGGGGATCAATGCGCTTCGGGAGCGGTCTGCTCGGGAGCGGTGACGCCCGGCGGCAACTCCAGGATGCGGATGTTGCGGAAGTAGATCTTCGCGCCTTCCGACTCCATACAGATGTAGCCCTTTTTCTGGGTGGCGCGGCTGATGCCGTTGACGAACTTGCCGTTGACCGCGAGCTTGATGACTCCATCGACGGCCACGACGTCGTACGTGTTCCATTCGCCGCGGCCCTTGCAGCGGTTTTCGATGGACATGCTGCGTTCGCCGCGCGGGTTGTCGGGCACGGTCTTCAGCTTGCCGACGCCGAACAATTCGCCGTGCACGTAAGCGACTGGAGGCACCCTGCCGTTCCGGGTATTGAGCTTGGGCCAGTCGAGCTCGAGCATCTGCACTTCGACGCCGTCGGGGAACGGGCTGCCGGGATTGGGGTTGGGACCGCTCCACAAGAACATGCCCGAGTTGCCGCCGGGCTCGGTGTGCATCCATTCGACGTGGAGCAGGTAGTTCTCATACTGGCGGGCGGTGCGCATGACGCCGATGGGATGGCCGGAGCAGACGAGCATACCGTTGTCGACGCTCCAGGTGTTTTGGGCGGTATTGACATTCACCCAGCCGGTGAGGTCCTTGCCGTTGAAGAGGTCGCGGAACTCGGGGAGCGCGTCGGCGGGAGCGCCGCGGGCCGCGAGGAGAAGCCACGATATGAGAACCACGCCGGCAAATCGCTTCATGGAGTACCACCTCCGGAAACCACCGATGATTCTAGCGCAGCGGGGAAGGGGCGGGTGGAACCCGCGGCCGCGGTACGCCTTGTATGATCGTTAGGTGCGCCCGTGAGCTCGACCAAGCCCCATCGCCTGCTTTCGGAAGAACGGCGGAGGAAGATCCGCGACCTCCTGGAGAAAGAGGGCCGGGTCACCGTCGCGGACCTGGTGTCGCGTTTCGGAGTTTCTTCGGTGACGGCGCGCGGCGACCTGGACGTGCTGGCCGAGACCGGCGCGCTGCTGCGCTCGCACGGCGGGGCGGTGAGCCGGCTGAACCCGGTTCAGGACTACCCGGTCAGCTTCAAGGAGACGTTGCACCACGCCGAGAAGGTGCGGATCGGGCAGGCGGCGGCACGGCTATTGGCCTCGAACCACACGGCGATTCTGGATTCGGGAACGACCACGCTGGAAATCGCGCGGCAGATCAAAATGCTGAAGCTCAAGAGCCTGACGGTGATCACCAACGCACTGAATATCGCCAGCGAACTGGCGGGCGCGCCGGGCGTGGCGCTGATCATGATTGGCGGGATTCTGCGTCCGGTATCGAATTCGTTCGTCGGGCCGCAGGCGGAACGGATGCTGGCGGATCTGAATGCGGACCACTGTTTTCTGGGCGTGGACGGCCTGGATCCGGAGACGGGCCCGACGACGCCGGACATTCTGGAGGCGCAATTGAACAACCTGATGATCCGCGTTTCGCGGGAGGTGACGATCGTGGCGGACGCCAGCAAGATCGGGCGGCGGAGCCTTTCGTCGATCGGCAGCCTGATGGCGGTGCGGCGGCTGATTACGGACGACCGGATCGACCCGGAAATGACGCGGGTGCTGGAGGGGAAGGGGCTGGAAGTGGTGGTGGTTTAGCGGGCACGTTCTAGCAGCAGCTCGCGGACGGCGGCACTGGTTTCCAACGCCAAGGCTTCGGCGGCGATGGTTTCGGCTTCCGCTACACTCCAGCGCCCAATGGCGTGTTTGAGTGCGGGAATGAGCGGCGCGCTCACGCTGAACTCCGTCAGTCCCAAGCCCAACAGGAGAGGCGTGGCGAGAGGATCGGCGGCCAGCTCGCCGCAGAGGGTGACGCCGATGGCGGCGAAGCGAGCGGCGGCGATGGCCTGGCGGAGGGTGCGGAGGACGGCGGGCTGGAAGGGGTCGGCGAGGGGAGCCACGTTGGCATTGGTGCGGTCGGCGGCCATCAGGTACTGGACGAGGTCGTTGGTGCCGATGCTGAAGGAATGCACTTCGCGCGCCAGTTGGTCGGCCAGGATGACCGCCGAGGGGACCTCGATCATCACACCCACGCGCAAGTGGGGAGCGTGGCCCTGCACCTCGGCGAGCACGGCCTTGGCTTCGCGCAACTCGGCGAGGGTGGACACCATGGGGAAGAGGACTTCGACGGGATGCCCGGGGGCAGCGCGGAGAATGGCGCGCAACTGGGTGCGCAGCAGGTCGGGGCGGCCGAGAGAGACGCGGATTCCGCGCCAGCCGAGGAACGGGTTGGCCTCTTCGGGGATGGCGATATAGGGGAGAGGTTTGTCGCCGCCGATATCGAGCGTGCGGATGACCAGGGGACGGTCGCCCAAGGCCGCTGCCATGGCCTGGTAGATGGCGGCCTGTTCGTTCTCATCGGGAGCCTCGTCGCGGCCGAGAAAGAGGAATTCGGTGCGGAGCACTCCCACGCCTTCGGCGCCAAAGGCAAGCGCCTCCCGAATTTCGGCGGCGTGGCTCACGTTGGCGAAGACATGAATCGGGCGGGCGTCGCGGGTGGCCGAGGGGCGGCGGCGATCGGATTCGGCGGCGCGGCGGAGGTCGAGGGACTGGCGGCGGCGCACTTCGAGTTGAGCGATCTGGCCGGCGGGCGGGGCAATCCAGAGATCGCCGGAGTCGCCATCGAGAGCCACGGTGGTGCCGTCGGCGACGGCGGCGATGGCGGGGCCGACACCGACGACGGCGGGAATGCCGAGGGCGCGTACGAGGATGACGCTGTGAGCGCTGGTGCCGCCGGTTTCGAGACAAACCCCCAAGACGAGGGCAGGGTCGAGGGTGCCGGCTTCGGAGGGGGTGAGATCGTGGGCGGCCACCACGGAGGGTTGGGGGAGACGGAGGGAAGCGGCGGCCAGGCCGCGCAGGCGGCGGAGGACGCGGGCCGCCACGTCGCGCACATCGGCGGCGCGGGCGCGCAGGTAAGGGTCCTCGATCGACTCCATGGCGGAGGCCACGCGATCGGCGGCGGACTGCCAGGCGGTGTCGGCGCTGGTGCTCCGTTCGACGATGGCGCGCAGGGCGCTGCCGGCGAGGTCGGGGTCTTCGAGGAAGAGCGACTGCGCGTCGAAGATGCCGGCTTCCGCCTCGCCGGTGTTGGTCCGAGTCCACTCGTAGAGCGCGCGGGTATCGGCTAGCGCAGCGCGGAGGGCCTCGCGCAGGCGGTGCTGTTCGGTTTCGGGGGTGCCTGGGGCTGGCTGGTGCGCCGGCACGGCGGAGGGCCGCAGGCGGGCCAGAGGACCGATGGCAATGCCGGAGGAGGCGGGAATGCCGCGCACGCCGCCGCGTGCGGGCGGGGCGGGCGGCGGCAGCTCTTCGCGCCAGGTTTCCAGGAAGCCGGCGACTTCGGACACGGCATCGGCAGCGTCGGGGCCCCGGGCCCGAATGGCAAGGCGGTGGCCGGGGCGGGCCATGAGGCGGAGCAGGGCGTGGAGGCTGCCGGCGTCGCAGGGTCCGGCCGGACGGGAGAGGTTTTCGAGGGTGATGCGGGCTTCGAAATGGCGAGCCATGCGGATGAGTTGGGCGGCGGGGCGGGCGTGCAAACCCAGGGGAGGGGAGACGGTGACGAGCCGTTCCACTTCGGCGAGCGGTGCGGGGGGCGCGGCGCCGGCGGACGGCGCGAGGGTGGCGCCGCGGACCACTTCCTCGAGGCCCGCTCCAGCAGCGGCGAGACTGGCGGCGGCCACGGTTCCTTCGACAACGGGGGCGGCGCACAGCCGCACGCGATCGCGGCGCTCCTCGGCGAGCATATCGAGAGCCGTTTCGGCACTGAGGACGGCGCTGCCGAGGTCGGTGAAGACGGCGACGCCGTCATCGCCGTAGACGGATTGGATGGCCTCGAGGACCTTGAAGGCGTCGGTGCCGATGGGGTGCTGCGGATCGCTGGTGCCGCCGGCGGCGGCGAGGCGCACCCTTCCCTGTGCCATCTGGGCGGCCAGTTCGCAGACGCCTTCGGCGAGCCGGGCACTATGGGAGACCACCACGATGCCGATCATGCGCGCCAGGTGTTCGCCGCGGTTTTGAGGAGGAGATAGGCGGAGGTGGCGCCCGGGTCCTGGTGGCCTACGCTGCGCGCGCCGAGGTAGCTGGCGCGCCCTTTGCGGGCCTGCATCGGGATGGTATCGAGCATGCCGGCTTCGGCCGCCGACACGCCCGCGTCAAGAATTGCCGACATGGACGATATCGCTTGCAGTTTTCCCTCCATCGCCGCGGCGGCGGGCAGCAGCGCGTCGAGCATCGTCTTATCGCCGGGTGCGGCCTTGCCGCGCTGGGCGACGCCCTGGATGCCGGCTTGAAAGAGGCCCACGACATCGTCCGCGGCGAGTTCGGTTTTGCCGGCGCACCGTGCCGCAGCACGCAGAAAGAAGGTACCGTACAAGGGTCCGGAGGCGCCGCCCACGGTTTTGATGAGGACGGTGGCGACCACCTGGAGGATCGGTCCAATGGCGGCCGGCGCCTGGGCAGCGAGTTCGGCCTGGGCCGCGGCGAAGCCGCGATCCATGTTGATGCCGTGATCGGCGTCGCCGACGGCGGAATCGAGTTCGGTGAGGCGCTCGCGGTTATCGTGGTAAATGCGGGCGAGGGCCTCCAGCCAGGCCAGCACGTCGTGCCGGGTCACGACCGCTTTCAAATCCCCCATCGCATCCCCGGCGTCCATACGGGCGCGTCCCACAGCCGGAGGAACTCGTCATCGGCGCGGAGCAGGGTGACGGAACAGCCGGCCATATCGAGGCTGGTGATGTAATTGCCGACCAGGGGACGGGCGATGGCTATGCCGCGGTCCTGCAAGAGCCGCTCGAGTTCCGCATACACGAGGTACAACTCCATCAGCGGTGTGCCGCCCAAGCCGTTGACCATGGCGATGACGCGGTCACCGCGCCGGCAGGGCAGGTCGGCGAGGATGGCGGCGGCCAGTTGGGCGGTGATCTCGCGCGCGCGGGCGAGGGGGAGGCGCTCGCGGCCCGGCTCGCCGTGAATGCCGATGCCCATCTCCATCTCGTCGTCGGCAAGCTGAAACGTGGGCCTGCCGGCGGCGGGGACGGTGCAGGAGGTGAGCGCCATTCCCATGGAGCGGCCGTTTTGGTTGACGCGGCGGCAAAGCGCCGCCACACCGGGAAGGCCGGCGCCGGCTTCAGCGGCCGCGCCGCAGATTTTCTCGGCCAGCACGGTGGTTCCCACGCCGCGGCGGCCGGCGGTGTAGAGGCTGTCTTCCACCGCCACGTCGTCGTTGATGACGACCGTTTCGACGGCAACGCCCTGAGACTGGCACAACTCGGCGGCCATTTCAAAGTTCATGATGTCGCCGGTGTAGTTCTTAACGATATGCAGGATGCCGGCGCGGCCGTCGACGGCGCGGGAAGCGGCCTCGATCTGGTCGGGCGTCGGCGATGTGAAGACCTGCCCGGGACAGGCGGCATCGAGCATGCCGAGGCCCACGAAGCCGGCGTGCAACGGCTCGTGGCCGCTGCCGCCGCCGGAGACGAGGCCCACCTTACCGGGGACGGGCGCCGAGGCGCGGACCACATACACGGGGTCGGTGGAGACGCGGAGAAGGTTGGCGTGAGCCTTCGCCAGCCCCGCCAGCGAGTCGCGGACCACGTGGTTGGGATCGTTGATCAGCTTCTTCATCGGGTCCAGCAACCACTATAAACCGGAGGGCAGCGCGAGAGGCTCAGGGGTCGGCCGCATGGCGGCATGCCGGCCCCATTGCGGCTTTGCAAAAGTAACGTAAAAGATCTGTGCGGCGGGGGTTTGAGAGATTGTTGTTCTGTACCATTTGAATATGGCTCGCGCAGGCACTGCCGCAGTTTCGCTCTGGATCGCACTGGCCGTCGTGGCGCCGGCACAGACGGCGCCGCCTGCGGTGCCGCCTTCGCAGGGCGGGTACGTGGGAAGCAACGTGTGCCGCACCTGTCATCCCGACGTTTGGTCGACGTTTTACCGGAATCCGCACTACCGGAGCATCGCTTCGGGAAAGGAGACGGCGGCCCGCACCGGCTGCGAAGGGTGCCACGGACCGGGACAGGCGCACGTGGCGGCGCGCGGCGGAAAGGAGACCATTCCGCATGCGTTCTCGCTGATGGCGCCCAAGCAGGTGCTGGACGATTGCCTGGGCTGCCACGCGCGCGATCTTTCGCGGGCCAACATCCGGCGCTCCGAACATAGCTTGAACGATGTAGCGTGCACCAGTTGCCATTCGATTCACCACTCGCCGACAGCCAAATACCTGCTCGCCAAAAAGCAGCGGGACCTCTGCTACTCGTGCCATTCCACGGTGCGGGCGCAGTTCGATATGCCCTCGAAGCACCGCGTCAACGAGGGATTCATGGAGTGCACCGACTGCCACAATCCGCATGGCGCGTTCGCCGCGACCTGGTCGATGGGGCAGCGGCCGCGGATGGTGGAGCAGGCGCTGGACAACGAGGAACCCTGCCTGAAGTGCCACGTGGAATACCGCGGCCCGTTCGTATTCGAGCACCCGCCGGTGCGGGTGGAGGGCTGCGAGGCGTGCCACAACCCGCACGGATCGATGAACGCGAAGCTGCTGCGGCGGCCGGTGGTCTTCACGGTCTGCCTGGAGTGCCACAACGGGGGAGGCTCGGGCACACGCAACCTGGGTGTGGACATTCAGACCGCGCGCCACAACGTGCTCGACCCGAAGTTCCAGCAATGCACGCGGTGCCACGTTCGCATTCACGGGTCCAACGCCGATCCGTACTTCAAAAGGTAATCGCCATGCTGAAGCGAATTCCATTCCTGATTGCCGCGATGGCCGCGCTGTACGCGCAGCAAGTGGTGACCCCCACGCCGGAACAGACGGGCTCGGCGCGCGGCGACAGCGTTGGCAACTACAACGTGACGCAATCGTTCGAGCTGGGCTACCGGGCCAAAGCCGTGGGCGGGAACGAGGGCATGTACCGCAGCGTGGACAACTGGGGCAACGGCCTGCGCCTATTCGGCAGCAGCCTGGCGGTGAATTCCAAAGACGGCCACGGCCACTACTTCGATGAGATCCTGCTCAATACCACGGGGCTGGGCAACGACAACTACCAGTCCGCGACGTTCCGCATTCAGAAGAACAGCCTCTACCGTTACGACATGACGTGGCGATTGAACGGGTACTTCAATCCCGGGCTGACGGTGGCCGGCGGCACGCATTTCGAAGACACGATCCGCCGGTTGCAGGATCACGAGCTGACGCTGCTGCCACAATCGCCGGTACGCTTCCGGGTAGGGTACAGCCGCGATACGGAAGACGGACCTTCGCTGACGACCTCGCAGGAGTTCGACGTAAACGGGTCGGGACTGCCGGTTTTCGCCAATGTGAAGCGGCACTGGAACGAGTACCGGGTGGGCGCCGATATCGACCTGTCGGGGTTCAAATTCACGGTACTGCGGCGGTGGGATTTCTTCAAGGACGATACGCCGCTGAGCCTGGCCGGCGTGGCGGCGGCGGGAACGGGCACGGACCAGACGGTGCTAAGCCAGTTCTCCCGCTCGCAGCCCATTCACGGCGCCAACCCGGGATGGCTGGGAAACCTGTTCACGCTGCGGAAGCTCTGGGGAGTGAACGCGCGCATAACGTACGTCAGCGGGCACGACGACTTCGCGGTGGTGGAAAATGCGGCCGGCACGGGGCAATTCGGCGGCGCGGCCAACCGGCAGATCGTGGTGGGCGGGAATGCGCGCCGGCCCACGCTGGCCGGCGATTTCAGCCTCAGCCTGTTCCCCACCGAACGGCTGACGGTGGTCAACAACACGTCGATCTACAGCAATCGCATCGACGGCAACTCCAGCTACACGGAAGTGAATACCGGGACGAATCTCGGCACGACGGTTTACTTCCGGTACCTGGGCATCCGGACGGTGACCAACTCCACGGACGCGAACTACCGCGCGACCCGGCGGCTGGGGTTCTATGCGGGATATCAGTACTCGGACCGGCTGGCGCGGACGATCGAAGGCTTCACGCTGCCGGAGTTCGCCAACTCATCGGAGAGCGCCGTCTACGAGGTGAGCAATCATCTGAACACGTTGCGCGCGGGCGTGCGGCTGCGTCCGGTGAAACCGTTCACGGTGACGTTGGGGGGAGAAGTGGGGCGGGCGTCGAACCCGCTCACGCCGGTTGCCGACCGCCACTACCACGGGGTCAACGGCCGGCTCGACTACCGTACGCGCAAGCTCCAGCTTTCCGGAATCTACCGGCAGGCCTACAACCTGAACGCACCGCTGTCGTTCACCTCATTCGCCTCGCACACGCGGCAGTACGGGGCGAACGCGACGTGGTCGCCCAACGGCTGGTTTTCGATCGACGCGGCGTATAACAAGCTGCACCTGGATACGGCGTCGGGGCTGGCGTTCTTCGCGAGCACCGGGACGCGCCCGCAGCTGCAAACGGCCTATTCTTCGCTGTACGGCAGCAATATTCACGCGGCAAACCTGGGCACCCGTTTCGAGATTCTGCGGCGGGCCAGCCTGTATGTGGGCTACAGTATCACCAGGGACACCGGGGGCGGGCGCACGCCGGCTTCGACCGATCCGATCCAGACGCTGCTCACGGCGGTGCAGACGTTTCCCTTGACGTACCAGACGCCGCTGGCGCGGGTGTCGATCCGGATCACGCCAAAAGTCCGGTGGAATGCGGGCTGGCAGTACTACGATTACGCGGAAGACGTTCACTATTTCAATGCCAACCAGAACTACCACGCGCACGTGAGCTTCACCAGCGTGTTGTGGTCGTTTTAGGAGTGGTGGGGCGGTTCAGGCGGTAGACCGGCGCAAGGCCAGGACGGCGTTCAGGCCGCCGAACGCGAAGGAGTTGGAAATGGCGTACTCCACGGCGGCGCAGCGGGCCTGGTTGGGAATGACGTCCAGGTCGCAGTCGGGATCGGGCGCCTCGAAGTTGGCGGTGGGCGGGAGGACGCCGTCGCGCAGGGCGAGGACGGTAGCCAGGCACTCGAGCGCCGCGGCGGCACCGAGCGCGTGGCCGTGCATCGACTTGGTGGAACTCACCGCGAGCCTGGCGGTGTGCGGCCCGAAGATGCGGTGGATGGCAGCCGCTTCGGTGGCGTCGTTGGCGGGGGTGGCGGTGCCGTGGGCATTGATGTAGCCGATCTGCTCGGGCGCCAGTTGAGCGTCGCGCAAGACCGCGCGCATGGCGCGGGCGGCGCCGTCGGCGGAGGGCTGGGTGATGTGGCAGGCATCGGCGGACATGCCGAAGCCCACAATTTCGGCGTGCACGCGCGCGCCGCGCGCCACGGCCATTTCGAGCGGCTCGAGCACGAACATGGCGGAACCCTCGCCCAGAATCATGCCGCGCCGGGTTTTCGAAAACGGGCGGCAGGTATCGGGCGAGACCACGCGCATAGCTTCCCACGCTTTGAGGATGCCGAAGCTGAACGGGGCTTCGCTGCCGCCGGTGAGCGCCAGGTCGGTGATGCCGTTGCGCACCATCCAGTAGGCCTGGCCGATGGCGTGCCCGGCCGAAGAGCACGCGGTGGAAATGGTGAAGCTGGGGCCGGTGATGCCGAATTCCATGGAGATGTGGCTGGCGCCGGCATTGGCCATGGTCTTCGGAATGGTGAGCGGGTGCACGCGGCTGTGACCGAGTTTGTAGACCTCTTGAAAGCCGATGTCTTCGGTACCTTGCCCGCCCACGCACGAACCGGTGATGATGGCGGAAGTTTCGCGCAACCCGGGAGTCCATTCCACGCCCGCGTCCTCGACGGCCTCGCGCGCGGCGATGACGGCGAACTGGGCGAAGCGGTCGATGAAATCGGCGCGGCGGTCGTCGAAATAGGGCTGGTGGCTGTAGCCCTTGACTTCGGCGCCGTTCTGAAAACGCAACTGGGACATGTCCGTCGATTCGATGGGACCGATGCCGGGGCGGCCCTGCCGCAGTGCCTCAGCAAATTCCGCGGTATTGCGGCCGAGCGAGCAGATCGTGCCCAGGCCGGTGATCGCGACGCGCCGCATCGGCTACTGGCTCGCCGCGGCGTTGGACTTGGCGGCGACGAGTTTCTCCACACCCTGGCACATATCGCGGACGTTGCGCACGTGGCGCACCTCGTCATCGGGGATGCTGATATCGAATTCGTTTTCGAGGGCGAACAGAATCTCCACCGCGTCCATGGAGTCGATTCCAATCTGCTGGAAATCGGCGTCGAACGTGACCGTTTCGACGGGGATCCGCTTGGATGTCGCGATTACCTTCAAAACCCGCTGAATCAATTCGTCGGACATAATAGTCTGCCAACCGTTTCGAATCTGTAACCCCGTTCCAGCAGCAGGGGAACCAGGCGCCGCACGGCTTCCACGGTTACCCCGACGTCGGGCTTGCGACGAAGCTCGCGGCCATCGTGGAGACAGAGAATGGCGCCGTCGGAAACTCGCGTGGCGATCCGCCGGACAACCTCATCCGCCCTACGATTCCAATCATAGCCGATTACAGTCCACATTACGCCGGTCAGGTTGAGGCGGCGCTGCGCGCGCGCGCAGCCCGGCCAGCGGACGCCGAAGGGCGCGCGAAACCAGACAGGGCGCGCGCCGGTGTGCCGTTCGATGGTTTCCTGGGCACGGCGCAGGTCCTGCTCGATGAAGCGGGGCGGGTGGAGGCAATAGAGGGGATGGGTGTGGCTGTGGTTGCCGATGAGGTGCCCGGCCTGGTGAACGGCGCGGGCAATCTCGGGCACGCGTTCGACATTGGCACCGCATTGAAAAAATGTCGCGGAGACGCGGTACTGGGCCAGCAGGTCGAGGATGGCGGGTGTTGCTTCACTGGGACCGTCGTCGAAGGTGAGCGACAGGGCGCGACGGCCGCGCGGACCGCGCCACACCGAGGGGCCGAAGACGGAAGAAGAGCGGCCCCGCACCGCCCATGCCGCCAAGGCGACACCACCGGAGAGGCCGGCCATGGTCAGGGGGCGCATGGCGTTTTCAAAACCTCTTCTTGAAGAAGAAATCCAGCCCGAAGGCGCCGTTTTCATCGCGCAGGGCCACGACGGACCACTGCTTGCTCACCGCCCATTCGACGCGCACGACCTGGGGATTCGAGGTGGTCACATTGGTAATGTAGGTGAAAGTAATATCGGGGGTCACCTGCTGTTCCAGGGTGAGGCGCGCCTGGGGGTTGTTTTCGACGCCGGGCAGGGTGGGATCGATGCGCAGCTTGCTGACGCCGAAGAAGCGCTGGAGGCGGCCCGCCACGGGGTTGGCAATGGCCTGCCCCAACAGGGCCGACGCGCCCATCTGCTGCCAGGATTGGGGTGCGGTGCTCTGCTGCGCCAGCAGGGTGGGATCGGAGGTGGGGGTGCGCCCGGTGGCAAGCAGCGCGACAATCTCCTGGAACTGGAGGGGCGGGTCGGAACGCGGTGTGAGCTTGGGTTTGTTCAACGGTCCGGACACGGTCAGGGTGATATCGATGCCGCGCGCCTTGGTCTCCAGGTCGATATCGAGGATGGGATCGATCTTCAGCGGATTGTAGAAGGAAATCGAGCCCTGGTTGATGGTGTAGCGGGTGCCGTAGAAGACCAGTTGTCCCTGGCTGATGACGATGCGGCCGATGACGGCGGGGTTGGAGACATTGCCGCGGAGTTGCAGGTTCGCGTCCACCTGCAGATCCTGGGTGAGGGAGCTTTGAAACTGAATGTCGGGCGCGGTGTTGATCTGGACATCGAAATTGAGGCCGCCGAGGATGCCGGTGGGCGCGGACGGGGTACGCACCGGCTCGGCGGATCTGGCGATCAGCGAGCTGAAATCGGACTGCGGGTTGAAGCCCGTGCGCAGGACCGTGACGGTACCGGCGAGGACGCTGCGCTCCTCGGTTCCGGTGAGCGTCAAATTGGCATTCGCCACGGTGCTGACGCCTTCGGGATAGCGAACGCGGACCTGTTCCGCGCGGGCATGCAACTGGAACACGGGGACATCGGCGGCATAGCTGGCGAAGCCGGAAAGCTCGACTTGGCCGCCGCCGGTTTCGCCGGTGAGGCTCTGGATGGTGGCGCGGTTGCCGGTGAGCAGGATCACGCCTTTGGCATTCGAGATGCCGTTGGGAAAATCGGCGACATTGAGTTCGGCTCCCTGAAACTGGAGGCGTCCATTGACCTGGGGGGCATCGAAGGGGCCGCGCACGGTGGCATCCGCGATCACCGTTCCGGAGGCCACCAGGTTGGGGTCGAGATCCTGGACGAGGCCGAGATCGACCCGGCCATTGACGCGCAGGTCGAGGGGACTGTTGGAATCGACCAGGACCCGGCCGCCGATGGTGAGATCGGTGGTGATGCCCTTGAGGTGGGCATTCTGCACGGTCACCACGGAGTTCGCCATGGAAGCCACGATAGGGCCGTCGTTGTGGAGGGTGAGCACTTCCACGGGACGGGCCGCCAGGCCATTGGCGGCGGGCGCGGGGGCGAGTTCGAGTTTCGGAATCCGCAGCTCGGCTTTCATGTCGGCGGGCTTGAGGGCGGGACCTTGAATGCGCAGCTCGCCTTCGGCGAAGCCGGCGAACCGGCGCGAGCCCTGGGCGGTGGCAGGAAACAGCCAGGATTCGAGCTGTCCGAAATCGATGTGGGAAATGGTGATGGTGGCGTTACCGGGGTAGTCGCCGGTAAGCCGCCACTCGCCTTCGCCGCGGATGTTGGAATTGGCAAAATCGGAAGCGAGCCGGGCGCGCAGCACGTCGCCCTGGGAGTTGGCGGTGAGGCGGGCGTCGCCCAGGGCCTGGCCGGTCAATTGAAGCCCTTTGGCGGCGACATCGGCCTGAAGGCCGGCGATGCGAACGGCGGGTTGGGAGCCGGTCGAAGGGCTGATTTCGAGGTCGCCCTCCGCGGTGACCTGCACCGAACCCTGCATGCCGGGGCGGCTCGTGTCGAGCACTCGAATCTGCTCCAGGGGCATGGTATTGGTGGCGAGCTGGAAATGGAGGCGGCCCTGGTCGAAATCATCCTCGGGATGGTCATAGGTTCCCGAGAGACGCACTTCTTTGGCGCCGGCGACGGCCATACCCGCGGCGATCTGCAAGCGGCGCAGGGTGTAGTTCAAGTGAGCGGTGAAGCGATCGAAGGGCTCCTGCTCGAGCGAACCCTGAGCCACCTCGACTTCGCCGCTGACCATGGGATTGCCCACGGTGCCGGTGAGTTGGGCGGTAGCGGAGGCCCTGCCGGAAACGGCAAGACCGGTCACACCGAAGAACGCCGCCGCCTCGGCCGCATCGGCGTTTTGCACGGTACCCGCGCCGGCGATGGGGCTGGTGCCGTCGATCTTCCAGTCACGCGGGCCGATCACGGCCTGCAAGCGGCCGCGCAAGGCGCCGTGAGTCACTGTGGCATCCAGCAGCCGGAAGCTGGCGGGGGTGGCGGTGACCGGGCTTTCGACGGTATCGAACCGTTTGCCGGACCATAGGACGCCCCTGGCGGTGAGGCGGCCGGAAATCAGCGGCTGGTCGAGAGCGCCCGTCACGGTGCCGTCGAAGAGGGCGGAACCGCGGTCCAGGCGGAAGGGGAATGTCTGGATGTTGCCGCCTAGCGCGGGCACGATATCGGCGAGATCCCGGGTTTCGGCGTGGACGTGCAGCTGGCGTCCCAGAACGCCCGAGAAATCAGCGCGGCTGGAAGGCAGCGAGAGGGTGGATTGGCCGAGATCGATGGTAGCGCCGGCAGCTTCGTAAGACGCCTGGAGCCGGCCGTTGACCGGAGCGCTACCGGGCGCGGGGGTAATGTCGAGCGCGGCGGTCACGCGCAGATCCTCTCTGCGCCCCAGGGTGCCCTGGACCGTGATCGGGCCGGAGGCCTGGGCGTTCCACGGCAGTGGTTCGGTGCGGTACAGGGCGAGGACGGGCTTTGCCTCGAAACCCGAGATGTCGCCGGTGGCGGTGTAGTAGCGCAAGTCGCGAAGGCGTGCCTGCCCGCGAAAGCTGCCGCCCAAACCCGCCAGGGTCACATCGGAGAGATCCAACTGCCGGCCATGCAGGGTGATTTTCGCAATGCGGCCGGATGTGGGGACGCGGCCGTTGCGGGCGACATAGGTGCCGGCGAGGCGGGCGGACGAAATCTCGACGCCATCGGGGTTGGCGGCGAGGGCGCCTTCGAGGCGGCACTCGCGGAGGGTCAAGGTGGAATCGTGGTAGTCCACGCCGGAGGCGCGGAGATTGCCGGTTGCGCGGAACGCGGCTCCACCCGGCCAGGTGGCGTTACCGCCCAGGTCCACGGCGCCCTTCTGGAGCTCGCTGATATGAAGGACGCGCGAAGCGTCGGCGATGGAAACGCGCGCGCGGTAGGCGAAGGTGCCGTGCGGCGATGCCAGATCGGCCACCGAGCCGGAGAACTCCACGCGCGAGTCTCCGGTACTCAATTGGCCGGAGGCGATCTCGACGCGGTTCTTTTCGAGCGCTAGCGCCAGGTTGATGCCGATGGGAAGCGGGGAGAGGCCGGGCCAGCTCAGCGCCAGCGGCTGAACGGAGAGGTTGCCCTGATACCGCGGTCCGGAGGGCAGGTAGGTAAAGCGCGCGTTGAGGTTTTGACCGTGGGCGGCGAAGGGCTTCGCGCCGTGCGACTCCACTTCAAAGAGCCCGTTGCGCAGATCGAAGCGGCCGATTGCCAGGTCGAGAATGGTCTCCATGGCGGGGCGCCCGGTGCGCTCGACCTTGGGTTCGGGGACGTTGGTGCGGCCATCGGGACTGACGATGAGGTAGACGTGGGGTGAGACAACCTCGAGGTACTGGATGTCCACGGCCTGCTTGAGCACGGAGACGATGCGCAGCCCCACCGCCACCGAAGCGGCGCGAAACAGCGGGGGTTTGCCGGCGCTTTCGGTGCCGTGGACGACGAAGCCGGCGATTTCGGCGCGCAGGCGCTTCCAGTCGAAGCGGAAGGAGCGCACTTCCACGCGGCCGCCGGTGGCCGTCTCCACGGTGGTCACCACGCGCAGCCGCACCTGTTGGTAGAACCACCGGCTTTGCAGGACCAGCACGGCGGCAAGGCCGGCGAGGGTGAACAGGAAGGCGAGGGAGGCCGCCCACATCCGGAGCCGGCGGCGGCTCATCGGAAGGCCTCCTCGTGGAACACGATGTCGGTGCGCTTGCGGCCGTCTTTGAGCCAGGCGTCCACTTCGCTATCGACGCGATCGCCGGTGAGCTTCTCTTCGATCTGGTTGCGATAGTCCGCGAAAGCGGGCGTGGAGCCTGGGTGGGCCGTTCGCGCGGCGGGCTCGACCACCCGCGTCCAGTAATCCTGCAATTCCCGGTCGGTGACCTGGACTCCGGCGCGGAAGCGCACGCCCAGGAACATCAGCAGGGTCCGCTGCCAGAGCAGTTCCTCGCGGACGTCCTGTTCGGCGATGCCGTAGGTCTGGAGCGATTTCCGGTATTCCTCGTCGCCGGCGAAGTGCTTCTTTTTGAAATCCTGGAGGGCTGGATCGACCTCCTCGAGCGCGGGAATCGGATAGCGGCTGGTGTCGAGCTCGCGGCGGATCAGGGTCTGCTCCACCATGCGTTCGGCGGTAGCCCGCCGGGCGTCGGGAGAGAAATCGGGCGGGACGCCGGCCAGGAAAGCGGTGACGCGGATTTCGCGGTCGAGGTCGCTGGCGGTGATGACGCGGTTGCCGACCGATACCGCGATGCGGTCGATGACATCGGCGGCGTGGGCCAGGCCCAGCGACAGGCCAAGAGACAGGCAGAGCAGCGCGGGCGCGAGGAGGGGGGTGCGCTTCTTAGGGGGCGCGATTCGGCGATGGCGCGGCGGAGGCATCAAAATGTCTGTCCTATGGAAAACGCGTAGGTGAAGTGACTCAGCCTCTGCGCGACGCACACGTTGGGAACATTGGGCGGGCAGGGATTGGGACCGAGCTTGATGAGATCCTGCTCCGTGTAGCCCTTGGGAATACCGTAATAGTACGGCGGATTGATGCTGTAGCCGAGATCGACGCGGATGGGGCCGACCGGAAGCTTGTACCGGATGCCGATGCCCACGGCGTGCACCATGTAGTCGAAGTTCTGGCGGTCGCTCTGACTCTGGCGAAACGGATGGGTTCGGATGCTGGAATAAATATTGCCCATGTCGTGAAACAGGACGCCGCCCAGGTTATCGCCGATGAGCGGAAAGCGGAGTTCGGTCTGATTGAACATCAGAAAAGTGCCGCCCAGCGGAAAGCCGGTGGAGGTATCGCGCGGACCGGCCTGCTGGTCGGCGAAGCCGCGGTGGCTGGTGCCTCCGCCGCCGAAGAAGCGCTCGGCGAGGGGGACCGCCTGGAGCGGGTCGCCGGTGAAGTGGAAGGCGTAAATGTCGCCCACTTCGAGGCTGCGCGCCAACACCAGCCGCTTGCCGATGGGGTGATAGGTAGCGTTGCGAACGAGCAGCCGCATGAAATTCGGCTGGGAACCGAAGATCCGCTCGGCCAGCCCCAGGTCCACCGTGTTGTAGATGCCCTTGTGGGGCTCGACAGGGTCGTCGCGCCGGTCCTGCACCAGATTGATAGACGCGATACCCACCCGGACGGGTTGCGAAAGCTGCGGGACGAGAAACGGGCTGATCTTGAGATCGCTCACGCCGACACGGCGGTAGGCGAACCGGTAGAACAGGGTGGTGGCCTTGGAAATCCTCTGATTGAGCTGGGCGGAAGCCTCGGCGCGGCGATAGGTGAAGGTGCGGATATCGTGCGAATACTGAAACAGGCCGGTGAGCGAGATGTTGAAGTTCTCGCGGTGCTGGAATCGGGGCCAGGAGTAGTTCAGCAGGGCGCGGTCGTCCAGCGTGGAGACGCGGGTGCGCAGGCTGATGCTGTGGGCGGCGCCCCAGAGGTTGTTGCGGGTGATGTCCATCGAAACGCGGGGAGAGAAGCCGGCGGTACCGGCGGGCGCCTCCAGGCAGTTGGTGCAGCCGCCGATACGGCCGAACTGGGCACCGAAGCCGGTGGCCAGCGAATAGCGCCGCGCCTCATCGACGCTGAAGAGCACATATTTGTGGTCGCTCTCTCCATCGGGGTTCTGAATGGCGGCCTCGACGCGGGCAAAGACGCCCAGATCATAGAGGCGCCGCTGCGTTTCGGTAATGGCGGAAGGCGAGAGCGGGTCGCCCGGGTTCAAGGTGAGGTTGCGGTTGATCAGACTGTTCTTGGTGACGCGGTTACCGCTGACGATGACCTGGCGGACGAACTGCTGGCGGCCTTCGTGGATCACGTAGCGCAGGTTGACGCGGTGGGGCTCGGCGGCCGGCCGTGAACTCCACTCGAAGGTCGCGTTGGGGAAGCCGCTCTGGAAGTAGCGCGCCAGAATCGTATCGCGGTCGACCGCCACGTTGAAATCGCTGAAGGGCTGCCCGGCCACCGAGCTGAGTCGCGAGCGGATGCCGGCCGGGTCCATGCGTTCGATGCCCTCCAACTGGAGATTGGCGATGAAGTACTGGGGCCCCTCGTCGATGTGGAGGAAGACCGCCAGGTCGCCGGGCTTGCCGCGGTACCCGTCTTCGACGCGGTGGGTGACTTGCACCTCGCGGAATCCATTGGACTGGTAGAGATTGGTGATGGACTCCTCGTCGCGGCGCAGCAGCGCCTCGCTGTAGCGACCGTGGCGGGACTGGAGGAAGTTGGCGGTCTGGAGGAACATGCGCTCGCGGATGGCTTCGGTGGTGAAGTAATGGTTGCCATCGATCTGGATGGCGACCAGCGAGTGTCGCTCACCGGTGTTGACCAGGTAGTCGATGGAGGCGCGGTCGTTGGTCACGCGCTGCTCTTTGAAGGCCACGTCGGCCTCGAAATAGCCTTGCGACTGGAGGTAGTCGCGGAGGTTCCGCTGGCCTTCGGCAAGGAGGTCGTGGTCGATGGAGTGTTCCTCGTAAACGGGGATATAGCGGCGCAGTTTCTTCTGCGAAAGATCCAGCCCGACGGTGTGGATTTCGATGCGCGGCCCGGCATCGATGCGCAGGGTGGGAGTGGCGCGATTGTCTTCGGGGTCGTAGGGCATGGACTCGAGCGAGACTTTGGCTTGGAGGCGGTTCTCTTTCTCGTACAGCGACCGCACTCCTTCCAGAGCATGGCGCACGCGGGTCTGGGTTACCGGCTTCCAGGTGTGGATCAGCCAGCGCTGAAAGCCGGTGGCGCGCAGGATGCGGGCGGGGTTCATTTTGAGCTCGCCGGTAAGGACGGGCTGGTCGAATCGCGCGCGCGGGCCGGAGTCGATCTCGAAGCGGATATTGACCTGCTGGTACTCGCGCGCGGTTTCCCAGTCGAACACCGGGTGGATGGTTCCGCGATACAGGCCGTTGGACTCGAGGAGGCGCCGCTGATCGGTGACGGCCTCCTGCACCTGGGCGGCGTTGAAGGGCCGGCCGAGGCCGAGGTCGGACACGTTCTCGAGCTGGCCCGCATTGGGCGGATTCGCAATTCGTCCCACCACCGAGATATCGCCGATGAACCAACTGTTTTGGGTGATGAAGCGGACCGCCACGCCATCGCGATACGGCTGCGCCTCCACCTGGATATCGGCATAGCGACCGGTGGCGAAGAGGCGCTGAATGCTGGCGCGCACCACCGCGATGCGCAGCGGCTCATTCATTTTCAGGGGCAGGATGTCGTGCAGCTCGGAAGCTTCGAGCGGCTGGTCGGGCGGATCGAACTGAATCGTGCGGACGGGCATGCCCTCGTACTTCCGGTCCTGTGCGGAAGTTCTCCGGGTTGCTGTTGCCGCGAAGAGGGATAGAAAGCATAGGACATGTGCGAGGCCGTGGCGCACCATCCTCATGATAGCGTAAGTGATTCATAGCAGGTTTGTTACTATCGGACTAATGAACGCAGCCGAGCGCGAGCGCTATTCCCGGCAGATCCGCTTCGCGGGAATCGGCGAGCGCGGGCAGGAAGCCCTGATGGCTTCGCACGCGGTAATCGTGGGGTGTGGCGCGCTGGGGAGCTTCCACGCCGCGGCCCTGGCGCGGGCGGGCGTCGGCCGGATCACGATCATCGACCGCGACTTCATCGAGCCGAGCAACCTGCACCGGCAGTGGCTGTTCGAAGAGGCCGATGCCGCCGAGTCGCTGCCCAAGGCAGCCGCCGCGGAACGGCGTATCGGGCGGATCAACTCGTCGGTACGGGTGCGCGGCGTGGTAGCCGACCTGAGCGCATCCAACGCAGCCGACCTGCTGGAGGAAGCCCAGCTGATTCTGGACGGCACGGACAATTTCGACACGCGCTACCTGGTGAACGATTTTGCGGTCAGCCGGGGGACGCCGTGGATCTACGGGGCTGCGGTGGGCAGCTACGGACTGACTATGACGGTGGTTCCGGGACGCACGGCGTGCCTGCGGTGCGTCTATCCGGAGCCACCCACGGGCGTGCAGCCCACCTGCGAAACCGCGGGCGTGGTGAACGTGGTTGTATCGGCGGTGGCGTCGCTCCAGGTGGCTGCCGCGCTGAAGCTTTTGTGCGGCGCCGGGGTGCCGGAACCGTCGCGGATTACGACCATCGACGTGTGGAGCGAACAGATCCGGCAAATCGAGGTGCCCCGCGATGGGGACTGCCCGGCGTGCGGCCGCGGCGAGTTTCCGTACCTGGAAGAATCGCGGCGCGCGCCCGCCGCGCTGTGCGGGCGCAACGCGGTCCAGGTGCACGAGCGCGACCGGCCCATCGATCTGCCGGCGCTGAAGAGCCGCCTGGAGCCGCTGGGCGAGGTGCGGGCGAACGAATTCGCGCTGCGTTTCGTGGTGCCGCCTTACGAGATGACGATTTTTCCGGACGGGCGGGCGATCGTGAAAGGAACCAGCGATACCGGAGTGGCGCGGAGTTTGTACGCGCGGTACGTGGGTTGAATACCCCGGGGACAAAGCGTACGGGTTGTCCCCGGGTGGTGGGGGTGAGTCGCTATTTCTTGGGGCCGAAGAAGGCCACCATGCCGAGGAGGATGGTGGGCTGAGTCTTGGCGAAGCCGTTGGGCTTCTCGAAGAACGGCTGGTCCGACCAGTCGTTGCGGAACTCGAAGCGGCTGAGCAGCCAGCCGGTCATTTTGTACTCGCCGGTGACGGTGAATTCCTTAACCACCTGGGCGGTGCCGGTGGAGAAGCCGTCCACGTCGTCGAAGAACTCCAGGCGTCCGGCGATGGCGTAGCGCTTGCCGATGGCGTAGCGCGCGGCTCCGGCGAGGCCGGTCCACTTGGCGGCGCCGGTGCCGATGTTCTTGTCGCGCCCGTAGTCGAAATTGATGTAGTAGCTGAGCTTGTCGGTCTGGTTGACGAGCAGGGTGGTGTCGTAGAGTTGGCGCAGACCGTCATTGGTATGGCTCTTTTCGGGGCCGACGTAGTACACGTTGCTCCAGGTGGCCTTCTTCCACGCGTAGGCGCCGGTGATGCCGACGGTTTTCCCGCTGTTGTTGTCGTAGACGTCATTCCAACCCTGCACCAGCTGGACGCCGCCGGTAAAATGCTGCCCGACCGGGAACGAGGTGCGGATGCCGAAGTGGTAGTAGGGAATGGCCCAGGCAAACAGCAGCGACCGCGAATAGTTCCAGTTGGCGTTGCTCTCGATGACTTCGGCTCCGGCCGAAGTGACGAACTCGCCGGCATCCACCTCCAGGCCGTGCCAGGCTTTCGGCTTCAGGCTGATGTAGGCCTGCTCGAAGAAGCGCAGATCGGTGGGCGCGCGGTCCGACGCGTGGGTGACGTTGAAGACCTCTCCAAAGCCGAGGTCCACGTGGAACCCGACCGGGGCGGGGGCGCGATCGATGGTGATCTTGCCCATGTTGAAGTGGGCGGTATTGGAGCGCAGGTCGAAATTGCGAAGCTGATTGTATCGCGACGGCGGGTCATTGAAGTTCTTGTCGGTGTAGCCGTCGAGCAAGAAACTGAAGTCGGTGCCCCACTGGGTAAACGGCGACTTGGGCGCGGGTGCGGGCGCGGCCGCGGGGGCTTGCGGGTCCGGGGCCGGCGCAGTGGATGTCTGCGCAAAGGCCATTCCTGCCAGCAACAAGGCCCCGGCGCTCACGATCATAGTGCAACTCTTACGCATCTGTAAGTCCTCTCTGGTCGGTTTTTCCGTATCGAGTTCTCAAGCGACAGGGATTGAGGTGCCGGCACAGCTAACAGAGTGTGCCCCAACAGGTAATTAGGATTAGCCTAGCCCGAAAGGCGGGTCGGCGCTAATCAATAATTTCTATGGCATGAATACACGATGGTCTGTGGGGAAAGCCTACCTCCTGAAGTTTAGATGCGAGCCATCAAATTTTTCGATTGGCCATGCCTGGAGGGGGGACCGTACAATCGACTAGTGTTGCGACCATGAGGTCCGCCGCGGCGCAACCGCCAGGCGGAACACGTCACATCACCATGGACGCGCTTGCCGATCCAAGCCGCCAATGCTCAAAAGGAGAGACGATTGACTCCCAAAGAAGTTCTGGAATTTGCGAAGAAAAACGACGCCAAGCAGCTCGACCTGAGGTTCACGGATATTCCGAGCCTGCAACATCATGTCTCGTATCCGATCAATGAACTGGACGAGGAAAGTTTTGAAGACGGCTTCGGCATGGACGGATCGAGCATCCGCGGCTGGGCGGCGATCCATGAGAGCGACATGCTCCTCATCCCCGATGCCGAAACGGCGTTCATGGACCCGTTTGCCGAGACGCCCACGCTGGTGATGTACGGCGACATCAAGGACCCCATCACGAAGCAGCGGTACGAGCGCGACCCGCGCTGGGTGGCGCGCAAAGCGGAGATGTTCCTGGCCAACACGGGCATCGCCGACACGGCCTATTTCGGGGCGGAAGCCGAGTTCTTCATTTTCGACAACATCAGCTTCGACCAGAATCAGCATTCGGGCTACTACTACATCGACGCCGAGGAAGGGCGCTGGAATTCGGGGCGCAAGGAGAACAACCTCGGCTACCGGCCGCGCTACAAGGAAGGCTACTTTCCGGTGCCGCCGACGGACCACTACCAGGACCTGCGCAGCGAGATGGTTCAGACCATGATCAAGTGCGGCCTGAACATCGAGTGCCACCATCACGAGGTGGCCACCGGCGGGCAGTGCGAGATCGACCAGCGCTTCGACAAGCTGGTGAAGTCGGCGGACAACATGATGCTGTACAAATACGTGATCCGCAACGTGGCCAACCAGTACGGCAAGACGGTGACGTTCATGCCGAAGCCGATTTTCGCCGATAACGGCAGCGGCATGCACACGCACCAGAGCCTGTGGAAGGAAGGCAAGCCGCTGTTCGCGGGGGACTGCTACGCGGGGATGAGCCAGCTTGCGCTGTGGTACATCGGCGGACTGCTGAAGCACGCGCGGGCGCTTTCGGCGATCATCGCGCCGACCACCAACAGCTACAAGCGGCTGGTGCCGGGTTACGAGGCGCCGGTGAACCTGGCGTATTCGCGGCGGAACCGGTCGGCGGCGTGCCGGATTCCGATGTATTCGGCGAGTCCGAAGGCGAAGCGGGTGGAGTTCCGGCCGCCGGATCCGTCGGCGAATCCGTACCTGGCGTTCGCGGCGATGATGATGGCAGGGCTGGACGGGGTGATGAACAAGATCGATCCGGGCGAACCGCTGGACAAGGATATCTACGACCTTTCGCCGGAGGAGATGCGGAGCGTGCCGTCCATGCCGGGATCGCTCGACGAAGCCCTGAGCTGCCTGGAGGACGACCACGGGTTCCTGTTGAAAGGCGATGTATTCACCGAGGAGCTGATCGACACGTTCATCGACTACAAGCGGAAGAACGAGGCGGAAGCGGTGAGATTGCGGCCGCATCCGTACGAGTTCGCGCTGTATTACGACATTTAGGTAAGAAATGGCGAGGCGTGTCTCGCCGCCAAATCCGGTTTGCCCGGCCGGAAGCCATCGCCCCCAGGGGAGTGGCGTACTATAGGGGGTGATGACCCGGCCGGCTTTGCGCCTGATCGCAGGCGCCGCGTTGTGGTGTGGTATCAGTTCGGCGCAGGTTCCCTCGATTCGGGTTGATGTCAATATGGTGATGGTTCCGGTGACGGTAACGGACCGGAACGGCCGCACCCTCGGCGGATTGCCGCGTTCGACCTTTCACGTTTTCGAGGAAGGTCAGCCCCAGACGATCGCTTCCTTCTCCCACGGCGATGCCTCGGTTTCCATCGGGTTCGTGCTGGATATCAGCGGCAGCATGAAGGACAAACTGGCGTTGGCGCGCGCCACCATCCGCTCGCTGCTGGCGGACGCCGACCCGGAAGACGAGGCCGCATTTCTGACCTTCGCGGACCGGCCCGACATGCGGGCGCGGCTCTCGCGGAACCTGGAACGTGTGGACCGGTATTTGCAGAGTGCCCGGGCCGGCGGCAGCACGGCGGTCATCGACTCGATCTATCGGGCGCTGGATGCGTTGAAAGGGGCGGGAAACGCGCGCAAGGCGCTGGTGATCCTTTCCGACGGGCAGGACAATCACAGCCGCTATTCGAAGAGCGAGTTGATGGGGAAGGCCGTGGAAAGCGACGTCCAGGTTTACTCCATCGCGGTGAACGACCGGCCGCGGAATCGCAAGCCCATTGAACTGGCGGAAGAGGCGCGCGGGCGATTGCTGTTGGAGGATCTTTCGCGGGCGAGCGGGGGCCTGTATTTCGAGCTTTCGCCGGAGCGCTCGGCCGCGGAGGTAATCGCCAGCGTGGACCGGGCCTTGCACGACCAGTACCTATTGGGCTACTACCCGGATCAGGCGGCGGGAGCGGGGTGGCGCCGCATTCGGGTGAAGGTGGACTTCAAGGGCGCGCGTCTGTACTCCCGCAACCGCTATTTCGCGACGGAATAAATCGGCAGGGGCGATGTGTCCGGCGGCGGGCTGCATCCAGGCAGTGCCGCGCACGCCGGGTCGCGCCGCGACGGGTCCGGCTGATGCGCGTTGCTAACCTTCGATAGTCAACTATTTCTAACTAAATCCAAGGTCATTTCGTTCAAAATATTGCATTAATTCCGCGAAAGTTGACGGTATAATTTGGCTGGGCATCTTAATCGAGGACGCACGTGGCCTGTCTCTATTGCGGCAAAGATATCGGTCCATTTCGCATCCTCCGCGACGACGAGTTTTGCAGCGATACGCACCGCAAACGCTACGTCGAACGGTTGGGCAAGGCTCTCAACCTGATGGGCGCACCGGAACCGCCGCCCGCGGGAGTGGCTGGATTTCGCGACTCGCTGGTGGTGCGGGACGGCGCCGCGGCGCCCGTAATTCACAGCCCAATTCGCAGCCATAATGTTCCCCCGCGGACGGGAAATTCCTGGCCATTACGGATTCCTCCGGCACTGGGCGGCGAATTCCGGGACTGGGACTGCCGGGCCAGCGCGATCCTGGTAACGCCCCGGTGCGCGGTCCGGTTCCGACCGTTGGCGGCGACGGCACCTCCGCGGTTCGCGCTGCGGCTGGGGGAGGATGGCGAGCTTGGGCGCGAGCGGCCGATCGAAACGCCGCCGCCCCCCAGCGACCGGTATATGCCGATTCCGGTTCCCCGGTTCGTGGCAAGCGCTGCCGAGCCCTCGGTCTCACCGGCGGCAGGCACGCCGGCGGACACCCGCATGCCCGCGGCGTTCGCGCTGCCCGGCGCTGCCCTGCCACGGCCGGAACGGCAGGCCGGATTGATCCCGCTGGGGAACACTCCCGCGGCGCCGGAGCCGGCAAGGCTTTCGGCAGACACGCGGCCGGCGGCAACCGGCTGGCCGATGCGGGTACCCGCGATCGGGACGTTGGCCGGGGAGGCCGACGAACTGGATGCGCTGCGCGCGCTGTCACCGTGCCCGGAGGCGATGGCGGGGCCTCGCGGCCAAGCCGCCGCGCGTGCCGTCGAGCCCGCATCGGTCGTGCAATGGTGCGCGGCGCCGGCTGCTCCCCATGAGCCCGGATTCCCCCTGACCGTGGCGGAGACCGATGTGTTCGAGGCGATTCCGGCTCCGGCGCTCGCGGAACGGCCCGCGGCGCTGCCGATGGCCGGATGTGCGGCGCGCGAGGTTCAGCCCGCCGCCCGCGCAGTCGCCGTTGCCGGTGCGGGGGGTAGCGCGATGCGGCGGCCGGGGTTCGCGATGACGGCCGCGGCGCCCCGCGGAGTGGCCGCCTGTCAGCAGGCCAGGCCGGTAGCACCGCCCGAAGCCGCCTGGCGTGCGGTCGCGCCGGCGCACCGGGCGCAGGTCATGGCGGTGGCGGAAGATACCCTGCCGCGGCTTTCCTCCCTTACCCTGCGGGTGGCGGAGAACGACGTGTTCGAAGCGGTTCCTCCGCCCGCCGTCTGTGAGCGCCACGCACCCGGAGCGGCGCCGGAACCGGCGGCGAGAGAGACCCATCCAGCGGCTGCCGGAGCGGCGGCAATCGTGCCCGGACTCCGGCGGCCGGGTATGCCGGAGCTTCGGCTACCGGCTCCGGCTGTGGAATCGCGCCAACGCCTGCTGCCGCCGCCGGCCGCGACGCCGGCAGTGTTGCCGGTCTGGCCGCGGGCCGCCGCAGAGGTCGAGCGGAAGACCATGTTGGAGGCGCCGATTGCGGTTCCGGACCTGCCGTCGGCGCGGCCTCCCGCTGGTGGGGCAAGCGAATCGTTGCCCACGGCTGCCGACCCGGGAACCCGGCCGGAGACCGCCGCGGAATACGAGACTTCCCCGTCGCTGCGCCTGCCTGAGGCCGCCGCGCTCCGTACCGCGGAGCGGTTGGCCGGCTGCCGGGCAGTGGAACCCCAGCCCGCGAGCCGCCCCATTTGGTCCGCCGGCGCAGCGGATGCTCCGGCCGCCCTTACGCCGCTGGCCGCGTTGCCGCCTGCGCCCGAGGCGGCGACCGGCTACCGGATTCTGGCGGCGGCCGCCCGGGAATTCCAGCCGCGCGCCGCAGCGCCGGCTCCCAGTCCGCTCACCAACAAGGCTGCGCGATTCGAGCCGATGACTTCGATCCGGGTGCCGGCCCCGTCGGTGGAGGCGGTGCATGGCGTTCCGGGTCTGCCGGAAACGGGCTTCATCCCGGTGGAGTTCTATTGCCAGCGCGCGGCATCCACTCCGGTGCGGCGCATGCAGTGGGCCAATTCCCGGGTGCCCCTCACCATGCCTGGTTTCGGGTTCGCGGTTGGGGCGGAGCGAAGCGAAGATGCCCTGCCGCCGAAGCCGGCTCCCAAGGCCGACGTGACCGAAATACTGTCTCATCCCGAAGCCGCCAAACGGCGCGCCAACCGCACCATCGAACGCATTGCGCAGATTGCCGCCGCGGTTGTGCTGGGTGTCAGCTTGTGGTTTGCGTATCGCGCCGTGAGGCTCGATCACACCATAGATTCGGTCAATCTCGCCATGGGCGAGGCGGGCACGAATCCAACCACCGGCGCCGGGGCGCAAGGCGTCCGCGTGCCGCGCACCCAGCAGGCCCAGGGAACCCTCGACCGGGTCCGCAGTGCCATCGCGGGGCGTGCGGCGTCGGAGGTGACCGATACGCTCCACGACGGCATGACGTCATGGGGCGCTCCCGCCCGGAGATTTGCCGCGGGGTGGTCGCACCAGGCGGCGGGATACACCCATGTAGGCGACCTGGAACTGTTTCGTCCTTCCCTGAACTACCGGGACTATCGGCTCGAGTTCATGGGCCAGGTGGAATCGAAGGGCATGGGATGGGTGGTCCGGGCCCAGGACAAACAGAACTACTATGCGATGAAATTCAAGGTGGTGGAGGCGGGGCTGCGCCCGGTGATCGCGCTGGTGCACTATCCGGTAGTGGGCGGCAGAAAAGGACACAGCATCGAGACGCCGCTTTCGGTGATGGTCCACCGGAATACGCCTCTCCGCGTGGAAGTGGACGTGAGGGGCAACCGCCTCACCGCATCAGTGGAAGGCCAGAGAGTGGAGTCTTGGACGGACGACCTGCTGGCTCGGGGCGGGGTGGGATTCTTCAGCGAAGCCGGCGAACGCGCCCGGCTCTACTGGATGAAGATATCGAGAAATCAGGACTGGCTCGGCGCCGTCTGCGCCTTTCTTGCCGGCAGCGGCGAGACGCAGACCGCGGGAGCGTGGAGAACGGGAAGCCCGGCCGGCGGCCGATGGCCCGGTCTCCCGCCGCAGGAGCGGGAGGCAGCGCTCGCGGAAGCCGAATCCAGCCACCGCAATATCGCAATCCGCGGAAGCGCGGGAAGACAGGACCAAGGGAGGATCCGATGGATTTGTTGACGGGAACCGATACGGGCACGCAAACGCTGCCGCCGGGAGTCACTTCGATTAACGAACTGAAACAGCCGAAGCGAGTGAGCCGCACGCTGTCGAAGGCCGTGTCCTTACACCTGGAAGGCAAACTGGACGGAGCCGCGCGGCTGTTGACGAAAGCCATCGAGGCGGGCGAGCGGGAATCGGGACTGTTTTCCGCGCTGGGACACATCCAATACGAGCTCAACGATTTCGCCAGTGCGGCGGCGGCCTACGGGCGGCTGGTAGAGCAGGAGCCGATGCACCGTACGGCGTACTTCAACCTGGCCGTGTGCCTGGGCCACCTGGGGCGATGGGAGCCGGCGGCGGAAGCGTTCGGCAACGCTATCCAGGTGGACGGGACCCGCACCGAGGCGCTGCTGGGTCTGGGAATCGCATTGATTCACAGCGGACGTCCGGGAGAAGCGCTGGAGGCGCTGGACCGGTACCTGATGGTGGGGTCGGATTCAGAGCCGGCGCTGTTTGCCAAGGCAGTGGCGCTGCAGCAGACCGGACGCCACGCCGAAGCGGTAGAGCAGTACCGCCGCGTATTGGCGCGCAACTCGAAATGCGAGGATGCGCTGGCCAATCTGGTAGCCATGTTCCTGGAGCGCAAAGACTCGGAATCGGTGCGGCGCTACTCGGCGATGCTGGCGGAACTGCGGCCGGATTCGCCGGTGGCCATGGAAGCCCTGGCCACGCTGGCGTTTACCGACGGCGACTATGTGAACGCGGCGCGGTATTGCCGCAGCCTGGTGGACACCGTACCCGACCGGTTCGAGCATTGGTTCAACCTGGGTGTGGCGTACCACAAAATGGGTAACTTCGAAAAAGCGGCCCAGGCGTACAAGCAGGCTACCGCGATGAGGCCGGAAGCGATCCAGGCGCTGTTGAACCTGGGGGTGGCGTACCAGGAGTTGAGCGACCTGGGGCTGGCGCGCAACTGCTACGAGAAGGCGTTGGAACTGAGCCCCAACCTGCCGGACGTGATCTGGAACCTGGCGCTGGTGCTGGAGCAGCAGGGGGAACGCAACCGAGCCGAAAGTCTCTACGCCGGGATGCCTCAGGACGCACCGGAGTGGTGCGATGCCTCGTTCCGCCTGGGCTACCTGCGATTGCTGCGCGCCGACTATGCGGCCAGCGCCGAGGCCTTTCAGGCATGCCTCTGGCAGCGGCCGGAATGGCCGGAAGCGCACCTGAACGCCGGCATCGCGTACGCGCGCTCGGGCCGCCCGGAGGACGCGCGGCGCTGCTTCCAGGACGTGCTGCTGATGCGGCCGGACTCCTCCGACGCGGTGCGCGGCCTGGCGGCACTGGCCCTGGAAGCCCAGGATTATGAGGAGGCCTATCAGTTGCACCAGAGGCTGATGGAATTGGGGGAGAACAGCCCCGAGTTGTACTACAACGCGGGCCTGATCTGCCAGAAGCGCGGCGCTCCGGCGGATGCGGTGGCCTTCTATCAGCAGGCGATCCATGAAGATCCGCAGTTCGCCGAAGCCCTGCTGAATCTGGGTCACGCCCTGATGGCGATGGGCCAGGAGGAAGAGGCCCGTTCCTATTGGCGGAAAGCCATTCGCGAAAAGCCGGAACTGGCGCAGATGTACTTCGAATCGTCGGCGGCATAGGCTCCCGGCACGGCGGGTCAGGGGAGGCGTTCCGAAAGGAAGGCACGCGGGACGTCGCGCACGTAGCCACGGGCGGACCCAATCGGTGCGAGCCAGCCGTCTCGCAACATCATTTCCACAGAAGACGCCAGGGCGATGAAAAGGCACGAGTGAATCGTTCAGCCGAATAGCCACTTGAATCGTTTCTATTTTCGCGTTCGCAGAAAGGCTTGACTAACGTTCAATTCTGAATGCATAATTGCTTTCAGATGGACGTTAGCCAAAAGGTCCCGAAGCCGCCCGCCTCCGGCAACGCAAGTTCAGTTGTCTCCGTCAGTTCCCCTTCCCCGATGACCTGCTGCCTGGTTCGCTCTCCCTCACTCACCGCCGCTGTGGCAAACCCACTTGTCATTGCGCGTCTGGCGAGGGCCATCCGATTTGGTTTCTCACTTTCATGTCGCAGGGAAAGCGTCGTGTGGAACGAATTCCTATCAAGTGGGTAGACGACGTCCGCCGGCGCGTTGAAGCTGGCCGCGCCTTTCAGGACGCTCTGCGCGAGGTCCTCACGGCCAATGCCGAGTTGTTGGTCCTCTGGCGCAAACAGCAGCCACCCCGCTGAAGGGGCCGCATTCTCGACAGATTCAAAACTATGCCTGCCATGGTCTGGCTTTGAAGAACTATTTCCAGCAACCCGGCGATGGTCGTACCCAGCCACACATTCCCGCGACGGACATCGTGTGGGCCGTGGTGATGAGCCGGATCCTGCGAATCACCAGCTTTTTGCGCCTGGAGTGGTTAGTCCACTCCGCAGCACGAATTGGGTTAGGCGTGAGAGCGGCCTTCGGCGATGATGCCTTGGCCTACTGCACCGAACGTATGAACCCCGAGTCGACGCGACTGGCTCTAGCGGCAGCACTGCACCAGGCCAAACGGAACAAGGCCTTCGAGAATAGCCGCTTTATCGGTCTGGCTCTGGACGGCACCGGCGCAGGCCGCACCTATAGGGAACCCTGCTCGTTGTGTGATCCCATCAAGGACGCCAAAGGCGAAGTGCACGGTTGCCTGCATCATTTTGTGCTGGTCAGTGTGGTGGGCGCTGGTTTAACGCTGCCGATCGATGTGGAGCCCTATGGGCCAGGCGACAGCGAGTATGCCGCCGCACAGCGATTGCTGCGGCGCGCCGTAGAGCACCTGGGACCACGCTTCGCCGACTACGTGGTAGGAGACGGCGCTTACGCCACAGCTCCTTTCTTGCACACCACCGAGGATGTCGGACTACCCGTGGTGGCGCGCCTGAAGGAGAACCTGCCCCTGTTGGCCGCCGACGTACGCGCTCGCTTTGATGGTCAGCCGCCCCAAGCCGTGTTCCAGGAGGGCAATGACCGAGTCGAGGTCTGGGACGCTGATGACTTCGCCCCTTGGGAAACCCTCCACTGGCCCACCGTGCGCGTGCTGCGCTACCACCAACACAAGCGCGATGGCACGGTGGTCCAAGCCGAATGGCTGACCAACTTCACCGTCGCCAAACTGGGCAGCCTGAGTTTCTATCGCATGGCCAAGAGCCGTTGGGAGATCGAGAATAGGGGTTTCAACGACGGCAAGAACCGTTATGGCATGGAGCACATCTGCCACCATGAGCCCAACAGCATCCTGATCGTATGGCTGCTGATCGCACTGGCCCTGGTGATCGAACGCCTCTATCGGTTGCGTTATCTGCATCGCGGCGACCACGGCGTTCGCTCCGCCATGCAGTTGCATGATTATCTCTGGTTGACCCTCGGAGGCCGCAACCCGCCCGACACCGGTTGAAACCGACGCCGTGCGGACGGCTGGCAGCACTCCGTTGCTCTTTGACAACTCGATCGCTTTGCCGTGGAGTCATCCCGCCCAGAGGCCCGCCGTCGGTCGAAGGTCCCCAGAAACCCCCTGCCTCCCCAACTCAAACCCACTCCACAGCGCCGGACCCCTGCTTCGCAACACTTCCGAAACGGCTGGGTGCGGGCAGCAGTCTCGGCACTCCAATAACGCAGAATCCGATAAGCCGTTGAGAATGACGGGCAGGGTGGGTCCGGCATAACCGGCCACAGAAGCCATCTATTTTCGCGTTCGTAAATTTGTCTGGCTTTGGTTCAATTCTTGTAGTATAGTTACTCCAAGATGGAATTCGAGCCCAAGGGTCCCGAGGCTGCCAGACTCCGCCAGCGCAAATTTGCGCTGCTCCGCCAATTCCCTTTCCCCCAAGATCTGCTGCCAGGCTCGCTGTCCGTCAGCCATACCAAGTGTGGAAAGCCTACTTGCCATTGCGCCAAAGGCGAGGGGCACCCCGCTTGGTCGCTCACCTTTATGGTGGCCGGTAAGAAGCGGGTCGAACGCATCCCCAAGGACTGGGTGGACGACGTCCGCCGGCGCGTCGCTGCCGGCCACGCCTTTCAGGACGCTCTGCGCGAGGTCCTCGCCGCCAATGCCGAGTTGCTGGTATTGCGGCGCAAACAGCAGCCCCGCTGACCGGGCCACACGTTCGCCAAATCCAAAACTACGCCTGCCACTGCCTGGGCCTGAAGTCCTTCTTCCAACGACCGGGCGATGGCCGGGTCCATCCCCATATCCCGGCGCGAGATCTGGTCTGGGCCGTGGTGATCGGACGTGTCCTGCGCGCCGCAAGTTTCTTGCGCCTGGAATGGCTGGCGCACTCTCCGGTGCGCGCCGAGTTGGGCTTGAAAGGCCAGTTCGGGGATGATGCCTTGGCCTACTGCACCGAGCGCATGGACCCGGAGACGACGCGATTGGCTGTGGCGACCGCGCTGCACCAAGCCAAGCGCAACAAGGCCTTCGAGAACAGCCGCTTCATAGGGCTGGCGCTGGACGGTACCGGCGCGGGGCATACCCACAAAGAACCCTGCCCGTTGTGTGATCCGGTCAAGGATTCCAAGGGTGCAGTACATGGTTCCTTGCATCATTTCGTACTGATCAGCATGGTCGGCGTTGGTTTGACGCTGCCGATCGATGTGGAGCCCTACGGGCCTGGCGATAGCGAGTATGCCGCAGCCCAGCGTTTGCTGCGGCGCGCGGTGGGGCATCTTGGCGCGCGTTTCGCCGACTATGTAGTGGGAGACAGCGCGTATGCCACGGCTCCTTTTCTCCACACCGCCGCGGAGGTCGCTCTGCCCATGGTGGCGCGCCTCAAGGAGAACCTTCCTCTTTTAGCCGCTGCCGTGCGCGCCCGCTTTGACGGGCAACCGCCCCAGGCCGTGTTCCAAGAGGGCGATGATCGGGTCGAGGTCTGGGACGCGGATAATTTCGCTCCTTGGGAAACCCTGAACTGGCCGCCGTACGCGTCCTGCGGTACTGCCAGCACAAACGCGATGGGACCGTAATACAAGCCGAATGGCTGACCGACTTCTCCATCCCCAAACTCGGGAGCTTGAGTTTCTACCGCATCGCCAAAAGCCGCTGGGAGATCGAGAATCAGGGCTTCAACGACGGCAAGAACCGCTATGGCATGGAGCACATCTGCCATCATCAGGCCAACAGCATTCTGATCGTATGGCTGCTGATCGCACTGGCCATGGTGATCGAACGCCTTTACCGGTTGCGCTATCTGCACCGTGGTGACCATGCCATTCGCTGCGCCATGCAACTGCATGACTATCTCTGATTGACCCTAGCAGCCCGTGTCAGAAGTAGGCGTTTTCCAGGCAGCCAGCCCGAAGCAAATTACTTGATATATGCCTGAATCGGCTGGCAGCATGGCCATCGCGCCGCCGCTTTGCATTGCAAAGCTCTCACTCCTTTGTTCTGGTGCTCGTGATGTCGCCCAGAGCCACGAAAAAATGCGCGCGAACAGCATAAACGGTTGCAAAGAAAGCCCCTGTAACCGCCGGGGCTTCCCCACTCCCATGGTCTGGCGCAGGATCAACGAGAGATTGAACGCGGCTCCGTGCACCAGTAGTCGCTTCAGAATGTTCTTCCGACCCCGCAGGTGCACCCGTCTCATTCCGCCGGTCTCGTATAGGTGTGCGAAGCTCCGCTCCGTCAGTTCGCTCCGCAACTTCTGGAGTCGCTTGTTGCGGTCGCCGCGCCCACGCCGCCGGTTTTCATAGGTCCGCTTCTGCTCTTCCTCCTTCCCCTCACCTTGCCAGTTTCGCCGCCCACGCTCCGGCTCGGGGATGTAGCATCGGACTTCCTGCTCATGTACTTTCTTCAGCACCGCGCCGCTGTGATAGCCCTTGTCCGCTACCACCTCTTCGACTCCATGTTCGTTGATCTCGCGGGCCACAGCTTGCGCTTCTTCCAGGGTCCGGTGGATCGTCGTCGTGTCCCCTTCATTGGCCGGCTGCAGCGTCACTGCCAGCAGCGCCCCACTGGTCAGATCCACTGCATGCTCGGCCTTGTGCGCCAGGTGCGTCCGCCCATCCTTCATTTTGGTGATTCGGGCGTCGGGGTCACTGGGGCTCATCCACTCCAGATTCGATCCTTTCTTCTTTCGCTTGCGGTCCAGTCGTGCCAACTGTTCGCGCGTCGGGTTCTCGATCCCGGCGGCCTTGGCCAGTTCCTTCAGATAGTCGTTGTAGCTTTGTCCGTTGTCCCGCCGCACGATGCTTTTCAGCGCCGCATTGGCTTCCAGCGTAGTGGCATCAATCGATACGGTCCGTCCGCTGACCAGTCCCTCTTGATCGAGGATCTTCAGCACCCAGCGGAACACGGCCTTGTGCGTCTCCAGCCAATACAATCGCCGCGTGCGCGAAATCGTGGAATGATCCGGCGTGGCCTCATCCAGCGCGTAGCCCAGGAATTTCCGTAACGACAGAGAGTCGGCTGTCGCCACGCGATTCCTCGCTCCGAATCGAGGCCCTCAAAAAAAACCGATCAGTAGCGATCGGAAGTAGACCCCCGGCGCCATGCTGGGCCGACCGTATACGCTGTCTTTGTAAAACTTCCGGCACAGCCGCTCCACCTTGGCATCGAAATCGTGCCCGTCCAGAATCTGATTCAAGCGGTCGTAGAAGACATTGGCTGGTGTCTCGACCACATCGCTGGTTGCGATCCACAGATCCTGTTGCCGCTCCCGCTTCCGCCGCGTTCCCATTGCCATATCCAATAGACGCTCAAAACATTTACGAGGTCACATGTTTTTATTCGCCCGTCTCACTATTACCACAGGCTGCTAGGCTTAGGCTAATGATGAGAGGCCGCTTATGTGCACTAGCGGTCAGGAATTGTGGTCGCCAGTAGTGTTTGGCGTTTTGGACTCAACATTAACGGGAGGCGTTCAAGTGCAAAGGACTTGGAAAAGCCGCTACTCATCGGAAAAGCAGGGCCGCCAGACCAGAGCAGGTAAACGCTTCCATGAGAAAGCCGGCCCTCGTCAAGTACTGTTTTTTGGGCCCGCGTCACCGATGAGGCCGATCGCCGACCAACGGGTGGCGCGATACACTTTCAAACTCCTTCCTCTTGGAAATGTTTTTGGCCTTTCCTGACTTCGCCCACCGCCGACTCGCCCTGCTTCCATTCGCACTCTTGAATTGGAGCATTTCCGCTCCGGCGCCTGTTGGCGTCCTCAATCTATAAACGGGTGCTGCCATCTACGCCTCGAGCTGAACGTCTCGGTTAGGAAACCTTCGCTCCGGCGTTTACTCGCAGTCACCCGAACTCGGCGATTGGCTTCTGCTGGTCAAAATCCTATTCCTTTTACGCTGCTGCCTCCCCGGTCTCCTTCACCGGTGGTCCAGCCTGGTTGTTCCGCAACGGTTCGTACACTTCCCCAGTTACCCACAACCGATGCAGCAGAATCGCCAGCTTCCGAGCCACTGCCACCACGGCCCGCTTCTTGGCGTTCTTGCCACCACGTGCGCTTAACTTCAACCCCCAACGCTTTAGATCCGTATCCGGTCCGCGCCGCCCCATAATGCAGTGCGCCCCCTGCACCAGCAGCTTCCGCAGATAGGGATCCCCTTCCTTGGTGATCCGCAGTTGTGGTTCGCTCTCCCCCGAGTCGCTCTGCCTCGGCCGCAAACCCACATAACAGCCCACGTCCCGGCTCTTTTGGAATCGTTCCCGATCTTCCACGGTCAGTACGAACGTCAGAGCGATCAAAGGCCCGACTCCGCTCACCTGCCGTAAGAGGTCGGTTTCCGGATAGTCAGTCCGGGCGATCTGCTCGACTTGTTGATCCAATGCTTGGATCTTTTCCGTCAACGATTCTACTTCTTCCAGCAGTGGCCGCAGCGAGTTCTGCAGCCCTGCCGGCAGCGACTCCATCCGGTCTACGACCATCTGATCGGCGTCGCAGCTCGCCAGCCGCTCCCCCGTCGCCTTCGTCAGACCGCGTGCCGCATTCACCAGCATGGTTCGCGCCTCCACCAGGGCTGCGCGCACCCGGATGACCCGCAGGTGCTCCTGTGCCTGCTCACTGCGGTGCTGGATCGGTCGTAGTAACCGCGGGTCCACTCGCACCAGGCGGGCCAGCATTTGCGCGTCCATCCGATCGTTCTTCCGGCTGCTTTTGCTGATCAACTGCACCTGCCGTGCGTTGGCCACAATCACCTCGTGTCCGACGCTCTTCAACAGCCGGCTTACCCACGGAGAATGGGTCCCCACTTCGATTGCCACACGACATGGCTTCATGGTTGCGAAGACCTGCGTCATAGCCTTCTTGGTGGTCCCCACGCTGGCTTCCCGCAATACCTCCCCGTTCTCGTCCAACATGCAATACCGGCTCGTCTTGTCCCCCAAGTCCATTCCAACGGTTACGTTTGTTGCCTTGGTCGCCTTCATGCTGGCTTTCGGACTCTTGCACCCACTGCTATTCTTCTTCATGGCCGGTCTCCTTTTGCACTTCGAGTGCGTATTGGGAGCTTAACCCATCCCGCCGGGGGCCGGCTTTCTCATTCCATCTACGCCGGAACGCCGTAAGCGTTAGTGGCCGTCCAGCAACGAAGCTTTCCCGAGGGCGCGCCATTTGCGCGCTGAGCTGTGCACCTCGGCGACCCATAGGCAGGTTCAAAATTGCACATGATATGAGTGGCCCGGATACCGAAACTTCCGTATACGTCATTCTTTGAGAAGTCTCGGCCAGTTCACGATTACGGTAATCGGTTCATTTGTATCATCAGCACTCGGCACCGCCAGCAAGAACTTTTTACCGTCAGCGGATGCATCGTACTCACGAAACAGACTGGAGATCAGTCGCGTTTGAAATAAGGGTCTTGGGGGCAGCGGCCGGAAAAAGGTCTCACCCGATTCAATCGGCACGGAGATGAGCTTCCCATCAGGTGCGAGATAGAAGATTTCCTTACCATCCCCACGCCACACGGGGTTGGTGCCACCGGCCGTCGAAATCTGCCATTTGCCGACGGAACGGGAGGAACCACCGGCCTCGACCGGCACGGAAGCTACGAAGATCTCGGGGCGACTGCCGCCGCTCGCGTACAGAATCCAACGGCCGTCGGGTGAGACACTGGCATCCGAGCCTTCAGCGAAGCGAACGGGCTCGCCGTTCCCGTTATTCGGGACGAGCCAGATATTGCTGCTTGCGCCAAAGCTTTCGGTTGCGGCGATCCAGCGTCCATCGGGCGATTGAGCCGTCGGAAGCAAACTGAGCAGTGGGACGCCGTAGTACTTCGAAGTGACGAGCCGCTTTCTAGACAGAACGGCTTCGGGCTCGAGACGGTTCACGGAGCGTCC